>NZ_JAKEVI010000001.1:0-2154121 GCF_022398495.1 Shewanella sp. Isolate8 | reverse complement strand
CTCAGATGAAACTCATTTGGGTTGTATGGTTAAGTGACTAAGCGTATACGGTGGATGCCTTGGCAGTCAGAGGCGATGAAGGACGTAGTAACTTGCGAAAAGCGTTGGCGAGCTAGTAACAAGCATTTGAGCTAACGATGTCCGAATGGGGAAACCCGGCAGCATAAGCTGTCATCATTAAGTGAATACATAGCTTAATGAGGCGAACGAGGGGAACTGAAACATCTAAGTACCCTTAGGAAAAGAAATCAACCGAGATTCCCCTAGTAGCGGCGAGCGAACGGGGATTAGCCCTTAAGCCTAGAGGGTGTTAGTGGAATGTGTTGGAAAGCACAGCGATACAGGGTGATAGCCCCGTACATGAAAACTAACTTTAGGTGAAAACGAGTAGGACGGGACACGTGATATCTTGTTCGAATATGGGGGGACCATCCTCCAAGGCTAAATACTCCTGACTGACCGATAGTGAACCAGTACCGTGAGGGAAAGGCGAAAAGAACCCCTGTGAGGGGAGTGAAATAGAACCTGAAACCGTATACGTACAAGCAGTGGGAGCGGTTCTTGAGACCGTGACTGCGTACCTTTTGTATAATGGGTCAGCGACTTACATTTTGTAGCGAGGTTAAGCGAATAGCGGAGCCGTAGGGAAACCGAGTGTTAACTGCGCGTTTAGTTGCAAGGTGTAGACCCGAAACCCGGTGATCTAGCCATGGGCAGGTTGAAGGTTGAGTAACATCAACTGGAGGACCGAACACACGTATGTTGAAAAATGCGGTGATGACTTGTGGCTGGGGGTGAAAGGCCAATCAAACCGGGAGATATCTGGTTCTCCTCGAAAGCTATTTAGGTAGCGCCTCGAGCGAATACCATTGGGGGTAGAGCACTGTTAAGGCTAGGGGGTCATCCCGACTTACCAACCCTTTGCAAACTCCGAATACCAATGAGTACTACTCGGGAGACACACGGCGGGTGCTAACGTCCGTCGTGAAAAGGGAAACAACCCAGACCATCAGCTAAGGTCCCAAAGTTATTGCTAAGTGGGAAACGATGTGGGAAGGCTTAGACAGCTAGGATGTTGGCTTAGAAGCAGCCATCATTTAAAGAAAGCGTAATAGCTCACTAGTCGAGTCGGCCTGCGCGGAAGATATAACGGGGCTAAGCAATACACCGAAGCTATGGGTACTAGCGCTTGCGCTAGTGCGGTAGAGGAGCGTTCTGTAAGCCGTTGAAGGTGAAGGGGTAACCCACGCTGGAGGTATCAGAAGTGCGAATGCTGACATGAGTAACGATAAAGGGGGTGAAAAACCTCCTCGCCGAAAGACCAAGGGTTCCTGTCCAACGTTAATCGGGGCAGGGTGAGTCGACCCCTAAGGCGAGGCCGAAAGGCGTAGTCGATGGGAAACGGGTTAATATTCCCGTACTTCTGCTAACTGCGATGGAGAGACGGAGAAGGCTAGGCTAGCGCGGCGTTGGTTGTCCGCGTTTAAGGCTGTAGGTAGGGTRCTTAGGCAAATCCGGGYACCTAATACTGAGAGTTGATGACGAGTCACTACGGTGATGAAGTAGTTGATGCCATGCTTCCAGGAAAATCTTCTAAGCTTCAGGTTAGTAGGAATCGTACCCCAAACCGACACAGGTGGTCGGGTAGAGAATACCAAGGCGCTTGAGAGAACTCGGCTGAAGGAACTAGGCAAAATGGTACCGTAACTTCGGGAGAAGGTACGCTCCTGTTGGTGATGAGACTTGCTCTCTAAGCTGACGGGAGTCGCAGATACCAGGTGGCTGCAACTGTTTATCAAAAACACAGCACTGTGCAAAATCGCAAGATGACGTATACGGTGTGACGCCTGCCCGGTGCCGGAAGGTTAATTGATTGGGTTATCTTCGGAGAAGCTCATGATCGAAGCCCCGGTAAACGGCGGCCGTAACTATAACGGTCCTAAGGTAGCGAAATTCCTTGTCGGGTAAGTTCCGACCTGCACGAATGGCGTAATGATGGCCACGCTGTCTCCAGCCGAGACTCAGTGAAGTTGAAATTGCGGTGAAGATGCCGTATACCCGCGGCTAGACGGAAAGACCCCGTGAACCTTTACTATAGCTTGGCACTGAACATTGACCCTACATGTGTAGGATAGGTGGGAGACTTTGAAGCGGGAACGCCAGTTCTCGTGGAGTCAWCCTTGAAATACCACCCTTGTAGTGTTGATGTTCTAACTCTGGCCCCTGAATCGGGGTTGAGGACAGTGCCTGGTGGGTAGTTTGACTGGGGCGGTCTCCTCCCAAAGAGTAACGGAGGAGCACGAAGGTTGGCTAAGTACGGTCGGACATCGTACGGTTAGTGCAATGGCATAAGCCAGCTTAACTGCGAGACATACACGTCGAGCAGGTGCGAAAGCAGGTCATAGTGATCCGGTGGTTCTGAATGGAAGGGCCATCGCTCAACGGATAAAAGGTACTCCGGGGATAACAGGCTGATACCGCCCAAGAGTTCATATCGACGGCGGTGTTTGGCACCTCGATGTCGGCTCATCACATCCTGGGGCTGAAGTCGGTCCCAAGGGTATGGCTGTTCGCCATTTAAAGTGGTACGCGAGCTGGGTTCAGAACGTCGTGAGACAGTTCGGTCCCTATCTGCCGTGGGCGTTGGATGATTGAAGGGAGCTGCTCCTAGTACGAGAGGACCGGAGTGGACGAACCGCTGGTGTTCGGGTTGTCATGCCAATGGCATTGCCCGGTAGCTACGTTCGGAATCGATAACCGCTGAAAGCATCTAAGCGGGAAGCGAGCCCTAAGATGAGTCATCCCTAGACCTTTAAGGTCTCTAAAGAGCCGTCCGAGACTAGGACGTTGATAGGCAGGGTGTGTAAGCGTTGTGAGGCGTTGAGCTAACCTGTACTAATGACTCGTGAGGCTTAACCATACAACCCAAAAGGGTTTNGAACCGCTGGTGTTCGGGTTGTCATGCCAATGGCATTGCCCGGTAGCTACGTTCGGAATCGATAACCGCTGAAAGCATCTAAGCGGGAAGCGAGCCCTAAGATGAGTCATCCCTAGACCTTTAAGGTCTCTAAAGAGCCGTCCGAGACTAGGACGTTGATAGGCAGGGTGTGTAAGCGTTGTGAGGCGTTGAGCTAACCTGTACTAATGACTCGTGAGGCTTAACCATACAACCCAAAAGGGTTTCGTAAGATGGTTACTGAATCAAAAGAATACAAAGTACTTGATTGAAGTGAGGTCATAAATTGCTCCTGCATTTATGACATACAGTACATCCGTGTACTAAAACTCAGATTGACTCTTAGATAAGAGTACAGCTTTCTAAATTTATTATTTCGGTTAATTACGCAGGTAATTGTTTGGCTGACAAAGCCGTAACGAAGCGAAGCGCGGAGTGTACTAGAGTACATGAGCACTGCAGCGAGGAAACAATGCCGTCAGACGAAGAATTAACCAGTAAGAATTTGTCTGGAAACCATAGCATTGTGGCCCCACCTGATCCCATCCCGAACTCAGAAGTGAAACGCAATCGCGCCGATGGTAGTGTGGGGTCTCCCCATGTGGGCTGACAAAGCCGTAACGAAGCGAAGCGCGGAGTGTACTAGAGTACATGAGCACTGCAGCGAGGAAACAATGCCGTCAGACGAAGAATTAACCAGTAAGAATTTGTCTGGAAACCATAGCATTGTGGCCCCACCTGATCCCATCCCGAACTCAGAAGTGAAACGCAATCGCGCCGATGGTAGTGTGGGGTCTCCCCATGTGAGAGTAGGTCATTTCCAGGCGCCTAATAAACGAGAAATCCCCAGCACACTGTGCTGGGGATTTTTTCGTTTATACGCTCGCCTAAATTGCTCCTGTCAATTTATGGCACTTCCTACATCCATGTAGGTCGCGCGGAAGTGCTACTTCACACGCAGCCCACAGTCACTTCGTGGGTGGCAGTTAAGTGCTCCATTCATAAACTGCATTTCCGCCATCCATGGCGGTCAGGCCCCCCAGCTCGCAGCCTAGCTGCTTCGCGCTCCAGTAATTCATCAGGCTACGCTTGATTAGCAGATGTCTTACGCCCCCATGTGAGAGGCCGTCTGCGTATGCCATTTCTTTTGCTGGCCTCGACCTAGCAGTTTATCTCCATCCGTTAATAAGCACTGAATTAGCAGATGTCGTAAGTCTCTATGTGAGAGGCTCATATAGGTTACTTTGAGCGTACTTGGGCGTTAATAGATGTTTTCTATCTGCACGATTTGATCATTCAATTATACAGAGGAGTCGAGGGGATCTAGATTTAGGGGATAAAGCTAATGGCTAACTGGGGTACTAAATCTGTGATGCATTCTCTTAATTCTGGCTTTCCTAATGCTGGTTTTCCAACTGCCATTTTTCCTAACACTAGTTCTCTAAATACTGATTCTACAGACTCGCTTTCTCATTTGGGGCCATCCTTGACTCCTAGGGGAGAGGTCAGCCAGCCAGGGCAAATGCCTACGCACGTTCAGGCAAATACGGCGCTGATTGCCGAAGGCGGTGGGCAGCGGGGGATATTTACCGCTGGCGTGTTGGATACCTGGCTTGAGAAAGGCTATAACCCATTTGCGCTGCTAATCGGGACCTCGGCTGGTGCTCAGAATCTCTCGAGTTATCTCACAGGTCAAATTGGCTTGGCCAAGCAGGCGATTAAGGGCTTGTCCCGCGATCCGCAATTTGTGAAGGTGAGTCGCGGTCTTGCCGGAAAGAGTACTGTGGATCTCGATTGGTACTTTAATCAGGTGCAAGGCGAGTCGTTAGGCTTGGATCTGTCTGCCGGGATGCGGGCATTGAGCCATCGCCAGCTGCTTTTTAGCATGACCAATGGCTCTAACTATCAGGCGATATTTCGTCAGCCCAATAAGCAGAACTGGCTGGAGTTACTCAAGGCGTCGAGTGCACTGCCGTTTCTCTATCGCCAAGGAGTTCCTGTAGAGGACAGCTTTTATGTCGATGGCGGCCTGTCGGCACCGCTGCCGGTGGAGGAGGCCTATCGGCGGGGGGCGACTAAGATAGTTGTGATACGTACCATGCCCGAGGAATACCAAGCTTATACCCCTTGGGTGAATCGTCTCAAGTCTTGGATCTGCAGCTCGAATCGCTGCCCTAGGGCGATTGAGTATTACCTGCATCATGAAGCGGAATATAAGCGCTCACTTTCCTTTATCGACAATCCACCCGAGGGTGTGGAGATCATTCAGCTATTCCCCCACCGGGCACTGGCGAGCAAGTTACTCGGCAGTTCGATGGCAGAGCTTGATAGGGATTATCGACTTGGGCGGCAGGCGGGATTTAAGTTCCTGAAACAGGATAGCCTTTCCACCATGAAGCGTGCCGCATAACGTTATGCTGGCTTAAGCTATTTCACTTAAAGCTATTTCATTGAAAGTCATGCCGCCTATCGATACTGGTAGTATCCAACCGGCCGGCTTAGTGCCCGCCTTGCTGAGCCTGTTCGATGAGTTCTATACGCTTTTTAAAAGCTTCTCTGGTGGCTTCATCTGCTTGTTCGTACCAAAAGTCTAACATCTGGCCCACATTGATCTGATCGCGGCGTGACGTGCCTGTTTGAGTTACAGGCTGAGTGCTTGGTTGACTAGTTGCCTGGCCAACAGGCTGAGCGCCCTGTGGCGCAGTGGTTTGCTGCGCTGCCAAGGTCGTGGAGGCCGCCGCAGGACTTGCTGTGCCGCTTGAGGTACTGGTCGAGGCTCTGGTTGAGGTGTTAGGTGCCATTTGGACCAGCTGATTGACCGCTATGGCCGCAACGCCTTGGCCCATGTTGTAGGCCTTTATCTCTTCGCTGTAATCGCGGCCTATCTGAATTCCATCCTTGAGCAACTTATCTATCTTGTAAGCGACCTTATTGCCTTGAGTATCCGTGATACTGACTTGGGGGGCGTCATTAAATTTTTCTGCTGATCTAGGAGAGTTGATTTTAGGTAGGGTGACGCGGTAGTGATTGTTCTCGCCCAAGAAGGTGACGATGAGGGTCTCTGAGACGAAGCGCTTCTGTTGGCCAAATTCGCGGTAGCTGGCGCGGGCATTAAAGGCCAGCTGCTGTTGACCATTTTGTGAGATCAGCCGATGGCTGCTGATATCCTTACCGTTAAGAAGCAGTGGCTCGGCGCTATCGGGTAGGGTGATGGTGACTTCGGCGTACGCTTGTACAAATAATAGCGGGATCAGGAATAGGCAATGGATTAAAGATTTCATGGTAAACCGAGAAAAGAGTAATTTACCTGTGTTATAGCACCTCGCAGCCCAGTTGGACAACTTTACAGGTGGCCGTTAGGCTTTTTGAGCATCCTGGGGGATGGGTTACAGTAATTTGCGAACTAAGGCCCTATAATGGTGGGAATTAATTCCAGGAGCGTAGCGTGTTAACTAAAATTTTAGTGACTCTGTTAGTGATTGCCGGCGCAATCGCCTATCTTCGTAAGCCCAAGGTGGCAAGTCAACCCACTGCCAGTCAGTTGGGTCAACGAATCGTGTTTAAGTATCTCGCCTTTGGTATTGCGGCCCTGGCGCTCCTGGGAAGTGGCGCCTATTGGTATTGGTCCTGGCAAGAGGGGAATCAGGTGGTTTATGTCACCATTATCTCGCCAGCCGCGGCTTCGAAGGAGGTCTATCAGGTGCGTAAACGCGAATTAGAGACTGATGCCTTTACTACAGTAGATGGCCTAAAGGTGCGGTTGTCGACTCAAGAGCGAATTGTGATTGCCGATACCCCGCCAAATATGAGGTAGGCTCTCTTTTTGACGGCTAAACTTTTATTTTGGTTATATTCCCTTCATTAGCAGTCAATTAGGCTGTTCAATGGCGTGTTATTCGGTAGAATAACGCCAAATTATACCCTGCGCTTGGATGTGGTGAGTTTTCATCTAAGTGTCTTTTTCAGGAGGTCCTATGATCACGGCTTATGTCTTTCAAGCGAATAAGTTATCCATTGTCGAGTTGAATATTCGAGACAGTGTTCCCGAGGGGACCTTATGGCTAGATCTCTACAAACCTGAAGATGACGAACGTGAATGGCTGAGGGGCTATTCGGCAGAGGAACTGCCGGACGAGGAAGATATTAACGAAATTGAGGCCTCGGCACGTTTCTATCAAAACAAGGACGGCTTGCACATCAACTCCCTGTTCCCCCAGCGTGTGGGGCAGGACGTAAAAGGGGTGAACGTCTCCTTTAACCTGCGCCCCCAGTTTCTGGTGACCCTCAGGGAAGACGATGTAGGGCTGATCCGACTACTGCGTAACTATTTGCGTCTAGGCCGCTTAGAGGTGCAGACGCCGCAGGCGCTCTTCCTAGAACTGTTCAACCTCAAGGTGGATTATCTCTCGGATCTCATCGAAGATGTCTATTCAGTGCTCGACAACGTGGGCGAGCAGGTGTTTCAGAGTGACGAGCTGGACGATGTCTTTAAGCTTATCACCTTGCAGGAAGACTCTAACGGTAAGATCCGCCTGAGTTTGCTCGATACTCAGCGCTCTCTTCGTTATATGCAGCGTTATTATCGTGGCAAGTTGACCGAGGAAGATCTTAAAGATCTACGGGAGATGTTGTCGGATATCGAGTCTCTGATGCCGCACAGTCAGTTTATTTTCGATAAGTTAAACTTCTTGCTCGATGCGGCCATGGGTTTCAGTGGTTTGCAGCAAAACAAAATCATTAAGATCTTCTCGGTTGCGGCGGTGATCTTCCTGCCTCCTACTGTGATTGCCAGCGCCTACGGGATGAACTTTACCAATATGCCTGAGCTCGAATGGCAATGGGGTTATCCGATGGCGATCATGATGATGATTGGCAGTGCGGCCTCGACCTATTTCTTCTTTAAACGCAAAGGCTGGCTCTAAGTTCAGGCTGGTTGTTATGGCTTAGCTTGGACTAAGTCTCACGCCTCATACTTCAAGCCTCAAGCCTCATGCTCTAGGCTATTTACCTGGATAACAGAGCACCTTGGCTCTGTTATCTGTGTAAAGGTCGGGCTGATTGATCACCTGATTTAAGGTGATGAACTTGTCATTCATCAGCCGCAGCGCCATATAGCTGCGGGCGTATGGTGTGGCGCAGCGCGATAGCTTGAACTCGAGGTGATGGCGAATGGTTTCCAGCTGGGCTCGGTTGTTGGCATGGGCCTCGTTGATCAAGGCCTTGTTGAGGTTTTTCTGCAGGGTAGCCAGTTGCTGCGGCGCGTGCTGCGCCAGCCATTTCAGGCTGTCGAAATCGGGTAGCTCTACCATACTCTTTCCCCTTAGCGCATAAACACCATAATGCAAGGCCAGTACTCTAATTTTAGTCTGGCCTGCGGAGAAAGACAGTCAGTCGTGCTTTACGCCTTCTTATCGCCACCGAAGAAATAACTGACGCGCTCTCTGGGGCTCAGATATTTGAAGATCTTTTCAGGTAGAGCCGAGGGGGCTATACACCTGACGATAGTGAGTCCTTCGCTCTCCAGATCCACGATAGGCGCCTGTTCTTTAGGCACTAAGGCATCGTATACCAAGATCCGTGGGAAGAGGATCTTCTCAAGATTCACCGCCATCACCATGGCATATTGTCCGCTGGAAAGCTCCACCACACTGCCAGGCGGATAGACGCCGAGCATCTTGATGAGCTTACCTATAGCCTCCTGATTTAGCCGCTCCTTGTAGTTCTTATACAGGTAGCCTAGCGCGGCATAGGGGGTTCGAGCCTTAACTTGCCCCTCTGGGTGGCAGAGCTGATCGTAGAGATTTACCGCGGCAACCAGCTGGGTCGGCAGGCTGATCTGTTCCGCCTTCAAGCCCCTGGGATAGCCGCTACCATCGAGAAATTCGTGATGATCCCTTACGATTGGCGCCGCATCTTCGGGGAAGTTATTGGCCAGCTTCAACAGTTCTATCCCCATGGCCGGGTGTTGCCGGATGAAGTTCAGCTCGGGCTGGGTGAGCGGCGTCTTCTTGCGTAGCAGCTGGGGTGGGATCTTGAGCTTGCCGGTGTCATGGAACAGGGCGCCCATACCGACCGCCTCGATATCTTCTCTTGGCCAGTCCAGCTCCTTGGCGATCATCATGGAGAGCACCGCCACGTTGAGGGAGTGATAGTAGATGCCGTCGCTGTCTTTGGCGTCGCTCATCAGGTGCAGCACCAGGTTGTCAGAGTTGAGCAGCTCTTCGGTGATGCTGTTGATCAGCTCCTTGGCGTCGGAAATGGCGTTAAGCGGGCGATTTCTCAGCTTGGCGATCAGGTTGCGCATCATGGCGACCGAGCGGTCAAATTCCTGCTCGGTTTTCTTGAGATCGCGCCTGAGTTTCTTGAGGTGCTCGATACGCTCTTGCTTATTTTGATTCATCTGCTGACTGAGCTGTGTCAGGTCGTTTTCATCTCGAAAGCTGGGGGCATCGTAGGCTTCTTCTTTGCCCAGCGGCGGTGCTGAGCTCTTGTCCAGGTCGACAAACACATACTCGATACCGAGTTTTTTGATCAGTTCGATCTGAGCTTCTTGCTTGAGTCTAAAGGAATTAAATAGAAAGGGATGGTCTTTCCAGGAGACAGGTAATCTAACAAAGTTGCCGATTTGTAGTTGGTTTGTTTTTACCTTACAGCTTCTGCTCATGTGTATTTACGTTTGCCTTGAGTTGCGCGTTATTTTATCTGAACCAGCTGGCTTTACAATTACTTAAGCTATGTGTCAGCATAGTTACATCACAAATTTATCTAAATTAGCGAGTTGTACATGGATTTCATCGAAGTCTACCCCAATGCCATCCCAGATGAACTGTGCGATCGTCTCATCGAGACCGTCAACACACATCCTGGTGTTATTGATGGTATTACGGGTCATGGTGTTGACCTGGAAAAGAAAATTAGCCGTGACATTACCATGGATAACTTTCAGGAGTTACTGCCACTGAGAAACGAACTCCTTAATTATACGCTAAAACACAGCGCGCAATATTTTGAAAAATATGCCCTGGGGTTAATGGGGGCGGTGGCTGTCACCCTGGCAGATGAGCAGGGCAAGCCGCAGACGCTGACTCCGGAAAATTTCGATACCCTGGGACGCCACAGGGTACAGCCCCTGGTGCAGTACCTGTATCGTAGCGGCAGCATTAATATTCAATATTATCAGAAAGGTAAGGGGGGATACCCTCATTGGCACTCTGAGCAATTCCCCCAGATGGGACATAACGAGGCGCTGCATAGAGTGGTGCTGTATATGTTTTATCTTAACGATGTGGAAGAGGGCGGCGAAACCGAGTTCTTCTATCAGCAACGTAAGATAAAGCCGAAGAAGGGCACCATGGTGATCGCCCCAGCCGGCTTTACCCATAGCCATAGAGGCAACATGCCCATCAGTGGCGATAAGTATATCGCCACCTCTTGGGTGATGTTTAACCGTGCCGAGAAGCTATACGCCCCCTTGGGTTAAAGTGGGATCTTAATGGTAAACCTCGCCCCCTCGAGGGACGAGGTATCTATGCTGAGGCTGCCGTTGTAGCTTGAGACAATTTCGTGACAAACGGCAAGCCCTATGCCTTGGCCTGCCTTTTGGGTGTCTGCGCGAACGCCGCGCTCGATGATCCTCTGACGTATGGCCTCGGGAACCCCTGGGCCGTCATCTTCCACGATCAAAACAAACTCGCTGTTGTCGCTGTAGCGAGCCGTAACCGCCACCTTACTGATACATAGCTTGAAGGCGTTCTCCATCAGGTTGCCACACAGCTCCATCAGATCCCCTTTGTCTCCTGGGAACACCTGATCGGCCGGGATATCGGCGCTAAATTGGATCTGCTTGTCACGGTAAACCTTAAACAGCATCTGTGACAGCTGCTCTATCAGTGGCGCTACTAGGGTCTGCTCCTGCTTAAGTCCCTTGCGGCCCAGCATGGCGCGCTTGAGCTGATACTTGACCAAGTGATCCATCTGGCTGACCTGCTCCATGATCTTCTCGCTGGCGCCCGCCTTACTCAAACTCTGGTCGTCCGTAATGGCGTGCACCGCCGCCAGGCGCGTCTTCAGGCTGTGGGCCAGGTCATTCATGGCATTTTGGTATCGCTCTTGCTGCGCGCTCGATTGCACCAGCAGCTGGTTGAGCGCCTGGGTGACACCTTCGAGCTCCACCGGATAATCCTCCGAGAGTGCCTTGGCCTTACCGCTGCTGACCTGGTGCAGCTCGTTACGCATACGAACCAGAGGTCGCATCCCCCAGTAACCTGCGCTGATCAATAGCACTAAGGCCAGGGCCAAGATCATGCCTAAACGCCAGTAGGTGCGGCGGCTGAACTTGTCGAACTCCTGTTCGAGCTTCTGGGCATCCTTCATCACCAAGAGGTTGTATTTGTGCTTGGCGATCTCCACCGACAGCAGATAGACGAAGTAGTTTTTACTGTCTGCGAGGTTGAGGTAGTAGGGCGGTGAGTCGAAGCGTATCTCGTTGAAGCGCTCACAGGTGTCGAACAGGCCGCGATCCACGGCAAGGGAGGAGGTCCACACCTGTTTGAACTCCTCATCACAGCTGGCGATGATATATTTTTGGGGGGTGTTGTTCTCCTCCAGCCACTCAGAGGTTTCGGGGATGAGGTCGTGCTCCCTCAGCTCGGCTGCCACCTTGGGGATCTCGGCGATAAGCTCGGCGGTCTCCTCGTTATAGCTATTTTGGGCGTATAACAAATTGACCAGCCAGGCCAGGCCGAAGCCCACCAGGGCGATGATGGAGAGCGAGGTGAGAAACATCCGCGTGAGCAGACGCTGTTTGGGCTTAAACCTTATTTGCATGGCAAATTAAACTTGTAGCCCTGACCACGAATGGTGGCGATGGGGTTTTCCAGGCCGCCCTTGGAGAGTTTCTTGCGTAGGCGGCTCACCATCACCTCTATGGTGTTGGGATCACCCTCCTTATCGCCATAGATCACGTCCAGTAGTCGCTGTTTGGCGACCACCTCGTGACAGTGGCGCATCAGGTATTCCAGAATCTGATATTCGAAGGCCGTAACTTCCATCGGGCTCTGATCCAGTGTGACCTGCTTTGCGGCCAGATCCAGCTCCAGGGGGCCACTGGTGATCTGCGGTTTGACGAAGCCTGCACTGCGGCGTACCAAGGCGTCTAGTCTAGCGACCAGTTCCTCTTTCTGAAAGGGTTTTACCAGGTAGTCGTCGGCGCCGGCGTTTAGCCCCTCGACCTTATCCTGCCAGTTGACCCGGGCGGTCAGGATGAGGATGGGTGCCTTGAGATCTGCCTTACGTAGCGATTGGATCAGGGCAATACCATCCTGATCCGGCAGACCCAGGTCGATGATGGCGATGTCTATGGGGTAGTTAGTCGCCTGATAAAAGCCCTCTTTGGCGGTCAGGGCAACCTGAACCTGGTTGCCTAATTCACTCAGCTGTACCTTGAGGTGGTGGGACAGGAGGGGATCATCTTCAACGACCAAAATTCTCATATGTTTTGCCTATTGTTTATTTGTGTTCTCGCTTAGTTAGCCGGTTGGGCAATTGTTAACCAAGCGGAGGACGTTTTATAAAACATTACTTTATAATAGGTTAGCTTAACAGGGACTGACTCATCTTCAAACAGGCTTTAGTCGTTAGCATTTTGTGAGCAATAAGGGCTTCTTGTACCTGTTAATTTACCTGTCAAATGGTTAGAATCCGGTTAATTTTATACTCTATTAGGCCTGGATATGTCCTTAGCTAAAATTTTACCCCTGATCTTTACCTGTCTGTTCGTGCCGGCGACCTTGGCCGAGACCTTTACCTTTACCGCGATTCCGGATGAAAACGAGAGTCAGCTCAAGACACGCTTTAACAAGGTGGCTAAGTACCTGGAGGCCGAGCTGGGCGTTAAGGTGAACTATGTGCCGGTGAAATCATACGCCGCAGCCGTAACGGCATTTCGTAACAATCAGGTGCAGTTGGCCTGGTTTGGTGGCCTCTCTGGGGTGCAGGCGAGGCGTCTGGTACCTGGCTCGCAGGCCATCGCTCAGGGCTATGAAGATCAATATTTTAAGAGCTTCTTTATCGCCAATGCCTCGACGCCACTCGAGCAATCAAGCAACTTTCCTAACCTGAATGGCTACACCTTTACCTTCGGTTCGAAAGGTTCTACCTCTGGTCGCCTGATGCCGCAGTTTTATATTGAGCGCAACATGGGTAAACAGGTGAAGGATATCTTTACCCGTATCGGTTTCTCCGGCGATCATAGCCGCACCATAGCCCAAGTAGAGGCAGGTGCCTATCAGGTGGGCGCGGTAAACTATAAGGTGTGGGAAACGGCTGTGGCCAACGGCACTGTCGATACCAGCAAGGTAAAGGTTATCTGGGAAACACCTGCCTATCCAGACTATCAGTGGACGGTACGTGCCGATGCCGAACAGCGTTTCGGTGATGGCTTTACCGAGAAGTTGACCAAGGCCCTGCTAGAGATGAAAGATCCAGATCTACTGGCCAGCTTCCCGCGTCAGTCGTTTGTTGAGGCCGATAACGCAGACTACGAGCCAATCGAGTCAGTAGCGACGGCGATCGGCCTGTTAGATTAATTCTGTGCTTCACATAGCATCACTCTCCCTGAGTTATCGCGAGACTCGGGTCATCGACGATCTCGACTTGTCGATTAAACGGGGAGAGTCTTTAGCCATAGTCGGTCCTTCTGGGGCGGGTAAGTCGACGCTGCTGAGTTATATCTACGAGCAGCTTAAGCAAGACGCCGCCCTGTGCAGTCAGTCCCAAGGTTTGGTCGATGCCCTGAGCGTGTTTCATAACGTCTATATGGGCGCTTTGGCCAGGCACTCTTCTGCCTATAACCTATTGAATCTCGCCTGGCCAATGGCGGCGAGACGTGAAGAGGTGGCCAGGCTGTGTGCTGAGCTGTACCTCGAGGCGCCGCTGCAAAAAACTGTCTCTTCACTATCCGGTGGCCAGCGCCAACGGGTTGCCCTGGCACGGGCACTCTATCAGGAAAAACCGACCTTCATCGGCGATGAGTCATTCTCCGCCCTGGATCCTGTGATGGCTCAGCGCCTGCTTAGCCTGGTCAAGGCGCGCCATGAGACGGTTATCATGGTGCTGCACGATAGTGAGCTGGCACTGAAACATTTCGATCGCATAATAGGGCTTAGCGAGGGCAAGTTAGTGCTCGATAAGCCTGCGAGTGAACTCGATGGTGAGCAACTGTCCCGCTTCTTCGATACCCAAATGGCGACCACTCAAGATGTTTAAGTTTGTCGGTCCCTGGCAGCGGCTGACATTAGGCCTCTGGCTGCTGGTTGGTGTCAGCCTGTTGTTTGTCGATATCGAGATCATTAGCCTAGATCCCTGGGGCGAGTTGCTGCGCATGGGGCAGGGGCTGCTGACGCCAGATTTCTTTGCGACCGAATCACTGGTTAATGCCCTTTGGCAGACGGTGAGTTTCGCCTTACTCGGCGTGACCTTGGGTTTGCTGCTTGGATCGCCTTTGGCGCTGGTTTATCGCTCGCCTTTGGTGGCGGGTGTCTGCGCCATGGTGCGGGGGATCCATGAGATCTTCTGGGCACTGCTCTTCCTGCAAGTCTTTGGCCTGTCGCCGTTAACCGGTGTATTGGCGATCGCCTTACCTTATGGCGCGACCTTTGCCCGGGTCTTTCACGATATATTGCAACAGGCGCCGGGAACCACCAGGGAAACGCTGCCCTTTGGCTGTGACAGGTTGAGCGCTTATTGTTACGGTAAGCTAGGCCACGTGCTGCCTTTGATGCTGGCCTACGTACGTTACCGTTTCGAGTGTGCCCTGCGCAGCAGCGCCGTATTGGGCTTTATCGGTATGCCGACGCTCGGCTTCTACCTGGAGACTGCATTTCGCCAGGGCAAGTATCATGAGGGGGCGGCGCTGCTCATCCTCTTCGTGGTTTTGATTGGCACCATCCCGCTCTGGTCGCGTCGCCGTCTGCTGCCGCTCTATCTGTTGGCGGCGCTGTTGACCTTGCCTAAGATGACAGGCGTCGATCTGCACCTGGTTTGGCAGTTCCTAACCTTCGATATTCTCCCCCCAGGGATCCGCGAGCTGCTCCATGGTCAGCAGAACCTGACACAAGGGCTCACGCGATTTGCCAGCTGGTGGCAGCGCCTGACCTTTGAGCAGGCTTTACCCGGTGTGGGGGCGACTTTAGTGCTGGCGGTGAGCGCATTGGGACTGACCCATCTGCTTGCACTGCTTGGGCATCGTTTTGCCAGCATGCATAGCCGCAGTAAGTATTCTATGCCCCTAGCGCAGCTCTTGCTGCTGATCATGCGCTCCATGCCTGAGTATATTCTGGCGTTTATTTTCATGATGCTGTGTGGCCCCTCGATGTTGCCTGCAATGCTAGCCTTGGGGTTGCACAACGGCGCCCTGATCGCCTACTTGCTGACGCGCCAGGATAGGCTGATCACACCAAGCGCCCTGTATCAGCGCCGCAGCGATCACTATGGTTATGAGGTGTTGCCGCGAATCTATCCGAACCTGATGTCGCTGCTCTTCTATCGCTTCGAGGTGATCTTGCGGGAAACCGCGATTTTTGGGGTGCTGGGGGTAATGACCCTAGGCTTCTATATCGATAGCGCCTTTAGTGAGATACGCTACAACAACGCCTTCTACCTGCTTTTGGTGACGGCACTGCTTAACGTCTTGGTCGATGCGCTGGCGCGGCGAATGCTGGCCAAGCGCCTGTCTCAAGGGATGACGGTCGGCCAGGTATCCTGTGTGGTCTAGCGCTTAGCCTGTCGCAGGCGTTGTACGCCCTGACAGCAGTAAGAGGCCAAGAGGGTAAACAGGGTCACCGCCGACATGATGAAGGCAAGCCTTACCCAAGGGGCATCCATCGAGATGCGCATCTGTACATAATCAAAACCGCTCAAACCCCAGACGAAGATGGCGCTTAAGATAAGCACCAGCTGTAGGCTGCGGGTGATGGCCACATGGCGAATAAACAGGAGTAGTGGCGCCGCGATGAAAGCTGCGCTGATCAGCGTTTGGCCGAAGCGCATAAAATGGGCCCCCAGAAGTGCAAAAGCGAGAAAGATGATAAGAATGCGCCACCACATGATAATTGCCTCGAATTGTAGAGTGAATAAATAGCTTGGTGGCAGATTACCTTGGGGCGGTGGCGTATTCTATCGCGTTGTTCACATTTTCATTTATTTGCGATCATCATTGTTTAGGGCTTGTTGAAGTTTGCGCTTTTGGGCGTCACTTAACTTGCCGCTTTCGATCAGATGGAGCAGCTCTTCGACGTCAGCCTCGTCACCGTCATTTCTGATCACGATGAACTCTCGCTCGCCGTCTCCATGATATTTCATTTCGATCTCTGCTATCTCGGTGGCGATTTCGGCGATATCGTCCGATAGCAGCTCGATGTCGTGATTAAATTCGCCATCATGGGCGTCGATGATCACCTCAAAGTCTCGGGCTTTCGCTTCAATTTCAGCGGCTTTGCGTTCCATTTCGGCTCTTTTCGCCGCCATTTCTGCACTTTTGGCTGCTACTTTAACTTCTATCTTGGCGATATGTTTGGCCAGTTCAGCCTCTTTCTTAGCCATCTTCTTGGAGAGTGAGGCTATCTTAGCCTGATCGGCCTCAGACAGTTTATCGTGTCGCAGGTAATGGTAGTGATGTTCGTCACCGTTGATCTGTTTGAGCAGGCGTACCATCTTATCTTGGGTCTCTCGAGGGAGCTTGGCGAGCTGCTGACGGATGAGCTGCTCGTCTTTCATCTCCTCTTGACTGAAGCTGTAGTTGTGCTGTTTCCCTTCGAGCTCCAGGGTCAGCTTAGTGGCGTCACCGCCATCCTGAATCAATTTGGCATTGATTTGGCTATCATTAAAATCGATTTGGCGTAGGTCGGTGGGCACCGCAGCCAAGGTAAATGACAGTAGCGCAGAGCAGGCGATGAGCGAAGTTAGTTTATTGAGTTTCATGGTTTTTCCTTCCATAGTGATGAATGATTTCCCTATGCGTTGCTAAGGCCGTGCCAAATTGACGAAATCTAGGCTAGATAAGGGGTTGAGCAACTTCAGTCATGAAGACAGAGATATTGTTCCCTAGCGGTTTACCCTCAAATGGGTCATGGCATTCCTGATATGGGGAAATCGATCGAGCGATACTGTTACCTCGGTGCTAACTATACTGCTACTTCGGTGCTAAGGAAGCTGCGAACAAGTCCCATGTGTGCTCTGCATCGGCTTTACAGACCCGTAAGCCTTGCGCTACTAAAGAGAAGGCCACGAGGACTTATTGGCAACTTGCCTAATAGAGTGCTCCACAAGGGGTTTCATCTTGGTACTGTTTTTGTATAACCTGGGGGGCAGGCACGCGACGATTTATCTTCGATGGTGCCAATGCGGCGTTTTCACCGAAACTTGAGGGCTCTATGTCGATTAAAGGTTATCTGTTTGTGCTGTTTGGCGCGCTTATTCTGATATTGGGTGGCAGCCAGCTGCTGATCTCCCATTTCTATAAGGCGCAGCTACAGAGCGAGTTGAGTGAGCGCTCGAGGGACCTGTCGCAAAACCTGGTAAAGGTGCTGATCGATAACGTGGGCAGCGAACAGGAGTTCGTGGTGCAGTTCGATGAGGCGGCGATGCAGGCGTCAGTCGAGGATGCAGAGGCGCTCAGACAGGAGTTTGAGCAGGATATCGAATCGGTTTCCGAGGCGATCGCGCAGCTCAGCGAAGAGGTGGTGCAAATGGAGATGGAGGCCGACGAGGCCTCTGCCGAGCAGAAAGCCTTCTTCCGTGCCAAACTAGCCGCCAAGCAGCAGGAGCTGAGGGACCATCTCAATGCCATGATGGCCTACGAAAGAGAGCTTAAGCAGCGCCAGAAAGCGAGTATTGCCGAGGCGAAGAGAGAGGCCGCCGATGAGTATCGTCGACGTTTACATGAAGCGGTGAGTCAGATAGAGATAGACGCCAATAGCTGGCTGGATAAGGGCAACGTGGCCATCATAGACGCACCTATCTCGCCTACCACACCGGAGAAGGGCAGAGTCGCCGTGGAGTTTGCCCACGATATCAATCTCCCCAATCAGGAGACTAACGAGCAGTTGGAACGCTTCAGCGAGTCCATGATAGGGGCGATTTTGATGAGCTCCTTGGTCGGGTTGTTGCTGGTTTATATGCTCAGTCATGTGATCAGTGCGCCGCTGACGGCCCTCGCGCAGGGGCACAAGAAGTTGGGACAGGGGGATCTTGGTTATCAGGTGGATGAGCGTGGCGTCAAAGAGCTGAAGAGCATACTCAATGGCTTTAATAAGATGAGTCACCAGCTTGCCTCATTAAGCGAGCAGAAGAAACAGATGGCGCAGCAAAAACAGCTGGCCGAACTGGGTGAGGTGACCCGGGGAATAGCCCACAGCCTGCGTAATCCCCTGCATACCCTGGGGCTCTTGTCTGAGGCCGTCGCTCAGTCGGCATCTATGGATGATACCAACAAGTTGCTTAGCCAGATGCAGCAGAAGATCGCCATGATGGATAAGAGCATTCAATCTTTGCTGACGCTGTCGAGCACCCAGGTGAATCGCCAGTCATGGGTGCCATTGGCAGCGACGGTTCAAGATATCTTGCTGGAACTGTCGATCAACGGTAGCAAGCCCAGCATCGCCTTTCACTGTGACAATGTCGCTCTCAAGGTGCAGGGAGCCGAGTCTGAGATCCGTAGCATCTTGCATGCCGTGGTAATAAATGCGGTGGAGGCGACCCCGGACACGGGCCGTATCGATCTGACTCTGGCGGAAGATGATGAGAGTTATATCTTAAAGGTGGCCGATACAGGTAAGGGAATTAGCCCCGAGGTGCGTGATAAGCTGGCGCAGCCCCATGTGACCACCAAGGCTGAGGGGACCGGCATGGGGATCTATATCGCCGAGCGGTTGCTCCAAGGCCATTATGGTGGACGCATCACCTTTGCGGATAATCCAGGGGGCGGCACCCTGGTGACCCTCTATTTCGCCAAACCTATTTCAGATGAATCTAAGCCCCAGGCAGAGGAAGTATGATGGAGCAGCCTAAGTTGCATATTTTGGTGGTTGAGGATGAGCCGGATCAAAGAGCCTTAATCGTGCAGATGTTAGCGGCAAACCAGTATCAGGTGGAGAGCGCCGATAGCGTCGAGCAGGCGATTGTGATGATTAAGGCGTCCGCGCCGGATCTGGTGTTCTCCGACTGGAAGCTGGGACAGTTGACCGGCATGGACCTGCTCAACTATGTGCGCCGTGAACACCCCGACATGGGCTTTATCATCGCTACCGCCTATGGCACCATCACCCATGCGGTAGACGCCATGCAGGCAGGCGCCGACGATTATCTGGCTAAGCCCTATCAGCGTCAGAGCCTCTTGCTGGCCATAGAGAAAGTCGCCAAGTCTATCGCCCTGAAGCGGCAGAATCGCCGCCTCTCCTCCGAGCTATCGCAGCAGCAGGAGCTGGTGGGGCTGGTGGGGCGCTCCGCCCAGATGCAGAAGGTGTATCAGAGGGTGCAGCGGGTGAGTGCCACCGACGCGACCGTACTCATTGGCGGCGAGAGTGGCACGGGCAAGGAGCTGGCGGCGCGGGCGCTGTATCAGCTGTCCGGGCGCAGCCATAAGCCCTTTATCGCCATCAACTGCGGCGCCATTCCCGAATCTTTGGCCGAGGCTGAGTTATTCGGCGCCGAGAAGGGAGCCTATACGGGCGCCAATACCCAGAAGATAGGCAAGTTAGAGGCGGCCGATGGCGGCACTGTCTTTCTCGATGAGATAGGCGAACTGCCTCTGCTGCAGCAGACCAAGCTGCTGCGTTTTCTACAGGAGGGGGTGATCTCTCGCCTCGGGCAGAACAGTGAGATAAAGCTCGATGTCAGGGTGATCGCCGCGACCCATAGAGATCTGCAGCAGGAGGTGGTCGAGGGGCGCTTTCGCGAGGATCTCTATTATCGCCTCAATGTCGTCCCCATTCATATGCCGGCCCTGCGGGAGCGTCAAGAGGATATCGGCCGTCTGGTGGAACATTTTCTTAAGCTGCATGCCAATCAATACGGTGTGGACGTGCCCAAGCTGAGCCGGGATACCCTCAAGGCGCTGCTTGACTACAGCTGGCCGGGCAATGTGCGTGAGTTGGCTAACCGTATCGAGCGTTTCGTCTTGCTCACAGATGAAGAGGAGATGGTGCATGAGCTTAACGCGGCGCCGCGGCCGCTTGATACGGCTCGCTTTGTCTTGCCTGACGAGGGTATCGAGTGGGAGAGCTTCGAGAAGGATTGTCTGCGCCAGGCCTTGAGCCGCTTCGAGGGCAATCGTACCAAGGCGGCGAAATGTTTGGGCCTTAGCTACAAGGCGTTTCTCTATCGCCTGGAGAAATACCAGCTGGTTTAGCTTATCTATGCCCCGTCGGCCTTGGCGGCAGGTCACCAGCTGGCGAGCAACAGCCTGAGTCTCATGCCCCAACTGCTGGTGGCACCAGAGGTCTTAAAGCGGATCTGCCCCTGTCTGTCGATGATATAGATGGCGGGAAATACGCTGGCACCCCAGTCCTGGTGTAGTGCTTCTCTATCACTTATGACGGCAAACTGATAGCCATGCTCTGCCATGAATTGGTTGATCTCGTTATCTGAGCCTGAGGCGACGGCAATGCTGATCACCCTGTGTTCATTGGCCACGCTATTGACCATGGGGGAGGTGACACGGCATATCGGGCACCAGGTGCCCCAGAAATAGACTAGGGTGACCTCACCTTGCTCGAGTGTGACCGGAAGGCCTTGGGTGGTGATGCCGCTTAAGGGGGGCGCCTCGCCCGATATCATATTACGCTGCTGGTAGCTGAGCAGGGCAAAGGCAAATAGTGCCACAAGGGCTGCGTCTCTGAGATAGCGGTATCTTTTGCGCCTGGGGTTCAGGTAAGGCGCCAGGTGGCTTAACGGGCGGCTTACCACTCTTTTGAATAGCGAAGACACAGTTACTGGCCTTTAGTTTGGCATTGAGCCTGTGAACTAGACATGGCGGACTAGAGATATTCGGGTGGTGTCTGGCGAGTCCAGATGCGGCTATAGGCCATCAGCTGCGGATAGAAGGTGCGAAAGGCTATTTCTATCTCGGTATCCATCCGCTTCACCGTGTCGATGGCGCCATCAAAAATTTCCGGCTTGGAGACGCGGCGGCTCACTGCCTTGATGGTCTGATTTAGTCCTTCACGGCTCTCATAGGCGATAAGCCAGTTTTCCTGCTGCATGCGCATTATGATATCGCTCAGTTTGCCCGGAAGTTCCTCGGCGCTGCTGAGCGCCTGATAGGCCTGCTGGGCAAAGTCGGGCAGCGGCAGGTGATGATACTCTTCCCAATATTTTGCCAACATATGGTCAAAAGACAGATCGATCAGTATCGGCGCGGCGCGTTGCAGTGTCTTAGGAAATGCGGCCTTGAGTTCCTTGGTGAGTTCGTGGCTATCGGTAAGTGTATCTATCTGCCTGTGCAGCCAGATCCCCTGTTGCAGGGCTTTGGGATGATCGGCGATATTACCCTTGGCAAAATCACCGGCGAGATTAGCGGCGAGATTGGTTTTACTGTTATCTGCCAGGTGCAGATGAGCCAAAAAGTTCATTAGATAAAGTTTAATTGCTTTGTTAATTCACGCTTTTCACGTTATCATGCCCAAAGGTGTGATGAAACCTTTATCTGACGCGGCGTTATCTTTAACGGACCGTATGCCTGGATACTGGGATCAACAGGATGTGCACCTAGCACCCTTCATATTAATTATCGGTTTAAAGGATCATGGATGATGTGGAACTGGTTAATGAAACGTCTAGGCAAAAAATCTTCCTCTCAACGGCGTCGGGTCGAGGTCGATATTCCCTTCGAACAGCACAGTTACCGTAAAGCCAGCTTCGATCTGCAAGCCAATATTGCCGTGGCTGACAAGGAGAAGAAGGCCAGCTAAGCCCTGTGTCTTGATCTTATCATCATCAGCCAATAGACTAGCGGCCGATTTATGCTAAGCAGAGACAGACTATGCGCGTTGCCGATTTTTCTTTCGATCTTCCTGATGAGTTGATCGCCCGTTATCCCATGCCTAATCGCACGGCGTCCCGACTATTGACACTCGATGGTAATAGCGGCGCGGTAGCAGACAGGCAATTTACCGATATCCTAGAGATGGTTAACCCCGGCGATCTCATGGTGTTCAACAACACCAGAGTGATCCCGGCGCGCGTCTTCGGTCAGAAACAAACCGGCGGTAAGCTGGAGATCTTGGTCGAGCGTATGCTGGACGACAAGCGTATTCTGGCCCATGTGCGCAGCTCCAAGTCACCTAAGCCCGGCACCATCATCTGCTTAGATGGCGGCTATGAGATGACCATGCTCGCCCGTCATGATACTTTGTTTGAACTTGAGCTCAATAGCGAGTCCACCATACTCGAGGTGCTCGAAGAGGTCGGCCATATGCCACTGCCACCCTATATCGACCGTCCCGATGAGGATGCCGATAAGGAGCGCTACCAGACAGTCTATAACCAGAACCCTGGCGCGGTGGCTGCACCGACGGCGGGTCTGCACTTTGACGATGCCCTGCTCGCCGCGCTGAAAGAGAAAGGAGTAAATGTTGCCTTCGTGACCCTGCATGTGGGCGCGGGCACCTTCCAGCCGGTCAGAGTCGACAGTATCTTAGATCACAAGATGCACTCAGAGTGGGCCGAGGTGCCTCAGGATGTGGTCGATAGCATAAAGGCGACCAAGACGGCCGGTAATCGGGTCATCGCCGTGGGCACAACCTCGGTACGCTCGCTTGAAAGCGCGGCCAAGGCCAGCGAAGGGGAGCTTAAGGCCTACAGCAGCGACACAGACATCTTTATCTACCCAGGCTATGAGTTTCAGATTGTCGACGCCATGGTGACTAACTTCCACCTGCCGGAATCGACCCTCATCATGTTGATCAGTGCCTTTGCTGGCTTCGATGAGGTGAAAAACGCCTATCAGCACGCGATTGCACAAAAATACCGCTTTTTCAGCTATGGCGATGCCATGTTTGTGACTAAAAAAGCGATCTAAGCGATGATTTTGCTTTAAAATACCCACCCACACTTGAGGTGGGTATTTTTTTAGAGATTTTTGCTGATGAGGGTTGATACTCAGTTGTTTGCCCTTATCTCTATTGTTCAGCTGTGTCTGTTTTAATGGCACGAAGAGAGTCAGACTGTTTCTCTGGCGAGGTTAAAAATGAAATTTGAATTAGATACAACCGATGGCCGCGCGCGTCGTGGTCGCTTAGTGTTCGAACGCGGTACGGTAGAGACCCCGGCATTCATGCCTGTGGGCACCTACGGTACGGTTAAAGGGATGACGCCAGAAGAAGTGCGCGCCACGGGCGCCGATATTCTGCTGGGGAACACCTTTCACCTTTGGCTACGTCCTGGTGAAGAGATCATGCGCAAGCATGGTGATCTGCATGATTTCATGAATTGGCAGCGTCCAATTCTGACCGATTCGGGTGGATTCCAGGTATTTAGTCTCGGCGATATTCGTAAAATCACTGAAGAGGGCGTGCACTTCCGCTCGCCAATTAACGGCGAAAAGATCTTCATGGACGCGGAAAAGTCGATGCAGATCCAATACTCGCTCGGTTCTGACGTGGTGATGATCTTCGACGAATGTACGCCATACCCGGCGACACACGACGAGGCACGCAAGTCGATGCAGATGTCACTGCGTTGGGCACAGCGTTCACGCGATGAGTTCGACCGTCTGGAAAACCCTAACTCCCTGTTCGGGATTATTCAGGGCAGCGTGTATGAAGACCTGCGCGATGAGAGCCTTAAAGGCTTGTTAGAGATAGGATACGACGGTTATGCCGTCGGCGGTTTGGCGGTTGGGGAGCCTAAGGAAGATATGCACCGTATTCTTGAGCATGTCTGCCCACAGATCCCGGCCGATAAGCCGCGCTACTTGATGGGGGTAGGTAAACCGGAGGATCTCGTTGAGGGTGTACGTAGAGGGGTCGATATGTTCGATTGCGTCATGCCGACTCGTAATGCGCGCAACGGTCACCTGTTTACCAGTGAAGGCGTTATCAAGATCCGCAATGCGCGTCATCGTGATGATACTTCACCACTCGATGCTAAGTGTGATTGCTATACCTGTAAGAACTACTCACGGGCGTATCTGTACCACTTAGATCGTTGTAATGAAATTTTAGGAGCACGTTTAAACACCATTCACAACTTGCGTTATTACCAAATGTTGATGGAAGGTTTGCGTGGCGCTATCGAGACAGGTACATTAGACGCCTTTGTTGAGGAGTTCTATACCAGTCAAGGTCGCGAAGTTCCTAAGTTATCCGATTAATTTTACTGCTAATAAGAAGAGAGAAATATGTTCATTTCAAATGCATACGCAGCCGATGCGCCGGTAAATGGTGCGGGTGGTACCATGGAACTGGTTTTCATGCTGGTCATTTTTGGTTTGATCTTTTACTTCATGATTTTCCGTCCGCAATCTAAGCGTGTAAAGGAACATAAGAACCTGATGAGCTCGCTGAGCAAGGGTGATGAAGTGCTCACTAGTGGTGGGATCTTGGGTAAGATCGCCAAGATCAGCGATGACAACGATTACGTGTTGCTGACGATCAACGAAACCTCAGAAATCACAATCAAGAAGGATTACATAGCGGCTGTTTTGCCTAAAGGGTCTATTAAGTCACTTTAAGTTGAAAGTTAAGTCACTTTAAGCCAAGAGGGCGATGGTGTGTTAAATAAATACCCAATGTGGAAGAACCTGATGGTGATCTTGATCATCACCGTCGGTGCCTTCTACGCAATACCAAATTTATTTGGTGAAGATCACGCGGTGCAGGTCGTGGCCACACGTGGCGCGGAAGTTAATGTCTCGACTCAGAGTCAGGTTACAGACCTTCTGTCGGCGAAAGGCATCGCGGTGAAGCGTTCAGAGTTGGAAAATGGTCAGCTATTGGTGCGCGTTGCCGATGCCGATCAGCAGCTGCTGGCGAAAGAGGCAATTGCCGAGGTACTCGGTGACAAATATATCGTGGCGCTTAACCTGGCGCCGGCCACTCCTCAGTGGCTGGAGTCTATGGGGGGGAGCCCGATGAAGCTGGGTCTGGACCTTCGCGGTGGTGTGCACTTCCTGATGGAAGTGGACATGAGCGAGGCGATCCGCAAGATGACAGAAGCAAAAATTGCCGACTTCAGAACCGATCTTCGTGGTGAAAAAATTCGTTATGCGGGTATTCGCAATACCCCTAAAGGGATTGAGATCAAGTTTCGTGATGCCGAGAATTTAGCCAAGGCGGAACGATTCCTCAAAAGCCGCACTAACGAGATGGTGTTCGTCGATGCATCGTCTGGTAGTGATTTCATGCTGCTGGCGAACATGAGCGAGATCTACCTCAAGCAAGTGAAAGAGGAAGCGCTGCAGCAGAACATCACCACTTTGCGTAATCGTGTGAACGAGTTGGGTGTTGCCGAGCCTGTGGTTCAGCGCCAGGGTGCGGAGCGCATCATCGTCGAATTGCCGGGTGTTCAAGACACGGCCCGTGCCAAGGATATCCTGGGTGCGACTGCGTCTATCGAATTCCACATGGTTGACGAGAAGGCCGATGCGGCGGCGATTGCAGCCGGTCGCGTATCTCCAGGTTCGCAGATCTATGATCGCCGCGAGGGCGGTAAAGTGGCCCTGCATAAAGAGGTGATGCTTACCGGTGACCATATCCAGGGCGCACAGCCAAGTTTCGACGAGTATAGTCGTCCTCAGGTGTCTATCAACCTGGACTCTAAGGGTGGCTCTATCTTCTCGAACGTGACCAAGGACAATATCGGCAAGCCGATGGCGACCCTGTTCATCGAGTATAAGGATAACGGCGCCAAGAACCCTGACGGCAGCGTGAAGATGGATAAGATCGAAGAGGTGATTTCGGTCGCGACCATCCAGGCGCGTCTGGGCCGCAACTTCGTGATCACCGGGCTTGACCACTCTGAAGCGCAAAACCTGGCGCTCTTGCTACGTGCCGGTGCCCTGATTGCACCTGTTTCTATTGTCGAAGAACGCACCATTGGTCCTAGCCTGGGTGCCGAGAACATCGACAACGGTCTGCAGGCGATGATCTGGGGTATGGCGGTCGTGTTGATCTTCATGCTGGTCTATTACCGCGGCTTTGGCCTTATCGCTAACCTGGCGCTGACGGCTAACCTAGTGATGGTAGTAGGTGTCATGTCTATGATCCCTGGCGCCGTGCTGACGCTGCCGGGTATCGCAGGTATGGTATTGACTGTCGGTATGGCGGTAGATGGTAACGTATTGATTTACGAGCGTATTCGTGAAGAGTTACGTGCCGGGCGCAGCGTACAACAGGCGATTCATGAAGGTTATGGCAACGCGTTTTCAACCATTGCCGATGCCAACATCACCACCTTTATGACGGCCTTGATCTTGTTTGCCGTGGGTACCGGCGCCGTGAAAGGCTTCGCCGTGACCCTGATGATAGGTATCGCGACCTCTATGTTCACCGCCATCGTGGGTACTCGCTCGATAGTTAACGCTATCTGGGGCGGTAAGCGCGTGAAGAAACTGTCTATTTAAGGGGAAGTTGACCATGTTCCAGATTTTATCAATTAAAGGCACGATCAACTTCCTGCGTCACGCCGTGGCCATCAGTGCGCTATCACTTGTCTTGGTGGTCGGCTCACTCGCCTCTCTGGCCGTGAACGGGATTAACTGGGGACTGGATTTCACCGGCGGTACCGTCGTTGAGATGGAGTTTAAGAACCCTGTCGATCTTAATAAGCTGCGCGGCGCCCTGACCTCTGACGAGACAGACGGTGCCGTGGTGCAGAACTTCGGTTCGAGCCGCGACGTGCTGATCCGTCTGCCGGTGAAAGAGGGTGTGAAGAGCGATCTGCAAGTCGAGCATGTGATGCAGGCTGCGTCTCAGGTCGACCCTAGCGTGACCCAGAAGCGTGTCGAGTTTGTTGGTCCTCAGGTGGGTAAAGAGCTTGCTGAGCAGGGCGGCCTGGCCGTCTTGGTGGCGCTGATCTGTATCCTTATCTACGTCTCTTTCCGTTTCGAATGGCGCCTGGCGCTGGGTTCGGTAGCGGCGTTGGCGCACGACGTGATCATCACCCTAGGTGTGTTCTCTCTGTTCCAGCTGGAGTTTGACCTGACCGTCCTGGCCGGTGTGCTGACGGTGGTGGGTTACTCACTCAACGATACTATCGTTGTGTTTGACCGTATCCGTGAGAACTTCCTCAAGATGCGTAAGGGCACTCCAGAAGATGTGGTGAACAACTCTATCACCCAAACCATGAGCCGTACCATCATCACTACAGGTACGACCCTGGTGGTGGTTGTGGCCCTGTTCCTCAAGGGCGGTACCATGATCCACGGCTTCGCAACAGCCTTGCTGATGGGTATCTTCGTGGGTACTTTCTCTTCTATCTATGTGGCGAGTTTCCTGGCGGTTAAGCTGGGGATCAATCGCGAGCATATGATGCCAGTAGAGATCGAGAAAGAGGGCGCGGATCAGGAAGCGCTGATGCCATAGGGCACAGATTGCCTGATATGTGTCATGAAAAAGCCACGGTTACGTGGCTTTTTTATTGCCAAATTGGCCGGATCCCGACTCGACAATTGGTCAGTTTTAAGGCTAGGATGTTGAGCGAATATACCAATCACAGTAAATATGTGATCAGAAATAGCGCAGGAAAAACGCTTGAGAACAAAGCAGGATTTTTAGATAAGTAGTTATTCTACAATTAAAAATACTAATACAGTTATCGAGCGTTTTAACAAGCTAGAATGATTAATTATTTATTACGATTGGTATTAATCAATACACCTGATAATTTGCCAAAAAGAGCAAGCGTTGTAGGGGATAAAGATGGAAGAGCGCAGTAAGTTGGTGGCCGGTGGTAACTTGTTACAGGCCCATGCTTGGAAAGGGATGTTGGAGGCCTGCGGTATTGGGGTCGAACTGCGAGGCGAGGCCTTGCTAGGTGGTATCGGTGAGTTGCCGGTTGACTTACAGGATGTCGAGCTGTGGGTCGCAGAGTCTCAGTATGAGGCGGCCAGGGCGCAGCTTGAGACCCTAAATAGCGAGAGTCCCAAGTGGCAGTGCGTTAAGTGTCACGAGATAAACGAAGGTAACTTTGAACTCTGCTGGCATTGCAGCGCCGAGCGCAGCGAGCAGCTCAGCTAGTAGTGCTTGCCGCTGACTTAGGCTTACTTTACTCTTGTCTTATTCTTAGTCGAGACAAGTCATTTAGATAATGCAATATTTTCCCATTTTCGCTCAGGCCGATGGGCTGAAGATCCTGATGATAGGCGCAGGCATTGTCGCCAGCCGTAAACTTGAGTTGCTGAGCCGCACTCAGGCCCACATTCGGGTGATCGCCCCGGATGTCTGCGACGCCGTGATGGCCATGGCTAATCAGGGGCTGATCGCCCTGGAACAGAGATTCGCCGAACTCGACGATCTTGAAGGGATAGATCTGCTTTATATGGCCACCAGTGACGAGCCTCTCAATCGTCAGTTTGCCCTGCAGGCCAAGGCGCAGGGGCTCTGGGTCAATGTGGTCGATGCCCCCAAACTCTGTAACTTCATCACCCCCGCCATCGTCGACAGGGGCCGCTTACAGGTCGCCATCAGCACCAGCGGCGCGGCGCCTGTATTTGCCAGAGAGCTTAGGGCGCGTTTGGAGACCTGGCTGCCAGCATCCCTGAGCGGGCTGTTTGATTTCATCGCCGAGAAACGCACCGAAGTTCAAGACCGTCTGCCGGCGTTTGAACAGCGCAAGCTGTTTTGGGAGCAGTTTTTCCGCCTCAATGGCGACAGGTTCGATGAGCGCACCGATAACTATTACGAGCAGGCGTTCGATACCCTATCGACCAGTGGCGAGCTTTTGCTGCTCGATGCCCATACCTCAATCGATCTGCTGCCTCTGGCCGCCGTGCCTATGATGCAGCGTCTCGACTGGCTCTGTAGTGACTTAGCGCTGCCAGAGCGTCTGTCTGAGTTGGTGCGCCGCGACGCCGGACGTCAGCCCGTGTTACCGCTCAGTGAGTTGGCAGCCAGATTAGACAAGGGCGAGCGGGTGATGGTCTACGCCGAAGCCGAGACCATAGCCCAGCTGGTGGCCCATTTCCCCATGGCGAAACACCTGCGCCCGGGTGCACTGTAACGCTTCTCTTGCTCAAAGGGCGCCGAATTAGGGTAAACTAGGCGCTTTATTCTTAACGACTGAGCATTATGGCGCCCAAAGCAACCGTTTATAAAGTGCAGCTGCAGATTGCCGACATGGATCGTGGCTACTACCAGGATCATTCCCTCACTATTTCACAACACCCGTCTGAAACCGATGCCCGCATGATGGTCAGGCTGCTCGCCTTTGCCCTGAATGCCAGCGACACCCTGGCCTTTAGCAAGGGGCTGTGCGTCGAAGGCGAGCCCGAGCTGTGGCAGAAATCCTTAAGCGACGAGATAGAGCTGTGGATCGAGTTTGGTCAGAGTGACGAGAAGTGGCTGAGGAAGGCCAGTGCCCGCGCCGATAGCGTTCTGCTCTATACCTATGGTGGCCGCGCCGTGCCTATCTGGTGGCAGCAAAATGAGCAGGCGCTCAGTCGTTACCAAAATCTCGAGGTGTGGAACGTGCCCGAAGAGCAGGTGAAGGCGATGGGTGAGATGGTGACCCGTAACATGAGTCTGCAATATAACATCAGCGAAGGCGAGGTGTGGCTCTCAAACGACAGCGGCAGCGTACACATAGTCCCCGAGCAGCTAAAGGGATAAGCGTTAGGAGATACGCTGGCGCGACGGTTACCGTCCCATAAGCCCTGGATAAAGGCATAAAAAAACCAGTCTCGCGACTGGTTATTTACTTTGGGGGTTGTTACTGGAGTATTTTAGGCTTCTTCGGGTAACTCTTCTTCGCCGCGGCCCTTAGTCTTTACTATGATGAGTGCGGTAATGACCAAGGTTGATACCACACCGGCAATGGTAGAAACCGTCATCGGCAGGCCTGCACCTAAGGTGGCCGAGTTGAGCAGGAAGCTGATGACTACTGTAGTCATGAACATGGCCGGTACGGTACAGATCCAGTGCAGCTTGTTATGACGCAGCAGGTAAGCGGAAGCGGTCCAAAGCATCATCACAGCCGTGGTTTGGTTAGCCACACCGAAGTAACGCCAGATCACACCGAAGTCAACCTGAGTCAGAATCGCACCAACCACAAACAGTGGAATGGCCAGCATTAGACGCTTAGGCAGCGCTGTCTGTGGCATCTTGAAGAACTCTGACAGGATAAGGCGTGCAGAGCGGAAAGCGGTATCGCCAGAGGTGATAGGCAGAACAATCACACCTAGGATAGCCATGAATCCGCCGACTGCGCCTAGCAGGCCAGTAGAGGCTTCGTATACGACGTTTGCAGGGTTACCCGCCATGCCGGCGTTGAGGCCTTCTACACCGCCGAAGAATGACAGGGCGATAGCACACCAGATAAGGGCGATGATACCTTCACCAATCATGGCACCGTAGAATACGAAGCGGCCGTTAGATTCATTTTCGACGCAACGGGCCATCAGCGGAGACTGAGTGGCGTGGAAGCCAGATACGGCACCACAGGCGATGGTGATGAATAGCGCAGGCCAGAGTGGCATGTCGTTCGGGTTTAGGTTAGTCAGGAAGTCACCGGCGCTGAAACCTGGCAGCAGAGTGTGCTCGCTAGAGACGATCAGGGCGATGGTCAGACCCACAGACATAAAGAGCAGCAGGGCGCCGAAGAAGGGGTAGAGGCGACCTATGATCTTATCGACAGGCACGATAGTGGCGATCAGGTAGTAGGTAAAGATGATGCCAAGGAAAAGGCTAACATCCCAACCGGTCAATTTGCCTAGCAGGCCAGCCGGCGCCGAGATGAAGACCACGCCCACGAGCAGTAAGAGTATGATGGCGAACACGTTCATGAAGTGCTTGGCGCTCTTGCCCAGATACTTACCGGCAAGGTTTGGCACCGACTGACCGTTGTTGCGCACCGACAGCATGCCCGAGAAGTAGTCGTGCACCGCACCGGCGAAGATACAACCTATGACGATCCATAGCATGGCGGCAGGACCATAGAGGGCACCTAAGATAGGGCCGAAGATGGGGCCAACACCTGCAATGTTTAACAGTTGAATGAGGTAGACCTTACCTTTCGACATAGGCACATAGTCGACGCCGTCTGTCTTGGTAAAGGCGGGGGTTTGGCGAGCGGTATTGATACCGAACACCTTCTCAACAAACTTACCGTAGATGAAGTATCCGCCGAGGAGCAGGCCGACACAGATTAGAAACCACATCATAATTAGTACTCCCATTAAAAGTTAACAAGAGTGTAACCTGTCGGCAATTTTAGGAAACCGACATTTAGCTGAGTGGTCGAATAAGCGGATTAAGCGGTAAAATCGAGGCGGTAACTGTATTAATGAAAGCCGAAGATCTGTTTCAGCGGCTTGAGGAAACGCCGCGACACAGGGATGGTTTTACCCGAGTGGGTGACCACCTCGGCGCCATTTTCCAGGATGAGGATCTCGCTGATCGCCTGCGGCGAGACCAGATACTGCTTATGGCAGCGTACCAGATCTGTCTTCTCCTCTAACACCTTGAGGGTCAGGTGAGTGTGCACCTGCTCCTGCGCCGTGGTGACATGGATGCCGCTGAGATCGCTAAAGGCAAACTCCACTTCATCGACATTGATCACCTTGAGACGATTGCCGCAGTAACAGGGAACATGCTCGAGCTGAGTCGGCAGCACGGCATCCAGCGGCTTTTGGTGTAGATCCCGGCGCACCCTTTCAATAGTGGTGGCCAGGCGCGCCTCATCGACGGGTTTGAGCAGATAATCGAAGGCATGATTGTCGAAGGCCTTGATGGCGTACTCGTCGAAGGCGGTAACAAACACCACCCTGGGCATGTTGTCGGGATCTAACATGGCGACCATCTCGAGTCCATTTACCTTGGGCATCTGAATATCGACGAAGATCAGCTGAGGCTTGAGCTTGCCAATGGCTTGCATCCCCTCTATGGCATTACTGCACTGGCCTATTACCTCAAGATCAGGATAGATCTTGAGTTGGTCATAGAGAGCTTCGCGGGCAAAGGGTTCATCGTCGATTATTAAGCAAGTGATCACGCCGTGGATTCCGTTTGTGCCGCATCGTTAAGCGGCAGAGTAATAATAACTTGGGTAAAACGGTCCTTCTCGCAGTTGATCTTAACGCCATAATTAGGGCCAAACAGGCTCTGGATCCGCTTATGGACGATGGACATACCTAATCCTGAGGTGTCTGTATTGAGCTCTTCTCGATACAGACCTGCATTGTCTTTAACTTCCAATATTAATAAATCTTGCTCGGCTCTGCCACTGACCCAGATCTCGCCGGGCTCAAGCAGGTGTGATGTACCGTGCTTCACCGCATTTTCTATGATGGGCTGCAGGGTAAAGGCCGGCAGGCGGTACTGGTGCAACGCGGACGGAATATCGATATGCACGCTGAGTTTGTCGATAAACCTTGCCTTCTCTATGGTGAGGTAGGCGTCGATATGTTCTAGCTCGTCGCTGAGGGTCACCTGGCCCGTGGTGCGCTTGAGGTTGATGCGCAGAAACTGCGACAGATGTTGCAGCAGCTGTCTCGCCATCAGGGGATCTTTGCCTATGATGGCGGCGATGGTATTGAGGGCGTTAAACAGGAAGTGAGGATTTACCTGAGCCTGCAACAGCTTTAGTTCGGCCTGGGTGAGCAGGCTCTGTTGCAGCTCATAGCGGCCATAGAGGATCTGGTTACTCATCAGCCTGGCGATCCCTTCTCCCAGGGTGCGGTTGATGTTGAGAAACAGCTTGTTCTTCGGCTCATAGAGCTTGATGGTACCAATCACCTCAGACTCACACCTCAGGGGGATAACCAGGCTGGAGCCGAGACGACACTGGGGCGAGATGGAGCAGGCATATGGAGTTTCCACGCCGTCGGCGAACATGACGCAGTTCTGCTCTATGGCATCTTGGGTGATCTTAGATGAGATAGGCGTCCCGGGAATATGATGGTCATCGCCGATGCCGATGAAGGCCAGTAGCTTCTCTCTGTCGGTAATTGCCACCGCGCCGACGTTGGTCTCCTCCAGTATGATCTGCGCCACCTTAGTGCTGCCCTCTTGATCGAACCCCTTAGAGAGAATGCCTACGCTGCGCTCGGCAATTTTCAGCGCCTTGGTGGAGAAGGCGGAGGAGAGCTTGTCGAACATGGTCTTCTGATCTCGCACCATGCTCATGAAGAGAGCGGCGCCGATGGAGTTAACCGTCAGCATGGGCAGGGCGATCTGTTTAACCAGGACTAGGGCATCACCATAGGGCTTGGCGATAGCCAGGATCAGTGCCATCTGTAGCATCTCGGCCGAGAAGGTGACCAGGGCGACCAGCAGTGGTGCATAGACCATCTCACTGCGGTTTTGTTTGCGCAGATAAAAGCCGACTATGCCCGCAGACAGCCCCTCTACGGTGGTGGAGATGGCACAGGCCAGATCGGTAAAGCCACCCATGCTGTATCTGTGCAGACCGCCGGTTAAGCCGACCAGAAAACCGGTTACCGGGCCGCCTAACAAGCCGCCGAGTACGGCACCCATGGCTCGGGTGTTGGCGATAGCATCGTTGGTCTGCTCGCCAAAATAGGTGGCCATGATGCAAAAGCCCGAGAAGATAAGATAGATGTAGATCTTATGGGGCAGGCGAGTGGCCGTTTCGGCAAACAACTTAAACAGCGGCGTCTTACTCAGCAGGTACACTATCACCAGATAGAGACACATCTGTTGGGTGAGCAGGAGGATCAGCGGCATAGCAACTTGGGTACTCGTGTAGGAGAGGCCTGAGTGATCTTCAGCATAGCACTGGCGCTGGTTTTAGGACAAGGGCGGGCTTTGCGTACGGGATCAAAGTTTCTCTCAATGAGATAGGTTATAAAGGGATATCTTTTTTATGTCTTTTGGGAAGAGTATGTCAGATTCAATTCACGGCCATCAGGTGATGGAACTTATGTTGTCCTTGGGCCGCGCAGTATCAAAGAGGGAGCTGACTCAGCTCATGCATAACGAGTTTGGTGAGCATGCACGCTATCATACCTGTTCGGCCAGCGAGATGGACGCTCAGGAGCTGATTGCGTTTCTCGAACGTAAGGGCAAGTTTACCGAGTCGGCTGAGGGGATAGCCACCGCAGCCGACCGTATCTGCAATCACTAACGCAGCGCTAGTCCTGGCTGAGCTCTATCAAGGCTTGTAGCTCGGCCTTAGATTTACCGGCGAATTCGGTGATCATCATACGGATCAGGCGAGACTTGGCCACCTTGCTCTCCTTCGCCAGCGAATTGAGCTGAGCTATGCTGGTCTCGGTCAGGGTAAAGGTGGCATGGCGAAAGATACGGCTCGCCTGCTTCTTCTGGTTGACCGTGGTATTGGTTTTGCGTTGTTTCTTGACGCGATTAGAGAGGCTAGGCTGACCAAATGCATAGTTGTTGGCATCCTCGATAAAATCTTCAACCGACAACTTTTTGCGTGGCTTAGATTTACGGCGTTTAAGATCAGTTAAGCTCATAAGAATTTTCTGGTGGTATCGCAAACAGTTCATCGGCGATAGCACGTATCTCGGCGGCGGCTTTTCCTTCCGGTTCGATTTCGATGACCGACGATCCTTGTTCTTCACTGTCATCATAGATGTTGCGGCTAAAGGTCACCGCGTCAAGCACTCTCAGCCCGAACGACTCAACCACCTCTTTGGCCTCCAATATGCGTTTATATTGGCTGGGCAGCGCAGGGCACTGGGTCATCACCACGGTAGCCACCATCTTAGGGTTGACCATCTTACAGGTGCTGAGCATATCTTCCATATGGGGGAGAGTCTTTAGATCCCGCCGCTTGGGCCTCAGAGGCAGCACCACATAGGTGGCTACCGACATGGCCGCACGCATGGCTAGGTTGTCCTGACCACCACAGTCGACGATCACATAGTCGAATCTTTGGTCTAACCCAAGCAGATCATTACGAATTTTACCGTAGAGTTGAATGCAGTTAATCGCGGGTAGGCTGGTATCTTCGTTACGGGCCTGGATCCAGTCTGAGGTGGTGCGCTGGGGATCACAGTCGACCATCAATACGTTGGCTTTGTATTTTTGAGTGATATGTACGGCGATATTTTGGGCCAGGCAACTCTTGCCCGCGCCACCTTTCTCACCCCCAACAAGCAGAATCATAGCGTGTCTCCCTCAAGCATTGGCACTTTTTTATGTCGCAGAACTTGTGCTGTTTAGTATAGAACAGAGTTATGGATACTGCCCGAACTCCTGTTTTTAGTTCACTGAAAAGGCTAAATAATTTGCATCGCGACCTGGAAACGATGTGGTGCACATTCGGTGCATCGACACACCTGGGCCTTGATACTGTTTTGCTTATCTGTGTTGGGATTGAAGGTGACAGTGAGCAGGTCGCCCAAAGTAAAAGCCTGCTTGTATTCAATCAGCACACCACGACGCGCCAGATCCATACAGATGGCATCATCTGTGTGCACCACGTCTAAGCCATCTGTCCATGAGATCAGGATACGTTCGGCTTCCATGTCAACCCGCAGGGATTGACGGCGTTCTTCAAAATCTTCGTGGTTTTGATCCATCAGAGTTTTCCTTGCTGTTAGATATAGGGGGAAAGCCTTTTAAACGTAGCACAGTTTATGTGGGAAATAATAGTTATAACAACATGAATAACGGTTAGTTATTTACAACTGATGTTGAGTTGATGCTTGGTAGCCAAATGTAAAAAGGGGCGGCGCTTGCCGCCCCACAAACAGGCTAGTGATCGTCCTCTTTTCGAGGATAGGGGAGTTTTAGCTGTCCCCAGCGGATCACGATAACCGTACTGGCGAGCACCAGGGTAGAAACCGAGATGGCTAGAATACGCCAGTCGTCCATCCCCTTCATATCTAGGATCAGATAACGGGCCAGGGCGACGATGGCGATATAGAGCGGCATCCGCACCGGTAACTTACCCGATTCTGCGTAGTTGGCCACCATGGCCAGCACCTCGAGATAGATGAATAGCAGCAGTAGATCCGCCAGCGCCACCTCTCCCATCTTGATGATGTGCGCTATCTCTTGCCCTATGGCCACTATGGTGGCGATGGCGATGATAATTAAAACAAAATGTTCTATTGCTTTGAGGCTTTTAGAGCCATATTGCGTGTAGAGTTTTCCCATGAATAGCGCTCAATAATGTTTTTATAGATGGTAACAAGTATTGAGCGCTATGCCAGAGCCTGGATGTGATGCTTTTCACAAACTGACGCTTTGGTCTCTGTTAGGCGCTTAGCCGGGTCTGCCATCAACCCTTGGGGTAAGCAGAATGGGGGCGTAGCAGACAACAAAGGTGCCAAAGGCGAAGATCCAGGCCACCAGGGCAACCGTGAGCCAAAGCATAAACTGCTCTGGGAACAGGCTTGCCAAGACGCGGGTGATTGTCGAGATAAGGATAAGGGCGAAGGCGCCAGTCATTACCTTAGGTGGTAGCAGGTTGCGACCAGTATGGCCTAGCGAGACCCTGGCCATCATTGCTAGTATCATGCCGCCGAGCCCCCCCACCGTCATGGCGTGCAGACCGGCCGAGACGCTAGCGCCCATCGCGATCAGCAGCAGGCCAATCGGGATGCAGAGATAGCTTAGATGCAGCGACCAGAGTAGTGGTACGCCAAAGGTCGATTGCACGCCCCAACGAGACCAGCGTACCAAGAGGGTGAGCCCGGCCACCGCGGCGCACAGCATTACCGCAAGGTGCTGACCCACGAGCATGGCGATAAAGAGTGCCATCAGACTGATGAAGGTGAGCTTCTCCAGCCAGGAGATGTTGTCCGGGCGCTGCCACTGTGTGGCTCTATCAGTAAAGAAGGGAATTACCCGCCCACCGATGAGGGCCACTATGGTCACCATCAAGATGGTGGCACCGTGAAAGGCATGGGATACCAGTAGGCTATTCTGGCTGCTCACGCCGTAGTAGCTCAGGGCATTGGCCATGGTGAGCAGCAACAAGATGGGGATGAAGGCAAAGTTGCGCCACTGCCTGACGGCGATCACCTGGCGAGCCAGCACCAGTGCCGCTGCCGGCGCGAACAGCAGATCCAGCATGGCGACCACCTCAAATGCGCCCCATTGATTATTCGCCAGCAAGATGCGCGGTGTCAGCCATAGCAGGAAGAGGGCTCCCAGTGGCCAGCCTTTGATGCTCTTCTGACCTGTCCAGGTTTGCGATGCGGTTAACAGGAAGCCGGCGACAATCGCCATCACGAAGCCGAATAGCATCTCATGGCCGTGCCACCATAGTGGATTTCCATGGGGGGTAAAGCCGAGACGACCGGTGAGAAAGCTGCCCCACAGCGCCAGGGCAACCAGGCTGAACAGGGCGCCAAACAGGAAGAAGGGACGAAATCCCAAACGCAGCAGGGCGAGTTTGGGTTGGAGATGGGCGGGTTCGTCTATGTTAAGCATACGCGTCTCATTAAATATCCGAGTAAATATGTCGGATATTATAAGGTGTAATTTATATGCATGTAAATAAGCGCAGCTCGTTTTTAATTAACCAGGATTGAATCAGGGCACCGGCTTTGAATGGAGGCGGCTTCTTCATCTAGCATTTTTCGTGTAGCGGTTTTTAACTTGATATGCGCTTGATGAAACCGTGCAACGGCCTATGGCTGAAATCAGGATATGAAGTGGAGAAAAGCGTTATTCAAAGTCTCTAAAAAAGACCATATAGATAGGTTATAAACAACAGGCATAAAAAAACCGCCATGAAGGCGGTCTTTAGCGTGCGATGCTGTTTAATCCGGGATTAACGCTTAAGGGCATCGCTCAGCAGAGGGCGGAAGCTCTTCACCATAGCGACGGTTGCCTTAGGGCTACCTGCGATGATATTGCCTGAACCCATGTAGCCGTGGTTACCGGTAAAGTCGGTGACGGTACCGCCAGCTTCACGAACCAGCAGATCGCCAGCGGCGATGTCCCATGGCTTAAGACCGATTTCGAAGAAGGCGTCCATACGACCGGCTGCTACGTAAGCCAGATCCAGGGCGGCAGAACCTGCACGGCGCAGATCGGCACACTGGCTGAAAGTAGAGGCCAGCAGCTTCATGTAAGTTTCTGAGTGTTGCTTTGCCTTGAATGGGAAGCCGGTACCTACGATGGCGTCGCTAAGATCGTTTGCTTTGCTCACGCGGATACGGAAATCGTTTAGCTTGGCGCCTTTACCGCGCACGGCAGTGAACAGCTCGTCACGAACAGGATCGTAGACGACGGCAACTTCGGTTTTGCCTTTGTGTTGTACGGCGATAGAAACCGCAAAATGAGGGATGCCTCTAACAAAGTTGTTAGTGCCATCCAAGGGATCGACAATCCACATGTAGTCGCTGTTTTGACCCTTATTCTCACCATTTTCTTCACCGACAATGGTGTGGTCCGGGTACGACTTGCGGATTTGATATGTAATGGCAGCTTCAGCTTCTTTATCTACGTTAGTCACGTAGTCATTGATACCTTTTGCGCTAACTTCTACACGGTCGAGTTCGGTATAGGCACGCATAATTGTTTGGCCGGCAGCGCGAGCGGCGCGCACAGCGATGGTCTGCATCGGATGCATTACAATCCCCTGGATGTTAAAGAACAGATATAAATAATCGGCGCGTATTATACGCTTTTCAAGCGTTATATCAAATATAGATTTTTATATTAAGGGATCCCCTTACGCTGTGATACCATCAATCCACTGTTCTATAGAAAGAAATCAAACTTGTTTCATGCTTAGCAATATTCGTGTCGTTCTCGTAGGAACCACTCATCCAGGTAATATAGGTTCAACCGCCCGTGCCATGAAAACCATGGGGCTTTCCACACTTTATCTCGCCGAGCCCAAGGTGGCACCCGATGGCCAGTCTGTCGCGCTCGCCGCCGGGGCGTCGGATATCCTTAAGCATGCGGTGACCGTCGACTGTTTGGAAGACGCTATTGCCGATTGCAGCCTGGTGATCGCCACCAGTGCCCGCAGCCGTACTCTGGACTGGCCCATGCTGGATCCTCGTCAGGCGGGTGAAAAACTCGCTGGCGCCGCCGTTAATGGCCCTGTGGCCATCGTCTTTGGTCGTGAAAGCAATGGCCTGAGCAATGATGAGCTGCAAAAATGCAACTATCATGTGAGCATACCCGCTAATCCAGAATATACCTCGCTGAACCTGGCCCAGGCGGTGCAAATCATCTGTTATGAGGCGCGTGTGGCGCATCTCAACATGGATCCCGAGACGGTGGAAGAGCAGGCGTATCCGCTGGCCAAGGAGCAGGAAAACTTCTTCGTTCATCTGGAGAAGACACTGCTTTCGACCGGATTTATCATCAAGCAGCATCCGGGGCAGGTGATGACTAAGCTGAGACGCCTCTTTAGCCGGGCGAGAATCGAGAGCCAGGAGATGAACATCCTACGAGGTATCCTGACCTCGGTAGATAAGAAGGTCGCATTGGCCCAGCAGGCCACAAAAGACGTGCAGTCAACGAAGGAAGAATAGAGCCATGGGCGTGATTTCCAGAATTAAAGATGACATAGCCTCCATCTACCATAGAGATCCGGCGGCGAACGGTACCCTAGAGATCCTGCTTAACTATCCAGGGATGCAGGCGATTTGGATCCACCGTGTCAGCCATAAGCTTTGGAAGGCCAAGTGGTGTCTGACGGCGCGCATGATCTCTACCTTCTCACGCTGGTTGACCGGCGTGGAAATTCATCCGGGTGCCACCATAGGCGACCGTTTCTTTATCGACCATGGCATGGGCGTGGTGATCGGTGAGACAGCCGAAATCGGCAACGACTGTACCCTATACCATGGCGTTACCCTTGGGGGCACGACCTGGCAGGCGGGCAAACGTCACCCGACCCTTGGCAACAATGTGGTCGTGGGCGCCGGCGCCAAGATCCTCGGTCCCATCACCATGCACGATGGGGCACGTGTGGGCTCTAATTCAGTGGTGGTCAAAGAGGTGCCAAAAGACACCACTGTGGTGGGGATCCCCGCCCGAGAAGTGGCCAGGCCTAGCGATGAGGCTAAGGAGCATGCTCAGCGCCGCTCAGAGATGGCCAAGAAATATGGCTTCGATGCCTATGCGGTCTCTCCCGATAATCCCGATCCAGTGGCCAATGCTATCGGCAAGATGCTCGACCATATGCACCTGATGGACTCTAAGGTGCAAGAGGTGTGTCAGGCCGTGCAGAGCATGGGCGGCAGCGTTTGTACCGAAAGGCTTCCCGAGCTCGAAGTGGGTGAATTTAGCGACGCCGAGCAGGCCGCTGCCGAGAAACGCCAGCAGGCGATAGATGAGTTTGATCCCATTATTTAATAAAGAGTGAGATTTATTGCCCTCTGAGCGTTGAATCTTTGCCTTGAAACAGGTTAAATACCCCAGCAACGAAGCAGGGTATTTCCTGTTTCCGATAACGCCCTTAATACCTGACCAAAATACTAGGCTTTATACTTGACTAAAATAGTCGGGTATGATTGAATTGACCTAAGCATTTTAGAGAGCAGTGGTAGCTATGAAACTAACTTCAAAAGGTCGGTATGCGGTAACGGCAATGTTAGACGTTGCAATGCATTCTACTTCTGGCCCGGTCCCATTAGCTGACATCTCCGAGCGTCAGGGAATCTCTCTTTCCTATCTTGAACAACTCTTCGCTAAATTACGTAAGCATGGATTAGTCTCCAGCGTCAGAGGACCTGGCGGCGGTTATCGTCTCGGTTTCGACGCCAGTGATATCTCCGTGGGCATGGTGGTTCGGGCGGTAGATGAGTCGGTCGACGCCACACGTTGTCAAGGTTTGGGAAATTGTCAGAGCGGTACAAGATGTTTAACCCATTCGCTCTGGGGCGATTTGAGCAAACAGATTTCAGATTTTTTAAATGGCATTAGCCTTGCGGGTCTGATGAACAAGCGAGATGTGCAATTTATCTCAATCAAGCAAGACAAGATGCAACAGGAACAAAGAGTAACCCTATAAGTTAACTTTGTTATTAATTATTACTATATGTACGTGGTTAAGTGGTCGCGCCATGACTACTCAGTACGGAGTGTGAGATGAAGCTTCCTATTTATTTAGATTATGCTGCGACGACGCCGGTCGATCCGCGCGTAGCAGAGAAAATGATGCAATACATGACGATGGACGGGATTTTTGGTAACCCCGCTTCACGTTCTCACCGTTACGGCTGGCAGGCCGAAGAGGCGGTGGATATCGCCCGTAACCAGGTGGCCGAGTTGATCAACGCCGATCCTCGTGAGATCGTCTTTACCTCGGGCGCTACCGAGTCTGACAACCTGGCCATCAAGGGTGTTGCGCATTTTTATCATAAGAAAGGCAAGCACATCATCACCAGCAAGACAGAACATAAGGCTGTGCTGGACACCTGTCGCCAGCTAGAGCGTGAAGGCTTCGAGGTAACCTACCTTGAGCCTGAGTCAAACGGCATCATCCCTATCGAGAAGCTCGAGGCGGCGATGCGTGAAGACACCATACTGCTCAGCCTGATGCATGTAAATAACGAGATCGGCGTGATTCATGATATCGACGCCATCGGCGAGCTTTGCCGTGCCAAGAAGGTGATCTTCCATGTAGACGCGGCGCAAAGCGCGGGCAAATTGCCTATCGACCTGCAGAAGACCAAGGTCGACCTGATGTCTATCTCGGCCCATAAGATGTATGGCCCTAAGGGCATCGGCGCCCTGTATGTGCGTCGTAAGCCACGTATTCGTCTGGAAGCGACCATGCACGGTGGCGGACACGAGCGCGGCATGCGTAGCGGTACCCTGGCGACTCACCAGATTGTGGGCATGGGTGAAGCGGCAGCCATTGCCAAGGCCGACATGGAAAGCGACAACGCCCGTATCCGTCGTCTGCGCGACAGACTGTGGGACGGCATCAAGCATATCGAAGAAACCTATATCAACGGTGATGCAGAGCAGAGATACTGCGGCAGCCTGAACGTCAGCTTTAACTTCGTCGAAGGTGAGTCTTTGATGATGGCGCTGAAAGATCTGGCTGTTTCATCTGGTTCTGCCTGTACCTCAGCAAGTTTAGAGCCTAGCTATGTGCTTCGTGCATTAGGATTAGACGATGAAATGGCGCACAGCTCAATCCGTTTCTCTATCGGTCGTTTCACGACGGAAGAGGAGATTGACCATGCGATCGAGACCATTACCAAGTCTATCGGTCAGTTGAGAGAGATGTCTCCATTGTGGGAGATGTTCAAAGATGGTGTAGACCTGTCAAAAGTGCAGTGGGCACACCATTAATCCGGCCGATAAACGAATAGAGATTGGAGCAGAATCATGGCTTACAGTGAAAAAGTAATAGATCATTATGAGAACCCGCGTAATGTAGGTTCATTCGACAAGAACGACCCTTCAGTCGTGACCGGCATGGTAGGCGCGCCTGCCTGTGGTGACGTCATGAAGCTTCAGCTGAAGATCGACGAGCAAGGCATCATCGAAGACGCCAAGTTTAAGACTTACGGCTGTGGTAGCGCTATCGCGTCTAGCTCTCTGGTCACCGAGTGGGTGAAGGGCAAGACGATTGAAGAAGCACAAGCGATTAAGAATACGGATATTGCTGAAGAGCTTGCCTTACCGCCTGTAAAAATCCACTGCTCAATCTTGGCTGAAGATGCCATTAAAGCAGCATTAGACGAATACAAGGCTAAGCACGAAAAGTAATAGTCGGAGTAATAATGGCAATAACGATGACACCGGCGGCGGCCGAGCGAGTAAGAAGTTTCTTGGCTAACCGCGGTAAAGGTATCGGATTACGTTTGGGACTGAAGACGTCCGGCTGCTCCGGCATGGCATACGTGCTGGAGTTCGTCGACGAACTCAATGACGACGATGAAGTTTATGAGATCGAAGGGGTGAAAATCATCATCGATGCCAAGAGTTTCATCTACCTGCAAGGGATCGAGTTAGATTTCGTCAAAGAGGGACTCAACGAGGGCTTCCAGTTCAACAACCCCAATGCGAAAGGGGAGTGTGGCTGCGGCGAGAGCTTCACCGTTTAGCGAGCGAATCGAGATACATGAACTATTTTGAGTTGTTTAGTTTATCGCCATCGTTTGAGCTAGATACCGCTTTACTTTCAGAGCGGTATCGCGAGCTGCAGCGTGCGGTGCACCCTGATAAGTTTGCCAATGCCAGCGAGCAGGACAAGCGTCTGGCCGTGCAGCATACCGCCCAGGTTAACGATGGCTATAACACCCTGAAACATCCCATCTCGCGCGCCGAGCACATGCTCAGCCTCAAGGGAATCGACCTCAGCCACGAATCCACCACGGTTAAAGACACAATGTTTTTAATGCAGCAGATGGAGTGGCGTGAGGCGCTGGAGGAGATCAGCGATTGCGATGATCCCGACGAGGCTATCGAGCACCTGCATCAATCCTTTGGCGAGTATCGCGGTGAGATCACTTCGCAGCTGGCGCAAAAGATAGGCAGTGAAGAGGCTTCAGTCTTGGAGCAGGCCGCCGACCTGGTGCGTAAACTCAAGTTTATGGAGAAGCTGCAGGCGGAACTCGAGCGAGCCGAAGACGCTCTCTTTTAAGCCCGAACGTTTTTTTATGGCTCTGTCGTCGATTGCGGTCGACTGAGCCTTTATTTTTTTAAGTTGGAAAGATATGGCACTTTTGCAGATCGCTGAACCCGGACAGAGCGCCGCGCCGCACCAGCACAGGCTGGCGGTGGGCATTGACTTAGGTACTACCAACTCCCTAGTGGCTGCCGTGCGCAGTGGTGTTGCCGATACCCTGGCCGATGAATCAGGCCGTCACGCTCTGGCTTCCGTGGTGCGCTACAGCGAAGATGGGGTGAAGGTCGGCGTGGATGCCGAGCGTTTCTCTGCCCAAGACCCACTCAATACCGTGGTCTCGGTGAAGCGTTTCATGGGGCGCAGCCTGAGTGATATCCAGGCCAAGGATGCCTCGCTACCCTATAATTTCTCTGCCAGCGAAAACGGCTTGCCGCTCTTTAATACCCAGGCCGGTCAGTTCAACCCTATTCAGATCTCTGCCGATATCCTAAGACCCTTAGTGGATCGCGCCGAGAAGACCCTAGGGGGGGCCTTAGAAGGTGTAGTGATCACAGTGCCGGCCTACTTCGATGACGCTCAGCGTCAGGGCACCAAAGAGGCGGCCAGCCTGCTTGGGGTCAAGGTGCTGCGTCTGCTCAACGAGCCGACGGCGGCAGCCATCGCCTATGGCCTAGACTCGGGGCAGGAAGGGGTGATCGCCATCTATGACTTGGGCGGCGGCACCTTCGATATCTCGATTCTGCGTCTTAACAAAGGGGTGTTCGAGGTACTGGCTACCGGCGGTGATTCAGCCCTTGGCGGCGACGATTTCGACCATGCCTTGGCGGATCATCTGCAGCAGAGCTGGCAACTGGCCAGCCTCAGCGCCAGCGAACGCCGCGCACTGCTCATCGAGAGTCGCCGGGTGAAAGAGGCGTTGACCGAGCAGGCAAGTGTTACCGCGAGCCTGACACTGGCGGCGGGAGAAGTATTTGAGCAAGTGGTCGATAAGGTGCAGTTCGATGCCCTGATCGAGCCCTTGGTGAAGAAGACCATCGCCAGCTGTCGCCGCGCGCTACGCGATGCCGGTATCGCTGCCGATGAAGTGCTGGAAACCGTGATGGTTGGCGGCTCGACCCGCGTGCCTCTGGTGCGTGAGCGCGTCGAAGGTTTCTTCGGTAAGGCGCCGCTGACTTCAATTGACCCTGACCGTGTGGTGGCCATCGGCGCCGCGATTCAGGCCGACATCTTGGTGGGTAACAAGCCAGAGTCTGATCTACTGCTGCTGGATGTGATCCCGCTGTCGCTGGGTATCGAAACCATGGGTGGCCTGGTTGAGAAGGTGGTGTCTCGTAACACCACGATTCCGGTTGCCCGCGCCCAGGAGTTTACCACCTTTAAGGATGGCCAAACTGCCATGGCATTTCATGTGGTGCAGGGCGAGCGTGAGCTGGTGGCCGATTGTCGCTCGCTAGCCCGTTTTACCCTCAAAGGCATTCCGCCTATGGCGGCCGGCGCGGCCCATATTCGTGTCACCTTCCAGGTCGATGCCGATGGTTTGCTTAGCGTGACCGCCATGGAGAAATCATCTGGCGTGCAGGCCAGCATTCAGGTTAAACCTTCCTTCGGTCTGACCGACGAAGAGATCGGCACCATGCTCAAAGATTCGATGGCCCATGCCAAAGAGGATATCGAACGTCGCATGTTGGCCGAGCAGCAAGTGGAGGCGGCCAGGGTACTAGAATCCCTGTCGGCGGCACTGGCTAAAGATGGCAATCTGCTGGACGAGGCAGAAGCGGCGACGATTCAGGCGGGAATGGCCAATCTGGCACAGGTGGCGAGCCAAGCCGATACGGACGCCATCGAGAAGGCAATTGCTGCGCTGGACGATGCCAGCCAGGACTTTGCCGCGAAACGTATGGATAATTCCATTCGATTGGCGCTCAAGGGCCAGTCGGTTGACAATATATAGGTAACAATATGCCTCAAATAGTTTTTTTACCCAATGAAGAGTTATGTCCGGACGGCGCAGTAGTCGAGGCCCAGGTGGGCGAGACTGTGCTGGACGTGGCGCTGCGTAATGGCATCAGCATCGAACATGCCTGTGAGAAATCCTGTGCCTGTACCACTTGTCATGTGATCATCCGTGAAGGCTTCGACGAGCTGGAAGAGAGCGATGAGCTCGAAGATGATATGCTGGATAAGGCCTGGGGCCTGGAGCCTGAAAGCCGCCTGTCGTGCCAGTCTAAGGTGCCCGACAGCGATCTTGTGGTCGAGATCCCTAAATACACCATCAACATGGTGAGTGAAGGTTAAGCCTGACTAACAGTGCGCTGCACACGAAAGAAAGCCGGTTCATCAGACCGGCTTTTTTGATCCCGCAATTCGCCGAGGGACTAAACTTAAGGGAGAGTTTTCAGCGATAGAGGTAAGACAATGAAATGGATAGATTCTCTCGATGTCGCACTCAGTCTGCTTGAGGCCCATCCCGATGTGGATCCCGCCAAGATCCGCTTTACCGAACTGCGGGAATGGATCCTGGCGCTCGATGAGTTTGACGACGACCCCAATCATTGCAATGAGCGGATCCTGGAGGCGATTCAGGCCTGTTGGATCAACGAGTATTGATGTTGCGTCGAGCTTCTTAGTATCGCCTTGACCCAAAGAGGTTCAGGTTTGTGTTTGCTACTTTGCAAGCAGGATCGCGCCCAGCCTAGATGACGGTTTGATGAATGTCTCATTCATCTCGTTATAAAGGTAGGTTTTTCGGTTTTAATTTCGTATAATCCGCGCGAATTTTTAAAAACCTGTTTAATGAAGGAAGCTAGACATGGCTATCGAACGTACTTTTTCTATCATCAAGCCTGATGCCGTTGCTAAAAACCACATCGGTGCTATCTACAACCGTTTTGAAACCGCTGGCCTGAAAATCATCGCTTCTAAAATGGTTCACCTAAGCAAAGAACAAGCTGAAGGCTTCTACGCCGAGCACAGCGAGCGTCCTTTCTTCGGCGCGCTGGTTGAGTTCATGACTTCTGGTCCTATCATGGTTCAAGTACTGGAAGGCGAAAACGCTGTTCTGGCTAACCGTGAGATCATGGGTGCAACTAACCCAGCAGAAGCGGCTCGTGGCACTCTACGTGCTGACTACGCAGACAGCATCGACGAAAACGCCGTTCACGGTTCAGATGCACTGACTTCTGCAGAGCGTGAAATTGCTTACTTCTTCAGCGCTGAAGAACTTTGCCCACGTACTCGTTAATACGAGTCTGATGCAAAACACGCTAAAAGGAGCCTTAGGGCTCCTTTTTTGTGCCCGAAATTTACTGCAAAAAAATAGTGCGGCAAAATGGTACGGCAAAATAATACGATAAAGTAGCCCCAAGTAAACTGTGAAGAGAAGTCGATGAAAATTGTAGCCGATGAAAACATGCCCTATGTCGAAGCCCTGTTTGCCGATCTTGGCGAGGTGGTGATGGTCGATGGCCGCACCCTGACCCAGGCCCAGGTAGAAGATGCCGATGTCCTGCTGGTGCGCTCAGTCACTAAGGTCGACGAGACCCTGCTCGATGGCTGTGACAGGCTAAAGTTTGTCGGCAGTGCCACCATAGGCATGGACCATCTGGACTTGGACTATCTTAAGCAGCGAGGCATCTTCTGTACCAATGCGCCGGGCTGTAACGCGGTAGCCGTAGGCGAGTACGCCTTCAATGCCATGCTGGAGCTGGCCAGGCGTTTTCATTCGCCGCTCAAGAATAAGACGGTCGGCATAGTCGGTGCTGGTAACACGGGCACAGCGCTGCAACATTGTCTGCAAGCCTATGGGGTGAATACGCTGCTTAACGACCCCTTGCTCGAAGCCAGTGGCGATGAGCGCGAGTTTGTCTCCCTAGAGGAACTCATAGAGCGCTGTGATGTGATCTCCCTGCATGTGCCATTAACGCGTGGTGGCGAGCATCCCACCCACTATCTGTTTGATAAGAAGCGCCTGAATGCACTTGCCGAAGACACCTGGCTGCTGAACTGCTGCCGCGGTGAGGTGATCGATAACCGCGCGCTCATTCTGGTGAAACAGGTGCGGGAGGATCTTAAGCTGGTGCTGGATGTATGGGAAGGGGAACCCGATCCGACGGCCGAGCTGGTGCCCTTGGTAGAAATCGCCACCCCGCACATTGCAGGCTATAGCCTTGAGGGTAAGGCCCGCGGCACCTTCATGTTGTATCTGGCCTTGATGGCGCAGCTCGGAAGAGAGGTCGACAAGTCGCTTGCCAGCCTGCTGCCACCGCTCTGGAGTCATCAGTTGTCACCCTTGTCTGTGCCCGATGAAAAGGCCTTGCTCAGCCTGGTTCGCCTGGTCTATGACCTGCGCGATGACGACGAACTGTTTCGCCAGCGATTCCAAAATAACAAAGGCTTCGACCTGATGAGAAAAAATCATAAGCATCGACGTGAATTTAGCGCGTTAATGCTAGCCAATGCCGCGGGTTCTGATGTAGATTGGTTGTTCGAATTAGGTTTTTCAGGAGTCGGTCTGTAATTATGTCGCAGGAATTTAACGTCGTCGTTTTAGGTGCATCGGGAGCCGTGGGTCAAACAATGATTGAGATCCTCGAAGAGCGCAACTTTCCCGTTGCCAACTTGTATCCTTTAGCCAGTAGTCGTAGTGCGGGCGACACGGTAACTTTCCATGGTAAACAGGTCGAAATTTTAGACGTGGAGACCTTCGATTGGTCTCAGGCACAGATAGGTTTCTTCTCGGCGGGCGGTGACGTATCGGCCAAGTGGGCACCTATTGCAGCGGAGCAGGGCTGTGTGGTGATCGATAACACCTCACATTTCCGTTACGACATCGACATTCCACTGGTGGTTCCGGAAGTGAACCCTCAGGTGATCGCCGATTTTCGTAACCGCAACATCATAGCCAACCCTAACTGCTCGACCATTCAGATGCTGGTCGCGCTTAAGCCTGTCTATGATGCCTTCGGGATCTCACGTATCAATGTGGCAACTTATCAGTCTGTATCAGGCTCGGGCAAGCAGGCTATCGAAGAGCTGGCCAATCAGTGCGCTAAGCTGCTCCAGGGGCTGCCGGTAGAGCCTAAGGCCTATCCTAAGCAGATTGCCTTTAACGTGCTGCCACAGATCGATAAGTTTATGGACAACGGCTACACCAAAGAAGAGATGAAGATGGTCTGGGAAACCCAGAAGATCTTCGGCGATGACCAGATAGTGGTTAATCCAACCGCGGTGCGCGTGCCGGTATTCTATGGTCACTCTGAGGCTGTGCATATCGAAACCGTGCAGCCGGTGAGCGCCGAAGATGTTAAGGCCGTGTTGCGTGATGCGCCGGGCGTTGAGCTGTTCGAGTCTAACGATGAGTACCCAACGGCGGCGACTGAGGCGGCGGGAACCGATCCTGTTTATGTGGGCCGTGTGCGTGAAGATATCTCGCATCCTAACGGTATCAATCTCTGGGTTGTGTCTGATAACATTAGAAAAGGCGCGGCGCTTAACAGCGTACAGATCGCCGAAGTCTTGGTCAGAGACTACTACTGAACGCTCGGCCTAACGGGCCAATAAGCGTCTAAGTGGAGAAAAAGCCTGCAGTTTGCAGGCTTTTTTTTGTGTGATCACTTGTTTTTGAAATGTGAACAGTAGCAGGCCATCTAAAACTGGTTTATAGTAATCTCAATAAATACAATTGCCTAAAGCACGCTGCCAAATGGCAGTCCATCATCGCTTGAAAGGGAAGAATTGATGAACTTTCGCACATCGCATCTTGCTGGTTTGCTAGCCAGCGCACTGCTTGTTCTCTCGTCGACTTCGGGTCTTTTATCTGCCGCAGAACCCCTCAATATTACCGGTCCAGATGGTGAGAGTCGCCAGACACTGCGCCAATACGGTCCAACCACGGCGTCTGATACCTTCTGGAGTATTGCACAGAAAACCCGTCCCGATGCGAGTGTGACCATCTATCAGGTGATGGCGGCGATTTATGAAGCCAACCCCCATGCGTTTACCAGTGACAATTACAACAGCCTAGAGAAGGGGATGATCCTGCTGATCCCCTCTAAAGAGGTGATGCTGGCTATTCCTAAGAGCCTGGCCAAACAGCAGGCCGAAAAAAACGATAGAGGCTGGCGGCAGAAGCCGCAGACTGCGGCTAAGCCTAAGCCGGTAGCGACGGCACCAGCGCCGCAAACGAGTGAACCAGAGGCGAGTCAACCTGACACTGCTCAGGCCGACATGACTCAGGCCAAAACGACTTCGGCTGATAAGCCTACCGGCGAACAGCAAAAGCAGATTGAGGCATTAACGGCGCAGCTCGAAGCCGAGCAGGCCAAGAACCTGTCGCTCACCGATGAGCTCGCCAGGGCACAAGATAAGCTGAATCTGGGCAATAACGACAGCGAGATGTTGCAGGCCAAGATAGATGAGCAAAGCAGCCGTATTGCCGAGCTGGAAGAGGCACTACTGGTTCAGAAAGAGCAAAAGGCGCAACTCAACAGTGAGGTGGAGCAGTTACGTCAGCAGCTCGCGGCCGCCACTCAGCCAGCCCAGCCTAAAGAGGTTGATGATAGCTGGCGTACCATGATGAGCAGCCCGCTCTATCTCGGTCTGTTCGCGGCCATTCCAGCGCTATTGCTGCTGGTATTGGTATGGTTGTTTATCAAGCGTCGCAACAATAAGAGCGAGGCTGGCGAGGCGAGCGCGCCTGTGGCAGAGCAGATGGACGATAAGCCTGTCGCACCAGCGCCTGAAGATAGCGAAGAGATAATGGCGGTGCACCTGGATAATGACGATGAGGCCGATTCGCTGGATTCCTTGATGAAGGTCGACGAAACCCAGTTAACGCCAGAGGCCGATCTTAGCGAGGAGTTGCCGCAAGAAGGCACCGAGATGGTGGTCGATGCCGGTGATGAGCAAGTGATGTCACCGATCGATGATGAAGGGCAGTCACTCGATGATCTCTGGGCCGAGGCCATGGGCGAGCAGGAAGAAGAGACGAATGCGGCACCGGAAGACGACCTGGATAGCCTGCTGGCCGAATTGGATGCGCCGGTAGCGACACCCGCTGAGGACGAGGCAGTCGAAGAGCCATTAGCCGAGGAAACCTCGTTCGAGGCGCCTGCAGCGCTTGAAGATGAGGCTGACACTAGCGAGACAGATCTCGATGAGCTGCTAGCCGAATTTGAGCAAGAGACACCAAGCGAAGAGACTAAAGAGGAAGATTTAGATGCGCTGCTGGCCGAGTTTAACCTGCCAGCAGAAGAAGCCGTGGAAGAAGCTGCTGTGGAAGAGACGGCTAAGGCTGAGGAAACCGCCGAGCCTGAAGTCTCCCCAGAGGAGGCGCAGCAAGAAACCCTGGCCGATGAGATAGCGCAGGAACTTGAAGAGGCTATCGATGCTAAGGGCGATGAAGCCGAGGTCGATGATACCGATCTCGACGCCTTGCTAGCAGGTTTTGATGCTGAAGCCGCTGAAACAGCAGCCTCCGAAAACGAAGCGACTGAAGCCGAAGAGACGCAGGCAATTGATAGCGAGCAGGATGATGAGATAGCCCGCCAGATTGCCGCCGAATTTGAGGAAGAAAACGACAATGCCGATGAGGCGGATCTCGATGCCTTATTGGCGGAGTTCGAACCCGCAGCGCCGGCAAGCGAGCCAGAAGCCGCTGAAACTCAAGAGCCAGACATTGCGGCGAGCGATGAAGCGTCCGCCGATATCGAGCCCGAACTCGACCCAGCAGCCGAGCTGGAAGCGAGTAAGCCATCGAACGGCCATGAGCCGCTAGAATTTGATCTGGGTGAAGATGAGCCAAGCGCCCAAGATGAAACCAAGCCTGAGGATGACGGCGAGGTGGATCTCGATGCACTGCTGGCCGACCTCGAATCGGTCGAAGAGGCAGAACCTAAGGCTGAGAAAGGTGAGTCGGGTTTCTTCGGTGATCTCAAGGGCAATAAGCGCAGCAGCGATAATATGCTTGAGTGGGAATCGGCGTTGACCAGCACTGCCCCGAGTGCACAGGATACACCAGCTGAGGAAGATGACGACGAAGGTATCGATCTGCAGCTGGACGATGATGATAACCTGACCGTGGATCAGGCCCTGGCGGCCCTGGATGCGGCAGAGAAGAAGGGCGCCGCCAGAGCCGTGCCTGAGCACGACCTGACCGCCTTCCAGCAAGATAACGGCTTTATCGATATCGACAGACTGCTCAACGAGGCCGATGAGGAGCAGCTGGATGTCGATAAGTACAAGGAGCTGGATGTCGACATGGGTGAGCTCGATAGCCTGATGGGCAATGCCGCCATGGTCGATGTAGACGATGAAGAGAATGCCGTCAACGCCAAGTTGGATCTGGCTCGCGCCTATATCGAGATCGACGATATGGACAGCGCCAAGGCGCTGCTTAAAGAGGTCGAGCTGGACGGCAACGATCGTCAGCAGCAGGAAGCTAAGAAGCTGCTAGACGAGCTCTAATTTATACGAGATTTAGTCTAGAAAAGCGATTTGAAAAACGGTGCTTAGGCGCCGTTTTTTTATGGCGACGAGCATAATTTTGATGGCGGCAAGCCTGGAGGTTAGCTATCGGTGCAGTTGACTCTCCACTTAACTTTCTCCTTAACTATCCAGTTAACGCGCCATTTACTATCCAGTTAACACCTAGCTTGTGCTAGAATCCGCCGCCTAGCGAACAGATTTATTTAAACGTGAGTAATTAAACATGAGGACAGGTATTTCATGCGCGTAGCATTAGGTATCGAATATGATGGCAGCCGTTATTTTGGCTGGCAACGTCAGGCCGAGGTGGACTCGGTACAAGCCCAGCTCGAGAGAGCCCTATCTTTCGTTGCCAACGAACCTATTTCGATTCAATGTGCCGGACGTACCGACGCGGGCGTTCATGCCACGGGCCAGGTGGTGCATTTCGAGACCAATGCCGTGCGTAAAGAGAGTGCCTGGACATTAGGGGTCAATGTCAACCTGCCGGATGATATCGCCGTGCGCTGGGCCAAGGATGTGGATGACGAATTCCACGCCCGCTTTACCGCCACCGCCCGCCGTTATCGCTACATGATCTATAACCATCAGTTTAGACCCGGCATTCTCCGCTCTGGAGTGAGCCACTATCCGGGGCAGATCGATGAGGCCAAGATGCATGAGGCGGCCCAGTTCCTGCTGGGTGAGCAGGACTTTACCAGCTTTCGCGCCATTCAATGCCAGTCGAACACCCCATTTCGCTGTGTTCACGAGGTCAATGTGACCCGTCAGGGCATGTATATCTGTGTCGACATCAAGGCCAACGCCTTCTTGCATCACATGGTGCGTAATATCGTCGGCTCTCTGCTCGAGGTGGGTTATGGTCGCCAACCTGTAAGCTGGATTAAGGAGCTGCTGGCGCTGAAGGATCGCACTCAGGCGGCGGCGACTGCTAAGCCTAACGGTCTCTACCTGGTGGATGTGACCTATCCCGAGCACTATGCCTTACCTAAGCTGGCCCTGGGGCCACTGTTTATGCTCGACTAATCCAAACTAAATATCTGATTAACAAAGATTAAAAAGATTCTGATATGACGCCTGTACCCAACGCACAATCTGGCCTTAATGACTGGCTGAACCACCTGATGGCTATCCATCCCACAGAGATAGATATGGGCCTTGGCCGCGTTGCGGCCGTTGCCAAGGTCATGGAGCTGGATAGCCTTGGCGGCACTAAGGTGGTGACCGTTGCCGGTACCAATGGCAAGGGAACCACCTGCGCCATGATAGAAGCCATCATGAGAAAAGCCGGGCAACGCGTCGGTGTCTACAGCTCGCCTCACATGCTCAAATACAATGAGCGGGTACGTATCGATGGGGTAGATGCCAGCGACGAGGCGCTTATCGAGGCGTTTTGTGCCATAGATGCCGCGCGCGGCGACATCTCGCTGACCTTCTTCGAATATGCCACCCTGGCCGGACTCTACCTGTTTAAGCAGGCGAAGCTGGATCTGGTGTTACTCGAGGTGGGGCTTGGCGGACGCCTGGATGCCACCAATATTATCGATGCCGATATCGCGGTGATCACTGCCATCGACATCGACCATCAGGAATACCTGGGCGATACCCGGGAGTTGGTGGGCCGCGAGAAGGCGGGGATCATGCGCGCTGGCCGTCCCGTGGTTATTGGCGACCCAGACTTGCCGGCAAGCGTTGTTGAATACGCCGAGTCTATCGGCGCCAAGATGGTAAGGGTGAATCACGAATTTAGCTACCAGGCGAGCGAGACTGACTGGTGTTTTGAGCTAGGTGATATGCCTCAATCGTCTGTGCCCCAATTTTCATTGTCTGGCTTGCCACTGCCAACCTTACCCTTGGCTAATGCGGCAACCGCCCTGGCTGTGGTGCAGCAATTGCTGGCACTACAGTTTGTGACTGAAGCGGCTCGCACATCTATCGCTGCCGGGTTAAGCGGGGCCAAGTTAACCGGTCGTCTGGAGGTGGTCAGCGAGCAGCCTAAGATCATCTTAGATGTGGCCCATAACCCCCATGCGGCGGCCTATCTGACCCAGCGACTCGAGGCTTACAAGGGTAAGCGTATCTTCGCCCTGTGTGGCATGCTAAAAGATAAGGATTGCCGCGCCGTGCTCGGCCTGCTCGAGGATCAGATCCACGCCTGGTATTTGACGGATCTTAACTGTGAGCGCAGCGCTAAGGCGCAGGACTTGCTCAGCTATGTGAGTGGCGACAAAGCTGCCTATGGGTTTGCCTCGGTTGAGCAGGCATACCGGGCGTTAAAGCCAGAGATTGGCCAATCCGATGTGGTAATTGTGTTTGGCTCCTTTTACACTGTGGCAGAGTTTAAGCAATTGGACCTAAGTTAAATGCAGGTGGATGAAGTAGAAGTCAAACAAGAGAAGGTATCGAGCCAGTTTCAAAACCGTCTGGTGGGCATCATAGTCTTGGTGGCCCTGGGGGTGATCTTTTTGCCCGATATCTTAGATGGGAAGAAGCAGCATCAGGAAGAGCAGTTTGCCGAGATCCCACTGCGGCCCCAAGCCGAGTCTAGCCTCGAAGAGCAGGAGAGCATTACGGCCATTGACCTGAGTGAGCAGCAGGCTCAGTTCGACCTGCAGGTGAGCGCCCAGGATGATAGCGCCGGCCAAGCCTTAGCCGAGCAGCAGGGGGCGAATGATGGCGCGGATGATAAGACAAGTGCGGCGAAAACGGACGCCTCTAATACCAGCGTAGCTAAAACCAGCGAGTCTAAAACCAGTGAAGCTAAAACCAGTGAAGTTAGGCAAACCCCAGCGAAAGTCACGCAAGCTAAGGCGGCTGAATCTAAGGTTGAGGTCGCAAGCTCGGCCTATACCCTGCAACTGGGCAGCTTTAAGAATGCCGATAATGTGAACGCCCTGGTCAAGCGACTGCGAGGCGAGGGCTACCGCGCCTATACCGTGCCGAAAAAGCCGGTGGATGGTCAGCTGACTAAGGTGTTCGTCGGCCCGGATATCTCCAAGAGCAAGCTACAGAAGTTGCAGACCAAGCTGGATAAGTTTACCGGCCTCAAGTCGGCGGTGGTCGATTATAACCCACTGCTGTGACCCAGCTCATTTGATCATACGCCCAGGCTTCGTCCTGGGCGTTTCTGTTTGTGGGTTCTGGCCAAAATGGCTTTAGGGCAGAACTCAGTGTCCGTAATTGCGGATAAACTAAATCACTTTTAAATCAGGCTAGGGGGTGAGAATGTCTTCAGTCTCTGGTAAAATCCCGCCGTCTTAATGCTAATGCTGGATCACCTTATTCAATGGTTTGGATCGATTATGCCATTATTGCGGTTATCGCAATCTCGACTTTAATTAGTCTGCTTCGTGGTTTCGTTAAGGAAGCCATGTCACTCGTGGTCTGGTTTGCCGCCTTCTTCGTGGCGAGTCAATTTTATGAAGATCTCGCCGTCTACCTGACCCAGATGCAAGATGAAATGGTGCGTAACGGCATCGCCATCGCCATCCTGTTTATCTCGACCCTTATTCTCGGTGCCTTAGTCAATTACCTTATCGGCCAACTTGTGGTCAAGACGGGCCTGTCTGGCACAGACAGGGTGTTGGGCCTCTGTTTTGGCGCCCTGCGCGGTGCACTTATCGTTAGCGCGATACTCTTTTTCCTGGACGCCTTTACCGGGGCGCCCAAGACAGACTGGTGGGCCAGCTCGCAACTGGTTCCCGAATTCGGAGTGGTTATCCAGTGGTTCTTTGACTACGTGGAAAACACCTCAAGCTTTGTACCTAAAATATAAGAATGCGTAAGCATAGGCGTGCCTTAACCTCAGGTCATGGCCGCAGATAATAATTATCAGAACATCTTAAAATGAGGAAACCTACCCATGTGTGGTATCGTCGGAATAGTTGGCCGAACATCGGTTAATCAGACAATCTATGATGCACTCACAGTGCTACAGCATCGTGGCCAAGACGCCGCGGGCATTGTCACCGTTGATGGCAATGCGTTTAGATTGCGTAAGGCCAATGGTCTGGTAAAAGACGTATTTGAACCTAAGCATATGCAGCGCCTGCAGGGCACTGCCGGCATAGGTCACGTGCGTTACCCAACTGCGGGTAGCTCGAGCGCGTCTGAGGCGCAACCTTTCTATGTTAACTCTCCTTTCGGGATCTCTCTGGCGCACAATGGCAACCTGACCAACACGGTCGAGCTGCACGAGCGTCTGGTGAAGCAACGTCGTCACGTGAACACCACTTCAGATTCTGAAGTCCTGCTTAACCTGTTGGCCGACGAGCTGCAACACACCAAGAGCCAGTACCTCACTGCCGACGAGGTGTTTGAGGCGGTCACTAAGGTACATGAGTTGACACGTGGCGCCTACGCCGTGGCGGCGATGATCATCGGCCAGGGCCTGGTGGCGTTTCGTGACCCTTACGGCATCCGTCCACTGGTATTGGGTAAGAACGAGACAGAGCAGGGCACCGAATATATGGTGGCCTCTGAGAGCGTGGCGTTAGACGCCGTCGGTTTCGAGACGGTACGTGATGTTGCCCCAGGCGAAGCCATCTATATCTCCTTGGATGGTCAGCTCTACACGCGTCAATGTGCCCAGTCGCCAACCTATTCGCCTTGTATCTTCGAATATGTATATTTTGCCCGCCCAGACTCGACCATCGACAAGGTATCTGTCTACGGTAGCCGCGTGAATATGGGCACCATGCTGGGTGAGAAGATCAAGAAGGAGTGGGAAGATCACGATATCGACGTGGTGATTCCGATTCCTGAGACCTCATGCGATATCGCTCTGGAGATCGCCCGTAACCTAGACCTGCCATACCGCCAGGGCTTCGTGAAGAACCGTTACATCGGTCGTACCTTCATCATGCCGGGCCAGCAGGAGCGTAAGAAGTCGGTTCGCCGCAAGCTAAATGCTATCAATGCCGAGTTTAAGGGTAAGAACGTACTGCTGGTGGATGACTCTATCGTGCGCGGTACCACCTCCGAGCAGATCATCGAGATGGCTCGTGAAGCCGGCGCCAAGAAGGTTTACTTCGCCTCTGCGGCCCCTGAGATCCGCTTCCCGAACGTCTATGGTATCGACATGCCAACCTCGAGCGAGCTGATCGCCCATGGTCGCGACGCCGAAGAGATCAATAAGCTGATCGGTGCCGATGGCATCATCTTCCAGGATCTAGAAGATCTGATCGAAGCAGTACGTCAGCAGAACCCGGATATCAAACGCTTCGAGACCTCGGTATTTGACGGTAACTATGTGACCAACGATGTGGATCAGGCCTATCTGGATCACCTGACCCAGCTACGTAACGACGATGCCAAGGCAAATCGCATCAAGGATATCGGCACTAACTTAGAGCTACATAACGTCTGTCATCCCTAAGGGATAGCGCATGCGTCAGCTAAAAACCGACCCCTAGTGGTCGGTTTTTTTATGGGAGAGGTCGGTATTTTTATAGAAGTGCTCGGTTTTTTTATGGGGCATTTTGCTACATCGCTTCTCCTGCAAGGTCAATTAAATACCTGATAGCATGGTGTTTTAATGCTTTAGTGCTATGTTTAATGAGTGAAAGATCTCGGTCTCACGCCTTAATCCTCATCTCTACCGCCTTGCTTAGGAGTGATAAATGAAACACTTGTCCATCAGTACTAAGTTGCTTTGGATCACCTCAGCGCTGTTTTTGATCATAGTTGCCATTCTCTCCTTTAGCCTCTGGTGGTCGCTCAGCGACAAAAATGCCCAACTGGCAAGCCAGGTACAGAGTGCGCTGCATGATGAGACCCGCCAGCGTCTTAGCGCCCGAGCCGGTGAGTATGGCGAGCGTGTAGCGGGTTTCATCAACGAGGCTTATCGAATTCCCTTCTCCTTTGCGGGCATGATAGAGCAGAGCGCCGCCACTCAGCCGCTATCTCGTGAAGGGGTTGAGGAGTCTGTAGCAGGTATTTTGCGCAAGAATAGCCAGCTCTCTTCCATGTACGCCCAGTTCGAGCCCAATGGCTATGATGGTCGAGATAGCGAATATACCCAGAAGATTAGTCACAGCGTGCCAGAGGCGGGCACCCTGGAGATCTATTACACCCGTAACGAAGATGGCAGCGTCGAACATCAGCAGGTGGACGATGCCAGCGAGAAGTATGATGCCACCCTCAAGGAGTTTGGCGTGCGCGAGGCCGAATGGTATCTGTGCGCCAAGGATACCAAGCGCCCCTGTCTGATGGAGCCCTACCTGTATGAGATAAGCCCGGGCAACACGGCGCTGATGACCTCGCTGACCGTACCTGTGGTGGTGGGCGGCAGTTTTCGTGGCGTGATAGGTGTAGACGTTAATCTACCGGTGTTTCAGAAGCTGATCGACGAGCTCTCGGCCAGCCTGTATCGAGGCAAGGCCAAGGTGACCCTGCTGAGCCAGAAGGGCTTAGTGGTGGCGGCCAGCCACTATGATAAGAAGGCAAGGCCCTTGGGCGAGTCTATCGCACCCTCGCTCGCCAGTCAGTTAACCGGGCTGCATCGCCAGGGCGGCTACTTGGAGCAAGGAAGCCATATTATCGTCGCTTATCCTATCGATATTGGACTTGCCAAGGCGCAGTGGTCGCTGGTTATCGAGGTGGACAAGGTTGATGCCTATGAGGCCGCCAATGCCATGGATAAGGCGATGTCGGCGATGGCCAGCTCTCTGGGTAGCCTGCTGTTGATCGTCGGGGTTATCGTCTCCTTAATCGCCGTGGTCACCATTAGTTTAGTGATACGTTCCATCATAGCGCCGCTTAAGGTGATTCAGAATCGAGTGGAAAACCTTGCCAGCGCCGAGGGGGATCTGACTCAGGCGATCACGGTGGAATCCCACGCCGAGTTAATCGCCCTGGGAGGCGGCATCAATGGCTTTATTACCAAGCTGCGCCTGCTGATCGGCGAGCTTAAGGAGTTGGCGTCACGTTCTCAGGCGGAGAGTCAGGTGGCAGCCGGGATTGCCCAGCAGACCCACAAGAGCGTCAATCGTCAGTACAGTGACATCGAGAGTGTGGTGACCGCGGTGAATCAGATGAGCGCCACCGCGCTGGAGGTGGCCAAGGCCTCTGAGCAAACCGCATCGGAAACCGAGGCGATGACCCTCAACGTCAAGGCCGGTGAAGACAGCCTGAGTCAGGCCATGGGCTATGTGACCCATATGTCGCAAGAATCTCTGCTGGCCAAGGAAGCCGTGGGCAAGGTGGCGGAAAGCAGCACCAACATCAGTAAGATCCTCGAGGTGATCAGCGCCATTGCCGAGCAGACCAATTTGCTAGCGCTGAATGCCGCCATCGAGGCGGCCCGCGCCGGAGAGCAGGGGCGGGGCTTTGCCGTGGTTGCTGACGAGGTGCGGGCCCTGGCCTCCAAGACCCAGAGTTCTACCGATGAGATTGGCAAGTTGATCGAGACCTTACAGCGGGAGGTTACCAGCGCGTCGCAGATCATCGACCAAGGGGTGGATGGTGCCCAGCGCGCCGTGGCCCAGACCGAATCGGCCTTGAGTTCGCTTAACACTATAGTGAGCCAGATTCAGGAGGTCTCGGGGCAGGTGACCCATATCGCCACCGCTGCAGAGGAGCAGAGCGCCGTCACCGAAGAGGTCAATCGCAACATAACCGGCATCTCTGATTCGGCCTCAGAGCTGGCGAGACTGGCCGATGAGGCGCAGCAGAGCAGTGCCAGCCTAGCGGCATTGGTGGAGCAGCAGCACCTACAGCTAGGTAAGTTAAAAACATAGACTCAGCATGTTGTTAAAGCTGATTGAGGCGTCTCCTGGGAGGCGCCTTTTTAATGGTTTTTGCCGGATGAGGCCAAGACAAAGCTGGGGACAAGTCACTGCTAATCGAGCATAGCGAGAGTTCAGAAGGGGAGCAGCAAGCCTTGGCTTACCCACACCAACAGCCAGAGGCAGAACAGGAGTCCCATGGCCAGCCTATGATTTTTACCATGGCGGGCGAGCGCAAATAGAGTGCCTGCGCAGCTTAGCAACAGCAGCGCGCCAAACAGCATCAGGGGATCCAGTCGCCAGGGTAATGCTAAGTTAGGCATTAAGGGCAGAAGCAGCGCCGTCGTTGTCAGCGTGGCATAGAGTAGCAGGCGCTCGGGTCGGTAAGGGGTTTTGAGTCGTATGTGCATATCAACCTCCATAGAATGGCCTTAGACTACTCTTTAATGAGAATTATTCTCAACTAAATTTACATGTAAGCATAAGATTGCTTTTCCTATTTGCGCCAAGGCCACGAGTGGTTTAAAGTTACTGTTAATTTATACAGTAATTGATGTCAGTATGATCCTATACATAGCAGAGAAGCCCAGTCTCGGGCGGGCAATCGCCGATGTGTTACCTAAACCCCACAAGAAGGGCGAGGGCTATATCACGGCGGCCAATGGCGATACCGTCTCCTGGTGCATAGGGCACCTGCTGGAGCAGGCCGAGCCCGACAGCTATGATCCCGCCTTCAAGTCTTGGTCGTTCGACCATCTGCCCATAGTGCCGCAGCAGTGGAAGATGACCCCAAAGAGCAAAACACGGGGACAGCTCAGCGTACTGAGAAAACTGGTCAAGCAGGCCAGCCAGTTGGTGAACGCCGGGGATCCGGACCGTGAAGGTCAGCTGCTGGTGGATGAGGTGATCGCCTATTTGGGGGTCAAGGGCGACAAGCTAGAACAGACCCAGCGCCTACTGGTGAGCGACCTCAACCCCCAGGCAGTGAAACGCGCCCTAGGGCAGCTGCGTAGCAACCGAGAGTTTATCCCCCTGTCGACCTCGGCGCTGGCGCGCTCCCGCGCCGACTGGCTCTATGGCATGAACATGACTCGCGCCTATACGCTCCAAGGCCGTAAGGTGGGCTATCAGGGAGTGCTCTCCGTCGGTCGGGTGCAGACGCCACTATTAGGATTGGTGGTGCGTCGTGATGAGGCTATTGAGAATTTCGTCAGCAAGCCTTTCTATGAGGTGCAGGCCAATCTGTATACCCAAGAGCAGGCGCATTTTAAGGCCAAGTGGCAGCCCAGCGAGGCCTGTCAGCCCTATATGGATGAGGAGGGGCGGGTGCTGTCGCGCCGCCTGGCGGAAAACGTGGTGGGGCGGATCACAGAGCAGCCCGCCAAGGTGACGGATCTGCAGGCCAAAGATAAACAGCAGGGACAACCCTTACCCTATAACCTGTCGTCGCTGCAGATAGATGCGGCGAAACGATTTGGCATGAGTGCCAAGACGGTGCTCGATACCTGTCAGTCCTTGTATGAAAAACATAAGCTGATCACCTATCCACGCTCCGATAGTCGTTATCTGCCTAAGGAGCAGCTGGCTCTGGCGCCAAGGGTGATCGACGCCGTGCTTAAGGGGGCTGGCGAACTCACCGCCCAGTGCACCGCGCCGGATCCCAAGATAGTTTCTAAGGCCTGGAACGATGTTAAGGTGGATGCCCACCACGCCATAGTGCCTACCGAGAAAGTAGCTAATCTGAGTGCCCTGAGCCAGGCCGAGAAACAGATCTACCTGCAAGTGGCGCGTCAGTATCTGGCGCAGTTTTACCCTGTCTATCGCTACCATGAGACTCAGGTTGAGGTGGAGATCGCCGGCGGCCATTTTCATACCAAGGCTAAGCAGGAGATCGCCCCCGGATGGAAGCAACTGTTCCCTAAGCGCAGCGATGACAAGGCCGACGGCGAGGGCGACGAGGCCCTGGCCCTGCTGCCGCCGCTACATAAGGGGCAAGAACTGCACTCTGGTCAGGGAGAGCTTATCGAGAAGCAGACCCAGCCGCCCAAGGCCTTTACCGATGCCAGCCTGCTGAGCGCCATGACGGGGATCAGTCGTTACGTGAGCAACCCAGAGATCCGTAAGATCCTTAAAGAAACCGACGGCCTGGGGACAGAGGCGACCCGCGCCGGGATCATCGAGTTGCTGTTTAAAAGAGGCTTTCTGGCGCGCCAGGGAAAATCTATCGTCTCGACCCCTGTTGGTCGCGGCCTCATCAATAGCCTGCCTGAGTCGGCAACTACGCCGGATATGACGGCGCTGTGGGAGAGTCACCTGGATGCCATCAGTCGTAAAGAAGCCAAGTACCTGAGCTTCATGGCGCCGCTAGTCGAGTCGCTCAACGGGCTTATAATGCAGGCTGGTGCCCAGCTGCCCAAGGCCTTGCAAGGTGTCGAGGCGCCTAAGCGTTCGTTTAAGAAACGTGGCTATGGCAATCGACGCGGCGGTGCGACAGCTACCAAAGGCAAGGCTAGCGGATCAAAACGAGATTGAGCACGTCACCCTGATATTTATATCCTCGATACTGGATGGGAGACTTCCCAAAATAGTGGCTATGACTTCCAGAAAATACCCTAACGAATATTTAACATCAGTCGTTTTCATGCTAGCTACTTGAGTAAGTTTCACTCTGCACCTTCCTGAAAATAAGGTATAACTTCCCGAAAAATAACTTAAGTTTGTGAATCAAGTGTATGTGCGTTAGTTTCGCCTGAGGTGGGTTAACCGGGGTTATCCTTATGTTCGAATGGGTCGAGAAAATTTCGTTTAGTGAAGCCAGTCCGTTAACGGCGCAGGCGCAAGACAATAAGTTTGGCTTTCATCGCAAGCGGCCAGAGGTGATGGCCCACAGCCATTGGCATGGCCATATAGAGATTAACTACCTCTTTGATTGTTCGGCCGATTATTTGATTAACGGTCAGGAGATCTCTGTGCCCGAGGGGCGGATGATCATCTTCTGGGCTTCGATCCCCCATCAGATGACCGCCTGTCATGGTGACGGTGAGATAGTTAATATCTACATTCCGCTGCAGGCCTTCCTCACCTGGATGCTGCCGGGGGAGTTTGTCAGCCAGTTGCTCCATGGCGAGGTGATGGTGTCTGACAGCCTCTATGTGTGCGATCGCCAGCTGACGCAGATCTGGGAGGCGGATATCGCCAGCCAGGAGCCTCTGCTCGCCAGTCAGGTGATCAACGAGATCCGCAATCGTATCCGGCGCATGGCGATAGAGCACTACAGCACCTTTAATCTGGCTCATCGTAGCAGCCATGGGGTCGACAAGCCGGTGTTTGGCGGGCTTAACCATATTCAGACCATGCTGCGTTATATCGCCGACCATTATGATCAGAAGATCACCATAGAGAACGTGGCCATGTCCACCGGGCTGCACAAGAACTATGCGATGAAGCTCTTCAATCGCGTAATGAAAGTCTCAATAAAACAATATATTAACCAGCTACGACTGCAACATGCCCAGGCCTTGCTGATCGATACCGAGAATCCTGTGCTGAACATAGCGCTGGAGGCAGGATTTGGCTCGGTGAGCCGCTTCTATGACATCTTTCAGCGCGAGTTCAACATGTCGCCGCTGGAGTTTCGTCGCCGGGTGGGATGAAGCTATTCTTCCCAAAAGGAGCATTCTGTGCCGTTAGCGTCCCCTTAAAATAGGTAAATCCCTATTGAAAATCTGCTCTTGTTTAGCATGGTGGGTGTCACTCTTTAACCTTTCTTGCCTAGATCACAGAGGGGGAAGTGCTGGATACTCAGTAGTATGTAGGGTGGGCTAAGTACCCGAAGCGTTTAATTTTAGTTGACCACTATTAGTTGTCACTATAAGTGTGGCTTTCTTCTCGCTTGGGTGGTAAATGGGAAACAAAAGGCTCTTTTCAGGAATGACTGTAAAGGGCAACTGGCCGAGCATAGCGATCACTTAAGAACCAAGGATGTAGATCGCTATTATGTTTCAAAAGACCCAAGCTAAGCCGAAGTTTTCAACCGATGAACACCCCCATCGCCGTTTCAATCCTCTCACCGGCGAGTGGGTGTTGCTGTCACCACATAGAAGTAAGCGGCCCTGGCAGGGACAGACCGAGGCGCTGGATCTGACCACGGCGCCCAGTTACGACAGCGAGTGCTTCCTCTGCCCTGGCAATAAACGCATCAATGGCGAGCAAAACCCCAAGTACGACACCACCTTCGTGTTTCAAAACGACTTCGCCGCCCTCAATAGTGAAGGCCCCAAGGCTCAGGGGGAGGATCCGCTGTTTCGCTTCGAGACGGTAGAGGGGGAGAGTCGGGTGCTCTGCTTCTCACCGGATCACAGCCTGACGCTGGCACAGCTCGACCCCGAGGCGATGCAGGCGGTGATCGCCGCCTGGCAGAGCCAGAGCGAGCTATTGGGGCAGAAGTATCTCTGGGTGCAGGTATTTGAAAACAAGGGCGCCGCCATGGGCTGCTCTAACCCCCATCCCCATGGGCAGATCTGGGCCCATAACCACCTTCCAACATTGGTGGCGACTAAGCAGCAGCGCCTTGCGGACTACTATCAGCAGCATCATGGCAACCTACTGGGCGATTATGTCGAACGCGAGCTACAGCAAGAAGTGCGCATTGTGGTGAGCAACCATGATTGGGTGGCGCTTGTGCCTTACTGGGCCAGCTGGCCCTTCGAGACCCTGGTGCTGCCAAGGTTTGATATTAGGCGTATGACCGAGCTGACCGCCGAAACCCGTGAAAGCCTGGGGGAGATCATCGGTGCGCTCACCGTGCGTTACGACAACCTGTTCCAGTGCGCCTTTCCCTATTCCATGGGCTGGCACGGCGCGCCGTTTGATGGCCAGGACCACCCCGAGTGGCGCCTGCACGCTCATTTTTATCCGCCGCTGCTGCGTAGCGCCAGCGTGAAAAAATTCATGGTGGGCTATGAGCTGCTGGCCGAGATCCAGCGGGACATCACCCCAGAGCAGGCTGCCGCGCGCCTGAGGGAACAATCCCCAATCCACTACAAGAGTAGCCATTACAAGAACAGCCACAACAAAAATAGCTAAGGCAAGCAGAGCCAATAAAAACACAGATAAAGCCAGGCTTTAAATAAAAGGACAGAAAGATGAAAAATGGCGAGCTAACTCAAGCCCTTACCTATGCCTTCACCCAGGCCTTCACCCAGGCCTTCGGCCAAGAAGCAGCGTTGGTGGCCTATGCCCCGGGGCGGGTCAACCTGATAGGCGATCATACCGACTACAACCTGGGCTGGGTATTACCAGTGGCGCTCGACAGGGGCACCTGGGTGGCTGCATCACAGCGCGATGATAGCCAGATCCAAGTGGTGGCGAGAGACATGGACAACGAGAAGGTTAGCTTTTCGCTCGATGACCAAGCAATGGCGCAGATGCCACTGGATAGCGTCTCGCCATGGAGCAACTATGTGCGCGGCATGGTGAAGATGCTCAGCGCCTATCTGGCCGAGACGGATCAGCCTCCTCTCAGGGGCGCTAGCCTGATGATTAGCGGCAATCTGCCTAAAGGAGCGGGGCTGAGCTCATCGGCCTCTCTTGAGATGGCGCTTATCAAGGCCTTCGCCGGGCTGTTCGATCTCAAGGTCGACGGCATAAAAGCCGCGCAGCTGGGCCAGCAGGCGGAGAACGATTTTGTCGGCTGTAACTGCGGCATCATGGATCAGCTGATCTCGGCTATGGGGCAGGCGGAGCGCGCCATGCTGCTTGATTGCAGCGATCTCGCTATCAATCAGGTGCCGCTGCCAGAGGATCTAAGGCTGATGATCATCAACTCTAATGTGAAGCGGGCGCTGGTGGGCAGCGAATATAACCTGAGGCGCGAGCAGTGCCAAAAAGTGGCGCAGCATTTCGGTGTGAGCTCTTTGCGGCAGGTGAGCTATGAGCAGCTGTGTCAGGCAGAAGCCTCGCTCGAGCCGACCCTGTTTCGGCGTGCCCGCCATGTGGTGAGTGAAAACGCCCGGGTGCTTGAGATGGCTGAGGCGTTAAGCGCAGGCGACAGCGCCCGCATCGGCGGTCTGATGGCCGCCTCGCATCGCTCGCTGCGAGATGATTTTGCCGTGAGCACTCCTGAGGTGGACTGTCTGGTGGCACTGGTGAGCGAGGTGCTGGGCATGGATGGCGGCGCGCGCATGACTGGCGGCGGCTTCGGTGGCTGCGTGGTCGCCCTGCTGCCAGAGCACAAGATAGCCGAGGTGCGCGAGACAATCGCCGCCGAGTATCAGGCAAAGACTGGGCTGACGGCGGATATCTATCTGTGCCATAGCGGGGCGGGAGCCTTCGCCTAAGCGCCAAAGCCTTCCCTGAAAAGGCGGCCCGGGAACTCGACTGGCGGGTGGCGAGAGATCTTACGCAGATGATGCAAGACAGCTGGTGCTGGCAGTGTCGTAATCCCCAGGGATATAGCTAAATAGCTTCTTAACTCGCTGGCAGGTTAATCGCTATTTGCAGGCCTTGTATTGGTTGCTGATGGGGTCATATTCGAACCCTGATGCCGCCAGTTTCTGCTCCAGCTGAGCGCTGGGAATGTCCAGCTGGTAGAAGAGGTCCTGCTTATCATTACAGTTCAGCCTGAGCTGCTCGTTGACTATGCCCACCAGAATATCGCCGCTTAGTTGGGTTAAGTGGTAGTCCATCTCGTTCTCCTGAGTCTGAGTATGCATCTGTTATAGGTTTAGCCCAGTTTTTATTGGCTGACAACGGTGCGTACGACCTCTGCTGATTGAATTTTTACCCTTAGATTATCTTCAAAAGTTCCATTAAATAGACTACTTTGTCTTTGATTATCAACATATGTTGACTAATTTGGCGACTAATTAAGAACTGATTGAGAACGAATAGGGGAGATGGTCTTGGATAGAATCGACACCATGAAAGCCTTTACCGCCGTGGTGCAGGAGGGCTCCTTCACCAAGGCGGCAGACAGGCTTGGGCTCTCCTCACAGCTGGTCAGCAAGTATGTGTCTCAACTCGAGGAGCATCTCAAGGTTCGCCTGCTTAATCGCACCACGCGGCGGGTTAATGTGACCGAGGCGGGCAGGGCCTATTTCGAGCGCTGTCAGCAGGTGCTTATCGATATAGAGGAGATGGACAATGCCCTGACCAACCTCAGCGAGACCGCCTCGGGTCTGCTTAAGGTCAGTGCGCCGATGTCTTTTGGTATTCACCATCTGCCCAGTGCCCTGGTGCAGTTTCAGCAGCAACACCCAGATGTCAGGCTGGATATCACCCTGACGGACAAGAAGGTGGATCTGCTGGAGGATGGCGTCGATGTGGCGCTGCGTATCGGTCAGCTCTCGAGCTCCTCGCTTATCGCCAAGAAGCTCACCCCGATCAAGCTGGTTGTCTGCGCCTCTCCCGAGTATTTGGCCGAGCGCGGTGAGCCCAAGACCCCGGCGGATCTTATCCATCACAACTATCTGCACTTTAGCTACTCGGATCTGGGCGCGGCCTTCGGTCGATTCGGCGAGCACTTCTCGGCGCTGAAGATCCCAAGCGATCTGGCCTGTAACAACGGCGACATGCTGGTGGAGGCCGCCATCGCCGGTCGCGGCATAGTGGTGCAGCCTACCTTTCTGGTGAGCAAGGCCCTGCGTAGTGGTAAGCTCAAAGCGATCCTCACCGACTATACCCCAGAGCCCTTTGGCCTGTACGCCGTCTATGTGCACCGTAAGTTTCTCGCCAGCAAGGTGCGCTGTTTCGTCGACGCCCTCAGCCAATACTATGGCAAGACTCCTTACTGGGATGCGCTAGATGAGGCCAGCTTTCTCGCWYTRGCCAGCTTYCTCGCWYTRGCCAGCTTYCTCGCWYTRGCCAGCTTTCTCGCTCTGGCCAGCTTTCTCGCTCTGGCCAGCTTTCTCGCTCTGGCCAGCTTTCTCGCTCTGGCCAGCTTTCTCGCTCTGGCCAGCTTTCTCGCTCTGGCCAGCTTTCTCGCTCTGGCCAGCTTTCTCGCTCTGGCCAGCTTTCTCGCTCTGGCCAGCTTTCTCGCTCTAGCTAGCTTTCTCGCATTAGTCAGCTTTCTCGTCCTCAAGCTTTCTGCGTCCGAGCGCTAAGCTGCAAGACTAATGCCCAAGACGTAAGCCCCAAGACTAAAGCTTAAAGACGTAAGCCCCATCTGCCGTCTAGGCTAATTATCGCCATTTTGTTGCTAATCATTAAATGATAGTGATGTTTATCAATTTAACGTTGAGAGCTACATTTACCTCATCGGCAGCGAATGGCTAATGACTTATACCTAATCAAAGTCAAAGGCTAAAGGCTGCAAACCAAACATCTTTGAGGAGATCACTATGAACAAGCAAACGTTAATCAAACTACTTAACAGCGATGCAGGACTGGCCCCCTTAGTACTGCGTCTACCCCTAGGACTCATCTTTGCCGCCCATGGCGCCCAGAAGCTGTTTGGCTGGTTCGGCGGCTATGGCCTGGAAGGCACAGGGCAGTGGATGGCCAGCGTCGGCTTCGAACCCGGTTACCTGATGGCCCTGCTGGCCGGTAGCGCCGAGTTCTTCGGTGGTCTGGCACTGGTGCTGGGTCTGCTGACCCGTCCCGCAGCAATGCTGACCGCCTTCACCATGGCGGTGGCCATGACGCTGCACGTGGGCAACGGCCTGTTTGTCTCTAACAACGGCTACGAGTTTGCCTTGATATTGCTGGCGGCCTCCTTATCTCTGGCGGTGCAGGGCGGCGGACGCTACTCAATCGACAAGCTACTGACCGGTCGTCTCTAAGGTTAGCCAATTTTACGGTAGGGGCGGGTGTAAGAGACTATGCCCCGCATCCTGTTACGGGTTTAGAAGGAGAAGCAGATGTTAGTCGATGGCCGTTGGAATGGAGATTGGCAGCCGGTGCAGGCGAAGGATGATGAGGGGCGTTTCGTGCGTCAGATCTCTAGCTTTCGCAACTGGATAACGCCGACAGGTGAGGCTGGCCCTACGGGTGAGGGCGGTTTTAAGGCGGAGTCTGGTCGCTATCATCTCTATGTCGCCTATATCTGCCCCTGGGCCTCACGTACCCTGATGGTGCGGGCGCTCAAGGGCCTTAGCGAGCATATCAGTGTCAGCGTGGTCAACCCCGTGCTTTCGGAGCAGGGCTGGCAGTTTGGCGGCGCGATTGATAGCAAGGTAGTTGGAGACAGCGACATCCTCAATGGCCACAAGTATCTGCATCAGCTCTATACCCAGGTGGATCCGCACTTTACCGGCCGGGCGACCGTACCCGTGCTCTGGGATAAGCAGCGCCAGGTGATAGTGAATAACGAATCGGCAGACATCATACGCATGTTAAACACCGCCTTCGATCACCTTACCGACTCGGCACTAAATCCGGCATTGGACCTCTATCCAGAGAGGCTGCATCAAGCTATCGATAGCCTGAATGATCGTCTCTATCACGAGTTAAACAATGGCGTCTACAAGGCGGGCTTTGCCACCAGTCAGTTTGCCTACGAAGAGGCCTATCAGGGCGTCTTTAGCCTGCTTGATGAGTTGGAGCAGACCCTGAGCGATGGTCGCCCCTACTTGCTTGGCGAGCAGCTGACCGAGTCGGATATTCGCGCCTTCGTGACCCTGGTGCGCTTCGATGTCGCCTACTATGGCCTGTTCAAGTGCAACCATGAGCTGATCGCCCAGAAGCCGCAGCTACAGGCCTATCTGCAGCGCATCTATGCCCTCGATGGCATCGCAGCCACGGTCAACATCGAGCATATCAAGCAGGGCTATTATTCGATCAAGGCCCTTAACCCAACGGGCATAGTGCCTGTCGGCCCCCAGGTCAGCTTATGACGCCAGGTATGGAGTCGAAAGTGAGTTCAGAAAGAGTTTAAAAGCGAGTTCAAGCATGAGTACAAATATGAGCGCAAGTAAGAGCTTAAGACAGATCTCCCCTGAGGTGAGTGAGCAGCTAAAGGCCGCAACCAGTGCAGGTGTAATGCCGAGCCTGTTCGTCTCCCACGGCTCGCCCATGTTGGCCCTGGATGACAGCGACAACGCCGTCTTTCTCGCCGAGCTGGGTCAGGTGCTGCCAAGGCCCAAGGCGATACTGGTGTTTTCGGCCCACACGGATCTCAGTGGCAAGGTGCGTATTACCTCAAACGAGGCCCCACGCACAGTGCACGACTTCTACGGCTTTCCCGACGCCCTCTATCGAGTCAACTATCCCGCCCCTGGCGCGCCCAAGCTGGCCGACGAGGTCGCTGATCTTCTGCAAACCGCCGGATTTGACGCCGAGTTAGATGATCAGCTTGGCTGGGATCACGGCCTCTGGACGCCGCTGTGCCGTCTCTATCCCGAGGCGGATATCCCTCTGGTGCTGGTCTCTATCGACAGCCGTCAGGGCGCAAACTATCACTACCGCCTGGGACAGGCGATAACATCCCTGCGCACTGACGGCGTATTGGTACTGGGTTCGGGCGGCATCAGCCACAACTTGGGCGAGCTGTTTCGCCGCCCCGGCGACCCGCAAAAGGTAGAGAAGATGCAAAGCTTCGTGAATTGGATCGCCGATAAGCTGACCCAAGGAGATCTGCCCGCGCTGCTGGATGTCGAGCGTCAGGCACCCCACACCAGGTTTAACCACCCCAGCATAGAACACCTTATGCCCTTCTACGTCGCCCTAGGCGCAGGGCAGGGTGAAGGGTTTAATGAGGCTAGCAAGCCCCCACTGCGACTCCACCAAAGCGTCGAACTACAAATCCTCGCCCTCGACACCTACGCTTGGGTTGAGTAACTATCTGAGCGGAGAGGGGTCTTACGAGACATTAATTATATTGGAAATTTTCGAGTTAGACTTTGTGCTTTAATCCACTTGGATCTGATTAATATTTATATGGGTAACGCCGGCCTCAGCCGCCGCTTAAAGCGGTCGGTTGAAGGCTTTTGTTATATGCTTGGGACTATAGAGTAATTTCTTCTGTAAATGCCTTACTTCTGGCGGCATCATAGGGTTTAAGTGTTGTATTTCTTAGCGCTGAGTCTATAACTCCGCAGGCATCAGTAAATAGCTGTATTGCCTTCTTTAAATCAGCTACCTCTTCCGCCATTACTGCATATGCATACCCTTTATCGTTACTTCGCCTTTTCTCCAGGATTTGGAAGGCGATATAAAGAATTTGGTACTTAAATTTCTTGTAGAATCCACGGATCTTCTGCCGTTTAAAAGCATGTTCAATTCGATTAAGAAGAAGTGATGACAAATAATAAACTTCAAGATTTTGACCTTGAACAAACATTCTAGATCTATTGCTTTCTAATAACTCACCAAAATACCTATGAGTGCTTTGTGGCTGCGCAAGCTGAGAAGCAGTATAGGCTCTTATTTGCCCTGCTAGAGTAACTATCTGCCATTTCTTTATTGATGCAGACCCCTCGTATTGCTTAGAACGGCGCTCATAGTGAATAGGATTACTTATAATTTTTGATTTTGCTCTATAAAACTCTTCAAGATCCTTGTGGAAAGGAGCTAATGACTCAAATGCCTCAAGCTTCACCTCGGTCTGTCTATTTGTTGCCTTAATGACACTGTTGGCAAGGTCCTGATCAGTTGTTTCTATTACTTTGATAACTATATTTGTACCATCATTAAAAATGGCTCTATTGTCGAAAATAACGTGGCTAGATTGACAACCGTTGACAATTTGAAAGTCAGTAAGTTTCATTTTTTCGCCAACAGGCTCAACTTTTTTTGCGATAATTGTGATTCCGTTATTCAAAATGCATAAAGCGGCCTGTTTACTTGCACTCTTTATAGTATTCTCTATTTCCGTATTTACAGGATTGCTTCCCTGATAATCCCTAACATTATCGTAGAATAAGCTCTTTTGAAGTCCTCCTTCATTATCGGAGATGAGATTTATGTACTCTTTGGCTGAAATACTACCAACAAACGATTGCCTTACCCCCGCAATTTCAGGCAATGCAACATGCTTTGAAAAGTGAACTTCTTTGATTGTTTTCCTCTTGAGCTCTCTATAAATGTTTTTTAGCTTTTCTGCATCATAAAAATCAAACAAAATACTTGAAAATATATTTTTAGCTCTAATTTCATTGATCTCAAAATCAACCCGCCCTTGGATTGGCTCTGGCTCTTTCCATTCACCTCTAGTTGCGAAGAAAATTTTTAGTACTGGAGGAGAATCGAAGTATATTGACTTGGAGTATATTTTATCCTTTATCTTCCTTAAGTTTGAAATCTGATCATTTTCAGGAATTGCCGGTTTTTTATTAAAAAAACTTTTTATCCCGAATATGAGTGTTCCGACTTGGTCGCCTTTAAATTTTACTGAATTCTTTGTCTGTATAAGGATTATTGAAACATCAAGCGATCCATTTTTTTCTACGAGAAAATCCACCTCTTCTTCATTCGCAATAATATTACCATTGACAATGAATGCGGCTCCATCAAATCCAATGTCATTACCACCTCCAGTTGAAAGGTCTCCAAGATCAAAGTCTCTTGGGTATTGTTTGGATACTAGGCAGTGGTTTACAAAGTGTTCGAAAACTACATCCTCCTTCTCATCTCCAAAATTATTTTCTTGTCTAAAATCTTCAACAAATCCATGTAAAATTTGATCTTTCATTGAGTCCCTCTTCTATAATATGGTTTAAATATAATTCTGGTCATGTGACAACTTAACTTAGTACTAATGCGCGTTTACCTCATTAGATCAGTGAAAACGCGCATTGTTAACCAATTGTATTACAAAGAAATTCATCACCTTTGCTTCAAACACAATACAATAAATGGGGTCAGAGTTAACTTTTTGAGGGATTTGATTGGCGCATGTTGGTTTTTTCATTCCCTGAATGGCGTCGTCGATGTTTGAATCGAGTTGGCCTAGCTCTGTCCTTAACTGGTGATACTTTAATCTATCTTGTTAGTGGCTATCAACATGTTATGTCACATATTTACCTGTTTTTTTCTCGAATAATAATAGCTTGTCTTAGGGAGAGTTCAGTGAGGTTAAATCGAAGAGACGTTAGATATTGAGTGTAGATACGCCAGTGAGCTTCCGAAACAGGGATGTTTCGGTAGAGCCTAAAGGGATTTATTCACGGCGTCTCACGGGTGTATCTGCACATCCCTCGCCGGGCAGGCGTTAGATAGCAATGAAGGTACGACCTTCAAATCACCTTAACAAACGCCAATCCCATTAACGGCGAAAGTAATCATGCTAGAAATGCGATAGAGCGTGAACTCTAAAGCTGGGGGGGAGGAAAAATATGGTAATCAAATAAAGTATACTCTGACCCCGCATATCACTGACTCCACATATCATAATGGCTAGCCCGATTAATTTCTTTTGCGCTCTAGCGAAGGGCTTGAATGATGTTGAAGTATTGTTGGATGGTATCCATAATTTATGCGACTTATTTCTTATGCCAAAAAAGTGAGGGATCGGATGACCATGTTCCACTTTTAATATCCAGAGTTCCCCAAAATGATTCTCTAACATACACCGCAAACCGCCCATGCTTTTCTAGATCCCAGGAATCATCAGTTTCTACTTCATTGGGAAATTTATTATTGGCGTAAACACTATTAGTCCAATAATGAGGTCTAAATGGATCAAACAAGCTTCTAGTCCGTGCAACTACACTAAAATCGCTATATAAGACATTGTTGTCATCCAAATACTGTTTCGCCGCAGCAACTATCTTGCTTGGGGGCTGATAGACTCTTTTTTCAACAGGATATAACACGACAATAGACAACATGCCTATGGCCCCAAAAATCAACATATTCGGCCATTTAACAGGCCCGAAATACCAAGCGACAAGACCGGACAATATCAGCCAGATAGCAAAGCATATGTAGAGCGGCTCTAAATCCAGCAACATAGGGAAAAAAGAGACACCTGTATCCCCGGGCGCTGCACTGTAAAACAGTGCGGCGCCGAATAATAGCGAACACAACGCCTCTAACATTCTTAACTTAATCAAAATGAATGCTCCACTGTGTTGATGTGCCAAGGTTATCTTTCTTTTGATCGCTAACCTTGAGCAAATCACCGTCATAGTCATTTTGGGCTACATGTATATACATGGCTTTTCCAGTAGAAGTGACCTCATCGTCTACCACAACGGGAATGGCATTCTCGGCTGTTGAACAGCCTCGAAAGTCCCAGCAGGAATATAATTCACTGGTTGCCACATTCCTTTTAGATATAACATTGCCACCCTTTATCAAGGGATACATGGTTAATTGGTTTATTTTCAATGCCGTGTTTGATTGTAGTTTTGCAAAATCAGCTGCAGGAATGGAGAATGTAATTCTGTTAATCCCTTTCTTCAGTTCGATGTCAGGATTGCCATAGACTCCGACATGCTCGTCACCGACAGTGGTTATTGTGGCCGAATAGCCAAACTTTGCTGCCGCGGGAAGCGTATCGACCTCAAAGGATACGTCAATCATTTCGATGAAACGTCCATCCGCGCTGTCAATGGGCTCGAATGTCACATTACCTAAATAAAGTAAATCGTCTCGTTCCCAGGAATCTTGTTCAAAATATGAAGTAGTGTAAAAATTATCTTTATCTTGAATCCTCAAATAACCATAATCAAGCCAGAAATCTGAAACTGTAAATTTACCTGAATATCCTAGGCTCCTTAGTTTCTCCCCCTTAAACGTTACAAAAATTTTATTTTTTGTAGCATCCATTTTGTTCCCTGCAAAAATTTTAGTACCATCTTCGGTCTCTAACGTAACCCTATTGTAATAAAATCCTGTCGATTGAAATGGGCCTGCAGTCTCAAACTCCAATCTGAGTTCATCAATATAACCATCTTTATCTAAGTCGACCAATCTCTCATTAACACTGCCGGTAACATATACTTGTGGGAGTATAGATTTAAAGCTTTGGTCAACACTGACTTCAAACCTCTCACCGTTTAAATTAGTACCATTAATTCTGACAAGCACAGTGTACTCCCCCTCAACCTCAGGGATGAAAAAAGCATGATAACTCCCATCACTGGCTTTGAAGTCCATTCCAGCGCCATCATCTACAGCTATAATCTTGCTGACTACAACACCATCTTTCACAAACTCAAAAGAGGCTTCGGCTGTAGCCAGTGGAACGCCATCATCATACAGTTGCACATTGACAGGAAACATATTTCCTACGCTAATTGGTTTTTTATTTTGACCAACCTCGCCAACTGTTAATGCGACATTTATCTTTGATGTAGGGAATTTTATACTGATTGGGATAAGAGTTTGAGAGCCATTCGCCTTTCCTGTAATGACATAGTTACCTGAGGTAACATTATTGAGCTCTATGATAAGGCCCTTTTCTAACGAATTTACGTGTTCTTGCGGAGTCAATGGGGTAAAGAATAGAAAGTTACAATTGTAATTTGAAGCATTCTCAGAATTAATGACAACTCCACTCGGCATAATTAACTGAATATTGCTAATATTCGTATCATCAACCATAGAGATCGAAATGACAAACTTTTCAAGAGCAGGTGACATAAATGATGTTGAAAACTCACCATTTATAATCTCGCCAGACTTATTAATCTGTATGCTTTGTGGTATTGAACTAGCACTAAAAGTATTGAGTACAGCCAAGATACCTAAAAATGTACTTAAAATCAGCTTGTTCATTTCAAATTACTCCACCCAACATTCCACCAAGCACATCGTCTATGACTTGTCCATCTGTCCAGACCTGGTGCCAAGATTTCCATAAAGTACGATCGCGTAGTTCCGGCTGTTTTCCCAATTAAATAGGGTCAGAGTTAACTTATTGAGGGATTTGATTGGTGCTTGTTGGTTTTTTCATTCCCTGTATGGCGTAGTCGATGTTTGAATCGAGTTGGCCTAGCTCTGTCCTTGACTGGTGAAACTTTAATCTAATCTATAGTTGGTATTCAACATGACGCGTCATATTTTATGTGCTGTTTTCCTTAAAAATAATAGCTTATATCAACGAGAAACAGATGAAGCTAAATCGAAGAGATGTTAGATACCGAGTGCAGATACGCCGGTGACCTTCGGTTTCAGGGATGAAACCGCAGAGCGGCCAAGGCCAAAAATGTTCCCTACATTTTTTGGCATTCCCTACATCCATGTAGGTCAGAAGGCGCACAGCGTGTCACAGGCGTATCTGCACATCCGTCGCTCCTTCACATCCCTGTGATTACGATATTTGTACTTCCATGTACAGCACCCGCCGGAGCAGGCGTTAGATTGCCATGAAGGTACAACTCCCAACTCACTTAACAGATGAACAGTTACAATTACTTCTCGTAACAAATGAAGCCAAATCGAAGAGATGTTGGATACCGAGTGTAGATACGCCGGTGAGCTTCCGAAACAGGGCCGCTCTTTGACATCCATGTCAACGCGGCATTCGTGAGTCCTTTCACATCAGATGTTTCGGTAGAGCCTAAAGGGATTTATTCACGGCGTCTCACAGGCGTATCTGCACATACGTCGTTCTTTCACATCCATGTGATCACGACATTGGTACGTCCTTGTACAGCACCCGCCGGGCAGGCGTTAGATAGCCATGAAGGTACGACCTTCAAATCATCTCAACAAACGCCATCACCGCCAACGGCTAAAATAATTATGCTAGAAATGCGAAATAGCCTCGATGGACGAATCACTGGAACGAAACAGGAAATGAGCAAGAGATAGAGCAGGGAAAACGGGGCGAGCGATACGCCCCCGAGAAGATTTACCTAAGTTGTTCCCCTCGATTAATCACAATCAACCTATCCAAAATATGCTCACCATCCATACGGATGCCATTATGCTCATATTCTGAGGTTAGCCAGTATTTCAGATTACCCACCTGAGCCGCTGTCTCCAGGCTGTAATTCATCTCCACGAACATATCTTCGCTGTAGATGGCCGCGGCGACCGGTACCTGGTTGTCGGCCAGCTTGGCGGGATCGTACAGCATGGGCCAGTCGGCCTTGTCGGCCAGCAGGTGCGCCGCGTGTTTCAGCGGTTTCAGATTAGTGAACTGATCGAAGAACCAGGGGTAGACCATCTCGCCGGTAAACAGGAAGGGCTTGTCTGCCTGGTAGTTAAACTCGTTATAACTCTGTCTCACCCTGTGGGCCGCCCAGCTCGACGCGTCTTGCTGACAATAGATACTCTCGTGCAGCAGGGCGAAGATGGGGTTAGTGTTAAAGTCCAATAACTGGCAGAAGTAGGCCAAAAACAGCGGGTTGACTTGAGTGCCCTGGGCCGTCTCTATCAATGCCTGTTCCAGCAGGTAATAGACGGGCTCGCCGCCTTGCTCCATGCCTATGTTGATCCCAAGTAGTTGCAGCATCTCCACCGTGAGACGCTCGCCAGTGGCGATGCGCACCTCGTTCTGTTGCAGGTAGGCGGCCAGGCGTTTAACCAGTGCTTGCGCGTCTGGGAAACGGGCGAAGAAGTCCTGGTTCTTGGCCAGCACTCGCTTGTAGGTGGCCTGATAGACCTCATCGGCGCTGCGGGTCAGCGAAGGGATGCCGCCCGTGATATAGGCTTCATGCAGGCCATGGGGCGCATCGTTTAGGTATTTCAGCACGCAGAAGCCGCCGAAGCTTTGACCGAGTATGCTCCACTTTTCATCACCTATCAGCTGCGCGCGAATAAGCTCGGCATCCTGGATGATGCTGTCGGCGCGAAAATGGCTGAGGTAGTAGGCCTGGGCTTGTGAGTCCAGGTGCGCGAGTGAAACATAGTTGATCGGGCTCGAGAGGCCGGTGCCGCGCTGATCCAGCAGCAAGACGCGATATTCCTGCAGGGCGCGCTTTATCCAGCCGCCGTTGGCCGCGGGTCTGATGGCGCCAAAGCCCGGTCCGCCCTGGAAGTAGACCAGATAAGGCAACTGGCTGTCTTTGTGTTCTGGGGCCACGAGTTCGCGGGCGAACACCTCGATGGTTTCGCCATCCTTTGCATTGTGATCCAGTGGCAGAGAAAAAAAGTGTTTGCGGCAGTGGATGCCGGCGAGGCGTTGAAGGTCTGACATGATGGGCCTTTATTGTAAATTTTATGCGCCAGTGTGAGGCAATGGGGTACTAAATGACGCGGATAGGTTATCCTAGATCAATCTTTTTGTCAGTGCCGTTAGTGAATCCCACCGCGATCACTTAATCTATGCCGAGGTGGATGAAAGTGGAAAGAATAAGATGAAGTATCAAATTGTGCCTGTGACGCCTTTTCAGCAAAATTGCAGCATCATCTGGTGCGAAAAAACCAAGCAGGCCGCGGTGGTCGACCCCGGCGGCGACATAGAGCGCATCCAGCAGCAGCTGACGCACCATGGCCTGACCCTGGAGAAAATACTGCTGACCCATGGGCATATCGACCATGTGGGTGGCGCCAAGGCGCTGGCGGATGCCGCGGGCGTGCCCATTATTGGCCCCCATAAGGATGATGCATTTTGGCTCGAGACCCTGCCGCAACAGAGCAAGCACTTTGGTTTCATGCCGGTCGCCGCTTTTGCGCCTGCTCAGTATCTTTGCTCGGGCGATCGCGTCACCGTGGGCGAGCAGACCTTAGAGGTGCTGCATTGCCCAGGACATACGCCGGGCCACATCGTGTTCTACAGTGCGGCCGACAAGCTGGCCTGGGTGGGGGATGTGTTGTTTAAAGGCTCCATCGGCCGCACCGATTTTCCTCAGTCGAGTCATACGGATCTGATAAACTCCATCACCCAGGTGCTCTGGCCTTTGGGCCGAGAGGTGAGCTTTATTCCCGGCCATGGCCCTATCTCGACCTTCGGCGCCGAGCGGCAGCAAAACCCCTTCGTGGCGGATCAACTGCTGAACTGATCTCACTAACTGATCTTGATAATCAGGATTCTAAATGCTTGTTTTAAGACGGCGGTTCATTCGAATCGCCGTTTTTTCATTGTGAAATCTTTTGCAACGCTTTGAGTCTGTTTTTTATTTCTGTGTCTGCTAGGTTAAGGCATTAGTCCTTAATTTTGCCTAAGAGACACAGGGATATGTCACATCACATCGAAGATCTGCTCAACGCCTGGTCGGCGGCGCCCCAAGATGATTGGGTGCTGGCCGTGGTGACCCATGTGGAGGGCTCGGCCTATCGCAAGGTGGGCGCCATGATGCTGATCCACGGCATGGGTAAGAGTGTCGGCCTGGTGAGCGGCGGTTGCCTGGAGGCCGACCTGCGCCGCCGGGCCCAGAAGGTGATCCAGACGGGGCAGGCCGCCAGCGTCTGTTACGATGCTACCGACGAGGCCGATGCCAGTTATCAGCTGGGCTGTGGCGGACTCGTTCATCTCATGCTGGTGCCCCTGTGCGCTGCCAATCACTTTCTGCATTTTCAGGCGCTTAAGGCCGCGCTCGCCAGCCAGGGGCGATGCCATTATCAGTTAGATCTCATCGACGATTCGCTGTCGTTCGATTCGACTAATGCCGCGGGCTCCTCAGATTCAGTTGGCGCCCAGGTGTGGTGCAGCCAGCAGGCCCTGGATGACGCCAAGGCGGGCTGGCAACTGAGCGACTTTCCCCGCCCCGGCATTTTACAGGGCCAGTCAGTGCAGGGCGAGACTGTGCTATGTGAGTCGGTGCAAGGTGAGTCTGCGAGTTTAGTCGTTCCGCTGCGTGAGCGTCATCGCATCGCGATCTTCGGCGGCGGCCTGGACGCCCAGCCCGTGTGTCAAATAGCCCTGCAGCTGGGGTGGCGTGTTGATGTGGTCGACCGTCGCACCAGCTATGCCAGGGAGTATGACTTTGTCGGCGCCAACATCATCAAGTGTCCGGTGGCCGAGTTACCTCAGGCCTTTTGGACGCGGCTGGATGGCGCCATCGTGATGCAGCACAACCTTGAGCTTGATTCCGAGGCCCTGGCGGCGATTCATGCCAGCGGTGAGCAGCTTAAATACCTGGCGCTGCTGGGGCCTGGCCACAGACGTGACAGGGTGCTGGCCCTTGCCGGGCTCGACGCGGCAAGCTTTAACGCCTATTTCTCGGCGCCCGCCGGCCTGGCACTGGGGGGCGAGCTGCCGGCTTCGATCGCGCTTTCTATCTTGTCTGAGTGTCACGGCGTGCTGCACGGCGCCAAGCGGGTCGCCCTCAAAGAGGTGATGGCGTGAAGCCTGATACCTGTATCCAAGGTAAGGTGATGATCGCCCTGCTGGCAGCGGGGGAGAGCCGACGCTTCGGCGGGGTGAAACTGGCGCAGTCCTTAACAAATGATGATTTGGCGAGTGATGACTTAATCGCTAATGACCTAGCAAGCGCTTCGTCAGAACCTAAGCCCAATGAATCTAAGCAGCCTGTATTTTACCAGCCAGAGTTTTACTCTACAGCCAGTCCATCCCCGACGACCCTGATAGGTCATCAATATAGCGCGCTAAGCGAGGTGGCAGCCAGATTGGGCGCGAGTCTTTGTGTGATCACCGGTGCCCACCATGAGGCGGTGGCCAGTTGTCTGCCGCCATCGGCCAAGCTAGTGCATAACCCTGACTGGCTAGGGGGGCTTGGCCATTCCATCGCCGCCGCGGCTAAGGAGGCTAGGGCCCTGCGGGCCGAGACGCTACTGATTGCCCTTGGGGATCAGCTGCTGCTGGGGGCTGATGATTACCTCGGGCTGTTTCGCGCCCGCGCCCGGGCAAACACCCGGGTTTGTGCCTATTATGAGTTAACTCTGGGGGCGCCGGCGCTGTTTCATTTCGACGATTATGAGGCGCTGTCGAGTCTTAGCGGCGATCGCGGCGCCAAGGCCCTCTTGTCACGGCGCTACCAGGAGGGCAACCTCATCGCCATGGCGATGGAGAATGCCAGCGTCGATATCGATACCCGATCTCAGCTAATGGCGTATTTGGCGAGGAGCAAGGCGGGCGCCCAATGACGCAACCGACTCGAATTAATTAGATACTCGCTAAGTCGATTAAAGTTAAACCAAGCAAAGCTAAATCAAATAAAAGCGAAAACAAAACAAGCTGTTCAGATTAAAACTAAATCAAAGCAAGCTATTCAGATTAAAACTAAATCAAAGCAAGCTATTCAGATTAAAGCAAGGCCGTTAACCATAGCTTATTGGTCAACAAGGAGAAACTGATGTCCCAATCGAAACTTGGACTCAAGATAAACGGAAAAGACTACACCTTAGATGCCGATCCCAATATGCCAGTGCTCTGGGCCATCAGAGATCTCCTGGGGCTGACTGGCACCAAATATGGCTGCGGCGCCGGTCTCTGTGGCGCCTGCACCATACATGTCGATGGCGAGCCCGCCAGGGCCTGTCTGACCAGCCTAAAGCAGGTGCAGGGCAAGCAGGTGACCACCATAGAGGGGCTGGCGGCCGATGGCCTCAAGCAGGCCTGGCGCGACAATAATGTGCCCCAGTGCGGCTACTGTCAGGCGGGGCAATTGATGTCGGCGGCGGCGCTGCTGAGTCAATATCCGCAGCCAAACGATGCTCAGATAGAGGAGGCCATGGTGGGCAACCTGTGTCGCTGCGGCACCTATACCCGCATCAAGGCGGCGATCAAACAGGCGAGCGGCACATCGGCTCAGCTTGATCTGAATGAAAGGGAGCAGAGCTTAAGGGAGATTGAGGCATGAGTCAGTTCAGCGCGGTACAAAATTTCAGTCGCCGGGACGTATTAAAGCTGTTCGGCGCGGCTGGTGGCGGTCTGGCCCTCGGTGGCAGCGGTCTCGCCTGGAGCCCGATGGCGCTGGCGCAAGACGGCGAGGCGCGCCTCAACCTGTTTATCGCCATCGGCGAGGATGACAGGGTCTACCTCACCTGTCACCGATCCGAGATGGGGCAGGGGATCCGCACCGGCATTCCTCAGGTGTTGGCGGACGAGCTGGGCGCCGATTGGGACAAGGTTGTAGTGGTGCAGGGGCTGGCCGATAAGCGTTACGGCAGTCAGAACACGGATGGCTCCCGCAGCATACGCAAGGGTTTCGACAAGATGCGTGAGATGGGCGCCATGGCGCGTACCATGCTGGAGCAGGCCGCGGCCGAGCGCTTGAAGGTGCCGGTAGCCGAGCTGAGCACAGCCGATAACAAGGTCACTCACTCGGCCTCTGGCCGCAGCCTCAGCTTCGGCGAGCTGGCGATGGCGGCGGCCAAGTTGCCGCTGCCTGAGGTGACTGGGCTTAAGCTTAAGTCCGCCAAGGCCTTTACCCATATCGGCAAGGGGCACACCATAGTGGATATGGAGGCGATTTTAGACGGCAGCGCCGAGTATGGTTACGATATCCAGCTGGAAAACATGCTCTATGCCAGCATAGTGCGCCCACCTGTGCTGGGCAGCAAGGTGGACAAGCTCGATGATAAGGCGGCACGCGCCGTCGCCGGTGTGGTGGATGTTATTACCCTGCCGGGACATCAGGGCGCGCCGAGCTTTCAACCGCTGGGCGGCGTCGCCGTGCTGGCCACCAACTCCTGGAGTGCACTTGAGGGTCGTAAGGCACTCGCCATCAGCTGGAGTGACTCGGCAAATGATGGTCATGACTCCGGCGCCTATCTGGCGCAGCTTAAGCAGGCGGTGCAAAAGCCTGGTAAGGCGGTGAGACAACAGGGGGAGCAGAGCCAGAGCTGGCCGGCGGATAAGACGATAGAGGCGGTCTACAGTGTGCCTTATCTGGCCCATGCCATGATGGAGCCGCCGGCGGCCGCCGCGAGTGTCACCGATAAGGGCGCCGAGATCTGGGCATCGACCCAGACGCCACAGAGTGCCCAGGGTAATGTGGCCGCCGCCTTGGGGCTGAAGGCAGAGCAGGTGACAGTGCATGTGACTCTGCTGGGGGGCGGCTTTGGTCGCAAGTCTAAGCCAGATTTCTGCGTCGAGGCGGCGCTGCTGTCTCGCCAAGCGGGCCAGCCGATCAAGGTGTGCTGGAGCCGGGAAGATGAGCTGCAAAATGGTTACCTGCACGCCATCAGTGCCCAGTATTTCAAGGCCAGGATGGGCGACAAGGGGGTCGAGGCCATGTTGCAGCGCACCGGCTTCCCCAGTATCAGTTCGACCTTCGCCGAGGGGGTGGATGAACCCAGCGCCTCCGAGCTGGATCTGGGTTTCGTCGATGTGCCACTGGCGATCGACAGCCTGCGCTGCGAGTCGGTGAAGGCCAGCGCCCATACCCGTATCGGCTGGATGCGCTCGGTGTGCAACATTCAACATGGCTTCGGCATCGGGGTGTTTGTCGATGAGCTGGCGAGCAAACGCGGCCTGGATACCTTTACCATGTGGCGCGAGCTATTAGGCAAGGACAGACAAGAGACCTTTAGCGATCAAAAGTTTAACTACGGCAACTATGGTGAGACCCTGGCCCGTCACCCAGTGGACACCGCCCGTTATAAAGGGGTGATCTCAGCGGTGGAGCAGAAGGTGAAGCAGCTGCCTAAGCCCAAGGCGGGACAAGGCTGGGGCTTCGCGGTGCATCGCAGCTTTACCGCCTATGTGGCGGCTGCAAGCCTGGTGGAGGTGAGCGAGGATAAGCAGCTTAAGGTGCTCAAGACGATTATCGCCATCGACGCCGGTACCCTGGTCAATCCCGACCGGGTGGCCTCTCAGCTCGAAGGCGCCGTGATGTTTGGCCTCAGTATCGCCCTGATGGGGCGCATTAGCTTTAAGGATGGCCGGGTGGAGCAGTCTAATTTTCATGACTATCCGCTGCTGCGACTGAGTCAATGCCCCGAGATAGAGACCATCTTAGTGCCATCTATGGCGCCGCCCGCCGGGGTGGGCGAGCCGGGTGTGCCGCCCATCGCGCCCAGTATCGTCAACGCTATCTTTGCGGCCAGTGGCACGCGCATTCGCGATCTGCCTCTGAGCGATTATTTCAAGATCTAGTCGCTACCTTTAGATACGCTTTAAACCATTAGAGCCAGTCGTTATATCGACTGGCTTTTTTATCACCACGCTCATGCCTTTGCTATTTTTATTCCATTACTAAGCATTATTTTGTTCTTTTACTACAAATATTGGCGGTGTATCAATTTAATAACATTTAATCCGGTTTATTTGGCCTAGATCCTGTTTTTGTCATTCGTTTTGGAGTAATTTAACCAAAAATAATATTCCAATGTAATGAGGGGTCATACATGGAAAATCGTATGCAGGTCGCATTATCTGCAGGGCTGCTTGCTGCCGTTTGGGCAGGGGTCGCCGATGCATTTCACTTAGTCACTTGGGTTGGCTTTCTCGCATGTAGCACCTTCTTCGCTCAGCCAAAGACGGGTTTTCAAGGGGTGTTAATGACTTGGTTCACTAATCTCTCCGGCGTGTTCTGGGCCTGGGTGGTGATCTCCGGTGGTAGCTATTTCGATACGCCGCTCGTGGGTTATCTGCTGACGGGTATCGTCACCAGCCTGATGTGTCTGCAAGCCAGCTATCAGCGACTCGCCTTTATTCCTGGCGCCTTCATCGGCTGCTGCATCACCTTCGCCCTGGGCGGCGATCTGGCGGCCATCCTGCCGCCGCTGGTTATCGGCGCGCTCCTGGGTTATGCCATGACGCTACTGACGGGGCAGATGGTGGCCTTTACCGCTAAGACCATACCCGCCATAAAGTTACGCCTAATCAAGGCTCAAGAATAAAAATTGTGCTTAACTTGATTTGGTAGAACCAAAGAAATCGTCAATTTAGTCTGATAAACAAGTGGGTTTCCATGAAAGCTATCCAGTTTAGAAAGATAGATGCCTTGCTGATCAAACTCAGCCTTAACGGTAAATTTTGGGTGGTCTGCTCTATGGTGACGGCCATTACCCTGACCATCGCCTTGCTGAACTTAAATGCCGCCAACAATCAATTGCACGCCGGCTCGGCGGCCCGGGTACAGGCGAGCGTCGATGCCTATGCCAAGGTGGCGAGTCAGATGGGCTTAAGCGGTGAGGCGCTGGGGCGTTTTGCCCAGGACAACGGCCTGAGACTGGCATCGAGCGACGAGCAATCGCGCCGAGGCGACAACGTGACCGCCAGTGCACCGGTCGCGGGGCAATATTTGCAGCTGAGCCAGGATGTCACCGCCTGGGAGGCCGAGGGCAAGAGCGATGCCTGGTGGATGCTGTGGGTCGCCTTGATTGCCCTCTATCCTCTGTATCAGCTGAGTTACTGGATCTCCACCTCCTTGGGCGGTGGCCTGTGGGACATGTATATCGCCATTAAGCGTTTGGCCGACGGCGATCTCTCCTTCAGGCTCAATTTCTTCGGTAAGGATGACTTTAGCCTTATCGCCCGCGAGATCGACAGAAACGCGGACAACATGAGCGAGATGGTCAAGGCCATAGGCAATAACGCCCAGACGCTGGCCAATGCCTCCGATGAGTTTAATCTGCAGGCGAAACAGAACGATGAGCTGGCGCAGTTCCAGCATCAGTTTCTCGATACCGTCGCCGTGGCGATGGATCAGATGACCGCCGCCATCGAAGAGGTGTCCCATAATGCGGCTAACACCTCAGATCACACCAAGCAAAATGCAACGGCCGCGGCCGACAGCAAGCAGCGTATCGCCGAGGCGGTACGTCGTATCGGCCAGTTGACTGGCCAGATAGATGCGGCCTCCAGCGCTGTGGACCAGCTGTCGGGCAATGCCACTGAGATTGGCGCCGTGGTCACCACCATCAACGGCATCTCTGAGCAGACTAACCTGTTGGCGCTCAATGCGGCCATCGAGGCGGCGCGCGCCGGCGAGCAGGGCAGAGGCTTTGCCGTGGTGGCCGATGAGGTGCGTACCCTGGCCGGACGCACTCAGCAGGCGACGGTGGAGATCCAGTCGATGATCGAAGGCCTGCAATCTGGCTCGGGCCAGTTGGCCGATATCACCCATGAGATTGTGGAGCAGGCCGAGCTCGGCCGGTCCGCTATCGAGTCGGTCGGCAGCGACGTCGATACCATGGCCGATTCTATCGATCAGGTGTTCGATATGAGTTCGCAAATTGCCGCCTCGGCGGAAGAGCAGAGCGTGTCGGCGAGGGATATCGCCTCTCAGCTCAACGAGATCCGTGACCAGTCCCAGACCATCAAGGAGACCGCCGAGCGATCTGTGGTGCTGGCCAGTGAGTTGCAACAATCCTCGGCCGAGCTGGATGGGATCCTGTCACAGTACCGCTTGCAGTAGTTAAAGGCTGCGATACCCAATAAAAAAGGCGCTCGTGGCGCCTTTTTTATTGCTGACTGAATTAGTCTTGGAAGCTGCTCCAGATGGGCGCATGATCCGACGGTTTCTCGATACCGCGCAGATCATAGTCTACATCAGATTCGGTCAGGCGCTCCGCCAGAGAGGGGGTCGCCAGGATCACGTCGATGCGCAGGCCACGGTTGTCATCGAAGCCCTTGCTGCGATAGTCGAACCAGGAGTAGCGCTCGCTGCGTGCCGGATGCAGCTGACGGAAGGTGTCAATCAGCCCCCAGTCCAGCAGGGTTTGCAGCCACTGACGCTCTTCGGGCTGGAAGCTGCACTTGCCTGTTTTCAACCAACGCTTGGCGTTGGCCTCGCCAATGCCGATATCCAGATCGATAGGCGAGATGTTGATGTCGCCAATGATGGCGATATCTTCATCCGGGCTGTGATGCAGCTGCAGATACTGCATCAGATCCTGGTAGAACTTGCGCTTGGCCGGATACTTGGTCTCATGGCTGATGTTCTCGCCCTGGGGAAAGTAGCCGTTAAGTACCGTCAGTTGACGGCCGTTGGCCTGGGTAAAGGTACCCATGATCATTCGGCGCTGTGCCTCCTCATCATCTGTGGGGAAACCTTTCTGAATCTTGACCGGGGTCTGCTTAGAGAGCATGGCGACGCCATAGTGGGCCTTGCCGCCATGGTAGTGCACCTGATAGCCCATGGCCTCCACTTCGGCCAGCGGAAAGGCCTCGTCGTGCACCTTGGTCTCCTGCAGGCCAATGATATCCGGGCTGTGAGTGTCGATCAGCGCCTGTAGCTGATGCAGTCTGGCCCTGAGACCATTGATGTTAAATGAAACTATTTTCAAGAGCTTGCTTCCTAATTTTGGTGTTAAGGGAGTACGCGCTTAAAGGGTTTTACGATGACGCTCTGGTAGACGCCAGCAGCCACGTATGGGTCTTGGTCTGCCCAGGCCTGGGCCGCTTCCAGTGAGTCGAACTCGGCAACGACTAGTGAGCCGGTGAAGCCCGCTTCACCCGGGTTGTCGCTGTCGATGGCTGGGTGTGGACCGGCGATCATCAGACGACCCTCGTCAGAGAGCTCCTGTAGGCGTGCCAGGTGGTCAGGACGGGCTTGAAGGCGTTTTTCTAAGCTGTTTTCAACATCTTGAGATGAGATCATGTACCACATTATTTGAGTTCCTTTTTATGTTCTTCAGGCATATGTTTGTAGAGGTAAACCACAGTGACTACTGTGTTGATCAGTGTCAGAGCCGTCAGGCCAAACACCTTGAAATTGACCCAGGTTTCCTGAGACAGGTTAAAGGCGACATAGATGTTCATCAGACCGCAGGCAAGGAAGAAGGTGACCCAGTACCAGGTGACCCGAGACCAGATCTTGTCGTCGACAATCAGTTCCTTACCCAACATCCCCTTGAGGATAGGCTTATTCAGATATTGACTCACGGCCAGCGCGGTGGCGAACAGGGCATAGACCACTGTCACTTTCCATTTGATAAAGGCGTCGTCATGCAAGACTAAGGTGAGGGTGCCGAAAAAGCTCACCATGGCAAAGGTGATCAGGTGCATCTTCTCTATCTTCTTATAGAGGAGATAGGTGATGATCAACTGCAGTGCGGTGGCAGCTATCAGGGCGCCGCTGGCGATATAGATGTCGAAAAACTTATAGACGGCGAAAAAGATCACCAGAGGGAGAAAGTCGAGCAGTTGTTTCATGTAGGCAAGTTCACCAAACAAGGAAGAAAGATGGCTGGCAGTGTAACATGCCTCTTGGGTAGGGCAAACGGTGCTGCGAGGTGAAACCGGCGCAAATGCGATGAAATTCCCTTAATCTGGGTTAGCGCACACACAGCTTTTATTGTCGCTGTTGCTCTTTTGGGCAATCACGCTGCTGGGATATTGTGGTTGTTTACTCTATGTTAATGATTATTGGTGAGATTTTTGATATACCTCAAATCTTGATGATTTTGAGGCGCAGTTTTTTGTTAAAGCTTGTGTTACATTTTTGCAGATGATGCCAAGCTGTTTGTGTGGGCCTTGGTGCATCACAGCAAGCAGTGAATTTCCTCCTGGGGGCGGGCGTACAGCATATGATAGTGGAACTGGATGTTTCGGAATTGACCGTTGGTATGTATGTGGTTGAGATCACTCAGCCCAAGGGCAAGTTTCAACTGGCGGAGCAGGGATGGATCACTAAACAACAGGTGATAGACGGATTTAAGCACAAGGGCATCGAAAAGTTATTGGTCGATGCCAGTAAGCGACGCGTGCCGCAAACCGCCCCCGCTCAGGAAAAACAAGCTAGGCAGATAGTGCCTTCAGGGGCAGCAAAGCAGACTCCAGGGCTTTTTAAACGGCGATTGACCGAGGCCAAGCAGTTGTTTAATGAGTCGAAGGCGATACAGAGACGCCTGTTCGATGATGCGCAAAACGGCGTGCCTCTGACCCTTGAACCGGTAAAACGGGTCACGGATCAGTCAATCGAGGCGATATTCGATAATCCCGATGCGCTGGCCTGCGTGATCAACATACGCCATAAGGATCAGTACCTGCTGGAGCACTCGGTGGCCGTCTCTGTGCTGATGACGATTTTTGCCTGCTATCTCAAGATAGATAAAGAGATAGTGAGGGAGCTGGCGATCGGTGCCTTCTTACACGATGTGGGTAAGATCATGATCTCCCCCAGCATACTCGACAAGCCGGGTCGGTTAACGGCCGAGGAGTTCGAGGTGATGAAGACCCATGCCAATCACTCCATCAGTATCATAGAGAATACCCCCAACATCAGCCCGCTGAGCCTGGAGGTCGCCAGGCTGCATCATGAGAAGCTCAACGGCAAGGGTTATCCCTTTGGCGTCAGCGCCGAGGCGATCTCCCGTTATGGGCGGATGATCGCCATCTGTGACATCTTCGACGCCTTAACCGCCAATCGCTGTTACAAGGCGGGTTATCCTCAGGTGAAGGCCTTTAGCATACTGCGCGCCCTGGGGGAGAATAACGAGCTGGATGCCGAGTTGGTGGATCATTTCATCAAGTGCATGGGAGTCTATCCCGTGGGTTCTCTGGTGCAGCTGGAATCTAATCGTCTGGCGATTGTCGAGAGTCATAACCATCAAGACCCTATCCGCCCCAAGGTGAAGCCCTTCTATAGCCTGAATCCCAATCACTTCGAGGTCTCGGCCAATATCGATTTGGCAGCGATGCGTGATGACATCATAGTCAAGAATGTGCGCGCCGATGATTTCGACCTCAACATGGATGAGATCATCGAGTTTCTCTCCCACGAGGGCTAGCGCTTTTTTGGTCAAACGCTAGCTTATTAACGCCTTAGCTCATTTAACTCTTAGCTCTATAACGTCCTGAGTTAATAGGGCTTTCCTGGATCATTGAGAGGCCGGTGTGTATTGAATGGCCAGCTCGGCGAGTTGCAGCTCAAAATCTCCCGCCTGGCCATTGCCAATCAAGAGACCAACGGCGACCAGTTGCGTCAGATCAGGGTAGGGCCGCGTTGGATAATCCGCGCCGCGAAAGGTCTCGATAAACTCCCCTGGGGTAAATGTCCACTGCTCGAGTCTGCCCGCCTGGGTGTCGAAGTTTGCCTTGTAGCTGACCAGTTCGCCCTGTTTAAGCACTTTGAGTCTGAGCTGGTAGTGCTTGCCATCACCTAAGGTGGTGAGGCGAATGCCGCTTGGACGAGCCTGTTGTAAAATCTGCTGCTCCTCCTGGCTCAGGGTGCGCGACACAGAGGCGAAGCCGCCGTTGTTCTCGAGGGAGACATTGCCGCTAAAGCGCAGTCGATATTGCTGATTGTCGTTGAGGAACTCACTCAGCTCACTCTGGGAGCGGCCTCCCATTACCCCATCGTTGACTAATTGCCAGTGACCTGGGTGAGTCAGTAAGGCTAATGTTTCCATCTTAGTGTCGACTCCTTGGACAGTGAGAAGGTTAGGGCCTAGTAAGGTCAAGCCAAGTAGCATCTTCATGTGCGCTGCTTATTGATTGCAAGCTCAGGCGCATAGCGAGATGGAGGGCAGTGCCCTATGCAGCGCCATCAGATCTTTGAAGATGAAACTGGCGCCGTGCTGCTCGCCATAGGCTCGCCGCGCGGTGAGCAGTACTGATGGCATGCCTGCCCGCTTGGCGGCCTGGACATCATAGTGGTGGTCGCCGACATAGGCTATCTGCTGTGGCGGCAGATGCCAGGCCTTAGCTAGCGCCAGCAGGCAGCTGGGATCGGGCTTGGCCGGGCCATCGTCGCGGCTGTAGATGAGGTCTATCGGTAGCTTGCAGCGCTCTATCTTTAACTCGGCGGCGCGGCGACTGTTGCGGGTGACGATTGCCGTTGGGATCTGTTGCAGTAGTAAGAAATCCAGCAGGGCTAATGCGCCGGTTAGCGCCTCGGCACTCATAGCGTCCAGGTGCTCTGCCCGTGTGATGATCTTGTGCGCCTCGGTGGAGCGCGTCTTTGGCAGCAGCCTCACGAAGGCGAGAATATCCTGATCTAACGGGCAGCCGACCGCCTGCTTGAGGGCCTTAAAGTCGAGGGAGCTGCTCACCAAGGTGCCGTCGAGATCGAAGATCACTCCCTTAAATAAGTTGTCAAAGCTTTGCATTGCGCGTCCTTATGTAAAATGGCGATGCGGGCTACTGATTTTTGCAAAGTAGCGGTTAAATGGCCGTTAAAAAACGCTTTTAGCGCAATAGAGTAAGTATAGGCCGTGGCCACCAATTACTCCTGTTACTGTAAATCTTGTTCAGTATTCAAGGGGCTGAGGATGCGTGTTGAATCTATATCCTTCAGCTTGGAATGTTTGGGCTAGATGGGTGGCTGTAAGCGTTACGGCGAAGACAGCAGAAAGGATCAGTGATATGGCCATGATGGATAAAAAAATCCCCGCACAGGGCGGGGATCGTAATGTATGTTCTGAGCTGCCTAGTGTGACACCTCAGCTTAGGTCGCCGCCTTCATCTCACGGGTAAACTGACCCAGAGCGCTGAGCAGGGCCTGCTCATCGTCTTGATGGGCCTCGATGATCTTCACCACGGCAGAGCCCGAGATGGCGCCCGCCGCGCCCGAGTCGATGGCGGCCTTGACCTGAGCTGGCTCGGCGATGCCAAAGCCCAGTAGGGGCGGCGGCGCGTCGAAGGCTTTTAGCTGGGCCAGGATGTCATCCAGCGGCATGCCTGCCTTAGACTCAGTGCCCGTTACCCCGGCGCGTGAGAGCAGATAGGTGTAACCTTGACCCTGCTCGGCCACCTGGCGCAGCGTCTCGGCATCGCCATTGGGCGGCGCGATAAAGATTGGCGCTACCTCGTGGGCCTTGGCGGCGGCGATAAAGGACGCGGCTTCTTCAACCGGCACGTCGGCGATAAGCACAGAATCCACGCCGGCGGCCTTGGCCCTGGCATAGAAGGCTTCCACCCCGTTGGCATACACCAGGTTGGCATACAGCAGCAGGCCGATGGGCAGGTCTGGGTATTTAGCGCGCACCGCTGCGATGATCTCGAAGCAGGCGCTCGGCGTGGTGCCTGCGGCTAAGGCGCGCAAATTAGCCCCCTGGATCACCGGGCCATCGGCGAGGGGATCGGAGAAGGGAAAGCCCAGTTCCAGCGCGTCGGCGCCATTCTCTACCAGGGTCTCGATGATCTTCAGCGACAATTCTTTATTGGGATCGCCTATGGTAACGAAGGGCACAAATGCACCGCGGTTATTGGCTCCTAGTGCGGCAAATGCTGCCTGATAACGGTTACTCATTGCCGCTCTCCTCGTTGTTTGCTTGTTGCTTCTCTAAGATGTCGGCAACGGTGAAGATATCCTTGTCGCCACGGCCTGAGAGGTTGACCACCAATAGGGTCTCCTCGGTGGCGGCCTCGGCCAGCTTGATGGCATAGGCCAGGGCATGGGCCGACTCCAGCGCCGGGATGATCCCCTCGCTGCGGGCCAGCAGCTGGAAGGCGGCGAGTGCCTCATCATCTGTGGCCGACTCATAGGTGGCACGACCGGTTGCCGCCAGATGGGCGTGCTGCGGGCCGACCGATGGGAAGTCTAACCCGGCAGAGATGGAGTAAGACTCTTCAATCTGCCCCTCTTTGTCTTGCATCAGCGGCGCCTTCATGCCGAAGAAGATCCCCGTCTTACCGTGTTTGAGGGGCGCGCCATGTTTGGGCGTGTCTATGCCGAGGCCGGCAGGCTCGACACCGATAAGCTTAACCGAAGGCTCGTCGATAAAGTCGGCAAACATGCCGATGGCATTAGAACCGCCGCCGACACAGGCGATCACCGCATCGGGCAGACGTCCTTCACGTTCGAGTATTTGCGCCTTGGTCTCTTCGCCAATCATGCGCTGGAATTCGCGCACTATGGTGGGGAAGGGATGGGGACCGGCGGCGGTCCCCAGCAGGTAGTGAGCCTTGTCGTAGCTGGCTGACCAGTCGCGCATCGCCTCGTTACAGGCATCTTTCAAGGTGGCAGAGCCTGAGGTGACCGGGATCACCTCGGCGCCCATCAGGCGCATGCGGAACACGTTGGGCGATTGACGCTCGACATCTTTGGCGCCCATGTAGACCTTACACTTGAGGCCTAATAGCGCGCAGGCCAGGGCCGTGGCGACGCCGTGCTGTCCGGCGCCGGTTTCGGCGATGATCTCTTTCTTGCCCATACGCTTGGCCAGCAGGGCCTGACCCAATACCTGGTTGGTCTTATGGGCGCCGCCATGGAGCAGATCTTCACGCTTGAGGTAGATCTTCACCAGAGGATTGGGGCTGAGGTTACGGGTCAGCGTCAAGGCGGTCGGTCTGCCGGCATAGTTTTTCAGCAGATCGGTAAATTCGGCTTGAAAGCTAGGATCGTTCTGTGCATCGACGAAGGCGGCTTCGAGCTGCTTGAGGGCGGGCATCAAAATCTGCGGTACAAACATACCGCCATATTCGCCGAAATAAGGGTCCAGCTTAGTCATCATAAAGCTCTCTCTGTATGGGGCGGCGCCGTTTCGGTGCGCCGCAAAACGTTAATATTGTCTAAGGGCGGTAAAGGCTTGCTTGATAAGCTCTGCATCCTTGATGCCGGGAGCCGACTCGAGGCCCGAGTTAAAGTCCAGGCCGAAGAAGCCCTGCCGTGCGGCGTCGAAGGCATTGCCTGCGTTAAGCCCACCGGCCAATATGGCATCAGCCTTTTGCGGCAGTTGCTGCTGCCAGTTAAAGGCATGGCCCGTGCCGCCAAACTGCACACCGTCTGTCGCCTTTGTCTTGCTGTCGTAGAGCAGGCGATCGGCATTGGTTGGGATGGAGGGGGCCTGGCAATCGTCGCTGTCGACACTAACGTTAGCATCAACATCGACGGCAATCGCTTTCCAGATCTGGGTCTGGCAATCAAGTTCATTTAGCTTAAGTCTGAGCTGATCGATATCGTATTCGCTCTCGCTGCCGTGAAGCTGCACCGCAAACAGGTTTAAACGTTTGGCCAGCTCGGCGATGGTGGTGACCTCTTCGTTGACGAAGACGCCGACAAAATTCAGCCCCTTACCACTGCTTCGCTGCTGCTCGACTAAGTCTAGTGCCTGCTCTGGGCTAACGTAGCGAGGCGATTTATTGGCAAAGATTAGTCCGCCGTAGAGGGCGCCGGCATCAGTGACGGCGCGCACATCTTCACAGCGGGTCAGGCCGCAGACCTTGTTGTGGCCAAGGGTGAGCGTGCGACAGGCGAGATCAAGATCGGCCTCGGCCATCAGCGAGCTGCCTACCAGGAAGCCATCAACTAAGGGGCTGAGGCGTCTCACCTGCTGCTGAGTGTAGATGCCTGATTCGCTTACTACCACGCGGTCGGCCGGGATATGCGGGGCTAAAGCCTCAGTGGTTGCCAGATCTGTGGTGAGATCTCTCAGGTTGCGGTTGTTGATCCCTATGATAGCGGCGTCCAGGGCGATGGCGCGCTTGAGCTCTTCTTCGTTACTGACCTCGGTCAGCACATCCAGCTGGTACTGGGCCGCCAGGCTTGCCAGCTGGCGGTAATGGTCATCATCCAGTACCGACAACATCAGCAGTACGGCATCGGCGCCCTGGTGGGCCGCCAGTTTCACCTGGTAGGGATCGACGAAGAAGTCTTTACATAAGATGGGCTGGGTCACCCGGGCGCGTACCTTGGGCAGGTAATCCATGTCGCCTTGAAAAAACTGCTCGTCGGTCAGTACCGAGATGGCGGCAGCGTAATGCAGGTAGACATCGGCGATAGCCTCGACGTCGAACGCTTGTCTGATGAGGCCCTTAGAGGGGCTGGCCTTCTTGCACTCGAAGATGAAGCCGGCATTGGGCGCCTTGAGTGCCTGATACAGGCTGCGATCGGACACCTTGGGCGTTAGCGAGGCCTCGGGGAAGCGCTGTTTCAGCGCGGCGATATGAGCCGGTTTAGTGTCGACGATACGGGTCAGCACATTGCTGCTTGTCTTGGATTCGCCTGCTTGACTGTTTACACTCGCTTGCATCAGTTTGTTCCTAGGTTGTCACTTTGGCTCGCGCTAGCAAGCTGCTGGAGTAGGGTGTATGCCTTGCCGCTGGTGAGGGTTTGTAGCGCCAGCGCCGTGCCTTGCTGTGGGCTGTCACAGCAACCGGACACATAGAGAGCGCAGCCTGCATTGGCAGCTACCGCCTCAGTGTGCGCCAACTGGCCATGGCCTTGCAATATGGCGCGGGTGATTTCGGCGTTTTCGGCAGGGCCTGCGCCGGCGAGATCGCTTATCTCGGCGCGGCTTAGCCCCAGGGCCTCGGGTGAGAGGTAATATTCGACGATTTCGCCCTGTTTCAGCTCACAGACTAAGGTCTCGCCGTGTACCGCTACCTCATCCAGGCCGCTGCCGTGGACTACCATGGCGCGTTTTACATCCAGCGCCTTGAGCACGTCGCAGATAGGGCGCACCAGCATAGGATCATAGACCCCCAGTAGCATGTAGTCGGGCCTGGCTGGATTGATCAATGGACCTAAGACGTTAAACAGGGTGCGGGTCTTCAGTGCTTGACGCACAGGCACAGCGTGGCGCACGCCGCCGTGATAGTGGGGCGCGAACAGGAAACAGAGCCCCAGATTGTCGAGACAGTCCCGGGCGGTCTCGGGCGCCATGGTGAGATCGATACCAAACTGCGCCAGCAGATCCGACGAGCCAGACTTGCTCGATACGCTGCGATTGCCGTGCTTGGCCACCTTTGCGCCCGCCGCCGCGGCCACGAAGGCTGAGGTGGTCGAGATGTTGATGGTGTTGTGACCGTCACCGCCGGTGCCCACGATATCCACTATGCCCTGGGTGCGTGTCGCCTCACTGGGGGCGGGAAACGCCTTGGCGGCTTGCAGCAATGCGTCGGCCGCGCCGGAGATCTCATCTATGGTCTCACCGCGCATCTTCATCGCGACCAACATGCCGGCCATGGCGACGGGATCCATCTTGCCCTCGACTATCTCGCTAAACAGCGCCTTGGTCTCCTCGCGGCTGATGGTTTGCCCCTGATAAAGCCTGTCGAAAATCGGCTGTAGTTCACTCATTACAATACTCCTTGGCCGCGGCTTAACTGGGCGTCTTGGGTCAGGTAGGTCAATGTCTGTGTCAGCAGCTGGCTGCCGAGTGTGGTCAAGATAGACTCGGGGTGGAACTGAAAGCCCACCGCTTTGACGGTTTTATGGGAGATGGCCATGGGCATCTCGTCTGTGGTGGCGATCACCTCCAGGCAGTCGGGCACTTTGGTGGCTACCAGGCTGTGGTATCGGGCGACGGGGAGCGGCGAGGGTAGGCCGGCAAAGATCCCCTGGCCGTTGTGCTCGGTTGGGCTGGCCTTGCCGTGAACCACCTGCTTGGCTCGTTCCACCTTGCCGCCGAAGTGTTCGATCATCGCCTGGTGGCCGAGGCAGATCCCCAGCATAGGCACCTTGCCCGCCAAGAGATCGATGAGCGCCATCAGGCAGCCCGCCTCATGGGGCGCTCCCGGGCCGGGCGATAATACCAGCGCCGCCTTGTCTTGCTCTTGTAGCAGCTTGTCGGCGATAAACTGGGCGTCTAAGTCGTTACGGTAGATCACCACCTCGAAGCCCAGGCTGCGGAACTGATCCACCAGGTTGTAGGTAAAAGAGTCGAAATTATCCAGTAGGTAGAGCTTCATTGTCCGCCTCCCATCTTGATGGCTGATATGACCGCCTGAGCCTTCTGGCGGGTCTCGTCGGCTTCGGCCTGGGGATCTGAGTCATACACTACGCCCGCGCCGGCTTGAATATGGGCCTGGCCATCTTTCACGAAGGCGGAGCGGATCACTATGCAGGTGTCCATGTCGCCAAGGCCATTGAGGTAGCCCACGGCTCCGCCATAGCTGCCACGGCGGGTCTTTTCGGCGCCGCGAATAAGCTGTGCCGCGCTAACCTTAGGGGCGCCGGTTAGGGTGCCCATGTTCATGCAGGCCTGATAGGCGTGCAGGGCATCGAGGTCGCTTCTAAGCTGGCCGGTGACCCGGCTGACCAGGTGCATCACGTGGGAGTAGCGATCCACTTTCAGCAGCTCGGCCACCTTGCGGGTGCCGCTCTGGCTGATGCGGGCCACGTCGTTACGGGCCAGATCCACCAACATCAGGTGTTCGGACAACTCTTTCTTATCCAGGCGCAGTTCCAGCTCGATACGGCTGTCGAGATCGAAGTCGATATCGCCATTAGCCGTCTTGCCTCGCTTGCGGGTGCCGGCTATGGGGTAGATCTCGACCTGATTGGTGTTGGCCTCATACTTGAGGGCACTCTCTGGCGAGGCGCCAAACAGGGTAAAGTCATCGCCACGGAAGTAGAACATATAGGGGCTGGGGTTTGTTTCTCTGAGGGCGCGGTAGGCGCCCAGTGGGCTCGGGCAGGGAAGGCTGAAGCTGCGCGAAGGCACCACCTGAAAGATGTCGCCGGCGACGATGTGGGACTTAAGATCTGTCACTATGGTCTTGAACGCTTCATCGGAAACATTGACCTCGGCTTCGCAATCGACAGGAGATAGTGGCGCTACCTCAGGTAGCGAGCCGCAGGCTTGGCTGAGCTGGGCGCGCCGCTCGGCCAGTGTCGCCGCGACTGATGATGTCTTAACATCGGTCTGCTGGGTAAAATCATGGCTGATGATATCGGCGCTGCGGGTTTGGTGATCCACCAGAATAAGGGTTTCGGCCAGGTAGAAGAGATAATCAGGGCAGGTATTGGCGCTCTGGTTCACCTTGGGCAGCGGCTCTACCGTGTCGATAAGATCGAACGCCAGCACGCCGCCGAGAAACAGGCTCTCGAACTGGGCATCATTGCCCATGTCGATATGTTTTATCAGGCTGCGCAGGCCATCTAGCGGCGAGGTCGACTTTAATCTGGCATCTTCATCCAGTAGGCCTGCATCCTTTTGCAGGGTAAGGGTTAAGGTCTTGCCTTCAAGTTGACGCTCATCGCTGCCGAAGAAGCAGGCAATGGGGCCGAGTAGCGCCTGACCATTGTCGCTCAGCGCGGTGAAGCTGAGCTGATAACCTTCACAACGTATGGCCAGGGCGGCGTGGGTCATGATGATGCTCTTGAGGTGATCCTTACTGTCTATCTCAGCCGATTCCAGCAACATGGTATGTGCCGCATCCAGTGTCAGGTGCTGATACAGCTGGAGAGGATCGTCATGATAGGTGATCCGTTCCTTTATGGTGTTGACGCTGGCCAGAAACTCTTGCCCCATATTTGCGCTCCTACTTGCCGGTAGTGGACTAACTCGATTGTTTGTTTGGGTTAGTCGTGTATAAATCTATTAATAAAATTAGGCGATTAAATGCAAAAAGCCCGCATCGAATGCGGGCTTTTTGTTTAAATCTTGTCTCTTTTACATGAGCACAGAAATTCACACCACCCGCTAAGTTGGGAAGTGCCACCACCAGTTGATGTTGTTGAATAGCTGCGTCGTCATTTCAGTGTCTATCTCATGTAAAGGTAAAATCTCGTTGATGGCTATATAAAAACATCCCCCCCGCAGCCTTGTCAATTGAATATTTTTCTATTTGGCGTATTTATCATCTTGAGATCACAATCTGCAGCGATTGCCGATGAGATTTAACGAATCTCATGCAATTTCGTCCATTTTCATCCAATTAGATGTTTCTAATAACAAAGTCGAGTAGAATAAAGGGATGACAGATGAAACGCGTTTAATCGATCTTCACAGCCACACCACGGCATCCGACGGCCAGTTAACCCCGTCAGAATTAGTGGCCCGTGCCCTCGCTAATGGGGTGCAGATGCTGGCCATTACCGATCACGATACCTTAGCCGGTCTCAAGGAAGCCCACAGCTTCAACGACAGTCAAGCCGAGCCTTTGACTCTGATTAACGGCTGCGAGATCTCCACTCGTTGGAATAACTTCGATATTCATATCGTTGCACTCAATATCGACCCCGAACATCAGGGGCTGGATGCCTTCTTGACCGAGCAGCGTGCCTTGCGTGAGGCGCGAGCGATGGAGATAGGTGTGCGTCTTGAGAAGGCCGGGATCAGCGGTGCCTATGAGGGGGCCAAGGCGTTAGCCGAAGGCGCCGCCCTGAGTCGCGGCCACTATGCTCGCTGGTTGGCGGACAACGGCTATGCCACCAATGCAGCCGCCGTGTTCAAGAAATACCTGGCCCGGGGTAAGACTGGCTATGTGCCGAACAATTGGTCCGATATGGAAACCGCTATCGCCATCATTCATGAGGCGGGCGGCGTCGCCGTGCTGGCACACCCCAGTGGCTACAAGTTGTCGGCCAAATGGTTAAAGCGTCTGGTACGTGAATTTAAGGCCGCCGGTGGCGATGCCATGGAAGTGGTGCTGGGGCAGCAAACCCTGGACGATCGTAACAACTTAATAGCCTTGAGTCGGCTTAACGAACTATACGCCTCGCTGGGAAGCGATTTTCATTTCCCTGGCAGCTGGCTCGAGTTAGGTAAAAATATGTTCCAACCCCAAGGAGTTGATTGGGTGTGGCAAATGGATAATTGGATGGTAAACCCATGAGTCAATTTTTTTATGTACATGAGGAAAATCCTCAGGTTCGCCTGATCAATCAGGCGGTGAATGTGATCAAGCAGGGTGGGGTGGTGGTCTATCCCACAGACTCTGGCTATGCCTTAGGTTGCCTGCTGGGCGAGAAAGACGCGATGACCCGCATAGTGCGTATTCGTCAGATAGAGAACGATCACAACTTCTCCTTGATGGTGCGTGACCAGTCCGAGCTGGCGACCTATGCCAGGGTGGACAATCAGGCTTACCGCGTGCTGAAGCACAACACACCTGGGCCATACACCTTCATCTTCAAGGCGACCAAAGAGGTGCCTAAGCGCCTGCAAAACCCCAAGAAAAAGACAATCGGTATTCGCGTGCCGGACAATGTGATTGCCCTGGCGCTTCTGGAAGCGCTCGATGCGCCGCTGATGTCCACCAGTCTTATCCTACCGGGTGAAGAGTTTGCCGAGTCAGATCCCGAGCACATTCGCGACATCCTGGAGCATCAGGTGGATGTGATCATTCATGGCGGTTATCTGGGTGAGAAACCTACTACGGTTATCGATCTGTCTGAGGGCGATATCGAGATTCTACGTGAAGGCGCCGGGGATATTAGCCAGTTTGGCTAAAGCCCTGTCTATTGGCCAAATTTGCAGGTATAATCGCGCGTTTGGTGTCGATTAGCCTCGCCTTGGCTGGATGATTATCCGCCGTCGATCGGTGCAGGTCCTCACCATTTTAGTTACGGATTTAGTTTAGTTATACCTTTAGCTTCCGGCTGGGTGATACCTGCCGGGTGACTTGGAGAGCGGATGCAGGGGACTCAGCAAAGTTTACCTTTGGCCCTGGTCAGGGGCGAACCCGTCAGAGAACTGCCGGCGGATCTCTTTATTCCGCCCGAGGCGCTGGAGGTGTTTCTCGAGTCTTTCGAAGGGCCGCTGGATCTGCTGCTCTATCTTATCCGCAAGCAGAAGCTGGATATTGTCGAGATGGCCATTGCGCCGGTGACGGATCAGTATCTTGAATACATTGATCTCTTGCAAGGCGCTCGGGTAGAACTGGCCGCCGACTATCTGGTGATGGCCGCGACCCTGGCCGAGATAAAGTCGCGCCTCTTGTTACCTAGGCCCGAGCTTGAAGAGGAAGATGAGGCGGACCCACGAGCCCAGCTGATCAGACAGCTTAAGGCCTACGAGGTGATTAAAGATGCGCAGCAAAGGCTAGATGCCTTGCCGCGACTCGAGCGGGATGTGTTTCAGGCTAAGGTGCTACCAGCGCCGGATATCAAGCCTGTGTTGGTGCCGCCGTCTGTGTCGTTGGTGGAGTTAGCCGGAGCCTTCGCGGCCGTGTTAAAACGGGTCGAGGCCACTGAGCATCACCATGTGAGACGCGAGCAGCTGTCGACACGGGAACGCATGACGCAAATATTGGCTATGCTAGAAGGCAAGTCCTATGTGCCTTTTGAGCAGCTATTTGATGTTTCTGAGGGGCGAGCTGGCGTGGTGGTGAGCTTTCTTGCGCTGATGGAGCTGGTGAAAGAGCTTTTGGTCGATCTGATCCAGGCGCAGCCGCTGTCGACCATACATGTTAGGGCCTATTGATTGTCGAGTAAGAAACTGCAAATAAATCCGGATCAGCTCAAACAGCTGATTGAAGCCAGTCTGTTTGTGATGGCTAGGACTGTCTCTATCAAGCATTTAAATGAGAGTGTGCTGGCCAACTTTAGCGTCTCCCGCACCAAAGTGAAGGCCGCCATTGAGGAGTTGCAGCAGGATTATCAGGGGCGGGGCATAGAGTTAGTCAAGGTGGCGGGCGGATATCGTTTTCAGTCCATCGAGACCTTGAGCCCTTATTTGCAGCCTCTGTGGCAGGAGAAGGCGCCGCGCTATTCGCGAGCGACGCTGGAGACGCTGGCGGTGATCGCCTATCGTCAGCCGGTTACTCGTGCCGATATAGAGTTTGTTCGTGGTGTGGCGGTGGGAAGTCATATCATAAAGAGTCTATCCGATAGACACTGGATTAAGATAATCGGTCATAAAGAGGTGCCGGGCAGGCCCGCACTCTATGCGACCACAAATGAATTTTTAGCCTATTTTGGCTTGGACAGGATTGCGGACCTTCCTCCCTTATCCGATGCCGAGTCACTAGCGGCGCTGTTTGGACAAACACAGGTGGTCGAGTCGGCCCCTGACAATACAGCGCCTAAAACCGATGAAGAGTCTACTAATGAGTGAAAAATTGCAGAAAGTCTTGGCCCGTGCAGGCCATGGCTCCCGTCGTGAGATGGAGGCATGGATTGCTGCAGGTCGAGTTAGTATAGACGGTGAAATTGCCAAACTTGGCGATCGTATCGAGGCCGATGCCAAGGTGCGTATCGATGGCCGTACGGTATCGATCAAGTCTGAGGATGACTTGGTTTGCCGTGTGATCGCCTATCACAAGCCTGAAGGGGAGATCTGCAGCCGCAAAGATCCCGAAGGGCGCCCGACGGTATTCGACCGTTTACCTAAGACCCGCGACTCACGCTGGGTTGCGGTGGGACGTCTGGATATCAACACCTCAGGCCTGTTGCTGTTTACCTCTGATGGTGAGCTGGCTAACCGCCTGATGCACCCGTCCCATGAGGTGGAGCGTGAATACGCTGTTCGTACCTTTGGTGAGGTGACCGACGCCTGTATTCAGCGTCTGCGCACCGGCGTGACCCTGGAAGATGGCCCGGCGCATTTCGATAAGATAAAGCCAGCCGGTGGCGAGGGCATGAACAAGTGGTGGCATGTGTCGCTGGCCGAAGGTCGTAATCGTGAGGTTCGTCGTCTGTGGGAATCTCAGGAAGTCCAGGTGAGCCGTCTGATTCGTATTCGCTACGGTATGATAGATCTGCCCAAGTCACTGCCTCGTGGCGGCTGGGTCGAGCTGCCGATAGAGCAGGTAAACTATCTGCGTAAGCTGGCCGGCCTAGATGAAGAAACCCGCACCCTGCTGGGCACAGACAAACACAGTGTGGCCCGCGCCAAGGTGAAGAGCGCTAAGATCCGCCGCGCCGTGCGTAAGCATAAGACTACAGCCGGTAAGACGCCGCGCCAGAGAAGCTAGGTTAAGCCGATTAGCCCATGTATCAAGAAAGCCTTACTCTTTTGAGAGTGAGGCTTTTTTATGTCTGTATCATTTTTCTGCTGCGTTATCGCTCATTGATGTAGTGCACTATATGACAATCGCTCTGCCTTGTATAAAAGCGATACAGAATGCAGCAAAAATGAACGCGAAAGATCAACAGACCTAGTCATGTTGGTAGTGGTGCTTGCGCAGAGCCAGACCTTAGCCATTGGTTATAGACTGTTTTTAACTGTGTCTTGGCTTGAGTCACGAACCTTATTCGGCCATCATTTTAGTCGGCCATCATTAATGCAATCAATGTGCGGAGAAACACATGAAACTAATCTCAGTAGCCAAGATTTGGGACGCTTCGCCCCACAACGCCTTTACGGATCTGGTGCGCTTTAAAAACAAGCTGTATTGCGTATTTCGTCAGGCCAGTGCCCATGTGTCGCCAGACGGTGCACTGCGTATCCTTAGATCCGATAACGAGGGGCAAGACTGGCAGAGTGTCGCCCTTGTCGATGTCGACTTTGCCGATCTAAGAGATGGTAAGCTGGTGGCCGACAATGACAGATTACTGCTGTTTGGTGGCGGCGCTATGCATGAGGGGAAGGGCGAGGGCATGCGCTCTTACTGCTGGCAATCCCACGATGGTGAGCATTGGTCCGCTCTCAAGGCGCTGGTGAAAGAGAAAGAGTGGTTATGGCGCATCACGCCGCACAAGGGGCACTTGTATGGCATCGCCTATTTGTGTCACGAACATGATGGCTATGCGGCGCTATATAAAAGTAATGCAGACAGGGATTTTCAGCCCCTGGTGGAAAAGCTGAGTCAGGCGGGTTATGTGAATGAGTCCGGCCTAGTGTTCGATGAGCATGATAAGGCCATCTGTCTGCTGCGCCGGGATCCGCTTTGGCAGACCGATGAGCGTGCATTACTGGGTGAGTCAGCGCCTCCTTATACCCAGTGGTGTTGGCAAGTGACAAATTGTCGCGTGGGGGGACCTGTTACTTTTCTCTATCAGGGTAAGCTCTATGGCGTGGTACGCCTGTATGACGACAGAGTGCGCACCTCTCTTGTAGCGATCGATCGGCAAACGGCTCAGATAGAGGAGCTATTGACTCTACCCTCGGGTGGCGATACCAGCTACGCAGGTGTCGTGCTGAAAGATGATACATTAATGCTGAGCTATTACTCCTCCCACGAAGGTACTTGCGCTATTTATTTCGCAAAAATTGCCCTTTAACATATTTAAGACTAAGTGAGTCCTCATTTAGTCTTAATCTCTTCTTTATTACCTTTTATTGCCTGGTTAAATGTTCTTAATACACTCTTCGTGAATTTAATGGGGAGGTTTAGTTTGCTTTTAAATAAAAGTAAAGGTGCCTGGTAAATGGTTTTTTAACTTTCCGTTGTTAAATCTAATTGCTTGCTCTTACTTACTTTTACGATACATTGTTTTACATTGTTGTCTTCTTGTTTGTTTTTGGTTTTCCGTTGATCTTTATTTAATAATTTAAACATAAAAAATACAGGTGTATTAAGTTGTTGCAATTGTGTGGCTATGTTTTTACGTTATTTTCAATAAGAAGGGGTTATGTTTAAAATCTCTAATTATCAGTCGGTTGAATGATCTTTTGTGGCGCTGTTATGTTGTTTTTTATTATCCATTTGTATCAATTATTATCATCCTGGTTATTTTGTTGTTAACGGCGTTGACTTGTTTGTTGTTTTTTCACAATATCTTCACCGAAGGACATTCTTCTTAATTTAAAAATAAAAATATATTGATGATCGAAACTGGATTTTTCTGATTTCGTATTATGAGGGAAACATATGAACTCTTTGACCTTAACTGCAAAGGCGGTTCGCGTAGGCTTATTTGCCGCGGCGACATCTAGCCTTGCTTTATCTGGTATCGCAATTGCTGAAGAGCAAAGCGATAAAGTTGAACGCATCGAAGTCACTGGCTCGCGTATTAAAAGAACTGATATGGAAGGTTCTTCTCCGGTAACGACGATAAGTGTGGCCGATATTGAGAAGACAGGTGAGATGTCAATTGCTGACGTATTGCGCCGTAGTAATTTAAACACTTTCGGTTCGTTCTCTGAATCATCAGGTAGTACCTGGCAAAGTCAGGCCAACATCTCTCTTCGTGGTGCTGGAGCAGATCGCACCTTGGTGCTGCTAAACGGTAAACGTATGCCGGGTTCACCGACTATGGGGGGGACTGCTGTAAACCTTAATACAATCCCTACAGCCGCGATTGAACGTATTGAAGTGCTTACCGATGGAGCCTCCGCTGTTTATGGTTCGGACGCGGTTGCTGGCGTAGTTAATATTATTTTGAAAAAAGGCTTTGAAGGTCTCGAGGTTTCGGCAACGGGTACTAGTCCAGATCAACCTGGTGGTGAGGAATGGAAAGTACACGTTGTTGGTGGAACCACGAGCGACAAAGGAAGTTTAACGTTCTCATTTGAGCACCAAAATCGAGAGATTATCTATCAACGTGATCGTTGGTTTTCAAGCTCTACTAACGTGTTAGCCGATAAGTATGCCGATACTACAGGGGTATCAGCCTACGCTCGTAACTTCCTGGATATGACTACATTCCAGTTCAAGCCGATGGCTGCTTGTGACAACGAAAAAATGGTCGGTGGCGGTCATGTCTATGATTATGGTGATGGTGACTTTATCTGCGGTTATGACTATACCTCTGAAGCAGCAGATCACGCCGCTCGTCAGTATACCGCGGGTTATGTTACTGCAGATTACGAGATCTCTGATGAGATCCGTTTCGAAGGTCAAGGCCTATTTAGCCGCAACGAAACCTTTGGTCGTTACGCACCTGCTGCAGGTTGGTTTAACGTTGACGCAGGTCAGCTAGACGTTCAGAACTATGATGCCGATGGCAACTATATTAATACCACTAAAAATGAAAATGCCGGTCGAGTTTACTATCGTTTCACTGATGTGGGTACACGTGATTCTACGACGATTGACTACAGCACGGATATTCAGCTTGGTTTAGTTGGCGAACACAATAGCTTTGGTTGGGATTTTACCTATCACTATAACCTAGCGGAAAACAGCAACTATGGTACGGGTTATGTTCACCGTCCAACAGTGGAAGCGTTGGTGAAGAGCGGTGAGTTTAATTTTGGCCCTGAAGGCAATAGTGCCGATGTTGTAGCGGCTATTTCACACGATACACTAGCTCAAGATATCATGGAGTTTCAAAGCGTTAATGCAGGCATAAACTTTGAAGCGTTAGAGCTACCCGGTGGATTAGTGGGTTGGTACTTCGGTTCTGAATTTATGCAGTATAAGTACAAGTCTAAGGTAGATGCAGAATCAGCAGCTGGGGAGGTTATTGGTTCTTCAGGTAACGGTTCGGGTGGTGATCGTGATGTATTCGCGTTGTTTGGTGAATCTATTTTGCCAATTACCGATGATTTAGAGCTGAACCTTGCTTTCCGTTACGATAATTACTCAGACTTCGGTACCGCGACCACACCGAAAGTCGCACTACGTTATCAAGCATTAGATAACCTGGTTATACGTGGTTCTTGGGGACAAGGTTTTAGGGCGCCTGCACTATCAGATTTATATGCAGCGGACTCTTTCAGTGCTGATTATGCGACAGACTATCATTATTGTGAGTTGCAGGGCACTGCACCTTCCGATTGTCGTTCGACTCAATATGACGTGACTCGCACAGCAAATGAAGATCTTGGCCCTGAGACGTCAGATTTTTACAACGTGGGTGTTATCTGGAACATCACAGACAGCTTAAGCACTAAAGTTGAGTACTACAGCTTATCAATTGATGATGTGATCACCTTCGTATCTCTAGATTCGCTGTTAAGAGAAGAAGCAAAAGTCGGTTACGGCAATCTATCTCGAGGTGAAATTATTCGTGCCGGTGACAGTCCAGACGGTAAGATTCTCGAAGCGACCACACCACTGGTTAACGGTAATGGCTTCGATACGTCGGGTATTGACTTCAACTTGTCCTTAGCCCCAATTGAAACGTCAATTGGTGACTTTGGCTCAAGTTTTGATTTGACCTATGTTCTTACCTATGAAGATGAAGAGTACTTTGATGGTCCTGTAAACAATATGGTTGGACGTAATGGCTTGCCTGATTATCGCTTCACATGGGTAATTGATTGGACCTATGGCGACCATGGGGTGTCATTATTGACCCAACATATTGCTGGTCAGGCGGAAACCACAGATCCTACAACGTTTGAAGAGATTGGTAGTCTACCTTCTCAAACTACCTTTGACCTAAGCTATAACTATATGGCGCCGTGGAGTGGTAAGTTTGCGTTGGGTATTCGCAACTTAACTAACGAAGATCCAGTATTGGATTCCAACTTAGCATACGATTCAGCGCTGTATAACTTGTATGGTCGAACTTACACAGCCTCTTATACACAGAAGTTCTAAATCGTTATTCACCCTCCCTGTGACTTAACGATAAAAGCCTCCTGATTCAGGAGGCTTTTTTTATGTTTGACGTAATGCTTTTGGTTTGGCCATCGATGACTGACGTGGCTAAGCGAGCTGCTCGATGACAAAGCAGGCCGCTAATAAAGGTGTGGCTAGTGGGTGAGCCTGAGCTCGTGCCTATGCTCGTGGGAGTAATCGGCGGCGCACTGGGTGCAGCGCTGCTCAAGCGGGTTGGCGTTGAGCCGCTCGGCTTCGATATCGGCCTCGCAGTCTGAACATAGGCCGTAGAGTCCAAGGTCGAGCTGGCATAGGGCTGCATCGAGTTGGGTTAGCTTGATAAATAGCGGTTCGTCGGCCAATTTGGCTGAGGTCATCTCGTCTATTAATGAGGTCAGCGAAAGCTGCTGGGTATCGAGTGTTATTTGATGTAATGCCAGCAGGGTACCTAACTCTTTCCTGAGATTCGCTTCAAGCACCGACAGTTCATGTCTGATATGGGATCTGCTCACAAATCATTGCCTAGTTGATATTCTTAGATAATCAGTCTAAACCGCTTGGGCGTCTTAGCTATGACTAAGATCAAAAGTCGGTGACTTTTATGGTGAATCTCATTTAGGGATGTAAAGATCAGACCAGTTAAGGAGAGACTGGGCTGGTTATTTGTCGCGCCTTACGTTAGGGAGGGTTAGCAGACGCGACAGATGGGCATAAGGTGAGTGTTAGCTGCCGCGCAGCAGGGATAAGATACTCTGGGTATCTTTCAGTACACGCACCTGACGGAATAGGGCTTCGCCCTCCTCATAGTGACGGGCGATAAACCTGAGCCACTGTTTGATACGCGCCGGATAGTATTTCTCTTTCTCGCTGACGATCTCAAACTCCGAATACTGCAGCAGTAGCGCCAAAACATCAGTCCAAGGCATGGGTGACTGATTACCTTTAACCACGTGGGCCAGGTTAGGAATGGTCAGGGCGCCACGTCCTAGCATGACGTCATCACAGCCGCTGGCCTCGCGGCATTTGAGGTAATCTTCTCTGCCCCAGATCTCTCCGTTGGCAATGATGGGCAGGGAGGTCACCGATTTGATCTGCGCTATATATTCCCAGTGGGCCGGTGGCCGATAGGCCTCCTCTTTAGTGCGGGCGTGTACCGTGAGCTCGGTGGCGCCGGCTGCTTCGATGGCCTGGGCGATTTCGGTGCAGCGGCTCTTGTCATCCCACCCCAGACGGATCTTGGCCGACACGGGTTTGTCCCTGGGCACCGCCTGCCTGACGGCCTGGGTCACCCGGTAGATGGTCTCCGGCTCCTTTAATAGTGCGGCGCCGCCTTTACTGCGATTAACCATAGGTGCCGGGCAGCCATAGTTAAGATCCACGCCGCGAGAACCCAGCTCGACGGCGCGAATGGCATTTTCGGCCATCCAGTTGGGTTCCTGTCCCAGCAGTTGCAGGCGTACCGGGGTGCCGGAGGCGGTTTTACATTGATATTTCAGTTCGGCGCAGAGTCGGTAGAAGACTTTCTCAGGCAGTAGCTGATCGACAACGCGAATAAATTCGCTGATCACCATGTCATAGCCGCCAACGCTGGTTAGCAGGGCTCGCATCGGGGCGTCGGCAACGCCTTCCATCGGGGCTAATATGACACGCATGATTCTCGTTTTCTCATTAATTCAAGGCGCAGAGCCTAAAAAGGTGAACCTGTCGGCCATGGTGTACGTACTGCTTCAGTACTGCATTGCCAGGCCGGGTAAAAGGGCGCTTATTCTACGTCAAGCACCTGGCAGATACAAAGCCTGTGTGCGTGCGGGAAGGGGTGGGGATAACGGCTGTGCCCAGCCAAACTTATGAGTCAGATGCGAGCATCTTTTGTTATCTATGACTGGCTTATCGATTTTTAGTCAATAAAGACGTGAGATCAATCGATTACTGCTGTTTAGATGCTTGCGCTAACACATAATTTGGGTCATAAATGTGATGCCTGATAAGTTTTTTGAAATAAAAAGCTAGGGGGCCGGGTCATATTATCCGAGCCAGCAACGCACTGATGTTGGCAAACCATTGCATATAAGAGATCAACAAAGGAAGAGATTATGAAATTAGTTAAGAATACTGCTGTTGCTGTAGCGTTAGGCACTGTGTTTGTTGGTAGCGCGTTTGCGGCGCAGGCTCAAGCTAATCCGTTTGGTTACAGTGAAATGCAAGCTGGTTACCAGATCGCCGATGGCGAAGGTAAGTGTGGCGAAGGTAAGTGCGGCGAGAACATGAAGAAAGGCGCCAAAGAAGGTAAGTGCGGCGAGAACATGAAAGCCAAAGAGGGTAAATGTGGCGAAGGTATGAAGAAAGGCGCCAAAGAAGGTAAGTGTGGTGAAGGTAAGTGCGGCGCCCAGATGAAGGCTCAGAAAGAGGGTAAGTGCGGCGAGAACATGAAAGCCAAAGAAGGTAAGTGTGGCGAGAACATGAAAGCCAAAGAAGGTAAGTGTGGCGAGAACATGAAGGCCAAAGAGGGCAAGTGTGGCGAAGGAATGAAGAAAGGCAAAGAAGGCAAGTGTGGTGGCCACAAGTAATCGGCCTTAAGGCAATTGCCCATGTCGATTAGGCCAGTATTCACTGGCCTAATTTTTTTTACATAAGGTAAATGCGTCAATTTGTTCACTAGAGGTGAAGTGATGATGACACAAGCTAAGGTGGGTCTAGGCCTGCGCCGTGAGATGCTAGATGAGTTTTGCCAGTCGGTTCCAAGTGCCATCGATTTTTTCGAGGTGGCGCCTGAGAACTGGATGACACTTGGCGGTAAATTTGGCCGTCAATTTAGGCAGTTAACAGAGAAGCACAAGTTTTTCTGCCACGGGCTGTCGCTCTCTATCGGTAGTCCGGAGCCCCTAGATACGCGTTTCGTTAAGCAGGTTAAAACCTTTCTCGACCATCATGGTATCGATATCTATTCGGAGCACCTAAGTTACTGCTCGGGCAAGGGCCATCTGTATGACTTGATGCCTATCCCCTTTACCCATGAGGCGGTGCGTCATGTTGCTAAGCGAATTGAGCAGGTTCAGGACATTCTTGAGCGCCCCTTCATCTTGGAAAATGTCTCTTTCTACGCCGCGCCCGGTAGCGAGATGAGTGAATGCGAGTTTGTCAATGCCGTGCTGGAAGAGGCGGATTGTCGACTGCTGCTGGATGTGAATAACATCTATGTTAATTCGATTAATCATCAATATGATGCCGAGGCCTTCCTGAAGGCCATGCCCTGTGAACGCATCGCCTACCTGCATATTGCCGGTCATTACGATGAGGCGGAGGATCTTAAGGTTGATACCCATGGCAGCGATGTTATCGATCCCGTCTGGCGCTTGTTAGCGCTTTGCTATCAGACCCACGGCGTGTTTCCAACCTTGCTCGAGCGCGACTTTAATATTCCCGCCACCGCAGAGTTGCTAAAAGAGATCAATAGGATACACGACTATCAGGCCCAGGCATTGCAGCCCAGTCACCGGAGTGCCTAAATGAGTTTTACCCAAGTTCAACAGTCGTTCATCGATTACATCAAAGATCCCTCATCGCCCCTGCCGCAGGGGACAGATGCCAGACGCATGGGGATCTATCGCGAGCTGTTTTTTAACAATGTGAAGGGCTTTGTCGCCAGCGGTTTTCCCGTGCTCTGCTCCCTGTATGAGGAAGAGACCTGGCAGGCGCTCGTTCAGCGGTTTTTTGCCACACACGACTGCCAGACGCCGATTTTCATCGAGATTGCCCAGGAGTTTTTGCTGTTCTTGCAAAACGAATATCAGATGAGCGAGCAAGACCCGGCCTTCATGCTCGAGCTGGCTCACTACGAATGGTTGGAGCTGGTGGTTGCCACGGCACCCGATGATAGACAGTCCCAGCGCCTGGATGCACAAAGCATAGAAGCGCGTCCGCTGGCGTTAAGCCTGGCCGCCCGTGTGGCGCAATATCATTTTGAGGTGCAGCGCATCAGCCCAGACTATCGTCCCGAGCTGCCCAGTGAGCAGCCGAACTTTTTCTGCCTCTATCGGGATAGCAGTGATGAAGTGTGTTTCTTGCAGCTTAATCCGCTTACCGCTCAGGTACTTGCCTACATAGGTCAACAAGATGGTGTGGGCTTTACGGCCTTGTGTGACTGGTTAACCCAGCTCTACCAGCAGATGCCCAGGCAGCAGATTGTGGAAGGCTGTAGGCAGCTGCTAGCGGATATGGCCGAGCGGGGGATAGTGGTCGCCGCGAGATAAAATTTGTCCAAATTAGTCCTTTCTATCGTGCTGGCTTGTCTCTATAATGGCGGCGAAAATTGATCTAGATCAATAAAAGTTGTCAATCATGAGTGAGGAAAGTATGAGTCAGCCGTTTAAAGACCCGTTTAATTTTGTTTATTTTCTTGGTTTCTTGCTGGTAATGATGTTGCCTACGCTGCCAGCTACCCTGTCATGGTTGAAACACCTAAACCTGATCTCTTAAGCATCTAGCCTAACGAGCGAACTCAGGTATACTAACCACTCATTTATGAGTGGTTTTTTTATGCGAGGAATTCATGGTCATCAAGCGGGGCTTCTATTTACTCATAGGCCTTAGCAGTCTGTTTTTGGGCCTGCTAGGCATCGCCGTTCCGCTTTTGCCGACTGTGCCTTTTATCTTGCTAGCGGCCTTCTGTTTTGCCCGCTCGAGTGAACGTCTCCATGCCTGGCTGATGACCCACCCCTGGTTTGCCGATGCGCTGCAGAACTGGCACAACGAGCGTGCCATTCGCCGCGGCTTGAAGCGCAAGGCCTATATCGCCACCTGTTTAAGTTTTAGCGTGAGTATCATCTTGGTGCCGCTGCTGTGGGTGAAGTTGATGCTGCTGGCCATGCTGACAGGCTTGCTGCTTTACCTTAGGCAAATTCCCGAATTAGATGACTGATTGTGAACTTAGGTTGTGAACCTTGGCGGTGAGTTTGGTTAAGCTTTGTGACATTCGCTGTTGCAACCCATACCAAAGGAGCTTAAGCTTTAGCCGAAAATTCTAGTCAAAACTGGCCCTATGGCCAGTTTGTCCTTTTTAAGGGCTCAAACGAAAAAGATGGTAGTAATGAATACAGACAAGTTAGCCTTGATCAAGCAGAGCATTAAGACAATTCCAGATTATCCGAAACCAGGGATCATGTTTCGCGATGTAACCAGTTTAATGGAAGACCCAGCGGCCTATCAGGCGACGATTGCCCTGTTTGTTGAGCGCTATAAAGATCTTGGTGTGACCAAAGTGGTGGGCACCGAGGCACGTGGTTTCCTTTTCGGCGCGCCTCTGGCGTTAGAGCTTGGCGTCGGTTTCGTGCCTGTACGTAAGCCAGGTAAACTGCCGCGTGAAACTATCTCTGAGAGTTATGAGCTGGAATATGGCCATGACATGCTGGAGATCCACACGGATGCCATTAAGCCGGGCGATAAGGTTTTGGTGGTCGACGATCTGCTTGCCACTGGCGGCACTATCGAAGCGACAGTAAAGCTTATCCGTCAGCTAGGCGGCGAGGTTGAGCATGCGGCGTTTGTGATTTCTCTGCCAGAGCTTGGCGGCGAGCATCGTCTTGCCGAGATGGGCCTCTCATTGATGACACTATGTGAGTTCGAAGGCGAGTAATACCGTCTAATTGATCACTCATGTCGATCATATAAGTGCCGTGGCTATGCCGCGGCATTTTGCTATCAGGGCCTCTGTGATGTTAGGCCGATGAGATATGTGAACCTGCTGTCTACCCCATGGGATTGATGGCGTGGGAGAAGGCGAGCATTGCCCTGTTAACTCGCTAAAGACTGACTAAAGAGTGGCTCAAGATGGCTTAGAAATCGGCCTTTAAATGGCTGGCAAAGCGGGTGATAGGTTAAACATGAAGCAAGCTGGCTTAACAAAGATAAATTAAGGCGCGCTAAGCGCTTAGCTTGCTAGCGAGATGGACCTTGGCATGTTATTGTTTGCTGATTAATGAAGTGTGCTTCGTAATAGTTACCAACCTTGGGGAGTTTCATGTCATATCAGGTGTTAGCCAGAAAATGGCGGCCTGCAACATTTGAGCAAGTCGTCGGTCAGTCACATGTGCTACATGCCCTTACCAATGCCTTATCGCAAAATCGCCTACATCATGCTTACCTGTTTACCGGTACCCGAGGGGTGGGTAAGACGAGTCTGGCCAGGCTATTTGCCAAGGGACTGAACTGTGAGCAAGGGGTAACGGCCTCGCCCTGTGGCCAATGTGCCAGCTGTGTCGAGATCGCCCAGGGTCGTTTTGTGGATCTTATCGAGGTGGATGCGGCGTCGCGCACTAAGGTCGACGACACCCGCGAGTTACTGGACAACGTTCAGTATCGCCCCACACGCGGCCGCTTCAAGGTGTATCTGATCGATGAAGTGCACATGCTTTCCCGTAGCAGCTTCAATGCGCTGTTGAAGACGCTGGAAGAGCCGCCGGAACATGTTAAATTCCTGCTGGCGACCACAGACCCCCAGCGTCTGCCGGTAACTGTACTCTCACGCTGTCTGCAATTTAATCTTAAGAGCCTGACGCTCGATGAGATCTGTGTGCAGCTTGGTCACATCCTATCTCAGGAGCAGGTGGGGTATGACGATGGCGCGGTAAAACTACTCGCCAAGGCCGCCAACGGCAGTATGCGTGATGCCTTGAGCTTAACGGATCAGGCGATCGCCTTCGGGGCCGGTCAGGTGAGGCTTGCCCAGGTTCAGACCATGCTGGGGACCATAGATGAGCATCATGTGATCGTCTTGCTCAAGGCTCTGTGCGATGGTGATGTCGACAAGTTGCTGACGGTCACTGGGGAGGTGCTATCCTTTGGCGCCGATCCCCATGAGGTGCTGCGTAGCCTGCTGGAACTGCTGCATCAGATCACCTTGACCCAATTTGCGCCGAGTGCCGCTCAGCTATCTCAATATGCCGAGCAGATCAAGGCCTTCGCCAAACAGCTGAGATCCGAGCAGGTACAGCTCTATTATCAACTATTGCTAAATGGTCGCCAGGATTTGCCCCATGCGCCAGATCCTAAATCCGGTCTCGAGATGGCGCTGCTGCGCGCCATCGCCTTTGTGCCCGAGGCACCCGTGCAGCGCTGGATGGGCGAGGCAGGTAGCGAGATCCTCTTGCCAGACACTCTTTTACCAGAACAGGGCAAGGGTGAAGATGTTGCGCCAACCTCTGCTAGGCCAGATGGAACAGTTAAGTCGGTGAAACCTGCTGAGTCTGTGCCAAATAGTCAGATCGAAGTGGAAGCCGAGGTTGAAGAAAAAGCTAAGGTTGAGGCCAGCTGTGAAGCAAATGCGGCAATGTTGTCCCGAGACGATGCGCAAACGTCAACTGCAGAGCACACGAACAAGTTAAGCGATACTGACGGCCCATTTGAAGCGAATTTAGTTGCAGTGGATTTAGTTGAAGCTGATTCGACAGAAAAGGATGCGCTTGAAGAGGATGAGGGCGCACTCGAGCTGTTTGCCGAGCAGCAGCTGATCTTGAGCCAGGCCCAAAGCCAAGGGCACAGCCCTGAGCCTGAATCTAGTCCTGAGCCGAGCTCGCAAGAAACAAGCTCGGCAAATAAAAATCCCGTAAGCGAAGCATCTGCCGAGTCTAAAGTGGATGCGTCGACGAGTGCTGCGATAGCACAAGGCGATGAAGCGGCTCTGCCTAGCGAGATTCAAACGCCTGCAGAAAGCGTCGAGCAAACAGCTTCAATAGCCGAGCAAGCCAGTTCGTCAGCAGACGAGAGTGGCAGTTTTTACGATGATCTCTATTTCAGCTCAGATGAAGATGAGTCTGGCGACCCAAGCGACTATGAAGCCTATCTTGCCTATCAGCAGGGACAGGATAATCCGGCGTCTGGCGATATTTCTTCCTCTGAGGCGACAACGCAGGCTGACAACAGTGCCCAGACTATTAGCGCTCCGGTAAGTGAAAATGCCCCCCATGGCGGCATGGCCACCGGTACAGCATCGGCGAGTGAAGAAACCACGCCCAACCTGTTAGAAGATGATCTGCTCGACGCCGTGCTGAATGCGCGTCAGAGTCTGCTTAGCGATCTTGAGGAAGATGCGGCTAAGGAGGACGCGGCTAAGGAGAGCGCATCAAAAAAGCCCCTAGTCGGCGCTAAAAAGCCTGGGGCTAACCAGGCTCAGCCAAGTAGTGAGCAGCAGGCTGGCGAAGATAATCAGTTTGGCGCAGCGCCTTATGTGCCGCCCAAACGGCCAGAGCAAGCAGCCCTGAGCGTAGAAGCTGTCTCGAACACGGCTGTGACGACTGATGCAGGTATGACTGAGGCTGGGAAGACTGAGCATGGGACGAAAGCGCCTGAGACGCAGAATGATAATTCTGCGCAGAAACCTACTGCGTACCTAAATGATGAAGACAGGCCGCCTTGGGAATCACCTGAGCCAAGCCAGCAGGTGATGATCGCGCCAAGCAATGAAGCGCCTAATCTTGCTGGGCAAGTTGATACTCAATCTGAGTCACACGCCCGCGCTGATGCCGCTGCTCAGACTCAACAAGGCTTGGATGATCTCAGTTTGGAGGACCAAAGCTCGGATGACCAAGGTACAAATGAAAGCGCTGCTATCGGCAATCATCCCGTCCAGAGTCCTGCAGCGCAGGAATCTTCTGCATCTTCAGCGGTAACTCAGCCCGTCAGTCAGACGACCCGGGTGGCCTTTGTGGCCGATGAGATCACAGGGCACGATACGGATCTTAAGTGGTACCGCTTGATGTCGGCGCTGGAGATCGGCGGCCGGGTAAGACAGCTGGCGGTCAACGCCGTATGTAAGGCCTTTAGTGAGCCACTGCCTTTGGTGCTCAAACCCAATCAGAAGCACTTGGCGGCGCCAGGCGCCATCACGCAGCTCGAAGATGCCTTGTCTAAGGCGTTAGGCGGCAGCTGTCAGGTGGCGTTTAGTGTCGGGGTCGAGCCTGAGCGCGAGACGCCGCTAGAGATCCGTCAGCGTTTTCATCGTGAGCTGCTCGAGCTGGCGCATCAGGGGTTATTGCAAGATGAGAACATTCGATGGCTGACACAGGTGATGCAGGCAGAGATGGAGCCAGACAGCTTAAGTTATCTGCCGGAGCTGCTGGGTAAGCGGGGCCAGACGATAGCACTTATCGATAAGTCGAACTTTGTGGCTATTGAAGAGTCTTAACTCTCGTTAGTTGTCAGCTGAGTCTGTCGCTAGAACGAGTCATTAGTGTTGTGAGTTAGCTGTAATGCACTCTCACGGCGAGCCAGCTGTAATGAGCCTGGTGCGATGAGCCCGCTGAGTGCGACGAAAGGGCTCGCAGGTCATAAGTTTTAAGATTGGTGATCAGCTTTGATTGCTTATTGGTGCTAATTCAGTAAGATTAGCCAGTTTTTTTAATATTGAAGAGAACTCGATATGTTTGGAAAAGGCGGTATGGGCAACCTGATGAAACAGGCCCAGATGATGCAAGACAAGATGGCTAAGGTGCAAGAAGAGATCGCACGCATGGAAGTGACCGGTGAAGCCGGCGCTGGTCTTGTTAAAGTCACTATGACAGGCTCTCACAGTGTACGTAAGGTCGAGATCGACCCAAGCCTGCTAGAAGATGACAAAGAGATGCTCGAAGATCTGATCGCGGCAGCTTGCAACGATGCGGCGCGTCGTGTCGAAGAGAGTCAGAAAGAGAAGATGGCAGAAGTCACAGGCGGCATGCAGTTGCCACCTGGCATGAAGATGCCTTTCTAAAGATGAAATTTAGTCCCCTGGTCGACGAGTTGATCCAGTCGCTACGCTGCTTGCCCGGGGTTGGCCCCAAGTCGGCACAGCGCATGGCGTTTCAATTGTTAGAGCGCGACCGTAAGGCGGGTCATAAGCTGGCCCAGGCGCTGTCGAGCGCCATGAGTGATGTGGGGCACTGCAGCAGCTGTCGTACCTTCACCGAAGAGAGTCTGTGTCCTATCTGCGCCAGTAGTCGTCGTGGCAACTCAGATTTGATCTGTGTGGTCGAGACGCCCGCCGATGTATTGGCGATCGAAGCCGGTGGTCATTTCTCGGGGCGTTATTTTGTGCTCTTAGGGCATCTGTCACCGCTCGATGGTGTGGGGCCGGACGAGCTGGGCTTGAGTCTGCTTGAGACTCACCTGGCCAGTGGTGAGGTGACCGAACTTATCCTGGCCACCAATCCGACGGTGGAAGGGGACGCCACGGCGCACTTTATCGCCGATATGGCCAAGCAGCATGAGATCAAGGTGAGCCGTATCGCTCACGGTGTGCCAGTGGGCGGTGAGCTCGAGTATGTCGACAGCACCACGCTGGCGCTCTCCTTTAATGGACGCATCCCGTTATAGGGCTTATTAAGCTCATCGATAAAATCCAGTTCATCATGAACTGGATTTTTTTTGAGCAAATAAACGGCTTTGCTTGTTTTTGGCTTGAAAAGTCAAAATCCAGCCCCATCTCTATTGCCATAAGCGTTTTTGTGAAATAGAGAAGGAAACATCCATGTCACATCAAGAAACCCATGGCTTTCAAACAGAAGTCAAACAACTCCTAAATTTGATGATCCACTCTTTATATTCTAATAAAGAGATTTTCTTGCGTGAATTGGTCTCTAACGCCGCCGATGCGGCCGATAAACTTCGCTACGAAGCTCTGACAAAAGATGAGCTTTATGAAGGCGATGGTGAGCTGCGCGTGCGTGTCAGTGCCGATAGCGAGAAGGGCACTGTGACCATCGAAGATAATGGTATCGGTATGACACGCGATGGCGTGATCGAACACCTGGGTACCATTGCTAAGTCTGGCACCGCGGAATTTTTTAAGAATCTATCGGGTGATGAGTCTAAAGACTCACAGCTGATCGGTCAGTTTGGTGTGGGCTTCTACTCGGCCTTCATCGTCGCCGACAAGGTCACGGTGCGCACTCGCGCCGCCGGTCACGCGGCCGATGAGGCGGTGCAGTGGGAATCGGCCGGTGAAGGCGAATTCACCGTCGAAAATATCGTCAAAGAGAGTCGCGGTACAGAGATCATCCTACACCTTCGCGAAGAAGAGAAAGAGTTTGCCAGTGATTATCGTCTGCGCTCTATCATCACCAAATACTCAGATCATATCTCGGTACCGGTAGAGATGTGGCAAGAAGGCACGCCAGCCCAGGAAGCGAGTGAGGAGGGCGGTGAAGCCATTCCTGCGACCGAAGGTCACTGGCAGGCGATGAACAAGGCGACCGCCCTGTGGACCCGCAACAAGAGCGATGTCAGCGACGAAGAGTATCAAGAGTTCTATAAGCATATCTCCCATGATTTTACCGACCCGCTACTGTGGAGCCACAACCGTGTCGAGGGTAAGCAGGAGTACACCAGCCTGCTGTACATACCATCGAAGGCACCTTGGGATCTGTGGAACCGTGACCGTAAACACGGCCTCAAGCTCTTCGTGCAACGCGTATTCGTGATGGACGATGCCGAGCAGTTTATGCCGAGCTACCTGCGTTTTGTGCAGGGTCTTATCGACTCTAACGATCTACCGCTAAACGTATCGCGTGAGATTTTGCAAGATAACAAGATCACCACCGCGTTGCGCACAGCTGTGACCAAGCGTGTGCTAGGTATGCTAGAGAAACTGGCTAAGAACGATCCCGAGAAGTATCAAACCTTCTGGGCCGAGTTTGGTCAGGTATTGAAAGAAGGTCCGGCGGAAGATTTCGCCAACAAGGAGAAGATCGCCGGTCTGCTGCGCTTTGCCTCGACTCACACCAATGAAGCGGCTCATACCGTATCATTGAGCGACTATGTTGAGCGCATGAAGGAAGGTCAGAGCAAGATCTACTACATCGTTGCCGATAGCCATGAAGCGGCGGCTAACAGCCCGCATCTCGAGTTGCTGCGTAAGAAAGGCATCGAGGTGCTCTTGATGTCAGAGCGTATCGACGAATGGTTGATCAACCATCTTACCGAGTTTGGCGGCAAGCAGCTGCACTCAGTGACCCGTGGCGACCTGGAACTTGGCGAGCTGGAAGACGCCGCCGAGAAAGAGGCGCAAGAGAAGCTGGAGACTGAATCTGAAGGTTTAGTGAAGCGCGTTAAAGAGGTTCTGGGTGATAAGGTGGCCGAGGTTAAGGTGACCAGTCGTCTCACCGATACCCCAGCCTGTGTGGTCGCCGGCGCCGGCGAAATGTCGTCGCAGATGATCAAGCTGATGCAAGCGGCCGGTCAGGCCGTACCAGAAAGCAAGCCTGTGTTTGAGCTCAACCCCGAGCATCCACTGGTGAAGCGTCTGGATAGCGAGCAAGATGAAGCGCTATTTGGTCAGTGGGCCGAGCTCTTGCTGCAGCAGGCACAACTGTCTGAGAAAGGCAGCCTGGCCGACCCGTCTGCCTTCATCAAACTGATGAACAAGATGTTGTTAGCCAGCTTAAAATAAATCTAAGCTAGAGTAAGTAAGAGGCAGTTTGACTGCCTCTTATGTTATCTACTTATCGCTAACTCAGTAAATGAGGCATGCGCTCTCAGATAAAGAGACACTCTTAAAGTAAAGAGCACTCTCAGGTAAAGAGACATTATGGATTCGGTATTGGATTTAACTAAAGAAAACATTCAGCTGGTGGTCGACGCCTCCATGCAGCAGGTGGTTGTCATGGCCTTCTGGAGCCAGCAGAGCCCAGAGAGCCTGCAGCTGATGCAGACGCTGACCCAGATCGCGGCGCAGGGGCGTTTCGTACTGGCCAAGGTCAACTGCGATCAGGAGATGGAGATAGCCAACTATTTTCAGATCCAGAGCCTGCCGACCACTTTGGTATTAAAAGAGGGTAAACCGGTCGATGGCTTTGCCGGCCTGCAGGAGGCGGCGCAGATCGAGGCGTTACTCGACCAGCATCTGCCCAAGGCTTGGCAAGTCGCCCTTAATCAAGCCAAGGTACAACTTGCTCAGGGCGATGCCGAAGGGGCACTGCCACTGTTAAAACAAGCCTATCAGGAGTGTCAGACGGCAGAAGTCTCTTTGGTATATGCCGATGCGCTGCTCGCCGTTGCCGACATCAATCAGGCCAAGGTGCTGCTTGACGCTATAGGTCTCGCCGACCAAGACGCCTACTATCAGAGCCTCAAGGCGAAGCTTTCGCTGGCGCTGGACGCCGCCGATACGCCCGAGATAAGGGGCCTGCTGGAAGAGGTTGAACAAAATCCCAGCGATTATGCCAAGCTCTTGTCACTTGCCAAGGCGCTACACAGTGCCAAGCGTGACGAGGAGGCGCTCGAGCGACTCTATCTGGTATTAAAGACAGATCTGCAGGCTCACCAGGGTGAGATTAAGCAGCTTTTCATGGAGATCCTTACCGCACTGGGTCAAGGGCATGCCGTGGCCAATCAATATCGCCGCAAATTATACACCTTGCTCTACTAAGGCATCTCTGCACTGGGCCAGTATGTCAGTGATATATGCTGGCCTCTATGCTTTATAAGGTGGTATGTGTGGTATCAGCCTAAAGTCGAATTAAAACTGGCCATACAGCCCTTCAAATGGACGGCCATTTGTGCGAAGATCGCCGCCCAATGATAAAACTAATAATCAAATCTATGCGAAATAAGAGGACTCTCAGATGCGCATTATGCTATTAGGTGCCCCAGGTGCCGGTAAAGGTACTCAAGCCCAATTCATCATGGAAAAATACGGCGTGCCACAAATTTCTACGGGCGACATGCTCCGTGCAGCCGTTAAAGCGGGAACGCCTCTGGGTCTCGAAGCGAAGAAAGTGATGGATGCAGGACAGTTGGTTTCTGATGAGCTGATTATTGGACTGGTTAAAGAGCGTATCGCCCAGGACGATTGCGCCAAGGGTTTCCTGCTTGACGGTTTCCCTCGCACCATTCCTCAGGCCGATGCGATGGCGGCTAGCGGTATCGATATCGATCACGTGATTGAAATTGATGTGCCAGACGAAGAGATCGTTAAGCGTATGAGTGGTCGTCGTGTTCATCCAGGTTCTGGCCGTGTTTATCACATCGTTTATAACCCACCTAAAGTGGAAGGCAAAGATGATGTGACTGGCGAAGACCTGGCGATTCGTCCCGATGACGAAGAGAGCACAGTGCGTAAGCGTCTTGGCATCTACCATGAGCAGACTAAGCCTCTGGTTGAGTACTATGGTAAAGTTGCCGAGCAAGGCAAGCTGACCTACAACAAGTTCGACGGCACTCAGAGTGTTGGCGACGTGAGCGAGGCTATCGTTAAGGCGATTGGCTAAGCCGGCTCCTTTAATGAGCTGCTTCTCATATTTGAAAAAGCCCACCTAGGTGGGCTTTTTTTATGTCAGGGTGGGTGCTAGCCTATCGCTATCCTTGTCAGAGAATATGAGTAGAGTAATTCTTGAACAAAGTCCACAACTTATCTCCCGCCAAACTTGGTGTCTTGCTGGTTAATCTCGGCACGCCAGATACGCCAACCCCTAAAGATGTTAGGCAGTTCCTGAAACAGTTTCTCAGCGACCCGCGCGTGGTCGACTTAAGCCCCTGGATCTGGAAACCCATACTCAATGGCATCATCTTAAATACTCGTCCCAAGGCGGTGGCCAAGCTCTATGAGTCTATCTGGTGGCCAGAAGGCTCGCCGCTGATGGTGATCAGCGAGCGTCAACGTGAGGCGCTAAGCGAGATACTTAAAGCGCGTCATGGTCGTGATATTCCGGTTGAGTTGGGGATGAGTTATGGCAATCCTTCGTTGTCTGCGGGTATCGATAAGCTGCTGACCAAGGGCGTCGAGCGCCTGGTGGTGCTCCCTCTATATCCACAATATTCCTGCTCGACAGTGGCACCGGTATTTGATGCCATCGCCAGCGATTACAAGCAACGTCGTAACTATCCCGAGACGCGCTTTAGTAAAGAATATTTTAACCATCCAGCCTATATTGCGGCATTGGCTGACTCTGTGCGGCGTCATTGGCAAGAAAAGGGACAGGGCGATTGCCTATTAATGTCCTTTCATGGTGTGCCGCTGCGTTATGTGACCGAGGGTGACCCTTATCAGGCACAGTGCCAACAAACGGCCCAGCTATTGGCCGAGGCATTAGGATTATCTGAATCACAGTGGCGCCTCTGTTTCCAATCGAAATTTGGTAAAGAGGAGTGGCTGACGCCAGCAACCGACGCCCTGCTTGAGAGCCTGCCAAGCCAAGGGGTTAAACGAGTGGATATTCTCTGCCCGGCCTTCGCGGTAGATTGTTTAGAGACGCTTGAAGAGATCTCGATTGGCGGCAAAGAGAGCTTTATCGAGGCGGGCGGCGAGGCCTATCATTTCATCCCTTGTCTGAACGACGATGAGGCTCATATGCAATTGCTAGCAGACCTGGTTACCGAGCAGGCGGCGGGTTGGCTTAAATCTTAAGCAAAGAATCGTATGTTAACGGCATAAATCACTGCCCGATGCTATTTTATATGGTACGATCCGCCGCCGAATTTTTATGGCGAAGGTGCCCGCGTTGCATAAATCACCACGCGGCCTGATAGACAGCAGACTAAGGGGGTCTAGTGTGCTGTCTGTTCTTATTTGATTCTGCATGGATGCATTAGAGTGAGTTCCTTATGAAGTTTCCCGGTCAACGTAAGTCGAAACATTACTTTCCAGTTAAGAATCGCGATCCATTATTGGCGCAGTTAACGCTGCAACCGCAGCATATTTCTACCCACATCAGTGGAATCGATCAGACGCTTGTCGATATCGAGGCCAAAGTGGGTGACGAGTTGCTTAGTCGTTACGCTTTACCAAAAGGAAACTCGACACTTATTGATGACGAGAAGGCGCATCAGCTCTACACCGAACTGAAAACTTCTGAGCTGATCAGCGATGAATTTGCCGGCGGTACCATAGGTAACACGGTACACAACTATTCTATTCTGGCCGACGATCGCTCGGTATTGTTTGGCGTGATGAGTAACCACATCGAAGTGGGCAGCTACGCCTATCGCTATCTGTGTAACACTTCATCTAAAGTGGATCTCAATTTTCTGCAGCCGGTCGATGGGCCGATTGGCCGTTGCTTTACCTTGATATCTGAATGTGGCGAGCGCACCTTCGCTATCAGCAAGGGTTCGATGGATAAGCTGACGCCAGAATATATCGACCAGGAGATAGTGCAAACTTCTTCGGCGTTAGTGCTGACGGCCTACCTGATGCGCGCCAGTGGCGGCGACAAGATCACCGATGCGGCGTTAAAAGCCATTGAATATGCCAAGGCCGCTGAGGTTCCAGTGGTGCTGACGTTAGGCACACGTTTCCTCATCGAAGAAGATCCACAGTGGTGGATAGAGTTCATTAAGGAAAATGTCACTATCCTTGCGATGAACGAAGATGAAGGCGAAGCCCTGACCGGCTTTAAAGATCCCTTGAGCGCCAGCAATGCAGCGCTTGAGTGGTGTGATATGGTGCTCACCACCGCGGGGCCATTGGGGCTCTATACCTCAGGTTATACCGAGGATTCGGAGAAGCGTGAAACCAGCCATACTTTGCTGCCAGGTGCGATCCCAGAATTCAACCGTTATGAGTTCTCAAGGCCTAAGCTAAAGCGTGATTGCCAGACACCGATCAAGGTGTTCGCTCATATCTCGCCTTACATGGGCGGCCCGGAAATTATCCGTAACACTAATGGCGCGGGTGACGGGGCGCTGGCGGCGCTACTGCACGACCTTGCCTCTAATACCTATCACAAGGCTAATGTGCCGGGCTCGAGCAAGCATAAGCGCGACGGCCTGTGTTATTCCTCTTTCTCACAGATCTGTAAGTATGCCAACCGCGTGGCCTATGAGGTGCTGGCGCAGCACAGTCCGCGCCTGTCTCGTGGTCTGCCTGAGCGGGAAGACAGCTTAGAAGAAGCCTATTGGGAACGATAGGGCTAGGGTTGCATTTGATGAGGCTGTTTTAGCGAGGGTCTGTTGAAGTGCACAGATGTTAAAAAGGCGTCCGTTGGACGCCTTTTTTTGTTTTTAATGTGCCGGTTTAAAGCCTGTATTAGGCTTTACTCTTTCAGCTCGGCATTCACCTGATCGACGAAGCTGCCTGCCGTCTTACCCGCCTGAGGATCATCGAACGTAGCCTGGTTAAAGGCATTTTCCGATTTAGCGATGATAACCGTCGCTACCGAATCGCCAGTAACGTTAACGGCAGTACGCACCATATCCAGCAATCTGTCGACCCCCATGATAAGGGCGATACCTTCTACGGGCAGACCCACCTGATTCAGCACCATTGCTAGCATGATAAGGCCGACACCAGGAACACCAGCGGTGCCGATAGAGGCTAGGGTTGCGGTTACTACCACCATGGCGTAATCGGTGATGGTGAGATCGATACCAAATACCTGGGCAATAAATACTGTGGCGACACCTTGCATAATCGCCGTGCCGTCCATGTTTATGGTCGCACCGAGGGGTAGAGTGAATGAGGCGACCTTGTTATCGACCCCAAGGCGGTGCTCTGCTGTCTCCAGGGTAACTGGCAGCGTGGCATTTGAGCTTGCCGTACTAAAGGCGAATAGCTGCACATCTCGCAGTTTTCGAATAAAGGTGATGGGGCTTAATCCGGAGAAGAGTTTTAATAGTACGGGATAGCTCACAAAGGCGTGCACTAATAATACCGCCAACACCACTGCGAAATATTTAACCACACTCTCAAAGGTTTCCAGACCCAAGGTTAAGGCGAGTTTACCCATGAGGGCAAATATACCATAGGGGGCCAGTTGCATGATGAGGGTGACCACGCGCATGATCACTTCATTTAAGTCGTTAAATAATGCCGATACGCGTCTGCCGCGCTCGCCAATATGAGAGATGGCAAAGCCAAATATCACCGCAAAGATGATGATCTGCAGCATATTCCCCTCTGTCATCGCTTGTATCGGGTTACGGGGAACGAGGTTGATCAATACATTGGAAAGGCTAGGGGCCTCCTTAACACTGTACTGCATGTTTTCTGCTGCAAGCGAGGCGTTTCCAGGATGGACGAGCAGGGCAACAAGAATGGCCATTGAGAGGGCGATAGCCGTGGTAAATAGATAAAAAGCGATGGTTTTTCCGCCGAGTCTGCCAAGGGATGATGGGTCGCTCAATGAACAGGTGCCGCATACCAAGGAGATGAAAACTAAAGGGACGACCAACATCTGTAAACTTGAGATAAAAATACTGCCGACGACGTTGAGTAGGCCGTCAGTAATATATTCTTGGATAAACTCACTTCCGGGAAAGAAACTGCGTAGCAGTAGCCCGATTAAAATGCCGCCAGCCATACCTATGAGTATTTTTCCGGTGAGGCCAATTTTTTTGTTTTGCGTGCCAGCCATAGTGCTTCCTGTATTATTTTTATGCTTTTCAATTTGCACCTAAAGCCTAGCAAGAAACCCTAGGTGATGAAATGGCTAAATAGTTAAAGTTTTTGTCACTTTTACGCGCTTAATTGCGATTAGTGATGGAAAAGTTATGGGAAAATTGTGTAATGTTAGCCTATAAGTAATAAGCAGATGCTTTCAATGATAATCTGAGTAACAGGGAGTCTGACAATGAAGTCAGCGTTTAAAGTTTTTACCTCATATTTATTTATGCTTTTTATTGTCGCCTGTAGCGGCGGGGGGAATGTCACAGACGATGGCTCGGGTGGTACGCCGACGCCGCCAACTATCTCTATTGAATTATCTATCGATAATACGCAGATCTCAGTGGCTGAACCTGCGATGATCACCGCTAAGGTTAAAGATTCGACCGGGGCAGCTGTTAGTACCTTAGTATCATTTAGTCTAAATAATGATACTTATGGTACTTTCTCTCCCGGTACGGGCGAGGTAGCTACCGATGCCGATGGTATTGCCAAGGTGCGCTTGGATACGGCTGCAATTAATACAGGCGCAACCATTACTGCAACCACTAGCTCTGGCGAGAGTGCATCGCTGAACGTCACCATGGTGGGTGATGGCGGTGAAGCCGGCGGTGGAGCGCAGGTTTCAGTGTCTCTTACCGACGGTGCCGGTAACCCTATTCAATCTATCAGCATCCTTGAGCCAGGGAAAATCACTGCAACAGTAACGGGCATCACTAAGCCTACAATTGTGACGTTTGCGACGACTATTGGCGATCTCCCTATCAAGACGGCCGTGACCGATTCTGAAGGAAAGGCGACAGTTGATATCTACGCGGGCAGTTCCTTAGGGGCAGGTGAAGTCACCGCCAGTCTGTCAACTAATGAAGTCGGTAAGACTATCGTTGTTGTCGGCGCGACAAATGTGGTGATGGGTAGCGGCGATCCTTTTGTACAGGGTAAGGCCGAGATTAGTACGGCAACCCTTTCTGCAGGTGGCACCGCAACGATTTCTGTTCTGATTCAAGATGATAAGGGAAATCCTTTTACTCAGCCTGTAGATGTTAATTTCTCCTCAACCTGTGCGACCAAGATTCCTGCTCAGGCCGAGATTAGCTCGCCGGTTTCATCGAGCAATGGTGTAGCGACATCGACCTATAGAGCTCAGGGCTGTGTGGGTGAAGATCAGATCAATGTTACGGCAAGTGCCGGTGGCATCAGTCTTTCGGCGACAGGTACGCTCAGTGTGCTGCAAGCCGATGTTGGTAGTATCGTATTTGACTCGGCAACGCCACAGAATATCGCCATCTTAGGGACGGGCGGCGTAGAGTCTTCTGTGGTGAAATTCAAGGTGTTAGATAAGAACAGTAACCCTGTTCCTAATCAGAATGTATTGTTCTCGCTCAACACTAAGGTTGGCGGTGTAGATATCTCACCTCTGCAGGCAACGACTAACAATGAAGGGATAGTACAGACTGTCGTTACTACAGGTACAGTGGCTACATCACTGCGTGTTACCGCGACCGTTGATAATGGTGCGGTACCAGCTATCTCAAGCCAGTCGAGTCAATTAATCGTATCTACCGGCATTCCTGACCAAGACAGTTTCTCACTTTCAGCCTCTGTACTTAATGCCGAAGGTTGGGACGAGGATGGCACAGAGGTTGTGGTGACTGCTCGTATGGCCGATGCCTTTAACAACCCAGTACCCGATGGCACAACAGTGTCGTTTACCACCGAAGGTGGTTCAATTGAGGATGCATGTCAGACAATCGGTGGTGCATGTTCGGTTAAATGGAAGAGTCAGTTACCGCGCCCAGACGGAAATACCTTGTTTAATGAGCAAGGTGATTATGTTGACATTGGACCAACTGCTGCTCTCAGATGCTTCGTTCTAAAAGAAACTGAAGATGATTCGGATGTTTGCGATATTTCGAATTCAGACCAGATTAGAATATATGGCAATTATTATGGCCAAGAGTATGGCGGTCGTGCAACTATCACTGCGACGGCCATTGGCGAGGAGTCATTCCCAGATCTCAATGGTAATGGTCGTTTCGATGCCAATGAGATGGATGAGTTTCTCAAAGGCACAGATGTTTCTGGGCAGTCTTATGATTTAAGTGATGCCTTCCGAGATTATAATGAGGACACTGTATTCAATCCACAGCCAGCAAATCAGCTAATAGGTCAAGATAAGGGCGGCGAAAAAGAGAGGCTAGTCGATTTTAATTCCAACGGTATCTTTGATGTTAAAGACAAGAAGTATAATGGCGTCTTGTGTTCTGACCCTGTCCATGCAGGTTGCGCCGATGGAGTAAGTGATTCTAAGTCGCTGTATGTTCGTCGTAGCTTAGTCATTGTGATGTCGGGCAGCACGGCTTATGCGACCGCTGCCGATGATATTCTGATTAGCGATAAAGATGGCGATCATTATGGTGGCAGCATTAACATCGTAGGTAAAGGTGCTGCTAGCGTATCTTTCACCATATCAGATCTGCATAACCAGCAGATGCCTGCAGGTTCTAAGGTTCGCTTTAAGACGAGTGCAGGTTCAGTGGTGAGTACCGCCGAATATGTCTGGCCAAGTTCAAACTATAATGGTGGCCGTGAATTTACTGTTACCTTGAAGGGTGAAGATGAACCTAACACAGGTGTGTTTATCGTCGAAGTGGAAACACCTGGTGGACTGATTACTCAGGTAGTCTCGATTGGAGTTAATATTCTCTAATATTCTTTGTTTAAAAAAGGCGCTTCAGGCGCCTTTTTTATTGAGTCAATGAGTCATCGACTTCCTAAAGTAATTCGTTAGTTTTGGAATTGAAGAAGCCATCTTTACAGATGGCTTCTTCAATTCTAACTTAGTAATTAATACCTACTTCTGGAACTGATACACACTACCTAGCTTCATGATCTGCGTCAGTTCATCCAGCGCGGTGCGCGATTCGACGATGAGCTGTGGATCGGCAAGGTCTTCTATGGCGAGCTCATCACGGTAGTGCTTGTCGACCCAGAGGTTGAGCCTGTTAAACAGCTCATCTGTCATCAGGGTATTGGGGTTGACGGCGGCAAGCTCTGTCTCGTTCATGGCGACACGCAAACGCAGACAGGCGGGACCGCCACCGTTTTGCATGCTCTGTTTCACATCGAAATAGTGCACCTGCTTGATCGGTGTGCCCAAGGTGACCAGCTCATTCAGGTAGGCGTGGACGGCCTCATTTTCCTGACAGTTGGTGGGCGCTATGATAGCCATCTCGCCGTTTGGCAGGGTAACGATTTGGGTGTTGAACAGGTAGCTCTTCACCGCATCCTGAATGCCAATCTTGGCAGTAGGCACCTCAACGAAGTGCAGTTCGTGACCGTTGAACTTGTCTTGGATCTCCGCCAGTTTCTTTTGCGTATCGACAAAGGCCTGCTCGTGATAGAAGAGCACATTTTGGTTACCCACGGCGATCACATCGTTGTGGAATACGCCTTGGTCGATGACGTCAGGATTTTGCTGAATGAAGACGCTGCTTTCATCATCGAGTTGATGCAGGCGGGCGATGGCTTGTGAGGCCTCTAGTGTCTGTCTCGCCGGATATTTTTTGGGCTTAGGCGCACTCGGGTTAGTCGCTTCCTGGCCGTAGACGAAGAGTTCGATGCCGGCATGCCCATATTCGTTGCACAGGCGTGTGTGATTAGCCGCGCCTTCGTCACCGAAACTCACATGCTCAGGCAGGTGCTGGTGGTGATGGAAGTAGCGGGAATTGTTGAAGGTGGCAGCGAGTATGTTACCCGTTGTCACCGGCTCTATGCTGCGATGCAGTTTGTCTACCAGGTTTGCCGGGGTGAAATGGATCTTACCATCATGGGTATCGGCACTCGGTGACACGGTCGCGGCATTGGCTGTCCACATGCTTGAGGCACTGCAGCAGGCTCTGAGAAGCGCAGGAGCCTGTTTCGCGGCTTTATTTAACACTTCGGCATCTGTACCAGAAAAACCGATTCGGCGCAGTGTGTGAAGATCTGGGCGCTCCTGAGGGGCGAGCATCCCTTGGGCCAGGCCTAAGTCGGCGAGGGCCTTGGCCTTCTTGAGTCCTTGCTTCGCAGCCGCCTTAGGGCTGGATATTGCGGCGGCGTTATTTAAAGAAGCCACATTACCGTATGACAGGCCCGCATAATTATGTGTCGGTCCGACGAGTCCATCAAAGTTCGCTTCGTAATGCTTCATTGCATATCCTTCAAGTTATTATTGCTTTAATAGGCGCCAAAACAGGTTAGCGATGGCGCTGTAATTCGTTGAATTTGTGCACCAGTATACTTGAGCTTTAGGGCATAACAAGCTAGGGGATTGGGGCCTTATCTGTGATATTGGCTCAGAAATGCATAAGTATTGCTTGCTAGTTGGGGAATAATGAAATATTAGTTTTTAATTACGCAATATTATTTTTCACATTTTTTTCAAAAACGGTTAAAAATTGGCTCGCCGTAACAAATAAAACAGGGATTAGCTTGAAACTATTGATACAACCCTCTATATATGGAGCCAATTTACAGAATTTTGAGACTTTTTGGCGCAGATCATTCTATGGGTAAATCGCTAGTTATTGTCGAATCACCGGCCAAAGCCAAGACTATTAACAAATATCTCGGCAAAGATTACATCGTAAAATCGAGTGTAGGTCACATCCGTGATCTCCCGACTTCCTCCTCCAGTGACGCCAGTTCGTCGACGAAATCGCCCGCCGAAGTGCGCAAGATGTCCCCCGAAGAGAAGGCTAAATATAAGACAGAGAAAGCGAAGAAAGCCTTGGTTGCCCGTATGGGGGTCGACCCCGAGCGAGGCTGGAAGGCTAAGTATCAGACCCTGCCGGGCAAAGAGAAAGTCGTCAAAGAGTTACAGTCACTTGCTGAAAATGCAGATCATATCTTCCTCGCAACCGATTTGGATAGAGAGGGGGAGGCAATTGCATGGCATCTTCAAGAGGTGATTGGTGGTGACCCAGAGCGTTATCAGCGCGTCGTTTTTAATGAGATCACTAAGAGTGCGATTCAAGAGGCATTCAGTCATCCGTCGCAGCTCAATACCAACATGGTGAATGCGCAACAGGCGAGACGTTTCCTCGACCGTGTCGTAGGCTTTATGGTTTCGCCCCTGCTGTGGAAGAAAGTGGCCCGCGGCCTCTCTGCCGGACGAGTGCAATCTGTTGCGACTCGCTTGGTGGTTGAGCGCGAAAGCGAGATTAAGGCGTTTGTGCCAGAAGAGTTCTGGGACATTCATGCGCAGCTAACCACCCTAGGTAACGAAGGGCTTAAGATGCAGGTGGCCAAGTTTAATGGGGAGAACTTTAACCCTGTAAACGAAAGCCAAGCCATGGTTGCGGTGAACGCACTGACAGATAGCAAGTATCAGGTCAGTAGCCGCGAAGTCAAAGCGACTTCGAGCAAGCCCTCGGCGCCTTTTATTACTTCAACGCTACAGCAGGCGGCCAGTACTCGCCTAGGGTTTGGCGTTAAGAAGACCATGATGATGGCCCAGCGTCTCTACGAGGCAGGCCACATCACCTATATGCGTACCGATTCGACCAACTTGAGTCAGGAAGCGCTGGATAGTGTGCGTGAAATGATCGGCAAGGAATACGGTGATAAGTACCTGCCCGATGCGCCGATACGTTATGGCAGTAAAGAGGGGGCTCAGGAGGCGCACGAAGCGATCCGTCCGTCTAATGTCAACGTCAGCGCCAGCAGCCTCACCGATATGGAAAGAGATGCTCAGCGTCTCTATGAGTTGATCTGGCGCCAATTCGTTGCCTGTCAGATGACACCAGCTAAATATGATGCGACTCGCCTGACGGTGACCGCAGGGGATTACGAACTCAAGGCCAGTGGCCGTACCCTTAAGTTTGACGGTTGGACCCGAGTTCAGACCGCCCTTAAGAAGAAAAACGAGGAAGACAATACTCTGCCGCTGGTTGTCGAAGGCGACGTGTTGACCCTCGAGGAGTTGGCGCCCAAGCAGCACTTCACTAAGCCGCCGGCACGTTATAGTGAAGCATCACTGGTGAAAGAGCTAGAGAAGCGCGGCATCGGTCGTCCATCTACCTATGCGACTATCATCTCTACCATTCAAGATCGTGGTTATGTGAAGGTCGAGAATCGTCGTTTCTACGCCGAGAAGATGGGCGAGATCGTTAGCGAGAGCCTTATCGGCAGCTTCGAAGAGCTGATGAGTTACGATTTCACCGCCGGCATGGAACAGACACTGGATAATGTGGCCCAGGGCCAGCTTGAATGGAAGAAGGTGCTAGACAACTTCTACAAGGGCCTGACCGCACAGCTTGAAAAGGCCGAGTTACCACCGGAAGAGGGCGGCATGCGCCCTAACGAGATGGTGCTGACTGATATCGCCTGTCCTACCTGTGGACGCCCAATGGGCATACGTACGGGCACAACCGGCGTGTTCCTAGGTTGCTCAGGCTATGCCCTGCCACCGAAAGAGCGCTGTAAGACCACCATGAACCTGACACCGGGTGAAGAGGCCGTCAGCGAAAACAGCGAAGATGCCGAGACAGATGCACTGCGGGCTAAACACAGATGTGGCGTTTGTGGCACGGCCATGGACAGTTATCTCATCGATGAGAAGCGCAAGCTGCATGTGTGTGGTAACAATCCTATCTGTAATGGCTACGAGGTCGAGCAGGGTCAGTTCAAGATTAAGGGCTACGAAGGGCCGATTATCGAATGCGACCGCTGTGGCAACGATATGGAGCTGAAGAATGGTCGTTTCGGTAAGTATTTTGGCTGCACTAACAGCGAGTGTAAGAATACTCGTAAACTGTTGAAAAACGGTGAAGTAGCGCCGCCAAAAGAGGATCCTATTCATCTACCAGAGCTTAAATGCACTAAGTCAGACGGCTATTTCGTGCTGAGAGACGGCGCCGCGGGGATCTTTATGGCCGCGAGCACCTTCCCTAAATCCCGCGAGACTCGGGCGCCACTGGTAGAGGAACTGGTGAAGTACCGTGAGCTACTATGGCCTAAGTATCAGTATCTGGCCGATGCGCCTGTGACCGATGATGACGGCAACAAGGCGGTTGTGCGCTTTAGCCGTAAGACGAAGGAGCAGTACGTGGCAACTGAGGTCGATGGCAAGGCGACCGGTTGGACGGCGAAATATATCGACGGTAAGTGGGTCAGCGAAGCCAAGGCTAAGCCTAAACCAAAGGCGAAGAAGAAGGCCTAGACGCTGTCTAACTGACAGGCTGTCATTCACTTGTTAAGAGCCCTAACCGAGTTAGGGCTTTTTTATTGGTGCAATATTAGTGGTTCATAATCTTTTGTATTAGGCTAATATAGATAAGATTACCTTGCTAATCATTAAACTAGCTGGGTTTTCTTCGCAGAGGTTTCGACGGACTTAAGGTTAAAAATGGAGCGTAAAATGAAAACACTGATCATGGCAGCAGGACTTGGGATGTTAAGCTTAAACGCCTATTCGGCCGATTGGCAGGTGAGTAACCAGGGCTCGCGGGTTAACTTTATCTCAATCAAGAAAGGCGATATCGCCGAGGTGCACCATTTTAGTCAAGTTTCCGGCACGCTTAGTGATGCCGGCGCCTTTAGTCTGTCAATTCCGCTCAATAGCGTGGTCACCAATGTGGAGATCCGTGATCAGCGCATGAAAGAGGTATTGTTCGACACCGCGCAGTACCCGAGTGTCGAGTTAAGTGCTAGTCTCGACGGCCAAGCGATCGATAAGGCGAGTGTGGGTAGCATCATGTCCATGAGTGTCGATGCCAAAGTGAGCCTGCATGGCAAGACGCAGACCATGCCGGTTATGGTCAGTATGGCCAAGGTGGCCAGTGATAAGTTGATGGTGGCGAGCGAGGCGCCTTTGGTGGTGAATGCCGGTGACTTTGGCCTGACCCCAGGGGTGGAGAAGCTCAGAGAGCTGGCCGGTTTACCCGCTATCAGCAAGGCGGTACCAGTTTCTTTCGTTCTGACCTTAAAGCGATAGAAAAACGTGCACTAACAACGAGATCGAACACTCGATTTATATCATAATGGCGATAGAAACTGGATATTGAGCATGGGCTATACCATGCTCATATATAAGTCGTGTGTTTAGGGTTAAAAATGGTTACTGATAAAGACGGATACATACATCTAATACAATATCTTACCGAGCATCTAGGCCTGTTTGAGTCCTCCGAAGCCGGTGGGGTTGCGGGTGACACCGTCATGGAATTGTTTGAGGAGCAGCTGGCGGCACAGATCATCATGGTGTGTGGCCAAAATCCGTCCCTAACCTTCGCCGAGCGCAACATGGTGATTCGCGAAGTCGACGCCATCGTCTATGACTTAGAAGAGATCTTAGCCAAGGTGGCCAATCACAATGCCACTCAAGAACAGACCCTGTTTATTACCGAGTTTTCTGGACTGATCAAAAATCTGTTCGATCAGGAAATTGCCAAGATGCAAGCTTAGCTTTTGCAATCCGAAACAGGTGTTTACAACTCATTGCTTGAGAATGTCAGTCTTTATTCCTACTGTTAGCGTAAGAGCGAAATTGGGAATTTGTGTGCATGTCTGCAGCCTCTATCAGTAAACAACACTTTGTTATCTATGGGATACTGGTGTTGTTTTGGGTCGTTTTTCAGATCTTTAGTGCCAATGCCTTGGGGTTTGGCTGGGGGTTTATTCCGTTCGTCATCTCATTACCCTTTGTGCCCTTTATCCTGGTCTGGTTAGGCGTACAGTTTATGCGCCATTACAGGTACATTCGATTAGGGCCCAATTTAAGTGAGCATTTGGTGCACTGTATCTGTACCTGTACTCTGTTCTGTCTTTTCGTCTATCATTTTGTTTATTAAGTTATACCAATCACAGTAAACATGTGATCAGAAATAGCGCAGGAAAAACGCTTGAGAACAAAGCAGGATTTTTAGATAAGTAGTTATTCTACAATTAAAAATGCTAATACAGTTATCGAGCGTTTTAACAAGCTAGAATGATCAATTGTTTATTACGATTGGTATTATAAGGAGCGAGTGATGATCGAACTGCTTTCGGGGTTTCACCATGATATCGTGGCCGTTAAGGCGAGGGGCGTACTGTCTCGCGCCGACTACGACGAGACTCTGGTGCCGGCAATCGAGTCAAAGTTACAAGATCACTCAACCATTAAACTCTGGTATGAATTTAGTGAAGCATTTGAAGGGGTTTCTGTTGAGACCTTGTGGGATGATGCCAAATTAGGCTTCTTTCATTTGACTGACTTTTCCAGAGTCGCCATCATCACTGATAGCGAATGGGTGGCCAAAACCGCTAAAGTGATGGCCTATATGGCACCGTGTCCGGTCAAGGTGTTTGCCCGTCAGGCGGCCGATGAGGCGCTGCGCTGGTTGGGGGAGAGTTCACCTGACTAACATATCAGAGAAGCCGACACCTAGTCGGCTTTGTTTCATAGGGATTAGGGTATTTTTTATGTTTAGAATGTTGAGCTCTAAAGCGCTGGCGTTAGTGGCATTTTTTCTTCTGGCATCAGCCTATGGCGCAGATAAAGCCGTGATCGGCCAGACGGCTATGATGTCGGTCGATGAGGCCGGACTCGTCTTTCAGGCGCGTATCGATACCGGCGCCGGTAACACCTCTCTGCACGCCTTCGACCTCGAGATCCAGGGAGGGAGTGCAGCTAAGATGCAAGATAACGTGGGTAAGACGGTCTGGTTTACCACAGAAACTGCCGCCGGTGAGCGTAAGCGTCTAAGCGCTAAGATAGTCAAAACCTCTACCGTGAGTAATTCTCAGGGGACAGAGACCCGCTATATGGTAGAGATGCACGTCGGCTTTAATGGTGATAGTCGTAAGGTCAAGGTGAACCTTAGAGATAGAAGCCACATGGATTACAAGCTGCTGGTTGGTCGTAACTGGCTTAAAGGCAAGTATGTGGTGGATGTGGCCGAAAAGCGCCTGATCGGTGCCAGAGCGCCCATCAGCATCTTAGAGACCGGGCTCTTGTTTGATACCCGTATCGATACCGGCGCGGTGGAAAATTCGCTGCACGCGGTCGATCTCAAGGTGGAGAATGGCGTAGCGGACATGGAGCAAAACGTCGGTAAGATGCTCTCTTTCACCACAGAAAATGAGAAAGGTGAAACAAAACGTGTCCATGCCCGTATCGTCGAGACCTCCCTCATTCGCAACGCGCAGGGGAGTGAGGTGCGCTATATGGTTGAACTCAATGTGGGCGAGCCGGGTAGAGAATATAAGGTTAAGGTGAATCTCAGAGACCGTACCAAGATGACCAATAAGCTGTTAATCGGTCGTAACTGGTTGCAGGGCCACTATCTGGTCGATGTGGCTCAGTGAGCTATTAGCGTACTAATCGATAAGTCTAATCCCCGGATGTAAATACATGCGGGGATTTTTTTATGCCTTATCGAGCTCCAGCTCGCAGACCAGCTCGGTAAACTGCGCGCTCTGACTGCTGAGCGTGAGTCTGCCGTTGAATTGTGCCTTGAGCCAGTGATTGATATTGATGAGTGAGCCTTGTCCTTCACTATTGTTTGCGAGTGCGTGCGACAACTTCTCTAGCCGGTTTTGACTTATTCCTACGCCGTTATCCCTTAGGGTGAGGGTGAGTCGGCCCTCATGGTAGCGAATACCAATAACGAGCCGTTTCGGCCGATTAAGCGCCTGATTATCGGGAAAGGCATGTTGCAGGCTGTTGCCGATCAATCTGTGACAAAGCACTAAGAAGTGCCAGGGAGAGATGGGAAGTGTCAAATGATGGGGGCAGTCGATCTGCACCTCGACCTCCTTGGCGATGAGCTGCGGGCTGAGCATTGCGACCAAGTCCTGAAGAAAGAGGTCGGCCACCGTGGCGCGAATATCAGTGATGTCTGCGCTGATCAAAGATTGTCCATGACGTATGATATCTATCTGGCTGGTCAGCGCCTCGGTAAACTTGGCGAGCTTCGCCTCATCGATATCGCCGGCATCCATTTGACGTAGCAAAATAAAGATATGTTCGAGTGCCTGTAGTTCCTGCCTCAGCAACTGATGTAACACCTGTGGCAAGATGGCCTGCTGTGCTAGCTCTATCTGTTTTAGCTGCGCCAGCCCCTTGGGATCTACGCCTTCTTTCACTGAGGCCTGAGGCTTGGCGTCTAATGCCTGCCTTAACTCGGCGTTTCTTGCGGACTGTAACTTGATGGTCTGCTCAAGTTCTGCCTGCTTGGTCTTTAGGCTGCTGATGTCCACCGCCATGGCGCCCAGGGCGATGATGTTGCCATCCTTGTCTTTGATCGGGTATTTGGTGATCAGGTAGATGCGTTCACCCTGCACGGTCGGCATGGGCTGTTCGAAGCTCTGGGCCTGATCGCTATCTAAGATGATATGGTCGTGATGATTGATGATCTCGGCAATATGCGCCGGATAGAGATCGCTGTCGCGCATGCCGATGACACGAGTTCTCTCTATGCCCATCACCTCACAGAACTTGTCGTTGACCAGGGAGTAGCAGCCATGGGTGTCCTTGATGCAGATAAGGTTCTGCGACGCATTGAGCAGGGAATTAATCAGCTCCTTCTTGGTCTCCAACTCCTGCTGCGCCAGCTGCTGCATTGCCAGCTGCTGCTCCAGGGCGAGATTGCTGGCATCCAGGCTGGCGTAGGCAATCTCCAGCTGATTACTGCGGGCGATAAAGGCCTTGGCCAGTTGGCCTACCTCATCCTGGCGCCTATTGGCGTCGAGTTCGAGCCTTCCAAGGTTACCGCTTTGCAGCGCCGAGACGATCTGAAAGATTGGCCGGATAAAGAGTTTATGTTGGAAGATAAACAAGATGAGCAGGGCAACTAGCTGTGCCAGTAACAGGAAGGCGCCTATTTTAAGCGCGATAGCATTGGCCTGGGATGCGAGGCTCGATAATGGCGTTACCAGGATGATCTTCCACTGGGTCTGAGCCATGGTCAGAATCGATACCAGCACGGGCTCGTCGAACAGGGGATCGCTACTTAGCTCGAGGGTCACTATGGGCGCCTTACCATGGCTACCCTTAATCGAGGCGTTGATCAGTGTCGTTAACCGCTCTCGCTCTGCTCTGGGCGTCTGCGCGAGTATTTTTTCGAGCTGTTCCGGGCGATAGGCCGGGCTGGCCATGATCTGGTGACTAAATGCCTGATCCATAGATGCTATGCGCTTGGCGATGGGGGCAAGTTGTGGGTAGCGCTGGACCAGTTGAGACAGTGGCTGACCGAGCATGGCGGATTGACCCGCATCTGCGTCATCGAAAGGATCGGCCAGCAGATTGTTATAGCTGTCCAGCGCCAGAATATAGCCCTTGGAGAGGGGGTTTTGGTCCGAGAAGTTAAAGCGTTTATCCAGGCCGCTAAGGGCAATGTCCACGGTGGCCACACCGATAAAGCTGTGATCGGCGCGCATGGGCACAGAGGCGGTGATCATCACCTCCTTGGTGTAGGGGTCGACATAGGATTTCGACCAGTGGGTATGGCCATCTTGGAAATATTTTGCCGGCAGGTACCAGAAGGCTTGGTGGTAGCCAGGGTCATCGGCGCTGTTATAGTTGTCTAAATACTGAAACTCATCATGCTTGTCCCGTGCCCAGAAGAAGCTGTTGCGCGTCTTCTGCTTACCGAACATGCCGGGCTCGGGCCAGATCCCGCCGCCGGCGATCAACTGATGGCGCTCGCCGATATCCAGCAGGGAAGGGATAAGCTCTTTCACCACCTCATCTTCGCCGCGATAGGTTTCGCCCACTATGCCTATGGTGTTGGCCAGTGTCTCGATCTTGGAGGTGACTTGTTGTAGCTGCTCAATAACCGCTAGGCCATAGTTTTGGCTGAGGGAGAGCTGGGTGTCCATGTGATGTTTCTTTTCGGTTGAGAAGATCAACCAGATGCTTGAGGCGATGATCAGGACCGCGACCACAAATTGGACTATGGTGAATTTAAAGGTAAGGCTATTCTTCCACTGAGTATTTAATGAGCTGGCCTCGTCTTTCTCATTGGCGACCATAGGGGCTTGTGATCCATTCATGCATTAGTGATAGATCAAGATTAAATCAAAATGAGAAAGGATTAAACTCTTATGAAGCTTGCTTAGGGTGACGAGTGGCCACCCTAAGCTGCTAAACTGACTAGATTTTCAGCCCGACCAGCAGCTGATCGAGCTGCTCGGCGGTGGCGTGCAGTTCATCACAGCCCGAGACCGACTGGTTGGCTGACTGCTCCACGTCATGAGACTGATTGCGGATCTCCATCAGGTTGGTGGCGATCTCGTTGGCCACGGCCGATTGTTCCTCGGCCGAGGTGGCGATCAGCACGCTCATTTCGTACACCCGCTCACTGTGATGGGCGATGGCCTTGAGATCTTCACCGGTTTCCAGCACATGCTGCTTGCCGTCTTGGGCCTTCTCGACCGTGCGTTTCATCACCTGTGTCAGTGCCTGAGAACCTGACTGCAGCGCCTCGATCATCGACTTGATCTCAACCGTGGCGGCCTGGGTTCGGCCGGCCAGGGTTCTCACCTCATCGGCAACCACGGCGAAGCCTCGGCCCTGCTCACCGGCGCGGGCGGCCTCGATGGCGGCGTTGAGGGCCAGCAGGTTGGTCTGCTCTGAGATGGCATTAATGGTGGTGACCACCTCGTCGATCTTGGCGGCATTGTCGTTCAGGGTATTCACCGCGGTTGAGGCATCACCGATTTCGTTGGCCAGATCGCCAATGGCCTCGACGGTGACGGCGATATCTTTCGAGCCTGCCTCTACCTGTTGGTTAGCCTCTTGAGTCTCATTGGAGGATTGCTCGGCATTGCGGGCGACCTCTTTTACCGCGGCGGTCATCTCTTCCATGGCGGTGGCCAGTGAGTCCAGGTGTTGACGCTGCTCGGCGGCCAGGGTCTGTCCCTCCTGGGCCGTTTGTCTGAAGGCCTGCACCACGGTGCGGATCTGGCTGCTGGCCTGGGTCATGCGGCTTACCAGCTGATGCTGACGCTCGACTAGGGTATCTATGCTCACCGCCAGAATGCTGAACTCGTCCTTCACCTCGAAGAAGTTTAATCGCCCAGTGAGGTCGCCATCGGCCGCTCGTTTGAGCGCCATCACGTTGGTGTAGAGGGCGCCGCCGACAAAGGTGGAGATATAGTAGCTGCTGATCAGAATGACCAGGATAAGCGCCACTAGGCTGATGATGACGATGCTCTGGGCCGAACTGAGCACACTGTCGAGATCTGTCACCTCTGTCTTGGCCGCCAGATTAGCGCTTGCGGCCGGGCTGTATGCCGTCAGGGAATCCCCCTGCATTAAGGTGCCGCCGCCGTTGTCTACCAGGCGACTCGCCTTGGTGCTCAGTGACGACTGGCGGTCGGCAAAGCCGGCACTGATGAGCGCCTGCTGATAGTTATCGGCCTTGTCGTCAGCAACATATTGCTGACTCAGGTCGATAAGTTCCGCCATCTTCTGGGCGTCGGCCAGGGCACTCTGCTGGTGACTCTGTTTAAGCTGGCTATTGAACTGTCCATAAAGAATATAGGAAAGCCCCATGAGGGTGATGATGGGGATGATTGCCAATATGGTGAACTTGGTTTTCAGGGTCATATGGATAAGATATTGATCTATCCATCGAAACTTTACTTCTCTCATAGCTTTTCTCTGTCGCCAGGGGATGATCTCGTTATCGGATCACAAATGGATTACTTAACGAGAATTTCGTCACAGGGCGTTTGTTTGTTGTTTATTTGTACTGGGTTTTTATCGTTATTGTTAAATAAGGTACGGCTCAAGTGTACATGCTTGGTGAGATCGCGGCGAATCAAAATTACATTTTGGGATGGCTTTTTAGCCTATCTGAGTTTGTTGCTCCGCTTGCATGGCCTTTTCTCACGGATTTCGTTAGAAAAATACCAAATAAGCCCTAGTCAAACGTCTTATGGTCACGTAAAATTTGTCTCTTTTTCTATTTTCGTAAAGATTAAATAGTCAGCATATAGAAAGTCTTGGCTCTCAGCGTGAGAGCGGGCGTACTGGAAGAGATGATGTCAGAGTTAACAGAAATCGTAGAACAGGCCTTGCAGGCAATCGAAGGGACAGATGATCTGAAAGCCCTCGATGACCTTCGTGTCGATTACCTGGGTAAGAAGGGTAAGATCACCGACATGATGAAGATGATGGGTAAGCTGAGTCCTGAGGAGAAGCCGGCCTTTGGTCAGGCGGTCAACCAGGCTAAGCAAGCGGTACAGCAAAAGCTGTCCGAGCGTATCGAAGGCCTAAAGGCTCAGGAGCTTGAAGCTAAGCTGAGCGCCGAGAGTATCGACGTGACCCTGCCTGGACGTCGCATCGACAACGGTGGTCTGCACCCGGTTACCCGTACCATCGAACGTATTGAAACCTTCTTTGGTGAGCTTGGGTTTAGCGTCAAGCAGGGGCCAGAAATCGAGGATGATTTCCATAACTTCGATGCACTCAATATTTCCGAGCATCATCCGGCGCGTGCCGATCACGATACCTTCTATTTCAATCCTAAGCTGATGCTGCGTACCCAGACCTCGGGCGTGCAGATCCGCACCATGGAAACGGAAAAGCCGCCGCTGCGTATCATCTCTCCGGGCCGCGTTTACCGTAATGACTATGACCAGACTCACACGCCTATGTTCCATCAGGTAGAGGGGTTGTTTGTCGATGAAAATGTTAACTTCGCTGAGTTGAAGGGGATCTTGCATGACTTCCTGCGCAACTTCTTCGAAGAAGATCTACAAGTACGCTTCCGTCCCTCTTACTTCCCGTTTACTGAGCCTTCGGCCGAAGTTGACGTAATGGGTAAGAATGGCAAGTGGTTAGAAGTATTGGGTTGCGGCATGGTTCACCCGAATGTGCTACGCAGCGTTGGCATCGATCCTGAGAAGTACCAAGGTTTCGCCTTCGGTATGGGGGTTGAGCGCCTATCTATGTTGCGTTATGGGGTTAATGACCTGCGTTCATTCTTCGAAAACGATCTACGTTTTCTTAAGCAATTCAAATAACGGAGCGAGTAAATAATGAAATTCAGTGAGTCTTGGCTTCGTGAGTGGGTCAATCCAAGTATTAGTCGTGACGATTTGTCACATCAGATCACCATGGCGGGCCTCGAAGTCGATGGTGTCGACCCTGTAGCCGGTGATTTCTCGGGCGTTGTAGTGGGTGAGGTGGTCGAGTGTGGCCAGCATCCAGACGCCGACAAGCTACGTGTGACGAAAATTAATGTCGGTCAGGATGAGTTGATCGATATCGTCTGCGGCGCGCCAAATTGCCGTCAGGGCCTAAAAGTGGCCGTGGCCATGGTGGGTGCCGTACTGCCGGGTGATTTTAAGATCAAGAAGGCTAAACTACGTGGTCAGCCCTCTTTTGGTATGCTCTGCTCCTATGGCGAGCTTGGCATAGAGATCGAGAGCGATGGCATTATCGAGCTGCCGCTGGACGCGCCGATTGGCCAGGATGTCCGTGAATACCTAGATCTCGACGATGCGATCATCGATGTGGATCTTACCGCTAACCGTGCCGATTGCCTCGGCATGGTGGGTCTGGCCCGCGAAGTGGGTGTACTTAACCGCCAAGCCGTTGTCGCGCCAACCTGGGAAGCCGTAGCACCTAGCATAGATGACGTCATCGAGATCGATAACCAGGCGCCGAGTGCGTGTCCACGCTACCTGGGCCGCGTGGTGAAGAATGTTAACGTTAAGGCGCAGTCGCCACTCTGGATGCAGGAAAAGCTGCGTCGTAGTGGCATTCGCTCTATCGATCCTATCGTCGACATCACCAACTATGTGTTGATCGAGTTCGGTCAACCTATGCATGCCTTCGACTTAGCCAAAATCGATAGCAAGATCCAGATCCGTCTGGGCGATGGTGAGGAGAAGCTTACCCTGCTCGATGGCAACGAAATTACCGTACCAAACGATACTCTGGTTATCGCCGACAACAGCCAAGCCTTGGCCTTGGCCGGTGTGTTCGGTGGTGAATACTCGAGAGTGACCGGCGAGACTCAGGATATCCTGCTTGAGTGTGCCTTCTTTGCGCCACTGGCGATCATGGGTAAATCCCGTCGCCTGGGTCTGCACACAGACTCGTCACACCGTTTCGAGCGCGGCGTCGACCCTGAGCTACAACATAAGGTGATCGACCGTGCTACGCGCCTGGTACTCCAGATCTGTGGCGGCCAAGCCGGTCCTGTGGTCGAAGCAAAGGCCGACGAGCATCTGCCTCAGCCTGCAGACATCCTGCTGCGTCGCAGCAAGCTAGACCGTGTACTGGGTCATCACATTAGCGATGCCGATGTGACCGAAATCCTCGAACGTCTGGGCTTTAGCGTATCACGCAGTGATGATAACTGGCAGGTGACCACGGCGACTTACCGTTTCGATATGGCGATCGAAGAAGATCTTATCGAAGAGGTTGCCCGCATCTATGGTTACAACAACATTCCGAATGTTGCGCCGGTTGCGGCACTGAGCATGCCGCTGCATAACGAGGCCGATATCGACCTTAAGCGTGTGCGCGCCATGATGGTAGCTCGTGGTTTCCAGGAAGCCGTGACCTACAGCTTCGTCGATCCTAAGCTGCAGCAGTTGGTACATCCGGGCGTAGATGCCATGGTGCTACCAAACCCAATCTCGGTAGAGATGTCTGCCATGCGTCTGTCTATGTTCACAGGTCTGCTGACCGCTGTGGGTTACAACCAGAGCCGTCAGCAAAACCGTGTACGCCTGTTCGAAACCGGTCTGCGTTTCGTGCCTGATGAGCATGCAGAATCAGGTGTGCGTCAACAAGCTATGCTGGGCGCCGTCATTGCCGGTAACCAAAATGACGAACATTGGTCGATGGAATCAAAAACTGTCGACTTTTTCGACCTTAAGGGCGATCTCGAAGCCATTATCGGCTTGACAGTTTCAGAGGATGAATTTACTTTTAAAAAAGCATCTCATCCGGCGCTTCATCCGGGGCAATGTGCTGAAATCTTAAGAAATGATCGTGTAATTGGTGTCATTGGTGCCGTCCATCCGAGCCTGGAAAAGCCCTTCGGCTTAAATGGTAAAACCATCGTATTCGAGCTCGAATTAGACGCCTTATTGCGCGCGAGTTTGCCGCAAGCCCAGACTGTGTCTAAGTTTCCAGCAAACCGACGAGACATTGCCATCTTAGTTGACGAAGATGTTTCGGCAGGAAATGTTGTAAATTTGATAAGAAAAGTTGGCGAAAATCAGTTGGTTGGCTTAAACTTGTTCGATGTATACCAAGGTAAAGGTGTTGAACCAGGTAAAAAGAGTCTGGCGATTGCACTTACACTACAAGACAACGCTCGTACGCTTGAAGAGAAAGAAATTGCTGAAATGGTAGAAAAGGTAGTTTCTGAACTCAAGACCGAGTTCAACGCATTGTTGAGGGATTAAAAGTATGGCACTTACCAAAGCCGAAATGGCAGAACATCTTTTTGAAACGCTTGGCATTAACAAGCGCGTTGCGAAAGAGATGGTTGAGGCGTTTTTCGAAGAAATTCGTCAAGCCCTCGAGAGTGGTGAGCAGGTCAAGTTATCTGGCTTTGGCAACTTTGACCTAAGGGACAAAAATCAAAGACCGGGTCGCAACCCTAAAACAGGCGAAGATATCCCGATTTCTGCTCGCCGTGTGGTGACTTTCCGTCCAGGACAGAAACTGAAGAGTCGTGTTGAAGAGGCTAACGCCGGTAAATAATCCGACTTAATACATAGAGAAGGCCACTCCTTGAGTGGCTTTTTCTGTTTCTTCTGAACTGGTTATCTGTTGTTAAAGCCTGTGTTGTACAGGCGCTAGATGAGGAAGAGGTTGTACTCTTGTCTAGAGAATCCATATCTAAAAAAGCCATGTCTAAAAAGCCAAAGTATTTCGATCGCCGTTTTCGCGCCGAGTTATTGCATCCCAAGTATTGGCTAACCTGGTTTGCCATAGGCCTTCTGGTGTTTTTCGGCCTTATGCCTGCCTGGTTGCGGGATCCGATAGCACGTTTGTTGGCGCGTCTGGTGAAGAAGATCGCCAAGAAGCCGCTCAAGGTGGCCAGGGTAAACCTAGAGACCTGTTTTCCCGATAAGTCGGCTGCCGAGATCGATAAGCTACTCGATGATAATATCGAGAACTTTGTGTTGATCCTGTTGGCGCAGTCTGAACTGCTGCTGCGCTCAGATGCTCACTTGCGTCGCCGCGTTCAGCTTGAAGGCTTCGAGCATGTGCAGCGCGCTCGTGATGCGGGTCAGCCGGTGATCTTCATCATGCCCCATGTATGGGGCATAGAGTACGCCGGGCTGAGGTTGAACCTGGAACTGCCCATGGTCACCATGGCCAAGGCGCATCGTAACAAGCTGTTCGACTGGTTTAATAACCGTATGCGTAGCTCTAAGGGCGGCAACGTCTATATGCGGGAGGCGGGCATTCGTGCGCTCCTGTCTGAGCTGAAAAACGATAACAGTTTCTTCTATCTGCCAGATGAAGACTTAGGCCCTGAGAAGAGCGTCTTCGCGCCATTTCTTGGTACGGTTAAGGCCACATTACCTGTGGTGGGGCGTCTGGCCTCGGCCGGTAACGCCCAGGTGATGCCGGTTAAGATTGGCTATGATCAGCAAAAGCGTCAGTATCTGCTGACGGTACTGCCGCCCATCTCACCCGAGGAGATGCAGGGTAAGGAGAATGAGGCCTTAGCATTAAACCGCGCGGTGGAGCAGGTGATAAACGCCTATCCAGAGCAATATATGTGGTTCCTCAAACTCCTGCGTACCCGTCCGCCGGGCGAAGCCTCTATCTACTAGCTTTTAAAGTAAGCTCTTGAAAGTTAGTGTTAGAGTTAGGGAAAAGATCGCGCTGAAGCAGATAGTGATAAAAAAAGCGGCTCAATGAGCCGCTTTTTAATGCCTGAAATTCAGACTTATTCCGTTAGGCCTCTGTGTTTTAGCAGGGCATCCACGGTTGGCTTTCTGCCGGTGAACTTGATGTAGTCTTGCATCAGATCTTCACTGTTACCTTTAGACAGCACGTTGTCGCGGAACTTGTTGCCGTTCTCCAGTGACAGGCCGCCGTTGTGGCTCATAAAGTCGAAGGCGTCTGCCGCAAAGACCTCGGTCCACAGGTAGGCGTAGTAGCCTGCCGAATAGCCGCCAGCGAATGCATGGCTAAAGTAGGCTGACTTGTAGCGAGGTGGGATAGGCGCAAAGTCGATGCCGTGTTTAGCCAGAGCTTGCTGCTCAAACTTAGCCACGTCGTCGATCTTGGCATCGACACCAATTGAGTGCCACTCCATGTCCAGGATGGCCGCCGCCAGATACTCTGTAGTATCGAAGCCTTGTCCAAACTTGCTCGCCGCCAGGACCTTCTTCAGCAGCTCGGCAGGGATAGGCTCGCCGGTCTGATAGTGCTTGGCGTAGTTGGCCAGGACTTCAGGATCGATTGACCAGTCTTCGTTGGCCTGTGATGGGAATTCGACGAAGTCTCTCGGGGTAGCCGTACCCGCCACACTTGGGTATTTCACCTGAGAGAAGAGACCATGGACCGCGTGACCGAACTCGTGGAACATGGTGCTCACTTCATCATAGGTCATCAGGGTTGGGCCTGAAGCCGGCTTTGGAATGTTCAGCGCGTTGTAGACCACAGGCTTAGTGCCTAGTAGGCCGCTCTGGGTCACAAACTCATCCATCCAGGCGCCGCCGTTCTTACCTTCTCTGGCATAAGGGTCCAGATAGAAGATGCCGACTGAGCTCTTGTCTTTGTTAAAGATCTCATAGGCCAACACATCCGGGTTCCATACAGGCAGATCCTTGCGCGCCTTGACCGTGATGCCGTAGAGTTTTTCCATGGCGAAGAAGAGACCGTCGTTGAGAACGCGGTTAAACTCGAAGTAAGGCGTGACTTGGCTCTGATCCAGGTCGTACTTGGCCTTACGAACCTTCTCGCTGTAATAGGCCCAGTCCCATGGTGCCAGTTCGAAGTCTTGACCCGATGCCTTAATCTGCGCCTGTATGTCCGCCGCCTCTAGCTTGGCCTTGGCCACAGCTTTAGGTGCTAGGTCATCTAAGATCTCATATACGGCCGTCGGTGTCTTGGCCATCTGATCGGCTACCGTGTAGGCTGCCCAAGAGTCATAGCCAAGTAGCGCCGCCTTTTCGGCGTGCAGGTGTGACTGCTTGACGATATTCGGGCCGTTAAGCGCCATGGCGCGGTTTGCCGAGGTCTTCCACACTTTCTCTCTTAGCTCGCGATTGTTCAGGCTGGAAAGAATTGGTTGACGGGTGGTGTTCACAAGAGTGATCAGGTATCCCTCTTTGCCGGCATCTTTTGCGGCCTGGGCGAGGGTAGCAATTTCGGCGTCAGATAGGCCGTCGAGCTCTGCCTTGTCTTTAACTATGATCACCTCTTTCTTGAAGGAATCGAGAACGTTCTTTGAAAACTCTGTGGTCAGGCTAGCGAGCTGACCGTTAAGATCGCGCATCTTCTCTTTATCTGCGTCAGACAGTTTGGCACCGGCGCGCTCAAACGCCAGGTAGTAATACTCGACCAAGTGTTTATCTTCGGCGCTCAGGCTGTCGCGGCTCTTGTAGACGCTTTCGACGCGGGCAAACAGCTCAGGGTTTAAGAAGATGTTGTCCCAGTGCGCAGATAGCTTTGGTGCTAGCTCGGCTTCCAGGGTTTGTACCTGGCTGTTAGAGTTGACGCTGGCCAGGTTAAAGAAGGTCTTGGCCACGCGGGTAAGCAGGCTGCCAGACTTTTCCATGGCAACTATGGTGTTGTCAAAATCGGCCGCCGCCTGATTGTCGATGATCGCCTGGATCTCTTTATCGTGCTCTATGATCCCTTGGGTGAATGCTGGGGCATAATCGTCGAAGGTGATCTTGTCAAACTCTGGCGCCTGATACTGCAATACGCTTTTCTTGAGCAGTACGTTGCTGGCATTGATTTGACCTTCACTCGCCTGCGCGGCAGATTTCGCCGCTTCAGTGCTCGCTACTTCTGTATTGCTTGCTTCCTGACTCGCTGGTGTACAGCCAGTGAGATATAGACCGGCTAAGATAGCCGTGGTGAGAAGAGACTTGCGCATGGGTTCTCCCTGTTGCTGGCGCCCAATCGTTTTTTGCTGCCTAACAGGCATGGGGGCGCTAAAGATGTGATTGCCGCCATACCTTATCAAGTCGGGCAGGGGCGCGGCAATTCAAAAGTTTAAGATTCGATTAATAAAGTTGTGAGAAAATATTAAAGCGGTTTTTATATTCGAGTGTGCTAGTGGGGGCGTTGCCACGTTGGGGCTTTTTAATCCCACCCTTGCCTGTGTCTTTACTGGTGTCTGTACTGGCGTTTGTGCTGGTGTAAATCCCTTGCGTCAATAAGGGGGAAGCGCCTCACTGCTTGGTGCCCTTAATCACTAATACAGCTATCACTGCGATAGAAGAGGCAAAGAGGCTGAGCACAAAAAAAGCTAAGAACCTAAATTAATAGCTTAAACTAGGAACTTAAATTAGGAACATAGAGCCAAGAATAAAAGCTAAGAACAATTGCCAGGCAAGCGTAATAAAAAGGCCAGCGTCTCGTAAGCGCTGGCCTTATCTTTTATCAAACTTCGAGTTATCCCTGGCAAGCTTAGCCAGGCTGAGTATCAGTTATGCCTGGATCAGCTGGTACTCATCACGCAGGATGTCGATGATCTCCTGGCGAGGGTTCTCGCTCAGGTGAAGCTTCTCGCCAATAATGGTTTCGGCGATGCCAACGTAGGTGTTAGAGATATCCATCATCACCTCAGTTGGCAGCTTGTTATCACGGGCGAGGGCAAAACGCTCAGGCATACGCTCCTTGTTTAGCAGGATATCGGGATCCGGGAAGTGGTTTAGCAGCCACTGTCTGAAGCCCTCTTTTGACTTCTCGATGATCTTGCCATTGCGACGTGCTTCGCCATCCCAGATGCGTGAAGAATCTGGGGTGCCCACTTCATCCATATAGATGAGTTTTTCCTGGCCGTTAGCATCGTTCACATAGCCAAACTCAAACTTAGTATCGACGAAGATCTGATCCTGCTCGGCCAAGGCCTCGCTTATCACCGCAAAGCCCTCTTTTAGCAGCTTCTCGTACAGGTCGATATCTTCCTTGCTGTGGAAGTTAAAGCCTTCCAGGTGGCGCTCTAGATCCGCACGTGAAACGTTGACGTCGTCGGCTTCTGGGACCCCCTCAAGGCCGGTTAAGACACCTTTGGTCGATGGGGTGATCAGCACTTCTTCCAGCTTCTGATCCTTCTCCAGTCCTTCAGGTAGGGTGATACCACAGAAGTCACGCTCGCCTTTGCTGTAGGCACGCCACATAGAACCTGTGATGTATTGTCTGGCAATTGCCTCGACCATCACGGGCTGGGCCTTTTGTACTATCCAGACGAAGGGGTGAGGCACATCCAAAATATGGCTGTCGGCCAGGCCCTTCTCTTTAAATAGTTTGAACCAATGATTTGAAATGGCGTTGAGCGCCGCCCCTTTGCCTGGGACGCCGTTGAGGCCGTTTTCGCCTTGCCAGATACAGTCAAAGGCGGAGATACGGTCGCTGATCACCATGATGGCCAGTGGCGTATCGGCAGGAACGTCATAACCTTTTTGCGCAATAAGACGTGCGCTGTCTTCGGCTGTCAACCAATAGACGCTGCGAACTTTACCCGAGTGTACCGGCTTGTCAGTGCGAATAGGCAGGTCGTCATTAACGGCTAAAACTTTGTTTGATTGATTCATAGGGTCGTATATTTTTATATGTAATGTTGGAGGAGGAAATTACGGCGAAATTGTAGCAGAACTGCCAATGGACAACAGCCTTTTCCGAGCATTTGTGGCAGTAAAAACAGTGTGTTCTGATAAGAGGATGATGACCGCAGGCAGGGGGCAAATTGCCCCCTATTTTATGTGGATTTAGCGGGGCAAACTACCCGTTAATCTACGTGGATTTTATGGGACTAAACCGCGACTACTTAAGGCTCTTGGTTAAATCAGATGGAGATTGGGCGTCATAGCTTAAGATCTCCATCGTCCAGCTGTGCAAATAGCCTTGATCGCCCGATGCGCGATCTGTGATGTTCAGTGTCCAGTCGCCTTTGCTGGTTTCCCCCTCGAATTGCTTAAGGCGATAGTGGCAGGAGCTCGCTGTTGGCTCGTCTCGTTTATCTAGGGTGTGAGTAGTGCCAGAGGGTGAGGTGAGGGTGACCTGAAGATCGCTACGCCAGGGGTGAGCTATCTCAACAATGAGGTTAATGCCATAGACTGTGCCTGTCTGGGGTACCTTGATGATGCTCTTTATGCCATGGGTATTGTGATCCGTTATGGTGATCTTCTGTGTGTTGTGATAGCTGTGGGTTATGGTGTGGTTTGGTAGAAGCTCCAGGCTTACCGCCTGTTGGCGAACTTGTTTACCGTTTTTGGCCGTCGCCGTGATGGTAAACATGTAGTCGCCCGACTGGCAGTTAGGCGTCGTTGGCACACTGAGGCTAAAAGGCTCCCCGGCGATGATCGAACGGGTCGAAAGGCGTGCACTGGCCAGGGAAGACGCAAGGCTTAGGCTAATATCGCCCTGCCACTCCTGATCTGCTTGGGTATTAAAGTAATAAACTGCCGTCTCGCCGGCGGACCTGCGCTGGACGCCGGTCTGTACCGTCATATTTAAATCGCCTGCCTTTGGAGCCTGAATAACCTCACTTAGGGATTTTTTATTAGTGGGTAAGGGGGAGGTGGGGCGAGTCTCTTCGGTATCCTTTCTCGTCAAGGATTGTTTTATATCTTCCAGCGCCAGGCCTGAATCATGCGCCAGAGCGCTCATTGAATCGTCTGTTTGAACTTGGTAAACCAGTCTAAGCCGCTGTGACTCATAGGGCCGATAGGGTGTTATAAATTCGGCAGATGCCTGTGTGATGGTGCAAAGCAGCGCAATAAGTAGCGCAGAGCGTCTAGTGTTCACCTCTAATGCCTCAGGTGTTTGATAAAGAAATGATGGTTTCGGCCTTTATGCCGATAAGGTTTAGCTAATGTCAGATGGTAAAAAAGGGAAGGGCCAAAACGGCACCTTCCCCCCGAGTTACTTAGTTCTTTTTGGTGTTACCTTTTGACTTATTGGTCGGAACAATAGTCAATTCATAAGAACAGTTGTCTGTGCCAGTTTCACATACTTGGTAGGTGAAGCTAGTAGCCGTTGAGCTAAAGCGGTCGGTGTAACTAGACTTACGTTCACCGGCTTTCAACAGAGTACCGTCACGATAGACATCAAGGTTCATCTTGCTAGGCGTCGTCCAGTTCAGTGAAACGGTAACGCGATCACCACTTACTGTTGCACTGCCGTCCAGTAAGATGGTTGGCTCTGGTACAGGCTCAGTCACAGTGACGTCTTTAGTGATTGAGTGCGTCGCACCGTCGTCATCGCTTACTGTTAGGGTGACTGTGTAAGTCCCCGCAGCTGTGTAGCTGTGGCCGGGGTTCGCTAGCGTAGAGCTTGCGCCGTCACCGAAGTCCCAAGACCAGGTTGTTACCGCACCGTCAGTGTCGCCACTTAGGTCAGAGAACTGCACGTCAAGGCCGTTTACTGTGAAGCCGAAGTCAGCAACAGGGGCTTCGTTTACAGGTGCATCTACCACTGTGAAGCTGACCTGTGCCTGGTCGAACGCGTCTTGCGAGTCGGTCGCTACAGCTGTCACTATGTGGTCACCAGCACTTAGCGAGTTAGTGCTGAACAGGGCACCTTCACCGATTAGGCCGTTGAAGTTATCGTACCACTTGATGCCAGCGCTCAGGTTACCGTCTTCGGCGTCAGTTGCCGTTCCGTCGAAGGTGATGCTGTCGCCTAGGTTGAAGCTAGAACCACCCATAGGTGCATTGATAGTCATCACAGGCGCTGTGTTTTCAGCAGGAGGTGGAAGTACCGCGTCGCCGTTTGATACCGAGATGCTCCAGTTGTTCAGTACGCCGTTCATGGTGTAGCTTGACGTATCTTCAACAAATAGACGCCATGTCCCCATGCTCGACTCACCTGCGAACTCAACTGGGTTAAAGGTCTTAACCAGATCTTTGTTCCAGAATTGACGCCAGGTGACCAGTTTAACCATGGTCCCAGTTGGAGACTGTAGCCATACGTTCAGGTATTGAACCGATTCGAACGAGATATCAACATTGACTTCAATCGCATCGATAGCAACACCGGTAGGCAGGTCGATTTCAGTGAATACCTTACCGCCCATCTCAGGCATAGCGATTGCCGTGTTGTTTGCACCGCTTACCGTAGTGTTAGCATCAGCAACCGACAGCTCAACAGTTTCTGTGCTGGCCTGGCCTGCAGAATCAGTAGAGGTCGCAGTGATGACGTGGTCGCCTACAGATAGGTTAGACTTAGTGAAGGTCGCGCCGTTACCGATCACGCCGTCGATGCTTGACGTCCAAACGATGTCAGCAGTCAGGTCGCCGTCTTCTGTGTCGTTAGCGCTTGCGCTGAAGCTAACGGTTTCACCGGTCAGGTACGCACCTTGGTTAGCAGGTGTCACTATCTGTACGTTTGGTGCGAAGTCTGTGCCGGCAGAAGGTGCGCCTGTCAGTTTCAGTGACCAGTTGTTGATAGCACCCGTATCGCCAGCAACTTCGTCAACGACTTTCAGTGTCCACTCACCAAATGCATTGTCCAACTCGTATTCGGTAGGAATAAAGTTGCCAACCAGGCCGGTGCCGTTGCCGCCGGCACGGTCGTGCAGAACAACTTCTTCACCGCTAGGTGAAATAACAGACACAACCATGTCAGATGCCCAAGCGTGTGTGATGTCAACAAACACTTCTACCTGAGTCAGCGTCATGTCGTAAGGAACATTGATGCTGCTGGTTGCTGGGTTTGAAGGATCGTCATCGCTGATAGGCACGATTTCGTTGCTGGTCAGCATAGTAGAAACAGTACCTTGAGGCCATACTTTCAGCTCCAGGTTGATGTTTTTAGAAACGCTGCCGTCGGTGGCGTTGACTGTCATGTTGTACGTACCAGGCGCAGTTTGCTCTGTCGTATTGATAGTCATGGTGTTAGTGGTGTCGCCTGCAACCGGGTTTTGAGCGAACATGACGTCTGCGTTAAGCTCAGGAACGCTGGTCAGGCTCATAGTCGCGGTGCCGTTGAAACCGCCCGCTGCAACCAGGTCGATAGCGTAAGCCTGGCTGTCGCCTTGGTTGATGGTTGATTTAGTTGGCGTTGCTTCCATGAAGAAAGAAGGGCCCGCACCGCCTGAATCGATCAGGGCGTTGGCAACGTTCAGACGCTTACCTGAGATGGTTTTGCCTTCCAAAGCCGCAAGCGTATCACCCGTATTCATTAGTACACTTTTTAGCTGTGACGTGGTCAGGTTCGGGTTACCCGCAAGGATCAGGGCAGCAGCGCCGGCTACGTGAGGTGTGGCCATTGAAGTACCGCTGAACGTGTCATAGCTGTTGTTAGGCGTCGTTGACAGGATGAATGAACCCGGTGCAGCCAGGTGAACCAGTTGGTCGCCGTAGTTAGAGAAACCAGACAGGTTGTCGGCGTTGTCGGTAGAAGCTACTGCTACTACGTTAGGTACATCGTAACCGGCTGGATAGAAACCGCCGTTGTCGATGTCGGCCGAGTCATTGCCCGCTGCCGCGACGAATAGCATGTCGGCATTGTTAGCCGCCGTGATAGCGTCTTTAAGCGTCTGAGTGAAACCACCGCCACCCCAGCTGTTGTTCAGTACGCGTACGTTAACGCCTGCGTTTTTCAGGCCAACCATATAGTCGATACATTGTACGCCGTCGGCCAGGGTACCGCCGCCTGAACCCAGGAAGCTACAACCTACCATGTTGGTTTGCCAGTTGACACCGGCAACACCCAGGGCGTTGTTACCTTTGGCACCGATAGTGCCAGATACGTGAGTACCGTGAGCGCCGGTGTCAGACGGGTTACCGTTATCCAGGATGGCTGAGATACCGTGGATATCATCGATATAACCGTTACCGTCGTCATCGATACCGTTGCCGGCGATTTCATTCGGGTTGGTCCAGATGTTGTCAGCCAGATCTGGGTGGTTGAAGTCGAAACCAGTATCGATAACACCAACAACGACAGAAGAATCACCGATCACATAGTCCCAGGCGGTTTCCGCTTGGATCTTCTGCATGCCGTACAGGCTTGAGTATGAAGTGTCGTTAGGCACTGCAGTCGTGTGTACTATGTAGTTAGGCTCTGCATATTCGATCAGTGGGTGATTCTTAAGGCTTGCCAATACTGCATCAACTTTACGGCCTTGACCCAGTTCAAGTACCGCCAGACGGCCATTAGATATGTTGCGCAGGCGGTCATCTACGCCGTCGTTGTTCTTATCTTTGAAAGATACGCCAAGATTACGAGTAAGCTCTTTACGATCCTTTTTAGCTACTTTTTGTTTGAACTTAACGATAACAGATTGTTGATCGTATTCAGGCATAGCTTTGAGCGGTGCTTTTGATACGGCCAGCGCTACAGGGCTTAAGCCCGTTAATAGTGATGCACCTAATAAGGTTGTGAGCAGTTTGGTAGATGATTTCTTTGGTGTAGTCATCAACTGATCTCCTGTTGTTATTAAATTTGTAAGTACTCAGTGTTGTTGCACCCAGTTACTTATGAGGTCTTAAATCGGCTATATCGCATACAGTTGTGTGCTATATGTATACAGTTATATATGCGGATATGATTTAGATCAACATTTATTTAGCTTAATTGTCACAAAATGTACATATTTGTAAATAAATGTATGTAGTTTGATGGTCTTAATGTGGACTAAGCCTGTGATTCCTGGCGGGAAAATGATGGGCTAGCCAATAGGGTATCGGCTTGCTTGTTATATGCCTGGTCGTTTACACACCTGAACTTGCCGGGGCTTATAGCTGTATGGGCTTACAACTGAAGGAGTTGGATAGTGATAGGCGGCAGTCAGTGAAAGGGCTTGGCAGTTACAAAAACCTAGCAGTTATAGAAGCCCGGCAGTTATAGATGCTTAGCCGTTACAGAATCCTGGTCGCTATATAGATGAATACAGGCGTGCCGCGCGATGCTACACGCGGCACGCCTGTGTGAAGGGCAGAGGGCTCTGCCCTGATACTGACTCAGTTGCCTAAGTGTTCTCTAGTGCCAGTCGTTAAACGGTACTCGTTGTTAGAGAGTACCAGTCGTTAAACGATACTGGGTTAGAAGGCAACAGATTGAGTCTCGGTACAGATCTGGCTGTTCTCTTCACAGGCCTTGTAGGTAAAGCTGCCACTGACCTTACGGCCGAAGGTATCTTCATAGCTAGTACTGGCTGCAACCGTGGCAATTTTCACGTCGTCGCGATACAGGTCGACTCTAGGGGTTGAGGCGGCCTGTGTCGTCAAGGTAACCGTGTGTTTGCCGCGGGCAAAGCCGTAGTCGGCGGTGAGGCTAAAGGTTCCCGGAGATGTATCCTGGCCACTACAGCCATGGTTTTGCAGGTAGTCATAGGCAGCTTTTGCCTTAACGATACCATAGCCGAAATACTCGTCGTGGCCTGGTGCACCTTGATCTTCTGCCGTCGCTTTCAGCACCTGGCGGATCTCACTACCGGTACACTCGGGGAAGTTTGACCATACCAAGGCGGCGACGCCCGATACTGCGGGAGTCGCCATCGAAGTGCCGCTCATGTAGCCGTAGTCGGATGCGGTGATGGCGACAGAGGCCGTGGTTGCCTCCATGAATGCGGTGCGATCGGCCAGATCGGCACCAACGGCGGGTATGCTCGTGGTGTTGCTCTCGCCAAGGGTGCCGTACAACATGCCGTCGACATTATTGATGATGACGGCTCCTATACCACCGGAAGCCTCACAGTTAGCGACCTTATCATGGAAAGAGATGTTCCCGCGATCGATCACACACAGCTTGCCGTTGGCGGCAGCATCCGGGCTTTCCGCCGTGCCCATGAAGTAGGTGGCACCACTGGCAGTGCCAAGGTTTTCCATGGCGGCGGTATCGTAATACTGACTGTCGGCCTGGAGGCTGGCCATGGTTGCCATGTCAGCCGGGTAGGTGGATAGGGTCTGTACGCCACCTGCGGTGATCTCGACACAGGTCGTTTCATCCGTGGTTGCTCGCTTGCCACGGCCGCTGGTACAGCTAGGGAATTGTGAGAAACTGGCGATATTGTTGTCGGCATCGTTAGCGCCGACCATCATCACAGAGGGGTAGGCCGCTGGATAGGAGCGGGCGTTGTTGCCATCGTTGCCCGCCGCGGCCACCACGAGTCCGCCCGCCTGGGTAAAGGCTTCAAAGGCGTTAGACTCTATGCTGTTGGCGCCACCGCCACCCAGACTCATGCTGATAATATTGGCGCCGGCCTGGCTACATAGATCAGTCGCATGGGCCAGATCCGAAGAATAGGCCCAGCCGCTGGCGGTGAAGACCTTGATGATGTGCATGTCGACACCGGGCGCCATACCGACGACACCAATGTCATTATCGGCGGCGCCTATCGTGCCAGCGACGTGTGTTCCGTGGGGACCACCATTGACATCCCAATCGCCGGTACCCGAGTCATAGTCCCCCGTGATCCCGTCCCAGTTGAAATCTGTATTCGATCTATCTAGCCCCGAGTCTATGATGCAGACCTTAGTGCCGTTACCCGCAACGAAATCGACCTGATCGGCCTGAGATTGATAGACGGCGTAGGGGGTCAGTTGCTTGACCATAGGATCGCCCGCATCATCCTGATAGAGTGACAGTAGGCGACGGCGCTGATCCTCTTCGACCAGGCGTACGTGGGGATTGTTGAGTAGCCCCTTAACCTTTGCAAGATCTCGCTCGGGAAATTCCGCGGCGAAGAAGCCATTGCCGTCGACTTTTATGTCGGCACCGGATTTTACCGCCAAGGCCTTGATCATACCTTTATGCTGGTTATCTACCTGGATGACGTAGCGGTTATCTTCGGCATAACTTTGTGCCGCTACGCCAAGGGTCAACATGGCGATCATGCTGGCGAGTTTGTTCATTTTCATCTTCATTTTATGACTCCACGCGATGCCTGGGGCATGTCATATTTATCCTCTTGCAAGTCTGGCCCGAGTCCTGTGCGCAGGCATAAACATGTCGATTCCGAGGGCGTCGCGTTGTTGGTTTATTTGATCTCGGCTTGAGCTAGGCTCACCGCCCTGCTGTTTTCTTTGGCTGGCTCAGCCCTGGCTACAACAGACACGATATATACATTTATATACAAACACATTCATTTGATCAAATTTTATTTAACAAGTGTAGAACATTTTTTAAACCTGCCTCTAGCCGGTATGAGGTTGAACTCAATTATTAAGCTACTTGGGGAGGGCGCAGAATGACGATCGGGTATCGCTTGCTTAAGGTCAGAACGATAAAGTAAACAGTGGCTTAAGCCATGATTGCTTTCAGAGTGAAAACAGTAAAGGTGAGTGAGAGCTGAAGATGTGGTAGCAGTTCGTGTGAGAGTATGAGTGTGAGAGTAGTAGATGTGGCAGTAGAAGGTATGGAAGTGAGTGATGAGAGTGTGAGATGTGAGCGTAACAAGAATGAGTGGCGCCGTGCCTTCTGCCTATGGCACGGCAAGCCAAAGTAGGGCGACAGTATTACTTGCTCTGCTGGTTTTTTGTGGTGAGCGGGCAGGAGAGGCATAACCTGGCACCGCCCAGAGGGGATGAGGAGATCGTTAGGCTGCCGCCATGTGCCTCACATATTTTCTTGGCGAGTGCCAGGCCGAGCCCGACACCGCCAGAGTCTCGACATCGACTCTGATCTAGCCTGACAAAGGGCTCAAAGACCCGCTCTCTTTGCTCGAGTGGGATGCCTGGTCCATCGTCTTCTATGATAATGGCAATGGCGGTCTTTTCCTGTTTTAGGGTGATCACTATCTGTCTGGTGGCAAAGCGCGCGGCGTTGCGAATGATATTGGAAAAGGCGCGGCCGAGCTGGATACTGTCGGCGCTCACCAGCCACTCTCGGTTTCTGTCGACCTCCAGGGTAAAGTCTTTGTCTGGGTACAGGCCGGTATGGGCGTCGATCTGCTCACTGAGTACCTTAACCAGGTTGACCTGGGAGAGATGCAGTGGCCTTGATTTGTTTTCTATCTGTATGAAATCCAAAGCCTCTTTGATCAAATTCTCCAGTTCACTCAGGCCGGTATTGATGTTTTCGCTTAGTCTGGGCTCTCTGTCGCCGATAACTTTTTCCTCTAGCATATCGAATGCAAACTGCACCCTGGCAAGGGGCGATCTAAACTCATGGGCGACGGCCTGAATTAACTCACGTTGTGACTTGATGTTTTGGTTGAGCGAGGCGTTGATCTTGCGTTGATGATGGCGATTGACCAGTAGAAGTATGATCACGAACAACACGGTAAGGCCGGCGAGCCATACATTACGTTGGTATCTGTGCTGGGCCAGCTGTGTTCTTTGTAGTGCCTGATCCGCTTGTAGCAGCTTTATCTGTTGCTCGTGTTGCTCTGCCTCGAAGTGGCTGAGAAGGAAGGCCAATCTCTGGTCACTTTCTGAGTTAAACATCTCATCGTTGACCTGTTTAAAGGCTTCCAGACTCAGTAATGCCTCCTGGGGCTTGGCTAAATTTTTATAGAGCCGATAGCGAAACTCATGGATATCTCGAACGATGAGCATATCCTGTACCTGTTGCGCATGGCTCAAGGCCACTTCACTCAGGGCCAGTGCCTGGTCACTGTTGCCGTTTAGCTGTTCTACCTTAGCGCGGGTGAGCAGGCCGTAGGCATTGAGTGTCACTATGCCGAGTTTATCGGCCTGTTCCAGCCCTAGGGTAACCTGTTGCTCGGCAAGGGCGCCATTGTCCAGCGCTATGTAGGCATTGGCGAGTTCTATGTTGACCCTTGCCTCCAGCGCTGTGTCTTGGATCGCCTGGGCCATGGTCAAGGCTTGCTGATATTGATGCAGGGCCGATTCGAATTGTTGTTTTTGCTGATGAACCATACCCAGGTTGTTGTGGATCTCGGCAATGCCCTGTTTATCCTCCAGAGACTCGTAATACCCCAGGGAACGCTGCAGATAGGCCAGCGCTTGGTCATAGTCTTTGAGGTAAAAGTAAGTCAGGCCTATGTTGCCTAGGATCTGCGCCAGGCCCGGAAGATCGTTGAGTTTCTCGCGGATCTTGCGCGACTGTAATTGGTAATCCAGCGCCAGGCTGTAGTTACCACTGGTTCCATACATGTTGGCGATGTTGTTGAGTGATACGGCAATGCTCTTCTCGTCACCCAGTTCCTTCTGTATGTTGTAGGCGCGCAAAAAGTAGGAGAGTGCTTTCTCGGGTTGCCCCAGGGTTTGGTAGATGATCGCCATATAGTTAGTGGTATTGGCGATACCCCTATGGTTTTCTTCCTGTTTGGCAATCTCCAACGCCTGTTCAAAGGTCTTTAGTGCGGTCAGATAGTCGGCTTTGCGCCAGTAGATGATGCCCTGCATGGTCTGCGCGGTGTAGAGGCCGTTAGTGTCCTGATTGGCCTTGGCGAGGCCCTTGCTTTCATCGGTTCGTTGCTGAGCCTTGTCGTACTGGCTTAGGGAGACATGCACCCATGCCATGTTATTCAGTACCACAATTTTGCGGCTATCGTCGGGCCAGCGTGAAAAGAGTGCCAGCGCCTGCTCGCCATATTGCAAACTCTTCTGTGGGTCGTTGTCTCGGTAATGTTTGACCAGTGCGGTTAAGACCTCCCCCCGATCTCGCTCGGCGATGAGTTGCAGATCTCGCTCCTGATGGCTCAGATCTGCCGTTTCCTTGGAGGGCTGAGTACTCACAGCAATGCCGGCCAGCGTCGAGGTGATCAGCACGGCTAGCAACCAGAGGGCGAGGGGCTTTATGCGCATCTGTTATTAATCCCCGACAAAGAGATAGCCCTTGCCGTGGATAGTCTTGATGCGGCTGGCGTGGCTGGGGTCATCACCGAGTTTACGGCGAATGCGGGATATGCGCAGATCTATGGTGCGATGTGAGCTCTCATAACCCAGGTCGCCAAAATAATCGGAAATGAAATCCCGGTCGCAGATCTCGCCCGCTCTGCTGGCCAGTAACCAGAGGAGTTCAAATTCGGCGGTGGTCAGCTCAACATCTTCGCCATGCTGTTGCACTCTTTGATACTTCTTGTCTATGTCCAGTCCATCAAACGCGATAACATCATCGTTTTTGCTCGGTAGTTTGGTGAACTTTTCTTCGACAACGGGCTCGGGCTTACGTCTGAGTAGTGCCCTGACGCGAGCCAATAGCACCCGGGAGCGAACGGGTTTGGCGAGGTAGTCATCGGCGCCTGTCTCCAGGCCGGCCACCTCATCTATGTCATTGTTGAGGGCGGTCAGCATCAGAATAGGGCCGTTGTAACAGCCGCTCAGCCCAGGATGTCCATGGCGCACCGCACGGCAGATGGACAGGCCATCCATATCCGGTAGCATCACATCTAAGATCACCAGCATTGGCTGTTCATTGATGATGCACTCGACCGCTTTGGCGCCGTTATGTTCTATCTTGGTCTGGTAGCCGTTCATTTCGAGAAAATCGGCAACCAAGAGCGCCAGGTCTGCATCGTCATCGACGATCAGTATCCAGTTATTTTGCTTCACGATAGTCCTCTGAGTGTTGCAATACTGTAAAGGAGTTATTGCCGATTATTATATATCACTTTTGTATTCTAATGTATGTTTATGTATATAAAAGATCTATTTGTCTGTAACTGAGGCATAAAAACTGTCTAGGTGGGTGAAGACGTCAATTGTGAGACGGGGAGTGATGAGGGTAAAGCGAGGGTAAAGCGAGGGGAAAACGAGGATAAAGCAAGCTGGTATGGGCGGCGTCCCTGCCTGAATGGCTGGCCCTGTTAGGCGGTTTTGCGGTAGTAAGATCTGCTCGAGATCTTGGTGAACTTTTCTATGCTGTCGGGATGCAGGTGTACCTCGTCCGGTATGGCCTGAGTCTCCTGGGCGCGGTAGCTAAACCAGGTATTGCGAGAGCTCGTCTTGGCTGCATAGAGTGCCATGTCGGCGAGGTGGATTACCTGCTCCCAGCTTATCTTGTCAGCTTGCGTCACCGAAAAGGGGTAGGGGGCAGCGCCAACGGAGGCGGTGAGCCGAATGGCTCCCTGATGCTCGAGACCAAAGTCCATGGTTTCTATGGCCAGACGAATTTTCTCCGCCAGTTTGTCTATCTGCTGACGATCGACAAAGCGTGCCACCACCAGAAACTCTTCTCCGCCCCAGCGCACCACATAATCATAATTGCGAAATAGGGTGTTCAATCGCTGTGCCACCTGAGTTAGCACATGGTCGCCAACCAGATGGCCATAGGTGTCGTTGATGGGTTTGAAATGATCTATATCGACGATAAAGGCAAGCATATCGGCCTTGACGGGGGCCTGCCCCATTTCTCTGGCGGCATCGTAGGCGCGCTTCACCCGGTTGACGTCCTGGTCGATGACCTCTTCGATGAAATGCCGATTCTTTATGCCGGTTAGCGGATCTTTCTGGCTCATCTCGTGCAGTCGTTTGTTTTCAAGCGCCAATGCCTGGGTGCGCTCATCGATCTTTTGTTCCAGGCGTGTGGTCGAATATGTAACGGCCTGCTTATATAGCCGGTGCATGAGATAGGCTAGCGCGACGATGGCGAATAGGCAGGCGAACAGATAGTTAAGCGTCAGTGCCGGTCTCAGTTCGTGGAGACTGGCTAGCCATGAGGAGGAGGTTAAGCCTGTGCCTCTGTTATGACTCAATGCTGTATTCGATGCGATCGAGCCGTCGTCTTTTCGTCCCGCCATCGAAGGCGAATAACTTACCAAGGGTGAAAGGCCCTGGGCGGCATTTGTCTCAAGCCCAGGTAACATGGCCGATGCCTGGTTAAAGGGGGCGGCCAGCAGCTGCGCCTGACCCGTTGCCGAATAGGCCTGTAGCGGAAAAGATAACGATAGGGTTAGGCAGCACGCTAGGCATGTGCCACGTCCTAGTGGATAGTGTCGAGAACGCCTGACCATAAAGGGATACCTCTAGTTTAAACACACGCTTTGGGGCACTTAATCTGGCAAGGCTGTAACAAAAAGGTGTATGTAACGCTATTTTGTTACATCCTGTATTCATATGTATACGGATGTATATTATGTTGCTTAGGCCGATTTTGCAACACTGGTCTTAAGAAACACACATATTGACGAGGCCAGGGGCGATAAATGCTGGTAGGCGTGCAGGGTTTGCGTCTTGCTAATAGCCGATACCATGCTTGATCTGCATAGGCATAGGCATAGGCATAGGCATAGGCATAGGCATAGGCATAGGCATAGGCATAGGCATAGGTATAGGTATAGGTATTGGATTTAGTATGAGGAAATAGGTTTAAGCAGAGTAAAACAAAAATTGATGAAAGGGAGCAAGGCACAGGGCACAGGGCACAGGTCAGTTACTTGGTGCTTAGCTATCAATGGAACTAAGGGGCATTTTGGGTAGTAAGGGCGCGGCTAGCACCGCGTCCTTCTCTGGGTATAGAGGCTGTGGCTGTGTTCAGGGCTTGTGCCGATATCCCAGACTTCTTAGCTTGTGTCCTGCGCCCAGTAGGCAGTTTGGTGTCAGGTTTACTAATGCTTTGGTTTTGACTGTATTGGCTTATCGGCTTTTACCGTTAGCCAATACCGTCAGCTAATACCGTTAGTCAATACAGCCAGTCAATCCAGTCAGCCCGAACCGTCCTAGTCTATTTTTCTGCTGCGCTGTGGCGCTTTAGCAGGTTAGCCGTGATATCAGATAGACTGAGCTCCTGATCTTCTAGTAGCACCAGCAGGTGATAGATAAGATCTGAGGCTTCGTTCACCAGTTCCTCCTTGTCATGGGTGGCGGCCGCCAGGGCAGTCTCCAGTCCCTCCTCACCAACCTTCTGGGCGATGCGTTTGGTGCCTCGCTCAAACAGGTGCGCCGTGTAGCTGCTCTTGGCGTCTTGCCCCTTGCGTGAGGCGATCAGGGTCGCCAGATTGTCGATAAAGGGGTGCGCCTCGCCATCGGGCCAGCAACTCTCCCGCTCCAGGTGACAGGTGGGGCCATTGGGGATCACCTGCAGCAGCAGGCTGTCGTTGTCACAGTCACTGTCGATGGCGATGAGATCCAGCGTATTGCCCGATGTCTCACCCTTGGTCCACAGCCGCTGTTTGCTGCGACTAAAGAAGGTGACCTTGCCGCTGGTGAGTGTCTGAGCCAGTGCGGCCTTGTCCATATACCCCAGCATCAGTACCTTACCCGTGAGGTGGTTTTGTACCACGGCAGGTAGCAGGCCTTGCTGTTTTTCCCAGTCCAAATTATTGAAATCTTCTAGGTTTTTCATCTTTATTCCTTGGGCAGATTAAGGGCGATTACAGCCGCATCTGTATGTCGTTATCGCGCAGGTAACTCTTCAATGCCTGAATGTCGATAATGCCTTTGTGAAACACGCTGGCGGCCAGGGCGGCATCGACGCCGGCCTGTGCAAACACCTCAAGAAAGTGCGCCATGGTGCCGGCACCGCCCGAGGCGATAAGCGGCACGTCGCAGATGGCGCGCACCATGGCAAGCTGTTTGATGTCATATCCCTGGCGGACGCCATCCTGGTTCATCACATTAAGCACTATCTCGCCGCAGCCGCGCTTTTGCACCTCTTCCACCCAGTCCTGGGTATACCACTGGGTATCTTTGGTCGCCGCCTCGTCGCCGGTAAACTGCTTCACCTTGTAGCTGTCGGTATCTGCGTCATAGTAGGAGTCTATGCCGATCACTATGCACTGGCGGCCAAATTCATCCTGCAGGCGATCGATAAGGCTAGGATCGCTCAGCGCCGGAGAGTTGATGGAGATCTTATCGGCGCCGAAGGCCAGCTTCTCACGTGCCTGTTCGATACTCTTGATGCCGCCGGCGACGCAGAAGGGGATGTCTATCTGCTCTGCGACTCGGCTGACCCAACTCTTATCGACCACTCTGTCGTGGGCACTGGCGGTGATGTCATAAAACACCAGCTCGTCGGCGCCCTCAAGGGCGTATCGTGCGGCAAGGGGGACTATGTCGCCGACGATCTCATGGTTACGAAATTGCACGCCCTTGACGACCTTGCCGTCTCTGACATCCAGGCAGGGCACTATGCGTTTGGCCAGCATGCGATCGCCTCCTCTACGTTAAAGTTATTGATGAGCAGTGCCTTACCTATGATGATGCCGCTGGCGCCGCTGTCACGCACGGCGGCAACATCATCTAGGGTGGCGATGCCGCCCGAGGCCTGCCACTGGATCTCTGGGTAGCGCTCGGCAATTTCTTGATAAAGCGCCGTATTACTGCCTTGCAGGGTGCCGTCACGGCTGATGTCTGTCACCAGCGCGTGTTTAAGGCCATAGGGGGCGAAGGTGGCGACCAGAGATTCCAGTGTCTTGCCACCGCCGCTCTGCCAGCCAGAGACGGCGACTATCTTCTCGCTCGCCTGGTTGATGTTGACATCCAGCGCCAGGCAGATGGCGTCGCTGCCATAGGTCTTGAGCCAGCCCTGTACCAACTCTGGCTGCTTGACCGCGAGAGAGCCTATTACCACCCGCTTGACGCCGAGTGCTAACAGCTCTTTGACCTGGGATTCGCTGCGAATGCCGCCGCCGATCTGTATGTTGGCATCGAGGTTGTCGACCAACTCGCCGATGAGCCGGGTCTGCCTTCTGTCAGGGTCTTTGGCGCCGGTCAGATCGACGATATGCAGCCAGGTCGCGCCCTGAGCCTGATAGCGCTGCAGCTGCGCCAGTGGGCTGAGTTCAAAGGTGGTCTGCTGAGCGTAATCGCCCTGGTAGAGACGCACCACCTGTCCCTCGATGAGATCGATTGCTGGGATGATCATAGGGCGTTCTCCTTGTCAAAGCTTTCGCTAGTCATTCTCATAAAGTTTTTCAAGATAGTGGAGCCCACGCCAGCGCTCTTTTCGGGATGAAACTGCACGCCCATAAAGTTGTCTTTGGCGATGGCGGCGCTAAAGCCCTCGCCATATTCACTCTTGGCGATGGTGAAGTCCCCAAGTGGCGCGCGGTAGCTGTGAACGAAGTAGACGTAGCTCCCCTCGGCAACGCCGGCAAACAGCGGGTGCTGGCTTGGGCTTATCTGATTCCAGCCCATGTGAGGCAGGGGCAGACCCTTTGAATCGAGCTGCTCGATATTGGTGTCGATCAGCCCGAGGCACTCACAGTCTTGGCTAGTATTCTCGTTACTATTCCCGTAACTTAAGCCACCGCGCTCCTGTGAGGCCTTGGTCAGCATCTGCATGCCGAGGCAGACGCCGAGCACTGGCTGGGTCAGGCCACATATGGTGTCGATAAGGGCTTTATCCTTAAGTGCCTGCATGGCGGCCTTGGCGGTACCGACGCCCGGCAATACCACGCGGGTGGCGGCCTTGATCTTGGCGATATCGTCGCTCACCTCCACATCGGCGCCGATACGCTCGAAGGCGTAGCGCACCGAGCTTAAGTTGGCGCAGCCGGTATCTATGATGATAGTGGAGCCGTTGCTAGCCTTAGTTTCCTGGCTTGTCATAGCACCCCCTTGCTCGATGGCAAGGCGTCGCCTTCGACCTTTACCGCCTGGCGCAGGGTACGGCCAAAGACCTTAAACAGGCTCTCGACCTTGTGGTGATCGTTGTCCCCCTGAGTGGAGAGGTGCAGCGTACAGCGCAGGCCATCGGCCAGAGAGCGGAAGAAGTGCGGCACCATCTCGGTGGCCATCTCGCCCACCATCTCGCGCTCGAACTGCCCCTCAAACTTGATGAAGGGGCGACCGGACAGGTCCAGCAGGCAGCTGGCGCTGGCTTCATCCATGGGGATGCTAAAGCCGAAACGGGCGATGCCGCGTTTATCCCCTAGGGCTTGTCTGAGTGCATCGCCTATGGCCAGCGCCGTGTCTTCCACACTGTGGTGATCGTCGATTTCAAGATCGCCATCGACGCTGACGTCCAGCCTGAAATTGCCGTGGGTGGCGATTTGGTCCAGCATGTGGTCGAAGAAACCTATGCCGGTATCGATACTGCTCTTTAGCTCACTGTCGAGATCGACTGTGACCTTGATATCGGTTTCCTTGGTAGTGCGCACCACGGTCGCCACGCGATTGCCGCCAAGGAGCTGCTCGGCGATGGCGTCCCAGTTCATGCTATCGCGATTGTACTGTATCCCCTTAATGCCCATGGCGTCGGCCAGGCCTAGATCGGTTTCTCTGTCGCCAATCACCGCCGATTGGGTAAAGTCCACCCGCCCCTCGGTGAGATAGGCCTTAACCAGGCCGAGTTTAGGCTTGCGGCAGCTACAGTTTTCATCGTCAAAGTGAGGGCAGATAAGCACCTCATCAAACTTGACGCCCTGGCTGTTGAAGATCTGCATCATCATATCTTGCGGCGCATCGAAGTCATCCTTGGGGAAGGAGGGGGTGCCCAGGCCATCTTGGTTGCTGACCATCACAAGGCGATAGCCCGCGCTCTGCAGCTTGAGCAGCGCCGGGATCACCTGAGGCTCAAATACCAGCTTAGCCAGACTGTCGACCTGCTTGTCGGTGACGGGTTCTTCGATTAGTGTGCCATCACGGTCGATAAAGAGGATTTTCTGTTTCATCATGCTTCTACCTTAAATCTGCTTCTATCTTGAATTTTGTTTTAATTGAGTCGTGTGCCTGGTTAGGCTCTTTGGCTGAGCAGCGCGAGTAGGGCATCTGTCTGCTCATCACTGGTAAAGCTGAAACGTATGGCATCGGCAAGCACCGGGTCTTTATAAGCCCGGGCAACCACACCCGCCTGTTTGAGACGCGCCTGCATCTCACCGACGCTTATCTCATTTGCCTGATCAAAATAGGCCAGCACGAAGTTGCCAAAGGCGGGCAGCACCCTGGCGCCTGCAGCCGTTAATGCCGCTGCGAGCCTTTCACCGTTGGCTTTAAGGGTGTCGACCTGGGTCAGCATTTGCTCAATTCCCTCGGCGCTTAAGGCTTCGATTGCCAGCTTGGCTACCGGCAGCGGCACTGGATAGGGGGCGATCACCCGCATCACCATCTCAATGACCTCAGGGTTTGCCAGCATGAAGCCGCAGCGGGCACCTGCCAGGGCGAAGGCCTTGGACAGGGTGCGCAGCACCACCAGGTTGTCGTACTTATCTAGTAGGCTTGCCACGCTGTAGTCTGGGCAAAACTCGATATAGGCTTCATCCACCACTACCAAGGTATCTGGCAGGCTGCGGATCACCGCCTCTATGGCATCGGGCTCAATCACAGTGCCGGTCGGGTTGTTGGGGTTGCAGATAAACACCAGCTTGGCATCGCCGACCAGGCTCGGCAGATCCTGGGGCAGCTGATAGGTTGCATCTAGGCGCAGGGCGTTGACATCGATATTAAAGGTCTGCGCGCTGATGGCATACATGCCATAGGTGGGGCCGAAGCAGGCGATGCTGTCTCGGCCCGGGATGCAGAAGGTGCGGATAAGCAGCTCTATGGCCTCATCGGCGCCGCGACTGGTGAGTACCTGTCGGCTCGACAGCCCTGCATAGTCGGCATAGCGCTGGATAAGCTCGGGCGGCTGACACTCGGGGTAGCGGTTTAACCCTTCTAACTCGCTGTTATTAAAGGGTGACTCGTTGGCATTTATCCAAATTTGTCCCTCACCGCCGATACGGCGCGCCGACTGATAGGGCTCGAGGGATAAGAGTTCGGGCCGGGCGAGACGCTCGGCGAGCGATGTCGTGTTAACACTCATCTTGGCTTCTACACTCATCTTATTTCTCCTCGCCCGTTAGCGTGGCAAGTCGCACGGCGACGGCATTTTTGTGGGCGTCCAGCAGCTCGGCGCTGGCCAGGGTCATGACACAATCGCCCAGTCCCCGCAGCCCTTCTGCGCTGAGTTCCTGCACGGTAAAGCGGCGACTAAAGTCTGCCAGGGACAAACTGGAGACGGCGCGGCTATAGCCATAGGTGGGCAGCACGTGGTTGGTGCCGCTGGCGTAATCGCCTACCGACTCCGGGGTATAGGCGCCGAGAAATACCGAGCCAGCGGCGCGGATTTTGCTCAGCACTTCACGGGGGGCGCGGGTCTGAATGATCAGGTGCTCTGGGCCATAACGATTAGAGACCTCGGCGGCCTGGGCCATATCGGCGACCATCAGGGTGCGACTGGCGCTGAGGGCCTGAGTGGCTATCTCGGCCCTGGGTAGCCTGGCCAGTTGCTCGCCAAGGCTTAAATTAACGGCGTCGGCCAGTGTCTGGCTATCTGTCACCAGCATCACCTGAGAATCTGGGCCGTGCTCCGCCTGCGACAGCAGATCGGCGGCGATGAAGTCGGGGTTGGCGTCGCCATCTGCGATCACCAATACCTCAGAAGGGCCGGCGGGCATGTCTATGCTGACCACGCAGCGGCTATCCTGTGCCACCAGGCGCTTGGCATCGGTGACATAGCGATTGCCGGGGCCGAAGATCTTGTCAACCGCTGGCACAGATTCTGTCCCCAGCGCTAAGGCCGCGATCGCCTGAGCACCACCGACCTGATAGATATCCGTGATGCCACAAACCTTGGCGGCGTAGACGATGGCATCATTAATGGGCGGGGGACTGACCAACACTCGCTGCTGACAACCGGCGATCTTAGCCGGCAGCGCCAGCATGAGCACAGTGGAGATCAGCGGCGCGCTGCCGCCAGGAATATAGAGGCCGACCTTTTCGATGGGCTCGCTGCGTAGTTCGCAGCGCACCCCGGCTTGGGTCTCAAGATCAATTCCCTTAAAGGCCTGCGCCTGGTGAAAGGTCTCTATGTTGGCCTTGGCCTGCTCGATGGCGGCCTTGATCTGGTCATCGACTCGCGCGCTGGCAGCCTCGATGGCCTCGTCACTCAGGCGCAGGGCGTCGAGCTCCACCCTGTCGAACCGACGAGAGAAGGCTCTTAGCGCGGCGTCGCCCTGGCTGGCGACTGTGTCGATAATATCTTTGACCTGCTGCTCAAGATTGGCATCGCCAATCAGCGGCGAGCGTGACAGGGCCTGGCATCTGGCCTGGTCATCTAGCGCCTGCCAGTCGAGGCGCTGCATCTGTGTGGCTGTGATGGTGCTTGTGGTCATGGCGTTATCCCATCATCTTTTCGATTGGCATCACCAGGATGGAGCTGGCGCCGAGCTGAGTCAGGGCCTCCATGGTATCCCAGAAGAGATCTTCGCTGCTGACGGCGTGGATGGCCACACGATTGGTGTCATCGTTCAGCGGCAGTACGGTAGGGTTCTCGGCGCCAGGGAGCAGGGCGACTATCTGATCCAGCGTCTCGGTGGGGGCGTGTAGCAGGATATACTTACTCTCCTTGGCTCGCACCACCCCGTTGATGCGAGAGAGGATCTTGTTGATCAGTGCCTGCTTGGTCTCACTCTGCTCCTGGGTGGATTGGATGATGCAGGCCATGGAGCGGTAGATAACCTCTGTCTCATACAGGCCGTTGGCTTCCAGGGTCGCACCGGTAGAGACCAGATCGCAGATGCCATCGGCCAGTCCTGCACGGGGAGCAACCTCCACCGAGCCCTTAAGCATACAGTCGCGGTAGTTGATGCCCTTCTCCTGCATGTAGCGGCGCAGCAGGTTAGGGTAGGAGGTGGCAATGCGGAGGCCTTCTAGTGAGGCGGCATCTTGGTAGGCAAACTCGGTCGGTACCGCCAGCGATAGGCGACAGGCACCAAAGTCGAGCTGGCGCAGCTTGATGCAATCGCTTGGCTTACCCATAGTTTGGCGCTCTATTTGCTCCTCTTCGAGGACGTTCTCGCCTATGATGCCAAGATCAACCACGCCATCCATCACCAGACCGGGAATATCGTCATCGCGTACTCGCAAGAGGTCGATGGGCATGTTGTCAGAGTGGGCGATGAGGCGCTGTTCGTTGACGTTAAACTTAACGCCGCAGCTCTTGAGTAGCTTCTGTGATTCTTTAGACAGGCGGCCGGACTTTTGAATGGCGATGCGTAATCGATTTGACTCTGACATAGGATGATTCCTCATTTGTTGATTCAGTAAACTTGTTTAAATCGTTTTAAAACAAAATCTTAAGCTAGAAACTAAAAACCCCCGGAATTCCTTCCAGGGGTTTTAGATCGCTTTTGAATCAACCGCCAGAAGGAAATAGTCCTCCGGCAGTAAGCATCCGAAGGCTACCGCATATGATGGTGATGATGGATAGTATTCAAACGCTGTGTCATGTTCTGTCTTCTCTCGCAGTGCGTAATTTGGGGCGTCAGTTCGCCCTGAGTTGTATTTAAACTAATCAAGTTTGCATGAGTATGCAAGCGCTAATTTAAGCGGGGTGAAAATTCTTCAACTTGATGCTTTGTTGAGCACTCTTAATTCAATCTGAGTTTCAATCTGAGTCTTGATCTTAGTCTAAGCCGTAAGCGGCAGCGTTTGGTTCATTTAGGGCAGCGGCTAGCCGATGGTTCAAGTCCCTTGTGCTGGCTAAGAAAATCCGCATAATGCCAGGATGTCATTTTAAACATCAACGATTAACCATCAGCCATTCATTGAACAAACGACTGACTCAGGATGTACAACAGGTATTTGCCCCCGATGGCAGCTTAAGCCGTCATATCAAGGGCTATAGCTGTCGCGTTCAGCAGCAGACGATGGCCACTCGAGTCAGCGAGACGCTGCAAAAGGGCGATAACCTAGTGGTCGAGGCGGGCACGGGCGTAGGCAAGACCTATGCCTATCTGGTACCGGCGCTGCTAAGCGGCAAGCAGATCATCGTCAGTACCGGCAGTAAAAACCTGCAAGAGCAGCTATTTTTCAAAGACTTACCTGCGCTACTCAATATTCTCGGCATAAGGCCCAAGGTCGCCTTGCTCAAGGGGCGCAGTAACTACCTGTGTCAGCACCTGATGGCGAAGCAACTCAGCGGCGTCGAGGTGACCGACGGCAAGATCTTAGACGATCTGCTGCGTATCGATCAGTGGGCCAGCCAGACGGTGGATGGTGATATCGGCAGCCTCTACTCCGTCCCTGAGACGTCGCCCGCCATTCCCCTGGTGGTGAGCAGTAAAGAGTCCTGTATCGGCAAGGGCTGTGAGCATTATGAGGCCTGTTTCACCCGTAAGGCCCGCGCCAAGGCGCTGGACGCCAAGATCATAGTGGTGAACCATCATCTGTTCTTCGCCGATCGCATCCTGAAGGAGACGGGCTTTGCCGAACTGCTGCCCGATAGCGACGTGGTGATATTCGATGAGGCGCACTTGTTGCCCGATATTGCCGTGACCTATTTCGGTCAGCAGCTTAGCTTCAAGAGTCTTGTTCGCCTGCTTGAGCGTTTTAACGAACTCTATCGCACCCAGATGGCCGACTCGCCGCAGATTGGCGCTATGACCGCTCGCTGCCACACCCAGCTGCTACACTGGCAGGGGCTGTTGTTTGCCAGCGAGGAGCGTGACTGGCGCCGCCTGCTTGGCGATAAGGCCCTGATGGAGGCGGCCTGGTCGCTGGTCTCCGAGCTGACCGCCTATCGCACCATGTTGCTGGGTTACCTTGGTCGCAATGAAGCCTTTGACGATGGGGTCGAAAAGTTTGATGCGCTGCTCAGCAAATTAACCGTTTTTATTCAATGTGATAACCCAGACAGTGCCTATAGCATCGAATATGGTTATCAGCACCTGACGCTGCGAATCGCCCCCATCAAGGTGGCCAAAGAGTGTCAGTCGTTGTTCAGTCCTGATGTCAGCTGGATCTTTACCTCGGCTACCCTGCAGATCAACCGAGATCTGTCGCTGTTTACCAAGGCGCTGGGGTTGGATAAGACCAGTGCTAATACCAACCGCGGCACTAACAGCAGCACTCACACCAACACGAACACCACCATTTTGGACAGTCCCTTCGACTATGCCCGCCAGTCGCTGTTTTGTGTGCCGCGCCATCTGGCGGCGGTGGCCAGCCAGGAGCGTGCCGCCAAGCAGCTGGTGGAAATAGCCATAAAGGCCATTAATGCCGCCAAGGGGCGCACCTTCATGCTGTTTACCAGCCATCGCATGCTCAACCTGGTGGCGGTTATGCTGCAGGGCCGGGTCGACTATCCACTCTTGGTGCAGGGCCAGGCGGGCAAGCAAACTTTGCTTAAGAAATATCGACAGCTGGGCAATGCCGTATTGCTGGGCACGGGCGCCTTCTGGGAGGGGGTGGATGTGCGCGGTAAGCTGCTGAGCTGCGTGATTATCGATAAGCTCCCCTTCGTCTCACCGGACGATAACCTCTACAAGGCCCGGGCCGACGGGGTGCAGCGTGAGGGAAAAGAGCCCTTCATGGAACTCTCCTTGCCCCAGGCGGTGATCTCTCTCAACCAGGGCGTAGGGCGGCTTATTCGTGACGAGAAAGACAGAGGGGTGTTGATCCTGTGCGACAACCGTATCGTCAATCGTCCCTATGGCCAGGCGTTTATCAACTCCTTGCCGCCTATGCACCGCACCCGGGATCTCGACAGGGCGGTGAGCTTCCTGCAACAGATCGACTAGGGACAGCCAAGGCGAGCCTAACCGTCCCGGGTTTAAGCTGCTAGTGCAGCTTCATCCGCGGGCGCACCACCCGCATCATCTTCTCTACCAACCAGAGGGCGAAGGTCTTGGCGACGCCATGAATCGCCTTCTGGTGCATGCGATAGAGGGAGATATACATGAAGCGGGCGATCTTACCCTCGACAAACATGCTGTCTTTGGTGAGGTTGCCCATCAGGCTGCCAACGGTGCTAAAGCGCGACAGATTCACCAGTGAGCCATGGTCCACATATTCATATTCGGTTAGGCTGAGTCCCTTGAGATCATTGAGAATGTTGCGCTCGACACACTGAGCCATCTGGTGCGCCGACTGCGCCCTTGGCGGCACGAAACTGCCGTCTGGCTGCTCGCAGGCGCAGCAATCGCCAATCACATAGAGATCGTCATGGCCCTGGGCCTGCAAGGTGGGACGTACCAAAATCTGGTTGGCACGATTTAAATTAAGTCCCTCAATTTGCTTGATAAAGTCCGGCGCCTTGACGCCGGCGGCCCACAACATCAGATTGGCGGCGATCAGCTCATTTTCCGCCGTGACAAAGCCCTTGGAACTGGCCTCTTCGATGCGGGTATTTTGCCGTACGGATACGCCGAGCTTGGTCAGTTCGCGGGTGGCCGAGGCGGCGATGCGCTCGGGCAGGGCGGGTAGAATTCTTGGGCCCGCCTCAATGAGGGTGATCGCCAGTCTGTCGGCGGTCATCTTGCTTAGGCCATAGCTCTTGAGCAGATCGGTCACATGATACAGCTCGGCCGAGAGCTCTACACCGGTCGCACCGCCGCCGACGATGGCGATGTTGAGCTTTTGCTGTTCGTCGGATTGATGCATGCGGGTGAAGCTGTCGAGCAGGGCGTTATGAAAACGGTTCGCCTGATGGTGAGAGTCGAGGAAGAAGCAGTGTTCCTTCACCCCTGGCGTGCCAAAGTCGTTACTGACGCTACCAACGGCCAGCACTAAGGTGTCATATTCGAGTTCCCTGGCCGGCAGCAGGGCCTCGCCCTTATCGTTGCTGATGGCGCCAAGCTGCAGTCGTTTGCCCTTAAGATCCAGCCCGGTAAGTTCGCCCAGCTGAAACTGATAACCGTGTTTCACCGCGTGGGCCGAGTAGACCACGCCGTCGAGATCGGCATCGAGGGAGCCAGTGGCCACCTCGTGTAGCAAGGGCTTCCAGATATGAGTGCGGTTCTTGTCTATCAGCAGGATCTCGGCTTGCTGTTTCTTGCCTAACTTGTGTCCCAGTTGGGTGGCCAGGCCTAGTCCGCCGGCACCGCCGCCCACAATGACGATTCTTGGGATCTTTGCACTCATTGACAACTCCTTCTATTGGGGGCCCGGAGTAGCTTGCGTGTCTGTATCATTCCCCGGCGCCGCTTGCGCGTCTGTATCAGTCCGGCACAGATGATCAGGCTACAGCCCATTAACTGACTCGGGGTGAGGTGCTCGGCAAACAGGCTCCAGCCGATGATCACCACGGTCACAGGTTCGATATAGGCCAAGGTGCCGAAGGTCGCCGCGGGCAACACCCTGAGCGCCTTAACCGCTAATAAGATGGCCAGAAATCCAGGAAATACGCCGATGAGCGCCAACCAGAACCATTGGGTTAAGCTCGGTATCACGGCTTGATGAATGGCAAAGGGAAGCAGGCAGAGGGCGCCGAAACTCAACTGGATCAGTGTGCTCTGATAGGGGCTGGCACTGGCGGGCCGGCGATTGATCAACATGAAGCCGCTGTAACTTGCCAGGGCCAGCAGGGCAAAACCATAGCCCTTGAGTTCGGCCGTACTGCCCGTGAGGCTCTCTAGGCTGGGTAAGATGGCGACCACCCCGACAAGGGCGATGCCGATGGCGAGCAGATCCTGGCGCTTGAGCCGCTCTTGAAACAAAAAGTGGGCGCCTACCGCGCTGACCAGGGGGGCGAGGTAGATCACCATGACGGCGTTGGCCATGTTGATGTAGCCGATGGCTTGTACATAGAACACCATGAAACCGGCCAGCATGGCACCGTTAACCAGGTGCAGCTTACTGGGGCGATGTAATATCTGCTGCGTTTTGCCCGTGAGCAGCATGTAGGTGATGAGGCAGGCGGCGCCTATCAGCAGGCGATAGAAGGTGATGATGCTGGCATCGAGGTTGGCGGTGCGGGCAAGGGCGCCTATAGTGCCCATCAAGACGGCCGAGCCCAGAGCCATGATGATGGCCTGTGAATGTGACTGACTCGCAGTCAGGGCTATGGTTTGACTCTGCACAGCTATACCCTCGAGTAAGAGAAGGCTTATCGACATTCTGTCGGCGAACACTACCTTTGGCTTTTATGCCTAAAGCGGTCACGTCGATAGCAGCCAGGCTAATTGTTGCGAGACTAATGTGGCCAGGCTAATTTGGCTAGTCTCATGCGACTAGCTTAGTGTGGCCATGCTTAACGCGCATCTTGCTATCGCTCTAATTTATCGACCTAATTTAGCGTCTTATGTTATCGGGTTTATCCTCGGCTGAAAATCGATATTTACATCAAAGAGGAAGAAAGCCTGGACGTCTATCAATCATCATTTTGTGAGGTGCAGTGAGCTTAACACGGCCTGTTTTGCCGAGGTTCCCGGATTCTACCTGGCGGAATTAGGGCTATACCTGGGCGGCTTTTACGTTATAATCGGCGCCATTCATCTTATGGTTTTGGCGATGAGGGGCGAGCGCCGTTGAATAAGCAGCGCAGCGCCATGGTATCGCAACAGATTTGGTTCGTTTTACATGCCGGAAAATAAAGATTTCTCTGCCCCTTTAAGTTTACTTGCGCTCGATACCTGCACCGAGTTCTGTTCGGTTGCCCTGCAATATCAGGGACAGGTGTTTGCCCGTGAGGCCGATGCGCCGCGGGAACACAGTCAGCGCTTGCTGCCCATGGTACAAGAGGTGTTGCAAGAGGCGGGGATCTCCCTCAGTCAGGTAGGCGTGATCGCCTATGGCCGTGGCCCTGGCAGTTTCACCGGCATTCGTATCTGTACCTCGATGACACAAGGGCTGGCCTTAGGGCAAGATCTGCCCGTGGTGGGGATCTCAACCCTTGCCGCCATGGCGCAGGCCGCCATAACGCTCAAGGGAGCCGCGCAGGTCGCCACCGCCATCGATGCCCGCATGGGTGAGATCTACTGGGGGGAGTATCGCGCCGTCGATGGCCTAGCCAGCCTGGTTGGGGAAGAGCGAGTCTGCGCGCCAGAGGAGTTGTCGAGCCAGCTGGCTTTTGACACGCCGCTTGCCGCCTGTGGCACAGGCTTCGATGCCTATCCGGCGCTATTGACCGAGCAGATGAGCCTGGTTGAAGAGGCTAAGTTCCCACTCGCACGCTTTATGCTGCCGCTGGCCGAGGCGGCGGTGAAGGCGGGTCTGGCGACCGAGGTCGATCAGTTACAGCCTGTCTATCTGCGCGATACCGTGACCTGGAAAAAACTGCCCGGTCGCGAGTAATTTAGTGTAGGCTTGAAGCATAATCCCGTAACCAGACTGTCAGGAGAGAAGGGGGAATCACTTTGATGCAAGTTTCGTCATCTAACCTGATGCCTGGACTCTCTTCGAGCGCATCGGCGATTAGCGATGCCATCGCGCCCCAGCAAGCGCTGCAAGCCAACGTCACCGATGTGACGCCCGTTGGGCCTGCCGCAGCAGGGCGGGCTGAGCTTGATGCCAGCGCATCGATCTCCACACAGGTCGCCGAGCAGAATATGAGTTCGCTCGAAGACAGACTCAACGCCAAGCTCGAGTACGATCAACAGACCGGCAACAGCCGCGGCGCCATAGGTCAATATCTGCTGCATCAACATGCCGCTCAGCGCGATGCCATCTCCCAGATGGTGGGCATAGACACCTATGTCTAGGTTCATGTTTAGCTAGGTTCATGTTTAGTCTTCAATAAGGGAAGATGTTTCGGCGTAGCGCCAGCGTGTCTAAAGCGCCGGCTCTTAAGGCATCAACAACCTAAAGGACGGGTTCTCCAGTATGGCTTTTTCTATCGATTCCCCCTCTTCTCGCGCCGGTATGCCGACTCGCAGCCTCTTCATGGTAGAGCTATTGCTGGCGCTGGCCCTGACACGCATTCCCTATCTGAGCGTGCCCTTCAAGTGGCTTGAGAGTTATTTTCACGAGGTATCTCACGCCCTGGCGACCCTGTTTAGCGGCGGCATAGTCAGTCATATCGAACTTTATCCCAACGGCGCTGGCCTGTGTGTCAGCCAAGGGGGCTGGCCCGTGCTGATCGGCTTTGCTGGTTATTTTGGCGCGGCGCTCTGGGGATTGCTGATCTTTCATCTGGCTACCTGGGCCAAGGGGATCCGCGTCAGTTTTAGTTGTCTAGGATTGGTGGTGTTGGCAAGTATCGTACTCTGGGGGCGGGATCTCTTGACGGTCGCCATCTTGTTGATGCTGGCCCTGCTGTTTCTGCTGCCGTTAAAACTTAGTCACAGCCCGCTGCTCACCTTTGCCCTGCGGGTGATGGCGCTGATGGTGATGTTAAACGCGCTCGCTAGCCCGACCGTGTTGCTGGGCATGCCGGGACGAGGAGATGCCGCCATGTTGGCCGAGCAGACCTGGATCCCGGCCTGGATCTGGGTAGGCGTCTGGTTACTGACCAGCCTGACCATGCTCTGGCTCTGCTGGCGCAGGGTCGACAGTGCCAATCAGTTGAGCGCGCAAAAAGTGTAACCGACTGTATATCAGGTTTTATTTTATCAATTAGCCTGCTAGCTTAGGCCTTTCCAATAGCCTTATTTCAGGGAGAGAATCGATGAAATCCTTAACTTTAGCGGCCTCACTGGCATTAGCCATAGGCGTGGCGACGCCTAGCCTAGTCAGCCCAAACTATGCCCAGGCCAGCGAGCCGACTGTGGTCAATCAACAGGTCACAGATGCGTTAAGCAATCCATTGCGCAAAGCGGCAAATGTTGAGCGAGACCAGTATCGTCATCCAGGCGAGACTCTCAGTTTTTTCGAGATTAAGCCGAGCGATACCTTGGTGGAGTTGTGGCCCGGCGGCGGCTGGTACGCCGAGATCCTAGCGCCCTATCTGGCCAAGGAGGGGCACTATATCGCCGCCAACTTCGATGCCAACCCGCCTGAGGGCCTTGAGGTGCCAGGCTATCGTATTCGCTTGGGCAAGGCGCTAGATAGTTGGCTGCAGAGCCATGCCGACAAGCTGGGACAAGCCTCTAGCATAGCATTCGATCCGCCAAGACTCGTCAGTCTCGGCGCACCCAACAGCGCCGATGCCGTGCTGACCTTTAGAAACCTGCATAACTGGGCCAAGGCCGGTGCGCTTGAGGAGGTATTCGCATCCGTCTATGAGGTGCTTAAGCCTGGCGGTACCTTTGGAGTGGTCGAACACAGGGCCAACCCTGGCATGGATCTGAGCACTGGCTACATGGTGCAGGATGAGATGATCGCCCTGGCCGAGAAGGCGGGTTTTACCCTGGTAGCTAGCAGTGAAGTCAATGCCAATCCAAAGGACAGCAAAGATCATCCTAAGGGCGTCTGGACCCTGCCGCCGAGCCTGCGTCTTGGGGAGCAGGACAAGGCCAAGTACCTTGCTATCGGTGAGAGCGATCGTATGACGCTGAAATTCATTAAAAAACCTAAAGCATGAATGATCCATTAGCGCCGCTGTGTACCCCAAGCCAGGGGAGTGACGAGGTCACTATCACGCTGCCCCATATTCGCCTCGGTGGCCGTCTATGGGGCGAGGCGGATAAGCCGCTGCTACTGGCGCTCCATGGCTGGTTGGATAACGCCAATAGCTTCGCGCCGCTCGCCCAGCACCTTGATGACTATCGGCTGTTGGCAATCGATTGGCCGGGCCACGGTGCGTCACAGCACAGGCCCGGCGGTTATCCGCTGCACTGGATAGATTACCTCTATGATCTCGAGCTGCTGATCGATGCCATAGTGCGTCATCAGCCGCTACATGGGGTGATAGGCCACTCGCTTGGTGGCATAGTGGCCTCGGCCTACAGCGCCGCCTTTGCCGAGAAGGCCGAGCGCTGGATCTTAATCGAGGCGCTCGCGCCCCTGTTTGAGTCGCCGGATAAGAGCAAACTGAGGCTCAGGCGCAGCTTCGACGCCCATCAGCGCGCGGCGACGAGTCAGATGGCGCCCAAACCTGTGGTGCTAGATGCTGCCGTCAGGGCGAGGCACAAACTGACCGGGCTGGATATGCCCTGGTGCCGATTGATCCTCGAGCGCAACTTGCAGCAAATGGAGGGTCACTGTTATTGGCGCAGTGACCCCAGGCTCAAGTTAGATTCGCCCATGCGGCTCAACTTTGATCATGTCAGTGGCCTGATGCAGGGCCACGCCGGCAAGGTGCTGGCGATCCACGCCACAACTGGTTATCCCTTGATGGGGAATGTGTCGGCAACCCGCGCAGGGTCTGGCAATAGTACTGAACATAGGACTGGCGATAGTTTGGCCGATTCGGTCGCCGCCTGGTATCAAGATCTCACTCAGGTAAGGCTCGAGGGTGACCATCATCTCCATATGGGCAATCACCTTGAGGTGGCCGCGGCAATTAAGGCATTTTTAGCGTGACAGCCCCTCGGGAAGAGATGGTAAAATTACACTAGGATTTTTACTCTAATTGTGTGATGATGTTCAAAATTAAAACGCCCGTATGATTTTTTTGGGTGTTACCTACAATATTTATAAGTCAGTGTTTAGTTTCTATATTTGAAACCTTAGGTGAATGATTTCATTCACCCTAACTCTGCCTGGGGATTTAGGAGAGACTCGTGGAACAGCTTTGGACGAAAAATTTACCCCATGATGTGCCATCTATCATCGATGCGCAGCAATACAGCTCGCTCATCGACCTGTTTGAAAGCTCGGTGGCCAAGTACGCCGATCAGCCCGCCTTCGTCAACATGGGCGCGACGCTGACCTATCGTAAACTCGAAGAGCGCAGCCGTGCCTTTGCCGCTTATCTGCAAAATGAACTCAAGCTGGAGAAGGGCGATCGCGTCGCGATCATGATGCCTAACCTGCTGCAATATCCTATCGCCCTGTTTGGTATCTTGCGTGCCGGCATGGTGGTGGTCAACGTGAATCCGCTCTATACCCCAAGAGAGCTCAAGCATCAGCTCAACGACTCGGGCGCCAAGGCGATCGTCGTGGTGTCTAACTTCGCCAATACCCTAGAGCAGGTGGTGGATCAGACGCCGGTGAAGAGCGTTATCCTCACAGGTCTTGGTGACTTGCTCAGCGCGCCTAAGCGCACCCTGGTGAACTTTGTGGTGAAGTACATCAAGAAGATGGTGCCTAAATATCATCTGCCCCATGCTATCTCCATGCGTCAGTCGCTCTCTAAGGGACGTCGCCTGCAGTATGTGAAGCCGACCATCAAGGGTGATGATATCGCCTTCTTGCAATACACCGGCGGTACGACCGGTGTGTCTAAGGGCGCCATGCTGACCCATGGCAATATCGTCAGCAACCTGTTGCAGGCCGATGCCGCCTATTCGCCGCTGCTGGCCGATGGTAAGGAATTTGTGGTCACGGCGCTGCCGCTCTACCATATCTTCGCGCTGACGGTGAACTGTTTGCTGTTCCTCCATAAGGGGGCTAACAATTTGCTGATCACTAACCCGAGGGACATTCCGGCCTTCGTGTCTGAGCTGAAGAAGCATCCCTTTACCGCCCTTACCGGGGTGAACACCCTATTTAACGCCCTGGTCAGCTCAGAAGAATTTAAGACCCTGGATTTCGCTAACCTTAAGCTCTCTATCGGTGGCGGTATGGCGGTGCAACGCGCTGTGGCCGATAAGTGGCAGGGGATCACTAAGACCCGCCTGCTGGAAGGTTATGGCCTGACCGAGGCGTCGCCGCTGCTGACCTGTTGTCCATATAACCTAGAGGGCTACAACGGCTCTATCGGCTTCCCGGTCGCCAATACCGACATGCAGGTGCGTGACGAAGAGGGCAATGTGCTGCCTCAGGGTGAGACGGGCGAGCTCTACGCCAAGGGGCCTCAGGTGATGAAGGGCTACTGGCAGCGCCCGGAAGAGACGGCCAAGGTGATCGATAACGATGGTTACCTGGCTACGGGTGATATCGGTTACATGGACGAGCAGGGTTTCTTCTATATCGTCGATCGTAAGAAAGATATGATCTTGGTCTCTGGCTTTAACGTCTTCCCCAACGAGGTGGAAGAGGTGGTGGCCCTGCATCCTAAGGTGCTGGAAGTGGCCGCCGTTGGCGTTCCCCACGAGGTGAGCGGTGAGCTGGTGAAGGTGTTTGTGGTACCGAAAGATAAATCTTTGACCGAAGAGCAGGTGATCAAGCACTGTCGTCATCATTTGACGGGATATAAAATTCCTAAGCTGGTAGAATTCAGGGATGAGCTACCTAAGAGCAACGTGGGCAAGATCTTACGCCGCGAGCTGCGCGACGAAGCCAAATCGGCCTAGTTGCATAGGGAACCACCTGTTTTAGGTGACTCAAAGCCGGCATAATGCCGGCTTTTGCGTTCACCGAGCCACAGTATTTGGAGATGAGATTTGACCTTTCAATATGTAGAGGATGACGCCAGCCTGAGAGCGCTGGTGGACAAGTATCGTCAGGCGAAGGTCCTGATGTTAGATACCGAATTTGTTCGCACCCGCACCTATTACGCCAAGCTGGGGTTGATCCAGGTCTATGACGGACAGACCCTCGCCTTGATCGATCCTGTGGCGGTAAGCGACCTCTCTGCATTTTGGGCGCTGCTGGAACGTGACGACATGATCACTGTACTGCACTCCTGCAGCGAAGATCTCGAGGTATTGGCTCGCTACGGTCGCTGTCAGCCTAAGGTGTTGTTCGACAGTCAGATCGCCGCCGCGCTCTGTGGTTGGGGCCACGGTATGGGCTATGCCAAGCTGGTGGAGCATTGCCTGGGCGTCCAGCTGGATAAGGGCGAGTCGCGTACCGACTGGATGAAGCGCCCGCTCAGCGATGCCCAGCTGCAATATGCCGCCAACGATGTGGATTACCTCTATCGGCTTTATCCCCAGCTGTTAGAAAAGCTCGAACAGAGTGGCAGAATGCCCTGGCTGCTGGAAGAGGGTGAGCGTATGACCCAGGGGCGTTTAGAGAGCCCGGATGGCGACAGCGCCTACCTTAGGGTGAAGAACGCCTTTCAGCTCAGCCCTAAGCAGCTGGCCTATCTGAAGGTGCTCGCCAAGTGGCGCCTGCAAAAGGCGCTGGACAGAGACTTAGCCCTGGGCTTCGTGATTAAAGATCACGCCCTGCTGGCGCTGGCCAAGAAGCAGCCCAAATCTACCGGCGAGATCTTCAGGATGACAGAGCTAACCGAGCAGGAGAAACGCATGCATGCCAAGGCGATCATCGCCGAGATGGCCAAGGCAGATCTGGAAAACCTGCCCGAGGCTATCGATGTGATCGCCCTGAAACCCGGCTACAAGTCGGCCTTTAAGGCGATCAAACAGGCGCTAACCCAGGTGGCGGAAACCCATCAGGTGCCGATGGAGCTGCTGGGCTCTAAGCGTCATATCCATGAATACCTGCAGTGGCGCTGGAACGATGGCCAGGGCGAGACGCCCTTGGTGTTGCAGGGCTGGCGCGGTGAGCTGAGTAAGGACGCCTTGGCTGAGATTAGCTGCTAAGGTAGGATTATCCAAGATGCTAAATGCCAAACGGCGCCAATGAAAAAGCCCTCAATTGAGGGCTTTTCTGTATGCATATTCAGGCTACTGAGTAAGACCTGCCAGTCGCCTAAGACTTTTCCGGCAGGGTCACGTTCAGTTCCAGTACCGACAGGTTGTCGTCGTTCTGATCCAGCTGCACCGACACCTGGTCGCTGTCTATCTGCACATACTTGCGGATCACCTCGATGATCTCCTGTTTCATCGCCGGGAAGTAGTCTGGCGCGTCACGCTCGCCGCGCTGATGGGCGACGATGATCTGCAATCTTTCCTTGGCGGTGACGGCGGTCGTTGGCTCTTTTTTCGCTCTGAAGTAATCGAGTAAAGACATAATTAGCTACCAAATATCCTTTTCAAGAATCCTTTTTTCTCTTCGGTGACGAAACGCATCTCTACTTCTTCACCCGTTAGTCGTGCCACGGCGTCGCTGTAGGCCTTACCGGCATCGCTCTCTTGGTCGATGATCACGGGTATGCCCGAGTTAGAGGCCTTGAGTACGGCTTGCGACTCGGGGATCACCCCAAGTAGCGGAATGGCCAGGATCTCCTCCACATCCGCCACGCTGAGCATCTCGCCGGTGGCCACGCGGGTAGGGGAGTAACGGGTCAGTAGCAGCAGCTCCTTGACCGGCTCTAGTCCCTCTTCGGCGCGCTTAGACTTGCTCTGCAACATGCCCAGGATACGGTCTGAGTCGCGCACCGAGCTAACCTCTGGGTTGGTGGTCACAATGGCGGTGTCGGCAAAATAGAGGGCCATCATGGCACCCGTCTCGATACCTGCGGGTGAGTCACAGATGATGTAGTCAAAGTCCTGCTTAAGCTCTTCCAGTACACGGCCAACCCCTTCTTTGGTCAGGGCGTCTTTGTCTCGTGTCTGTGAGGCGGGCAGTACAAACAGGTTGCTGGTGCGCTTATCTTTGATTAGCGCCTGATTCAGGTTGGCTTCGCCATTGATCACGTTGACGAAATCGTACACCACGCGGCGCTCGCACCCCATGATGAGATCCAGGTTACGTAGCCCGATATCGAAATCGACCACGACTGTCTTATGGCCTTTCAATGCCAGGCCGGTGGCAATGGCCGCACTCGAAGTGGTCTTGCCCACTCCACCCTTACCTGAGGTGACAACAATAATTTGTGCCATGTTTGTTTCTGTCCTTTTCAATTTCTATAGCGATAGTGCTTCGACGGTAAGGCTGTCGCCGTCTAGCCTGATACAACCGCTCTTGATCGAGGCATGTGCCTGTAGATTCTCGGTTAACCAATATTGCCCAGCGATGGAGACCAGCTCGGCATCGATATTCTGGGCGATGATCACGGCATTCTTATCGCCATTGGCACCCGCCATGGCCTTGCCTCTAAGACTACCGTATATGTGTATGCTGCCATCTGCAATCACTTCTGCACCGTTACCCACGGCGCCAATGATGATGAGATCGCCATTTTTTGCGTAAATCTGCTGACCAGAGCGAATATTTTGCTTCACTATCTTGGTGGTCTTGGGCAGTTGGGGCTGGTTCTGACTCTGTTTGCCAGACTTGATCAGCGCAAGCCCCAAGGCCTTGGCCTGAGTGGCGATGGCACTCGGCGCGCCCGTGATCCCCACTATCACCAGTTGCCTTGAGATCAAGAGATCTTTGAGGCCGGCGAGGTTATAGTCGGGATCTGAAATGGCGCTGAGGTTGACCACCAGGGGCGCACCAAGAAAAAACTGCGGCGCGATGGCCAGTTTATCGTCGAGTTCGCGGGCGACCCCGTCGAGATCTGCATCATTAATATGCAGCACTGAAAGCGTAAATGAAGAGCCTTTTAATTCGAGGCTAGGTTTCTGCATTCCTAAACTTGCTCTTGATAAAATTAACCGGCCTGGGCCGGTTAGATATTATTATAATCCTTGCGCTCCATGTTATAGTGTGCGGAATTTGCTGGCAAGTTGAATAAACTGGAAATTTCGCCCTATATGATCTGTGCTGTATATAAGAGTCGCTTAAAACCCGATAGTTATCTTTTTGTGGAGAAACGTAACGATTTCGAGCGTGTGCCCGACCCGCTGATGAAGATGTTTGGTACGCCCGAACTGGTGATGTTGCTGCCGCTAAACAAACGTGAACAGTTAGCCCTTGCCGATATCGAAAAAGTAAAAGTTGAACTTGCCGAGAAGGGGTATTATCTTCAATTACCACCACCTCCGGTTAACCTACTCGAAGAGTACAAGAAAGAGATAGGTTATAGCAGAGATTAGGGTCTGTTGACCTTTCCTGTTTGTTTTTGCAGCATTTTGAAGGAGATTTATACAAGGCAGAGCTCGTGTGGTGTAGTTATTCTACACAAACGGGCGATAACGCAGTAGAAATTGTCTTCAAAAGCTGCCCGGAGGGTTCTTCTAAACGCGTCCTGCTCATTGTTGTGCGCAATTTACATAGCTGACTATGCTTTACTTGCTTACGCCGCGAGCAAAACGCGTTTAGACTGAACAAAAATTAAACCTGAAAGATAAACAGACCCTTGTCACCGATAGGAAAGTGCATGTTTTTAAAGAATGTTTTGCTAAGTGCTCTACTAGCAAAAGGCCTGCTTTTAGCCAGCCCTTTACAAGCTCAGGAGTCCGCGCTCAGTTACGATCAGTATCTTTCTGAGTTAAAGCAGCAAGCAGTCGAGCAGGGGATCGCCCAGGGCACCATAGATGCGGTTTTCGATCAGATAAAGCTGTTCAAGAAGGCCGTTGTCAATGAACCCGCCAACAGCGGCCCTGAGAATTTAGACAAATATTTGCCGAACCGGGTGAGCGAAGCCTTAGTCGAACAGGCCAGAAGCCTGTATCGCGATAACAAGGCGCTTTTCGACCGACTCGGCAAGGAGTACGGCGTTCAGCCAAGGTTTGTGCTGGCCTACTGGGGGATAACCTCTGCCTTCGATGCCAGCGACTATCCTGCGCTGACGGTGATCGCCTCTAACGCCTACCATGGTGAACAGGCCGTTAACGTTGCACAAGCTTATGGCGGCGATGGATACGACGCGGCGTTTATTTCGGCGCTCAAGCTGATGGAGCGCGACCAGCTCAAGTTTGACAACCTCAAGAGTGATTCAACCGGCCTGATGGGCTACCCCCACTTCACCCCCAAGCAACTGGCTAAGTATGGTCAGGATGGTAACGGCGACGGTAGGGTCGACATCTGGCACAGCCTGGATGATGCCTTTGCCACCACGGCAAATTATCTTAAGCAGCTGGGCTGGGATTATGATGGCACCTGGGGACGTCAGGTTAGTGCGCCCAAGGCCTTACCCCAAGATCTCGTGGGGCTAGCGGTGCATAAGGGCTTCGATCAGTGGCAGGCGCTGGGCGTCAGACGCTTTAATGGTTCAGATCTGCCCTCACGCAAGGATATGCAGGTGTCGCTCATCATGCCAGATGGCAAGAATGGTCGCAGCTACCTGGTGTATGACAATTACCGGGTGCTCAGAAAGACCCAAGGGTCAGAACACCTTACCCTGGCCGTGACCTACCTGTCAGAAAGAATTAAATATCCTGAGATAAAATAGACCATTTCAGATGCCGAGCAGGCAAAGCGCCGCTCGGCCTCCCACATTAAGCCGGACTCAGCCCGTTGAAAGCGGCAGAGGTCGGCCCTTGAAAGAATTGTAAAGATGTCGTTTTGGAAAGAGAAAACCCTTGCAGAGTTGAGTCCCCAGGAATGGGAGTCGCTGTGCGATGGCTGTGGTAAGTGTTGCCTCAATAAGATCATCGACGATGAAACCGATGAGCTCTACTACACCAACGCCGCCTGTAAGCTGCTCGATGCAAAGGCGTGTAATTGCATGCACTATGAGCAGCGTTTTACCTTCGTCCCCAGCTGCACTAAGGTGACGGTAGATAACATCGCCGAGCTCACCTGGCTGCCAGACAGCTGCGCCTACCGCCGCCTGTATCAGGGCCGGGACCTTCCCAGTTGGCATCCGCTGTTAACCGGCAACAAGACCAAGATGCATGAACTTGGGATGTCGACCCGCGACAAGATAGTGAATGAGAACAAGGTCAGGTACCTTGAGGATCATATCGTGTTGTGGCCGCTCAAAGATTGCGACTAGTACTTCACTCAACTAGTGAAAAGTGTTTTTAGTCTTCTTTGACTGCAATCACTTTGCTGTAGCGTTAGCCATCAATGTTACTTATTGCCTGCGGCAGGCTCTTCGTGCAGATACGCTTGTGAGATAGCTCTGCTACGGTGCCTGTTGGGCTTGATTGTTTGCTAAAGTATCTAACACCATAACTTCATGGTTATCTAACGCCTGCCGGCGGGTGCTGTACACGGAAGTACCAATATCGTGATCACATGGATGTGAAGGAACGACGTATGTGCAAGCACTCTTTTGGCACGCCGACTTTTTGTCAAAGAGAGTCGTCCTTGGAGGCTTCACGGCGGCGTCCATGCCGCCGAGAGCCAAAAGCGTGCTTACACCCGTATCTATCATCTCTTCGATTTAGCCTTTCTGATTTCTAGTTGATGTTTGGGCTGGAGCGTCTAGCGACGTTTTGTATTTGGAAGGGCACCTAGAATCATCACTTCATGGTGGATCAATTGCCTGCGACAGGCTCATGTGCAGATACATCTGCTACACGCCGACTCTTTGTTTTAAAGGGGGTCATCCTTGGAGGCTCGACGATGGCATCCCTGCCATCGACGTCCGCAGATGCATCTACACTCGATATTTAACGTTTCTTCGATTTGGCTTTGTCTGTTACTCATTGATACAAGCTATTATTCCTAAAGAAAAATTTCACGAAAGTGTGAAATGAGATGTTGAATCTCAGCAACAAAACAGATTAAAGTATCACCAATCAAGGACAGAGCTAGGCCAAATCGAATCAATCATCGACCACGCCATTTAGGGAATGATAAAGCGACCCAATATGCGCCAATCAAATCCCTTAAAAAGTAACTCTGTTCTCATTTATTTACATGCTTGGACTCCTACCTTACAAGGTAGCGTACCTTGCAAGGTCTCACTAATAAGTTGTTATACGATGCGTAGCATGTTCGCGTTTTTATTCTGAGCGAACATAACTAATAACCATTGCGATTCGAAACTTAATTTAAGGATGACTAAGTCAGAATTTTGGCCGGCGTGCTACGGAATGAAAATGAACGAAGATGATTTCAAAAAAATCTCACCCAATCCTAGAAAAGGGTTGTATAGCTCAGAGCATGTGAGCGCAGGCATTCCTATTCCTAAAACGCAGCGTGTGCAGCTATTTAGCGCAGACGAGTGGGAGGAGTTTACTGAGGAGTGGGCTTCATCTCTTGAAAGTTCGTATCATTGTGTAAAGCGCTTTGCGGGTGCAGGCGACCAAGGGCTAGACGTTGTAGGTTTTATTAATTCTAACCAGTTTAATGATGGCTGGGATAACTACCAGTGTAAGTTTTACGATAAACCTTTAACTCCTTCCGATGTTTGGGTCGAGTTCAGTAAGATTATTTATTTTACGAAATGTGGTTCATACACACCGCCACGAAAGTACTACTTTGTTGCCCCAAAACAAATCGGAACGAAACTAGGTAAACTTCTCGTCAATGCACCTAGATTAAAAGAACAGCTAAAAGAAAACTGGGAGAAGTATTGCGAGGATGGCATTACATCTACAGCCAAGATAAAGCTTGAAGGTGATCTTCTTAGTCATTTTGAGAGTTTTGATTTTACGATATTCGATTCCGTGTCGCTCGTTCAAATGATTGAACAACATGCACTCACGCCTTTTCATGCAGTAAGGTTTGGTGGAGGACTTGGTACCCGTCCCGATCCTGAAATACCGCCAGAAAATACTGTATCAATGGATCAGCGCTACATAAGACAGTTACTAAGTGTATATGCGCAGTCCATTAGCGATAACCAGCAATCACCAGACCTTTCCCTGCTGGACAAAGATGACAGGATAAGGAACAACTTTCTCAGGCAGCGTGAGCGCTTTTATCATGCAGAGTCATTGCGAAGTTTTTCTCGTGACACTGTCCCGTTAGGTGTCTTCGAGGCTCTTCAAAATGATATCTTCGATGGAGTGGTGGATACGTGTGAAGCCTCGCATGCCTGTGACATGGATCGTTTAAATGCAACAATGAGTCAGGCCGCTAATGTTATCGTTGATGCGAGCCCACTTTCTAGTGTCACCCGTCCGAAGGATAAACAAGGAATGTGCCATCAACTTGTGAATGACAACCGGTTGAATTGGAGTGAGAAAGATGAGTGAAGAGTGCAGACCAAATGTCACAGTATTTAACAGCGCTCTTGAGACAGGTATTCGCTCACTAGTCATCCTTGCCGCCAATTTCCCGGCTGCAATGGATTTGCAGCGTCTGGTAGACTTTGACTATCTAGTTGTTCATTCTGGCGATCTTGACGGTCCCGAAAGCCTTCATCCTCCACTTCCTATGAGAGAAGGAGAACTTCTTGTTAGGCGTAAAATTATTGAATCAGGAATTTTATTAATGATGAGCCGTGGGCTTGTCACTAGAATTGCAGGCGCGGAAGGGATTGTTTATCAGGCAAGTGATTATGCCAAGCCATTCGTCGACTCGTTGACTACTCCATATATGCGTTCTTTGATAGATAGAGCTAATTGGGTTGGGGATACTTTCGGGAATATGGACACTATCGATCTTCACAATCTGATTAGTGGCTTCTTTAACAAATGGACTACTCAATTTCATCCGTCACGAGGATTAGGTGGAAGTTAATCAGATGAATGAGACAATTAAAATAAGAAGCATATGCTTTTTGGGGACTAGGGTTGCCCCCGCTTTCATAGAATTCGATCAAAGCTTAAGCGTTGTATGTGGCGCATCCGATACAGGAAAGTCCTTCCTTGTTGAGGCTATTGACTTCCTTCTTGGAGGAAAGGAGCTGCGAGAAATTCCTGAACTGGATGGCTACGACAAAGCCCGGATTGCTGTTGAATCATCGGAAAAAGGGGTATGGACGTTTGAGCGCAGTACTCAGGGCGGTAACTACCGAATATTCGAGGGGAATGTTGAAGCTGCGACTGATGTCAATGGAAGCGGCACGATTAAGATGAAACACGCAGCAGGCAAGGAAGATAATATTTCCGGCTGGCTCCTTGGCGTTATAGATTTACTGAACAAATGTGTGCGAAAGAATGCGAATGGAGATTGCAGGTCTCTCAGTTTTCGCGATTTGGCTAGGCTCATAATTGTTAATGAGCAGGAAATAATTCGTCAGGACTCCCCTTTCTTAACTGGTCAATATATTTCTAAAACCGCCGAAAAATCCACCTTAAAACTCATGCTTACAGGCTCGGATGATAGTTCGATAGTGCCATTGGATAGTCAGAAACAATCGGAATCTAACGATCAGGCAAAAGCAGAGCTTCTTGAACAATGGATTGCTGATGTAGAGGACGAGATTACCGAGTTTGGGGTCGGGCGTGAGGAGTTGGAGGACCAACTCGAAAAGCTAGAAAAATCCATTGCCTCAAATAAAGAAAAGCTGCAACTGATTCAGTCTGAGCTGAATGAGCTGACGATTCAAAGACGAGAAATTGTGAGAGATCGTGAGGCAATCAGGGATCGAAAAGATGACATAGCTGATATGTTAGTGCGCTTCAACTTACTAAAGACACAATATGAAACAGATTTACATCGTCTGATGGCCATTGAAGAATCAGGTTCCCTTTTTGTGCACCAAGATCGAGCACCTTGCTCGCTTTGTGGTGCTCCACCTGAAACTCAACACAATACCGAAAAATGTGATGGCGACGTTGAATCAGTTGTCATTGCGGCAGCAGCAGAAATGGAAAAGATCAAGAAATTGGCAAGTGATCTAAATTCTACAGTTACTGCGTTGCATGAGGAATCCGTACGGCTATCTAAAGACCTAATTGAGATCGATAACCGATTTGACGGAGTTGAGATTGACATTAAGAACTCCATAGCGCCTGAACTATCAGACACACAAACTACCTACTCTGAGTTTGTTGATACACGCAGTAGAGTTATTTCACATCTCTCCGTCTTTACACGATTAGATAAGCTTCTAGCGCAAAAAGACAAATTATTCGGTGATGTAGAGGAAGGGGGGTCTGACGCTCAAAAGGTTGCTACTAAACTATCGACTCAGGTTCTACATGACTTTTCAAAAACAGTAGAGCGAATACTTGAGGCTTGGGATTTTCCTGATAAAGGCAGTGTACATTTTGATGAAGCCACAATGGACTTTGTTATTAACGGAAAGCTCCGCGGCAATAGGGGGAAAGGGCTTAGAGCGATAACGCACGCTGCAGCTACTTTAGGCTTACTCGAATATTGTAAAGAGCACTCGCTACCACATCCAGGTTTTGTAGTGCTTGATTCACCATTATTGGCGTATTATAAGCCCGAGGGCGAAGACGATACTCTCCAGGGAACAAGTCTAAAACAGAAATTTTATAAGTACCTGATTGAAGAGCATTCCGACAGCCAAGTTATAATTGTAGAAAATGAGCACCCACCAGAATCTTTTAAAGATCAGCTTGGGTTGACGGTATTCACTAAAAATCCTCAGCACGGCCGTTTCGGTCTCTTCCCTCCGAGGGTGATACAGTAGCGATTTGAACAAAAGGGAGACCATCTGTTGCCAATGTTGGATACCTTTAAGTGGGGATTCGTATAACAAGCGCATGTTGTCGGACTGGTTTTTCGCTGCGCACCAAACCAGCCGCAAATGCGGGCGTTATATTTTAATCTGAGATTTGAGCATGAAAAAAATTTGGAGTGAACTAATTCTACCTTTTATCAAACGGTGGTTATTAGCGCCTTTTTCAAACAAAGTAACAAAAATGTTTCTTTATACTGGTGCTGCTATCGTAGCTGCACCGTTAATTGAGCATTTAATTATAAAGGTTGTACTACTTAAACTATTTGATATTGATATACCAATTGATGTTCCGGATGTGCCTGCTTATGTAGCTGGAGTAGCGTTAATGTTTCTTGGCGGTCTTCATAACATTGGGTTTCAATATATTAACTATGTGCAGACTAAATACAATGATGGTAAGGCGCTGGAAGTACTTAAAAGTCAGCAACCTCATGACAAAAAAATAATCGATGAATTGCTAGTGTTATTACCCTATGAAAATACTCATCATTGGTTAGAGCAAGCTGGTTACGCGGGGTTAAGACGGGATTTCTCACACGATTTGCAAGAATGTGAAAAGTTCAACGACGCTCCTTATAAGGTATATAACCAAAGCGTGGAAACTGCGAAAACAGCTTTGATAGATCAAATTCAAGATTTCAATGTTCAATGTATGGGGCATCTTGGGGCACAAGAAGATACAACAGGGGAAATGTACTTGCCTCCTTTCCACTGGAAAAGCCAAGGAAAAGAGAGTGAAGCAAAGTATTACGAACAGGTTAAAGGTGTGAGTGAGTCAGGACAAAAAGTTAGAGCCATGCTTGATCAGTTTATTGAAGTCGTAAAGAAGGAAGACTTCATAATATAAAATATAACAAGTGACAGTGGCGTTTAGCCTATTTATCTTAGTTTTCACACATCGTAGCTCCTCATTCTTAAGCAGAAAGTTGTACCTCGAATCCCTGACTTATCTTCTTTTCATTACCAATTCCGCCAAATCGAAGAGACGTTAGATACCCAGTGTAGATGCATCTGCGGACGTCGATGGCAGGGATGCCATCGTCGAGCCTCCAAGGATGGATTTACGGCGTGTAGCAGATGTATCTGCACATAAGCGAGCCGCAGGCTATTAACTAGATTGAAGGAGTGATTTTCGAATATCTAATCAATAGGATTCAAGGTAGATGGGTGAATAAGCGACTTTCGTGGCTAGGCGATAGCTAGCCACAAAAAAACGCCCATTAAGGGCGTTTCTTATAAGCGATAACCTAAACGCAATTAGGCTTTCTTAGTCGGCATTAACGCCGGAATGATAAACACCACCAGGGCAATCAGGTAGGTGCTGAAGGCCACCACCATCCACTGTGACATAGTGATGCCAAACATCTCCCAGGGAATGTCGGTGCACATGCCGGTGGGCAGGAAGACTGACGGGAACCATTCGTGTAGCGGCATCCATTCTGGAAATTCCGGCAGGAAGGAGCAGGTGGAGAAAGGCGATGGGTTGGTTTGCATCTCGACCAGCTCCAGCGCCAGCTTGAGGCCCCAGGCCGCGCTAACGCCCCAGAGGAGTACGCCGAGGAAACGCAGCAGACGGAATTGATGGCCAACCACGCCGATGAGGCCGGCGGTGAGTACGCCGAGTACCGCTAAGCGCTGATAGATGCACATGACGCAGGGGTCGAGTTTCATCACGTGTTGAAAGAAGAGGGCACAAGCTTCCAAGCCTAGGGCAGTGAGTAGCAGTATGGTCCAGGCTAAACGAGACTGTGCGAATCGGGTCAGGGCACTCAACGATATTCTCCTATAAAAAAACGCCTCTAACTGCTAGAGGCGTTTTTAAGACTTTACGAAACTAGATAAGTTCAGTCAATCAACAAATTAGTGCCCGGTAACTGTGCCCTTGGCCGCTTCCGCCACTGAGTGGTGGATCAGCATGTGCGAATCGTAGAAGTATTGGGTCATGTCGCTGAGGAAGCCTGTCTCGATGGCCACAATACCCACGATCGACAATACGATAGTGTAGGGCAGCGCCATCCACACCATGCGTCCATAAGAGAGCCTGATCAGCGGAGCGATGGCCGAGGTCAGCAGGAACAGAAACGCAGCCTGACCGTTAGGCGTCGCCACAGATGGCAGGTTAGTCCCCGTGTTGATGGCAACCGCCAGCAGGTCGAACTGATCGCGGGTGATCTGTCCATCCAGTAGCGCGGCCTTCACCTCGTTAATATAGACGGTACCCACGAACACGTTATCGCTCACCATAGAGAGCAGGCCGTTGGCGATATAGAAGATCACCAGCTGGGTGTTGCCTTCGTAGCTCAGTGCCCACTGGATCACAGGCGCAAACAGCTGTTGGTCGATGATAACCCCCACGATGGCGAAGAAGACCGCCAGCAGTGCGGTGAAGGGTAGCGCCTCTTCAAACGCCTTACCCAGGGCATGCTCGTTGGTGACGCCGTTAAAGGCGGTGGTGAAGATGATCACCGACAGACCGATAAGACCCACAGAGGCCAGGTGGAAGGCTAGACCCACGATCAGCCAAACACCGACTAAAGCCTGGATAACCAACTTGATCTTGTCGTGGTTGGTGCGGTGTGCATCTTCATAAGAGGCATAGTCAGACAAAATCTTATGTACCGCCTCGGGCAGTTGCTGACCGTAGCCAAACCACTTGAATTTCTCTACCAGGAAGCAGGTCGCGATACCGGCTACGAACACAGGCACTGTGACCGGGCCCATGCGCAGGGCAAACTCGGCAAACTGCCAGTTGGCCTGGGCGGCGATGATCAGGTTTTGCGGCTCGCCCACCATGGTGCAGACGCCACCTAATGCAGTACCGACACCGGCGTGCATCAGCAGGTTACGCAGGAAGCCACGAAATGCCTCCAGCTCATCTTCACACAGGGGATGTCCTTCGCCATGACTATCTGAGGTATGGTCGTGATCGTCGGTAAAACTCTTGCCCGAAGCCACCTTGTGGTAGATAGAATAGAAACCTACTGCCACGGCGATGATCACGGCGATTACCGTGAGCGCATCGAGGAAGGCCGACAGGAAGGCCGATGCCACACAGAACATCAAGGAAACCACTACCTTAGAGCGGATTTTGGTGATCATCTTGGTGAACACGAACAGCAGCAATTGCTTCATGAAGTAGATGCCGGCGACCATGAAGATCAACAGCAGCAGCACTTCGAGGTTGGCTTCGATCTCGTGCAGTACCTGTGTGGGGGAGGTCATGCCGATGAATACCGCCTCTATGGCAAGCAGACCACCGGGTTGTAAGGGATAACATTTCAGCGCCATGGCCAGCGTGAAGATGAACTCGACTACCAGTAACCATCCGGCAACAAATGGATTGAGGTAGAAGACGATCGGGTTGATCACTAAGAATGATAAAATTGCGATTTTGAACCACTTAGGAGAATTTCCTAAGAAATTGTCAATAAACGCCTGACTCATGGTCACAGGCATGGCATCCTCTCATCTATATAATTTTTTTTTGACAGAAAGTTAACGAACAGTCCGCTGTTCAATTCAGTGTATCCTAATGATATGTAGAATTTAATACCTTTTTAGCTCAGATTGCCTAAAAACAGACATTAACTGCAATCTATATCACAAGCTTGTTGATGTGGTCTCTATTTTGCTCATTATTGCGATCTGAGTCCTTGATCTTATCCAGTAATGTTACGGATTAGGTTTCCATTTTTTACCGCTCTGGTATGATCAGTGCCCAAGATAACTTTGAATAAATTGGAATAGTGGCCTGATGACAACTGTCCCCCAAGTACCTGTAACGCCTAAAGACAAAGATATTATTGAAGCGAAGGGTCCTGCGAGCTTTGCCGAAAAGTATATTGTTCGTTCGATTTGGGAGGGAAAGTTTCCACCCGGTTCCATTCTGCCTGCCGAACGCGAATTGTCTGAACTGATCGGCGTGACACGTACGACACTGCGCGAAGTGCTGCAACGCCTCGCCCGCGATGGCTGGTTGACCATTCAACACGGTAAGCCGACTAAGGTTAATGATATCTGGGAAACCTCTGGACTTAACGTGCTTGAGACTATCGCCGAGCTTAATCCTGCCGGTGAACCTGTGCTGCTGGAGCAACTGCTGTCGGCCCGTACCAACATCAGCGCCATCTACTTTAAGGGCGCGGTGCGTTACAACCCGGACAAGGTATTAGAGGCATTAGCGCCGCTGGCGACCCTAAAGGATGATGCCAAGGCCTTTATCGAATTCGATTACCATCTGCATCACACCCTGGCTTACCATTCTGGCAACCCGCTTTATGTGTTGATCCTTAACGGCTTCAAGGGCCTCTATAGCCGCGTGGGTGAAGAGTATTTTGCCATCGAGAAGGCGCGCGAGCTTGCGCTGGACTTCTACCAGGCGCTCGAAGCATTAGCCAAAGATCACAACCACAACGACGTGCCGGTATTGATGCGCAGCTACGGCATCAACAGCGGTAAGGTGTGGCAGCGTTATAAGGCGAACCTGATGCAGTCGGCCGAGGCTAACCAGGGCTAAAAGCTCTGTCTAAAATAAAGACCCTGTCGAAATAAAGAAAGGCCGCTCATAGAGAGCGGCTTTTTTATTAGTGTCTGTCCTGGCTTGCTGGTTAGCGCAGGTTAGGACGCTAGTCGATGTCGAAACTGTAGTAGATGTCCAGGGTCTTGGAGATGGTCCCCGAGACACTCTCAAGATAAAGCTGAGACATCAGGTAGTAACGCACCGTCATCTCATAGCCGGGGTTGAACACCCCCACACCATACTTGACCATCAGGTCATCCCCGATAAAGCCGCTGATGGCGACCTTACCGTCATCATTGGCGTCAAACTGCACGTTAGAGATCCCTAGCTTCTCTATGATGTTGGAGGCCGAGCTGCCCAGGTTACCGAAGGCGTTCTTGCCCAGCTGGTTGCCCAGGGTCAGCGCGGCGCCCATCATCAGGGCGCTGTTTTGATCCGAATCGTTACTGTTAAATCCGGTTCCCTTGATGATGTAGGAGAGGATCTCGGCCTGCTCCTTGGACGGGGTAGAGAAGAGAGTCACTATGGGTTTCTGCGGCGTACCGGTAATGCGTACCCCGGCGACTACATCTTCATCTTTAATCTCTCGTATCGCCTCGATATTCAGGTTAGGCACCGCCATAGGACCGACAAACTGCACCTCACCGGCCTTGATCGATAGGGTTTGCCCCATAAATTTGTAATTGCCGTTCACCACCTTGATATCGCCGTAGAGCAGCGGCGGCTTGAAGGCGGCTTGGCGCAGCTCCAGAGTACCGACGAGCAGGCCCCTCAGGCCCATGCCATCGACGATGAGCTTGTCGCCGACCTGGATAGCTATCTGGCTGGTGACCGCTATGGGGTCTTTAACCTGGACCTGACTGGCGAGGCTGTCGTTGAAGACCACATCGCTGGACTCGGCCACGCCGCCCTCGGGGAGCTGAGCTATGGTGATATGGCCCGAGGGGACGTCCAGCTTGCCGCGAATATCCAGGTGTTTATTGCTGAAGCTGATGTCAATATCCGGTGACACGTCCAGTATCGCCAGTGGTGGCTGAATGATGGCCAGCTTGTCGCCGCTGAAGTTGAGTTTGCCATTGAGCCCCTCTGTCCAGTCGATATTGCCTTCAATGCCGGCCTTGCCATCGCCCATGGTCCACTGACCCGCGACCCGTCCCGTCTGTCCCTGCAGGGTGAGCTTGAGGCTGATGTTATCCAATAGCGTCGGGTTGGCGGCCGCCGCCATTTGGCCATCGACGAGGTCGACCGTGCCGCTGAGGTCCGGCTGATTTAGCGTGCCGCCCAGTATGATGGCGCTGGATACCTGGCCGCTGAGGACCTCGAGCTGCGGTGTAAAGTCGGACAGGGCATGGAGATCGATATCCTTCAGATCTATCTTACCGCTTAGCCTGTGCTCGGGATCGGTACTTATAGTGAGCTGACTGTCTATCTTGGCAAAGCGCTTGGATTCGAGCTGCGCGTCGATGCCGAGTTGCTGCTCATCCAGGCGGGCCTTGAGGTTGAGGTAGCGATACTGTGCCTGGATCTGTCGCTTGGTGGTGGTGAGATCGAACTGCCCCGGCGCCATGGCCAGTGTCAGCATGCCGGTTGGCTTGGCACCCTTGGCCCATCGAAACTCGCCATCGAGCTGGGTCGGGCCTTGCCATTTTAGGTTTTCCGGCAGCACGGGGGCCAGCAGGGCGCCGAGATCGCCTACCAATTGCAGGCGGGTATCGCCCTTGTCACCGAACTCGGCGGGATCGGTCAGACACAGGCTCGCGGCGTCATGGCGCCAACAGAAGGGGGAGAGCCGCCCCTTAGCCTGTTGGTTGTCCCAATAGAGGTCGATAGGTTCGTCCAGCGCCATGGGGCCCAGGCGTGAATTGAGGCTGATACGCTTTATCTTGGCATCGAATCGCTGCGCCTTGTCATCATAGGTTGAGGCGATCGAGGTGTTGAGCTGCAGATCGCCATAGGTCTGTAACCCCAGTTTCTGCCTGGTGATATCTCCCTTGACGCCTAGGGTGAGGTTACTCAGCGCCATGCCTTGCCCCTTGATGTCCGAGGATTTCAGCGACAATGCAAACTGGTGCGCGTCCTGGGGACGGTAGAAGGCGATAAGCTTGGCCTTATCGACAGTGATATCGGCGTACTTGAGCTCTATGGTATCGGCACTGATGGCGACTTCGGGGTGCTCATCGTCGCCGGATACATTGATCACCGCCTTGATGGCGCCGCTGGCGTTGGGATCCCACAGGCTCAGGGCTGGCACGCTCAGTTGACCATCCAGCGCCCAGACATCATCCACCCGCCCGGAGAGGGTCAACTGGGACTCGAGGGCGTCGATCTGCAGATGCTCTGCGTTAAGTTGGAACTTGTCATTCAGGGCGATATCCCCCTGAACCTTAAGTGGATATTGGTCCACATGCCCCTCAAGATCTGCCTGGCTGATGCCTATCGACCAGGCCTTATCACTAAATTCCCCCTTGCTGTGCAGGCTGCCATTGATCAGAGTTGCGGGCAGGGGCTGCTCGGCCGTGACGTTAAGCTGGGCAAGATCTAAGCCCTGAGTGCTGGCCGCGAGCTGCCAGCTAATGTTCTGGCCGTAACCGAGCGCGCCGCTGAGATCCAGCTTGCCCATCTCGCTGTCGACCCTGAGTGTGGCGACCTCAAGCTGCTGATCCTGGTGTGACAACTCGGTATCCAGGGTTAGCCAGGGATGGTAGGGGGTCCTTAGCTCGCCGTTAAGCTTGAGCCGTTGAGCCTTTAGGCTACCGCTCGATTCAAGGGTTAATGCCTTGGCCTCATATTGGGCCTGCGCCAGTGGCCACATCAGGTTCGGGCTTAACAGGTGTAACTCGTAGGGCAGCGCAGCTGTGCTCAGGTTGGCCTTGGCATCTAAGTCAAGCACCAGATGCCCCTCGCCCTTAAGCTTGACGGCAAGGTCTGCGAAACCACCTTTTATCTCGGCGTCAAGGCGTTGACGCTTAAGCTCGGGCAACTCGCTGACACTGTTGGCGTTGAGATCGGCCTGAAGGTGAATCGCCATGGGATAATCTTGCGTCAGGCTGATCTCACCGTCGAGCCGCGCCTTACCATAGTCATGGTCAAGGGCCAGGCTATCGACGGTGATCTTATAGCCAAGGTAGCTGCCGGAAAGGTCGATGGCGGCAAACTTATCGACACGCTCGCCGAGCCTGAGCTGGCTGTCGACCAGCTGCGCGCCGTCGACAAAGATAGGCATGGGGATCTCGACCTCAGGCAGTTGGCTTAGGGGCCAGTCTGTCTCATCTTGTCGGCTTGCTGTTGCCTGCGTCTGTGCCTGGGCTGGCGCTGGCGTAGGCACTTGAGTCTGAGTGTTTGTCTCATTGTTAGTCTGAGAGTTAGGCTGAGAGTTAGCCTGAGCCGAGCCCTCGTCTTGTCCTAGGGGGATAGACACCATCAGCCCTTTGCTGTCGAGCCGATTGACCCGCAGGCCGGTCTCGAGCCAGCTGGCCTTGGCCGCGAGTTGCTCGGCATTAAACTGCATCTGATTCACCCGCACGCTGATTTGCTGTAGGGCGCTCTGGTTGAGGATGATGCCCAAAGGCAGGGTGAGCGGGCCATCGTCCTCGATTTGCTCAACGGGCGGTTTTATTTCTGGTGTCGATGCCAGCTTGTCGGTATCTATCTCTACCCGCACCGCGTCGGCGCCAAGGGAATCGACACAGAGCTGACGCTGCAGCAGACACAGGGGACGCCATTTGAGGCTAAGCCCCTCTGTTTCGACCTCAATGCCCGGCATCTGCCACTTGGCATGTTGCAGCTTTAGCTGACCATTGAGTGTGCCGCCGCCATAGCTCAGGTTTAAGTCTGGCACTAAGAGATCGGCGAGATTCACCGCCACATGACTGCCAAAGGGGGTACCTATCAGTATGGCTAGCAGGATAAGCAGAGCCAGCGGCAGGTAGAGCAGCACGCGAACTAGGTTACGCAGCCAACAGGCCAGACGGTACGGCAAAGATCTTGGCCTTTGCGCCTTTCCATTTGAGGGCGTTTCGCCTTTAAGCCCCAGGGCCTGCTCTTGAGACGGGGTTAAATCATCGGGCGTTTCTATCATAGCTCTGCCCCCATGGTGATATGGATGCGCCAGCTGCGATCCACTGTGTCTGTCTCTTTCAGACCGACGCCGAGATCCAGCTTGATCGGCCCTATGGGGGAGATCCAGTGGATGCCGCCGCCAACCGAGACGATGGGCTCGAACTGCTGACTGTCGAAGGCGCTACCGGCATCGATAAAGCTGGCGACTCGCCATGTCGGGGTAAGATAGTATTGATATTCCAGGCTGCCGACCAGCAGATAGCGGCCACCGACCACCACGCGGGCCAGCTGACCCTCGTTATTGGTATAGTCGATATGGGGGCCGAGTTCGTGATAGCTATAGCCGCGGATGCTTTGATCGCCCCCGGCGAAATAACGCAGCGACGGCGGTACCAAGGGCAGTTCGTCGTCTTTGACCAGGTTGGCGCCCAGATCCAGCCGGGAGACAAACCTGTGTTTGTCGAAGAAGGTGTCTATCCACTTAAACTTGGCCTGTAGCCGAGTCAGGCGCAGATCTGAGCCCAGTGTCGGGTCGGCATGTTCCAGGCTGTAATATTGAAAGAAGCCCGACTTAGGATCCAGACTCTTGTCGCCACGAGTGGTTTTCGACAGGCTGGTGCCCAGCAGTAAAACGTCGGGATCATAATCGATATCCGACTGCGCATATTCTTCGTTGATGGCATCTAACGAATAGGTAAACAGCCATTGATTCTTTAACCGCTTCTGCCTGACGACCCCGACGAGTTTCTTGACCGATTCCAGCTCGCCAGTGTTGCGAAAGTCGCGTTTATCGGCGTCATAGACTTGGGTAACCCCATACTTGTCCCTGAGCAGGCCGACACGTATCTTGAGCTGATCGTCCAGCGGATGGCTCATGGGGATGGTGTAGGTGGTTAGAAATTTGGGCCTGTCCGGCGACCATTCTACGCTGCTCTCCTGGGAGTGGCCGTAACGATTGATCTGCGGTGTTCGCCAGGTGACCCTGACTCTGGGCTCGATATTATTGTCGATGGAGTTACCGACGTCGGCGCCCAAACCCAGCTCGATAGAGTGACTGGGCCTTGGGGTGACCTCTACCCGAATGGGAACCCTGTCGTCCTGCATCTTATCGAGCTGAGGCAGCACCTTGATGTTGGTGAAGTAGCCAGTATCGACCAGCTCCCGGTTGAGTGCACCTAATTTACCCGTGCTGTAGTGGGAATCTGGCTCAAAAGGGATCAACTTGTCGAGAAAACCAGGCACCAAGTCGTGGCCGTTGAAGCTCACCTCGCCGATGCGATAGCGCGGGCCTGAGTCGTAATGCAGGCTGATCTGTGCGCTGTCGAGATCCCGGTTGACCACTATCTGGTTGGTGAGGTACTTGCCTTCGAAATAGCCCCTGGCCAACGCATAGGTGAGCAGCTGAGACTTGATCGCCTCATATTCACCATGATTGAGCACATCGCCAGGCTTTAGGCTGATCTGCTCGAGCCAGTCGTTGACCGCCTTGTCATCGAGGATCTCGCCTGTCAGTTGAATGTCGATCCACCGGATCACCGTCGGCGCACCTGGCGTGACCGATAGGCGCAGGGTCCAGGGGCCGGTTTCTGGGCTCTCCAGTTGCTGGTCTATCTTCCCCTTGTAGTAGCCGAGGGAGTGCAGCGCGGCCTCGATGTTTTCATCGGCGTTGAAGATAAAGGCTCGGCGTTGCACCTCTGAGCTTGGCAGGGCGCCAAGGTGAGCCGTGATGTTGCGTTTAAGCGCCTTGTCGGCGCCGTCGATCTCGACCGTTAACCAGTCGTTCGCCCAGACAGACGATATCCCCATGCACAGGCAGAGTAGGGCGAGTGTCGATAGCCGGGATAAGGTCGCAAAGATCCGCAAGAAAAAGGCTCTATCTAGTTGAAAAGTTTGTTGCTGTTTATTGTCGCAGATTATGGAGGCCAAGCAAGATGGTGATTGTAATTAATGATGAAAATCGGTACAAAGAAGGCAAACAATAATGAGGAAGCCTACCGTGAGAAGCACTATTACCCCCACCCTGATAGCTGGCCTGCTGGGTCTGTTGATGAGCACCTCTGCTGCGGCCGAGAACCAGCCGTTTTCTATCGCCATCCATGGCGGTGCTGGCACCATCTCTAAGGCCAAACTGACCGAGGCGCAGCAGCAAGCCTACCGTGACAAACTCAAGCAGGCGGTGGATGCCGGTTACAAGGTGCTGGAAAAGGGGGGCGATAGCCTGACGGCGGTGACGACGGCCATCAATATTCTCGAAGACAGCCCGCTTTTTAATGCCGGTAAAGGCGCCGTCTATACCTATGATGGCTTACATGAGATGGACGCCTCCATCATGGATGGTCGCACCCTCAATGCCGGCGCGGTAGCCGGCGTTAAACATATCAAGAATCCCATCAATCTGGCGCGCGCCGTGATGGACAAGTCGCCTCATGTGATGCTGTCGGGCCAAGGCGCCGAAGAGTTTGCCCTAAGCCAGGACTTTAGCCTGGTACCTGTGAGCTATTTTGATACCGACAGCCGCTACCAGCAGCTCATCGATGCCAAGGCCAAGCTGAAACAGGCCGAGAGTGAGTCGGGTGGCAAGCCAGATTACCAGGCATCGGTAGACTACCTGGATCTGGATTATAAATTTGGCACCGTGGGCGCCGTGGCCCTGGATAAGCAGGGCAACCTGGCCGCCGGTACCTCAACCGGTGGCATGACGGTTAAACGCTTCGGGCGCATCGGTGATTCGCCGGTGATCGGCGCGGGCACCTATGCAGAAAACCAGGTGTGCGCCGTGTCGGCCACAGGCCATGGTGAGTACTTTATTCGCTACCATGTGGCGGGGGATATCTGCGCCAAGGTGAAGTATCAGCAGAAATCGATTCTGCAGGCGGCAGATGAGGTGATCAATCAGCGACTTATTACCGCGGGCGGCACCGGCGGGGTGATCGCCATCGACCAGCGCGGCAATATCGCCACCCCATTTAACACCGAAGGCATGTACCGCGCGACCCGTAAGGGCGGGGAGCAGGCTAAGATTTTGATTTGGCAGGATAAATGATCTGTGTTATCTGGCTAAAAATTTAATTTAAGTGAGGCTCGCAGCCTGTGTTGCGGGCCTCGTTTTTATCTGCCGTTTGTACTCTTTGTGAACTCCTCGATTAACCCGCCAGACACTTCCTTAAAGGCCCGCTTCACTTACTTAAGATAAGTGGATTGTGCTGCAAAAGGCCTCCTAAGCTGTCAATTGTGCTTCACACCCGACGTATTAACTTTATGTAAAATTTGTAACCTCTTTGTCACTAAGCTGATTTATAGTGTGCGCTGGTCGCAGGATCAGCACCGCAGTAATTTGAGCGTTAAGACTCGAATACTGCTTAAGAAAACTAGTTAAACACTAGGTTAATGGATAAATTTAGGGGTTAATATGTTTACCAAAGCAAGCGCGCTTGCCTTGGCGATTGGTGGTGTCTCCACCTTTGCCCAGGCCGCAGACGATCTGATCATCTCAGAATATGTAGAAGGCAGCAGCAACAACAAGGCCGTCGAATTCTACAATCCCACCGGCGCCGAAATCGATTTAAGTCAGTATCAACTCGAGTTCTACTTTAACGGCAACACAAGTGCCGGTTCTACTATCGCCCTGAGCGGTAGTCTGGCCGCCGGCAAGACGTTTGTGTTGGCCGACAACGATGCCGCTGGTGAGATCTTGGCCGTCGCCGACCAGCTCAGCACCGCCAGCTTCTTTAATGGTGACGATACCTTAGTGCTGCGCAAGCAGGGCGTGGTGATCGACAGCCTAGGCCAGCTGGGTACAGATCCGGGCTCAGAGTGGGGCAGCGGCGATCTGTCGACCCAGAATAACACCCTGCGCCGGGACCCTAACCAACTGCATGCCGACACTCAGCTCGATGATGCCGTTACCCTGTCTACCTGGACGGGCCACGCTCAGGATGATTTTAGCGATCTTGGCCAGTTTGCCGGTCAGGGGCCGACAGACCCAACGGACCCCACCGAGCCGCCGGTTGGCCTGGTCTGTCATGATCCGGCCACCGCGATCTCAGCACTGCAGGGCAGCGGCGATACCAGCCCGCTTAATGGTCAGAGTGTGACGGTCGAGGCTATCGTGACCAGCAATCAGGAGGCAGGCCTTAAGGGTCTGTTCCTGCAGATGGCCGATGCCGAGGTCGACGGTGACATCAACACCTCCGAAGGTGTGTTTGTCTATACAGGTGGTTCGCTGGGTTATCAGGCGGGGGATCGTATTCGTCTGAGCGCCACGGTTAAGGAGTATAACGGCCTGACCGAGCTGACCAATGTGAGCGACCACGCATTGTGCGGTTCGGCGCAGGCTATGCCGACCGCCGCCGAGGTGAGCCTGCCGCTGACAAAGAGCAGCGACCTGGAAGCGGTTGAAGGCATGCGTGTTCACTTTACTCAGAACCTGGTGGTGAACGAGGTTTATAACTTAGGACGCTATGGTGAGATTTTGCTCGGCAGCAAGCGTCATTTCATCGGTACTCAGGTGGCCGAGCCTGGCAGTGAGGCGTTGGCGGTCAGCCAGGCTAACGCCTTAGATTCAGTCTTGCTTGACGATGGATTAACCTCGCAAAATCCCGATCCCGTACGTTACCCCGCGCCTGGCCTGAGCGCCGACAATACGGTACGTGTGGGCGACTCTATCACAGGGCTTAATGCCGTGATGCACTATGGTTATGGCAAGTATCGTTTGATGCCAATCGATACTGTGAACTTTGTGGCCACCAACCCGAGAAGCAGTGAGCCAGCCCTCGCCGAGGGCGGTAACCTTAAGGTGGCCAGTTTCAACGTGCTTAACTACTTCAATGGAGACGGTCAGGGCGGTGGCTTCCCAACGGCACGGGGCGCCGATACGCCGAGCGAGTTTGCCCGTCAGCGCGCCAAGATTATCAGTGCCATGGTCAGCATCGATGCCGATATTTTTGGCTTGATGGAGATAGAGAACGACGGCTTTGGTAGTGAGTCTGCCATCAATGACCTGGTGAGTGGTTTAAACCAGGCGGTGGGTGAGGCGAGATATCAGTATATTGCGGCGCCAACGCCAACCATAGGCACAGACGCCATCACAGTGGGTATGCTCTATCGCAGCGATCGCGTCACACCTGTTGGGGCGGCCAAGGTACTGTCCAGCACAAACTCGCCACTGGATGAACAAGGTGAGGTGCTGTTTAACGATGGCAAGAACCGTCCTAGTCTGACACAGGCCTTCGAGGTCTTGGGAGAAGATCAGCAGCTCGTGGTGGCGGTGAATCACCTCAAGTCTAAGGGGAGCGATTGTGTCAGCTTAGGGGATCCTGATCTGGGCGATGGTCAGGGCAACTGTAACCAGACCCGTACCCGCGCGGCTACCGCTCTGGGTCGCTGGCTAGCCAGCGAGTATGGCGAGCTGCCAACCCTGGTCATTGGGGACATGAACGCCTATGCCAAGGAAGATCCTATCGATGCGCTACGTGGCGCCGGCTATCTCGAGTTGTTCGACCACCTAGGTAAGACAGGTGCATACTCCTATGTCTTCTCCGGTGAGACGGGGCAGCTTGACCATGCTCTGGCTAATGCTCAATTGGCCGACAAGGTAGTGGATGTGACCGAGTGGCATATTAACACCGACGAGCCGAGGCTGCTGGATTACAACGAAGAGTTTAAGTCGGCGGATCAGATTGCGTCGCTCTATAGCAGCCATGCCTATCGCTCTTCGGATCACGACCCCGTGGTGATCGCTTTGCTATTCGAGCGTGAGATCATAGCGCCGGTGGCTGGCTTTAGCTATGAGCTACAGGGCCGTACTGTGAGCCTAGTGAGCAGCGCCATGGATGAAGATGGTGAGATTGTCGATTACCAGTGGGATCTGGGTAATGGTGAGACCGCTGGCGGCGAACAGCTAAGCTATCGTTACGCCGAGGCCGGTGAATACCCAGTGACCCTGACGGTAACCGATAACGACGGGTTGAGTCATAGTGTGACCCAGAGGGTTAAGGTGCAGGTGAAGCAGCAAAAGCCTATTGCCGTTATCGAGCATCTGGATCTCTGGTTTATGGATATCTTCGTCTCACTGAGCTATGACACAGATGGCGAGATAGTGTCCCAGTCGTGGAAATTCAACAACGGCAGCAAGCAGACCGGCCCTGTGGCCTTCAGCTTTGGACATCGCGCCAGCAAGGTCAAACTCACGGTTGAGGATAACGATGGCCTCAAGGGTAAGGCTAAGCTGAATTTCTAGCGCTGAGCTTCTCATGATTTGAAAAGGTCGCCTCAGGGTGGCCTTTTTTATGCTTAATTTAGCGACAAATTTTAGCAAGCCTCTGTATTTAATAGGTAAAAAATAAATTTATTATCGGCTAATAGCTAAAGGTTTCCTTTGGGACTGGGTTAGCTAAAAATGTTCTTAACAATAATCATTTCTATTATCATGTGGTTGCCGCAAACCCTTGCCAATAAAGGGCTGGCGCCATTTTAGGGGCCGTTGCTTGAGCTACAATTAGGTGCGAATCCTAGGTGAGAGCAAAGTTATGGATAGCTATCAGAGACTTTTAGTGGTTGTGGATGAACACGATTTCAGCTTAAAGGCCGTTTCCCGCGCCGTGTATTTGGCCAGTAAAACCCACGCGGCAATCATAGTGATGATGTTAGAGCACAGCCATTTCGTTAACCGTTTGGTGGATACCTTCGAGGCAGACGCCAGCAAGGGGCAGGCACAACCCTTAACCAAGGAGCGTAAACTGAGTTGCTTAAATGCCTTCATCAGCCAGGCTGCCCAGTCGGGCCTCACAATTTCTAAGGCGTCTATCACCTGTCATTGCAGCGACGATGTGCTGCAGTTTTGCGATGATTTTAAGGTGGATGCGGTGATTTTGGCCGCCTCACGCCATACGCTATGGAACTGGCTGACGATTAAACCTTTGGATGTGCGCCTGATCCGCGAATCCTCCCGCCCAGTGGTGGTGGTTAAAGATCATCTATGGCAGCCCGGCGGACATATTCTCTCTTTGGTGGAGCCTTGCGCCGATGATGTTACCCACAAGGAGCTTAACGACGCCGTGCTGCAGACCTCGGAGCATTTCTCCCAGCTGTTGGCGGGAGATTGTCACCTGATCGATTGCTATTATGGTGACACCCCCAGCATGTCGTTTCATCAGGTGTTGACCCCAGCCAACGATGAGCATTACCACCTGCAGCAGATGTCCCGGTATTCGAACCGTTATCATCTACAGCCCGAGGGGAGTGGGATGAGTAATCATCATCTTCATCTGGCCAAGTCTTTGCCTGAGGATGCCATCGAATCCTTGGCCAAGGAGGTGGACTCGGAGTTGGTGATAGTGGGCGATACCGGCAATGGCAACATGTTCTCCAACATGTGTGGCCATGTGGGGGAGCAGGTGATCGACAGGATCCAATGCGATCTTCTCGTGGTTAAGCCGCAGAGCACCCACGCCATGTGAGCGCCCAAATCAGTGTAAATGCCGGTCTAATACCAATCGTAATAAACAATTGATCATTCTAGCTTGTTAAAACGCTCGATAACTGTATTAGTATTTTTAATTGTAGAATAACTACTTATCTAAAAATCCTGCTTTGTTCTCAAGCGTTTTTCCTGCGCTATTTCTGATCACATGTTTACTGTGATTGGTATAAGTACAGGTATGAGTACGATATGGCGCTTAGGCAATAGCCGTTTAGGCGACAAGGGAAATTAAAAAGGAGAGGCGAGTAAAAAGGAGAGTTAAAGGGAAAGATAAAGGGAGAGTTAAAAGGAAAGAAAGTGTGAATATCAATAAGCGACGCCTAGGCGTCGCTTATTCGTTCTCGTTGTACAGCTTAAGCTGCTTAAGAGTAAAGCCGCTATTTCTTGACCCATTTACCCTGGGGGGTCTGAATGTAATGGCCCTTGGCGGCGGCCGCTATCGCCTTTTCGGCGGCAAGCTTGGCCACGTCATCGACGCTTATCTGGTTTTTACGGGCGATCTTTTCATAGTGGGCCTTACGCTTGGCGTTGACCGACTTGGCCAGGGCGCTGGCTTCACCGTTGTTGACCACCACACCGAGATAGCCGTTGACCTGTTCGCCCACTAACCCTTGCGCCTTGGCGTCTTGCAACGAGATGGCGAAGGCATTGAGGCTGAGAAGAAGTCCGGCCATGAGGACGAGTATTTTGCTTTTCATTGGGATCACCTTATACCTTGATTAGAAGAGTTCATCGTTGTTGATCAGCTCATCGAGCTCTTTATCCACCTTAATCTTGATCTCATGTTCAATCTTAACGTTAAGGTTGATAACGATAGGCTTTTCCGGTGGCTCTATCTTGACCGTTGGCGTGCAGCCGCCCATGAGCAGCACGGCGGCCAGGCTCAGGGTTATCGTCGGCAAGGTTAGCAATTTCTTCACAGTGCTTCCTTAATCTGGTTGAAAATTTCATTGGCTATGGTCTTAGTGTAGATCCCTAAGATGACCATAGGCTGAACGTTTGGCGCTGAACTAGTTGGCCATGGCGCGCTCGATTTCGCTTTGCAGTCTATCACCGATTTGTAAACTCTTGAGTAACTGCAACATATTCTCTTCTTGAGCGTAATTCAAATGGATAGGGCGTTCAATATCTTTGGCCCGTCCTTTCACCTGGACTTTAAGCAAGGCATCGCCGTTGGGAGCCATGTCGAAACTGCTGGACAGCTGGGTGTAGTGCAGCTCTTCCAGTGCCGAGAAGGCAAAGTCCAGATAGGGTTGTGACAGGCGCATCTGCAGCACGGCCGGATTGTCATCTACCTTGATGAGCCCGCCCGGTGCGCGCGCCGCCAGCTGACCCTGGGTGATGCTCACCTGGCCATCTTCTAGCCGGACCGGCAGTACGCCATCGAAGATGCCGTCGGCATAGATGCCTGTTTGTGGCTGCGCCGCCAGTAGCTGTTCGAGATCCAGCCCCTGTAGCACCAGATAGGCGGAGGAGGGAGCGCCCAGGTTGAGGTCGAAGATGGGCAGTAGGATCTCGCCGCCCAGGGTGTTGGCCCTGGCATCGAGTTTTACATCGGCGCCGCTCAGCACCATGTCATCCTCAGTCTTTTTATCGAGCGACGCATCATTCGCTCCCTGGGTCAGATCCAACTTGAGCTTGGCATGAGCGTTAATGTCGGTCAGCAACACCCCCGGGTTGAAGGCGGCGACATCGAGCGACAGGGAGTCACAGCTAAACTTAGCCCATAGCGCCTGCGCGCCTTTTACGCCTGCTAGCTGGCATTGGCCAGTAAACTCGGCCTGCTCGAACGGTAGGGCGTTAAGGCTGCCCTCGCTGAGCTTGACCTCTGGGGTCAAGGCAAAGGAAAAATCCATGTTATCCCCATTCCAGTTGAGGCTATGCTGGCTGGTAAGATTGATATCGCCGATCAAGGAGTCTTCAAGGGCCTGGCCTGCCAAGCGCGTCAGGCGTTTCATCAGCTCGTTGGCATCACTTGTCAGGGTGAGAGCCCCCTTAAGTACTTGAGGTGTCAAACTGCTTGAAAGCGATAAGTGATGCTCGCTCGCAAACGGCAGGCCGTCGATATTCCACTGCTCAAGGGTGGTTAGCCCATAGTGCTCGATGGCATTGCTTTTAAGTGAATCGCCTTTGCGCAAATGTTGCTGTGCTTTAATCAAGTCATGTGGTGCTTGGATCAAATTTTTTGATGGCATCTGGCTCATTGCCGCCGAAGGTGTAGTTACTTTGTTTGGCTGTGCTAGCGGCCCAATGCCATGCCATTGCAGCGATTGATTAAGGTTGGCGCTAGGCAGCTTAATGAGCGTCTTGCGGCGCAATTTATTGAGGCGAAACCTCTCCTGAGTCAGCTTAAGATTGGTCAGCCGGTAGTCGATGCTACTCTGCCAGGGTGCTGCTAACAGGGCATCTGGCGAAAATGAGAAGGCGGCTGCAGGCTTGTCAGGGGTCGCCTTTGCATCGGCTTTTGTGTCTGAGTCGTTCCTGGCCGATTGAGGCCTTAGCCTAATGGTCTGTGTCGCCAGCCTCAGTTCGTCCAGGTTGAGCCGCATAGTTTGGGTCTGAGCATGAGTCTGCCCCTGAGCTTGGTTATTAGCTTGGGTCTGAGCCTGAACTTGGGCATGAGTTTGGGTTTGAACTTGGGCCTGAGCCTGAACTTGAACCTGATCCTTAACGGCTTTCTGCTCGCTTGCGGCGAGCGAAATCACCTTAGCCTCAATGGGCGGGATAAGCAGTGTTTGCTCATCCAGGCGCACGGGTTTCACAGCTTCAAGCACAAGCTCGGTTGCAAATAGCTCACGCCGATTAGGCGCAAGCTCTTGTAAAGGCGACGTATTTGGAGTGTCGGCCGTGAAGGGAGCAGGCATAACAAGATGAGGGGAGTCGGTCACGCTCTTAAAGTGACTCAGCTCGGCGAGTATGGGTTTGCCTTGCGCACGAGAGAAATGGCCGGCGCCCAGAGAGGTGCGAGTCTGCTCGCTGGTAAGCCTAGCGAGTAGCTCGTAGGTTAACTTGCTAGCCTCACTGCGAGCCGGGCCTTGCTTATTGTAACTTGCAGGCCAACTGAGATGATGCCCGTCGATAGCGACATTTAGCCCTCGCCAATCAAGTCTTAGTGCCGGCTCTGGCTCTGCTTGTAGAAAGAGATGCACAGGCTTAGGTATCTCTGTGGCTATCTTACTTGCGCCGACCTTAACGTCCTGATGAGTAAACTCTGGTTGGGTCAGAGCGAGCTGGCCTGTTAGCGTCAACTCGAGTGCGCTCGATTCCGGGGCTCTCGTGTCATTAGCACTTGCTGTCGTCGGTTCAGCTTGCCGTGCATCGAGCCTGCCTTGGATTTTCAGATTTGCGGCGGCAAGGTTCAGGCGATTCTCTATGCTTGGCGTCTTCGCTATGCTTGTTCTATTTCCTTTGGTCGTTTCGCTTTCGGCAATGGTTTCACAGCCTTTGCTTGTATGCAGATCTTGCACTGTTTTTGGCTGTGGGTATGGCGGCAGCATGAGGCACAGTGGCTGCTTTAGCAGAGATTCAATCTGCCAGTCGCCGATGAGTTGCCAGACAGATAGGGAGCTTGACTGTTGAGTCTCTGCAGGCTCGGTTGTTTGCCGGACTTCTTGCCTGACTTCTTGCTTGGCTTCTTGCGGTTTTATCTTAGCTAATCTGGCCTGCTCGAGCCTGGCGGTTAGCGCAGCGCCCTGAGTGGCAACTTTGGCGGTGAACGTACCAAGCGTTAGTGTTTGATCTTTGATGGCAAGGTTCAGCGCCTCGGCGCTTCGCTGCGCTTCTTTTGTTTGTGTCTCTCGCACCTCCGTCACCTGGTTAACATTGGTTGGCGCGCCGAGTTCGAGGGCGACTTCTACCGTCTGCTTATTCGGTGACTGGGCTTCGAGCGCCGTTAGCAGCGCGCCGAACGATGCGGATTCTCCGGCCAGTTCTCTGAGCTGCGTAAGTGAAGTGCTGCTGGAGAGCCAAAAGGGGGACAGGGTGAGGTGCAGATCGTTTAGGGGGCCACTAAGGTCAACTGCCATGCTCTTAGCCGAGTGAGCATGACCGCTTTGATCATGGCTGTTCACGGCTATGGCGATCGCCGGCGAGAGAGGCTGATCAGCGAGCCGTTTCAGGGTGATGTTCAGATCGCTAAACTCATGGCGGGAGTGAAGCTCGCCTTTGATAAGGTCTAATTCGCCTTGGGAGCTGAGACTGCCGCTTAGGGAAAACGCCTGGGTTAAACGCGCGTTGACATCATGTAATGCAGCCACCATAAGGGTCGCCTCAACGAGGGCTGGCGTTTGTTGCCCTGTCGACGATGCTGATCTTGAAGTGCTGGCATTAGATGTCAGCGAGCTGAGCTCGCCGATAAGGCGCCCGAGGGGCTCGAATTCGAGTCGGCTAGTGAGTTGCCAGCGCGTCTTGTCGAGTGTCGCCGCCAGGGTCAACAGTGGCGCCTGATAGAAGCTAAGGGCGCCGGTGAGCTGGCCTCGATTGTCCAGGTTAAGATAATCGAGTTTGAGTCCCAGTGGTTGCGACCTGGCGCCCAGGCCTTGTGACTGTTTGCCTAGCAGGTTAAAGCTTATCTCACCCAGGGCAATTTGGGGCAGAGCGCCTAAGTTAAGGGCGCTGCTGGTACCTGAGTCTTGCTGGCGACCTAAGCTGTCAAAGTAGTCTTGGCTGAGGGATACCTGTGCGCGGCGCACGGCGAGAGATTCTATCTGTGCCAGCCCGATTGGCGCAGATAGCCAGTCTTTGGCGAGCGTTAGCCCGATATCCTCGAGCCTCACCAGATTATTGTCGACCTTAAGAAGTACCATGGGCAGCTTAAGATCCATGAGGTCGGCAGGACTGAGCCGCAGCGTTTCTATGCTGATACCGGCATCCGTTAGATAGGAATTGGCGAGACGTTTAACCAGGTTTTCCAGTTGACTCGCCACTAGCACGAAGAGCAGCAGGGACAGCACCACGGCGCCGGCGAGTAATTTAGTGATGCGGGAGGTGAAAAAACGTCGCGACATCTGTCCTTGTCTCTGGTTGTTTTGCCTTAGTTAGCTTTACTTTTAGCTTCAGCTTTCTGGCTTTCGTTGGCTAGCTTAGCTTTATGGCTTTAGTTGTTTAGCTTACGTCGTCTGGCTTAGCCATTTATCGGCGCTAACAGTTCTATTTTAGCTCGCTTGCCCCAAGGCCTGAAGTTAATCAGAGGGCGCCCTATAGATGCGGCGCCCGGTTCTCTAAATCGGGCCAAATATCGGGCTAAATATCGGCTCAAGCCGGGTCAGGTTCAGTCATGCACAGCCAAATCCTGCTAAGACTCTGCCTTAGGCAGCCAGCGGATATGTGCGCTAAGGGTATGGGACTCGCCCGGTGCCAGCTCGACCCTATCTTCCAACACGTTGGCGGCCTCCAAGCAGACCATGGTGAGATAGTCTTGAGGGTTAAAGCGTGATAGACGCTTGGATTTTTCTATCCAGGGATTCCAGAGCACCGCCGAATGACTGTTGTCGCGGCGCACCTCGATGATCCCCTGTGGGGTGTGCAGCAGCTGGCAGCCGCCTAGCTGGGTGTAGACGCGGTCGGTTTCCCGATCAAACAGCACCTCATCGCCGGCTTGAGGGTAGGGCCCTTCACCAAATTCGATATAGTGGGCACCGTTAAAGCCGCTGGCCTTTAGCTTGTGAATATCCTCGATAGGGAAGTAGGTGTGCAGCGCCTGGGTCAGGTTGATGGGCGTATCTCCCAGGTTGGTGTTAACCAGGCTGACACTGAGGCTATCGCTCAGGGTGAAGATAAGCTCGACCCGGCTCGGATGGGCCCAGTACTGCTTATCGTCATCGCTTATGGTCAGGCTAAACTTGAGTTCGACCACCTGATCGCGCATCTGCACAGCATCTAAGTTCCACAGACGGGTACGGGCGAAGCCGTGCTGCGGCCACTGCGGGTTTTCATGCATGCCAAACCAAGGCCAGCAGACAGGAATGCCGCCACGAATGCCGCTGCCGGGCTGGTAATCGTCGGCGCTCGATACCCAAAGCAGCGGGGCTTGTCCCTTAGGTTGAAACCTGTCTATCTGGGCACCTTGCATGAATATGCGTGCCAGACAGAGATCGGTATCGACCTCGACATATTCGAGTCCTTGGGGATGTTTCTTGACGGTTACAGAACCCATAAATGCTCCTCACGAGTTAGGCCGGGCGGGTAAATCATTTGTTGACCTAGCTTACAGAGTTTTATTCCTAAGCTGTAGTATGACATTGATTGTTTTTGTGCTTTTCAAGGTCGAGGGGAATTCAGCCTGGTTTAAGGGCTGTATTTTTGAGCAGATTTGGGTAAAGTGGTCGGAGCACTATAGTTGAGCGAGCGCTAATAAGCCTACCTGCGCCTGTTCGTTTTGGAATTCGACAATAGAAGGAATAAGGAATGCCAATCTATCAAGCTCCACTGCGCGACTATCAGTTTATTCTCTCCGAGTTACTCAATATCTATGAGCGAGACGACCTTCAGGGATTCGATGAGATCGACGCCGAATTGAGTGACGCTATCCTTCAAGGGGTTGCCGACTTTACCACAGAGATCATGCTGCCGCTCAACAGCAAAGGTGATGTTGAGGGGTGCCAGCTGGTCGAGGGGCAGGTGCGTGCCCCCCAGGGGTTTAAAGAAGCCTATCGCCAATATGTCGATAATGGCTGGGCGACGCTGACCAGCGATCCCGAATATGGTGGTCAGGGGCTTCCCGAGTGCATCGGCGTGTTTGCCACCGAGATGAAGACGGCGACCAACATGGCCTTCGCCATGTACCCAGGGCTAACCCACGGCGCCTACGCCGCCATTCATGCCCACGGCAGCGACGCGCTTAAGGCCAAGTATCTCGAAAAGCTGGTGTCGGGCGAATGGACAGGCACCATGAATCTGACCGAGGCCCATGCGGGCACGGATCTGGCGCTGCTGCGTACCAAGGCCAAGCCCGTGGGCGAGGACACCTATGCCATCAGCGGTGAGAAGATCTTTATCTCGTCTGGCGATCATGACCTGGCCGACAACATAGTGCATCTTGTGCTGGCGCGCCTGCCCGATGCGCCAGCTGGGGTGAAGGGGATCTCCCTGTTTGCCGTGCCTAAATATCTGGTGAATGACGATGGCACCCTAGGTTGCCGCAACGGCGTCGAGGCCAGCGCTCTCGAACATAAGATGGGCATTCATGGTAACTCTACCTGTGTCATGGTGTTCGATGGTGCCATCGGCGAGCTGGTGGGCGAACCCCATCAGGGGCTTAAAGCCATGTTCACCATGATGAACGAGGCGAGACTCGGTGTGGGTGTGCAGGGGCTCGGGGTGTCTGAGATCGCCTATCAAAATGCCCTGAGCTATGCCAGAGAGCGTCTACAGGGGCGTGCTCTGAGCGGCGTGAAGGAGAGCGAGCAGCCCGCCGATCCTATTCTGGTTCATGGCGATGTCAGACGCATGTTGATGGCTCAGAAAGCCTTTAACCAGGGCGCAAGGGCGCTGATGGGCCAGCAGGCGCTTTGGCTCGACGAGTCCCATCGTCATCAGGATAAGGCCAAGGCGGCTACGGCGGCCAAGTTAGCGGCGCTCTTTACCCCGGTGGTGAAAGGTTTCGTGACAGATCAAGGCTTTAAGGCCTGTGTCGATGCCCAGCAGGTCTATGGTGGCCATGGCTATATCCACGAGTGGGGCATGGAGCAGTTTGTGCGCGATAGCCGTATCGCCATGATCTACGAGGGCACCAATGGTGTGCAGGCGCTGGACCTCGTTGGGCGTAAACTGCTTGCGGATAAAGGCGAGGCCCTAGGGCTCTGGTCTGAGATGGTTAAGCCCTTCCTGGCCGAGCACCTCGAGGATGAGACGCTCAAACCTTACCTGCTGCCACTGATGGAGGCCATCACAGATCTTGAGAAGGCGACTCAGTATATGGTTACCAATGGCGTTAAAAATCCCGACATCATAGGCGCCGCTTCTATGGGGTATCTGCAGATCTTAGGCATAGTCGCGTTGGGCTGGATGTGGGCCCGCATGGCGGTGTCGGCTAACCAGGCGATAGCAGGTGGTGAAGAGGATGCCTTCTACGCCAATAAGCTCATTACCGCCAGGTTCTACATGAGTTACTGGGCGCCGCAAACCCGCAGTGTCCGCTACCAGATGGAGCGCAGCTGCGAGCTGCTGACTCAGTTACAAGACAGCGATTTCGACTAGGCAAGTTAGGATTAAGCCAGATTCGACTCGGCCAGATTCGAATGGGCAAGTTAGGATTGAGTCAGATTCGATCTAGCAAGAAGGGCCGCAAGGCCCTTTTTTAATGCCCTATCACTTGGCCATTAAAAGAGTAAGCGACAGGGTGATGGCGTTAGCGCATGAAATGCAGCAAACGGTTGTTGGCCGGCATCTCATGGTCGGCCTGCAGATTGAGGCCTGCCGCCTTGGCGAGCTCAGTTATCCATTCGATGTCGCGAATGCCGCTGTGGATGTTGCGATGCTTGAGCCAGATATCGAACTGGCGATTGCTCTCGCTGGTGTATTGATTGTGATAGTTGAAGGGGCCATAGACACAGAGGTGGCCTGTGTCGCTGAGGTGGCGCTCAACGCCCTTAAAGAAGTCGACCACCATGGCCTCACTCATGATATGCAGGGTGTTGGCACTGAAGATCCCGTCGACCTCTCCCGGCGTGAGCGGCCAGGGGGCGGAGACATCCAGGGTAACGGGCGGCGCGATATTATCGCCGCCCTGTAGGGCGATTCGCATCTCGAGTGGCTCGATAAATTGAGGCTGATCGCTGGGGCACCAGGTGAGATGGGGCAGGTGGGAGGCAAAGAATACCGCGTGCTGACCCGTGCCGCTGCCGATCTCCAGAACCCGGCGCGTCGTCTTAAAGCTTTGTTTCAGCACCGCCAAAATCGGCGCCTTGTTGTTTTCGCAAGATGGAGAAAAGGGGAGTTGGCTTAATGACATAAGGCGGCGCAAGTTATGTGAGTGACTGTGATGACACAATTTACGCGAGTTTAAACGGCGCGTGCAAGCAAAAAGCGCCCGAAGGCGCTTTCTATTTAGGGTGTTTTTTTACCCTATTATTTGGCAACAGGTTCGCTGGTGAGATCTATGCGGTAGACCGCAAAGCCCAATGCATCGGGCTCGGCCAACTTCTGCATCTTACGCAGCTGGTTATCGTTAATGAACTTGTCGGCCTTGTCGCTGTTTTGGGTCTCGAAGCGAATATCCAGCGCCACCTGAGTGCTGATGGTCTTGAAGTCCCAGTTGTAGTCGGCTCTTGGGTCGACCATGCCGTCATAGCCGCCCTGATCGTTTGGCTTGGACTGCTCTGTGATATAGGCTGCCAGTGCCTCGCGGTTGGTGTCTGGCAGTTCCATCACCACATAATCAGAACCCGTACCGGCAAACTTGCCGCCAAAGGCGCGGTAGTTGTTAGAGGCTACGATAAACTCCTGTGCGCTTAGGGCCTCGCCGGTGATCACTTCGCCTTCTGGTGTGGTGTAGGCAAGATCGACGATGCGCTGGGCGTTCTCGTTGCCGGGAACGAGAACGCAATCGCGGTCAAACTTACTCGGCTGGGTGACATCTATCTTGTAGGTCACGCCGTCGATCACATCGAAGTTATAGGTCGGATGGCCGTTCCAGTTGATCAGTGACTGAGGTTCGCTGGAGTTAGGGTCGATCTGGTTAAACTGGTTGGCACTACACTCGAGCCAGTCTTTGAGCTCGACGCCTGTGATCTTCACCGCCACCATAGTGTTAGGGTAGAGGTAGAGATCGGCGGCGTTCTTAAAGGTGAGGTTGCCGGCATCGACCTGAACAAACTGCGAGGCATCTGCCTCGGTAGCGTGACGCCCACCTGCCTTGAATGGCGCCGCCGCTGATAGCACAGGGATCCCCTGTAGAGACTCTGGCAGTTTGGCGCTGACCTGCGCAATCTGCGCGTCAGAGACTATCTGTACCGTTGGGTCATCCTGTACCAGGGTCAGGAAGCTATACATGTCCGCGGCGGCGACACCTATGGGTTGATCCACGAAGGCGAGGGTGCCTTGATGCTCAAGTTCGACCGCATCGTGAATATCCTTATCGGCATCCACTAGGGCGACCTTGTTGGCACCATCATAGATGGGACGCGCCTGGGTTTGGGCATCGGTCACCGACCAAGTGCCATCTTTGAGGGTCAGTTTTAGATCTACCACACCCAGGTTATCGCCCCAACGACCGGGCATAACGGCGGCCACGCCGTTCAGCAGGCCCTTCTCGACATCGGTATTAGGCAGATCGGCATAGTTGGCGTGGGGGAAGATAGAGTGGCTATGGCCAAACATGATGGCATCGATGCCTTCGACATTGGTCAGGGCGAAGGTGGCATTTTCTGCCATGGCGTCCCCTGGGTTTTCCGTCGAGCCGATACCCGAGTGCGGAATGGCGATGATCACATCGGCGCCCTCGGCCTTCATCTTAGGCACAAATAGCTTAGCGGTCTCTATGATATCTTTGGCTTCCACCTTGCCGGTAAGATGCTGCTTGTCCCACAACATGATCTGTGGCGGTACGAAGCCTATGTAGCCTATCTTGATGGTGTGTTCACGGCCCTGGGTATCGACGACCACTTTTTCCTTGATCAGGTAAGGGGTAAACAGGTTGTCGCCTTTCTTGATGTCATTCCAGCAGTCATCGGCCGCGCAGTAGACGTTGGCGTTGATATAGGGGAACTCGGCGCCGCTCAGGGCCTTTTCGAGAAAATCCAGGCCATAGTTAAACTCATGGTTACCTATGTTGGCCACCTCATAGTCTAAGGTATTCATCGCCTTGTAGGCGGGATGAACATCGCCTTCCTTGAGGCCTATCTTGGCCATGTAGTCGCCCATTGGGCTGCCCTGCAGCAGGTCGCCGTTATCGACCAAAACGAAGTTGCTCACCTCTTTACGGGCGGCGTGGATCAGGCTGGCGGTGCGCGCCAGGCCTATGGTGGGATCGACCTTAGACTGGTAGTAGTCATAGTCCATGATGTTGGTGTGCAGATCTGTGGTTTCCAGTACCCTGAGCTCCACGTTTGCCGAGGTGATCGTATCTTCATCATCGTCGTTCCAGCTACAGGCGGTGAGTCCGATACTCGATGCGATAACCACGGCTAATAGTTTTTTATTAAACATATCCATCAATCTCTATTAATTATTGTTTGACCCCGAAGCCACTGTTGATTTCAGTTGGGCTTCATCAGTGCGGCAATACCTTGGTAAGACGGTTTTTTCGCCAGCCCAAGCAGGAGTGCCACTTGGCGAATTATAGAGAGATGAAATGTAAAAACTGTGACAGTAAGCCACTGTTTATGTGACAGTTTGTATCGACTTGCTATAGGTTGGTGACCCCTTGAGCAGGTTGAAGATAAATTGCACAACCTCGTGGTTTGATGGAATAAAAAAGCACGCCGGAGCGTGCTTTTTGTCTATTGATGGGGGCTTGTCGCTTACTTGGCTAGCAGGCCACGACTGCGAAGCAGTGGCTCGATACCCGCTTCCTTGCCGCGGAACTGTTTGTAGAGCAGCATAGGATCTTCGCTGCCGCCTTGAGACAGCACATTGTTTCTAAAGGCGTCGGCGGTTGCCTTGTCGAAGATACCGTTCTCTTTGAAGGCCTCGAAGGCATCTGCACCCAGGATATCAGACCAGAGGTAGCTGTAGTAACCGGCGGAGTAACCGCCAGAGAAGATGTGTGAGAAGTAGGTGCTGCGGTAGCGCGGTGCGATCTCCTCAATCAGGCCCATCTTGCTCAGGGAGTCGGCTTCAAACTTGGCCGCATCCTTAGGCTCGACGTCACTCAGGGTATGCCAGTCGAGATCCAGCTTGGTGGCCGCCATATATTCTACCGTGGCAAAGCCCTGGTTGAACTTGCTGGCTGCCTGGATCTTCTCAACCAGAGATTGAGGGATCACCTCGCCGGTCTTGTAGTGCTTGGCAAATTGCGCCAGCACTTCAGGCTGGGTCATCCAGTTTTCCATCACCTGTGACGGGAACTCTACATAGTCACGTGGTACAGAGGTTCCTGCCTGTGAGCGATACTCAACATCAGACAGCATGGCGTGCAGGGCGTGACCAAACTCGTGGAACAGGGTGCTTGCCTCATCGAAGGTCAGCAGCGCCGGCTCGTCGCCCACTGGACGTGGGTAGTTGAGTACGTTAACGATAATCGGCTTAGACTCGACGCCGTGCATTCTATATTGCTGGCGGTAGGAGTTTGCCCAGGCACCGCCACGCTTGCTGTCGCGTACATAGTAGTCGCCCAGGAAGATCGCCATCAGAGAACCGTCTTTGTCATACACTTCCCAGGTACGTACCTCGTCGTTGTACTTAGGCAGGTCGGTGCGTTCTTTCACTGTGATGCCGTAGAGACGGTTGGCGGTGTAGAACACACCCTTCAAAGTGTTTTCCAGCGAGAAGTAGGGACGGGTTTCCTGCTCGTTGAAGCTGTATTTGGCCACACGGATCTTGTCGGCATAGTACCACCAGTCCCACGCGGCTAGCTTGAAGTTTCCGCCTTCTTCGTCGATCAGCTTCTGCATCACGGCAACCTCAGCCTTGGCCTGGCCAAGTGCGGCAGGCCAGACCTTGTCTAGCAGGCCGTAGACGTTTTCGGGGGTCTTGGCGGTGCGCTCTTCCAGCACGAAGTGGGCATGGCTCTTATAACCCATCAGTTGAGCACGCTCGGCACGCAGGGCCGCCATCTGAGCCAGGATCTTCTTGTTGTCGTGGGCATTGTCATTGTTGCCACGCTCGATGTAACCCTTGTAGATCTTCTCACGCAGCTCGCGGTTGTCGGCATAGGTGAGGAAAGGGGTGATAGACGGACGCTGAGTGGTGAATACCCATTTGCCAGAATGTCCCTTCTTCTCAGCGGTTTGCGCGGCGGTGTTGATCACATCCTGGGGCAGACCTTTGAGATCGGCGGCGTTGTCGATCACCAGCTCGAAGGCGTTGGTTTCGGCCAGTAGGTTGTCGCCAAATTCCAGGCTCAGCTTGCCGATCTTCTCGTTCAGGGCTCTGAGTTTAACCTTGTCGGCATCGCTCAGGTTAGCGCCGCCACGGGTGAAAGACTTGTAGGTATCTTCCAGCAACTTCTGCTGGGCCGTGTTAAGCGCCAGGCTGTCACGCTGATCGTAGACGGCCTTAACGCGCTTGAATAGCTTGTCGTTGAGCAGGATATCGTCACCGGCGGCAGACAGCATAGGTGAAACCTCTTTCGAGATCGCCTGTAGCTGCTCATTGGTGTCGGCACTGGTCAGGTTGTAGAAGACGCTAGCCACCTTAGTGGTGAGATCGCCAGAAAATTCCATGGCTTCGATGGTGTTGGCGAAGGTAGGGGCGGCTGGGTTGTCGATTATGGCCTGGATCTCGGCCTTATGCTGAGCGATACCCGCCTTGAAAGCTGGCAGATAGTGCTCTGGCTTGATCTTGTCAAAATCTGGCATGCCCAAAAAGGTGTCGTAGGGCTTAAAGAAGGGGTTGCCGGCGTTGTTGTCTATGATGCGCTGCGCAACCACATTGGGTGCGACTTCCGCTTCCTGGCTGCTGCCACTTTGGGCGCTACAGCCGCCTAATGCGATGGCAAGTGCCATGGTGGATACGATTGGCTTGAGGGTCAATCCCTTCATATTCAAATCCCCGATGATTAATTTGTTATAGGCTACGATCTGGTGTCGTAACTGAGTTTTGTTGCCGAAAAGGCTGCGGATATCCGAACTTAACTTGCCTGAGTTTGGATATTAAAACGCTCATTATCATGGTTCTGACAGCTAAATCTATCGATTTTGTGTTTTGTTTGTAACAAATGTTTTGAATTGCCTGTTTTTGCATCCTAAATGGATGCATGTGTGGCAAAATGCGTCAACCTGACGTTAATAATGATAATAAGAGATGACCCTTAAATTCCCCTTAAACCCTGTCGGCGCCATGTGTCTGCTATTGACCAGCACGCTTTCTTTGGCCGCTCCCCAAGTCACTTCTCTGGCAAACTTAAAAGTGGGTTCAGAAGTCGCCCCTGCAGTGGGCTCAAGCGTTGCCCAGGCGCCCGGCGTCTCGCCGCTGGCCGAGGAGATCGCCGACTATGCCCTCAGCACCTATGGCGAGCAGACCATAGCGGCACTGTCGACCCTGATCCCCTTTAAGACGGTGGAAACAGAGGGGATGACGCCGCTGACCCACCCCGAGTTTATCGGTTTCAAGGCGCAGTTAAAGTCTTTGAGTCAGAGTTTGGGGCTAGATTATAGCGATCAAGGCTATGTGGTGCTCATCGGTCTGGGGGAAGGGGAGCAGAAACTTGGGGTGATCACCCATGGTGACGTGCAGCCCGCCGACGCCAGCTTCTGGCAGCAGGACCCCTTTATTCTGGATCGTGAGTCTCAGCCTGGTTACCTGATTGGCCGCGGTACCGAAGATGACAAGGGGCCGATTGTCACGGCTATGTACGCCATGAAGGCGATTAAAGACAAGGGAGTGGCGCTTAACCGGCGTATCGAACTCCTGGTCTATCTGGCCGAAGAGTCAGATTGGGCGCCGCTGAAGGCCTTTTTGACCGAATTTACTCCCGCCGATATCAATATCACCATAGACGCCGAGTACCCGGTGGTGACCGCCGAGAAGGGCTGGAGTGAAATTCGCCTGACTATTCCTAAGATGCCCAAGACGCCCAAGATGCCTAAGGATGGTAAAGCAGCCTCTGGCGCGTCGGCCAGCTTAGATAGGTTTTCTGGCGGCGCCTTCGACAGTCAGGTGCCCCAGCAGGCGGTGGCCAAGATCTCTGGGCTAGATAACAAGACAATCGCCGCTCTGAAGGAGAAGGCCAGCAACCAGCAGGGGATGAAGTATCAATTTACCCAGGAGGGAGAGGCTATTTCCATCACGGCCCTTGGCAAATCGACCCACTCCTCGACCCCAGAGGCTGGGGTCAATGCCGTGACCCATCTGGCCGAGCTGCTAAGGGGCATTCGTTTTGCGCGCAGCGAAGCGTCGCTCACGGCTGAGTTTATCCAGCAGATGGTGGGGTTAGGACTCTATGGCGAGCAGTTTGGTGATATCGCCTATCAGGACGATTTCATGGGCCCGATGACGCTGGCCGCCACCCTGGTTAAGCCCAACGAGCAGGGGACAGAGATAGTGCTTAATCTAAGGCGCCCCGTTGGCAAGACGCCTAGCCAGCTGGATCTCGAGACCCACAAGGCGCTTGAGGGCTGGCAGGCGCAGCACCAGGTGGCGCTAACGGGTGTGGAGACCTACTGGGGAGAGCCCAAGCTGATGGATAAGGCGCCGCATCTGCAGACCCTGCTGTCGGTATTTGGTCACTTTACCGATACGCCATCGCCTAAACCTGTGGCCATCGGCGGGTCGACCAACAGCAAGCTGTTTCCTAATGCATTAAGTTTTGGCCCGGCCATGCCAGAGGTGGAATATACAGGTCATAGCGAGCACGAATTTATCACCGAGGCGCAGTTTATGCTCAATTTGCAGATGTATACTGCCGCCTTCGTCGAGCTGGCCGCCTCAACCGAACAGCTATCCGAGCATGCTAAGCAAGGGACTGGGCAAGCGACTAAGACCGGGGCGCAGCGCACCAGCGATTAAGGCTTGCAAAATAACCTGACTATTTTTAAGGTAATTTAGTCTTTGTTGATAATTATCAATGACTTTTTAATTGCGTTAGATAAGCTTAGCTAGGGGCTGTTGACCTTTCCTGTTTGTTTTTGCAGCATTTTGTAGGCGATTTATACAAGGCAGAGTCCGTGTAGTGTAGTTATTCTACAGAAACGGGCGATAACACAGTAGAAATGGCCTACAAAAGCTGCCCGAAGGGTTCATCTAAATGCGCCTTGAGCAATACACGTTTAAATAGAACAAAAAGTAAACCTGAAAGATAAACAGACCCTAATGTCTTTGTACCCAGAAGAACAATAATATGAAAAATAACCAACCTGTCACACAGAAAGAGAAGGTGTTCGCAGACGACACTATCTTATTGTCGACCACAGACCTTAAGGGCAAGATTAAGTACGCTAATGCTGGCTTCACTCAGGTGTCCGAGTTTACCCAGGATGAACTCTACCGTCAGCCCCATAATATCGTGCGCCACCCTGACATGCCGTCGGCGGCATTCGAGTCCATGTGGTCGCGGCTCAAGCAGGGTAAGCCCTGGATTGGCATAGTGAAGAATCGCGCCAAGTCAGGCGATCACTACTGGGTCAATGCCTATGTGGCGCCCGTGCTGGAAGGCGGTGAGGTGCACGAATATCAATCGGTACGCAGAAAGGCCACCCAGGCGCAGATTGATAACGCCCAGGCCATCTATGGTGCATTGAATGCCGGTAAACAGCCCAGTGCCCTTAAGGCGGCGCGTCTCGGGTTTGCCAAGCGTCTGGGGCTGGTCTTGCTGCTCAGTCTCGGCCTGGCGGTCGGCCTAACAGGCTACTCGCCACTGCTGGCGCTGCTGGTGGCCGCGGGGGTCGGCCTGACGGGTCTCTATCTGACGCTTAAGCCATTTAACGCCCTGGTTAAACAGGCAAGCGACATTATAGACGATCCCTTGGCGACCGCCGTCTACTGTGGGCGTCAGGATGAGCTGGGTAAACTCGGTTTTGCCCTGCAATACCTGCTGACGGAAACTGGCGGCGCCGTAGGGCGCATGGCGGACTCGGCCGAGTCGATTCAGTCGCTGAGCGTTAGCCTGAATGAGACCATCAGCCATACCCGAGAGCGGGCCGACGGTCAGAGTCAGCAGACCAGCCAGGCGGCGACGGCGGTGGAGGAGATGAGTGCCAGTTTCAACGAGGTGAGTCAGAATATTCAACTGGCGGCCGAAGAGATGTCCATGAGCCATGAGGCGGCCGAGAAGGGCCATGAGCTGCTGGTCGAGGTGATCAACGCCATCAAGGGGCTGCATCAGGAGGTGAGTAACTTCTCTGCCGTGGTGGCCTCAATCGAACAGGACAGTCAGGAGATCAACGAGGTGCTGGAGGTGATCCGTGGGATTGCCGAGCAGACTAACCTGTTGGCGTTAAACGCCGCCATCGAGGCGGCCCGCGCCGGCGAGTCGGGTAGAGGCTTCGCCGTGGTGGCCGACGAGGTGCGCCAGTTGTCGAGCCGTACCAGCGAATCAACCAGCCATATCGAAGCGATTGTCAGTAAGTTCAGAGACAGCACCCTCAAGGCCAGCCAGACCATGCAGGCGGGTCAGCGTCAGGCGCAGCACTCGGTTGGCCTGGCTCAGCAGGTCGATGCCTCCTTCGAGGAGCTGCGCGCCTCCATCGACAGGCTCAATCAGATGAGCGATGCCAACGCCGCGGCCATGAGCCAGCAGACGGCGGTGGCCAGCGAGATCAGCCAGTCGATTCAGTTGATCAACGAGCTGGCCCTGGCCAGTCTGCGTCAGACTCAGGATGCCGAGGAGCGGGGAGAGCAGATAGCGCGCCTGTCGGCTAAGACCCATCATCTGTCTCAGCAGTTCTGGCGTCAGAGCCTGCGAATGAAATGAAAAAATGAGCTTTAAGAAATGAGTGTTAAGAAATGAATGTGAAAAAGGGAAGCTAAGCTTCCCTTTTTTTGTTGTTTAGCATTAATCGTTTATCGCGTTATATCAATCACAGTAAACATGTGATCAGAAATAGCGCAGGAAAAACGCTTGAGAACAAAGCAGGATTTTTAGATAAGTAGTTATTCTACAATTAAAAATACTAATACAGTTATCGAGCGTTTTAACAAGCTAGAATGATCAATTATTTATTACGATTGGTATTAATAGCCTGCGGCAGCACTGCCTGCGCGGCGGGGATCTGAGGCGCCAAACAGCCCCTCGTCGGTGATCATGATGGACTGGGTCGAGCCCATGGCATCTTTCACACTCACCTTATGGCCTCTCGCCTCTAGCAGCGAGATGGTGTCACGATTGAGGCTCTTCTCCACTCGCAGTTCGTCCGGTAGCCATTGGTGATGTACGCGGCTGGCGTAGCTGGCCTCGGCGATGTTGAGTCCATGATCGATCACATTCATGATGATCTGCATGGTAGTGTTGATGATGCGTGCGCCACCCGGACTGCCGGTGACGATAAAGGGCTTGCCATCTTTCATCACTATGGTGGGACTCATGGAGCTGAGCGGACGTTTGCCGCCTTCTACCGCATTGGCATCGCCGCCGATCAGGCCGTAGCCGTTAGGCACGCCGGGTTTGGCCGAGAAGTCATCCATCTCGTTGTTAAGCAAAATCCCCGTGCCTTGTGCCACTAAGCCGGAGCCATAGCTGAAATTCAGGGTATAGGTGTTGGCGACGGCGTTGCCCCACTTGTCAACCACTGAGTAGTGGGTGGTTTGCGGGCTCTCGTAGCCGCTTAGCTTGCCAGGGGCGATCTCGCTGCTTGGGGTGACGCGGTTGATAGCGATCCCCTTGGCGCGTGATTTGGCATAACTTTTACTTATCAGCGTGTTAACCGGTACCTCGACAAAGTCGGGGTCGCCTAAGTATTCGCTGCGATCGGCGTAGGCGCGTTTCATCACCTCGGCCATCAGATGCAGGGTATCGGCGGTGTTATGGCCGAGCTTAGCGATGGGGTAAGGCTCGAGCATGTTGAGCATCTCGATAATGTGTATACCACCGGATGAGGGCGGCGGCATGGAGATCACTTGGTAGCCGCGGTATTCGCCCTGGACGGGTTGACGCTCGACCACACGATAGCCTTTAAGATCATCTAAGGTCATGATACCGCCGGCCTGGGTGACGCTGGCAACTATCTTCTCGGCTGTTTCCCCCTCATAGAAGCCCTTGCTACCCTGTTGTTTGATCAGCTTGAGTGAGTGGGCCAGCTCCTTCTGCGTCAGGGTGTCGCCTATGTCGAAGTTGCTGCCATCGGGGCGGTAGAAGATTGCCTTCGAGCTCGGCCACTGGGAGATTCGGCGTTTCAGTCCGGCAAGCGAGGTGGCCAAATCTGCGGTGACGCTTATGCCTTGTTCGGCAAGTTTAATGGCGGGCTCGATCACCTGCGCCATGGTCATGGTACCGTATTTCTCAAGCGCCAGTTCCATGCCCATGACGGTGCCGGGAACGCCGACGGCCAGGCCATGTTCGCGGCTGAGCTTAGCCACCGCATCGCCATTTTCGTCGAGAAAGATATCCTTGTGGGCACGCTTAGGGGCAACCTCACGATAATCGATGGCAACAGTCTTGTTACCCTCGGCTAGATGTACCAGCATGAAGCCGCCACCGCCTATGTTGCCCGCCCTTGGCAGGGTAACCGCCAGGGCAAAACCAACGGCGACCGCCGCATCGACCGCATTGCCGCCTTGCTTGAGAATATCGACGCCCACTTGTGTCGCGATCGCTTCTTGGCTGGCTACCATGCCATGCTTGGCCCAGATGGGTTGTACCGTGGCGCTGTGGCTGTAGATGGAGGTTTCTGTGGCCTGGGCAAACTGGCCTGCAACGAGTGGCAGGCTGAGGCTGATGGCAAAGAGAAGGCTTTTTATTGGGTGCACACGGCTTCCTTAGTGTTAATTGAAATAATCGCTTTAAGCGTAATAAGAATGTTGAGCATAATAAAAGTGTTAAGCTACTGCGTCATGTAGCCAGCTTTTCAATGTGCCGATTATGATAGTTGAAATCAAGCCATCTTTTAAGGAGATTGATTTGGAGCGAAGCGAAACGGCGTCATCATTTTCGATTCAAGCGGTAAACCAGATTTCGCTTATTGATGAGGGGGTATGGGACGCACTGATGGGCGAGACCAATCCCTTCAGTCGTTATGGCTTTCTCCATGCGCTGGAGCTCAGTGGTTGCGTGGGAGAGCAGACTGGTTGGCGCCCCTTGCATCTGGTGGTGAGTGAGGTTCAATTCGAAAGCTCAGACGAAAGAAACGATAGCTTAGATGAAAGAAGCGACAGCCGGCTGGCTCCCAACAAGATACTGGCGGTGATGCCCCTCTATCTCAAGAGCCACTCCTACGGCGAATATGTGTTCGACTGGGCCTGGGCCCAGGCCTATGAGCGTCACGGATGCGACTATTACCCTAAGCTGGTCAACGTCATCCCCTTTACCCCAGTGACCGGGCCGCGCATCGGCCTGAGAGAAGGCCTATCCGATGCACTAAAGGCCAGATTGATCGGCGCACTGGGTGAGTATCTAGACCAGTTCGCTAAAACCTGCTCGGCATCGAGCTGGCACAGCCTGTTTTTAGCCGAAAACGAGCGAATTACCTTAACCAAGCAGGGGCATCTTGAGCGCCTCGGCACTCAGTTTCATTGGTTTAATAAAGGTTATCGAAGCTTCGATGATTTTCTCTCACGGCTGACCAGTCGCAGGCGCAAGTCGATCCTCAAGGAGCGCCGGACCCTTGCAAACGCTGGGCTTAGGTTTCGTTTCATCGAAGGGCCAGATATCACAGCGGCAGAACTTAATCATTTTGTGCATTGCTACCAGCGCACCTATTACAAGCGATCCGGTCATCAGGGCTATCTAAATGCCGCCTTCTTCGACGCCCTGGTGGAGAAGATGCCGGGATGTGTACGCCTCTTGATGGTGGAGCGTGTGGCTCATAATACGTCTCTTGATGAACAGCATCAGGATAACTGCCAACAGGCCGATAGCCAATTGGAGGGGGCAGTCGTCAAGGTTGCGGCGGCGCTCTATCTTGTCGGCCAAGAGTGCCTCTATGGCCGTTACTGGGGCACCCTGGAGGAGATAGCCGGGCTGCATTTCGAGGCCTGCTACTATCAGGGGATAGAGTATGCCATCGCCAAGGGGTTTAACAAATTTGATGCCGGTGCCCAGGGCGAGCATAAGGTGCTCAGAGGGTTTGAGCCGGTGACCACCTATTCGGTGCACGAGATCTTACACAGTGATTTTCGCCGCGCTATTGCCGATTTCATCGAGCAGGAAGCGCAGGCGGTGAAGATCTATATGAGTGAGCTTGAGGCCATACTGCCTTTTAGGCGCCGCTAACGGAAAAAGGGAAAAAAGATGGTCTTTGCTAGTGATCGCAATTACCGATTAGCCCAGGGCTAGCCAGAAACCAACCCCTATCATCAATGAGCCCGCGATGCGATTAAGCCATTTGATGTTGTCACCCTTGGCGAGAAACAGCTTGAGCGACTTACCGCCGCTGGCGTAGGCCAGCATGCTGACAAATTCGGTCATCATGATGATCGCTAATAACAGGCTCAGCTGCGGTGCCACGGCGCGCTCGACATCGATAAAGGGAGGCAGCAGGGAGATCATAAAGGCCCAGCCCTTGGGATTGGCGATGGCGGTAACAAAGCCCTGTGAGATCAACGCCTGATTGCTGATCTGTGTGCTTTGGTTATCGAGGCTTGCCATCTTGCCCTTGGCGCGCCACATCTGAATGCCGATATAGCCAAGATAGGCGCCGCCGACCCACTTCAGCACCTCGAAGATCTGTGGGTAGTTGAGCATCATGGCGGCAACGCCCATCACGGCCGCAACGGCCACCAGGGCAACCCCGGCCAGTTCACCTATCATCATCCACAGGGTGCGGCGCACGCCTATGCTCATGCCTAGTGTCATCGCCAGGGTCATGCACATGCCTGGGGTAATGGAGACAAAGAAGAAGGTTGGCAGAAAAACGGCAATGAGAATATGTTCTGACATCTGATTGTGAAAGTCGCGACTTTGGTAAATGATTCGGCAGGCTAGTGTAGTGATTTATCGCTTCGCTGCAAAGAAAAAACCAGCCTAGATGGCTGGTTTCTTTATGTCGCGCTATGTCTAATCGGCGTGGGTTTAGAGTACGCCGCGACGCACCTGATCGCGCTCAATCGATTCGAACAGGGCCTTGAAGTTACCTTCGCCGAAGCCCAGGTTGTTCTTGCGCTGGATGATCTCGATGAAGATAGGACCAAACAGGTTCTTGGTGAAGATCTGTAGCAGATAGCCATTCTCGTCGCCGTCGACCAGGATCTGGTGATGCTTGATACGCTCTCTGTCTTCGGTCACCTGTGGCAGCTTGTCGAAGATGGTGTCGTAGTATTCTGGGATGATGTCCAGGGTCTGAATCGAGCTGCCTTCCATCGCATCCAATGAGGCTACGATGTCGCGACTGCGGAACGCCAGATGCTGTACGCCTGGGCCGTCGTATTCTCTTAGGTACTCGTCGATCTGGTTTCTGTCATCGCCTTTACCTTCGTTAATTGGGATGCAGAAGCTGCCATCGGGAGAGCGCAGCGCATAAGAGATCAGAGCCGTCTGCGAACCCTTGATGTCGAAGTAGCGCACCTCGGTAAAGCCGAAGATATCTTTGTAGAAGTTTGACCAATGCTCCATGGTGCCCTTGTAGACGTTGTTGGTCAGGTGGTCGACTTCGATAAAGCCTTTCTCTTGTACGATTTCAGGATTTTCAAGATCGACAAAGTCGGTGGCGTAGATGTTGTTGTCCGCGCCGAAGGTGTCGATAAAGTAGATCAGGCTATCGCCGATGCCGTAGATGGCCGGATAGGGCAGGTCTTTCACCTCATCACCTGCAGGCTTGGCGCCACGGGCAACCGCACCCTCGAAGGCGAATTTGGCATCTTCTACGCGCCAGCCCATCGAGCTGATGGCTGGTCCGTGCTTCTTGGCAAATTCGGCAGAGAAGCCGCTTTTTTCATTGTTCAGCAGGAAGTTGATATCGTTTTGCTTGTAGTAGACGATATCTTTTTGCTTATGCTTCTTCAGTTTAGAGAAGCCAAAGTCGATGAAGACCTTGTGCATAAAGTCGAGCTCTGGGGTGCAAAACTCGGTAAATTCGATGCCCAGTAATCCCAGTGGATTTTGTTCGCTTGCCATGTGAGTATCCTCGTTCAATTTGTTACAACCACAGTCATTCTTTGGTGACTTGTCTGGCTATTCATTGTGATTCGGTGTGTGCCGAACGGTATTAGTCTTCTAACCAAGAGCGGTTGTAGTCCTTACTCATGCAACCTTGTACATGTTGGGTTAGCTGCAGTGGGGCGAAGGTGTCGACCATCACTGCGTATTCATAGGTCTCTTTCTTGCCTACCGAAGCCTCGGTGCGGCCAGGTTGTGGTCCGTGTGGTACCCCTTTCTGATGCAACGTCATGTAGCCGGCCTCGATGCCAGTGCGGCTCATGAAGTCGCCGTCGACATAGTAGAGCACTTCGTCGCTGTCGATATTGTTGTGGTAGTAAGGCGCTGGGATCGACTGGGGATGGAAGTCGTACGGGCGCGGCACAAAGTTACAGATGACGAAGTTGTGGGCGGTAAACACCAGATGATCCGACGGCGGCAGGTGGATCTGACCTACCTTAGGGGCGTAATCCTGAATGTTGAAAGCCCAAGGGTAGACACAGCCGTCCCAGCCCACGAGATCGAAGGGATGCCACTCAAGCTGTGTCAGCTGATACTTGTCACCAAATTTACACACCAAGGGGAAGGCGCCTTTCTCGACCACGGCTTCTTGCAGGCTAGGAACGCGGATGTCGCGCTCACAATAGGGAGCGGATTCCAAAAGCTGTCCGTACTCGTTTCTGAAGTGCTTAGGCACCTCCACCATAGAGAAGGCTTCGATCACAAACAGGCGAACCTGCTCATAGTCATCAAATTTAAGCTGGTAGGTGGTTCCGCGCGGGATCACCAGGTAATCCCATTTCTTAACCTCGAGTACGCCATATTCACTGTATAGCTTGCCCTGGCCCTCATGGACGAAGATCACCTCGTCGGCGTAGGCGTTACGGTAAAACTCTTCGGTGTCTTGAGTGACCTTGGCGCTGTACATGGCCACGTCATTGTTGAAAAAAATCTTATTACGCGCCGAGTAGAAGTTACCCTCGCGATCGGCCAGCTTAGCGTCCAGCTTATAGTTCTGGATCAAGGTGTCCTGCCAGGTGTGGCCATGGTCAACCTCGAACTGGCTCACCTCTAACGCCTTGGTCGGCATGTTGTGGTGATACTTGTTGGAATAGATGTTGGAGAAGCCATGGGTGGAGAAGAGTTCTTCCCGGTAGAGTTCACCATTGTCTTTCTTGAAGGTGATGTGGCGTTTATGGGGGATCTCCCCCTGTCTTACATAAAATGGCATGGCTTCTTTCCTTGGGTGCTTTAGCGGGCACACTTATGTTTATGTGATCTAAGTAACAATTTAGTTGCTGGCATGAGCAAAAAAAAGAATAATAAATAGCTTAACTCAATCTAAAATTTAGATGGTTGTCATTTGTTTACACCGAGGATGTGAGATGAAGATCGATGTGGAAGCCTTTAGGGTATTGTCGATTCTGGTCGAAGAGGGCAGTTTCTCCAAGGCGGCTGAGCGATTGCACAAGGCCCAGTCGGCGGTGAGCTACCAGGTCAAGAAGCTGGAACAACATCTGGGTGTAAAGCTTTTTTGTCGGGATCAGTATCGCGCCGAATTAACGCCTGAGGGCAAGGTGATCCTTGCCGAGGGTAAAAGATTGCTGCAATACCTTGGCAATATTGAACATTTGGCCAGCCGTTTCAGCGAAGGCTGGGAACCTAAGCTCGAGCTGGTGGTAGATGGCTCCCTACCCATGGAGCCTATCATGCGGGCGCTTAAACGTGTCTCTGAGCATAAGATCCCCACCAAGATCCAGCTCAACATGGAGTTTCTCGGCGGGGTACAGCACAGATTCGAGCGGGACAATGCCGATCTCATGTTGGTGAAAGACTATCGTACCGGGCCCAACTATCGGCCGCAGCCACTGCCGGACATCAACAGCATCTTAGTGGTGAGTCGGGAGCATCCGCTGGCGAGTGCCAGGGAGCTGAGCCTGTTTGAGTTGCTGCAACATGTGGAGCTCACCATAGAAGACTCATCGCCGGGTAAGATCCACAGCGACGAGCTGCAATTTGGTGGTGATAAGGTGTTTTACCTGTCAGGCTTTATCATGAAGAAGAATGCCCTGTTGATGGGGCTGGGATTCGGCTGGATGCCTGATTTTCTTATTAAAGAGGAGCTGGCCAGTGGTGAGTTACAGGAGCTGGATTTTCTCGGGGGCAGTCGTTACAGCTTTACGCCTCAGTTGGTGTCGACCATGGAGCGCCCTCTGGGGCGCGCCGGTCGCCTCTTTACCTGCCTGATCTTGGAGGAGTTTAACCTTTACCAGGAGGCTGCTAAAGGGTAAGCTTATCCCTTGATACTGTCTAGTCGTAGATATTGTCTAGTCGTTAATAATATCTAGGATACGACGAGTCTTGTCGTGTAGCTTAATGAAGGTGCCATCGACATCTATGGTGATGTTGCCGTCACGGTCGATAGGCACATGGATCTTGCCGCGATCATAATAGTCATCGGACAGGTAATCGCCCTTGTGCAGTTTCTTCTGCCAGCCCGGTGGTAGCGGCTCGCCGCGGGCCACCTTCTTCTGCAGTCCTGGTGGCAGGCTCTTCTCGCTATGGCTCTTATTGACATGGCCCTTAGCGCCATGATCATGCTTGTCGTTCTTGGCCAGGGTCAGCGGCGAAAAGCCGATAGATAGGCCAAGTAAAACCAGGCCAAGGCCAGTGGTGTATTTCTTCATCTAGTCTCTCCTGCGCAATCAATGCGTTTGCTCGTAGCATAGGGATTCCCCCTCATAATGTCTAGCCAGTCAGAACCTTCCAGGTGTTCAGCTTATATTCAGCACGGCTTGGCTAGGGTGAAGCTATACCGGCTCGTAAATCTTAACTATACCGGCTCGCAAATCTTAACAATGGAGCATGCTAATCGTTCGTTAAGCGCCGGAGCACAGGATCTATAAGGCCAAAGCTGGCCTGAGGGTTAAGGAGTAGGATATGAAAAGCGCAATATCTTTGCAGATAGCCAATCTCTATGCTCAGTACGCTGCGCAGTTCGCATGTGGTGAGGTCGCTAGCAATCAGATGATGATGCAAGCTTTTGTCGAGCAGCTTGCCAAGCAAGGTGTGTTACTCGACACTCTCAATTGGCAGGAGTGGTATCAAAATGCCCACCTGGTCGATAAGCCTGACTATATCCGTGAGGCGAGCCTTTATCAGTGCCGTCTGCTGCTAACCGCCATGAGCCGCCTGGAGCGTTTCAGTCGAGGTGTACTGGAAAATATGCGCAGGCAAGGGGTGTTGCTCGCGATTCTTGAGCGGCTCAATGTGCTCAGTCACCCTGAAGGAAACCTGGGGTTTGGCATTGCCACCGCTTAGCGGCGACAAGTCATAAGCTGTCTATCGGCTATAACGCCAGTCGCGCACCTTGCCATCGAGCCAGGCTGCGCTGCGCCCCATCTGTTTTTGGCTCTTCTTTAGCCAGGATCTCGCCCAGGGATATTCTAAGCTCAACACGGCCAGGCCGATTGGTAGCAGTAGCCAGGCCGGCCCGGGTAACACCAAAAGCAGCAATCCAACCAGACAAAGTGTACCGCCAATGACGGTGATCAAGGTTTTTCTCAGCATAGACACCTCAAATATCCAACCTTCTCTCCTATACTTGTTTTGCATGATGTTGCGCAGCTATGCCAGTGAAAATGTGTAACAAAAGGATTTCTCACTGGGCAAGGAATGCCATCAGGCGGCGGTTTTAAGGGGGAAGAGGGATGGTGAGAGAGACACTTCTTAACCTAAGTTGGGGACGAAATGGGCTGTTTGTCCTGCTGTTGATCAGTTGTAACTTGGTATTCTTTCCGTTGCGGGCCGATACCCTAAAGCTCTCTTCGTTAAACTGGCCACCCTATTCGGGACCGACCCTTAAGGACGGTGGTGCCTGTGTCGTGGTCGCTCGTGCGGCGCTTAATGCCATGGGCCATGAGCTTCAGGTGGATTACTTTCCATGGAGCCGAACCGTAAGGGTGGTGAGCCGAGATGACTCAGGCTATCAGGGCTATTTCCCCGAATACCATCATCCCACGGATAAGTTTGTCTTTTCCGATTCTATGGGCGAGAGCCCCCTGGGGATCTTAGAGCAGAGTAGACATCCCATTACCTGGTCGCGGCTGCAGGATCTCAATGCCTATACCTTGGGGGTGGTCAGGGACTATGTAAATACCCAGGCCCTGGATGAGATGATCGCCTTAGGGACTCAGCCGGTAGAATTGGTGAGCTCGGATGAACACAACATCAGAAAGGTGGCTACGGGGCGAGTTCAGGGGGCGGTGATGGATCTCTATGTCTATCTATACCTGGTAGAGCAGCCTCATCTGAGCGAGCTTAAGACGAGGCTGCAATTCAACAAGCAACTGCTGGAATCGAAACGTCTCTATATTGCCTTTAGAAATACCCCCGAGGGGAGACGGTGGCGGGAGATCTATAACGCCGGCCTTGCACGAATCCAAGTCGAGCAGATCTTAGAAGTCTATTTGCAAAGCCTGTAGAAGAAAGTCTTTAGTTGACAGCCTTTGGTTCAAAGCCCAGCAGGCGCCTCAACCCCAGGTAGGTCTCGGCGCCTTAGGCTAACGATGATAATTACGCCTTAGCGGTTATTGTCTGTCCTATTGGCGTCAGACTCAGCAGGGCCAATTTGAGGTGCTGGATACCAAATGGGATCCCTATGATGGTGACGAAACAGGCCAGCGCGTGAGTGATATGGCCGATGGCCAGCCAGATCCCAAACAGCAGGAACCAGACGATATTGCCGACCATGCCCAGGGGACCTGTGCCAATGTCATCTACCCCTTGCAGCGCCCGGCGGCTGATATTTTGTTGACCGAAGGGCCAGAAGGCCATCTCACCGATGACGAAACAGGCGCGGCCGAAGGGGATGCCTATGATGCTGATAAAGCAGAGTAGCCCCGCCAGCCACCAGGCCAGCCCCATTACGAAGCCGCCTAAAATAAACCATGCAATATTAAAGATTAAGCGCAGTAGTGCCATCGAATACTCCTTGTTTCTGAGCTTATAGAGCCGCAAAGGCGTTCGCCTTTGTTTAGATTTATCTAGTCCTAAGCGAAATCCGTGCCATATATTAAGTGTATGTTTTTATATGTATTTGATGGTGGGGTTTTTTAGGTTAATGACATATTATGCCAAAAGTCGGTCAAATTACGCATTTGACGTTAAAAGGTGTAAACTCTGGCCCTTAGTTTAACTCTTACTCCTCATCATGAAGCTTAGCCACACTCAGGTAGATACGGTTTACCTCGGGCAGCACAAGGTCTACGTGAAGCGTGACGATCTGCTCCATCCAGAATTTTCCGGCAACAAGGCGCGCAAGTTCGCCTACTTCCTCGATAACGACTTCCCCTTGGTTAAGCAGCTGATTGGTTACGGTTCTCCGCAGGCCAATTCGCTCTATTCCTTGTCGGCGCTGGCAAAACTAAAGGGGTGGCAGCTGGATTTCTATGTGGACCATTTACCCAATTATCTGACAGAGCACCCCTGCGGCAATTACCTCGCCGCGTTAAATAATGGCGCCAACATCATAGATCTCTCAAAAAAGTCGGATCGAGATGGATTGGATAGCGAAGCCTATATCAGGCAAAGGGTGTTGACGGGCGGCGATGAACAGCTGTTTGTGCCGGAAGGCGGGCGCTGCGCCTTTGCCGAGCCGGGCGTGGCCCAGCTTGCCCGCGAGATAGCCAGCTGGAAAAACGTACAGCCACTTAACGAGTTAGTGGTGTTCCTGCCTTCGGGCACCGGCACCACGGCGCTCTATCTGCAGAAACAGTTTCTAAACCAAGACCCCAGCATCAGCGTACTGACCTGCGCCGTGGTGGGGGGCGATGAGTATCTTAAGAAGCAATTTTTTGAGCTTGAGCAAGATGAAGCGTTGCATCCTCAGATTGTTCCGGCCGCCAAGCGCTACCACTTTGGCAAGTTGTACTCTGAGTTTTACCAGATGTGGCATGAACTCAAATCGACGGGGATAGAGTTTGAGTTACTTTATGATCCCCTGGGCTGGTTGTGTCTGAAAAGCTGCTGGCAACAGGGGTTAAGTAAGCCAGTGCTCTATCTGCACCAAGGGGGGCTGTTGGGTAATCAATCTATGCTGCCAAGATACCAGCGTAAATATGGTGAGATATTTGGTGAGTTAGGGGAATGATTAATGTCATTTGGCCAGGTGGGTACCTGTGAAAGGGGTACAACCTGAGCCAAATGTTACCTGCTGAGTCGTTGACGAATGGGGTCAATCCTACTTGTTGCCTTAGCAACCTTCGATACGTGTGAGAGGAGGTGTATCGAATAGCGTGGGGTTTACTTGTTGCTTGAGAGCAACCATTTCATAAATTGCAGGGCGTCGGTGCGCTTAGCAAAAGTTTGTTTATTTTTTCCTAGACTATCGGTGAAAGCGATAGAGGATTTGTTGACTGAAATTGAGTCCACCGGAAAATTTACCGTGATCTCATGACCGTTAATTTTGTACGACATGGGCCATACTCCTTATTGCTGTGACTGCCTCTTGGCAGTAAAAATTTACAAATAATAGATCCTTAGCTGTTGCGAAAGATGAATTAAAACCTTTCTGAGACTACCCAGCCTTATGTAAATAATCAAGTGATCTGCCTTGCTAAAGCCGTTGTTTGCGCCCGAAATGGGGGCTTATCACCGGATTGGACACAGTAAATCATCAATAAATGACAATAGTGTGACGAAATAGCTGCGAGTTGTTGGATGCGATGACGATGCAATGACTTAGAGTCTAGCGATGCAAAACTAAAGGCAGAAAACTAAAAGCAGAAAACTAAAACCAGGGTACTGCAGAAGTCGAGCATTATAATCCTGGCCGCGTACTTGTCAATATTTAATCAATTCCGACCTTTGGGCATTTAGACTTGTTTGCGCTGCTTTTGTTTCTTGCAACCTACCTAGCTTATTTCTACTAGGTTATCGCCAGTCAGCTCAGTCTGGCAGGACGATACAGGATTAAATGAAACCATCTGTAAACTATTTCAAAAACAAACAGAAAAGATAAACGGTTATTAGGGACTGTTGATCTTTCAAGTTTAATTTTTGTTTAATTTAAACGCGTTTTGCGCGAGGCGAGAGTCATGAAGCATAGTTACTCTATGTGAATGGCGAGCAACAAAGAAATCGTCTGGAACGATTTCTAACAGCAGCGCTGACCGCCCACGGTGAAAGGCAGGAAGCCTTTCATAAAGTGCAGCGCGCGTTTAGGTGAACACGTTGGGCAGTGTTCGTAGGCCATTTCTACGGCGTTATCACCAGTTTGTGTAGGATACTACACGACACAGGCTCTACCTTGTATAAATTACTTTCAAACTGCTGCAAAAACAAACGGCAAAGATCAACAGGCCCTAGGAATAATGCTAATATTTCTAGGCGCTTGTTAACAATTGAGGGGGCTGGGATGCGCTTTGTTGTTTGGTCGTTAATCTGGGTGGTGAGCTTGTTTGTCGGTAGTGCCTGGTGCGCGGCGCCAAATAGTCTGGTGGGTGCGTTAACCGATGCTGCTGCCGACACAGGTCAGAGTCAATTTGTTCGCTCGGTTGAACATTATGAATATAAGGATAGCCTGCAACGTGACACGCCAAGGGGCACAGTCGAAGGCTTTATGGCGGCCGTTTATGAGCAAGATTATGAAAAGGCGGCAGAGTATCTGGATCTGCGTTACCTGCCCGAGGGGATGTCGGCCAAACGTGGTGCCGAATATGCCAAGCAGCTGCAGCTGATCATAGAGCGAAATCTCTGGCTCGACTTAGGCCAGCTTAACGATACGCCACTGGGTCAGGATAACGATCAGCTGCCTGCCTACCGGGATCTCTTTGGCCGGGTGGCGTTGCAAAGCGATCAGATAGCCCTCTATCTGCAACGTGTGCCCAGTGAAGGGGGCACCATCTGGAAGGTCTCTAACGCTACAGTGGCTAAGGTGCCTAAACTCTATGAAAACCTGGGTTATGGTCCTGTGGCAGAATGGTTTGTTAATCATGTCCCCGAGGGGCGCTGGTTTAACGTCAACCTGTGGGAGTGGAGCCTGGTTTTGGCTTACCTTATCACCGCCTTTATGGTGATGGTGCCTGTGACCTGGATAGTTAAGCGGGTGATCCTGCTGACTAAGCATGAGCTTAAAGAAGAGCTGGCCTACATAGTGGCCGGGCCGCTAAGGTTTTTGGCGGCCGTGTTACTGGTCAGAGCCTGGGTGTCCCATAGCAGCATCTCACCCGCCGCTATCGAGATGATAGATACAGGTTTTTTGCTGGTGTCGGCTATCATCTGGTTCGGCTGGAGTGCCATGGGGATCTTCCATCAAGGCCTAAAGAAACGCTGGAAAGAGCAGGGCAAAGATCAGGCGGCATCCTTGCTCAGGCCTTTGACCAATTTCCTGCGGGTGATCTTTGTGATCATGGCGGTGCTGTTATGGCTGGAACACCTGGGCTTTAACGCCAGCGCCATCATCGCCGGTATGGGCATAGGGGGCATCGCCATCGCGCTCGCCTCCAAGCAATCGATAGAAAACTTTATCGGCACCATCACCCTCTATTCGGCGGCGCCGATTAAGGTGGGCAACCTGTGTAAGTTTGGTAGCATCAGCGGCACGGTCGAGGAGATAGGCCTGCGCTGCACTCAGATCCGCACCCTGGACAGGACGCTTATCCATGTGCCTAACGCTAAGTTGGTGGAGATGGAGATCGAGAACATCTCCCAGCGTGAGAAGATCCGTTTCAAGGCGGATATTCGTCTCGATTATGCGGTGACTACCTCAGAGCAGCTCAAGGCGATTGTCGCCGAGATTAAAGCCATGCTCGAAGAGCATGAACTGGTGCTCAAAGAGCCCCTCAGGGTCACCTTTAAGGGCTTCGGTCTCCATGGTCTTCAGGTCAATGTGCTGGCCTATATCGGCACCAAGAGTTTTCCCACCTTTCAGTTGGCATCGGAGGAGTTACATTTAAAAATCATGGATATAGTGGTGAAAAATGGCTCTCGCATCGTGCCGGTGGCACCGGTTGCATTGAATAATGGATAAACTTGTTAAAGCTGTGATCTCTGGGTCTTGATGTTGGCTAGAAATCCGGGGATCATGGCTATAATTAATGGCGAATCGCGTCAATCACATCAGGACGTAGTGAGAATTGTATGGCTAAAGTGCTAGAGAGTGTCGATCAGCGTACTCAGTTGGTTGGCGAAAACCGTCTCGAGCTTCTGCTGTTTCGTATCAATGCGACGCAGCTTTTTGCGATCAATGTGTTTAAGGTCAAGGAGGTGGTTAAGCTGCCAAAGCTGAGCGCCTTACCCGGTAGCCACCCCAGCATCAAGGGGGTCGCCAACATTCGTGGTACCTCGATTCCCGTCATCGATCTGCGCAGCGCCATCGGCTTTCAGCCCATGAGCGAGGATCAGGAAGCCAACCTGATCATCACCGAATATAACCGCAGCGTGCAGGGGTTTATGGTGGGTAAGGTCGACCATATCATCAATATGACCTGGAGCGACATCATGCCGCCGCCCAAGAGTACCGGCAGCCATAACTACCTCACCGCGATCACTAAGGTGGAGGTGGATGGTGCGACTCGCTTAGTCTCCATTATCGATGTCGAGAAGGTGCTGGCAGAGATAGTCCACTATGATATCGCTATCTCTGAGGGTGTCTTAGACCATGCGCTGGTTGACAAGATGATGGGGCGCAAGATCTTGATTGCCGATGACTCTGCCACGGCCCGCCGTCAGGTGAAAGACACGCTCGCCCCGCTGGGTATCGAGGTGATAGAGACCTCGGATGGCCTGCAGGCGCTTAACTTATTGAAGCGTTGGTGTGACGAGGGACGTGATATCAATCAAGAGATACTCATGCTGATCACCGACGCCGAGATGCCGGAGATGGACGGTTATCGACTCACCTATGAGGTACGCAAAGACAAGCGGATGGCCAACCTCTTCATTACTCTCAACACCTCACTGAGTGGCAGTTTCAACAATGCCATGGTGGAGAAGGTAGGATGTGACAGGTTTATCTCTAAGTTTCAGCCGGATCTGCTGGTAGATGTGGTACAAGAGCGTCTGCGCACCCAATTACCCGAGCGGGAAACTTAACCCCAATTATCCTTTATAAGCCTAAAGCCTAAAGCCTAAAGCCCTTGGCCTGGCTTTTAATTATCTTTGCTGCCGTTTTGATGGGCTATCGCTATCGACGATGACTTTTAAAAAGGCATTAGGTTAAAAGCTATGCGTCATCGAGCAACTGCTCGGCAAGGATATCCCTTAGCACCTGGCGTTTTACCGCCGCGGTAGAGACGATATTGATCCTGGCGATACGCACGGCGTAGCCGAAACGGTCGCGGCCGACGGCGGCGATCAGCTGATGCAAGAAGGCCTTATCTAGCCCCAGCATCTTGGCGTAATGTTCGACGGCCTTGGCCACAGAGGAAAATTGCATTCCATCGAACTCGAAACCGCTGCCGTAGCCTGCGGTTTCAAGCGGGATCCCCTTGAGGCTAAGTGGCCAGGGGGCAACGCTTACCCTGGCTTTTGCCACCTGATACATGAACCAGGCACTCTTCTTAAAGCCTTCGAACACCTTACAGCTAAAGTCCGCCTCTTCGAGCTCCTCCTGCGTCCAGTTTTCGCCTATGGCCAGATGTTTGGCATAGCGGCGCATTAACTCATCTTTAACTGCGCTGTGACAGTCCCAGATGGAGCTGAGCGGCGCCTTTTCGGCGATCTGCAGACACTCTTTGCAGGCGGGAACCGCTAACGAGGGGTGAGGGCAATGGCCCAAGGCGTGATAGTCAAACTGATGAGCACAGGGCTCGGCGCAAAACCAGCAGGTGTGACGCCTGTCGAAGGGGATGTCGACTAAGGGTAGGTCCGCAGACAAGGGCTATCCCCTGTCTGCTACTTGGTATAAGCGCATATTAAAGTGCAAGCTTTGGGCTTACTCTTGCTCTATGTCGACCAGGCTCTTGGCCAGAGTGATAGGGTCGAGCTCCAGGCATTCCTGCTCGGCGACCCAGTCGATACCTACTAATACGCCGTCATCGTGCAGATCTTGAATCCAATACTCGAGCAGCTCTTCCAGTGGAATGGGAGCCGGCTGATAATCTTGCCATTCTTCAGTGCAGTGTACCTTGGCCTGTGCTTCGCTAGACCACAGCGGCATCACATCCGTCTCTTCATATTCTGACGAGTCACACACGACCCAACCTTCGCCAGTTTCATCTTGCAGGCCCCAAACGGCTTGCTGCTCTTTTACGTTGTCGATAAAGCTTGCTAAAACGGGACTATTGTCTGTCATCTTAGTGTCTGTCATGTGAGTTCTCTTAGAGTGGGTAAAATCGAGCCCATTATACGCGATGTGGCTAACGAGCCAAGCGATAGGTGACCCGAACAGTCCACTATTTACCCGCTCACGGGACAAACTGGTCGTAGTTCGAATAATTAATCATAAATCATTTAGTATAAGTGCCTCGAGTCGTTATCATGTCTGGGGAAGGTCTGGTTTCTTGCCGGCTGCAGATCATTAAGTTTCTTATTTTTTAGCCGTTTTCTCTTGGAGTCTCTATTTTGAAAAAATTGCTCACCTTTGCATCCCTGATCCTGGCAACCGGCTTGCCAAGCCTTAGCGTGCTCGCCCAAGATTTCGATACCTGTGTCAGCGCTCTCAAACAGAAAGCGCTCGTCGCCGGAGTGTCGAGCAAGACGGTAGAAGATGGTCTGGGTCAGGTGAAGTATGTGGCCAGGGTGATAGAGCTCGACAAGAAGCAGCCGGAATTTAGTCAGACCTTCGACAACTATTTCTCCAAGCGGGTTACCGATTGGCGGGTTCAGGAGGGCAGGCGTCTGCTTAAGCTGCATGGCCCGTTGCTGCATAAGCTGCAGCAAGAATATGGCATTCCGCCCCAGTATCTGGTGGCCTTCTGGGGGCTTGAGACTAACTTTGGGTCATACAAGGGAAAGATGCCGGTGATCGACTCGCTGACAACCCTGGCTTGCGATCCCAGACGTAGCACCTATTTCACCGGTGAATTGATTCAGGCATTGAAGCTCAAAGAGGCCTACCAATTTGATAATAAGCAGATGCAGGGCTCTTGGGCCGGTGCCATGGGCCACACTCAATTCATGCCTTCTGCCTATGCCAAGTATGCGGTGGACGCTGATGGTGACGGCAAGGCAGATCTGTTTAACAGCACAGAGGACGCTTTATCCTCGGCGGCTAACTTCTTGAATAATCTCGGTTGGATGCGCAACGAGCGCTGGGGCCGCGAGGTAAGCTTGCCTAAGGATTATGATTATCGTCACCTTGGGCGTAACGATAAACAAAGTTTAACCACCTGGGCTGGTTTAGGGATCACTCAGGCCAACGGCCGCGCCCTGTCGACCCCCGACATGCGGGCTGCACTCTATCTTCCGGCAGGGCATACGGGCCCGGCATTCTTAGGCTATGGCAATTTCGATGTGATCATGCGCTGGAACCGCTCAGAGTTTTACGCCATCGCGGTAGGGCATCTGGCCGATCGCATCAATGGTGGTGCGCGCCTGCATGTGGCGCCGCCGAAACATGACAACATCAGCCGCGCCAAGCTTAAGCAGTTACAGGCCAAACTCAACGAGAAGGGCTATGAAGTGGGTAAGCCAGATGGTGTGCTTGGTGTTAACTCCCGCGCTGGCCTGCAGGCCTTTCAGCGCAGCGTTGGCCTGGTGGCCGACGGTTTTCCAAGCGATGAGACCTTCAGCGCCCTGGGCATCAAATAGTGCTAACCATTATGATTGCATCTCGCTAAGAATTACATTAGCTTAAGATTTTGGCCGGGCAATTTGCTCGGCCATTTGTTAATGACAGCATTTTATACCAATCGTAGTAAATAGCTGATCATGCTAGCTTGTTAAAACGTCCGATAACTGTGTTATTATTTTTGGCTGTAGAATAACTAATTATCAAAATATTCTGCCTTGTTCTCGGCTGTTTTTCCTATGCTATTTCTGATCACTTACTTACCGTGATTGGTATTACGAGTGGCAATAAAAGGTAGCAATATGGATGCGATGGAGAGTTTGTCATTTGCCCAGCGGCAACGTCTGGCGTTTATCGACTTTAGTTTGCAGTATTTTGGCCAGGTATCGCGCCAGGACTTGATCGCCAAATTCGCCACAGGCCTGGCGGCGGCGACCCGGGATTTCTCCTGCTACCGCGAGTTGGCGCCCCACAACATGGAGCTTGTGCATCAGACCAAGCGCTATCACAGACGCGCCGAGTTTACCCCCCTGTTTGACCATGATCCCGAGGCGATCCTCCACGGATTGGCCAATGGTTTCGGCGACGGGCTATCCCATCCGGTGACACCAAGTAGCGTCTGTCTGGATGCGGTGCAGCTTATTCATCCCGATACCAATATTATTGCCGCCGTGATGCGGGCTATCGCCCATAAGCAGGCGATAGCCGTGATCTATGTGTCCGTGTCATCGGGGGAAACTCAAAGAGAGCTGGTGCCGCACACCCTGGTGAATAACGGACAGCGCTGGCATGTACGCTGTTTCGATCGCACCCACCAGGTGTTTACCGACTTTGTGGTGACCCGTTTTAAGGCGGTAAGCCAGAGTGCCATCGAGCCTTTCGACCATGAGCTGCAAGACAAAGATAGCTACTGGCAGAAGTTGGTCTCTCTGGTGTTGATCCCCCATCCCAGCCTGAAGCATCCCGAGGCGATTGCGCTGGACTATCAGATGAGCGAGGGGGAATTGGTGCTCAGTTGCCGCGCCGCCTTAGCCGGTTATCTGCTGCGCCAATGGAGCGTGGACTGCTCGCCGCAGCATCAGATCCGCAGCGGCGTGTGTCAGCTGGCGCTAAAGAACCATGCCATCTTAAGCGAGATAGAGCATCTGGCCATAGTGCCGGGGGGTAAGGCATAACAGGCGTAGCGCCTCAAGGGAAGTTTTGCTAAGCTTCGCCCACTTGATGAAAAGAGACTAACTAAGGACGCTTGATGAGCATTAAAGACGATATGGTCGTGCAGTTTAACTACACCTTACGCGATGAAGCAGGTGAAGTGCTCGAAACCAACGAAGGATTAGATCCTATTGCCTACCTACACGGGCATGACAACATGATGCCTGGCGTGGAGAAGGCAATTGAAGGCAAAGCCATTGGCGAGAAGTTTTCTGTCACTTTGCCACCGGAAGAAACCTATGGCGTACGTAACGAGAATGGCGAGCAGCGCGTGTCGATCAAGCATCTGCAAGGCGCGAAAGTCTGGAAGCCAGGTATGCGCGCCATTATCAGTACCGATCAGGGTCAGCGCCAGGTGACCGTGCTTAAGGTGGGTAAGTTTATGGCGACCGTGGATATCAACCATCCGTTGGCGGGCCGCGAACTGACCTTCGATCTCGAGATTGTCGACGCTCGCGAAGCGAGTGCCGAAGAGATCGCCCACGGACATGCCCACGGGGTAGGCGGTCATCACCACTAAGGTGAGCCGGCGCGAATAAGCGTAGCTATATAGATGGCGAAAACCATAGAGGCCCGGGTTATCCTGGGTCTTTGTATATCTAACGGGGGAGTAAGCTGTGGTAATCGAATTTTCAGGCGGGCGGGTGATCGTCTCGCCTCAAGAGGTATTGGTAAAACTTGCTACTGGCGTTAGCCTCTATGCCATGGTCGATGATCTGCGTCTAATCAGCGCCGGCAACATCATGGTGGCCGATGCGGGCGCGGTGCGCTGGCATCTCACCTTAGACGATGAGACCCAGCTCGCCGATATCGCCGAGTGTCTCGGTATCGATATCGGTTAAGCTGGCTTGGTTTGTCACTCGCCTATAAGTTGGCGATGCGGCCTATTACCGCTTAAGTTCATCCCGGCCATGTGGCGAGTCGAGATCTAATTCGGGCCCTTTGGGCACCACGCGGGTTGGGTTTATCTGGCCGTGGCTGAAGTAGTAGTGCTGTTTGATATGCTCCAAGTTGACCGTCTTGGCGACACCCGGATATTGGTATAACTCCTTCAGGTATGCCTGAATCGCCGGCATGTCAGCGATGCGATTACGATTGGTCTTGAAGTGTCCCACATAGACGGCATCGAAACGCACTAGCGTGGTAAACAGGCGCCAGTCGGCTTCGGTAATTTGGTCACCCACCAGATAGCGCTGTCGGCTAAGCCGCTTCTCTAGGGTATCTAAGGCGTCAAACAATTCGTCGAAGGCCTGTTCATAGGCTGCCTGAGTGGTGGCAAAACCCGCCTTGTACACCCCGTTGTTGATCTTGTGATAGACCCAGTGGTTGATCTCATCGATCTCCTCTCTGAGCGGGACGGGGTAAAAGTCGAACCGATTGCCGGTGAGATCATTAAAGGCGCTGTTGAACATGCGGATGATTTCGGCCGACTCGTTGCTGACTATGGTGCGGCGCTGCTTGTCCCAGAGTACGGGCACAGTCACGCGGCCGCTATAGTCTGGCTCGGCCAACTGGTAGATCTGATAGAGGTAATCTTTGCCATTGAGCCGGTCGATTTCGCTGCCCTCGATATGCAGGGCCTGCTCGCTTTGCTTGGGACCGCTAAATTCCCAGCCGTTGCTGAGCATATGTGGCTCGACCACGGTGACGCCGATATGGGCCTGTAATGACTTTAACTCGCGAAAGATAAGCGTCCTGTGAGCCCAAGGACAGGCGAGGGATACGTAGAGATGGTAACGGCCCGACTGCGCTTTAAATTCTGGCTCAGGTTTCTGCTGCGTTGGCGCCTTTATCCAGTGGCGAAAGGCGGCATCTTCCCTGACAAACGCCCCCTTGCTCTTGTCTGTGTCATACCATTTGTCGACCCATTGGCCATTCTGGAGTAGTCCCATCTGTGTCTGCCTCGCTGATTTTAATGCTTGAGTTCAGTGTAACAGTCGAACAATCCAATGAAAAAGTGCTAAAAATGGCGTTTTACATTCGACTTTATCGAATGTTTTGTGGGCTTCTTGGCTAGGGTCTGTTGACCTTTTGAGAATAAATTTTGTTCTCATCGAGCCTGTTTCTTGGGCTTGGCAAAGCTTGCTGATATGATCGCCCGCTAATGAACGCAAAAAAAATTGACCAATAAAGGAAACCCTATGTCTCGACAGCCGTTAGAGCGGATCACCATAGAACCTCAAACCCAGTGCCGTGCCTGTGTGATCTGGCTGCATGGCCTGGGCGATTCGGGTGCTGGATTTGCACCTGTGGTGCCACTTTTAGGTTTGCCCGATGAGCTCGGCGTACGTTTTATCTTCCCCCATGCGCCAAGCATACCCGTGACCATCAACCAGGGCTATGTGATGCCGGCCTGGTATGACATCAAGGGGATGGATGTGGACAATCGCGCCGACATCGCGGGTGTGCAGGCCTCGGAGCAGGCGATCGCAGCGCTTATTGAAGAGCAGATCGCCACAGGTGTGCCGAGCGACAAGATAGTCCTGGCCGGTTTTAGCCAAGGTGGTGTGATGAGCCTGTTCACCGGTTTGCGCTTCCCTAAGCCTCTGGCTGGCATCATGGCGTTATCCTGTTATCTGCCGACGGGTCATGCCATGCCGGATAACCTCAGCGAGGCGAATCGCCACACGCCATTGTTGCAACAACACGGTGAGCAAGATGAGGTGGTTCCGCTGGCGTTGGGCCGTGCGGCATTTGAGCTGATTTCAGCGGCGGGCTATGCCTGCGAGTGGCATACCTATCCCATGGGCCATAGCGTACTGCCAAATCAGCTTCAGCATATAGGTCAATGGCTTAGGGCGTGCTTGAGCGAGTAGGGCGCCTTATCTTCGAACGCACATAAACAAGTGTTAGAAATAAAAGCAGAGGGGGCGCCGGTTGGCGCCTTTTTTTATGGCTTGTAGAGTGTGGGCGAGATCACGTCAAACAATTGGCGAGCGGTTAACGCTAGTCTTTCGATAACATGTCACTAACAAATAGGTGTAAATAGCCACCTTTGAGGTTAAAAAAGCATCGATTTTGACTGTATTAAGTTTTACTGCTTTAGCTTAGGTTGATCTAGTGTGAAATTTTTACCGGTTTTGTGATCTAGGTACGCTAAGGCTTGTTTGTTTAAAGGGAGTATCTCTATTTTTTAGATTGATTCGTTAAGTTAATAAAATTGAAACAAAATGGCCTTTGGTATTTGTTTTAATTAATCACATTTCTCAACGATCTATATTTAGCTTGTTCTGAAAGGTGAACAATAAAAGGCGTAAAACGCTTTTAAAATAAACATTTGCCCTATGTTTGTTCATAAAAATGCCACATTTTCTAGATATTGTTTGCTATTATATTTCGCGGCGAGATTATGACGTTCGCTATCAAAAATTATGATGGTTAATAAAAAAATATAATCCAGGGGTTGATGTAATGACAAATAAGCTATTAAAAGGATTAGTCGCTACGGCTGTTGTGGCTGCACTTGCTGGCTGTAATGGCAGTGACGACGATACCACTAAGGTACCAACAACATGTGCCGAAGCTGGCGATGCATGTACTGTATTTACCGTACTTCATACTAACGATAACCATGGTCGTTTCTTCGAAAACAAGTATGGTGAGTATGGCATGGCGGCTCGTAAGACGCTGATCGATCAGATCCGCGCCGAAGTTGAAGCCAACGGCGGCGAAACGCTGCTGCTTTCTGGCGGTGACATTAACACAGGTGTACCTGAGTCAGATCTGCAAGATGCGCGTCCTGACTTCGTTGGTATGAACCTGATTGGTTACGATGCGATGGCAGTTGGTAACCACGAATTTGATAACCCACTATCTGTTGTCGATATGCAGCGTGAGCTAGCCGAATTCCCAATGCTAGCCGCTAACATCTACGACAAGGCGTCTGGTAAGCGTTACTTCGATGCTTATAAAGTCTTTGACGTTAACGGTCTACGTATCGCAGTGGTTGGTCTGACAACTGAAGACACCGCTAAGATAGGTAACCCAGAGTTTATTAGCGGTCTTGAGTTTACCGATCCTAAAGAAGAGCTGAAGAAAGTGATTGCAGATATCAAGGCGGCCAATGAAGCTGACCTGATCTTTGCAACGACTCACATGGGTCACTATGCTGATGGTGCAAATGGTGGCAACGCTCCTGGTGATGTTGCGCTGGCACGTGCAATGACAGAAGGTGATTTGGCCGCTGTTATCGGTGGTCACTCTCAGAATCCAGTTTGTATGGAAGGTAATGCCTACGATCCAAACTTCAAGCCTGGTGCCGAGTGTAAGCCTGATGTGCAAAATGGTACTTACATCATGCAGGCCCACGAGTGGGGTAAGTATGTTGGCCGTGCTGACTTCGAATACTTCAACGGTGAACTGCATTTAGCGGGTTACAAGTTAATTCCTGTTAACTTGAAAGAAAAGAACGAAGCAGGCGATCGCGTACTGATCGGCGAAGCTATCGAGCCTGATGCAACGGTTCTGGAAGTTCTGCAACAGTACCAAGATAAAGGTCAGGAAGAGCTGCTAAAAGTGATCGGTTCTACCGATGATAAGCTTGAAGGCGACCGTGGTGTGGTTCGTAAGCAGCAGACCAACATGGGTCGTTTGATCGCCGAAGCGCAGCGCACTAAAGTGAATGCCGATTTCGCGGTAATGAACTCTGGTGGTGTGCGCGCATCTATCGAAGCGGGCGAAATCACCTACAAAGACGTACTGACCGTTCAACCATTTGGTAACTCAATCACCCTAAGCACTTTGACGGGTGCAGAGATCACCGAATACCTGAATGTTGTGGCGACTGTTGATATTGGTGCCGAAGGTTCTGGTGCCTATCCTCAACTGGCTGGTATCAAGATGGACGTCGATTGTGAAGCTAAGACAGTCGCTATCAGCGACATCAATGGTAAAGGCTACTCTGCCGATGCGACATATACCTTTACTGTACCTAGCTATAACGCCGCTGGCGGTGACGGCTACCCAGCATTGACACCTGTTATGACAGGTTATGTTGATGCAGAAGTTCTAGCGACATACATCGAAGGTATCGGCGCTATCAAGGCGGCTGACTATGCACCCGTTGCCGGTGACATTCAGTTCCTGAACAGCAACAGCCCACTGGCTTGCCAACGCTAATCTAGATTAGCTTATTAGCAAGCGCTTTAGGTAAGCGAGTTAAAAAAGCAGCCATCAGGCTGCTTTTTTTATGCTTAAACCCTTTCTCATTCCCGTGCCAGCAGACTTTGCCCGGCCATCAAAAAAATTTTAAATTTGCTCCTTGAAATCATAAATGGCTATCCACATATAGTGAATATGGGGCGCTCATCGAGGCCCCTGATGTTATCCAAGACCTTAGTCTTGTTATGGTAGTGCCTTTGGGCTGCCGGGTAATGTCACTAAAAGGTGCGGCGCAATTCTCGTGATATTAACGCGTGATTCATGGTCGGCCACTAACCACTATATTGCTTAATACAAGGATATACCTATGCGTAATTATGATTTGACCCCTCTATACCGTAGTGCCATTGGATTCGATCGTTTAGCCCAGCTTGCCGAGCATGCTGCATCGAACAAGGGTAATACAGGTTATCCCCCTTATAACATCGAGCTACTCAGCGAGAATCGCTATCGCATCACCATGGCGGTGGCCGGCTTTGCGATGAATGAATTAGACATTACCAGCGAAGGCGACAAGTTGGTCGTTAAAGGGACTAAAGCGGAGCAAGAGAGTGAGCGCAAATACCTGTACCAGGGGATCGCCGAGCGCGGTTTCGAGCGTACCTTCCAGCTGGCAGACTATGTCACTGTGATAGGTGCCGATCTCGAAAATGGCCTGCTCAATATCGATCTACAGCGCGAGATCCCCGAGGCGCTTAAGCCTCGTAAGATTGAGATCTCAAGCTCAAAGTTATTAGACGCCTAATAGGCCTCGGGATCAAAGTTATAAAAAAGGGAGCCTAGGCTCCCTTTTTTGGTGGCAAATAATCATTTTTGGGATTATTTAGGCTTAGCGATTAAGCCCCGTCAGAATTGCCTCGTTTAAGTATTCGCTAAAGTCGTCGCCGTGGTTGGCGAGCATCTTAGGGAACATAGAAATTGGCGTCAGGCCAGGGAAGGTGTTGATCTCGTTGAGCAAGATCTCGCCTTCTGGCGTGAGAAAGAAGTCGATGCGCGAAAGGTGTCTGAGCTTCATGCCATCGAAAACCTTCACCGCGTAGGCGCGGATCTGCTGGGCTATCTCAGCACTCACCTCGGCGACGACCCGTGTAGTCGCCTTGCTGTCGGCGGCATACTTCTCGTCATAGGTGTAAAAGGTGCCGCCGGCGCAGATCACTTCACCAGGCAGGGTGGCAACTGTCTCACCGCGATACTGATAGACGGCGACCTCCAGCTCCCGCGCCTCAATGGTCTTCTCGACCACGACATAGGGGGAGTAACGGAAGGCATCTTCCAGAATAGCTGGAATTTGGGCGGCGTCATCGACCCGATAACAACCCACAGAGGAGCCCTGTGACGCGGCCTTAACGAAAACAGAGCCCCATTTTTCAAGTGCGTCTGTGGTTTGGGCGATCGCCTGCTCGTCCAGTTGATTCAGGAAGAGATAGGGGGTGTTAGGGATCCCTAAGGCGCTAAACCACATCTTGGCGGTGATCTTGTTAAAACAGTTGCGCGACCCCTCGGCGTCACAGCCGAAATAGGGCAGATTGATGAGTTCGAAATAAGATTGAATATCACCTGTCTCACCTGGATAACCGTGAATACAGGGGATCACATAATCTACCGGCCAGGGCGAGAGGCGCTCATCTTCGAAACGGATCTCACGTCGATTGGTGAGTTCACAGGGCTCACCTGACTTGGTGTGATAATGACCCTCGGCGTCTAGCTCGACGCGCAGCACATTAATATGAGCAAGCTTTGCCAGCGAGGTCTCGAAGTAGTTGGCCGACAGCAGTGAAATGGCGTGTTCATCACCGCCGCCACCGCATAAAAGTAAAAGATTGATCGGATTCATCGGGTCTCCGTGTTCGACTCAGTATCGTTTTCCATGCTCACTATGACGTGATGATTTATTTATGCAAGCCTTGGATGCACCATAAAGAAAGCTTAATGTCTGACCGGGCATTTTGTGGCCGAAATAGCCGCCAGGCAACACTCTACCTATGGCGCCAGGGCGTCTGGTAGAGCGCCTCATAATCTGCCTGCTGCAGCACAGTCACCCCCACCGCCTCGAGAAACAGCGTCTGTCCCTGGGAGATGGGCTCACCGGCGTAGACATAATAGGCCTTGCGTCTGCGCTCGGGAAAGGCCTTGTAGAGCTTGGCGCGCTCGATGAGCAACCAGCGCAGAAAGATCTCATTGCTCTCCAGTCCTAAACCGATAAATACCAGCTCGTTATGCAGCAAGATGTTGAGCCAGGTGGCATTTCCGCGCCAGTTTTCCTTGAGGGCCTGCTTAAACCCGCCGCCCAGGTGACCCTGATGCAAGATCTCTCTTGCCCTGTCGACCGCGCCCATGTAATGGCTCAGTCCCAACCGGACACTGCGGGCATACCTTTGCATGCCGTTGATATGCCAGATGGCAAACGCCTGCGTGGGTGAGTCGATGGGGGACTTGGCGAAATAGCTCGACCAGGGGTAGAAGTCGGTAAAATGCTTCGCCTGTAGGTGATGTAATTTTAGCGACTGGCTCGCGGCGAGTGTCTGTTCGAAGTTGGTGGTCATTATCGGGGTCTGGGTCGCCGCCGCCCAGGCCACCAGATCTTGGTGCTGGCGCTGGGGTTGCCAGCTCGACATCAGCTCACAAAACTCTTTCTGTAACTGTTTATTGGGGCGCTCACTTATCAGATCCAGTGCATCATAAAACTCGGTGAGTGCTATGCCAGCTGGCACGCTTGCCACCTCATCGCCCCGATGGGCACGCCACAGGCTGACCAGCATCTCATCCCAGGCGTTGATGCCTTGAGTTTGCCGCGGGCTCTCATCCTTGGCACGATAACGATTGATGCCGTTGCCCAGCACTAAGGCCCTTGGATGCTCGCTTGGTGTCTGGTTGAGCAGGGTGTTGAGTGTGAGCGTCATGCCTGCCAAAGCCTCTGAGCCAGCCCCGAGGCCCTAAGCGTCGCCTGGCGACAGGCCGCTTCGAATACCGCCTGACTGCCCAGACAGGTGAAGTGCCCCTTGGCGCGGGTGATGGCAGTGTAGACCAACTCCTTGGTGAGCAGCTGGCGCTGGGCGACACTGGGTCTTGGCGGCAAGACGAAGGCGACCTGCTGAAATTCGCTGCCCTGACTCTTATGTACCGTCATGGCGTAACAGGTCTCATGGCTAGGAAGCCGTGCGGGCAGTACCTTTAGCAGGCTGCCATCGGCCTGAACGAAGTAGGCCATCAGGCGGCGGGTAGGACCGCTACTTGGAAGGATCACCCCGATATCGCCGTTAAACAGCCCCAGGTTATAGTCGTTGCTTTGGATGATGATGGGACGCCCGGCGTAAAACTCGCTGGAGGGCTCGATGAGCCGAGCATCTTTTAGTGCCAGGGTGACGGCCGCATTGATCCCCTCTACACCATATTCGCCGGCGCGCATGGCGCAGAGGATACGGTAATCGTTGAAGCGAGCGATGATCTCGTTGGCTATCTCATCAAGCTCCTTACCATCGGCGCTATCTTCGCTAGCTAGCTGCTTCACCATGGCAAGATAAGGACTGTACTGCTTGACGCTCTGGCTCATCAACGCCGTGAGTCCTGTGTTGCCCTGAAGCGTTAGCTGATGCTCAAGCCAGCCTAGCTCGGCATACCCGCTTTGCCAGACGTTTAATATGCCTGCCAGGTCACGGCGGTTTACGGCGCTGGCCAGCTGGCCGATACCGGCATCGCCTTTAAACCTGTGGCTGTGCATCAGCATGGCCAAGCTATCGCCCAGCGACGGATGCGCATCTACGTAAGGGCTTAGATCTTCGCAAGTGAGTTTACTGAGCAGTGTGGCCTTCTCCTGGGAGTAGCGCATGCGCCAGCCAGCTTCGACTGATTCTGTCTGTTTTAGCCCGGCGCAGATATCCGCCAGCACGGCGCCAGCCTCGACCGAGGCGAGTTGATCCTGGTCACCCAGCAGGATCAGCCTGGCATGGTCGGGCAGTGCTGCTAACAGCTTGTGCATCATGGGCAGATCCACCATGGAGGCCTCATCCAGGATCAAAAGATTCAATCTAAGCGGATTGTCCTTATGGTGCCTGAATTTGTGAGAGCCTGGGATCACCCCCAAGAGGCGGTGCAGGGTGGCGGCCTCTTCGGGCACCTGCTCTAGCTGTTTAAGATCTAGGGTGTCGTCATATTGGGCCAGCTCCTGGGCGAGTCTGGCCTTGGAGGCCTTGATTGATTCGCTCAGGCGCGCGGCGGCCTTGCCCGTCGGCGCCACCAACTTGATGGTGAGTTGTTGCTCCAGACAGAGCAGCAACAAGAGTTTAGTCACTGTGGTGGTCTTGCCTGTGCCTGGCCCGCCGGTGATCACCGCCAGCTTCTGGCTAAAGGCGGTGGCGGTGGCGATCTTCTGCCAGTCGGGCTTCTCGGTTTGTGCGGCAAACAGGATGTTAAGTATGCTCGTGACCTTGTCCGGCGCCGCGACAGTGAGCGGCTGATTGAGCTGTTTGAGACGCTCGGCCACTTGGGTTTCAAACTGGTAGTAACGCTGCAGGTAGAGCCTGTCGCCATCTAAGATTAACGGGGTATCCAGCTCACCATCGACCGAGCTAATGGCCTGATAGTTAAGCAGGTGCTCGGCGAGCGCTTGTGGCGACAGGTCAAGCCGGCATTGTGACAGCTGCTCATGCAGCGGATTATCTCTGTCTATCTGAGCTAGGGGCAGACAGGTGTGCTGCTGGGACAACTGGCGGCTGAGCAGGGCGCAGATCAGGGTAAAGAGATCGTCGCCATCGCCGTGTAGCGCCTGCATCTGCAGGGCAAAGTGGCGATCCAGAGGCGTAAGCAGTCCCTCCTGTTGCCAGAGCTTAAGGAGCTGGCTGAGTGGCTGTGCTAGCTGGATCATAGGTCTAGCTCTCCTTGTGCTGGGCTAGGTGGGGTGTCTATCTGGCGGCTCGCTTGCGGTTTCCCTGATGGTTGTAAATCTGCCTGCTGTAAATCGGTCTGTGGTGCAGTCGGCGACTTTTGGCTGAGCAGCATATCCAGCGCCTCAATCAGCGCAAAGGCTGGCTTGTCGTAATAGACGCCGGTCTGTGGCGACTGGGCCGACATGCCCCGCAGGAAGAGGTAGTAACAGCCGCCCACATGCTGCTCATACTGGTAGCCGGGCAGGCGCAGCTTGAGATAGCGATGCAGCGCCAGGCTATAGATGATGTATTGCAGATCGTAGTGATGTCCGACAATCGCCCGCTCCATGGCGGCGTTATCATAGTGGCTCAGATGATCGCCCAGATGATTGGACTTATAGTCGGCGATATAGAACTTGCCTTGATATTCGAAGGTCAAGTCGATAAAGCCTTTGAGCATGCCTTGCAGGGTATCGAAGTTAAGCCCTGAACTATAGCCGTATTGGCCGAGGAGCTGATTAAGCGCCGCGGCGTCGAGCTGGCCAATGGGCATGTAAAACTCCATTTCCACGAGCTTTTGCGCCGGGCTGAGGCGTGCAAGGCGCAGCTGCTCGCCATCGAGCGGCGTATGCAGCAAATCCAGATACCAGTCATGGAGCATCACTTGCCACTGTTCGCCAATGCCAAAGCGCTCCATCGCCTTGGGCAGTTCCTGGCGCAGTGTGGTGTCGGCGTCGGTGAAGTCTATCTGTTCTAGCACCCAGTGCAGGAAGCTTCCGGCGTTGGCGCCGCGCTCGAAACTAAAGCGGGTCAATTGCTCGCTATCTGTCACTAGCTGTTCTAACTCGGGAAAGGCCTCATCGCCCATGCCAGGGCTGACCTGCTCGTGGGCCGAGTTTTTCACCAGGCCTGAATAGCTGCCGACCCGCCAAGGGGTCTCGCGTTTGCGGGTAAGCGTTCGCGGTGCCAGGGTGAGCTCATGAGCGGTTTCCAGGGGCTCAAAGTCTTGCTTGGGCGCAGTGCTATGCACCAGGTCGAGCGAAATATCTTCGCTGATGAGTTGCTCGGCGGCGGCCCGAATATCGGCAAACTCACAGGCCTTGGATTCTATCCCCAGCAGGTAGCCGATGGCGGTTTCAAACAACTGGCTGCTGATGCCATCACGCTTGGTGAAGCGTGAATGGTTGGCGATGTAGCAGTAACAGGCCAGTACCGGGCGGGTGAGTGCCACGTAGAGTAGGCGCAGGTCTTCGGCAAGATTCTCCGCCTTGTATTTGGCCCAGCCTTCATCTGTCTGGGTGATATCCCAAACCAGGGCATCTTGCTCATGGTAGAGCATGGGCGCCGGCTTGCGGCGATTGTCCCGGGCCAGGCTGACAAAGGGCAGGAAACAGATGGGATACTCGAGTCCCTTACTCTTATGTATGGTGACTATCTGCACCAGGTTCTGCTCACTCTCCAGCCTCAGTTGTGCCTCTTCGGTGTTGCTTTGCTCGATCAACGTCTGTTGATACCAGTTGAGCAGGGCGCTGATGCCATCGAGTTCCATCGCCTTTTGTTGTAGCAGCTCGCCAAGGTGTCTGAAGTCGGTTAGGCGGCGCTGACCCTCTTCGCCTGCGAGCAGTCGCTCGATGAGGCGGGTTTCAGCCGCAAGCGCCATCATGCAGGGCATGATCCCGCGTTTAAGCCAGGTCTGATGCAGGTTGTCGAAGGCCTCGAGTTGCTGCTGACGCACATCTTCATCCAGGTTAAAGGCATGTATCGCCTGGGCATCATAGCCCAGCAGGGTTGTGGCCATGGCGCCGCGCAGCGCGCGCTCATCCTTGGGATTGGCGATGGCCAGCAGCACCAGGGCGAGCTCCCTGGCCACGAGTGTGTCGAACACGCTGTCGCGGCTGAGAAACACGGCGCCTATATTGCGACTGCTGAGTGCCGACTTGATATAGGCTGCCTCGTTGCGATCGCGCACCAGCACGGCAATATCCTTCGCCTTGAGCGATCTGTCCTTTATTAGGCACTCGCCCCGTTCTGCTTCGTTAAGCAGCCTGGCTATTTCGTTGGCGGCATCTTCGGCCAGCTGGCTGCGGGCGCTGGCTTTGTTCAGTCCGGCGTTGGGATCTTCGCTGAGTAGCTTGAGCCTAAGGGCGCTGCTTTGGGGAACCTTCTCAGTCAGGCGCTTCTCTGCCGCCATGGGCGAGGGCTTGATGATCTCAAAGGGGATAGCCTGGCTGATGAAGGGGTCGTCGCTTCTTGAGAACAGCTGATTGACCGCCTCGACCATGGCTCGGCTCGAGCGGTAGTTGGTGTCCAGGCTGTAATGGTTTGCTGTCTGACCTCTGGCATGGATATAGGTATGAATATCGGCGCCGCGAAAGGCGTAGATCGCCTGTTTGGGGTCGCCAATCATCAAGAGGCCAAGGTCGTTATTCGCAAGGGTAGCGTCCCTCTGATAGATGCGACTGAAGATCTGATATTGCAGCGGATCCGTGTCCTGAAACTCATCGATCAGTGCGATGGGGAAACGCTTGGCGATGGCCCGGGCCAGGGCCTGCTCATGGTCGGTCTCTTCGCTCAGGGCATCGGCCAGGGCGATCAGCAGATCGTCCGGCGTGCGCAGATTCTTCAGTTGTTTCTGGGCCGCAAAGCGCGCCTTGATGCCATCGCGGGCGCCATAGAGAAAACTCGGGATCAGGGTCTCTATGGTCTGTGCGACGCGCTCAATATGGGCTAGCAGCGGGGCCTGCTCCGGTGTCGGGATCTCACCGCCCTTGTTGAGCTTAAGGCCACTTAGGGCCAGGGCGCCGAGGACCTTGTTATCAGGCAGGGACAGTGGCTGTGCCGCCCAGTTATCCATGGTGGCGAACAGGGTTTCCAGCTTGGGGTAGCCCTGATCTTTTTTACCAAAGCGGGTGCCGTTGAGCGGCAGTGCCTTGAGTAGCTCAATCGCCGAATCGCGTTCACGGGGCCAGATAAGCCGCAGTCTTGCCAGGCTCTGACTCAGGCGCTCAGATACCTTGGCGAAGGCTTCGGGCTGTGGTGAGACATTGGCCTGATTGGCGCCGAGCAGGGGCCTTAGCTGCTTGGTGAGGCTGTCGGGATCGCTAAACTTGTTGGCGATGATCTGCGCCAGATAGCCAGGTAGCGGATAGCAGGCCTCACGCCAGAAATCCCGCACCGCATGGTGCAGGTATTCGCTGTCATCCAGGGTAAATTCAGATTCAAACAATAGCGACGATTCGAAGGCCATGTCGCTAAGAATGCGCTGACAGAAGCCATGAATGGTAAAAATTGCCGCCTCATCTAAGGATTTTAGCGCGAGATCGAATCGTTTCAGCGCCTGACTGCGCTCCTCGGGCTCTGCCTCGTTATAGAGGGTGTTGATCAGCGGATCGTCCACCTCCATGCCGAGAAAGGCGCGGTAGGCGAGTTGTATCTTCTTGCGGATACGATCCCTGAGTTCTTGAGTGGCCGCGTTGGTAAAGGTCACCACCAGGATCTGCTCGCAGCTTAGGGGCGCGCGCTGGCTATCGCCCAGCAGCAGGCGCACGTACAGCCCGGCGATGGTGTAGGTCTTACCTGTACCTGCGCTGGCCTCGATGAGACGTGCGCCTGACAGGGGCAGGCTTAGGGGATCGAGTGTCTGTGTCGCCATCTTATTGGCCCTCCACGAAATCGGCCAGTTCGCTTAGCGGCGCCTTGTGATAGAGACTCAGCATGGGAGATAGCAGGGAGGTGGCAATGGTGCCAAAGCCTGCCTCGCTAAAGTCGTCGGGGAAAGTAAACAGCCTCTGGTAGTGGGCCTCCTGGCCTTCGCCTAGGTTAGACTGCTCATCCAGCCATTGTGGCTGGGCGGCGATTAGCTTCTCTCTATGCTCTCCCTCGGCCTCTACATAGGCTAAGGCGGTCCTAGGCATGAAGGGCAGGGGCTCGCACTGACCCTGATGGTAATGCTCGGCCCAGCGCGATAGCTGATTGAGCGCCTGCTCGGGTGTTATCGGCGCAAAGCCATGGAAATGGCCGATATCTAACAGGTAGCTGTGGCGCTGCCAAGGAGTGGCTTGCCCCTTATCAGCTGCCGCGTTGAGGCAGAGGTGACGTAAGTAGACGCGAATAAGATCTCGCGCGTTCGCCGTGCCCGGACGGTAGTTAACCAGCCCCTTGGCACTGATGCCGTCTATTCTGCCCACCAGGTTCGTGGCGGCGCTATCACTCAGCGTCAGGTCGATATCCTGAGTATGACTGCTCTCCCCCTGTAGATAGAGGGTACGCCCCACTAAGGCGCGAATATCGTGCTGATATTGGTTGAGTAGAATATCGTCGAAGGGGGCAAGGGGTAGCTGACCCGAGAGCCTCAGGCGCTTGAGCAGGTTATCCGATGGCCGCTCCTCGCCCGATTTGACCGCATCTTCAATCAGCAGCGATTGCAACTGATAGCGAGACAGAGCATTGAGGGCGAAGGGCTCATCATTTTCATCCATCTGTATGCTGAGGCTAAGGTCCAGCTTGAGGGTGCGATTGAAAAAGTACTGCGCCGGATTGCGGAAGAAGCGGATCAGTGCCGAGAGCTCCAGCGGCTCGTCCTTGTCTTCGTCGGCGATGAGGCTCAGTGGCTCAGTGATAAACTGGCCGGGCTGAGTATGGGGGGCGCCGTCTGCTTCACTCGCTTCCTCAGCATGAGTGGTTGGGCACCACTGCTCGCTATAGCTCTGGCGCAGTTGCTGAGCCTGGTGATTACCTTCCGGAGGCGCTTCTTGCGCCAAATAGAGGCGCTCGTCGAAGGGCTGTAGCGGCATAGTGACGATAAGCTGCGCTAAAATGGCCCGTTCGATTTGGGCGATATCCGCCGTGTCTGTGTCTCCATTGAGCATGTCTGCACAGGACGCCGGCAGGTAGCAGAGCTGGCAGTATTCGATAAGCTCAGAGACCAGCATAGAGGGGATGCGCTCGCTGTTATCCCGCTCGCTATGGCCGATATAGCTGATGTAGAGCTGCTCTCTGGCCGAGAGCAGCGCCTCGAGGAACAGGTATCTGTCGTCGAGTCGGCGGGAGCGGTCGCCCTTGCGCGGCCCCTCTTGCGCCACCAAGTCGAAGCCCACGGGGTGTTGTACCCTGGGGTAGACACCATCATTCATGCCTAATAGGCAGACCACCTTGAAGGGGATGGATCGCATCGGCATCAGGGTACAGAAGTTGACGCTACCCGCCAGATAACGCTGCCCCACCCGTGATTCGGTGAGGTGGCGGGTAAACCAATTTTGCATCACCTCGAGTTCGAGTTCGCTCTGGTAGTCAGTTGCAGTCAGTTCCTCACTCAGTCGCATGATCGCCTGTAACAACTCCTGCTTCTGATTTAGCTCCTCCTCAATGCAGTCGTAGAAGGTCTCTACCAGGTTTTGCAGCTGAGTGATACGCACGCCGAGGGGGCAATGTGAATCGAGCTCCCGATTAAATTCGTCGATCGCCTCGATAAAGTTGAGCAGCTTACCCAAGGCCTGGGCGGATTGTCCTTCGACACCGGGCAGTGCCAGGCTGTCATGGTAGATGGGGGCTTCATCGCTAAAGCTATAGCCTAAGATCAGTCGCTTGATGCCAAAGGCCCAGGAGTTATGCTCAAAGGCCGGCAGCTGCTGGGCCTGACGACTCTGCTCATCCCGGCCCCAGCGTACGCCTGCCTGTTCCAGCCAGCGGCGAATAAGCTGGAGGTCGTCATCGTTCAACTCGAAGCGGCGCATCACGGCGGGCACTTCGAGTATGCCTAGAATGTCGGTCAGGGCGAAGCGGCTCTTGTTGAGCCCAAGCAGGTGCAGAAAACTGTTGATGAGCGGCGATTCCTGGGCCGCGCCGCGATCGGCGATGGCGTAGGGGATAAAATGATCGCCGCGTTTTGAGGCAAACACCGCATCTATGTAGGGGGCGTAGGCGGCGACATCTGGCATCATCACCACGATATCCTTGGGGGCGAGACTGTCTGATCGCGACAAGCGTTCCAGCAGGTGATCGTGCAGCGTCTCCAGCTCTCTTAGCGGGCTGTGGCAGCTTCTCAGCGTCAGGGAATCATCGTCACTTGCCAGTATTCGTCGTCCCAGGGTGGTGAGATAGAGCTCGGCGTCCGGCCCTAAGGTCTGGCCCCGGGTGCTCAGCTCGAGGATATCTTGCTGAACCCCTTGTAGCACAGTGTGGCTACCCGGGTCTTGGTAGCATTCGAAATTGAAGTTAGTGTCATTTTCCGGCAGCTCGAGAATAAGATCTAACAGCTCACGGCCCATCTTGCCGTTGTTAGCCAGCAGTGGATTACCCACCTCGAGTTTACTCTCCCAGTCGATAGACAATTGCTGCTTGCCGCCATATTGCAGCGCCATGCGCGCCCTGAGCTTAGGATCGACGATATCGCCCCAATAGTGTTGGCAGGGACTGAGATTGAGCATCACCACATCGATACGTTTGGCGAGGAAGTAGAGCACCTCAAGTGTCTGCGGCGCCATGGAGGAGATCCCAAAGACAAACAGGCGTGTCGGTAGCTTGCTAAGATCGCACTGGGGATTGCTTAGGGCATCAAACAGCGCCTGGTGCAGGTTGGCCCTGTGGTAACGGCTCTGGTTCAAAGTGTGATGATTGTAGTGGATCAACGCGCGCCACAGCACGCTCTGCCATTGCTGCGACCCATCCAGTGGACGCTCCTTAGGCGGCAGGCGATCTTCGCCCTGTTCCCAGGCCAAGATCCAGTCCGGGCGATAGACCAGATATTGGTCGAAGATATCGGCTATCTGGCTGCAGAGCTGAAACAGTTTTAGTGAGTGCTGCGCCGCGCTGTCCTCGAGTATGGCATCGTCCTTGAGGTAGTGAGCTAAGGGAGCGAATACCTCCTGAGACAAGAGGCCTGGCAGCAGTTCCATCAGCTTCCAGGTCATGGCCGGTTTGGTGAAGGCGTTTTCCTTGGGCACATCGGGCAGCAGCTGATGACACAGTTGCCAGATGAAGCTAGACGGCAGGGGGAATTCCAATGCGGCGGCGACGCTGTTTTGCTCGGCGATGGCTAGCCTCAGCCAGGTAGACATGCCGGGGCTCTGGACTAAGATCTGTTCATTGCTTAGTGGTGACTGACCCGCCGGGGGCGTCTGCAGTTCGTTGGCGAGCAGCTGCGCCAAAGCCTCCATTCGATTCGATTGCACCAAATACAGCATGAGATCACTTATCCATTTCGTTGTTGTGTGGCTATTCTAGGGCATCTGGGTTATCCGGCCAATCCTCGCCGTGCGATATCGGTGTAATTCGATAGCCTCGCTCAGTTTATGCTTATTTTTCACACATTTTCAATGGCTTTGCGAGAACTGGGATCATGATTGTCTAAGCAAGTATTTAGATCCCTTGGTTTTCCTTGTGCAGGTTAAGCCTTGCTAGTCTTAGTCATTAACTGGTCTCTAACGAGCCCTTAAGTTTCAGGATGGCAATGCGCAGCCGGCGTAGGTCCTGTTTTAGCTGACGCTTGAGCTGTTTGCTGGCTCTTGGTGAGGGGGCGCGATATTTCAGTGTCATGTAACTTGTGGTGTAGCGTGTCATGGGCTCGCTGAGCGCTGGCGCCGCGGTCAGCACCCGATCCTGATAAGCATCCACAGATTCGCCTTGCGCGCGCGGCAGCCCGCGTTTGGCTAGCATGGTACAGATCTGCTCGAACCCGGCGACTACTGGGTCTGGATGGCGGCTAAAGCGCAGCAGGCCGACACTGTAGGCGATAAAGAGGGCGATAACACTGAAGGAGGCGATGACAAAGATGGCTACCTTGGTGGCGTTGATCTCACCCAGGATCTCTTTGAGCAACTGGGTTTGCCTGTCTTCGTCGAAACCCAGCACCCACTTGCTCCAGTAGTAATCTATGCTGGCCAGGGACATCCTTAAATTATTGAGCAGAGGATACTGGCGCAGCCTCAGGCTGCTGAAGGGGTTATTGATAAGATAGCTCTGCTCGGGTGAGAACAGCGCATCGAATCCCGCCTCGACCCGTTCGGGGGCGATCATGGCTGTGGGATCGAAGCGGGTCCAGCCCTTACCTTCGAGCCAGACCTCGACCCAGGCGTGGGCCATATACTGATAGACGCTGAGGTAACCGCCAGCCTGGTTCCACTCGCCGCCCTGATAACCCGTTACCATGCGCGCGGGCAGGCCAGATTGTCGGGCGAGGAATACCATGGCACTGGCATAGTGGGCGCAGAAGCCGGCGCGGTTCTCAAACAGAAAGTCATCTATCTGCTGTGGGCCGACCCGAGGCGGTTCCAGGGTGTAGAAAAATGGTGCCTGATTAAAGAGTGTCATGATGGCGTTAAGGCGCGACTCGGGCGCGGGATACTCGTGTTTCAGCTTAAGCCCCAGTGCCCGTGACTTTGGATTTGATTCCTTAGGGAGTTGAAGATTACGCTGCCTGAGTTCAGGCGAGAGTCGGCGATCGAGTTTCGCCTCTGGATAGGAGCTGACCCGATATTGATACTTCTGACTCAGGGGGGCCTTGGCATACAGACGGCCATCGGGTAGCTCAAGAATATCTCGGGTATTGGTGTAGGCGAGGTCCAGACCAAACAGCCAGTTTTGGTAACTCGGCTCGGCGATCACCTCGTAGTTTATCGGCGTACCTTCGGGATTGGGGCGAGCATTGGTCATGACTCGTTGTCGTTGTAGCGTCTTAATCTGCGGATCTTGGGTCCAGGTCTTGCCGTCGTAGTGATCCAGCACTAGGGCGCGCCAATAGAGCTGACTGTTGGCCGGGCGACGATTGTCGAAGGTGACGCGATAGGCCAGGGCGCTTGAGCGGGTCAGCTTGCCGATATCGCCAAAGGCGAGTTCGTCGCTCAGTCCCGTGGTGGCATTCTTGGGGTTGGGCACCAGCCAGAGCGGTGGCAATCTGGGCAGCACCATAAACAGGACGATGGCCAGAGGCAGGCTCTGCAGCATGAGCTTGGCCCCTAGCTTGGCGGTCCGCCGAATCGAGCTGGCGTTTAGATAGAGGCTGACCAATACGCAGATGTTGATGGTGGCGACCAGTGTCAGTTGCAGGGTGAACCAGAGGCTCTGTCTCTCGATGAGGGTAACGGCGATCAGGAAAAAGCCCACCAGCACCACGGCGCGGACGTCACGCCTGTCGCGCATCTCGATATATTTGAGGGCGTAACCCAAGATCAGCAGGTTGATCAAGCCGTTTAACAGGCCTATCTGCGCCGTGACTAAGGCCAGAGTGACGGCGGAGGCGATCGCTAGTGTGGTCACCAGGTATCTGGGGGGCTTAGCCACCTTACCGACAAAGATCCCCACCCGCCACAACAGGCAGATTGCGCAAATCGCCATGCTCCAGGGCGTCATCTTATCGTACAGGGGGGCCAATACGCTGAGGTTGACCAGCAGCAACCAGAGCAGGCTCTGACGCCCTATGTTCTCACTCTTGCTATCGGCCATGGCTGGCCTCCAGATGTTCAGGATAGACGGCGATGGTACTGAGCACCAAGTGTCTATGTTGCTCGCCGCTGCCAGGCATCAGTGTCTTGCCCGGCAGCTTTAGGCCAAAGATCTGTCCCTTGGCCGAGAGCCTATCTGCCGCCCAGGTCAGCAGGCTCACTTGCTCCTCTAAAGGCGCATTAGTGTCTAAGGTTAACCATTGGGGCGCGCTCTGGGGCTGCTCAAACTCTTTGGTGAGCATGCCGCGTCCCTGTGCCAACTGCTTCCAGGCGATCTGATTGAGTGACTCACCGGTGACGAAGGGTTTGAGGCCGTGAAACTCCTCGACGCCGACGACGCTCTTGCCCCTCTCTTTTGCTTGATGATCATCGCCTTGCTGTTCGGCGCTGAGTTCATACAGGCCCGGTTTAGGCTGTGCAAACGCTATCTGAGTGTTGGCGAGATCCACATGGGACCAGGCGCGGCACAGTCCTAGCGGATAGCGGCTCTCTACCCTGAGGCGGCCGGGCGCTACCCATCCTCGCTGGTTGTTACTCAGGGGGAGCAAGGCCTCCTGGGGCTTGTCGTCGATTCGGTTTAGGGTCTGTACTCGCTGTTTTTCATAGCTAAGCTCCACCTGATGCTGCACCTGCTTGGCATGGAGGATGACGCCATAGAGCAGGGTCTCGCCCGCGTAGGCTTCGGGTCCTGTCTTGGCCTCGAGTGTCATGCCGGCCAGGTTGCGATAGCTGTAGATGATGCAGGTGTTGAAGAGGCTGAGCAGTAAGATAGAGAGTCCGATCACCAAATTATTCTGGTAGTTGGTGCCAAAGAGAAACAGCAAGACCACGAACAGCAGCCAGAAGAGGCCAAAACCCGTGGGCAGGATAAAGATGCTTCGGTGTGCCAGGGTCACCTTATTGCTGGCGGGCAGGCGTCTGGCGATCCAGGCCTGCCACCATTGACTGAGTCGGTTTTGCTTTACCTTAATATTCGCCATGGCTTATATCATATGGGCTTATAAGATGGGGTTAGTGCTCGCGAGCAGACGCTGGGAGAGGGCTTCGCCCTGCTGCTGGCTGGTATGCCTTAGCCTGTGTTCGGCCACGGCGGCAAATACTGCCTGTACATCGTCGGGAACCAGATAATTACGTCCCTGAATGAAGGCCCAGGCCTTGGCGGCACTGAGTAGCGCCTTGCTTGCCCTGGGGGATAGCCCGTAGCCTTCGTTGAGCTGGCGTGAGCCCTTCACCAGCGCCAGGATATAGTTGAGCAGCGCCTCGGAGGCCTTGACCTTACTCACCTGAGATTGCAGCTCAATGAGGGTGAGGGGATCGACACAGGCGGGCAGGTGCTGTAACTGGGGCGAGATATCTTCTCCCTTTAGCATGGCCATCTCGGCGGTCTCGTCAGGATAGCCGATGGAGATCCGCATCATGAAACGGTCGAGCTGGGATTCCGGCAGGGGAAAGGTACCCGACTGCTCGCTGGGGTTCTGGGTGGCGATGACGAAGAAGGGACTCGGCAGGGCATGGGTCACGCCATCGATCGAGATCTGCTGCTCTGCCATGGCTTCCAGCAGCGCACTCTGGGTCTTGGGACTGGCACGGTTGATCTCATCGGCCAGGATCATCTGTTTAAAGATGGGGCCAGGATGGAACACAAATTGGGATTGTTCCTTATCGAAGATAGAGACGCCGAGAATATCCGCCGGCAGCATGTCGCTGGTAAATTGGATGCGTTGATGGCTTAGCCCCAGGCTTTGGGCCATCCCCTGCGAGAGGCTGGTCTTGCCCATGCCGGGCAGATCTTCGATCAGCAGGTGTCCCTTGGCAAGGATACAGGTAAGGGCCAGCTTGATCTGATGGGGCTTGCCCAGCAACACACGTTGCAGCTGGTTTAAGATCGCCGTGATGCTTGAATGAGACATGGAACTCCTTATTGCGAGCACTCGGTAGTCAAAATAATCCTGATGATGACCTTTAACTATGAGGCAGAAGCCTGTGATTGGCTACCTTATTTTGGTCGTTCTTCGGGGACTAAACAATAGTTTATGTTTCAAGTAATCCTGCAAGCGGCAGTTTGATCTCTGCCTGGATGAAGGAGTCTCGATAAAGAAAACCTTGTACCCAATCGAACTGGAAGTCTTGGGCTATGGCGAGTTCATCACGGGTTTCGATCCCCTCGAGTATAGTGAGTTTACCTGAATAGCGGGCAAAGCTGATCAAGGCTTTTAGTAGTTCTTGGGTGTGGGGAAGATGAAGTTGCTTGAGCCAACATTTATCAAATTTGAGACAGTCAACCAGAGTGATTAAAGTCAAAGAGAGCATGGAATGAGGGGCGCCGATATCATCCAGCGCAATCTTAATGCCTGCGGCCCTCAGCCGGGTGGCAAGGGTGAGTGCCTGTCTGGCATCGCTGGCACAGGTATTTTCGATAAGCTCTACAGTGGTGTTTGGGCGTCGATGGATCTGCTTTATCAAATCTGTGGTCAGTGCGGTTGATAATCCGTGAGGATCTAGGTTCAGAAACAAGGCTTTGTTTCTTGGAGCTAGGTTAAGTTGTAAATGCTTGGCGGCATATTCGACTCGACCAAGCAGGTTTGGTGTGTCATGGAGGCGCTCAAAAATCTTATTTGGAGGTGTTGGTTGTCCCTTTGGAGTAAAGAATCGCGCAAGCGCCTCAAAGCCTGTGATCTGTCCGCTGTTGAGAGCGATGAACGGCTGATATTCGCAGCCCATAGTGAGTTGGCTAAGCTTCATGGCTTCACTTAGGAAATTAATGCAAATGATAATTATTCACATTTGTTGGAGTGTGTCTATGTTTCCCTTGATAAGTCGTGAAGACTTGCTGATTTTATCGCCAATGCCGAAGCATTGGCGAAAAACCTTAGTATTTGAAGGCGAGTTCCTTTGACGAAAACAGTGCTACAGGTTTCAGTTGCCTCGCCTGATAGATGGCGCGATAACTCAGCACCGCCTGCACATATTCGCGGGTCTCGGTAAAGGGAATAGACTCGATAAAGGCAAAGACATCCAGCTTGCCCTGGCTGCGTTCTAGCCAGCGCGTGACCCTGTGGGGCCCGGCATTATAGGCGGCGGTGGCCAGCACTCGGTTACCATCGAATCTGTCGAGCAGCGACTTATAGTAACGGCTGCCAAGGCCGGTATTGAGCGAGACATCATAGAGGCTCTTGCTGCCGCGGTACTTGATGCCATGTTTGCGTGCCGTCTCTTTTGCCGTGGCTGGCATCAACTGCATCAGGCCGCGGGCACCCACGCCTGAGGTGGCGTAGGGATAAAAGGCAGATTCTCTGCGGGCGATGGCGCGGATCTCATCGATATCGACCCTGGCGTTTTTGCTCGCTGCCTTGAAGGCCTCTTCGGCGGCATAGGGAAAGCGCAGCGTCATGTCGTTCCACAGCTGTCCCTGTATGCTGGCCTGTACTGTTAGGTCGTGCCACTGGTTGCGGCTCGCCAGCAGGGCATACTGCGCCTGTTTCTGCTGCGGGTGGCGCCCAAGTAGCAATACCCATTCGGCGCGGGCATCAATTTTTTTATCCAGCGCCAGCAGCTCCTCAACCCGGGCAAGCCCAGGATCCTGAGCGAGCAGGGGAGTTAGCTTGTCGTCGAGCTGAGTGTCGATCTGTGCCAAGTTGATGGTGGTCGAAACTAGATCGGCGGCAGTAAAGCCATAGAAGTTTCGCTGTTTACTCAGGGCGGGCAGGGCTGTATCGGCCACCTCAGTACCTGTCTCCATCTGGCGCCTCGCTATCCAATACTGCCAGCGGGCTTTCTGGCGTTTGGATTCACTCAACAGCGGCAGGTATTTGTCCAGGCTCTTATTGTCGGCTTCTCTTATCGCCCAGCGCAGGCGTAGCGCCTTTAGATCGTCGCTGTCAGTCTTAGGCAGGCGGTTATCGACGAAGGCTTTGAGCTCTGTCTCCTGGGCTATCAAGGCGCGTTTCATCAGGTAGCGCGCCAATTTTTGTGCTTGATAGTCGCTGAATCTGTGGGCCTTCTCATATTTTTGAAACAGGCTGACCGCCTTGATGAGATCTTTTCGGGCCAGGCGCCTGAGACCCGCATCGACGATATCGCCATAGATGGCGGCCTTCACCTTAAAGCGTTTGGTGTGCCTCAGGGTGCGGGGGTCTTGATACACGGCAAGGAGCTGCTTGGCCTCTTTCTGATGAGCCGTCACCTTACTGGCCAGATATTTGAGCAGACTATATTCGCTTCCGTTGAAAGCCATTAGCATGCGCGACCAGAGCAGCGATTGACTGCGGTGTCCGGCTTTCTCCCAGGCGGTAAACAGAGGATCGCATTCCTTGGGGCGCGAATGTCCGTGGAGCCATAGCTTCTTGGCACCATCGAAGGCCATGGCCTTGTCGCCTTGGCTTAGTTGGGCACGGTAGTAATAGCATTGTAGGCTGATGCTGCGGGGCACCTCAGGGCTGATGGCGAGAAAATCTTGCCAACGCTTTGTTTTACCAGCGCTTTCCAGATAGCGATGGCGAGCACTGTTATTGAGCGGTGTGCCATCGAATCGCGCCATCGCCTTACGTGCCTCGCTGCCTGGCGCAGCGAGTATGTTGTCTATTTCCGCGTGGTAGTCGAGATAGGGGGTGAGCGGGTAGCCATTGAGCTGGGCTCTCAGGGTCTGATAGCGTTCCAGTTTGCCATTATCCAGGGCCTCTCTGGCGTCAAGGTAGCGCTGCTGGTTCTGGGTTAGGCTAGCCGCCGACAGCGTCATGGGGATGAGCGCACCTAAGCCTATGAGGAGATAACGTTTAGCCTGAAAAAGTGTGCCTAACCGCTTTGGCATTGTCTTCCTATCCTTGTCTACTGCTTTGCTCGATTCGCTCTGTGACGCATCTGTATTTGCTAGGGCCTGTTGATCTTTCAAGTTTAATTTTTGTTCAATCTAAACGCGTTTTGCGCGATGCGAGAGCCATGAAGCATAGTTACTCTATGTGAATGGCGAACAACAAAGAAATCGTCTGGAACGATTTCTAACAGCGCGCGTTTAGATGAACCCGTTGGGCAGCGTTTGTAGGCCATTTCTACGGCGTTATCGCCAATTTGTGTAGAAGACTACACGACACAGGCTCTGCCTTGTATAAATCACCTTCAAACTGCTGCAAAAACAAACGGCAAAGATCAACAGGCTCTAGTGTAACGGTTGATCAATTCAGTTTTATGTCATGCTCCATATGATCGCTGAGCGCCTGATCGAGTAACTGACTATCCAACTGCTTATTGGTCGTGACACCCATTTGTTGCATCTGATGGGCCTGGCGGATCAAGTTCCCTTTACCTGTGCTTAGCTTACCCATGGCTGCCTGATAGTGTCTGTCCAGCGATTCCACCGCGCGACCTATCTTCTCCATGTCCTCGAGGTAACCACATAGCTTGTCGTAAATTTTGCCCGCCTGCTTGGCGATGAGCTGGGCATTCTGGTTCTGATATTCATAGCGCCAGATGTTGTTAATGGTTCGCAGTGCCACCAGCAAGTTAGTCGGGCTGACCAGCATGATGTTGTTTTCCAGCGCATAGTTGATCAGGCTAGGTTCATGCTCGAGCGCCAACAGGAACGCGGGCTCCAATGGAATAAACATTAGCACATAATCCAGGCTTGTTAAGCCGTGAAGCGCCTGGTAATCCTTTTGACTGAGGCCCTTGATGTGATTGCGGATCGATAGGCAATGCTCCTTGATGGCGGCCGCCTTGACGCTGTCATCATCGCTGTTGAAATAACGCTCGTAGGCCACCAGGGACATCTTGGCGTCGATCACCACATCTTTGTTTTCCGGCAGATGAACGATCACATCTGGCTTGAAGCGTTTACCATTGTCGTGTTTGAGATCCTGCTGGGTCTCATATTCGTGGCCCTCTCTCAGGCCGCTCTCTTGTAGCACACGCTCGAGAATCACTTCGCCCCAGTTACCTTGCTGCTTGTTATCGCCCTTGAGCGCCTTGGTGAGGTTGATGGCGTCCTGACTCATTTGCAGGTTTAACGCCTTGAGTGACTCCAGTTGATGCTTCAGGGCGCTGCGCTCATTCTGCTCGACAGTATAAGATTCCTGAACCTGCTTTCTAAAACCTTCAAGCTGCTGTTTAAATGGAGAAAGCACATTAGAGAGCTGTTGTTCGCTCTCATGTTGTAAACGCTGCGCCTTAGCATCAAAAATTTTGTTGGCGAGATTCTCGAACTGCTGGGTCAGGCGCGACTCTGATTCGTGCAGGTGTTTAATCTTGTCTTCCAGCGCCTGTTGCTCGGTCTCAAACTTGACCGTCAGCGTCTGCTGAATGGCGTTGGACTTGGACAGGGCCAGTTGGGTCTCCATCTGTTTGCGCTGGCTCTGCTGGAGTTGCTGCTCGAGATCGTCGGCGCGCTGGGCCTGTGCCTGGCTCATGCCGAGCAGATTAATCTGATGTTCAAGCTTCTGGTTGAGCTGGGCAATGTCGCTGCGCTTCTCTTCCAGCGATGCTTCCAGCAGCGCGATGGCGGTGCCGTGCTCCTGGATTAGCTCCTCTCTTACCCTCTGCCATTTGCTGCGGGTGAGGCGCTGGTTGAGTAGGGCACCGATCAGCAGTGCTAACATGGCCACCGCGGCTAAGACGATGATTTGTGGGAGAGATAGAGGAAGTTGTGTCAACATAGTCGATACCCGTTATAAGCTTGGCGTTAAGCCTCTCATGAGGCCAGTGCAGGTTCAAGGGGAGATAGGGCAAATGACGAACACTTGTTCGTTAAATATTATTTAGGTGAAATTTTTTAAGGGTTTTGACTATCTAATTAAGCATGGGCTGAAAAGCGACGTATAAAAGGTGGTAGCAGATATGGCGAAGGGCATCATAGGAACGGGAATAAAAGCTTGGCAAGAGAAGAGTGCGCACGTCACGCCAGAGGCGGTATTTAACGATAGACGCAACATCATCAAGGCGCTCGGCCTGGGCGCACTGGGAGCCAGCATACCCGGCCAGGTGCAGGCTGGGCTGTTTGATCTGTTCGGTAAGTCTGAGCCCCATGCTCCCTTTGTGACGCATCCGTTAGCCTTTAGCGGCAACAAGGCTTACGGCCAGCAGGAGATCCTCACTCCAGAGAAGAAGGTGACCACCCACAATAACTACTACGAGTTTGGTACCAGTAAGACAGATCCCTTCGAGAATGCTCAAGGCTTCAAGGTGGATCCCTGGACGCTGAGGGTAGAGGGCATGGTAGACAAGCCGCTCACACTGGATCTGGACGACTTGACCAAGTTGCTGCCACTGGAGGAGCGCATCTATCGCCTTCGCTGTGTCGAGGCCTGGTCTATGGTGATCCCTTGGGTGGGTTTTCCTTTAAAAGCCCTGCTTGCCAAGGCAGGGGTTAAGGCTGGTGCGACCCATGTGGCCTTTGAGACCCTGTTCGACCCCGACCAGATGCCGGGACAGAAGAGCCGACTGATGGGAGGTGGTATTCATTATCCCTATGTGGAAGGGCTGAGACTGGATGAGGCTACCAATGAACTGGCCTTCATGGCCGTTGGACTCTATGGCAAGACGCTGCCGCCGCAAAACGGTGCGCCAATCCGTTTGGTGGTACCTTGGAAGTATGGCTTCAAGAGCATCAAGTCTGTGGTCAGGATCCGCGTAATGGACAAGCAGCCACCCACTAGCTGGAACCAACTGGCGCCCCACGAATATGGTTTCTATGCCAATGTGAACCCTAAGGTGGATCACCCTAGATGGTCCCAGGCAACAGAGCGACGCATAGGTGAGGGCGGGATCTTCTCGGCGCAGCGCATCGCGACCTTACCCTTTAACGGCTATGGCGAGCAGGTGGCCCACCTCTACAAGAGAATGGATCTGCGTCAGTACTATTAGATTTATTTGAATACAAGCGAGCCATAAAGAGGAGAAGTCTTTGTTTCGATTGCAAGCCAGGCATCTGTTGCCGCTCAAGCTAGTGTTTCACCTTATCGCTCTAGTTCCCCTTGGAGTGTTGGTGTGGCGAGTGTTAACCGAACAGCTTGGGGGCGATCCGGTTCAGTACATCATTCACTATACCGGAATGGGGGCGATCAATTCCCTGATCGCCGTGCTACTCATCTCGCCGGTGGCAAAGTATTTTAAGCTCGGGCTCTTGATGCAAACCCGCCGCTTAGTGGGCTTGTATGTGTTTGCCTATGCCAGCTTACACATCTTGGCTTTCTTGAGCCTCGACCTGCTGTTTGCCTGGCAACTGCTGCTAAGTGAGATCGTTAAACGTCCCTATATTATGGTGGGCGCGACGGCCTATCTCATCTTGTTGCTGCTGGCGATCACCTCGTTTGCCAGGGTCAGACGTGCCATGGGACGGCGCTGGCAACAGTTACATAACTGGGTCTATCTGGTGGCTTTACTGGCCCCAATCCATTTTTATTGGTCAGTTAAATCTGAGGTGATCGAGCCGAGCCTTTATCTGATTGGCTTGATCTTTTTATTATTGATCAGAGTTAACTTTAAGCAGTTGCAGCGGCGCTTTTCACTGAGGACGAGCTAGGTTAATCAACCTCACTCTTTTCCACCTGCTGGGCAATCGTGTCGCTAAAGCGGTGGCTGTTACCACTGATCTTTTTGGCTTGATACATGTTGTCATCGGCAATTTTGATGAGGTTCAGGCGGGTTAGCTCATCGCCCGGATACATGGCAACGCCTATGCTGACGGTGAGTGATACCGAGGTGCGACCACAGACGATAGGGGGCGAGACCTGAGCAATGATCTTGTCTATCACTATCGAGACTTCGGCGATGTCGTTGATGGGCTCGAGCCAGACCACGAACTCATCGCCTCCCAGGCGACCGCAGATATCGGAGCTGCGCACGGCGCTCTGTATTCGCCTCGCCGCTGTCGAGAGTACCTTGTCGCCGTTATCATGGCCCAGGCTGTCGTTAACCTGTTTAAATTTATCCAGATCGATGAATAACATGGCGGCGTGCATCTGAGTGCGCTGACAGCGTGCGATCGCCGTGTCTATCTGCCGCTCGAAAGCGCTGCGAGAGTAGAGGCCGGTCAAGTCGTCGTGTTCCGCGACATATTTTAGTTTCTGGGTCTGACGCTTGAGCTGTTTGGTCTGCGATTGAACTTCGCTCTGTAGTGCCTCCTTGCGTATGGTGGTCTCTTTGAGCTTCTGGGTCATGGCGTTAAACTTCTGCGCGAGTATGGCGAGCTCATTGTGATGAACAACTTCAATATTGCCGTCCAGATCGCCCTGGCTGAGCCGTTTGATCCCCTGCTTCATCGGATGCAGGCTCTCTCTGAAGGCCTTGAGGGTCGAGATGGTAAACAGCAGTGAGATGATGGAGCCCGCCAACAGGAACAAGATAGTCGAGGAGAGGATCTGTGATTGCTGCTCGGCTAAGCTGTCGATCACCTGGCGCTGCAGACTGGTGAGATCTTCACTCATGGACTGTATCGTGATGTTGAATCGGGTGGTTAACATGCCGCGAGCAGAAGTGATGCCACGCTGTGGAGTCGAACTCAGATGCTGCTGGGTGAGTTCGAGCAGCGCCGCGAGGCTATCCGCCTGACGATTTAAATTGGTGGTCAATATCTTAGTAGATGGCGCGAGAAACTGGGCCTTGGCAAGTTTTTGTTTAAGCTCTTGATGGGCATTGAGCGTCTGGATCAATACTTCCGGGTCTTGAAACTCCTGCAAGGCCCAAAGCCGACTCCTGAGTATATCTATGTTGCTTTCCAGTTCCATGATGCTGGACAGTTGCCGTAGGTTATCCTGCTGTATGTGTTTCAGGCCGGCAAAGGTCAGTAATATGGTGGTCGTCAGGAACAGACTGATAAAAAGCAGCAACTTCAAGCGAGTATTGATCATCATTTGCTGTTAACGTCCTAGGGTCTGTTTATCTTTCAGGTTTAATTTTTGTTCGATCTAAACGCGTTTTGCTCAAGGCGCATGCTGTGCGGCATAGCTATTCTATGTAAATAGCAGGCAACAAAGGGCAAGGCGCGTTTAGATGAACCCTTCGGGCAGCTTTTGTAGGCCATTTCTACGGCGTTATCGCCCGCTCATGTAGAATAACTACACTATACGGACTCTGCCTTGTATAAATAACCCACAAAATGCTGCAGAAACAAACAGGAAAGGTCAACAGACCCTAGTAATCGAGCGCCTGCTTGAGTGCTGAATCATCCAGGAGCAGCCTAAAATCCGGAGGCACTTGCGCATCAACCGTGCCGCTGGCGATCGCCCAGCGCGCCTGAGCATGTAAATTTGAGATCAGTGAGTTATTTAAAGATAGCCGAAATACATAATCATTCCACGCCCACTCCAGCTCTGGCTGTGAAATATTCAGGTAGTCACTAATGATCTGTTTGGCATTTTCAGGATGTTGATTAATAAAGTTTTGTGCGCTCTTTAACGCCCGAAGTATATTGGCGTGTTGTTGCTGATGTAGTTTGGCGTTGACGGCCGAGGTCACTAGATTGAAGGAGAGGTTGTAGATCCCTTTGCCCGGATATTGATAGATAGCATCGCCATGCTCCTCAATCAACTTGTAGCCGAAGGGTTCCCAAATCGAGATGGCATCTACGTCACCGGCCAGCAGTGCTGGCCCTAACGCCTGGGGGGACATGAAAACCTTGTGAAAATTCTGCTGCTGGTGGCCGCTGATGATCATAAATGCATCGGCAAAGAACTCGCTGGCGCTGGCCTTGACCATGCCGATTTTCTTACCATTTAACTGAGTCATGCTTTTGGGCTGCTTGTCGTTGAGGGTGAGGAGTTTCAGGTCGTTATCCGATTCGACGAAACTGGCCAATAGGCGAAAATCGCTGCGCTCGAAGCCATTAAACATGATCACTGATTCAGAGCTGGTGGCGATATCGGCAACGCCCTGTATCATCGCCTGAAAGCAGAGGTGGCCTCCTCGCAGGGGGATAAGCTCGATATCCAGGTTGTAGGGTTTGAAGAGTTCCAGCTCTCTGGCGATGATCAGGGGCGCGCTTAAGGGAGTGGTAGAGGTGGCAATCTTTAACTTAATGGGGGGCTCGATGGCGGGCGCCTTGCCTCCCCACCAACTGACCGATAAGAGGCCTGTCAAGGCCAATACCAGAAGCATAATTCCTTTAGCTTTCATCGTAAAAGATTACCCCTACAAAAAGTACTGACACTTTAGTTTAGTTGTTATTGACCGACAGCGGTGAATAATTCACCAGTAGGTATTATATCTTGCTTTTACCCCCTGTTTATTCCACTAAAGTATGCATTTATAGGTAGTTAGCGGCTTTGACAAAAGGTTTTGAATGGGCGAGATTTAAGGGGTTGTCATAATTTTCTGTCACTTGCCTTAAGGTGATCGCCATGAACGCCATATTTGTCCTGCTTCGCAAGTTTAAAATTGCCCACCGTTTGCTATTTATGCTGTTGCTGGCCATCGTCGCCACCGGCATCATGTTTGTGTTTGCGCTGGCCAACATTGAAGAGGTCTTGGTTAAGGAGAAACAGGCCAAGTTATCGGCGCTGTCCGATGTGGGTGAGAAGGTGATCAGCCAGTTCTATGAGGCGGCACAAGCTGGCACCATGAGCACGGAAGAGGCTCAGCGCAGTGCTATCGCGGCCTTGGATGCCCTGAGGTATGAGGGGAACGAGTATTTCTGGACCATAGACAGACAAGGGGTCATGGTGCAGCATGCCTTTGCCAAGAAGCTGGTAGGCACCAATGTTTTGGGGATGAAAGACCCCAATGGTGTCAGGCTATTTGAGAAGATGGTGACTGGCACGGCCAATAGCGATTATGCGTTGATCGAATATATGTGGAATCGCCCCAACGCCTCGGCGCCGAGCCCTAAGATGAGTGTGGTTAAGCGTTTCCCGCCCTGGGGCTGGATTGTGGGGACGGGCATTTATGTCGATGATATTGATGAGGAGATGCAGGCCTTTATCGGCAAGTATCTGCTGATCTGCGTCGCGGTCTGGCTGCCTGTGATTCTGATCTTAGGAGCTATCTCCCGCAGTATCTCAGCGCCTATGGCCGATACCATAGCCGCCTTTGAAAATATCGCGCGAGGCGAGGGGGATCTTACCCTGAGGCTCGAAGAGTCGGGCCGGGATGAACTCAAACAGGTAGCCGCGAGCTTTAACGAGTTTGTCGCCAAAATTCAGGCCCTGGTGAATTCGGTGAGTGCCTCTGTGACCCACAGCCGAGAGCTGGCCGAAGGTTTAGCCGATATTTCAGCCCAGGCCAGTGCGGTGACGGCCAACATGCAGGCGGAGACCCAAAGCGTCGCCACGGCCATCAACGAGATGTCCATGGCCTCGTCTGAGGTGGCCTCGAATGCCCAGCTCGCGGCCGACAGTGCTGGCAGCGCCGATGGTGAGGCCGACGATACCGTGGCCGTGGTCGATGGCGCCGTGGCCAAGATTAAGGGCCTGTCTAATGAGCTAGAGGTAACCGCCGATGAGGCGCAGGCGCTGCAGATAAGCTCAGGTAAGATAGGACAGATCCTGGATGTGATTGTCGGCATCGCCGAACAGACTAACCTGCTGGCGTTAAATGCCGCTATCGAGGCGGCGAGGGCCGGTGAGGCCGGACGCGGCTTTGCCGTGGTGGCCGATGAGGTGCGTACCCTGGCGAGCCGAACCCAGGAGTCGACTCAGGAGATCAATGCCATTATTGAGGCGATTCGCGCCTCGGTAGACAGTGTCAACACCTCGGTGGCCAGAGCCAAGTCACAGTCGGAGCAGACGGTAGGTGAAACCAGTCAGGTGGTTGAGGCGCTGCAAACCATCAAGTCTTCTATCAGGCAGATCTCAGATATGAATATTCAGATCGCCACCGCGACGGAGGAACAGAGCGCGGTGATCGCCGAACTGAATATGAATGTGACCCGTATTAACGATATATCGCTGGAGAATCAGCAGAAGAGTGAAGAGATTGGCAGTACCAGTGAGCAGATAAAATCGGGTTCGGCGGATCTCGAGTCTCTTATCTCGACCTTTAAGCTGTAGTGAAAAATAACCTGCGCGGCGGCAGGTTATTTAGTTTGCGTCGACGTTTGTTGCATGATCTCCAGTACGCGGTCGTAGGAGATGCCATATTCGCGGGATAGGTTAATGACCTTAGTCTTATAGGTTTGAATGTTTTCCTGACGGGCGAGGTTGGCCTGCTCTTCGTCAACCAAATTGCCCACGACTTCTTGCAAGATCAGCAGTCTGCGTAGGTTAAAGTCTAATGTTCTAAGATATTTATCCATCTGCGCATGGGTTCGCGCCTGACTCAGTTCGCTGCTATTTTTTTGCTCGTAACCATATTTGTCGAGCGCAGCCATTGCATCATGTAAATCGATATGATCTGTCATTATTTTCCACTATTGCTTGGTCGATATTGGCTAATATCGACGGGTCTGTTAGTCAGGATATTGTTGTATTATCTTGATGATTAAATCGCCAATCTATATTAGCGAAGGCACATTCTAAAACCGATTGAATTTAAATTCATCTAATTTTCATTTTATATGTGCCTTGTTATAGTAACTTAACTTTTCTTTGTCCCGCAGGGAGGCTGCAATGCAAGATTTACTGCCCGATCTCTTTGACCAATATGACACACAATTGTCGCTGTTGGCGCCCCATTATCGACAGTTTGGCCAGAAGCGTATCTTCTGGGGAGAGGTGGTTACGGTGAAGTGTTTCGAAGACAACTTTAAGGTCAAACAGCTACTGGCACAGCCTGGTGAAGGCAGGGTGCTGGTGGTGGATGGCGGTGGCTCTAACCGTCGTGCGCTGCTTGGCGACATGATTGCCCAGAGTGCAGTGGACAATGGTTGGAGTGGCATAGTGATCAATGGCTATGTGCGTGATGTCGGCGCGTTAGCACAGATGCCCATTGGAATTCAGGCACTTGGCGCGACCCCCATCAAGACGGATAAGCGGGATATTGGCGATGTCAACGTTACGCTAGAGATAGATCGCGTTATAATTAAGCCAGGTATGATGCTATATGCCGACGATAACGGCGTTGCCCTATCGTCAGAGCAGTTGGATCTCTCGCAATTGGCCTAATGGGCCCATTGCTCACCCTTACCAGACGGAACCTGTTATGAAATTTGTTAAATGGTTAGTGATCGTATTTGCCTCGCTTTTTATATTACTGATCGCCTATCTCACGCTTATCTTCGATCCCAATGACTTTAAGCCGCAAATTGTCGAGGCGGTAAAGAAGCAGACGGGACGCGATCTGTTTATCAATCAAGATCTCAGCTGGACCTTTTTCCCCACCATAGGCATCACCCTTGGTGATATCAGCCTCTCGAATCCCAAAGGCTTTAAACATGACACCATGCTCAAGGTAGATGGCATAGTAGCCGAGGTGGCACTGTTACCGCTTTTGAGTAAAGAGGTTGAGATAGCTCAGCTTAACTTAGATGGCCTGACACTAAACTTCGACAGCTACAAGAATGGCCGCAGCAGCATGGACGGCCTGACCTCAGGTAGCGAGAAAGGCGCCGATAAGACAGAAGGCAAGGCCGATACATCAGGCGCTGCCCAGGGGAGCGTGCAACTTAGCAGCCTGAATATCGGTGGCATCGCTATCACTAACACTCAGGTTAATCTCTATGACGAGGCGACAGGCCAGGTTCAGGCGCTGAGCCTCGAGTCGTTAACCTTAGGCGAGTTTGCCCTGGGGCAATTTGCCGATCTGGGTTACAAGTTCACCATGACCCAGCCTGAAATTAAGGTCAGCAGCCAAGGTAAGGGACAGATCAAGGTCGATACCAACCTGGCCAAAATAGCCATCAAGGATTTTGAGATTGAAAATACCCTCGAAGGGGATGCCATTCCCAATAAGCGCATGAACATTAATCTCACCACTCAACTCGAGCTGGATAATAATGCCAAGACCATGGCGTTGGTGCTCTCTAGCCTGAATATCGAGCAGATTAAGGCTCAAGGTAAATTGTCGGTCAATTACGGCGCCAAGGTACCGGATGTGGTGGCCTCGATGAGCTTTGGCGATATTGATGTAACGCCATTTATGGCCAAAGATGATGGCACTAAGGGCGAAGATAAGACGGCTAAAGGCGAGGGCGCGGCACCTGCCAAGGAGCCAGATCTTAGCGGCATGAAGGCGGTTAACCTAAAGCTGGATCTCGATGCCAAGTCGGTGATTGCCGATAAGATCAAGACAGAAAACTGGCAGATGAAACTGACACTGAAAAATGGTGTGCTAGATGTCAGCCAGCTCAGCGCAGATCTCTATCAGGGTAAATTACTTGCCAGCGCTCAGCTAGATGGCCGTAAATCTGTGGCCAGCTACCGCTTCAACAAGAAGATCTCCGGCATTAAGGTGCGTCCTTTACTGACCGATGCCGCCGAGGTCGACATGCTGGCCGGTACCACTAACTTCGAGGTGGCAGGAACAGGCTTCAGCCTGATCCCCGACAACATCAAGCGCAATCTCAACGCCAAGGGGCAGTTTGAGGTCGCCGATGGCGCGCTTTACGGGGTGAACATCCCTCAGATGCTGCGCGATGCCAAGGCGAAACTCGGCGGTAATTTAAATGCCGCCTCAAGCGGTGAAAAGAAAACCGACTTCACCAGCCTGACCGGCAGCTTTACCATGGCTAAGGGGATAGTGACCAACCCGGATCTCAACATGGCATCACCATTGATCCGCCTGCAGGGTAAGGGCAATGTAAATCTACTCTCTGAGGCGATCGATTATGTCCTTAAAACCTCAGTTGTCGGTTCGCTAGAGGGCCAGGGCGGTGCGGAGAAAGATGTGCTCTATGGCGTCGACATTCCATTTGCCATCGGCGGTACCATAGGCGAGCCTAAGTTCTCACTGGATACGGCAGCCCTGTTTGATGCCAAGCTCAAGAAGGAAACCGAGAAGGCGACCGATGAGCTGAAAGATAAGCTGTTTAAGAAGCTAGGTGGCTTGTAACGCTCGGCTGTGATTGGCTGAGCCTAAAGGTCAGTACCAAGCCAGCAATGATTGGCTTAACTATAGGATTGGCCTAACAATAAAAAAGCGATGCCTAGGCATCGCTTTTTTGTTTTCACACATCGTCATTAGAGGCGAGTTTCTATCAATCGGTAAGATTAAAACCGTGTTATTAAACCCGAGACTTGGTCACATCCACATACAGGGTCAGCTTCTGTCCCGGTTGCAGGTATTTCTTGGTCGAAAGGCTGTTCCATTTCACCAATTGGTTTACGCTGACATTAAACTTACTGGCGATCTTTGCCAGGGAGTCGCCCGAGCGTACCGTGTAGTTCACCGTGCGGGTAATTGACTTGCCGTTACCTTTTTGCCAGATCACCAGTTTCTGTCCGATAGAGAGGGGATCCTTTGGCGCCATGCCATTCCACTTGGCAATCTTGGCTACGCTCACCTTGTGCTGCTTGGCGATCAGCCAGAGTGAATCGCCAGATTTTACCTTGTAAGTCAGCTTATAGCCGCTACCGCCTGACTGACGCTTCTGCAGGCGCTGCTCGGCCGATAGCAGATATTTAGCCGGATCCTTGGATGATACAGGGATCAACAGGTGCTTACCGGCGATGATGCGGTTGTTCTTGATATCGTTCACCGCGCGAAGGGCCGATGGCGTGGTATTGAAGCGCTTGGCGATTAGCCCGAGACTATCGCCGGACTTTATCTTGTAACGCTGCCATTTGAGGCGTTGGTCCTTATCGCTGGCGGCCAACTTGGTTTCAAACAGTTCGGTGTGCTCCAGCGGCACCACCAGACGATGTGGGCCTTCCGGCGCTGTCGCCCACTGATTAAAACCTGGGTTGAGCGAATGCAGTTCATTGAGCTTCATTCCGGCCATGTCGGCGGCCAGGGCCAGATCGATCTGGCTGCCCACATCGACAACCTTAAGCTGTGGTTGGTTCGGGATGGGGTAGAGGGAGATCCCATAGTCATCTGCGTTGGCGATCACATCGGCAAGCGCCAGCAGCTGAGGCACGTAGCGCTCTGTCTCCCGCGGCAGATCTAGTGCCCAGAAGTCGGTTGCCCGCCCCTTGGCCTGATTGCGTTTGATCGCATTGAGCACGCGCCCTTCGCCCGTGTTATAGGCGGCGATGGCGTACAGCCAGTTGTTGTGGGTTTTCTGGTAGAGATACTCCATCATGTCCAGTGCGGCAACGGTGGCGGCGGGTACATCGCGGCGACCGTCGTACCACCAGTTTATCTCCAGGCCGAAGTGTTTGGCCATGGGGGCGGTAAACTGCCACAGTCCAGAGGCCGCGCCATGGGAGTAGGCGAAGGGATCGAAGGCGCTTTCGACAATCGGCAGCAGTGCCAGTTCGATGGGCAGGTTACGCTTCTCAATCTCTTCGACAATAAGATACATGAACGGCTCGGCGCGCTCCGATACCCTGGCCAGGTGCTGAGGATGCTTCAGATACCAGTTACGGTACTGATTAACCAGTTTTTGATCCGGCACTGGCAGGCTGAGGCCAAGGCGGATTCGTTGCCATACGTCGGTGATCTGAATCGGTTCAGGCTCGACAGGGGCTGTGACTTGAGGCTCGACGACCACGGGCGCTGTGGTGATCGTCGGCGTGGCCGGTTCCGGCTGGGTAAAGCTTTGACAGCCTGCAAGCAGGGAGAGTCCCCCTGCAACCAGGACAATGGTTAAGCGCATCGACAATAATTCCTTACTTTTGGGTCCCTCTCGGAATGCGAAAACCCTCAGGCTCGCTCTGCGGGGACTTAATTAGCGCGCCATTGTATAGGAATTATCAGAAGTTGTCCTTCCATTGACGTAGAAGCGTGAAACTGGTGTCGTTATCTGTCACATCTTGAGCGAAATGACGACTCAGGTTCTGCTTGATGCTTGGTTGCTCGGGGCGAAGGAAGGGGTTGATCTGTTTCTCTACACTTATGCTGGTTGGGAGACTCGGCTCGTTTCGTTCTCGAAGCTGTTTAACCATGTTGGCGTGAGCTATGAGCGCTTCATTGTCATCCTCGACCGTCAAGGCAAAGGCCAGGTTGGCCTGGGTATATTCGTGAGCGGGATAGACTAGGGTGTCATCATCGAGCTGAGCCAAGGTAAGTAGCGATTGTCGCATCTGGGCGGGAGTTCCCTCAAACAGGCGGCCACAGCCGGCGCTAAACAGGGTATCGCCGCAGAAAAGATGATTGTCAATCAGGTAGGCGATATGCCCCAGGGTGTGGCCGGGAAGGTGAAATATCTTGGCCTCACTGTCGAGTTTTTCGGGTTTAACCGCTCGTGTCTGACCCGAGATAGGATGGTTGATCCCCTTGATATTTTCGTTATCTGGCCCGTACACGGTGAGCTTATGGTCGTGCTGCGCCTGAAGCTCGGCGATACCACCTGTGTGATCGCTGTGGTGGTGGGTAATTAAGATGCCATCGAGCACAATTTGATGCCGCTGGAGATAGTCTAATACAGCGCTGGCATCACCGGGATCGACCACATAATAGCCTCGGCTCTCTTTTGCATGAATGAGCCAGATATAGTTATCGTTGAAGGCAGGGATAGGGGTAACAGTATGCATACTCGTCTCTTATTGGGATTGGGTGACACGGATTTAGTTTACTGAGCAAAGCTATTGCGTGTATAGCGCTTTAGGGATTTAATACTAAAATAGTCAAATCATTAGGGAAACCGGAAAAGTGAGTTGCGGAGTGGCCAGTGTCCTTTAATGTGATAAAACCCCAGACTTGGCAGGAGTTGCCCAACGGCTTGTGGCTGCAAGAGGCCATAGAGGATAAGCTGATGCCCTGGTGGCCCAAGGTGTTTGGCTATCACATGCTCTGCATGGGGCCCCTTAGTCATGCCTTAGAGAAGCCCAACCTGCCTATCGGCCGGGAGTTTTCCCTGTGTGAGTCTGCCCTATACTGTCTGCAGGGGGAGTATTCTCGTCTGCCGATTCAAAATGGGGTGATCGACGCCGTGGTCTGCTCCATGTTGCTTGATTTTGAGGCCAATCCCTATAGCGTGCTACGGGAAACCGACCGGGTGCTCATCTCGGGTGGCTATCTGTTTATCATAGGCTTTAATCCGTTGAGTCCCGCTTTCTTAGGCAAGATGTTGCCCAGCAGCCAGGAAAAATTACCCTGGAGCGGCCGTTTCTTCACCCCTGCAAGGGTGAAGGATTGGCTGGGGCTGTTGGGTTATCAGGTGGTGGGCGATGAGCGTCTGGTCTACCATCATCTGCTCAGTGAGATCCGCGGCGACTCCATCTGGCAACATGCGCTGCAGGCCTGGCTACCAGGTAGTGGCAGCGTCTATATCTTGGTGGCCCGTAAACTCGATTCGCCCTTGACCCCTATCATGGATAGGCAGAAGGTGCGTCAGCCTAAGTGGTCGACCGCGCCGACGGCGGGGCGGGTGAAGCAGTTCAGGTCTAAGTAATCAGCCGTTAACTGTTAGTCCTTGGGTTGATAGCCGGTATCGACCGCGCTCGGGCTGGCCTCGGCGGCCTCTCGCGCCAGGGTATCGCAGCGCTCATTTTCGATATGGCCCGCGTGACCCTTCACCCAGCGCCAGTCTATCTTGTGTTGGTTAGTGGCGGCATCGAGGCGCTGCCAGAGGTCGACGTTTTTGACCGGCTCCTTGGCGGCGGTGAGCCAGCCGCGCTTCTTCCAGCCATGGATCCATTGAGTGATCCCCTGACGCATGTATTGGCTGTCGCTGGTGAGAATGATCTCACAGGGCTCCTTAAGGGCCTCAAGCGCCACGATGGGAGCCAGAAGCTCCATGCGATTATTAGTGGTCAGGGCAAAGCCACCGCTGAGTTCTTTCACATGGGCCCTATATTTCATCACGACCCCATAGCCGCCGGGGCCAGGATTGCCCAGGCAAGAACCATCGGTAAAGATTAAGAGTTGTTTCAGTCCGTGCATCAAGTTGCTACCATAGCGAATTCGGACTGCAGTATACCCAATATTTTTTTGTAAAAGCGTGTAATTATATGAATATTATCTCCAATGCTAAGCGCCAAGTGATTCTCGATACCGAAACCACGGGTATGAACCAGGGGGCCGGTGCCGTCTATTTTGGCCATCGTATTATCGAGATAGGCTGTGTCGAAGTGATTAACCGTAAGCTGACCGGCCGCCATTTTCACGAATATATCAATCCGATGCAGGCGATCGACGAAGAGGCGATCACCGTCCACGGTATCACCAACGAGTTTGTGGCCGATAAGCCGACCTTTGCCCAGGTAGCCCCCGCCTTCCTCGAATTTATCGACGGCGCCGAGATAGTGGCGCACAACGCGAACTTCGACGTGAGCTTCATGGATCATGAGTTTTCGCTACTTACGCCAAAGGGGCCCAAGACGACAGATATCTGTCAGGTGCTGGATTCCCTGGAGATCGCCAAGTTTCTCCATCCCGGTCAGAAGAACAACCTCGACGCCCTGTGTAAGCGTTACGGCATAGATAACTCGCGCCGCGAACTCCACGGGGCTTTGTTGGATGCCGAGATCCTGGCCGATGTTTACCTCATCATGACCGGGGGACAAACCAAGTTTGAACTCTCAAATGAAAAGCCGGGGCAGGAGAGTGGCGGCATCATACGTCTCGCTCAAAATCGCGCAAACCTTAAAGTGATCGGCGCAACGGCCGATGAACTGAGTATGCATGAGCAAAGATTAGATTTGGTCGAAAAATCAGGACAATGTATTTGGCGAGGATAAACGTCATTTTATGAAAAATTGGCTGCTGCGCGCGATTCTTACCTCAGGATTAATGCTGCTCTGTTTGAATGCCACCGCCCAGGTGGTGCCTTCTTCCCAGGCGAGCGAGCTTAAAAACCGTTTCAGAATCGACCATATGGTCGATGAATTGACTCTGTTTGTACAACGGGAGTATGGCAGCGCGCCTGTGATCATAGTGCAGCCCGACGGTAGCAAGTGGTATGTCTCCCGTCATCCCGAGTCGGTACAGTGGGTCGACGGCCTTAGCGGCGACATCATCACCATCAAATCCCCCATGCCGGGGCCTTGGCAATTGTTGGGTAAAGTCGCCAAGGGCTCTAAAATCGACAAGGTGTCCAAACTGGGCATAGAGGTCGACCCCATGCCACAGCCCCTCTATCAGGGCGAGCGCATCAAGGTAACCGCTAAGTTGTTGGGTGACGAGCAGCGCATGCGTATGCCGGGGTTGGATTACCTGGTGGACTGGACGGCGAAATTTATCAGCGAGCACAGACCCGGAGACGAGAACTTTGCCGCCGGTACCCTTATTGTCGGTAGCTATAAGGACAATGGTGAGGGCTTAGACGGCGCGCCGGACGATGGCATCTTTACTGCCGATATCAACCTCAATCAGCCCTGGGGTCACTACCGTTTCTTGGTCAGCGCAAAAAACAGCATCTTCAGTCGCGAGGCTGGCGGCGATATCGTACTACTGCCCATGCCGGTTTCCCTATCTGTCATCGCCCCCGAAGATCCATTAAAAGGCCGCTGGCAGGTGGAGGTCATTGTCGATGATGAGCAACTACAGCTGGCCAACACCCATTTCGAGTTTGAGTTAGTCGGCCCTGCCGGTCTGCAGCTGACGTTGCCGGTGCAGAACATAACAGATAAAAGAATGCAGCTGACCCTGCCACAGGTGTCTGAGTTTGGCAGTTATCGCATTAAAGGCATTGCCGCGGCGACCTCAGTCTCTGGGCGCGAGGTATTGCTGACCCTGCCAGAAAAGTTCTTTAACCTGGTGCCGCCGCCCGAGCCGCCACCGACGGCCGAAGAGCTGGCGGCCATTGCGGCCAAGAAGGCGGCCATCGCCGAGGCCAAGGCGAAAGATGATGCCATGTTCTGGATAATCACAGTCAATCTAACACTGCTGATCTTAGGGACCCTGGCACTCCTAGTATGGCGTAAACGGCAGAACCTTAAGCAGGCACTGGCGGTAACCGCCGCGCGTCTAGAAGAGGAGCGGGCCAAGGAGATGGGACCGACTCTGGATGAGATCGATCTGACCATGCCGGAAGAGGGCGAGCAAAAAGCCACCGAACCGGATAAAAGCTAGCCTTTCTCGTTGAATCTGCTCGTTTGGTTGGCGAATTTTTAACTGATTAGTTTGTTTCAGGAAAAAAGTTATTGACGGGACTAGGTGGCCTAAGTATTATCCATCGCAACTTGATGTGGAGCGGTAGTTCAGTTGGTTAGAATACCGGCCTGTCACGCCGGGGGTCGCGGGTTCGAGTCCCGTCCGCTCCGCCAATCAAGTACCTAATTTTGATGGAATGCCAAGGCGTTTTATCCGAGTTTAGGAGCGGTAGTTCAGTTGGTTAGAATACCGGCCTGTCACGCCGGGGGTCGCGGGTTCGAGTCCCGTCCGCTCCGCCAACTACATTGAAGCCTCGTCAGCAATGACGGGGCTTTTTTGTGTGTTTTTTATAGTACGAACCATATTTAGGATGAGTTGTGCCCGTAGCAGGGTTCGTGTGGTTTCTGTCACTTGTAACGCTTGTATCTAAGTTAAGTTGGTTACCTCTGTTGAAAGCATGGCGACCTGTCGCGTCGGAGTTGCGGGTTCGAGTCCCGTCCGTTGTGCCAACACCATCTAAGCCTCGTCAGCAATGACGGGACTTTTGTTTCTCAAATCGCGCGCTAACTAATCAGTACTGTCTTTTTGTCGCTATTCTTACATATTGCTTGCGCTATACATTTGAGCTGACAGTGTTATCTTGCAAACCATGGGGTGTCATAGAGTTAATTGATTATACTCATGCTAATTGCAGGCGCTTCTTTATCATAGACATGTAAGGGATAACGAGAATGGTAGAACAGATCACGGCCATGTTGGGGCTAGTGGGGATCTTGTCAATTGTGTGTCAGTGGCTTGGCTGGCGACTGCGATTACCGGCGATACTCCCACTGTTGTTATGTGGTCTGCTCGTGGGGCCTGTATTTAATTTTCTGGATCCCGATGCCATATTCGGCGATCTGCTGTTTCCTGTCATCTCACTCGGTGTGGCGGTGATCCTGTTTGAGGGGGCGCTGACACTTAACTTCTCCGAGATCCGCGAACATGGTCGCATGGTGACCCACCTGGTGTCGCTCGGCACTTTAGTCACCTGGCTGTGTATCTGTGTTGCGACCCATTTCATCATGGACTTTTCCTGGCAGCTGGCCATGTTGTTTGGCGCGCTGGTGGTGGTGACTGGGCCGACTGTTATAGTGCCTATGCTGCGCAGTATCAAGCCTAAGTCGCAACTGGCCAGCATACTGCGCTGGGAGGGGATAGTGATCGATCCCATCGGTGCCTTGCTCGCGGTCCTGGTGTTTGAGTACCTTACGGTCGCGGCCGAGCCTGCGAGTCATGTGCTGTTATCGCTGGTTTTCATGCTTGGGGTTGGCCTGGGGCTCGGGGCGCTGTTTGGCTACGGCATAGGCGTAATGCTGCGTCGTGCCTGGGTGCCTCATTATCTGAAAAACACGGCGGTACTCACCATCATGTTGGGCGCCTTCGTGGCATCAAACCTGCTTCAGGAGGAGTCGGGCCTGCTGACCGTTACCGTGATGGGGATCTGGCTGGCGAACATGCGCGGCGTCGATATTGGTGAGATAGTGGAGTTTAAAGAGACGCTGACGGTACTCTTTATCTCGGGTCTCTTCATCTTGTTGGCGGCCAGGTTAGATTCTGCCGCCTTGATGCAGTTGGGCTGGCAGGGTTTGGCGCTTTTGCTGGTGGTGATGTTTATTGCCAGGCCCCTGAGTGTCTGGTGCTGCGCCTTTGGTACCTCGCTGCCCAGAGCCGATAAATGGTTTCTAAGCTGGGTGGCGCCGAGAGGGATCGTCGCCGCGGCGGTATCGTCTCTCTTTGCCATCAAGCTTGAACGTCTCGGGGTGGCCGGCGCCGATAAAATCGTCCCCCTGGTGTTTCTGATCATCATAGGGACGGTCGTTACCCAGAGCCTCACGGCAGGAGCCTGGGCGAAATTTCTCGGGGTAAAGGCGGGGTCTGCCCAGGGGCTGCTTATATTCGGCGCCTCGCAGTTTGCCAGAGAGCTGGCTAAGGTGCTGCTGCAGAAGAATGTGCAGGTGGTACTGGCGGATAATAACTGGGACAACATACGCTTGTCGCGCATGGACAATATCCCCGTCTATTTTGGTAATCCCGCCTCTGAACATGCCGATAACGCGCTCGACATGACGGGAGTCGGCCGACTACTTGTGTTGTCTCCCTATCGTCAACTTAACCCCTTGGTGACCTTTCATTTTCAGGATATTCTCGGCAAGAACAAGGTGTTTGGCCTGGGGAGTGGTGAGGGCAACAGCGCCCGCCATCAGCTGTCCGAGGCCTACCTTAAACGTTTGTGCCTGTTTGGCGATAATGTTACCTACGCCAGGCTCGCCAGTACCATGGCCAAGGGCGGTAAGATCAAGAGCACCAGCCTGACGGAGAATTTCACCTTCGCCGATTTTAAGCTGCGTTATGGTGAAGGCGCCTTGCCGTTGATTTATCTGCAAGAGGGTAAGGTAAAATTAATTACAGAGGCGGTTGATGACCTGCCTGTGGGCATCGAGCTGATCAGCCTGTTATCGGAAGAGGCCCTGAATGAGGCGCAGCTGGCCGATGAGAAGAAGGCGATAATCGATCAAAGCTGCAGTGAACAAAGCGGCGATGAACGAGGCAGTAGTGAGGGTGAACCTAGCAGCGATGCTATTGCCGGTAAGGCGAAGGCAAGGGGGCTGGCATGAGTGAGGCCAGCATGAGTGAGGAAAGCCAAAAGGCATCGCAGACAGCCAATGAGAAAGCGACAGGCTAATACCAATCGTAATAGATAATTGATCATGCTAGCTTGTTAAAACGCTCGATAACTGTATTAGTATTTTTAATTGTAGAATAACTACTTATCTAAAGATCTTGCGTTGTTCTCAAGGTTTTTCCTGCGCTACTCCTGAGCAAATATTTACTGTGATTGGCTCTAATGTTGTAGAGCTTGTTAGTGGGCAATAAAAAAGGAGGCATTAGCCTCCTTTTTTATGGTTTGTTGGCGCCTATCTAATCGGCTTTAGTTCAGGCCGCTTGATTTTGCGTCTCATCGCTCAGGGTCTGGGCTCTAAGCTCTTCTGGGGCGAAGTCATCGACGTTGATTGACTTCATGCGGCCTATCTCGGCGCGCTCGAGCAGTGCCACTTCCTCATCGCTTAAGATCCCCAGCGCCTTACCTTCGGCGGCGAGTTTATCCAGCCACATGAAGGGGTGACGCTTACCGGTCGCCTTGCAGATCTTATCGTGCAGTGGTTCACAGGCCAGAATATCTTTAAAGGTCTGCTCCTGAATACCCACAGCATTGAAAGGCGATGGGGTCCAGAATTGGCCCTTACCCAGACGATCACGGCTGGCACAAGGGGTTTGCATGATCTTAGCCACCTTATGGTCCAGCACGTCGCTTGGACGTTTAATTGGACGACCAAATGGGAAGAGGATGACTCTCAGTACACGGCCCAGTCCCATTGGGAAGTTGTTGAGCAGATCGTCCAGCGAGTCTTGCAGCTTGTAGAGGGCATCTTCTACCGCCCACTGTACCAGCGCGAGGTCTTCACTCTGGCGGCCTTCGTCCTGATAACGCTTCAGGGTGGCAGAAGCCAGATAGAGCTGACTTAGCAGATCCCCCAGACGCGCCGAGACGCGCTCTTTACGCTTGAGGCCGCCACCAAGGGTCGCCATGGCCAGATCCGATAGCAGTGCCAGGTTGGCGCTGAAACGGTTCATGTGCTGATAGTAACGCTTGGTCTTGTCCTTGTATGGGCTATTTGAGAAGTAGCTCGAGGTCAGGCCTAGCCAGAAGCTGCGCACCAGGTTGCTGGTGGTGAAGCCGATATGACCAAAGAGGGCAGAGTCAAAATCGTTCAGTGACTTATTAAGGTCCGGATCAAACGCCGCTTCCATCTCGGCTAAGACGTAAGGATGGCAACGAATGGCCCCTTGACCATAGATGATCATCGAGCGGGTCAGGATGTTCGCGCCTTCAACGGTAATGGCGATAGGTGCCGCCTGATAGCCGCGTCCCAGGTAGTTGTTTTCACCCAGACACACACCCTTACCGCCGTGAATGTCCATGGCGTCGATGACGCATTTTTGCATTCTGTCGGTCAGGTGATACTTGACGATGGCTGAGATCACCGAAGGCTTCTCGCCAAGATCGATACCTGTGGTCGTTAGCGTGGTGACCGCGTCCATCAGGTAGGCATTACCGCCGATACGTGCCATCGGCTCTTCGATCCCCTCCAGCTTACCGATAGGCAGCTTGAATTGACGACGAATACGGGCGTAGGCACCAGTGGCCACGGCTGCGGTCTTGATGCCACCTGCAGAGTTAGAAGGCAGGGTGATGCCGCGTCCAACCGAGAGACACTCGACCAGCATGCGCCAGCCCTGACCGGCCATCTCTGGACCACCTATGATAAAGTCTAGTGGAACGAACACTTCGTTACCGCGTGTCGGACCGTTTTGGAACATACAGTTTAGCGGGAAGTGACGACGACCGGTTTCGACGCCGGGTACATCCGTTGGGATCAGGGCGCAGGTGATGCCGAGCTCTTCCTTGTCACCCAGTAGCTTGTCGGGATCTTGCAGCTTAAACGCCAGACCCAGTACGGTCGCAACCGGTGCCAGGGTGATATAACGCTTGTTCCAGGTCAGTTTCATGCCCAGCACTTCTTCGCCTTGCCATTGGCCCTTACAGACGATACCGAAGTCAGGGATGGCGCCTGCATCCGAACCCGCTTCCGGGCTGGTAAGGGCGAAACAGGGGACTTCCAGGCCTTTGGCCAGGCGAGGCAGGTAGTGATCTTGCTGCGCCGGCGTACCATAGTGCTGTAGCAACTCGCCGGGGCCGAGTGAGTTAGGCACGCCAACGGTTGAGGCCAGCTCGCTAGAGACGCCCGCCAGCTTTTGCAGCACGCGAGACTGGGCATAGGCAGAGAATTCCAGGCCACCATATTTCTTCTTGATGATCATGGCGAAGAAGCCGTTGTCTTTGAGGTATTGCCAGATAGATTCTGGCAGATCGCCGAGTTGGTGAGAAACCTGATGCTGGTTGAGCATCTTACACACTTCCTCTACCGGTCCTTCGATAAATGCCTGCTCTTCGGCGGTTAGACGGGCGACAGGGTAGTTGTGAAGCTTCTTCCAGTTGGGCTTACCGGCAAAGAGATCCGCTTCCCACCAGGTGGTACCGGCTTCGATCGCTTCTTTCTCGGTGGAAGACATCTCCGGCATGATCCCTTTATAGAGTTTCAGTAGCGGACGGGTGATCACGCTTTTTCTGAAGGCACCTATGTTGATGGGAAGGGCGATGGCCAAAAAGACCAGCCAGGCAAGAGGGGAAATGCTTGCGGTTGCTGTACCCAGCGCCATCACGATAGCCGCGATGATGGTCGAGGTCAGCAGGGATACTCTAAGGTAGGCTAAGGCGCCTAATGCAAAGAGCATCACAAAAATCCAAAGTAAGCTAGTCACGGTAATTCTCCTTAAATAGCGACCGAAAGCTGCTCGATGTCAGCATTTTTTATATGACCATAATCACAATTATAGATGCTGGTCAGACCTGTGTCGCATAAAATCTAACCCTATGGCGGGTTTTATACAAGCATTTTTCAAACAATTGTTTAACTTTTTTGTTGAGGCGAGGATTCCACAAATTGGGTCAAGTCGTTAGAATTAATCAAGATAAGTAATTTTAGAGTGAAGGTGTCTTTTTATGTGTGAGTTGCTGGCCATGAGTGCCAATGTGCCCACGGATATCGTATTTAGTTTTACCGGGCTGGCAGAGCGTGGTGGCGTCACAGGTCCTCATGTCGATGGTTGGGGGATCACCTTCTATGAGGGCAAGGGGAGTCGTACCTTTAAGGATGCAACCCCCAGCAGTCAGTCCCATGTGGCGCAGTTGATCAAGTCCTACCCCATTAAGAGTGAAGTGGTGGTGAGCCATATTCGTCAGGCGAACCGCGGCTGTGTGTCGCTGGAAAATACCCATCCCTTTACCCGCGAATTGTGGGGACGTTATTGGACCTATGCCCATAATGGTCAGCTGAGCGATTATCAGCAAAAATTTGCCGTGAGACGTTACCAGCCAGTCGGCGATACCGATAGCGAGTTGGCGTTTTGCTGGATCTTAGAAAAGGTGGTCGAGCGCTTTGGCGATGAGGCGCCATCGGATCTGCTGCCCGTGTATCGGTTTATCGCCACCTTGGCCGATGAGATCCGTGCCCTGGGTGTGTTTAACATGATCTTGAGCGACGGTGAGCACCTGATGAGTTATTGCAGTAACAACCTGTGCCACATTACCCGCCGAGCCCCCTTTGGCAAGGCCAAGCTTATCGATACCGATGTGGTGATCGATTTCGACAAGGAGACCACGCCTAACGATATCGTGACCGTTATCGCCACCAGGCCGCTGACCGATAATGAAGACTGGCACATTTTAAAGCCGGGAGAGTGGAAACTGTTTGCCCGGGGCGAGATTGTCTTAAGCCAAGAGGCCGACGATTAGTTGAATAAGCGTTTAATGAAAGAAGGGGCCTAGGCCCCTTTTTAATGCAGCTCGCGCAAGCTTTGCGACAATTGACTCTTGCTATGATCCTGGCTATGACTTTGGCGGCATCTGGGGTGGCGTATCGGCGGCGACTTTTGGCTGCTCCGAGGTTTGTTTATCGGTTTGCGCCATGATCGGCTCGCTGTAGTGATAATTCAGCAGCTGGATATCCAGCTGTTTGCTGCCTTTCTCGAAGTGGGTGAGTCTGACGGGCAGGTAGCCGAGTTTGGGGGACATCCAGAAAAAGGTTTGGCGCTTGTCGTTGTCACGCACGACTTCTATCTTGACCGTCTCATAGGTGCCGCTCGGGAGCACCATGCGCTCCTTACTGACCACCTTGAAGTCATATTCATCGATCTCGCCGCTCTTGAGCATCTTGTAGTGCAGCTTGTCGCTGCCCTTCATGATATCGAGCCTAAATTGCAGTTGTACCATCAGGGGGTCGAAGAGATCCTGCGTATAGGGAAACTTAGCCCTTTCATCCTTATAGCGGCTATGTACCAGTTGCTGATCGAGCACATAGGCCGACTGCTCCTGATAGTCTGAGCCGGTACCGCTGCGGTTATGGATATAACGCATGGGCACCAGCTGTCCTCCCTCCTCGCTGAAGGTGCTGATGACGGAGCGCTTATCCCATAGCATCAGCAGGCTGACATTGCTGTCGAAACGGTATTGGTACAAGTTATCCTGGGGCGCCGGCAGTTGATAGCGTGCCTTGCCCAGTTCTATGCTGCCATAGTTCACCTGATACTCCGCCGTGTGCGGGGTCAAGGGGGATTCATCGGCCTGCGCGCTTAAGGCAATGGCACAGAAAGATGAAATCATGAGTGCGGATTTGAATATCGACAAGGCCTTCTCCCGGTCACGATAAGTTAAAAGGGTAATGCAAACACTAGGGTCGCCAGATCCGGCTGCCACTCATACTTGGACAGCTTTACCCGACCTCGGTTCACTTCTATCGCTTCACTTCTTAATCTCTGCATCTGCTCGATAAAATGGGGGCTGGTCTCGGGAAAGGCGATCTTTCCCTGGCTGTTGATCACTCGATGCCAGGGGAGCGCTAACGTATCGGGCGCCATCTTGAGGGCGCGGGAGACATAGCGTGCTCGCCCTGGCAGGCCGGCGAGATCGGCTATCTTGCCATAGGAGCTGACATGCCCCTCGGGGATCAGGGCAACCACGTGCCATATCTTGGCCATGGGCGATAACTGTGTCTGATTCACGCTGTCTCCGTTCTGGCCCTAAGGCATCTCATCGTCAAGGAAATGCTAGATAGCCTGAGTTTAATGTGTCTTGCCAGGCGTTTGCTAGGTGCAATGGCTATGTTCTGATAGTAAACCAGTTTCTAGATAATTTCTAAGGATAAGGGGTGAGTGAAGTGAAGGCTGGATGGTTTAACCGTCGCTGGTATTGGCTTGAGTATGTATGGAGTGGGATGACAGACAGGTCGATGGGACTTTGACCTGTCTGTTGCTTGATTATCGATTTATTACTTGCTTGCTAATACCAAGATAAATCTCGCCTTTTTTGATAAGCATTTTCCAACTAGCTCTGTGCGCCTAAGGCATTAGGCTGCGCCGGCGATAACGCCTGTTTGGCACCGATACGATGAAACAGCACTAGCCCTATGGTGGCCAGCAGGCCAAATCCGCCTATGATGTACCACATTAAGGCGGGCTGGTTTGCGCCCTTGGCGACTTCGGCGTAGAGGTAGCCAGATAGCGGGCCAGCCAGCAAGAAGCCGATGGCCGATGAGACAAAATAGTAACCCATAAACATCGCCTTCTTATCTTGGGGGGCAAAGCTGGCCACATATTCCTGACTCTTAGGTGAGGCCACCATCTCACCGATGGAAAATACCAAGATGGAGGTGAGTACCATGGCGCCGCCCATGAGTATGCCGTGGGCGAGTCCGCCTAGCGCCGTGCCTAGCCCAAGAATCAGGGTGCCAGCCACCAAAACCGGCAGCGGACTGAATCGCTCGGCGATGCGGCTCACCATCACCTGCATCAACACGATAGAGAGAAAATTGAGCCCGATAAGGTACTCGGGGTTTATCTGGCGATACTGCAGGGCAAACTGCTGAGCATATTGACTGGCGAGCTCTGGCGCTTGCGCGATAATTCCTAACGCCTCCCCGAGTTCTTCTCTTGGGATCATCACTTTGGCATGCACCAGATCGAAGTAGGCGTCTGACAGGCTCAGGCTACCGGCGCCATAGGCCTTTGCCGTACCGAGCAGTTCGTCACCGAGTAGCGTGATATCCACGGGGGCGAAGAAGTCGAGCAGTCCGGGCCAGGGGGCTAGCATGGCGACTAGGTCCGAGGTATCGACAAAATCGCGAATATAGATGGGCAGGGTGATGAAGATCTGTTGGTAGACCATCCAGAAGCCGGAAAGGATAAGCAGGTAGATCACGAAGGGCTTGTTGCCAAGGGCGATCTTCTGCAGATACCAGGGCAGTTGCTTGTCAGATTTGGCGAGGGCATTCCAGATCATATGCAGGCTAAACCACACCAGGTAGATGGTCAGGCACTGCTCGCCGCTGATCCACTTGGCGCCGTAGGAGAGCAGGATCACTAAGGTGCCGAAAAACAGCAGGGCGAAACGGGCATTGCCCAGCACCTCTTGAATATCCCTGAATACCTGAGACAGTGACTTACCCCGCTGCTGGTGAGGATTGGTCGGTTCGTGATAGAAGAAGAGTGCCGGAATGAAATTTATGCCGATCCAGATTGCCGACATGATGAAGACCCAGTCCCAGCTGATGGCGCGGACATAGCCGGCGATGAAGGGGCCGAGGAAGCCGCCCACATTGACCATCATATAGAAGATGCCAAAACCCAGGCCTCGGTTGGTGTGATCTGTGGTGCGTGCCACAGTGCCCGTCACCACAGGTTTAAAGCAGGCTGCGCCGATGGCGACCCCCATGAAGGCGATGAAGAAGCCGCTAAAGCTGCTCACCTGACCTAGGAGGAAATAGCTGGGGCACATGATGGCGTAGGCGATAAGAAACATCTTACGGTAGCCATAGCGATCGGCCAGTGCACCGGTAAGTACAGGAAACAGGTAGAGAAAGAAGGGGATCATTCCCTGCAGCAGGCCACGCTCCTGTTCGCTAAAGCCTAAGCCGCCTTGGTGAGCAGGAGAGGTCATATAGAGGGAGGAGAGGGTAAAGAAGCCATACCAGGCGAGACGCTCGAAGATCTCCATGGTATTGGCCACATAAAAGGTACTAGGCAGAGGGGTACGTATAGGGGTCGTCATCATCATTCTCGTATATTGTATACATTTATCTGGTCATGCTATCGACTTGAGCGATGAAATACAAGTCGGCTGCAAGGCTTGGCCTGAAGGGAAAACCCGATTGCGGTTGCCTTTAATGTGATTTCGGTCATAATGGCACCACTTTATATGCCTAATTTGATTAACCAGAACCTGAGACTATGCCTGTACTCGATATATTGACCATTCCTGATGAGCGCCTGAAACGTAAGGCCAAGCCCGTAGAAGACATTGCCGCCGTGCAAGGTTTTATCGATGATCTGATCGAAACCATGTACCACACAGACGATGGCATTGGGCTCGCCGCTACTCAGGTGGGCAGCGAACACGCCATCTTAGTGATCGATCTGTCTGAGGATCGCGATCAGCCCATCGTGGTGATCAATCCTGAGTTCGTCGAGCGTTCGGGCGAGATCGTCGGCGAAGAGGGCTGTCTCTCAATTCCTGGCTACCGCGCCAAGGTGACACGTTTCGAAAAGGTGAAGGTCAAGGCGCTTAACCGTCAGGGTGAGGCCTTTGAGATCGAGAGCGATGACTTCCTGGCAATCGTGCTGCAACACGAGATGGATCATCTCGATGGCAAGGTCTTTATCGAGCACCTGTCGCCCCTCAAGCAGCAGATAGCGCTCAAGAAGGTCAAGAAATACCGTTGATCGACGCTGATAACCGATAAAGCCACCTTAGGGTGGTTTTTTTGTGCCTGCGCGGTGTGAATCCCGCGCTTTGACTTCAATGAGCCGCTGCAACTGATTGTCGCAAAACAGCTATCTCTGTTCACCGATGAAAATCAGTGGCTAGCTTGCCCTCTTGCTTAAGCCAGAGGCAGAGAGTGCGGCTTATGCCGTCAAGCAGTGGAAGGATCTCGAAAGAGCACCCGTTTTCGGGCTTGCGATCTGCCCATTTATAAATATACTGTATTTATATACAGTATTATTTCGATTTCCATGTTTAAGGTAAGCAGGGTTAGCGCTGCCTGGGAAAGATGCCAGATTGATGTCGTGGCTCTGTTACGGTCCAGCTGCGGTATAAGTCGTGGTTCAGTCGTGATTGGGTCGTGACTAGGTCATGATTCAGTCGCGATTAGCTCTTGGCATCTTAGTGTTAACAGCTCAAGGCTAACAACTCAGCCATCCCTTAAGCGAATCGAATGAGAGCGGGTGCATCATGGCCTTGGCAGATCTTCAACTTGAACGTTTACTCCAGCGCGCCGATCTTTGGCGCGGCGATGCCTATCATCCCCAGCAAGAGGGGCAGGATAGCGGTTATCCTGAGCTTAATCGCCATCTAGGGCAGGGAGGCTGGCCTAATCAGGGGCTATGCGAGATCTTCTCTACCAGTGAGGGGATTGGCGAGCTGAGTCTTGTACTGCCGCTGATGCGCCGCCTGATCCCTAACGCATCGACCGAAGGTTGTGGTACCGGACTGGTGAGCCTGGTGGCGCCGCCTCATGTGCCTTATCCCCAAGCGTTAGCGATGCAGGGCATAGATATCAGCCGTCTCTTGTGGATCGACACCCAGGCGGTGAAGGAGCAGCTATGGGCGCTCGAGCAGATCTTAACTAGCGGCGTCTCGCCTCTGGTCTTATGTTGGCTTAAGGAGCTCAGTGTCAGTCAGGCCAGGCGCTTGCAGCTTGCCTGCGAGAAGGGCGAGAGTCTGTGTTTCTGCTATCTGCCGGATAAGATGAAGGAGCAGGCCCATCCCGTGCCGCTGCGGATCGCCTTGCAGGCTAACACCGAGGCAGGAACAGATAAGCCGCTCGAGACCCAGGTAGATATTTTAAAGCGCCGTGGTGGTTGGCCGGCGCCGGGCTTTTCCTTATCGCTTCTGCCCGAGCTATTGGCTCAGAGCCTGATGCTCGATGTGGCTACAGAGAGGGGACGGGAGAAGGAATGGGAGGATGAACTGGATAGGAAGCTGGATAGGCCTCAGGAGAGCGCCCAAGTCTTGCAAGGTCCCTGGAGTGCTTAGATGCTGTGGCTTGCGGTCTATTTTCCTCACTGGTTACTTCAGTATCAAGGCTACCATCAAGGTTTGCCCCAGGGCAGCGAGCTGGCCCTCTTCGAGCGTCAGTCCAGTCAGATCCTTATCGCCTCAAGCGCTGCGGCTAAGCTGGGGGTCGAGACGGGCCAGAGTCTGGCGACCGCCCAGGCGCTCAGCCCATCGCTGCAGTTATTAGCCTATGAGCCCTCTTTGAGTCAGGAGGCCATCCATTGGCTGTGCCAGTGGAGCTATGGTTACAGCGCCAGGGTCGTGCCGCCCGTCTGCCCGTTCGAGCAGGCCAGGCAAAAGAAACCGAATGAGTCGCCGAGTCTGACAGACACCTTGCTGCTGGAGGTCGGCTCGATGGCGAAGGTTTTCGGCGGCCTGGACAGACTCATCAGCCAGTATCATAAGACAGCCCAGGATTATGGGCTCGAGTGCCAGTTTGCCCTGGGAGAGAATGCACTGCTGGCTCAGCTAGGGGCCAGATACCGGCCTATGTTCAGGCAGGCTGGTGAGCCATCAGATGACTATTGGCCGTTATCACAAAAGAATGAGCCGTTGTCACAAGAGAATGCGCCGTTGTCACAAGAGAATACGCGATTGCTGCGAGACAATGAGCCGCAGGGCATGTCAGTGGCGCCAGCCTATCCCCAAGGCGCAGAGATTGAAGAAGTAGCCCCCGAGGTGTTAGCGCAGCAGGCCTATGGTCAGGAGCGGCTATCACAGGAGGAGCTATCACAAGAGAGGCTATCACAGGAGGAGTTTGTCCAGGTTACTCTCGCCCAAATCGCGTCTTTGCCGGTCTCTGTCTTGCCATTGCCGCAACATGTGTTGCAGGCCCTTGAGAATATGGGGCTGACCCAGGTTAAGGCGCTGCTTACCTTGCCGTTCAAGGAGCTTGGTGAGCGTTTTGGCGAGACCGTGCTGACCCTACTGGCTCGCCTCAAAGGTCAGCTACCCCAGGTGCATGAGTTTTATCAGATGCCTGAGTCTTATCGCCACAAGCTGGCCTTGCTCTATGAGGTGAGTCACCTCGAAGGCTTGGCCTTTCCCCTTGGGCGCATGTTAGGGACGCTATCGGCCTATCTTGTACAGCGTCAACAGGCGGTGCTGGCGCTGTCATTAACCTTAGTGTTTCGCGATCTGAATCTAGCCCCGCTACGCTGTGAGATCCGTTACCCCTTCGCCGAACATAGGGCCGACGCCCTGCTTAAGCTTTGCCGCGTGCAACTGGAGCGTCTTACCCTGGAGGCACCGGTGACTAGCCTGGCGATTCAGGCCGATACGCTGGTGGCACTGTCGGTGCAGACACCCCATTGGTGGAAGGGTGAGGGGGAGAGCGATGCCAGCATGCGTCTGTTATCCCTGCTTGAGGCGCGTTTAGGGGCAGACAAGGTTAAGGGACTTGAGAATCACAGTCATCACCTGCCGGAGCAGAGCTGGCAGAGCCGCAGCCTTTCTCAAAACCGTTTGGGTGCCCAGGGACGCAAGGGAGCGAGTCAGGATGCTATGGTCTCAGGGAGCAACCTGTGCGCCGAGCCAAGGGCCAGCTATCAGGGTAAGACCCGTGCGCTGAGCGAGGAGGCGACCTTGTTTACGGATCTGTTTCATGGCCTGTGTGACGGCCGCATTCGGCCCAATTGGCTACTGCGTCAGCCTGAGCCAATTGGGCAGGAGTCGGTGAGCCTGCTCAAGGGCCCGGAGCGACTGCATAGTCCCTGGTCGGCGAGTCCGCCGCGGGATTATTATCTTGCCCGCCGACACCATGGCGGACTCTGCTGGGTGTTTCGCACGCCTGAGGGCTTATTCCTGCAGGGATGGTTTGGCTAATGCGCACCCAATCACAGCACACTGAGCCACAGTATGCCGAATTACACGCTCTCTCCAATTACAGCTTTTTGCGGGGGGCCTCTCACCCCCATGAGCTGGTGGAGCAGGCCAAGCGCCTGGGCTATCAGGCGCTGGCGTTGACCGACGAATGTTCCTTCGCCGGTGTGGTTAAGGCCCATGAGGCGGCTAAGCGCTGCAACCTTAAGTTGATCTTGGGCGCCGAGTTTCATCTCGATGAGGGGCTGTTTGTGCTGCTGGCACCCAGTCGTCTGGCCTATGGCGAGATCAGCGCCCTGGTCACCCAGGCCAGGCGGAGTCAGAGTAAGGGCGAGTACAGGGTGAGCCTAGAGGCTATCCTGGCTCAGCAGCAGAGCCTGCTGCTGTGGCGGCCACCGACTCTGGCGCAGTTTAGGCAAGGCGGCGGGGGAGCGAGCGCAGAGCCCGATATGTTATCTCGTTATCGTGAGCACATAGGAGGCATAGCCTCACGGCTGGTTTCAGCCTTTTCGGGACGCCTGCATCTCTTGATGGAGCGACTCTTGCTGCCGGGAGAGGCACTCAACCTACAGCAATGGCAATGGCTGAGTCAGGCCCAGGCGATCCCCTGTGTGGCGGCCGGTGGCGTGCGCATGCATGAGGCGGAGCGTCAGCCGCTGCTCGATATCTTGACCTGTATCGCCCATGGGCGGGATCTCGATAGCGGTGCGGCCCTATGCTCCATCAACGCTGAAGCCAGCCTCAAGCCAATAGCGGCGCAGCGTAAACGCTACCCTCAGGCGTGGATCGACAACGCCCTGGCGCTGGCCCGTCGCTGTCATTTCTCCCTGGATGAACTCAAATATGAGTACCCGGCGGAGGTGGTACCAGCCGACATGCAGGCCAGTGAGTATCTGGCGCAGGCGGTGCGGGAAGGGGCCAAACGGCGCTTTCCGGCCGGGGTGCCCGCTAAGGTGAAGATGCAATATGAGAAGGAGCTGCAATTGATTGCGGCGATGGCCTATGAGTATTTCTTTCTCACCATCTATGACATCGTCTGTTTCGCCAAATCCCAGCAGATCCTCTATCAGGGGCGGGGCTCGGCGGCGAACTCAGTGGTCTGTTACTGCCTGGGGATCACCGAGGTGGATCCCACTAAGATCAACATGTTGTTCGAACGCTTCATCTCTAAGGAGCGTAACGAGCCGCCGGATATCGACGTGGACTTCGAGCATGAGCGGCGCGAGGAGGTGATTCAGTATATCTACCGCAAATATGGCCGTGAGCGCACCGCGCTTGCCGCGGCGGTGATCTGCTACCGCTTCAAGAGTGCCATGGGCGATGTGGGCAAGGCGCTGGGAATAGATGCCGAGCAGATCGCCCTGATGATTAAGCGCATAGATCGCCGGGATCCCAAGCACCACTGGACGACTCAGCTGGCCGCCATGCTGCCAGACTCGGGGCGCGGACGCATGTTGCTGCCCCTAGTGCAGACGCTGATCGGCTTTCCCCGTCACCTGTCGCAGCACGTAGGCGGTTTTATCATCTCGGCGGGCCCCTTGTCTGAGCTGGTGCCCATTGAAAATGCGGCCATGGCGGAGCGCACAGTGATCCAGTGGGATAAAGATGATCTAGAGACCCTAGGGCTGCTCAAGGTGGATATCCTGGCGCTGGGTATGCTGACGGCGATCCGCAAGACCTTTGCCTTGCTGAGTCGACCCGAGAAAGGCTTTTCCATGGCCGATGTGGTCTGGGAGGAGGCGGAGGTCTATCGCATGTTGCAGAAGGGCGACAGCATAGGCGTGTTTCAGGTCGAGTCGCGGGCCCAGAGCGCCATGCTGCCAAGGCTTAAGCCTGCCTGCTATTACGACCTCGTGGTACAGATCGCCATCGTCAGGCCTGGGCCAATCCAGGGGGATATGGTGCATCCCTACCTGAGACGAAGGGACGGCCTGGAAGCGGTGGAGTATCCTAGTCCGGCGGTCGAGTCCGTGTTATCTCGCACCATGGGCGTGCCTATCTTTCAGGAGCAGGTGATCCAGCTGGCCATGGTGGCTGCCGGTTTTAGCGGCGGTGAAGCGGATCAGCTGCGTCGGGCGATGGCAAGCTGGAAACGCACCGGTGAGCTGGATAAGTTTGAGGCTAAGTTGCTCAAGGGGATGGCGGCGCGCGGCTACAGCCAAACATTTGCCGAGCAGATTTACCGGCAGATCAAGGGCTTCGGCGAGTATGGTTTTCCCGAGTCCCATTCGGCCAGCTTCGCCCTGCTGGCCTATGTGTCGGCCTATCTTAAGCATCATTATCCGGCGGCCTTCTGCTGCGCCTTACTCAACAGCCAACCCATGGGGTTTTACAGCCCGTCGCAGCTGATCCAGGATGTGTTGCGTCACCATGTCATGGTGTTGCCGGTATGCGTCAATCACAGCGACTGGGAGAATAGTCTGGTGAGCCTGCAGGAAGGCGAGGAACCGGCGATCCGCCTAGGCTTTCGCCAGGTCAAAGGCCTGAGGCATGAGGATATCAAGGTGCTGATTCAGGCGCGTCCAGAGGGGGGCTTTAAGCGAGTCGAGCAGCTCTATGAGACTGGTCTGTCTCAGGGCTGTCTGACCCTACTGGCCAGCGCCGATGCCCTGTTGAGCCTGGCTGGACACAGGTATCAGGCGCGCTGGCAACTCAGTGCCTATCAGCCGAGCCTGCCACTGTTTGATGAACTGCCGCCAGCTTCTAGCCAGGTGGTGTTGGCGCCTCCCAGCGAGATGGCGGCCATGCAGAGTGATTATCGCCACCTGGGACTCAGCCTAGGGCGCCATGTGATGGCGCAGCTCAGGGAGCAGATGCCATTTAAAGGCTGTCTGCGCGCCGCAGAGCTATCAGGTTGTCGTCACGGGCAGCTGGTTCGCGTGGCCGGAGTGGTCGTGGGACGTCAGCGTCCGGGGACCGCCTCGGACGTCACCTTCGTGACACTGGAAGATGAGACGGGCAACATCAATGTGATCGTCTGGAGCGCCACGGCCAGGGCGCAGCGACAGCCATTTCTAACATCAAAAATTTTAAAGGTAACCGGCGTACTTGAGACGCAATCTGGTGTGTCACATATTATTGCCGGCAGGCTGGATGACCTATCTGGCATGGTGAATGATTTTGAGTCAAGCTCGCGAGATTTTCGTTAGTGCCGGGAGCCATTGGAGCTGTACTCTGTTTGTCTCTCCACTATTTATCTTTCAACTGAGTGCTGTTCAACTTAATGCCTCTCCACTGTTTGCCTCTCTACTGAGTGTCTTTCCACCGAGCGCCTTGGCGTTACTTTGCTTATGGCGTTTGTCATGGTACTTGTTATGGCATTTGTCATAGCACTTTGAGGTATACTCATCGCTTGCATTTTACATTCATTATTCTGTCATTTTATTTTTTTAGATAGGGCGCTTTCACCTAAGGGGAGAGCGCCTTTCATCAAGGCTTTTCACCGAGCGTTAGCTGAGTATGCCCCATGGGTAAAAAAGCCTGGGAAGAGCTTGGGTAAAGGAATACTGGGTAAAGGAAGACGGGAAAAGAAAAACAGAGTGAAGGGAAAACTGGGTGAAAAGCAACAGAGTGAAGGAGAAAGGGTGAAGTTTGTCTTACTAACACACGAGCGAGAGTACGATCGTCCCAGTAACACTGGTCAGCTGGCGTTAGCCGCTTTTCCCGAACTTTGTCGCCGCGTGCGCTGGTCTCGGATTGCGCCCGATGAGGCGCTGAAACAAGCCTGCGAGTCGGGCGATGCCCTGTTGTTGTTTCCCAAGGAATCTAACCTTGATCAGGCAGATAATGGGGAGAGTGTGGATGAGGCTGACTCGTCCGTGCAACTTCTGGCAGCGTCATTTCTGAATGAGCAGAACCAGGCTAACCAGTGTGGGATGCTGGGCGTAGGACAGGTGATCATTCTCGATGCCACCTGGCAGGAAGCGAGAAAGATGGTGCGCCAAACGCCCTATCTGCAAGCGGCAAGACGGTTGACCCTAGAAGAATGCAAGCCCTCCCGTTATCGTCTGAGGCGTAACCAGTTGTCCGAGGGGCTGTGCACCATAGAGTGCATCATTAGCCTGATGAATCGCTTTGGAATGAGCCAAGCGGCGCAGCAGCTGGATGAGGCCTTTGACGCCTTTATGTTGGAGCATTAGGGTTGGAGCACTAGGGTTAGAGCGCCTAGGTTAACGCACCTGAGTTAGCGCAGCTGAGTTAAATCATCTGAATTAAATCACCGTCAGATAGACGCATAAAAAGTGACTGAGGGCGCCGGCTAGGACAAACAGATGCCAGATGGCGTGATTATAGGGGATGCGTTTACCCACGTAGAAGATCACCCCGACACTGTAGAAGATCCCGCCCGCCAAGAGTAGCTGAAATCCCAGCGGACTCATGGCGGCCAGCAGTTGTTTCATCACTATGACACACAACCAGCCCATCACTAGATAGAGCACCAGGCTAAAGGCCTTGAAGCGATGAATAAACAGCGTCTTGAACAGGATACCGCCAAGAGCCAGCGCCCAGATGGCGACTAGAATGGCATCGGCTTCGACACTATCGAGCAGGATCTGCATCAGGGGAGTGTAGGTGCCGGCGATCAGCAGGTAGATGGCGCAGTGATCGGCTATCTTGAGTCGATGTTTTAATTTGGGCGCGGAGACGCTGTGATAGAGGGTAGAGCAGAGAAACAGGAGTATGATGCTCAAACAGTAGAGCGCCAATCCACCAAGCTGTAAATCGGTTAGCCTGTCCCATCCCTTGAGTAGCGAAAACACCAATGCCATGATCCCTGCAATAACCCCCAGGCCATGACTGAGGGCATTGGCTAGCTCTTCGGCGCGACTATAGGGGGCGACGTTTGTTCCTAAGTTGGGCTGGGTATCCAGGGGGATCTCTTGGGGGGGCATTGTTTGTGTCCGCATGGTTTGTGGTGGCATTACACTCTCTAAAACTGGTTAGACCTCATTAGTGCCGAGTCTAACAGCAAGCTTTCAAAAAATAAATGATTTAGCGTACATGTGTACGCTTAAATTGTGTGGATATATTTTAGTGTTTGAATATATTGGCTTTTAAATCTCACTCTGTCCACCATGTATCCTTGGCGGAACTTATCGCATCTCATCACCTCTAAAGCGCTAAGTGACCCAAGGAAAAGATGAGTTGGTATTGCGAGTGCTCCCTAAGGATAGTCAGCCTCCCTGGCCGTGCCCCAATTTTAATCTTGATATTGATATTGATCTTGATATCGATGTTGCGCCGTCAGCCTTCAGTCATTTCGTCAATGAGCCTGCAGACAGTCAGCAAGCTAAGCTGACAGAAGTTCCCCTTGCTAAAGGCCTGCTTGTGAGAGTTGGCCGCATGGATCTGGCTATCTTCTTGGTTGTCCTCTTCACGCATCTTGCACTGCTGACCTTGTTGAGTTGGCAGTTCGAAGGGCCATATTTGCAGCAAAGTATGCCGAAGGACAAGAAAGCCATAAGTGCCTATATGCTGACTCAGGCAGAGTTGGATGCCATGAGGGCTAGGTCTCAACCTCAACCTCAACCTCAACCTCAATTTCAGGTACAGTCTCAGGTTCAGTCTAAGCCTCAGTCTAAGCTTAAACCTCGTTCTCTGCCTGCCAATGCTTCTACACAAACGCCTCCTAAACCAACACAAAGCGAGTTAGATGACAGTGCAAATAGCCAGCGCGCATCGACTGAGGAGAAACCGACGCCGCAGGGTGCCGTTAAGGCCAATGCCGCGCTGATTAAGCCGTTATCTGCAGAGGAGGTTGCTGCTAGTCGAGCAACCGATATTGAGCCAATTACTACTCAATCCACGAATCCCAAAACCACAGATAGTAAGGCATCTCAGGCTGTGCCCAAAGCCGAGACTTCTGATGCTCACAAGGAGGAGAAGGCATTTTCTTTCGAAGATGCGCCCGGCCTTAACCTTAGCTCAGACATTAGCACAGACCTTAGTTCAGATCTTGGCCCTGCTGGTGAGCCGATATCAGCCTATTCGGGGGCGGTAAGCGCCATGACGGGTGACTACATGGCCAGAGACAGGCAGGCGCAGTTGGACAACTTAGTCCAGAGTGCTGCCACAAATGCCACCCAGAAGAAGTCCATGAGTGAGATGGATGGTGATATGAGGGTATTGGCCCTACCTAAGGAAAATGAGTATGAGACGGCAATCACCTTAGACAGTAAGGTGGATCCTAATCGCATCGTCAAGATAGGGGATACCTGTTATCGCGTGGTGAGTGTGGCGACACCAATTAACCCCCATGGGGAAAACTTAGGCTTCCCCTTTAAGTGTAGTGGCGACAAGGTGAAACAGGCGATAAAAGAGGGGCTAGATAAGCATCTGAGCATGATGGGAGTGAGTCAAAAAGGGAAAAATTAGCGTGATATATTTTCACTTAAAACATAGTTTATCTTATTGCTGATTTTTAAGTGTATGTTTTTGATGTTATTTTAATGTCGATATTTTTGTTTGTATCTGCATCGTTGTGGGGGTTGTCCCCCTCAATCTCTTAGGTCTATACTGAGGCCCTCTTGTCGGAGTGCCATTAGGCTGAGACCGTTAATTCGGGATCCGTTGAACCTGATCAGGTTAGTCCCTGCGAAGGAAACAAGCATTATATGACCATAGTGTCGCCGCCGTTTTATCGGCCTGTCGAAAGCCCGCGCTGATGAACAGCGAGCTTAATTCGAGCGACACCCAGCATATTTTTGAATTAGGCCATTTGGCCTGACTCAATGCCCTCAACGCCAAACTTCTCCAGACAAGCAACTTCATCTAACCCTATAGTGAGATTGCTTATGTCAACACGTCGTGAAATGCGAGCAGAGGCCCAGGCCTTTATCGATAACCTTAAACCGCTACAACACCCTAATTCCCAGAAGTTTTACCTAAGCGGTAGCAGGCCAGATCTTAAGGTTGCCATGCGGCAGATTTTTCAGTCCGATACCCTGATCGGCGGCACCGCCGAGGCGCCTGTCTATGAGCAGAATCCGCCCATTAACGTCTATGATTGCGCCGGGCCCTATTCGGACCCTAACGCCGATATCGATGTGCGTCACGGCTTGGTAAAGCTGCGATCTCAGTGGATCGCCGAGCGCGGCGATACCCAGGTACTCGAGCAGGTTAGCTCAGGTTTTACCCAGCAGCGCCTGGCCGATGAAGGCTTAGACCATCTCAGGTTCGAGCATCTGCCTAGGCCCAGACGCGCCCTTGATGGCAAGGTGGTGACTCAGATGCATTATGCGAGGCGCGGCATCATCACCCCCGAGATGGAGTATGTGGCCCTGCGTGAAAACATGGCCCGCGAGAGCGTGACCCAAGAGGTGCTTAACCAGCGCGCACCGGGTGAGAGTTTCGGTGCCAAGGTGGGCGAGCCCATTACCCCCGAGTTTGTGCGTCAGGAGCTGGCGGTGGGCCGGGCTATCTTGCCGCTGAACATCAACCACCCCGAGGCCGAACCTATGATCATCGGCCGTAATTTTCTAGTTAAGGTCAATGCCAACATAGGTAATTCGGCGGTCACTTCGTCTATCGAAGAGGAGGTGGAGAAGCTGGTGTGGGCCACCCGCTGGGGCGCAGATACAGTGATGGATCTCTCCACCGGCCGCTATATTCACGAGACCCGCGAGTGGATAGTGCGTAATTCACCCGTGCCCATAGGCACAGTGCCCATCTATCAGGCGCTGGAGAAGGTCAATGGCGTCGCCGAAGACCTTACCTGGGAGATCTTCAGAGATACCCTGATAGAGCAGGCGGAGCAGGGGGTGGATTACTTTACCATACATGCGGGCGTGCTCCTGCGCTATGTGCCCATGACGGCCAAACGCCTCACGGGTATTGTCTCCCGTGGCGGTTCTATCATGGCCAAATGGTGCCTCTCTCATCACAAGGAAAACTTCCTCTATGAACATTTCGATGAGATCTGCCAGCTGTGCGCCGCCTACGATGTTTCGCTGTCTCTGGGTGATGGCATGCGTCCAGGCTCCATTGCCGATGCCAACGATGAGGCGCAGTTTGCCGAGTTGGAAACCCTCGGCGAGCTGGTGAAGAAGGCCTGGCAATATGATGTGCAGACCATTATCGAGGGGCCGGGCCATATCCCGATGCAGCTGATCAAAGAGAATATGGATAAGCAGCTCGAGCTGTGCGACGAGGCGCCGTTTTACACTCTGGGGCCGCAAACCACAGACATCGCCCCTGGCTATGATCACTTTACCTCTGGCATAGGTGCGGCGATGATCGCCTGGTATGGCTGCGCCATGCTCTGTTACGTGACGCCTAAGGAACATCTCGGCCTGCCGAACAAGGAAGATGTGAAACAGGGGCTGATCGCCTACAAGATCGCTGCTCATGCTGGTGATGTGGCCAAGGGCCATCCTGGCGCGCAGATCCGCGACAATGCCTTGTCTAAGGCCAGATTCGAGTTTCGCTGGGAAGATCAATACAACCTGGGGTTGGATCCCGACACCGCCAGGGCGTTTCACGACGAATCACTTCCGCAGGAGTCGGCTAAGGTGGCCCATTTCTGCTCCATGTGCGGCCCCAAGTTTTGCTCGATGAAGATCACTCAAGAGGTACGAGAATACGCGGCGGCTCAAGCCATCGAGGTGAGAGAGATTGAAGTGTCGGATGTCGATGGTGATAACCCCAAGGCGGATGTCCAGCAGGGGATGGCGCGGATGTCGGCCCAGTTTAAGCAAAGTGGTGGCGCGCTCTATCACAGTGCCGCATTGGCTGACGTTGAAGAGGTATAGTCATGTCAGCTGATAAACCAATTGTCTGGACCATTGCCGGTTCAGACAGCGGCGGCGGTGCAGGCATTCAGGCGGACCTGGCGACCATGACAGATCTTGGTTGCCACGCTTGTAGCGTGATAGCCAGTGTGACCGCGCAAAACTCTGTGGCGGTGAATGGTGTCGAGCCGGTAAGTGAGTCCATCTTGCTCGCTCAGCTCGATACCCTGCTGGCCGATTTACCACCAAGGGCGATAAAGATAGGGCTGCTCGCCAATCAGCGACAGATCCATCTGGTGGCCGACTGGCTGTTGAATCATATTAAACCGCTCAGGACGAAAGAGGGTCAGCCTATCCCCGTGATCCTCGATCCTGTGATGGTGGCCTCATGCGGTGATGCGCTTGCAGCGCAAGTGAAAACGCAAGGGGAAGAGGGAGAATCCTCAACGCAGCCAATGCAAAGTCAGTCAAAGCAAGGCCTGCAAATGCAAGTACAGCCAAAGCAAGGCGGCCTGGATTTCACTCCCTTCAGGGGAGTGCTAAGCCTCATCACCCCGAACCTTAGCGAGTTTGGCAGATTGCTGGGAGAAGAGACGACATCGAGGGATGAGATACTCCCCCAGGCTAAGATGCTGTCGAATCAGTTAGCCTGTCATCTGCTGATCACTGGCGGCGACAAGGGCGCACTCTGGCAAAACGAGTGGGCAGAGGACCTCTTCGTCTGCAACGAGGTGGCGCACACCTCGACGATACACCAGCATAGAGGGTTTCGTCTGAGTAGCGAGCGAGTGGACAACCCTAACCATCATGGCAGTGGCTGCACCTTGTCATCGGCGATAGCCTGTTTTCTCGCCCAGGGGCTGGTGCTCCACGATGCCATTTTGATGGCTAAGGCCTATGTGAGCCAAGGCATCAGGTTCGCGAGCGCCGTTGGCGCAGGAGCCGGCCCCTTGGCACACTGTGGTTGGCCTGCCGGATTAACATCTTTGCCTCTGATTGTCGATGCACAGATGCATGCCAACGCGGCGCAGCCGTTTAACTTTCCCAAGCTACAACGCCCCATCGGCGTCTACCCCGTGGTCGATAGGCTAGAGACCCTGGAGCAGGTGCTGGCAGCAGGTGCCAGTACGGCTCAGCTAAGGATAAAACTTGCCGATGACGGGCGAGCTGATATCAAGCCTGTTGGCGCCCCTGATGAATCGGCGCTAGAGGCTTTGATCAAAGAGGCTATCGCACTGGGCCGAGCGTATGATGCTCAGGTGTTTATCAACGATCACTGGCAGCTTGCGCTCAAGCATGGCGCGTTCGGTATCCATCTGGGTCAGGAAGATCTCTGTAGCGCAGATCTCGAGGCGATCGCCAAGGCGGGCATAGCGCTGGGGATCTCCAGCCATGGGGTATTCGAGATGGCATTGGCAAGTCAGCTTAACCCTTCCTATCTGGCGTTAGGCCATATCTTTCCCACGCCGACCAAATCCATGCCATCCAATCCTCAGGGACTTAAGCATCTCGCGCACATGGTTGCGCTGTGGACGCCCAATTGCCCACGAGTGGCGATTGGCGGCATAGATGCGTCACGTTTGGGTCAAGTTAAGCAGACCGGCGTAGAGGCTGTTGCCGTGGTGCGGGCCGTGACTCAGGCTGAATCACCGGGCGAGGCCTATCGTCGGCTCGCCAGCATGTGGGAGATGGCTCATGGCGCTCGATGACAAAGCCTTTATCCAATATTCGCGGCAGATCATGCTACCCGAGGTCGGCGAGCAGGGGCAGCAAAAGTTGATGCAGGCGAGCGTGGTCATTGTCGGTGTCGGCGGCCTGGGTCAGCTATGCGCCCAATACTTGAGCGCAGCCGGTGTCGGCAGACTCACCCTCATCGATGATGACAGAGTCGAGCTCAGTAACCTGCCTCGCCAGATGCTCTTTGGTCAGGCGGATTGCGGTCAGTACAAGGCCAGCGTGGCGGCAGGGAGGCTTAAAACGGGCGATTGCCAGGTGCGTGAAAAACGGGTGCGGCTCGATGATAGCAATGCCCAGGCGCTGCTGTTTAATGCCGACCTGGTGCTCGATTGTAGCGACAACTTCGCCACCCGCCATAGCGTAAATCGTGCCTGCGTGGCGTTAAAGAAGCGCCATGTGGTGGCCTCGGCCGCACACTTTTCCGGTCAGTTGATGGCGTTTGATCTCAATGAGGCGCCGCAACTTGGCTGTTATCATTGCCTGTTTCCACAAGAGCTCAAGGTGAGCGAAAGTTGCAGCACCATAGGTGTGCTCGGCCCTATGGTGGGCAGTATGGCATCGATGCAGTCACTCCTGGCAATCAAGCTATTGCTGGGTTTACCTGGCTTAGGCCTGCTGAACAGGTTCGATGGGTTAACGGGTGAGATGAAGCGGCTTAAGCTTCGCCGTGATCCAGATTGCGCCGTCTGTTCGGCGAAAGGGACAGCGGCAGAAAGAGACGGCGGTAGAAGTAGCGCAAGAGACGGCGTCAGGAGATAAAAATGAATGAGATAAGCATAAGTTTAAATGGACAGCTAATTCAGGTGCCCGTCAATACGAGTCTCGAAGCCATGTTAGAAGCTCAGGCGGTCGCACTGGACAGCATCGCTCTGGTGCGTGGTGGCGAGGTGGTCCCCAAGTCGACTTGGTCTGAGGTTGGGTGTCAGGCCGATGATGTCATTGAAATATTTGGTGTAGTGGCAGGAGGTTAATATGTTAACGATAGGCGATAGTCAGTTCTCTTCCCGCTTGTTTACCGGCACGGGTAAGTTTGCCAGTGCCGATCAGATGCTGGCAGCCTTGGCTGCTAGTGGCTCCCAATTGGTCACCCTGGCCATGAAGCGAGTCGATCTCAAGGCGGGCTTCGATGACATCTTGGCGCCCATACGCCAGAGTGGCGTCAAGCTGCTGCCCAATACTTCGGGTGCGCGTAATGCCAAGGAGGCTATTTTTGCCGCAGAGCTTGCCCGAGAGGTGCTGGGGACTTCCTGGATAAAGCTTGAGATCCACCCAGATCCCAAATACCTGATGCCGGATCCCATTGAGACCTTTAACGCCGCCAAGGTGCTGTGTGAACGCGGCTTTACGGTTTTGCCCTATGTGCATGCCGATCCTGTGCTGTGTCGCAACCTAGAGTCTGTGGGCTGCGCGGCGGTGATGCCACTCGGTAGCCCCATAGGCTCAAACCGTGGTCTGGAGACGGCGACCTTTCTAAAGATCATCATAGAACAGGCCAGTGTGCCGGTTGTAGTGGATGCGGGGATAGGTTCTCCTTCTCAGGCGATGGCGGCCATGGAGATGGGGGCGAGTGCCGTGCTGGTTAACACGGCCATTGCCGCCAGTCGCGATCCGGTCAAAATGGCGCTCTGTTTTGCCGATGCCGTCGCCACGGGTCGCAAGGCCTATGAGGCTGGCCTGGCTCAGGTACATCAAAGGGCGATGGGCACCAGCCCCCAGCAGGCGCTTACCGGCTTCTTAACGGAGTAGATCTATGAGTTTCTTGGAAACTTTGAGTGGACTTTCCCGTGAAAAGCTGCGCATGGCGCTCTATTCGACCACCGCTGCCGATGTTGAAGCGGCAATCGAAGGAGAGCAGGGTAACTTAAGGCATCTTCTGGCGCTGTTGTCGCCAGCAGCCGAAGCCTACCTCGAACCCATGGCGCAGCGAGCCGCCGCCTTAACCCGGCGCCGCTTTGGTCATAACATTGGCCTGTATCTGCCGCTCTATCTCTCTAATCTGTGCGCCAACGAGTGTGACTACTGTGGTTTTACCATGAGTAACAAGCTCAAACGTAAGGTGCTCAGTTTCGATGAATTGGCGGCTGAGATGGCGGTGATCAAGCCCCAGGGGTTTGATTCCATCTTGCTGGTATCCGGCGAGCACGAGACTAAGGTTGGCATCGACTATTTCTCCGAGGTCTTACCCCTGGTGAAGGCAGAGTTCAGCCATGTGGCCATGGAGGTACAGCCACTGAGCGGCGAGCACTACCGTATCTTGGTCGACAAAGGGCTGGACGCCGTGATGCTGTATCAGGAAACTTATGATCCAGAGACCTATCGTAAGCATCACCTGAGGGGCAACAAGCAGGATTATGGCTATCGGCTCGCCTCGCCGGAGCGGATAGCCGAGGCGGGTGTCGATAAGATAGGGCTTGGGGTGCTATTAGGACTCGATGATTGGCGCATGGACGCGCTCTTGATGGGCTATCACCTGGATTATCTCGAAAGGCGCTTCTGGCGATCACGTTACAGCATCTCACTACCCAGGCTAAGGCCCTGTGTCGGGGGGATCGCGCCTAAGGTACAGTTAACCGACAGAGGTCTGGTGCAGCTCATCTGTGCCTTTCGCCTGTTTAATGAGCAGCTTGAGATCAGCCTGTCCACTAGGGAAAGCCCGAGTTTGAGAGATAACCTTCTCGGACTTGGCATCACCCAGATGAGTGCCGGTAGTCGCACCGAACCCGGTGGCTATGTTAATCCGGCGGCTCAGCTGGATCAGTTTGAGATCAGCGATGAGCGCAGTGCATCTGAGGTTGCCAGCGTACTACGCGGGCGAGGATTTACCCCTGTGTGGAAGGACTGGGAGGCTGGCTGGATAGGCGCAAGCTAACCAATTCAAGGAGATAGCCGGGCCCACTGCCGGGCTGTACTTTGACTGGGTTTTGATTAATAATTAGCCGTAAGTGTGACTCATGAGAAAGGGCCCTAGATTATGGAAATCCCATCAAGTTTTTCATCCGGTCTTGCCGGTTTGCAAAGTGCGCAGTCTGGCTTGACTCAGGCCACTGTGGATGTTGCTAAACCCAGCCCGCAGCAGGCGAGCGAAGCCGGTGGTACAGAGACGGCTAATCCCGTTAACGCCACAGATAAAACCCAGGCCCTGGTCTCGGCTATCGAATCTAAAAACCAAGGGGAAGCCGCGGTAGAAGTGTTAGAGGCCGCAAACGAGACCCTAGGTACAGTGATAGATATAGAGGTGTAAGTCCGTGGCCGGCGCCATGACTACGCCATCCTTAACGGCAATGCGCCTGAGCGCGTTGCCGTCTTCTTCTGCTCCAAGTTACGCTCTAGCTTCCTCTTCAGCCTCAAACTCTGGTTCTATTTCAGGCTCAAAGTCTGGTTCAATTTCAGGGTATACGTCCGGTTCGGTAAATTCGGCGCCAGTTGTCACTAATCGCGCGGCAAGCGCAAGCCTCAAGGCAAACACGGCAGGTTCTTTGCCGGCATCTTCGGCTATCACTTCCAGTGTTACTTCCAGCATTTCCAATTCAGGCAGTTCAACCGGCCAAGGGGGTTACAGCCTCTCCCGTGGCCCCCTTGGGATTGGAGGATTGCTTAATCAAGTCACCAGTCCGGGACTCGGTGATGGCGGTGCAGGCTCTCACCAAAGCGTATTTTCGGGAGCAAGTGGCTTAGGAAAGCAAGCTACAGATTCACGTGTGGGTAATGGCTTGCCAAGCGCTGATCCCGCAAGAGGCCCGGGTAGAGAAGGGCGTGACACTAATGGTGCCAGCGCAGTTGATGGTGAAAAGCCCCGAGTCGATATTTTTGGCCGAGCGGATGAAACATCTGATGAGGCGTACAATCCCTTTGCCCATGAGCAGCAAGATAACGCGGGGCGAGAGAATAGCCTAGGGCAAGAGGCTAGTCCAGGGCAAGATCCCGAGCTTGCTCGTCAGGAGGCTGAGCTGAAAGAACTTTCGCGACGCGACGCCGAGGTCAGAGCCCACGAGCAGGCCCATGCCAGCGTCGGCGGCACCTTTGCCCGTAGCCCAAGCTTTAAGTATGAACAGGGCAGCGATGGCAGGCGTTATGCGGTGGATGGTGAGGTGTCGATCGATATCTCCTCCATTCCCGGCGACCCGTTAGCGACCCTGAATAAGATGAAACAGGTCTATGCGGCGGCGATGGCGCCAGTGACACCTTCGATGGCCGATATTCGGGTGGCGAGCGAAGCCCTGCGTAAGATGAATACGGCGAAGGCGGAACTGGCAAAGGCGCGCCAGGAAAGCGCCATTTCCCCACAGCAGACGCAGCCACTTATCGATGCTGGTAAGAGCGAGCAGCAGCGCCAGTTGCCCGAGCCTGTGATCCCAAGGGTGAGTGGTAGTGTGGATGAAGAGGGCAAAATCTCAGGCGCGAGAGTCGACTCACCGTCGCCACTCGATGATGACATCTCACCGTCGCAATCGATAGAGAGGATAAGCCGTCATATCCTTGCATCCGATGGCCTTGTCTTTACCTCTGAAGCCCTGTCGATGCGTTATCAATCGGGCGAATCTCAATCTTCATCATTCACTTTCACCCTCTAAAACCGAATGATTTTTAAGGATCAACTGTTCCAGCAGCTGTGAGGCGGGCCCTTGCTTGTCGCGATTGGGAATAACCAAGCTCAGGGGCACCTGGCGATGAGTCGACCCCCTCAGGGTCAATCGGGCCAGGCGACCTTCCTTGATGGCGTCGCACACCAGATGGCTGGGGATCCAGCAAAATCCCAGGCCCTTGGCCAGCACGACCAGGGCCTCATGAAAATTGGCTACCGTCCAGCGCCGTTCGGCCTTGAGCCAACCCAGTTCACCGCGGGCGATCTGACCCGTATCTTTGATCACTATCTGTAACTGCTCCGCCAGGGTTTGATCGTCCAGGGGCATCGCCATGCTTGCCAGAGGATGAGAAGGGTGGCAGACCAGTTGAAAATCCACATTGCACAATGGCTGGGCCAGGTGGCCTTTCGGCGGCGTGCCACCTATGATGGCGAGATCCACGGCTTCCGACTCCACCAGTTCGGCGCTGCCGCTGATCACCGAGTCTAAGACGGTGATGCGGGTGCCACGTCCCAGAGGTTCGAACTCAGCCAGGGCGTCGATGAGGTGCTCCATGGGGTAGATTATTTCCCTGGAGAGCAACAGACTCGGCTCCCAGCCCTTTTCCAGGTTGCTAGCTAACTGCTCTAGCTCGCTCACTGAGCGGGTGATGTGACGCGAACGTCTAAGCAGTACCTCGCCGCTCTCGGTGAGATAAGCCTTTCGGCCTCTCACTTCCAGCAAGGCAACCCCTAACTGGGTTTGAAGCTTGGCCACCGCATGGTTGAGAGAGGACTGGCTCTTATTAAGCTTTTCTGCCGCCTGGGCGTAGCCACCGTAGTCGACGACGGCCTGTAGAATACGCCATTGCTCGAAGGTCGATTTAGCCTGACTCATGCTGATCCTGGACTCCTAATGTTTAACGCCCTGAGATTTCTTTTTCTCGGCTTTTACGCCATCGCCGTCGGTTTTTATGCTCACCAACTTAGGCAGATATTTCTTGGTTGCCTTGAGTCGATGGAAATAGGGGCCCTGATGTAGTGTCTTGGGCCAGTCCAGCAGCATCATGCCTAATACGTTGCGATGCTCGCCCAGGGCAAGATCGGGATTACCTCGGGGTGAAGGGATGGTCTGCACCTTAGGATCGAAGGCCGCCATGATGTGGGCCTGGGTCTTCTTCACTACGGGATTGTCCGACATGCCTGCCAGGTGGAAGCTTATGCCGACTTCGGCGATGATATCGTCGGTGGCATCGCGCAGGATCCTGTCTATGTTGGCCTCGAAATAATCCAAGATCCAGGCAAATTCCTTTCTATCGACCGGATGCTGATAATACTCGCTGGCGGCGAAGATAAAGTGGGTCATGCCGTAGATCTTATTGCGAAACTGTTTCTTGTCGAGCTTAGGGTCGCGGCTTAGGGGATAGACTCGGTTGAAACCCGCCTTGTACTCCTGCACATAGTCGCCCACACCGAGCTGCTTGGCCCAGTAGACATAGTTGACGAGCTGCGCGGCCCAGGCTTCGATCATCGCCTTGTCGGTGAGCCCGCGTTTAAGGTCGGTCGCCTTTAGGGCCTTGACCAACTTGTTGTGACAGGGCCCTTGCAGGCCAAACTCGTCGATGCGGCTGGAGAATCTCAGTAGCACGTCGGTGTAGAAGAGAAATTCAGGAAAGGGGGAGAGCGCCTTCTTACGCGCCTTGGCTCTGGGGCCTTTACCCAATACATCGATGGCCGCCTGAGCCTCATTCTCTATAAAGCCAGGCTGATCCAGCCGACAGGCATAAAACGCCTGAGACTCGGTGACGGCATATAGGTCGACTAAAGCGGCATTGGCATACTTATCATCTCCCGTCATGCGATAGAGGCGGATACCATAGTGCCCCTGCACTCTAGGAGGGAGTTGATAGAGATGATCTTCAAGGTTCTGTTGAATCGCCTGCTTGACCCCTTGTGCATCCAGCGAGTTGGCTGTCTTTGCCGAGGCTGGCAGGCTAGGGAGCAGCAGGGCGGAGGTGAGTGCGAGTGCCCTAAAGATTCTAGTGTACGGGCTTAAGTTGAACATGTTGGCTCCTTTCTAGGATGGTGGCGACTGACTGTGCACTGCCAAAAATCAAATTGAGTTGCTCATCGAGAGACAGTTGCTGCTCGTTGATGAGGAGGAGTTCGAACACGGCCTTATCTTCCTGGTGAGTGTCGCTCAGGATCTGCTCTGCCAGGCTCTGGTGCCACAGAGAGAGATAATAGAGGGGGCCCTGGGTGACGGCGCCGGTAAAGCTAAACAGGGCATCATCGGCTTCAGGCCAAGGCTCGCCGAAACTCAGGGAAAATTCCTGATTTAGGTCGCGATAGAGGCGATGTTCGGGTGCCTGATATGCCCGCAAGGCTAGCTTGCTGCGAAACACCTTGAGCTGGGATGCAAACGCCTTGAGCTGGGCTTCGCGGCTATCTCTGGGCAACTGGGGAAGCAGCCGCTTCGACAGGTATTGACTCAGCCAGAGGCTGGCGATCGCCTGGCCATCGCCTAAGGTGTTGTTGAGGTAGTAACGCCCACCTGTGAGCAGGCGAGAGACCATCTCGGCGGCTGCGATGATCAGCTGCTCTTGACCGCGATAGTCATCGATCTCATCTGGCAGCGTGAGGGTGAGCTGGCCAAACTGTTGACCCACTACGCTTTGCCTTAGGGGACTCAACTGGGTTTTTGCCCCTCGATGAGTCGCCGCCTGGCTGAGAAAGATATCCCCCAGCAATCGCCCCTGGTGCCACAGACGCAGCATGTCGGTGTTAATGGTCTCAAACTGCAGGCCAAATGGCTCAAGCTCTTGCTGAATTTCACTCAGCAGCTGTCGACCCGACAGGGGCCGAACCTCGACTTTGGCAAGGTCGGCAAGCACAGCGCCTAGGCGCCAGGGGGCAGGCGCTATCCGGGTTTGACTGTCTAGATATTGTTTGACCTGCTCCGGGCTCGCAAGTTGCTGATGGCTGAGTGCCCAGCTGGCATAGTCGAGCGCATCATGCTCCTCTGCTACCGCCTGTTTGGTCTCGAGGATGAGGGACATGGCGGCCAGGTTTTTCTGCTTGGCCCGGGTTTGGTAGGCCTGCCATACCTGGCGCTTACAGGCCTCATCTGGCTGATGGATCAGATAGCTGGCGATTGAGTTATCGAAGGCCTGCGCCTGAGCCTCTTTGGATTTAGCTTCGTGGGATTTAGCTTCATCGTCGAGGCGACACCGGCTCTCACCTATGATGAGTGACAGATCTTTCTGTCTTAGTCCATGGGCGATACTTGCCTGAGCGGTATGGATCTTCGCCTTCTGCACCTGGTCAATCTGCTCGGCTATCTGCTGCGTAAGCCCCCGGCCGAGTTGGCGGAGATCTGACACTTGGCTTTGCGCCCATTGTCGGCTCTGTGTTTTGAGCCAAGGGTCTTTGGCTAGACGCTCAAACTCATCGGCGAGATGCAGCTGACACTGCAATAAGGCCTCTTTATCCTCGGCATTCAATGGATAGTGACGATAGAAGCGCACGCTGTCTTTGAGATTAAACAGGCCTAGCAACTCGCGCTCGAGCCTCACGCTGGCGTCTTGTGGTGTGTCGCTGGTCTGAGCCTGGGACAGAGAGACCTGGTAGTCGATGCACTGCTTGCTCAGCAGTGTGATAGGAGAGGCGGCCTGGGCCGCCACGCTGTAGTTAAGCGCCAGGCAGACTGCTAAAATGCGTTTTAGCATAGGCGACGCGCTCTTCCACTGACATAGATTGGTTTTTCATCTGCTCGACATGCTTAAGTCGCGGCAGCAAGCCCTGAGCATTGGCGATCTGAATAGCAAGACCCGGGCGCGCATTCAGCTCAAGCAGCAAGGGCCCCAGCTTTTGGTCCAGCACCATGTCTGTGCCCAGATACCCAAGCTCACTCATCTCATAGGCCTTGGAGGCCGTATGCAAAAGAGTATCCCAGTGAGGCACCTGGATCTCGGTGAGTTTCTTGTTGGTATCCGGGTGCAGGTCTAAAGGGCGGTCAAATTGCACCGCATGCAGGCCTCTGCCGGTGGCGATATCCAGGCCGACGCCTACTGCTCCTTGGTGCAGGTTAGCCTTACCATCGGATGCGGCCGTCGATAGTCTCAGCATCCCCATGACGGGGAATCCCTTAAAGACGATCAGGCGAATATCGGGTACCCCCTCGAAGGAGTAGCCGTCGAAAACGGGATCGAACTCGATGAGTCCTTCGACGATGGCCACATCTGGCTTACCGCCGAGCGAGAAGAGGCCACTGAGTATGTTAGATATGTGGCGGTCGATCTCGCTGGGCGTGACCTCGTGGCCATTAGGCTTAAAATAATGGCCATTCTCTACCTTAGTGATCACCAAGATCCCTTTACCGCCGGACCCCTGTGAGGGTTTGATCACGAAGCCATCGCGGTTGTTGACCATCTCTGGGATATGCATGATCTCATGTTGCTGGCAGACGGTACCGATGAGCGCAGGCACGGCGATGTCGTTCGCCAGTGCCAACTGCTTGGTGGTTAACTTATCGTCCACGCGCTTGTAGAACTTGCGTTGGTTGTACCGACCTATGTAGTCGATATTACGCTTGTTCATGCCAAGCACGCCGTTATCCCTTAGCCTTAGCGGATTTGCAAATAGCATGGTTACTCTCCCGCTAAAGGTCTAAAGCGTCTAAGTTCCAATAACTTATAACCTGTGTATTGGCCCATCAACAGTACGGTTGCCAGAATCACCAGATGGATCCCCAGGAAGTTAAATACCCAGTGTTGTACCCAGGTCGCGCTCATGGCCAGGTAGGCTAAGGTGGCGACAAACAGGCTACCACCACCCTGGACCATCACTTCTTTGGCGCCTTCCTCCTCCCAGAGGATGGACATACGCTCGATGGTCCATGCCAGGATGATCATTGGGAAGAAGGTGATGGTGAGCCCTTCGCTCAGGCCAAACTTGTAAGAGAGCAGGGTGAACAGGCCTATGATGCCTATCACCACTATGATCACCGCCGAGATCCGCGAAATAAGCAGGAGGTTAAGATCCGACAAATAGGAGCGGATCATCAAACCGAAGGCGACGATCAACAGGAAGCCGATAAGGCCGGTCAGCAGGGTGGTCTGAATAAAGGCCAGGGCGATCAGCACGGGCATGAAGGTACCCGAGGTCTTGATGCCTATGATGACCCTGAGGAACACCACCATCAGCACGCCGATAGGGATCAGCAAGATGCCTTTAAACAGGCTCTGCTCTTCCAGCGGCAACTGGTAGAGGGAGAAGTCTAGGGCATCCTTGTTCTTCAGCATGTCGATAGAGGTCGCCAGCGCCGAGCGGGTGTCTTGCAACATGGAGAAGTTCACCTGAGAGTTGACGCCGCCAACGACATCCAACGTCGATTTTGCGGTTCTGTCCCAGATAAGCAGGTTATCAGGACGTCCCTGAGTACCATCGTTGGGGTTGAAGATGAGCCACTGTCCCTGGTGGTAGACCTCCACATAGTTGGACAGTTGCTGACGGCGACGCTGATCTTCTAAAAATAGCCCGCTGACCTTCTTGGCCGGGATCCCCTTGCTGTTAAGCATGCGGATGAAAAGATCGGGACGTGAATTGCTGGTGAGAAGCAATTCCAGATTCTGGCTGCGCTCGGTGGCGTTGAAGCTCTTGTTGAGCTGCTGGGCAAACGAGAGGTTGGTCGCGCTGCGTGACCAGATCTCGCTCATCACCTGTTCGGCGGCGGCCTTCTCTGTGGCAGACCAGTTGTAGGCCTGGGGTGTCTCGGGCGCTTGTTCGGCTGGGATCTCATTCTTGCCGGTCGGCACTAAGGTGACCTTGTAGTAGAGATCTTGCTGACCTATCGCCTCTCGCGTCGACCAGGTGACCTGGCGACCGCTATCAGCCTGAGTAACCGACATGCCGTAGCCCGGCGAGGTGGCGTTTTCCGCTAGGATCTCGAAGGCTGGATCGTTAGGCAGCGAGAAGGTGACCTCGGCGGGTTCGCCGGTGCCTTGAAAACTGACCTTGGCATCTACCGCCCAGCTCTGTACCTGTTCGCCCGGAAGGAAGGGCACATTGTGTTCGATGCCACGATAGACACTGGCGGCTATGCCTGCGATAAACAGCAGGACGACTAAGATATAAAAAGGTTTTTTAGAGTGCATCGAGTCTACATCCTATTATTTTGCTGTTTTTGACGGATTTTTCTTACCGTGCACAAAATTCTGACCCACATCGACAACTGCTATGTCTTGCATAAACTTACGTCCCAGCAGCAGTTGATAGTCGAGATGGCTACGATCCACTAGGTTAAGGTCGGTTTCCGCCTTGTAATTGCCAATCTGCAGATGGGCATGGATCACCGGGCGTCTGTCATTCTTCTCATCGGCATCCTGCTTGATACGAACGAAGCGCTCCACCTTAGACTCGAAGGTCTGCGATGGCTTGTCGGCGCCTTGGGTGAAGACGTCGAAGCGTACCCACTGCTTACCATTGCGCTCGAACAATATGATGTTGTGAGCATCAAGCGATGATGATTCTGCGCCGGTATCGATACGAGTCTCGAAGCCTGCCTTGATCTCATCGACATAGACATGTTCTACCGCGCCCAGAATAAACTTGTCGCCGATGGGCGATGGGTCGCACTGCACCGGGACCTGTACCACCTGCTTCTCGGGCTGAGTCCTAACGGCGGCCACCTGCTTGGACAGTTGCTCCAGCTGGGTCGATAGGGAAGTCAGCGCGGCCTGCTGCTCGCTTTGGTTGGCGCTGATTAAGGTGACTAGTTCGCTCTTTTGCTCACTCAGGCTTGCATTAAAGGTGTCGATGTCGACCGGGGCGGGCTGCTCAGGCGCTTGAGTTGCCGCGCAGCCTGCAAGGCTGGTTACCAGGGCGAGAGTTGTCATCTGTTTTAACATAGTGCTTCCCGTTTACTATTTTCGTTTAAATCAAATCTTTGTTGGGCTGATTCTTCACGGCAATAAAAGTGGCGCGTTTGGGCGCCGGATAGCCCTCAACCGTCAGACTGACATCGTTAGGATCCAGATAATCGACTAACGACTCATTAGGCATCCAATCTGTGCTGCGCTGTTCTGCCAATGAGGTGACATCAATATCGACGCAGCGGACATCGACAAAATCTGCCTTCTTGAGCCAGGCCTCTAGAGCCTTGGCCGACGGCAGGAACCAGACATTGTTCATCTTACCGTAACGCTCTCCTGGCACCAGCACCGTGTTTTCATCGCCATCGACGACCAATGTCTCGAGTACCAGTTCGCCGCCGGTCCTGAGTTGGTCCCTCAGTTGCAGCAGGTGATCGATAGGCGAGCGTCTGTGATAGAGCACGCCCATGGAGAATACTGTGTCGAAGGCATCCAGCGGCGGCAGTTGCTCTATGCCAAGGGGTAATAGATGCACTGGGTGTTCGTTACCCGCCAGGCGTTTTACCGCCTCAAATTGACACAGAAATAGCGGTGAAGGGTCGATACCGACGACACGTTTTGCGCCGTCACCCAGCATACGCCACATGTGATAACCGCTGCCGCAACCAACATCGAGCACGGTACGATTCTTCAGTGGTGAGATGTGGGGCTGAACCCGCTCCCATTTCCAGTCTGAACGCCATTCGGTGTCGATATGAATGCCATGAAGATCGAAGGGACCCTTGCGCCAGGGGCAAAAGAGTTTCAGCAGGTTTTTGAGTTTTTCTTGCTGGCCCTTGGTGAGCTGCTCACCGCTGCCCACCTCTACCTTAGTGGTGAAATCGATTCTGTCTGGTGCAGGGTAATGGAGTTTATTGAGTACCTTTTCCCATTTGGGCAGATTGCCGTGCTTATGTTCACGTTGCCATTGGCCGAGGATCGTCGGGAGTTCTTCTAACCAATGTTGAAGATTGGAGTCGGCGATTTGCTGATAAAAGGAGCTGAAGCTGATCACTTGATGGCCACCATAGATGCGAAATTAAAACATTGGAACCAGACACTAAAATGACTAAAACCTTGAGCCTCAAGGCGTTGCTGATGCTGGGGCAGGGTGTCTGGTTTCATGACATGTTCCAGCGAGCTGCGCTTTTGGCTAATCTCAAGCTCGCTGTAGCCGTTGGCACGTTTAAAGTCGAGATGTAACTCGTCCAGCAGATGCTGCACCGGCTCATCTTCGAAGACGAGCTTCTCTGACAGGACGAGAATGCCGCCGGGTTTGAGTCCCTGATAGATCTTGGCGATCAGTGTTTGTCTGTCTTCGGGCGCCAGGAACTGCATGGTGAAGTTGAGGATGACCATGGAGGCGTCCTGGATCTCTATGTCGCGAATATCGGCACAGATCAGATCGACGGGGGTCTCGCTCACATAGGCACTGAGGTTCTGTTTGCAGCGCTCTACCATCGACTCGCTATTATCGACGGCGATGATCTCGCAGCCCCTGCCTTCGATACGGCGACGCACGCTCAAGGTGGCGGCGCCAAGCGAACAGCCTAAATCGTATATCTTGCTATTGGGGGTGACACATTTATCGGCGAAATCGCCTAGGGTGTTGATGATCTGTCCATATCCAGGGACAGAGCGACGTATCATATCGCTAAAGACACCTGCGACTCTATCGTCGAATTGAAAGTCACTGATATGTTCACAGGCTTGGGCGTAAATTGTATCTTGATTCGAGTTCATCAGAGTTTTTTGAGTAAATTCAATATTCCATTCTAGCTAATGATAACAGTTCGCAGCAAGTCTAGTACTGGTAATTAGGCATAAAATTCTGTCTAATATCCTAATAACAACATATATTTTACAGCGCGGTGACTTTGTGATTTAAGCTAAGGCGCCAAGGTTATTTTTGTAGCCGGCTTGTAATATGAAGCTGCCTTTAAAACGCCTTTTAAATATGGTGAATATGCTGGCCAGGTTATAGGTGAATGTTTTGAATCGTTTTTAGGTTTAGACAGCCCAATAGTAATGGTTAATACATCAAGGCGTGTTAGGTTAGCGCTAATAAAATGATAATAGAGACCGGGATAGATCTTTGACACCACTACATCTTTTGGCATCGGCTTTTTTAGCCAAGGTTCGCGGCGCACTGGCGCGCATGGCCTTCGTCCCCTTAGCCATAGTGCTCCCCCTACTTTCCAGTTGGCATCTGGCTGCCGACGGGCGTCAGGCTCCACTGGTGCTGGTGATGGGAGAGGACAGTTATCCTTATCAGTTTGTCGATGAGAACGGTGACGCTAAAGGCGTATTGGTGGATCTTTGGCGCGAATGGTCGTCGCAGACTCAGGTGCCTGTGGTCTTCGTCGCCCGTCACTGGCAGGACTCGCTTAAACAGCTCGCCCAGGGAGATGCCGACATCCATATCGGCCTTGGCATCACCAAGGAGCGGGATAGGGATTTCGATTTTGCCGCGCCCATCGCCTATGTCAGCACCTATCTTTATGTGCGTAACACACTTAAAGGCAAGAAAAGTTTTACCGATCTCCAGCCCTATCGTATCGGCGTCGTGGCGGGCTCGTCACACGAATCGATACTCAATCATCAGGTGAATGGGCTGAGCTACCGTTACTATAATAGCCGCGCCGAACTGCTTCGCGCCGTGGTGGCCGGTGAGGTCGACGTGTTTGCCGGCATGGAAGGTTACCTAAAGGATAACGCCGTTAGCCGCGCCGTCCTGGAGGAGTTCCCATTGGATAATCGTCTGCTGATCAAGAAGACGGCGCTGGTGCCTGCGGTCAGTAAGGGACGACTCGACCTTATCACAGAGATCAACCGCGGCTTCGATAGCCTGAGTCAAACCAGCCGCGCCGAAATCGACAAGCGCTGGCTCGGCTTTAGCCGTGATGCCAACACCTTAGTGATAGCCACCACCACAGGTATTCAACCCTTTGTCGATACCGGGGGCGATGGTGAGCCACACGGTCTCTATATCGATATCTGGAAGCTCTGGTCTAAGAAGACGGGGATAGAGGTGGAGTTTCGCCCGGCCGCTATGGAAGATGGCCTGGATGAGCTCAGGTTTCACCGCGCCGATATCCATGTGGGTTACCCCGAAAGCGACACCATGAAGTCCAACCTGACCAGAGCCTGGCGCACCTATCAGGTGAAGAGCCGTCTCTTCAGTTATGGCAAAGCCATCAATAGCTTAGATGAGTTAAAGGGAAAACGCGTCGGCGCCGTGCCCACCGCGCCTTATCTGGATAAACTCAAGCAGGCGCTGCCGAACTCGGAGCTTAAGCTCTATACCGATGTGACGCAGATGATTCAGGCCGCCCAGCAGGGTCATATTGCCGCCTTCGTGGCGTCTTCCGCCTGGACCCAACACTATTTGCTGAGAGCAGAATCCTGGTCCGACTTTCACCAATTCCGTGCTCTCGCCTTTACGACAGATATCTATGCCCTGACTCGCAACGAGGATAAGGGACTGGCTCAGCGTATTGCGGCGGGCTTTCGCCTGATCAGCAATGCAGAGCTGGCCAGTATAGAGAATAAATGGATATTGGACAGAGACGATAGGAGCGTGCAGTCGCTGCTTAATCCGCTCTCTATTACAGAATCCCAGCGGCGCTATTTAGACGGCCTGGGCACACTTAAGGTGGGTTATCTTGCTGCCTGGGCGCCCATGGAGTTTCAGGGGCCATCTGGCGAGTTTATGGGGATCAACAGTGAGATCAGCCTCTGGGTCGCCGATCAGCTTGGCCTGACGATCGAAGGCGTGCCGTTCGAGCGCTGGAGCAGCCTGCTCGATGCGCTTAAACAGGGCGAGATAGATATCGTTGGCAGTGTCGCCCATACCCCAGAGCGGGAGCGGGAAATGGTCTTTACCAGCCCCTATTGGCCATCGCCCTGGGGGCTGGTGACCAACCTAAGTCAGGTGACTGTATTTAACCTGAGTCAGATGAGTGGAAAGCGCCTGGCAATCGTCGAGGGCTACCATCTGATTGCTAACCTGATGAATAAGGCGCTGGGCATCGAACTGGTGATCGTGCCCAACAGCCGCGCGGGTGTGGATGCAGTGGCACAGGGTAAGGCCGATGCCTTCATCGAGAAGGTGATCAACATGGCCATGGTGCTCAAGGAGTCAGATTATAAGGCACTTAAGATGTCTGTGTTGGCGGATTTCTCCCAGCAGCAGAGCCATTTTGCGCTAAATCCCAAGTACAAGGAATTGGTCCCCCTGTGGGATCAGGCCATCGCTCAGCTGACTCCTGAGCGTCAAGAGGAAATTTATCAGCACTGGGTGAAGGAGGAAGTCAGCAACTGGAGGGCCTGGGTGAACTATCAGAGTGCCTTCTATCTTTTGGCGCTACTCAGCTTTGTGGTGTTTGTCTATCTTATCTTGCGCTCCCAGCGTAGCCGTCTCGCGGCTGCCAAGGAGCTAGCCCATGAGCTGACCCGGGCTGGGCAGTTCGATACGCTTACCGGCCTGCCTAATCGTAGCCTGCTTGATGACAGGCTGCAGCAGTCGGTACTGCTGCACAGGCGTGAGATGCAGCCCTTTGCAGTGCTCTTCATCAGCTTCGATAATATGCGCCAAATCAATCAGACCTTTGGTCATCAGGTGGGCGACAGGGTGCTGGCCGAGGGGGCGCAGCGACTCAAGTCGGCGGTGCGTAAGTCTGATACCCTGGCACGCTTTGGTGGCAACGAATTTGTGATGGTGCTCAATCGCAGTAAAGATCTCGATACCGTGTGTCAGGTAGCCGATGGCATAGTGGGCGGCTTTAGTGCGCCCTTTGCCATCAACGGTCTGGATGTGGCACTATCGGTCAGCATAGGGGTGGCCATGTTCCCGAATGATGGCGACACTGTCGTTGAGTTACTCAAGACCGCCGACAAATTGATGTCGCGGGCAGTGAAACAGGGTGGGCGCTGTTACCAAAGTGCCTGAACTGTGACCCCAGTTCAGGATTTGATGGATATTTATCCAACCCAAAGGTTTACTTCATTTTAAGCGGATGAAGTTGTTTTGAAATCGGCAATATTTCACTATAATGCCGCTTTTGTCATGTATTGAATATCCTCAAGCACGGCCTTGACGGATGAAAGGAAAGTGTTAGATGCGCAGTCATTATTGTGGAGACGTTAATCGGTCTCATGTTGGGGAAGAAGTTACTCTCGTAGGTTGGGTAAACCGCAGTCGCGATCTCGGTGGCGTGGTTTTTCTGGATTTGCGCGACCGTGAAGGCGTGATTCAGGTAGTATATGATCCTGATCTGCCAGAGGTATTCGATGTCGCCAGCACACTGCGCAGCGAGTTCTGTGTTCAGGTCAAAGGCCTAGTACGCGCACGTCCTGACAGCCAGATCAACGATCAGATGCGCACAGGTGAGATTGAGGTGCTGGGCAAGGCGCTAACCATTCTTAACAGCGCACCGGCACTGCCGATCAACATGGACAAAAATCAACACAACACCGAAGAGCAGCGTCTTAAGTATCGCTACCTGGATCTGCGTCGCCCCGAGATGGCCGAGCGCATCATCTTCCGCTCTAAGGTGACTAGCGCCGTGCGTCGTTTCCTCGACGGTAACGGTTTTCTCGATATCGAGACGCCTATCCTGACCAAGGCGACGCCAGAAGGTGCACGTGACTATTTAGTGCCTAGCCGTACCTACAAGGGCCAGTTCTTCGCGCTGCCACAATCGCCACAGCTGTTTAAGCAGTTGCTGATGATGTCTGGCTTCGATCGTTACTACCAGATCGTGAAATGTTTCCGTGACGAAGACTTACGTGCCGACCGTCAGCCTGAATTTACCCAGATCGATATCGAAACCTCATTCATGACCTCAGCACAGGTGATGGACAAGACTGAAGAGATGGTACGCGGCCTGTTTAAAGAGCTGCTAAACGTCGACCTGGGCGAGTTCCCTAAGATGACCTTCGCCGAGGCGATGCGTCGTTATGGCTCAGACAAGCCGGACTTGCGTAACCCGCTGGAGCTGGTCGATGTAGCCGACCTGGTTAAAGATGTCGACTTCAAGGTGTTCCAGGAGCCAGCCAACGACAGTGAAGGCCGTGTTGCCGTGCTGTGTGTACCGGGCGGCGCTAGTCTGTCACGTAAGCAGCTCGATGAGTATGGCAAGTATGTCAACATCTATGGCGCCAAAGGCTTGGCATGGATGAAGGTCAACGAGCTGGAGAAAGGGCTGGAAGGCATTCAGTCACCAGTGCTTAAGTTCCTCAGCGAAGAGGTGGTTAAGGGAATCCTGGATCGTACCAATGCGGCCAACGGTGACCTTATCCTGTTTGGCGCCGATAAGGCGAATATCGTGGCAGAAGCCATGGGCGCCCTGCGTCTGAAGGTGGGTGAAGATTTCGACCTACTTCAAGGTGACTGGAAGCCACTATGGGTGGTTGACTTCCCAATGTTTGAGCGCACATCCGATGGCGGCCTGCATGCCATGCACCATCCGTTTACCGCGCCAAGTGGTATCACACCGGCCGAGCTGGAAGCAAACCCTACGGCGGCCATCTCTGACGCCTATGACATGGTGCTAAACGGTTGTGAACTGGGCGGTGGTTCGGTACGTATCTACGACGGTGAGATGCAGTCTGCCGTATTTAGAATTCTGGGGATCGATGACGAGGAAGCGCAAGAGAAGTTTGGCTTCCTACTTGAAGCCCTCAAGTACGGCACACCTCCACACGCAGGCCTGGCGTTCGGTCTCGATCGTATGGTGATGCTGATGACAGGTGCGAGTTCGATTCGTGACGTAATGGCATTCCCTAAGACTACCACGGCAGCCTGTCCGCTCACCAATGCACCAGGTTTCGCTAACCCTGTACAGCTCGAAGAGCTTGGGGTGAGCGTAGTGGAAGCGAAGAAAGAGCAGGAATAAATCAAGATTGAACCAATAAGCCGAGCATCTTGCTCGGCTTTTTCGAGGCAAGCTCGAATAAGGAGTCCCTATGGCCGGTCACAGTAAATGGGCCAACATCAAGCACCGCAAGGCGGCACAAGACGCTAAACGCGGTAAACTCTTCACCAAATTCATTCGCGAGCTTACGGTAGCGGCCAGAGAAGGCGGCTCGGATCCCGATTCGAACCCTAGACTCAGGGCGGCAATCGATAAGGCGCTGTCAAACAACATGACCCGTGACACAGTCGAACGCGCCATCAAGCGCGGTGCCGGCGAACTCGACGGCCAGGTGCTGGAAACCATCATGTATGAAGGCTATGGTCCGGGTGGAACCGCAGTGATGGTCGAAACCATGACTGATAACCGAAATCGCACCGTCTCTGGCGTGCGTAACGCCTTTAGTAAGTCGGGTGGCAACCTGGGTACAGATGGCTCTGTGGCCTATCTGTTCGAGAAGCGTGGCGTGATCTCTTACGCCGAAGGCAGCGATGAAGACACCATCATGGATGCGGCGCTCGACGCCGGCGCCGAAGATGTAGTGACCAATGATGATACCTCTATCGATGTCTACACCACGCCAGAAGCCTTTGGTGCCGTGAAAGATGCACTGGACGCGGCAGGACTGGAGGCGGTCAACGCCGAGGTGACCATGGTGCCATCGACCAAGGCAGAGTTGGACGCTGCCACCGCGCCTAAATTCCTGCGCCTGATCGATAACCTTGAAGATCACGACGATGTGCAAGAGGTCTATCATAACGCCGAGATCTCTGACGAGATCTTAGCCAGCCTCGAATAAGCAGGCGATGCCAATAATCTTGGGGGTGGATCCCGGCTCGCGTATCACAGGTTATGGGGTGATCCAGTGTCAGGGCAGGCAGCAGATCTACCTGGGCAGTGGCTGTATTCGCACCCAATCGGATGATCTGCCCGCCCGTCTTAAGGTGATATTCGACGGGATCGGTGAGATCATCCGCCAATACCAGCCGGATGAATTTGCCATCGAGCGGGTGTTTCTGGCCAAGAATGCCGATTCGGCATTAAAGCTCGGCCAGGCACGCGGAGCCGCTATAGTGGCCGCCACCAATGCCGATCTGCCGGTGGCCGAGTATTCGGCGACCCAGATCAAGAATGCAGTGGTCGGCACGGGACGGGCGCAGAAGAGTCAGGTACAGCACATGGTGCAACAGATCCTGAAATTGCCCGCTGCCCCACAGGCCGATGCGGCCGATGCCTTGGGGGTTGCCCTGTGCCATTTCCACACATATCAGAGCCTGATCGCTATGGGCGGTAAGGCTAGCGCGAGAACTTACGGAAGATATAGATGATAGGTCGTTTACGGGGATTACTCGTCGAGAAGCAGGCGCCCGAGGTGCTGATCGAAACCGCTGGTGTCGGCTATGAGGTGCAGATGCCGCTCACCAGTTTTTATGAATTGCCGGAATTAAACCAAGAGGCGGTGATCTACACCCATTTCGTGGTGCGAGAAGATGCTCAGCTGCTTTATGGTTTCATGAGCAAGCAGGAAAGGGCGCTCTTTAGGCTGCTTATCAAGACCAATGGTGTCGGCCCCAAGCTGGCGCTCACCATACTCTCAGGCATGACGGCGGCCGAATTTGTTAAGTGCGTTGAACACGACGACATCGCCACTCTGGTGAAGCTGCCGGGTGTCGGCAAGAAAACCGCCGAGCGCTTGCTGGTTGAGATGCGTGACAAGCTCAAGAGCCTGATGGAAGCGTCCCACGGTAACGAGCGCGAGTTTGTGCTGCAGTCGAACTATACTCCTGTGCCTGTGGTCAACACCGCCGAAGAAGATGCCATCTCGGCGCTTTTGGCGTTAGGATATAAACCTGCACAAGCCAGTAAGGCGGTCTCCAGTGTCTTCGAAGAGGGCATGGATTCGGAAACCTTGATCAAGGCATCGCTGAAATCGATGCTCTAGCGCCCAGAGTGAGAAATAGATGATTGAAGCCGATAGGTTAGTTCACGCCCAGCCTCAGGGCACTGAGGAACGGGATGAGCAGATAGATAGGGCCATGCGGCCTAAGCTGCTGGATGAATATACGGGTCAGGACGATACCAGGGCCCAGCTTAAGGTGTTTATCGAGGCGGCGCAGAAACGGGGCGAAGCCTTAGATCACATGTTGATCTACGGGCCTCCAGGCCTGGGTAAGACGACGCTGGCCATGATCGTGGCCAACGAGATGGGTGTTAACATCAAGTCCACCTCAGGGCCTGTGCTGGAGAAGGCGGGTGATCTGGCTGCGCTGCTGACCAACCTCGAGGCAGGTGACGTACTCTTTATCGATGAGATCCACAGATTAAGCCCCGTGGTGGAGGAGATCCTCTACCCGGCGATGGAAGATTATCAGCTGGATATCATGATCGGCGAGGGGCCGGCGGCGCGCTCCATTAAGCTAGAGCTACCTCCTTTCACCCTGATCGGCGCAACAACCCGCGCTGGTGCGCTAACCTCGCCGCTGCGTGCCCGTTTTGGCATCCCCCTGCGTCTCGAGTTTTATAATGTTAAAGATCTCAGCAGTATCGTGGCTCGTTCGGCTAAGGTGTTGGAGTTGCCCATAGATCAAGAGGGGGCCGTGGAAGTGGCCAGGCGCTCTCGTGGCACCCCGCGTATCGCCAACCGCCTGCTCAGACGGGTGCGAGACTACGCCGAGGTGAAGCATGACGGCGAGGTTAACAAGGTGGTCGCCGAGAGCGCCTTGGATATGCTGGATGTGGATGTCGAAGGCTTCGACTATATGGACCGCAAGTTGCTGCTGGCCATCATAGATAAATTTATGGGCGGCCCTGTGGGCCTGGACAACCTGGCAGCCGCCATCGGCGAGGAGCGCGAAACCATAGAAGATGTGCTCGAACCCTTCCTGATCCAGCAAGGCTTCATCCAGCGCACCCCAAGAGGACGTATTGCCACCGCCAGAGCCTATCAGCACTTCAACCTGATCCAGCCGGAATAATCGCTAGGCGAACGGCTATTATCTTCACATTATTGAGTTGAGCGTTAAAAAGCGTGGTCGAAAGACTGCGCTTTTTTGTTTTCACCTACTGGCTCTACATACGACTGTTTTGCTGTCTACCCAGTACCTCCCTGTCTGAACATTTAATCAAAGCTTTCAATCAACGCCTTCAATCAAAGCCTTCAATCTGAGACGCTAATATAACGTCTTCATGGGTGTGCCGTGAGCGTCATGATCTTGCTGCTGTCGTTCTGTCGTTGCTGTGGACGCACTCGAATTTCTATGCAATCAGGCCGACGATTCGAGTCAGTTGCTGTCTAGCTATTCCTGAATCCTATTTCAGAATTATTTCGTTTAAAATTTAAGCTAAAAGAGTTCCTGTTAAAGGATTAAATGATGCAAAGCGTTACACTTATATAATTTAATAAGCATAATTGTTAGTGATTTTGTTAATTCTCCACAAAGATTGAGTGTATTTAAATTGAGTCTTGATTTATATCCATTTTATTAATTCCGCACTTGGTTACTCGTTAAAATTAAATGCGTTAAGTCAGTAATTGATTTAATGCTGTGGCGTGGAAACTAGGTAGAGAGATAAATTGACTAACGCTGTTTTTCTGCACGTTTGTAAAATATTGTAACAAGCAAGTCTAATCATCGCTCAGCATCCTTATTCATTTAAGGCTCAGGTCGGCGGATTTGTTAATGGTGGCCTGTTTATGTGCCTGCTGGGTAAAAACGCCAGATTGAAACAAGTGTTTAGACCGTTCTTTTGTGTTGATGATCACACTTTTGTCTTTTGTGTGCGTTGTGATTGTGTTGCAACTCTTGCCGAGTAAAACACTGGCTCGGATCAAATTTTCTAGCTAATTAAACCAGGTGAATGCTTATTCACTCTCTCGGGTGAAATATTAAACTTGCGTTGTTACTTAAATAATACTTTGTATTAACGTTTATTTTTCATTGGTTAATAAATTGGTGGATTGACGCATTTGGGGTGAAAGGGGAGTATCGAATCGAGCGTTGAATAAATAAAAGAACGGCGCCGAATAAAAATTGAATTAGGGAGTAGACCTACATGATTAAAACAAGCAGATTAGCTGCGGCAGTTAAATTAAGTTTAATTGCGACAGTGTCGACCAGCGGATATTTTGTTGCCAACAATGCCGTTGCTGCCGAAGAAAGTGCCTCTTTTGAACGTATCGCGGTAACGGGTTCACGCATTCAACGTCAAGACATGGAAACGGCTTCACCTGTTACCGTTATCGACGCCAGTGCCATTCGCGCCGAGGGTTACAATTCGGTCGATGAGATCCTACAGGCGCAACCTGCCATGGCGGGTATGGCAGTAGGCTCTACCACTAACAATGGTGCCGACGGTGTCGCCCAGGTGGATCTACGTGGTATGGGGGCGAGCCGTACCTTGGTACTGTTAAATGGCCGCCGCATGGTGAACTCAGGTTCGGGTGCAGACAGTGCCGTGGATCTCAACACCATCCCAGTGGCGATGATCGCTCGTGTGGAGATCCTGAAAGATGGCGCCTCCGCGGTGTATGGTTCCGACGCCATTGCAGGTGTGGTTAACATCATCACTAAGAAAGATTTCGAAGGCTTCCAGCTAGACATCAATGGCGGCGCCACCGACAAGGGTGACGGTGAAAATGTCGAGATCAGTGCACTCTATGGTTTCAATACCGATGGTGGTAACTACACCTTTGGTGTGGCCTATTCGGACCGTGGCGGCGTGATGCAAAAAGATCGCGACTGGGTGGAGAAGGGCGCTAGTAGCTTTATCCCAACCGGCTCGCTAGGCGGTAAGGTGCAGGATGAGAATGGTAATTGGGTCGATCGCACCGAGGGTTATGACTATACCCAGGATAGCTGGCTGCAGACGCCAAATGAGCGTTACAGTTTCTTCGCCAATGCGACGCAAGAACTGGTTAACGACATCGTCTTTACTGGTGATCTCTTATACACCAAGCGCCAATCAGAGCAGATGATGGCGGCTCAGCCGGCCTCTGTGATGTTGGATGTGTGTACGCCAAGTTCAACAGGTAACTGCATCACGCTAACCGACGAGATGATTGCCGGCGGTATCGCCCCTGACGATCAAGGCCGTGTGGAATACCGCAGAAGAACCACAGATGCCGGTAACCGTATCTATGAGCAAGACACAGATACCCTACGCGTATCTGCCGGTCTAGCCGGTGAGTTTGATGTTCATACGGGTATCGCCTGGGATCTCTCTTACACCTATGGTAAGAACAAGGCGGAAACCTGGGTTCATAACTCTATCAATGCCAAGAACATGGAACAGTCTGTCTACGACAACCAGGATGCCTGGTTCAGCGGCGACCCACTGTCTCAAGCCATCATTGACGACATCAGCTACCTTGAGTCCACCACGGGCGGTAACGAGCAGCACATCGTCTCTGGTGTGATCAGCGGTGAAGCCTTCGACCTGGAAGCGGGCCCTGTCGCTTATGCGATCGGCGCCGAATACCGTCATGACAGCGGTTACTACAATCCCGACCCTGTGATCGTCGCCGGTGAAGGCACGGCGGCGCAGCAAGATCCTACCGATGGTAGCTACAGCGTGATCTCTGTGTATCAAGAGGTGAGCGTACCATTCACCGACAAGCTAACCGGTGATTTTGCGCTGCGTTTCGATGACTACTCTACCTTTGGTAACGCATCGACCTGGAAGATAGGTTTGACCTATGAGGCGACCGACGACCTTATGCTACGCGCCGTGGCGGCTACCGGTTTCCGTGCGCCAAACGTGAGCGAGCTGTATGGCGGTAACGTGGGTTCATACGACTACCTAGACGATCCTTGGGGTAACGAGCAGGACCCACAAATTTTGGTGAACTACACCTCAGATCCCGATCTGAAGGCGGAATCGTCTGAGTCTTACACGGCTGGTTTAGTTTACTCGCCAAGCTATATCGATGGCATGTCGCTGACCTTGGATTACTGGCGCTTTAAGATCACAGATGCCATCTCGCGTCTGGACGTTCAGGCGGGTCTAAATGCCTGTCATGCCGGAGATACCACTGCCTGTGAGACCTTCGGTATCACGCCAGACGGTAACCTGGAAAACTTAACCAACCCGCTGACCAACGTGGGCTATCAAGACACGAGTGGTGTCGACTTTAACCTGGCTTACCGTTTTGAGGGCCTTGGCTTAGATTGGAGCATCAGCAACGATCTGACCTACCTGCTTGAGTTTGAGCAGGATGGCATCGACTACACTGGCACCATCGGCGGCATGTTCGGTGGCTATGCTAAGGTGAAGAATAACTTTAGCGTGAAGGCGGGCCAGGGTGACTGGAGTCTGATGTACTCTAACCGTTATATCGGTGAGATGGACGACATCAACTATGGTGATGCGGTTGACTCTGTGCTGTACCACAACATCTCTGGTATGTACCACATCAACGACAGCATTACGGCAAGCCTGGGCGTGAAGAACTTCACCGATGAGAAGCCTGTGATTGTGGCCAGCGGTAACGAGGCGGGCACAGTGCCTGAGGTTTACGACACTATCGGTCGTCAGATCTACGGCGGTGTAACCGTTAAGTTCTAAGTTGTAGAACGCAATAAAAAAGCGCCCTAGGGCGCTTTTTTTATGAAAGTTTAACGATTAGCCTAAACCCTGCTGGGCAGATTTCATCTGAATAAACTCAATCTTGTAACCATCGGGATCTTCGACAAAGGCAATCTCTGTGGTGCCCCCGGCAACCGGGCCTGGCTGACGGGTCACCTTACCACCGGCAGCTTCGATAGCGGCGCAGCGACTGTAGATATCCTCTTCGCCAATCGCCAGATGGCCAAAGCCGCTGCCGAGATCGTACTTGTCTGTGTCCCAGTTGTAGGTGAGCTCAACCACCGCGGCGCCAGTTGCCTCTTCGTCGAAGCCAACGAAGGCCAGGGTATAGCGGTACTCTGGGTTTTCAGACTTGCGCAGTAGCTTCATGCCCAAGATTTCGGTGTAAAAATGTATGCTACGATCGAGATCGCCGACTCTCAGCATGGTATGTAAAAGTTGTGCCATAAGGACCTCTTTTTAGGAAATTGCTAGGCCCAAGTATACCTTATTTATCCGCTATTTAAATCTGATACATCAGCCTTGCTTTTGTCATAAATCCCTATTGAAATAAGATTGGCCTTGCCATGATCCCGTTCACAGAATCAGCCTATGTCTCTGGTGTTCAACAGGATGGCTGAGATAATGAAGCCTGGTTATTAGAGGAGCTGTCGATGCCAACCGAACTAAAAATGGCCCTAGGACTTACGGTCACCATAGCACTGTTTCTATCTGTGTTCTTTATGAGCATGTTTTAATTCGTCTGCCTGATTTGGCAGTCGAGTCGCACAAAAAAAGCCGCTTCTGCGGCTTTTTTATATTTGAGCTTAGTTATACCAATCGTAATAAATAATTGATCATTCTAGCTTGTTAAAACGCTCGATAACTGTATTAGTATTTTTAACTGTAGAATAACTACTTATCTAAAAATCCTGCTTTGTTCTCAAGCGTTTTTCCTGCGCTATTTCTGATCACATGTTTACTGTGCTTGGTATTATCCATCTCGACTTGATGCTTCTAGCGCTTACCAAGACCAGAAGGCTTATTCGTCCGGATAGACCTTTTCTTTAAACTCACAGAGATCTTCAATCAGGCAACTGCCACATCTTGGCTTGCGGGCGACACAGGTATAACGCCCGTGGAGAATAAACCAGTGGTGTACGTCCACCTTAAACTCGGCAGGCACAACCTTTAGCATCTTCTGTTCCACCTGATCCACGTTCTTGCCCATGGCAAACTTGGTGCGATTGGCGACGCGAAAGATGTGGGTATCGACGGCGATGGTTGGCCAGCCGAAGGCGGTGTTTAACACCACGTTGGCCGTCTTACGACCCACTCCCGGCAATGCCTCCAGTGCCTCTCTGTCTTCGGGCACCTCACCGCCATGCTTCTCCAGTAAGATCTCGCAGGCCTTGATGACGTTGATGGCCTTGTTGTTATACAGGCCTATGGTCTTGATATAGTCTTTGAGCCCTTCGACGCCTAGGTCATAGATGGCTTGGGCGGTATTTGCGACGGGAAACAGCTTGTCGGTGGCCTTGTTGACGCTCACGTCGGTAGCCTGGGCCGACAGGGTGACGGCAACCAGCAGCTCGAAGGGGGAGGAGAAGTTAAGTTCCGTTTCTGGCTTAGGGTTATTGTCGCGAAAGATCTCCAGGATCTTACGGCGCTTTTCGGTATTCATAACTTAACTCACCTTGGTAATGCGTGCGCGGGTCACTGCTGGGGCAGCCTCTGGGGCCGGTTTACGTGCCTCGAGCTGCTTGTCGATCATGTTCTTGATGGCAATGAGGAAGCCCATGGCGATAAAGGCGCCGGGTGGCAGCATCGCCAGCAGGAAGTTGGTATCCACCTGCCATAGGTGAATCGTTAATCCCTTGGCCCAGTCACCGAGCAGTAGGTCGGCGCCATCAAATAGCGTGCCCTGGCCCAGGATCTCACGACAAGCACCAAGCAGCATAAGCACTAGGGTGAAGCCTAGTCCCATCATCAGGCCGTCAAAGGCTGCTTTAACCACGTTATTACGTGAGGCAAAGGCCTCGGCGCGACCTATGATGACGCAGTTGGTGACGATAAGGGGCAAGAAGATCCCAAGTGATAGGTATAGCCCGTAGGCGTAGGCGTTGATCAATAGCTGCACACAGGTCACCAGGGCGGCGATGATCATCACAAATACGGGAATGCGGATCTCCTTAGGCACAAACTCTCTCACCAGGGAGACCAGCACGTTGGAGCCGACCAGCACAACAAGCGTGGCTAACCCAAGGCCGATGGCGTTGGTGAGCGTGGCGGTGACTGCGAGCAGTGGACACAAGCCCAGGAGCTGGACCAGGCCCGGATTATTCTTCCACAATCCTTGCCAGGCGATATCACGATAGTTACTCATATTGCACCTCACAGTTGGCAGGGCGGCTTAGCAGTGTCTGCTTGTTGGCATTAAAATAGCGCAGGGTGCGTTTAACCGCGCCGACGTAGGCCCTGGGGGTGATGGTGGCGCCGGTAAACTGATCGAACTGACCGCCATCTTTCTTTACCGCCCAACGCTTGTCTTGTTCACCTTGAATACTCTGACCCTTAAAGCTCAATACCCAGGGAGACTTACGCAGATCTATCTTATCGCCAAGGCCAGGCGTTTCGTTATGGTTGAGGGTACGCACGCCCAGAACCTCTCCTTTGACATCGATGGCGACGACCAGTTTGATTTGGCCGTTATAGCCATCTGGCGCGACCGTTTCCATGGCGATGGCCACGGGCTCGCCGCCTTGGCTAGCGATGTAGGCGGGCAGGGGTTCATCGACTCCCAGTACGTCGGCGTCCTGGATCAGGATACAGTGCTCTATGAGTGCGTTGTCATGTATTTCATCAGGGATGATCTGATGCAAGGTTCTCATGAGTTCGAGATCTTGTTGCTGCTTGATCCGCTCGAAGGTTGACTGGTTAACCAGGGCCACCAAGGCGGTACACAGGAGGGCGAATAAACCCAGTAAGCTAGCATTTTTGACGATAGAACGTTTCACTTCATACTCCTGCCGTGGGCTTAGCGGCTTGCTCTGTGGCCGTAGGCTCGGGGTTTGACATAATAATCGATAAAGGGTGCGCACAGGTTAGCCAATAGTACGGCAAAGGCAAAGGCATCAGGATAGCCGCCGAAGCTGCGGATCAGATAGACCAGCAGGCCAATCAGCGCACCGAAGATCAGTCGCCCACGAGTACTGGTTGCGGCGGTAACCGGATCGGTGGCGATAAAGAAGGCCGCTAACATGGTGGCGCCGGAGAACAGATGCAGCAGCGGGCCCATGTGCGTGTCGGGGCTCAGCAGATAGCCGATACTGGCGCAGACAAACAGACTCGCTAAGATGGCGGTGCTGATCTGCCAGCGGATCAGTTTAAGCTTGAGCATCACCAGACCGCCAGCCAGGTAGGCCAGGTTGATCACCGCCCAGCCGATACCAAAGCCATCACTGAAGCTTGCCTTAGCGAGGATCTCATCCAAGGTTAAACCGGTAGACAGGCCAGTCTTGACCGCATCCAGTGGCGTGGCCATGGTTACGCCATCGATACCGGCGCGGTAGGCGAGGATCTGCTCGGCGTCGGCTCCCTGAAAGATGATACTCAGGCTTTGCAAGAATCCTAGGTCATTCAGCGCCGCGCCACTCGGCGCAACCCAGCTGGTCATCTGCACCGGGAAGGAGATAAGCAGCATCACATAGGCCGCCATGGCGGGGTTAAAGATGTTGTTGCCCAGGCCGCCATAGAGTTGTTTGACCACTAAGATGGCAAACACCACGCCGATGCCGGCTATCCACCAGGGCGCCATCGCAGGGATTGCAACGCCTATCAAGAGGCCTGTGAGGGCCGCGCTGTTGTCGCTGATGGTCTTACCGACCGGACGTGCGCGCAGCTTCAATACCGCCGCTTCTGTGGCTATCGCGATAGCGATGGCCAAGGCTATCTGGATCAGGGTTCCCCAGCCAAAGAAGTAGCACTGAGCCAGCACGCCGGGCAGGGCGCACAGCATGACCTTAAACATCAGGCCGCGAGTTTGTGCCTTGGTGGACAGGTGTGGCGATGAGGCCAACTTAAATGCCATGATTAATCCTTGTGCTCATTGTTTGGGTTCTCTGCCTGGGCTTTGGCCAGCTTCTTCGCCTTGGCCTTGGCAACCGCTGCGGCTATTTTTGCCTTCTTGATTGCTTCGGCATCCTCAAAGGGCGCTTCTTGAACCGTTTGTTCGTCAGATGCGGCGGGTTCAGCGACTTCTTTGCCAGTCTTTTCCTGTTGGGCCTTCTTGGCCTTTGCCTTGGCAACCGCTGCGGCGATTTTTGCCTTCTTGATGGCCTCGGGATCCTCAATGGGGGCTTCTTGAACCGTTCGTTCGTCAGGCGCCACGGGTGCGGCTGCTTTTTCGCCAGTCTTTTCCTGTTGGGCTTTTTTAGCCTTGGCCTTTTCGACTGCAGCAGCGATTTTTGCCTTCTTGATGGCCCCAGGATCGTCTGCAGGGACTGCTTGAACCGCTTGTTCATCGGTCGCGACGGGTTCAGCTACTTGCTCTTCGCTGTTTGCTTGCTGAGCCTTCTTGGCTTTGGCCTTAGCAACCGCGGCGGCGATCTTAGCCTTCTTGATCGCTTCGGGGCTACTCGCCTCAGTTTCTGTGGCGTTAGGCGTTGACGCTTTTGTTGCTGTTTGCTCGCCCTCTGCATCTTCTTGTGGTGGAGCCTCGTGTGCCGATTCTGCCTGGGCCGCCTTCTTCGCCTTGGCGCGGGCAATGGCCGCGGCAACCTTCTCCTTCTGGCTTAAGGGCGCAGTTTCTTGGGCGTCTTGACCAAGGTTTTGAACTTCGTCCTGAGTGGCGCCTTGGCTGGCCTCAGATACTTCAGCCGAATTTTGTGCGGCCTTCTTTGCTTTGGCACGGGCGATGGCGGCGGCAACTTTATCTTTCTGACTCATCGCGGCCGCTTCGCCAGTATTTGCGGTCGTAGCTTGCTGGTGCGACTCAGTCGGTTCTGTTGAGGCTGGTGCTTCAGACTTGGCCTTTTGCGCCGCCTTCTTAGCCTTGGCGCGTGCTATTGCCGCGGCAACCTTATCTTGTGGTTTTGCTGCGCCCTTGCCGTCATCAATATTGGTGGTCGCTGGCACCTGATCTTGTTCTTGCGCGGCTTTCTTGGCCTTAATCCTTGCCATGGCAGCGGCGACGGCGTCTTTATCTGACCCTGTCATCTGTGCCTTGCGGCGTTCGGCAGCCTGCTTGGCTTTCTCTTCTCGCGCCTGTTTTTCCTGTTCTAGACGCAGGGTACGGGAGTCGAACCTTTGCTTGGCGAGCTCCGCCTGTTTCTTTTCCTCGGCCTCCTGGCGTAGCGCCGATTTGGCGACGCGATAGTATTCCACTAGAGGGATATCGCTTGGGCAGACAAAGCTGCAGCAGCCACACTCGATGCAGTCACGCAGATTATAACTAGCAGCCTTGTCATATTCCTGAGCCTTGGCATGCCAAAACAGTTGCTGGGGCAGCAGTTGCGCCGGACAGGCCTGGGCACACTCGCCGCAGCGGATGCAGGGCTGCTCCGGACTCGGCGGTGCAACCTCTTGCTCGCTCGGAAGCAAGACACAGTTGGTGCCCTTGGTAATGGGCGCCGCGACATTCGGCAGCATGTAACCCATCATGGGACCGCCGATGATCACCGGCGAATTTTCATCGCCTTTAAACTGCGCGGCGGCGAGCAGATGCTCGACGGGGGTGCCGATAGGCACCCAGTAGTTACCGGGTTTAGCGATATTCTGGCCGGTCAGGGTCACCACGCGCTCAATAAGCGGCATGTTGCGGTAGACGGCCTGGGTAATGCTGTAGGCGGTGCCGACGTTCTGCACCAGAATTCCCAGGTTTGCCGGAATGGCGCCCGATGGCACCTCCTGTCCGGTTAAAATCTGGATCAGTTGCTTCTCGCCGCCCGACGGGTAGAGAGTTGGGATCTTACTCACTCGCGCGCAGTGACTCGGTAGCTGGCTGCGGTTGAGGGCATGGCTCATCTGCTCTATGGCCTGGGGCTTATTGTCTTCGATGGCGACAATGATGCGCTTGGGCCCGAGTAACTGGTGGATGATCGCTATGCCGCGGACGATTTCATCGCAGGCTTCCTGCATCAACTTGTCGTCAGAGGTGATATAGGGTTCACACTCGACGCCGTTGATGATCAACAGCTCGATATCGCTGACAGGTTTGAGCTTGATATGGGTCGGGAAGGCCGCACCGCCGAGACCCGCGATGCCAGCTGCCTGCACGCGGCTGATGATGGCATCATTGTCCATCTGTGCCACCTGTTCTGGACTGAGCGGCGCATGAACTGTGTCGATCCACTGCTCCTGATGATCGTTTTCAATCACACAGGTCAGCACGGGCAACGCTGAGGCGTGGTTGCTGGCGCGCGCTTCGATGGCGATCACCTTGCCCGATGCGGGGGCGTGCACCGGCAGATAGCGAAAACCTTCGCCGAGTGTGAGCGGCTGCCCCTTGGTCACTGTGTCGCCAGCCTTGACGGCCAAGGTACAGTTCTCACCGACACCCGGGACGGGAACCAGATAGTGATCCGCAAGGGGGAGTCTGGCTATCTCACTCTGGTTAGAAAGCGATTTATGCTCGGGTGGATGAATACCGCCGGGAATACGCCAGAGTGTGCCTTTATCTATCTGTTCTAACAAGGTTAACACTTAGATTCCTCGCTAATATTGACCACAGGTATGGCATTGAGCTGCCAGCTCCAGTTGTGTAATGTTTTGCCTACGGGGATCATGTCGATACAATCGACCGGGCAGGGCTCGACGCAGAGATCGCAGCCCGTGCAGTAATCTGTGATCACCGTGTGCATCTGTTTGCCTGTGCCTAGGATGGCGTCGACCGGACAGGCCTGAATGCATTTTGTACAGCCGATACACTCATCTTCACGAATAAAGGCGACCTTCTTTACTTGGGTCTCGGCAGAGGCGGTGAGCGGCTCGGGGTCGACACCCATCAGCTCGGCAAGTTTTTCCATGGTGGCGGTGCCGCCTGGTGGGCACTTGTTGATCTTCTCGCCGTTGGCGATCGCCTCGGCGTAGGGGCGACAGCCCGGATAGCCGCATTGACCGCATTGGGTTTGCGGCAGCAGGGCCTCGGCCTGATCGATAATGGGGTCACCTTCGACCTTGAACTTTTCGGCGGCGTAACCTAGCAGCGCGCCGAAGGCGAGGGCGAGTAATCCTAATAGGATGATGGCAATAATAACTTGGCTCATGCTTAATTAACCAAACCTGTGAATCCCATGAAGCCCAGCGACATCAGGCCTGCGGTGATCATCGCGATGGCGCCACCCTTGAAGGGGGCCGGCACATCTGCGGCGGCCAGACGCTCGCGCATGGCGGAGAAGAGGATGAGTACGATAGAGAAACCGACTGCGGCGCCGAAACCATAGATGGCCGACTCGATAAAGTCGTGCTTCTCGTTGACGTTGAGCAGCGCCACACCCAGTACGGCGCAGTTGGTGGTGATCAGCGGCAGGTAGATCCCCAGGGCCCTGTGCAGCGCGGCGCTGGTTTTCTGTACCAGCATCTCGGTAAATTGCACCACGACGGCGATAACCAAGATGAAGGCCATGGTGCGCAGATAGCTGAGATCGAAGGGGGTCAACAGATAGGTGTCGACCAGATAACTCAGGATAGAGGCAAGGGTGAGTACGAAGGTGGTGGCCATCGACATGCCGATAGCCGACTCCAACTTACTCGATACCCCCATAAAGGGGCAGAGGCCAAGAAATTTAACTAATACAAAGTTGTTGACCAGCACTGTGCCGACCAATAGGAGGAGATATTCGCTCATCTCAATGGGTTATCTATATCTAATTTACGGGCTATTATCGGCCTTTCGGCCGTGATAAACAACACAAAGAATGAAGGGATTATTTATCCCGCCGTCTGACTGCGCGCAGATTGTTCATCCTTTACGGTGAATGGTTTAGGCTTAGCGATGTAATAACCCTGAAGGCCATCCACCAAAAGTTGCTCCAGGGCAAACTTCTCTTCCTGACGCTCGATGCTAGATGCTATGACTCTAACCGACTGCTTACGGGCGACATCGACAATCATCTTAACGAAGAAACGATTGTTGGAATCTGTGTCGATCCCCTGTGAATAGCTGCCATCGAGTTTAATAAAGTCCGGCCTGACCTCCTTGAAGAACTTAAAAGAGGTAAAGCCCATGCCGAAGTGTTCGACAGACACCCGCGCGCCGACGCTATGCATGTCGCGCACAAATTTATGGGCCTGACGGATATTGGCCTGCATTCCTGCCTCATTAACCTCCAGCACCAGACGCGAGGCGAGCTGACGCTGTCGCACAAAGATATCTTTCAGCCAGGCGGTAAAGGCCGGTTGGTTGACCGAAGCAGTACTGATGTTAATGCCCAGGGCGCCGGTGAAGGTGGGGGTGTCGAGCAGCAGGCGAAGAGTGCTCAAGATGATGATCTTGTCCATCTCAATGCTCAGGCCGTGGCGCTCGGCCATGGCGATAACCGTGCCAGTAGGGAGAAATTTGCCCTCACTACTGTAGAAGCGAGACAGCAGTTCACTATAGACGTTATCGGCGCCGCGGCAGGGTTGAATATCCTGGGCGTGAAACTTGATGGCGCGGCGCTTGATGATATCTTCGATGGCCAGTTTCCAGTGAGAATCCCCAACCAGCTCCTCATCGCTGAGCTTCTCCTGCACATGATAGCTGTTAGGTCCAAGGGTCTGGGCGATGCTGACGGCGGCGTCGGCAATATAGACCAAGGATAGGGCATCGCCACCCTGCTCATAGGGAACTAAGCCTATGTAGGCGACCGACTCGAGATCGCTGCCTTGCTGGTACTCATCAAATTGGGCCTTTAACTTTTCCAGTGGTTGCTGGGCATCCTTTAATACCAGATCCGGTATAAAGACGGCGAAATCGGCGCTGCTGATCCTAAACGCCTCAATGTTAGGCATGCCCTGTAGCGCCTTACGGATACAGGTGGCGACACCGGCTAGATAGTCATCGCCAGCGGCGCGTCCCTGGCTCTGGTTAACATGGCCCAGTTCCGTGGCCTTGATCATCGCCATCAGGCCGATGCGCGCCTTGCCTGGTTTTGCGAGGGCGTCGAGCTTCTCGGTAAACTTAGGTCGGGTGCCAAATAGAGTCACCGGGTCCTGGTAAGCCTCACGATTGAGCTGCTCGTTATGCTGCTGTAATTGGGCGAATTTATCATTCAGCGCGACACGACAGTGTTCGAGTGCCTTGCCTAAGGGGTTAAGCTCGCCGTGAAAACGAGAGTGGGCGATGGCATCAAATTTAAGTTCGGCGAAGCCGTCCAAGGCATCGACCGCATGACCTATGGTGCGTTTCTGTCTGGCCATTAAGAGGGTAAAGAGTATCGCCAGTGCCAGATAGCCGCCGACTATCCAGATTAGGAGCTGGATATAATGATTGAGGGCGTCATTTGCAATAGTGCGGCTCGATAGTTTGACCTGTAAGCGGCCTTGGGGCAGCGCTCGGGTGTTATCCCTTGCCTGATTAAAGAGCACGGTCGCTAGATCTGTGTCTGAGGTAATGAGTTGGCCATGGGTATAGTTGAGGCTGCCGTCCAACTGGTGCACATATTGGAAGAACTGTAACTCATACTTATTATTGAGCAGATTAAAGAGTGCTTGGCCTTGCTCGGGCAGGGGCTGTTGCCAAACGGGATCGGCCTGATACTCCTTTAGCTGGATGTCGGCTATTGCGGCGACTTCTTGTCGCTGGTTGAGATATGCCAGCGCCGCCAAGGCAAGACAAGCCGTAATCAGCAATAGATGTATAGATTTTCCCACGCCCATAAAAAGTAACCTAAGATGATCGACTGCCCATTCTAGCTAAATTTGAAACAGATAGTCTAACGCTTTATGGTTGATGACTTTTTTTAGGATAACGCGGAAGAGGAAACGTAAAGAAGGTGGCTCCCCAGACTGGACTTGAACCAGTGACATACGGATTAACAGTCCGCCGTTCTACCGACTGAACTACTGGGGAATCGAAAGAGATAATATAGTGAAGTGGCTCCCCAGACTGGACTTGAACCAGTGACATACGGATTAACAGTCCGCCGTTCTACCGACTGAACTACAGGGGAGTAGATACTTCTCTATTATATAAGTGGCTCCCCAGACTGGACTTGAACCAGTGACATACGGATTAACAGTCCGCCGTTCTACCGACTGAACTACTGGGGAATTGATACTTATATCGTTAACAATATTTGGCTCCCCAGACTGGACTCGAACCAGTGACATACGGATTAACAGTCCGCCGTTCTACCGACTGAACTACAGGGGAACATCTAATATTGCTAACTTATCTTCTAAGATTTGACGCTTTGGCTCCCCAGACTGGACTTGAACCAGTGACATACGGATTAACAGTCCGCCGTTCTACCGACTGAACTACTGGGGAATCGTGTAAGCGACTCGTCGTTGAAGACGGAGCGCATATTAAATCGCTCTTACACATGAGTCAACTCGACTTGGCAAAAAAAGTGTAATTATGCTGTTAAGTGCTCATCTAATGCACATAGTGATCGCTAAGTGTGCATTTTGATGCTTTAACGGCCATATCTGGCTGAAATCTATCGGCTATTGAGGTTTTGCACTCAGTCAATATGACAGCCAAACCTGCTTTGCTATAAGACTGGGTTTTCAAATGTAGTAAAATTTCATCTCGGAAGATAAAAAAGCCTCAATGTATAAAAGGGGTTAAAGCCGCGATTATCCTGAGGTTGAGAGAGTTATCCACTAAATCTGTGGATAAGCCTGTGGGTGAGACATAAAATCGCCGGCCAAACGCAGTGAGCTTGCGGGTTGTACTTAAAATGACAAGAATTAGCGCATCTTAATATTGGCACCAATTATCAACGGCTTATAAAAATCAAGCCCCTTTGAGCAATAATCTGTATGACGTTACAGATATGTAATGTGTTTTTGTACCTAACTTGTGTATTAAATTGGCTACAGGCGTGCGTTTTAGCCTGTTTTTTGAACATAGAGTGGGATTTACCCTCTTGTACAAAACTTACATGACAAAGTGATGACATTTATGGGGCGGTTAGGTGAATTTCCTCGATAAAGAAAATGTCTGCTCTCAATTGGCTAATAGCTGTGGGTACTTTAAGATAGGTGCACAGCTATAAAGGAGTGCACCATTGAGTGAATCAGCGTTCGATCTCGTCTCACAATATGCGCCGGCTGGCGATCAGCCGGGCGCGATCAAGCAGCTTGTCGACGGCCTGGATGCCGGGCTCGCAAGCCAGACATTGCTTGGGGTAACGGGATCCGGTAAGACATTTACCATTGCCAACGTTATCAAACAGATGCAGCGCCCAACCATCATCATGGCGCCCAATAAGACCCTGGCGGCACAGCTTTATGGCGAGATGAAGGAGTTCTTTCCTCATAATGCCGTGGAGTATTTCGTCTCCTATTACGACTATTACCAGCCCGAAGCCTATGTGCCCTCGACCAACACCTTCATCGAGAAGGACGCCTCGGTCAATGCGCATATCGAGCAGATGCGCCTGTCGGCCACCAAGGCGCTGCTGGAGCGCCGGGACGTGGTGTTGATCGCCTCTGTGTCGGCCATCTATGGTCTAGGCGACCCCGAGTCCTATATGAAGATGTTGCTGCACCTTCGGCAGGGCGATTTCATGGGGCAAAGGGAGATCTTACAGCGCCTGAGTGAGCTGCAGTATACCCGTAACGATATCGAACTCGATCGCGGTACCTTCAGGGTGCGCGGTGAGGTGATCGATATCTTTCCCGCCGAATCTGACAAGCAGGCGATTCGCGTCGAGCTGTTCGACGATGAGATTGACCGACTCAGCCTGTTCGATCCCTTAACCGGCCATATTTTGCAGCGTATCGCCCGTACTACCGTCTATCCTAAGACTCACTATGTGACGCCCAGGGAGAAGATTCTGGCGGCCACCGAGGAGATCAAGGAGGAACTGAGGGAGCGCAAGCAGTATCTGCTGGACAATAATAAGCTGATCGAGGCCCAGCGGATCTCGGAGCGGGTGCAATATGATATCGAGATGATGACCGAGCTGGGTTACTGCTCCGGCATCGAGAATTATTCGCGCTATCTCTCTGGCAGACGTCCGGGGGAGGGGCCGCCGACCCTGCTGGACTATCTACCCGCCGATGGCCTGTTAATCCTCGATGAGTCCCATGTGACTGTGCCCCAGATAGGTGCCATGTATAAGGGGGACCGTTCTCGCAAGATGAACCTTGTTGAGTATGGTTTCCGCCTGCCTTCGGCGCTGGATAATCGTCCGCTCAAGTTTGAAGAGTTCGAATCCTTGATGCCTCAAACCATCTTCGTATCGGCGACACCGGCCCAGTATGAGCTGGACAAGAGTGACGGCGAGATTGCCGAGCAGGTGGTGCGCCCAACAGGCCTGTTGGATCCTGAGATCGAGGTGCGCCCGGTGGCGATACAGGTAGACGACCTGCTATCCGAGGCGAATAAGCGCGTGGCCGTAAACGAGCGGGTGTTGGTGACCACGCTTACTAAGAGAATGGCAGAGGACCTCACCGAGTATCTGGACGAGCATGGGGTGAAGGTACGTTATCTGCACTCTGACATCGACACGGTCGAGCGGGTAGAAATCATCCGCGATCTGCGCCTCGGGGTGTTCGACGTGCTGGTCGGCATTAACCTGCTCAGGGAGGGGCTGGATATGCCAGAGGTCTCTCTGGTGTGCATCTTGGACGCTGACAAGGAGGGCTTCCTGCGCTCCGAACGCTCACTGATTCAGACCATAGGCCGCGCCGCCCGTAACGTGAATGGCAAGGTGATCCTCTACGCCGATACCGTAACTAAATCCATGGCTAAGGCCATTGGCGAGACTGAGCGACGCCGAGAGAAGCAGCACCAGTTCAACCTGGCCAATGGCATTACACCAAAAGGGGTCTCGAAGAAGATCGCCGATGTGATGGATCTGGGTGAGCATAACGAGCATACCGCCAAGGTATTGCCCAAATACCAGAAGGTGGCCGAGTCCAGAACCACCTATGCCAAGCAAGATGCATCCAGCCTCAGCCATCAGATCGATGAACTCGAGAAACGTATGCATCAACATGCCAGAGACCTGGAGTTTGAACAGGCCGCCGCACTGCGTGATGAGGTGCTTGCCTTGCGAGAGGCGCTGATCAAGGCCTAGTGCTAACGCATAGAAACGAAAAAGGCTCATCTAGGTGAGCCTTTTCTATATCTGCCAGCGCTTAGATCTGCTTGGCGTAACTTGTCTTAATTGTCATTAACCTTGGAGCCGTCGTGAGAAGTCCCTTAGCGCGCCAGTTTTCTGATGAGACGATAGAGCAGAAAAACCAGCACACCGCCGATCACCCCAACCAGGTGGGCCTCGGTGGCGACCCTGGCATCGATAAGCTTAGTGATCTGATCCGTGGCGCCGTAATACTGCTCGTAGGCAACCTTAAAGCAGACGCCTGCAAACAGCAGGTAGCCCGAGCGGACCTTCATCTGAATGTCTTTGAGGGCGCCATAGGCAAATAGGCCATGAAGCATGCCGCTAAGGCCCACATAACCGCCTAAGGTTGGGAAAAACCAGTAGAGTCCCAATCCTTGCAGCAGACAGAGCAGGGCAAACAGCAGGGAAAAATTGGCCGCGCGGTAGTGGTTCTCGTGCAGAAAGCTGATCACCCAGAGCCCGGCAAGGTTCATCATTAGGTGCCAGTGGTTGGTATGCAGCAGATTGCCTGTCACTAGGCGCCACCACTCACCATGGGCAATGGCGCTGCGTCTAAAGGCAAGCGCAGCGTCTAGATGGAGAAAATAAAGCAGGCTGCAGAGTACAGTGATCCCAAGCACCACGCCATAAGGGGTGGCGCGCGAAGTCAGCCGACCTAACATTTGGCATCCAGCTCGGCCATGACACCGACTTTATCGTCCAGGTAGTCCGCGAGCCCCTTGGCCCTAAGCAGACACGCGGGGCAGGTGCCACAGCCGCTGCCGACGATGCCGTTGTAACAGGTGAGGGTCTGGTCTCTGACCAGCTCTAGGCTGTGGTATTTGTCGGCCAGTGCCCAGGTCTGGGCCTTATTGAGCCACATTAGCGGGGTGACCAGTTTAAGCTCGCGATCCATTCCCTGTTCCAATGCCGACTGCATCGCCTTGATGAACTGGTCGCGGCAATCGGGATAACCGGAGAAGTCAGTCTCGCATACGCCTGTGATCACGGCATCGGCGCCCAATTGATAGGCGTAGATCCCGGCCAAGGTGAGAAACAGTATGTTGCGGCCAGGCACGAAGGTGTTGGGCAGGCCGTTATCCATCAATTCGTTGGAGACAGGAATGGCATCTCGGGTGAGGGCGGAGATCGCCAGCTCGTTCAGCACAGTCACATCCAATACCTTGTGGCTGGCCACCTTGAGTTCCTTGGCCAACTTGGCAGCGGTGGCGATCTCTTCGCTATGGCGCTGACCATAATCGAAAGTAACGGCATGCACCTCATCGTATTGATTCAGGGCTTGAATTAAACAGGTGGTGGAATCTTGTCCGCCACTAAACACGACTACAGCTTTAGACATTTAATCTGTCCGGATAGAAAATTTGTTGATAGTTTAACTGACCGTGGAGACCTTGCAAATTTTCTTGTCGCTATTGCCATTCCCGGTGGTCAATTTGGTGAAACCTTGGGGAATTAATGGGGTTATACTTGCTTGTAGGGGCAAAATCTTCTATAAAAGCCGCCCGCATGTGACGAGGTTAAAGATGAAGTATCCGGTTAATGAAGTTTTTGAAACCATCCAGGGTGAAGGTGTGTACACTGGCGTGCCGGCGATCTTCGTCCGTCTGCAGGGGTGCCCAGTGGGGTGTTCCTGGTGCGATACCAAACATACTTGGGAAACCTTAGCCGAGAATCGTGTCTCCCCCGAGCAAGTTATCCAGGTGGACGGCACCATTGGCCGCTGGGCCGAACTAGATGCCCGTGAGTTATTGATGCACTTCAAGGTGCAGGGCTTCAGCGCTAAACATGTGGTGATCACCGGCGGCGAGCCCTGTATCTATGATCTTTTCGCCTTGACCCAGGCCTTTGCCGACGCGGGTATGCAGTGTCAAATCGAGACAAGTGGTACCTTCGACGTGTTGGTCGATCCCCGCGCCTGGGTAACTGTATCGCCTAAGATCAACATGAAGGGCGGTTATAAGGTGCTAGAGCAGGCACTGGAACGCGCCGATGAGATCAAACACCCGGTGGCTAAGGCCTCGCACATCGAGGAGCTCGATGAGCTGCTTAAAGGCATAGACACCCTGGGCAAGACCATCTGCCTGCAGCCTATTAGTCAGAAGCCTAGAGCCACAGAGCTGGCGATGAAGATCTGCATCGAGCGAAACTGGCGCCTCTCTATTCAAACCCACAAATATTTAAATATCGATTAGCTGGTAGTAACAGATAAAAAACGGCGCATTGGCGCCGTTTTTTGTTTATACCAATCACAGTAAATATGTGATCAGAAATAGCGCAGGAAAAACGCTTGAGAACAAAGCAGGATTTTTAGATAAGTAGTTATTCTACAATTAAAAATACTAATACAGTTATCGAGCGTTTTAACAAGCTAGCATGATCAATTATTTATTACGATTGGTATTAGCTCACGTCGAGCCTATTCATCCCTGTTCTTGGACTAAAAGCGCTGCGCGTTATTCCAAGTATCCCGTCTGATTAAAGGCCGTTAGCTTGGCCTGATACTGGCTGATGTTGCCAATATGTTGTTCTACCCACTCACTGTCGTAGTAGGTGTCTAGGTAGCGCTCACCCGAGTCACACAGCAAGGTGACGATGGAGCCGCTATGGCCGTTGGCGTGCATCTCGCTGGCAAGTTGCAGCGCGCCATAGAGGTTAGTGCCTGTTGAGGGACCTGCCTTGCGACCGATCAGCGCCTCTAACCAATAGATGGTGGCGATCGACGCGCTGTCGTCAATCTTGACCATATGATCGACGACTCCCGGAATAAAGGAGGGCTCGGCCCTGGGTCGCCCTATGCCTTCGATGCGACTGGCACCGGCGCAGCTGATGCTGGCATCACCGCTGTGGTAGTAGTCGTAGAATACCGAGTTTTCCGGGTCCACTACACATAACTTTGTCTTGGCGCATTGATAGCGAATATAGCGGCCTATGGTGGCCGAGGTGCCGCCCGTACCCGGGCTCATCACTATCCAGCTAGGGACAGGATGTGGTTCTCGCTGCATCTGCTCGAAGATGGAGTTGGCGATGTTGTTGTTACCGCGCCAGTCGGTTGCCCGCTCGGCGTAGGTAAATTGGTCCATATAGTGGCCCGACAGCTCGTCGGCCAGCCGTTGTGATTCGGCGTATATCTCACTCGAATGGTCGACGAAGTGGCAACGGCCGCCATAGAACTCTATCTGTTGTATCTTCTTCTTGGCGGTAGAGGCGGGCATGACAGCAATAAAGGGCAGGCCAAGCAGACGTGCAAAGTAGGCCTCGGACACGGCTGTGCTGCCCGAGGAGGATTCTATGATGGGCGTATCTTGGGTGATCCAACCGTTACACAGGGCGTAGAGAAACAGAGATCTCGCCAGGCGGTGCTTAAGGCTGCCGGTGGGATGGGTGCTTTCATCTTTTAGGTAGATATCGATGCCGGGCAGCATAGGCAGTTCCAGCTTGATCAGATGGGTGTCTGCACTGCGTTGATAGTCTGCCTCGATCTTGGCGATGGCCTGGTTGACCCAAGATTGATTCATTGTGGCTCCTAAGGTTATCGAGCGGATAGTCGTTATAGCTTAACGAAATAAATTATAACGAAAAGGAAAATCGAAAATAAATGCGACGGATAACAGGGAGTGCTGGCCGTGGAGGAAAATTTTGGGAGGCTGAAAGAATGATCCACTAATTAAAGGACTAAGTATCAGTCATCGAATCAAGGCATTAACTAAGGGCATAATATCATCAAAATGATTACAAAGATGAAGCGAAGTGTTTGAATTTAGGAACTAAATGATGCGCAAATAATGCGAGAGAAAAAATGGTGGAGGGAGAAGGATTCGAACCTTCGAAGGCTGAGCCGTCAGATTTACAGTCTGATCCCTTTGGCCACTCGGGAACCCCTCCATATTTTTTGGTACAGCAGCACAAGATAATAACGAGATAAAGATGGTGGAGGGAGAAGGATTCGAACCTTCGAAGGCTGAGCCGTCAGATTTACAGTCTGATCCCTTTGGCCACTCGGGAACCCCTCCACGAGTATCTCTTTATTACATTGTAGGCAAATGGTGGAGGGAGAAGGATTCGAACCTTCGAAGGCTGAGCCGTCAGATTTACAGTCTGATCCCTTTGGCCACTCGGGAACCCCTCCTCAATTGCGGCGGCAATAGTAGTCAGAATCCTTGGCGCTGTAAAGCCCCAATTTAAAATAATTACTAAAGTTATGGCGCAAGCGGTCGATTAAATAGCAACGAGCTGTTTTATTGATGTTTTTTTATGCGAACTAGTCAGTTGATCATCAACGAGAATCAATTAGGGACCCGACTCAACCAGGCGATAGTGGATCATCGCCGGGGAGAATTTGGTCTGCTGCTGGCCATGTTGTCAAACGATGCTAGAGATATGGCGCAGTTTCATCTGGATCAGGAGCCAAGCGATGTTGAGACAAAGCTCAAGCGTCAATTTGAGTTACCCGAGCCACAGGCGCTGACCAGCGCACTGCAGCTGGGTGAAGACAGAGATAACAGCGAGCAGTTTCACCAGGCAGGGCTAAGCGGCTTTCATCTGCAGCAATACCTGAGTCCCGAACCCTTAGTCCACAGAGGACGGGACCCTTTGGCGATGCAAGAGGTGCTGGCTAACTGCGATCCCATCACCCTGGCGCGTTTTCACAATGAACTCGATGCCGACGCACCTAGTTTGGAATTACCACATTTTACCGAGCAGATCGTCAGGCAACGTGCGTTAGGAGACATTTTGGCTTAGTTTTAAGTGCGGTAGCTCGGCTTTTGCTATATATAGCTATGAGCATTTTCAGTTAAAAGGTTAAGGGTCAAAATGAAAAAGATTCAAGAGGGTCAATCAGAGTTGGTAAACGATACCTGTAACGATTGTGGCAGCTATGCCGATATCGGTGCCGTGATCGATGAGTTTGATACCGTGCTGACTCTGGTACGTGATGGAGACAACGCCCAAAGCGAGTTGCAAGCCATGGCACAGGCGGCTAAGCAGCGTTTCGAGGGTGTTGAGAGTGAGATTAAGGCAGTAGAAGGTGGCCAGGAGCTGCGCCTCACCTTTGGCTACAGCGCCGAGAAGATGATCTTCCAACTCGAACACGGTCTCTAGCAGCGCCGTCGATATTAGCTTGCTAATTAGCGAGTTATTCGTGTAATGTGCACAAATTGAACATTTAATAATAACAATAACATCTATGTTGTTACCGCCTTTGGCGGTTTTTACCTCGGTAACCTTTTATCGGCAGAAGGTTATCGGCAGTAGGATTTTATGACCAAGCGCCAATTTCAACATCTGCTTGAAACCATAGTCAATTCGACGCAAAAACAAGAAGGCCTGTTTAAAGAGACGGCCGAGCTTGCCTGCGATCTGCTCAGTCAGTCCCTCGAGGTCGACAACATAGGTGTTTGTCTGTTTTCCGGTAGCCAGGCTTGTGAGCTCATCGCTCATACAAGTTTGCAAGGCCAGGCTTCACGCCCCGCGCAATCGCTGTGTCCCAATTATTTCGATCAACTCAAACGCAGTCGCACCATAGACGTAATCGACGTCGAAAATGATGGCCGTGTCGCCGAATTAGTCGATTACCTCAATGAAAACCAGGTGGTCTCGCATCTTGATGTGGCAATTCGTATCAATGGACACCTCGAAGGGGTGCTCTATCTCGAATCGGGTCAGTTCCATGAATGGCCAGAGAGCGAGATCCATATCGTTTCCCAGGTGGCCGATCAGCTGGCATTGACCCTAGCGACGCAACGAGCTTACGACACAGACGAGCGCCTGAGCCTGTTTTTAAAGGCAATCGAACAGTCGGAGCAGATCAGCATGGTGGTCAACCTGGCCACAGATAAGATTGAATATGTTAACGGCGCACATCATGCCATCTCAGGTGTGCCTAAGCAGCAGATCTTGGGGCAACCCTTAGCTTGTCTGGATTTCTTTAAGCAGTCGCCGGTTCAGGCCGACGCCGTGCTGGCCCAAGTCAAGCTGGGTAAGATAGCCAAGGGAAATATCCAGTTGACCCGTCGAGATGGTGAGAGTTACTGGCTGCGTTATCGGGTTCGCCCCTTTACCACCCCTAGGGGCAATCACTACGCCCTGGTGACCGCGGAAGATTGTTCAGAAGAGTTGGTGCAGCAGAATGAGCTCGAGCGTTTGGCTTGGCGCTGCTCGCTAACCGGCCTCTACAACCGTAGCTATTTCAATCGCGCGTTGGAAAAGATACGCAGTGGCCACCTGATGCTGATCGATCTCAGAGGCTTTAAGCGCTTCAACGATACCTACGGCCATGAGAAGGGCGATAGCCTGCTGATCGAGGTGGCTCGCCGCATCAAACACTTTGCCAGCGTCAAGAAGGCCGAGCTGATGGCTCGTGTGGGCAGCGATGAGTTTGCCTTGGTGCTCGAGGGTATTGAGGATGAGCAGAGCCTGGACTACGCCATCAAGCGTCTCTATCACCAGTTAAATCTGCCTGTTCAGGTTGGCGCCGAATCTTTCGAGGCTAAACCTGCACTGTCGGTCGTCGAGATAAACGCACTAGAGGCAGGTTTTTCGGCGCTCACCTGCGCCGATATTGCGGTGCAATATGCCAAGAAGAAGCAGGGGAGTGCGATACAGATCTTTAATCACGCCCTGTTAAAGTCGTTCAAAGAAGATGCCCAAATTGAGCGGGATCTGCAGGCGGCACTAAAGAATCGTGAGTTTGAGCTTTATTATCAACCCCTCAAAGATCTCGGCCGCCAGGCCTACATAGGAGCCGAGGCGCTGATCCGCTGGCATCACCCCAAGAAGGGCGTCCTCTATCCCGGCGCCTTTATCGATATCGCCGAGCAAACCGGCATGATCGCGGCCATAGGCGAATGGGTGTTAGAGGCTGCGTGTCGCCAGCTTAACCTGTGGCAGCACCATAATATCAACCTCTCCATGCATGTGAATGTCTCTGCGCGCCAGTTTTTCAGTACTCAGCTCTATGATCAGGTGTGGCAATTGGTGACTCGTTACCGTATTCGGCCCAACACCCTGATTTTGGAGATCACCGAGACCGAGCTGATGGAAGATGTGGTTTATGCGACGCATCTGTGTAAGGAGTTGGCCGAGTTAGGGGTAGGGCTGGCCATCGACGATTTTGGCACGGGTTACAGCTCGATGCGTTATTTGAAGCAGTTCCCCATCTCCAAGCTGAAGATAGACAGATCATTCATCTCAGATCTCAGCGTCAGCCGTGAGAGTCGCGAGATCGTCAGTGCCATCATTGCCATGGCCAAGGCGCTCAATCTATCGCTGACAGCTGAGGGGGTCGAGACCGCCGAGCAGGAATCTTTCCTGTCGGCGTTAAGCTGCCATCAGGCACAAGGTTTCCTCTATAGCCCGGCGCTGCGAGAAGCCGAGTTCAGCCAATTCCTTCGTGCCAATACAGAGACGCCGCTGCATTAATCTGCCGGCAATAGCCGGTCAGTGATCGATAGGCAGGCGATAGCTTTTGAGATGTTAGATAGTTAGCCTTGAGCCTGTGAGCTTGCTTGCCAATTGACGAGGCCAATGGCTCAGCCTGATAGCCCAGTCTATTCGCCCTGCCTGATAGCGAAATGGCCGTCTTAGATGAGTTTCCCTGAAGTATAGGTTTTCTACGCTGCCTTACTATTTAAGACAGCACTGCTTAAACTTCTTACCACTCTGACAGACACAGGGATCGTTGCGTTTAGGGTATTTGGGCAAGAGTTGCTCACCCTGGGTGTAGCACCAGCGACCATCCTGTTTAACAAAGTCTGAGATCTCATGAATGGCATCCAGTCCGTCGTCATCCCGATACCAGGCGTGAAACTCAACCATTCCCTTATTCTGTTCGCTGCTACTCTTGTTGACGCTGAGCGCCAGCCAGTGAGTATGATTCTCCTGGTCGAGGATCTGCACACTCAGGCCGTTAAGATAGTCGGGATGATGGGTGTCGATAAGATACTGATGGCATTTGAGCACAAACGCCGAATAGCGGCTGCGCATCAAGGATTCAGGATTCGGCGGGATGCTGCCGAGATGATAAGGTTCACAACACTCTTTGTAACTGAGCGGCTTATCTTTTACCGACCTGCCACAGGGGCAAGGGAGGGGTTAGTCATGTTTGCTGCTTGACTCGCTCAGGGTCGAAAACTGACGACCATAATAGAGGTTAGGTAAGGGCTTGGCACTATAGTAAAACGACGGCTCAGAGCGGTTGTTGGTATCGACCGTGAGGTACCATTTGCCGTCGGCCTTCTTCTTGGAGACGATCACAAACTTGCCGGCAAACTCACTTACCGGTTCTTCGGTTTCTTTAGGTGGGTAGAAACGGATCAGATAGTAGCCCACGTCGGTAGCCTGTTGCTTGTCCAGTTGACGCTCGACCACACGAAAATCCACTTCTATCTGCGCATTCTTGTGTTTAATCTTGCCGAAGAAATGCTTGTAGAGCGCGATAATATTATCCCGCCCCATGGTGATCTCTTTATTCTGCTGCTCTGGAATGTAGCAGGCGTTTTCTGCGTAAATATCTTGAATAACAGACTCATCGAGCTGTTCAAACGCGACGCTGAACTGCTTATAGAATTGATTTAAGGCATCATTGTCATTCTTCTGGGCTAAGGCTTGGAAGTTGAGAGCACAGAGCCCCAAGATAAGGACAAATTTGAAGAGTTTCATTTAGCTATACGCTGCTGCTAATACTAGGGTCACTATAATCCATGACTTTTTGATGCGAAAGATTTAGTTCTTAACAAATTGTGTCTCTGGCGCCGGACGTTGTTTTTTTCTTCAATATAAGTGGTCGTCCGCTTAACTCATAGTCCTTTCCGCCAGTATAGGTGATGTTATTGAGCCGGTGTTGAGCTTTCCATGATGCTGCCTTGTTTTTGAATGGGCTCCTGGTGATTTTTGAGGCGCTTAGTCTGCCATGGGTTATAGGAGGCTTGAGTTTTTGTGAGCCTAAACGGATACTTTTACCTGACTGGGATGCTGAGACTTTCCCAATGAGGAGCATTTCAGCGAGAGTGACCGTATAGTAGCGATGGATAGTCATGATGGGATAGGCGTGATGGATAGTCGTGGCAGATTGAAGCAACAGGTTGCCAGCACTAAGGTGATCACGCCGGTGTAGTTGAAAACAGGAGTGGAGGAGATAGGCATGAGTGAAGATGACAGCGCTTTATTTCTCGCTTCTATGCAAGGTGTTAAGCCGTTAAAGGCAAATAATGAGGTCGCCCCGAGTCAGGGCGGGACGAGTCCGGAGGGGCAAAGACGCCACCAAGAGGCGCTGCGGCGCTTGGCGCTGGAAAAACTGTCGCTCGAGTTGGATGATATCACCCCATTGGCGCCACAAGCCGTGGTGAGCGTTAAAAGGCAGGGCGTGCAGGGACAGGTGTTTAAGCTGTTTCGCCAGGGCAAGTATGAGATACAGGCCGATCTGGACTTAACCGGCTTGAGCTTAGCCAGGGCGAGAGAACTGCTTTATGATTTTGTCACCAATAGTCAGAGCTCCGGGCTGAGAAATCTTATCGTCATTCACGGTACGGGTGTGAATAGCCAGCCGATCCCCGCAAAGCTTAAGTCTTATGTCAGCGCCTGGTTGGCCGAGATAGAGGGAGTGCAGGCCTTTCACAGTGCGCCGCCTGCCTGGGGCGGTGCTGGTGCCATGATGGTGATGTTGGCCAAATCGGCCCAAGATAAGTTAGATACCGTAGAGCAGCATCACAAGGGCACGCATAGATGGGCCTAGTCAGAACCGAGTAAAAAAATCACCTCCAAGGAGGTGATTTTTGTTTTTGCTATCTTAGCTCCGGCGCATCACGCCTTTTAACGAGAATGCCGGTTACCAGCAAGTATTACTGGCAAGAGTTACCAGCCACACTGGCGGTTAGCCTGTTTGTTCTGCTCATCTAACCAGACTTTTAGCGGTGCAAAATAGTCGATGACGGCAGAGGCATCCATGGTCTTCTTGCCTGTCACCACTTCAAGGGCTTCCGGCCAGGGCTTGCTCTGACCCATCTCTAACATGGCATTGAGCTTGGCGCCCGCCGCCTTGTTACCATAGATGCTGCAACGGTGGACTGGGCCTGTATCGCCGGCGATATCACACAGTGCCTTGTGGAACTGGAACTGAAGAATATGCGCCAGGAAATAGCGGGTGTAAGGCACGTTGCCAGGCACGTGATACTTGGCACCCGGATCGAAGTCGGCTTCGCTACGGGCGATTGGTGCCTTAACGCCTTGGTATTTCTCACGCAGATCCCACCAGGCTTGGTTGTACTGTGCCGGAGTGATCTCGCCGCTGAAAACCTTCCAGCGCCATTGATCTATCATCAGACCGAAGGGTAGGAAGGCGACTTTATCAAGCGCCTGTCTTAGCAGTAGGCCGATATCCTTAGAAGCGTCAGGTACCTGCTCGAGTAGGCCGATCTGTTTCAGGTAACTTGGTGTGATCGACAGTGCTATGGTATCGCCAATCGCCTCGTGGAAGCCGTCGTTGGCACTGTTCTTAAAGATGAAGGGCTGCTCTTTATAGGCGCGCTGATAGAAGTTATGACCCAGTTCGTGGTGGATAACGGTGAAGTCTTCGGCCGTCTTCTGGATACACATCTTGATACGAATATCATCCAGGTTGTCCAGATCCCAGGCCGAGGCGTGGCAGACCACGTCACGATCATTGGGCTGCACAAACAGCGAACGGCTCCAGAAGGTGTCTGGTAGCGGGTCGAAACCGAGTGAGGTAAAGAAGCTTTCGGCTTGTTTTACCATCTTATGCTCATCGTAGCCCTGTTTCGCCAAAAGCTCGGTCACGTCATAGCCGGGATCCGCATCTTGCGGCGCAACCATGTCATAGACGTTACCCCATTGCTGTGCCCACATGTTACCCAAAAGGTGTGCGGGAATGGGCCCCTGCTTAGGTGCTACCTCATCGCCATATTGTTCGTTTAGCTCACCTCTGACGTAACAGTGCAGAGATTCATACAGGGGTTCAACCTGGCCCCAGAGTCTGTCGAGTTCGGTAGAGAAAGCATCGGGTTGCATGTCGTACTGACTGCGCCAGAGTTCAGACAGGTTGGCATAACCCAGATCCTTAGCGCCTTCATTGGCTAACTCAACCTCACGTTCAAATAGGGGGCGCATTGGCTTGGCGATTTCACGCCAGCCCTGCCAGATCTCCTCTAGTTCTTTGGGATCGCGAGAGCTAGCCATGATGCCCGAAAGCTCGGGCTGAGTGAGGCAGCGTCCATCGGCCAGGCAATATTTGCCCTTACCATAGAGACCATTTAGCTCGGCGCTAATGTTAGCAAGCTCGGCATTCTTCTTAGGATCGAGTGGCGCAGGTAACACGAGTGCGCTGCGTAATATGTTGAGTTTACGTGCGTTGACCTCATCCAGCGGTAGCTGGCTATAATTAGCGGCCTGGGTCGCAAGCTGTACCGACAGGGCGGTCTGGCGCTCACCAACAGAGGCGGCGAGGGCGGCCGTGTCTTCGGTGATAAAGTTACTGTAGATCCATTCGGCGCGGTTCTGTTCGATGGACAGTTCGGCCAGTTGGTTTTCGGCCTTGTCGATAAATTGATTAGCCTGGGCTACTGGATCTTGTTTCGGGCTCGTTTGAGCCGCTTTTCCTTCACCGTTAGACTTAGCCGCGTTGGTCTCACCTTCACAGCCGCTGATCCCTAGAGAGAGTGCTATGACCACGGCAATTGGGGTCAACTTGGCACAAATTGGTTTCATAAGAGCTTCCTTTGTTATTTTTGTGGGGCTTTTTGTGAGGCATAGTTTACTCAATTTCGCCAAAGTTTACAGTTTATGGCGTCTCTGTGTGTTTCACGATCGCCTTTATCAGTCGCAAATGAGTGTTACTAGGCGCAAAGCTTGTCGATTTCCATTTGACAATATGTGAACCAGTGTTTAATTTAAACACACGTTTAAATCAGAGTTGTAGGTCACGGAATGGCAAATCGATCCGACACGAAAACAAGAATACTGGATGCGGCAGAAAAGCTATTCGCCGAGCGCGGCTTTTCAGAAACCTCCTTGCGGCTGATCACCAGCAAGGCAGAGGTTAATCTCGCCTCGGTAAACTATCATTTTGGCTCTAAGAAAGAGCTGATCCGCGCCGTGCTCGCGCGCTATCTGGATCGTTTCATGCCAGAAGCCTCCGATGCGGTAGTACAATTAAAACAGGGCAGCGAACCTAGCCTGAACGAGATCTTCTCGTCGCTGGTCAAGCCGCTGCTCGAGCTGAACAAGTTCAAGGCCGATGGTACTCGCACCTTCCTGCAGCTGCTGGGTCGTGGCTATATCGAGAGTCAGGGCCATTTAAGATGGTTCATCACCACACATTATGGTGAGCATCTGAGTGAGTTTGTTAAGGCTGTTGCCGAAAGCGCGCCACATATTCCCCCCGCAGAGATGTTTTGGCGATTACACTTTACCTTAGGCACTGTGGTCTTCACCATGGCATCCGCCGATGCCCTGACAGAGATTGCCGAGGCCGATTTCAATGAGCACAACGATATCGAAGCCGTGATCCGCAAGGTGATTCCGTATCTGGCTGCCGGTGTGGCAGTGCCTGTGACAACGCAGTAGGGGGCAATATGACACTCTTTATTCTGGCACTATTGGTCATCATAGTGCTTTTTGGCGTGAAAAATATTCGTATGCAGTGCATTACGCGGCCCGTATTCGCCTTCTTTAAGAAGGTGTTGCCGCCGCTCTCCGATACCGAGAAAGAGGCGATGGAGGCCGGTGATGTGTGGTGGGAAGCAGAGCTGTTTCGTGGCAAGCCAAATTGGGATACGCTGCACAGCTATGGCCGCCCTCGACTGACCGAAGAGGAGAAAGCCTTCATCGATGAGCAGGTAATGACGGCCCTGACTATGATTGATGATTTCAACATAGTGCAGGAGCGCAAAGATCTGCCGCCCGAGCTGTGGGACTACTTCAAGAAAGAGGGCTTCTTCGCCCTGATCATCCCCAAAGAGTATGGTGGTAAGGCCTTCTCTGCCTATGCCAATTCAACCATCGTCAGTAAGCTTGCCAGTCGCAGCGTCAGCGCGGCGGTGAGTGTGATGGTGCCAAATTCTCTAGGCCCAGGTGAACTATTGACTCACTATGGCACCAAGGAGCAGCGCGATCATTGGCTGCCCAAGCTGGCCAGCGGTGAGGCGGTTCCCTGTTTTGCCTTAACGGGCCCCGAGGCGGGCTCAGATGCGGGCGCCATTCCTGACACAGGCATAGTGTGCCGAGGTGAATTCCAGGGTGAAGAGGTGTTAGGCCTCAAGCTGAATTGGGATAAGCGCTATATCACCCTGGCTCCGGTATCGACGGTATTGGGTCTGGCTTTCCAGATGCGCGACCCTGATGGTCTGCTAGGCGACAGAGAAGAAATTGGTATCACCTGCGCCTTAATCCCAACGGATCATCCTGGGGTCGAGATTGGCAATCGTCATAATCCGCTTAACATGGGATTCATGAACGGCACGACCCGCGGCGAAGATGTCTTTATTCCGCTGGATTGGATCATTGGTGGGCCACAGTACGCGGGCCGTGGCTGGCGTATGCTGGTCGAGTGTCTCTCGGCTGGACGCGGCATCTCGCTGCCCGCCTTGGCGACGGCTTCGGGTCATGTGACCACTAAGACCACCACGGCTTATAGTTATGTACGCCATCAATTTGGCTTGTCGATCGGCCAGTTTGAAGGGGTGCAAGAGGCCTTGGCACGCATCATCGCCAACACCTATCAGCTAGAGGCGGCGCGCCGCCTGACCACAACGGGGATCGATCTTAAGGTAAAGCCTTCAGTGGTTACCGCTATCGCTAAGTATCATATGACAGAGATGGGCCGTGACGTGCTCAACGACGCCATGGATATTCAATCGGGCAAGGGGATCCAGCTTGGGCCTAAGAACTATCTGGGTCATGGCTATATGGCCACACCGATATCTATTACGGTTGAAGGGGCAAACATTCTTACCCGTAGCCTGATGATCTTCGGTCAGGGGGCGACCCGTTGTCACCCCTATGTGCTGGCTGAGATGGAAGCCGCGGCCATGGAAGATAGCGGCGAGGCGTTAGAGCGTTTCGATAACCTGCTGCTGGGCCACATGGGCTATGCGGCGCGTAATGCCCTAAGCTCGCTATGGGGCGCCTTAACCGGTAGCCGCTTCAACTCGGCGCCCGTATCCGGCGAAACCAAGCAGTATTATAAGGATATGACCAGGCTCTCCGCGGCCTTAGCCTTCGTGACGGATCTTTCCATGTTGGTGATGGGCGGCGATCTCAAGCGTAAGGAGATGTTGTCGGCGCGTCTGGGAGATGTGCTGAGTGAACTCTACCTGGGCTCGGCGACCCTCAAGCTGTTTGAAGACAATGGCCGTCAGCAGGACGACCTACCAACAGTGCATTATGTGATGCAGTTAAGGCTACAAAGGGCGGCGAAGGCGCTACACGGCGCGCTGCGTAACTTCCCCAATCGTCCGCTGGCCTATGCGATGCGCGCCCTGGTGTTCCCACTTGGCAATCACTTCAATGGCCCGGATGACAAGCTTACCATTGCCGTTTGTCAGAGCATGCTTAGACCCGGCCCGGCCCGCGATAGATTGACCCATCTGTGCCCTGATTTCGAAGGTGACAATGGTGGTATTGCCGAGGTGGAAGATGCGTTTATCGCTCAGTACAAGGCAAAGCATCTGTTTAAGATGCTGCGCAAGGCTCAGAAGGAAGGCAAACTGGAGCGTAAACTAGCAAACGATGCCCTGTATGCCCAAGCCTATGAGCTTAAGATCATCAACGAAGCCGAGCGCGACACGCTACTCGAGGCCGATAGGCTACGTAAGATCGCAATTGCGGTGGATGAGTTTGAAAGTCTGTAACTAAGCGAATGCTTTGAGCTTTCATTAATAGATAGCTTTGAACATAAAAAAAGGTACGCATTGCGTACCTTTTCTTTATTTGCTTAGGCCAGGAAGATAAAGACCTAGCGCTCAGCGAGTCGTATTAAGCAACGATCAGTACCTTACAGGTGTTTGTGCCACCGATAGTTTCCATCGCGTCACCCTTGGTCATCAGTACCATGTCACCGGAGGTAAGGTAACCCGCTTCGGTCAGGGCTTCTAGTGCCTTCTTGGCTAGCTCGTCTGCGCCGTAAGCGGTTGAATCGAAGTAGACAGGTTGTACGCCGCGGTAAAGCGCCATCTTAGCCAGGGTCACATCGTGACGTGACAGTGCCAGGATAGGCAGGGCAGAACTGATACGAGACATAAGCTGAGGCGTTGCACCAGATTCGGTCAAGGCTACGATTGCCTTAACACCTTCGAGGTGGTTAGCCGCATACATGGTCGATAGCGCAATTGTCTCTTCAACAGAGGTGAAACGCTCGTCCATACGGTGCTTAGACACCTGAACACTTGGGTGTGACTCGGCGCCAAGACAAACGTTGGCCATTGCCTTAACGGTTTCTTCTGGGAAGTCGCCGGCTGCAGTTTCAGCTGACAGCATGACCGCGTCTGTGCCATCAAGCACCGCGTTAGCCACGTCCATAACCTCTGCACGGGTTGGCATTGGGCTGGTGATCATAGACTCCATCATCTGAGTCGCGGTGATCACGCTCTTGTTAAGCTGACGAGAGCGGCTGATGAGCTTCTTCTGTACAGCAACCAAAGCTGCATCACCAATCTCAACACCCAGGTCGCCACGGGCAACCATAACAGCGTCAGAGGCCAGGATCACGTCGTCCATCGCTTCGTCTGAAGCTACGGCTTCTGCGCGCTCAACTTTAGAGACGATCAGGGCATTGCTACCAGCCTTCTGTGCCAGTTCACGGGCATAGTTCAGGTCTGCGCCACTGCGTGGGAATGAAACTGCCAGGTAGTCTACCTTGATGGCTGCTGCGGTGATAATGTCTTGCTTGTCTTTCTCGGTCAGTGCCGCGGCAGACAAACCACCACCTTTCTTGTTGATGCCCTTGTTGTTAGACAGGGGACCGGCAACAGTCACTGTGGTGTGAACCTTATTACCTTCAACTTTCTCAACTTTAAGCTGAACACGACCATCGTCGAGCATTAAGATATCGCCGATGCTGACATCCTGTGGTAGCTCTTTATAGTCGATACCCACTTGGTGTTCGTCACCTTGGCCTTTTTCCAGGTCGGCATCTAAGACGAATGCCTGACCCAGGTCCAGTTGCACCTTCTTGTTATCTTTGAAGGTAGAGACACGGATCTTAGGGCCTTGTAGGTCACCCAATACAGCAACGTGTACACCGAGTTCTTTGGCGATATTTCGCACGTCGGTGGCACGTTTCAGGTGATCTTCAGGTGAACCATGAGAGAAGTTGAGGCGAACAACGTTTGCACCAGCTTTGATAATACGACGTAGGTTGTCGTCACGATCGGTTGCTGGACCCAGAGTCGTTACAATTTTGGTTCTGCGGAACATGAGATACTCCGTTAAGTTTTAAATAATCTTACTCTATATTAACAGACAAAATGGAGTTTTGTAGGAAAATTACAAACAAAATGATCTATCTCAAATTATTAATTTTGTGAACCGCTGCGATTAAAAGTGAAAAAAAAGGCGGCTCCTTATACAAGGGCCGCCTAATATCCTTACAAAACTGGACTATATAGTCGCTTCTTTGTCGATACGAGACTCTTTCAGCACCTCTTTCACGCGCTTTAAACTCTCTCTGAAACGTGGGCCGCGACGCAGGGTAAAACCTGTGGCCAACACGTCGACAATCACCAGCTGTGCAAGGCGCGATGCCATGGGCAGATACATGTCGGTATCTTCAGGCACTTCCATGGTGACGGGGAGGGTGCATTCGGCGCTGAGCGGCGAGTTACGCGAGGTGATAGCGATCACCGCGGCGCCGTTCTCGCGGGCCAGGCGCGCGATATCGATGAGCGACTTGGTGCGGCCTGTGTGGCTGATCAACACGACAACGTCACCTTCGCTACTGTTAATGCAGCTCATGCGTTGCATCAGTACGTCGTCGAAGCAGATCACCGGTACGTTGAAGCGGAAAAATTTGTTTTGTGCGTCATGGGCGACAGAGGCCGATGCGCCAAGGCCAAAGAAGGAGATCTTCTTTGCCTGGGTAAGAATATCGACGGCCTTGTTGATGGCTGCCGTGTCCATGCTCTGTCTAGCCGTATCCAGCGCCGCCATAGAAGACTCGAAGATCTTGGTGGTGTATGAATCTGGACTGTCGTCTTCCTCGACGTGGCGACTGACATAGGGGGTACCATTGGCCAGGCTTTGTGCTAAGTGCAGCTTAAAATCGGGAAAGCCTTTAGTGTCGAGACGGCGGCAGAAGCGGTTCACCGTAGGCTCACTCACATCGGCCATTTTGGCTAAGGTGGCGATGCTGGAGTGAATCGCGGTTTGTGGTGACGCCAAGATCACCTCAGCCACTTTACGTTCCGACTTACTGAAATGTGTTAGGTTTTTCTGAACCTTTTCTAGGGTATTCATATGCGTACATCCACTGGATTGTAATGTAATTATATTTATTCTTTTATGTCATGATAGAACCAAACAAAAAGTGCTACAGTTTGGTTTATATGACGAATTATGATCTAAACACAGAGCAAACTTTCTACTATATATAGTAATTTAATCACAAAAAGCATATCAGATTTTGGTGTCTCGTTGCTAGTTTACTAATAGGTCATTTTTTGCAAAATTTAGATGCAATTAACAAATTCTGTTGTTATATTACAACAAACATGTGAGCTTCTCATCGAAACGATGGGACACAGTACATAGGAGATTTTTAAGCTATGGGCATGACATCACCAGAAGCCAAAGCTTGTGATTTTGTATTGTTCGGCACCAAAGGCGATCTCGCCAGACGTAAGTTACTCCCTTCGCTTTATCAATTGGATAAGGCCGGTCTGCTCAACGAGGAGACTAAGATAGTCGGGGTAGCCAAAGACGCCTTTAGCCATGATGAGTATCAGGAGCTGGTTGTCACGGCGCTTAAGAGCTTCGTTAAAGAAGGCTTGTGTGATGAAACCCTTACGCGATTCCTCCAGCGCTGTGTCTACATTGGGACAAACTTCACCGAGGCAGAAGGTTACAGTGCCTTCCATGAGATCCTCGATCCCAAGAAGCGCGTCATGGTGAATTACTTCGCGACGCCGCCAGCCATCTTTGGCGATATCTGTCGCTGCCTGCATGAACAAAACCTCATCTATCCAGATACCCGTGTTGTCCTCGAAAAGCCCATCGGCTCAGATCTCGCTTCTTCTAAAGTCATTAACGATCAAGTCAGCGCCTACTTTAATGAAAACCAGGTCTATCGTATCGACCACTATCTAGGTAAAGAGACGGTACAGAACCTGATCGCGCTGCGATTCGCTAACTCCTTGTTTGCCTCTAAGTGGGATAACCGTACGATCGATCATGTGCAGATCACCGTCGCCGAAGAGGTAGGTATCGAAGGGCGTTGGGGCTATTTCGACAAAGCCGGTCAGATGCGCGACATGATCCAAAACCACCTACTGCAGGTGCTCACATTAGTCGCCATGGATCCACCGGTTAACCTGGACGCTGACAGCATTCGTGACGAGAAGGTAAAGGTACTTAAGTCACTGCGTAAGATAGATGCCGATAACATCTATGAAAATACCGTACGCGGCCAATACTCGGCCGGTTTCCTGAAGGGCGCACCTGTTCCTGGTTACCTCGAAGAGGAAGGGGCTAACACCCAGTCTCACGCCGAGACCTTCGTCGCCCTGCGCGTCGATATCGACAATTGGCGCTGGGCGGGTGTGCCTTTCTATCTGCGTAGTGGTAAGCGTATGCCGACCAAGAGTTCTGAGATTGTCGTCTATTTCAAGAACCCGCCTCACAACCTGTATCGCTCAAGTTATCGCAACCTACCGCCGAACAAGCTGACTATTCGTCTGCAGCCTCACGAGGGGGTTGAGATCCAGATGATGAACAAGGTGCCGGGTCTAGAGCAGAAACAAAGATTACAAACCACCAAGCTGGATTTGAGTTTCTCCGATACCTTTAAGAACGATCGCATCGCCGATGCCTATGAACGTCTATTGTTAGAGGCCATGTTGGGCAATCAGGCTCTGTTTGTGCGCCGCGACGAAGTCGAGCAGGCTTGGACTTGGGTCGATGGCATCATCCAGGCGTGGGAAGAGAGCAACGAGAAGCCTAAGCCATATCCAGCGGGTAGCTGGGGCCCTGTAGCATCAGTTGCTTTGATCGCTAAAGACGGCCGCTCTTGGGACGAGTAAGGAAAATTTAAGATGATTAAAGAATCCGTATTCAAATCTTTTGATAGCAAAGCCAGCCTAGAGGCACAACTGGCCGATCGCATCGCAGAGCAGCTACAGGCCGCCATCGATGCTCGCGGTAAGGCTAGCCTGGTGGTGTCTGGCGGCTCGACGCCCCTGGCGCTATTTAAGTTGTTAAGCCACAAAGCAATCGAGTGGAACGATGTCTATATCACCCTGGCCGATGAGCGCTGGGTCGACAGTGAGCACAGCGATTCTAACGAACGCCTGGTGAGACAGCATCTGCTGCAAAACCGCGCCGCGGGCGCCAAGTTTCGCGGTTTGAAAAATATGTTTACCACGCCAGAGGCCGGGGTCGACATGGCTATAGAGCAGCTTGCCAACTTCCCCAAGCCCTTCGATGTGGTGGTGCTTGGCATGGGCAACGATGGCCATACCTGTTCTTGGTTCCCTTGCTCGCATGAGATAGAGCAGGCATTGAGTACCCAGGCACTCTGTCTGGCGGTGAATCCGGGCGAGGCGCCACACGGACGCATGACTATCTCTAAGACTGGGATCTTAGCGTCACGCCAAATCTATTTACACATAGTCGGTGAACAGAAGCTAGCCGTTTACCGACAGGCGCTCGAGAATGACGATGCTAAGGCGATGCCGATACGTGCGGTACTGGCCCAGCATAAGACACCCGTCGATGTTTATTGGAGCGCTTAAGGAGCGATTATGCATTCAGTAGTACAGTCAGTTACCGACAGGATCATTGCCAGAAGCAAAGCGACTCGCGAAAAGTATCTTGCGGCGCTGGGCGAAGCAAAAGCTAACGGCGTTCATCGCAGCAGTTTAAGTTGCGGCAACCTGGCCCATGGTTTTGCCGCCTGTAGCCCGGCGGATAAAAATACCATCAAGGCATTCAACAAGGCCAACATAGGTATCGTTACCGCATTTAACGATATGTTGTCGGCGCATCAGCCTTACGAGCACTATCCCCAGCTCTTAAAAGAGGCCTGTCACGAGGTTGGTAGCGTTGCCCAGGTGGCGGCCGGTGTGCCAGCCATGTGTGACGGTGTGACTCAGGGGCAACCCGGAATGGAGCTAAGTCTGCTGAGCCGTGAGGTGATCGCCATGTCGACAGCTGTGGGGCTTTCTCACAACATGTTTGACGGCGCCTTGCTGCTCGGGATCTGTGACAAGATAGTACCCGGCCTCTTGATTGGCGCACTGAGCTTCGGTCATCTGCCCATGTTGTTTGTGCCTGCAGGTCCGATGAAGTCAGGCATTCCGAATAAGGAAAAGGCGCGGGTTCGTCAAAAGTTTGCCCAAGGCCAAGTGGATCGCAATGCGCTGCTTGAAGCCGAATCTAAGTCTTATCACAGTGCAGGTACCTGTACCTTCTACGGTACGGCAAACAGCAACCAGCTGATGCTTGAGGTGATGGGTCTACAACTGCCTGGCTCCTCTTTCGTTAACCCGGACGATCCGCTGCGCGAAGCCCTGAATAAGATGGCGGCCAAGCAGGTGTGTCGTCTCACCGAAATGGGTACTCAATACACGCCGATCGGCGAGGTGGTTAACGAGAAATCTGTGGTTAACGGCATAGTAGCCTTGCTGGCGACTGGTGGCTCGACCAACCTGACCATGCATATCGTTGCCGCGGCGCGCGCTGCCGGCATTATCGTGAACTGGGATGACTTCTCTGAGTTGTCAGATGCAGTGCCTCTGCTGGCGCGCGTCTATCCCAACGGTCACGCCGATATCAACCACTTCCACGCCGCAGGCGGTATGGCTTTCTTGATAAAAGAGTTACTGGACGCTGGACTGCTTCATGAAGATGTGATGACGGTTGCAGGTTACGGTCTGCGTCGTTACACCCAGGAGCCTCGCCTCATCGACGACGAACTGGTTTGGGTCGAAGGCCCAAGTGAGTCCTTGGACAAAGAGGTGCTGACTGCGGTTGCATCGCCTTTCCAGGCCAACGGTGGCTTGAAACTGCTTAAGGGTAACCTGGGGCGCGCCGTGATCAAGGTCTCTGCCGTTGCCGAGTCCCATCGATTTGTCGAAGCGCCCGCTGTGGTGATTGACGATCAGAACAAGCTTGATGCCTTGTTTAAGGCGGGTGAGCTCGACAAAGACTGCGTCGTCGTGGTGAAGGGGCAGGGACCTAAGGCGATCGGCATGCCAGAGCTGCATAAGCTCACGCCTATCTTGGGCTCGCTACAGGACAAGGGCTTTAAGGTGGCGCTGCTGACCGATGGTCGTATGTCTGGCGCCTCCGGTAAGGTACCGGCGGCAATTCACCTGACACCCGAGGCGTTGGATGGCGGCTTAATTGCCAAGGTCGAAAATGGCGATCTTATCCGCGTCGATGCAAATACCGGCGAAGTGAGCCTGTTGGTCGATGACGCCGTGCTGGCGAGCCGTGAAGCGGAACAGGTCGATCTACGCAGTACGAGTTTCGGCATGGGCCGCGAACTATTCGCGGCATTGCGTTCAAATTTAAGTAGTCCAGAGACGGGTGCGCGCTGCACCACGACCATAGACGAAAATTATTAATCATTGAGGAAGCTTTTAGCAATGGCTGAGAATAACTGGTCAATTCAACCCCAAGATATTTTTAAACGTAGCCCGATCGTTCCCGTCATGGTGATTAATAAGATTGAGGATGCGGTTCCCCTCGCCAGAGCCCTGGTTGATGGTGGGATCAGCGTACTCGAAGTGACGCTGCGTACCCCTTGTGCGCTGGAAGCGATCACTAAGATCGCCAAAGAAGTACCTGAAGCCCTGGTCGGTGCAGGTACCGTATTGAACGAAGAGCAGCTGCAGCAGGCGATCGATGCCGGTGCCCAGTTTGTGATCACCCCGGGTGCCACCCCCGAGCTGTTAAAGGCGGCGATGAAAGGTAGCGTGCCCTTAATCCCGGGGGTTGCCAGCATCTCCGAGGTGATGTCGGGTATGGCGCTTGGTTACACCAACTTTAAGTTCTTCCCAGCAGAAGCTTCTGGCGGTGTGAATGCACTGAAGGCTTTTTCTGGCCCGCTTGCCGATATTCGTTTCTGCCCAACCGGCGGTATTACGCCAAGTAGTTATAAAGACTATCTTGCGCTTAAGAATGTCGACTGTATCGGTGGTAGTTGGATCGCGCCAACCGATGCGATGGAGCAGGGCGACTGGGCGCGCATCACCCAGTTGTGTAAAGACGCCATCAACGGCTTGTAATTGCTATTTAGTCGCAAATGATAAATAAAAACCTCTGCCCAGGCAGAGGTTTTTTTATGGCTAATGGCTAACTTAGCGCATTTGATCGAGAGTTAGGCAGAGGTGGCTATTTGGCCTCGCTGTATTGATAGTCACTGCTTGCCTGCCAGATGCGGTACCTTAGCTGAGCCCCGACGGGGAGATAAAACACCTTAGGTAGGCGACTGTCGTAAGCTAATGTCAGCTTCTCCGGCAGCGTAAGAAAGGCGGTCTTCTTGGCTTTGTCGAAACAGGCCATCATGGTGCTTGGTCCCTGGTGGATGGCATCGACCTGATAATAGTTGTAGCCCCAGCCTTGTACCGTATGTTGCTCAATCTCACCAGACAGACCATGCTTGTTGCAATCAACCTCTTCGTTGCGGCCGATGGCGATTTCCAGCCGATAGTCCTCTTCGTTAGCAAGCTTTGGCAGGGTGAGAATATGTTGTACTAGGCCATCGCTTGGCGCAGGAAACATCTTAGTGGCTTCTTCGCTCTGGTAGTCGCTCGCCGAGTAGCTTACTGCTACGGGCATAGTGAAAGACTCAGGCTTAGCTGGGCTGGTCGCCTGGGCACAAAACGTCGAGAGGGAGAGTCCCAGGCCGAGTAATAGGGCCGGTGTGTATTTGTTCAAGGAAAATGTCATGAAAGCTCCTAGCGTTAAATTGAACGGTTATACCAGGTATAGACGCTAGCATAGTGGAAAAGGGTTAAAAGCAAAGTGATATTTTTTAATTAGTTGTTTTTAGTTAATTTTTAAGGTGGTTCGTGACGAGTTTAAGGCGGACTGTGACGAGTCAGTCACTTTTTATCTGATGTTACTCACCTCTGTTTACTTTGAAAGTCAAACTAGTTAATATGCCGATTGTTTGATAACCAAAGTATATGGTACTGGGTATCGCGTCTCTACAAAGTATCGCGTGCCTACAAAGCCCAACCCATAACAATTAATAGAGAATTATTCATGTCCAACGTAAAGGATCATCTTGCTCCTTGGCAGCACAGTCATCAGTTTGCCAATTTAAACAGTGATGGCGAACGCAACACCCGTTATGTCCTATTGCTAACCCTGTTTACCATGATCGCCGAAATTGTCGCCGGTACCGTATACGGCTCGATGGCACTACTGGCAGATGGCTGGCACATGGGAACCCATGCTGCGGCGTTTTTGATCACCCTGTTTGCCTACCACTACGCAAAGAAGCATGCCGATAGCCCAGATTTTGCCTTTGGTACCGGCAAGGTGAGCGTGCTGGGCGGCTTTACCAGTGCCGTTGCTCTCGGTCTGGTGGCCCTGCTGATGGTGGTAGAATCGGTGAGCCGCCTGGTTAACCCTGAGCAAATCCATTTTAACGAGGCGATTTTTGTCGCAGTGATCGGTCTGACGGTCAATGTTATCTCAGTATTCTTGCTAAAAGATCATCACGGGCACCATCACCATCACGGGCATGGACATGATCATCATCACAGTCATCATCATGGTCACAGTCACCATAGCCATGAGCACCATGAACACGATCACCATAGCCATGCGCACCAACATGACCATGGCGACAAAGGCCATCATGACCATAACCTGCGCGCCGCCTACTTCCATGTGATGGCAGATGCCTTGACCTCTCTACTCGCCATCGGCGCCTTGCTGTTTGGTAAGTATTTGGGGCTGACCTGGTTAGATCCTCTGATGGGCGTCGTGGGCGCTGTGATCATCACCAGTTGGGCGTGGGGCTTGATGAAACAGACGGGGCCCATATTGCTCGATGCCAGTATAGAGAAGCAGTATGTTAAACAGATGGTTGAGTTGATCGAAGCCGAGCGGGACCATCAGGTGAGTGATATTCATGTATGGCGCGTCAGTGCCGATCATTACGCTGCTATGGTCTCAATCGTTAGCCATGAGCCTAAAGATCTGGACTATTTCAAGCAGAAGCTCGAGAAATTTGAACGTATCGATCATTTGACGGTCGAACTCATCACCTGTCGCCAAAGTGCCTGCCAAAGTGCCGATAAAGCAGAGATTTAGGATTTTTTAAAAGGAATAGTGCGTTAACCATGAATAATGATCTATTGAGCCACACCATAGTCGAATTTTATGAAAAGCTCTCTTCCTGGGAGATGGCCGTAGTTAAGGATGCCGGCCACTCCTTGCCTCAGATCCATGCGGTCGAGATTTTAGGCGCCAATGGTGACCTGCGCATGAAGGAGCTGGCGGAGAAGATGGGGATCACCACTGGTACTTTAACGGTGCAGATAGACAAGATGGAGCAGGCGGGTTTAGTGGCGCGTAAGGCGCATCAGCAGGATAGACGCTCTATCTTGGTTGGACTAACCGAGCAGGGTCAGGATGTCTATCGAGAACACGATCAGCTGCACCATGGGTTGTCCGATCAGTTAACCGCTAAGTTCTCCGATAGTGAACGTGAGCTCTTGCTGAGTTTCTTTCAGCGCATGAATAACGAATTTTAATGCTAGGTTTTTAACTTGAGGTTCCTACACGCCCGTAATATCACTTTTTTTTCACCTCGGGCGTGTAAACTCCAAGTGTTCATTCATAACCTTGAAGCCTTGCCTGTTAACTTCGCCCGTCGTTGTTAACACATATGGTCGTTAACACGCTACTTATGTTAACACTCATACTTGTTAACATAAGTAGCTCAGCATGGCATATGTCTGTAAAAACAATTACATTTGTTTGTCAGGGTGTTGGCTGGTAACATTGTTGCAGCATTTTTGCGTCACTGCTATTTCGATACTCGCCATCCGCTCTGAGTATGACTTGCCTCATGACTAATGCTTCATTACTAATAGCGATTTAGTGCTGAAATCTATACATGAAGAGTGCAGTGACCCTAATTGATTCGCAGGCCCTTCGATTGGGTGACTAGGTTAGTCTTTTGAACGTGATTTTTCGTTTATTTACAGAGAGAACACTCAGTGCTGTCACGCGTTAAAACTCTATCGGCGAACCAGTTTACGCTGATAACCGCCTTATTTTATGTTTGTGTGTTTAACATTCCGCTATTCGGTATCGTCCAGCAGGGCATAACGAATCAGGCCGAGGTAAACTACCTCTTCATCGCCACCATACCCTTATTTCTTATCTTCGCGTTAAGTTTCATCTTTTCGCTTTTTACGGTTAAGTACCTGCTTAAGCCGTTTTTTATTATTGTTACTCTGATCTCCTCCAGCGTGTTTTTTGCCGCGCTGCAGTATGGCGTGGTGTTCGATTACGGCATGATCGAAAATACCGTGCAAACCAACAGTGCCGAGGCCTTAACCTATCTCAACTGGTCGTCGATATTGAACTTTATCCTGACCGGGCTGCTGCCGGCGCTGCTGATCTTTAAGGCCGATATTGTTTACAAGCCTTTCGTGAAAGAACTTCTGCATAAAGTCGCCTTCATGTTTGCCATGCTCGCCGGTATCGCGGTGATCGGCTTCTTTTACTATCAAAACTACGTGTCCTTCGGTCGCAATAACGATCAGATGAAGCGCTACATAGTGCCCACCTATGCCATAGGTTCGATGATAAAATATGTGAAGGTGAACTATTTCCAAGAGCCTTTGGTATATAAGGCCCAGGGCCAAGACGCCAAGAACCTCACCAAAGATGAGAACGGCAAGCCTAATTTGGTGGTGGTAGTGGTAGGCGAGACGGCCAGGGCGCATAACTATGAGTACTATGGCTATGATAAGCCGACCAACGCCCATACCAAGGCCTTTGACATGATTCCCTTTAGAAATACCGAGTCTTGTGGCACGGCCACCGCGGTGTCGCTGCCTTGTATGTTCTCAAGCATGGACAGAAAAGATTACGATGCGCGTCGGGCGCAGGCTCAGGATACAGTTATAGATGTCTTGGATCATGCCGGTATTTCGCTTGATTGGCTGGATAATGACAGTGGCTGTAAGGGAGTTTGCGATCGCGTCAAACATATCAATATCGAACTCAACAGCGATCCGGCGCTTTGTGACGGTCACTATTGCTACGATCAGGTGCTGCTTAATGAACTCGATAAACGCCTTGCGCAAGGGGTAGCTCAAGATACTCTTATCGTACTGCATATCATAGGTTCACATGGCCCGACCTATTATTTGCGTTACCCTGAGGCCCATCGCAAGTTTGTTCCCGATTGTCAGCGTAGCGACATTCAAAATTGTAGCGATGAAGAGCTGATGAATACCTACGACAACACCATCTTATATTCAGACTATATCATCGCCCAGGTGATCTCACGCCTAGAAGCTCAAGAGGGTAATGCGGATACCGCTTTGCTGTACCTGTCGGATCACGGCGAGTCGCTAGGAGAAAGTGGCATGTATCTTCATGGCGCGCCTTATGCTATCGCGCCGGATGAGCAGATCAAGATCCCTATGCTGGCCTGGATCTCGCCCGACTTTGCTGCCGAGAATGGAGTAGATAAGCAGTGTCTGCGCGATCTTGCGGGCAAGGGCGGTTTTTCCCATGATAATCTCTTCTCAAGTCTATTGGGCTTGATGAACGTGTCGACCGAGGTCTACCGCAAGGAGATGGATATGTTTGCAACCTGCCGAACGAAAATAGTGGCTTTGCAACATAAAAACAACAAAAAGAGCTGATAAGGCTTAAGATTTTCGTTATTGTAGAGATTGTGCCTTCATTCATGGTGTTACGCAAATGAAGGCTCCTAGTGTGCGCTAGTGTTTCTCTAATAATATCAATGGCGAAAATCTCTATGAATTTGGCTAAACAAATCTCTGAAACCGAACTTTCCGCTAAAATTCTTCGTCATGCGGTTCCGCGCATGTCCGAACTCAATATTCCTGTGACCCCAGATAACTATGCCGTTTGGTATGAGTATTTTCGCGGTGTCAATTTAGATCTCAAACGCGCCATCGACAGCCTGGTAGCGAGTCGTGCCGCTTTTACGGCCGAGGTTAATGCCGGTCTCTATAACGGTTTTATTCGAGAGCAATCACCGGAAGTGATCGAGAATGTGCAGATAGAGACGCAGATCTTAATCAATAATTTTATGACCCGTTTATCTGAAGTCACCGCAGGCACGGCGCAGTTTAACTTAAGCCTGACCACTTTCCAGCAGAACATCAGCCAGGACCCAGATCCCCAGACGCTCGAGCGCCTGGTCGATACCCTGGCCGAAGAGGTATCTCAGGTCGTTACCAGTAACCGCGAGATGGAAGCGAATCTTAAGACGATGAATCAGGAAGTCGCCGCCTTAAAGGCCGAGATGGAAGATCTTAATATCGCAGTGATGACAGATCAGCTGACCTCGCTGCGTAATCGCCGCGCCTTCGACGAGGAGGTGCTGGCGCACATCCAGCAATTTAGACGTGAGCAGCGCCTTAGCAGCCTGCTGCTGGTCGACATCGATAATTTTAAGCAGTTCAACGATACCCATGGTCACTTGGTGGGCGATAAGGTATTAGCCTACATAGCCCTCGCATTAAAACAGGGGGTGAAGGGGGACGACTTTGTTGCGCGTTATGGCGGTGAGGAGTTTGTGATCTTGTTGCCAGATACCGACCACTCGGGAGCCATGGTGGTGGCTGAACAACTGCGTTCCCGTATTGCCGAGCGCCATCTGAGCATAGGCAAAGATAACAAGCTCTCCTTAGGGGCGATCACCGTCTCTATCGGAGTGTCGACACTGCGCCAGGACGATGACAGAGAGTCGTATATCGTGCGCGCCGATGAGGCCTTATACAGAGCCAAGTCGGCGGGCCGAAATTGCGTAAAAGGTTAGCAACCTAAAAGGGATAGCGTTCAGTCCTGTTTCGGTTTGAGGGGCATATCCATTTTGATCAGGTGCTCCTCCATGTCGAAGGTTACGCTAAAGCCCAATTTTTTGGCCAGGCTCGCCATGTTGCGGTTTTCAAACATGGTAAAGCCAGTCAGCAGCTCAGTGTCATTGGCCTTGTAGTAGGCGATCAATTTTTCCAGCAGCAGTTTACCTATGCCGATCCCCTGATGGTCGCTGCGTACCGCCATGGCGAACTCTGCCTCGGTATTATCTGGGTCGATGGAGGCCCTGACCGCACCTAGGGTAATATCGTCGCCGTCGGCTCCCTTGGTGGTGGCGATGAAGGCCATCTCCCGCGCATAGTCAATTTGGGTGAGTACCGCCATCTCTTCGTGGGTCATCTTAGATCGCACGCCAAAGTAGCGTTTATACCTGTCTTCGTCGGAGAGAGAGTTATCGAAGGCCAGGTGTTTGGGCTCATCCTCGGGCAGAATGGGTCTGAGCATGATCTTAAGACCATTCTTCAATACCGCGTGTTCCTCTAGCTCCTTAGGATAGGGGCAGATGGCTAAGCGATTTGGGGTGTCCTGGGCATTGGCGTTAAGCTGGATATTCACATCCAATAGGGTTATCTGCTCGCCGGCGCACAGCACAGGGTTGAGATCTAAGCCCGCAATCTCGGGGCAATCTATGATGAGATGCGAGATCTGAGTCAGCATGACACATAGGGCGTTCATGTCTAAACCCAGAGGCAGGTGTCTGTCTTTTAGCTTATGGGTCTTCAGCGCCTGGATCACCATGTAGCGGGCCAGCGTCATGTTCAGTGGCGGCAATGCAACCGCCGCATCTGTGGTGGGTTGCCATTCGGAGCCACCTTCACCGAGTAAGATCGCCGGACCAAACACAGGATCATGGGTAACGGCGACGCGGATCTCCTGCGTGCCGGCGGTTAGGGCCATCTTCTGTACGATAAGGCCCTGTATGTCGGCGTCCTGGTTGAGCGAGTGTACCCGGCCGACCATGGCATCGGCGGCCTGCAACACTTCCTGGTGGGAGGTGAGATTGAGCGTGACGCCGTGCACGTCGGATTTATGGTGAATATCCGGCGATTGAACCTTAAGGGCGACGGGATAGCCTATCTGCTCGGCGATCTCGGCGGCGCGCTCTGCGCTGGCGGCAAAGTGTGTCTCTATGGTGTTTAACCCATAGGCTTTAAGTATGGCGCTGGCTTCGTGAGTCTCGATAACCTGCTTGTTTGCACCAATCGCCTGTTGCAGTAGCGAGCGGGCCAACTGTGCATCGGTTGGGATATTATCCGGTATAGATTGCGGCACTTCCTGCAGTAATTTTTGGTTACGCCTGTATTCGACCATGTGCATAAAGGCACCGACTGCGCCCTCTGGGGTGCGATAGGTGGGCACCCCGGCGCGGTTAAAGAGTTTTCTTGCCTGATAGGCCGAGTCTTCACCGCTCCAGTTAGTGAGCACATTGACCTTGTGACGCCTCGGATGTTTTGAGACGAGCTCTATGATGCTGTTAGCTATCTCTATGCCATTTCCGAGGGCCGAGGGTGAGTGCAACACCAAGATGGCGTCGGTGACATCGGCATTCATCAAGATGTCCAGGCTCTGGGTATAGCGTTTCGCATCGGCATCACCGCCGATATCCACGGGATTTTGTCCCGACCAGGTATCGGGTAACAAGGCATTGAGCTTATCGAAGGTATCATCGTCCAGGGTGGCTGCCTTACCACCGCCCAAGATGAGCTGATCTAACCCCAGCACGGCGGGGCCACCGCCATTACTGAGAATGGCGAGCCTCTCACCCTGTAACGGCGCGGAGTGGGCCAGGGTTTCAACGGCGGCAAAAAGCTCCACCAGATCGTTGACCCTCAGCATACCCGCGCGTCTAAACGCGGCCTCGTAGACGGCGTCGTTACCCACCTCGCCGCCGGTGTGGAGCTTGGCGGCCGTGGTGCCCTCAAGGCTGCGACCCGATTTGATCACCAATATGGGTTTATTGCGCGCGGCAGCGCGGGCGGCCGAGAGGAAGTGACGCTTCTCGTTAACCGAGTCTATGTAGAGCATGATGGCCGTGGTGCGCGAGTCTCGACCGAGAAAGTCCAGTAGCTCGTCGAAATCGATGTCGGTCGCATCTCCCAGGGAGATAAAGGACGAGAAACCAATCCCCTTATTGTTGGCCCAATCGAGCACAGTGGTGCAGATGGCGGAAGATTGTGACACGAAGGCGATTTTACCGGGCAGGGCGCTGGTGTGTGCCAGGCTGGCATTGAGCCCTAAATTAGGCAACATCATCCCCAGGCTGTTAGGACCAAGGATCCGCATGCCATAGCGTTTGGCATGGGCGCGTGTCAGGGTTAACAGGTTTTGGCCCTCTTCATCGAGTTGGTTGGCCATGCCCGAGGCATTGATGATCGCCACCTTACAACCAAATTGAGCGAGTCGCTCGACGATGGCGGGTACACGGCTGGCTGCAGTGCAGATGATGGCCAGATCTGGCTTAAGGGGCAGGGCTTCGATATTGGGATAGGCCAAGACACCCATCACGGCATCATATTTAGGCGTCACCGGCATGATAGGCCCCGAAAACCCGCCAGACAGTAGATTGCGCATCACCACATTACCGGCACGTTTGGCGCCATTGGAGGCACCTATGATGGCCACCGACTTAGGTTTAAATAGGGTGTGTAATGTACGCTGGCTCATTCCCGGCTCCTGTTGTCACTCGCCAAGGGACAGTGTAACTCAGTTGTACTTTTTTTCTCTAGGATTTTAGTAGGATAAGCCCCACCCAAACGTTAGCTCTAGGCCGCTACACAGCTTGCAACACTTTGACATCAAGGGTTAACAACCTTGGCGACACTTTTAGGCTTTACTTGAGATGAGCTGATTTGGTGAGGCTGGTCTTCTTTGCGTCAATATAGGCGTCGCCTCGCCTAATCAGTAACATCCTGACGTCACAGTGCCGTTTTCCTTAACGGCTCAAGGAGTTCAACATGAAAACAGGGGCGTTTTTTTCTATCGGTGTGGCCGTTACGGCGATTGGCTTAGCCTTGAGTTCGCCGCAGGTTTTAAGCGAAACCTCGGCGGTCGCCACTCATACCAATCCTCACTATCAATTTGTGGCACGAGACAATAGTGTCGAGACCAAGATCTGTATTGCGGCGGGTAGCGATAACAGTTCGGCGCTAAAACGCAAATTGGTTAACTATGACCACAACATGCGCTTTGGTGTGAACAGTATTTCCTGTAATGGCCTGAGTCTGGCGCAGTTCTCTCATAAATATCAGGCGCAGCAAAGTTATCTCTTCCTCGAGCGTCACTCCTCTATCGCCAATAGGGTGAAGACCAAGGTGAGTATTATCGATCTTGCCGGCAATCAATCTTTTGCTGGGGGGGAACCGATTATGGTGATGGTTAGTGCAAAGTAGGCTAGGTTTCGAGTGATTGAAACGGGGGCAGAGTTGGTCACTGATGGAGCTGAGTAGGCGACAGGCATAAAAAAACCAGCTTGCGCTGGCTGATATCCATTTTACAAGATGGTACAACCGAGTGGATTCGAACCACCGACCCCCACCATGTCAAGGTGGTGCTCTAACCAACTGAGCTACGGTTGTACTGGTATCTCTTGTAAAATTGGTACAACCGAGTGGATTCGAACCACCGACCCCCACCATGTCAAGGTGGTGCTCTAACCAACTGAGCTACGGTTGTACTGCTTTACCGTTCACGACCTGTCGGCCAGCGAACGAGCGCTATATTACGAGGGATGTAAGGTGAGTTGCAAGCAAAAAATCGTAATTTTTCAATCAAGCGGTGATTTGCTGTGCAACTTGATCTATTTAACGCCAAAGCGGCGGTAAATTCGGCAAAACTTACAACTAGGAAACTAGCCAAGATGATGATTATAGAGTTAAACATCACCTTGGCGGTTTTTGTGATGGCTATAAATCTGTGTGACTAACGGGCTGGTCGACCAAGGCGAGTTGTTTTGGGTGCCTTTGAATATGCTTCAGCCTTAAGGCAAAAAGCAGCGCCGCGCTGGTGAGGCCAGCAATCAAGCCAATCCAGAAACCATGTGCCCCCATAGCTGGCACCAAGAGTTCGGTCTCAGCCAAGAGGTAACCTAGTACCATGCCAATGGCCCAATAGGAAATCAGGGTAATGTAGAAGGCGCTGCGGGTGTCGTGGTATCCCCGCAAGGCACCCGCCGTGACAACTTGTACCGAATCAGACAACTGATACAGGGCGGCCAGGAACATTAGGCTACTCGCTAAGGCAACTACCTCTGGGTTTTGGTTATAGAGCAGCGCGATCTGAGTGCGAAACACCACAGTGAAAACCGCGGTGCAGGCTGCCAGACTAAAGGCGATAATCAGACCGACTTTAGTCACCAGTTTAGCGATTACAGCCTTATCTTGTCCCAGATAGTAGCCAACCCGAATCGAGACCGCGATACCGATAGAGAGGGGCAGCATAAACACGATTGATGAGAAGTTGAGTGCAATCTGATGGCCCGCCACGACGTCGGCGCCCAATGGCGCGAGTAACAGTGCGATGATGGCAAACAGGCTGACCTCGAAAAACAGTGCCATGGCGATGGGCATGCCGTGCTTGGTCATCTTCTTCATAGTTGCCAGATCTGGCAGGTGGAAGGCACTTAAGGGGGCTAGGGCTGCGAAGCGTTTATGGCGCTGCATATAGATGATCATGGTGATGAACATGGCCCAGAACACTAACGCCGTTGCAAACCCACAGCCTGCACCACCCATCGCTGGCGCGCCTAAATGGCCATAGATGAAGATATAGTTGGCCGGAATGTTCACCGCCAGACCAACGAAACCTATCACCATGGTAGGCAGCGTGTAGGAGATCCCTTCGCTGCAGCCACGCAACACCTGATACAGGACGAAGGCGGGCACGCCCCAGGCGAAGCCGTGGAGATAACGGATGCTCAGTTCTGCAAGATCGGCAGATAATCCCATTAATTTAAAGATCTGTGGCGCAAAAAGCAGAAAGGCTATGACAACAGCGGCGCCGATTATGGCAATATAGGCTGCCTGATAGGCCATTGGCCGGATGGCGTTTTGATTATCGGCGCCATGGTGGCTGGCAAAGACTGGGGTAAAGGCAACCAGCAGGCCCTGTACAAATAAGAGTGCCGGCAGCCAAAGACTGCCACCGATGGCCACCGCGGCCATATCCAAAGCGCTGACCCGTCCGGCCATGACGGTATCGATAAAACCCATCATGGTTTGGGTGACCTGGGCGATGAGCACAGGCAACGCGAGATGGACGAGCTTTTTGGCTTGAAAGCCGAATTGATTCATGAAAACGCCTTAATGCAGAGAGTAAAAAATGTTTACAGGTATTGTTCAAGCCACATGTGAAGTGGCGGCTATTCATAAAAAAGATGGTCTTAATACAATCGAAATTGTGATGCCATTACACCTGAAGGAAAACTTGCAGCGGGGTGCAAGTGTCGCCAATAACGGCGTCTGTCTGACCGTTACCGAGATGGCTGATGATAGGGTGTTTTTCGATGTAATGGAAGAGACTTTAAGGCTGACCAATTTGGCCAATCTGTCGGTAGGTAGCAAAGTTAATATCGAACGTTCATTAACTTATGGCAGCGAGATAGGTGGTCATGTGTTATCGGGTCACGTGCATACCCAGGCGAGGGTGGCCGAGGTGAGTCATACCTCCTCCCATTTCGACATCTGTCTCGAAGTCGAACCAAAATGGATGAACTACATCCTCTATAAGGGGTTTGTCGGCGTAAATGGTTGTAGTCTGACCGTGGGAGAGGTGAGTGAGTCGGGTTTTATGCTGCATCTCATTCCAGAAACCCTGGAGATCACTAACTTAGACGAAGCCAGTGTTGGCGCCATGCTCAACATAGAGATAGACAGCCAGACTCAGGCCATAGTGGATACCGTAGAGCGGGTACTCGCCAAGCGCCTGGGCTAGGGCCTGTTGACCTTTTGAGAACAATTTTTGTTCTATTTGAGCACGTTCAAATCGCGGCATGAGGCTTGAAGTATAGTTATTCTATATAAAAGCCGAGTAACAAAGAGTTGAGCGTGCTCAATACGAACCCTGCTGGCAGCGTCTGTATCATTTTTCTACTGCGTTATCACTCATTGATGTAGCACACCACATTACAATCGCTCTGCCTTGTATAAAAGCGATACGGAATGCTGCAAAAATGAACGCGAAAGATAAACAGGCCCTAGTGTTTTATTTGCTTTAACACGCACATGCACTTAATCAGTCGTCTATAAGAGGCTATTGGCGCATGTCAGTCTTGTTTGGCTAATAATATTGCTCATCGTCTGAGTCGACATAGACTTCAATTTTTTGCCGGGAATCATCGATATGGGTTCGAAAATGGATGGGATTACAGCAGACCCGGCAATCATCGTAGTAGTCCTGATCCCCACAACTGATATCTAGGTTGATATGTTGATGATGTCCACAGTGGGGACAACAGATCACTTTATCAAAAATTTTCATCCGTCGGCTCCTGTATATCCGGTTGCGCTGCGACCGCCATCGATGGCGATCACCTGGCCATTAAGGTAAGGACTGTCTAGGATGAAGCATACCGTATTGGCGATATCCTCGGGCCCGCCAGCTCTCTGTAGAGGAATAGCCTGGGTGACCTTGGCGATAGCGGCTTGATCGCTCTTGGATGGCCAGAGTATCGCACCGGGCGATATCCCATTGACCCTTATCTTAGGCGCTAACTCTTGTGCCAGGGCGCGAGTCGCCATCTGTAGTCCTGCCTTAGATATAGAGTATAGCCCATGGTGTTTTAAGGGGCGCTCGCCGTGAATATCGACTAGGTTGATGATGCAGCCTTGGTGGCTCGCCAGATTATCGCCAAGGGCCGTGGCTAACAGATAGGGGGAGAGCAGATTAAGGTTTAACAGCCGCTGGCTAGACGACCAGTCAATCAGGTTATTGTCTGGCATAAATAAAGAGGCGTTGTTAACTAAAACCCCAAGCGGGAGTCGATGGACGTTAATGTGCCGAATGAGTGTGTCTATACCCGGTTCATCGGCGAGATCCGCCTTTACAGTCTGGCAAGAGTTAGCCCGAACAAGGTTTAGTTTCTCTGCAAGGGAAATGGCCTCGACCTCGGAGCCATTATAGTGCAGCACAATGTTAAACCCTTTGTCGTGCAGGGCTAATACAATCGCCTGACCGATACGTTTTGCGCCGCCGGTTACCAGTGCCCATTTGGTCATTGTCATTCCATTTGCTTAGTAGTGTTTAAACAGGATCTTGGATGACTTTTCCTCACATGGCAATAGTATGATCCCGTTAAGCAACAGCATTGCCCCTTAAGGTGACAAGACGAATAAGCATCTAAAATATCAAGGCGTTTAGGTTAGTTTTTATACCTAACGACTCTGACTTGCTAACAAGGCTTGCTCTGTGCCTTGCTGCGGCAGCTCGGCGTGTAGCGCCTTGAGCCGTTTATCGAGTTCAAGCGCGATCTCGGCTTCCAGTTGACTGACATTGAGGGGTAATGGTGGCGATTGTTTTATTATCTCTTGTCCTACTATCTGCTGTCCTACTGGTCGCTTTTCTAGGGTTTGCGTTTCTGTGAGCGGCGCAGCTGTCTCAAGCATAGAGGCGCCCCGTGTACCGTCATTGGGGTACAAAGGCTGATACAAGAGGGCGGTTAATAGAATAAGCTTCATCATGGTTGGGCTCCTTAGTGAGTTAGCCTTAACGATATGGCGGCTAGAGTAGGGAGCGTCCATGACTGTTAAATGACATACAGATGGATAATTGGTGACAGATCCCATCGCGTGCGCTTCACATTGAATACTAGTCTCTAATTTAAGCCTTAGCAGCGGCCTTAAGCCTTGCGATTTACCTTATGCAGCCCTAGAATGACAGGCCTGCGCTGAAGTAGATCAAAACTCCGGTAATGTTTTGCGCTTCAGTTGCTTAATTTTTTCTCAATATGACCAAGTGGCCCTACGTAGGGGTCACCACTGGATAAGGATAATACATGCCTGTAATTACACTTCCCGATGGCAGCAAGCGCGAGTTTGCTAACGCCGTTTCTACCCTGGATGTCGCCGCGGACATAGGTCCTGGTCTCGCAAAAGCCTGTATCGCAGGCCGCGTCAATGGCGAGCTAAAAGATGCTTGCGATCTGATTGAGACTGATGCCGAACTGGCAATCATCACCGCAAAAGACGATGAAGGGTTAGAGATCTTACGTCACTCTTGTGCTCACCTCTTGGGCCACGCCATTAAGCAGATGTGGCCTGAGACCAAGATGGCCATCGGCCCGGTGATCGATAATGGTTTTTACTATGACGTTGATCTCGACCACAAGCTGACCGATGAAGATGTAGCCGAGCTAGAAAAGCGCATGCTGGCATTGGCTAAGACAAACTATGACGTGGTGAAGCGCGTCGTGAGCTGGCAAGAAGCCCGCGATACCTTCGAGTCACGCGGTGAAAGCTACAAGATGGCAATCTTGGATGAGAACATCAGCAAAGACGATCAGCCAGCGCTCTATCATCACGAAGAATATACCGACATGTGTCGTGGTCCCCATGTACCTAACATGAAGTTCTGCCATCATTTCAAATTAATGAGTGTGGCCGGCGCCTACTGGCGTGGTAACTCAGACAATAAGATGCTGCAGCGTATCTATGGTACGGCTTGGGCAGATAAGAAGGCCCTTAAGGCGCACCTGACTCGCCTTGAAGAGGCGGCTAAGCGCGACCATCGTAAGATAGGTAAGCAACTTGACCTCTACCATATGCAGGAAGAAGCGCCAGGTATGGTGTTCTGGCACAACGATGGTTGGAGCCTGTTCCTCGAGCTTGAGAAGTTCATTCGTCAGAAACTGGGTCAGTACACCTATCAAGAGGTGAAAGGCCCCTTGATGATGGATCGTGTATTGTGGGAGCGCAGTGGTCACTGGGATAAGTACTCCGAGGCGATGTTCACTACTCACTCTGAAAACCGTGAGTATGCCGTTAAGCCGATGAACTGCCCGGGTCACGTGCAGATCTTTAACCAAGGCCTCAAGTCGTATCGCGATCTGCCACTGCGTATGGCCGAGTTTGGTTGCTGTCACCGTAACGAGCCGTCGGGCTCTCTACATGGCTTGATGCGCGTTCGTGGCTTTACCCAGGATGATGCCCATATCTTCTGTACCGAAGAGCAGGTTCAGCAAGAGGTCAGTGGCTGTATCAAGATGGTCTATGACACCTATGCGACCTTTGGCTTCCACGATATCGTGGTGAAACTCTCTACCCGTCCAGAGAAGCGTATCGGTGATGACGCCATGTGGGACAGGGCAGAGCAGGCGTTGATGGAAGCACTAAAAGCCAACGATATCGAGTATGAGATCCTTCCGGGTGAAGGGGCCTTCTATGGTCCTAAGATCGAATTTACGCTCCATGACTGCTTAGACAGGGCGTGGCAGTGCGGCACAGTGCAGCTTGACTATGCATTGCCTGGACGTCTTGGCGCGACTTATGTTGCCGAAGACAACAGCCGTCAGACGCCTGTGATGATCCACCGTGCTATCTTGGGCTCACTGGAGCGTTTCCTGGGTATCCTGATTGAGGAATACGCTGGCAAGTTCCCAACCTGGTTGGCGCCAGTTCAAGCTGTTGTGATGAATATTACAGATAAACAGTCTGAATATGTTGACGAAGTGGTCAAATTATTTAAAGATCAGGGAATTCGTGCCTCGAAAGACTTGAGGAATGAAAAGATTGGCTTTAAAATACGCGAACACACCCTAAGGCGTGTTCCCTATCTATTGGTCGTGGGCGATCAAGAGATGGAAAATAGGGAAGTCGCGGTGCGAACCAGAGATGGTGTTGACCTAGGTAAGATCAAAATCGATCAATTTGCCGCCATGGTCAAAGAACAGATTTCGCTCCGTAGTCTAAATTTGTTGGAGGAATAGGTCATAAAGATCAAGAAAACAGACGTGCGTAAAGCAGCGGCGAATAGAATTAACGAGCTCATTGTTGGCGTTTCAGAAGTACGCCTTAATGGTTTAGACGGTGAAACTATCGGCATTGTAAGTCTGCGCGAAGCGCAAGAACTTGCAGATGAAGCCGGCGTAGATCTCGTAGAGATCAGCCCAAACGCAGAGCCGCCTGTATGTCGCATAATGGACTACGGAAAGTATCTTTTTGATAAGGCTAAGGCCCAAAAAGAGCAAAAGAAGAAGCAGAAACAGATACAGGTGAAGGAAATAAAATTCCGTCCCGGTACTGACGAAAACGACTATCAGGTAAAACTACGCAACCTGAAGCGTTTTCTAGAAGACGGCGACAAGGCGAAAGTAACGCTGCGTTTCCGTGGTCGCGAGATGGCTCACCAGAGTCTTGGTATGAATCTTTTGAATCGTATTAAAGACGACCTGGCTGAGATAGCAATCGTGGAGGCTTTTCCAAAAATGGAAGGTCGCCAGGCTGTGATGGTACTCGCGCCGAAAAAGAAATAGTAAGGCAAATTTAAAAGTAGCAGAGACCTCTCTGAGGGACTCTGCTCGCCTTGCGTTTTATTAATTTCCCAATGCGGAGTTTTAGCAATGCCTAAAATGAAAACAGACAAGGGTGTACAAAAGCGTTTTAAGAAAACCGCTAACGGTTTTAAGCGCAAGCAAGCCCATTTACGTCATATTTTGACCAAGAAGAGCACTAAGCGTAAACGTCACTTACGTGCTAAATGTTTAGTTGCGAAGTCTGATGTGCCAGCAATTGCACGTCAACTACCATACGCTTAATTAGAGGAGTAAAGAACAATGCCTAGAGTTAAGCGTGGTGTAACCGCTCGTGCTCGTCACAAGAAAGTACTAAAACTAGCTAAAGGTTATTACGGAGCTCGCTCACGTACTTACCGTGTTGCTAAGCAAGCAGTAACCAAAGCTGGTCAATATGCTTACCGTGACCGTCGTCAGAAGAAGCGTCAATTCCGTCAACTGTGGATTGCACGTATCAATGCGGCTTCTCGTCAAAATGGTCTGTCTTACAGCCGTTTCATCAACGGTCTGAAAAAGGCGTCTATCGAAATCGATCGTAAGATTTTGGCAGACATCGCTGTATTCGACAAAGTGGTTTTCGCCACTCTAGTTGAAAAGGCAAAAGAAGCTCTAGCTAAGTAATTAGTGAGCTTTGCTTTGAAAGGGACCTCAGGGTCCCTTTTTTTGTGCCCGATCATCGCAAATTTATTTATACCAATCGTAATAAACAATTGATCATTCTAGCTTGTTAAAATGCTCGATAACTGTATTAGTATTTTTAATTGTAGAATAACTACTTATCTAAAAATCCTGCTTTGTTCTCAAGCGTTTTTTCTGCGCTATTTCCGAGCACATATTTACTGTGATTGGTATTACTCGATCATAAATACAAAAAAAAGCAGGCGCTAGGCCTGCTTTTTTATGAAGGGTAACGCGCTTTATTGTGCGTCTAAGAAACGCTCTGCGTCTAGGGCCGCCATACAGCCGGTACCGGCAGAGGTGATCGCTTGACGGTAATGTTGGTCCATCACGTCGCCAGCAGCGAACACACCAGGAATACTGGTTTGCGTGGCGTTGCCGCCAAGACCGCTCTGTACCTTGATGTAGCCATTGTTCATTTCCAGCTGGCCTTCAAACATCTGAGTGTTTGGCTTGTGGCCGATGGCGACGAATACGCCCATCACATCAAATTCGGTAATGCTTTCATCTTTGGTGCTCTTGATCTTCACACCGGTCACACCCATGTTGTCACCAACGACTTCATCTAAGGTACTGTCAAGGTGCAGTACTATGTTGCCATTAGCAACCTTGTCCATCAGACGCTTCGTGAGGATCTTCTCAGAGCGGAAGCTGTCGCGGCGATGTATCAGGTGAACTTCTGATGCGATGTTGCTCAGGTAAAGCGCTTCTTCAACGGCTGTGTTACCACCACCGATCACGGCAACTTTCTGGTTACGGTAGAAGAATCCATCACAGGTAGCGCAAGCCGATACGCCTTTCCCCTTGAAGGCTTCTTCTGACTCAAGGCCCAGGTACATGGCCGATGCACCGGTAGAGATGATCAGTGCATCACAAGTGTACTCACCACTGTCACCTTTAAGTTGGAAAGGGCGCTCTTGCAGGTTCACTTCGTTGATGTGGTCGAAGATGATCTCTGTTTCGAATTTCTCGGCATGCTTCTGCATACGCTCCATCAAAGCCGGACCTGTGAGGTCGTCGGCGTCGCCTGGCCAGTTTTCGACTTCAGTTGTGGTCGTCAGCTGACCACCTTGCTGCATACCCGTGATCAAAACAGGCTTTAGGTTTGCTCTGGCAGCATAAACAGCGGCGGTGTACCCAGCAGGGCCCGAACCCAAAATTAATAAGTTACAGTGTCTAGCTTGGCTCATCTTTTTCTCCGTGCCTTTAGCGAATTGCAGCGATTGTAGGGAATTTCCCCTAAGGGGTAAAGGCAATCTTTTAGATTGTCCTAATCGAAAAAGGGAGCCATTGGCTCCCTTTGTTTACACCCTTTGGTTGATTAAGCGAGTAGTACGCTTGGATCAACAAACTCGAAGTTGAGGGCCTCGGCAACTTCTTTACAGGTTACCTTGCCGTGCATTACGTTCAAGCCGTTTAGCAGGTGCTTGTCTTGACGCAGTGCTTCACGGTAGCCCATGTCGGCCAACTTGATGATGTAAGGCAGTGTCGCGTTGTTTAGCGCGAAGGTAGAGGTACGTGCAACCGCGCCAGGCATGTTAGCCACGCAGTAGTGTACTACTTCATCAACGATATAAGTTGGGTCTTGGTGAGTGGTTGCATGAGAAGTTTCGACACAACCACCTTGGTCGATGGCGACGTCAACGATGGCGCTGCCTGGCTTCATACGCTTAATGTGATCTTTGGTCACTAGCTTAGGCGCTGCAGCACCTGGTACCAGTACGCCACCGATCACTAGGTCGGCTTCCAGCACATGCTTCTCGATAGCGTCGGCTGTCGAGTAAATAGCCTTGACGCGGTTGTCGAACTGAACATTCAGACGACGTAGTGCATCGATGCTGCGATCTAGGATAACCACATCGGCGCCGAGACCTACGGCCATCTGCGCCGCGTTGGTTCCTACCATGCCGCCACCGATGATGACCACTTTGGCTGGCTCAACACCTGGAACGCCACCAAGTAGCATGCCACGGCCGCCCTTAGATTTTTCTAGTGCCATCGCACCGGCTTGGATCGACATGCGACCGGCTACTTCTGACATAGGGGCCAGTAGTGGCAGACCGCCACGGGCATCGGTAACGGTTTCATAGGCGATACACACGGCACCGCTCTTAATAAGATCTTCAGTTTGTGGCAGATCGGGGGCAAGATGAAGATAAGTGAACAGCAACTGATCTTCACGCAACATGGCACGCTCGACCGCTTGAGGTTCTTTAACCTTAACGATCATGTCTGCTTTAGCAAACACTTCAGCTGCAGTGTCTAAGATTGATGCGCCTACATCGACATAGTCCTGGTCGCTAAAACCGATCCCAACACCTGCATTCTTCTCTACAAATACTTCATGACCTTTTAGGGTCAATTCGCGGACACTTGACGGCACCATACCAACACGATATTCGTGGTTTTTGATTTCTTTAGGTACACCAATTATCATCTTCGAGCCTCAAATTGAATAAAAACCCATTTATTCTGGGTTGAATTGTTATTTTATAGGTCCTGAACGTGATTGTTTCAGGGAAATCTAGTATAGTATCACTTCGGCAGTTAATGCTGCTGAACTTTTGACATACGTAGCAGTAAATGTTGTTTTAGTGATAAAGCAAGGTTATAAATATGGTTAATAATAAAAAGAGTCCTATAAAAGACTTAGATCGGATCGATCGTAACATCCTTAACGAGTTGCAAATCGACGGCCGCATTTCCAATGTTGAGTTGTCAAAGCGTGTAGGGCTGAGCCCCACTCCCTGTTTAGAGAGAGTTAAAAGACTCGAAAAGCAAGGTTACATCAATGGATATACTGCGCTAGTAAATCCCCATTACCTTGGGGCGTCATTACTTGTGTTCGTAGAAATCACGCTAAATCGCGATACTGCAGAAGTATTTGATAAGTTTAATCGTGCCGTACAGCTGCTTGATGATATTCAAGAATGTCATCTGGTGTCTGGCGACTTCGACTATTTATTGAAGACCCGTGTTTCTGACATGTCTGCCTATCGTCGCTTGTTAGGTGAAACTCTACTTAAGTTGCCCGCTGTTTCTGATACTCGTACCTACGTTGTGATGGAAGAAGTCAAGCAGACCAATAGAGTTGCAATCAATGTAACGCTTGAGTCTTAAAAACGATTTATGTCGTAAAAAAGGAGCCGTAAAGGCTCCTTTTTTTTCATCTCGAATAGTTTTTCACCAATGATAGGCTTTTACCTCGCTATTGTGCTGTATAGGCAGGTAAAACGCTGCATGGCGCGAATTATTTTGATATCTTAGGCTCACCTTTTTTGTTTTTGCTTTGTGGGTTGTCTTTTGTCTAAGGGAAATAGTGTCAAAACACTCAGCGGTCTGCAGCGTCTGCTCGAAGGCGGACTCATCTTCTGCTGCATGGTCGCCACCTATATTCTGCTTGCACTGAGTAGCTTCCATTCGTCTGATCCGGGATGGAGTCAGTCTAATTTTGAAGGCGAGATTAAAAACGTTACCGGCGCCGTGGGAGCATGGCTTGCCGATGTCCTCTTCTATTTCTTTGGTTACACCGCCTATCTAATTCCTATCATAGTGGCGGTGACAGGCTGGTTGCTGTTCAAACGTATTCACCGCTTGTTGGAGATAGATTATTTTTCCGTGGGTTTAAGGCTGATCGGCTTCCTACTGATCACTTTTAGCCTGGCATCTTTGGCAAGCATGAATGCCAATGATATTTACGAGTTCTCTGCGGGCGGTGTCTCGGGTGATGTGATCGCCGATGCCATGCTTCCCTATTTTAATCAGCTGGGTACCACACTGCTGCTACTCTGTTTCGTCGGAGCCGGCTTTACGCTCCTGACCGGCGTCAGTTGGTTAACCGTGGTCGAAATGGTGGGCTTTGCCACCATCTGGTGTTTGAAGCAGCTTAAACATGTTCCCGAGAAATTCTCGAGTGCGCCCGAAACCGATGATACCAAGGGGTTCATGTCGGTATTTGACCGATATAAGGAGTCTCGTCGTCAAAAGGCTTTGGCTAAGGCTGAAGAAAACACCTATGAGGACGACCAAGATGATTACGATGATGAATATGACGAGGATGAGGCTCAAGAAGCTTCTTCTCGTGACCGGGGTAAGGAGCCAAGCTTCAGCCTGCCAACGGTAAAACCTGCTGCCGAGGTAGGAGCGCAAGACCCTGCTCTGAGCTTCTCTGCTCAGGATAATGACGTCTCGATCGATTTCGATGCCAAGCATTCAACCGGCGCCGTGCTGCCCAAGAAACTGCCTAAAAATCAGAAGGTCGAGCAGGCAAAGATTGTCGATGGCATAGTCGTGCTGCCGGGGGGGGAAGAGGCTCAGCCGAAGAAGCCTGTTACGCCGTTGCCGGATATCTCACTGCTCGATGTACCAAATCGTAAGACAAACCCAATCAGTCAGGAAGAACTTGACCAGGTGGCGCGTCTGGTCGAGGTCAAGCTTGCAGACTTTAACATTGTGGCCAAGGTGGTCGGCGTCTTCCCTGGCCCTGTGGTCACCCGTTTCGAGCTAGAACTCGCACCTGGTGTGAAGGCTTCTAAGATCACTAACTTATCTAAAGATTTGGCGCGTTCGCTGCTTGCCGAAAGCGTACGTGTAGTCGAGGTTATCCCGGGTAAGGCCTATGTGGGTCTTGAGATCCCTAACAAGTTCCGCGAAACCGTGTTCATGCGCGACGTGCTCGGCAGCGAGGCCTTCGAGCATAGCCAGTCTCATCTGAGCATGGTGCTGGGTCAAGATATCTCAGGCGAGCCCGTGGTCGTCGACCTTGGCAAGATGCCGCACCTCCTGGTGGCCGGTACCACAGGTTCCGGTAAGTCTGTTGGGGTTAACGTGATGATCACCAGCCTGCTCTATAAGTCAGGGCCGGACGATGTACGTTTCATCATGATCGACCCTAAGATGCTGGAGCTTTCGGTGTACGAAGGGATCCCGCATCTGCTCTGTGAGGTGGTAACCGACATGAAAGAGGCGGCCAACTCGCTGCGCTGGTGCGTCGGTGAGATGGAGCGTCGTTATAAGCTGATGTCGGCACTCGGGGTGCGTAACCTCAAGGGCTATAACGCCAAGATTAAAGATGCCAAGGAACGCGGTGAGGTGATCACAGATCCGCTGTGGCGTTCGCAAGACAGCATGGAAGAGCAGGCGCCAGAGCTGGATAAGCTGCCGTCAATCGTGGTGGTTGTCGACGAATTTGCCGACATGATGATGATCGTGGGTAAGAAGGTGGAAGAGTTGATCGCCCGTATCGCGCAGAAGGCGCGTGCGGCCGGTATTCACCTTATCTTGGCGACCCAGCGTCCGTCGGTCGATGTGATCACAGGTTTAATCAAGGCGAACATCCCGACCCGTATGGCGTTTCAGGTGTCTTCTCGTATTGACTCTCGCACCATTCTCGATCAACAGGGCGCCGAGACCCTCCTCGGTATGGGTGACATGCTCTACCTGCCGCCGGGAACCAGTGTGCCTATTCGTGTTCATGGCGCCTTTATCGATGACCATGAGGTGCATGCTGTGGTGGCCGACTGGCACAGTCGCGGCAAGCCGCAATATATCGATGAGATCTTGCAGGGCTCGGCCGAAGGCGAACAGGTGCTGCTGCCTGGTGAGGCGGCCGAGAGTGATGAAGAGATGGACTCACTCTACGATGAGGCGGTGGCTTTCGTTACCGAGACGCGTCGCGGCTCTATCTCCAGCGTGCAGCGTAAATTTAAGATTGGTTACAACCGGGCCGCTCGCATCATCGAACAGATGGAGATGCAAGGTGTCGTCAGTTCACAGGGACACAATGGTAACCGTGAGGTGCTTGCGCCGCCACCGCCGAAAGATTATTAAGCTCTCGTTAATCATTCTCGTGACACACTTGCGGGAATAACCCTAGTTAATAGCGAGCGCTTTGAAATGAAAGGATTTGTAATGCTAAAACCCTTATCTCAGTTAGTCTGTGCCTTGCCGCTGATGATGGCGGCATCCAGTTATGCCGACGATACCGCGGCATTAAAGGACGCGCTGGCGCAGCTTGACAACCTCAAGGCAAATTTTAGCCAGCAGGTGACAGACGTAAACAACAAGGTGATTCAACAAGGCTCTGGTGCCTTTGCCTTGGCGGTGCCAAATCAGTTTTACTGGCATCTGACTCAGCCAGATGAATCGCTTATCGTTGCCGATGGTCGGGACGTATGGATCTATAATCCATTCGCCGAAGAGGTCTCTGTTTTAGACTTTAATCAAGCCATCGATGCCTCACCGATCGCGCTGCTGGTTCATCGAGACGAGGCGACCTGGCAGGACTACCGAGTAGAGCGCCAGGACGATTGCTACCAGATAGCGCCTAAGGCCGTCGATGCCAGTGTGATTGGGGTCGAAGTCTGCTTTAAGGATAAGCAACTCGAGGTGATGAAGCTGACCGATCAGCAGGGTAATCTCAGCGTCTTTAATCTGTCAGCCCAGGCGCCACTGGCTGAGGCCGATGCCAAACTGTTTCAATTTACCGTCCCCGAAGGCGTAGATATTGACGATCAACGTCTTAAGTCATTGGATTAAGGCTATTTGTGTCTAGCTTAAGTTTCGATTTCGCGCCCGATTTTCGTCCGCTCGCCGCCAGAATGCGGCCGGAAACCCTGGCACAATATATAGGTCAGGATCATCTGTTGGGTGAGGGCAAGCCCCTACGCCTGGCGCTAGAGGCGGGTAGAGCCCACTCCATGATGTTCTGGGGGCCGCCGGGCACAGGCAAGACCACGCTAGCCGAGTTGGTCGCCCATTATGCCAATGCCCATGTAGAGCGTATCTCTGCGGTCACCTCCGGGGTGAAAGAGATCCGCGCCGCCATCGAACATGCCAAAAGCGTGGCCCAGTCCCGCGGCCAGCGAACCTTGCTGTTTGTCGATGAGGTGCATAGATTCAACAAGAGTCAGCAAGATGCCTTTTTGCCCTTTATCGAAGATGGCACTGTCATTTTCATCGGCGCCACCACTGAAAATCCGTCGTTTGAGATCAATAACGCGCTGCTTTCTCGCGCCAGAGTCTATCTGATCAAGCGGTTGCAAGACGCCGAGATCATCAAGATAGTGCGTCAGGCGCTAGAAGATGACGCCCGTGGCTTGGGCAAGCGACAGCTAAGTATGCCAGATGAGGTCGCCGAGAAACTGGCTAAGCTGTGTGACGGCGATGCACGCAAGGCACTAAACCTTATCGAACTGATGAGCGACATGCTGCCGGATGGCGGCGAGTTTACTGCCCAGATGCTCATCGAGGTGGCGGGACAGCAGCTGGCCGGATTCGATAAGAATGGCGATCAGTATTACGACCTTATCTCCGCCGTGCATAAGTCAATTCGTGGCTCGGCGCCAGATGCGGCGCTGTACTGGTATTGCCGTATGCTCGAAGGGGGCTGTGACCCGCTTTATGTTGCTCGTCGGCTGCTGGCCATCGCCTCTGAAGACATAGGTAACGCAGACCCTGTTGCCATGTCGGTGGCGGTCAACGCCTGGGAGTGCTTTCATCGGGTAGGTCCGGCCGAAGGGGAGCGAGCTATCGCACAGGCCGTGGTCTATCTCGCCTGCGCGCCCAAGAGTAACGCCGTTTACACCGCCTTCAAAGCGGCGCGCCAGTTGGCAAGGGAAACCGGTAGTCAGCCAGTGCCGAACCATCTGCGTAATGCGCCGACTCAGTTGATGGCCGACATCGGCCTTGGCGAGGGTTATCGTTACGCCCACGATGAGCCTAATCATTATGCCAGCGGCGAGTGCTATTTCCCCGAGGCGCTGGCAGGTACACAGTTTTACCACCCTAGTGAGCATGGTTTCGAGAAGCGTATCAAGACCAAGCTCGCTACCTTGGCGGAAATGGATAGGGCAAGTGAGGTGAAACGCTATGAATAATCTCATTTTTGTAGCCTTGGGTGGCTCTATTGGTGCCGTATTTCGTTATCTTATTTCAATATTCATGATTCAGGTGTTTGGCTCTTCTTTTCCTTTTGGTACACTCATGGTCAATGTGATCGGCTCTTTCCTGATGGGCGTGATCTATGCCCTAGGTGAAGCGAGTCAGGTCAGTCCTGAAATTAAAGCATTAGTAGGTGTTGGGTTATTAGGAGCACTTACGACGTTTTCAACTTTTTCGAACGAAACCCTGTTATTGATGCAGCAGGGCGCCTGGTTGAAAGCATTTACAAATATCGCTCTGAACCTATGTCTATGTTTATTCATGGTTTACTTAGGACAGCAGTTGGTTTTTTCTCGCATTTAACTATTAAGAAACTAAAAACATGTTAGATCCCAAATTTTTACGTACTGAATTAGAAGCGACCGCCGAGCGTCTCGCCACCCGTGGTTTTATCCTGGATGTGGATCGTCTCAGCAAGTTAGAGGAAAAGCGTAAGTCACTGCAGGTGGCAACAGAAGAGCTGCAAGCGTCCCGTAATGCGATCTCCAAGTCTATCGGCCAGGCCAAGGCTAAGGGCGAAGATGTTGCCCCTATCATGGCGAAAGTGGGCGATCTTGGCGCAGAATTAGACAGCAAGAAGGCCGAACTCAGCCAGCTACTCGAAGAGCTTAACGCCATCGCCATGAGCGTACCTAACTTGCCGGACGAGTCGGCACCTATTGGCGCAGATGAAAACGACAACGTCGAGATCCGCCGTTGGGGTGAGCCTAAGCAGTTTGATTTTGAAGTGAAAGATCACGTGGATCTGGGCGAGCAACACGCCGGCCTGGATTTCAAGAGTGCGGTTAAGATCACCGGCTCACGTTTCATCGTGATGAAGGGCCAAATCGCCCGTATGCACCGTGCGCTAACCCAATTCATGCTGGATCTACACACCACAGAGCACGGCTACACTGAAACATACGTGCCGCTTCTGGTTAACGAAGACAGCCTACTGGGCACGGGTCAGCTGCCTAAGTTTGGTGAAGATCTGTTCCACACCAAGCCTGCGACCGAAGAAGGTCAGGGCCTAAGCCTGATCCCGACCGCCGAGGTGCCGCTGACTAACCTGGCTCGCGATACCATTATCGATGAAGATGAGCTGCCGATTAAGATGACTGCTCATACGGCTTGTTTCCGCAGCGAAGCCGGCTCATACGGCCGCGATACACGCGGTCTTATCCGTCAGCACCAGTTCGACAAGGTAGAGTTAGTGCAGTTGGTGAAGCCAGAAGACTCTATGGCGGCGCTCGAGAGCCTGACACAACACGCGGAAACTGTGCTGCAACGCCTAGGCCTGCCATATCGCACCGTGGTACTTTGTACCGGCGACATGGGCTTTGGCGCGGCTAAGACCTTCGACATCGAGGTCTGGCTGCCGGCGCAGAACACCTACCGCGAGATCTCATCTTGCAGCAACATGCAGGATTTCCAGGCGCGTCGCATGCAAGCACGCTACAAGGCCAAATCTGCCAAGAAACCGGCACTGCTGCACACACTGAATGGTTCTGGCCTGGCGGTTGGACGTACCTTGGTGGCCGTGCTGGAGAACTATCAGAATGCCGATGGTTCAATCACAGTACCTGAGGCGCTACGTCCATACATGGGCGGCCTGACTCAAATAGGCTAACGCGATAAAGAGATAGTGTGAAACATGGATAACGGTGGGCGCTATTTTCAGTGGCTGACCTATGTCGTCATTATCTGTATCTTCGCCGCAGTAATGTTAGCAACATTTGGGAAAGCGATTATGTTAGTGATGAAAAATCTCTAACCATAAAAAAACCTTCGCAGTAGCGAAGGTTTTTTTATCATTAAGGCTAGTCTATGAGACAGGTTTTAAGTTGCTCGCTTAGATGCATTTTGCAGGCTTTGGCAGGCCAGCAATCTTGGTCGCCTGTTTGGCCGGACCGAGCGGGAAGAGGGTGTAGAGATATTTAGAGTTACCCTTTTCGGCGCCGAGTTTCTGGCCGATGGCCTTGACCAGCACACGAATGGCAGGGCTCGTCTTAAATTCCATATAAAATTCGCGCACGAAGAGCACCACTTCCCAATGGGCGGGGGTGAGGGTGATATCTTCTTCGGCGGCGATAATCACGGCAAGTTCTTCATTCCAGTCACCGACGTTTTTCAGGTAGCCCTGGGGATCGGTCGGGATCTGACTATCCCCATACATAATATAATTTACCAAGTGATCACCTTAGCGTGAGTTAACGAGTATTGGACAAATTCGGCCTGACTTAGCTGCTGATGCTGACCTAACCTTGCCTGCAGGCCTCTGGCTTCAACATCTTGCTCGAGTAGGCAGACCTTAGTGTGATGCAGTGCTTCTTGCCATTTTCGCAGCAGCAGGGCGTTAATGCCATCGCCAATCAACAAGAGCGTGTCTTGTGGCTGAATATAGCGAAGGCAGGTGGCAAGGGCGTTATCTTGTACCGCCGAGTATTGAACGACATGCAGTATCATCAGTAGACAAAGACCTCATCGGCTTGGGTTAACAGCTCACCTATCTCTTTTGGCGTTTTGACATCGAGTGGAATCGCCAGTGCCGACTCATCCAGTTGAAAGTCTGCTAGGCTCTGCTGGCAGGCATAGACAGACTCAATATCATATAACGGCAAAGCTTTAAAGGCCGCGAGGAAGTCTTTGGCGCCTATGGTTTCCGGTGCCTGCTGTGGGATCAGATTGAGCACGCCCTCATCGGCGAAGATAAGGCTGACCTCCTGCTCGAAACTGGCACTGAGCAGCGCAAAATCCAGTCCTTCCCGGCCCTTGGCGCTGCCATGGGGAGCGTGTCTGAAGATAATGGTGATCTTTTTCATCATTTTTCCAAAAAGCGAATGCTTAACATCTGGCGTTTAAAAACAGATCACGCGATCGGCTTGCTCAATGCCGGTCACGAGTTCGCCCAGCCCCCCCATCTGAAAGGGGGGCTCGAGATTCCAGTGTTGTAACTGATTTTCTGCCGATTCGGCCGCAGATAACACGCCACGGCGCAGCGCAGCCGAAACGCAGTTCACCAAGGGGACCTTGTGCGTCTGTCCCAACTCTCGCCAGGCTTGATAGAGGGCAAATTCATCTGAGGCCGGCGATTGAAGATGGTTGGTCGACAATACGCCGTCTTGATAGAAGAAGACCTTGAGCACTTCATGGCCGGCGTCGATGGCAGCTTGGGTAAACTGTAGCGCCTGATAGCTGCTACCCTGGCCGTATCCCGCCTGATTGACTTGAATGATGAGCTTACTCATTAACCTTTACTTATTGTCCTGACGCATAGGCGCCTATTCTGGGCGCTATTCTAGCGTTTTTTTGTCACGATCCCAAACGTCTAGCGAATACGACTGAGGTTTGGGCAAATATCATCATGCACTTGGGCATAAAAAAGCCCGCCGATAGGGCGGGCCTTTTAAATGTCTAAACAGTTTAATCGTCGCTTCCGGCACCTAACAGATGCAGAATCGAGATAAACAGGTTCAAGAAATCCAGATACAGGGCGACAGTCGCGCGTATGTAGTTGGTTTCACCGCCGTTGACGATGCGGCTGGTATCAAAAAGGATAAAGCCTGTCATCAACAGGGCGATACCTGCGTTGAGGGCCATGAATACCGCGCCGCTACCGATGAAGATGTTGGCGATACCGGCAACGATGGCAATGACCAAACCGGCGAGCAGGAAGCCACGCATGAAAGAGAAGTCTTTCTTGGTGGTGATGGCATAGCCGCTCAGGGTAACGAACACTACGGCAGTCAAGCCTAAGGCCTGCATGATGAGCTGAGGACCGTTGGCCATGCCGGCATAATGATTAAGCATGTAGCCAAGCGAGGCACCTTCCATACCCGTAAAGGCAAACACCCAAAACAGCCCCGCGGCCGACTCGGCCTTTCTCAGGGTGACAAACAATAGGATGAAACCACCGATCGAGAGACCGATAGACATGAGAGGACTGATTTGCAACACCATTGCCAGCCCCGCACACAGCGCGGAGAAGCCCAGTGTCATCGAGAGTAGCAGATAGGTATTTTTAAGCAGCTTATTCACTTCTTGTGTCGAAGCATGGCTTGCATATAGTGTTTCTTGCGTCATCTTTATCTCCAGTGACTATCACTAACTTGATGGTTTATTTGAGTCAAATCGATTGCAAGAGTTCCATTTCATGAACCGGATTTAACTTGCTTACAGGCTTATTATCATAACCGAGCCAAGGGGAGGGTGAAAGCCCATCTGCTTGATAAGCGGTTAATTAAGCCAGGTAAATTTAATGTGTTCAGTTAAGAGCGCGTAACTAAACATAACTAACTTAAACGTCACTAGTTAAACCAGTCACGCTGTAGTTTTTCACTATCACCCAGATAATCGAGCACCCAGGCCATGGCTGGTGACATGTTGGCGTCATTCCAGGCCAGGCAACAGGGGCTAGGCGCCTTGGGGCGTTCTAGCTCTTTCTCTATCAGTGCACCGGCCTGCACGAAGGGAGTGGCGAAGTGCTTTGGCATGTAGCCTATGCCCAGTCCTTCGCGGAAACAGTTGATGGCACGGATCCAGTCAGGCACTACCAGACGACGCTGATTATCCAGCAGCCAGGTCATGCGTTTTGGGATCTCGCGCGAGGTGTCTTCCAGACAAATTGAGGGATAGGTGCGCAGCTCATCGTCGAGCAAGGGGCGATCTATGGCCGCCAAGGGATGATGTTTACTCACCAGGAAGGTCCATTCGATATCCCCCATATCTTTAAAGCGATAGTCGCCACCTACAGGTATAGCTGTGGTTGCACCGATGGCGATGTCACTACGGCCGGTGGCAATGGCTTCCCATACGCCGTTAAAGACCTCGATACGTATGATGAGTTCGACATTATCGAAATGGCGATAGAAATCGGCGATCAGGTTACTTATCTTATCGGCGCGCACTATGTTATCCAGCGCGATGGAGAGTGTGGGTTGCCAGCCGTTGGCGACTCGTTTGGTATCTTCCTTAAGTGATGCCAAGTGGGTAAGCATGGAGCGCACCTGCTTGACGAAATGTTCGCCTGCCGGGGTGAGGCTCACGCTTCTATGGTGGCGCTCAAACAACACGACCCCCAAATCTTCTTCGACCTGTTTAACGGCATAACTCACGGCAGAGGGCACCTTGTGTAACTTGTTGGCCGCCGCGGTAAAACTGCCGACTCGGGCCACCATATCAATTAATTGCATCGACTGTTCTGAAAGCATCTCGAATTTGCTCCTAAATTTGCCGTGAGAATATTTGAAGGCTGTAAGCAAAAATAAACGTTTCACAAGCAATTGGCAAGTCACTAGACTCACCGACTTCTTTGGTTAGTTAAAGTGAATCTTCTAATTTTATGAATAAAATCGCTAATTTTTCTTTTCTTATCTATCTAGCGCTACTTAGCATGTTGGGCTTTATTGCGACTGACATGTATTTACCTGCTTTCAAAGCAATTGAAACAAGTTTGGATGCAAGTGCTACCCAGGTCGCCAGCTCACTGACTTTCTTTCTCGCCGGTCTGGCGTTGGGCCAGCTATTGTACGGGCCCTTAGTGCAGGCGATAGGCAAACGATTGAGCCTGATATTGGGGCTTGTTTTGTTCGGCGGCGCCAGCCTGGCGATCGCCAACAGCGACTCGATTGCCATGTTTAATGTGGCGCGTTTCTTTCAGGCCCTGGGCGCCTGCAGCGCATCGGTTATCTGGCAGGCGATTGTTATCGATCGCTACAAGGCCAACGAGGCGCAACAGGTGTTTAGTAACATCATGCCGCTCGTGGCGCTCTCGCCAGCCCTGGCTCCTATCTTGGGTGCCTATCTATTGGAGTGGCAACAGTGGCACAGCATCTTCTTTATTCTGGGCGGCTTAAGCCTGTTGCTTATCCTAGCAACCCTCGTCTGGGTCGATAGAGAAGTACAACTAGTTAGAGCTGAAGCCTCAGGGGGCATGGGTGAAGCCTCCCAGTACAAGGCTATGTCTGAACAAGATGAGAAAGTAGGCCAAGGCCAAGACGTCGCTCGGGTGAGTTACTTGAACATGCTGGCCAGCCCAAGATATCTAGGTAATGTCTTGGTATTTGGTGCCTGTTCGGCGGCTTTCTTCTCCTATCTAACCCTCTGGCCCATCGTCATGGAGCAGCATGGTTATGCGGCCAAGGCGATAGGTTTGAGCTTTATTCCGCAAACCGTGATGTTTATCGTCGGCGGCTACCTGAGTAAGCTGTTTATTCGTCGCTATGGCGCCGAGGTGTCGCTCACCTGGATCCTGTTGCTGTTTGGGGCTTGTGTCGCTGGGATCGCTCTGGTTACCCTATGTTATCCTTCGAATACCATCTGGCCGCTATTGAGTATCTTCTCGGTGATGGCGGCGGCCAACGGCGCCTGTTATCCCATAGTGGTCAATACTGCGCTGCAGGTCTTTAAGCAAGCTTCGGCCAAGGCGGCAGGGTTACAGAACTTTTTGCAGATAAGTATCGCCTTCGGTGCATCCTCCCTGGTAGCCCTATGGGCAAATGCCGGCGAGAAGGCAATAGGCGTAGGCATAGTAGTCAGTGCAATAGGTGTCTTGATAGGGTATCAGGTCAGAGGTTATGACAACTGGCGCGCCGTGTTCAGTGCCATCTCTACCCCGGATCCGGCGAAAATCGCGCTACATCAGGAGGAAGATTCGACAAAGTGAGCGTAAGTTCGCCAAATAGATCTTTTCGGGATATTTTCCCTTTACAAGTGAAATAGGGCGCTATATTATTCGCGGCGTTCGGAGAGATGGCAGAGTGGTCGAATGCACCGGTCTTGAAAACCGGCACGGGTTTATAGCCCGTCTAGGGTTCAAATCCCTATCTCTCCGCCACATTAAGAAAAAAGGCTTCCAGAAATGGAAGCCTTTTTTCGTTTTAGCCTCGATAGGAACTAATTAGTTATCAGGTGAACACGGGAAAATTGAACCCAGGCTTCCTAATATTAAAATCTGGCTATCTCTAAACCACATTAACGAAGCCCGCTAATGAGCGGGCTTTGTGCTATCTAGCTTAAAGCATACGAGTAATTGCCGGGTTCCTAACGTTTAAGCCCACTATCTCTCTGTCAAATTAAGAAGAAAGGCTTCCAGAAATGGAAGCCTTTTTTCGTTTTAGCCTCGATAGGAACTAATTAGTTATCAGGTAAACGCGGGTAAATTGAACCTAGGCTTCCTAATAGTTAAATCTGGCTATCTCTAAACTACATCAACGATGCCCGCTAATGAGCGGGCTTTGTGCTATCTAGCTTAAAGCATTCGAGTAATAGCCGGGTTCCTAACGTTTAAGCCCACTATCTATCAGTCCTCTCAGAAACATCAAGAAAAAAGGCTTCCAAAGATGGAAGCCATTTGCGTTTGTACTTGTAGGTAGCTCGCTTATTGCTCTGCTATGACCTCTTGATTCACCTTAACACTAGCTAAGCGGTTGTAGATCTTACTCAACCATGCCTTGGTGTCTTCGATGACGACATAGAGACAAGGGATGAGCACCAGGGTGACCACAGTGGCAAACAAAACGCCGAAGGCCAGAGATACCGCCATAGGAATCACCATCTGCGCCTGCATGCTGGTCTCACTCATAATCGGTACCAGGCCGATAAAGGTGGTGAGCGAGGTGAGCAGAATCGCCCTAAAACGACGACAACCCGCCTCAATCACGGCAACCTTCATGCTGACTCCAGCCAGGCGGGCTCGGTTGATGTAATCGACCATCACCAGGGAATCGTTAACCACCACACCTGCGGCGGCGATGATGCCAAAGAGGGAGAGGGCGCTAAGATCTATCCCTAACAGCATGTGCCCAAGCACAGAGCCAATGATGCCGAAGGGGATGACGGACATGATCATCATAGGCTGCACATAGGACTTCAAGGGCACGGCCAACAGGCTGTAGATCACCAGTAGCGAGATGATGAAGTTACGCATCTGAGTATTGGCGCTGTCGAGCTGCTCCTGAATGTTGCCGGCAACTTCACTCTTCACCCTTGGGTACTGACGCAGCAGTTCAGGGATAAAGTTATCGCGTATGTCCTGGGCTAACTTGAAGGGTTCTGCCTGTGAGGCATCTACCGAGGCCCAGACGTTGATGGTGCGGTTGCCATTTTCACGTCTGATGCCACTCACCCCTTGGGTTACCTGGATCTCGGCGACTTCTGAGAGCGGGATTTCTGAGCCCTGTGGCGTGAGGATCATCACCTCTGTCACATGGGCGATGGAGTTACGCTGCTCCTCGGGATAACGCAGCATCACCTTGATCTCCTCTCCGTTGCGCAAAATACGCTGGGCCTCGAGGCCATAGAAGCTGGCACTGACCTGAGAAGCTACATCGGCGAGGGTGAGTCCGATGCTGTTGGCCAGCGGCTTAAGGCTGAACTGCACCTCTTTGGCACTGGATTGACGGCTGTCGTTAACATCGCCTACGCCCTGTAGGCTATTGAGCTTGGCCTTGAGTGCCTTGGCCGCCGCGACCAGCTGTGTTTCGTCCTTGCCTTCGAGGCGGAAGCTAATATCGCCATCGTCGCGGCCGCCGCCGAAGAGGTTGTCGCGAATATTGAACGACTTTACCCCAGGGATCTGCGGCATGGCCATACGCCAACGCTCGGCGAGGGCGAAGGTATCGATAGGGCGCAGCTCGGGATCCACCAGCTTGGTCATCACCTGGGCACGGGTTCTGCCTTGCAGATCCACCTGCATATCGGCAATCATCCGCTGGCCAAACTCCTGCTCGAGCTGATCGTCGACCTTGTGCAGTGCCTGCTCGATCGCCAATGCCGCGGAGAGGGTCGAATGCTCAGATGAGTCCAGGTTCATCTCGACGCTGATTCTCGGAAAGTCATGGGGGATCTTAGGTTGCCCCACATAGCGAAGCACGCCACCCGAATAGAGGCCGGCACATACCAAGATGAGACTGACGAACAGGGTGATGATCATGTATCTGTATTTTACCGATAGGGTCAGTGAAGGTTGATACAGACGATAGATCACAAACTGGAGTCCGGCGTCCACCTTGCCCTGCAGGTAGTTTACACCGATACGCAGCAAATTGATGGGATTCTTCGAGCCAGGCTTAATCTCGGTTTTCTGTTTCATCTTGGCTAAGTGCGCCGGCAGGATGAGTTTGGACTCTACCAGAGAAAACAACAGACACAGAATCACCACATAACCGATAGACTGACCGAAGGCCGATGAGGGGCCGTCATCCATTGTGATGGGTAAGAAGGCGGCGATGGTGGTTAACACCCCGAAGGTCGCGGGCATAGCCACTTTCTTTACGCCGCGGATCACATTGTCCAGGGTTTGCCCCTTCTCTTCACATTCGGTATGGGCGCTCTCGCCCATGACGATGGCATCGTCGACCACTATCCCAAGTACCAGGATGAAGGCAAACAGGCTGATCACGTTGATGGTGACATCTATCATGGCTGTCGGCATCAGCAGCAGTGTGCCTAAGAAGCAGACAGGTAGCCCCATCATGACCCAGAAGGCCAGGCGAACCCGCAGGAAGAGGGCGAGCATGATAAACACCAGGATGGCGCCGCTCTTCATGCTGTCGAGCATGAGATCCAATCGCCCCTGAAGGTAATAAGTCATATCGACCCAGGTCTCAAGGTTGAGCCCTTGGGGCAGGGTGGCCTGCTTATCTTCGACGTATTGGTTCACCACCTTAGCCACATCCGTCATGCTCTGGTCGTTTGAGGCGCCCACGAAGAAGGTGACCGAGTTCTTGCCGTTAAACTTGGAGTATTGGATCCCCTCTTCGAAACCGTCTATCACATTGGCGACATCACCAAGCATTAGCTTAGTGCCGTCCTCTAAGGTGATCAGCGGCAGGTTTTCAAACTCATAGCCCACATAGGCCTGATTTTGCACCCTCAGGCTGATGTAGCCATTCTCAGCCTTGATTTGACCGGCCGACATGTTACGCGAATAGCCACGCACGGCCTTGGCCACATCGTTAAAGGAGAGGTTGTATTCGCGAAGCTTATCTTTGCTGACCTCGATGGACATCTCATAGTCCAGCCCGCCATAAAACTCGGTGATATTCACCAGCGGCAGTTGCATCAGCTCATCATGGATCTTCTCGCCAAACTCCTTAAGCTGCTTGGGAGGCAGATCGCCATAGAGGCTGATATAGAACACCTCTTGTCTATTTTTAATGCGCTCGACGCGAGGGCGCTCCATGCCATCGGGAAAACTCGAGATCGAATCTATTTCCGACTTGATTTCATCCAGCACCACCTGAGGGTCGTAGGAATCTTCGATACGGAAGTAGCCCGATGCCGAGTTACGGTTTGAATAGGTGATCACCCGTTTCAGGCCTTGTATACGCTCGAGCGCCTCTTCGACCTTAATGGTGATCCCTTCTTCAACCTCTTGCGGCGCCGCGCCAGGATAGAAGGCGCTGAACTCGACCCAGTTAGTCTCGGTCTGAGGGAAGAACTGTTTACGTATGGTGCTGGCAGTTAACAGTCCGCCGATAATGATGATGATCATCAACAGGTTTGCCGCCACACTGTTGCGGGCAAACCAGGCGATCAAGCCTTTATTTGGATCTGGCATTCGCCCTTACTCCTTGTCTTCCATTGCAAGTTGTTGGACGACCGCTTCATCTTCAGCAGGCTCCTGCTTGTCAGAGGCAAGGGCGAGTTTCATCCCTTCAATGGGATAGTCCAGCGCCGAGGTAATGAGGCGCATGCCATCCTCTAAGCCTTCACCGATCACTACTTGAGTGCCTTGTTGGCGCAAAATATCGACAGTTCTGAATGCCAGGGTATTTTCCGGCGTCATGATGGCGACCCTATCGTTAACCACCAGGTGTCTGGCGATGGTCGTGACATTCTGTGCCTGAGAACCGTGTATGCTCGCGGTGATATAACTGCCATATCTGAGGGGCTGTTTGTTGTCTCTGAGACCGTAGGGGTCGATAACCTCTGCCACCAGATAGGTCATGCGGCTGCGATTGTCTATCACCCCCTCGCTGCGCACGATCTGACCACGCCAGGTCTTTTGTTCACCGGCAAAGTTTCCGCTGACAATGACCTGAGCGCCCAGGCCCTTGTTATCCAGGTACCTGATCTCTTTATCGGGTAGGGGCAGGCGGATCTCGGCCTTTTCTGTGCTAAGCAGCTTACCCAGTTGGGTACCGGTAGAGACGTAAGAGCCAAGGCCGATATGACGGCTTTCTATTAAGGCGTCGTAAGGCGCCTTGATCACAGTGCGCTCTAAATTACGGGTGGCTCGCTTGAGGCCGGCCTCGGATGAGTTAAGACGGGCAACTTCTTGTGCCAACTGAGGTTTACGCAGGCTTAGTTCGGTTGGCGTGCCGTTTTCGATCCGTTTCCATTCTTCGGCGGCTACCTTGCCATAGGCCTTCTCTTGCACCAGAGTCGCCTTGGCACTGGCCACTGTAGCCTTGGCGTCGATGAGAGCCGCCTCGTAATCACTGGGATCTATCTTTGCCAGGATCTGGCCTTTCTTGACTAAGCCACCGCGAACGAAGGCATCGCTCAGGTAGACGATTTCACCTGAGACCTGTGAGACAAGCTCGGTCTCATACTTGGCGTTGACGATACCGTATGAGTTAACGGTAAAGGTCATGGGGTCCTTGTCGATTATGTCGACTGCCACGACGGGAGTATTGTCAACGACGGGTTTCTCTTGTGGTGGTTTTTTCATCGATGCTAGCACGGCAAAGGTGCCGATACCGGCGGCCAGCACGACGATAGGTAATACGATCTGTTTTGCTGTAGCCACAAACACTTCCTCTTGTCGGAGCTATGGTATTAATTCTATTGATAAAAACAATATCTTACTTTGGCGAAAGACTTCTTGCAGGGTAAATGTTATCGAAATGGGGGATTTGTTAAAGCGGTTAAATGTAAACAGGTATGTAATTTGCCTTGTTAGGCTTTGCGTTGTAAAGCACTAGGGGCTGATGGCGTATAGCTTGGTTTCGAGCACCCCTGAGCTCAATGAAGGAAGCCGGTGCAAATACCCAATGCTAACGCCAGATACTTATAGGCAAAAAAAGAGGCACAAAAGAGGCAATTAAAGAACCGATAGAAACCGGTAATGAAAACCGATATTAAAAAATCAGGCATTAGAAAGAGAGTGTGATGCCGCGTTATTGGCTAACTTAGATAGCACATTTGGGTACTCACCCGTTTGCGTATATCGAGCACTCTCTTAGTATGATTGTAGCGCTATTTGAGGCGATTTGCCCCGTGTTTTAGGGCCTCAGCTGAACCTTTTTAATGACGATATATTGCCTTTCAAGTATAGAGAAATCTTTCTAAAAATGTGCTTAAAGAGTTCCCTAGAAAGTCTTTAAATAAGCGCGGCAAGCGCCTGCTCCGTCATCCTGTGACTAAAGCCAGTTCGTTTGTGATGCTGTGGCTGCCAGCCGGCAAGAAAACGTTCAAAGTCGGCCCAGGCAAAAGGGAGCAGGGCTTGCCATTCCTCTACCAGTTCGTCAATTTCATTGGCCGCCCAATTAGCGGATAGCTGCCTGCTAAGCGTGTGAAAATAGCGGTTACAAGCGGTGTCATAATGGGCTGAAAGCTGCTCCTCGTCGAGGCAACTGCCCAATAGATAGATGAAATCTTTAACGCCTACGCCGCTACCGACATATTGAAAATCTAACGCCGCCACACCATCGACTCCCATAGTGTCGCTATCACTGTGAAAACAGAAGTTAGCCACCTTGGCATCGCCATGTACTAAGGTCTGAAACCTGGCCTGTTTGAGTCTGGCATCGATAGCTGCTGCAGCTTGCTTTAGTGAAGATGCTGCCATTACCGCAAGCTCTTCGGGCCGAGTCTCAAGGTGCCAGTAGGTGCCGATTGGCCAGAGGCCCGCAAATAGAGTTTCTCCCGGTGAATTTTTATAGACAAACAGGGCATGAAATCTTGCCAGCCAATCGATGGCGGCATAGAGCTGAGACTCGGTAAGCGTCAAATGACGCATGTTGAATCCCAGCCCGTCGAGATCGCTCATTACCAGCAGCATCTCCTGGGTCTCACTGTCTTGATGAGCCGCTAAAAGAGTGGGGAGGTTCAGTAGGTCTTGGCAACGGTTGGCGTAGTGCCGATACCAATTTAGCTCGACCTGATAAGAGCGCATCTTACGCCGATGAGAGAGCTTAGAATCCCATTGATGGGGATGGGCGCTTTGCCTTGGCGGCGCGATATGCTTGACAATGACGGTTTGAGAACTTCCTTTCCCATCTAGCTGATAACGGGCTATCTCGCCATAGCCACTCCAGAGCGTCTGCAACTTGCCTAGCTTTGTGGCCTTTTGGCAGGAGAGTGTTTGGCAAAGCATTTGCTCAATATTCAAGATAGGTGGTTCCTTGGGTGTGAGTGGGTTATGAAAGCACTATTGGGATCATCCAATTTTGCCTCATTGTCGCAGACAATAAAAACCGAGGAAAGGCTGCAATAGTCTTGCTGCTATTGAGAATGAAAATAATGACTGGGATAAATATAGTAGGCCTTTGCTTATGCCAATTTTTAGCCTAAGGCCTTAGCATTGGCCCCGATACGCTAGGATGCAGGCAAAAGTTTACGCCTTAGGTTATGATTCTGGGTGTTAACTGATGATATCTAATGATGGCGTAAGGAGTTGTTATGACTAAGCATGTGGTGATCACCGGAGCAAATCGTGGGATAGGCTTAGGCTTTGTCAGGTATTATCTGGCTAAAGGTGATCGCGTCACCGCCTGTTGCCGACGGCCCGGCGAGGCAAGCGCGTTAATTCAGCTGGCAGAAATCCACGGCAACCTCAATATTATTCAGCTGGACGTGACAGATGAGGCGTCGCTGCGCGCCTTGCCGCAACATCTCAACGATACTGCTATCGACATCTTGATCAACAACGCCGGCTATTATGGACCTAAGGGGATTGGCTTCGGTAAGTTAAGGGCTGAAGAATGGCAAAAGGTATTGGCAGTCAATACGATAGCGCCCATTATGATCACTCAAACCTGTTACCCCATGTTGCGCAAGGCGAATAACGCTAAGGTGATCTGTATCTCCTCTAAGATGGGGAGCATAGCCGATAATCAGAGTGGTGGCAGCTATCTCTATCGCTCATCAAAGGCGGGCCTCAACGCCGCGCTTAAGAGTCTGGCTATCGATTTGCGTTGCGAAGCGATCTTTTGCGTAGCGTTTCATCCAGGTTGGGTACAGACGGACATGGGCGGGCCCAATGCCTTGATCACCGTTACAGAGGCGGTAGAACAGATGGTTACCTGTATCGATAGATTAGATGCGAGCCAGTCCGGGCAATTTTTAAACTTTGATGGCAAGGTGATCCCCTGGTAGCTGGCTAAGCCAGGTTTCATCTCGGGGGCTGTTATTCACACCGACACGTATCGACATGCTAGGCGTAAAAAGTCCTGGGCGCCTGTTAGCGCCCTAGCAGTAAACCAGCTCCTCGAATGTTCGCACTAATGTTGAAATTAATATCGACACTAATGTTGACACTAGGTGGCAGGAAAGGCGGGTGAAATACACTTTCTTACGGTAAAGCGATAATGGTATTTTGCCGTGTCGTCAGGTACCACCTCGAGAATTTCATAGTCATTGAGTTCGACGACGTTGGAATCTTCTTGCTTTTCACAGCGCGATCGGCTGTCTGCCTCAAAATGATAGGCAAACTGGGCGATTAATTCGCGTATCTCTCCCTGATAGGCGTGACGTATTGAGGCGTATTCTCTTGCAAGGGATGTGGTGCTGTTTTGCTGCTGGTCTGCTTGAGTATCAGTTGTATTCTCTTCTTCACTACCGTTCTGAAGACCTGCTGTCTCAGTGATTGATGCTTTATTCGGCTCTTTAGTCAGTTCTGTATTAGCTTCTTTATTCGCTTCCTTGTCTAATTCAACGTCTGATTCGGCGTTTGCGAGCCCGCCTTCCACTTCTGGCTCAACTGCGGCGAATTGCGGGTTAATCTCCTTGTCGGCAGCGTCATCAAGGCCTATCGTCGCTAACTGGTCCTGATCATGGTTTAGATCTCCCTTTACCGTCTGCTCTATGGCTTTTATGTCACTCAGCGCCGATTCCACTCTCTCCTCGACGTCTCCGATGAGTAAGAGCAAATGGTAGAGTAGGACGAAAGAGAGGATGAACCTGACCATCAACGTCGTAAATCGATAGTGGCTGTTACCCGTAAGGGAAAAGAGTTTGATCCCAATGGGCTTCAATACTAGGGCGATCAGCAGGTAGAAAGGCATCAAGATCTGTGCAAACAAGAGTCCCACCGCGCTAATACCCAATATCCAGGCTGGCAGAAGCAGCAAGATGGCAAAGTTATGGGTGTAGTTAAAGTGGGTCGCCGGCACACCCACCACCTCGTTGACAATAGCGCTGGCCATCGCCAGCGCGTAGTTGGCCACTATGGCGTAAAAGAGTAACAACACAGCCTTACCCGCGAGAGAGTGCCAGACACGCTCGAACACGGGCCAAAATTCCAGGGTGAGGGCGATGGTGGTGATGATGGCCACTAAGCCTAAATGTTCGCTCATTAGCAAAAGCGCTGCCAATAGATAGAGCCTTTGAGGCAATGTTAGCCGTTGCCACTTATTTCTAAGGCCTTGCATGAATCTTTGCGGGACTGAAGAGGCCTGTTTTAATTTGTTTTCCAGCGCAGGTTGTGAGAAATCTATATTCACCCAATGACTCCATTATTATTTGGGGTTGTTCAAGAAATATGCGCTTAGTCGCATCCATACTCTATCCAAGGTTTTTTATGTTACCTTGAGGTTAATTTAAGGTAAACAGGCGAGTAAGGCGATGAAAAACCAGGTAGAAATTAGACCCCTAAAGCAGGACGATTTTGAGACGGTTATCGCGCTAGGCAATCTGGTACACGGTGATGGCTATCTCGATGGGCAGATGCTGAGTGAGATGCAGGATAAGGCCTATAAATCGGGGATCAATGCTAACTTTGTCGCCTATCGAGGGGGAGAGTTAGTGGGGTTTAGGCTCACCTATGCACCGGGAAATTGGTCACTGGATCGCTGGTGTTCGCCCACGCTCTGGCCAGTTGCTGCCGAAGATTGCTGTTATTTCAAGTGCAATACCGTTTCCGAGGAGGCGAGAGGACTCGGCATAGGTAAAGCCCTATTGCAAAATTCAATAGAGGCCTGCAAGGCTCAGGGGGCATTGGCCGGAGTCAGTCACCTGTGGAAACAGAGTCCGGATAATTCCGCCGTGGGCTACTTTACCAATGCGGGCGGCAAGCTTATCAAGGAACATCCTGAGCGCTGGAACAATAATCCTGATCATCCCGACTATGTTTGCGTCTTGTGTGGCAGCGAATGTCACTGCGTTGCCTGCGAGATGATCCTCATTTTCTAGGTTGAGGTGTTAACTAGAGCGTCATCACTTTATATCTGCCAGAAACTATCGGCGACAAACTTTAAGCGAAAAACATTAGTCGAGAACCCCTATGTCTTACGATCCCTTACGCAACGACTTTCCAGACCACCAACCCTGGCCAGACTCCTACTGGGCCACAACAGTTACGCGGCCCGAGCCCTTGCCTGCGCTTAACGGCCGGGTGCAGACCGATGTGGCCATTGTGGGGGGAGGCTTTACCGGCTTGCTGACGGCCTATTATCTTGCCAGCGAGTTTAATATCGAGGCCAGAGTACTTGAGGCAAACCAGATAGGCTTCGGCGCCAGTGGACGCAACGCGGGTTTCGTGCTCAAAGGTTCAGGGCGCATGGGCTATAGCCAGATGGCCAAGAAGTGGGGCATGGAAACCACCAGAGGGATCTATGATGAATTTTCACAGGCGGTGCGCCGTGTCGAGCAGTTGATAAAACAGCATGATATCGCCTGTGATCCCCGACCCAAGGGTTATCTTAAGATTGCGCATAATGCCAAGGCATATGGCACGCTAAAAGCGGCGGCCAATTTCATCGCCGAGCACCTGGGGGATGATGCCGAGTTTCTCACACCATCCGAGCTAAAAGCGGTCTATATGGACAATCATCAAGCCTATGGTGCCCTGCGTCTCAATGATGGTTTTGGCGTGAATCCCTTAAAACTTTGTTTAGGCTACAAACGTGCGGTGCAGTCTCTCGGTGTGCCCTTACATGAAGAGAGCTGCGTGAGAGCCTGGCTGAAAGAGGGCGCGCATCATAGGTTGGTCACCGACAAGGGCGAGCTTATCGCCAAGCAGGTCGTCAGCGCCGGTAATGCTTATACGCCTAAGCATTTTAATCCGGCGGTCGATAGTCGATATCTGCCCATACTGAGTAACATCATAGTGACGGCGCCCTTGAGTGAGGCGCAGCTTGAGGCAACGGGTCTTAAGACACATCAGGTGGTGATGGATACCCGCCGCCTTAAGTATTATTACCGCTTGCTGGGTGACAATAGATTACTGTTTGGTGGCCGCGGCGCGATAAGCGGTAAGGATGCCAGAGATCCTCGCTATGGCGAACGTTTAAAAAGCGCGATGGCAGATTGCTTCCCGGCATTGACCGATATCGCTATCGACCATAACTGGACGGGATGGATTGCCGCCGCCTTGGATGATATGCCTCATGTCTATAGTAAGGGCGATATGGGCTACAGTCTGGGGTACTGCGGAGCCGGAGTCGCCTTCTCGGCGCAGGCGGCCTATCGTTTGGCACAGCATATTGCCGGAGAACGCCTGCCTGAGCTACCGCTCTATCGAACACCTCTGCCTAAGTTTCCCTTCGCGCGCCTAAGACGATTGGGACAAAGTGCTTATTATCAATATGCTTGGCTAAGGGATAGGTACAGTTAGCGGCCAATTTTTGTTACCATAGCCTAATCACACGCAAAGCCGATGAGATGTTCTATAATTTGCTACTGTCGTTTTTTCAATCAGGCAAAGACTCATCGATAAAGGTTACCCGCTATGAAACATGTTGTAGATAAGATGCTCGATAAACATCACAAACTGGTGCATTCAGAGGGCGTGAAAATTTTATCCCATACCCAGAGAGAGATTGATGAATGGGTACAACATACGGTAACCATAGAAGGCTGTGACGCCCCCTTTAAGTTTCGCCGCACCAAGAAATACCGCAGCTTGCAGGGGCACAAGGTGAATATGACCTATTACCCAGAAACGGAAACCGTAGCAGGTTTCGATTTTGAGGTGATGAAAGTGGTGCGCATCAAACGTTTTTAGTGCGCATCGAGAGGTTAGCTCAACACAGTGATGTTTAGATGGCTTGACCTTGAAAGATTGCCAGATACAAAAAAGGAGCCTAATGGCTCCTTTTTTATGAATGTGACACTACTTAGATAACTTGGCTTACTTAGTCGTCATCAGGGCAACCGCGTTGTCTAGCATACGGTTACTGAAGCCCCATTCGTTGTCGTACCAAGCCATAACCTTAACCAGACGGCCGTTTACACGGGTTTGTGTAGCGTCGAAGTTAGAAGAGTATGGGTTGTGGTTGAAATCGATAGAAACCAATGGCTCTTTGTTGACCGAAAGCACTTCGCTCATTGGTGCAACGCTTGCCGCCTTCTCGATGATGGCGTTGATCTCTTCAACAGTGGTGTCGCGCGCGGCAACGAAAGAGAGATCCACCAGAGATACGTTTACTGTAGGTACACGTACTGCCATACCGTCGAACTTACCAGCCAGCTCAGGTACCACTAGACCAACGGCTGCAGCAGCGCCTGTCTTAGTTGGGATCATAGACATGGCTGCGGCACGAGCGCGGCGTAGGTCAGTGTGGTAAACGTCTGACAGACGCTGATCGTTAGTGTAAGCGTGGATAGTGGTCATTAGACCCGATTCGATACCAATCTCGTCGTTCAGCGGCTTAGCGAAAGGCGCCAGACAGTTAGTGGTACAAGAAGCGTTAGAGATCACTGTCATGTCAGAGGTGATCACATCGTTGTTTACGCCGTAAACAACAGTCGCGTCAACGTTCTTACCCGGTGCAGAGATGATCACTTTCTTTGCGCCAGCGTTTAGGTGTGGCTGAACCGCTTCTTTAGAAGTGAAGATACCGGTACATTCGAACACAACATCGACTTCAAGCTCGGCCCAAGGGAGTTTAGCTGGGTCACGCTCAGAGAAAGTTTGGATCTTGTCTTCGTTGACGTAGATAGCTTCGTCGTCGTGCTCAACTTTGGCGTTGAAGCGACCATGTACAGAGTCGTACTTAGTCAGGTGAGCGTTGATTGAAGCATCACCCAGGTCGTTGATGGCAACGATTTGGATGGGGTACTGCTTTTCGCTTTCATAAAGTGCGCGAAGTACGTTTCTACCGATACGGCCATAGCCGTTAATTGCTACGCGGATAGTCATCTCATATCCCTCAGGTAAATGTATAAAAATATCTGGTAGTAAAATTACCAAATTGACAGCTATCGTCAAGCAATATCGGGTTTTATTGGCTAGTTAGCTTAACAAATTTGCTGTTTTCTTTACAAAGATCAGATTTTTTACAAAAACCGGCTCGATTTCTGTAAAAAAAATACTAGTGGCAAACATTTTGCCAGCAAGGAGAATGGCTCAATTAAGACGAGGTATTTAACTGAGCGCGGATCTCACTAGAAGCGTAGTCACCGTTTTTCAGATGTTCCACTAAGGTATCGGCTTGTTCATCTAAAAATTGCGCCAGTTGCTGGTTGCCATTGATTAAGGCGTTCATTTTGGCATCGGATGCCGTGTTGCGCGTCATCAATACGTTGGCTTTTGAGAAGAGATAGGTTTTTTCCAGATCGTTTTGCTGGTGGTAGATGCTGGCAAGGCCTAATAGCCAGTCGGGATTAAAGCTGTCTGGATCGGCACTGTCTAACAGCTGTAGATAGAGCGCCTTGGCCTTGTCGAGATCCGACTTCTGGTAATAAGAGGCGAGACTGGCCAGGATCTCGAGATCTTTTATGCTGCCTGCCTGTTGTCCCTTTATTACGCGAGACAGGGCCGCCTGGTCATTGAGGCGGATCCAGTGATAGTAGGAGAGATAGAGATCCGGGTTGTCTTTGGTCGTCTCTCTCAGTTGTGCCAGGTTTTGTGCGCTGATGCCGAAGGCTCGCACCCTATCGTTGGTGCGCTCTGGGTGCATGATGTGCTGCACGCCAGCGGCCAGTTCGATGCATTTACTGTAGTTTTCCAGATTGATCAGATGCTGATAAATCTGCTTGCCGGTGGGTGAGGGGGTGTTTTTGAGGGCAAAACGCTTGCGGATCAGGTCTGCTCGCTCATATCTGCACCAGCTATCGCGATGTAAATCGTCACAAAGCTCAGGATTATTTTTACAAATCGTGGCGGTATTAGCAGCATTATCGCAGCCAAACAGGCCGAAAATCGCCAAAAGAGACAATAATGGTGTAATGATTACAAAATTTAATCTCAAAAGTGCGTCCCCTTTAGATTTTATCTAATAATATTACATGGTTAGAGAAAATATCTTACTAGATCGAAAGCCCACTTTTCATTACAATGGCGCCGACCAATAACAGGATTGACGTCCGATAATAATAGAGTATTGGTCTTTTCTTTTTGTTACTCAATCATTTCTACAATAAATGTAGTAAAAGTGAGATAAAGGATCTGTAAATGACCGCTGATAAACACCTACAAAGCTGGCAAGAACGTTTCGAAATGGCGGAGGCGATGCAGCCTCTACTTGGTAAGTTGTATCGTAACCAAGGTGTAGAAGTCGTTCTATACGGTAAGCCACTTCTTAATGCTTCCACTATCGAGATCATTAAGTCACACCGTTTAGTGCGTCGTCATGTGGGTGACAAACTCAGATTACGCGAAAGTTTTCCTTTTGTTGAGGCACTTAGCAGATTAGCGGTGAAGCAATGTAAAGTCGATATCGGTAAGTTAGCGGTTAACTACTGGCGCGAGCATGACGATGCGAGCCAGATCGAAGCTTACATGGCCCAAGAGCTGGCCTCGGCAATCGATCATGAAGACAACCAAGAAGCACGCGACGTAGTGCTCTATGGTTTCGGTCGTATCGGACGTCTATTGGCGCGTCTACTGATTGAAAGAACCGGCGTGAGCAACAAGCTGCGTCTTCGCGCTATCGTTCTACGTGGTGGTCGTAAGGGTGACCTAGAGAAGCGCGCTAGCCTGCTACGTCGTGACTCGGTACACGGTCCATTCAACGGCTCTGTTGAGGTAGACGAAGAGAACAACGCAATCATCGCCAACGGCACCTATATTCAGGTGATCTACGCTAACTCTCCAGACGAAGTGGATTACACTCGTTATGGCATCAACAATGCGCTGGTAGTTGATAACACAGGTATCTGGAAAGACGAAGATGGCCTGGGACTGCACCTAAGATGTAACGGCGCTTCTAAGGTGCTATTGACTGCACCGGCTAAGGGTGCGATCAAGAACATCGTTTACGGCGTAAACGAAAATGACATCCTGGACGAAGACACTATCGTCTCGGCGGCAAGCTGTACCACTAATGCCATTACCCCAGTACTTAAGGCGGTCAATGACAAGTATGGCATCGTAAACGGTCACGTTGAAACGATTCACTCATACACTAACGATCAAAACCTGATCGATAACTACCACAAGGCCGATCGTCGTGGTCGTAGTGCACCGCTAAACATGGTTATCACCGAGACGGGTGCGGCTAAGGCTGTTGCCAAGGCGCTTCCAGTGCTGGCCGGCAAGCTAACCGGTAATGCGATTCGCGTGCCTACGCCAAACGTTTCTATGGCTATCATCAGCCTGAACCTGAATGGCGAAACCAGCAAAGAAGACATGAACGAGTATCTACGTAATGTTGCGCTTTGTTCTGAGCTGCAAAACCAAGTTGACTTCACCGAGTCAACAGAGATCGTCTCTTCTGATCTGGTTGGTTCTCGCTACGCGGGTGTTGTCGACTCACAGGCGACCATTGCCGAGGGTAACCGCGCCATTCTTTATGTTTGGTACGATAACGAGTTCGGTTATAGCTGCCAGGTTGTTGGCGTAATGCAGAAGATGCTTGGTCTAAACTACCAATCTCTGCCTGCTGCTTAACCTTAACCGCTAGATAAATCTAAACGCCTCGGTAAGTACCGGGGCGTTTTTTTATCCATAAGAAGTTGAATATGCTTAACAAAGAGTCACAAAGGTGATTAATGCAGCAGTTGATGCAACAAACCTTGTTTAAGCCATAAATAGACGTTGACACTTTTAGGTAAATCGGTAGAATTCCTTTCCGCAGTCAGGGGAAAGCTCGATAGGGCACTTGGCTGGCAAGCGTTTCAGATGCGACATTAGCTCAGTTGGTAGAGCGATACCTTGCCAAGGTATAGGTCATCGGTTCGAACCCGATATGTCGCTCCAAATTTACGGTCAAGCCGTAAACCGCTTCAGATAAAGGCGCGATGGCAGAATGGCTATGCTGCGGATTGCAAATCCGTCGATCTCGGTTCGACTCCGGGTCGCGCCTCCACTTTCCGTTTTAACGTAAATCACGATAAAACACACTAGGCCCGAGTGGTGGAATCGGTAGACACAAGGGATTTAAAATCCCTCGCTGGTAACAGCGTGACGGTTCAAGTCCGTCCTCGGGTACCATCTCAATAATCAGTGTAATCCAATGATGTACATTAAGACCTATAAATTAATGGTCTTATCCTTTACCTTTGTCGTTACAGTCAACCGATCGTATTTAAACAGCAAAAGCTAGTTTATTCATCACTATATCAAATTTTCTATATAACTTGCCTTTTCCCATTCTGCATATATACGGGACCTTAACAATCGATAACTCGCAACTTTCATTGCATAGCGACTTAATTTAATTAGGTTATGCTCCCTTTGGAGTTTGACAAATGAGGGCATTGACCAAAGCAGACGCTCTTCAAGGATTTACAGCAAAGAAGTTACCAGCTGCTATAGTCTTATCATTTAGACCAGATGCTAAGGATAGTACATATGTTGATGCAATAGATGGAGCAAGTTATTTTTAAAAGCCTTTCAGAAAACAATTTGGAATGGATGAAAAAAACTGTTCGTGCACGTTAGCAAAGTCTGCGAGTAAGAGGCTGCTAGAGCGGATTCGCTGTCATAAAATGGATTACATTTCATGGTAAAGTGAGGTACTAACAGAAGGTTTTATGGCTTTTCCCGATTGAACGAACATGCGACATGGATGCCTATCTAGGTGTTAAATGTGCTTTCTTAAGGCAACATAAGAAATGAGAAGCCAATTAATCTTGGCTATCGGAAATCGCCGGTGACTAACCCATTTCTTGACAGTCCTTAAATGTTTAATGGGGATTTGAAAATGGTCAACATAGGAAGTGTGGAGATAAACATCCTTGAAATTGTCAGTAAACACCGTGAAATTTGTGCGACAGATGTTTATGAGACGTATCGAAAAGAAAAAGGAGCCTACTATCCAAGTCATTCTACGGTCAGTAGGAAGTTGATGAAGCTTACAGAATACAATTTTTTAAACAGAGTCCCGATCAAGTTGTTTGTTCCTAATTTTGGAGCTTTAGGGTATGGAATCGAACGTCCGGGTTATGGGTATGTACTTTCTGAGCAAGGGCGGACCTATTTAAGTGGCTTATGAATTGTTTAACCTTTTAGTTAGATGACTTCGCCGCAAAATGAGCTAAGTGCATATTAAGTTGGTTTTTTTGAACATCATAGCTAGTTAAGCATAGCGGGGGCTGTTTGGGTGCTTAATATTTACTGAAGCATGATTAAACAAAGGTATGTAATTTTTATTCAAGTCAGTCCTCGGGTAACATCATGAATATGATCGTAGGGAGTCTCACTATAGTGTGGGGCTTTGTTGTCTTTGACCGAAAATCTTTTAGTCTAACGCAGCTGTTAGAGCAATCGATTCTATCCATCCGTTACCTTCCGCTATTTTAAGCACGCAAATCAACAGGCCTGAACAGAGCTAATGTGAGCGAGATCTCATCTTAAGGGATCTGCTAAATTTTGCTCATATCGTTCGATAATCTCTAAAAGAATTACGCTTTAACCCTTTAAAAATCAGGAAAGCTAGGGCGGCATAAGAAAAATATTGATATAGAAAAATATCCGCTATGAAGGGCGCTAAGACAGTGGTATAACTAGCCCCGAACCCCTTCTTATGACGACGTTTAGGAACATCACCATGATATTTAACCAGGTTGTACTGGCCCCCGCAGATCCCATTCTTGGTCTTACCGATGCTTTTAAGGCCGATCCTCGCGCAGATAAGGTTAATTTAGGTGTTGGCATCTATAAAGATGAGTCAGGCCAGACGCCGATTCTTAAGTCAGTTAAGTTGGCCGAGCAAAAATTGCTAGAAACTGAAACCAGCAAGAGTTACCTGGGTATCGACGGCGTCATCGCCTACAACCAGGCGGTACAGGGCTTGTTGTTTGGTGCAGATCACGCAGTAATGACCGAGAAGCGAGCGGTAACGGCTCAGGCGCCGGGTGGTACAGGCTCCCTGAGAATGGCCGCCGAGTTTGTGGTGCGTAATACTGATTCACGTACCGTATGGCTGAGCAATCCAACTTGGGCAAACCATAACAACATTTTTCAATCTGCAGGCTTAATCGTTAAGCAATATGGCTATTACGATGCGGCCAGTCACGATATCGACTTCGATGCCATGCTCACTAGCCTTGAAAATGCAGAGGAAGGCGATTTGCTGCTGCTTCACGGTTGCTGCCATAACCCGACGGGTATCGATCTCAACATCAGCCAGTGGGAAGTGATTGCCCAGCTTTGTGTCGACAAAGGCCTGATCCCCTTGTTTGACTTTGCCTATCAAGGCTTTGGCACCGGGGTAGAAGAAGACGCAAAAGGACTACGTCTGGTGGCCAGCAAGGTGCCCGAACTGTTAGTGGCTAACTCGTTTTCGAAAAACTTTGGTCTCTACAACGAGCGTATCGGCGCCGTGACACTAGTAGCAGAAGATGCTGAGACGGCGAAGCGTGCATTTAGCCAGATTAAGAGCACCATACGTAGCAGCTATTCTAATCCACCGGCCCATGGCGCATTGATTGTTGCCACAATTCTTGGTGATGCTGAGCTAAGAAAGTTATGGGAAGCGGAGCTGACACAGATGCGCGAACGTATCGCCGAGATGCGAGTGCTGTTTGTGAAGACGTTGGCTCAGCAGGGGGTGTCGCAAGATTTCAGCTTTATCTCGGCGCAAAACGGTATGTTTAGCTTCTCAGGTCTTAATAAGGAGCAGGTGGCGCGCCTGAAAGAGGAGTTTGGTATCTATATCGTCGGCTCTGGCCGAATTAGTGTTGCCGGCATGACCCGCGCCAACATGGATACCATATGCCGGGCGATCGCTAAGGTATTATAAGCTTCGATATTCTACTAAAGACGCCACGCTATTAATAACGTGGCGTTTTTTTATGCCAGCGCGTCGAGCGCTTGAGGCTCAACAATAAGAGACAGGGCGTCGGCCAGCGCCGCTCTGTCGTGGAGGGCCTGATGGTGGCGACTACGTAGCGGGTAGTGGGTGACTATGCCTGTGGTGAGATATCTGTCACCGTGACAAAGCACGTGATCGACCGGTTTATTGCCCATGACCTGCTTAAACCAGCTAAGACGTTTCTCCAGGCTAAAGTTAGCCGCGGCGGAAGGCTCCTGGGTCAGATTATCGATTAGGACCACCTTCGCCTTGGAGTCGTGTAGCGCCTGGCTCAATTTAGGCAACAGCAGTGGCGGCATGATGCTGGTCAAGAAACTTCCTGGGCCTAGTATAATGAGATCCGCTTGCCTAACCGCATTGCAGGCCTCGAGGGTGGCATCCACCATGGGTTCCAGCGAGAGGGCGATGGGATCTTCACACTTCTGATCCACCTCGACTTCGCCGAAGATACGATTGCCACAAGACTGAATGGCGACCAGATGGGTTGGTTGCTCCGACATAGGGATCACCTGGGTCTCTATGTTGAGCAGTTTGCGGATCAGATTGACCGCATCTAACGGCCGCACGCAGAGGTCATCCAGCGCCATCAACACTAGGTTACCCAGATTGTGGTTGGCGAGCTCGCTTTTACCGCCGAATCGATATTCAAACAGCAGTGAGCCGACTGAGGGCCGACTTGCGAGCTGAGACAGGCAGTTACGCAGATCGCCCCAGGCGATACAATCTTGCTGCTGTCTTAGGCGTCCGGTTGAACCGCCATTGTCCGTGGTGGCCACTATGCCGGTGAGTTTTGGACCGAGAAACGAGAGAGAGGATAAGACTCGGCCCAGTCCGTGGCCTCCGCCGATGGCGACAACATGTTGATATTGATTGATGGCGTAATCGCGCATGTCGGGTATTTCCTTCCTGAATCCCCATTTACCTGTCGGTCATTATAACCCATTCGTCCTATAGGTATAGCGGTTTTGTTCATGACTCAGATGACATATAATGCCGCCCATGAACTCATAATAAGAGCGAAGCATTTGAGAACAGGTCACATCAACAAGTTGATACTTTCCCTAGGGATTGTTGCGTTAGCAATATTGGCGGTAAAGCTATTTCTGATAGAACGCAAGGCCGAGCCAGAACAGGCACCGGGAACGATTTTAAAGAATCGCAGTCAATTTAGTGCCATCCCAGATTTCCAGGCAATTAGTGATATTGCGACCAAGAAACAGGCATTCTTCGATTTCCTTCGTCCGGCGATCAGGCACCACAACGCCGTAATTAGTGACGAGCGTAAGTTCCTGGAACAATCTCGCGCCCACCTAGCTAACCAACAACCCTTGTCCGAGGCTGAGGCCTATCGCATCTTGCAACTAGCAAGCAAATATCAGTATTCGATGCGCGGTGCCACTCTCGAATCCCTGGATGAGCTATTAACGCGAGTCGATACCATTCCCGAAGACTTAGTACTCATTCAGGCGGCTAACGAGACCGGTTGGGGCAGTAGCCGTTTTGCCAGAGAAGGGATGAACTTCTTCGGCCAATGGTGCTTTAAAAAGGGCTGCGGTCTGGTGCCGCAATCGCGCACCGAAGGGCTAAGCCATGAAGTAGCCGTCTTTAAGAGCGTCGAAGATTCGGTGGGCTCCTATATGCGCAACCTTAACTCGAACGCGGCATACTCGCTTCTTAGGGCCATTCGCGCCGATTTAAGAGCAGAGAATCAGCCGGTAAGCGCCGAGAAGTTGGTCTACGGTCTAATGAATTACTCAGAACGTCAGGAAGCTTACGTTGAAGAGCTGCTTGATATGCTACGTCATAACAATCAATTTTTGGTGGAAAATCATGAACAAAGGCCTGCTGTGTAGTTGCCTGCTTCTGGCAACGAGTGTTGTTCAGGCAACGCCCATTTCTCTCGACTATCAGGGCTTCTATCAAAGAATGAAGCAGATGAATAAAGGCAACTATTCGCTTATCGACATCGCCTTCTCTGTGCCTAAGGAAAATGGCTGTCTTATCGAAAGCGGCTCAATCACTACAGAGAAGCGCAACTATCCGCTGACATTCTCCGGTGACCAACGTCTCTATATTCCATTCGATGAAACCTTGAAGTCAGACCGTGCCCTCATCAATCTACAAATGAAGAACGATGCCACACGTTGTGGGGTGGCGATGCAGATCCGCGCCAAGTCGCCCTCAAATGAATATAGCCAGGAAGCACTTAGCGAGCTGGCAACCCAGATGGATGAGTTGCTCAAGCAGATGCAGGGCTTTCCAATGAAATATTTTGCCGATGATATTGCTGGGGTCAGCTTTGAGTTTGCAGGTAAGGCGCAGGTGACGATCGATGGTAAAGAGCAGCAGGTTGACGGCATCTATCGCTTAGCAAGTGATGAAATTAGCGCGCTAAGTACGATAAGTTTTAGTGAAACGCCTAAGGTGGTCAGCCCTTGGGTCAAGAGCTCCTAGTTAGCTTGTCGTTTAGAGCGCGGACATAAACGGACAAAGACGTAAAAAAGCCCTCAAGAGAGGGCTTTTTTATTATCTATAAAGACAATTCATGCAAGTCGCTAGGTTAAAACCTAAGGCGTATAGGTGCTCACCACATCGATTTTTAGTTGGTCACGACTACGCTTGGCCGCATCTAGATCGATATGACCGCTGTTAGCCAGATCCAGGAAGTCAAACGCCGGCAGATCCGACTCCGCTACATCGCCTTTCATCGGTGCGTCGGGATCTTGTTTCAAAGAAACAAAGTCGAACTGATCTCTATCGACCCCCTGTGACGGACTCGTGTTTTGCATTGCGGTGAAGATGGTTTCGATACGACCTGGGAACTGCTTATCCCAGCTCTTGAGCATCTCTTTTACCGCAGCACGCTTCAGGTTTTCTTGAGAGCCACAGAGGTTACAAGGGATGATTGGAAACGCCTTTAACTCGGCATATTCGGCGATGTCTTTCTCGCGGCTGTAGGCGAGAGGGCGGATCACTACGTTCGCGCCATCGTCCGACAGCAACTTGGGCGGCATCGCCTTAAGCTTACCGGCGTAGAACATGTTGAGGAACATGGTCTCTATGATGTCGTCTCTGTGATGACCCAGGGCAATCTTAGTGGCGCCAATCTTCTGCGCAAAACCATACAAGGTGCCACGGCGCAGACGGCTGCAGAGTGAGCAAGTGGTCTTGCCTTCGGGGATCTTATCTTTAACGATAGAGTAGGTGTCCTTCTCGAGGATATGGTAAGGCACCTTTAGGCTATCTAAATAGGCTGGCAGAATGTCTTCTGGGAAACCTGGCTGCTTCTGATCCAAATTGACGGCTACCAGATTAAAATTAACCGGCGCTCTTTGCTGCAGATTGACCAGGATATCCAGCATGGCATAACTGTCTTTGCCGCCGGAAAGACAGCACATGACGGTGTCGCCCTCTTCAATCATGTTGTAATCGGCGATGGCACTACCGACTTCGCGCCTAAGACGCTTTTGTAGCTTGTTTAGCCGAGTTATCTGTTTCTTTGAGAGGGTTTCTTCAGACATAATAAAAAACGCGCCTAGTATCGTAAAATTCTGGGCGCGTAGTATAGCTTAAAAAATTGGGCTAAAGAAGATGGCCTAAGGCGATCATTCCTCTTCTAGTGGTGACTTATAGCCGTCGGGTTTAATGGCCAGTAGGTCACAGTTAATGCTGTCGATCACATGCTCTGCGGTGTTACCGATTAGCGCCGCCGAGAAGCCAGTGCGGCCGACGGTTCCAAGAATCACCAACTCGGCGTCGAGTTGCTCGGCCAATTCGGGGATGACATCCTCCGGCAGACCTTCCTTGATGTGGCAGAAGTCGCTGGAGATACCATAGTTGCTGGCCAGGTAACACACCCGCTGCTCGTGCTGCATGCGAATGGTTTCGCTATAGGTGTGCGCGTCAAAGTCAGGTAGCTCGATGGCCAGGTTAACTGGTGTGCCTGGATAGCCGTTAACCAGATGTACCTGAGCATCGAACTTCTTGGCTAAGTCTTGGGCGTGTTCGATGATCTTGCCGTTAAGGGTTTGGTGATCATCATCTTCCGAGGCCACGTTGATGGCACACAAGATCTTACCGGCTACCGGCCAGTCATGTTCTTTCACCAAAAGAACCGGCACTGGCGCCTTGCGCATCAAATGCCAATCGGTGGGGGTAAAGATCACAGACTTGAGCTTATCGTGCTCGTGAGTACCCTTAACGATCAGATCATAGCTACCCTCGATTGCGTGGAGGATGATGCTCTCGAAGGGGCGGTTATGCCAGATCACTTCGCTATCGATGGCGACGCCACTGTCTTTGTAGCCAGCCAGGATATCGTCGAGCCAGGCGCGACGCTGTGCAATGACTCCCTGGCGCATGGCTTCACGCTCATGACCCGAGAGGATAGAGGTCATCTCGTAGGAAAAATCGAAAATAGAGAGAAAAACGGTGATTGACGCTTGGTTTTTAGAGGCGAGTTCGACGGCTCTGGCGAGGGCTGATTGCTTGTCGCTTGTTGGATCCACTACAACAAGGATCTTATGATAGTCCTTCATAGATTCTTCCTTTATCTGAGGTGGTACTTAAATAATGAGCGATATAGGGCAAATTGCCTTGTTTTAGATCAAATTTGCCCAGAAAACCGGCTAATTAGCGGCCTATCTTATTGTTACCGGCTAACTTATTAAGCGAGTCAAAATCGACGATGGTAATGTACTTTCCTTTTACCTCGATCAATTCTGCTTTTTGGAAGCGTCCCAGCAGACGGCTGATGGTTTCAACGGTCAAACCAAGATAGTTACCTATGTCACCACGTGTCATTGTGAGGCGGAACTCCTTGGGAGAGAAGCCACGACTGCCAAAACGACTGGCCAGATTGCTGATGAAGGCCGCTAGACGTTCTTCGGCGTTCTTCTTACTCAGCAGCAAGATCATTTCCTGATCGCTTTGGATCTCATTGCTCATGAGACGCATGATCTGTTGTCTGAGCTTAGGCATGGTGCCCGAGAGTTCATCTAAGGTATCGAACGGAATCTCACAGACCATAGAGGTCTCTAGGGCTTGGGCAAAACTTTGATGGGTTTGCGAGTGAATGCCATCGAAACCAATCACATCACCGGCCAGGTGAAAGCCGGTGATCTGCTCATCACCTTGCTCCGTGATGGTGTAGCTCTTGATGGTGCCTGAGCGGATCGCATAGAGAGATTTTAACGAGTCACCAGACTTAAAAATTTGCTCGCCTTTCTGTATCGGTTTCTTACGTTCGATGATGTCATCAAGCTGATCTAGCTCGTTGTTATTCAACGTGAAAGGGATACATAACGTACCCATACTGCAGTCATGACAATGAATGGCGCATCCGGGTACAGCCGAACGACGACTTTTAATAATATCTGTCATAATCTCTCTCGAATTTCTCAATTAGGCTTATGTTAAACTAATTTAATAGTGACAGCTAGCCTAGCTGAGCAAATGCAATATACAAAGTGTGTATGCCAAAGCTTACTAAGATTAAGCCACTGATAAGCCTTACTTTTTTAGCCTGAACCAACTGGGCAAAATAGCGCGCTGCGACACCGACGCTGACCAATGCTGGCAGGGTGCCCAGGCCAAAAGCCGCCATGATCAAGGCGCCTTGCTGCGCCGAATTTGCCGCGACCGCCCAGGTCAAGGTGCTATATACTAGGCCGCAGGGTAACCAGCCCCATAGTAGGCCTGCCGCAAAGGCTTGTTTTAAATCTTTTATCGGTAGTAACTTATTGGCGATAGGACCGATGAGACGCCATAATAATTTCCCCACTCGCTCAATCTGAACCACACCGGACCAGATCTGCGCAATATACAGACCCGTCACTATCATCATCACACCGGCGAATACGCGCATGCCAATCAGGTAGGCATCGATACTAAAGAGGGTACTGAGCAGGCTGGCCGAGCCGCCCACCAGAGCGCCGGCCGTGGTATAGCTTAAGATCCTCCCCAGGTTATAGCTGAGAATAAACTTGAGCTGAGCCAGCAGAATATTATCGCTGGCTTTTTTAGGGAGCTGCTGGGAGAAGGCGCCCACCAGGCCACCACACATGCCGATGCAATGGCCAGCACCCATTAGGCCGACGAGGAAGGCGCCGGTAATGCTAAAGTCGATCAACGCGGCGTCGACTCGTCTTTGGTGTCTTGAGGCTTCTGCTTGATGTCATCATCAAACAAGATAGATACGCTCTGCCTGTCGAGATCGTCAAACTGTTCAGATTTCACGGCCCAGAAGAAGATGCCTACGGCAACCAGCACAAACAGCATGGCGATAGGGATCAAGACATAGATAATACTCATAAACGAACCTTTAGTAGTCTGAGGCTATTGGCGACAACAATTAATGAGCTGGCCGACATACCTATGGCGGCAATGTAGGGTAACACGTGTCCAGTTACCGCTAAAGGAATGATAAGCAGGTTATAGCCAAGGGCCCAGATCAGGTTTTGCCTGATGATCTGCTCTGTCAGCTTGGCGATACGAACCGCCTGGGGAAAGCGTGAAAGCTGATCGCCCAGCAAGATGAGGTCTGCACTGTTTTTAGCAATATCGGCGCCGCTCCCCATGGCTACCGACAGGTTTGCGCCCGCAAGCACAGGCGCATCATTGACGCCATCACCGAACATGACTACCTGTTTGCCCTGATCTCTTAGCAGATTGATAAGTTTCAATTTATCAATCGGCTTTAACCCCTTATGTAAGGTGTCGATACCCACCTCTGCGGCGACTTGCTCGACGTGTTCGCTAGTGTCACCACTGGCAATACAGGTGGCAAAGCCCATCTCCTTGAGGGTGTACAGCGTTGCCTTGGCATCCTCTCGAACCGTATCGCTCAGGGTAAAACCGGCGAGCAAGCGCGTTTTATCGGCGAGGTAGACGCTGTGATCGCCTTTGATATCGCTAAGCTGAGTGTTACCTCGAATAAAAACTGCGCTGCCGAGAAAATAGCGGGTGTCATTGACACTGGCTATCACACCTTCGCCGGCGACATACTGACTCTCACTTAGCCGATAACCCGTCTGGTAATAGGGGGTGAACGCCTTAGCGATCGGATGAATCGATTGTGACTCCATGGCGGCGGCAATCGCTAGCACCTCGAGGGATTCGTCTTGAGTAAAACGCTGCGTTTCGCGCAGGGTTAAACTGCCGCAAGTCAGGGTGCCCGTCTTATCAAATACCACCTGATCGACTTTAGGCAGTTTCTCAAATACGCCTGGACGGCGCGCCACCACTCCAAGTCTGGTAAAGAGTCCGGTGGCGCAGGTCACCGCGGTTGGCGTTGCTAACGCCAGCGCGCAGGGACAGGTGGCAACTAAGACGGAAAGCGTGACCCAAAAGGCATCTTCAGGCCAATAATGTTTCCACACCAGATAGGTGAGGGCGGCCACGACCAAAATGGTCCAGGTAAAATAGTTGGAGATGGTATCGACGTAGAGGGCCACCTTAGGCTTGTTGTTCGATGCCGCCTCTTGTAAGCGGATGATTTCGGCAACTAGCTGATCTTGCCCGGTCGCGGTGACGTGCACCTTTATCGGGTGGTCCACATTGATGGTACCCGCATACACTTGGCTATTAAGGTTTTTAGTCACCGGCATCTGCTCGCCCGTGAGCATGGCCTCGTTGACGCTGCTCATACCCTCGACGATGTCGCCATCGGCGGCGATCACCTCACCAGGCTTGACCATGATGAGGTCACCCACCTTGAGGCGTTTGGCCGGCACCTCGGTTTGATTACCTTCATCGTCCAGCAGGTTGGCGGTGAGCGGGATAAGTTTATGCAGGTTATTTGAGCTGATAGAGGCCTTCTGCCGTGCATTTTGCTCAAAATAACGGCCAAGCAGCAGGAAGAAGGTAAACATGCTCACCGATTCAAAATAGACCTCACCCTGGCCTGACACTGTGGCGATACAGCTGGCGATATAGGCGCCGCAGATGGCGATAGATACCGACACGTCCATGTTGAGCCTGCCCGATAACATGGCGCGTAGGGCACTAAAGTAGAAAGGCTGCGCCGAATAGAAGACAACTGGCGCGGCGAATATCATGCTTACCCAGCGGAAATAGTCTCTGAATTCCACATCGAGATCGGTGAAGTAATCCGAATAGAGCGCCAAAGCAAACATCATCACCTGCATGGTGGCAAAGCCTGCCAGCCCTAATCTAAGCAGGAATTTGCGGCTATTCTTCTTGCTCTGAATCTCTTCGTCATCCACCTGATAGGGCGCGGCTTGATAGCCGATACGGCTGATCTGCGCCAAGATCTCCGACAGCTTAATCTTCTCCGGATCCCAGCTGACTTGGGCGCGCTCTGTGGTGGTGTTAACCGCTATCTTATTGATACCGTCAATATGCTGCAGCTTATGCTCGATCAACCAGGCGCAGGCCGCACAGGTGATGCCATCTATGGTAAGAGAAGTACTGGCACTCTGTTTGTCTTGATGCACAAAGTCCTGTTGGACCTCTTTGAGATCGAATGCGGAAAAGGCATTGAGCGCCTCGGGCACCAGCGCCGTCTGCTTGCTGCCAGGTTCGGTACGATACTTATAATAGTTGGTGAGTCCCGCCTCTATGATGGCTGCGGAGACAGCCTGGCAGCCGGGACAACACATAGGCTGAGGAACATTATCGATAAGGGTCTCGAATTGGCGGCCGGTAGTCACCGGCTCGCCGCAATGAAAGCAGTTCAACGCATCCATAAAAGATTAGTTTAACCAGTATTGTTGATTATCTTTTAGCTCGAGACGTTTCTGGATGCGCCAGCTGCGATCAAACCCTTCCAGTCTGACTTCCCAACTGCCCTGAATTGGCGTGTTGAGCTTGATATGGTAAACCATGTTGCCATCGGCGGTGGCTACCTGGCCAAAGTCCTTTTCTTGTAGGGTAGGGTGATAGAATTCGACATTGAGCGCCGCGGCATAAGGCTCGCCGCCGTGCTGGGTAAGGGTGATCTCATCTTTCGCAAGATGTAACTCAAACTGTAATCCGAGCTGCTTGGCATGTTTAATCTTACGCAGGTCCATGTTAATGGCCTTGCCGTCTTTGTAATAGTCTTCAGAGACTAGGGAATCTTTGTTTTCGACTGCGAGGAACATGAGGTTCACACTGGCAAATACGGCGCACAGCGGCAGAATAATCAGAAACCAAGGCCAAAACTGTTTATACCAAGCTTGTGGTTTATTCATGGATACTACCTGTTATTTTTGTTGGCCATATCTTACCGGTAAATGGCAGTGATAGCACTTAAAAAAAAGGCCTCGATCTGTCTCGAGGCCTTGGTGTTACTTATATGTAATTACTTGTTTGACAAGCTATAAACATAGGCTGCGATGACATGAACTTTCTCTTCGCCCAAGACATCTTTCCAAGCAGGCATCACGCCAGAACGACCGTTCTTGATGCTCTCTTGGATCACACCGCGGCTACCGCCATACAACCAGGTGTTGTCGGTGAGGTTAGGTGCACCCATGAACTTGTTGCCAGTACCGTCCATACCGTGACAGGCGAAACAACCCTTCATGAATGATGCCTGACCCTGAGCGGCCAACGCTTCATCGTGATCGCGACCAGACAGCTTCACCACGTATTCAGCTAGGCCTTTCAGCTCGCTGTCTTCGATAGGTAGACCGCCTTTTGGAGGCATCATGCCGTGACGACCGTTCATGATGGTCGTCTTGATGGTGGCAAGGTCGCCGCCATATAACCAATCACCGTCAGTCAGGTTAGGGAAGCCCTTGCTACCGCGCGCGTCACTACCGTGGCACTGAGCACAGTTTTGCAGGAACAGACGACCGCCCACTTTGAGGGCTTCTTCGTTCTTCACTAGCTCTTCAAGCGGTGTAGCCAGGTACGCCTCGAAAATCGGGCTGTACTTAGCGTTAGCCTTGACGACTTCTTGGTCATACTGAACCCAGCGATGTTCCTTCTCAGCCAGTTCAACGGCTGCGGCAGAATCTTCCTTGATACCTTTGTCGGTACCAATGCTTTGGTTCGAGCTTGACCAACCGAGGAAACCTTTGAAGTTACCTAGGCCTGGGTACGCCGCCAGGTAGACCACACCGAAGATGATGGTGATGTAGAACATATAACTCCACCACTTAGGTAGTGGGTTATTGATCTCTTCAATGCCATCAAAGCTGTGACCCATTGATTTGCCTTCTTCAACACCAGTGGTGTTTTTAGAGACAACAAACAGTAGGATGAAACATCCTGCGATTACCACAATTGTGAGTACGGTAATCCAAATACTCCAGAAGCTACTCATCATCACTTATGTTCTCCTGAGTCCTTGTTCTTCTCATCATCTGAGAAAACAAGGTTAGCGGCCTCGTCGAACTGAGCCTTACGACGACCACTATAAGCCCATGCAAAAATACCGACAAACGTCACCATGACAACAACGGTAATGATCCCTTGTAATGTGCCGTAATCCATATTTATGCCTCCAATTTATTTCAGTGCGTGACCTAGCGACTGTAGGTATGCAATTAGTGCCTGCATCTCAGTCTTACCTTCAACGGCTTTCTTAGCGTTGTCGATATCTTCTTGAGAGTAAGGCACACCGAAACCACGGAACACTTCCATCTTCTTAGCCGTTAGCTCGCCGTCTAGGACGTTCTCGGCCAACCAAGGGAAGGCAGGCATGTTTGATTGTGGTACTACTGCGCGAGGATCAAGTAGGTGAACTTCATGCCACTTGTCGCTGTAACGACCGCCAACACGGGCCAGGTCTGGACCAGTACGCTTAGAACCCCATAGGAATGGGTGATCCCAAACTGACTCACCGGCAACAGAGTAGTGACCGTAACGCTCAGTCTCAGCACGTAGCGGACGAATCATCTGGCTGTGACAACCTACGCAACCTTCACGGATGTAGATGTCACGACCTTCTAACTCAAGCGCAGAGTATGGACGCAGTCCATTTACAGGCTCAGTAGTGTCTTTTTGGAAAAGCAGGGGAGTGATCTGTACCAGGCCACCAATACTGATAGCAATAACGGTAAAGATACCCAGCAGACCGATGTTTTTCTCGACTATCTCATGATTAAATTTCATCAAATCTACTCCTTATGCTTCAGCCAGCGCTGGCAAAGATTCTTTTGGCGCCTTAACTGTCTTAACCACGTTGTATGCCATCAGTAGCATACCAGTGACGAAGAACAGGCCACCTAAGAAGCGAACAAAGTAGAATGGGTATGACGCTTCCAAACCTTCAACGAAGCTGTAGGTTAGGGTGCCGTCAGAGTTAACTGCACGCCACATCAGACCTTGCATAACACCCGAGATCCACATTGAAACGATATAAAGTACAGTACCGATAGTCGCCAACCAGAAGTGAACGTTAATCAGTTGTGTGCTGTACATACGACCGTGTCCGTAGATTGCAGGGATCAGGTGGTATAGCGAACCGATAGATACCATAGCCACCCAGCCTAGCGCGCCTGAGTGTACGTGACCTACGGTCCAGTCGGTGTAGTGAGACAATGCGTTAACTGTCTTAATGGCCATCATAGGACCTTCGAAGGTCGACATACCATAGAATGACAGAGAAACGATCAAGAAACGCAGAACAGGGTCGGTTCTTAGCTTATGCCAAGCACCGGACAGGGTCATAATACCGTTGATCATACCGCCCCAAGAAGGTGCGAATAGGATCAGAGACATCACCATACCCAGTGACTGTGTCCAGTCTGGTAGCGCTGTGTAGTGCAGGTGGTGTGGACCCGCCCAGATGTACAGTGCAATCAAAGCCCAGAAGTGAACGATAGACAGACGATAAGAATAAACAGGACGACCCGCTTGCTTAGGTACGAAGTAGTACATCATACCCAGGAAACCAGCGGTCAGTAGGAAGCCAACGGCGTTGTGGCCATACCACCATTGCACCATGGCATCGACAGCGCCAGAGTATAATGAGTATGACTTGAACAGGCTGACAGGTACTGCCATAGAGTTCACGATATGCAGCACTGCAACCGTGATGATGAAGGCGCCGAAGAACCAGTTTGCCACATAGATGTGTGACGTGGTTCGCTTAACAATTGTGCCAAAGAACACAACGGCATAGGCTACCCAAACTATGGTAATAGCGATGTCGATAGGCCATTCAAGTTCAGCGTATTCTTTACTGCTGGTCAGACCCAGCGGCAGAGTAATAACGGCTGAAAGAATAATGGCTTGCCATCCCCAGAAGGTAAATGCAGCTAACTTAGGTGCAAATAGGCGGGTTTGGCAGGTACGCTGGACGATATAATAGGATGTTGCAAATAACGCTGAAGTACCAAACGCGAAAATCACGGCGTTTGTGTGCAGAGGTCGTAGACGACTGTACGTTAGCCATGGAGTTTCGAAGTTGAGTTGTGGCCAGATTAACTGGGCCGCGATCAATACACCTACCGTCATACCAATAATCCCCCACAAAACTGTTGTAAGGGCAAATTGGCGGACAACGGTGTAATTGTAATCAGCGCCTTGAGGCTGGGAATGGTTCATCATATTGCTTCCACTGCTTATTACTTATACTTATTGTTTGAGTAAAGTGGCACTTTACCCGGTAAAATGACATCAAAGGCTTGTTTCCCTACGAAACAAACAAGATTGTGTCAATGTGTCACGCAACATTAACGCAAATTAATGCCGAGTAACGCAATGATACTTGAGCAATATCAAAAAAGATAGGAATTATGCGGCCAGGGATATTGATCCAGATCAAACTACCTGGATAGAATGTAAACACTATGATTCAAAAGGTTAATAATTGTGCTACTGAATCGACACTTCCCCGTTACTTCGCTCGTTGCGAGCCTGTTTTTGATGGTCTTGGCAACAGGTTGTGAAAAGCCCCAAAAAGCACCTGAACAAGAGGTAAAATCCGCGACTGAAGCCACCTTTGAAATCGACACCAGCCTATGCGATTTTCATCGAGGCGCTTGCGATAAGCAGGTAGGCGAAACCCTTATTTCGCTGGCGATTTCTCCAGCAGATGTACCAAGCGAAAAACCCTTGTCTGTGACCTTAAGTAGTGGTGCAACACTTGATAACCTCAAGGTAAGGGTTGAGGGCAGAGATATGTTTATGGGCGTTATTCCAGTTATTTTAAGTGAAACGGCTAAAAATGCCTATCAAGGAACGCTAATATACGGCTCTTGCAGCAGCAATTATATGGTGTGGCGTCTTATCGCTAGCTTCGAGATAGGCGGTCAGTCTAAGACAGTTATGTACGACTTCTTGGCCGATAACCCAGGCCGTAACGACTAAAAATTGTACAGGTTGCTTTGTGTAGTGAGCTAGCCCTAGATCCTATTATAAAAAAATAGGATCTAATCGAAGATCGCTGCGTTAGCCAAACTCGTTCCCATTCCAGCTCAACGATAGCACTCGCTAATTGGCATCAGACAGGGCTAATCGCACCTTATTGAAATGTTCTATGTTGTCGATGAAGAGCGTGGTTAGTTCTGGGTCGAAATGGGTACCCGAACCTTTTGCAATCTCTTCAATCACCTCATCTAGCGGCCAAGCGGGTTTATAACAACGTTTGTGGGATAGGGCGTCAAATACGTCCGCGATAGCGACAATGCGCGCAAAGATATGAATCTCTTCTCCTTTCAAGCCATCAGGGTAACCACTGCCATCATACTTCTCATGATGTTGTAGGGCGATAATTGCAGCGGCGTTGAGGATAGGGCGCTCGGAATTTCCCAAGATCTGATGGCCGATGGCTGGGTGCTGGCGCATGATCTGCCACTCTTCATCAGTTAATTTACCCGGCTTTAAAAGCACAGAATCCGGGGTCGCTATTTTGCCGATATCGTGCATCGGCGACGCGTGTTTAATCAGATCCGCCTGTTGATCGTCTAGGCCTGCCAATTTTGCCAGGGTATAGCAGTATTCGGCCATACGCTTAACATGGTTGGCGGCCTCTTTTGAGCGGCTCTCGACCACATCACCCAAGCGGAAGATGAGTTCTGACTGGGTGTCTTCGAGCTCTTTGTTTAGCAGCAGGTTTTCAAAAGCAACCCCCACATTGATGGCAAAGATGTCGATAAGTTTCTTATCCAAGTCCCCAATCGCATGTATGTTGTCCATATATAGCAGGTTAATCCAACCGCTCTTGGCGGGGAAGTAACCGACGAACAAGTTGTCCTCATACAGACAAGCCTTTTCCTCCAAGGCGCGTTTGAGTAATTTCTCTATAGGTTCGGGGATGGCTTTTTCATGGTGACTGGCAAATTGGCCGGTGCCAGCCAAGATGTGGAGTTTGTCTGTACTTAACTCTTTGCTCATTGCGTCGATGGCATTGCAGGTTAACAGCAGGGTCTCATTGTTGAGGTTGAGGAGATTGGCCACCTGAGTTAACAGGCCATCGGCAAAATGATGCAGCGTTCTCAACTCAAACAGGCCGGAGGTGGCCTTAACGACTCGTTCTAGTCCCTCGCGGTAGCGAATCTGCGTCTGCTTGGCCGCTTCGATTTCCATGATGTCGCGGTAACTTCTTAGGGCAGAGTAGACGCTGGTGATCAGCTTACGAGAATCCAGTTCGGCTTTGGCCTTGTAATCGTTAATGTCGTAATTAACGATTACATCTTCTTCCGGCGCTTGCCCGGGCTGGCCGGTGCGTAGGATCAATCTTATGCTTTGATTGTTATGTTCTTCGCGGATCCATTTTACCAGCTCAAGACCGGCATGATCGCTCTCCATGACCACATCGATAAACGCCATGGCCACGTCTTTTTCTTCTTGTAACACGCGCTTAGCTTCTTCGCCGCTATAGGCATTAATAAACTCGATGCCGCGGTTATCTAGCTTGAACCTAGACAGTGCCAGCTTGGTTACCGTGTGTACATCGGGCTCATCGTCGACGATGAGTATGCGCCAGGCCGGTCCTGTTTCTGTTTCGGCTGCTTTCTTTTTACCTGAGAACAGTGGACTCTTTTTTGCCATATCAATCAGCATCCGTACCCCTCTTAGGTGAATTTAATAGACCTTAATATTTAGTGTAGTAACTTGCGCTCAATTTGGCTGGAGAAATTAGACTGGCAAGAAATTAAAATTGTAGAATAAATGAGGCAGTTAGCCAGCTCCGTCAAGATAAAGGATGGCTTAGGCATAGCGGGTAGAGTAACGGTTCCGGCATATTTTTATTCAAGCTAGAGTTTGAATCTTAAGCAGGTGAGTAATTGTTCCCCTAAGTGTCGTATTCTATTGAATATTTTGTATGTTTTATTGTTATAGTAGGTTGAGCGAAACTTAAGTGCCTCAATTTTATGGAGTCGACTCTTGCACGCCATCCCCTTATTTGAAGCTATAGACTATATCGAAATAGGTAATCCCACTGTCAATCAGCATGTTACGGCAATTACCATGAACTGCGTCGAAGATGCGGGCTATGTTTATGAACTGGCGTCGGATCTTCTTTTCGCGCAGCGAGAAAACGAAAATAGCTATAAGAGCTTTCGCAGTGAAATTACCTGCTTCCTACATTGGTGCTTCGATGTAGTTCGGCAGTCGCCCGGGCAGATCAGCAGGCGAGACATGGATAAATTTGTCGCTTACTGCCAGTCACCACCACAAGACCTGATCGGTCAATTTAATGTCGCCCAGTTTAAACTCGACAAGGCGAGTCAGCAGCGAGTCCCCAATCCGTTATGGCGGCCCTTTGTCGGCAAGCGAGGCGAAAAATATCACCTCAGCGATAATGCCCTGAAGACTAAGATGGCGATTCTCTCCTCATTCTATGGCTTCTTGATGGCGGAAGATTACTGCGAGCGCAATCCTGCTCAGGCCTGGATGAACCATTCAAAGTTTGCCCATAAGCGAAAGTTTGCCATGAGCGAAGAGGAGGGCATTGGTCTCGCCTTTACCGAGTTGCAATGGTCCTACGTGATCTCAACCGTTGAACGGCTAGCCAAGGTTGACCCAGAGCAGCATCAACGTAGTCTGTTTTTGATTAAGTTGATATACGGTTGCTATCTGCGGGTGTCTGATGTGAGTGCACGAGCAGGTTACAGTCCTATCATGGGTCAATTTAAGCAGGATAAGCAGACAGGGATCTGGCGTTTTCATATCCCCAAGAGTAAAGGCGGCAAACAGCGACAAATTCCCTTGTCTAATGCGTTATTGACCGCGCTAAAACAGTACAGAAAGTTTTTAGGCCTGGCACCTTTACCTAGCTATCAGGAACAAACCCCAATTTTTGTTCGCCATAGAGCTGCCGGGCGGGGGCGGGAGGCGGGATTGATCGATGCCAACCTAGGCATTCGCCAGGTGAGGGAGTCTGTACAGTCGCTTATCAATCAGGCCGCCGATGTCGCCGAAGAAGATGGACTTTTAGAAGATGCAGAAGTGATGCGAAAGTTGACAGTGCATAGTATCCGCCACACGGGGATCACGCACGATATCAACCTTAATGGCAGGCCGCTTTCCCACGTTCAGGCCGATGCAGGGCATGAGAGCATCGATACCACATCTCAGTATCTTCACACGTCTCAGGCGGAGAGGCACCAGAGTGCAGCCAATAAGCCTTTGGATAGATTAGCCGGCATAGAATGATCAAAAAATCCCGTGTCCGGGCAGACACGGGTAGGGAGCCTAAAGCGGTCGCATCGCTTAAGTATCTCAAACAGGAAAGACTTAATAGACAGGGCTCTAATTTGAGTTGACGATATCAGTTTAAATAGGCTGTTTTGCGATTCCATGTCACTCATATGACGCTTTAGTTAATGCTTAACTAAAAGTTTCTGCCAACCTAAAAATATTATGATGACCGGGTGCGTGAATTTTGACCAGACTTTTAACTATTAGAATGGCGTGCCATTTTTCAAATCGCTTAATGCCGATAAGTATCATTATCGGCATCTGACTAAAATATCTTTTTAGCAATTATTCTGACTAGCAACTCTTATTCTATATGCGATTCTCAATATCAAGACGTCTAAGATCCTTAGGTTACTTTTAAGATCCTTAGGTTACTTTTAAGATCCCTTAGGTTACTTTTGAGCGTTTGCATCTGAGGGGCTAAATTGAATCATCTGGTAAGTTACAAAGACGTGCCGATTACATATTGGTGGCCAGGTTCTGTACTGCAGTTAGGTTAGTCATGCGCGCTGTTTTGCATTACTCCTCTATTGAAAGCCCCCAGATTAAACATCTAAATGTTTAAAATTAGGTAAAGCATTCAAAGTAACGCACCGAAACGATCAACCCCTCAAACCTGGTTGGTTCCTAATCCCCGTAACACCTAGAACATCTAAACTAACCATAGCTTTCCAAGTGCTTGCTGATCGAAGGTTATGATAGCTGACCCAGGAAAAACCAACACAAATTAAACGCGTCGCTACGTGCATGAAATTGCTCAAACAAGGGGATTACCCACCAGATTTCACGTAGCAACGCCTAATGATTGAGCAATCCAAGGCAAGTAAAACCCTGGATGCTGATTAGAATGCTCCACAGAAAGAATATCTCAATGCGTTAGATACCAATAAGGACTTTAGGAAAGGCAAGACGATTCTTTAACGGACTGCCTAAAGGCCAGTAGCTGAATTAAGATATCGACTCGGAGCGCTTGTTGAGATGCCAGTCTTAGTAAATTCGCTTTGTATGAAAAAGAATAGCGATACTGTAGCAACTGTAACTCAGCTAAATGAGCTGAATCTCTATTCCCATAAAAAGAGATAGCACTGATAAAAGAAGAGAAAGGACTTAGTATTATTTAAATTGTTCATTTTAGTGGGCGTATTCGAGACAGATAGCTTTTAGGCTATACGCCGATATGGCAAAATCAAAAGTGAAAGTAGAAATGGCATATAGGCTAGTCTTTGTAAGATTGATATCTGGCTCACTCTCCAGCACAGTCTTAGATACATTAATGCGCACAATGTATATTATGTTAAATAGACTTTGCGGGCAATGTAAGTTACCAGCTTACATTATCTCGCCCTGCATCTTTAGCTCTGTATAGCGCAGCGTCTGCGTCGTGTAGCATCTGCGTCAGGCTCTTACCCGGCTCGAACGAGCTTAGGCCACAGCTAAAAGTGATCTGCAGTGAGTCATCGCCTATCTGAAAACGATTCTTTCTAATCGCATCGCAATAGACTTGTGCAGTGTCTTTAAGGTAGATCTCAAAATCCTTGTCTGTACCAAAGGGTCGATTAACCAAGACGACAAACTCTTCACCGCCCCAGCGCATCAATATATCCTCGGGATCTTGTTGTCGCTTTAATGTCGCGGCAATATGACGCAGTGCTTCGTCGCCGACCATGTGGCCGTAGGTGTCGTTGATCAACTTGAAATAATCGACATCTATAAGGATGACCCCCAGTTCTCCCTGCTGTTGACTGCAGGCGTGATACAGACGTTCGCCAATGGCGATACCTTCGCGGCGGTTGTAAAACTGAGTGAGGTCGTCATAGATGGCATGGTGCGTAAGCTGTTCTTCTAATGCCTTTTGCTCTGTAATATCAAAGATTACACCTATCAGGCCAGCCACTTCGCCTCGATAATCATTAAAACTTGTCTTATGAAAACGGACAAAAACCGAGTCCCCTTCGAGCGTTTTTATCTGTTTTTCATAGATCTGCACGCCGGGATTATCGAAAAGCGCCTGATCGGCCCTTTGGTAGACTTCGGCGAGCTCATCGTCGAAAAGCTCGTACACACTCTTACCAATTAACTCTTCTCGGGTAAGCTTGATGAAAGACTCGAACGCCTTGTTACAGCCCAAGTATACACCATCCTTATCTTTATAAAAGATAGGCACAGGTAGGGAATCTAATGTCAGCTGCAACAGATAACTGTCGCTGGCGAGGCACTGGAGCAGATCAGGATGTAAATTGGACGCGTCATACGGCATATCAAGGGTCTCTTCTTATTTAAACTGACATTCCCTGTACCTAACAAGAGTATAGTTGTGTTAACTACGAGTGCTATATTAACAAGTTAGACTGGCGTTGCGGGATTTAAATTAAATCGGTGTTGTGCTCATGAATTGTCAAAATCATCATCATGACGAGGTATTGCACCAGGCTACCGCTATTTGTACAGATAATGAGCGAACGACCCGCTTGATACGCCTAAATACCTCTTTCAACATAAAAAATGATTGTAAATTGAAAAATGAGCTGCCTACACTGGGCTTAATATTTGTCATATGAGGGCACTCGCCTATGTCAATTTCTCCTCTTGCCAGTGACAAGCTTTATCGTTCTTCTACACTCGCCCTACTCGATCCCAGTATTAAATCGACAAAACAGTTGACGCCGCTAAATGAGATCGTTGGCCAGGAACGGGCCCAACAGGCAGTAGAGTTTGCCATGTCGATGAAAGACAAAGGCTATAACATCTACGCCATCGGCCGAAATGGTCTGGGTAAGCGCACTATGGTGATGCGTTACCTGGACAGGTATGACCCTAACGGTCATCACCAGCTGTTCGACTGGTGTTATGTGGTGAACTTTGACGATGCCCGAACCCCTAAGGTGCTCAAGCTACCTAGAGGTCAGGCCCAGGCCTTCAAGGCCGACATCGAAAACTTGATGAAACGCCTGGTCAAAGCCCTCCCCTTAGCCTTTGACAACGAGCTCTACTATTCACGGGCCGAAAAGCTAAAGGCGCAGTTGGCCGACAAGCAGGAGTCGGCACTGGGTCAGATCACCAAAGAGGCCGCCGCTAAGCAGATCAGCCTGTCTATCAACCCTCAGGGCAGCTACGAGCTGGTTGCCATGAATGGCGAGGAGCCTCACACCGAGTCGAGCTTTGCCGAGCTTAGCGCTAAGGAACAGGCCAGACTCGAGAAAAACATCGGTTCATTAGAGTCTAAGCTGCGTGAGGTGGTGCGTAAGTTCACCGCCTGGGAAGAGAGCTACTCGGATAAACAGCAGAAGCAAGACGAGCAGGTAGCCCAGGAAGTGTTAGTGCATCTGCTTGAACCTTTGAAGGAAAGTTATGCTCAATATCCCGAGGTGAAGGCTCACCTTAATGAGATGCACAAAGATATCTTAGATAATCTGGATATCTTCCTCGAGCAAAATGAAGAGCAGATCGCCCTCTCCTACGCCTCATTGGCCAAGAAGATGCCGCGGCGCTACCAGGTCAATGTACTGGTTAACCATGGCGATATCCCCATGCCGATTGTGATTGAGGAGAGTCCCAACTATCACAACATCTTCGGCTATATCGAAAACGCGACCTATAAAGGCACTATCTTTTCCGATTTCTCCCTGATCCGCCCTGGTAGCCTGCATAAGGCCAACGGCGGCGTGTTGATGATCGACGCCATCAAGGTATTGGAACAGCCCTATGTGTGGGACGGTCTGAAGCGCGCGCTTCGCTCACGAAAACTCAGCCTGAGCTCCCTCGAGCGCGAGGTGACGTTGTCGGGCACCATCTCCCTGGATCCTGAAGCTATCCCGTTAGATGTGAAGATTATTCTTTTTGGTGATTACCAGACCTACCAGTTATTGCAGCACTATGACCCTGAATTTAAAGAGCTATTCAGAGTCACTGCCGATTTTGAAGATGAGATGCCACGTACCGATGCCTCCGAGGTGCAGTACGCGAAATTTATCTCCAGTATCGTCGTGGGCAACAAGATGCTGCACTGTGACCGCGGCGCGATAAAACGTATCATAGAGTTCAGCGCGCGCCAGGCCGATGCCCAAAACAAGTTGTCGCTACATTCGGCGGATATCGCCAACTTGCTGCGTGAATCTAACTATGTGGCCCGCACCAGTAAGTCGAACATGATACGCGCCGGCCATGTGGAGCAGGCGCTGCATAACCATGAACTCAGGGTCTGTCGTCTGCGCGACCATGTGATGCAGAGCTTTATCAACGGCACAACCCTTATCGATACGCAAGACAGCGTGGTGGGTCAGATCAACGCTTTGTCTGTGGTGGCGACATCGGATCATCAATTTGGCGCCCCGAGTCGTATCACCGCCAGCGTTTCCCTCGGTGAAGGCGCCGTATTTGATATCGAGCGCAAGGTAGAACTCGGCGGTCAGATCCACTCAAAAGGCGTGATGATTTTAACCGCTTATCTTTCGACTATCTTCGGCCAGACGGATAAGATCCCGCTTACGACTCACCTCACCTTTGAGCAAAACTATTCGGGCGTCGACGGTGATAGTGCCTCTATGGCCGAGCTGTGCGCCATCGTATCTGCATTTGCCAAGGTACCACTGCGTCAGGATGTTGCCATCACAGGTTCGATGAACCAATTTGGTCAGGCGCAGCCCATAGGGGGAGTAAACGAGAAGATCGAAGGCTTTTTCGATGTCTGTAAGATAAAGGGACGCCATCAGGCTCAAGGGGTGATCATTCCTCGCATCAATGTGCAAAACCTCATGTTAAGAAGTGATATCGTCGAAGCCGTTAAAAAGGGAGAGTTTGCCATCTGGGCGATCGATCACGTTAATGAAGCGGTTGAGATCTTAACTGGCATCCCGGCCGGTGAGCGCGACTTTGAGTTCGAAGATTATCCCAAAGACAGCCTCTATGCCCTGGCCGATGTCAGATTGCAGAAGCTAAGAGATCACGTTAAGCGCACTCAAAAGGCGAAGGTTTAAGGATTAAAGACTAAAGGATTAGAATCCAAATCATTAACCAATAAAAAAGCCGGTACGAGACCGGCTTTTTTTATCTGTGCGATTACCGCAATTAGGCAAAGGCTTCTTGCAGTGGCGGAACCACCTGCTTCTTACGGCTAAGGACGCCGTCGAGCCAGACACGACCGTTCTCGGTCGCCTTACCGTAGGCGCGCTCGGTCAGATCGGCATCATCGGATACGACCAACATCTCTGAGCCTTCTTTCATGATGTCGGTGAGTAGCAGCAGTACGCTGTGGCGATTGCCTTCGGCCTTAAGCGCCGCGATATCGGCTTCAAGTTCAGCCTTAACCTGATCAAAAACAGACAGGTCGATCACTTCTAGTTGGCCAATACCAACCAGGTTACCGTTCATGTTGAAGTCTTTAAAGTCGCGCATCACAAGATCGCGAACCGGCGTGCCTTCTACAGCCGACTTAACCTTAAACATCTCCATGCCTAGCGCCTTGTAGTCTTCGATACCTGCGATCTCAGCCAGGGCTTCGACACACTTGATATCGGCCGTGGTACAAGTTGGCGACTTGAAAATCACTGTATCGCTCAGGATGGCACACATCATGATGCCGGCGATGTTTTTTGGGATCTCGACGTTGTAGAAGTCGTACATCATCTTGATCACTGTGTTACTGCAACCCACTGGGCGGATCCAACACTCAAGCGGTGTAGAAGTCGTCAGGTCACCTAGCTTATGGTGATCGACGATACCGACAATGGTCGCCTCGGCGATATCATCAGGCGCCTGAGTCAGCTCAGAGTGGTCTACGATATAAACCTGCTCACCGGCGTAGTGCTCTTTATACAGCGGGGCTTCAAAACCAAAGCGTTCCAGGATAAAGGCGGTTTCTGGTGATGGCTCACCCAGGCGAGCGGCAATGGCCTCTTCGCCGATTTGGTTCTTCAGGTAAGCCAGTGCAATCGCACCACAAATTGAATCTGAATCTGGGATCTTATGACCCACAACGTACATTGGCATAGTTAACTCTCACAGTAAATTTTGCGGCATTTTATCAAAAGGAAAATCAATTTACATTACTCCCCTGCCTTTAATTGGTTAGACGCTAGTCTAATGCCAGGGTTCAAGATAATTGAGCAGCATAAATATAGGCCAGATGGCGCCGGATGAGAAAACATTCCATCCTCGCCGTATATCTCTCAGTCATGCGCTCTTAAACGGACATGCGGTATAGCACCACCTCTACCTCACCGTCAGGGGTATCGACGCTATCGTTTTTAATATACTGCATGCCAAGCTTGGTCATTATGTTAATTGAGCCCTTGTTGGCCGGATCGGCGATGGCGCTGAAATGCGTAACAGGGTTGCCATTAGACTGAGAGTGTTCTACCAAAGCCTGGCAAACCGCCTTGGCCGCTTCTGTGGCATAGCCCTTACCCCAACTGGCCTGGGTAAAGCGCCAACCTACCTCGAGATCCTCAAGTTTTGGCGCATCGGTATAGAAATCCATCGGCCGCACTAAGATCCAACCGATAAAACTATCGCCAAGGCTTGTCTCGGTGGCGAGTGCGGTGACCTTCCAAAGTCCCCAGCCGGTATCAAGGTTGGTAAAGCCTTCGATGCGAGGAATAAAATAGTCTTCAATTTCTGCCATGGTCGAAGGCTTGCCGCCATTGATATAGCGCATCACCTCTGGGTCTTGGTTTAGATCGAATAGAAGCTGTGCATCTTCTTTGGTGACCACCTCAAAGCGTAAACGCTCGCTGTTTTCAATTTGCATGGGACTCCCTGTTATTATTAGTGCGCTCAACGTCAGTCAGCTGGCTATGATAGCCACTTTAGATAAACCTCAGCAAGCTATACATTCGACAGCGAACAGGAAGAAAGATGAGTGAAGCGAGATGTGTAAAGTGAGATGTATAAAGACTAATGTTTAAAGACTTAGGTGTAACGAGAGTTAGGTGAATAGTGGCGCGTCCATGCGCCGGGGAGTTATTTATACTGTCTCTACAGACTAAAAATCGTAACGGAAACCTAGGCTGACGATGGTGTCATCAAAATCTTGGTATTGCTTCACGTCAAATTGACCAATTTCGGTGTGGATACGAGCAGATTTAGATAAACGGTACTCGGCGCCAACCGCCCATTGTGAAACTTCAGGCACGACCAGGGCCGACTCGCCCAGCGCATCGTACACACGGCCCGCGATTTTGCCCGTACCTGAATCATCGCTACCGTACTGAGCCTTCAACAACAGCTGTTCGATCTGATAAGTGGCGCTAAGGATGTAACCGACACCGTCACGGTCTTGATAATGTGGCTTAGTCGGATTAGCAAGTTCGGTTTGCTGAATGATGGTGCCTAGCTTTAGCTTATCGAATTTCACATGGCCGACTAAACGAGTGGCTTTAATGTCTTCGATGCCGTCGGAATAGGCAACGCCAAGATAAAAGTTACTCGTTTTAAAGAACTTATCCGCATAGGTCACAGCGATTTGATAGTTACCGTTATCTTTACGCAGATCAGAGTCGTTAAAGTAGTTGTCTTCCATCAGGTAACTCACACCCAATTGTAGCTTGTTCCACTTAGGGCTCTTGTATTCCAATGAGTCACCATGGCGCTTATCGCCAGGCATTAGCCGATCATGCTTTAGGCTATAGTTATCAAAGGCATCGGCAAAACCCTTACTCATTTTAAATACGGGATCGATGCGCCCAACCGCTAGTTGTCCCATGCTTGAATGTTTAAAGCCGATAAAGGTTGGACGGGCAGAAAATGGCTTACTCGCTTTATCTTGCTGGGCACCATTCACCCCAACCTCAATCTTGTAAAATAGTGACCAGTCTGTGGTCAGCGCAGTCTGCCCTTTCACCCCGATACGGCTGAAGTTGTTCTCGAGAATAGTCCCGCTTTTGCCGCTATGGGTCGCGCTACCGCTGTCGGAATGTGTTACCGAATAATCGAGTCGGCCATAAAAATCGACAAGTTCTTCGGCCATGACCTGAGGGGCGACAAACAGGCTAGTCGCCAATAATGTAAGTGGGAAAGTTTTCATAATCATCATCTCTTTTAGGCTTAGTGTTGTTATTTAGCTGCTGGATGCTTGTGCTCGGCGATCACACCATCTAGACGCATCTTTTTATAGAGTTGCTCGGCCTGGTTAAGGTAGATATCCCAAGAGCTAGAGCGTTTGGTAAATCCCGTCGCCGCATAGTTTCCGCTATCTCCAGTCGCCGGCAGGTCATTGATGTCAAATAGCGAGCCACCGGCTTGTAGGTGCGCATTTAACGCATCGATCATCACGTTAAAACCTATGCGTGCAGGCTCTGAATAGTTGATAGAGTCGTACTTCGACTGGCGATAGAATTTCTTCAGTGAAGCATCCTGAATCTGCGCCTTCTCATCTGCGAAGATCTCGTCAAAATGGGCCTTAACGATCTGCTTTGAGGCTGGGTCTACCACCAGGCGCAACATCGCCGTGATACCTGTCCAGCGGCCTTTTTCGTCAACGAGTTTTTCAGCAAGTTGATAAAATTTCAGCGTCGTGCCTTCGCCATGAATCTTGTGATGGATCTTTGCCGTCAGTGGGATCATCGACTGTTGAATGCTGTTAGAGGCACCGGCAACGACGTCGATTCCTAAATATTTGAGTCGATTAGGTTCTTTTAACTTGTTGGCTAACTTAGGATCATGATTAGGGTTGGGTTCGAAGGTTAATTTATCTTGTTCAACCATGAGCTTTTCCATGGTCAAGGCAGACTGTACCCAGGCAGTGCCCTTCTTCTTTCCCATCGAAAAGTTATATTCAGACATGCGTTTAGGGACGTCTTGATACAGGCGCGTGTAATAGTTTGGTCGGCCGCTCTCGTTGAACTCAGCCAAGATAATGTCGTTTCTATCCTGGCTGTTGGTCACTATGGTCATGCTACCCATGTGACCCTGACGGAATCTCGCCTCCTCGTAGTAATAGTCTCCTACTAGCAGACCTAACTTAGGCTGAATAGACCACTTGAGCTTGAAATCATCACCTTGCTCCTCTTTCGCTCCAACGGCCACATATTCTGGTTGCACACCGCTAGCGCGCGGCAGATCATTGACAGCTTTTAGAATGCCGTTAGAGGAGTAAGTGGCGCCTGATATCGCATCTATGCCTTCATGGCCATTGTTGGCAACAATCCTCGGCAGTAGACGCTCCGCATTTAGATAGAGTGACTCTGTCTCCTTGTGAGACTTGGTCTTGATATCGACAATCTTGCCCTGATCGACCTTGATCTCTAATACGATTTGGCTTTTCTTCCCTTTGGCCTGAACCAGATGAGTGCCGTCAACGTATTTGCCTTGAGTGTGCGAAGAGGCACAGCCAAGGGCAGATAATGTTGCCAACCCAATACTCGATACTATGATTGTTTTTTTTAATTTATTGGACATTGCCATTGTTAATTACCTGTACTGCGAGAAATTACTTGCAAGCATAAGTAATCTAAATTTGGCAACAACTACGGAAAACCGCAGGTTTAGATCTTATTGTTTGTTATTTTGATCTGCTTAACAAAAACAAACATCCTGTTTATATTTCACTGTAAGACATGATTTATATTGATCACCTGAATTATTTAAAGAGTTTAATGTGAATGATAAAGCCAGCGCTGCTCGCCAGTATTTTTATAATAGCCTGTTTGACGGCTACATCCGTTTTTGCCGCAAGTGACGAGGATGTATTCAAACTGGCGAAAGAAAAATACTCGTCAGAAATATTAGATAGTTACTACAGCTGTGAAGATAATGCGGTGATCACCTTAGATAACCAGACCGCAAGCCTGACGACATTAAAGTATTTTGGCACCTCTATCACCATCAGCCTTTATCAAGCACCAACTGAGCAGACTCGGGCGAGCCTATGTCGAGCGCTTTCGGTGATCCAGGAGTATCACTATCTCGCCTCGGACTACTCGACCTATCCCCATGTCACCAACGTTAAAAGCGTCAATGAGGCACCAGGACAGAGTCATGATATCGACCCTCAATTGACGGCGTTAATCGCATCGGCCATCGATTGGCATCAACAGAGTCGAGGACGATTTAACATCGCGCTGTCGCCAGTGATCGCCTTGTGGCGAGCGCAAAGATTTGCGTGCGAGAAACAAAAGGATAACTGCTCAACTCCCGATGAAATGGCACTAAAACAAGCCTCAGAGCATATCGATGTCGATAAGATCCACCTGGACAGGCAGACCAACAAGATCCAGCTGGCCGAAGGGATGAGCATAGATCTCGGCGGGATCGCCAAGGGCTGGATGGTAGAGAAGCTCTATGATCAGCTCATACGCGATGGCATGAGCCGGTTCGTTATCAACGCCGGCGGCAACATACGCCACTATGGCCTACACCCAAGCGGGCGCTATTTTAATATCGCTATCGAAGATCCCATCTGTAGGCAGAATCACTATCGCTCACCCAAATGCCAGTCTGAACAAGGCCGTTATCACGAGCTCATCGCTGGCAGTGACTTAACAGTCGTCAGCAGTGGTAACTACTTAAAGTACTTTATGGTCGATGGAAAGAAGTACCATCATATCATAGACCCTAAAACCCTCTACCCAGAGACCGAAGGCATATCTGTGACAGTTGTTTTAAGCGACAATCAAATATATGCCGACGTGATATCAACCATGTTGTTCTTAATGCCTGTCGACGAGGGTCTTGAGTATGTTAATAGTCAGCCATGGATCGAGGCAATTTGGTATATTAATGCTAAAGGAGACAAAATAAGATCTACCGGCTTTAATCAATATACCGGGAAATGGGAATAAAAAAGCCTAACAAACAGTAGAAGCAATAACGATAAAAACAATAAAATAAAAAACAAAGCAAATATAAAAGCCAGCATGTAATACATTGCCACTCATTAATTATTCGCAAGAGTTATCAATATTTATATAGCGGTTTTCCGCAATAAACGCTCAGATGTGAAACGGATCACTGAGAAGCACTAAAACATTAAGGTATTTCGTCATCATAGGTCATAATTAGTCTAGAGATAATCAATTGATGCCCCTATGACATCTATTTGCGACAGACAGAGAGCTATCGCTAGAAAAAGCGATAGCCGATATTGGTATCAGCACCCAAACGAAGCTGCAGCTAAGCTATCGGCGCTTAAGTACTTAAAGCGCGCCCAGCTCTTAAGGTTAAGGCACATAAGGCACTTATGGAAAGTATCGATACAGCTGTTCACCTCCTTGTTTAGAGGCCTGTTTATAGGTCTATTTGTCGCTCTGGTAGCAAGCCCGGTACCAAGTGCATTGGCTAACAGTGATTCGAATCAAGCAGCAACCTTAACGTCTCGCTCATACACAGTGGGCGCGCTTGCCTTTGCGGCACCCGAGATAGTGTATCAGCGCTGGGCACCTACCCTGGCGAGGGTCACAAAGGAGACTGGCATTGCGCTGGAACTTGTCCCCCTCAGACCTGATGAGCTGGTTGAACGTGTCTCCAATAACAGCCTAGATTTTATCATAGGCAATGCACTCATCACCGTGGCCTTTAAGAAGGACTATGGCGTCAGCCATCTGTTGACTCTGGTACCGCTAAATCATGCTAATCCAGAGCAGGCCGTTGGCACTGCTCTGATTTCGAGAAGCTCACTGGAAATTAATGCCTTAAGCGATCTTGAAGGCTTGAGAGTCGTTTCCTCAGACCCAAACGCCTTTGGTGGTTTTCAAATCATAGCCGGAGAAATGATCACGGCGGGAATCGATCCACTTAACGATCTGAGACAACTTGAGTTTGTCGGCTTTCCACAGGAGAAGTTACTCGACTTTCTGAGAGATGATCGCGCCGATGTGGCCATACTCCCCAGCTGCGTGCTTGAATCCGCCATCGCCCAAGGCAAGTTTTCCCGCGGTGAGTTGCATGTGCTTCTGCCGCAGTTTCATCCGGGCTTTAGCTGTCAAGCCTCTAGCAGCCTTTATCCTGGCTATGCCTTCTCTAAATTAGGCAAGACAGATCATGACGTCGCGCGGCAAATTGTGCGGGCCTTACTCGACATCGAGTCCCAAGATCAGCAGGCAATACTTGGGCGTTATCACACTTGGTCTGTGCCGGTTGACGATAGCCAGGTATTTACCCTGCTCCAGCAACTAGACCGTTGGCCCTTCGTCACCAACTGGCAACGATTGGCCGAGGATGCGATCCCCTGGGTCTTAGTGATAGCCATCATCCTGGCACTTGGCTACCTCCACCACCTTAGGGTTAAACGGCTGGTGAAGAAACGTACCCAGGCACTAAGTGATGAGATGACACAACATAAAAACACTCAAAAGAGGCTATTCGAGCAGCAACAACAGTTCTATAGGGCCCAAAGAGTGCTGCTAACCGGTGAGATGGCATCTGGCATCGCCCATGAATTGAATCAGCCGCTGGCGGGTATCCGCTATCTGGCCCAAGGCAGTATCTACCGGCTCTTAGCGCAGCAAACTGAGCTGCAACACGCTCTCAGTAAGATATTGCAACAGGTCGACCGTGCCCAAAACACCATTAAACGCTTTCGCCAATTTTGCCAGCAACCCAGCTTTTATCAAGACTGTGATCTAAAGGAGCTCATTCAAGATACGCTTAATCTGATGCAACCTGATTTTAAGCGCATCGACCTTAACCCTAAGCTGTTTCTCTGGCCTTTAACCGTGACCCTGGATATCAGCTTAATGCAGCAGGTGTTTGTTAACCTGATCCGCAACGCGTTAGATGCGATGGATAAGACTGACGATCCGCAACTGGCGATAGCCATAACTAATGATAGCGAGAATGCCGTGATAGTCGTGTCCGACAGCGGCACCGGCCTGAGTGAACAGGCATTAGAGCGATTATTTTTCCCCTTCGAGACCTCTAAGGCCAATGGTTTGGGGCTTGGTATGGTGGTTTGCAAACGGATAGTCGAAGAGCATGGCGGCAAGATCCGAGCCTTCAACAATCGAGAGGCCTCGAGAACTCAACACTTACCTAAGGAACTTGGCGATGAGTTTCCCAGATTCGCCACAGGGCTCACCTTAGTGATCACTCTGCCTCTTAAGGAAAACGTACATGTGTAATCTCTATCTAGTCGATGACGACCAAGACGTCTTAGATTCTTTAAAGTGGATGCTTGAAGGCATGGGCTACGCCCCCCAAACCTTCACCAATGCAAGCTGCTTCCTAACTCAGGTAGATCTGCATCTGCCCGGGATCGCTATTTTGGATATTCAGATGCCGGGTGTCGATGGGATAGAGTTACTGCAGCAGATCAAGCAGCAAGACAGCCCCCTGAGTGTCATCATGCTCACCGGCCACGGCACTATCTCGATGGCCGTACAAGCCTTACAACATGGCGCCATCGACTTCTTAGAGAAACCCGCCGATGGCGACAAACTCCAAGCCTTGATGAAAAAGGCTTCATTGATGAGCCTTGACGCCTACCAGCATAAAGAAAAGGCATCGAGTGTGGCACAAAGAATCTCCTCCCTGACGCCGAGAGAACAACAAGTCATGCACGCCGTGCTCGCCGGTAAGTTAAACAAGGTCATTGCCGCTGAACTCAACATAGCCCAGCGAACCATTGAGCTCCACCGCCAAAAAGTTATGCAGAAGATGCAGGTGAATAATGTCGCCGAGCTCGCTTATTTGATGGCGATAACTAAACCCTAAGATTGTTTTCGTCTTTTGTATAAATCTGTAGCCAGAGAGTGTATGAAAAACGCCCTATTATTTATGAGGCGGTTAATCCTTAGCCGTTGTAATGGGAAATGGGCGAACCTGGCTTACATCTTTTTCCCGCTTTAGTTAGTATGGCATGGGCGTCAAAGTCGTGACATTTATCCATAATTTGACACGACATTGACGTCGCAATAACAACTACTATAAACAATTAGCTTATTCGGGTAGCTCATTAATGTCTTTAAAAACGGCCCTTTCGTCTCTCGCCGTGTGTTCCTGCGCACTCCTTCTCAATGCTCCGGCTTGGGCGCAGTCTTACCAAAACATAGGTAAAAGTTTTCAGCAAAATTTTCACAAACAACTCAAACAAAACAAGGTACCTGGCGGCGCTTTTGTGATTGTCCAGGGCGAGAACATCATCACCCTGGATACCTACGGGAAACGCCGTCAGGGCAGTGGTAAGAAGGTTAATGCCGATACCGTGTTTCGTCTGGCGTCAGTCTCTAAAACCTTTGCCGGCGCGCTGGCCAGTCAATTGGTGCATGAACATAAACTCAGCTGGCAGCAACCGATCAACCACTATCTTCCAGAATTTTCTCTGGCGGTGCCAACCGACTCAGAGGCGATCACCTTAGGCCATGTGATAGGCCAAAGCACTGGGCTAATGCCAAACAGCTACGATAACCTGGTCAATGCCAACGTTAAGTTAAACAAGATCATTCCTAAATTTGCCGAGCTCACGCCCATCTGTCCCCCTGGTGTCTGCTACAGCTATCAAAATGTCGCCTTCTCCTTTATCGGCCAGGCGATAGAACAGGAAAGTGGCCAGTCCTACGAGCAATTAATCGAGAAGCGCATCTTTGCACCGCTTTCGATGAAGACGGCCTCAATTGGCTATGAAGCCTTTACCCACACCCCCAACCGCGCCGAGCCCCACATCAAGACCAAACATGGCTTTAAACAGGTTAAGGTAAAACCTAATTACTATCAGCTGGCACCGGCCGCTGGGGTCAATGCCAGTATCAAGGATATGGCCAAGTGGCTGATGGCCAACATGGGACACCAGCCTAAGGTACTATCACCGAGAATAATCGAAGATATCACCACGCCAGGGGTTCGCACCACTAAGGAGCTTCGCCGCCGCGATTGGAGGCGCTATCTTGACGATGCCCATTATGGCAAGGGCTGGCGCATCTACCAGTTTAATGGCCATCGCCTCATCTATCACGCCGGTTGGGTCGCGGGTTATGTCACCGAAGTGGCCTACTCACCCGAGCTGGACCTTGGCATTGCCATCTTGCTCAACGGTGAATCCCGGGTCATCAGTTCGCTGGGCGCCGAGTTCTGGCATCAGGTATTTGCTAAGGATCACGGTTAACTGTTAAAAAAGCTTAGGGGTAATGTTTAGCAACGAAAAACGCGCTCGTTTAAGCCATTAAATAAGCAGTTAAATAAGCGACTAAATAAGCAGCTAAATAAGCGACTAATTATGGCTTAAGATGGCGCTTGCATTACCCATTAATGGGTTAGACATTATTGCGTTAAACATTATTCCGTTGAACATCGATAACAATAAGGAAACCCTATGACGCCGCAACGCCCCAATAACGCTTATCGACAGAACGAGTCTCTGCCCTTAGGCCTGCCACTAACTAAGCCTCTGCCGTTTGCTAAACAACTTAGCAAGCTTGCGCTGGCCTTTGCCGTGTTGCTACCAAGCTACGCCCAGGCGCAAGATACTCTGCTGCTGGCAAAGGGTTATGTGGATGTCGTCAAGGGAAAGACCATTGAAGATGCGGCTATACTGGTGCAAGACAATCAAATCGTCTCAGTCGGCCATCAAGCCAGTGTCCCAAAGCAAGATGGTTATCGCGTGATAAATCTTAAAGATAAATACCTGCTACCTGGGGTTATGGATATGCATGTTCATCTCTCCAGTGATGCCGAAGATAACTTTCTCGAATCGATGAACTACTCCATTCCAAGACAGACGGTGAAAGCGGTAAAAAACGCCCGTAATACGCTTATGGCTGGCTTTACCACTGTGCGTGATCTCGGCGCGTCAGGCTACTCTGTTATTGCGACCCGTGATGCCATCGATGCCGGCGAGATCCCGGGGCCCAGGATCTGGGCGGTAGGCCATTCCCTGACTATCACGGGGGGCCACTGTGACGATAACTTTGCCGCGCCCGAGATGCACAGCGTAGCCGGCGGTGTCGCCGACGGTCCCTGGGCCGTCAGACAGAAGGTGCGTGAAAACATCAAATATGGCGCCAATGCCATTAAGGTTTGCGCAACCGGTGGTGTATTTTCCAAGGGTACCAAAGTCGGCCTACAGCAATATAGCGAACAGGAACTAGCCGCCGCGGCCGATGAGGCTCATCGACGCGGCTTAGTCATCGCCGCCCATGCCCATGGCACCAGCGGCATCAAGGCGGCTATCCGCGCCGGTATCGATAGCATAGAGCATTGCAGTTTCATGGATGAGGAAGCGATCAAGATGGCGGTTAAGGCCGGCACTTACCTCTCCTGTGATATCTACAATACCGAATACACGCTGGCCTTTGGCCAGGCGAATGGAGTGCCAGAAGAAAATATCGAAAAAGAGAAGCAGGTTTCTAAGGCGCAGCGTGACAGCTTTAGACGCGCAACCCTAGCCGGCGCCAAGATGGTGTTTGGCTCAGACGCGGCCATCTATCCCCATGGAGACAACGGTAAACAGTTCTCCCGCATGGTGACCTTTGGCATGACGCCTGCCCAGGCGTTGCAAGCGGCGACCATCAACAGCGCCGCGCTGATCCAACAACAAGATAGCCTCGGTCAGCTAAAACCTGGCTTCTATGCCGACATTATCGCCGTCGATGGCGATCCATTGACGGATATCTCGGTGATGGAAAGGGTGGGTTTCGTCATGAAGGATGGGGTGATCTACAAAAACTAGCCAGCGATTAGTGGTCTATTTAACGGCCATCATTTGAACTTATCTGTCGCGCTCGGGAACGGAAGACTCTGAGCGCGAACTGACGATTGTTACAGTGGAAAAACAACGTTTGAAACTCGCCTTGGGCTATTGCCCAAGGCGCATATTCCCTACTCTTGTCTAGGAGCTTTATCTAGGAGTTTGCTCTAAGTGCTTTCTCTAGGTATTAGGCAAGGCGCGTGACACCCAGCTCGCCCCAACTCTGGCAGAAGGCCCAGCGATTTTGTTTGCAAAAATAGATGGCTTGATAACGGTTATAGCTCACTGCATCAAATGCGCTAGCGTCCCGAGATACGGTAGCCGATGCATTAACCTGCGTGCTTACTGGTAAGCTGCCTAGTAACAATAAGAAGCCAACGAACGCTAAGCCATGCAAACTCATGGGTAAAGGTTTACGCAAGTATCTATGCAATAGTCTATTTAACATAGCCACTCCTTATTTTGTCCTATGCCCGACGCTCTTCTAACTGGCCCCTAACGAAAAGCAGGTACAAATACTAGGCATTTAAAGTGAAGGCCCTTATTTCACTATAAGAAAATATTCACCGCGGCGCAAAACCTAGGTAAGTTGCGAACATGCTCTGCGTCGGCTTACAGACCTAGATGCAAGGCGTGGTTTGCGGCAAATGGCCCAAGTCCTTTGCAAGAAGCACAACACCGCAGATTGGCCCCTTACTTTAAGCTTGCGAGAAATTCGGCCTTTAGACTGTCTAATGGCTCGAGATCCTTAGGGCTCTTGCGACTACGGCTATAGAGTGAGGATTCGATAAAAAGTGAAAACCAGGCCGAAAGACTGGCCGCGTTGTCAGGCTCTGCCGCCGCACTGAGCACAAGACTGGCCACCTCGGCGGTACCCAGCTGAAAGTCACGACTCCCCTTACGCAGGCCATAACGGGCGGCGGCATCCGGTGCAAACGAGAGCATAGGCAGATCTTGTAGATAGTCACTCTTGTTAAACATCTTGATCGCCTCACGCCAGCTACCGTCGAGCAGCACAAACAGGGGGCGCTTGGTATCTGTGTCTAAACGCGCTTTCAGCGCACTATCTGGCACCACGACTTGAGAAGGCATGGCATACTCGCTAGGGAACACCAAGTAAGGCTGATATTCGGGTGAGTTAAGTAACGCCAACAGCCTGCGATTGGTTCGAGTGCGATCCCAGATATAGGCATGGGTATCGGGGATCAGGTCGGCTATTAGGCGCCCGGAATTACTCGGTTTTAACACCTCATCGTCATACATCACCAACAGAAAACTCACCTGAGATTTTAGCAGTGTACGCGTATCACAGGTGCAGTAGCGTGTCGCCAGCAAACAGGCATCACAGCGCTCCAGGTTCTTACCGCGGGCGTTGTAGGGCCGGGTAGAGATTGCCTTACGATATTGATAGCGCTGATGCACCGCATGGGGAGGAAGTGTCATTGAGTAACCTATTAAAAACTTGAGCCTTACGTGTGATTGTCTACCTGGTTAAGTATAACGCTCGCAAAGCCAATTAAATCGCAATCGTGAAAAAGGCGAACCATAATGTTCGCCCTTTTCACTTATCATCCGAACTGGCTAGCTAAAGGTATCATCATATTAGCTTTGCCTTGCTATCTTTTGCGTTACAAGATGCGGCGCAGCAGAAAATCGGCTCTTAACCGTCTGATACGGTTCATGATCTTACGTACCGGCTTAGGATAGTTGTTCAAGGTATCTATCTGGCTGTAATGATAGAGTCGCTCGGTATGTTCGAGGATATGCGCCTGTTCCTGCTTAAACTGCTCGGTCCAGGCTTGGGTTTCATCTTGCAGCAACAAGCCATTTTCGAGATCCAAGGCCCACGCCCTAGGATTGAGGTTTGAGCCTGTGATCAGATGAAGACGATCATCGGCGCTTATCCCCTTGAGGTGATAGCTGTTACGATCATGCTTCCAAAGATGGATATTGAGTAGCCCAGCATCGATAGCCCATTGTTGACGCTTGGCAAACTTACGCAGCGACTGTTCATACATATAAGGCAAGGCACCTATGGTCGAGAAGGTCTCTTCCGGCGGAATGTAGAAATCGTTTGCCGTCTTATCACCCACCACGATATCGATACGCTTACCTTTTCTGAGGTGCTTGGCCAAGGCTCTGGAGAGGATATAAGGCGGATTAAAATAGGGCGTACAGATAAACAGTGAGCGCTGCGACTGAGATACCAGATCGATCACTAGCTTGTTTAGCTTATTCTTCTTACGGCCTAAACCAACCACTGGGGTGATGCGATTACCCGTCTTGGTGCCTGAAAAACGGTACTTTGCCTTTGCCAGACGCTGCTTCAGGCTACGCACGTCGTTCTTCTCGGGCAGCTTCTCGGTGGCCTTGTCCTGGGTTAACGAGGTCACGGCTCTGTCGCTGGCGATATACTCCATCACCATGTTGCGCATAGACTCTGCCAACGGCTTAGATTCGATCACATGGTAACGGTCGAAGCGATACTTCTCGCCCTGGTGCAGATAGATGTTGTTCAGGCTGGCACCGCTGTAGATCACCGTATCATCTATGATGAAGCCTTTCAGGTGAAGCACGCCCATAAATTCACGGGACTTTACCGGCACACCAAGGATATTGATCGGATGCTCGGCGGCGTTAACCACCTTTTGATACATGAGGTAGTTGCCACTGTCACCCTTATGACCGATAAGGCCACGTCTGGCGCGGTGGAAGTCCACCAAAATGGTGACGTCCAGCTCGGGTCTTGCCGCCTTAGCCGCCATCAAGGCAGCCAATACTTCCCTACCCGCTTCATCATCTTCGAGATAGAGTGCGGCTAGGGTGATCGCCCGTTTGGCGTTTGCAATCTGTTTGAGTAGTTCGGCTTTTAGCGCCGCAGGCGTCAGCAACCAACGTATGGCGTCGGCGGGTAACGCAATTCCACCTAGCTTATCCAGCAAGGTATCCTCCTTTAAAAATGCTGCCCATCACGGTAGTAGCATTGTGGCGTGAGCGCCATAAACATGACTGAGATATGTTTTGCAGGCGAATATACAGCTAATACGGCCTGACGAATGATCTGCTCTACTGCGTGACGAATTTCGGGATCTTTGGCAAACCAGAGTACCTCGACTTGCACGAATGCCTTATCGACCTTACCATGACGAAAAGCAACGCTCGGCTCCCAGTCTAAGGTGAAACTATCGGTCTTAACCTGACACTGGTTCGCTAACTCACCGAGCAAGGTTTCACTGATTCGACATACCGCCTCTTGCGGTAAACCGCGCATACGAATGTGTGGCATACTGGTTCCATCCCAAATCTTAAGGGGTAGAAATTACCCATTTACCGGGTTTGGGGCAAGGGTTTTCTGTTGTTGTGCGTCGCACTTGGGGTAAACCGGGTTAAAATTAAGCAGAATCAGCGGCTAAAGGGGTGACTTTGGCCTCCTTTGTCTTAATTATTGTTTAACCCTCCAACATTGGGCGTAAAACACCTTACAATAGGCACATCTGTCTGCTTTTAGGTTCCAGCATGAATAAAACCATACTTCTCACCCTGGCATTAACCCTGTTAGCCGCTTGGGGTATCTTTCACTTTAAGGCGCAACTAGGCTTTATGGTGCTGCCGCTTTTCATTGTCTTGGTGCTATTTGTCACGCTACGTTTATACCGCTTGATGGAAAAAGATGAGCCTTCCCAGGACGATTAGCCTAAACCCAGTAAACAAGGACATGTTTCGACGCTTATGTATACCAGATTGACTCGAAGGCTTACCGCCCTTCCCCATCTTCTCCCAAGGTCGCTGACTAGAGCGTTTCCTTTAATCCTCGCGGCCTTCACTCTCCCGCTAATGGGCAGTGCGAGGGCCGAGGTCAGCGATCTTGATAGCCAGGGTTATTATGACAACCTCTTGTCGGTGATTGCGCCCCCCCACTCGCAACTGGCAGTGTTTGCGCAAGATCTCACCAGCAAAGAGATACTCTATCAGCGCAATGCCGACACCTTGTTATTGCCCGCCAGTACCCAGAAGCTATTGACGGCCGTAGCCGCGATGCGGGTGCTCGGCAGTGAATTTACCTTTCCCACCCAGTTTTCGACAAAGGGGCGCTTGTCTCACGGTGTGTTAACCGGCGATCTCTACCTGAGCTTCAGTGGCGATCCCACCTTAAATACCGACGACCTGAGGGCTATGCTAAAGCAGCTAAAAGACTCGGGTATTCATACCATTAAGGGCAACCTTTTGCTCCTTGGCCAGGCCAAGGAACAGACGCGAGCCCCTGGTTGGGTGTGGGACGATCTCGGGGTCTGCTACGCCGCGCCGGTCTCAAGCTTTATCGTCAACCAAAACTGCGTCAAGGGACAGCTAAAGCCTAAGCTGGCGAGCAATGCCAGCCAGTTGAACTTTCCGCGTTACCTGCCTATCAAGGTATCGACTACCGCCGTGTTTGATAAGTCGCAGCAAGAGGCATTCTGTGAGCTAAACCTGGCAAGGCTTCCCGATAATCACTATCACATCAGCGGATGCTATCCTGGCGACAAGCCGCTTAGTCTTGCCATTGCCGTTGACGACCCTGCACTTTATGCCAAACAGATGCTGGAGCGCATGTTAAAGAGTGCCCACATCAAAATAAGCGGCCAAGTGGCCATCGCACACAGAGCGCCTGTTGAACTCAAACCGATAGTCACCCATGAATCGGCCGCGTTGAATGAGCTCCTCAGCACCATGCTGCTCGATTCTGACAACTTGATTGCCGACAGCCTGTTTAAAGCCATTGGTGCACGCTACTATAAGGTGCCCGAGAGCTTTCATGCCGGTGCAAAGGCCGTTAAGGAGATACTCTCGGCAGATGGAATTGACCTGACCCACTCCCAGCTCATCGATGGCTCTGGCCTGTCACGCTATAACCTTATCTCGGCGCGCCAACTGGCGCAGACGTTAAGCCTTATCGCCAAAGATGAAAAATTAAAACCTCTTATGGCACTGCTTCCGGTTGCGGGGATAAGTGGTACTCTGGCCTATAAGAGAGGCTTTCACCAGCCACCGCTGATGAGCAAGGTATCGGCCAAGACGGGCTCAATGCAAGGCGTCGATAACTTAGCGGGTTACCTTTCACTGGGTAGCGACCAACAGCTGTTATTTGTGGTGATGGAAAATGGCCAGAGCCAAAAGAGTAAAAAGCAAAGCCTGGTGCCATTTAGTGCACTCTTCCTGCAGAGCCTGCTCGGTAAACCCGAGCAAACGGCCATTAATCACAGCGATTCAAGTAGCGACGCGAAACGCGAAACCGCCCAATAAAAAAACGCCCGGGTTAAACAATCCGGGCGTTTTCATTAGCTGTTTAGGCAAATATTAAAATAGCTCATCGGCCATGGCCATGACGCTGGCATCCCCGGCGTTAACCTGAGCCAGGTGATAGTCCACCTTAGGCAGCAGTTTGGCCAGATAGAAATCGGCCAACTGCCTTTTAGCCTTACTAAAGCTGGCGTCTTCGTGATCACTCGCCTTATCGGCCATCAGTAGCCAGAAGTAACCGTAAACCAGGTGACCGAAGGCGTCGAGGAAGTCGACGGCGCAGGCGTTAATCAAGGCTGGTTGGTTTAACTTGTTGGCGTTGATATATTCGCCGCTCGCCAGTAAGGCCTCGAAGCGCGGCGTAATAAGCGCCTTGTGTTCATCACTCACATTAGCCATGTCCGCCAACTGACTTTGACACTCGGCAACAAACTCGGTCAGAGTTCGCAGGTCGTCTCCCGTGGTCTTTCTGCCCAGAAAATCGATGGCTTGAATGCCGTTTGTTCCCTCATAGATCTGCGCGATACGCGTATCACGAACCAGCTGCTCGATACCCGTCTCACGAATATAGCCATGACCACCAAACACCTGCTGCGCCATGACGGCCGCGTCCAGTCCTCGGTCGCTCAAGAACGCCTTAGCGACCGGCGTAAGCAGGCCAACATAACGCGCGGCCTTCTGTTGTACTTCACCCTCGGCATGTTTGGCCAGATCCAGTTGCTGGCCGGTAAACACAGAGAGTGCGCGGCCCGCCTCAGTGTAACAGCGTATCGTCATCAGCATGCGACGCACATCGCCGTGAACCAGGATAGGATCGCTAGCGTTGGCGCTACCGCCAGCCGCCTGGCCCTGCAGACGCTCCTTAGCATAATCACTGGCCATTCGATAAGCCGCCTGCGAGGTGCCCAGGCCTTGGATGCCAATCGCCAGGCGCTCATAGTTCATCATGGTGAACATACACACCAGGCCGCGATTGGCCTTTCCGATAAGGTAGCCCTCGGCGTCGTCGAAATTCATCACACAGGTAGCCGAGCCCTTAAGCCCCATCTTGTGTTCGATCGAACCTACGGTGACACCATTGGCTTCGCCCAGCTCGCCGTTGTCGTCGACTTTTATCTTAGGCACCAGGAAGAGTGAGATACCGTTAGTGTCAGGCAGTTTTGCCAGTACCAGGTGAATCACGTTCTCGGTGAGATCATGATCGCCACCTGTGATAAAAATCTTACTGCCGGAGATCAGATAGCTGCCATCATCTTGAGGTATGGCCTTAGTGCGAATATTACGAAGATCAGAGCCTGCCTGTGGCTCTGTCATATCCATGGCGCCAGCCCACTGCCCCGAGTACAGGTTTGGCAGGTACTTCTCCTTGAGCTCATCGCTGCCGTGGGCATTGATACAGAGCGCGGCACCTGCGGTAAGCGAGCCATAGAGGGTAAAGGCGTTACAGGCACTGTAGGCCATCTCATCCACCAGGACGCCAAGCATCTTGGGCATCCCCATACCGCCAAACTCAGGATCGCCGCACAGACCGACCCAACCGCCTTCGGCATATTGGTCGTAGACCTCACGATAACCGTCCGGTGTGATCACCTTAGCATCTTCAAAGCTTACGCCTTGCTCGTCGCCAGGGCGATTAATAGGATGGATAAGATCCCGCGAGATCTTATCGGCCTCATCGAGGATGGCCACGGCCGTGTCCATATCGACGGTCTCAGCCAAGGCCGCTAGTTCACCCCAAGTTTGCGGAGCATCGAACACGCGCTCCAACAGAAATTTCATGTCGGCTAATGGCGCCTGGTATGGATTCATCTCGTCTCTCTCAAACGTAAGATTAAAACAGTTGTTTTAATCTATCTTAGTTGTCACTGAGAATAAAGCCCTTTAGTCAAATATTGTCCGATCGCTCAAATAAAAAAGCCCCGCTTAGAGTGCGAGGCTTACTGAATGTTTGTGCGTTACCACATGAGGTCATCAGGGATAACATAATCGGCGTAGGGATCGTCTTCTTCGACCACTTGGGTGGCGTCTTCGGCCTGCCATAGGTAACCACACCAGTCTGGCACCAAGAGGTTAACCCGTTCGGCCAACTTATGAGGCACCAGGTAACTCACCTCTTCGTAACGAACGATACCGAGTTGGCCGTTGAGCAGCTGACTCTGGAGTTTTTCGGTCACATACAGGCTAAAAATCTTAGTGCCTAAGGTGTAGTTAAACTTAACTTCGGCATCCTTTGGCGGCTCGATGGCGCAGCGCTTAAATTCGGTGATTAGCCCGCGTACCTGGCCCTTCTCCATCGCCTCGGCAAAGCGTTGTTCGTTAAGCGCCTTGTCTTTATCGATCTGCGCCTGTTTCTTTGCCGCGATCTCCTGTTTCAACGCCGCCGAACCATCATCGACCTTGGCTTTACGATCGCGACGCTTCTGGGTTTTGGCATCGCGAACCTTCTGTTTGCTGACTAGGCCAGCCTTGAGCAACTGCTCTTGAAATGGGTTTGCCATCTATCTTCTCACTTACTGGGTTGCGCGCCTGGCGCTACCTACTTATCTTTTGGTTGTCGGGCCAACTTGCCCAATTCGTTCATGGCCATACTTGCACCACCAAGCGACCAGCCACCGTCTACCGGCAAGATTGTACCAGTAATATAACTTGCCATCGGCGAAGCGATGAACATCGCGGCATTGGCAATGTCATCGCTGATACCGTTTCGCTTAAGCGGCACGCTTTGGGCCACGGCCGCTTGTAGTGCTTCACTCGGTGCTAGGCGATTGAATCCTTCTGTGCCGCTGATGGGGCCGGGCACGATTGAGTTTACCCTTATTCCCTCTGCTCCCCATTCCAGTGCCAGGCTCTTCGTCAACATGTCGACCCCGGCCTTCGCGGCGCTCACATGGGACTGCATCGGCATGGCGATATAGGCCTGTGGCGCCGAGATCTGCACGATTGCACCGCCTGGGCGACGCATCAAGGGATAGGCCTGTTTGAGCACCTGAAAACTGCCTAGCAAATCGATATCCATCACCGACTTAAAGCCGTTTTCGGAAAGATCCGCCGCTGCTGCGGGGAAGTTTCCAGCCGCGCCACTGACCAGCACGTCCAGTTGGCCATAGGCATCCGCTACCAGCTTGAATCCAACCTTTAGGGCGTCGAGATCTCGTACATCGAATGCCACGCCAAGCATATTACCTTTCGCGTTAAGCGCGCGCAGCGCCTCAACGGCGGCATCGACCTTCTCCTGACGACGGCTGGCTACCGCTACGTTTGCCCCCGCCTTGGCAAAGGCTTTGGCGATACCGAGATTAATGCCACTGGTACCGCCCACCACAAAGACGTTTTTCCCTTGATAATCGAACATCTTCTTTCCCTGTCTGATAAAACCTTAACGATTAAATTAGGAGGCTCAGCGGATCAGGTCAAGCTATTTAAGCGACGCGTGGATCTCGGTTAGCGCAGCCAGTGGATTAGCCGCCTTGGTAATAGGACGACCTATGACCAGGTAATCAGAACCCGCTGCCAGTGCCTGGGTCGGCGTCATCACGCGGTGCTGATCGCCTTTGTCACTGCCCGCCGGACGAATGCCCGGGGTCACCAGCTTAAAGTCGGCGCCAAATTCGGCCTTTAACATACTGGCCTCCTGGGCCGAACAGACGATACCGTTCAGTCCAGCCTGTTTTGTGAGGCTCGCCAGACGCTTAACATGCTCTGCCGCTGGCACATTGATGCCAAGCAGCGCCAGCTCTTCATCACTCATTGAGGTCAGTACCGTCACGGCGATCAATAGCGGCGCCTTATCACCATAGGGAAGCAGCGCCTCGCGCGCGGCCTGCATCATGGCAAGACCACCGCTGGCATGCACATTGGTCATCCATACGCCGAGCTCGGCGGCTGCGGTGACTGCCTTGGCAACCGTATTGGGAATGTCATGGAATTTGAGATCCAGGAAGAGGTCGAAATCACGGCTATGGATCTCTTTAACCAACTCAGGGCCAAAGAGTGTGAACATCTCTTTGCCTATCTTAAGGCGGCACATGTTGGGGTCTAACTGATCGATGAGCTGCAAAGCTTCGGATTTATTATCGTAATCTAACGCCACTATAATAGGTTTGTTGCTCATGCTGTTCTCCTGTTGCTTTGCATTTTATTAGCTATTTACTCCCCGTCGAGTCCGCGGATCCGCTTGATGGTGCCCCAGCTCTTACAAGAGGGACAATGCCAGTAGAGAGTGTGTGACGGGAAACCACACTCGGTGCAGCGGTAACTGGGACGGAATTTTATCTGTTGCTCGACCAGTTCGGCGAGCATATTCAAACTTTGTTTGGCCTGACCATCTTCGGCATGTTGGATCTGCATCTTCATCAGATGCTGAAAGCTCTTCATGGTGGGATGACGATAGAGGCCATCGAGGATCAACTTCTCGGCATCCTGGGTTTCTCCCTGGGCAATCATCTGCTGCGCAAGCGTGATGGCGACGCTGGCACCGGCCCCATGCTCTAACGCCTCGCGTAGCAGCTCGCGATAGGCACCAAGATCCTTAGTCGATTGGTAAACTTCTTTTGCTATGGCGAGCGCCTCGGGGAAGAGTTCGATATCGGCATCTTTCAACCGGCACAACATCTCTTTGGCTCGGCCAAATTCTTGTTGCGCAAGAAACAACTTGGCGCTGGTTAACATGGCGCGGCCACATTGCCCGTCCTGCTTGATTGCCTGAGCCAGGTGCTTGAGCTTTAGCTCGTTATCGCTTGCCTCATCGGCGAGCTCACAATAGAGATGGGCCTGCAGGTGCTTGAGAGATTGCTGACGCTTACGTTTAAGGCTCTTGATAATATCGATCGCCTTCTGCCAATCCTTGGTCACCTGATAGATGGCGATAAGCTGATCTTCGGCCTCTTCGCTGTGATCTTCCTGTCGAACCAGATTGAGAAAGATCTCCTCTGCCCTGTCGTAGAAGCCGGCGGCCAGATAGTCTTTGCCGAGCTCCATCATGGCGATGTCGCGCTGCTCAGTGGTCAGGGTTGGGCGGGCGATAAGATTTTGGTGAATGCGGATAGACCTGTCCACCTCGCCTCGCTTACGAAATAACGAGCCTAGCGAGAGATGGGTATCTATGGTGTCATCATCCACGTCGAGCATGGAGATGAAGAGATCGACCGCCTTGTCCGATTCGTTGGACAGAAGGAAATTAAGGCCGGTAAAGTAATCGCGGCTTAACTGCTTTCGCTTACTATTCTGCTTGTGCCTGATACTACGGCGCCCCATGTACCAGCCGTAACCGGCGGCGATGGGCAACAACAGAAACAGAATCTCTAACATATTAAGCGTTTACTTCCTTCGCTTGATGTTCGATTTGAGAAGATGGCGTGAGCGCCTCAACCGGTAACTTGGCCTCTAGCTGCTCGATTTTCTTATTGGCCTTACGCAGTTGCAGTCTCACCTTGGTAATGTGATAGATGGCAAACAGCCAGCTGACCAGGAAACCCGCCAAAAACACCACGCCGAGCACGACAGGTAGTCGATATTCACCCTGAGCGACGAAATAACTGATGGTCACCAGCTGTTCGTTACGCGCACCAAACAATAAAGCCAAGACAAAAAACAGGGCGACAAGCACGGTCGCGATAAATGACTTCACGTTACTCTCCATAAACCCGTGGTGGTGGGTTGATTATCCAAGAAATTTAGCGAACTAGCTAGCCATACCTAGAATTTAGGCATAAAAAAACCTCCTTTCGGAGGCTTTTAAAACAATGTCATTTACGAGTTGATAGCATCAACGCGCTCACGCAGTTCTTTGCCAGGCTTAAAGTGCGGTACATACTTGCCTTCCAGCTCAACTGAAGTACCAGTCTTAGGATTGCGGCCTGTACGTGGTGCACGATAATGAAGGGAAAAACTACCAAAGCCACGGATCTCGATACGGTCACCGCCTTCCAATGTTGTTGCCATCTGCTCCAACATCTCTTTAATAGCGCTTTCTACTTCTTTTGCCGACAGCTGCGACTGCCTACTGGCAAGTTTTTCGATCAGTTCGGATTTAGTCATCCTGTACCCTCTATAATCAAGCCAAACACAGTCACCTAGCGGGGATGTTGCCATCCCCGAACTTCAGGCGAATTATTTGCGAGCCGCTTTGAACGCTTCAGCCATGGCATTGCTCATAGCAACGTCATCTTGCTTGTTCAAGTTAGCCATCGCTTCCTTCTCATCAGCTTCGTCTTTCGCACGGATAGACAGGCTGATAGTACGGTTCTTGCGATCAACACCCATGAACTTAGATTCAACAGTGTCACCTACTGAGTATACAGTAGATGCATCTTCGATGCGCTCACGAGAGATGTCAGAAACACGTAGGTAACCTTCTACAGTTTCAGCCAACTCGATAGTTACGCCTTTCGCGTCTACTGCAGTAACAGTACCAGTTACGATAGCACCTTTCTTCTTATCTGCAAGGTATGCATTGAAAGGATCGTCTTCAGTCTGCTTAACGCCTAGGCTGATACGCTCACGCTCTGGGTCAACTGACAGTACAACTGCGCTGATTTCGTCGCCTTTCTTGTAATCAGATACGGCTTCTTCGCCAGTACCGTTCCAAGAGATGTCAGACAGGTGAACCAGACCGTCGATACCGCCGTCTAGACCGATGAAGATACCGAAGTCAGTGATAGACTTGATCTTACCAGTAACCTTGTCACCTTTCGCATAACGCTCTGCGAAATCATCCCATGGGTTGGTCTTACATTGCTTCAGACCTAGAGAAATACGACGACGCTCTTCGTCGATGTCTAACACTAGAACTTCAACTTCATCACCTAGGTTAACAACCTTAGATGGGTGGATGTTCTTGTTAGTCCAATCCATTTCAGAAACGTGTACCAGACCTTCAACACCTTCTTCGATTTCAACGAAGCAGCCGTAGTCAGTTAGGTTAGTTACGCGACCAGTCAACTTAGTGTTTTCTGGGTAGCGCTTGCTGATTTCTAACCATGGATCTTCGCCAAGTTGCTTAAGACCTAGTGAAACACGAGTGCGCTCACGATCGTACTTAAGTACTTTAACGTTGATTTCGTCACCAACGTTTACGATTTCAGATGGGTGCTTAACGCGCTTCCAAGCCATATCTGTGATATGTAGAAGACCGTCAACGCCACCTAGGTCAACGAATGCACCGTAGTCAGTCAGGTTCTTAACGATACCCTTAACGGCTTGACCTTCTTGTAGGTTCTCAAGTAGTGCATCACGCTCAGCACTGCTTTCAGACTCGATAACTGCACGACGAGAAACAACAACGTTGTTACGCTTCTGGTCTAGCTTGATAACCTTGAATTCTAGTTCTTTGTTTTCTAGGTGAGCAGTGTCGCGAACTGGGCGAACGTCAACTAGAGAACCTGGTAGGAATGCACGGATACCGTTTAGTTCAACGGTGAAACCGCCTTTAACCTTACCATTGATGACACCGATTACAGTTTCAGCATCTTCGTAAGCTTTTTCTAGAACGATCCAAGCTTCGTGACGCTTAGCTTTCTCACGAGAAAGTTGAGTTTCACCGAAACCGTCTTCAACAGAGTCAAGGGCTACGTCAACTTCGTCGCCAACTGCGATTTCTAGAACGCCTTGAGCGTTTTTGAATTGGTCAGCTGGGATTGGGCTTTCAGACTTAAGGCCAGCGTCAACCAGTACCATACCGTTCTGGATTGATACTACAGTACCACGAACGATAGAACCTGGACGGAACTCAAGTTGTTGAAGGGATTGTTCAAATAGATCAGCAAAAGATTCAGTCATGTTAATTTACTTTAAGTAATAAACCACGGCCCATCCTAGACGTGGAGTCAGATTAATCATTTGTCGCATCCGTGTGACAAATCGTAAAGACCCTGCCCCCTAGAGAACAAGATCAGGTAATTTTTCCTTGATGTGTGAGAGCGCAAGCTCAACCACTTCATCAATGCCTATGCCAGTCGTATCGATCACCAGCGCATCCTCGGCAGGAACCAGAGGCGCAACCGGACGATTCATATCACGCTCATCGCGTTCTACGACCTCGGCCAAAAGACGGTCGATATTAACATCGAAGCCCTTGTCCTGCAACTGATTATAGCGCCTTTGGGCCCTTTCCTCAGCCGATGCGGTTAAATAAAGTTTAGCTGGAGTTGTGGGAAAAACGACCGTCCCCATATCGCGACCGTCTGCGATAAGACCTGGAGCCTCGGCAAAGGCGCGTTGACGACGAAGAAGCGCCTCACGAACGCGGGGAAAAGCTGCCACTTTAGAGGCGGCGTTTGAACATTCTTGGCTACGAATGGCGTGGGACACATCTTCGCCTTCTAACACCACCTTAATGCCGTTGCCGTTAGCCGAAATGAATTGCACATCTAGGTGCGCCGCTAACAGAGCCAGTGATGCTTCGTTGTCCAGCTCGACGTTGTGGTGAATAGCCGCGAGGGCCAAGACACGATATATGGCACCGCTATCAAGCAGCTTCCATCCTAAACGCGAAGCAAGTATCTGACTAATAGTGCCTTTACCTGCACCGCTTGGGCCGTCAATAGTGACGATGGGAGCCCGTTGTGACATATGATTCTCCAAATTAAATCTATCTTCCCTAAAGATCCTGAATGTCGTCCTCGAAAAACTGCGCGCGCATTATAAACTAAAAGCTTGCATAAAGCGGCAAAAAGTTACGAATTAACACAAATGGATCATTTAAGTGCGCGGGTCATATGAGCTGCCCCGCGCTGGAGGACTTAGGTGAAAGACTTAGCCTACTGGGCCAGCGCCGCGAATTGGGCGAAATAGTCAGGGAAGGTCTTGGAGGTACAATCTGGGTCGTTGATGGTAATGCCACAATCGGCAAAGGCCATCAGCGAGAAACACATGGCCATACGATGATCGTTATAGGTATCGATATCGGCAGTGTTTAGCTGAGCCGGTGGCGTGACGCGAATAAAGTCGTGGCCCTCTTCGACCTCGGCGCCCACTTTACGCAGTTCGGTCGCCATCGCAGCGAGACGGTCTGTCTCCTTGATACGCCAGTTATAGATATTGGTTAGGGTGGTTGTGCCGCTGGCAAACAGCGCCGTCGTGGCAATCGTCATGGCGGCATCCGGGATATGGTTCATATCGAGATCCACCCCATGCAGCGGCGCGCTTCTGGCGATAATGAAGTCATCGCCCCACTCTATTTCGGCGCCCATGGCCTCGAGCACGTCGGCAAACTTCACATCGCCCTGAATGCTTTTTAGCCCAACGCCAGTGACCTTCACCTCACCGCCCTGAATGGCGCCAGCGGCCAGGAAGTAAGACGCCGAGGAGGCATCGCCCTCGACCAGCACAGTACCGGGCGAGACATATTTCTGGCCTGCAGGGATCTCGAAACGCTGATAGTCATGATTAATGACGGTGACGCCAAATTTTGCCATCAAGGCGATGGTGATATCGATATAGGGTTTAGAGACCAACTCTCCCTTGATCTTGATATTCACCTGCTCTTTAGCCAGTGGCGTAACCATCAGCAGTGCGGTAAGAAACTGACTCGACAGGCCACCGGCAATTTCTACATCACCACCATTGAGTCCGGTGGCATTTATGGTTAATGGCGGAAAGCCTGGCTGCTTCAGGTAGCGAATATCAGCGCCGAGGGCGCTAAGGGCGTCGACCAGATCACCTATGGGACGCTCCTCCATACGAGGCTCACCGGTTAGGGTAAATTCACCGCGTCCAAGTGTAAGCGCCGCACATAAGGGACGCATCGCCGTACCAGCGTTACCGAGGAACAGTGTCTGAGCCGAGTCACTATTAATGGCGCCGCCCAGGCCTTCGAGTTCGCAAACCCGGTTGTTGTCTGACAGCTGATAATTCACCCCAAGTTGTTTCAAGGCCGTTAGCATGTGACGAATGTCGTCGGAATCGAGCAGATTGGTGAGCCGGGTTTTCCCTTCAGCTAAGGTCGCCAACAACAGGGCGCGATTAGAAATACTCTTGGAACCGGGAATATTGACGGTGCCATGAACCTTAGATATGGGATCGAGTCGTAGTTGTTTCATTAATCACTTCTTAATTGGATGCAGCCAAGGCTGGCCGCGGATTATTGATACTGTTAGATACTTAACACTTGCCATCACGACAAAATGGCCATCTGCTCAATTAACCTGAGCCTCGTGGTTATAAAATTACTGATTGAGCCGCAGTATTCAACCCTTTTTTACGATTTTTGGCCGTTAATGAGTAATTTTCTTTCTTAGTACGCTATCGGCCCACAAATAAACGGTAAAAACAGGCAAGCCATCCGCCACTGGCATGAAAATTTGCCAAGTTTAAGTTTCGATAAAATCGTGTCTTGTGCTGTAAATCCCGAGCAAAATTAGTTTATCCTAAGGCTACGCACAGCGAAGGCCATTAAGGGCCTATAACAAGACAATAAGGTAGTTGGAGCCATGTTCGAGAATCTTTCCCCTATGCCCGCCGATCCTATCCTAGGGCTGATGACAAAATTCCGTGAAGATCCCCATGCAAACAAGGTAGATCTAGGCGTTGGTGTATATAAGGACGAAGCGGGAAACACCCCGATCTTAGCCTGCGTCAAACGCGCCGAGCAGCACCGTATCGATACCGAGGCAACAAAAGTTTACATAGGTCCAACGGGCTCCCCCGCCTTTAATCAGCTGATGGGCGAATTGGCGTTTGGCCAAGACAATCCGGCGCTGCTAGCCGATCGCATTCGCACCGTATCTACCCCAGGCGGCACAGGCTCCCTGCGTGTCGCGGCGGATTTCATCAAGCGCATCAATCCAAATAGCGTGATCTGGGTGAGCGACCCGACTTGGGCCAACCACACGGGTCTGTTTGAGGCGGCCGGTATTCAGGTCAAGACCTACCCCTACTATGATCATGAAAACAAAACGCTGAAATTCGAGGAGATGCTGGCAACCCTTGGCCAGATTAGCGCAGACGATGTGGTCTTGTTCCATGCCTGTTGTCACAACCCAAGTGGCATGGACCTCACTAACGAGCAGTGGGATCAGGTAATCGCGCTGACCAAGCAACAGGGGTTCACACCGCTTATCGACATGGCCTATCAGGGCTTTGGTGATGGTGTCGATGAAGATGCCTATGGCGTGCGCCACATGGCCGCTAACGTCGACGACATGATCCTGTGTAGCTCTTGCTCGAAGAACTTCGGCCTGTATCGCGAGCGTATCGGCGCCTGCTCTATCGTCGCTAAAGATAGCCAAAAGGCCAATGTGGCTTATTCTGTACTGCTCTACGTGGTGCGCTGCATCTACTCTATGCCGCCAGCCCATGGCGCGGCGATTGTAGAAACCATTTTGGGTTCAGATGAACTCAAGCAGCAGTGGCTAGATGAGCTAAAAGTGATGCGTGACCGCATCAATGGCAACCGTGCCATGCTGGTGAACAAGCTGATCGAAAAAGGTGTGACCCGTGACTTTAGCTTTATTGCCAAGCAGAAAGGCATGTTCTCCTTCCTCGGCATTACCCCAGAGCAAGTTGCGCAGCTCCAAGCGGACCACAGTATCTATATGGTAGATTCTAGCCGCATCAGCATCGCCGGCATAGGTAATGGCAATGTCGATTACCTCGCCGAGTCCATCGCCAAGGTGTTGTAATACAGCCTGAAAACTCATAAAAAAGGGGACCAGATGGTCCCCTTTTTGTTTTGATGTTCTTTACAGTTAGGCAGCATGTTTATCGGCAAAGGCTTTCATGAAGCTAACCAGCGCCTCGACGCCGGCCAAAGGCATGGCGTTATAGATGCTGGCGCGCATGCCGCCGACACTGCGATGGCCCTTCAATGCGACCAGGCCAGCGGCCTTGGCCTCGGCTAAAAACGCCTCGTTAAGGGACTCATCTTTCAAATAAAAGGTCACGTTCATATTCGAGCGATTTGCACTCGCTACGCGGTTCTCATAGAAGTCACAACTGTCGATAAAGCCATATAGGGTCTCGGCCTTACGCTCATTAATCTTGGCGACTTCAGCCACGCCACCTTGCGCCTTAAGCCACTTAAACACTTCGGCGGCCAGGTACCAGGCGAAGGTTGGCGGCGTATTGAACATGGAGTCATGTTTTACTGCCAGTCGATAATCCATAATGGACGCCTGAGTCAGCTGCGGATATTGCAGTAAATCATCGCGAACGATAACTATGCTCAAACCCGATGGGCCTATGTTTTTCTGGGCACCAGCATAGATCAGGCCGTAACGGTTGACATCTATCTCACGAGACATGATGTTAGAAGACATATCGGCAACAATTGGCCAAGGAGAATCTATCTCATCAAAAATTTCGATACCATCTACCGTCTCATTTGGGCAGTAGTGCAGATAACGATAAGCTTGCTTGATCTCGCTCAGCTCAGGTAACACAACCCGGCTAATACCATCGGTTTTATCAACGATATTAAGTGTGTCGATCTGCGCATCACCGGCCAGTTTCTTGGCTTCCTCGACTGCCGATGAAGACCAGCTACCATCGACCAGATAGAGCGCCTTTCCGTTATTGCCAAGTAAATTATTCACAACAGCGGCAAATTGGCCACGACCACCGCCATGCATAAAGAGTACATGGTAGTTGCTGGGAATATTCATCAGCTCTCTGATGTCGGCATCGGCCTGCTGAGTCAGCGCGATAAACTCTTTACTACGATGGCTGATCTCCATCACGGAGACACCCTGCCCGTTCCAATCCAATAACTCCTCTTGTGCCTTTTGCATTACGGGCTGAGGTAACATGGCCGGCCCTGCACAGAAATTATATGTCGCGCTCACTGCTTTCTCCTTTGCTCTTCTTTCAACTGTGTTGCGTCAGATTAAATGCCACTGGCTTATTGTTTATTGCGGGTTTGACTTGCTCAAACAAAACGAGCGTCCATAGGGACGCCCGTTAATCTCGCTAAACGCTATTCGTTTGGCTCAACGTCTGGCTCATCCTCAGGCGCCTCGCCTTCGACTTGTTGCTCTTCGACAGTATCTGTGATGATAGGGTTGCCCTCTTCGTCAAACTCCTGTTCATCTTGGATCTCGTCGATACGTTGCAGTCCCACTACCGTCTCGTCACTTGCCGTACGGATAATGGTCACGCCTTGAGTGTTACGACCAATTGTCGATACACCAGATGCAGGTGTACGTACCAGGGTGCCCTTATCGCTGATCAACATGATCTCGTCGTTTTCAAGCACTTGTACCGCACCTACGACGGCGCCGTTACGCTCGCTGACCTTGATTGAGACTACACCCTTGGTCGCGCGGCTCTTAGCTGGGTATTCATCCAGATCCGTACGCTTACCATAGCCGTTCTCGGTGACGGTTAGGATGGCGCCATCATTCTTAGGCACGATGAGCGAGACCACGCTCTGACCATCTTCTAGCTTGATACCGCGAACACCTGTCGCGGTGCGGCCCATTCCACGAACCTGATCTTCGCTAAAGCGAACGACCTTACCTTCGTTAGAGAACAGCATTACTTCGTTATCACCGTTAGTGATATCGACGCCGATCAGCTGATCGCCATCTTTCAGGTTCACGGCGATGATACCGTTAGCTCTCGGACGAGAGTATTGATCCAGCGAGGTCTTCTTCACTGTGCCGTGAGAAGTCGCCATGATCACATACTTGTCGGCGTCGTAATCACGCACCGGCAAGATAGCGGTAATGCGCTCACCTTCCGCCAGCGGCAGCAGGTTGATAATAGGACGACCACGGGCCTGACGGCTTGCTAGCGGCAGTTGGTACACCTTGAGCCAGTACATCTTACCGAAATCGGAGAAGCACAAGATGGTGTCGTGGGTGTTGGCGACCAGAAGTTTCTCGACGAAATCTTCATCTTTCACCTTAGTCGCGGCCTTACCTTTACCACCACGGCGCTGGGCCTGGTAATCGCTCAAAGGCTGATACTTGGCGTAACCCAGATGCGACAGAGTCACTACCACATCTTCTTCGTTGATCAGATCTTCAAGGCTAATGTCGACCGCAGAGGCGTTAAGCTCTGTGCGGCGCTCATCACCGAAGTTTTCCAGCACTTCCTGAAGCTCTTCTTTAATCACTTCCATCAGACGCTCAGGGCTGCGGAGGATATATAGCAGGGCTGCGATCAGCTCTAGGAGCTCTTCATATTCGCTTAGGATCTTCTCATGTTCCAGACCGGTCAGCTTGTGCAGACGCAGATCAAGAATCGCCTGAGCCTGTTGCTCGGTCAGGAAGTAGAGGCCATCGCGAATACCAAACTCGGGCGCCAGCCACTCAGGACGCGCGGCATCATCACCAGCCTTCTCCAGCATGCCTTGTACATTACCAAGGGCCCAACCTTGCGCAACCAGCTTGGTTTTCGCTTCGGCTGGCGTTGGTGATGCCTTAATCAGCTCGATGATAGGATCGATATTGGCCAGCGCTATCGCCAATGCTTCGAGGATATGCGCACGCTCGCGCGCCTTACGCAGTTCGAATACGGTACGGCGAGTCACCACTTCACGACGGTGAAGGATGAAGCACTCAAGCATCTCTTTAAGGTTAAACAACTTAGGCTGACCATTGGTCAAGGCCACCATGTTGATACCGAAAGAGGTCTGTAGCTGTGTCTGGGCGTATAGGTTGTTGAGGATCACCTCACCCACTTCGCCACGCTTCACCTCGATAACGATACGCATACCGTCTTTATCAGACTCGTCGCGCAGGCCGCTGATGCCTTCGATCTTCTTATCTTTTACCAGCTCGGCGATCTTCTCGATCAGACGCGCCTTGTTCACCTGATAAGGGATCTCGGTAACGATAATGCGTTCACGACCGTTGTCTTCAGTCTCAACGGTAGCGCGGGCGCGCATGACCGCCTTACCACGACCCGTCTTATAGGCATCTTCGATACCCTTACGGCCGTTGACGATCGCCGCCGTTGGGAAGTCTGGACCTGGAATATGCTCCATCAACTGCTCGATAGAGAGACTTGGCTCATCGATCAGCGCAAGACAGCCGGAGATCACTTCCGAAAGGTTATGAGGTGGAATGTTGGTCGCCATACCCACGGCGATACCCGACGAACCGTTGACCAGCAAAGCAGGAATGCGGGTCGGCAACACTGCCGGGATCTGCTCGGTTCCGTCGTAGTTAGGGACGTAATCGACGGTTTCTTTCTCTAGGTCAGCCAGCAGTTGATGCGCCAGCTTATCCATACGAATTTCGGTATAACGCATGGCCGCCGCGGCGTCACCATCGACCGAACCAAAGTTACCCTGACCATCGACCAAGGTGTAGCGCATAGAAAACGGCTGCGCCATACGAACGATAGTGTCGTAAACGGCCGAGTCACCGTGCGGGTGATATTTACCGATCACATCACCGACGACACGCGCCGACTTTTTATAAGGTTTGTTCCAATCGTTCTTCAACTCGTTCATCGCGAATAATACGCGGCGATGAACCGGCTTTAGACCGTCACGCACATCGGGTAACGCACGGCCAACGATCACGCTCATGGCGTAATCCAAATATGAATTCTTTAATTCGTCTTCAATATTAATTGGTGTTATAGATGAAGCCAGATCAGTCATAAACTGCTCGATCCCTTGAAATTTAGCCGACAAAATACTGCTTAAAAACCAGGCAATATTTTACCAAGCCAGAAAACGTGATTTGGCATTCTAACACAGATATTTAAAGGCGCTAGACCCTATTGAAATTTCACCTCAAATATCTGTTTACGGCGTAAAACCTAAGTCGGTTTTAGGTAGAATGAACGCTTTAACAGCAATCTGATGACTAAGCAGACATTTTCGCTGGCTTCTTCTTTGTTTATCTAAGGCGATGGGTATAATAGCTACATCATTTATCCCCTTCAGAGGACTCTCCGTGTCTAACCTTTCTGAGACAAATTTTTCTGAGACTAGTAATGCCAATGTCGATCCGCAAGAAATTGCCAAGTTTGAGAAGATGGCTGCCACTTGGTGGGATCCCGAAGGGGAATTTAAACCGATTCATAAGCTCAATCCCCTGAGACTCAACTATATCGATCAAGCCGTCGGTGGCCTATTTGGTAAGCGTGTGCTGGATGTCGGCTGCGGCGGCGGTATTCTCTCCGAAAGCATGGCGCGTCTGGGAGCTAAGGTAGATGGATTGGATATGGGCGCCGAGCCCCTCGATGTCGCTAAACTTCACGCCTTAGAGATGGGCGTTGAGATTAACTACATCCAGGACACGGCAGAGCACCACAGAGACAGCCATAAAGGTCAGTATGATGTAGTCACCTGCATGGAGATGCTCGAACACGTGCCCGACCCTGCCTCTGTGATCAAGGCCTGTAGCGACATGGTCAAGCCTGGCGGCTATGTGTTCTTTTCGACCATCAACCGCAACCTGAGGGCCTATGTTGAGACAGTGCTTGGCGCCGAGTATCTACTTAAGATGTTGCCTGTGGGCACCCACGATCATAAGAAGTACATCAAGCCATCGGAACTCATTGGCATGGCCGATGCGGTGGAGCTAGAGTGCGTCGACGCCACTGGCATCACCTATAACCCGCTGACCGATATCTTCCGTTACACCAAGTCATTAGACGTCAACTATATGATCGCCACGGTTAAGCAGGATGACTAAAGGGTTGGCGACAGAAGGCATGTCTATCGATGCAATGCCTATTGATGCAGTGCCTATCGATGCAGTGGCTATCGATACAATGCAGATAAAAGGTGTACTGTTCGACCTCGATGGCACCTTAGTCGACACGGCGCCAGATCTCGTGCTGGCGCTAAACCTCGCACTAAACGACTTCGGACTGCCCAGCCAATTGCTGGAAGATATTCGCTTTGCGGCGTCTCATGGCAGCCTGGCCTTGGTCGAAGCCGCTCAGCCCCACCTTAATGATGAAGAGAAAGCGGCAATCCAGCAGGCGCTACTTACTCATTATCACAGGGTCAATGGCCAGGCGGCCAAGCTGTTTGATGGCATGCTCCCCTTGCTGCAACACCTTAGTGACCAGCGCATCCCCTATGGTGTCGTCACCAATAAGGCGGCGCGCTTTGCCCGGCCCCTACTGCACAGGCTTGAGTTAGCCAGTAAGATGCCAGCCATCATCAGCGGCGATTCCACCACCCAGAGTAAACCCCATCCCGCACCGATGCGGCTGGCCGCATCCCAACTGGGTGTGAGCTGTGCGCATATTCTCTATCTCGGCGATGCCAAACGAGACCTCGAGGCGGCACGCAATAGTGACATGCTCGGCGGCATCGCGCATTGGGGTTATATTGGAAACAATGACCACGCACACCTATGGCCGCACGACTTTGGTTTCGAGGCGCCATCTAAGGTACTTGAGCTGCTAAAACAGGGATAAGTGTCTGTTAAGAGAGATGAATCACATGCTATTGTGTGCTGGCGTGTGACGCATCAGTAAAAAGTCGTCTTAACTGGGAGCGCGATCCTTTTTTAGCACAAAAAGATCCATAGGATCTGGCCAATATTTTAGCTTTCGTGATAGGCGTTATCGGTCGTCTAAAACTTGACCCGACTTTGCTATCGTAATTGAAAACAAGGGTTAAAGGTAAGCCATTACTAACCCTTTGGTTTACCCCCAAGATATCCACAACTTGTCCCCTAAAAACCCGCTTGCAATATCCCACCAACCTCACTATCTTGTATCCTATTAAAGAAAAAACACCATATCTTGTGTATGGGCGGCGGTCGAAGCCACTAGAACTGCAGTAGTGCTCAGGTACTTTTTTAACATCTTCGATTGTTTTTACATGGAAACGTAGGGTGGAGCTTTTCACCCCTAGCGATATTTAATTCAAGGCTTATCTTCAATGAACAGCAATATGCAAGTCACGAAGCGCAGTGGCGAACGTGAAACTATCGATCTCGATAAGATCCACCGAGTGATCACTTGGGCGGCCAAAGGACTGAATAATGTCTCAGTATCGGAAGTCGAATTACGTTCACACCTTCAGTTTTATGATGGAATCCCAACTGAAGCGATCCACGAAACCATTATTAAGGCCGCTGCCGACCTTATCTCGCCGGAATCACCAGACTACCAGTTCCTCTCTGCACGTCTGGCCATTTTCCACCTGCGCAAGAAAGCCTTCGGTCAGTTTGAGCCGCCTTCGCTATACGACCATGTGGTGAAGCTGGTTGAGCTAGGCAAATATGACACGCATATTCTTAACGACTATAGCCGCGAGGAGTTAGACACACTCGACAGCTATATCGACCATTGGCGCGACATGAACTTCTCTTATGCCGCGGTTAAGCAGCTGGAAGGTAAGTACCTGGTTCAAAACCGTGTCACCCACGAAGTCTACGAGAGCGCGCAGTTTCTCTATATTCTGGTGGCGGCCTGTCTGTTTGCCAACTACCCGAAAGAGACGCGTCTTCAGTACGTTAAAGATTTCTATGACGCGACCTCGACCTTTAAGATCTCGCTACCGACACCTATCATGTCAGGCGTGCGTACGCCGACTCGTCAGTTCAGCTCCTGCGTACTGATCGAGTGTGGTGACAGCCTGGATTCTATCAATGCGACCGCCTCTTCTATCGTGAAATATGTGTCGCAACGTGCTGGCATCGGGGTCAACGCTGGCCGCATCCGCGCGCTGGGCAGCCCAATCCGCGGCGGTGAGGCATTCCACACAGGCTGTCTGCCTTTCTATAAGTATTTCCAGACGGCGGTTAAGTCTTGTTCACAAGGCGGCGTTCGCGGCGGCGCAGCAACCCTGTTCTACCCGATGTGGCACCTTGAGGTTGAGTCTCTGCTGGTGCTGAAGAACAACCGCGGCGTAGAAGATAACCGTATTCGTCACCTGGACTACGGCGTGCAGCTCAACAAGCTGATGTACCAGCGTCTTATTCAGGGCGGCATGATCACCCTGTTTAGCCCATCAGACGTACCAGGCCTATATGATGCCTTCTTCGAAGATCAGGCCGAGTTCGAGCGTCTGTATGTGAAGTATGAGCAAGATGAGAGCATTCGTAAGAAGCAGATCAAGGCGGTAGAACTCTTCTCCTTGATGATGCAAGAGCGGGCCTCAACGGGTCGTATCTATATCCAGAACGTGGATCACTGTAATACTCATAGCCCGTTCGATGCTAAGGTTGCGCCGGTGCGTCAATCTAACCTGTGTCTTGAAATCGCATTGCCGACCAAGCCGCTAAACAACATCGACGATCCCGATGGTGAAATAGCCCTTTGTACCCTTTCTGCGTTGAACCTGGGTGCCATCAAGAAGTTGGACGAGCTCGAAAGCCTAGCAGATCTTGCCGTGCGTGCACTCGATAGCCTGCTTGATTATCAAGACTACCCGATCGTTTCGGCGCACAAAGGCTCGATGAATCGTCGTACGCTCGGAATTGGTGTGATCAACTTTGCCAACTATCTGGCTAAAGAAGGCGTACGTTACTCAGACGGCAGCGCCAACGGCATCACGCACAAGACCTTCGAAGCGATCCAGTTCTATCTGCTTAAGGCCTCGATGAAGCTTGCAAAAGAGCAAGGCGCCTGCCCTGCCTTCCACGAGACCAACTACGCAAAGGGTATCCTGCCTATCGATACCTACAAGCGCGATCTCGATAAGATTTGTGACGAGCCACTGCACCTGGATTGGGAAACGCTACGTGAGGAGATCAAGACCCACGGCCTGCGTAACTCGACCCTGTCGGCCCTGATGCCATCTGAGACCTCATCGCAGATCTCAAACGCGACTAACGGTATCGAGCCTCCACGCGGCCTTATCAGCGTAAAAGCCAGTAAGGACGGTCAGCTCAAGCAAGTGGTACCGGACTTCGAGAAGTACCAGTACAGCTACGAGCTACTTTGGAACATGCCAGGCAACGAAGGTTACCTGCAGCTGGTAGGCTTGATGCAGAAGTTTGTTGACCAATCTATCTCGGCCAACACCAACTATGACCCAAGCCGCTTCCCAGGTGCCAAGGTGCCTATGCAGGTGCTGCTGAAAGACCTACTAACGGCATACAAATATGGTGTGAAGACACTTTACTATCACAACACACGTGACGGTGCGTCAGATAAATATGACGATATCACCTCCATTGAGAAAGAAGACGATAGCTGTGCAGGCGGCGCCTGTAAGATCTAACTCTACGTGTTTTAACCTTTTATCAGGGGGCCTTGCCCCCTTTATCGGAAGATAGAAAAATGGCCTATTCAACATTTTGTCAAACACCTAACAATGCCCTGCTTGAACCCATGTTTCTCGGTCAATCGGTTAACGTTGCCCGTTACGATCTGCAAAAATATGAAGTGTTCGAAAAGCTGATCGAGAAGCAACTCTCTTTCTTCTGGCGTCCAGAAGAGGTGGATGTCAGCAAAGATAAGATTGATTATGCGGCGCTGCCGGATCATGAGAAGCATATCTTTATCTCTAACCTCAAGTACCAGACCCTACTGGATTCTATTCAGGGACGCTCGCCAAACGTAGCCTTCCTGCCATTAGTGTCGCTGCCAGAACTTGAGACTTGGATCGAGACCTGGTCTTTCTCCGAGACGATTCACTCTCGCTCATACACCCACATCATTCGTAACATTGTGAACGATCCTTCGGTAGTATTCGACGACATCGTCCAGAACGAAGAGATCCTCAAGCGTGCCAGCGATATTGCCGATTATTACGATAACCTGATCGAACTCAGCCAGATCTATCATCTAATGGGCGAAGGCACTCACGAGATCAACGGCAAGACCCTAGTGGTCACCACCCGCGAGATAAAGAAAGCCCTCTACCTGTGCATGATGTCGGTTAACGTGCTCGAGGCGATCCGCTTCTACGTCAGCTTCGCCTGCTCATTCGCCTTCGCCGAGCGTAAGGTGATGGAAGGTAACGCCAAAATCATCCGCCTGATCGCCCGTGATGAAGCCCTACACCTTAACAGCACTCAGCATATCCTTAAGCTGATGCAAGGCGGCAAGGACGATCCTGAGATGGCCGAGATCGCCAAAGAGTGCGAACAGCAGGCGATCGATATCTTCGTTAAGGCAGCCGAGCAAGAGAAAGAGTGGGCCAAGTACCTGTTTAAGGATGGCTCTATGATCGGCCTGAACGAGCAGATCCTCTGTCAGTACGTCGAGTACATCACCAACGAGCGTATGAAGTCAGTCAACCTGGCAAGCCCATATGCCGATCAGAGCAACCCTCTGCCTTGGATGAAGAACTGGTTGGAGAGTGATTCGGTACAGGTCGCGCCACAGGAAGTCGAGGTATCCTCTTATCTTGTGGGTCAGATCGACGCCTCTGTCGACGAAAGTGAGTTTGCCGACTTTGATCTATAAGAAAGAGGCCTTTAACAAGGCGATCTTTAAGAAGGCTCCTATCGTGAGCCTTCAAGGGCAACCTGTCCTACTCTATACCAGCAACCACCAGAGCCTGTTGGCGGCGCTCGAGCAGAAGAAAGTCCGTATCTTCTCTGAGTGTCGCAACGGCTTTTGTGGTGCCTGTAAGACCAAGGTCAATAGCGGCAGTGTCGTCTACCATACCGAGCCGCTGGTCGAGCTGGAAGAGGATGAGTGCCTGCCCTGCTGCTGTCATCCCGATGGCGATCTGGATCTGGCACTCTCGGCCCAGGGGGCAGAGGTCGTTACCGCACAGGTCTCTGTCGAGTTAGCCTGTGCCGCCGACTAACTCCCAGATACTCACTCAGCGCCCCTCTCTGCGCTCAACTTGGCATAGCCTTAAAAAAAACTTGTACAGAAACTTAGCCAAAGCCTTCAACAAAACCTTGTACAGAAATTTAGGCAAAGCCTTAGCCCACATAGACAGTCCATCAGAAAAGCAGCAGACAAACTGCGCATATTGCTTTGGCAGTCTTCAGCTGTCTTACTGCGCTGTCAATTAGATCGCTTTTTTCGCTAGCTTATCGTGCAGCCGATTAACCTCCATCAGGGCGGCGCTGCCATACCAGGGATGCAGCTCCATCACCAGGCGACCGGCCTTAATGGCGGGGTCGGACTGGGTTAATGCCTTGGCCTCCTCGACGCTGGTAACGTTGAAAATATAGATCCCCCTAAGCGCACCCTCTTCCAAGAAGGGCCCTGCCAGCACCAGTTTGCCAGCCTCGGCCAATCGAGTGATATTATCCAGGTGCGCCCGCTGCAGCCGCTCTGCCTCTTCTTCGGTTTGGTCGCGATTAGGACCGCTCATGAGCATGGCCATCACATAACGCTTCATGCCATATTCATCGGCGCCGACTCTTGCTGCGAGCTCGGCATCATAGCTTTCGGCTCTTAGGGGCAAACTCACCACCAGAGCCGCTACTGCGCCCATCAAAGTAACGAGCAAGCGATGGTTTTTGGTACTCGTTCTTGTATTAGCGTTTGTTCTAATTTCGTTCATTATCTAATCCACCTTAGTAAGCATTAGCTTAAGTTATGTCAAGACCATAAAAAAAGCTAACCCAAAGGATTAGCTTTTCACTTTTAACAACCACAAGCTAGCGGTAGCCAACTTTTAAGTTTCTTAGATGCTTGCGGCCAGCTCGGCGCCTTGGCGAATCGCCCGTTTCGCATCGAGCTCGGCGGCGACATCCACTCCGCCAATCAGGTGTACCGGCAGCCCGCTGTTTTTCATCTCGTCGACCAGGCTGCGGTTGGACTCTTGACCGGCACATAGGACCACATTATCGACCTCGAGTACCTTGGCCTCTTCACCCACCTTGATATGCAGGCCTTGCTCATCGAACTTCTCGTAGCTGACGCCGTTTAGCATCTCGACATCATGGTGTTTAGCCACGGCGCGGTGGATCCAACCTGTAGTCTTGCCAAGTCCCTTACCCATCTTGCTGGTTTTACGTTGCAGCAGATAGATCTTACGGCTCGGATGTTCAGACTCAGGTGTAGTCAAACCGCCTCGCTCGCCATAGGACTTGTCGATACCCCACTGCTTCAGCCAGGTATCGGGTTTAAGCGTTGTCGACTCCTGCTCACCAAGATAGTGAGCCATATCGAAGCCTATGCCGCCGGCGCCGATAAGCGCTACCCGCTCGCCAACCTCTACCTCGCCATTGAGAACCTGTTGATAGTTCACAACCTTGGGACTCTTAAAGCCAGGTAAATCGAGCGCTCTTGGCACGACACCTGCGGCAATCACCACCTCGTCGAAGGGCTCGTCTCTAACCACTGAGGCGTCCAGTCGGGTGTTGAGCCTGAGTTCGACCTTATGCAACTTCATCTGCTCGGTGAAGTAACGTATGGTCTCATCAAACTCTTCTTTGCCCGGGATCTTACGGGCCAGGTTAAATTGACCGCCTACCTCGCCTTTGGCCTCAAACAGCACGACCTGATGGCCGCGGCTGGCGGCATAGATGGAAAATGCCATGCCGGCAGGTCCTGCGCCCATGACGGCGATGCGCTTCTTGTTGTTAGTTGGCGTAAAATCTAGCTCGGTCTCATAACAGGCCCTGGGATTAACCAGGCAGGTGGCGCGTTTCAGCGCAAAGGTATGATCCAGACAGGCCTGATTACAACCGATACAGGTGTTGATTAGCTTGCTCTCTCCAGCCGCCGCCTTATTGACGAACTCGGCATCGGCCAGGAATGGACGGGCCATAGAGACCATGTCGGCCTGACCCGATGCAATGATCTGCTCACCGATTTCAGGGGTATTGATGCGGTTGGTGGCAATAAGCGGCACACTCACCTCTTGCTTAAGGCGCTCGGTAACCCAGGCGAATGCGCCGCGAGGCACGCTGGTGGCAATGGTCGGCACCCTGGCCTCATGCCAGCCTATTCCTGTGTTGATAATGGTCACGCCGGCGCTTTCCAACCATTTAGCCAGCTGCACCACCTCTTCCCAGGAAGAACCGTTATCCACCAAATCCAGCATAGAGAGACGAAACACGATAATAAAATCGCTGCCGACCTTCTCGCGGATACCCTTGACGATCTCCACCGGGAATCTGGCTCTTTGGCTAAATTCCCCCCCCCATTCATCGCTGCGTTTATTGGTTCTGGCACAGATAAACTGATTAATGAGGTAACCTTCAGATCCCATCACTTCGACACCATCATAGCCCGCCTTCTTAGCCAGCGCCGCCGTGGTGGCGTAATCTTTAATGGTGCTTCTTACCTGACGTCCCGACATGGCCGACGGGGTAAAAGGCGTAATAGGCGACTTTATCTTGCTCGGCGCCTGGGAAAAAGGATGATAACCGTAACGTCCTGCATGGAGGATTTGCATACAGATCTTACCGCCAGCCTCGTGTACCGCCTGAGTGACGATTTTATGCTTGGCCACCTGCCAGGGAAAGCTAAGCTGACAGGCATTAGGCGCCAGTCGGCCTCTGAGGTTAGGCGAGATCCCACCGGTGACAATCAGACCAACACCACCGGCAGCACGTTCTTGATAGAATTTTGCCAGTTTCTCAAAACCGCCCTTTTCTTCTTCGAGTCCAGTGTGCATGGAGCCCATGAGCACACGATTCTTCAGTTGTGTGAAGCCAAGATCTAAGGGTTCTAATAAATGCGGAAACGACATTTAAACATCCTTTTTAAACAAGTGATTTAAATCAGCATACCCGGTGTTTCCATTTTGCTCAATACTCAATGCACGCCAAAGCTTAAGATTCATTTACAATTGTGTTTCGCCCCCATGGCTATTTTCAGTTAGCATAGAGGGATCAGAGTCATAAAGGAGTGGATAATGTCCGCTAAGCCCTCAATATTTAAACGGATCTTTTCCACCTTGTGGAAGGTGGTGAATACCACACGCAAGGTGATCTTAAATCTATTCTTCTTCGGTTTTATCGCCCTATTAGTTGTGATCCTCGCCGGCGAGGAGAGCCCGACCGTCGAAGAGGGATCAGCATTGGTGCTGGATCTCTCCGGTAGTGTGGTTGAGCAGAAGCGCCAGGTGGACCCCATCGAGGCAGCCATGAAGAGTGGCAAAGGGGGCCAGAGTGACGGGGAGATCCTGCTCGCCGATCTGCTAAATGCTATCGATAACGCCGCCAGCGACAAGCGTATCTCCGCCATAGTGCTCGACATTGGTCACCTGAGATGGACGGGGATCAGCAAGCTACAAAGCATAGGCGATGCGCTGAGTCGCTTTAAAGACTCGGGTAAGCCAATTATTGCCATGAGCAACTGGTATGGACAAAACCAATACTTCCTGGCGAGCTTCGCCGATACCATCTACCTTAATCCCCAGGGTTCGGTGGAGATCGAAGGCCTGAGCCGCTATCGTCAATATTTTAAGTCGGCACTGGACAAGCTTAAGATCAAGGCGCACGTCTTTAGGGTGGGCACCTTTAAGTCAGCGGTCGAGCCCTTCATGCGCGACGACATGTCTGAGGCCGCCAAGTCGGCCAACCGCGAACTACTGCAAGACATCTGGGATAGCTACGAAGCCACAGTCAGTGAGAACCGCGGCATCAAGCAGGAAGACCTCATGCTCAGCGCCGAGCGTTACCTTAGCGAACTCGACAAGGCCAAAGGCCGCTCATCACAGATGGCGATGAACCTTGGCTGGGTCGATAAACTCGCCTCCGCCGAGCAGTTCCGTCTGGACATGGTAGAGCAAGTTGGTAAAGCCAAAGAGGGTCACAGTTTCAAGCAGATTAGCTTCTATGACTACCAGAGCGTTATTCAACAATTCCCACCGGTGCTGATGCACGATGCCGTCGGTATCATAGTGGCCAAGGGTAACATTCTCAATGGTCACCAGGCGGCTGGCCAGATCGGCGGCGAGAGCACCTCTGCCCTGCTACGCAAGGCCAGATTCGACGACAAGGTAAAAGCGGTCGTTCTGAGAGTCGACAGCCCTGGCGGCAGCGCGTTTGCCTCAGAGCAGATCCGCCAGGAAGTACTGGCCCTGAAGGAGGCCAATAAACCTGTGGTAGTGAGCATGGGCACCTACGCCGCCTCGGGTGGCTACTGGATCTCGGCGAGCGCCGATTATATCTTTGCCACACCGACAACGCTGACGGGATCTATCGGCATCTTCGGTATGATGACCACCTTCGAAGATTCATTGGCTGAGATCGGGATCCACACAGACGGCGTATCGACCTCTGGCTGGACGTCGTTTTCCAGCACCCAAGGGATCAGCGATGAGGTTAAGGCGATCATCCAGCGTCATATCGAGCGCGGCTATCAGGACTTTATCTCCCTCGTCTCAGAGGAGCGTGGCATGAAACCCGAAGAGGTAGACAAAATCGCCCAAGGCCGTGTCTGGTCAGGCAAACGTGCCCTAGACCTTGGCCTGGTCGATGAACTCGGCGATCTTGAGCAGGCCGTCACCAAGGCGGCCGAGCTTGCTAAGCTTGAGAAATTCGATACCAAATTGATCGAGCAGGAACTCTCTCCCCAAGAGCTGTTCATTCAAGAGATGTTTGCCCAGGCCGTTAGTTATATGCCACAGAGCCTGTCTCAGAGCAGCCTAGTCGAACAGTTGCTTGGTCAGGTGAGCAGCGTCGCCGAAGAGTTTAACGCCTTTGACGATCCAAAGGGTCTCTATCTCTACTGCGACAGCTGTAACTATTAGTCGCTATCGCGACTTAATCACAATAAAGCCCGCCGATGCGGGCTTTTTTATTGGCGTCATCCTAAGTATAATCGCGCCAATCCTGCATCAATAAAGCTATCACTATAATGAAAAAGCCCTCCATCTATGTCGCCTACACAGGCGGCACCATAGGCATGCAAAAGACAGACAATGGTTTCGCCCCGGTACCAGGGTTTCTTACCGACTGCGTAAAGGCCATGCCAGAGTTTTTTCACCAGGAGATGCCAGATTTTGTCATCCATGAATACTGTCCCCTGATCGACTCCTCCAACATGGCGCCGACAGACTGGCAGATGATCGCCGACGATATCAAGGCGAACTATGACAAGTATGACGGCTTCGTGATCCTGCACGGCACAGATACCATGGCCTTTACCGCCTCGGCGCTTTCCTTCATGCTTCAGGGGCTCACCAAGCCCGTGATCGTCACCGGCTCGCAGATCCCGCTCGCCCAGTTGCGCTCCGACGGACAGACCAATCTGCTCAACGCCCTCTATATCGCCGCCAACTATCCGGTAGCCGAGGTATGTTTATTCTTTAACAACAAGCTGTTTCGTGGCAATCGTACCACCAAGGCCCATGCGGACGGCTTCGATGCCTTTGCCTCGCCCAACTTCCCTATCCTGTTAGAAGCGGGCATTAAGATCCGCCTCAAGGCGGGACGCATCTCAGATAGTAAGGCCAATACCCTCACGGTCAACAAGATCAGTCCACAGCCCATAGGCGTGGTCACCCTCTACCCCGGGATCACCACTGAGATCATCGACAACATACTGCAGCAGCCAGTCAAGGCGCTGATTTTGCTCACCTACGGTGTGGGCAACGCACCACAGAATCCTGAGCTGCTCGAGTGTCTGCGTAGAGCCAACGAGCGCGGCATCATATTGGTGAACCTCACCCAATGTCTGCAGGGTAAGGTCAACATGGGTGGCTATGCCACGGGCAATGCGCTGGCCAAGGCCGGGGTGATCAGTGGTTTCGATATGACGACGGAAGCCGCGCTCAGCAAACTGCATTACCTGCTATCGACCGAGCTTTCGGTAAGCGATATTCGGGTGCAGATGCAGCAAGATCTCTGCGGCGAGCTGACCGAAGACTAGCGAAGCCTAAAGGCGATAAGCTAAACAGCTTATTAGCCAACAGACGATGAATTAAAAAGCCCCTTATTAAAGGGGCTTTTTGCGCTTAGAGGTCTTGCTCTTTGAAGGCGGCGATACTCTCGCCCTTAAACTGACGTTTCAGCTCAGCCTTCGACAGCTCGTTCAATTCACCCTGATTATTGATGGTGAAGTGATCCTTCTGATCTAACCTGCGAGCCTGGTACATCATCACAAGTTGCAGGGTCGAGTCTCTCTGCTCATCAGACAGCACAGTGCCATCTTCCCACTTGCCGAGTTCGACGGCGCTGAGTAATCGCTCATATACCTCTTGGGGCATATCATCGATCACCTTATTGATATCACTCATATACTCTTCCGTTTATGTAACACGATGCGGATTCTGGCTATCAGATAACCGATAAAGCCAAAGACGAAGCAGATGCCAGCGATATTGGCTCTGAGTCCCTCGGCGGGTTCGCCGCCCCAAAACCAGAGCACTACACCGGCGATAAACAGCGTCATCGCCAGAAAACTCTGATTCATTAGCTGGTTAGTGCGCTTAATATGACTGATCCGATTAAGCGACTCATTATCTCCCGACAGGCCGGAAGAACAGTGCGGGCAGCTCTTAGCCAAACTCGATATGCGCTTATGACAGCTTGGGCATTCTACTAAGGCCATCTCCCCTCCTATCTCAGCTTATCGACCACGGCCAGCATCGCCAGCAGTGACGCCTCGCCAAGGTAGATACAACGCTCAGGTGACCAGCCAGACATAGGATCTGGCATGTTGGCATTATCTTTAAACGGCATCTCTAGGGTATTAGAGAGACAGCCGAAGGTTTGCGCCACCCAGTTTGAAGCCACGGTAAGATTCGCCTGACCCGGTTCATCCTTATCGTAACCAAATTCATCTTGAAAATCGGCACTGGCCATCAGCAGGGCCTTAACAAAATCGGCTTGCAGATCGGCCATCTTCTGGTTGTAACCCGGTACACCTTCGCAACCAGCGAGGAACACATAAGGCAGGCCTTCGTCGCCATGGACATCGTAATAGAGATCGACACCGGTTTCTTTCATCCGATTGACCACATGGTACACCTCTGGGCTCTTCTCTAGCGAGGGGCTCTGCCATTCGCGGTTGAGGTTAACCCCCTTAGCGTTGGTTCTCAGGTGGCCACGTACACCGCCATCGGGATTCATGTTTGGCACGATATAGAAGTTAGCCTTATCCAGCAGCGCCTTGGCGGTTGGGCAATCGCCATCGAGAAGATTATTTAGCAAACCTTCCACCAGCCATTCGGCCATGGTTTCACCCGGGTGCTGGCGCGCGGTGATCCAGATCTTGGCTTTCTCTTCATCTTCATCACCCACCTTTACCAGGGTCATGTCGCGATCGTCTAAGGTTTTACCCAGATGCTCGATAGAGACTAAGGGATGGACCTGTACGGCGCTGAGCAGGTCTTGATGACGCTCATAGCTATAGGGCGCGAAGTAGGCAATCTGGATCATCTCACAATCCAACTCTACCTCTATGGTCAGTTTGCCATCTTGATAATGCGTCGGCAGGCGGAACCATTGCTGTCTGTCGTAGGTTGCCGCAGCCTGATAGTCTTCCCAACCTTTGGTGTAAGAAGCCTGACCCGCGTTGATTATATTCAGGGTATAGCGCTGGCCAACTTCACCTTGTAGGCGAAAGTTAAACCACTGAAAAAACTCGCCCCCTTCATCGGGTCTAATGGCCAGTTGCACATTATTGATATCATCTTGGTTGATGACCTCAATATTACCGCCGTCAAAATTGGCACTGATTAGCATATCCATTCCTTCATTGAGTTAAGGCAGACGTCTTGGGTCTGCTGATCCCCTAAGGATAAACTAATTTGCCCCATTTTCGCACCGCTTGCGCCAAATAAAAGCCAGATTTTTTGCTGTCAAAATGACTAGGGCCTGTTGATCTTTGCCGTTTGTTTTTACAGCAGTTTGAAGGAGATTTATACAAGGCAGAATCAAGGCGGTTTTGTTGTTGCAAAGCAACCCGGGATAACGCAGTCAAACAGTCGACAAATGCGGATAGCGGCGGCTAGGGGAACATCTTTATGCGTCCATCCGATATATGCGTCCAACTGCTTATGGCTGGAGATAGACTAAGCCAGGACACTGCGAGTCCAAGCCAAAGCTAGGCCACTCTGTTCCATTGCTCCATTGCTCGACTTTTGCACCAAGCATTAAGCACTGTTACAAAAAACCATAGACACAAGGACAAGACGCCAGCGGCTTTGGCTCGACCTCAAGTTAGACCCGAAAGATAACCAGGTCCTAGCAAAGAAAACTGTAGCCTTGGCCTCTTACCGTATTGATGATGGTTTTTGGCAGGCTGATCTTGGCCAGTTTGCGCCGGGTGTTACTGATGTGCATATCCAGATTACGATCAAACTGTCCGAGATCTTTTTTTAACACACTACGCTGCAGTTCCTGTTTAGTGATCACCTCACCCTTGCGATCGAAAAGGTACTTGAGCAGCTTAAACTCCGTCTGGGTTAAGGCGACACGTCTTTCGGCTACCTCGATGCTAAAGTCATTCTGATTAAAGTAGATCGCCTTTATCGGCAACGGCAGAACCTCGGTTAACTGGGACTTAGTGATGTCCGCGCGGCGGCGTAGCGCATCGATGCGTGCCACCAGCTCGCGTACACTGACCGGCTTAGAGATAAAATCATCGGCGCCGAGGCGAAATCCTTTTATCCGCCTCTCCTCTTCATCGGTTGCCGAGATAAGGATCACCGGCAGATTATCGCTGCGTGCCTGCAGAAACGCAAAGCCATCCAGATGGGGCATCTCAACATCTAAGATAATGAGATCTATCGCCATTTTACCTAAGATCAACAGCGCTTCCTGGCCATTACTGGCACAATGCACCTGATACCCGCTGGCCATTAAGCCAAGATAAAGGACTTCGCGCGCAAAGGGATCATCATCAACGAGTAGCACTCTTTCCATTTAATAACCTTAATGATAACTATTATCATTAAGGTTACATTAACTCATCGAGCCAATCCAGTCCTTTATCTCACCTGAGGATAAAACTATGACCGACATCTCACAGGTGCTGTGACGAAGGGACAAAAAAGGCCCCTTTAGGGGCCTTAATCACTTGTCTATCTTACTTGAGCATCAGCTGACGAATGTACTTCACCGGCGCACTACCATAGCTTAAGAACTGTTCGTGGAAACCTTTAAGGTTAAAGTCTTCGCCCTGTTTAGCCTTAAGTTCTTCGCGGAAATCATAGATCTCGCGATAACCCGCATAGTAGCTCGTTAGCTGCACCTGACTCAGGGTCGCGCGGCGCCATTTCCCCTCTGCTTCCGCCTGTTGTTGGAACGCCTCCTCAGTCATCAGCGCAATCGCCTCCTCTTCGGTCATCCCCTTCACCTGAATGCTATAATCCAGAATCGTGTTGGCAATGACCCTCAGGTTCCACTTGTAGTACATTAGCCACATCTCAGCCTCGAAGTTACCATAGCCCTCTTCGAGCATCATTCGCTCGGCATAAACGGCCCAGCCCTCGACCATGGCGCCGTTGCCAAATAGGCTCTTCACCAGACTCGGCGACTCATTGGAGTAGACCAACTGAGTATAGTGGCCAGGAATCGCCTCATGAATATTGAGCACCTGCAAGATCCAATGGTTGTATTCTCTCAAGTAACTCTCTGCAGAAGCGTCGCTCATGCCATCGAGTGGCGTGACGTTATAGTAAGTGTTGCCCGTCTTCTCATAGGGGCCAGGCGCACTAATCGAGGCGCCGGCAAACCCGCGCATATATTCTGGGGTTTCACGTACAACCAGGGGCTTCTTAGGATCTAGGGTAACCAGCTGCTTCTCGTTGACAAACTTTACCAGCTCGGGGATCTGAGCGCGCACCTCGGTCACAAAGTCTTCACGTTTAACATGACGCGACGACAACTTATCAATCAGCTGGCGGGTTGCCACCTTAGTGTCGCTTGGCATCTGGGTATTGAAATATTTGCTCCACAGCTGCTTGGTGATCTTAGCCATCTCCCCCTGGACTCTGGCCTTATCGGCAAGGGCCTTCTCGTACAGCTGCTTGGCAGACATGCCTGATTGAATATCAAAGGCAAACTTCTGCTCATAGAGCGCCTCGCCAATTCTAAAGCTACGGGCGCCCTCTTTGGTTAGCTTAGCCTCAAGGCTAGTCAACCAGTCGATATGCTGGTTGATGGCATCGACTACGAGTTTGAAACGAGAATTGAACAGCGCCTTCTCATCATCGCTAAGACCCGAGGCGGCGACCTGTTTTAGCAGATCGTCGGAAAACACGCTGAAGGCACCACGGTTTTGCATGATGGCCAATTGCGTATGTTCCAAGGTCGGCTTATCGATATTCTCCCTTGCCGCCACATAGTAGGCAGGCACATTTTCCATACGAGACAAGAATGAGCGCAGACGCTCGTCCAGCGGCGCAAAATCTTCGTTGATCAGCTGTGCAAAACCGCCCGCAACATTGTAATTAGCTGGGTTCCACTGCCACGACTTAAAGGTTTCTGTCTCCCAGCGGTCTTGCTTCAATAGGTTCTCGATAAGCTTATAGTCGATCAGCTCGCTGGGCGTGAGCTTATTCATATCGAACCCATTTAGCAGCTTAAGTTGGGCATCGACGAAGGCTAGGCTCTCTTTGCGGCTTTGAGCATTTGGCACCTTAAGCACACCATCGTATTTGTGATAGCCACTATAGAGCGCCCAGGTAGGCGACTGTTGCCACAAGGCATCGATAAATTGCGTTGAAAACTCGCTAAAACTTAATGCCTGTACCTCTAGTGCACTAGCCCCTTGAGAATTTACCGATTCTGCCTGGTGTGTCTGACAAGCGGTTAAACTACCTAGCCCCAGGACGATGGCGGCAGCGATGATGCTTTTTTTCATTATGCTTCTTCCCTTGATTCTTATTATTAACGGCTGAAAATTTCCTGATGAATGCTTAGCTGTTGCTGTCATTGGAGATACTTAGCCGATACATGAGCTTAACCCAGTTGGCCCATAGTAAATCACGTTGCCAAGCAAATTGCAGCAGGCAGACCAGATTAGACAAGCTTTGTTACAAAGCCGTTTGCTATGCTCATGCCTGACGGTGCGATTTACGTCTCATCTCGACTAACGCCCTCCCCAATCGCCCGCCCCCATTCCAACATAAGCTGTACATGGCATAAGCGTTTTTGACAGAGGGCCGGTGGACACTACACTGAGTTTAGAGGCCTAACGAGGTTCGCCATGGTTAACAAAGCCCAGTCCAAACGCTCTTTTCATCATCAAGCAAAGCTGAAAATATTTTGCTCGAGCCTGATTGTAATAGGCACTATTCTCTCTATTGCCTTTTATAGCAACGCCAAGAGCGATCAAAATAATTCATCACAAAAGAGCAAGCCTAAGCTGGTCACCATAACCACTCAGCATTGGGCGCCTTATCATAGCCAGGAAAGAGACGCACAGGGCGTTGCCCATGAGAGCGGCTACGGGCTAACGGCTCTCGATTGTGTCATGGCAAAAATGGGACAACCCTATAGGGTGATCTTCCTTCCCTGGGGCCGGGCACAAAATAGCGTCAAACAGGGAAAATATGACGCCTTCTTCTCCGCCTCACGCAACGAATGGCGCGATCAATTCGCCGTACTGAGTAATACCTTCATTCAGCAGGAATGGAACTTTTACTACCACAAGAATTATCGGATTCCGGCGAGTATGAATGAGCAAAAATCCAATACAGTATTTGGCGCGCGTATCCATTCCAATAGCGCCCATTGGCTGGCCAAGAATAAGTTTAAGCGGGTGAAAACGTTTCCGACGATCACCGAACTGGTTAAGTTGCTGGACGCCAAGCGTATAGATGGCGTGATGGAAAATGCCCTGCTATTTGAAGCCCAGGTGCGCCAGTCGCAACTGTCACTGGACGCCTTTGTGAAAAGGCCCAATATGCGCATCGACCTTGGCGTCTATTTTGGCAAGACTTTCTTGGCCAAGCATCCAGGCTTCCTCGAGCGCTTCAATCGCCATACGCAGGCGTGTCGCTTCGACTACCAGTAATACTCAAATGTTTGTTCAAATACTCATTTAGAAATTTATGTAAGCACCTATCTAAACACTTACCTAAAACGCTTATTTAAAAACTGCTACGCATACAAGCTTACCGAGCCTTGCCATAGAAGCTTTAGCGTTACCCATGGTCGTTCTGATAAGTAAAACCTAACCCAATTATCGAGTGTGATCAGAGCAAGGGCTATTAGGGTTAGTCTTTTTGGGAACAGCGCTAATGGGCGCCAGGCTTTAATTTAAATTCGGCCCAGATGGGATTGTGATCCGACGCGCCACTGGTGAAGGACTCGGCCATCATCAGGTTTAGGCCTCGATAATAGAGATGATCCAGCGGCAAGCCGAATACCCGATGGCGCTTGTCCTCCTCATACACGGCTTCCTTCAGCCTGAGTTGATGTGCCAGTTGCTCAATATAGGCCATACGCTGTCCACGCCAGGTATTAAAGTCGCCCCCTAATATCACGGGACCTTGATGCAGATTGATCTTCTGAACGATCTGCTGCCACTGGGCACGATAGCTCTTTAACTGCCAGTCAAAGTTGATCCCATGGAGGTTGACTACTAAGAGGGTCTGGCCGTTGGATAAGGGGTAGCGTGAGATAAGAGTCGATTTAGCGAAACGGATCCAAGGCTCTACGGCATGGTAGGCACAGGCATCGCGCGCCTGCTCTGTAGCGAGATTCATCACACCTACCGGGGATTTGAGTAGGGAAAAGGCCTTGGCCATCACCAGATGCAGGCTAGAACCGTCGAGGTATTGATGGAATCCAGCGTTTAACTTGGCTTCCTGCAACAGCATCAGCTCACTGCGTCTGGCCAGCTCGGTCAGATCCTGCTGCCAGCCCTTCTTTTGCTGCTTATAGATGTTCCAGACCCCCACCCTGAGTCGCCCTTCACTATCGAGCACCCGGCTACTCGGAGCGGTAACACATTGAGAGACAAATACAGGCTCAATCTCACTCATCATCACCTCAGGCTCGCCGTTAAGATAGGTCGCCACAGCCACATAGACAGCCGCAGATAGGAGTAATAATAGTAATGATTTTAACCACAGGCGCGACAATCGCGTCGACTTGGCTGGCTTTTGACTCACAGGGTTACTCTAATCATGGATATTAACTGCCTTAAGGAGACAGTTAAAAATAGTGCTTTGGTACCAGCAGCTTAGCCTATATGATAGCGATCACGCTATAGTTAGCTTCATCGTCATTATCGAATCATACTCAGCGAGTGCGATCTAGGCTCATACTGACATTATGGAAAATGTACATCAAATTCTCGCCATCGCAGGCGTATTCATCTATTGGCTGCTACTCGGCGCCATCGCGCTGCGCCTGGTGGTTAAACGCCGCACCATAGGAGTCTCCTTCTCTTGGATACTGGTGATCTACTTTCTTCCCCTGGTGGGGATTATCGCCTACATTCTCTTTGGCGAATTGCACCTAGGGCAAACCCGAGCCAGTCGCTCCAAGGCAATGTTTAAGCCCTATGGTCAATGGTTCGCCGCGCTGTATCAACACCCTCAGCACACGCCAGAGCGTCAAAGCGATCACGCCAGAGCCATAAGCCAGCTATGCGATACTCAGCTGGGTATCCCCTCTCTGAGCGGCAATCATCTGTGTTTGCAGCATACGCCCTCAGGCATACTCAACTCTATTACCCAAGATATCGACGCGGCGCGTGAGAGTGTCGTCATGGCGTTTTACATCTGGCATCCAGGAGGCTTGGCCGATGACGTTGCCAGAGCGGTAATAAATGCCTCCGAGCGCGGCGTTGCGGTGAAGATCCTGCTAGACGCCGCCGGTAGTCGCACCTTTTTTAACTCTCCGTGGCCAACACAGATGCGCGCCGCTGGCGTAGAGATCTCCCAGGCGCTGAGTGTCAGCCCCTTAAGGATGTTTTTTAGACGGCTGGATCTACGCCTGCATCGCAAGATAGTCGTTATCGATAATCAAATCGCCTATACAGGCTCGATGAACCTGGTGGATCCCAAATACTTTAAGCAGAGCGAAGGCGTCGGCCAATGGATAGATGTCATGGTGCGCTTAATCGGCCCGGCCGTGCCCTTACTAAACACAGTTGCCGCATGGGACTGGGAAGTGGAAACCAGCGAACGATGCTTACCCGAGCCGCCAGGCCTTCCTCAAGCGCCCACAGAGGACGACTCCCTAGTACAGGACTCTCTGGTACAGGTGATCCCCTCTGGGCCGGGCATGCCCGAAGAGGTGATCCACCAAGTGTTGCTGCAGAGCCTCTACCAGGCTTGTCGTAAGATAGTGATCACCACGCCCTATTTTGTCCCCAGCGAAAACCTGCTGGATGCACTGATCACGGCGGCCGCGCGCGGCGTCGATGTTAACATCATCATTCCACAGAAAAACGATTCCACTATGGTCAAGTGGGCCAGTCGCTCCTTCTTTGCGGAGCTGCTTAAGGCTGGCGTCAAGATCCACAGATTTAGGGGAGGTCTGCTGCATACTAAATCTGTGCTGATCGACGATGAGCATTGCCTTATCGGCACGGTCAACATGGACATGCGCAGCCTATGGCTCAACTTCGAACTTACCCTGGCGGTGGACGATAAGGTTTTTGCCGAGTCCTTAAGGGCGCTGCAGCAGGGCTATATCGACAACGCCGAGCAACTCGAATACAAGCGTTGGCAGCGCAGGCCTTTGTACCAGAGGGTGATAGAACACCTCTTCTATCTCTTTAGCCCCTTACTCTAATGCGCTAAAGAAAGCTGGAATGAACCATTCGAGGCAAGAAACAGAGGTGGCAAGCGGTAAGCCATGAGGACTCTAAAGGCCGCGTGGTCATAGAAAAATAACTCATACACAAAACGGCTCTTGCATACACAAAACGGCTCTTGCAAAGACCTTCTCTTACACAAAACGAATTAGCACGAGAGACAAAAAAGACCTGCCAGAGGCAGGTCTTTTATTAACGCATAGGTCCAAGCCTGAGACTGGGACTAAGACTAAGACTAAGACTAAGACTAAGAGAAAGTCTAATCCTTAGCTCTGCTTCTTCACGAACTTAGATTTCAGCATCATCTGACCATGGCCATCAACCTTACAGTCGATATCGTGGTCGGCATCGACAAAACGGTTGATTACCGCCTTGGTGCCCACTTTAAGGGTCAGTGAAGTGCCCTTCACCTTTAGATCTTTAATCAGGGTAACCTTGTCACCCTCTTCTAGCAGGTTACCTACCGCATCCTTAAGGATGATCGCATCGGGATCGACCGCTACTTCGTTAGGATTCCATTCATGAGCACATTCTGGACAGATCAACAATGAGCCATCTTCATAGGCATAAGGTGACTCACATTTTGGGCATGGTGGAATTGTATCGCTCATAACTCTTTCTCTTTCATTAAAAGGTAAGGATCAGTCTGGGTATCGGGTCGCTCACTCGCCACCTGTACGCTTAGCACTGCTCACAATGATAATCGCATTATAATAAAATTATCATATCCAGGCCAGCTAAGAATCGGCTAAACCGATTCGCCACTCCCTTAGCTAGACTTTAACCTTAGGATTCTTGGTTGGTTCGGCCTGACCATAGCTCACGCCATGTTGTTCCAAATAGCCACGGATCAGCTGTCTCACCACCTGAGATGGAGTAAGATCCTGTGAAGCACAAAGTTGTTCAAACGCCTGTTTCTTACTGGGGTCGAGTAACACGGTGAAACGTGCCGTCTTATTTTCCATGGGCTAGTCCTCGCACTAAAAACATTATCATTTGATTATAATCTTTATCCCCTTGTCTGCCTATAGCCAGGCGCATCCCTTTCTTAAGGCCTTAATCGGAGCGTTCACATCATGCGACGGGTACTACAATCTGCTTACACAGCCTTTAATAGCTTGTTCGACTGCCTGGTTTTAACTGCAGGAAAATGAGGTAGATAGAGAACAGAGGTTTAAGACAGGCATAAAAAAAGACGCCCTGAGGCGTCTTTCTTAGTGAATTTGGCGGTGAGTGAGAGATTCGAACTCTCGATACGTTGCCGTATACACACTTTCCAGGCGTGCTCCTTCAGCCACTCGGACAACTCACCGAAGCGTTGTGCAATCTCCAATAGGAATCACATCAACGGAGCGGTACTTTACGCAAATCACTAAACAGGGTCAAGCTAAAAAACTGTCTGCTCAGGCATTTGCGTAATAGATCGCCAATTCGCTGCATATCCACCCTATTTGAACTTGCTCACCAGCTCAGACATGGCGCTCACGTCATTAAGCAACGACTCATTCAACTCACTGAGTCGATCGGAAACCTCATGGGTATTGCGGTAGATGTCGCTGATCTTCATGGCGTTTTGGTTTACCTCTTCGGACACCGCCGATTGCTCATGGGTCGCCGCCGCGATCTGCTCGTTCATGCTGTCTATCACGCTTACCTCACTAACGATGCGCACCAGTTCCTCACCGGCACGCTTGGACTCGACTACACTGATCTCCGCCTTGCTGCGTCCACTCTCCATCGCCTTAACCGCAATCTTAGCCCCCCGCTCTAGCCGCTCTGTCATGCTGCGAATATCTTCGGTGGAGGTTTGTGCCCTTTGCGCCAGGCTACGTACCTCGTCGGCGACCACGGCAAATCCACGTCCCATCTCGCCAGCACGGGCAGCCTCGATAGCGGCATTGAGGGCCAGCAAATTCGTCTGCTCGGCGATACCACTGATCACCCCAAGCACATCGACGATCCCTTTGATATCTTCGTCTAGGTTATTGATCGCCTGCGCCGCATCGGCAATCTCCTGTGCCAGCTCGTTGATCGATTCTGCTGTGCGCCCTACCTCTTTACTGCCCTCCTGGGCTTCCTTGTTCGCCTGCGCCGAGGCTTCTGAGGCCTGTACCGCGTTTTGCGCTATCTCTTGCACCGTTGCGCTCATCTCTGTCATCGCCGAGGCAACCTGATCCACTTCACTATGGCCAAGTGCGACATCTTCACGCATGGTACGCGCGCAGCCCTCCATCTCCTGGGAGGCGGTGAGCAGTCCCTGAGTATTAGTTCTCACCATGCTGATCACCTTCTCGAAGTCGGCCATCATATGATTAAAGGCCGAGCCGAGTTGACCTATCTCATCTTCACCCGAAAGCTCGACTCGTACACTGAGGTCATAATGTTTCTGGGACTCTGTCACCTTGTGATACAGGTGTCTGAGGGAGCCATGCAGATAGCGGCCAATAAACACCGACAGGAAGATCACCATGACACCCGAAACCAACATCAAGGCGATAACACTCACCATCAGCGACTTGGCGTTGGCAAGCGCACCGCGGGTGTCACTCAAAAGTTGTTGAGACAATTGGCGTTCAAACTGTCGCAGGGCATTAATGCGGGCGGTAGACTTGGCAAACCAATCTGTGGAGCTCTGAGCGCTCAACGCCGCGGGATCCTGGCTCATCGCCTTGTCGCGCAGTGCCGTCACCGACATGAAGGCTGGTGATGACGCGACTTGTCCATAGTCCGCACTCACCTTGTCGCTGGCCAAGGCTAAGAAGCGCTCCTGATAGGTGTTCTGCTCCGAGACCAAATTGACAAACTTGAGGAACATGCCGGGTTTGAAGACACTGTTACCGAAGGTTGAGCTGAGCACCGCCCGCTCGATACCGGCACGCTCCTTCATCTGCAAAAAGGCGGCAAAGCTGGCCGAAGCGACCGCGATCTGACGGCTAGCCCCTTGTTGACTGGTCTGATCCACGATCGCCAAGAGTAACCCATTGAGTTTGGTGTAATAGGCTACCTCTTCGGGCACAGAAATGGTTAAACTATCTACCTTGCGGCGCATATCGCTGAGCTGGTTAATCATTTGATTCACCTGGCTCATCTGCTGAGCAAATGACTTAGGTAGCTCATGACTACTTATAAAGGCTTTGAAGTTATTGAGCTGCTCATCACTCAGCTGTCGCTGCTTTGGCAATTTATCGCCAAAGTTCTTGCCCTTAGAGCCCAGAAATCCGGCGCTCATGCCCCGCTCTTTTTGCAGTTCATGAACAAAATCGCTGTTCACGACCGCCAACTCGGACAGGGTCTCGACCTGACTCAGGCCTTGATGCAGCTGATATTGACCATAGACCACAAACAGACCAAAGAAGGTTGCCCCCAAAATGGGCGGCACTATCACCAGCAAAAGTTTGTTTCTTATATTGAGATCACTGATCCATTGCATATTCATCTTGCGTTATCCCTAACCACGGCGGGTTGATAGAGTGGCATTGCGTCACTTTACAGATCCGGCACAGACAAAAGCCTTATCCATTACCGTATTAACACTAGCATAAAAATCTGACGTTAAAATAAAAGTCATCTAAAAACATGCACTAAAGGCACAAATAAGATGACACTTATCATTTTTTACCATGCCTTAAACGGCCTCACAATGCCCATAAAGTCTAGTATGGTTAGCCAGTCACCAACCAATAGGCAGCAAAAAAGCGCCTTAAATGCGCTTTTTTGACAATCAAAGGCGCCCTTAAGCTAACAGCCTAAGCGTTACCTTTCACCTGCATGTTCAGTGTCTTGGCAAAATCCAGCATGCGATCCAGTGGCACCAGAGCCCTGTCTCTGAGGGACTCATCGACGAAGATCTCATGTTGTTCTGAGCCATCGTTAACCAGTGCGGCCTCAATGGCCTTAAGGCCATTCATCGCCATCCAAGGACAGTGGGCACAGCTACGACAGGTCGCGCCGTTACCGCCTGTGGGGGCTTCGATCAGGGTCTTATTGGGTGCTGCCTGCTGCATCTTGTAGAAGATCCCTTTGTCGGTTGCCACGATAAAGGTGTCGTTATCTAGAGTTTGCGCCGCCTTAATGAGCTGGCTGGTCGAACCAACGGCATCGGCCATCTCGACTACGCTGGCCGGCGATTCGGGATGAACCAACACAGCCGCATTGGGATACTGCTCTTTTAACTGAAGTAGCGCCTTTGCCTTAAACTCATCATGAACGATACACTCGCCCTGCCACATCAGCATATCGGCGCCGGTCTGCTTGGCGATATAGCTCCCCAGGTGACGGTCCGGTCCCCAGATGATCTTCTTATCCTGACTGTCGAGATGCTCGACGATCTCCAGGGCGATGCTCGAGGTCACTACCCAGTCGGCGCGCGCCTTAACGGCGGCCGAGGTGTTGGCATATACCACGACGGTATGATCTGGATGGGCATCACAGAAGGCGCTAAAGGTGTCGATAGGACAGCCTACGTCTAGCGAACAGGTGGCATCCAGCGTCGGCATCAATACGGTTTTTTCCGGGCTTAAGATCTTAGAGGTCTCGCCCATAAACTTAACGCCGGCCACGATCAAGGTCTTGGCAGGATGATCACGACCAAAACGGGCCATCTCCAGTGAATCTGAAACACAGCCGCCGGTCTCTTCGGCCAGCGCCTGGATCTCAGGGTCTGTGTAGTAGTGGGCCACCAAGACAGCCTCTTTCTCCTTTAATAGCTGCTTGATGCGCGCCTTATAGGCCTGCTTCTCGCTATCACTTAGGGGAACCGGCTTTGCTGGAAACGGATACTGAATATTTTCGATGCTTGGTGCTACTTGACTCATGCTCAAACCAAAGAGTGGGACTAATTAGCGGCATTATACTTAATCTCACGCCAAAGATTAACTGCGGCGAAAAAAAAGAGCGCCAAAAGGCGCCCTTCTTAGATACATAATGCATAAATTAGTGCATTGCCAGCAACATCTCTTGTGGCGACTCGAGATACTGCTTCCACAGGTTACAGAAGCGCGCGATGGTACCGCCGTCTATCACCCTGTGATCGCCAGACCAGCTAACCTGCATGATCTTACGCGCCTCGACCTCACCCTTATCGTTGAAGCGTGGTAGCGTCTGCAACTTACCTAGGGCGACGATGGCTACCTCTGGCTTGTTGATGATAGGCGTCGCAACCGTACCACCCAAGGAGCCAATATTAGAGATGGAGATGCTGCCGCCCTTCAGATCGCTCGGGCTAACACGGCCGCTACGGGCGTCTTTGGTCAGGCGAGTGATCTCGGCCGCAACCTCAAGGATAGATTTTTGCTGTACATCCTTCACGTTGGGTACCAATAGACCGACTTTCGAGTCTACCGCCATGCCTATGTTGTGTGATGCCAGGAAGGTCTGCTCGCTGCAATCCTCGTTCACGCGGCTGTTGATGCCGGGGAACTGAGTCAGCGCCAGAGACATCGCCTTCATGAAAAATGGCATCATGGTCAGCTTAAGATCATCACTTGAATAACGCGCCTTCATCGACTCGCGCAGTGCGACCAGCTCTGTCAAATCCAGCTCTTCACAGTAGGTGAAATGCGGAATGGTCGAGACAGATTCTGTCATCATCTTAGCCATTACCGCCTTGACGCCGCGGATTGGCTCGACGCGATCGCCGGCTGATGGTGCCACAGCAGCCACAGTCTGTTCGCTCTGATCCTGCACTTTAGCCGCCTTGGCCTTCACGGCTTCACCGCTACGGAAGCGCTCGACATCTTCCTTATAAACACGGCCATGTTTGCCAGAGCCAGGCACTAGGCTGAGATCGATATCATAGCTGCGCGCCAAACGACGCACAGCAGGACTCGCCAACGCCTTACCGTTACCGGCCGGGGCGTGCAGCTCAACATCTTGGCTCTCACTAGCAGCAGTTACCGTATCGGCAACAGGCGCAGCTAAAGTCCCCTCTTCGCCCTCTACCTCGATAGAGAAAAGCGGCGTGTGCACCTGAGCCAGTTGGCCTTTACGGTAATGCAGCTTAACCACCTTACCGCTCTTGATGGCCGGGATCTGCACCAAGGCCTTGTCGGTCATCACATCGGCGATAGGCTGGTCTTCGACCACCATGTCGCCTTCCTGTACCAACCACTCAACCAGTTCGCACTCGACAATCCCTTCACCGATATCCGGCAGCAAAAACTCTTCGACGCGTTTACCGCCGGTCGCTTGCTGTGAATCAGATTGAACGGCTTGTGTATCAACTGCCGGATCGGCCGCGACTTCATCTGCAACTTCACCGTCAATTTCCACCGAGTAGAGTGGCTCGTGAACGATGGCTATGTCGCCCTTCTTGTAATGAAGTTTTTTGATGACGCCGCCGTGCACGGCCGGGATCTGCACCAGTGCCTTGTCAGTCATCACATCGGCAATGGGTTGATCTTCTGTGACGGTATCGCCTTCGGCAACCAACCACTCGACCAGCTCACATTCCACCACGCCCTCACCGATATCGGGCAAAATAAAATCTTTAATCATGCCTGGGGCTCCTAGTATTTCATCGATGCTTTGATCGCTTCAAAGGTCTTGAGCGCATCAGGCATATATTCTTTCTCGTGGATCAGTGGATATGGGGTATCCAAACCACACACTCGGCTAATTGGCGATTCTAGATAGAGGAAACATTCCTGCTGAATGGTTGCGGCTATCTCGCCGGCAAAACCACCCGTCAGTGGAGCCTCGTGGTTGATGACCAAACGACCTGTCTTCTTGACCGAGGCCGCGACCGTATCGACGTCCCAAGGCGCCAGGGTACGCAGATCGATCACCTCACAAGAGATCCCCTTCTTGGCCGCCATCTTAGCCGCCTCTTCGATGATCTCCATCTGAGCGCCCCAGGCCAGCACGGTAATGTCTGTGCCTTGCTGAACCACCTCGGCCTTGCCTAGCTCGATCTCATAGGCTTCATCTGGCACCTCGCCCACGCTGGCGCGGTAGAGACGCTTAGGCTCGAAGAAGACCACAGGGTTCTTGTCGCGAATCGAGGCAAGTAACAGGCCCTTTGCCTGATAGGCGTTACGAGGAACCACTACCTTCAGACCAGGCGTCTGCGTGAAATAGGCCTCGGGCGACTGCGAGTGGTAGTGACCACCGGCGATGCCGCCGCCATAAGGAGTACGATAGGTAATACCGCCTACTTCAAACTCGTTACCACTGCGGTATCTGAACTTGGCTGACTCGTTCACTATCTGATCGAACGCCGGGAAGATATAGTCGGCAAACTGGATCTCGGCAATGGCCGTCATGCCATTTGATGCCAGACCATTGGCAAAACCCGCAATCCCCTGTTCGGTCAGCGGCGTGTTGAAACAACGGTCGCGACCAAACTTATCCTGCAGGCCAGAGGTGGCGCGAAATACCCCACCAAAATGTCCCACGTCTTCGCCGAAGATCACCGCCTTGTCGTCGGTTTCCATCGCAATGGTCAAGGCATCGTTGATGGCTTGTAACATATTAATCTTGGCCACGATTTAATCTCTCCCTGCGCTGCGTGGATAGGAATCAGGATATTTCTTGATGTGCTGCTTAAGCTCGGTCAGTTGCTGCTTGAGTCTCGGCGTCGGTTCGTCGAAGACATCTTCGATGATCTCGTCGATCTTAGGTGCCGGTAGCTTCTCGGCGACCTTCACCGCAGCCAATACCTCTTCACGGTACTTCTCATACAGGGCCGCATCATCGTTTTCGGCGAGCCATCCCTTATTGATCAGCCACAGCTTAAAACGCTTAACCGGGTCGTGCTGCTGCCACTTGGCCTCTTCGTCTTTAGAACGGTAACCAGATGGGTCGTCTGAAGAGGAGTGAGCGCCGAGACGATAGGTCATGGCTTCAATCAGCACAGGCTTGTTGTGCTCAAGCGCATAGGCTCTCGCCTGCTGCGTAGCCGCCATCACGGCTAACATATCGTTACCATCCACGCGAATGGTGTGCATGCCATAGCCCACACCACGACTGGCGATGCCGTTACCGGCAAATTGCTCGTTGGTCGGGGTTGAGATGGCGTAGCCATTGTTACGACAGAAGAAGATGGTTGGCGAGTTCAGCACCGCCGCCATGTTCAGGCCAGCGTGGAAATCGCCTTCAGAGGCGGCGCCTTCACCGAAATAGCAGATGGCAACGTTACGTTTACCCTGCATCTTAAGGCTATAGCCGACACCTGTGGCCTGTGGGATCTGCGTGGCCAGTGGCGATGAGATGGTCTGGTAATTCAGCGCCTCACAGCCATAGTGGATCGGCATCTGACGGCCTTTACCCAGATCTTTCTCGTTACTGAACATCTGATTCATGAATTGCTCAGTGGTGAAGCCACGATAGCGGATCGCCGCGTGCTCACGGTACTGAGCTAGAATCACATCGTCTTGGTCCAGGGCGGCGACACTGCCGACGACGGCGGCTTCTTCACCGGTACAGGTCATGTAGAAGCTGATCCGTCCCTGACGCTGAGCGGCTAACATGCGCTCGTCGAGTACTCGTGTGAACACACAAGTATCATAAATTTTGGCAGCCAAATCCTGATCGATCACGGGTAACACAGCATTTTCAAAGGTGGTACCGTCGGCTTGAAGGATCTTCAGGATCGGGATCGATAATGAATCCTTATCGAGAAAACTGACGCGATGGACAGTCTCTGTATTGCTCGTTGCGTTGCTCATACTATTCTCTTATCAGCTGAGTTTTCTTGTTATCTGACTGCGAACATCCTAAATTGTTCACTATTCTCTATTATGACGCGGCCTTAAAGTTACGTTAACGTAAACTACCTAGCAAGCTATCGCGAGGCGCGGCCGACAACTAGCTGTCCCCGCCCATGTATCGCTAGCTTTACAAGCCGGATACTAGACCACGCGATAATCTTTGGCAGGCACTAAACACAGCACAGTACGCTGCCCAACCGGCACATTGGCGTTGGGAAATACGATAGACTCAGATTCGGCCTCGACCTTTATCTCAGTCCCGCCATCCTTAGCCAATATATAACCCTTTGGAAACGCGGTGAAATTCTCTACGTCATCGGCAAAGGTAAAGCTAAAGTCGTCAAACTGCTTGTTGATGGAACGATTTACCTGATACAGATTCACCTGACTCGGGTCAAACTCACCGAGCTCGAGATCGCGGCCGCTTACCAGACGAGTCAGCATCTCCTTGACCGCGATAAAGCGAGTCATATCGTTCTGCCCCATAGGCATCACCTTGCCCAGCTCTATGGTAAAGGCGTGTGCCTGATAACCGTGGGCCGAGAAGTAACTAAAGGTGGTCGTAGGTTCGTGGTGGAACAGCACTGTCTTGATGCCGCAGGCAGCCAGGAACATGATCTGCTCACCGCTATAGGGCTCGCCATGAGGATAAGGATAGATGGCAAACTTCTCATGCTTGGAGGCGCGAATCGCGGTATGCAGGTCGTAATGGAAGCGATCGCCCCCTTGAGGCGCGGCGTTAAAGAAGCGATCCACATACTGCTCCAGCTTCTGGGCACGTAGACGCTCGGCGTTGATCAGGCCTTCGCCTCGTGAGTGGGCACCGCTAAACAGACGATTGAGGTTTTCCTCGACGAAACGGGTGCCATTGAGGATGGCCGGCGGGTTACCGATTAAAAACAGCACGCGATGAGCCGCAATAAGGGTCTCGGACAACAGCGCAGTGATCAGCTGATTGCATAACTCGATGGGCGCCGTCTCGTTACCGTGTACCGCTGAGGAGAGCACTATGCTCTTGGCTTGGGCATCTGTCTTAGACAAAGGCTCAAAGGCGATCACGCCGGTATCCCACACGGAAACCTGAGTGTGCTGCCCTAGGTTAAATTCGAACGGCGCCGCAAGGCTAACAGGATTGTCTAAGGTCAATTGCAAAAAATCTTTCGACAACATCAGGGTGTCTTGCACAGAAAACTCCTTCATTCCATCGCCAAACCGGCGCACTTGCCTAGGCAAGCTTGCGGGGCGACTCCTTGGATTTATTAGCATTATTATCAATTGGCCAGCATAGTATCATTTAAGCGAACCCACGGCCACGCGGGCCAGTCAATCGACGCATAATTTCTCTATTGCATTCGTTAATCAGATAATACAAAATAAAGCCATCTGGACGTCTAAACATCCAAGTAGCGTTTGGCAAACCGGAACAATTAATAACAAGAGATAAACATTGATAGGCTCAATCGATACGAGGTCAACCATGGCATTAGCAACATTTGGCGCAGGCTGTTTCTGGGGTGTAGAGTATTTTTTCAAGCAGATAGACGGTGTGACCTCTGCCACCTGCGGCTATATGGGCGGCGATGACAAGGCGACCACTTATAAAGAGGTTAAAACTGGCACAACCGGGCACGCAGAGGTGGTACAGGTCGAGTATGACAAGTCTAAGGTGAGTTTCGAAGATCTGCTGGCGGTGTTCTGGAGCAACCACAACCCGACTATGCTCAACATGCAGGGGGGGGATATCGGCAGTCAGTATCGCAGCGCCATCTTCTTCCACGATAAGCAGCAAAAAGCCGAGGCAGAGGCATCGAAATTGGCCCTTGCCCGCAGCGGTAAGTGGGGAATAAGACCCATAGTGACCGAAATAGTCCCAGTGCTGACCTTCCATAAGGCCGAAGAGTATCATCAAAACTATCTGGAAAAGAACAACTTGCCTAGCTGTCACCTCACCTACTAGCGCTTGGTTATTCCAAGCAGCTCGATGCAAGTTACGCCCACAAAAAAAGCCAGTGATTCACTGGCTTTTTTATTTTGCCTAAGTATTAAGCTGCTATGGAGTAACCGACTAAGGTTTAGACCAGAGCGAGTTGGCCGACTTCGATTAAGCCAACAGCCGCTCTATCATCTGCTGGGCCTGTTCGAGCACTTGCTCGAGATGCGCCTGGCTAACAAAACTCTCGCCATAGAGCTTAAATAGCGCCTCGGTCCCCGATGGCCGCGCCGCAAACCAGGCATTTTCGGTAACCACCTTAATGCCGCCGATAGCCGCACCATTGCCCGGTGCATGGGTGAGCACCTCTAGGATGGTATCCCCCGCCATGGTTTCGCAGCCAAGATCGCTGACATTAAGCGGCTCGCTCACCAGCTGGTTAAACTTAGCCTTACGTTTAGGGTTGACCGGCGAGTCGATGCGCTTGTAGAAACTCTCGCCGTGACGCTCGACCATCTCGGCATAGAGCTTGGCCGGCGTCTTGCCGGTAACCGCCAGTATCTCTGCCGCCAGCAGCGCCAGGATAAAACCATCTTTATCGGTACACCAACTGCCACCATCACGACGTAGGAAGGCGGCGCCAGCACTCTCTTCACCGCCGAAGGCGAAGCTGGCATCGGCCAGGCCATCGACGAACCATTTAAAGCCTACCGGTACCTCACAAAGACTGCGCGACTGCTCACGGCATACCTTGTCTATCATGGCGCTGGAGACCAGTGTCTTGCCTATCTTAAGATCGGCTGACCACTGCGGGCGATAGGACAGCAGATATTCGATGGCAACCGCCAGGTAATGGTTTGGGTTCATCAGGCCTGTGTCCGGACAGACGATGCCGTGCCTGTCGTAATCGGGATCGTTGCCGACACAGATATCGAAGGCATCCTGGTGCGCCAGCAGACCCGCCATGGCATAGGGGGATGAACAGTCCATACGGATCTTGCCATCCTTATCCAGCGGCATAAAACTAAAGGCGGGATCGATACGATCGTTTACTAATGTGATATCCAGCCCGTATTGCTCGGCAATCTTGGCCCAATAGTGGATCCCTGAACCACCTAGGGGATCGACTCCGATGCGAATGCCAGCCTGCTTAATGGCCCGCATGTCGATCACCTGCTCTAGATCGACGACATACTCAGCCATCAGATCCCGCTCGACGATCAGCCCTGTTTTCAGTGCAACCGAGTAATTGAGGCGTTTCACCCCTTCGAGCTGCTTGGCCAGATAATCGTTTGCACGCTGCTCGACCCAGGCCGTAATGCCGCCTTCGGCGGGGCCACCATGGGGCGGATTGTATTTGATGCCACCATCTTGGGGTGGATTATGCGATGGCGTGATGATAAGGCCGTCGGTAAGCGATGCGCCCTGGCCGCGATTAGCGGCGATGATGGCATGTGACACCACTGGAGTCGGCGTATATTCATCATTCTTGGCGACAATCACCTGAACGCCATTGGCGGTTAACACCTCAAGCGCCGTGACATAGGCCGCCTGAGACAGTGCATGGGTATCTATGCCCACTATCATGGGGCCTTTTACCCCCGCCTCAATGCGGTGATCCACTACGGCCTGAACGATAGCCAGGATATGTTTCTCGTTGAAACTCTTACTGAAGGCACAGCCTCTGTGACCCGAGGTGCCGAAGGTAACCTTCTGCGCATCATTGGTCACATCCGGTGAGAGCCGATAATAATGGCTCATCAGTTTAGGAATATTAACCAAGTCCCTTTGTTGTGCAGCTAAACCTGCTCGCTCGTGTAGCGCCAAAATTTACTCCTAAGTGATGGGTAGATTGAACCTCAGTATGCCGACTAAATATGACCGATTATGGATTCAATCTGTTTTTCTTGCACGCCAAACTGCCCCAACACTTCGCTTAGGATGGTGCGCTTCTTGGCCGTATTGTTATTGGTGGTCACCCAGAAGCCGCTGTTACCTATCTCTTTCGGGTTGGCCGACTTACTGGCCTTGAGCAATGACTCTTTTGAGGTGGCGAAATAGAGACGATCGCGCCCCTGGATCTGTAACACCTGATCGAATTGATTTGGCGTGGCCTTGTAGATAGCCTCTAAGGTAAACAGGAAGCGACCGACGGCGCCTTTCTGCTGTGCCAGTGCCGCCTTGTCGATCAGAGTGTCGGCATCGAGACTCGCCACCTTTTGTTCTTGTGCTACCTCTTTATCTAGGCCAGGCTGGCTGATCTGCGCAGGCTGCACCATGGCAACCGTCTCTACGTCTAGGCCGAGTAATCGTCGCAGGATCTCTGAAGCACTCTCTCCTATGCGCTCTGTCTTGCTGGCAATATGGCGATATAGCTCTTCATCAATCTCAATATATTTCATGACTAGAATCTTCCTTAGGCGGTAAAGGTAAATAGGTTATTGTTATTGCGAATGCGATCCGCAGCAACTGATGCCAGATCCGTTCAAGTGTATGCTATCTTTCCCACCGGAATAAAGAGCGATCGCATTAAAAATCCACAACTTGGTTACAAGATCAATAAATTACGCCTCAAGTGCGCAAAAACCCGTCAGAGAATGGCGCGATCGCGCTTAATGCTGTCTTTTAAGCCGATTTACAGGCACAATTTGGCCAATTCTCTCAACCTAAACTTTCCATGAGCAGCTTGAACTACACCCAATCGGGACAAGGTAGCCCGGTGATTTTGATCCACGGCCTATTTGGCAACCTGGATAACTTAAAGACCCTAGGCAATGCACTCGATGATCATCAGGTGATCCGTATCGACGTACCTAACCATGGCCTGAGCCCACACTGGCCCAACATGGATTATGCCATGCTGGCAGACGCAGTCATTGAGCTCATGGATGAACTCGAGCTGGACTCGGCGCACCTGGTCGGCCACTCCATGGGCGGTAAGATCGCCATGGCCACGGCGCTGCTTTATGGCGATCGTGTCAAGAGTCTGGTCGCGGCAGATATAGCTCCCGTTGCCTATCAGCCAAGACATCAAAAGGTATTTGCCGGCCTCGGTAACCTAGACCTTAGCGCACTGACAAACCGGGCCGATGCGCAAAAACAACTGCTCGGTGCAGGTATCGACGAAGGTACGGCGATGTTTCTTCTGAAAAACCTCACCAAAGATGATCAGGGTTTCGCCTGGAAGATGAACCTGGCCGGGCTAAAATCCAGCTATGAGCATCTTATCGGCTGGCCACTGGCAGACAAACAATACATGGGCCCAAGCCTGTGCATCCGCGGCGCCGATTCAGACTATGTGACGGCGGCCCATCGCGGAGCATTTGTGTCTCAGTTTCCAAAGATCCAGGCCAAATCACTGGCCGGCACAGGTCATTGGTTACACGCACAAAAACCGGCGATTTTCAATCGCATCGTCGCCGAGTTTATCGCGCAAAATGACTGAATCTTGTCTGTAAAGCGTGTAGCAGACGTTGCTTAACTATGGTATATTCGCGCCTCTTTTTTTAGCCTGAGGGAACGCAGCATGTTATCTCAGTATATGGAACAGATAGAGGCAGTTGGCTTAAACCTGTTCTTTGCAGCGATATTTTTCTTTATTGGTATGGCAATACATGACGTGCTCAAGCAGGGAAATGTCCCTAAATTTGGCCGCTATATTGTTTGGTTAGTATTATTTCTCGGCTGTGCCGGGTTTATAGCTAAGGGCTTGATCCAACTCTCCTGGGAGAGCTCTGGCATAGGTTAAATGAACATTCGATGGCAAAAGAATCTTCAGACAGAACAACGATAGACCTGTTTGCAACCGAGAAGCGCCGAGGACGTCCTCGCAGCAATCCCCTTCCCCGGGAGCAACAATTAAAGGTCAACAAGCGAAATCAGATCCAGCGCGACAGAGCCGCTGGATTAAAACGAATAGAGTTAAAGGTGTCACAAGATTTATACGACGCCTTGAATGAAAAGGCTTTGGCCAGTAACATCAGCCGCAGCCAATTAATCGAATCGATATTGCTTAAGCAGGTAAGACCCTGATCTTAAGTGGTGTTGAAACAAACGTCAGTGAACTAGATAAAGGAAAGACAATGGCAACTGTAGGTCTTTTTTTCGGCAGTGATACAGGTAATACCGAAGCCGTCGCCAAGATGATCCAGAAGAAACTGGGCAAGAAGATGGTCGACGTCAAGGATATCGCTAAGAGTACCAAAGAACAGATTGCAGAATATGATCTGCTGCTATTCGGTATCCCGACCTGGTATTACGGTGAAGCCCAATGTGATTGGGACGATTTCTTCCCTGAATTAGAACAGATCGATTTCGACGGTAAGCTGGTCGCTATCTTTGGTTGTGGTGATCAGGAAGATTACGCCGAGTATTTCCTCGATGCCATGGGCATGGTTAACGAGATCGTCGAAGCGCGCGGCGCCGTGGTTATCGGTCACTGGCCGACCGACGGCTATGACTTTGAGGCCTCTAAAGGCATGGCCGATGACAAACACTTCGTGGGTCTGGGTATCGACGAAGATCGTCAACCCGAGCTGACCGAAGAGCGTGTCGATGCCTGGGTTAAACAGATCTACGAAGAGATGTGCCTAGCAGAGCTGGAAGACTAATCTTTCGGCCACATCAGCATAAAAAGCGGCGAACAGCCGCTTTTTTTAGCCCTGAAGCCGATACCTTGAATCACCCACACAGAGACAGTTCAACCTAATCTTCCCCCATGCACAGTCATACTCACACGCCTCACTGGGACATCTTCTGCGCCGTCGTCGATAACTATGGCGATATCGGCGTCACCTGGCGCCTTGCCAAACAGCTGGCAAAAGAATATGGGCTAGCGGTCAATCTCTGGGTCGACGATCTGGCAAGCTTTGGCCATATCCTGCCAGCGTTGGATCCCAAATGCCCGAGCCAGACCTTCGAGGGCGTCTGCATCAAGCACTGGGATCTGCCCCTCAGCCAGGACTATCTTCCCGGAGAGGTGCTTATCGAGGCCTTCGCCTGTGAACTGCCGCCAGAAGTGCTAGGCAAAATAACCAAGGCACATCAAGTCGGTGACAAGGTGCCCGTATGGCTAAACCTTGAGTATCTCAGCGCCGAAGATTGGGTCGAGGGCTGCCACGGCCTGCCCTCCCTGCAGCGCAGCGGCCTGAAGAAGCAGTTTTATTTCCCGGGCTTTACCGACAAGACAGGCGGCCTCATCTGCGAATCGGACCTGCAGGCGACACGACAGCATTGGCAAGAGACACAGCAGCGACTTAACTATTTTACCCAGCTTGGCCTCAGTGGCATTGCAGCCGACGATACTGTGGTCAGCCTGTTTAGCTATGAAACCGCGAGCCTAGAGGCACTTTGCCTACATTGGAGTCAAGGCAAACAGCAGGTACATCTGCTGGTTCCTATTGGCCGCAGCCTAAATAGTCTAGGCGCCTTCATAGACCCACAACAGGACTTAGCACCGGGTCAGCGTTTTTGCCATGGCAAGCTAACCATTCATCTTCTGCCTATGACAGATCAGCAAGGGTACGACAGGCTGCTTTGGAGCTGCGATGTTAATATAGTGCGCGGTGAAGACTCCTTCCTGCGGGCCCAATGGGCGGCTAAGCCCTTTATCTGGCACATCTATCCTCAGGAAGAAGACTATCACCTGATAAAATTAGAAGCCTTTATGGCACTTTATTGTCATAATCTGGCGCCAGAAGTTGCCGACGCCTGGAAAGCACTCAATATTGGCTTTAACCAAGGTAGCCAGGAAGCCCTGCTTCCCCTGTGGCAACAAGTCATTATCGCACATGCGGCCCTGACGCAACACGCGCAAAAATGGCCGGATGAAGCAATAAATGATGCAGATCTTGCAACACGACTAGTTCAATTCGTTAAAAATAGCTAAGATACTGCGTTGAAATAGAAACACCCTAAAATATAGGAAATAGAGAAATGAAAACTGCTCATGAAATCCGTCCTGGTAACGTGATCATGTTAGATGGCAGCCCATGGGTTGTTCAAAAGACTGAAACAACTCGTTCTGGCCGTAACGCGGCTATCGTTAAGATGAAGCTGAAGAACCTTCTTCAAGACTCATCGACTGAGACCACCTTCAAGGGTGAAGACAAGATGGAAGATATCATTCTAGACCGTCTTGATTGTACCTATTCTTACTTTGCCGATCCTATGTATGTCTTCATGGATGCAGAGTACAACCAGTATGACGTTGAAGCTGACAACCTGGGCGACGCAGCTGCCTATATCGTTGACGGCATGGAAGAGCAGTGCCAGGTAACCTTCTATGAAGGCAAGGCAATCTCTGTTGAACTACCAACAACTGTTGTACGTGAAGTGACCTACACAGAGCCTTCAGCACGTGGCGACACCTCAGGTAAGGTCATGAAGCCAGCAACTATCGCTGGTGGCGCAACCCTTAGCGTTGCAGACTTCGTGAAAACTGGCGACATGATCGAAATCGATACTCGCACACACGAGTTCAAGAAGCGCGCTTAAACAAGCCGTTTACCCAATGATGAAAGCCAGCGTTTTTCGCTGGCTTTTTTGTACCTAAAGCCAACCAACCCAGTTTAACTACCTGAAATTAATTGTCACGGCAGCAGTAATCACTAATTTTATTTTTAACAAATAAGCCTTTCAGCATTTTCCTCTGAAAATAATTGCCAAATTGCGGCAAAGCCCCTTTTAAACAATACTTTTTTTCGTTATTGTTCGATAACTTACGAGCTTTGACACAATCAGCTTTTTTCTTTACCGGCTATCACGAGGTTTCGATGCGCCCTATCATTAAGTCCAATAAACTCGACACCGTCTGTTACGACATACGCGGGCCTGTCCATAAGGAAGCCAGACGCCTGGAAGACGAAGGCCATCGCATCCTTAAACTCAATATTGGTAACCCGGCCCCCTTCGGTTTCGAGGCCCCGGAAGAGATAGTACGCGACGTGATCCTAAACCTGCCCAGCGCCCAGGGCTACAGCGAGTCCAAGGGCCTGTTCTCGGCGCGCAAGGCGATTGTCCAGCACTACCAGAGCCTGGGGCTGTTTGGCGTCGATATCGAAGATATCTACATAGGCAATGGTGTATCTGAACTCATCGTCATGGCGATGCAGGGCCTGCTGAACAGTGACGACGAGGTGCTGGTGCCCTCCCCCGATTATCCCCTGTGGACAGCCGCCGTTCACCTCTCCGGCGGCAAGGCGCAGCACTATCGTTGCGACGAGGAGTCCGACTGGTTTCCCGATCTCGACGACATCAAAGCCAAGATAAATAGCCGAACCCGCGGCATAGTGCTGATCAACCCCAACAACCCAACGGGCGCCGTCTACTCCCGCGAGTTACTGCTGGAGATCATCGAGCTGTGCCGTCAGCACGACATCATCTTGTTTGCCGATGAGATCTACGACAAGATCCTCTACGATGGCGCCGTGCATATTCCGGCGGCGACCCTGTCGGACGACATTCTCACCGTCACCTTCAATGGTCTCTCCAAGTCATACCGCGCCGCGGGCTTTCGTGTCGGCTGGATGATGCTCTCGGGTAATCTCAAGGCCGCCAAGAGTTATATCGAAGGCCTAGACATGTTGGCCTCCATGCGCCTGTGCTCAAACGTGCCCAATCAGCACGCCATTCAGACGGCGCTGGGCGGCTATCAAAGCATCAACGAATTGGTGGCGCCCGAAGGCCGGCTTACGCTGCAGCGTGACACCTGCTATGAACTGCTCAACCAGATCCCCGGGGTGAGCTGTAAGAAACCTAAGGGCGCCCTGTACGCCTTTCCGAAACTGGACGCCAAGATATTCAACCTAAGAGACGACGAGCGCCTGGTGCTGGATCTACTCAAAGAGAAGAAAATTCTCTTGGTACAAGGCACCGCCTTTAACTGGCCAGAGCCCGATCACCTCAGGGTCGTCTTCCTCCCTCACAAGGAGGATCTGAATAAGGCACTGGTGGAATTTGGCGACTTCCTCTCAACTTACAGCCAATAAGTTCATTCAAGCCAACAGAAAAGCGATCTCAGGGTCGCTTTTTTATTCTTAATACCAATCACAATAAATCATTGAGCTGATATAGCGCAGGAAAAACAGCTGAGAACAAGGCAGGATTTTTAGATAAGTAGTTATTCCAGATTTAGTAATTCCAGGATTAAAAATCCTAACGCCGTTATCAAGCGTTTTAACAAGCTAAAATGATCAGGTTTTTATTACGAATGGTATAAGGCCCTGTTTCTATTTACTTGCCCTGTGTTACTGTTAATGCAACTTAGCAACAGGGATAGCAGTATGAGTCATTTGTTCGCCCACCTGGCCAGGATGAAGTTGATCCAACGCTGGCCGCTCATGTATAACGTCCGCCCGGAAAACGTACAGGAACATTCGCTTCAGGTCGCCATGGTGGCCCACGCCTTAGCCATCATAGCCAACAAGAAATTCAATAAGCAGCTCAGCCCAGAGCGCGCCGCCACCCTGGCGATTTTTCATGATGCCAGCGAGATCCTTACCGGCGATCTGCCCACCCCGGTCAAATATTTCAATAAGGAGATCGAGGCCGAGTACAAGAAGATAGAGGCGATTGCCGAACGCAGGCTACTTGAGATGGTGCCGGAGGAGTTTCAGGAAGATTACCAAGATCTCTTGCTAAGCGAGCAGGCCGATGAAGAGTACAAACAATTGGTAAAATCTGCCGATACCCTGTGCGCCTACCTCAAATGCCTGGAGGAGCAGACCGCTGGCAATCATGAATTCAACACCGCCAAGCGACGCCTCACCGAATCCCTAAGCAAGAACCCGGATCCGGCGGTAAAATATTTTATCGACACCTTTATTCCCAGCTTCGAGCTCAATCTCGATGAGATCAATCGCCTGCTATAGCGGCTAAGGCTGCCAAAGAGGAAAGCATATGACATCAGCCATCTGGCATGAAAGACGCTTGGGCGAAGAGAAACTCAGGCGCAACGACCACCGCAGCCCCTATCAGCGCGATCGCGCCCGCATTCTGCACTCGGCTGCCTTCAGGCGCCTGCAGGCCAAGACCCAGGTGCTGGGGGTGGGTATGAACGATTTCTACCGCACCCGTCTCACTCACTCGCTAGAGGTATCACAGATAGGCACAGGGATCTGCGCCCAGCTCAAACAGAAATACCCAGATCTGCATCATCTGCTCGACTCCATGAGCCTGATAGAATCCCTCTGCCTGGCCCACGACATAGGCCATCCCCCTTTCGGCCATGGCGGTGAGGTCGCGCTCAACTATATGATGCGCAGCGACGGGGGATTCGAGGGCAACGGCCAGACCTTCAGGATCCTCACGGCGCTAGAGCCTTATACCGAGCACTTCGGCATGAACCTCACCCGGCGCACCTTGCTGGGGATCCTCAAGTATCCTGCGAGCCACGCCGAGCTGTATCAATCTCAAACCAGGCCCGAAGTCGACAGCTACCGCCAGCTTAAGCCCAGCCAATGGCGCCCGGTTAAAGGGATCTTCTTTGAGGACAAGCCTGTGCTCGACTGGGTACTCGAGCCGTTATCGACCCAAGACAGAGAGCGATTCGTCTCTGCAGCGCCCGGAGAAAAAGATCAACACAAGCGCACCCGATATAAGTCGCTCGACTGCTCCATCATGGAGTTGGCCGACGATACCGCCTACGCGATCCACGATCTCGAAGATGCCATCGTCATGGGCATAGTCACCCAGGCCATGTGGCAACAGGATGTAGCCAGTGTGCTGAGTCAGAGTGAAGATAACTGGATAGCGAAAGAGTTTGCCAATATCGGCGACAAGTTGTTTGCGCTGGAAAATCATCTGCGCAAGGATGCCATAGGGACCTTAGTGAACGGCTTTGTCACCGCTATCCTTATCGATGAAAACCCGGAATTTAACGAGCCCCTGCTAAGATACAATGCCCGCCTAGAAGCCCCATTTGCCGAGGCGCTGCATGTACTCAAGCAGTTTGTTTACAAAAGAGTGATCCGTAAGCCAGAGATCCAGATGCTGGAGTACAAGGGGCAGCAGATCGTCATGGAGCTGTTTGAGGCCTTCGCCTCGGATCCCGAGCGCCTGCTACCGCTCAATACCCAGGAGCGCTGGCAGCAGATGGCGGCGCTAGAGGGTAACTGCAACCGGGTGATCGCCGACTATATCTCGGGGATGACAGATGAGTTTGCCGCCCGCCTGCACCAACATCTCTTTAGTGCCCGCGCTGGGTCCCTGATCGATCTGCAGTAGAGAATCCAACACCTAGGCATAAAAAAACGCGCTCTAGGCGCGTTTTTTTATCTGCAGTAATATCAATAGGCCCTAACGATTAGCCACCTATCAAACTTGGGAACAAGCCCTTAAACCCGGCCGCCATCACCTCGATACCGATAGAGAGCATTAATAGACCCATGAGACGGGTGATCACGTTAATGCCCGTCTTGCCCAGTAACTTAAAGATCACCGGCGCCATACGGAACAGCGTAAAGCTGGTGAGGCCGAAGATCACCACAGTGATCGACATACCGATAAGATCGCTGAAGGTGTTGTGTTGAGCCGCCGACACTATGACAGAACTGATCGCGCCGGGACCGGCCATCAGTGGCAAAGCCAGGGGCACTACGGCAACCGACTCCATGCCTGACGCCTCCCTATCTTCTTCCTGGTTGCGTTTTACCTCGCCCAGCTTACCTTGTAGCATTGACATGGCAATGATCGCGATCAGGGTACCGCCGGCAATTCTAAACGCCGACAGTGAGATACTAAACATATTGAGGATATGCTGGCCGGCAATGATGGTGACCAGGAGGATCACGACCACCGCAAAGTTAGCGACCTTGCCCGTATGGTTACGCTCCGCTTCCGTCTGGTGACTGGTCAGACTCACAAACACGGGCAGCAAACCTATGGGGTTAATTATGGCTACCAAACCAAGAAAAAATTTAACATAGAGTGTTAAATCCAATGTCATCTCCTCAAGTGACGTTATAGTCGGTTAAAAAGCAGTATGGTTGAAAAACGCATACTGTACAGTATTGCTCACGCCTGGAAAAACGAGATTTTCTATCACAATTCACAACTTTGACTTAAATATTCTATTTTTACCCGACTAGAATTATGCCAGTGAGGACCTTCACATTGTACTCACAATGTCATTTTATTACATTAACAGGAGGTTTTGCGGCGTCGATCACGGTTATCACCCCGCCAAGAGTGTAATTTTGTTTCATCAAGAGAATTTAGCCAAAACCGATTTTCGCTAAATTTTTTTCAAAGGATCTCATTATGACTGTTAGCAACCAACAGGAACTCGACCAACTGGTCGAACGGGTCGCCAAGGCCCAGGCACAATTTGCCAACTTTAGTCAGGAGCAGGTCGACAAGATCTTCCGCGCCGCCGCCCTTGCCGCGGCCGATGCCCGTATCTCGCTTGCCAAGATGGCGGCAAACGAAACCGGCATGGGTGTGCTAGAAGATAAGGTGATCAAGAACCACTTTGCATCCGAATACATCTACAACAAGTATAAAGATGACAAGACCTGCGGCATCCTAGAGGAAGATCCCACCTTCGGCACCATCACCATCGCCGAGCCAGTGGGCCTCATCTGCGGTATTGTGCCTACCACCAACCCGACTTCTACTGCCATCTTCAAGGCGCTTATTAGCCTCAAGACACGTAACGGTATCATCTTCTCACCGCACCCAAGAGCCAAAGTATCGACCACTACGGCCGCCCGCCTGGTACTAGAAGCCGCAGTTGAAGCCGGCGCACCAAAAGATATCATCGGCTGGATCGACGAGCCCAGCGTTGCCCTGTCTAATCAGCTGATGACCCATGAGAAGATCAACCTGATTCTGGCCACGGGTGGCCCTGGCATGGTGAAGGCCGCCTACTCCTCAGGTAAGCCTGCGATCGGTGTCGGCGCCGGTAACACCCCGATCGTTATCGACGAAACCGCCGACATCAAACGCGCGGTCAGTTCTATCCTGATGTCCAAGACATTCGATAACGGCGTAGTGTGCGCGTCTGAACAAGCCGTCGTCGTGGTCGATGCCGTCTATGACGCAGTTAAAGAGCGTTTTGCCAGCCACGGTGGCTATATCCTCTCGGCCAAAGAAGCCAAGGCGATGCAGAAGGTGATCCTGAAAAATGGTGCCCTCAACGCCGACATCGTTGGTCAGAGTGCGGCGACCATAGCCGCCATGGCCAACATCAAGGTACCAAACACCACTAAGGTGTTGATCGGTCAGGCTACCGAAGTCAGCGAAGCCGAGGCCTTCGCCCACGAGAAGCTCTCTCCGCTGCTGGCCATGTACCGTGCGAGCGACTTCGATGACGCACTCAACAAGGCAGAAGCCTTAGTCACATTGGGCGGCATCGGCCACACCTCTGGCCTCTATACCGACCAAGACACCCAAACAGAGCGAGTGAAAACCTTCGGCTATCGCATGAAGACGGCCCGTATTCTGATCAACACCCCGGCTTCTCAGGGCGGCATCGGCGATCTCTACAACTTTAAGTTAGCGCCTTCGCTTACTCTGGGCTGTGGCTCATGGGGCGGTAACTCTATTTCAGAAAACGTTGGCCCTAGCCACCTTATCAACAAAAAAACTGTCGCCAAGCGAGCCGAAAATATGTTGTGGCATAAACTCCCCTCCTCTATCTATTTCCGCCGCGGCAGCTTGCCCATCGCTCTCGAAGAATTAAGCGATAAGAAACGCGCGCTGATCGTGACAGACAAGTATCTGTTTAATAACGGCTACTGCGATGAGACCATCAAGATATTGAAGTCTCAGGGCTTAGAAACCGAAGTCTTCTATGAGGTAGAAGCAGATCCTACGTTGGCCATCGTTAATCAAGGCGCCAGCGTGGCCAAGAGCTTCCAACCCGATGTGATCGTCGCCCTGGGCGGTGGTTCACCTATGGATGCAGCCAAGATCATCTGGGTCATGTACGAACACCCTGATGTAGACTTTGCCGACCTGGCGCTGCGCTTCATGGATATTCGTAAGCGTATCTACAAGTTCCCTAAACTGGGCAGGAAGGCCAAGATGGTCGCTATCCCGACCACTTCGGGTACAGGTTCAGAGGTCACGCCATTTGCTGTGGTCACCGACGAGCAAACCGGCATGAAATACCCAATTGCCGACTATGAGCTGACACCTAACATGGCGATCGTCGACCCTAACCTGGTCATGGACATGCCAAAGTCACTCACCGCCTTCGGTGGTATCGATGCGATCACCCACGCACTGGAAGCCTATGTCAGCGTGATGGCCAATGAATACAGCGACGGTCAGGCACTGCAGGCGCTGGATCTGCTGGTGAAATACCTACCAGACTCCTACGCACTGGGCGCTCAGGCTCCTGTTGCCCGTGAGAAGGTCCATAACGGCGCAACCATCGCCGGTATCGCCTTCGCCAACGCCTTCCTGGGTATCTGTCACTCCATGGCCCACAAGCTAGGCGCAGAGTTCCACCTGGCCCACGGCCTGGCGAACGCCCTGCTTATCAGTAACGTGATCCGCTTTAACGCGACCGATATGCCTACCAAGCAGGCCGCTTTCAGCCAGTACGACCGACCCAAGGCCCTTTGTCGTTACGCAAAGATAGCCGAACATCTAAAATTAAAAGGCGCGACAGGCGAAGGCATTAGCGATGAAGAAAAAGTGGAAGCGTTGCTCGAAAAAATCGATGAACTCAAGAAGACGATTGGCATTCCGGCTTCGATCCAAGAAGCAGGCGTCAACGAAGCCGACTTCTTCGCTAAACTCGATGAGCTGGCAGAAGACGCCTTCGACGACCAGTGTACCGGTGCCAACCCAAGATACCCATTGATCGCCGAGCTAAAAGCGATTCTGACCGCCAGCTTCTACGGTAAGAAGTACCAAGATCCTGTATAAGGCGCAATGGCGTTAGCTAAGCTTAAAAGGTGCCCATGTGGCACCTTTTTTTATTTCATACTTAGTCCAAATAGAAATATAGATAATTGTTATTATTAGATAAAAACTAAATAAAAAGCTTTTTATCCTAACCACAAAAATTATTAGTTAGCCAGGCTCATCGCTTAGGACTATAAGGCTTCACCGCCTCTATAAAAACCTAAGCCATTGACCGCAAAATTAGAACTAACATCCGCTCCAGCACTCGACGATATGCTGTTTGCCGACATATGCGACCAGCTTGCCACCCTTGGCTATGCGGTGCTGCATAATGTCTTCCCACCTAGCATGCTGCAGCAGCTACTCGATGGGATCACAGAGCTTGCCGAGGAAGACTTTAAGGCCGCGGCAATCGGCCGTGCCCAAGACCAACAGGTTGTCGAGACCATACGCCGCGACAAGATCTGCTGGCTCAACGAGTCGATGGACTTTACCCGGGACTATTTCACCTGGTCAGAGCAACTGCGCCTGGCGGTGAACCGTTATCTCTATCTGGGCCTGTTCGATCAAGAAGCCATGCTGGCCTACTACGCCCCAGGCGCCTTCTATAAGCGACACCTGGATGCCTTTCGGGGCCAGACCAACCGCAAGCTCACCAGCATTCTCTACCTCAACCCCGACTGGCAACCCAGCCATGGCGGTGAATTACTCATGTACCAAGGTGACGAAACGACCCCCTTCCAGCTGGTCGAGCCCAGATCCGGCACCATGGTGATCTTCTTAAGCGAACTCTTTCCCCATGAGGTGTCACTGTCCCATCACGACAGATACAGCCTCACCTCCTGGTATCGCATCAACGACGGCATGCCGGGGCACTAAGCATTACAGTATCTAGGCTACAGCGCCTGAATTCCCTTTAGATATAAGTATAAGGAAATTGGGCGCCGAGCGGCATCGAATCTCGTACTCTAATTCACAACAAGCAGCCCACCTGCAGTCTCGCTCAGCAAATCTTCCATCTTCTCCCCATGTCAACCTATTGGCAACCAGCCAAAGACGGTGATAAGTTATTGTAAAAATGAATTATCCCCACTAAAAATTGCTAACAAAGCTAGCTAGGTCAGCCGAGCAAGGTGCGCACTTCTTAGGAGGTGATAGATGATAGGGATGCCACATGAAAAGGATCCTTTGCTTACTCGCTATGAGTGTGAAGCTTGTTGCTTGTGATGATCGTCGCTTGTAATGACTATCACTTGAGAAGCCGCTAACCGCATAGAAGATGACAAGTCATAACTGAAGCCGTCACTGAGATTCAAACTCAATACTCCCATAGCATTACACTCTTTCCCTTATGGAGTAATGCCATAGAAGGAAACGCCCATGAGCGCCATTAAGGACATAAGAATCAACAAGTTCGAATTGAAATTAGCTGATACGGATGACCCCGTTGCCGAAAAGACCAGCTGGGATCCGCTGAAATCTGGCGGCGCAAACTTTAAGACACAAGATATGGTCGAGACCAAAGGCCGAATTGTCATTAAGCACTCCGTAACGGCCCTCATTTTATATTCGATGTTTTTGCTACCCGGTTTAGGAATATTTTTCATCGTCAGTCCCACCCTGTTTCTCGAAGGCGAATCTGGTGGTGGCAGCGCCATGGCGATACTCGGCGCCCTATTCATCGGGGTTAGTCTCTTGATGCTGTCCAGCAAGAAGCACATGACCTTCGATAAAACCTTAGGCACCTATTTTTGCGGCAAAAGCTACGATGGCTCTAAAAGAGGTGATGCCAGTCGTCAGGGACGACTCAGCGACATCCATGCGTTGCAGCTCATCAGTGAATCTATACGTTCTAACAATCGATCGTACCGCAGCTATGAGCTTAATCTGGTCTTTCGCAATGGTGAGCGAGCCAATGTGATGGATCACGGCAGCGAGTTAGAGATAGAAGCCAGCGCTAAACTGTTGGCTGCGTATCTCGACCGACCGCTTTGGAAAGCGACATAGACTTTTCAGGGCTTATCGGAAGTTGCGGCCAATGGAGATAAATCGCTCAAATTAACAGGGGCTTCCTAAGGAATTACGTACCGATAGTGATCGTCAATTTGATCTTTGCAATGCGTTATTAAGGGTTTCCATGTCGGGCATCTCTTCAAATTGTGCTCCGCTGTCACCAATAATGTCCCAATTGGCTTTAGACTCAACAAAAAGATGCGCAACGACACGGCTATCTTTAGCATCATCGAGTAATCCGGCTGGGATCCAATACTGCTTTTTATTACTCATCAGGTGAGGGACTGTACTGCCGCACTTGCTACAGAAATCGGAACGATAACCGGTTTCAGTGATGTATGAATTAACAAGGGACTCACCTTTAATCCATGTAAATTGCGCTTTATTAAGAAATGTGGCGGTATCTGACGAGGAAGCAGACAACTTTCGACATAAAGAACAATGGCACTGATAGAAATGAGGAAGAGGTCCGCTTATATAAAATTCGACACCTCCACACAGACATTTACCTTTCATCTTGACTAACTCTCCTGACACTAGGTGTACTATTAAAAGAAATCTGCAGGCCCACTGTTTTGATTGTTCGAATGGAACGTGCAAAAGCGATTCGCCTCCCAGATGATGTATATATCTGCATCGTACGCGACTGTCTTTGAAAATTAGATGTTCACTGGCTATTAGTTGTCGTGGGGCTAAGTCTATTAAATACCCATTACAAATGCGTTTGACAAAATATCATAAAATGAATCAACCAGATAAATCTTTAGCAAGATGAGGAAACACCATAAGGAGAAAGATGGAAGTGAGAATAAGCAACCAGGCACCTGATCTCGAAGAGTTCATGACTTTGCGAACTGCAGTTGGCTGGACGAACCCCGAGCCTGGACTGGTTCAACAAAGCCTGAATAACTCGCTTTTTCACGTTTGCGCCCATATCGATTCAAAGCTTGTGGGTTACGGCCGTATTGTGGGCGATGGCGCTATGTATTTTTATCTGCAAGACATAGTGATCTCACCCGAGTATCAAAACCAAGGTGTAGGCAGATCAATTATGCAAGAGATAGAGAGTTTTCTTGCAGATACCGCCCTGCCCGGCGCCACCATTGGGCTGTTGGCTGCCTGCGGTAAGGAGGCGTTTTACTCTCGATTTGGCTACAGCCCCAGAACAGGGGAACCTCTCGGACTAGGCATGTGCAAATTTGTTGAATGAGAGCGCGATACAGGCAAACGATTGCTCACCCTACCCGCTTTTCTCTAGAAGCGCATGTGAACTAGACTAGGGCAAGCTAATCGCATACAAAAAACGCCCACAAAAAAGCCAGAACTGAGTTCTGGCTTTTTATTTTCTATGATCGGGTGACTAAATTATCACCCGCATCTTGCGAACGTCTATCTCGGTTTACTTCTTGGTCCAGCGATCCATCCAGCCCAGTACGTTGGCGTACCATTGCTCTAGGTTGTCTGGGTTAAGGATCCAATGGTTCTCATCTGGGTAGATAAGCAATTCAGATGGGATCCCTTTGCGCTGCATGAAGCTGAACGCCGCCAGGCCCTGTCCGTAAGGCACACGGAAGTCTTTCTCACCATGGATCACCAGCATAGGCGTCTGCCAGTTATCGACATAGTTAACCGGGTTAAACTTCTCGAACAGTTCCTTGTTGTCCTGGTAGGTGCCACCGAATTCATACTCAGGGAACCACAGCTCTTCGGTCACATAGTACATAGAGCGCATGTCGAACAGACCCGCGTGGTTAACCAGACACTTGAAGCCGTCGTTCCAGTTACCTTGGATCCAGTTCATCATGTAGCCGCCGTATGAACCACCCAGGGCGCAGGCGCGATCGCCATCTAGCCACTTCTGCTGAGCCGTCACCGCAGCCAAACCTTTCTGCAGATCTTCCAGCGGCTTGCCGCCCCAGTCCTTAGAGATAGAGTCGGTAAAGGCCTGACCATAACCGGTAGAACCGTGGAAATCGATCATCACCACGCCGTAACCGGCACCCGCCCATAGCTGCGCGTTCCAGCGGCTGCTGAATGAGTTACCGAATGAGCCTTGTGGGCCACCGTGTACCAAGAAGGCAACAGGATACTTCTTACCTTGCTTGTAGTTAGCAGGCTTGATCCAGTAACCATAGACCTCTTCGTTGTTCCAGCCCTTGAAGCTGAACTGTTCAAACTCACCAAACTTGATCTTGGCTAGGTTATCCTTGTTCACTTCGGTCAGGCGATTTACATTCTGACCGTCGAGAGACATGGTATAGAGATCGCCCGGCTCAACCAGACTCTTGTGGTTGAAGACGATCTTGTCGCCGGTCACACCCAGGATGCTATTGCTGCCGTCGTTGTGCAGCGTCTTCACGTCACCAAACTGAGTGTTGACCTCGAAGATGCTCACCTGGCCCAGATCCTGCGCCGTCACATATATAGTGCGGTTATCTGCACCGAAGGTCAGCGAGCTTGGGCTGCGATCCCACAGCGGCGCCACTTCTTTCTCTTGGCCGGTCACAGTGTCACGCAGCATGACGCGGTAACGATCCGCCTCGAAGCCAGGCTTGCTCATGGCAAGATACGCCAGGTAACGGCCGTCGGCAGAGAAGGTTGGCTGGGCGTCCCACGCCTTGTTGCTCTCAGTCAGGTTTTTCGCCTCACCGCCCAGGACGGAGACCTGCCACAGGTCGTAGTTGGTTTCCCAAGCCTGTGACTTGCTCGGCGCCTTGGCGCTGTAGACCACATACTTACCGTCTGGGGTAAAGGTCACCTCTTCCATGCCAGAAAATGGCAGCGGCGGAGTTTCGGTATCCAGGCCTTTAGTCACATCCACGGCAGTGTCGATCATCTTGCCATCAAGTTTTGCCACAAACAGGTGGCTACGGCTGTGATCGCCCCAGGTATCCCAGTGACGTACCATCAGCTGCTTGTATTCGCGGCCGGTAGATTTACTCTCGGCTTCCTGCTCACGCTTGTCGGCGGTGCACTGCAAGGTGTCACACTCAGGGTAGACGCGCATGTTCATCACGACCTGAGCGCCATCTTGAGACAGCTTAAAGCCTTCAACGTCCAGCGGCAGATTAGAGATCTTAACCGCTTCGCCGCCATCGAGTGCCAGCTCATACAGCTGTGAGCTGCCATCGCGCGCCGCCAGGAAGTAGATCTTCTTATCGTCTGCGCTAAAGGCAACGCTATGCTCAGTGCCTTTGGCCGAGGTCAGGCGTTTTACCTTGCCATCGGTCAGCGACTGAAGATAAAGGTCAGATTGTGCCTCACCCTTATCATCAAATTTTTTAACTGCATACACGATTTTAGTGCCGTCATTAGACAGAGCACTGGAATGCAGCTTATTCATTTTAACGAGGTGTTGTACCTTAAAAGGCTCTGGTGCTGCGGCGTGAGCACCAGACACCAGACCGGCTGTCGCCAAGGCAAGTATGATTGCAGTTTTTTTCATTGTTATAGTCATCTTTATGGTTGAACGGCAAGGCGACAATGCTTAATGCTAAGAAAAGGCGCCTAAAGCCAAAAAGTGTCGCCAAAATACGCAACAGACACTAAACAAAAATGGGGGGTTAAGCAAGTCGTCTGACTCACCTAAAACCCACCCACTTCTTCATGCTTTACTCTGGGTTAGGCAAGTTTGACACGCCAGGTGGCAGGGCCGGTTTCGTGAGCATTGACCCCTTCGCTGTCTACGGCAACGGTCACCGGCATATCGGTCACGTCGAACTCGTAGATGGCTTCCATACCTAAGTCTTCGAAGGCCACGACCCGTGACTTCTTGATCGCCTTAGACACCAGGTAAGCGGCGCCGCCCACGGCCATAAGGTAAACCGCCTTGTGCTTCTTGATAGACTCGACGGTAGCCGGGCCACGCTCAGCCTTACCTATCATACCCATCAGACCTGTCTTATCCAGCATCAGATCGGTGAACTTATCCATACGGGTCGCCGTCGTTGGACCCGCTGGGCCAACCACTTCATCACCCACAGGATCGACTGGGCCAACATAGTAGATAAACTTACCGGTGAAATCGACCCCTTCTGGCAGGCCTTCACCACTCTCGATAAGGGTTTGAATGCGCTTGTGCGCCGCGTCACGACCGGTCAACATCTTACCGTTTAACAGCAACACGTCACCGCTCTTCCACTGCTCGATGTCAGCTTGGGTAACGGTATTAAGATCCACGCGGCGTACGCCCTCGCCCGCTTCGCGGGTGATCTCTGGCCAATCTTCCAGCTTAGGCGTCTCCAGCTCGGCTGGGCCTGAACCATCTAGGTGGAAGTGCACGTGGCGGGTCGCCGCGCAGTTAGGGATCATCACCACAGGCTTAGAGGCTGCGTGGGTTGGCGCCGATTTGATCTTGATATCCAGCACGGTAGTCAGGCCACCAAGGCCCTGGGCACCTATGCCTAGCTTGTTAGCGCGCTCGAAGATATCCAGACGCAACTTCTCTTCGGCGGTTTCGGCGCCCTTAGCATGTAGTTCGTGAATGTCGACAGGATCCATCAGGGCCTCTTTGGCCATCACGGCCGCCTTCTCGGCGGTGCCGCCGATACCTATACCCAGCATACCTGGTGGACACCAGCCGGCGCCCATAGTCGGTAGTGTCTTCTCGACCCACTCGGCGATATCGTCTGATGGGTTAAGCATCACCATCTTAGACTTGTTTTCCGATCCACCGCCCTTGGCGGCGATGGCGACTTCAACATGGTTACCCGGCACCATCTCGACGTGTACCACAGATGGAGTGTTGTCTTTAGTGTTCTTACGGCCACCGGCAGGATCGGCAACGATAGAGGCGCGCAGCGGGTTATCTGGGTTGGTGTAGGCGCGTCTTACCCCTTCATCCACCATCTGCTGCACTGTCATGTCTGTCTTGTCCCACTTGACGCCCATACCGATCTTAACGAAACAGGTCACGATACCTGTGTCTTGGCACAGCGGGCGCTTGCCTTCGGCGGACATACGAGAGTTGATCAAGATCTGCGCGATAGCATCTTTTGCCGCCGCACTCTCTTCGCGCTCATAGGCCTCGGCCATGGCGTCAACGAAATCTTTAGAGTGGTAATAGGAGATATATTGTAGTGCGTCGGCGACACTCTCGATGAGGTCCGCTTGCTTGATGATGGGCTGTTCTATAGTCACAGACATTTCCTTACTCACGTTTTGGTTATTCACCGCCCTTTTGCAGGGTCGCGTATTTTTTTTGAATCCGTTCACAATATGATACTCTTTCGCGACTTTTAGGGGAACATCACATTTTAGATAAGGGTTATCGATGGATTTTTCGTCGACTCAAGGCGTTGCAGTGCAAAAGTTAGACTGGCAACTCTCCACCATTGAGGTATTTGACTGCTTCGCTCACCTGCCCTGGGCCATACTGCTGGACTCCGCCGGCGCCAATCATATTGACGCCCGGTACGACATCATCAGCTTCGATCCTCTGGCCACCATCACCAGCCAGGATGGCGTGACCCAAACCAGGCATCTGCGTCCCACTGCGGCGACCGCTACTGGGAAAAACAACCCTAAAAACAGTGATGAAACTAGCCAGGACGCTCCCTTTTCGATACTTCAGGCGGCAATAGCCAGCTATTTCCCGACTCAGCATGCCTGTGAGCTGCCCTTCAGCGGCGGCGCACTGGGCACCTTTAGCTATGATCTGGGCAGACGCATCGAGAAGCTCCCCGCCACCACGGCCAAGGATATCGCGCTTCCCGAGATGAATGTCGGCCTCTATGACTGGGCGCTGCTGTTTTGCTACCAGAGTCAGACCTGGTCTCTGGCGCACTATCGAGGTAAAAAGGCGCTTAAAGAACGGCTAGCCGACTTAGAGGCGAGGCTAGATTCACGGTCAAGCGAACAAGCCAAGGGTGAGAAGTTTGCCCTGAGCCGTGACTGGCAGCCACAGATCACTAAAGACGAATACAGAGACAAGTTTGATCGGGTTCAGGAGTACCTGCACAGCGGCGATTGCTATCAGATCAACCTGACTCAACGCTTCGAGGCCGAGTATCGCGGCGATGAGTGGCAAGCCTACCTGAAACTCAGAGCTAGCAACAAGGCGCCCTTCTCCGCCTTTATCCGCCTGGAAAATCACGCCATCCTCTCCATCTCGCCCGAGCGCTTCATCAAGCTTAAGGGCGATGCCATAGAGACCAAGCCGATCAAGGGCACCATGGCGAGATCCAGCGACGCCCAGGCCGATAAGGCCGCCGCCCAAGCCCTGGCGGCATCTGAGAAAGATCGCGCCGAAAACCTGATGATCGTGGATCTGCTGCGAAACGATATCGGCAAGGTGGCCAGCCCTGGCAGCGTACGGGTGCCTCACTTGTTTGCCATCGAGAGCTTCCCGGCGGTGCACCATCTGGTGAGCACAGTGACTGCCAAGCTGGCTACCCCCAACAGCCCCTGCGATCTATTAAGAGCCGCGTTTCCCGGTGGCTCCATTACTGGCGCGCCGAAGATCCGCGCCATGGAGATCATCGAAGAGCTGGAGCCGTCGCGCCGCAGCCTCTACTGTGGCTCCATCGGCTATATCAGCCAAGACAGGCAGATGGACACCAGCATCACCATACGTACCCTGGTGGCCGAGCCACCTCGTCTCTACTGCTGGGCGGGTGGCGGCATTGTGGCCGACTCGCAGGTCGATGCCGAATATCAGGAGAGTTATGATAAGGTGAGTAAGATCCTCCCCATACTGAGTCACTGACAAGTTCCCCATACTGAGTAACTAACGAGCAAATATGACACTGGACGAGTTTAAACGGCGCTACGCTCTGCACCAACTGCCCACAGATACAGGGCCGCAGATCCATCGCACATTGCGACAGGCCGCCGTGCTCGTTCCCCTGATAGAAGCTAGTGGTCAGCTGGAACTGTTGCTCACTCGCCGGCCCACTCACCTCAGGGCCCATCCGGGACAGATAAGTTTCCCCGGCGGCAAGGTCGAAGAGAGCGATGCCAGTTACGCCGACACCGCCCTGCGAGAGGCGTTTGAGGAGATCGCCCTACCGCGAGACAATGTCGAGGTGCTGGGCCAATACCCCATGTTTAACACTTTCACCGGCTTTGCCATCGCGCCCATCATAGGTGTGGTAAGAGAAGCCTTCGAGCCTGTGTTAGATCCCGGCGAGGTGGATGAGCTGTTCAGCGTGCCCTTAAGCTTCCTTCTAGATCCCGCCAATCGCATTCAGAAACAGTTTTCCCGCCGCGGCGTGAATTACCCCGTCTACTTCATCCCTTATGGCGATTATTTTATCTGGGGCGCCACCGCCGCCATGATAGACAGGCTCTGCCGCCAGATAGGCAATGAACAATCGATCTAAACCCGATCGTTCCAAAAAAAAGCTAAGCCCACTCCAAATAAGAGCTAAGCCCTAGCTAGCCCACTCTACGAAAGCCTCTTGGCGTATATACGCCAGCAAACAATGAATACAGTGAATACAGTGAATACAGTGAATACAGTGAATACAGCGAAAGTAAATGTGCTGAAGCCCTAGACGAAGAACTAGACAAAAAACTTAAGATAGAGACCTGCCGCGGTGGAGGTTAGCAAGAGCAACGGGATATTAAACCAGTAGCCCATGCGGCTGTGGTGGGCCACATAGAAGTTAAAGGCCAGGTTGATCAAACTGATGGCGGCGCAGCTCCAGATCACATACTCCAGCCTCAGGGTGATGGTGGGATCCCAGGTAAGGCGCACGCTAGCCCCTTTACTGAGAAAGTAGCCCACGGCGCGATCCGGTCTGGCCTCACCAAATAGCAGTAATGCGTACACGGCCAAGGACCAACCTAAGATCGACAAGGTGCCTAAAAAAATCTGGAAAATTTTGACTTTTTTCATTTAGCCCACTGAATTAACTGGCCATATTTTAAGCATAACAAGCTTTCCAGCCTAACACCATTCACGGATAAACAGCAGATTAAGGCCGCTTTTTCATGGCGCCTACGCCTGCCTTGGCTGAAATGCCCATTTTATTTGCCTTTAGGCCAATCTATCTGCTGTTTTTCCCTTGAGAAAAGCCACCAGCAAGGTAATATAAACCTCCAAAATTTTTAATAAAACGTTTCGTTGGAGAACTAAGCAACAATGAGCATTGCATCTGTCGCTTCTGTATTTAAGGGTGATTTTGCGGTTGGTTCGCAAGTTACCGTACGCGGTTGGGTAAGAACTCGCCGAGATTCCAAGGCCGGCATCTCTTTTCTTGCCGTATATGATGGTTCCTGTTTTGATCCCATTCAGGGCGTTGTGCCAAATAGCTTAGACAATTATAACGACGAAATCTTACGCCTCACGGCCGGTTGCTCTGTCGTGATGACGGGTGAACTGGTTGAAAGCCCAGGTAAAGGCCAGGCGTTTGAGATGCAGGTGACTAAGGTTGAAGTCACAGGTTGGGTTGAAGATCCTGATACCTATCCAATGGCGGCCAAGCGTCACTCTATCGAGTATCTGCGCGAACTGGCTCACCTGCGTCCTCGTACTAACATCATCGGCGCGGTCGCTCGCGTACGTAACTGTCTGTCTCACGCGATCCACAACTTCTACAACGAAGAAGGCTTCATCTGGGTCTCTACCCCGCTGATCACCGCTTCTGACTGTGAAGGTGCCGGTGAGATGTTCCGCGTCTCGACATTGGATCTGGAAAACCTGCCACGCACCGACGATGGCAAGGTCGATTTCAGCGAAGACTTCTTCGGTAAGGAATCTTTCCTGACGGTATCGGGTCAGCTGAACGGCGAAACCTACGCCTGTGCACTATCTAAGATCTATACCTTCGGCCCGACCTTCCGCGCCGAAAACTCAAACACCAGCCGCCATCTGGCTGAGTTCTGGATGGTTGAGCCGGAAGTGGCCTTCGCCGATCTGAACGATGTTGCCGGTCTGGCCGAGCGTATGCTGAAGTACTGTTTCCGCGCCGTGCTTAACGAGCGCCGTGACGATCTCGAGTTCTTCGCCCAGCGCGTCGACAAGACGGTTATCGAGCGCCTTGAAAACTTCGTCAACAGCGATTTCGCTCAGGTGGATTACACCGACGCCATCGAGATCCTCAAGGCCTGTGGCAAGAAGTTCGAATTTGACGTCGAATGGGGTATCGATCTGCAGTCTGAGCATGAGCGCTACCTGGCGGAAGAGCACTTTAAGGCACCTGTGGTCGTGAAGAACTATCCAAAAGATATCAAAGCCTTCTACATGCGCCTCAACGAAGATGGCAAGACAGTAGCGGCCATGGACGTACTGGCACCGGGTATCGGTGAGATCATCGGTGGTGCCCAGCGTGAAGAGCGTCTGGACGTGCTAGATACCCGTCTGGACGAGATGGGTCTGAGCAAGGAAGATTACTGGTGGTATCGTGACCTGCGCCGCTACGGCACAGTGCCACACTCAGGCTTCGGTCTGGGCTTCGAGCGTCTAGTCTCTTACGTGACAGGCGTATCGAACATCCGCGACGTGATCCCATTCCCACGCGCGCCTAAGTCGGCTAACTTCTAAAGTCGGCTAAGTTCTTAGCAAGTTCTGCAAAAAACGCCCTACGGGGCGTTTTTTATTGGCGTAAGTTTGAGATAGAAATTTCTATGGGCTAAGGCACTCAGATGTTGCTGTGAGCGAATTAATGTGATTTTTAAGAGCCTTTCCACCCTCGATGCTTTAAAACATAGTCTTCTTGGCTTCTTTTAATCTCTGTACATTGAGGACAGTAATCTTGAGTCCTAACTCTGTCGCACAAGAAGATTCGCTTATTTCCAATAGAGACTTTTATGTCATCGACTAGACCTTGTTCACCCATAACATGGACTTTCAAGTCAGGCTTACAAAGCGACAAAATGTGTAGCAACATATCTACCTTAGACTTTTCTGCTCTGCTTCCAAATGTCACAGACTTTATGTAAATAGGTAGAAATATTTCATTCTCCCCAAGTAAACAGCGACTCTCTGATTCATATTTCCATGGTTTATCTTTATGTACGAGGATTTCTTCTGCCTTTTCTCTAGAAATATGGCGCTCATTAATAACTGGCTTTTTGAGGTATGAAACTCTATGTGCTTGTTGGTCATCCATTAACTGAAACTCAACAACACAGCCTCTTGCTCCATTTGCATAATGAGACCACATTAAAGGATGATCTTTATCCCGACTAAAGCAGACTATACGAAAAGTTTTAATTAGTTCATCCCACTCTTGTTCTTTATCCTTTGGTATTGTTCCGTCAATCTTAACAACCCCCTCCATCGGATCATTTAACTCATGATGTTGAGCGGCATATAACCTTTCCCTGAGAATTAAGTCGAGTAAAAATTCAAAATTATCAAGAGATTTATATTTGTAAAAAACCTGTTGTTTAACCATACGATATCCAGAAAAAGGCTCTTAACACCCACATAAAAACCAGCAAAACTTAAGCGGCGATTGGTAGGCTCACGCCCCCAATGCCCACTGTTTTTTACGAAGTACGGAATGCTTACTTTTGAGGAAGAAAACAAAGAATTCGTACAAATAAGGTATCTCTTCCTTGTCGCCTGAAGTGCTGTCACTATACATTTCGTGAAGTGTATATACCTGCTCTCTGAGCAATGAATAGAAAGGTCTTAGTAAGCTAATTATTGACCAAATCACATGATAGCTAGCTTTTTCAGTAGCCTTAAGTAGATAGTAAAATTCACAACTAGTTATCCACTCACCATTAATGTTTTGTTGCCACTGATCGACATTGTTAATACTAAGGGCTTCCATTTGTATCTTCTCACGAACATCGCTCCTAAGCCCCCATATGTGATACTGAATGACAGATAGCCATAGATTAATGGGATCTTCATTCTTGTTATTCGATGTCAACTCATCAAGATTGTAGTACCTTGAGCCTTTGGCAAATTTAGATAATACGGCTAGCATTTCATTTTGAACTTCATTTGGCTCCATTTTTGACTCAAGCCCATATGATTTTGCCAAATTATGGCAGCTCGAGTATAGCTCCAAGATGTTGTGACCATAATCTTTGAGCTGGTTATTTGTTGGGTTTTTAAAATGATTATTTATCTTATGATCAAGTAACAAAACTATCTTCATAAGCCTTTCAAACCCGGTCGCCAGTTCAAATAGTCCTGAGTAAAATAGCCCTCGATGAGCATCATCGATATTTGCATTACGTATAGAATTCAAACCGCCTAGCAAGCTAGACATTGTGAGGTGCCCTTCTTGGACCAAGAGCTTATAGTTTTTCTCAAACATAGCTCCTCCCTGTAACCTTGAGCCTGACATTTTATTAGCGCGCCTACGCATCTATTTGGCAAAACGCGCATGCATATTTAATGAAGCTATAATTGATGACTTACTAAACTAAAGTCATTGATTTATAACCACTCTAGCAGAGTCATGCAGGATAAACGAGCACCAGAATGGGCGAAGTGTGCATGAATATTGACTCGGTGCCTCACCTTAAATACCTGAAAGCTAGCCACGGATGATGTGATGAACGACGCCCTGACGAGATAGAAAGTCTTCGGCTCCCTCCCCCTGTAACATGGCCAGGGTCGCCAGCATGCCGGCGACGACACACTGAGGAGCAAACACACTGACCGATAGCGGTGCACCTTTGATGGGGTACCCAGTGCCTGGGTCTATGATATGGCCATAGCGTTTACCTTGGTGCAGTAGATAACGCCGGGAGTGTCCACTGGTGGCCAGCGCGCCAGATTTCAGCGTCACCACACGTGCGGGGGTATCTAGCTTGTGGGGATCTTCAATCCCTATCTGCCAGGGCCGCTCGCAGCCTGGCGAGGCAAGCATATCGCCGCCTAGATTCACTAACAGGTCGTGATCAGGCAGCGCGCTGGTCATGATAGCCATGGCTTTGTCGGCGGCGTACTCCTTGGCGATCCCGCCAAGATCTATCCCCATGCCATCGGGTAGAAAGAGGCACCGCTCCTCGATAATCAGCCGCTCGAAGCCGACACATTCAAGCGCCGCCTCTATCTGGCTATCACTCGGCGGAGTTTCATTTTCCCCAACGCCGAATGGCCAGAGGGCCAATAGGGGCTCTGCGGTTACATCAAAACAGCCCTGGCTTAACTGATAACAATGCTCGGCAAACCTGAGTAGCCCAAGGGTTTCCTCGTCGATCGCTTGCCAGTCTCCGGCGCCGCGATTGATTTGAGTTAATACGCTACTCTCGCTGAAGCGGTTGTACTTAGCCTCGATGCGCTTAACCTCGGCCATGGCGCGCTCAAAGGCCTGAGTTATTCGCTCTCGGCCAATCTTGTTACCTTGAGTCCTGTTACCTTTAGCCTTGTCTCCTTGCGCCTTGCTATCTGCTTGCTTAGGGCGCGCGAGAAATTCACAGCGGCTAGCCATGGCCATAAACTCGCCTTTGAGACCCTTAAGGTTATAGCGATCGTATTGGCTTTCATCCGAGATCGCCGCCAGCTGATTGTCTAGATCAGCAAGCGGCGACAGTTTGAGACCTTCCTCCATTGCGATCAAAATCGCATTCCAAATTGCAACACGATCGCATCGAGGCGCGGGAACTGATCGAAACTGGCGAGCTCACCTGGCAGCTCGACACCCGGGTTTTGTGGGCGCTGCTGATAGTAGGCCAAACGCACACTGGCCAGCATGCCCCGCTCTAGCCTCTGGCCATATTTGACGCCTATCGTATAGGTCTGCATCTTACCCAGACGATGATCCGCCGAGGCAAACTCAGGCAAGGGCTCCCCCTCAGTGAGATAGAGGTGATAAAACTCTGCCGCATCCTGCAAATAAACCCTAAACTGCCATTGCCAATAGGCGGCGCCGCTGAGGTTGTAGCGATAACGGGCATCAAAGGTATGGGCCTGCAGCGACCAGTCATCATTACTGTAACGATAGGAAAAGGTCAGTGTGCCGCTATCCAAGGCGCCCTTGGTCATGAGATAGAGGTTGTACTTGAGTCGCTCGTCGGGGCGCTGCTCATAGTGATAGCCAAGGGCCTGCCCTCTACTATCGACCCGGCTAACCACCTTGTAGGCATCGCTCAGATAGCCATTGACGGCCGAGAGGCCATAACTCAGCTGCGCCTGCCAGCGACGATTCAGGGTTTGTGTGATGCCGACATTAAGATCTAAGGTGCGCTTGAGGGCGCTGTCATAAAAACGGGTGTCATCGAACGCCTGCCTGAACTCGGCCTCGCTGGCAAAGTCTTTACGAAACACCATCTCACTCATCCCAACGGGCCGTCCCCCCACTGGATTGACGATATCGAAATAGTAGGCCGCGCCGGCAAACACCTGTGTATTGCTCTGATTGAAGGAGTGCTGGAGCCCAGCATTGACACCGAGTGAGGTGTAATCATACTCGCGAGAGAGATACCCGCCGAGACTGGCCTGCCACTTGGCAGAGAAGAGATGCTGCCAGTTGGAGCTTAGCTGCAAGCGGGTGTCTTTGAAGGTGTCATCAAGCGGCAGTTCTCCGGCTCTCGCCTGATAGACGCCGGTGCCCGAAGGCCGGGTAAAGCTTTGGGGGCTTGCCTGGATCACGGCGCCATTGGCCGAGGCGCCAGTTAGGGCGTCCAGTGCTATTTTGCCGCGAATAATATTGGCGTCATCCAGCGCCTGACGATAGTTGATGATCCCTTCTGCCGCCGTGACTCTGTCCTGCTCCTGATAGTAGACCAGGGCCGCATCTATGGTCGCGCCAGCGAGCGGATCGTTCGCATGTTCCTCTTGCTCAGCGGTATTATCGCGCGTCTCGGCGGCTTGTTCGCCTGCAAGTGCATTGTCACTGGTTACCGCCGCGCCGACACCGAGTAACAGGCTACTGGCCATCAGCAGAGACGCCATCACAGACTCGCTTTCTAGCGAGGCACTTGTTACCGAGGCGCTTTTTAGCGATTCACTTTTTAGCAAAGCGCTTTCTACTGTCCCGAGTTGATTCGGTGTCGGCCTGTCCTTCATGTCGCTCAAGCGATCTTCCTTATTCCCGGTTAGCTCTTAAAACAACCTAGTTACAACCACAACCACCGCCGGCAAGGGTACGGCCGCCGCTGGTGCCCTCCTTACTAAAATAGATATGATCTTCTATCGCCATATCCATCTCATCGGCCTCTAGCTGCATATCCTCCCGGGCAAACTGCCCTCGCTCCCAGGGCTTTACGCCGAGATTGGCGCAGCCAGACAGCAGCCCTACCAATATGATCAGCAGCGTTAAATCAGTTCGCATCGGCTGACCTCTTCTTCAACAAAGATTGTATCTCCTGCTCGACGGCAACTTGCTTCGACTTAAAGAAGCCCAGATGCTCGCTGACCAGATTTCCATCGGCATCAAACAGATAACTGCTGGGCATCCCCTGCAGATTAAAGTGACCGGCCACCTCCCCCTTGGGATCGTAGAGGATATCGAAGCTGGTTTTGAAGTTGGCCAGAAATGGCCCTGCCATCTCACTCTCTTCATCGAGATTGATCGCGACGATCGCCAGCCCCTTATCGCCGTAACGCTGATGCATTAGCTCCATCCAGGGAAAAGAGTCGCGACAGGGTGCGCACCAGGAGGCCCAAAAATCCACATAGACCACCTTACCCTTATAGGCCTGGAGTGACACCAGCTCGCCGCTTTGTGTCTTGGCGCTCAAATCCAAGCGCGGCGCAGCGTGACTCGGCAGCACCATAGACAGACAAACGAGCATTGCCATCGATAACCAAAGAAGCTTGGCCATCATGGGGGATCTCGTTCTCCCCTCTACCGACGGCAGAACGCCTTGCATCTTCTGTTCTCGTGACATCATTGATCCTTCACTGCTGGTTAAACACTTTCTCTATAGCTTGTACCGGGCGGACTTTACTATCAAAAGTCTCCTATCTTATTAACGAGGTTAGCAAAAAATCATGGTATTAGGACAGAGAAAGATTCTGTTATCACGACTTAGCAAGAAAGAGTATGCATTATGAAAACGCCTGAGCGAACACCCTTTTTTAGTCTAGGCTACTCAATGTTAGTTGAGCCACGAGAGATAGCAGACGCTGGCCTTAACGCCGTTTCGGTTAAACCAGTCCAGCCAGACTGTCTGATTATCTCTTAGGGCATCTCCCGGGCCCTTCACCTCGATAAGCTCTGCTGTGACTCTGCTATCAATGAGGTTCGGTGCCCCGTCATCGGTTGCTTGATGCTCATTAGTTAGATGCTCAGCAGTTAGATGAAAACAGATAAGATCGGGAAAGCCCGCGCGGTAATAGCGAAGATCGAACAGCATATGTCGAAATAGTTTCGCCAGAAAGGCGCCGCTGAATGCCTGTAGTGCCAGTTGCAGGAGAAGCGGTATCTCATCGTTTTCTCGACTATTCGTAAGATCGAGCCCAAGTAGATCAAGCTCAAGCAGATCTAGGCTTTGCTTCTCAAACAGGGGCCAGTGTACCCAGTCGTTAGTGACGCCGCGTTTTTGAAGAAAATGCTCCATAATCATCTTAGTATCACCCGAGGCCAATGCCTCGAGTCTCGACGCTATCGCTTGTTTGCGCCTTGGGTAGAACTCACTCTGGTACATGTCGCTCGGCCTGCTCTGATAGGGATTAGCGAAGGCGCCGCCGACACCGGCGAAGATGATGTCCCAGAAGGCTAGGCCAAACAGGCTACAGAAGAGGCGATTTTCTACCTCGACACAAAGCCGCAGCTTATCCCCCTGCACAGTGCTCAAGTGTCTGGCGGCGCATTGCTCGACGCGCAGGGCGTTTGACTCTTCGCCTTCTGGGCTCTCATCATTTACTGTGCGCTGACACTCAAGTTTGAAGGTATCAAACTCCCCTTGCCAAGGCTTGGGCACCTCCCGTCCCAGGCTGCGATGAAGGCTTTTCTGCAAACGCCTGGCGACCAGACGTTCACTCTCCTCCAAAGGTTCCGCTAACATCAGCTCAACTAGCCCTAACGCCTCATCATCACGGCCGAGCTTATTCAGGCAGCGAGCCCGGCGCTCCCGGCTCGGCGGTCTCTCGGTGTTTCCATACAGAGCTAAGGCGCGCTCAAAATGACCCAAACGCTCTAATTGGCGCGCCGCCATTAACCAGAGCCCCTGGGTCATGCGCTGTAGCTTTTCATTCCCAGCTTCTTTGGCGAAATCAGGCAGCTCGGTGAGTCTTTGACAAAATGAATCAAATTTTTCGATACCAATATCACAGTGCTTACCGCTCAGCGCACCCTCTTCAAACTCCTGGTATAGCCTAGACAACGTATACAAGCCTTCTATCTCCGCTCGCGTATTGAAGCTGCGACTGGCGATACTCGTCGAGTAACCTTCAAAATTATGAATACCAAGATCGGCCAAGATAAACTGACTCAGGGACTGACTCATACGTTCAAAATAGAGTAACTCGAAGCGTCGATAGACGGCCTTGGGACTCAGACAGAACCAATGCCGCTCAGGTGCCAAACCGGCAAGCAGTCGCGTCAATAGGCCCGTGCCTTGGGCATACTCGATAAGCTCGCTCTTCTTCAGCCGCTTAATCGCCGTAGAATCGAGTTTCGAAGCCTCTGGATTGACAGGCTCTGATTGACTGGAGTCTTGCGCTACCAAGGCCTTAATAAGCGCCGCCTTGGTGCTCTTTTGCATTAGCCAGCTCGTATCGGGCTGTTCATAGTCGATCAGTTTGCGAGCGTGCAGCTCCGAGATGGCCGCCGGGATATCTGTGATTTCAATGTAGCTAAGCTGAGTCAGGCAGAACCAGGGGCCCTTACGCGAGATGAGTCTCACCAGCAGACACTGAGCATCCTCTCCTAACGCCGAAAAAGTGTTGATGAAGCCAAGCTCGACTTCATCGAGGAGATCGCCATAGCGGTGCTGAACACCTTGGAGCATGGTGTTGAAATTATTAAGGTAGTAATAAACTGGCAATTCAGGTTGCATCTTGGAAGCTTGCTTTGACGGCGCTGGCGACGATGACGAGGTTAGCGACGCTGACAATAGCGGCGCTGGTTTCACAGCTTTACCTTGTGTATGCCCCTCTACTGGCTCCAGTCTTTGCTTAACCATTAACGTTTTCTATCCCTGTATTTTTCTATTCATCATCGCCGCTTTAAACACTAAGTGGCAAATCCTATAAAACAGACACTACGGCAGGCTTTACAAGCTTAGGGAGTTGGCGCACTCTTAGCAAAATAACAAAAAGTGCCGACATTTGGCGATAAAACAGCGTAGGAAAAATCATCATGTGGATTCAAGTCGAGATAAATCTGCCCCCGAAACAACGCGGGTATCACCTGATCACCGAAGAGATCTATCGCGCCGCCCCAGAGCTTAGCAAGATTAAGATAGGTCTCGCCCATCTACTGTTACAGCATACCTCGGCCGGACTCACCCTCAACGAAAATGCCGACCCTAGCGTACGGGAGGACTTCGAGCGCTTCTTTAACCGTCTAGTGCCGGAGAATGAGCCCTATTACACCCATACCTATGAGGGGGACGACGACATGCCGGCCCATCTGAAGTCGTCGATTCTGGGGGCGGAACTTACCCTACCTATCACCGACGGCGAGTTCAATCTAGGCACCTGGCAAGGGATCTACCTGTGCGAGGCACGCAACCGCGCCGGGGGCCGTACCCTGTTACTCACCATCCAGGGCGAATAATCTAGGGCAAGAGGCCTCTATCAATTTGCGATTGGCTACTCTGTGATGGGTTGAAGCAGGGCCAGCCAATCATCCTTATCCATCTCCGCGGCCGTGAGGCTCTCGGTCTGATACATGCTTTGGGCCAGAGCCTGTTTGCTCTGCTGCAACTGCTGAATGCGCTCCTCGACCGTGTTCTGACAGATAAGCTTATAAACGAATACCGGCTTATCCTGGCCGATGCGATAGGCCCTGTCGCTGGCCTGCTCTTCGGCGGCCGGATTCCACCAAGGATCCACATGGATCACCACATCCGCCTCGGTCAGGTTTAGTCCCGAGCCGCCAGCCTTGAGGCTGATGAGGAACACATTGACCTCGCCGCGACGAAAACGCTCTATGATGCGATCCCTATGGCGACTGCGCCCGGTTAGCATCTCATAGCCTATCTGCTGGCGATCCAGCTGCTCGGCGATCAAATCCAGCATGCTGGTAAATGATGAGAAGATCAGTATGTTGCGGCCATCTTCTATCATGCTCGGCAACTTGTTCTCCAGCCAGGCAAGCTTGGAAGACTCGGCGTTAAGCTCATCCTGGCCACCATCGTAGGCCGCATTCATTCGACTTGTTTCACCGCCAGAGCTTGCCTCAGCAAGATGCGCGCGCTCGCCTGCCTGAGCCAGATTGAGCATCGACGGATGACAGCAGACCTGGCGAAGCTTAAGTAGTGCATTGCTGATCATCAGGCGGTTGGCCTTGGCGCCGGTTTGCCGCAGCGCCAGTTGCACCTGCTCCGCTACCGTCAGGCGTATGGTCTCATAGAGATCCGACTGACTCTGGCTCAGCTCAATCAGGGTGTTGATCACCGTCTTGGTCGGCAGTTCGGTCGCCACCTGACGCTTGGTGCGCCTGAGCATAAAGGGCGCCAGACGCTGAGCCAGTCGTTGGCGGCTGGTGTCGCAATGATCTTTCTCTATTGGCTGTTTAAACTGGCGTTGAAATTGAGTGGCCGTGCCGAGAAAGCCCGGCATCAGGAAATGAAACAGCGACCAGAGCTCTCCAAGATGATTTTCCATCGGCGTGCCCGTGAGACAGAGACGATGCTGGGTCTGCAGCCGGTTCACCAGCTTAGTGATGCGGCTGCGACTGTTCTTGATGGTCTGCGCCTCATCCAAAATCACCTGATGCCAGTTAAGCTTGGTCAGCCGCTCGGCGTCTTGTGCTAGGATCCCATAGCTGGTGATCAGCACATCGACATGGGTCAGCGCCTGCTCGTTATCATGGCGGGCACGGCCGCTCCAGACGAAACTAGTCAGGCTAGGCGTAAACTGGGCGATCTCCCGCTGCCAGTTGCTGAGCAAACTGGTGGGTGCAACAACCAGCACGGGCGCCTTACACACACCTGCCTGTTTATCCAAGAGGATGCTACAAAGGGTCTGCAGCGTCTTACCCAGGCCCATGTCGTCTGCCAGAATGGCGCCAAAACCATGTTGCTTGATAAATTGTAGCCAGGCGACCCCCTCTATCTGATAGGGGCGCAGCTCGGCGTTGAGCCGATCGGGTGCGACAAAGTCTATGGTGCCTAGCCTATCTGCGCGCCTGCTCTGCTGCTCATTGAGATAACGCCCGAGCGCCTTAGCATGTTGCCTCAGCTTAGCTTCACCCGACCAGGTCAGCGCCTGCTCAGATTGACTCAAGGCATCATCGAGCAGCGGGATGCGCCCGAGGTGATGCCGTGCCAGCACCAGCTTCTCCTGATCGTTTAGCGGCTGCTGCGCAAAGAGCTCGTCGAGCACAGCAAGTATGCGCTGGACACGGCCCGCCGGCAGGGTCAGGATCGCGCCAGATTCTAGCTCCAGCGCCACCTCCTGTAGCGGCTGCTCGCTCCCCTGTTTATCAGAAAGCGCAGCACTGGTGTTTAGCGCCGGGCTGATGTTTAGATCTGGGCTAGTCGTGAAATCCCGGCTTAACTTGCCCTGTCGAATCAGGTTAACCAGCAGAGGCAATAGATTAACCCGTTTACCCTCAACCTCGACACCCAGGCTAAGCTCGAACCAATCCTTGTCGGCGCTGTTCACCTCGCCATACCAGGCATTAGCCGCCACCTGAACGAAACGCTGTTTGGCCACCAGTTCAATCTGCCAGCCCTTGAGCGAGAGCGTGCGCAGCAACACCACATGCTCACTCGCCTCCCCCGGTACCAGACGCAGGCCCTCGCCGAGTGATTCAGTCACGGCTGGCTCGAATTGACTGGTGAGTAGCGGCAAGGGATTGAGCAACAGCTGGCATTTGGCAAATTGCGCCATGAAGGCCTTATGGCCCGCGCCGAGATAGCTCAGCGACTCGAAGTCATAACGCCGACCGCGATGAACCATAGAAAATTTCGCGACATCTATGGGCGACAACATAGGCTCGTGCCAGTGTTGCTCCAGGCTCTCGCGGGCGATCTCTAGCCTTGGCAGCCAGTCGCCGTCCAGATCCGCGCCTTCTAACAGGGTTTGATTCACCCGCACGTCACCGCGTTTATCGATTATCCCCGTGCCCGAGCAGGTATCTAGCCAGACACCGGGGCAAAGGGGCAGCATGAAGCTTTCATCCAGGTAGTCTTCATCATAGTGAGTCGCCAAACGCACCGGCTCCCCCGCCACCTTGCCAAAGAAACAGCGACCGCTGGCAAACAGCAGGCGATAAAAATCACTGTCGAGTACGGCTAAATGTTCACTAGAAAGAGGCTGTGAGCCAAAGGCGTCATTAGCGAGCGAACACTTGAGATCGATAAGGATCGCCTGCTCAAGCGAGGCTCCTGCCTGCGACACCTGTTGTTGCTCTGCCAGAGCATCCAGGCGTGACACCGCAGGGCTTAGGTACTCGGGTAGCTGTGATTGAGTGCTATCGGCACGCAAATTTTCACTGCTGGTTTCGGGGCTAATGTCAGGGCTAATGCTAGGGCTAGTTTCGGAGCTAAAAGTCTCACCCGTTACCTCGCCCGCAACCTCTCTGAGTAGGTGCAGTAACTTGAGATCTGTCTGACTGACATACTTGGGCACAGGCTGGCTCTGCAGCAAGTCGAAGCCTAAAGGTCCCTTGAGCTGATAGCGGCCATTCTTGTTGAGATAGCCTTTTAACACCTTGAGCTGCAAACCTGTCTCGCTCAGTGCTAACAGGTAGAGGATGCGATGGCGCGCCATGGTGGGGAAAGGATCGAAACGCTCCTTGAGATCGCTGCGAAACAGGCGAATCGCCGTATCTGAGCGTCTGGAACGTCCCTGCTCTTCAACTGCGCTATGAGCCGCCTGCTCAATGACCAAGGCCGCCTGATGCAGACAGCGTGGCTGACCGCAGTCACAACGACCGCTCACCTTACCCTGATCGTTAAGGGAGACTTGGCAAGATAACTTAGGCTCGCCCGCGAAGACACCACGAATAATATGGGCGCGGCGCTGGCACTCCAGCAGCCGACCGTCCAACAGGGCTTGCAGCGCAGAAAACCTTTCTTGATGTGAAAACTCTTGTACAGCCGTTTGTAATAACATCGTCCGAGAAAAAAGCAGATAGACCAAGATCAGCGATTGAAAGGAGAGATGATATCACTATTTGTTGGGCCTGTTGTAGCCCGAAAGGAGGCAAGTGTCGGCTTACTGCGCAGTTACCCACGCCCTGAGCCGACACCTGTGACCTAGATCACTGAATGCAGATTAAGCAGAGATCGCGGTGCGTTTCATACGCGCCAAGTAGAAGCCGTCGAAGCCGCTGTCGGCCACGCTAACTGTTTCATCGTCGATGAAGCTAAAGTGCGGATTGGCAGCCAGGAAGGCATCGACCTGCTGGCGATTCTCCTGTGGCATGATAGAGCAAGTGGCGTAGATCAAGATGCCGTCGACCTTCACCATGCGGCTATAGCTCTGCAGGATCTCCTTTTGCAGCTCGACCAATACCGGCAGGCGCTCCGGCGTGTCACGCCACTTGGCATCGGGATTACGCTTGAGGACCCCAAGGCCGGAACAAGGCACGTCCAACAGCACCCTGTCGGCGCTCAGTTTAAGACGCTTGATGGTCTTGCTGCTGGCAATGATGCGGGTCTCGACGTTATGGGCACCGGCGCGGCGCGCTCGCTGCTTCAAGTTGTCCAGTTTCCACTGCTCAACGTCCATGGCCAACAGGCGTCCCTTACCCTGCATCTGCGCCGCAATGGCTAGCGTCTTACCACCTGCGCCGGCGCAGGCATCGATGACTCGCATGCCGGGCTCTGCGCCTACCGCCGCCGCGACATGCTGAGAACCTGCGTCCTGCTGCTCAAACAGCCCCTGCTTAAAACTCTCGGTGCGAAACAGCGCCGAATCAGAGATAACCTCGAGCGCGCTCGGCACACCCGGCACCTCACGAGTCTCGACCCCTTCCTTTGCCAGGCGCTTAGCCAGATCCTCACGATCTGTCTTGAGCGGATTGACGCGCAGATAGCGCTTAGGTGCCTGTGCCAGCGCGGCACGCTCCTTGGCCCAGTCATCGCCCAACTGCTGCTGGCCCAAGTTATCGAGCCATTCGGGGCAGCCATCGAACAGGGCTTCCTGCTGCTTGGCATCGGCTAAACGCTGGTTAAAATCGGCTTCTTCGATCGCCAGGGTGTACTGCAACTTAGGAATAGGCAGCTCGTTAGCCATGTGCCAGGCGTTGAGCAGGCGTGATCCCATACGAGTTATCTCATCGGTTGAGATATCGGCCAGATGACAGTAGAAGTTGAGACGGCGCAGCAGATCGCCGGTCACATAGGTGATGCGTGCCTGCTCGGACGGTGCTAACTTTAGTCCAGAGAAGTGATGGGAATAGGCTCTGTCCAGCGGTTTGCCCTCTTCCAGCACCATGGCCAGCACATTGATAACTAATTCGGTTGAACTTGGAGATAGCGACGCATTTAACATAGTAGAGCCTAAAGTAGCAGAGCCTAGATAATAAAAATCGCTGGCGATCATAGGAGTTAAGCCCCTATTAGGCAAGCGCTAGCGGCCATTCTGGCAATAAAAAAGGCAAGCATTGCTGCTTGCCTCTTACTAATCGCATTACTGTAAACGCAATAGGCCTTAAAGCTTAGACCCTTTCACGCCATAGAACATAATAAACAGGTAACAGATGATCGGCAGGAAGAAGGCCTGCTGGATACCGATATTATCGGCAAGCACACCCTGCAGCAGCGGCAGGATCGCGCCGCCCACGATGGCCAAGCAGAGCACACCAGAACCTTGTGAGGTGTGAGGGCCAAGATCCCTAAGTGCCAGACTGAAGATGGTTGGGAACATGATGGAGTTAAACAGGCCGACCGCCAGAATTGCCCACATGGCGACGTTACCGGTACTGGTCATGGCGAGCGCAACCAAGAGCGCCGCCATCAGGGCGTTGAAACCAAGTACGGTACCGGCAGGCACCTTCTGCATCACGGCGCTACCGATGAAGCGACCCACCATGGCACCGCCCCAGTAATAGGTGATGTAACTCGCGGCGCTGGCCTCACTGAGTCCGGCAATGTCATCCTGGGCCAGGAAGTTAACCAGGAAGCTACCGATAGAGACCTCGGCGCCCACGTAGACGAAGATACCCACGGCGCCCAGTACCAGGTGAACAGACTGCAGCGCGCTGGTCTTGCCATTATGCACCAGCTCGCCTTGCTCACCGCTTTGACAATGCTCTTTGATCTGCGGCAGATCCAGCTTGGCAAAGACCAACGCCAGAATACCAAGGGCACTGGCGAGGATCAGATAAGGCAGCTTAACCACTTCCGCCTCGGCCTGTGCCTGGGTCAGGGTCTCGCTGGCTTCAACGGCAACCGAGAGAATTAGCACAGCGCCAAAGTAAGGCGCAACCGTGGTGCCCAAGGCGTTAAAGGCCTGGGTCAGGTTTAGACGGCTAGAGGCGGTTTCGACGCTGCCCAGGGCGTTAACATAGGGGTTCGCGGCCACCTGGAGTATGGTGATCCCCGAGGCCAACACGAACAAGGCGCCCAAGAAGAGCCCGTAAGTCGCCAGCGCCGCCGCAGGATAGAAGAGCGCGCAGCCCAGCGCCGCGATCAGCAAGCCTGTCACTATCCCTTTCTGATAGCCAAGGGCTCTCACCAGCTTACCGGCCGGCATAGAAACCAGGAAGTAGGCGCCGAAGAAGCAGAACTGGATCAGCATCGCCTCGGCATAGTTGAGCGAAAACGCCGCCTTGAGGTGGGGGATCAATATGTCGTTAAGACAGGTGATAAAGCCCCACATGAAAAACAGCGAAGTCAGGGAGACTAGCGCGAAACGATAGTTCTCCTGCTCGCCACCGACCCCGGTAGCCGTGCTACTTTGTTGCATCATTGCCATGGTTAAGTTCTCTTTTGTTATTTTATCTTTCTGATTGTGCTGTTAACTGATTGTGCTGTTAAAAATTTTCACGAAATAGATTCTTTTGAGCCCTGATTTCTGGAGACCTAGATAGCCAAGCCTCTAGTTAACGGCGTAGAAACAGCCAAAGGGAGCAAATTGTATCGAATCACCCGACAGCTCAGCCTTAGGCAAACCGTGTCCGGCCAACGGCGTCAAGCTGGTTGCCCCCTCGCCTGCAATGCTGTAGCTTTGTGGCTCGCCGCTCAGGTTAAAGGCCACTAATAAGCTTTGTTCACCTAGGCGTCGTTCAAACACCAAGAGTGCGTCAGTTGATTCAATAAATTTGATATCACCCGAGATCAACACGGGGTGCTGCTTACGCCAAGCCAGCATATGACGGTAGTGGTTCAGAATCGATGCGGGATCGGCCTCTTGAACATCGACCGCCATCGCCTTGTGCTCTGCCGGTACCGGTAACCAAGGCGTATTGTCACTGAAGCCGCCATGGTTAGCGTCATGACGCCAAGGCATAGGCGTTCGGCAACCGTCACGGCCCTTGAACATGGGCCAGAAGGTGATACCAAAGGGGTCTTGTAGCTGTTCATAGGCGATCTCTACCTCGCCAAGACCCAGCTCTTCTCCCTGATAGCTACAGACGCTGCCCCTTAGTGAACAGAGCAAAGCATTGAGCATCTTGGCCATATCGCTATTAAAGGCTTCTCGTCCCCAACGCGTCGCGACACGCTGCACGTCGTGATTACCTATCGCCCAGCAGGGCCAGCCATCACCTATGCTCTGCTCAAGGGCCTCGACAGTTTGGCGAATATAAGCCGGGCTAAAGTCATCGGTGAGCAGCTCGAAGCTGTAGGCCATATGCAGGCGATCCTCACCCTGGGTATATTCGGCCATGGTGGCCAGCGAGTCTTCCGATGAGACCTCGCCCAGGGTAACCACGCCGGGATACTGGTCGATCAGCGCGCGCAACTCCTCGATAAAACCTACGGTCTGTGGGCGGGTGTTATTGAAGTAGTGATACTGGTAGGCGTAAGGGTTATCTTCGCTAAAGCCCCTACCCTGACGCTTGTCTGCGGGCTTGGCCGGATTGTCTCTGAGCTGCTCGTCGTGATAACAGAAGGTGATCGCATCCAGGCGAAAGCCATCCACTCCCTTATCGAGCCAGAACTTGACGTTCTGCAGTACCGCGCGGCGCACATCAGGGTTGTGGAAGTTGAGATCCGGCTGACTGGTTAAGAAGTTGTGCAGATAATATTGTTGACGACGTGGCTCCCATTCCCAGGCGCAGCCACCGAAGATCGCCAGCCAGTTGTTCGGCGCCGTCCCGTCGGGCTTAGGATCCGCCCACACATACCAGTCTTGCTTGGCATTGTCGCGGCTCTGACGACTCTCGCTAAACCAGGCGTGTTGATCTGAGGTATGACTCAATACCTGATCGATAATCACCTTGATCCCCAGACGATGGGCCTTGTCGATCAGCTCGTCGAAGTCATCCATGGTGCCAAACAGGGGATCGATAGCCAGGTAATCACTGATGTCATAACCGAAGTCTTTCATCGGTGACTTGAAGAAAGGCGAGATCCAGATGGCATCGACATTCAGGCTCGCAATATAATCGAGTTTACTGATGATACCCTGTAGGTCCCCGACACCGTCGCCATTGGAATCCATTAAGCTGCGAGGATAGATCTGATAGATGACGGCGCCGCGCCACCAGTAGAGTTGGTTCATTATCGCCCCTATGTCACCAACGACTATATTAAAGGCAGCTGCCTGCCTTCGGGTTGCATACCTGTTACCCAATCGTTGTCGACGAACAATTGTTATTAGAATGAAACGAGCATACGTCATCCGGGAAATCGGGTTCAACACCACTGCATACGTATGCAAAACAGACAGGCGTGAAGCACCTTCTAGGCACCTAGGGTAAAGACAAATAAAAACATATAGTTAATCTGATTTTGACAGGCTATTTTGTGACCTTGCGCACCCCAAATGGCGGCCTTTATGAGGCTTGGGTCACTTTTGAATACGTATGCATAATATTGTGACCGCGACGAATGCGAGAGTAGTATCGGGTCTGCTACATAACAACTTAGAAACAAGTACAATAACAAGCACTCTCATTCACCTATATAGCTGTGAACAAGGGTCCCCCCTTAATTTCACACACAAGAAGTAATACAGAATGAATAGAGTGAAAAAAGGGGAAGATGGATGTTTCAATTTAAACCTAACCTACTCACGCTAGCCCTGCTTACCGCCGGTGTCAGTGTGCAGGGTTTTGCAGCAGACGCGGTAGAGACAGAAGACCAAGCGCAAGCCCAGCAGTCGATCGAAGTGATTGAAGTCACCGGGATCCGTCGCAGCTTGCAAGAGTCTCAATCACTCAAGATGTCCTCATCATCTGTGGTCGAAGCCATTTCGGCCGAAGACATAGGTAAGTTGCCAGACGTGAGTATCGCCGAGTCGTTAGCTCGCCTGCCGGGTGTTGCCGCGCAGCGTCTCGATGGCCGCGCGAACGTGATTTCGATTCGCGGTCTGGGCCCAGACTTTACGACCGCCACCTTAAACGGCCGCGAACAGGCCTCGGTGAACGACAACCGTGGTGTTGAGTTCGACCAATACCCTTCTGAGCTGCTAAACCGCGTTGTGGTTTACAAGACGCCGGATGCCTCTGTGATGGCACAAGCCATCGGCGGTACCGTCGATATGCAGACCATTAGCCCCCTAATTCATGGTGAACAGACAGTTGCCGTCTCACTTCGCGGTGAAATGAACGATCTTGGTGCACTTAACAGCGACTCAACCGACAAGGGATATCGCAGCAGCATCTCATACATCGACCAATTCGCCGATGAAACCATAGGTATTGCACTGGGTTACGCCCGTATGCAGTCGCCTAACCAGGAAGAGCGCTGGCAAGCCTGGGGTTATCCCGAGCTAGACTATGATGCTAATAATCCAAAAGTACTCGGTGGTGCCAAGCCATTCGTTCGTTCGAGCGAACTTGAGCGCGACGGCGTACTAGCTGTGTTCGAGTATCAGCCAAACGACAGCTTTAAGTCTGTTATCGACCTCTACTACACCAAGTTTAAAGATGAACAGCGTCTTCGCGGCATCGAGATCCCAGGTCAATGGGGTGGCGGCTGGGCAAACTCAGGCATCACTGCCCTGGAAACCCAAGACGGTCTGGTAACCAAAGGGGTGATCAACGACGCTGCCGTTATCGTACGTAACGACATCAACGTGCGTGACGCCGAATCACTGTCGATTGGTTGGAACAACAAATATGCCATCAACGATAACTGGAATATCGAAGCCGATGTCGCCCTTTCAAAGGCGAGCCGTACCGACCTTGGTATGGAAAGTTATGCCGGTACTGGCCGCGGTAACGGCAACGGTGCCACCGACAGCTTAGGTTTCGAATATGACGGCCAGGGCGGATACGACTTCACCCATAACCTGGACTACGCAGATCCCGATCTGATCAAGCTAGGCGGCGCCTTTAGCTGGGGCGATCCAATGGGCCCTAGCAGCCAAGACGGCTTCATCAACAAGCCAGAGATTGAAGATGAGCTTAAGTCACTGCGCCTTGCGGCTGAGTATATCTTCGATGACGGCGCTATCAGCAGCATCCAATTTGGTGTGAATCGCACCGACCGTGAAAAGAGCAAGCGCGACAACGGCTACTATCTGACACTTAAAGGCTACCCAGATATGCTGACCGTGCCAGAAAAGTACCTGTTAGACCCAACGTCACTGGACTTCTTCGGTATGGGCGACATGCTGAGCTACGACTCACTCGCCTTCTACAACGATGGTAACTATATAGAAACCAACGCAGATTCGGTCGATCTGAGCCGCGCCACCAACTCATGGGATGTATCTGAAGAGGTGACTACGGCATTCGTTAAGGTGAACCTTGAGACAGATCTTTATGATATCCCTGTCACGGGTAACATCGGCCTGCAGGCTGTGCACACAGACCAAAGCTCTGATGGCACGGTCGCAACAGTCGACAGTGGCTCGGTAGTCAAAACCCCTATCACTGCCGGTGACACATATACAGAATGGCTGCCTAGCATCAACCTTGGCTTTGAAGTCGCCGAAAATCAAATGGTTCGTGTCGCCGCTGCACGTACCCTTACCCGTGCACGCATGGATAAGATGAACGCCAACGTTAACTTCAGCTATAACGCCAATCCAACAGATGGTGTTAACTGGTCCGGTGGTGCAGGTAACCCTTATCTGCGTCCATGGTTGGCCCGTCAGTACGATATCAGCTACGAGAACTACTTCAGCGATCAAGGCTACTTCGCCCTAGCTGTGTTCTACAAGGATCTGGAAAACTATATCTATGATCAGCAATCCAACTTCAACTTTGGTGAGCTGTTCCCTGAGCAACCTGGTAATCCTATCGGTAACGTGACTCAGCCACAGAATGGTCAAGGCGGTTACGTACAGGGTATCGAAGCCTCACTATCACTGGATTTCGGTCTATTCGCCGACAGCTTGGAAGGTTTCGGTACCATCCTAAGCGGTACCTACAACGATAGCGAAGTGAAAGAAACGCCAGACAGCGAGCCAACAACGCTACCGGGTCTGTCTGAGAAGACCTTTAACGCCACGGTTTACTACGAAAACGCAGGCTTCAGTGCTCGCGTCAGCTCTCGCTACCGTAGCGACTTCCTGGGTGAAGTCACCAAGATCAGCCTGCAGCGTGAAAACGTGAACATCAAGGCGGAGACGGTTGTCGACGCGCAGATTGGTTATGACTTCTCTGAGAGTGGAATTGACGCCCTTTACGGTCTGTCGGTGCTCTTCCAGGTAAACAACCTGACCAACGAGCCATTCACCTCTTACTTTGGTGATGACAAACGCGAAGTACGCGACTTCCAAAACTATGGTCGCAACTATATGTTAGGTTTGAACTACAAGTTCTAAGCTAACACGCCTGTAAATTAGCCTCTGTAACCCAGTTACGGGGGCTTTTTTTTAAGGTGGCTATTATTTTTAGATCCTAGTTTTTAAAGCGCAAGTTTTTAAGGCATAAGTTTTTAAGCTGTAAGTTAAGGAGCGAGCCATGACATCAGAGATTAAACACCTGGTCATCGTAGGTGGCGGCAGCGCAGGTTGGATGGCGGCGGCCATGCTTAGTCGCATGATGGGCCGGCAACTTAAGATCACCCTGGTCGAGTCAGATCAAATCGCCACCGTCGGTGTTGGGGAAGCCAGCATCCCCCCTCTGCAGCTCTTCAACCGCGCATTAGGCATTAACGAACACGACTTTCTTAGGGCGACTCAGGGCACCTACAAGCTGGGGATCGAATTTGAGCATTGGCTCAAACAGGATCAGGCGTACATGCACGCCTTCGGCACTCAGGGCAAAGATCTTGCGCTCACCCCCTTTCGCCACCTCTGGCTAAAGTCGAAGCCGGAGTCGGCAAGTGACTATTGGCGATACTCCCTTAACTATCAGGCCGCTAAGGCCAATCGGTTTCAACCCTTAGCTCAACTTCCTGGCACAGATCTTCCTGGGATCAATCATGCTTACCATTTCGATGCAGGCCTCTATGGTAAGCAGCTGGCACACTACAGCCAGCAAAACGGCGTTAACCGTAAAGAAGGCAAGATAACCCGAGTCCTATTGGATGGCGACAGCGGTGATATTGACTGTCTCGAACTCGAAAACGGCGAGAGGATCCGCGGCGATCTCTATCTGGATTGTTCGGGATTTCACGGCCTCCTCATCAAACAGGCGCTTAACGTCGAGTACCTGGATTACCGCCAATGGCTCCTGTGTGACCGCGCCATCGCCATGCCGACGATGGCAACTCGGCCAAGGCGGCCCTATACCCGGGCCAGCGCCCACAAGGCCGGCTGGTGCTGGCAGATCCCGCTGCAAAACAGAACCGGTAATGGCATCGTCTACTCGAGCCAATACATGAGTGACGATGAGGCCTTATCACTGCTGGAAAAGCATGTAGACAGCGCCCCCATTGGCGAGCCGAGAAAGATTCAGTTCATCCCGGGACGCGTCGCCAACCAGTGGCATAAAAACTGTGTCTCACTGGGACTCTCAAGCGGCTTCTTAGAACCTCTGGAGTCCACCAGTCTGCATCTCATTCAAAGCGGTATCATACGCCTGTTAAAGCTTTTCCCTAACCCGCTGAATATGGATGCACTAAGGGACGAATATAACCGCCAATCGGCTGAAGAGTTTGAACAGATCCGAGACTTCATTATCTTACATTACAAATTAAATCAGAGAGATAATGACGAATTCTGGCAACATTGCCGCGAGATGTCGGTACCTGATACCTTAACTGCCAAGATGGCATTATTCTCCGCCTCGGGCGTGATAGATTGCCCCCAGGAATCCCTCTTTAGCGAAAATGCCTGGACCCAGGTGATGCTGGGGCAAGGACTCATGCCTGCGAGTGCCCATCCCCTCGCTAGCGCACTGACAACAGAGCAAACCACAGAACTACTCCATAATCTAAATAGAATCATCACCAAGACGACTGACGCCATGGCGAGTCATGATGACTACCTCAAACAACACTGCGCCGCGCAGTCAGAGTAAAAAAGGATAACCAGATGAAACGCTCTTACCTCTCTCGAAGCATAGCCTTAGGTACTTTCGGTGCGTTAGGTGCTTTAGGTGCTTTAGGTGCTGTCATAGCACTGGGCGGCACCACTTTTTCGGCTCAGGCCCAGGCCACCAACGACAATGCATCTCTACGTATCGAGCCGCTAAACTGGTGGGCGGGCATGCACCACAGCCAGCTGCAGCTCATGGTTCACGGCAAAGATATCGCCAAGGCCAAGGTCAGCATTAAGGCTAACGGCGTGACCCTTAAAGGCGTTGAGACCACTGAGAACCCCAACTACCTGTTTGTGAACCTGGACACCCAAGGCGCCAAGGCGCAGACCTTTGAGCTTACTTTCAAGCAAACCGGTCGTGAGACGATGCATGTTAGCTATGAGCTACTCAAGCGCGATAACGGCAGCGCGGCGCGCCAGGGCTTTGGCAACCAGGATGTCATCTATCTCATCACGCCGGATCGCTTCGCCAACGGCGATCCCGGTAACGACAACCAGAGCGACATGCTAGAGCAAGCCGACCGCAGCAATCCCGGCGGTCGCCATGGCGGTGATATTCAGGGGATCATCAACAGTCTGGACTATCTGGCCGATCTCGGCGTGACTCAGCTGTGGATCAACCCGCTCACCGAAAACAATATGGCCGAGTACTCCTATCACGGCTACTCGGTTACCGACCATTACCGTATCGATCCCCGATTTGGCAGCAACCAGGATTACCGTCAGCTTGCCGTGAAGGCCAAGGAGCATGGCATTGGCATCATCGCCGATGTGGTGGTCAATCATATCGGTGCCAACCACTGGTGGATGCAGGATCTACCGAGCCAGGACTGGCTAAACCTTGCTCCGGCAACCGAAAAAGATCAGTCCCCTAAGCCTATCTTTACCAGCCACAGACGCACCACGATGCAAGACCCCTATGCTACCGAGCAAGACAAGCAAGACTTCAGTCATGGCTGGTTTGTCGAGTCGATGCCGGATCTAAACCAACAGCAGCCACAGCTTGCCAACTACCTGATCCAAAACAGCATCTGGTGGGTCGAATATGCGCACCTCAGTGGCATTCGTGAAGACACCTACTCCTATGCCGATAAGGACTTCCTGGTCGATTGGACCAAGGCCATCATGGCCGAATACCCTAAGTTCAATATCGTTGGTGAGGAGTGGACAGGTAACCCCATCACCGTCGCCTACTGGCAGAAAGACAAGGTAAACAAGGATGGTTACCGATCGGCGCTGCCGAGCCTGATGGATTTCCCCCTCTATGAAACCCTGTTGAAGGCGCTGAGTGAGAAAGAGAGCTGGAGTGATGGGCTAATCCGCCTCTTCGAGTTTTTGGGTAATGACATGGTCTATGCCGACCCGACACAACTGGTGCTTTTCGAGGGCAACCACGACACCAACAGGATCTACAGCCTGCTGGGTGACAACCTGGCGCTGACTAAGATGGCGCTGGCCTATGTGCTGACCAGTAACCGCATACCGCAGATCTTCTATGGCTCAGAAATTTTGATGCAAAGTCCAACCAAAGATCGTAATGACGGCATTACTCGCTCTGATTTCCCTGGCGGATGGGAGGGTGACGCCATCTCCGTTTTTGATAACAAGGGACTAAATGCGGATCAAGCATCCATGCTGAGCTTTACCCGTACCCTGCTCAACTTCCGTAAGACGGCGCGCTATATCCACAACGGCGGCCTTCGCCACTATGTGCCTAAAGATGGCGTTTACGTGCAGATGCGCTGTAGCCAGCAAGATTGCGGCGACAAGGCACGTCTCATGACCATCTTCAACAAGAACGACAAGCCGGTCGAACTGTCACTCGAGCGCTATCGCGACCTGCTGGGCAATGTCCGCAAGGCGCGCAATGTGATAACTGGCGAAGGCGTGATACTTGATGATTCCCTCTCCCTCAAGGAGCAAGGCGTTACCCTGCTCGCCATCGAGGAAGCCAATTGATGCTAAAAGCAAAATCAGTAAGACCTATGGGCGCTCGCCCAGCCCGTCAGGGGCTTAAGACCTTAAACCCCATGGTTCGCTTAGCCGCCATTAGCGGTTTTACCCTGCTGCTATCGGCGCAGGCTATCGCCTTGCCGCAGATGGAGATTCGCTCCAGCGCGAACCAGCATGAAGATGCCGCAAGCAAAGTGAGCCAAGCACAGGTTACCAGCGTGGATAAACCCGTTATCTATCAGGTATTCACCCGCCTGTTTGGTAACACCCAGACCGCCAATATCCCCTGGGGCACCAAGGCGCAAAATGGCGTAGGTAAGTTCAACGATTTTACGCCCAAGGCGCTCGAAAGCATCAAGTCGCTCGGCGTCAGCCATATCTGGTATACCGGGGTTCCTCACCACGCGCTGGTGGGCGACTATCAGACCTATGACATAGGATTGGACGATCCCGATGTGGTCAAGGGCCGTGCCGGCTCCCCCTATGCGGTGAAAGATTACTATAACGTCAACCCGGATCTGGCAAACGATCCCGCCAAGCGCCTTGAGGAGTTCGAGGCGCTGATCGCCCGTACCCATGCCGCGGGGATGAAGGTCGTGATAGACATAGTCCCCAACCATGTGGCGCGCGGCTATCACTCGCTTTCGGCCCCGCAAGGGGTGAGCGACTTCGGCGCTGATGACAACACTCGGCTAGCCTACGCCAGAGACAACGACTTCTACTATGTGGTGGGCACCCCCTTCGAGGTACCAGATCTTAGCCAGGACCTTAAGCCCCTCGGTGGCGAGGCCCATCCCCTAGTCGATGGCAAGTTCGAGGAGTTTCCCGCCAAATGGACGGGTAATGGCGCCCGCGCGGCAAAGCCAGATCAGAACGACTGGTATGAGACAGTCAAGATCAACTATGGCATCAAGCCAGATGGCAGCATAGATCATCCGCAGTTGCCTAAAGGCTTTGACACCAAATCTGTTGCTGAGCATTACGCCTTCTGGCAACAGGTGCCCAAGGAAAACATTCCCAGTTCCTGGCATAAGTTCAACCAGATTGCCCAGTACTGGCTCGCCAAGGGCGTAGACGGTTTTCGCTATGACATGGCCGAGATGGTGCCCGTCGCCTTCTGGAGTTACTTAAACAGCAATATCAAACAGACGAATCCAGATGCCCTGCTGCTCGCCGAGGTCTATACCCCAAGTCGCTACCGTGACTACATTAACCTTGGCAAGATGGACTACCTCTACGACAAGGTGGGACTCTACGACAGCCTCAAGGCTATTATCCAGGGTAAGGCGGGGACACAAGCGATCGAACGCGATCGCAATAGCGTCGAAGATATCGCCGAGCATATGCTGCATTTTCTCGAAAATCACGACGAGCAGCGCATCGCCAGCCCTGAATTTGCCGGAGACCCTCAAAGCGCCCTGCCCGCCATGGTGATCTCCACCACTCTAAGTCAGGCGCCCACCCTGCTCTATTTCGGTCAGGAGGTCGGCGAAGATGGCAGCGAAGAGGCAGGCTTTGGTAAGCCGAGCCGCACCAGCATCTTCGACTATGTTGGCGTACCGGCCCACCAGCGCTTTATGAACCTGGGTAAATTTGACGGCGGTCAGTCTTCAAAAGAGGAGCTGAGTCTGCGAGCTTACTACGCTAAGCTGTTAAACCTCAGCCACAGCCTCAGCGCACTAAGCGGTGAATATGGCGATCTACACAGGGCGAATATCGATCAAGACAAGGGATATGATGCAGACCTATTTGCCTTCAGCCGCTTCGACGCCAAGCAGAAGGTCATCATCGTCAGCAACTTCTCCAAAGATAAGACTAAGCACCTCACCCTAGAGCTACCACCAGCCTTAATCAAACGCTGGCAACTCGCACCAGGCACCTACCCGCTAAAAGAGATGCTAAGTGATAAAGAGCCAACAGCGCCATTGACACTAACGACGAAGGAGGGCCAAGTCACACTCAACCTGGCCCCACTTGAGTCAAAGGTGCTTGTTGTAGGAGAGAAATAAGCCCTGTCACTTCAAGATATCAAAGCGAGTAGCTATTGAGTACAACCCCCGCATACTCAAACTGCTCGCTTTTTTTGCGCTTGTTGATTGATGTAGAGATGTGCCTTGAAGCAGAGCTTGTGTTTTGATTGGATTGCTATTTTTCGTCGCTCGGGCAACTATTGTCATCAAAAGAATATTGATAAAGACCATGTTCACTCTCTAAAACGACATTATTTTTGTCCACTATAAGTATTGCTAAGTTGCTTTCAGTTAAAGCCGACAGTAAGCCTTTGCAGTCACCTATGTCTTTGGGTTGCGGGAGACTCTGCAACCCAGCTAAAGCCTGCATAAAGTTACTAGACCCATTTTGCTTGTTTAATCTCATCGTCAGTTTTGGTCCTGGCGACGTTTCGGACCGCTCTATTCTAGTACCCGTTATTGTGATCTTTTGGGAAGGTTGATCATCAACTTGTGGTTTTGAAGTACACCCAGACATAAGAATGACAAGTAAAAACATAGACAAGACTTTCATTTAAAATCCTTTTTTCACGTTTCACACTAACTAGCAAGCTTTGTTAAATTTTACCTACGTTTATGTTCAGTACGAGATGCAATGTCTGGAATTGATTCTGAGGGCGTTATCACTGTACGGACATTTGCTATACCAGCTAATTTCTTTTTTGCTATGTAGCTCATTGGCTGACCAGTTTTCTCTGATTCTTCGCGGATTTCATCAATCAATTCACCTGGAATTGGTTGGTCGATTGCTTCTATGACCGTTGATAGATGATATGTCGCATCATCTTCATCAGCGCTACTCATGTGCTCGAGTGCTACTTCGGGGTCTAAACTTAAAGCTTCTTCCATGCCTGAACCAATACTGCCAAAGTTATGATGAAACCACTCACATTGTTCTTGACTCAAACTAAGAACAAACAAGTCCTGATCGTGAAACGGCACATGGAAGTCGTTAAAATTAATAAACTGCCGCCCATCAATTCTCATTTGAAAATGGTAATGGGGATAATCTATTGATGTACTTGCATGACCAGCATAGTCATTTTTTGAACAATCAAATGTCCATTCAATATTTTTCCACTTTATTGTGTATGAGATAACTTTTCTGTCTGCCTTTTCTTCTTCGAGATCATTAATGTTTGAATGAAACCGTTCTTGGTTTGCACACCAGCGTAGAAATGCAGCAATGTTTCCATACCCATACTTCTTGTATACCAATGGAAAGTCTTTCTTTTTGAATTTGCATTGCCGCAATAACCAGTGTAAGCAAGGTTCACTTTTGCTTATAGTTTTAAAGGGTTTTCCGCACAGATAGCAAATATCTTGCTCATAGCCAATTTTAAAAGCATGAGCTTGCTTGATATGCTCTTCTTCTTGGCGTTGATTCATTTCCTCAATATGTTCAGGAGACATTGAATCAAATATTTTCTTATACTGCATTGTATCGTGATGCATAAAGCCTCCCATAAAATTTAACGCGCAAACTTAGCGCGGAAAGCCGCGCAGCGGGTTGACGTCGCAGCCAGCGCTGTTTGCTGGCGTTAATATTTGTTTGTTATGTTTCGTGTTCGATTTTAGTTGCTAATCGGCCAAGATGAGCAATTAGTTTCTCATTATTTCTGAGGTTTACTGGTCGAATTTCATCTGGACCTTCCCAAGAAACCGGGCTTAAAAAAGTTGCAAAAAATGCTGAATACGCGACATATTTTGACGCGTTGATTTCAGTAATTTCTTTGATTGTGATAGTTGGATTATAACCTCCGGTTTGTACCCAACCAAACCGCAATGACAACTCCATTAATGAGGGGATTTTCGTCATCAATTGCTTCAGAGCACAGAGCGCATCAATACAGTGAAATAAGCTAGCTTCCTTGCTGCATTTAATTCGGTCATGCTTCAGCCGATTATAAACTCTCCACCAGTCCAGCGGAGAGGTTGATTGATCACTCCACTTTTTAAATGGGCAAAGGACTACAGGTTTCCCCTGAAGCAAAAGTGATTTCGAGGCTCCCAATTGCAAGTTACTTTCTAGCTCACGGTAGTAGTCATAAATATTTGCTCCGTTACGAGTCATTCTTCGACCTTTTGGACCTGGTCTCTGAAATTCTTCTGGCATTAAATCTCTGAAAAGAGTATCAATGACTGAGCAGGTTTCCACCATAATTGGTACAAGTCGAGGAGAATAAATCTTTTTTAAATCAGACTCGCTTGAAAAAGGTATAATACTGGTGATCTCAACCAGTCTTTTTTCAATATTTTGATACCATTCAAAAACTTCTATCACTACTTCTTCTTGATACATATTTACTCGGATTTACTTGTAGAAACATAACAACTTATTAGTGAGACCTTGCAAGGTACGCTACCTTGTAAGGTAGGAGACCAAGCATGTAAATAAGTGGGGCCAGAGTAATCTTCTAAAGGAGGTGATTGGCGCATGTGGTTGGCTTTTTCATTCCCTGAATGGCGTAGTCGATGCTTGATTCGAGTTGGCCTAGCTCTGTCCTTAATTGGTGATACTTTAATCTATCTTGTCGGGGCTATACAACATGCCAGGTCACATTTAATCAAAGATTTCTCTCTAAAAAATAAAGAGTTGAATCTATTCAAACCAGATCAGTTCTAATCGAAGAAGCGTTGAGATACGGGTGTAAGCACACTTTTGGCTCTCGGCGGCATGGCCAAATATGTTCCCTACATCTTTTGGCATTCCCTACATCCATGTAGGTCAGTGCCGCCGTGAAGCCTCCAGGGATAACTCTCTTTGACAAAAAGTCGGCGTGCCAAAAGAGTGCTTGCACATTCCCCCGCCGGGCAGGCGTTAGGTTGCCATGAAGGTACGACCTTCAATCATTTCCCAACAAACATTCGGCAAACACTACAAGCTGAAAATCGAGAATCCTCGAACACCAGATAACGCCAAATCGAAGAGACGTTAGATATCGAGTGTAGATACACTTGTGAGCTTCCGTGACAGGGATGTCACGGTAGAGCCTACAGGGAGCGTACTTGCGGCGTCTCACAAGGGTATCTGCACAACCCTCGCCGGGCAGGCGTTAGGTTGCCATGAAGGTACGACCTTCAAACATTTCCCAACAAGCAATCGGTCAAACACCACAAGCTGAAAATCGAGAATCCTCGAACACCAAAAGAACAAAACCACCAGCCACAAAAAAGCCCTCAATCTGAGGGCTCTCGTTAAATCTTATTTCTTACCCGGCCGACTTTCGGCCCAGGGATTAAAGGCTGGCTTTTGTTCAACCTTGCGCTCCGAGCTTTGATCTTTCCCACCGCGATCACCAGGCGCTGCTGATTTAGCTTTAGCAATCCTATCCTTCTTGCCAGTAGAGTTACCTTTATAAGGGGATGCCTTACCTTGAGGCTTGGATTGTCCTCTAGGCTTATCTTCTCTGCGCCTATCCTTAGCATCCTTAGAACCCTTCTCAACTTGGCTAGCCGACGCTTCGCTGCCCTTCTCACCCTGCGCCTGCTCACGTTTAGCCTTGGGCACATAGTTGAGAATCGAGACAGGTACAGGCTTTCTCAGCGCGAAGCCTTCGATCTCGCGGCGCTCAAGCAGGTGATCGAGACGGCTCTCGATCATGCAGAGATTCTTAAAGTCGTCCTTGGATACCAATGAGATCGCCTCGCCCTTGGCTCCGGCGCGGCCGGTACGCCCAATGCGATGCACATATTCGTCGGCGGGAAACGGCAGATCATAATTGATCACCAGTGGCAGGTTATCGATATCAATCCCCCGCGCCGAGATCCCCGTGGAGATAAGATAGGCTATCTTGCCCGCCTTGAAATCCGCCAGGATCTGCTCACGCACCGCCTGGGTACGACCGCTGTGAATACACTCGGCCTCAATGCCCCGCTTCTCGAGTTGACTCACCAGCTTAGCGGCGCCATGTTTGGTCTCGATGAAGATAAGCGCCTGTTGCCAGGCATTTTCTTTGATGAGATGGCTGAGTAGCGCCGACTTCTTATCCTTATCCACCGTGGTGATCCACTGCTCGATATCCGGCGTGCTCTCCTCATTCTTAGTCACCGACAGATGGATCGCCTTAGGTACTGCCTGTTTGGCCAGCTCACGAACCGGGCGAGACAAGGTGGCGGAAAACAGCAGGTTCTGCCTGTCTTCCGGCAGTGTGTCTAAGATCTTGGTGATATCCTCGATAAAGCCCATATCGAGCATACGATCGGCTTCATCGAGCACCAGGAGTTCCACCTCATCGAAGCGAATGGCCCTCTGGGTATAGAGATCCCGCAGGCGACCCGGCGTGGCCACCACGATATCGACGCCCTGGATCAATTGCTGCTTCTGCGCCTGCACATCTACCCCACCATAGACGGCCATAGACGCTAGCCCCACGCCTTTACCGTACTGGCAGATGCGATCGTTTACCTGCAATACCAGCTCTCGGGTAGGCGCCAGAATGATCGCCCTCGCCCGCTTCTTGCGCTGAGTCTGGCCCTGCATCAATTTAGCCAGCATAGGCAACACGAAAGTCGCCGTCTTACCACTGCCGGTTTGCGCCGCCGCGATCAGGTTCTTGCCCTTAAGCGCTAAGGGAATGGCTTCTTGTTGGATCGGCGTTGGCTTGTGATAACCGAGTTGTTCAAGGTTAGCCAACAGGGCTGTGGGTAGGCCAAGATTTGCAAAAGTCATGAATTCTCTCTTAGTGCCAAAAGGCGAAAATTAGGGCAGAAACGGCAAAAATCGTCAGCCAATCAATCGGCTGGTAAAACGAAGCGCGCTAGTATAACAGAGCCACCTGCTAAGACTAGCGCAGATTAGTCAAAGTAAACCAGGGACGGATTAAGAAAGCAGGAACAAGAAAGTAGAAACAAGGAGCTAAGTTAGTCCCCTAACATCACAAGCTAGGCAATCCTATGTCATAACGACGTCTTATTCACATTTTCATACAAAAGAAATGATTTAGCGAAAGGTAAATTAGCCCGCGAGCAGTGTTATGAGTAATAATGAAGGAGTGGTGAAAAATATGCGCCGGCATGACTAACTCATAAAGTTTGCTTGGCACAGCGTTTTAACACAAACTGATGCACACTAGTTAGGATCTCGCCAGAGAAGCTGTGCCAGTAAATTTCCGCTCTGGCAGCGCAAAGGATTGACAATGAGTGATCTCTATTTCGCCCCATCGACCCCCCATGATCATCACGACACCTTACCTATCTGGCGAGAACTGATCTTCAAGCGCCTATTTGGCCTGCTCGCCATCTTGTGTGTGCCTGTGTACATCACCAGCGTTTATCTCTGTATTCAGATGGGGCTGATCGGCATGGCCGCCTTCGATACGCTAGCCTATCTTCTCCTGCTCTACATCTTACTAGCCCGGGGACTCAGGCAGAGCCTGCGCTACTGTATCGGTTGTTTGATGTTTTTCGCCATCGGCGTGGCTTTTCTCATTACCATAGGGCCAACCGGTGCCGGCTTCTTCTGGCTGTTCGTGTTTCCGCCGCTCACCAGCATATTAATTGGTAAAAAGGCCAGTCTATGCGCCCAACTGCTCAACGCAGCCGCTCTCACCTCCATCGGCGTCGCCTACCATAACCAGTGGTTTCAATGGCCCGAGACCCAAGGTTATAACGGCTTTATCTGGTCAGTAGTGGCGATAAACTTCATCGTCACCAACGCCATGGTCACTCAATCTGCCGCCTTCCTGCTGGGTAAGTTGACCCATTCGCTGCGCTCGACCACGGCATCCCGAAGGGCGACCGTGATGGGGCTGGCAAAGCTGGCAGAATACCGTGACAACGAAACCGGCGCCCACCTTATCCGCATGCAGCACTATGCCAAGATGCTGGCCACCCAGCGTCAGACGGATAAAGATGCGCCAACTGAGTTAACCGATGATTTCATTCAGGAGATCACCCTGTCATCCATTTTGCACGACATTGGCAAGGTGGGGATTGCCGATGCCATCTTGTTGAAACCAGGCAGGCTTACCCCTGAGGAGTTTGAACAGATAAAGGCCCATCCCGTAATCGGCGCCCAGGTACTGGAGAGCCTGCTCAGCTATGCCCCCGAATGCGCCTTTATCAAGATGGGACGAGACATTGCGGGAGGTCACCATGAATGGTGGGATGGCAGCGGCTATCCGGCAGGGTTAAAAGGCGAAGCGATTCCACTTTCTGCCCGCATCGTCGCCTTGGTAGATGTGTATGACGCCCTCACCTCGCCGCGCTGCTATAAACGCCCCTTTAGTCACCAAGAGGCGATGGACTTAATCTGCCAAGATAAGGGAACCCACTTCGACCCTAAGCTGGTCGACAGCTTCATGGCCATTAACAACAGATTCGAACTGTTGTCGCGCGCGTCCCTGTTCGAACAACCACTCAAACAACCACTGAAGGGGCAGCCCGCCGCGTTGACTAACTCAGAATTAGAAACCAGCCAGTAGGTTATTGGTATTTTTGCCCATCATGGCTTAACCAACCCGCCGGGTGATGACCATTAGGATCCTTGTGTGTCCAATGGATCACGCCGCCGCGATTATTCCACTCATACTCACCGAAGAAGCCAACCCTGTCGCCGACCTTAAGATCAGCGATACGCGGCGCAAGGTCGATATTATGGGCCACCAAGAGGGTCTGGCCGCTGGCCAGGCGCACAATGAAACGCTGATGACGACTCCCCTTGGTGTCGTCACCGAGCAGGCGTATCACTTTCCCTTCTCCCTGGATCTGCAGCCCACTTTGCTTTTGTTCAAACGCCTGACTGAGCTGCGCATCATTCGCCGATACCGAAAGCGTTACACTCAACGCCAATACAAGCGCGGCAAGCACTCTGCCGACAAACAATAAGCCTTTATCTTTCAATGTCATCAACTTCATCTCTTGCCCGCCATACGAATGACTTCAGCCGTCATCAAAACTTTGACGGGCTTATGTTCAGGGTTAGTCTCGCTAGCGACATAGCTTGCCTTTGGCATCTTATCTAGCTTAGCCTGAGTCATCCAACCTTCGGGCGTGGAGCCTACCAATGTCTTACTCACCTCATTGCCCTGACTATCGATAACCACAAAATAGCTAAACTTGCCGGCCCCCTTAGGGATCCACTTGGGGCGCGACTTTAACATAACAGGATTTACCGGTTTGGCCTGCCAATAGTTACCTAAGTCCCCAAAACTGACTTCAAGCAGGTTATTGAGTACGGCGCTATCACCAGAATTGGATTCACTTGAGGGCGCTTGGGTGGCACCACAGGCCGTTAGTGCCAGAGTTAATATGACCTTGGTAATCAATTTTTTAGACATTTTTCATCCTTGAATAATAGGTTAATGCAATGATTTTATTGTTGAAAAGATTAACGAACCACACTATCACAATAGCGCTTCATTAAAAAGTAGCGCGCCGGGCTGCCCTCGAACGCAGGCACGGTCCCTGCTAGGGTAAATCCCAGCTTCTGGTAAAAATCCGGCGCCTGAAAATCTAGGGTATCCACCTGGGCCTGCAGGCAGCCACGACCGATGGCTAACTGCTCAGCAGCTAACATCAACTCACGCCCAAGACCTGTGCCGCGGGCGGTTTCATCCACCCAGACCACATGAATAAGAAAATTTTTATAGATGGTTCGCCCATAGACGCCACCAATTAGCTTACCCAAGTCATTATGGGCCAGTACGGTGAGCGGCTCACTCGTCTCCAGGCCCATCTTATCGAAATTAAACTGGCGCACCCCATCGACTAGGGCATCGACGAGTTCGCTGTTCTCGCCCTCTGCCTGACTAATGGTTAACTGGTTCCGATTACTAATTATCTGCATAGCTTCTACTCATATTTATTATCATGCGGCGCACTTTCCATTAGCGCCAAAGTCATCTCGGCGGCAGAGATCTTTCTGCAGGCTGTGATATTTGCGCCACACCAAAGCGGTGAGAAATCACTCCTGCCGAGGGCCTCGCTCGCCTTTCGCAGTTGCGCCATCAAGTTTGTGGCGTAGGGAAAGGCCGGTGCCCGAGGATTCATCGACCCTAACTCTGTCATGGCGCGGTTCACTATGCCTCTTGCAGGCCTACCAGAGAAGATATTGGTCAAGGCGGTGCAGTCTCCAGCCCCATGAGCTCTTGATACATCCGCCTTGGCCGCGTGCTCGATTGCCGCTCTTTGCAGGCTTGAGGTATTGGCCTCATCACACAAGAGATAGGCGCTGCCCACCTGTACAGCGCAGGCGCCTTGTTCCATGGCGGCTTTTACCGCATGGCTATCGCCTATGCCGCCGGCGGCAATCACGGGCAGGTCGACACCTTTGGCTATTTGTGTGAGCAGGCTTGCCATCTCAAGCTGGGTGTTGAGATCCTCACTGAGAAACATGCCTCTGTGACCGCCCGCCTCTATACCCTGGGCGATTATGCCATCGACGCCTCGCGCGGTGAGATACTCAGCCTCGGCTAAGGTGGTGGCGCTGGCGATCACCTTGCTGCCCCAGGATTTAACTCGCGCCAGCAGCTCGGTATCGGGTAAGCCGAAATGAAAACTTATCACCTCGGGTTTATAGGGCGCTATCTCATCGGCGATCGCATGATTAAAGGGCATACGACTGGCGCCGCCTTGGCCGAGATCGACCTCTATCCCAAGCTCATCGAAATAAGGAATAAGTGCCTCATGCCAGTGCGCCTGTGCCTTGGGATCAAATGGGGGAAGTTGATGACAGAAGAAATTAAGATTGAGCGGCGCGTTAGTAGCCGCCCTGAACGCCTTAATCTCATCTATGATCTGCGCTTTACTCAACATGCCACAGGGGATGGAACCTAGCCCACCAACCTTCGCCACGGCAATGGCTAGTTTGCTGTCTTGCACGCCTGCCATAGGCGCCTGAATGATTGGCAGCTCAGTGCCCAACAGGGCCTTAAAATGCTTGTTACCCATCACCTTATCCTTAGTGAATGCGCTTAGTAGATGACCTTAGTAAATGCCCTTAGTAGATATAAGAATGGCCTACCTGGCTCAAAAATTACCTGCCGGGCTCATGGCCCTCATACCAAGGTAACTTGGCATCCATCTCCTCCCAATTGGCCTTGGAGGTGACAAAATTGTGGGAGATGGGGCGTTCGTTGATCGCCGAGTCTAAGATACCGAGTCGCAGGCGAATTCGCTTGCTGTCCTGGTCGTTGGCGCTATAGATGGGCGAGGCGCAACGACGACAAAAATAACGCCGTTTTCCCGGCGAAAATTCATAATTTGAAAGGAAATTTGCCTCATCCGATAGATTGAAGTCCACCAATTCGACAAAACCATTGGTGGCAAATGCCGTACCGCTCGATTTACGACACAGGGAACAGTGGCAATGAATGATCTGACTTATGGGTCCGCTGATGGCGACTTTAATGCCACCACATAGACAACTTCCTTGATACATGGGTTTACTGATCCAACTCACAATGACAACAAGCGCTTATGCTGCCATAACTTGCGGCATCAATTCAGTATAAATTTCCGCACTAAATCGTTAAATTGCGTAACTAAATGTGGCAAAGCACGAAATGCTCACCTAACACGCTGGCGTATCTCCCTGGTAACAGACTACGCCAAGCAGCCAAATCCCCTCCTTGTACCCAACTCGTGACATAGGGCTTCTTCGTTAAGGTTTCGGGGATCGCAGGGAGCACTCCCGGTGAATACGTATGCAGTCGATTGCTCCGCTCAAGCCTTCCCTTCTAACATGGCAGGCAGTAACTCCCCTCACCCTAAATAAAAAACGACAATAAAAGGTACACGGAATGTCTTGCACACAGATACCATCGGAGCGCCCTGCAGCCAGCGCGCGCAGCAACGCACCATCACGACCAGCCACGGCTTTGTCGGCCCTTACCCTTGCCATCGCGGCAACAGGCATGATGCTGCCCGGCACTAGCCTGGCTAAGACTGTCTCTCTGGCCTCGCCGGACAAGCAGATAGAGATCAGCCTCAGCGACGATAACCAGACGCCTGAATATAGCGTTAGCTTTCATGGCAAGAAGGTGCTCGCACCTTCTAAACTCGGCTTGGTATTTGAGTCTCTCGGGGAGTTTGGCAATGACTTTACCATCAAAGATATCAAGCGCAGCCAGATCGATGAACGCTGGCAACAGCCTTGGGGCGAGCGCGAATGGGTGACCGACAAGCATAATGGTCTGTCTGCCACCCTCAGCAATGGCCAGTACAGCCTAGTCGTCGAATTTAAGGTATTCGATGACGGCTTAGGTTTCCGTTACCGAGTGCCGAAGCAAGGCACACTGGACAAGCTAAACATCACCGCCGAACTCACCGAATTTAGCCTGCATCAGCCAGAGAAAGTCACCGCCTGGTGGATCCCGGCACGTGGCTGGAACCGCTACGAATACCTGTATCAGAAGACGCCACTCAAGCAGGTGGACAGGGTTCACACCCCCTTTACCTTCACCCTGGGGGACGGCGTTCACATGAGCATTCACGAGGCGGCGCTGGTGGATTACGCTGCCATGACGCTGGATCAGCGCAGAGACGGCACATTACGCGCAGATCTCACACCCTGGTCTGACGGGATCCGCGTCAAGACAAGGGCGGGCTTTAGCACGCCATGGCGCACGATTCAGATCGCCGACAAGGCTACCGGCCTGCTGAACTCAGATCTCATCCTAAATCTTAACGAGCCAAACAAGCTGGGTGATGTGAATTGGGTCGAGCCAGGCAAATATGTCGGGATCTGGTGGGGCATGCACCTCAACGAGAACACCTGGGGATCAGGTGATAAGCACGGCGCCACCACCTCCGAGACCAAGCGCTACATGGATTTTGCCGCCGATAACGGCTTCGCCGGTGTGCTGGTGGAAGGCTGGAACGTCGGCTGGGACGGCAGCTGGTTCCATAACGGCGATGTCTTCAGTTTCACCCAGGCCTATCCCGACTTCGATCTGCCCGAGATCTCGGCCTATGGTGCCAGCAAGGGGGTACGCCTGATCGGCCACCACGAGACCTCTGGCTCTGTCAGAAACTACCGCAATCAGATGAGCGATGCCTATGATCTCTATGAGAAATATGGGGTCACTCAGGTGAAAACCGGCTATGTGGCCGACGGCGGCGACATCAAACGTGTCGACGAGCAAGGCATAGTGCGTCACGAATGGCATGACGGCCAGTTTATGGTGAACGAATACCTGCACAGCGTCACCGAGGCCGCCAAGCGCCACATCAGCATCAACACCCATGAGCCGATTAAAGATACCGGCCTGCGTCGTACCTATCCCAACTGGATAAGCCGCGAAGGCGCGCGCGGTCAGGAGTTTAATGCCTGGGGCACGCCGCCTAACAATCCGTCGCACACCACTACTCTGGCCTACACCCGCATGCTGGCTGGCCCCATGGATTTCACCCCGGGGATCTTCGATCTGGCTCCCAAGGGCCTAGACGCAGTCAATCGGGTACAGACCACGCTGACAAAGCAGTTAGCCCTCTATGTGGTGCTCTACAGTCCGATTCAGATGGCCGCCGATCTGCCCCGCAACTATAAGCAGCACCCCGATGCCTTTAGGTTTATTCAGGACGTGCCCACCGACTGGGCCCAGAGTATCGCCCTGGCCGGCGAGGTAGGTGAATACGTAGCCTTTGCCCGTCAGGAGCGCGGCGGTAAGAGCCAGGGTAAGGACTGGTACCTGGGCGCCACCACAGACGATGAGCCTCGCGAGATCAGTATAGATCTCGACTTCCTCGACCCAGAGCTGCACTATGAAGCGCAGATCTACCGCGACGGCGACAAGGCCGATTGGCGTACCAACCCCTATGACTATGTGATTGAGACCCAAAAGGTGAATAGCAAGCAGCAGCTGACGTTAAAACTTGCCAGCAGCGGCGGTGTTGCCATCCGCTTCAAAGCGCTCTAGGCCTCAGGTGTAACACTAAAGATCTAGCGCTTAAACCACTTTAGAGGATGCAAGTCTGTACAGGCAGGCTTGCATCCTCTTCTTATTCTGGCAATGCCCTTCGCCCTCTCCTGCGTTGTCTGCCATATCGGGCCAAGGCCAATCATCTGCAACATTTGTTTACCTTTTTCCGGCGATTTCCCCCACATTTCTACGACTAAAGCCGCGCTCCCTCCCCCAAGCTTCAGGGTTATTCTGCTAAGGTAGTTTGTGCATCACTTTTATGCGCAAAAAAGCACCAAACAATAACAAGAATGAAGAGCAGAACATGACAATCAAACCATTTATCGGCAAGACACTGCTGCTAACGGCTCTGTGCGCCGCTACACTTCATGCCACGACTGGCCTTGCAACCAAGGTCCATGCAGCCACGGGAGCAGAGGCACATAACCCCTATACCGCGCCCTCAGCAGAAGATCTTCGCCTGTATGAGATAGCCGATGCCCCCCAGCCAGCGCGCATTTTGCGCGATATACAGACCCTGGTTGACTTCGGCACCCGCCATACCCTATCGAGCCAGACAGATAAGCAGCGCGGCATAGGCGCAGCCAGAAATTGGATTAAGGCCGAGTTTGAACGCATCTCTGCTGCCTGCGGAGGATGCCTTGAGGTGATAGAGGTGGGTGACACAGTGTCGGGTAAGCGCATTCCCGAGCCGACCAGAGTCGTGAATATCATCGCCATTCAGCGCGGCACCTTAGATCCCAACCGTGTGGTGATGATGAGCGGCGATATCGACTCTCGGGTCAGCGACGTCATGGATGCTAACTCATTTTCTCCCGGCGCCAACGATAACGCCTCGGGCGTGGCTGGTGCATTGGAAGCCGCCCGTATCCTGAGCCAGTATCAATTTGGCGGCACCATAGTCTACGCGGCCCTATCGGGCGAGGAGCAAGGCCTCTATGGCGGCGCAGGACTGGCCAGTTTTGCCAAGAAGCAGGGCTGGCAGGTCGAGGCCGTACTCAATAACGACATGATCGGCAACATCCAGGGGATCAACGGCGTGGTGAGCAACCATACGGTGCGGGTGTTCTCAGAGGGCGTGCGTATCGCCGAGACGCCAGCCGAGGCCAAGGAGCGCTACTTCAGCGGTGGCGAGAATGATTCTGCCTCGCGCAATCTGGCCAGACACATCAAGCGGCTCGCCGACCAGTACATGACCAACCTGGACGTGCAGCTCATCTATCGTCTCGATCGTTTCGGTCGCGGTGGCCATCACCTACCGTTTAACAAGGCTGGCTTTCCTGCGGTGCGAGTGATGGAGACCAACGAGAACTACAATCGCCAGCATCAGGATATTCGCATCGAAAACGGCATCGCCTATGGCGACGTGATAGAAGGTGTCGATGAAGCCTTCGCCGCCAAACTAACGGCCCTCAACGCCATCAGCCTGGCCTCCATGGCCTGGGCCCCCGCGCCGCCCACTCAGGTAAGCATCTCGGGGCAGGTATCGGCCGATACTCAGCTAAACTGGCTGGCAGATGCCACGGCAGAGGTGGCAGGTTATCGCGTCTATTGGCGCAAGACCACAGAGCCGGAGTGGACCCACAGCCGATATGTCGGCAAGGTCAACAGCTTCACCCTGCGCAACATGGTGATCGACAACTATCTGTATGGCGTCGCTGCCGTGGGCTATAACGGCAACACCAGCCCGGTAGTGTTCCCTGGCGCGGCGGGCAGCTTCTTCCGTGGGACGTTAGACTCAGCCGCCAAGGCTGCAAAACAGCACTAGTTAACGAGCCAGATGCTCACCATTATGAGTTAATTTATTTGAACGTAAATGTGACTCGCATATCAACCCAGGCCGCCTTCGCGGCCTGAATATTGTTAGCGAATCTAAAAAATGCAAACCAATCGCTCAGAAAAATATCCATAAACAATAGTTAAACAGCATCTTATAGCACACCTAAGTGTGTCACATCTTTCGCTGACACTGATTTCATTTGGTAAAGCTCTCAACAAAACATTTCATCGAAAACTCTAATTTTAACCTGATATACGGCGCACATCGCTTGAGTCGCCTCCCCTTTCCCTGCTGGTTGCTCACCTGTTTTCCCATCTTATTGCCCAGCTAATTGCCCGGCTAATTGCACGAGTGACGACAGGTGCCTTTTTTCCATTTAACGCCTAAAAAGCCTACGACCTAGGGCATCTTGCTCATTGTTACAAACGCCAACAATTGAAAACCTCAAGCCAGAACGGTCACCATTTAAGGCGCTGTTTTAAATGAAAATAGCCCATAGAACAGCAAAGCCAATCAGGTTAACAGCAGGCTACACAAAGGTTAACGCCCGATGATGAATACGTATGTAATCGGTTGTCGCCTGTTTCGGCTCAGGGTTAACATGCCTTGGTGTTTAATTTCATGTGTAACTCCTATGAAATTGGCCAGGTCGATGCTCACCTTATCAGGCACTGAAGGCATGAAAGGCGAGCACTAGAGTCTCTATCTACTCATCAGGGCTTAAGCCTAGAGAAGTAGAACCCTAGCTTTTGGCGAATACCCGTTTGAGGGAAGCGTGTATTCGCCCCTTTTTTCACTCGACCGACTTCCATAAAATAGTGATCGCGCCCCTTTAGCCCCGCGCGACGATAACAAATAATGATAAAGAGAAACATCGGATGTCACACAACACCCTATCCGCCCAAGGCACCCCAAACGTCAAGCCCGCTTTAAGCTTCTGGCAGATCTTCAACATGTGTTTTGGTTTTCTGGGGATCCAGTTTGGCTTTGCCCTGCAAAATGCCAATGTCAGCCGTATCTTCCAGACCTTAGGCGCAGCGATCGATGACATCCCTATTCTCTGGATAGCGGCGCCGCTCACGGGACTGCTGGTGCAGCCTATCATCGGCTACATGAGTGATAACACCTGGGGCCGACTCGGTCGTCGCCGCCCCTACTTTCTCATTGGCGCTATCTTTACCACACTGGCTATCTTTATCATGCCGCACTCGCCTGTGCTCTGGGTCGCGGCCGGTATGCTGTGGATCATGGACGCCTCGATCAATATTGCCATGGAGCCGTTTCGCGCCTTTGTCGGCGACAACCTGCCGAGTAAGCAGCGTCCGCTGGGCTATGCCATGCAGAGCTTCTTCATCGGCGTCGGCGCCGTGGTCGCCTCGGCCTTGCCTTATCTGCTCACCAACTATTTCGATGTCGCCAATACGGCGCCAGAAGGCGAGATCGCCGATTCGGTGCGCTACGCCTTCTATTTCGGCGGCGCCGTGCTGCTGCTTGCCGTTAGCTGGACAGTGTTTACCAGCAAAGAATACTCTCCCGAGGAGCTTTCGCGCTTCGAGCAGGAAAGCAGCGAGCATGTGACACTGCATCATGATCGCAGCTGGCAGGCCTATCAGAAAGGCGCCATCACCTGGGGCCTTATCGGCGCCCTGTTAATCGCGATCATCTACCTGCAGTCACTCGACAAACAGCTTTACCTGTTGGCCGTAGGCGTGTTTGCCTTCGGTCCGCTGCAGTGGTTCTGCGCCAAGACCTTAAAACAGATCCGCGGCGAAACGCGTCATCAGCAAGGCATGGTGTTTAGTGTGGTCGATGCCCTATTCCATATGCCGAAGGCGATGCGCCAGCTGGCCGTGGTGCAGTTCTTCTCCTGGTTCGCCCTCTTCTCTATGTGGATCTACACCACGGCGGCGGTCACAGATCATCACTATGGCACCCAGGATGTACTCTCAAAGGCCTATAACGATGGTGCCGACTGGGTGGGTATGCTGTTCGCCTCCTACAATGGCTTTGCCGCCGTGGCGGCGATATTCATCCCCCTGCTGGCCATGGCGGTTGGTCTCAAGGTCACTCACCTGATCAACCTATGCTGCGGCGGCATTGGCTTGATCAGCTTTTACTTTATTCAAGACCCGAACCTGTTATGGCTGCCCATGATTGGAGTGGGTATCGCCTGGGCCTCTATCCTATCTATCCCCTATGCCCTGCTCTCTAACGCCTTGCCTGCGGCCAAGATGGGCGTCTACATGGGGATCTTTAACTTCTTCATCGTGATCCCCCAGTTGTTGGCCGCCAGCGTACTGGGTGTGTTGCTCAATGCCTTCTTCGATGGCAAGCCGATCTTCGCCCTGATCCTGGGTGGCAGCTTTATGATCTTGGCAGGGATCAGCGTGCTGTTTGTCAGCAATCGAAACGAGCAAGACTAACTAGTAACTGGGCTAGAGACGGCGCTAGCCCCTGCGACAATACACAGACTTAAACGACCCCCTTATAAACGAATAATAAGCAAATAATTAATGAGAGCCTTAACATGACGTCTAAGCCAGTACCTTTTACGCGCTCACTACTTGCCCTCTCCCTGGGCGCCCTGCTTAGCGCCTGTGGCGGCGCCAAGAGCGACATGGACACAGCGCCAGCACAAACCGCCAGCATAGCAGCGCAACAGATAACCATTGCCCCTGGTGCCCCCGGCGCCTCGCCCACCTGGGCCTTTTCCGGCAAGACGGGTATTGGCACCTCTTTCGAGCCCTATGTGACCAACGAACAAGGTGCGGCCCAATACCTGAGCAACCAGGCCAATCCCGTTAGCCGGGTATGGTTCTCGCTGGCGCAGGGGATCCTCACCGAGACCATGTACGGGCTAATCCATAACGCCCAGCTCAAAGAGGCGCAGTTCATCATCAGCGGCAATGGCTTCGTCGATACCGAGAAAGACAATACCGTCACCAGCATAGATTACCTGCATAAGGATGACGCTGGGCGACCATTGTCCCTCGCCTACAAGGTGATAAATAAAGATATCGAGGGTAAATATCAGATAGAGAAGCACTTCTTTACCGATCCCAATCGCGACAGCCTAGTGATGCAGGTGTTCTTTACCGCCTTCGAGCCGGGGATCACCCCCTACCTCTACGTCAATCCCCATATCGACAACAGCGGCGCCAACGATATCGCCAGCGTGAGCCAAGATGGCAACAGCCTCTACGCCTACACGGGCGATAAAGATTCCAGCGTGCTGACAGTGCGCGGTGACATTCCCTTTACAGCAAGTAGCGTGGGCTTTGTCGGCGAGTCTGATGGCCTGACCGATCTTAAGGCCAACGGCGAGCTGAACTGGCATTACGCCAGCACCAGCGCTGATAAGAAGAGCCTAGGTAATGTCGCCATGACGGCAGCGCTGCCTACTCTGGAAGTGGGCGATGCTAACCGTCCAAGTCTTAGCACTACCTTGGTATTTGGCTTCGGCGCAGATAAGGCCAACAGCGAGCAAAATGCCAAAGACACGCTTACCGCCGGTTATGACAAGGTGCTCGCCGCCTATAACGGTGAAGGTGATGCCATCGGCTGGCAGGACTATCTGCAGTCGCTCTCAAGTCTCAATGCCATGACGGCCAATACCGCCGATGAGGGTAAGCTCCTCTATACCAGCGCCATGGTGCTCAAGGCCCAGGAAGATAAGACCCACGCCGGCGCTCTCATCGCCTCACTCTCAAATCCCTGGGGCGACAGCGTGTCGGCCATCAAAGGCTCGACCGGTTACAAGGCGGTGTGGCCGCGAGATTTTTACCAGTGTGCCATGGCATTTCTGGCCATGGGCGACACACAAACCCCTAAGGTCGCCTTCGAGTACCTCAAAAAGGTTCAGGTAACGGCAGCAACGCCAGGATACAGCGGAGTCCCGGGATGGTTCCTGCAAAAAACCCATGTGGATGGACAGATTGAATGGGTCGGCGTACAGCTGGATCAGACCGCTATGCCTATCATGCTCGGCTGGAAGCTCTGGCAGGCAGGCGTATTGAGCGATACTGAGATTGAACACTGGTATCAGACCATGCTTAAACCCGCGGCCGACTTCCTGGTGAGCGGCGGAGAGGTCAATCTCGACTGGAACCACACCCAAATCACGCCGCTGAAGACACAACAGGAGCGCTGGGAAGAGCAAGAGGGCTACTCGCCTTCTACCGCAGCCGCAGTCATCACGGGCCTTATCACCGCCAGCGATATCGCCAAACAGGCGGGCGACTTAGCGTCGAGCGAAAAATATCTGGCCAATGCCAAGACCATGGCTGAAAAGCTCGACTCACTCGTGGTGACCCACAAGGGGCTGCTGAGCGCAGCCGATGGAACACAAGCCCCCTACTACCTGCGTCTTGCCCCCAATGGCACGCCCGACAGCGATGATAAGCTTGCCGATAATAATGGCCGCGCAGGCTTAGATCAGCGTGAGGTGTTAGACGGCGGCTTCCTGGAGCTGGTGCGTTACGGCGTGAGGAGCGCCAACGACAAGACCATCAACGACACCCTCAAGCATATCGATAACACGGCGCTCGAGGATAATCTCAGGGTCAGGTATGAATTTACCGCCAAAGATGGCACACAATTCCCCGGCTTTAGGCGCTACGGTAATGACGGCTATGGCGAAGATACCGCCACCGGCGCCAACTATGCCGAGCATGGCAGCAACACTCCGGGACAACGTGGCAGAGTCTGGCCCTTCTTTACCGGAGAGCGCGCCCATTTCGAGTTAGCCAAGGCGATCGCCAACGGCACCCTAGATGAGACGAGCAAGGCACAATTGGTACAAACCTATGTTAAGGGAATGGAAGCCTTCGCCAACGACGGCCTGATGCTCCCAGAGCAGGTGTGGGATGGCGTGGGTAACAAGACCCGCTTTAACTATCAGCTTGGACAAGGGACAAACTCGGCGACCCCACTTGCCTGGACCCATGCAGAATATGTGAAGATGGTTCGCTCTGTCACAGAGGCTAAGGTATGGGATAGCTATGAGGATGTCACCAAAGCCCTTAATGAATAACGCGCTTATTAGATAACCCCGTTAAGAGCAAAATACCCAACAGGGCTTAAAGCCGCAATAAAAAGCCAGTCCTAGTGACTGGCTTTTTAATGGGCGTTAGAGAGTGAACATGGACACATGATATTGAATTTAGATACAAGTCCTCATTAGTCCCTCCTCATCGGCCGCTCCCTACTACATTTCAGCGACAACCTGTTCGCTGCTTGCTGCTCGCTAAATTTGCCCTTACTCAACAATCACCGCCAACAATGACCGCCGAAAGAAACGCTTATCAAGCTTAATCCATTACCATAGGATCTGGCCTGAAACACGCCTCGCCCACAATGGCTGTAACATGCCTGTGGTAGCCCAACACATCCCCATATAAAAAGATATAACGAATTTTCGGGTTATAACATCATGTTCTTTTTATGAGCGAAATCCGCACCGGCTATGGGTTTGCCCCCTATATTAGGGAAGACAGAGTGGGGAATTTCTCCCGATAAAGATGATATTTCAGCAAAATTGATAAAAATGAATAAAAAAATTTGAAAAGTATTGATATACTTCCCCCCGAATTTTAGAACGTAACTCCAATAGAGTAGAAAAATGACTGATTTATCAAAGTACAGAAACATTGGTATCTTCGCTCACGTTGATGCGGGTAAGACCACCACAACAGAGCGTATCCTAAAGCTAACCGGCAAGATTCATAAGCTGGGTGAAGTTCATGATGGTGAATCTACAACCGACTTCATGGAACAGGAAGCTGAGCGTGGTATTACCATTCAGTCTGCTGCTGTAAGTTGCTTCTGGAACGATCACCGTTTCAACGTCATCGACACCCCTGGCCACGTTGACTTCACAGTTGAAGTTTATCGTTCTCTAAAAGTACTAGACGGTGGTATCGGTGTATTCTGTGGTTCTGGTGGTGTTGAGCCACAATCAGAAACCAACTGGCGTTATGCAAACGAATCTGAAGTTGCGCGTATCATCTTCGTAAACAAGCTGGACCGTATGGGTGCAGACTTCTTGCGCGTTGTTAAGCAAACTAAAGACGTTCTTGCGGCTAACCCACTCGTTATGGTACTGCCTATCGGTATCGAAGATGAGTTCAAGGGCGTTGTCGATCTACTAACCCGTAAAGCATGGGTTTGGGACGAAACTGGACAAGCTGAAAACTACAGCATCGAAGATGTACCAGCTGACATGGTTGACATGGTTGAAGAATACCGTGAACAACTGATCGAGTCTGCCGTTGAGATGGACGACGATCTGATGGAAGCTTACATGGAAGGTGAAGAGCCATCTATGGAAGACATCAAGCGTTGTATCCGTGAAGGTACTCGCACCATGCACTTCTTCCCAACATACTGTGGTTCTGCGTTCAAGAACAAAGGTATGCAGCTTCTTCTAGACGCGGTAGTTGATTACCTACCTGCTCCACAAGAAGTTGATCCACAGCCTCTGACTGACGAAGAAGGTAACGAAACTGGCGAACACGCTATCGTTGACGCCGATGCACCTCTGAAAGCACTTGCGTTCAAGATCATGGATGACCGTTTCGGTGCCCTGACCTTCGTACGTATCTACTCAGGCCGCATCAACAAGGGTGACACCATCCTGAACTCTGCTACAGGTAAGACTGAGCGTATCGGTCGTATGTGTGAAATGCAGGCTGACGAGCGTAACGAACTTGAAACCGCACAAGCTGGTGACATCATCGCTATCGTGGGTATGAAGAACGTTCAAACTGGTCACACTCTGTGTGATGTTAAGCACCCATGTACGCTTGAAGCCATGGTGTTCCCTGAGCCAGTTATCTCTATCGCCGTTGCACCAAAAGACAAGGGCGGCAGCGAGAAGATGGGTATCGCTATCGGTAAGATGATCGCAGAAGATCCATCATTCCGCGTTGAAACTGACGAAGATTCAGGCGAAACCATCCTTAAGGGTATGGGTGAACTTCACCTAGACATTAAGGTAGACATCCTGAAGCGTACTTACGGCGTTGACCTAATCGTTGGTGAGCCACAAGTTGCATACCGTGAAACTATCACTCAAGAAGTTGCTGATAGCTACACTCACAAGAAGCAGTCTGGTGGTTCTGGTCAGTTCGGTAAGATCGACTACATCATCCGTCCTGGTGAGCAAAACTCTGGCTTTACCTTCAGCTCTTCAGTTGTTGGTGGTAACGTACCTAAAGAGTTCTGGCCTGCTGTTGAGAAAGGTTTCGAGAGCATGATGCAGACTGGTACCGTTGCTGGCTTCCCAGTACTAGACGTTGAACTAGAACTGACTGACGGTGCTTTCCACGCAGTTGACTCGTCAGCTATCGCGTTCGAAATCGCAGCTAAAGGCGCTTTCCGTCAATCTATGCCAAAAGCTGGCGCGCAACTTCTTGAGCCTATCATGAAGGTTGACGTATTCAGCCCAGAAGACAACGTAGGTGACGTAATTGGTGACCTTAACCGTCGTCGCGGCATGATCAAAGATCAGCAAGCTGGTGTGACTGGTGTTCGTATCAAGGCTGACGTACCGCTTTCAGAAATGTTCGGTTACATCGGTTCTCTACGTACAATGACTTCTGGTCGTGGTCAGTTCTCTATGGAGTTCTCACACTACTCAGCATGTCCTAACAGCGTATCTGAGAAAGTTATCGCTGAAGTTAAAGAAAGAGAAGCTAAGAAGTAATCTGACTTCTTAACGAAAGTTTCTTTACTAAAAACCCTAACAATGTATGTTGTTAGGGTTTTTTCTTTGGCCGAATTTCCCTCACAGGAGTCCTTATGTCCCAAGATGCCATAGTGGTATTGGATTTTGAAACCACAGGCCTCTCCCCCGCACAGGGCGATCGCGCCATTGAGATAGGTGCGGTAAAACTCAAGCAAGGCGTGGTGGTCGATAGGTTTCAGCAGCTGATGAATCCAGGCTTCGCCGTCAACAGTTTCATTGCTGGCTACACGGGGATCACCAATGAGATGCTCAGGCTGGCGCCAAGCTGCGAGACCGTCATGACAGATTTCGCCGCCTTTATCGATGGTTGTCAGTTAGTGGCTCACAATGCCAGTTTCGATCAGAAGTTTTTGGCCGCCGAGCTTGCACGCATCCATGTCTCGCAATCCCAACCATTTGCCTGTTCGCTATTGCTGGCGAGGCGCCTGTTTCAGGACGCGCCCAATCATCAGCTGGGCACCTTAGTCAGTTATCTCGCGATCGAAAACGATGGGGTATTTCACCGGGCACTCAATGATGCCGAGGTGACGGCGTCGCTCTGGCTCGAGCTCACCGCCGCCGTCACGCAAAGATGGGCCTGTCCCGCCCCCAGTTTTGAGTTGATGCTCAAGCTGCAACGTCAGCCCAAGCATCAGTTAGAAAGGTTTATGAAAAAACAGATGGCCTAAAGTTTCTTGCCGCAGGATTCGCGCTCTATCAGGCTGGTGGGGATCAACTGATTACTCACCTCCTGCCCCTTGATCTGTTTCAGCAGACTCTCTACCAAGATCTCGCCGGCGAGCTTAGTATTTTGCTTGATGGTCGTCAGCGGCGGGTTGGCAAAACTCGCCACGGGAATGTCGTCATAACCGACGATGGCCACATCCTCGGGGACCTTGATCCCCTGCTCTTTTAGCGCCCGCATGGCGCCGATGGCAATGAGATCGCTCGCGGCAAAGATGGCATCGAAGGGGCGTTTCTGCGCCAGCAGTTGGCTGGCCGCCTCAAACCCCGAGCTTTCCGTGCTGATGGCATCCACCTGCAGTCCCTTCTGCAAGGGTACGCCCGCCGCCTTAAGCGCCTGTTGATGGCCCAGGTAGCGCGCCTGAAATTCCGGGCTATGGCTGGAGGCATCGCCGAGAAACGCGATATGACGGCGCCCCTTAGCCAGTAGATGTTCTGTGGCAAGCACGCCCCCCTGACGATTGTCACAGCCAATAGAGAGCACAGAAGATTTGTGCTGCGCCGGCCCCCAGATCACCAGGTGGGTATTCTGCGCCGCCAGCTTATTCAACTTCTCCTCGTAATCCATGTAGTCGCCATAACCGAGCAGAATAATGCCATCGGCCTTATTACTGTCTTCATAGTCGGCGTGCCAGTCGCTGCTGAGCTGCTGAAAGGAGACCAGGAGATCGTAGCCCTGCTGCGCCGTTGCTCGGGTGATAGAGCCTAGCATGGAGAGGAAGAAGGGGTTGATCAACGAATCGTCATTGGTGGGATCTTCACACAATAACAGCGCCAGAGTCAGACTGCTTTGGGTGCGCAGGTTGCTGGCGTTCTTATCGACCTTGTAATTAAGTTCCTTGGCAATGGCCTGTACTCTCAAGCGCGTCTCTTCATTTACGAGCGGACTGTTTCGCAGCGCGCGTGATACCGTGGATTGCGACACCCCGGCGCGGTAGGCTATATCAATAGAGGTAGCTTTCGTTGTCATAATTATGGGCGACCTTGTTATACACGAACAGGGCGAGCCAGCGCCCGCCCCTTAAGGAACACGATTATATCCCAAGCTCCTTCATCAGATCATCTGAATCATCTACCACGACGGCACTATTAACCGCCGCAGACCAGGATGGGTCCGCCGCCTGACTGCCCTGGCCGTGCTGAGCTAGCAGGGCATCGGGATCGTCTTCTTCGTGTTCGAACTCTGCCAACTTGATAAACTCCGTCTTATCCATGGCGTATTCGAGATAGAAGATATGGTTTCTGGCAGTCTTGAAGGCGACACGGCGCGCCACCGCCTCATCTAAGTTGGTGTCGATGGAGATGGTCAGTTCCTTATTAATAGTCAGCATCTTAGGCTGACTCTGATTAATAGAGGTCTGCAGCTCCTTGTTTACCTTGACGATAAAATCACCCAGGATTTGATTCATCAACTCACCCATCACGTCCCCCACCTCATCCGAGGTATGGGAGAAGGCCAGCTCAGATTCGGGCATGCCCATCTGCTTCATATAGGCCTGATAAATTTCCACCGCCGCCGGCGCCGAGAAATTGATCACCACCAAGCCCGAAAATCCGCCATCAAAGATGGAGAAACAGCCCAGATCTGGCTTGAGGCAGGTCTTGGTGATACTTTGCACCATGGCCGCGTGGCTCACCTGACTGGCCGTGGTGCTTGAGAGCACATGGCACACCGAATGGCAGAGTTTAAGAAGAATATCGTCGGAACTGATCACTTGCGAGGTCATAGTCTCATCACATGTCAAAAAAGAGTCATACTCCATTCTGCGCGCTATTTCGATAAAAATCAAAATCAAAACAGGGGATTAGTTAATTCTCATTCAGAGGCTAATTCTCGAGCAAAATTGACCTTAGCAAACTCAGTGCTCATCACGCTCACCTCACCTATCAAAACCTTGAGTAAGACGCAGTTAAGCGCCTCACAGTACATAAAAGATTCATTGTTCGATTGCGTAAAAATGCCAAAACGATCCATCGCTAACGTGAGCCAGTTCAATTAATTAACAATAAACAGTCAATCGATTGACTATTCGTTATAACCGCATTCTCAGGCAACACGTTAGCCTGTATATTAGCGGCATTTAACCGGGCTATTAAGGACATATCATGCTTGCGATCCTCAGAAGGTTTACCATTCTTCAACGCCTCATCTTTATGCTGGTGCTTGCCGCCATCGGCACCTTTGTCTTCGCCAGTTTTTCGATCAACGAGCAGCGCAACAACCTGATTAAGCAGAAGTGGCTACAAAACGATGCGCAGTTATCCACCCTCCTCAGCGTCGTCGACACACACTATCGCCAGACCCAGCAGAATAAATTGACGCCGGAAGACGCCAAACGAGAGGCAGCAAATCTGGTCAATCAGATCCAATATGGCGAGAGTGGCTTCTTCCTGCTGTTTGACCAAGACCACACACTACTGGCCAACGGCGCCGCCCCGGATAAGCTTGGCATCAAGCCCTCAGCCCTGACCAGTCAAATGGGCGGCAACGGCCTGGACAAGTTGCTCGATAATGCAGCGGCGTCCGGTGTTGCCAAGGCACGCATGGAGATGAGAAATCCAGTTACCGGCGAGCGTGAAGAAGCCTTAATGGAAGCCCGCACCTTCCCGGCCTGGCAGTGGACGCTGGTGACCACCTCTTACATGAGTGACGTCAACGACACCACCATCAGCGTGATGTACAACTACCTGGGGATCATGTTGCTTATTTCAGTGCCTATCTTCGCCTTCTTCTTAGTCCTCAATCACTCCATCAGTTCGCCCCTCAACCAGGCGATCGATGCGATGAAAGATATTGCCGAAGGCGAAGGCGATCTCACCAAACGTCTACCGACTAAAGGTAAAGATGAAGTGGTGGCCCTCGCCATCGCCTTTAACAACTTCGTTGGTAAGATCAACAAGATGGTTGCCGATCTCCAGCCGGTGGGACAAGATCTTAACCAGGATGCCGATCGCCTGTTCAATGCCGTCGCCGAGTCCAACGCCAGCGTAGATCATCTGCACCAGGAAACCAGCAGCGTCGCCACCGCCATCAATCAGATGCTATCGACCACCCATGAGATGGCCAGTAGCACCCAGCAGGCGGCAGATGCGGCCAATAGCGTCAAGCAGCAGGCCCAGGATAGCAAGCAGCAGATGGATAGCACGGTAGAGAACACCCATAAGTTGGTGCAGGAACTGAAAAACGCCGAGAGCATCACCCAACATCTTGGGGTCTCCTCCGAACAGATTGGCAGCATCCTGGATGTGATCCGCGGTATCGCCGATCAAACCAACCTGCTTGCGCTTAATGCCGCCATCGAGGCCGCCCGCGCCGGCGCTCATGGCCGTGGTTTCGCCGTTGTAGCCGACGAGGTCAGAGCCCTGGCTAACCGCACCCAGGACTCCACCAATGAGATCCAGAAGATCATCACAGACATTCAAAATGGCGTGACCAATGTGATGCACAGCAACAGCGATACCCAGAGTCAGTCGGTAGAGCTGCAGCAACAGGCCCAGGCCGTGGGTGATTCACTCAATACTATCTTGGAGCTGATCGCTCATATCAGCGACATGAATACCCAGCTGGCCAGCGCCACCGAGGAGCAGTCTCTGGTTACCGAGGAGATCAACCGTAACATCTGTAGCATCACCGAACTCTCCGAGGTGTCGGTTAAGGCCAATGAGAGTAATCGTATGGCCGCCGAGTCGCTGCGTCAGATAAGTCAGACCAGCGCCAAGATATTAGGCCAGTTCAAGGTATAAAATACAGATATTCAAATAGATAGCGAAACAGACAGGGAGCCAATTGGCTCCCTTCTTATTAACGCTCACAAAGCAAGACAAGAGCGAGTCCCCCCCTACAAGCACATTGAAAAATCCCCCGCCAAAGCTCGACAGCTGATATTAAAACTGTGATAAGCTTAACGACATCACATTTTTCTGCATCGGTGGGATCACATAACCATGGCCCGAATGACGTTAGCGGTTCATCCTCAGCTATACAGTATTCACAGCTTCAGCCCAGACAGTGAATTAGTGCCCGAGGTGTTTCGTCAGCCCATGTTTTTTATCGGCAAGACCAAAGATGAACTCTCAGTGGTGGTGCCCGCCGAACTGCAACTCGACAGCCTCGAAGAGGAGAGCGACTGGCGCTGCCTCGAGGTCGTCGGTCCCCTGGGCTTCTCCATGACGGGGATCCTCGCCAGCGTCTCAGGCACCCTCGCCGAAGCCAAGATAAGCATCTTCGCCATCTCAACCTTCGATACCGATTATATTCTGGTGAAGAAGGATAAGCTGCAGCAAGCGATACAGGCGCTGAAGAAGACCAACTATCAGATCATTCATTATCAGGCCTAGCGCCAGAGCGTCATTTCCAAAGAGCGAGTGTTATGTACCAAAAGACAGTCACCATCATGGCCGAACACGGCATTCATACCCGGCCTGCGGCCCTGCTTGTTAAGGCAGCCAAGGCCTATGATTGTGACATCATAGTGGAATGTCAGGGCAAACAGGCCAGTGCCAAGAGCCTGTTCAAGCTGCAGACCTTGGGCCTGTATAAAGGCGTCGAGGTCAAGGTCAGCGCCGATGGCGAGCAGGCAAAACCGGCGGTGGATACCGTCGCCGAGCTGCTTATCACCTTAAGTTAACAGGAGTCAGGATGACGATTAGAGGCATAGCGGTAGCGGCGGGCATCGCCTTCGGACAGGCAAAAGTACTACGCACCTACGAAAGTAAACTCGACTATCATCTCCTGCCACCAGCCCAACTCGCCCGCGAGCAACAAAGACTCAATCGCGCCCTCAAGACCCTCATCAAACAAAGCCAGGCCTGCGCCGCCAAGCTCCACCCCGACTCCGACAACTATCAGCTGATCGAGGCCGATCTCCTGCTGTTAGAAGATGAGGAGCTACTGGCCGAACTCAGCGACACCATAGGCAAGCGCCAATTTTCCGCGGCACTGGCGGTGGAGCACAGCTTCGCCAAACAGGCACAGGCGATGCAAGAGGCCGACTCGCCTTACCTGGCCCGGCGCGCCGAAGATGTATTAAGCCTGGGCCAGCGGCTGATCCGTACCCTGCTCACCGGCCACTGCGATAACCTCAGCCGCCTACCGGAAAACGCCATCGTACTGGCCAAGGATATCACCCCGGCTGAGTTCGCCACCCTGCCCCTGGAGCGCGTCAGCGCCTTGGTACTGCAAACCGGCGGCGTAACCAGCCATACGGCGATTCTGGCCCGCAGCGCCGGCATTCCCACCCTGATGAGCTGCCCCTGGCATACCCTGGAGGTATCAGATGGCATGACGCTAGCCGTGGATGCCATCAATGGTGAGCTCTATGTTGAGCCTGATGCGGCGCAAGTAAGCGATCTCAACGCCCAGAAACAGCAGGCAGACGAGCGCAAGTCGGCACTGCAGGCCTTGAAGGGCAAAGTGACCCAAACAAAGGATGGCCGCACCATTCCCCTGCTGGCCAACGTGGGCTGCATCAGCGAAATCAATCATCTGGCCGACGTGGGCGCCGAGGGGGTTGGCCTGTTTCGCACCGAATTCTTGTTCATGAACAACCATGAACTGCCGGACGAAAACCGTCAATATCAACTCTACTGTGATGCCCTGCAGCTGTTAGATGGCAAGCCTCTCACCATTCGCAGCATGGATCTTGGCGCCGACAAGGAAGTGCCTAGCCTCGCCATGGACGTGGAGGAAAATCCGGCGCTTGGGCTCAGAGGGGTGAGATACACACTCGCCCACCCAGAGCTGTTTGGTGCCCAGCTCAGGGCGATCCTCAGGGCCGCCAACCATGGTCCCATCCGCCTCATGTTCCCCATGGTCAATCAGGTTGAGGAACTCGAAGCCGTGCTAGCGTTGCTGGAAAGCTGCAAGCAGGAGCTGGTCGAGGCCGAGAAAGGCTTTGGCGAACTTGAGCTTGGCATAGTGGTTGAAACCCCGGCGGCGGTGTTTAACCTCGACTCCATGCTGCCCCTGCTGGACTTTGTCAGCATAGGCACTAACGATCTGACCCAATATACCATGGCCGCGGATCGCGCCAATCCACTGCTGATCGATCAATACCCTGTGCTCTCGCCGGTGATCATCCGCCTGATTGCTCAGATCATAGAGAAGGCCAAGGCCGCCAAGGTGCGGGTCTCCATGTGCGGCGAACTGGCCAGCACCCCCAATGCCGCCGCCTTGTTGATTGGACTCGGACTGGAAGAATTTAGCGTCAACCTGGCCTCGCTCCTCGAGGTGAAACAGGCCCTCAGTCGTTGGTCTTACCCAGATTGTGTCGAACTTGCGCGCAAAGCCTTGCAAGTTTCACGCATCGATGCGTTAAATCAATTATTAACACACTGTCACTCTTGATAATTTTTGAGTATGCTAGGCATAATTCATCACGACACATCAGCGTGCTAACACAGGGGCAAATTAATGGGATTTTTGAGCCGCATAAGACGTTTAATTTCTGGTCAGCCACCCATCACGGGCGGCATTGATGTTTATGCGCCAGTGTCGGGCGAGATCGTGGCAATCGAGAAAGTGCCGGATGTGGTCTTTGCCGAGAAGATAGTCGGCGACGGCATCGCGATAGCCCCAAAAGGAAAGCAGATAGTGGCGCCGGTCGATGGCACCATAGGCAAGATCTTCGAAACCAACCACGCCTTTAGCATAGAGTCGCCTCAAGGCCTCGAGCTGTTCGTGCATTTCGGTGTCGGTACGGTCGAGCTCAGGGGCAACGGCTTCACCCGCCTGGCCGAAGAGGGCCAGCAGGTCAAGGCCGGCGACCCCATACTCGAGTTCGATCTCGACTATCTCAAGGAGCATGTAGAGAGCCTGCTCACCCCCGTGGTGCTGGCCAACATGGAAGATATTCAGGGGCTCGACAAGCGCCACGGCAGTATCGAAGCCGGCAAAGACGTGATCTTCTCGGTTCAGCTCTAACGCGCACTATCACCCGGTGCATTCAGTGCCGGGTTCCCTTAACTCACTTCAGCAACTCGTTAACCCTTAGCCTAAGAACCACCATCAGCTGAATGATTTTTTTTCAAACAGACACTTGCCCCGCGCTTAACCCTTGAGGCGAACTCGACTCGGTGCCACAATGAGCGGCAAGTAGAAGTGGTCGCCAGCGAAGCGGCTAAAGTATTACAAAAGCCCTAGTTTACAGAAGCACTCACGTTTCGCTAAACGGCCTTTGCCCCACATGGAGAATCAAATTTTGACCCTATACGGTATTAAGAATTGCGACACAGTCAAGAAAGCGCTCAAGTGGCTAGACGCCAACCAACAAGCAGTGACCTTTCATGACTTTCGCGTCGACGGCCTCACCGAGGAACACCTTAACGCCTGGGTCGAGCAAGTCGGCTGGGAAAGCCTGTTTAATAAACGCAGCACCAGTTTTCGCAACCTGAGCGATGACGAAAAGGCCGATATCGGCAAGGATAAGGCGATCGCCCTCATGCTCGCCTATCCCACCCTGATCAAACGTCCCGTGCTGGATCATCAAGGGCAGGTAAGCGTTGGCTTCAAGCCCGCTCAATACGAGGAGATCTTCAGCCGATGAGCCAGGAAGTCCTCACACTGGCACAGGATCTGATTGCCAGAGCCTCGGTCACCCCGCTAGACGAAGGTTGTCAGCCGCTGATGGCCGATCGCCTCAAGGCCAAGGGGTTTAATATCGAATCTATGGTATTTGAAGATACCACCAACATGTGGGCGCGGCGCGGCTCAGAAGGTCCGCTATTCTGCTTTGCCGGCCATACAGATGTGGTGCCGGTTGGCGATCTTAACCGTTGGCACACACCACCCTTCGAGCCTGTGGTGATCGACGGCTATCTTCACGGCCGTGGCGCCGCCGACATGAAGGGGTCACTCGCAGCCATGGTGGTCGCCACCGAGCGATTCGTCGACAAGCATCCAGATCATAAGGGCTCTATCGCCTTTCTGATCACCAGCGACGAAGAAGGCCCCTTCATCAACGGCACTACCCGGGTGATCGACACCCTTGAGGCCCGCAACGAGAAGATCACCTGGTCACTAGTTGGCGAGCCCTCCTCTACCCATAAGCTAGGGGATATCGTCAAGAACGGTCGCCGGGGCAGCCTCACGGGTAACCTCACCGTCAAGGGCATTCAGGGCCATGTCGCCTACCCGCATCTGGCCGATAACCCCATCCACAAGGCGGCGCCTGCGCTCGATGAGCTGGCACGCATGAAGTGGGATAACGGCAACGAATTCTTCCCGCCGACCAGTTTTCAAATCGCCAATATCAATGGCGGCACGGGCGCCTCAAACGTGATCCCGGGCAGCCTGGAGGTGATGTTTAACTTCCGTTATTCCACCGAAGTTACCGCCGAGATCTTAATTCAGCGGGTACTCAATATTCTTGACGCCCACGGGCTCGACTATGAGATCAGCTGGATCTTCAACGGCCTGCCGTTTCTCACCGATGCAGGCCCGCTGCTGGATGCCACCCGCGAGGCGATCCATGAAATCACCGGCACAGAGACAGACCCGCAAACCTCTGGCGGCACCTCGGATGGCCGTTTCATCGCCCCGACTGGCGCCCAGGTGATCGAGCTTGGCCCGGTTAACGCCACCATTCACAAGGTCAATGAGTGCGTCAAGGTCGAGGATATCGAGCAGCTCGCCAAGGTGTATGAACGTATCCTGGAAAAGCTCCTGTGCTAGAACCGGCAATCTATGGTTTTGATGAGCCAACACTCGTAGATCACCAGGGCCACAGGCTGGCCCCCGAGAGCGCCGCGCAGCTTACCAAGATGCAAGGCGCCGCCGCCAGCGATGGAATTAACATTGCCATCTGCTCCAGTTATCGTGATTTCAATCGCCAGCTCGGGATATGGAATGCCAAGGCGAGCGGTAAGCGGCCGGTATTGGACGCAGCGTCTCGGCCAATGGACATCGAGACGTTAAGTGAGAATGAGCTGCTAGATGCCATACTGCGCTGGTCGGCATTGCCCGGCATGTCACGCCATCATTGGGGCACAGATCTGGATCTGTTCGACGCAAACGCCATCAGCCGAGCATCCCTCGAGCTTATCGACAGCGAGTATCAGGTAGGAGGTCCCTGTCACGGGCTGCATCAGTGGCTAGTGGCACACGCGGCTGACTTTGGTTTCTACTTTCCCTATCAGGCAGGTCTCAGCGGCGTCAGCCCAGAGCCTTGGCACCTGAGTTATTACCCACTGGCCGATAGCCATCTGGCCAGCTTCGATATCCATGCATTAGAGACTCGGCTCGAGCAGGCGGATATCGCGCTTAAGGACCCAATTCTCGCCCGACTGGAGGAGCTGGTATCACGCTATGTCTACTTCGTTGCTCCTTCGCCCAACGGGCCGGTTAACCCAATTATCAATGAGTGATCTCACATGAACCTCGACAATTTTCGTCACAGTTTCAATCTCAACGGCCACCAGATGAGCTATCTGGATGTCGGCCAGGGCCCTGTGTTACTGCTCGGCCACAGCTATCTCTGGGACAGCGCCATGTGGGCGCCGCAAATCGACCACCTCAGCCAGCATTATCGCTGCATAGTGCCGGATCTCTGGGGCCATGGTCTGTCAGATCTGCTACCAAGCGATTGCCGTTCACTTAAGCATCTCGCCGAGCATTATCTGGCGCTGATGGACAGCCTGGAAGTGGATGAATTCTCAATACTTGGGTTATCTGTTGGCGGCATGTGGGGCGCAGAGTTAACCTTGCTTGCGCCGCGCCGCGTGAAAACGCTGGTGATGATGGGCTGTTTCCTCGGCTTCGAACCCGAAGTCAGCCGCGCCAAATACTACGCCATGCTCGATGCCATGATGGCTGCCGGGCAGTTGCCGCCACCACTGATCGACCAGATAGCGCCGCTATTTTTTGCCGATGAGGTCGAACAGAAACAACCTGACCTCATCGCCGCCTTTAAGGCCTCGCTCGCGAAGCTGGCGCCAGAGCGGCTGGAGAGCATCTCTCGCCTCGGCCGCATCATCTTCGGGCGCCGGGACATCATGGAAGATGCCGCGCAGTTTACCCTGCCGACGCTGATCATGACAGGCACCCAGGACAAGCCCAGACCTGTGCTGGAAGGCTATCTGATGCATGATGCTATCGACGGCAGCGAGTTTTTGCATATTCCGGAGGCGGGCCATATCTCAACCCTGGAACAGAGTGAGTGGATCAATCAGCACCTGAGTGATTTTTTCGCCAAACATTTGAACTAAGCCAGCAAAAAAACGCTAGCCTAGACTGAGTAGACCAGCAGGGCAAATCTTTGATGCTAGAATGCTGCCCAGCAAAATCTTCTTCATCGACATGATGTTAACTAAATGAAACTACTTAAACCTTTGTTCGACAACAACCGCCGCTGGGCCAACCGCATCCTGGAAGAGAACCCTAAGTTCTTCGAGCAACTGGCCCAACAGCAAAATCCCGAGTATTTGTGGATTGGCTGCTCGGACAGCCGGGTACCGTCGAACCAGATCATCGATCTCATGCCCGGCGAGGTATTCGTACACAGGAACATCGCCAACATGGTGATCCATACGGATCTCAACTGCCTCTCAGTGCTGCAATATGCCGTCGAGGTGCTCAAGGTGAAACATATCATGGTGGTGGGCCATTACGGCTGCGGCGGTATCAAGGCCTCCATGGGTAAGGAGCGCCTGGGACTGATCGACAACTGGCTGGGGCATATTCGCGACATCCATCGTCTGCACGCCAAAGAACTCGCCGAACTTGATGAGAAGACCCGCTTCGATCGCCTGTGTGAGCTCAACGTCATCGAGCAGGTGGGCAATGTTGCCAGTACCACCATAGTGCAAGATGCCTGGGAACGCGGCCATAAGGTGGCGGTACACGGCTGGATCTACAGCGTCGACAACGGCCTGCTGTCGGATCTCGACGTTACCGTAGACATAGATACCTTTCGCAGCAGATAGCTCCCAGACACATCACCTCCTCCTTTAAGGCAGGCCACAGCGCGCATGATGGTCAAATCATGCGCTATCGCCAGGCCCCCTCGTGTAAAAGCAAAAAAAAGCCTCCTATTTCAGTAAATATTCCTTAATAAACATCGCAGTTTTCCACCCATCGCGTTTATAATTCGCATTGATTTATTTTTCGCGCCGCGGGCGCAGCGAATGCTAAGGAACTATTCCATGCCTGGTTTTGAATTATTTGGTCCTGAAGAGAAACAGGAAGTTGCTGACGTAATGGAAAACGGTTTTACCTTCCGTTACAACTTTGATCACATGCGTAATGACCGCTGGAAGACGCGTGAGATGGAGCAACTGCTCTGTGAGAAGATGAATGTCAAACACGCCCACCTGCTCTCGAGCGGTACCGCTGCACTGCAAACCGCGCTAGCCGCCGCTGGCATTGGCGCAGGCGACGAAGTGATAGTTCCTCCATTTACCTTCGTGGCCTCTGTCGAAGCCGTGTTTATGGCTGGCGCCGTACCGGTATTTGCCGAAATCGACGAGACACTATGTCTGTCACCGGAAGGCATTGAAGCGGCTATCACGCCACGCACCAAGGCCGTTAACCTAGTCCACATGTGTGGCTCTATGGCTAAGATGGATGAGATCAAGGCAGTCTGTGAAAAGCACAACCTAGTGCTACTGGAAGATGCCTGTCAGGCCATCGGCGGTAGCTACAAGGGTCAAGCCCTGGGGACTATCGGCCATGTAGGCTGCTACTCATTTGACTCTGTTAAGACCATCACCTGTGGCGAAGGCGGCGCGGTGATCACTAATGATGAGACCATCTATAACCACGCCCATATGTTCTCTGACCATGGCCATGACCATGTCGGAAACGATCGCGGCGCAGAAAGCCACCCTATCATGGGCCTGAACTTCCGCATCTCTGAGATGAACTCGGCGCTGGGTCTGGCGCAGCTTCGCAAGCTAGATACCATCATCGACATTCAGCGCAAGAACAAGAAGCTGCTGAAAGACGCCATGGCAGAGCTGCCAGAGGTGAGCTTCCGTGAGATCCCAGATCCTGAAGGCGACTCAGCCGGTTTCCTAAGCTTCATGCTACCTACCGAGGAGCGTACTCTGGAGATCAACAAGAAACTGGCCGAAAACGGCGTCGATGGCTGCTTCTACTGGTATGTAAACAACTGGCACTACCTGTCAAACTGGAAGCACATTCAAGAGCTTAAATCACCAGCCGCCCTGCCGATCACATTAATTGAAGACAAACCTGACTATACTCAGGTGTCTGTGCCTAAGTCTGACGCCATCATGAGCCGCACCATTTCGATGCTGATCAAGCTCTCATGGACTGAAGAAGAGATCGCCCAGCGCATCGAGAACATCAAGCGTGCCTTTGCCGCTTAACTCTCGTCTCTCAAATTCCCGGTCGCAGCGCCTTGTTTGGCCTGCGACGTTACTTTTTACACTAGATGTCTCAATGGAGAATGCTGTAATGAGTTTTAAAAATTTCAAATGCGTACCAAAAATGATCTTTGGTCGTGGTTCATTCGCGCAGCTCGATACCGTACTCGAGGAAGAGCGTAAGCAAGGCGAAGATTTCGTGGTCTTCCTGATCGATGATGTTCATCAGGACAAGCCCCTCGCCCAGCGCGTACCCGCTAAGCCACAGGATCTCGTGATCTACGTTAACGTGGACGAAGAGCCTACCACCAAGCAGGTTGATGATCTCACCGAGCAGGTGCAAGCCTTTAACAGCAAGCTGCCCGTTAGCGTTATCGGTCTGGGCGGTGGTTCAACGATGGATCTGGCCAAGGCCGTTTCACTCATGCTTACCAACCCAGGTGGCAGCGCCATGTATCAGGGTTGGGATCTGATCAAAAACCCTGCGGTTCACCATATCGGTATCCCTACTGTGTCAGGTACCGGCGCCGAAGCATCACGCACCGCCGTACTTTGCGGCCCGGTACGTAAGCTAGGTCTGAACTCTGACTACACAGTATTTGACCAGATCATCATGGACTCAGAGCTCATCGACGGCGTGCCGACAGATCAGTGGTTCTACACGGGTATGGATTGCTACATCCACTGTGTCGAGTCACTACAAGGCACCTTCTTGAACGAGTTTGCCAAGGCGTTCGCCGAGAAGTCGATGGACCTGTGCCGTGAAGTCTTCTTAGACGATCACCCAGAGAAAGACGACAAGCTGATGATGGCCTCTTACATGGGCGGCATGAGCATCGCCTATAGCCAGGTAGGTGCCTGTCACGCCGTTTCATACGGCCTTGGCTACGTGCTGGGTTACCACCATGGTATCGGTAACTGCCTGGCGTTCGACGTACTGGAAGAGTTCTACCCTGAGGGTGTGGACGAGTTCCGTCAGATGATGGACAAGCACAACATCACCCTGCCGAAGAACATCTGTAAAGACTTGCCAGATGAAACCATCGCTAAGATGGTCGCCGTCACCAAGAGCATGGGACCACTATGGGCCAACGTCTATGGCGAAGGTTGGGAAGAGAAAGTCACCGACGAAATGTTGACTAAACTGTTCCGTCGAATCTAACCTGTAAGCTCAAGGTGTAAGGGGCTCCGAGTGAGCCCCTTCTCTTATGCACTGCGGCACACTGTAACTGATAGGTATATCCAAATGAATGTGACTCTGTTAATCCCAGCACGCTATGGCTCGAGCCGTTTTCCGGGCAAGCCACTGGCGCCGATTAACGGTAAGCCGATGATCCAGCATGTTTACGAGCGTGCGGCGCTGGCAAAAGGTTTAACCGCCATCTATGTGGCCACCGACGATCTGCGCATCAAGGAGGCGGTAGAAGCCTTTGGTGGCAAGGTGGTGATGACAGATGAGAAGGCGGCCTCCGGCACCGACAGAATCGAGGATGCTATCACTCAACTCGGTCTTGCAGACGAAGATCTGGTGATCAACCTACAGGGCGATCAGCCGCTGATCGATCCTATCTCTATCGAACAGATCATTACCCTGTTTGAGCGCCACCCAGGTGAATTCGGTATGGCCACCCTAGGTTATGAGATCACCGAAGAGCATGAGCTTGACGATCCCAAGCACGTCAAGATGGTGTTCGACAACCAGTATAATGCGCTGTATTTCTCGCGCGCCCGTATCCCCTTCGGCCGCGACACAAACGACTACCCGGTTTACAAACACCTGGGCGTCTATGCCTACACACGCGAGTTTGTCCGCACCTTCAATAAGCTGCCACTGGGCCGTTTAGAAGATCTCGAGAAGCTGGAGCAGCTGCGCGCACTGGAGCATGGCCATAAGATCAAAGTCGCCATCAGCGCCTTCGACTCGCCCGAGGTGGATACGCCGGAAGATATTCGTATCTGCGAAGCCCGTCTGGCAGTCGACTAGCCGGTACTGAGCTAGCCAATCCAAATCTAGCGGATAAGAATTGAAAGCGAGGGAGAGAGCGGATGTCGAGTCTTGAAGTCTGGCTCATCATTATCTTGGTGCTTGGGGTGATCGCCAGCAACCTGGCGGTGCTTAAGTACAGCAGCAAGTTTAAGATGACCCAATTTGGTAAGCCGCATCAAAAACCCGATGCGAAAACTGCGCGCGGTGAGGCAGATCAAGATGCAGGCAAAGATGATGAGACTCGCAAACTCGATACGCCCATAGGTGATAAGCAGGCGAGCAAGACTGACGACGCAGCCAAAGACAAGGATTAAGCGCTCTCTGGCGCCAACTTAGCTTTCGCCGTCATTCGCTGATAAGAGCTGCTGATAAGAGCTGCGAGTAAAAACTGCTATCAAAAGCTACAACAAGACAAAGGCTTACCTAGGTAAGCCTTTTCTATGTGAAGGCCCCTCTGCTTATAAGGGCCTTCAATCACTGAAACAGTTTTGCCCTGTGTCCCAAGGGCTGGGTGTCATCACGACTCAACACCAAGGTGTAGTTGCCGGTTTGATCGATCGCCATAGCGCCCGATTGATATACTAAGGTCAGAGTGCCATTCTCTTCCTTATGGACCAAGCTGATATCATAGTCCCCGCTCGGCAGGTTGATTTGCGCCAGCTCGGTAAAGCTCAAGTAAGTCAGCTTATAGACAGCCGTGTCAATCGTCTCACCTGGGCGCACGAAGTAGAGATCTAGGCTGTCAAAGCTGTCGATAAGATTTGCTACCGACAGGGTATGCTCGAAGGCATTTGGCCTGTGATCGTGGGCAATGGTCATCCCCAGGGTCTGCCCGACGGCATTGTCAAAGATCACCAGTGTCTTACTCTCATCCTGATTAAATGTCACCAAGAGGTTGTTAGCCAGCAGCTCATTGGTGTCACTCGAGAAAACACTCACCCCATAATCATTGTAATCTATCGCCTTGAAATCACTCAGCGCATGGTGCGAGAGCCCAGGTAAGAGAACACTCTCGGCATCGCTACTCAGCTGCAGATCGAGGGCGCTGTCTTGGTTTAACGCGTTATAGACCCTAAATTCGGCATCGGCATCTTGGTTGACATAGGCAACCGGCGTCCCTGTCGAATCGACATTATCGACGATCAACTTAGGCTCTCCAGGGCCGAAACTGTTATGAATGACTAGTTTGTTGACCGTTTCACTGGTCAATATCAACGTACCCGTACGAAATACAGGTTCCGCCTGACCAGGTTCAGTCAGGTACAGCAAGTACTCTCCAGTATCTAGCATCAGGGCCTGGGTATGTTGCATATAACTTAAGTTGCCCAGCAGCTGCGCCTCGTTAAAACTTTCACTCGCCTTGGCCAGATAGAGATCATAGGCGCCCTCGCCCATGGCAGCGTGTATAGCCAAGACCTGCATCTTGCTTTCGTCACTGTCGAGATCGCCGTTGGCCTCATCCATCTCATCTCGCTCATATCGAATGTCCAGGTATTCACTCTTCTCGTAATCGCCGACAAGCACCAAAAGGCGGTTGTCACCTTCCTTAAGATCGAGTGTGAATTCATGAAGCTCGACACTGTCACCGTTGGCGTCATAGCCACGAATGCTAGCGTCGGTTTCCCCTGTTGGATATTCATAGCGAGGCAAGGCATCACTATAAGAAACTGCAGTATAGGCATATTCATCGAGTACCAAATGGCTCGCCACGCTATTTGGCGATGCATTATAAAACTGGATATAGGCAGCCTTATTTTCACTCGACTCATCTGAGCCACAACCGGTGATAACCAGGGCCAAACCCGCGAAAAGTGCCAACTTTAGATTGCATTTTTTAATCAACATAAATTTCCTTAACAGATTAATTACAAAGGCCTTACCTATGACAAACTTTTTGCGTCAAGAAATGTCAACCAGGGTAATAGACTGAAAAGGAAAGCTCGCCGAGTGTATGGTTTAAACGAGCCTGATTAAGCCCTTGTCGGATTAAGTCTCGTCGGAATAAGTCTCGTTGGATTAGCTGCGTTTAGTTAGTTGTAATTGATGGGCTGTGATTGATGGGCTGTATCGGATTGGCTGTATCAGTCTTAGCTAAGTCTCTTTCTCAGCAGCTTAACCGCATCAGTTGTACGGCAGCAATATAAATGCTCGCTTGCCCCATAGCCATAAGGGCAAATACGACGCATGTGGAAAATAAAAAAGCCAGCCCAGATGAGGGCTAGCCTTTTCTCGATATAAACTTAAGCAGGCATTCTTACAATGAGAGTTAAGCTAAGAGTTAAAATGAAAGTTAAGATGAGAGGCGCTGCACCCAGTCCTCGGGATCGGCGACGATAAACTGATAACGTTCACCATTGCTGAGGCTCACCTGGATCCCATCGGGCGTGATAGGCAGAATCCCTGCCCCCTTGCCCCAGCAGGTCTCCACCTTCACTATCTCATTTAAAGGCAGGTGGTATGGGCCGTAGAGGCAGTCTGAGCTGACAGATTTAAAATCCAGCGCTTCGCGGCTCATGGTGAGTCGTCCATCGACTCGAATGGCATTCTTCTGCAGCGTGGCCGGTGCCGATTTGGGCTGACGCTGCGCAGTCTCGATAGATAATGTCATCTGCATTACTCCCTGTTGCATCTAAGTGTTGCATCTAATTGTTGGTTTCACTCTACTATATTCGCCCCTTCTTGTTAATGAGACGTTAGTGTGCAATCGGTTTTGTGGCACTAGCTGTATGGCAAGCTAGGATGACACAGACAGTGATTTTCTCTAGCCCCCAGGCTTCCCCTTTACCACTGCCTATTTGTGACTTGGCAGGCATAAAAAAGGCCAATCAAAAAAGATTGGCCTTTGAACTTACTCATCACTCGTACTATTTGCTAATACTAAACACTAATACTAAGTCCTAATACTAAGAACTAATACTAAGAACTATTACTCAGTCCTAATACCAAGCGCTAATCTGGGCGCTAATCGGCATTTCGTAAGCCTGACTCATGATGTGTATCTAGTGCAAGTTCAGCCTCGAGACGTTGGCTGATCTCTTCTGGCGAACCTGTATTTCGCGCGATCAAGCCATAGGCAACCGGGATCACCAGCAGGGTAAAGAAGGTCGCCAGAATAATACCCGACAATACCACCACGCCTATGACGAAACGCGTCTCGGCGCCCGCCCCTTGAGCCATCACCAGTGGTATGGCTCCAGCCGCCGTGGTGATCCCCGTCATCAAGATGGGGCGAAGACGCTGGCTGGCCGCTTGGATGATCGCCGTATCGAACGCAATGCCTTTATCACGCAGCTGATTGGCAAACTCGACGATCAAGATACCGTTCTTGGCCGCGAGTCCCACCAGCATGATGATACCGATCTGGCTGTAGATGTTCAGGCTCTGGCCTGTCAGCCAGAGGCCGATTAGGGCGCCCAGGGTGGCCAGAGGTACGGTCAGCATGATCACCATAGGGTGAATATAGCTCTCGAACTGCGCCGCAAGCACCAAGAAGACGATGCCTAGCGCCAACAGGAAGACGAAATACATGGAGTTACCCGATTCCTGATAATCCAGCGATTGCCCCTTGTAGCTGATCACCGCCTCGGCCGGCAGATAGGTGTAGGCCAGATCGTTGAGGTAATCGAGCGCCTCACCCAGGCTATAACCATCGGCTAGGTTGGCCTCTATGGTGATGGCGCGCATACGGTTGTAGCGGTTTAGCTGACTGGCGTCGGCAAACTCCTCCACCGACACTAAGTTAGCTAGGGGGATAAGCTCGCGGCTTCTATCCGAGCGCACATAGATGTTACTCAGATCGCTGGCGGTATTCTGATTATCCCGGTTACCCTCGATGATCACGTCATATTCTTCACCGTCGCGCATAAAGGTGGTCACCAGACGCGAACCCAACATAGACTCCAGAGTGCGGCCGATATGGGAGATAGAGACGCCGAGATCCGCCGCCCTGTCCTTATCGATCACCACCCTCAGCTGCGGCTTGGTTTCCTTGTAGTCATGATCAAGGCCCACCAGATTCGGATTCTCCTTGGCCTTCTCCAGCAATATGTCGCGCCACTTGGCGAGTTCTTCATAGCTTGGGCCGCCCAGCACGAACTGCACCGGCTTACCCACGCCGCGACCGAAGGCCTGACGCATCACGGGAAAAGCGCGCACACCGGCGAGATCCGACAGACGGGCACGAATGTCACCTATGATCTCGAAGGCACTACGACGGGTCGCCCAGTCTTCCAGCACGATAATCGCCATGCCGTTGGAGAAGTTAGCGTTGCGTCCAAAGCCGCGAGGCGCACGGATCAGCAAGCGTTTGATGTCACCGCTTTCGACCAGCGGCATCAGACGCTCCTCGATCTCATCCATATAGGGGGTGATATATTCGAAACTCGCCCCCTGAGGACCGTTGACGATCAGGAACATAGAGCCCCTATCCTCTCTTGGCGCAAACTCCTGAGGTACCTTGGTCATCAGATAGCCGCTAAGCCCTAAGGCGATAACCACCAGGGAGCTGACGATAAAGGGATGGGTCATGGCGCGCTTGAGCGTAGTACGGTAACCCGCAGACAACCAGTTCATGCCCGCATCTATCTTGCGCACCAGCCAAGGATCTTGCCCGGCAGGCTTAAGCAGCTTAGAGCACATCATGGGGCTCAAGGTCAGGGCCACCAGGCTCGAGAAGATCACCGCCGCACTCATGGCCACCGCAAACTCCTTAAACAGCTTACCCAGATCCCCTTCAAGGAAGGTGATCGGCATAAACACAGCCACCAAGACCAGGGTGGTGGCGACCACGGCAAAGGCTACCTCGCGTGAACCGAGAAAAGCCGCCTTCAGTGGTGAGTCGCCCTCCTCGATGCGTCTGTGGATGTTTTCCAGCACCACGATGGCGTCATCCACCACCATACCGATGGCCAGGATCATCGCCAGCAGGGTCAGCAGGTTAATGGTGTAACCCAGGGCGTAGAGCACGATAAAGGTTGCCATCAAGGACACAGGCACGGTCAACGCCGGGATCAGCATGGCGCGCACGCTGCCAAGGAAGAGATAGATCACCACAATTACCAGGAACATGGCGATAAACAGGGTCTGGTACACCTCCTTGATGGAGGCCTCGATAAACACAGAGCTATCGTAGGAGCGTTTGATCTCCATGCCCGCAGGCAGTGTCGGATTGATCTTGTCCACTAGGGCGTTGGCGGCGCGAGCCACCTCTAGGGTGTTAGAGGTAGACTGCTTGGAGATCCCAAGGCCAATCATGGCCTCACGGTTACCGCGGAAGGTGATGCGCTCCTCTTCCGAGCCTATCTCTACCTTAGCCACGTCGCCGAGTTTGATGAGATAACCATCTTCCCCTTCGGCCAGCACCAGATTATTGAAATCTTCCGCCGTCTTGAAGGTGCGCTCCAGGCGCACGGTAAAGTGTCTATCTTGGGATTCCACCGAACCTGCCGGTAGCTCGACGTTCTCCGAGCGCAGCACAGACTCGATATCCGACACCGTCAGATCTCGGGCCGCCAGGGCCTGACGGTCGATCCACACCCGCATGGCGTACACCTTACCCCCACCGATACGAATATTGGCCACGCCGTCGATCACCGAGAAGCGATCCACCAGATAGCGGCGGGCATAGTCGGTGAGCTGCAAGGTATTCATCTGATCCGAGACCAAGTTGAGCCACATGATTACCTCATCACCGCCATTGGCCTTCTGAACCTCTGGGGGATCGGCCTCTTCCGGCAGGTTATTGAGCAAACCCGAGATGCGGTCGCGCACATCGTTGGCCGCCGCCTCGATATCCCGGCCGACGTCAAACTCTAGCGTCACAGATGAGCGACCATCGCTGCTGGAGGAGTTGATGTTACGTATCCCCTCCACGCCACTGATCCTGTCTTCCACCAGCTGAGTGATACGACTCTCCACCACAGCCGCACTGGCGCCGCGGTAGCTGGTCTGCACCGAGACGATAGGCGGATCGATATTGGGATACTCGCGCAAGGGCAGCTTTTCGAAGGAGACCAGACCGAAGGCGATCAGGAGTATGCTGATGACGGACGCAAAAACCGGTCGTTTTACCGACAAATCCGTCAAGATCATGCTAGCGGCTCCACCTTAGCTTGTTGGTTGAAACTAAAGTGTTCACTGTACTGCACCTTAACCGTATCTCCTGGGCGCACCTTGAGGATGCCACGCACCATCACCTGCTCGCCCACCTCGACGCCGCCGACTATCTCTACCCAGCCGCGCTTACGTAGGCCTAGTTGCACCTGACGACGCTCGACCACGTTTTCTTCGTTCACCAGATAAACGAAGTGATCTTTCTGAATAGGAATAATCGCCGCTTCTGGAATGATAAGCGCTTCGCGGCTCTGCTTGATCAGCTTCACCTTCATCAACATACCGGGCAGCAGGCGCAGCCCCTTGTTGGGGATCTCGGCCCTGACCGTCACGGCGCGAGTCGTCGGATTGACCCGGCTATCGACAGACACCACCTTACCGGTAAACAACTCGCCTTCGAAGGCCACGGCACTGGCCTCGACCGACTTACCAATAGCCAAAGACTGCAGGAAGCGCTCCGGCACTGAGAAATCCAGTTTGATGGTGGAGATATCATCTAAGGTGGTGATAACAGTGCCTGGGGTCACCAGGCTCCCCTGACTCACCTGACGCAGACCCAGGCGTCCCGAAAACGGCGCCAAGATGCGTCTGTCTTTGAGGGAGGATTCGGCCTGTTCTAACTCGGCCTTGGCGGTATCGATAAGGGTCTGCAGCCTGTCACGCTCCAATGCAGCGACCGTCTGGCTGGTCACCAGGGAGCTGATCCGCGCCAGTTCGCGCTGATGATCTTTCATCTTAACCCGGGCCACTGTCACACGGGCGATCTGTTCTCTGTCTTGCAAACGTACCAGAAGCCGGCCCTTCTCCACCATCTGACCGTCGCTGAAATTAATCTCGGTTACCATGTCGGTAACCTTGGGGGTCACAGTGATAGATTCGTTTGCCTTACCTGTACCCAAGGCCTCAACTTCGTCGCGAATAGGCTGCATTTCGGCCTTTGCCACCACCACATTCGGCGTGGGTCGCCCGCGCGGCCCCTTAGGCGTTTCGGTTTGCTGAGTGAAATAGTAGGTGGCGGCGCCTGCCGCTAAAAGCATTGAGATTATTATCGTTTTTTTCATCAATCTTCCGAAAGAATGCGCATTATGTTATCGGTAGTTTACCTTGGAATGTAGGTGCTTCAAGGCGTTTTACCTTTGCTTACAAACTTAATACACCATTTACATTTTTGCCCGCCATGAGGCACAAAAGAGTATAGTATCAATCGCTAAATGATACGCTTGATCATCTAAAGAAGGGCGACTGAGTCAGCATAAGCAGCAGCTTTTCCTCGCTAACGGAGGGATTCATAAACTCCCCCTGACCATAGTCACAACCAAACAACAGTAACGTCTGATATTGCTCGCGGGTTTCTATCCCCTGAGCCAGAGTATCGATATTCAAGCTGCTGGCGAGATTGATGATGGTCTCTAAGATCATTTGGTTATCGTATGCCATCTTCATGGGACTGATGAGTCCCTGGGCTATCTTGAGGCGATCGAACCTGAGTGTCTGCAAATACCCAAAGCTTGCATGGCTGGCGCCCGCGTCATCCAGGCTCACCAGTACGCCGAGGGACTTTGCCCTGGCAATACAGTGCTTCACCTTGTCGAAGCCGGCGACTATGCTGGCCTCCGGGATCTCTAAGCCCAAGAATTTGGCCAGATCCTCCCCCTTTGTTACCATCCCCTCCAGTTCATCAAACAGAGCACTGCCGTCACTGGCGAGATTCACGCTCACGCGAAAGTCCTCAGGATAGGTGCCGTGATAGCGTTTGAGATGGGCCAGTATAAGCCTGGCGACCACAGCATCGACCAGCTGAAGGGCCCCCTGGCGGCGCAGCGGCGCCAATAATCGCCGGGGCGAAATGATTCCATATCTGGGATGCTCCCAGCGCAGCAGCGCCTCGGCGCCGATCAGTTTGCCATCCTTGAGCCGGTATTGAGGTTGAAAGCTGAAATAGAGTTCCTCCTGGGCGGCGGCCTGCTGAAACTCCTGACAAATCTGCGTCTCTTGCAGCTCGGTCTGCTCACCACTGCTGAACACACAAAGACGCTGCCGCCCCATCAATTTTGCCCTAAGCAGCGCCTGATCGCCCCTGCGCAGCAGATCTGACGCCCGCATCCCGGATGAGAAGCAGGTCACCAGCCCCAGGCTAACCGACAGCGCGATAGAGATCCCGCCAAGATCCAACACCGCCTGCATCTGCTCACGCAGGGCTTCGACCCGCGCAAGGCACTCAGATTCAGAGTCGATACCCATCAAGAGCAGGCCAAATTGATCCCCCCCCAGCCGACAAATGGTGTCCTGGCTCGCGATAGCTGCCTCTGTGCGCTGTGCAAACACCTTTAGCAGCTCATCTCCTAAATGATGGCCATAGGTATCGTTCACGGCCTTAAAGTGATCTATGTCGAGCAGCACTAGGCCGAGCCCTTTGGCAGAAACGCCATTTTCAGCGGCTTCATTGAGCTTAGCGATCGCCTGATTTAAGCGGTCGATAAAAAGCATGCGATTGGGTAGCTTAGTTAAGCCATCATAGAGGGCCATCTGAGTCAGGTTGGCCTTAACATTCATACGGCTAATGGCATTGCGTATATGTTTGGCGCAAAACACCAGCAGCCTTTGGTCTGCGTCACTATAGCGATAGCCGCCTTGATAACTCTGCACCACTAAGATACCGCGAAACGCCTCATCGCCGAAGGGTACACCGAGCCAGGCCCTTGGCATAGCGCCATTGATCGTTATCTCTCCCTGATCCACCAAGGCCTTAATCTGCGCCTCGTCCACCAGGAGTGGGTTGTTTCTCAGCAGCGTGTAGGCGGTGATCCCAAGGCATGAGGGTAACAGCGGCAATTCGGTATCTTCGGCGAGCTGGTCATATTGATCCACATGATAGGGAAAGTGCAGCCTTTGGCCATCTTCACTCAGTAGCGCGACATAGAAGTTATCCGCCTTGATCAGGCGGGCGATACAGGCGTGTAGCCTTTGGTAGAAGGCTTTAATCGAGTCGGTCTCGAAGATGATCTCCGCGATGGCAAACAGGGTGTCTTGGATCTTACTGGCATATTCCAGATCCGCCACCCGCTTTTGCAGTGTCACCAGATTGTTGGCCCTGTGGATCTTCAGCGCAGCGATGGAGGCAAGGGCAAACAAGATGCGCTCATGCTGAGAGGTGTAAAAATTCTTCTTAGGATGCTCGGTGTCTATCACCCCTATCAGTTCACCATCCATCAACATGGGCACCGCAAGCTCTGAAAGCCTGGGGGCGTCATCGACGATATAGTTAGGAAACTGCCGGGTATCACCGACGAGCAAGGGTTGTTTGGTCTTAGCCACTGTGCCGACAACGCCCTCCCCCAGCTTGAGTTCGATAGGCGCGAGGATCTCATGACCGCTAGGGTTCTTATCGCCGAAGCTGGCCTTCTGCATCAAGACGCCCCGCGCAGGATCCAGCAGGTAGACGACCACATCATCAAACCCAAGCTGGGAAACCACATTTTGTGCCAGGTGCCAAAGGATCTCATCTACCCCGCTTAGCGAGAGCATGTCGATAGCAAACTCACTGATAATCTTCAGATATTTTGCGTCTACATCCTGCAGTGGCACCTTAGCTGGCATCTCAACCTCGGTTAAACATTTCCGTCAATCTAATGACTGATAATATCACTAACTATATGGCATAGATGCTTGGCTCGCCATCGGCCGCCACAGGAAACGGGGCGCAGGAACACGATGTGGGAAACAGGCTGAATAGCTCCATGATGCCCAACACAGAGGGACTAACGCTTACGCACAAAGCGTATTTAAAGGACTGCGAAAGCACGGCTAACGAATAGCGGCATGCTTCCAGCCACTTTATGGCGCGCTAGACTGAAGAGGAGAAACAAAAAAGAGGCCTCATGGCCTCTTTTTATTTGGATAAGCTTATCTGAGTCTATCTGACTTTGCGGTCTTCACTCATCAGCTCGGCCATGCCATCGTATACGGCCTCGACCACAGCATTACTCACCGGAGCATCTTCCTTGTCTTTCAGGTAGATGCGAGTCTTGGCATTATCACGCTTATCTTGCTCAATTTGCAGGCGATAGGACCCTTCTTCCATCGGCAGCTTCTTATCGCTCCACAATGAACTCCAGAAACCTGAATCATCGCTCACGTTGATATAATAAAGCCCCTTGTTGCTATCCATATCGACGATTTCAAAGCCTAGCTCTGGCAATACGATTCGCAGACGATCCCAGGTACGGCTGTAGCTGGCATCTGCCAACCAGTAGCTCTGCACTGGCGTCTCATCTTCGGCCACAGTTGGAGCCTTCACCAAGTCTACCTCGATGCCCAAGCTCTCACGCAGGCGCTTGGCCTTGATCGCCTTCGCACGCTTCACGCTCATGTAGGCGATGGTGTTGTTAAGCATATCAACCGTATAGCGACGCTTATCTTCACCGGTCAGCAGGATATCCTGCGCCTTACCATCGAAGCTCTCTTCGTGATCAATCAATTCGATAGAAAGGTTACCGCTACGGCCATGTGGACGCACATTGACGGTGAAACGATAGCGTTGACGTACCGAGTAAACCTCGTCGGCACCCCACATAGATGAGTCGATAACTTCTTGATTTTCAATCCAATCAGTTTCGATAACACCGGTTTCTCTATCCTCTTTGAGGATCTTGATCTCGTGCTGACTAAAATATTCATCCAAGATGCCGAACAGCTCGCTGCGCAGGTCGATATCGTTATCGATAGACTCGACCACGATCTTGATGCTGTCGCTAGACTCTTCCACATGGGTACCTTCTGCCATCGGCAGTACCTGTAGCGGTGGACGAATATCGAGTTTCTTGCCAACTAAGGTCTTATCGACCTTACTGCCAACCTCAGGAATATCGTATTCGGTGTTATATTTCGGCTGATTCAACCCTTCTGGGATCACCAGTTTAGGCGCAGCCGTCACAGTGGCATATTCGTCATTGCCATTGGCCTGACGTCTGTCGATAGGCGTGCTGCAGGCCGTTACGGCGGCAACCAGTAAGATTGGAGTAACTTGCTTTAGCATCTAATTATTGAACCTCTATTCCGGCATTCTTCATCGCTTCTAGCAACAGACCATGATATTGCTCGGAAAGTTCCGTTAATGGCAAGCGAATATGTCCTTGACTGATCAAGCCCATACGGTGCGCCGCCCATTTCACAGGGATAGGATTGGCTTCACAGAAGAGCGCGCCGAACAGCTCTTTCATTGGCGCCTCAGCCTTGAGGGCACCTTCGAGATCGCCCTTAAGGGCCGCGTCGCACATCAGCTTAAACTGCTTAGGCACTATGTTATTCGCCACAGAGATCACGCCATTGCCACCCAGGGTCAGAAACTCACGGGCCGTCGCGTCATCACCGCTATAGAGCATGAAGTCATCACCACAAAGCTCACGCAGCTTTGCCACGCGGCTGAGATCGCCGGTCGCCTCTTTTAGGCCGATGATGTTTGGCACCTCGACCAGCTGGGCGACGGTTTCAGGCAACATATCCACCGAGGTACGGCCGGGCACGTTGTAAAGAATTTGTGGAATATCGGTCGCGGCCGCGACGGCGCGATAATGGGCCACCAAGCCTTTAGGTGTCGGCTTGTTATAGTAAGGCGTCACGCCTAACATGGCGGCCACCCCAAGATTGGCCTGCGCCTTGGTCAGCTCGATCGCTTCGGCGGTGGCATTTGCGCCGTTACCACCGATAACAGGAACGCGTCCGGCGGCAAATTTTACCGTGTGGGCAACCACTTCAATATGTTCTGAAAGAGGTAAAGTGGCAGATTCGCCGGTCGTGCCGACGGCAACGATGGCGTCAGTACCCTGTTCAATATGGTACTCAACCAACTTCTCGAGACTTGCATAATCGACTGAGCCATCACGATTCATGGGTGTGATTAAGGCTACGATGCTTCCGTTTATCATGTGATTTCCCCAAGGATTCAGGACTGGCTATGGTACTGATGCTCACAGGTAAAAACAAGCATAAGTATCCCTAGATCACAGAGAATGATAACACCGCTCCCCATAGGTCAAATGTTTGACTCTTTATCACGACAGGGATCTCAAAACTGATAACTTGTGATAGCATAAGCCTCCTTAAAAAACGCCGAAAATGTCAATCGACGCTTATTTGTACAACGAGTTACCAATCAATGGGGGAATTTCATGTCCAATCATCTGGTCGTTACCGCACTGGGTTCTGATCGTCCTGGTATCGTCAGTAAATTTGCCAGACTCGCAAGCGAATGCGATTGCGATATCGTCGATAGCCGTATGGCCCTCTTTGGTGGTGAGTTTACCTTGATCATGATGATTTCAGGCGCCTGGGCATCGATCACTAAGATGGAAGCCAGCCTCCCTGCCCTGAGTGTCGAGCTTGGGCTGCTAACGGTAATGAAACGCTGCTCACAGCATACGCCGCCAAACTATGTTTCACGCCTGGAAGTGACCTTTAACGGTAAGGACCAGCGTGGCACCATGAAGCGTATCACCCAGTTCCTGGCCGATCGTTCGCTGGATCTGGCCGCCGTGCGCTCCCATGCCGAAGAGACATCAGACGGCGAGCCGGTGCAAAATGTCTTCTTAACCATCAATGTGCCAGAGAAGGTGGATATCGAAAAACTCGAACAAAATATCGCCGCCCTCGCCGAAGAGATGAACCTAAGCTGCCATATCGAACGTATGCAGGGTATCGAAACACAACCTAAGGATGACCTATGAAAACCTTAACCCAGGGCGAAATGGCGCCTAACTTTACCCTACAAAACCAGGCCGATGAGACAGTCTCCCTCAGCGATGCCCTCAAACAGGGCCCTGTACTGGTCTATTTTTATCCAAAGGCCCTGACCCCCGGCTGCACAGTGCAGGCCTGCGGCTTAAGAGACAGCAAACCAAACCTCGACACTCAGAAGGTCACCGTATTTGGCATCAGCCCGGACCCAGTGGCCAAGCTTGCCCGCTTCGCCGATAAGCATGAGCTGAATTTCAGCCTGCTCAGCGATGAAGATCATAGCGTTGCCGACGCCTTCGGTGTCTGGGGTGAGAAGAAATTTATGGGTAAGATCTATGACGGCATTCACCGCCTCAGCTTCCTGATAGGTCAAGACGGTAAGGTGGCCCATGTGTTTAATAAGTTTAAGACCAAAGACCACCATGAGGTTGTCTTGAATTATATTCAGGAAAATAGCTAGCACACGCTCATTTTCGACAAAAAAGCCGGCAATGCCGGCTTTTTTATTATTAGTTAACCTGTCTGGCTAACCTCGTCACTGTACTAACTCAATACTCTACTCACTCATTACTGTACTAAATCATTTAAGTATTTGCTCATTTAAGTAGTTAGCTCAGAAGTATTCGCCTAGCTAAATATCAACCAAAGAAGGCGCTAACATAGGGCCACAACAGCGCCGCAGCTATGCTCCACATGGTGAGGAAGATGAACCTGTCTAAGTAACACCATGCCTTGGGTCGCTTGAACAAGGGGCTTAGGTACCTTGCGCCTAGGCTAAGGGCAAAGAACCACACAAAAGAGGCCAGTACGGCGCCGGCGCCAAACAGATGCCTGTCCTCCTGCTCAAACTGGGTACTGATGCTACCCAGCAACACCACGGTATCCAGATACAGATGCGGGTTAAGCAGGCTGATCCCCAGGGTCGTTAACAGTGCAGCCCTCAGCGTATCAGCCCCCTGAGTCGACTCGGTATCCAGGCCTTGTGCATGGAAAGAGGCCTGTAAGGCCCGTCCGCCATAGACCAGCAGGAAGGCCGCCCCACCTAGGCTCGCGATATCCTTGATTAAAGGAAAGGCCAGAATCAAATGTCCCAGGCCCGCCACACCTGCAGTGATCATCACGGCATCGATAAAAGAACACAGTGCGGCGATAGGCAATGAATGGGCCCGCTTTAACCCTTGTTTCAATACGAAGGCATTTTGCGCCCCAACGGCGATGATTAGGCTACCACCGACCCCAATCCCCTGAATGAATGCTTGCACGAGAAAACTCCAAAAAGAACCACGACTAATTTCAGGGCGCAAGCATAGCTAGCTTCTAAAAATAAACCTAGCTAATAAATTTAATGTATCATTAGTCAAACTTATAATGATAATTTGGATGTTTCGATGCTGGATTACGCCCACCTGAAAGCCCTGAGTGTAGTGATCGCCGAAGGCGGCTTCGAACGTGCCGCCAAGGCACTGTTTATCACCCAATCGGCGGTGTCCCAGCGGATCAAGGCGCTGGAAGAGCGAGTCGGCCAGACCCTGCTTATTCGCAGTAATCCGGTACAGGCGACCCCTATGGGCAAACGCCTGCTCAGACACTATGCTCAGGTGAGTTTGCTGGAGAGCGAGCTGAGCGCCGAGATAGACGCCGATGACCCTTCGCTGCCCACCGTGGTGAAGATCGCCGTCAATGCCGACAGTCTCGCCACCTGGTTTCTCCCGGCCCTCGCCGAGCTGTTTAAGCGCCACCGCTGGCTGCTGGAGCTGATTGTCGATGATGAGTCTTACACTCACCATCTACTCAAAAGCGGCGAGGCGGTTGGCTGCGTGACGACCACAGAAGCGCCATTGGCCGGTTGCTCAAGCGAATATCTTGGCCAGATGGAGTACCTGTGCGTCGCGACCCAGGACTTTATTGAAGACTACTTTACAGGCGGCGTGACACAGAGCCGCCTGCGTCAGGCACCGGCCGTGGTGTTTTCCACCAAAGATAAGCTGCATGAAAAATTCTTAGGGGAGCATTTTGCCATAGAACCTGAGCAATGGCAGGAGCATCAGATCCCCTCTTCCGAGAGCTTTCTCGAGGCGATATTACTCGGCATGGGTTATGGCCTGGTGGGTCATCTACAGGCCAAGCCGCTGCTGCAAAGCGGCGCGCTTAAGCTCATCGCCCCTGACTGCACCATGAAGGTGCCCCTCTACTGGCAGCACTGGAACATTAAGGCCAAACAGACCACACTGGTCTACCGCGCCCTGGCGGCAACCGCAAAACAGGCTTTAAAATAGCAAGCCAATCAGCCTATAGCTGAAAATGGCGGCCAGGTGCGGTGACATAAAAGGAGCCTTATGGCTCCTTTAGGATTTCGATTGAGTTTAGACGGCGCCCTGCTCTGTTTCGGCCTCAGGTTTATCGGCCTTAGGCCAGGCGTTAACCACCGCCTTCACCAAGGAGGCAAGCGGAATGGCGAAGAATACCCCCCAAACTCCCCAGAGCCCACCGAAAACCAAGACGGCCGCGATGATAAACACTGGGTGCAGATCCACCGCATCGGAGAAGAGGATGGGCACCAGCAGGTTACCATCGAGCGCCTGAATGATACCGTACCCCAGCATCAGATAGCCAAATTCCGGGCTGATCCCCCACTGGAAGAAGGCAACCAGGGCGATCGGCAGGGTCACCAGTGTCGCCCCCACATAGGGGATTAACACGGAGAAGCCGGTGAACACGCCGAGCAGCGCGGCATAGCGCAGATCCATGACGGCGAAGAAAATATAACTGGCGGCGCCGATGATCACAATCTCAATCACCTTGCCGCGAATGTAGTTAAAGATCTGCTGATTCATCTCCAGCCATACCTTACGGGCCAGGTCGCGGTTGGCGGGGATGAAACGCTTACTGCCCCGGATCAGCTCATCTTTATCCTTGAGGAAGAAGAACACCAACAGGGGCACCAAGATGGCGTAGACCATGAGTACCAACAGCGAGGCAGAGTAACCGATCAACTGTTTACCCAGATCCAGTATGTGCTGGGTATCCAGCAACTTCTTAAGCTCGCCGACAGAGGCATCGAGCTGCTCCACACTTAAGAATTGCGGATACTGATCGACTAACCCTTTGAGGGTGATTAACCCCTTATCCAACATGGTCGGCAGATCCGTCACCAGGGCTACCCCCTGGCGCCAGATGCTGGGCACTAAGCCAAAGGTGATCAGCAGCATCACCCCAACAAATAGCACGAGTACCAGAGAGGCGCCTGTGGTGCGATTGATGCCAATCTTGACCATCTGGGCGACCGGCCATTCGAGCAGAAATGCCAGCACCAGGGCGACCAGCAAGGGAGCCAATAGTCCGCCTGCAAAATAGATGGTCAGGGCGATCCCCAGCAAAATCAGCATCAGGGTCACCGCTTGGGGATCACTAAATCTCTCTTTATACCAATTGGTAATGAATGAAAACATCTACTCTTCCTAATTTAGAAACCAAGATCTGCCGCCCTGTAAACAGGTGCCCAATGGGCCACCTTAAGCAGGCAAGATTGGATTTACAACGCAAGGCTTGCAACATAAAGTTTGTCACATAGGCCTTGTAATATAGGCTCTGCAATATCGAGCATCATGAAAAATAATTAATCGGCGCCTGTGGGTCTCTCTTTACCTAGCCTAACCTGGCCCGATACCTAAACCTGACTAAGGTACCTTACTCAGGTAAAACTAATCGCCTCGCGTTATCGACAGCTCCAAGAGCTCAGCATCATTTTGTATTTCAACATATTGCCAGTTGGCCTTCTCAAGGAACCTGGGCACATCCTGGCGCGAACCACTGTCTTTAAGCTGTACCCGCAGCACTTCGCCACCGGGCAACTGCTTGAGAGCCATCTTTAGCTTAACTAAGGCCAGTGGACATCGGTAGTGGGTTAAGTCAATAAAAGTCATAATGATCTTGCTAAAGGCAAACTCGGGCTATTATCCTAAGTCTCCAGTGAAACCACAAGCGAACAATGGCAGCAACTCGCTTGCCACATCTGCCAGACAAACGGAACTAATTAGCTTGCTGTGGTTCCAACTAAACAGACCCAGTTATCTATAATCGCTAAGGATAAGTTTGAGTAAAGTTAACAAAGCAAAATCCCTGGTTGCCGGCGCCTTGTCGATGGCCCTGTTCTCTATCGTCCCCTTAGGATTTGCCAATAATGATCTGCCGGATCTAGGCACCGCGGCGGTGAACACCTTTAGCCTGGAGAAGGAAAACAGTTACGGCGACGCCTATATGCGGGTGATCCGCTCATCGGCGCCCATGCTTAACGATCCTGTGCTCAATCAATACCTAACCGAGCTGGGTAACCGTCTGGTGGCCCATGCGACTGGCGTGAAGACTCCCTTCTATTTCTTCTTGCTAAGAAACGATGAGATCAACGCTTTCGCCTTCTTCGGCGGCCATGTGGGCGTGCATACGGGATTGTTCCTCAATGCCGATAACGAGAGCCAGATAGCCTCGGTACTGGGCCACGAGATCACCCACGTGACCCAGAGACACCTGGCGCGCTCTCTCGAGGCGCAGCAGAAGAGTTCTCCCGCAACTATCGCGGGCCTGCTCGGCGCAATTTTGCTCACCATTGCCGCACCTCAGGTGGGGATGGCCGCCATGGCGACCACTCAGGCACTGGCGACTCAGGCACAGATCAACTACACCCGCCTACACGAGAAGGAGGCAGACCGTATCGGCATGCAGATCCTGGTGGACGCGGGGTTCGATCCTAACGGCGCGGCAGACTTCTTTTCCAAGCTAGCCACTCGCTACCGCTTTACCACCAAGCCGCCACAGATGTTGCTGACCCACCCGCTACCAGAATCACGTATCGCAGAGGCCAGAAACCGGGCGGCGCAATATCCCCACAGATATGTGCCCGATAACCTGGATTTTCAGCTGGCCAAGGCGCGTATTCAGGTGCGCTTCTCCAGTTACAGCGAAGAGGCGGCGCTCGCCCTGTTTAACGACCAGATCAGGAAGCACAGCTACGAGTTTGAGGAGGCGGCCCTGTACGGTAAGGCACTTGCCCTGCTGCGTGCAGACAAGGCCAAGGAATCTGAGGTCATCATAGACCAGCTACTCGCTAAGGATCCCAACAACCTGTTTTATATCGATACTAAGACAGATCTCTTGCTTGAAAGGCATGAACACCAACAGGCGATCGATCTACTCACACGAGAGCGTAAGCTAAAGCCCACCTCTCAGGTGATCAATATCAACCTGGCCAATGCGCTGATCGAGAGCGGTCAAGCGAAGCAGGCCATTCCCCTGCTGGAGGATATGATCTTCCTGGATAAGCAGAATCAGCTGCCGCTACAGCTGCTGAGCGACGCCTATAAGCAGACCGGCAACCGTGCCATGGAGCATTTTGCCAAGGCGGAGACCATGGCGCTGGCCGCCGACTATGATGGCGCCATCGATCAGCTCAACTTTGCCTACCGTTTGTCGGAGAAAAATCCGCTGCAGCTGGCAAAAATTGAGGCCAGGATCCGCCAGTTCAAGCAATCTAAGAAGCAACTCGAACTGCTCTAAAGCAATCACAAACTGCTTTAAACCAATAAAGGTGAGCCAAGGCCCTGTGACTCGGCTCACATTTTGCAGTAGAATGACGGCAAATTTCTAGATATGGATAGAACTGCCATGACGCAAGTAAGCATAATTCATAACCCTCGTTGCTCTAAAAGCCGCCAGACCCTGGCGTTGCTTGAAGAGAAAGCCTGCGACATCCAAGTAATCGAGTACCTTAAGACGCCGCTGACTAAGGTAGAGATCCGCAGCATCCTAGATAAACTCGGCCTGGCGCCACGTGAGCTGATGCGCACCAAGGAAGAGGAATACAAGGCGCAAAACCTGGCCGCAGTCACCGATGATGAGGCACTTATCCAGGCCATGGTCGACACCCCTAAGCTTATCGAGCGTCCTATCGTACTGGCTAACGGTAAGGCTGCGATCGGTAGACCCCCAGAAAACGTACTCGCCATTCTTTAAGGCTGAAAGTTCATATGAGCTCAAAGACACTGTTTCAAATTAGCCGCGCCGCCTATGTGGCACTGCTACTGATGATGACCGCCTGGTTCGGCAATCAAGGATTGACTGGTCAATACTCAATGATCTTCAGCCTGCTGTGGATCTTGCCCCTGCTGGCACCGCTTAAGGGGATCTTGACCGGCCAACCCTACACCTACGCCTGGGCGAGCTTCATCATCTGCCTCTACATGTTGCATGGACTGACCTTGCTCTATGTCACCGAGACGGCGCTGGTCTTCGCCATCTGTGAGGTAGCGCTGCTGACCCTCCTGATGTTCACTCTGCCCTTCTACGCACGTATCCGCGGCCGGGAATTAGGGCTTGGACTGAAGAAGCGAAAGAAATAGCATACACAGATACCGAAAAAGGCACCTTAAGGTGCCTTTTTTATGGGTAATCTTCAGTGATTCTTTACCCCGGCAGCGAAACAAGTGCTACAAGCGCAGCATCTCTTTCACGAAGGGAATGGTTAACTTACGCTGATGCACCAGAGAAGCCTTATCCAAGCGGTCGAGCACGTCGAAGAGGGTACGCAGATCCCGCGCCAACCGATTGAGCAGGAAACGGCCCACATCTTCCGGTAACTGCAATCCACGCATCGCCGCACGGCGTTGCAGCGCGGCCAGCTTTTCCTCATCGGCCATAGGTTGCAGCTGATAGGTCAGCCCCCACTGCATGCGAGACACCAGATCCGGCAAGGCAAATCCCGCATCGCTGGCCGTTGCACTGGCACTCACCACCAGGGCGCAGCGCTTGTGCTCAGCCACCCGGTTATAGAGATCGAATAGCGCCTCTTCCCACAGGGGATGTCCGGCTATGGCATCGATATCATCTATACAAACGAGATCCAACTGTTCCAGCCCCTCTAACAGCTCGGTAGAGATACTGGCATGAATACCCAGTGGCAGATAGAAGCTGCTGCGATTGAGCTCATTGGCTCTGGCACAGGTGGCGTGCATCAGGTGGGTACGCCCGGCTTTGACCGGCCCCCACAGATATACCGCCTTGTCGGCTCGCCCTTCGGCACATGCCTGTAAGCTCTGGATCAGCTCGTCATTGCCGGCCGCTGGATAATAACTGTTGAAGGTCTCATCGTCGGGCAGATAGACGGGTAAAGAAAGTTGTACCGGAGAATGGGGTGACACGTATAGGGATCTCGATCTTATCTTATGTGTGTATTGCCTGGGCGACCTAATTTAGCACTCAGCCTATTACCATTAGGCGCCCAGCTTACCTTAACGTCCTTGCCAAATATACTCATGGCGCGGAGTCTGTGACGATGATAACGGATCCACCATCTCATCGCCGCCCAATTCAGACTGGCTGTTTAACAAATTGGGATTATCTAACAGAGCCGAACCGTTTGCCGGCTCCATACTGCGGATCTTGGGCTCCAGGCTGATCAAACGATATAGATCTTCCTCGCTGCCGAAGAGCTCCAAAGAAAACTCGGCGCTGATCCCCTGAACCTTGGTCAGCGACACTGACTTAACCGCGCTGAGTTGATGCAGGTACTTCTCGATATCCAGCAGCTGCTGACGGTCGGTGATCTCAACAAAGGTAAGCCGGGTACTGTTGGCCTCACCGCTATCGGCGATGGCATAACGTGCCACATAGTATTGACTGATCGCCCCAAAGATCTCCGAGACTGCCACATCCATCCCCTTCACCTGGGTCGACAGCGTGCTCAAAGGGTTAAATAAAGGCTGATCGCTGCTTGTCGGATAGAGGGCGAGCTGAATATTCACCAGTTCGTCGGGCAAAGTGTCCAGTGACACCATGGCAAAATAGTCACTGCCATAACGCTGACTGGCCTTAGCCACGGTATCGGCAAACATGCCGCGCACATCGGTGACACTGATGGCCATGGCATCATCCAGATCCATCATAGGCAACAACATAGGAACGCCACGGGTCTGAGAGAGGTTGGCAATCTGGCTACGGCTCTCCAACATTGAGGCGTCATTGAGTAGCTCACGCTTGCCTTCATTTTCCTGGGCCAACCACAAGAGTGTTAGTGGTCGTTGCTTGCCCCACACGGGTAACTTAGCCTCACGCAACAGACTGATGATCTTGCTATGGTCGAACGAGGCCTGCAGATACTGCTCGCCACCCTGCTCCAGATATCCGAACTGGCGAATATAGGCGGTAGGCTGAGCAATAGCCTGAGCCACCAGGGGTTCGCTAAGGGCCATGCGATCGCCGGTATTTTTCAACACCACCTCTTCCATCGCCTGGCGTAGCGCCTGATTCTTCACCTGCTGGCTACGGTCGGCGATCTTAATCGCACTTCTATCCAGCTCGGTCACCTCGACGGCCGCTACATTAAGGCTCGCGGCGCAAAGCGCACCGGCAAGCATCACAGATAAAAAACTCTTAAACATCCGTATCTATATCTATTCACGAATACAATGGCGGCAGTGTAACACATAAGCCTTGACCATGCCTGTCTGCAAATAGGGGCAAATTCGCTTTTTTGCCCGCCATTGACGAGGCAGGCCGGAGAATGTGATCAAGATAAGTGCAAATATGCTAGCAAGACGTTAACATTGTGCGGTTTAGCCATAAAAAGAGAATAACAATGAAACGTTTAGCAATCCCCCTACAGGGCGCGCAGATGCTATTTGTCGCCTTTGGCGCCTTAGTATTGATGCCGCTGTTAACCGGGCTCGATACCAACGTCGCCCTCTTTACCGCCGGCATAGGCACCTTGCTCTTTCAGCTCGTGACCAAACGCCAAGTCCCCATCTTTCTCGCCTCCTCCTTCGCCTTCATCGCTCCCATCCTCTACGGTGTACAGACCTGGGGCATTCCCGCGACCATGGGTGGCCTGATGGCGGCTGGATGCGTGTATCTGATACTGGCGACCTTAGTTAAATTTAGAGGCGATGCCTTCATCAAGCGCCTTCTACCGCCGGTTGTCGTCGGCCCGGTGATCATAGTGATCGGTCTTGGTCTGGCACCGGTCGCCGTGAACATGGCCCTGGGCAAGAGTGGTGATGGCGCCCTGGTATTGGTCGACGCCGAACATGCGCTGCTAATCTCGCTCGCCTCACTGCTGACCACTATCACAGTGGCGATCTTTGCCAAGGGTATCGTTAAGCTGATGCCGATTTTGGCGGGCATCATAGTCGGTTATGGCCTCAGCCTCTTCTTCGGTGTGGTAGATTTTTCCCCGGTTGCCCAGGCAAGCTGGCTGGCCATGCCAAACTTTGTGGCGCCTGAGTTTAACTGGCATGCCATCGCCTTCATGATACCCGTTGCCATCGCCCCGGCCGTCGAACATATCGGCGATATCCTGGCGATCTCTAACGTCACCGGCAAAGACTATATGAAGAAGCCCGGCCTGCATCGCACCCTGAGCGGTGACGGCATCGCTACCATTGCCGCATCGGCACTCGGTGGACCGCCAAACACCACCTACTCTGAGGTGACTGGCGCAGTGACCCTGACCAAGGCCTTTAATCCAGCCATTATGACCTGGACCGCCATCACCGCCATCTTGCTGGCCTTTATCGGCAAGCTCGGCGCCCTCATGCAGACCATTCCCGTGCCTGTGATGGGCGGCATCATGTGTCTGTTGTTCGGTTCGATCGCCGCCGTCGGCCTTAATTCGCTGATTAAGAATCACGTCGATCTCAGCGAGCCAAGAAACCTCTGCATCGTGGGTGTCACCCTGGTCTTTGGTATCGGCGGTATGGCATTTGGTATCGGCTCTTTCAGTCTCACAGGTATAAGCCTATGTGGCATAGTGGCCATCACCATGAACCTCTTGCTGCCTGAGGTTCACGCCAATCAGGAGCAGGAAGTCGCCTAAAGACTTCCAAACAGCCACAAAAAAGCCCTTCATGCGAAGGGCTTTTTTACATATCAAGCTGACTGAAGTCAAAATCACTATGGCTAGGCCTTAGCTGTGACTATGCCTTAGCAGTGATTAGGCCTCACCCTCTTGATCTGCATATTTTGCCGCCGTATCGGCGATCAGGGTTTGTAGCTCACCCTTCTGGTACATTTCGGTCAGGATGTCGCAACCGCCGATCAGCTCGCCTTCAACCCAAAGCTGTGGGAAAGTAGGCCAGTTCGCGTATTTAGGCAGCTCGGCACGGATATCGGGATGCTGCAAAATATCAACATAGGCAAATTGAGCACCGCAGTTAATCATGATCTGCGCCACTTGCGAAGAAAATCCACAGCTAGGTAGCTTAGGAGACCCTTTCATATATACGATGATAGGATTTTCAGCAATTTGCTGTTTGATTTTTTCTACAGTTTCGTTTGTGTCCATCTTCTTTCCTAAATTTTGCAGCAAAGCTACGTCAACAAATTTAGTCTATTGTACGCTAGGTTCACAGATAACGAAAACCTACTTTTTTCAGGGTTATTCACTGAGTTAGGATACCGATTGAATTAATCGAAAAAATCAAACAAACAATGATTCACATCACAACTTTATCAGGTAGAATGTGCATCTGTGAGCAAACCTAAAAAGACAATTGAATGTCAATGGAGAAAAAACATGGCTTTTGAATTACCAGCACTGCCTTATGCGAAGAACGCACTCGAGCCCCATATTTCCCAGGAAACCATCGAGTACCACTATGGTAAGCATCACAACACTTATGTAGTGAAACTAAATGGTCTTGTTGAAGGTACTGAACTTGCCGAGAAAAGCCTAGAAGAGATCGTTAAGACTTCTACTGGCGGCATCTTCAACAACGCAGCTCAAATCTGGAACCACACTTTCTACTGGAACTGTCTAGCGCCTAACGCTGGCGGCGCAGCTACTGGCGACATCGCCGCAGCTATCGACGCAGCCTTCGGTTCTTTCGATGCATTCAAGGCACAGTTCACCGATGCAGCCGTTAACAACTTCGGTAGCGCCTGGACTTGGTTAGTGAAGAAGGCTGACGGTAGCCTGGCCATCGTAAACACTAGCAACGCTGCAACCCCACTGACTGAAGAAGGTGTTACCCCCCTTCTGACTGTTGATGTTTGGGAGCACGCTTACTACATCGATTACCGTAACGTTCGTCCTGACTACATGGCAGCGTTCTGGAACCTGGTTAACTGGGAATTCGTTAACAGCAACTTCGCTGCTTAATCTTTCGACCCAGTGTAAAAGGAGCCTCTCGGCTCCTTTTTTATTGCCTAAGAAACAGTACATCTTTGCAAATACGGCCATGTTTACGGTGAGATAAAACCCGCCAACGACTCAGAACTTCCGCTATCTAATACGCATTTTAGATACCTGTGTTTGCTTTGTATCCGAGGAAGAGCTAGCCCCCTAAAAAGGTTACACACAAACCCACACAAATCATCCGCAACAGTTGCAACTATTGCATTTGCAACTGTTTGTCATTGTTTTTATTGTCTTTTTTGATACGCAGATCTCGTTTACAGACTATTATTAGTAGTAGGTCACTGATTTTCAGTTGTCCCTTAAGACATATCGTTGGCTTTTCAGGGGGTGGAACATGGGCATTTTCGAGCATTATCAACAGCGCTATGAAAAAAAACTAGACGAAGAATATTCGCTACAAGAGTTCCTGGCTATCTGTAAAGAAGACAGGATCGCCTACGCATCGGCGGCCGAGCGTTTGCTGACCGCCATCGGCAAGCCAGAGGTCATAGACACCTCTAAAGATCCTGTGCTCAGCCGCATCTTCTCCAACAGACTTATCTCTCGCTATCCCGCCTTTAAAGACTTCTATGGTATGGAAGACGCGATCGAGCAGATCGTCGCCTACCTCAAGCACTCGGCTCAGGGGCTGGAAGAATCTAAACAGATCCTTTATCTGCTCGGCCCTGTGGGCGGTGGTAAGTCATCTCTGGCCGAGAAGCTCAAGTCGCTGATGCAACACGTTCCCATCTATGTCTTGAGCGCCAAAGGGGAACGCAGCCCGGTCAACGACCATCCCTTCTGCCTGTTTAATCCAGAGGAAGATGGAGAGCTGCTTAAGCGCGAGTACAATATCCCAGAGCGCTACCTAAAGACCATCATGTCGCCCTGGGCGGTGAAGCGCCTGCATGAGTTTGGCGGCGATATCTCCCAGTTTAAGGTGGTCAAGGTCTTCCCCGCCATTCTAGATCAGGTGGGGATCGCCAAGACAGAGCCCGGCGATGAGAACAACCAGGATATCTCCTCTCTGGTGGGTAAGGTCGACATTCGCCAGCTCGAGCACTACGCCCAGCATGACGCCGATGCCTACTCCTACTCGGGCGCCCTGTGCCGTGCCAACCAAGGCCTGATGGAGTTCGTCGAGATGTTTAAGGCGCCGATCAAGGTGCTGCACCCCTTGCTGACCGCCACCCAGGAAGGCAACTACAACGGCACCGAAGGCCTGTCGGCCCTGCCCTTCAACGGCATCATATTGGCGCACTCCAACGAGTCGGAGTGGACCAGCTTTAGAAACAACAAGACCAACGAAGCCTTCCTGGATAGGGTCTACATAGTCAAAGTGCCCTACTGCCTGCGAGTGTCAGAAGAGATACAGATCTACGAGAAACTGCTGACCAACTCAGAGTTGGCTCAGGCACCATGTGCGCCCTATACCCTGGAGACGCTGGCGCAGTTTAGCGTACTGTCGCGTATCAAGGCGCCAGAAAACTCTTCTATCTACTCTAAGATGCGGGTCTATGATGGTGAGAGCCTCAAAGATACCGATCCCAAGGCCAAGTCTTATCAAGAATATCGCGACTATGCCGGCGTCGATGAGGGGATGCAAGGGCTATCGACCCGTTTCGCCTTTAAGATCCTCTCAAAGGTGTTTAACTTCGACCATAGCGAGATCGCCGCCAATCCTGTGCACCTCTTCTATGTGCTAGAACGTCAGATCGAACAGGAACAGTTCCCTGCCGAAACGGCTGAGCGTTACATGGAGTTTTTAAAAGGTTATCTCACCCCTAAATATATCGAGTTTATCGGTAAAGAGATCCAGACCGCCTATCTGGAATCCTATTCGGAATATGGCCAGAATATCTTCGACCGTTATGTCACCTATGCCGACTTCTGGATCCAGGATCAGGAGTATCGGGATCCAGAGACAGGCCAGCTGTTCGATCGCGCCGCGCTCAATGCCGAGCTGGAGAAGATAGAGAAGCCAGCGGGGATCAGTAACCCGAAAGACTTCCGCAACGAGATAGTTAACTTCGTGCTGCGTGCCAGGGCCAACAACGAGGGCTCAAATCCACTATGGACCAGCTATGAGAAGCTACGCACAGTGATCGAGAAGAAGATGTTCTCCAACACGGAAGATCTTCTGCCGGTCATCTCCTTCAACACCAAGACCTCTACAGACGACCAGCGTAAACACGACGACTTTGTTAATCGCATGATGGAGAAAGGCTACACCAAGAAACAGGTCAGACTCCTGTCTGAGTGGTATTTACGGGTTCGTAAATCATCTTGATCACCCGTACACGGGGAGCTTGCTCCCCGCTAGTCTTGGGAGGTGCGCATGGCTAATTTTATCGATAGAAGATTGAATACTAAGGGAAAGAGTACAGTAAATCGTCAACGTTTTATCAACCGCTATAAGCAACAAATCAAGAAGGCCGTCAGTGACGCCGTGACCCGGCGCAGCGTGACCGACATAGATAAGGGCGAGAAGATTAGTATCCCGACTAGGGATATCAGCGAACCAACCTTTCATCAGGGACAGGGCGGCATGCGCGAGCGCGTTCACCCAGGCAACGATCAATTCTCCCGCGGTGACAAGGTTGAACGACCCCCTCAAGGTGGCGGCCAAGGCAGCGGTCAGGGAGATGCGTCCAATTCCGGCGAAGGCCAGGATGACTTCGTATTTCAGATCTCTAAAGATGAATACCTCGAGTTGCTGTTTGAAGATCTGGAACTACCAAACCTGCAGCGCAATCGCCTCAACAAGCTAGTGGAGTATCAAACCTATCGCGCCGGTTTTACCAACGATGGCGTGCCGGCCAACATCAACATCATTCGCTCGCTACGCTCATCACTGGCCCGTCGAATCGCCATGTCCTCCTCGAAGAAGGCGCTGCTGAATGAGCTCAAGGCGGAGCTAGAGGCCCTTGAGCAAACCCCCGGCTCGGAAGCTGAGAAGATCATCGCCCTGAAAGAGCAGATAGCAGAGTTAGAGGCTAAGATCGCCAAGGTACCTTTCATCGACACCTTCGATCTCAGGTACAACAACTTCGCCAAACGCGAGGTCCCCTCTAGCCAGGCGGTGATGTTTTGTCTCATGGATGTGTCTGGCTCCATGGATCAGGCCACCAAAGATATGGCCAAACGCTTCTATATCCTGCTCTATCTGTTTCTTACCCGTACCTATAAAAATCTAGAGGTGGTTTATATCCGACACCACACTCAGGCGAAAGAGGTGGACGAGCACGAGTTTTTCTACTCCCAGGAAACCGGCGGCACCATAGTCTCCAGCGCCCTCAAGCTGATGCATGAGATCCAGCGAGAGCGTTACCCCGAGAGTGAATGGAACATCTATGCCGCCCAGGCGTCGGACGGTGATAACTGGGCCGATGACTCCCCCACCTGTCGGCAGTTGCTGGAACACAAGTTACTGCCCGTGGTGCGTTACTTTAGCTATATCGAGATCACCAACCGCGCCCATCAAACCCTGTGGCGCGAATATGAAGGACTACAGAAGACTCACGACAATATTGCAGTTCAGCACATTAAGCAGGCCGAGGACATTTACCCTGTATTTAGAGAACTGTTTAAGAAACAAGCTGTTTAGGGGGCCTTATGAGTTCAAAAAAGAAGCGCACTGTATTAAATGATGGACCAGACTGGACCTTCGAGCTATTAGAAACTTACCTTACTGAGATCGAACGCGTGGCGGATCACTACCGCCTGGACACCTACAAAAACCAGATAGAGGTGATCACCGCCGAACAGATGATGGACGCCTATGCGGGCATAGGCATGCCCATAGGCTATACCCATTGGTCTTTTGGCAAGAAGTTTATCGAAACCGAGCAAGGTTATAAGCGCGGCCAGATGGGCCTGGCCTACGAGATAGTGATTAACTCAGATCCCTGCATCGCCTACCTAATGGAGGAGAACACCATTACCATGCAGGCGCTGGTGATGGCCCACGCCTGTTTCGGCCACAACAGCTTCTTCAAGAGCAACTATCTGTTTAAGACCTGGACGGACGCCAGCTCGATCATCGACTATCTGGTGTTTGCCAAAAACTATGTCAGAGAGTGTGAGGAGCGCTATGGCGAGGAGCAGGTAGAGCTGGTATTGGACTCCTGTCATGCACTGATGAACTATGGTGTGGATCGCTATAAGCGCCCCAGCGAGATCTCTCTCAAAGAAGAAAAGGTCCGTCAGAAGGAACGTGAGGCTTACCTGCAGAGCCAGGTTAACGATCTCTGGCGCACCATTCCACTGACCCCTGACACCCAGAAACAGCAGGCTGCGCCCAATTTTCCCGCCGAGCCCCAGGAGAATATTCTCTACTTCATCGAAAAGAATGCGCCCCTGCTCGAGCCCTGGCAACGGGAGATAGTGCGGATCGTACGCAAGATGGGGCAGTATTTCTATCCTCAGAGGCAGACTCAGGTGATGAACGAGGGCTGGGCTACCTTCTGGCACTACACTATTCTCAACCACCTCTACGACGAGGGGCTGGTCTCCGACCGCTTCATGATAGAGTTCTTGAAAAACCATACCAATGTGATCGCCCAGCCGAGCTATAACAGCCCCTACTACTCAGGCATCAACCCCTATGCCCTGGGCTTTAACATGTTTGTCGACATCCGCCGCATCTGCGAGTCACCCACCGAAGAGGATAAGCGTTGGTTTCCCGATATCGCCGGCAGCAACTGGCTAGATACCCTGCACTTCGCCATGGAAAACTTTAAAGACGAGAGCTTTATCAGCCAATATATGTCGCCTAACATCATTCGTCAGTTCAAGTTTTTCAGCATCTTAGACGATGACAAGAAGAACTACCTCAGCATTTCGGCGATTCATGATGACCTGGGTTATCAGGAGATCCGTCAGACACTGTCCCAGCAGTACAATCTGTCAAATCTTGAACCCAACATTCAGGTGCAAAGCGTGGCCATCTCTGGCGATCGCTCCTTGACCCTACGCTACATCCCCATCAATCGCATTCCTCTGGACAAAAGCTGCCAGGAGGTGGTCAAACACCTGCACAGGCTTTGGGGCTTTAATGTTACCTTGGAGGAGCTCAACGAACAGGGCGAGCCAATAGTGATTGCCAGCTGCCCGGAGAAGCTTTCGGAATCCGAACCTGCGGCTTAGAGGCATAAAAAAAGCGCCACCAGGGCGCTTTTTTTATTTCAGACTCGCCATTAAGCGAATTTGAAATCCACGTGCTCGATCATAGGCTTGAACGCGTGACGTTGCATAGCTTGAACACGAACTTTAACTTCTTTACCGTCTAGAACGATAGTGATGTCGTTGTTGTAGAAATCATCGTTAGTTTGGATGTTGATGATTGAACGGTGTTCGAATTCGATAGAAACGGCTTCTTTGCCCGCACCATAGATAACTGCAGGAACTTTACCAGCATGACGTAGGCGGCGGCTCGAACCTTTCCCAACTTCAGTGCGGGTTTGTGCGGTAATTGTGTAAGACATAATTTACTCACTTAAATCAATAGTAATATAGGTGGCCATCGTTTTCGACCAACGATGACCTCATTTAAAGCGAGCGAATACTAGCACAGTGATCCGGCTTTAACAAACCTTAAGTGAGTTAACGCCGGCATTTAGCTTACCAGGTTCGGACCGGGCCGGTGTCGACGTGCACAAACCCCGAGCTTGGGTAATAGCCTACTCCACCGAGTTTAAGGGAGATCGCCGCATCACGCAAATCTTTAAGGTTGACGTCTGGCAACGCGATATCCATCGCCATCCCCTTCATGTGATAACTCTTCTTCGCAACACCTGAACTGCGACTGGCCAGCATTTGATTGGTCTTAGGCGAACGATAACCTGAGATCACATGAAAGTCTTCATCAACCTGTAAGGTCTGCTTCAGCGAGAACAGTAGATCGAATAGACGCTTATCCATGGGCGCCGTTTCGTTTTGACGATGATCTCGCAACAGGTGATTAAAATCATTCAAGGTATTTGTTTGATAATCACCATCAATCCAATAGCTTCCCTGCCCCCGTTCTCCAGTGTGTCGATTGTAAAACCCTAAGGTTCTTACTCCTTGTGTCGAGCGGCTCGCTCGAGCTTTAGACGGCACCATAGAAAACATTGCTACACCACCTAGGCCTAATAACAACTGCCTACGCGCAGGACAAACTATCGTCACATCAACACCACCGTTTACTTTTTAACCAAAACAGCGGACAAATTAACCTTAAATAGCGGGGAGATCAAGTGTTAGTTGATGCCTAAGCCTGATAAACACTGGGCTAGCGGCTATTTAGCTGCCTGAAGACTCAGGCTAATATTTTGATTCTTTTTGTATATGTCGTCCCTGAACTGGGCAACATTGTCGCCGTCCAGCCACGAGGTCCAATACACCAGATGTATCGGCAGGCCAGCATCGAAGGCAAACCATTGAGTTTTATCTCGCTCAATTTGCATGCGCACCCAGGTCTGCTTATCACGCACCAGATGCGAAGCCATCCAGTTGGCTAACTGCTCAACCTTTTCAATCCGAATACAACCCGATGAGAGCGCCCTGTCACTACGTTGGAACAAGGCCTTGTCTGAGGTGTCATGGAGATAAACGCTATACTCATTAGGAAAGAAGAACTTATAGCGCCCTAGCGTATTGCCAACTCCAGGCTTTTGCACCAGACGGTAGGGAAATTTGCCCTTGGCGATGTCGCGCCACTCATCGTCACTCTTAATGACACGCTCTCCCTGATAATTAAACACCTCAAAATTTCGGCTGCTGATATAACTGCCATCCTCCCTCACCTTGGGCAGCAGATCATGGGTTAACAAGCGACGGGGCACCCGCCAACTGGGATTGAGTACCAAATTTTTTATTTCACCACTGATAATGGGCGTCGGGCGGTAGGGCTTACCGACGATCACCTTAGATTTAAGTGCCACGCGATTGTCATCCACCAGCCACATCTCGTAGGCGGGGATGTTGATCAGCAGATAACGCTCCCCTATGCCAGCAAGATATTTAGCCCGGCCAATAAAATTAAACGCTAGCAGCTGCGCGCGCGCTCTTGGGGTGCGATTAAGCCAACCCAAGGTGGCGGGGCCAATAATGGCATCGGGCTTAAGGCCGTGGCGGGTCTGAAACTTAATCAGCGCCTCTTTTAACGTCTCATCAAAATACTGCTCACTGGTATCGCCCTGGGGGTAGTCGCCAAGGGCCTGCAGGCGCGCTCTTATCTCTGGGATCGCCCTATGGCTATCGCCAAGCCTTAACCAGCCTTCCACGGCCAGTGGCGACCATGTTTCATGACCGACCAACCACAACAGATAACGCACCCGATTACTCAACATCAGATAGTCTGGCACTTGGGGCTCGCTGGCGATCACCGCGGCAAAGGGATCCTTAAGCTCAAAGGAAAAATTTCCGGTCGGTATCCCCTGACGCTGCCAGAATTTGGCTGCCGCCTCTGCAATGGGATAGAGCTTTTCGGGGGGCAACGGCTTCTCTGCCGCTAGCTGTTGACGATAATGGTCAAACTCGCTGGAAGCATCGGCAAGATGAATCACCTCAATCTGATTAAGCAACGCCTGATTTGCTGCGGCGAGTCGCTCGTCGGCTACAACCAGGCTAGACCAGCACAGCAGAAGCAATATGAAAATGCATCTCAAAGCCATAAATACCTCCTTGGATAATTATGGCTCATAGATCTCAAGCCAACCTAGGTGACTAAAGACGGATTTTTTATAAGCTAATGCCCGGTCCATACAAACCGGGCATGTTGATACAGCGGATTAGAGCGGCAATTAATGCTGGGTGGAGTGGGCTATCAACTCAGGGTAGAGCGTGTGATTAGGGTTTTCCCCGTAGCTGGGTAATACCTTAGTTGCCAGTTTTCGTTCCCTTTTTCACGGTTGTCACGAATATAGTTAAAGTAACAATAGGTGTTACTGAGGCTTAGGTCCCCACCTGAGTACCAATAGATAATATCGGTCGAACCGCCAAATGACGCGTCATCATGAGATGCCAACTGGTGGTCGCTGTTATCTAACAAACCTTCCCAAAGCTGACGACAGAAATCACCTTGCAACTGGGTACCATTGTTGCCGCCGGTTTGCGTCGTCTTACCCAATGGATAACCTGTGGTGGTCGAGTCAATTGTACCGTCGCCAAAGCAGGCTAGATCTACCACTTGGCCGCTGGCCCCAGAAGCGGCCCAACAGCTGTGATAGAGTGACACACCTGAGGTAAAGGCAGAAAATGTCCCTTTCGCCGCACTGTCGTGGGCATCCTGGCTCAATGAAACAAATCTGGGCAATGCAACCACCGCCAGAATAGCCAACACCACTATCACCACGACTAACTCAATCAGGGTAAACCCGCTCATTTTACGCATATAGATTCACGACCTTAATAATGGATCCATTAAACAATTCGTTCGTTGTATTACTGAGGAAGGTGCAAACAGGTCCCATGTGTGCTCTGCGTCGGCTTACAGACCTGGATGCAGGCGCGGTTCGCGGCTAATGGCCCAAGTCCTTTGCAAGAAGCACAACACAGCAGATAGGCCTGTTGGCCACGCCCTTCGGGGCTTATTCGGGGCTTATTCGCAACTCCCCTAACTTACCCAACCCCCAACAATTACATGATAAAAGTAAGATAAGGCTATGATTTATAATGGGTAAACAGAGTTTGTTCACAAACAAAAAGGCCCCAACTTACGTTGAGGCCTTTTTGTCATCAAATGATGGTACCCGAGGCCGGACTTGAACCGGCACGCTGTTACCAGCGAGGGATTTTAAATCCCTTGTGTCTACCAATTCCACCACTCGGGCAAAGTGTGTTTTACCGCATAGTTGCACTAAAACATAAAGTGGAGGCGCGACCCGGAGTCGAACCGAGATCGACGGATTTGCAATCCGCAGCATAGCCATTCTGCCATCGCGCCTTAGGCTAAGATTGGAGCGACATATCGGGTTCGAACCGATGACCTATACCTTGGCAAGGTATCGCTCTACCAACTGAGCTAATGTCGCCTGTTTCATCTTATTTCGCGTCAGCGTCTTACCAATGTTTCCCCTGACTGCGGAATGGCATTCTACCGATTTACCCTCAAGTGTCAACGCCCTATTTCACCTTAATGCACTGTTTGCACACTAAGTGATCGCATTGCATTTTAATTGTTCGATTCGTCGGTAAGATCTGCCCAGGCGGCCATAATGTAGCTCACCATAGACCAAAACGTTAGGATAGCCGCCACATAAAACAGCGCCATAGCCGTATAAGTCAGAAAATCATTGGGCTTCCAGATCAGACCTATGATGGCCACCATCTGCGCCGCCGTCTTATATTTACCTATCCAGGACACAGCCACCGCACCGCGCTTCCCTATCTCGGCCATCCATTCACGCAATGCAGAGATCACTATCTCGCGGCCAATCATAAACAGCGCAGGCAAGGTCAACCAGATATTCTGATATTCGGCGACCAAGAGTACCAACGCCGTAGTGACCATGATCTTGTCGGCCACCGGGTCCAAAAATGCACCGAATCGGGTCGATTGCTGTAATTTTCGCGCCGCATAGCCATCTAATGCGTCGGTCACCGCCGCCAGCCAGAAAACGAAGGCTGCCGCAAAGGGTGACCAGCTATAGGGCACGTAAAAAAGCACTACAAAAACAGGTAGTAATATTAATCTAAAAAATGTGAGAGCTATCGGTACATTAAACGGCATGTGAAAACCAATTATCTAAAAGCAGCGCCAATCTTGCCTTAATTTTCTCACCCTCGCAACGCATCATGTATTGTTTGTGCCATTTCTAGGCTAATGCCCGGCACTTTAGACAACTGCGCTACGCTGGCTCCCTTAACTTGCTGTAATCCCCCGAGGTATTGCAACAGCGCCTTACGACGCTTTGGTCCGACACCCGGGATAGACTCGAGTGTCGAGGTATTACGCGTCTTCTGACGTTTGTTACGATGGCCTGTGATGGCAAAACGATGCGACTCATCGCGAATGTGTTGAATCAGGTGCAGCGCACCTGAATCTGCCGGCAAACTAAAGGCCACCTCGTTTTCGCCATAGATGAGAGTCTCGAGTCCAGGCTTACGCCCCTCCCCCTTGGCCACGCCGATAAGTGTCGGCGCAACATCCAGATGGGCAAACTTTTCATTCACCACCTTCTGGGCAATTCTCAGCTGCCCCATACCACCATCGATAAACAGGATATCGGGTATCTTACCGTCCGCCTCTATCTTGTCGAAGCGGCGGACGATCGCCTGTTTCATCGCCGCATAATCATCCCCCGGGGTGATGCCATTAATATTATAACGGCGATATTCCCCCTTGGCCGGACCTTCGCGGTTAAAGACCACACAGGAGGCTACCGTGCTCTCGCCCATGGTATGGCTGATATCGAAACATTCCATGCGATTGATCGCCTGGCTCTGCTCCAGCGCTTCTTCTAACAATAGGAAACGCTCTTCGACGGTATTTTGATGAGACAGCCGCGTCTCAACCGCATTTTTGGCGTTGGCATCGGCGATACGCAAGAAACTGGCACGCTCGCTACGCACCTTGGTCTTGATCAGCAGACGCTTGTTAGAAGCCTGAGCGATGGCATCTTCGAGCTCATGAATATCGTCAAACTCGTGGCTGACCACTATCTCCCGTGGCAATGTCCGCTGGCTGTCGAGATTCAGATAAAACTGCAACATGAAGGCGCGCAGTACCTCGCTGACCTCTGTCTCGTCGGGCACACTAGGATAATAGCTGCGACTACCGAAGATCTTACCGCTGCGAATAAACAGCAGATGAAAACAAGCGATCCCCGACGCATAGTAGGCGCCAATCACATCCATGTCACCGGAATCGCTGGAGACCTCCTGCTGCTCGGCGACGCGGCGCAGCGCACTGATCTGGTCGCGATAACGGGCGGCTTCTTCATAATCGAGCGCCATCGCCGCCTGTTCCATCTTAGCAACTAAGGTGGCGATCACCTGCTGATCCTTGCCCCGCAGAAACAGGCTCGCCAACTTCACTTGCTCGGCATAATCCTCATCGCTTACCTTACCCACACAGGGGGCGCTGCAGCGGGCGATTTGATATTGCAGGCAGGGACGAGAACGCGCCTTATAGTAAAGATCGTCACACTGACGGATAGGAAACAGCTTCTGCATCAGATGCAGGCTCTCTCTCACCGCGCCGCCGTTAGGATAAGGCCCAAAATACTGGCCCTTCTCCCGCTGAGGCCCACGGTGATAGGCCAGTCTTGGATGTCGATGGCCACTCAAGAAGATATAGGGGTAAGACTTATCGTCTCTGAGCAGCACATTGTATCTGGGCATGTACTGCTTGATGTAATCGTTTTCCAGGATCAGTGCATCTGTCTCGCTGGGGGTCAGGGTCACATCGATGTTGGCGATGTGAGACACCAGTGCCTGAGTCTTTACGTTAGGGAGATTACGTCTGAAATAGGAGCTTAGGCGTTTCTTGAGATCTTTCGCCTTGCCCACATAGATGACGACACCATCGGCGTCATACATACGGTAGACGCCGGCGGAGGAAGAAACGGTTTTTAAAAATTGGGTCGCATTGAAGCTGTCTGTCACATCGAGCCCATCATCGCGCAGGTTAACAAATTAGAATTGGCCAGTATCCAACATCTTATAACGGATCGCCAGCCTGGTCAGCTCGACATCGCCACTGATCCCAAGCTTGGCAAATAAACGATATCGATAGCTGTTGACCGTCTTGGGGCTCAGGTTGAGCTGCTCGGAGATGTCACTCACACGTTCGCCATTGGTGATCATCATCATGATCTGCAATTCGCGTTCAGACAGTGACTTAAACGGGTTATCTTCCGACTGATTAAACTGACTCAGAGCCATCTGCTGAGCGATCTCAGGTGACAGATAGCGCTGACCATGGGCCACCTGACGAATCGCCTGTATCACCTCGGGTGGCGTTGCCCCCTTGGTGAGATAGCCTGAGGCACCGGCCTGCATCACCTTAGTCGGGAAAGGATCTTCGGTATGTATGGTCAGGACGATGATCTTAGCATGGGATTGATAGCGCAAGATCTTCCGCGTCGCCTCGAGTCCGCCTATGCCTGGCATATTCATGTCCATCAGGATCACATCTGCTTCGTTATTGCGGCACCACTGCACGGCAGATTCGCCATCCCCTGCTTCACCGACAACCTTGATACCGCGTTCATCCTCCAGGATGCGGCGGATGCCTGTTCTCACTAACTCATGGTCATCAACTAAAAATACAGAAATCAACGTGAATCTACCCTTCAGCGAATACTCGGCCCACATATACGGCATGTGGGCAACACTTGGTAATTTATCCCAAATGGGATAAAGAAGCGAGCGGAAATTAAGTTCAACTAAGCATATGAATTATAAGTGAACTATTTTTATCCGCAGCAAAGCTTAAGCCTCAATTATAGCACTCGTTCCACAGCCATCGGCGCCCAATCATACTAAAGCATTAATGCACTAGCCCATAGAAGCGAGAAAGGATGCCGCAGCATCCTTTTTTATCAACTCGATTTATCGACTCAGCAGGCCGCTAGCCTAACGACTCAGGGACACAGACCCAGCCCTGCATCAAGACGCGGGCACTACGGCTCATACTGACCTTTTCGACCTGCCACTTGCCTGCCTGTTCTCTGGCTTTGGCCCCCACCTTGAGGGTGCCAGAGGGATGGCCAAAACGCACGCTCTCACTAGCCTGACCGCCAGCCGCCTGATTCACTAAGGTGCCGGGAATCGAAGCCGCCGTGCCAATAGCCACCGCTGCGGTGCCCATCATGGCATGATGAAGCTTACCCATAGACAGGGCGCGCACGTGCAGATCGATCTCATCTGCCGAAATCGCCTTGCCACTGGAGGAGGTATAGGCCTTAGCAGGCGCAACAAAGGCTATCTTGGGCGTGTGCTGACGACCCGCCGCCTCGCCGAGCGACTCTATCAGCCCCATCTTGAGGGCGCCGTGTGCGCGTATGGTTTCGAAACGCTCAAGCGCGGCCGCATCGCCGTTGATCGCCTCCTGAAGTTCTGTGCCCTGGTAACCGAGCTGCTCCGCCTTGAGGAAGATAGTTGGGATACCGGCATTAATGAATGTCGCATCGAAAACCGGCTCGCCCGGCACCTCAAGCTTATCGACCAGGTTACCTGTGGGGAACATATCCCCCTCGCCGTCTGCTGGGTCTACAAAATCCACCTGCACCTCAGCGGCCGGGAAGGTCACGCCATCGAGCTCAAAATCTCCCAGCTCCTGCACCTCACCGTCCACCATAGGCACATGGGCGATGATGGTCTTGTTGATGTTGGCCTGCCAGATCCGCACCACGGCGGTGCCATTATCAGGAAGCTTAGCCTTGTCCACCAATCCCTGACTGATAGCGAAGGCGCCAACCGCCGCCGTCAGATTGCCGCAGTTACCACTCCAGTCGACGAAGGGTTTGTCTATTGCTACCTGACCGAAGAGGTAATCGACATCATGGTCATCGCGCTGACTCTTAGCCAGAATCACCGTCTTACTGGTGCTGGATGTGGCACCACCCATGCCGTCTGTCTGCTTACCGTAGGGATCTGGACTGCCGATCACCCGAAGCAATAAAGCATCACGGGCAGGGCCCGGCTGCTGGGCATTTAAAGGCAGATCCTTTAACGCAAAAAAGACCCCCTTGCTGGTGCCGCCGCGCATATAGGTTGCCGGAATTTTCATCTGTTTCATTGGCTTATCCTTGAAAAAGCGGGCAGGACACATCTGCCCTACCCGCTATGACTGCCTTAGGTATTCGCTTCGAGGAAGTCCTGCGCGAAGCGCTGCAACACACCGCCTGCCTGATAGACAAGTACCTCATCGGCCGTATCTAAGCGACAGGTCACAGGCACCTCGACACGCTCGCCATTTTGACGAGTGATCACCAGCGTCAGATCTGCCCTAGGTGTCGGCGAGCCAATCACATCGAAGGTCTCGCTGCCATCTATGCCATAGGTGTGACGGTTTTCACCGACCTTGAACTCCAGCGGCAGTACGCCCATACCGACCAAGTTGGTACGATGAATACGCTCAAAGCCTTCGGCGACAATCGCCTCAACACCGGCCAATCGCACCCCTTTGGCCGCCCAGTCACGGGAAGAGCCTTGGCCATAGTCGGCGCCTGCGATAATGATCAGCGGCTGCTTACGATCCATATAGGTCTCGATCGCCTCCCACATGCGCATCACCTCACCTTCTGGCTCGAGACGAGTCAGTGAGCCTTGCTTCACTTCGCCGTCCACCAGCGCCATCTCATTGATCAGCTTAGGGTTGGCAAAGGTCGCACGCTGAGCCGTGAGGTGATCGCCCCTATGGGTCGCATAAGAGTTAAAGTCCACCTCGGGTAGGCCCATCTTCGCCAGGTATTCGCCGGCGGCGCTGCTGGCCAAGATGGCGTTTGAAGGCGAGAGGTGATCTGTGGTGATGTTATCGCCTAGTACCGCCAGCGGACGCATCCCCTTCAGGGTACGTTCACCGGCAAGCGCGCCTTCCCAGTAAGGAGGACGACGAATATAGGTACTCTTTGGACGCCAGTCATACAGCGGATTGACATCTTCGCCATAGTCCACCGCCAAGTCGAACATAGGGGTATAGATATCCCTAAATTGCTGCGGCTTCACGCTCGCCTTGACGATGGCATCGATCTCCTCATCGCTCGGCCAGATATCCTTGAGGCGAATCGGCTCGCCCTTGTCATCATGACCTAAGATATCTTTCTCGATATCGAATCTGATGGTACCCGCGATGGCATAGGCCACCACCAATGGCGGCGAGGCCAGAAACGCCTGCTTGGCATAAGGGTGGATGCGGCCGTCGAAGTTACGGTTACCCGACAATACCGCAGTGGCATAGAGGTCTCTATCTATCACCTCTTGCTGAATAACAGGATCCAGCGCGCCGCTCATGCCGTTACAGGTGGTACAGGCAAAACCGACGATACCAAAGCCCAGTTGCTCAAGCTCAGGCAGAAGCCCCGCATCTTTCAGGTAAAGCTCGGCCACCTTAGAGCCAGGCGCGAAAGAGGTTTTCACCCAGGGCTTGCGCACTAAGCCAAGCTCATTGGCCTTCTTGGCGAGCAAACCCGCGGCGATCACGTTTCTTGGGTTACTTGTGTTGGTACAGCTGGTGATGGCGGCGATGATCACTGCGCCATCTGGCATCAGCTTCTCATCCTGCTCGACCACACCGGCGATGCCTTGACTGGCCAGCTCGCTGGTTGCCACGCGGCGGTGTGGATTCGAAGGACCGGCGATGTTACGCACTACGCTGGAGAGATCGAAGGTCAGTACCCTTTCATACTCAGCTTCTTTCAGGCTGTCGGCCCACAGGCCTGTGGTCTTGGCGTAGTTTTCCACCAGCTTAACCTGCTCACTGTCACGGCCTGTGATGGTGAGATAGTCGATGGTCTGCTGGTCGATATAGAACATGCCCGCCGAGGCGCCAAATTCAGGCGTCATATTAGAAATAGTCGCACGATCCCCAAGGGTGAGATCCGCAGCCCCTTCACCGAAGAATTCGAGATAGGCAGAAACCACCTTCTCCTTACGTAAAAATTCGGTCAGTGCCAACACGATATCCGTCGCCGTGATGCCGCTCTGACGCTTACCCGTCAGCTCGACACCGACAATATCCGGCAGACGCATGTAAGATGGGCGGCCCAACATGACGTTCTCGGCTTCCAGGCCGCCCACGCCGATGGCGATAACGCCCAACGCATCCACGTGAGGCGTATGGCTGTCGGTACCCACTAAGGTGTCGGGGAAGGCCACGCCGTCACGGGCCTGGATCACCGGTGACATCTTTTCCAGGTTGATCTGGTGCATGATGCCGTTGCCAGGCTGGATCACATCGACATTCTTAAAGGCCGTCTTGGTCCAGTTGATGAAATGGAATCTGTCTTCGTTACGGCGATCTTCAATCGCGCGGTTCTTCTCGAAGGCATCTTTTTCAAAGCCCGCATGTTCAACCGCCAGCGAGTGATCCACGATCAGCTGAGTCGGCACCACGGGGTTAACCTTTGAGGGATCCCCCCCCTTCTCGGCGATGGCATCACGTAGGCCAGCCAGGTCGACCAGTGCCGTCTGGCCGAGAATATCGTGGCATACCACGCGCGCCGGATACCAGGGGAAATCGAGATCACGCTTACGCTCGATGAGTTGGCTCAGGGCGTCATTTAGCAATTCAGGTTCGCAGCGCCTTACCAGGTTTTCAGCCAGCACCTTAGCTGTATAGGGCAGTTTGTCATAGGCGCCAGCGCTTAAGGCCTCGACAGCGCTGCGAGTATCAAAGTAATCGAGCGCGCTGCCGGGAAGCGGTTTACGATGTAGAGAGTTCATAAAATCATCCAAACGATTTAAGAGTTAAAGCAAGCAAACCAAAACAGCCCCTGAGCCTTTAAAGGCATAGGGGCTGGTATCTAGGCTTATCTTTCGCTGATTGGTACCACTTTACGCGGCGCAGAGCCGATATAATCCGCACTTGGTCTGATGATGCGATTGTTAGCGCGCTGCTCCATCACGTGGGCCGCCCAGCCTGTCAGGCGTGAGCAGACGAAGATAGGGGTGAACAACTTGGTTGGGATCCCCATGAAGTGATAGGCAGACGCGTGGAAGAAATCGGCGTTACAGAACAGCTTCTTGGTGTCCCACATATACTCTTCACAGGCCACAGAGATATCGTAGAGTGAGGTGTCGCCGAACTCTTTCGCCAGCTTCTCAGACCAGGCCTTGATGATCACGTTACGCGGGTCTGATTCGCGATAGATGGCATGACCAAAGCCCATGATCTTCTCTTTACGCTCTAGCATGCCGGCCATCTGCACCTTGGCATCTTCTGGCGAACTAAACTTCTGGATCATCTCCATCGCCGCCTCGTTAGCACCACCGTGCAGCGGGCCGCGTAGCGAGCCGATAGCACCGGTAATACAAGAGAACATGTCAGACAGGGTCGATGCACAGACGCGCGCGGTGAAGGTTGAGGCGTTGAACTCATGCTCAGCATACAGAATCAACGACACATCCATCACGCGGCGATGTTGATCCGAAGGCGTCTTGCCGTTCAGCAACTTAAGGAAGTGACCGCCTAGCGAGTCTTCGTCGGTCACGCAGTCGATCTCGACGCCGTCATGGCTGAAACGATACCAGTAACACATGATGGCAGGGAACGCCGCTAGCAGACGGTTAGCCGCTTTATGCTGCTGGCTGAAATCTGTCTCTGGCTCCAGGTTACCCAGGAAAGAACAGCCCGTACGCATCACGTCCATTGGATGAGCATCGGCCGGAATACGTTGCAGCACCTCTTTCAGAGTCTGCGGCAGGTCGCGCATCGACATCAGCTGGCTCTTATAGGCATCGAGCTGAGCCGCATTGGGCAGTTCGCCATTAAAAAGTAGGTATGCAACCTCTTCGAAGGTGGCGTTGTCGGCCAGATCCGACACATCATAGCCACAATAGGTTAAGCCTGAGCCTGATTTGCCCACTGTACATAACGCTGTTTCGCCCGCACTCTGTCCACGTAGTCCGGCGCCGCCTAATTTTTTATCTACCATAACGTCTTCCTATTATATTTTTGTCTATCCCTAGTACTGCATTATCTAGGTTGTAGGGGGTATGCTGTCAATTTGGCCCACCCAGGGCGGGCCCTTAGGTGTTACTTGTTCTTGCCTTCGGCAAACAGGCTGTCGAGCTTCTGCTCGTAGTCGTGATAACCGAGATAGTCATAAAGCTCCATACGGGTCTGCATGGTATCGAGTACCGCCTTCTGGTCGCCGTCGCGCAGAATGGTCTGATAAACAGTCTCCGCCGCCTTATTCATGGCTCTAAAGGCACTTAGCGGGTAGAGCACCATGGCTGCGCCCCACTGTCCCAGCTGCTCGCGATTCCACAGCTCTGTCTGACCAAATTCGGTGATATTAGCCAAGATGGGCACATCTAAGGCCTCGGCAAAGGCGCGGTAATGCTCCTCTGTTTTAACTGCCTCGGCGAAGATACCGTCGGCGCCGGCAGCCACATAGGCCTTGGCACGTTCGATGGCCGCCTCTAGTCCTTCCTGGGCGAACGCATCGGTGCGGGCCATGATGAAGAAGTCTGGGTCTGTGCGTGCATCTACCGCCGCCTTGATGCGATCGACCATCTCGTCAACCGAGACGATCTCTTTGTTAGGGCGATGACCACAACGCTTCTGAGCCACCTGGTCTTCCATGTGTACGGCCGCCGCACCGGCCTTTTCCATGTCTTTGATGGTCTTGGCGATATTAAATGCCCCGCCCCAGCCGGTATCGATATCCACCAGTAGCGGCAGATCGCAGGCCGAGGTGATACGCTGCACATCCGCAATCACATCGTTTAACGAGGTCATCCCCAGATCTGGCAGACCATAAGAGGCGTTTGCCACCCCGCCGCCTGAGAGATAGATGGCCTTGTGGCCTATCTGCTTGGCCATCATGGCCGTGTAGGCATTAATGGTACCGACAATCTGTAACGGCTTATTGTCGGCCAAGGCCTGACGGAATTTCTTTCCTGCGCTCATGCTCGCTTCCTCTTATGACTGAATTGATGAGAGTTTGTTTCTGATGTTGTTTCTTGAATAGGTGATATGTCTGCGCATCAGCATCTCGGCCAGCTCCTGATCGCGATTGGCGATCGCCTGCACTATGTGTCTGTGCTCATCGTAGGCGGTAGTGACTCTGGGGCCCGCCATGCCAAGCTGTACGCGGTACATACGCACCAGATGATAGATGCCGTCGAACAGCATAGAGATAAGATGCTTGTTCTTGCTGCCCAGAATGATGCGGTAATGAAAATCCACATCGCCGGCCTCTTGGTAATAGGATTCGCCTTGTTTGACGTCTTGAAAGTGGCTGATAAGCAGGGCTTCGAGCTCGGCTATCTCTTCATCACTCATGTTCTTCGCTGCCAGGCGCGCCGCCATGCCCTCTAGGGATTCACGGATCTCATACAGCGCCAGCAGCCCCTCCTCACTCAAGGCCACCACTCTGGCCCCTACGTTGGCGCGGCGCTCGACGATATGACAAGATTCGAGACGATTGATCGCCTCGCGGATCACTGCTCGGCTAACCCCATAAGTTGTCGACAATTCTGTCTCACTCAGCTTAGCGCCCGCCGCTATCACCCCTTCGACAATGTCTTGCCTGAGTTGATAGAAGGTTTTATCTGCCGTTGTCACGGGCGTTTGGCTGTATCGGGTCATGATTATTGTGATCGCCGTCAAACAATTAGTTGTCGACAATATAGCCGCCAAATTCACCTTTCTCAAGCCAAACACCGAAAATTGTCGACAAAAAGGCTTGTTTTTCGACTAAAGTCGTAACGAATTCGATACAAGGCAGGACAGAAAACGACCTTAAACCAGGTCATTAAACCGTCATCTAGATTTAAACCGTACAGGCTAATCGACCCGCCACATCGACTCTTACGCGCACTTGAGAATGGGTGTTGGCTAACGACAGCCTCCAAGTAAACCCACTAAGATTGTCGACAAATCACCACAACAAATAGAAATCTTAGGAATCTCGCCTCGAAACAAAGATCGAGCCTTGGCTAATCTGTGCTAACATCAGCCCATGTTTCAATAATTCACCCCAGAAATGATCGCACATTCCATCGACGCCACCGCTTTATCGCCCCAATTTGACTTACCCCAGGTTGACCAGCTTAAGCCAAATCTTCACAGTCGCCTCCTCGGCCAGGAGCGCACCCTAGACGCCTTCAACCTATTGGCTAAGGCAAAGGGCCAACATATGTACCTGGCCGACCAAAGCGGTATCGATAGGCTGGCGTTGATAAAGGCATTAGTTGACTATCAAGGCAACAGGCCCACTCACTACCTTAATCGCCAGGCACCTGATGCCGGCCTGGCGTGGCAGACAGAAGCCGGAGAAGAATGCCTTTGCCAGGCGGGCAAGCCCTATCGCTATTTGAGCGGGGCCATTAAACGCCGGGATCTCATCGGCCATCTCGATAGTCATAACCCAAATATCTATCACCCCGGCGCCCTAGCCGACTGCGATTACCTGTTTATCTGCGCCGAGTCACTGTGGAAACGCGAGGCCCTATGGGAGTTGGTGATAGAGGCCGCCCACAGCGGTGAGTATCCGCTACACTCTGGCTGGCCGGCCATCCCCCTACACAGCAAGATCATTCTGGTAGGCAGTAGCAGCTTATATAGTGTCAGCTACCTGGAGGAGCGCAACTTTCCCGCAGCCTTTCCGCTGCTGGGTGAATTAGTGGATGAAATAGATCTCAATGAATTTAGTGAGTTGGATTATGGCAATTACCTGATGGAGATTGCTAACGCCAATGGGCTCTCCTTAACGCAATCGGCCTTGGCACCACTGTTTAATCACAGTGCCCGCCTGGCGGAGCATCAGCGCCATCTGAGCCTGGAGACTCAAGGAATAAGCCAGCTTATGGTTCAGGCCAGCCTCTACGGCAACAGCAAGGCGCTAAATGGTGACAGTGTGACCCTGGCCCTCGCCAGACACCAGGCCCGCCACAATGCATCTCAGAGCCTGTCGGCACAGAGCTTCGATGATAACTTTATTAACCTACCGACCAAAGGCGCCATGATTGGCCAGATCAACGGCCTGACCGTGTTAGACGCCGCCGAATATACCTATGGCGAACCGGCGAGGATCACCGCTGCAGTGCATTATGGTGACGGTGAAGTGGCCGATATCGAACGTAAGGTAGATTTGGGTGGCAACATACACGCCAAGGGCTTGATGATCCTCACCTCCTGCCTCTACCGTATCTTCGGTAAAGATGCACCATTGCACCTTAATGCCAACATAGTATTCGAGCAGTCTTACCAGGAGATCGATGGCGACAGCGCCTCGCTCGCGGAGTACTGCGCCCTGATGTCGGCAATCGCCGAGCAGCCGATTGACCAAGGTATCGCCGCAACCGGCGCGATAGATCAGTTTGGTCAGGTGCAAGCCATCGGCGGCGTCAACGAGAAGATCGAAGGCTTCTTCGATCTGTGCCAACGTCGTGGCCTCACTGGGACTCAGGGGGTGATCATCCCCGCCTCCAACGTTCAGCAACTCAACCTGGCCCCGGCGGTCATCGCCGCCGTAGAGGCAAAAGAGTTTCACCTGTACCAAGTCGAGCATACCGACCAGGCCGTGGCCATCTTGATGAACAAACCCGCCGGCAGCCGCGATGACAATGGCCAGTTCCCCGAGGAAAGCCTATATGGCATGGTGCAGGCGCGATTAGAAGGACTCGCGGGTTATCCCGATGAAGAGCGATCTTTTTTTGCCAACTTGCTCCAGAAACTGAAACTTTCTAGCTGATCGGAGTTGTTTGGCGTACACGTGTTAGCTAACCTTGGCGACTCAAATTGCTAGAGTGAAGTTAACAATGAATAAAGCTAACAGTTTCAGTAAAGAAGAATTAGTCGCCTGCGGCCACGGTAATCTTTTTGGCGCCAACTCGCCACGCCTGCCTATCGACAATATGTTGATGATAGATCGCATCACTAAGATCAACGATGACGGTGGTGAATTTGGTAAGGGGGAAATTGTAGCTGAACTGGATATCGATCCATCACTCTGGTTCTTCGATTGCCATTTCGAGACAGATCCCGTGATGCCAGGCTGTCTGGGCCTTGACGCCATGTGGCAGCTGGTTGGCTTCTTCCTCGGTTGGGAAGGTGCCCAGGGTAAAGGTCGCGCACTGGGTGTTGGCGAAGTGAAATTCACCGGCCAGGTACTGCCCGATGCCAAGAAAGTCACCTACAAATTAACCATCAAGCGTAAGGTCTATAGAAAGCTAGTCATGGGTATCGCAGATGCCGTGATGGAAGTGGATGGCCGCGAGATCTATTCAGCCACAGATCTAAAAGTCGGTATCTTTACCGATACCTCAAGCTTCTAAGCAATTATCATTGCGCTAGATATGAAAATGCCCTCTAAACAGAGGGCAAACAGCTAAATCACTTGTTGAACAGGCCGCTGAGACGGCCATCGACGCCTTCGCGCCACCCTCCGAGCCATTGTGATTTAGAGTCTAAAGTAGAATAAGGACAGTTATCCTTCGAGCGGCCACCTATCCCGGCCTGGAATCCCTTTGAAAAAGCTCTATCGAGACGATCTCTTTTTTGTCTTTTCATGCAAGCATCCTCTGTTCTCAAATCCTAAAGGCCGAAGCCTCATCCATAGAAATAGAACTTTTTCATCACGAGATCAATCAAAAATTTACCTTTCGAAAGGGTTATTATTTAAACGCATGAGTTCCTTATTAATAAAAAATCGGGGCATAAGCCCCGATTTTTAGTTCAATAAGTTCTAATGGCCCTTAGACCCGAGCTCGGCGTCTCAACCAGAGCAGAGGCAATAGCAACAACCAGGCAAAACTGGCGGCGCCTTTGCGCTCATAGTTACCATTACCCGAGTCATCATTCTCCTTCACATCACAAGCCGAACCTGATGTCGTTGGCTTAAGCACCACCATACGCGGCAGGTAGGCCGTTACCGGCTGACCGTTGGCGTTGAGTTCGAACAATGGTTTACCATTCTCACCTATAACCAAGTTGCCATCTTCATCATATTGGTAAGAAGGCTTACGGATGAAGGCGGTACCCACTATGGTGCCATCATCGTTAATGCTGCTAGCCTCTACGATGCGGATCTCACTATCGTAGTAGAGCGTCTTACCGTCACCGTCGACCACCTCGACCTTGTTCCGGGTCCACTTACCGGCATCATCTTTGACATAGCCTTTCGATTCACACACAAGAAGATCATCGATGACACTAAACTCATCGCTTGCCTTGTCATACAGAAAGGCGCCCTTCATACGTGGCTTCTCTTTCTCTGAGGTCACTTCCACGAAACCCACTACCTGATCTTTGTTGTTAATATCTCGTGGACGAGAGCTACGGTCGGACATCACCTCATAGAAATCATTAGGGGTAACGAAGGTGGGATCTTCGGCGTTTGTATCCAGATAGAAGAACTTGTCACGCTGATAGCCTTCGATGTAGCGACGGTAGCTACCCACCAAGATACCATTATCGTTGATGTCATAAGCAACGGAGGAGAGCTGATCGTTAGTCATCTTCACCCAGTGATATTGGTAATCACCTTGAGCATCTTTCTTCCAATAGGCGGCATCGAACGCCAGCTTATCCTTATCATCGTTACGGTAAACATGAGAGCGGCCAGCGACAACTCCCAGGCTATTAACACCAAGACCTTGAGCGGTAAACACGCTGTCTGAGGTCGACTCAAGTCCCAGCGGTAGCTCGGTTGGTGTCACATCTGTGCCATCAAACTGCCACACAAACCCGCGCGTCTGATATAGAATACGGCGTATATTGTTACTATCTGGATATTGATCCTTCTGCACACAGACGTCGATAGGATAGGTCTCATCGGTAATACAGTTATCGACCCGTGTCTTACTCGACTTGGCCAGATCTGTGGTCGCGTAACCCGTAATAAGGTTATTGTCGTTGATCGCGGTTGCAACCGACACACCACCCATGATCACATCGGTATCATCCTTACTGTAGACGGTATAAGGCGGTACTAGGGCGATGTCAGTCCCCTCGGCGGTCTTGAGGAAGCCACGCTCCTCAAATTCACGGTAGTACCAGTACTCCTGACCTTCTGTCTCACCTGTATATTCGGTTTTCAGCTCAGGGGCGGTATAGCTACCGACCTTTATGCCATTGTTGTTGATGCCGTAATAATAGGCATTGATGGAGTTAATGGTCTCCGGCAAGGCTTCGTCGGTATCTTTAGGGTGAGTCGTGCCAAAAACCGAATCGAAGGTTGGGATCCAGCTGCCGCTCGCTCCATTGCCGTCGGCATTGAAGGTGAAGTTATTGGCAATGATAGGCTTGTTGATAGAGTAAGACACCAGCTGCTCGGGCGGGATGCCATCTTCGATATCGATAGCGCCACCAGTCTCGTCGTCTACCTCAAGCTTCTTCTTACCCTTAGAGATACCTACCATCTTATCTTGCTGATTGACAAACATGCCGTAGCCGTTGATGGTCGACTCTAGCGTGCCGTTTAGATCATAGTCATCGATATTCTGGATCTCATAGACAGGTGCAGCATGAGCCGTCTGCAGCGCGGTGATCACTCCGGCGGCAACTAAAGAGATGGCTCTATCAAACTTCAACTTCATGTACTTTTCCTATTATTCTATCGTCTATTTGAGAGCTTCTAGCTCTTCCCAACGTTCGAAACACACTTCCAATTCCTGCTCCAGTGCCGCCAGTTCATTTAATCGACTACTGACCAGATCTTGTGCTTGGGTATAAAAATCGGGTTCATTGATGACCGCCTGCAAGCTTTCTATCTCGGTTTCGAGTTGCTCCATCTTGGCAGGCAAGGCATCGAGTTCTCTCTGTAATTTATAAGAAAGTTTCTTCTCTGCCTTAGCGGCGGTCTTTTTAACCGGCTCGGCAACCTTGGGTTGGACAGCGTCCTTGGCAACTGGTTCCTCAGAATAAAATTTTGCCCCCTGAGACACGGCATCTTGATAGCCGCCGACATATTCACTCCAGCCACCGTTACCGGTGAACCACCAGGAGCTGGTGACAGTGTTGTCGATAAAGGCACGGTCGTGACTCACCAACAACAGAGTGCCCTGATAATCGGTCAACAGCGACTCTAGCAACTCTAAGGTCTCAATATCAAGATCGTTTGTCGGTTCATCGAGAATGATCAGGTTTGCCGGCCTGAGCAGTAGACGCGCCAGCAGTAACCGATTCTTCTCCCCACCGGAAAGTGCCTTCACCGGCGTGCGGGCGCGCATGGGTGAAAACAGGAAATCCTGCAGGTAGCTTAAAATATGTCTGTCCTGACCATTGATCGTGACCGTCTTCTTGCCTTCACCTACGTTGTCTTCAACGGTTTTTTCCGGATCAAGCGCCTCACGATACTGGTCAAAATAAGCCACTTCCAACTTGGTACCGACCTTCACCTCCCCCGACTGAGGCGCGAGCTGACCAATCAATAGCTTGATCAGGGTCGACTTACCACAGCCGTTAGGACCGATGAGTGCGATGCGATCACCGCGCATCACAGAGGTGGTAAAATTCTTCACCAGGTTCTTGTCTGGCAGGTTGTAATTTAGATCTTTGATATCGAATACCAGCTTACCCGAACGCTCGGTATCGGCCACCTGCATCTTGGCGCCACCCTGACGATTGATACGTTCCATACGCTCCATACGCAGCGCTTTAAGCGCCCGTACGCGCCCCTCGTTGCGGGTACGACGCGCCTTGATCCCTTGGCGAATCCAGGCCTCTTCTTCGGCCAGCTTCTTGTCGAATTGGGCGTTTTTCTCCTCTTCCACCCTCAGCCACTCCGCCTTACCATCAAGATAAGTCTGATAGTCGCCTGGCCAGGAGGTTACCACACCGCGGTCGAGATCCACGATACGGGTCGCCATGCGCTGAATGAAGCCACGGTCGTGACTGATAAAGACGATGGCGCCGCGATAATTAAGCAGAAACTCTTCCAGCCATTCAATAGTGTCGATATCCAGATGGTTGGTAGGCTCGTCGAGCAGCAGCAGATCCGGCTCGCTCACCAGGGCGCGCGCCAACGCCACCTTGCGCTGCCAGCCGCCAGACAGGCTAGCCAGGCTCGCATCGGCGTCCAGTCCCAGCAATTCACAGGTCTGATTGATGCGGGTATCGAGCTGCCAGCCGTTGAGATGATCAAGATCTGCCTGCAGACGCTCCATCTGCTTGAGCAGGCGCTCCATCTCTTGGGAATCGGCGTGGGCAACATCATGTGACAGCTGATGATAACGCTCTAGCTTCTCACCCACCTCCTGCAAACCTGCCGAGATATAGGCATAAACAGTGCCCTGTTCCGCCTTAGGCGGGTCCTGCTGCAGTCGGCTGACCTTAACATCTGTGGCGATATTAAACTCGCCATCGTCGAGTAACACCTCACCACCGATCACCTTCATCAGGCTCGATTTACCGGCGCCGTTGCGGCCCACGATACAGACGCGCTCGCCCGGCTCTATGGTAAAGTCAGCATTTTGCAGTAAGGGGGTGTAGCCATAGGCCAATGAGCCGTTATTTATACGAACCAGACTCAATTTATGCTCCTGTAAATTGTTGCAACTGCTCGTTGTCGAAAGGCCAGCCTAACTCGGCGCCATCGGCCTGACGTAACAGCACTGGGATACGCACGCCGTAGCGCTGCGCCAGTTGCTCGTCATCGCAGATATCCTGCAAGACAAAATCGATATTCAGCGCACTGATAAGCGCCTGAGCCTGCTCGCAAAGATGGCAGGCATCGGTATGAAAAAGAATAAAGGCGCTGGTGTTAGGCATGCTGAATCAACCAGGTGTTATGAATGTGCGGATTACGCTTATAGTCCAGCGGTAGTGTCTGCTTATCCAAATTAGTGATCGACAAGCCAAGCGCGCTTAACGCCTCGCTATCCATCTTAAATTTGCGCTTGTTGTTGGAAAACAGGATCTCTCCGCCCAGACGTAACAGCTTGACCAACGCGGTCAACAACTTGACATGATCACGCTGCACATCGAAAGAGTCTTCCATCCGCTTGGAGTTAGAAAAAGTCGGTGGGTCGATAAAAATCAGGTCATACTGGGTATCGCAGTCATCTATCCACTGCAGGCAATCGCCCTGAATAAACTGATACTGCTTGCCCTTTAGGCCGTTTAATTCAAAGTTATCCTGCGCCCAGTTAAGGTAGGTGTTAGACATATCGACCGTAGTCACCGACTTGGCACCACCCAGGGCGGCGTGAACCGAGGCGCTGCCGGTATAGGCAAACAGGTTGAGCACGTCTCTGTCTTTCGCCTTCTCGCCCACTAGCTTACGGGTGAGTCGATGATCCAAAAACAGGCCTGTATCCAGGTAGTCTCTCAAGTTGAGCTTAAACTTGGCGCCGTACTCACTGGTGACCAACTCGAGCTTAGTGGCATCCAACTTCTGATATTGGTTGGTGCCCTTCTGACGCTCACGGGTCTTGAGAATAATCTTATTGGGGTCGACGCCGATGGCCTGCGGCAGCACCAGTAAGACATCTGTCAGACGACGCTTAGTCACCGCCTCGGGAATCGACTTAGGCGCCGAATACTCCTGGATCACCACATGATCCAGATAGATATCTACCGCCACATTGTACTCTGGAATATCGGCGTCGTAGAGGCGATAGCTGTCTATCCCCTCGCGCTGAGCCCATTTGCTTAGCTGCTTATGATTTTTCTTGATACGGTTACTAAAGGCCGTGGCGACCTCGCTCACCTCACCGCCCTGGCTCAACACCTGGCTAGGATCGAGACGACGGGTGCTGTTTGCATGCAGCGTATAGAGGTTAAAGGCACACTCAAGCGCGCCGTTATACATCTTCATCTGCTTGTCGGCTTTAAGCTTAAGAGCAGAGAGGAGTTCGATGTCGCTGTTAAGTACCGCCACCTGCCAGCCACCAAATTCGGCCTTGAGTTTATCACCCAGTTGATAGTAGAGCTGCAACAGCGAAGTGACATTGCCCAGACGCTCACCATAAGGCGGGTTGGTGATCAGATAGCCCTGCTCCACCGGCGGCGTCACATTGAGGGCGTTAGATACTGAAAACTCGATAAGCTCGGCAACGCCAGCGTTTTGCGCGTTACGTTTGGCCAGCGCCACCAGACGCGAATCGATATCCGATCCATAAAACTTGATCTCACAGCGCTTGGTACCGATAGAAGCGCGGGCCTTGGCCTCACTAAGCAGCTCCTGCCAGTCGGGATCTTGATGGCGTAGCCAATGCTCGAAACCGAAACGGCGACGCTGCAGCGCCGGGGCGATATCGCAAGCCATCATGGCCGCCTCAATTAATATGGTGCCACTACCGCAGAAGGGGTCGAGCAGATCTTTAGGCGCCTGTTGCCAGCCGCTACGCACCAGCATGTTTGCCGCCAGATTTTCTTTTAGCGGTGCCTCCCCCGTGGTGGAGCGATAACCGCGCTGATGCAGCGCAGACCCGGAGAAGTTAATCCCCAGAGTAATCTGGCCGCGGCGATAATGAGCATCTATTTTAAAGTCGGCATCGACACGGGCCACATCGGGACGTGGGCAGCCATCGTCACGAAAACGGTCAACCACAGCATCTTTTATCTTAAGCGCGCCAAACTGTGAGTTCTTAATAAAGCCACCCACACCATGAAAATCTATGCTAAAGCTGCTCTTATTGGAGAAATGGGTCTGCCAGTCGATGCAATAAGCCGCATTGTAAAGCTGCTCGGGATTCTCACAGGGCCCCTTATAGATCACTAAAATGATACGGCTGGCGAGTCGCGACCATAGGGTTATACGGTAAGCCAGATTAAGGGGCGCAGAGAAATAGACGCCGGCAACGCTTTCCTTTATCTCGGCGGCGCCTAGCTCTGCCAGTTCCAACGACAGGGCGTACTCATAGCCTCTTGGGGCTGCGGCAAAAAAATTCAACATGGATAGATAGACACACTTCAAAAATCAATCCGTCATTATACCTTGTCCTCAGAGTAAATGATAAAAAGTTCTGCCAAATGAAGGTTTAAAATTTCCTGGTTTGCGCGTTAAGCCAGCACTTTGCCTGATAAATAAACGCTTGGTAAGAAATTCACGACGCCGACTTGCATTGCAACGCACATGTCGATATAGTTCGCCCCGCTTTGACGCACTGAGTACTTAACAGCAATTAAGGCTGTTGGCGCGACAGAGGTTAGAGTAAACATCCGGACGCGGGATGGAGCAGCTTGGTAGCTCGTCGGGCTCATAACCCGAAGGTCGTCGGTTCAAATCCGGCTCCCGCAACCAATTTCTTTCGTAGCAAGAATCAAAACAACTACAGCGTTTCTTACGGACGCGGGATGGAGCAGYTTGGTAGCTCGTCGGGCTCATAACCCGAAGGTCGTCGGTTCAAATCCGGCTCCCGCAACCAATTTCTTTGTAGCAAGAATCAAAACAACTACAGCATTTCTTACGGACGCGGGATGGAGCAGTTTGGTAGCTCGTCGGGCTCATAACCCGAAGGTCGTCGGTTCAAATCCGGCTCCCGCAACCAATTCAAAAACATAATTCAAATCACCTAATTTAAGCCTGCCATACATACGAAGACAGTCGTCGACGGTATGCCGCCCAGTTCAAATCCGGCTCCCGCAACCAATTCAAAAACTTCAGTCAAATCACGCTATTTAAGTCTGCCACACATACGACGACAGTCGTCGACGGTATGCCGCCCAGTTCAAATCCGTACCCGCAACCAATTCAAAACCTTCAGTCAAATCACGCTTAAGTCTGCCATACATACGACGACAGTCGTCGACGGTATGCCGCCCAGTTCAAATCCGGCTCCCGCAACCAATTCAAAAACTTCAGTCAAATCACGCTTAAGTCTGCCATACATACGATGACAGTCGTCGACGGTATGCCGCCCAGTTAACATCCGGCTCACACAACCAATTTCTTATGCTCACCCCATCATCTTATTTCTTACGCTTATTAAACCACCATGCTCAGTGCATCTGGCTATATTTGAAAAGCCAAGTTAACTTGGCGCGCCATGCTATCTAGAATTTCAGACTATCATTTGAAAACAATAAACTGTGACACCTGCAGTTAGGCCTGCCTTGCTCCCGCTAATGAATGAGAATTTATTTTAAGTTTTAATCTATCGATTCAAAACTCAACAAATGATCATAAAACAGACAGTTAAGTATCAGTGATGAATAGGAGAAGATATTAGAAAGTAAAAGAGAGGCAAACCTGATGGATCGAAAAAATGATTTACGGTCGATGATTGCAATAAAATAAATAGATCAAAAACATCAGGCATAAAAATAGGGAGCCTCAGCTCCCCATTCGATTAAATTTTGTCTTGCTTATTAAGCCGCGGCGATCTGACGATTCGCCTTTAAGGGATGTAATCTATCGTTCATCACCTTAATGCAATCGAACTGGCGCATCGCCTTGCTATCACTCAGGCGCAATTCGGGCGATAACAACATCACCAAGGAGGCCTGAATATTAGACTCAACCACCAGAACCTGCACGACTTCGCCTTGGCATTTCAACTGAAACACCTTACCCAGTTCACTGTAGACACAGACGGCAGAAGTCTCAAAAAACCACGACTTAGGCATCTGAGGTTTTAACAGAAAATGGGCCGCGGTAGCATTAAGTGCCAGCTGTACCCTCACCGCGTCGGCAATATTTAATGACTTACCAATACGCTCAATAAACTCAATATAGAATTTAGCGTGATCGACATTAAACTCCGTGGTTGCCAGGGCATCAGGAATAAGTGCTTTCGTTTTATAGGGAGTCAGAAATTCCATATCCGCACCTAACGAAACGCTTAAAACCCCATACGAATCGTTATATATCCATTGCCAATCCCTTTGTGGCATTAATAACATAACGTGTACCTATATACCTTAATACAGCTCGATAATAGATGATATTTCAGCCAATATCAAAAAAAATATTACAAATATGATATAGATAACAACATGTTATTGCGATCAAACGCGATCTAATTAAGATCGCGCGATCGTTTTTAGATCTAAATGAAGATCTTATTTACTCTTGACGCGATATGCATCGACGATCTCTTTAATTAATTCTGGTCCACGATAAATAAAACCAGAATAAATTTGTACCATAGTTGCGCCCGCATCCAACTTATCTAACGCGTCGGCAGCACTATTAATACCGCCAACGCCTATGATAGGCACCTGGCCCTTTAAGCAATCGGCCAGCTGTTTAATTACTTTTGTTGACAATGAATTCAAAGGCTTACCACTTAGTCCACCGGCTTCATTAGAATTCACCAAGCCGCTGACACCGTCGCGGGTCAGCGTGGTGTTGGTGGCGATAGCACCATCGAACTCGTTACGAATGAGCGACTCGGCAATCTTCTCTATCTCTTCTGGCTCAAGATCCGGCGCAATTTTCAACGCGATCGGCACATACTTACCGTGACGTTCGGCAAGATCTTTCTGCTTGGCTTTTAATGATCCCAATAGATCATCAAGCAGATCCCCATACTGCAAACTGCGCAGACCCGGGGTATTTGGCGATGAAATATTTACCGCAATATAGGCAGCATAAGGGTAAACCTTTTCCATACAGATAAGGTAATCTTCTTTACCCTGCTCTACCGGCGTATCCTTGTTCTTGCCGATATTCACCCCAACCATGGCACCCGACTTGGCCGCCTTCAGGTTTGCCACCAGGTTATCGACACCCTTATTGTTAAAGCCCATGCGATTGATAATCGCCTTGGCAGGCTTTAAACGAAATAGGCGTGGCTGATCATTCCCCGGCTGTGGACGCGGAGTCACAGTGCCCACTTCCACATGGCCAAAACCCATGGCGTGGAACGCATCGATACACTCGCCGTCCTTATCCATACCGGCGGCTAGGCCGACAGGATTAGGAAAGGTCAATCCCATAAACTCGACAGGTGCCGCTTGCAGCTTCTGTGCATAAAAGCAGTTTAATGGCGAATTCGCAGTTGATTTCAGACCGCCTATAGCAAGGTTATGCGCCTTCTCGGGATCCATCTGAAACATCACTTTCTGTGCGATTTTGTAAAACATGCATTCTCCTAGACCGAAAAAAGCCCCGGCGATTGCCAGGGCTCATAACTAATTTTTATTTTTTACGATTGACCTTCGCAATGAAGGATCAACAGATTCAGCTCACGTAGGGCGACTGAGAACTTCGCAAACTCGTGGGTCTGCGAGGTCTTAAAGTCTGCAAGCATGTGGAACCATCTCTCCAATAAGCCCTGATTGGATTCGACCCACTGATCGATAATGGCGTCAGCATCACAAACCGATGGGCAGGTACGTAGCACTGCAGAACTCAGTGAACGTTGTTGCCAATCAAGCTCTTCCCTAAATGCCGCTCTCGCCAGCGCTTGCCAGTGGTTCGCCACAGGCTGCGCACTGATCTGCTCGAGGAACCAGTGCAGGTCGATACGAGCACCTAACTTGTAGTAGGTCTCGGCAACCAAGGCCACAGGCTTGTCTTCCAGCTCGGCAATTTGCGAGATGTCCAGCGCCGAGAACAGTGTACTCATGTTCACGACATCGGTCGCAACCTGTTCTGGTACACCTTCTTTCACCAGCGCTGCAATCTCGGCGCGGATGCCGTTGACTTCATCTTCCACCAGATACTGGTGAACATTCTGACGAAGTTCCTGGAACACTGGGCTAAAGAAGGCCACAACCTGCTCGATGCTTTGGTTACGGTTACGATGACGTAAGAACCAACGACACGCGCGGCGTAGATTACGACGCAACTGATGCAGCATCTCGCCTTGAACCACAGCAGGCACCACACCGTTTAGCGCCGTGATCGATTTAGTTAAATCAGCTAAACCAAATACTTCACGGGCCATAGTGTAGCAGATAGCGGCTTCGGCGACTGAGGCACCTGTCTCATCTTGCATACGCTGAACGAAATTCAAGCCCATGTCGTTAACCAACTCGTTGGCCAGCGAGGTCGCGATGATCTCGGCGCGCAGCGGATGGTTGACCATACGCTCGCTGTACTTCTCCTGTAGCTGACGAGGGAAGTATTCGATAAGCAGCTGACTCAAGAATGAATCGTCGGTAATTTCCGGCGTCAGCAGTTGCTCTTTCAATACCATCTTGGCGTAGGCCACAAGTACAGATAGCTCAGGGCGAGTCAGTGACTTACCGTTTGCTAGGCGCTCTGCCAGCTCGTCATCACTTGGCAGGAACTCGAGTGCTCTATCGAGCTTGTCTTCCTTCTCCAGGTAATGGATGAAGCGGATCTGCTCTTTCAACTGCTCGGCGCCGCGCACCTGAGTCACAGAGATGGTGCGGGTCTGATCCTTACAGTCTTGCAGTACGATGCGGCTGACTTCGTCAGTCATCTCAACCAGCAGACGGTTACGCTGTTTAACTGTCATCTCACCTTCGGCCACCATGGCGTTAAGCAAGATCTTGATGTTAACTTCGTTGTCCGAACAATCCACACCACCCACGTTATCGACGAAGTCGGTGTTCATGCGGCCACCATTGGCAGCATATTCGATACGGCCAAGCTGGGTACAACCTAGGTTACCACCCTCGCCTATGATGCGCGCCTGAACCTCGTTACCGTTGACACGCAGTGCGTCGTTGGCGCGGTCACCCACCTCGGCGTGTGTCTCGCTGGTCGCCTTGATGTAGGTACCGATACCCCCGTTCCAGATCAGATCCACCTTCATCTTGAGCAATTCTTTAAGCAGCTCGTTTGGTGTCATCGATGCCTTCTTGGTGTCCAGCATCTTCTTCATTTCTGGCGTCAGGGTGATCGACTTGGCCGAGCGCAGGAATATTCCGCCGCCCTTAGAGATCAAGTCCTTGTTGTAATCTTCCCAGCTTGAACGTGGCATCTCAAACAGACGTGCACGCTCTTTATAGCTGCTGGCCGCATCTGGATTCGGGTCGATAAAGATGTGCATATGGTTAAATGCAGTCACCAGACGAGTGTGCTCAGAGAGCAGCATACCGTTACCGAATACGTCACCGGCCATGTCACCGATTGCCAAACAGGTGAAATCTGTGGTCTGACAGTCTATACCTATTTCGCGGAAGTGACGCTTAACCGATTCCCATGCACCGCGGGCAGTGATACCCATCTTCTTGTGGTCGTAACCGTTACTACCACCCGATGCGAAGGCGTCACCTAACCAGAAGCCATACTCTTCAGAGATGGCGTTGGCGATATCTGAGAAGGTCGCGGTACCCTTATCGGCGGCCACAACCAGGTATGGATCGTCTTCATCGTGACGTACCACGTTCGCAGGAGGAACGATTTCGCCTTCGATGATGTTGTCAGAGATATCCAGCAGACCGCGGATAAACAGACGGTAGCACTCTTGGCCTTCGGTGAAGAAGGCATCGCGGCCACCTTCGGTCGGCAGTTGCTTACAGACGAAGCCACCCTTGGCGCCCACAGGCACAATTACAGTGTTCTTCACCTGCTGCGCTTTCACCAGACCCAGTACCTCGGTACGGAAGTCTTCACGACGGTCAGACCAGCGCAGACCACCACGTGCGACCTTGCCACCACGCAAGTGAACACCCTCTACCCTTGGTGAGTAGACGAAGATCTCAAACTTAGGCAGCGGACGCGGCATCTCAGGGATCTCTTCCGGTGAGAACTTGAATGACACGTAAGGCTTGTTGTTACCGTCTGGCAACACCTGATAGAAGTTGGTACGCAGAGTGGCGTTGATCAGATCCAGGTAACGACGGATGATACGGTCGTCATCCAGGCTAGACACCTCTTCCAGACGCATATCGATCTGTTCAACAAACTTAGACAGTGTGCGTGTCTTCAGCTTAGGGTTGAACTTACGGATAAACATCTTCACCAAGAGATCGGCAATTTGTGGATAGCTGCTGAAGGTCTCTTCGATATAGGCCTGACTGAAGGTCGCATCGATCTGACGCATATACTTAGCATAGGCACGCAGTACAGAGACTTCGCGGCCAGAGAGGCCAGTTGCCAATACCAGACGGTTAAAGCCGTCATCTTCTAATTCTTTACGCCATACCTGAGACAGGGCCGTCTGGAATCTGTCTTGGCTATCGGCCAGATTATCGACCGCCGCGCCTTGTACTGTCATCAAGAAGTCCAAGATCCAGAAGGTTGAACCATCGGCGGTCATCACTTCATAGGGACGTTCGTTGATCACGCGTAGGCCGAAGTTTTCCAGCATGGGCAATACATCAGACAGATGGATTGGCTCATCTTTATGGAATAGTTTCAGACGTACCTTGTTGTCTTTAAGTGCCGTTTCCTGTGGCTGATAGAAGAGCATGCCAAGCTTATGATCATCATCCAACGCTTCTAAGTGCTCGATATCCACCACGGCAGAGCTAGGCAACACATCTTCTTTGTAGCTGCGTGGAAACGCATTCACATAACGTTTGACCAAACGGTTGCCAGACTCTTCGCCTTGGGCAGTGATCAGCGCTGTGTTTAACTTGTCTTCCCATGAACGCGCAGCTTCAATTAGATTGTTTTCGATGGCAGCCACATCTACATCCGTAATATTATTATCGACTTTGACTATATAGTGAGTACGCGCGAGCGTAGACTCAGAGAAATAAGTTGTAAATTCAACATCTTCTTTAGTGTTGAAGTGCTGTGCCAGAATACGTTGAGTATCTTCACGCAGCTTAGTGTTGTATCTGTCTTTAGAGACGTAAACCAGGCAAGAGAGGAAACGACCAAAGCCATCCTTGCGCACAAACAGCTTGAGTTTGTCACGATCTTGCATCTCCAGAACACCGTGAGCCATGCTGGCCAATTCTGATTCACGCGCCTGAACCAGCTCATCGCGTGGCAAGGTTTCCAGAATGTGCATCAAGGCCTTGTAGTCGTGCGAGTGCGGCGTCAGACCTGAGTCGTCCAGTACGCGCTGCAGTTTTTCTGCCAGCAGCGGGATCTCACGAGGGCTGCGGTTATAAAGGTTTGAGGCATACAGACCGATGAATCTGTCTTCACCGATCACGTTACCCTGCTCGTCGAAACGCTTGATGCCGATATAGTCGACATAGGCCGGGCGGTGTACACGGCTCTTCTCTGTGCTCTTGGTCAAAATAAGCAGGCTGTTGTCGAGCGCTTCTTTACGTGCGGTATCTGACAGGCTAGAGAGCATGAGTCCCTTAGAACTCTTAGGCTTACCCGGTACATTCATCAGACCAAGGCTGGTCTCGTTAACTGGCAACAGCTCGAGATCACCTTCGACCTTGTGCAGGTCATAACGGCGGTAGCCCAGCAGGGTGAAATGATGGTTGTTGAGATAGGTGAGGAAGTTGATGGCCTCATCCAGATCACGCTTCTTACCCGGGAAAGGACGGTCTGCCAGCTCGGCGATGGTCTCGCTTAGCTTGTTAGACATCGCCTGCCAGTCGTTGACCGATGCAGCCACATCACCCAATACAGATTGGATCTCTTTCTCCAGGCTCTTGATATCGGCATCGCTGCTCAGTCTGTCGACTTCGATCAGGAACACGGCAACCTTGTCGTTGCTCTCATCCTTATCGTCGTTGTAGCTAACACCAGTGATCACGCCCTGATCACGCTTCACGGTTAACGGCGTGTGCAACATCATGTGAGTGGTGATGCCCATGCGGTTAAGCGCCATGCCTACAGAGTCAACAAGGAAAGGCATATCTGGTTGAATCACCTCGATGATTGAGTGGGATGATTTCCAACCATGCTTAGATTGACTCGGGTTAAACACACGAATATGGGTCTCGCCGACAGGCGTCTTGTTCGCGGCATTCCAAAGGCTGAGGACGGCGCCGTAAAGATCACTGTCATTGCGGTGCTGCAAGTCATCTTTCGACATGTGGGCATAAATACAAGTTGCGAACTGTTCAACTTGTTTGGCTTGTGTATTGGGAACTTTCGAATGAATTAGGCTGACTACGTTCTCGAGTAGTACTGAAGGCATTGCATCTTTCAAGGCCATGTTGCTGTTTCCTTTAGGGTCTATGGCAGCGTTTTTGTAATTTTATGGATGCTTGAGCATATGACAGGCCAAATCTAATTATGTGACCTAAGTCATAGCGCGAAGTTTATTACTAAATGTGCCAATTTTCGAGAACTATTTTAGTGGTAGATCCTCATCCCCCGGGGTTTTGCGGCCATATCGGAGTGCATGATGAAAAAACAATCGTAAAGTGAGCGTAACTATGCAAAAAAAGAGAGAGCCAATGCTCTCTCTTTCAGTCTGCTATCGCGGCTTACGCCAGAAAATAGCGCCTATCGCAGGCAAAATAATTATTGCCCCCAACATATTCACCAAAAACATGAAAGTTAACAGTATGCCCATGTCCATTTGGAACTTAAGGGCCGAGAAGAACCAGGTACTAACGCCAATCGCCAGTGTCAGGCCGGTGAAGATCACCGCACTGCCCCGCTCAATCAGTGCCTGATGATAGGCTGTCTGCACCGGCATGCCGTCTCTGAGCTTAACCGCCATGGTCGAGAGGATATAGATACCATAGTCGACGCCGATACCGACACCCAAGGCGATCACCGGCAGCGTGCTCACCGCCAGACCGATATCGAGCTGTGTCATCAGCGCCTGTGCCAGGGTCGATACCACATAGAGCGGTAGGATCACCGCCACTGTCGCGCGAATCGATCTGAAACTGATGAGACAGAGGACAAACACGGCGCCATAGACATAGAGCATCATAGGCAGCTGTGCCTCGGCCACCGCCTCGTTGGTCGCGGCCATTACCCCAACCGGGCCAGAAGCCAGCTTAAACTTGAGCTTGTCGTTATCCATCTTGGCAGACAGCGTCTTGACCTTATCGATCACCAGCTCAATGGTCTCCGCCTTATGATCTTTAAGGAACAGATAGACAGGCATTACAGAGCAGTTACCGTCTAGCAAACCCGAGGTGGTCGGGATCTGCCCTACCGCCTGCACCAGACTTGCGGTGGTGCGTGGCAGCACCTGCCACTTAGGGTTACCCTCGTTGAAACCTGCGTTAACCCGCTTGGCGATAGACGCCAGGCTGGCGGTCGACTCGACACCGGGGGTATTAGCCACCTGCCATTCGAACTCATCGATTTGCGTCAGCACATCATGGTAGGTACAGGCCTCGGGAAAGGCCTCGACGATCACCGTCATCACGTCCGTCGTAATAGAGAAGTGATCGGTAATATAGAAGGTGTCCTGGTTGTAGCGGCTGTCGAAATGCAGTGCCGGCGCACCACCCTGCAGATCGCCAATCTTCATCTTGCTTGCCTGCTGTAGCCCCAGGCCGTAGAGGGCGACGGTGGCAATCAACACGACCATCGCATACTTAGGTGTCGCGAAATTGGACAGCTTACGCCAAAGCGCATCCACCTTGCCGTTCGACTTCGTTGGCAGCGCCTTAACCTCGGTAAAGGAGATCAGCAGCGGCAACAGCACCAGGTTGGTCAGGATGATCACCGCCACCCCCAGAGAGGCCGAGATCGCCAGCTCGCGGATGATGCCGATGTCAATAGCCAGCAGCGTCATGAAGCCCACGGTATCTGAGAGCAGCGCGACCCCACCAGGGATCAGAAGGCTACGGAAGGCGAGCGCGGCGGCCGCCTTAGTCGTTTCCCCCTCACCCACGCGGCGTCTGACGGCGTTGATCATCTGCACCCCGTGACTCACCCCGATGGCAAACACCAGGAAGGGGATGAGAATCGACATGGGATCCAGACCGAAGCCGACCACAGTCAGCAAGCCCAGCTGCCAGACCACGGCCACCAAACTACACACCAGCGGCAGCAGGGTCAGCTTGATCGAGTGGGAGAAGAGATACACCATCACTGCGGTCACTAAGATGGCGATGGCAAAGAAGAGCACGACCCCCTTGGCCCCTTCGGCGACGTCACCGGCCATCTTGGCAAAGCCAATGATATGAACCTTTATCTTGTCATTTTCATATTGGCCCCGCAGCTCCTTCTCGAGCTGACTGGCAAAGGCCAGGGTATCGAGTGGCTCACCGGTTTGCGGATCGAAATCCATCAGCTGAGCTGTCACCATGGCCGCCGAGTAATTTTCGGCGATAAGACGCCCGACGATACCCGCCTTCTCGATATTACTGCGCACCACCTCAAGCCCGGCAGGCGTGGTAGAGAAGTCAGCCGGGATCACCGGGCCGCCTGCGAAACCATCTTCTACCACCTCGGTAAATCGGGTCGATGGCGAATAGAGTGATTTAACCTGGGCACGATCGACACCAGGAATGAAGAACAGCTGGTCGTGTACCTGCTTTAAGGTATCGAAAAAGTTTGGGTTAAAGATGTTGCCACTGGTATCTTCCACCGCCACCATGATGCTATTTGCGCCGCCAAACTGCTTCTGATGCTTCAGATAAGTCTGCATATAGCTATGATTAAGCGGGATATTCTTAACGAACGCCGCATCCATCTTCAGATGGCTGGCCTGAAAGCCGAGAAACAGGGTTGCCAGCAAGAAGGCGAATATCACATAGGCCCGTTGCCGAAACAGGAAGGATTCTAATCCATTAACTAATTTATCTAACATGCCATGGCCTTATTATTTTTGTTGTAATGCAACTAAGCCTTTGGTACCGGCAATCCAGAGTGTACCTGACTTATCCTGGCCGATAGCCACCAGGTTTTCCCCCTGACGCTGGGTCACCTTAGTCACGCCATCATCGGCGGTTACGTCGATCACCACGCCGCCATTGCCGACCAGCCTGACCTTATCGTCACTCAGCACAATTCCACCATTCAGCGTCGACTTGGAAGGCAGCTCGATCGCCTGCCACTGCTCTAGGTCGCCGGCGCTCTTAAAAAGATGTCCACGCAGGCCAAGCACATAGATCCCCTGCTTGGCCACTAAGATATTAAACAGCGAGCCCTCATAGGGAAACTCGATACGCTGCCAGCTAAGGCCATTGTCTTGTGACTCGGCCGCCAGACCAAGTTCACCCACCATCAACAGGCGGTCATCGGCTAGACGCACCACACGATTAAAGTGGGGTAATAATGTACTGCGCTCTTTTAGATACAGGCTTTCATCTTCCGCCTTGAGTTCATCGAGATAGGCCTGATCCTCTTCGTATAAGAGCTCGGTATGAAACTCCTGCTGCCACTGTTTACCGCCATCCTGGGTGCGATAGAAGAGTCCATAGGCGCCAATCGCTATGCCATGGTTGGCGTCGAAGAAGAGCACATCCAGGAAAGGCTTTTCAATCTCGGGGGAACGCATCTGCGCCACCCAGCTCTTGCCCCCGTCCTGGGTATGTAAGATGGTGGCATCGTGACCCACAGCCCACCCCAGTTCTGGCGTCAGCAGCGTCGCCTTGGTCAGCAAGGCGCGACTCGGTGAGATCACCTGCTGCCAGCTGTCGGTAAAACGAAATAGATGACCACGATCGCCCACGGCTATCATAGTTTCTCCCTGCTTGGCAATATCCAATACCAAGGATTGTGTCGCCAGCGGCTGAATATCGGAAGATGCCACCTCGGTTGCCGCTTGGGCCCCGGCTAGGGTGACAAAACACAGAGAAGATAAAGCGACAAGCCGAAGCATGCTAAACCACATACAAACTTCCTTTCGTAAAATGAGGGGCCAACAGGCCCCTCTCCCCTAAGTTCTTAAAAAGTACTTAAAAATAAGTGCTTAAAAAAGTCCTTAACGAACGAGTGCTTAACGGATGCCAGCACGTCTCAATGCCGCTGGCGTAAAGTTCGCTTCGCTCAGCTTGGCATCGAAGTTATACATACGACCCTCGTTATCCAGACCCATGGCCAGGTAACGACGAGACTGCAGATCGTGGATCACTTCAAGTGTGGTCCAGTGAGTCGGCACTTCGTAGTAGTTGATGGCGTGTGCCACGGCTACGCGATAAAGCTCATCACGGTTGTCATACATGTCTGCCATAGCCACCTGCCAAGAGTCCTCATCGAGATAGAAGACGCGGGTCTTGTAGATGTGACGCATACCATCCTTAAGCTGTGCCTTAACTTCCCATACACGGTGCTTCTCCCAGCGCACATAATCTGGGTTGATATGACCTGGCTTGAGGATCTGCTCATATTTCAGCTTGTCTGAGTGCAACTTGTAGTCGTTGTAAGGAATGTAGATCTCCTTCTTACCCACAAGCTCCCAGTTGTATCGAACGGGTGAGCCGTTAAACATATCGAAATCATCTGTGGTGCGCAGACCATCAGATACGGTGCCCGGCGTATCGAAGGCAACGTTTGGCGCCTTACGAACGCGGCGCTGTCCTGTGTTATAAGTCCAGGCCTGACGTGGCAGTGCTTCCTGATCCATGGTTTCTTTAACCAGTAGGGCAGTACCCGCCAGACGTGCCGGCTGAGTCACCACCTGCTTAAAGTAGAACAGGGTATTAGACTCTTTTAACTTATCCAACGTCATCTCAGGACGCGAATATTGAAAGCGGATCTCTTCGGCGGTTTCCACCAGGGTGTAACCACCAGATGCCGTTGGTGCCGCCTGACTACGGGCCGTCTCCACGTCTACGCCACGGAAACGCAGCACATGGTTCCAGATGGCTTCAAGCCCATTTTGTGGCACCGGGAAAGGCACGCCAATTGAGGCACCAGAGATCCCGTTGCCGTCTGCCACTAGCTCGGCACGTGTGGCATTGGCCTTGGTTGCGTCGTAGACAAACTGAGGCACGGAAGCGGTACGACGTGTCTGGTAGACATTCATCTTGTAGGTATCAGGGTACAGTTCGAACAACTTCATCTGACCTGGGGTCAGGTAGTCTTTGTACTGCGCCTTGTTAGCATTGGTAATGGTAAATTCAATCTTGTCGTTCGGGAAAGGATCGGGATGATGCATTCCCTTCTCGTAGCCGGCGACAGGTTTAGTGATACCACCATCCCAAGCCGGAATAGAACCATCGGCGTTGCCCTCCTTTTCACCGCCAAGTGGCGTGAGTTCGGTGCCAAGCTTGGCCGCCTGCGCCTCTGAAACTTTCGCAAAGGCTGTTGGTGCGGTCAATGCGACAATCACAGCAGCCGACAATAGTGTTAGTTTTTTCATTCTTATTGTCCTTGTGAATTAGATTGAATACTTGATGTTAAACGACACATAATCGCGATCTGACATCAGATTCGTCGTGCCGACACCACCGAAGAAGGAGTTGTATGAGAAATCTGCGCCCCAACGACTCTGATAATCGAAGTTCACGCCAATAGCGACGGACTTCTTACCTTCGGTGAACAGGAACATAGGATCTGGGGTGATCCCGTCAACATCATGGGAGAAGATGATGCGCGGCGACATGTTTACACCGGCAAACAGGTTGTTGTAATCGGCCTTGGCGACTAAACGATAACCCCAGGCAAAATCCGTTGGGAAAGGATTCGTTTCAGGGCCGTTATGTACCGCCTCGATGATACCAGGCATATCTGGGTTACCGCCCGAACGCGCCGTGCCAGGACCATTGAGACGCAGCTCATCGAAGCCTGGCATGTCATGGATCCAAACGCCACCTACCTCGGCCAGCATCACCAGATTATCCATGCCCAGTGTCGGACCGAACAGATGGGTAAAGGTTACCTGTGCCTGAGTGGTATCGCGGCGGATATAGCCTTCTGCGGCTTCGCCTGAGCCGATACCCTTAACCTGTGAGATACCGTCTAGATCTGGACGAAGCCCGGCATTTGCCAGCTGCTGTGGCATAGCGGCAAACAGGAGTTCAACATCATCAATCTGCAGCGGCTCATCCTGGCGATGGGCAATTTCACCGGCAACAGAGGTATCGCCAATCAGGGTATTGAAGCTAAAGCCGTATAGCTTGATATCTTCTGGGTATTCGATCTGCGCCTTTGAGAAGGTTTCCAGCCCCAGCAAGGTTTGACGATCCACAGTGCCGCCGGTAGCCCCAAGGGCTGCCAGGGTCGCTAAGTCTTGACCTATCGCTTCCTGGGTAAAGTTCGCCGCTGTGCCGCTGATCAACGGACGACGGCTATGATAGTTCATGTAGTAGAAGCCAAACTCAGTCTCGCCCAGCTCAGGTGCGTAATAACCCAGCTTGATACCGTACTGACCCGAATCGCTGGCGCTCGCCTGATCTTGCATCAGGGTCACCTTAGTCGGGTAGGCTAACGCCAATGAACCCAGTGTCGCCGCATCATACTGACCCGATGCCACCATGGCCGCCAGCTTCTGATACTCGTCTATCAGGAACTCTAGGTTGATGTCAGGGTTGGCATTAAAGCCAAGCTGGGCATTTTGCGAGTAGCCGCCGTAACCGGCAAAATCGTTAGTCGAGAAGTATGAGCCTGGGGTGGGCACCCAAACTGGCTCCCAATCATATTGATAGAAGGCTTCGACAGAAAGAGACTCTGTTACACCGAGTGACGCCCAAATCATGCCTTGTGGCCTAAAGGCTTCTTTAAGCTCGGCGCCCGGCGCATTAAGGATGTTAAGATCGACCGGGTTGATCACCCCGATACCGTGCGGAATTAGTGTGCTTTCGCCCCATGACACTACCTGGTTACCGATACGAACGCTCAGTGGGTTAGCACCGTCGTTGAAATCGAAATCGCCATAGATAAAGGCATCTAACAGGCGCACATCTTTACACTGCACCTTAGAGGCTTCCGAGTCGGCACAAGGGTCATACTCCTTGCCGGTTATCGGGTCGCTGTAGCCATAGCTGCCGTTGTTGGCCTTCTGATCGTAGAAGTACATGCCACGGGCAAACAGACCGAAATTTTCATACTTAAGCGACAGTTCATGCAATCCCTTGAACACCATTGAGGTTACGTCACCCTGAGAATAGAGCATGTTACTCAAGTCACCATTGCTCGAGTAAGAACCCGGCTGAGCCCAAATCTCGGCCGAGGTATATTTAGTGTTACCGAATGCAGAATAATTTGACCAGTCGAAGCGCGGGTGATTCACCTTACCAATCTGATTATCCCAGTCTCGCTCCTCAACACGCCAGCTTGCACCGGCACTAAATGTTGAATCGAACGAGCCTTGCACTTCTCCCCAATCGAACGACACGGCTTGCACGCCTGATGTCGCTCCAATACTCAACGCTGCGACGATCCCCAAAGCTAGCGCTGACTTGTTAAAGCCATTTTTAACGTTTTTCATTTTAGCTCTTCTCCGTAACCTGCTGGATTCTTTGTTATAGGAATGGTGGCCAACATCTTGTTAGCGTACAGGTAACACCATTGTTACAGCATTTAGGGGTGATGAGCAAGGCGAAAAAACAGAAAATTACCTTGATATTTGTACACTTAAGCTAAAGGGCTTACGTAAATTCAAACACACGATTTAAATCCTTTATAACAAGTCGTACCAGATGAAAAACGTCCGTTGAAAAAGCAAGCATAAACAGGTAATTAAACTTGTATCCTAGTGAACTGAGGCAGAGATGAAACGAAATCACTCGTTTGAAGTATATACTCTAAAAAACTTAAAGCTGGGTGAGGGAAACCAGTTTACCCTCATCATCGAGTTGTAGACGAAAGTAACCCCTGATACCGGAAGTAGTCAGAAAGGGTCTGAAGTGACGGGCGTGGATCCACAGTGTCTTACCAGAACTGTCTTTCACCTCAATCTTATCAATACTGCCTTGATAATAAATGAGAAACTCCTGGTAACTCACCTGCATGGGAAAGGTAAATATCATCATAATCTATCATCTAACAGTAAAAGGGGCGAGATGCCAAGCACCCCGCCCACTCTATCTTAGGCCAATCGCTAGCGCATAGGCTAGGCGCTTATCTAGCACCGTAATCTAAGGTCTTAGGCTAAGAGCGCTAAGCTAGGGCCTTAGACACCTTCTCATAGAGGTCTTTCGACAGATTCGGTAAGGCCAAAATCTCTTCCAGGGCTGCTCGCATTAGCTTCTGGCGCTGCTCATCAAACTTCTTAAACTGAATAAGTGGTGTAATGATACGTGCCGCTACCTGAGGGTTCAGGGTATTGAGCTTGATGATCGCCTCGGTCAGGAAACGATAGCCGCTGCCGTCGATGCGATGGAACACCTCAGGATTGGCCGCCGCAAAGGCGCCTATCAAGGAGCGTACCCGGTTGGGGTTGGCGAAGCTAAAGGCGCTGTGCTGGGTCAGCTCACGCAGTGCATCACAGCGATCTTCACCCGGGCAGCACGCCTCCAGGGTCAGCCATTTATCCATTACCAAGGGGGTGTCGGCCCATTTTTGCTGAAAATCTTGCAGCAGGCTGGTACGTAACTCAGACTGCTCAAGGTTAAGCGCAGCCAGCGCGCCCAAGCTATCTGTCATGTTAGCTGCCTGCTCATATTGGCGCTGAGCCAGGCTCTGATGCGCATCCGAGGTCTGTAGCAATAGTCCCAGACAAGCATTCTTAAGGGCCCTTGCTCCGGCGCTGTCAAAAGATAAGAGCTCACGATAACGAGCCAGCAACTCATCTTCACAACCAGAGGCGATCTCCTCCAGCATAAATTCGCGGGCCGATGCCAGGGCGTCGAGATCCACTCGGCTCACCTGCTCTACCAGGGTATTCAGGCTTGGGAACTTAAGCACCTCGGCGAGCAGCGCCTGATCCAATTGCTCGTCTAGCAGCAAACCTTTGACGCCATCGACCAAACGAGGGTCGACGTACATCGCCCTTTGCGCCTTAAGGTGCGCCACATTCTGCCAAACCGCCTGACTAAAGAGTGCCGCCGAGGCCTCCCATTTAGCCACCTCGCTGCTGGCGTAACGCATCAGATGGATCAGCTGATCCACGCTATAGTCGAAGTTGAGCCTCACCGGCGCCGAGAAGTTTTGCAGCAGCGAAGGCACAGGTTGCTCGCTCATGTCACTAAACACCAGCTCTTGCTCGGCCTCTGTGATGCTAAAGACCTGGCTAAGGAGCGAGCGGCCATCGCTGCCGATAAGCTCAAGATCGAGCGGAATGTGCAGCGGCAACTTCTCACTCTGCTCCGGCGTCGGTGGCGTATGTTGACGCAGACTCAGGCGATATTCCTGTTTTTCGACGTCATAGCGCTCCTCAACCGTGAGTTCTGGGGTACCAGATTGACTATACCAGCGTCTGAACTGAGTCAGATCCACGCCGCTGGCATCTTCCATCGCCTCGACGAAATCATCACAGGTGACCGCCTGACCATCGTGGCGCTCGAAGTAACACTTCATTCCGGCCAAGAAGCCCTGCTCACCCAAGAGGGTGTGCATCATGCGGATCACTTCTGCGCCCTTGTTATACACAGTGACGGTATAGAAGTTATTCATCTCAATCACAGACTCGGGACGAATCGCATGGGCCATAGGGCCGCTATCTTCGGCAAACTGCTGGTTCTTTATAACCTTAATGGCATGGATACGGTTGACCGCCCTTGAGCCCACATCTGAGCTAAACTCCTGATCGCGAAACACTGTCAGGCCCTCTTTGAGGCTCAACTGGAACCAGTCACGGCAGGTGACACGGTTGCCCGTCCAGTTATGGAAATACTCGTGCCCCACTACCGACTCGATGCCGTGGTAATCCTCATCCGTCGCCGAGTCTTTGTCCGCCAACACATATTTAGTGTTGAACACGTTGAGGCCCTTATTCTCCATGGCGCCCATGTTGAAGAAATCCACCGCGACTATCATGTAGATATCCAGATCGTATTCGAGATCGAAGCGGCTCTCGTCCCAGGCCATCGACTTCTTCAGCGATGCCATGGCGTGGTGTGCCTTGTGCAGATTGCCCTTGTCGACAAAGACCTGCAGCGCAACCTCGCGGCCACTCTTGGTGGTAAAGCTATCGTCCAGCAGATCGAAGTCCCCTGCTACCAGGGCAAACAGGTATGCCGGTTTCGGGAAAGGATCTTCCCAGCAAACAAAGTGACGCCCGCCTTCAAGATCGCCAGTGTCGACGCGGTTACCGTTACTCAAGAGGTAAGGAAACGCCGCCTTGTCGGCTTCGATACGCACCTTGTAGACCGCCAGTACATCGGGGCGATCCAGGAAATAGGTGATGCGTCTGAAACCCTCTGCCTCACACTGAGTACAATAGGCGCCATCTGACATGTATAGGCCTTCTAGCGCCAGGTTAGCCTGGGGATCCAGCTTAGTCACTATGGTCAGTTCGAAGTCAGCTAAGTCGGTTTCTATGCTTAACTGGCCATCGGTGACGCGATAATCATGAGTCTTACCATTAAGCAGTAGCTGGCTCACGCTCAGCCCTTCACCATCAAGCTCCAACGTCTGGGCGGCGTCGTTTAAACGCTTCACCTGACTCACCGCGGTGACCTGAGTATTGGCACCATCGAGCACGAAAGAGAGCTCCACATGAGAAATTGTGAAATCCGGTGCGCGATAGTCTTTTAAATATTTGGCCTTAACCTGTGCCATTTAGATTCCCTCATCTGAAAAGATTATAAAAAAACGCGCCAATAGCGCGTTTTTAAAAAATTTGGCTCAATATTATTTCGCCTGGTTTTTAGCCACTCTTTCCATATCCACTAAATCCAGAGTGATATAGACTGTCTCGTCGAGAAATGCGTCCGGCGCCTTCACATCTTCTTCGGCGTCATCCAGAGACTTAAGTGCCTCTAGGCCTGCCACCGCACGGCGCTCGTTGAGGCGAACAAGTTGCTTCTCATCATTCGCTTCGCGCTCGGCCACACGCTCTTTCTCTACCAGAGAGACGCTGGTTTCTTTGTGGCTCTTCTTAAACTCGGCAATATCTTGATCGATATAGCCAAATTCAACATCTTTCTTGATACGTTGCTGGTGACGCGAATCGAGGTTGGTCACTAGCTCAGGGGTAATATCCCCAAGCGTACCGTATTGGGCCACAGGCACCTTATCCCAAGGCAAGGCGTTGGCTTCCTCGGCTTCACCGTATTCGCCCGGCTCGAGTGCACTCGGGAACGGAATATCCGGTGTCACACCTTTGAGCTGAGTGCTACCGCCGTTGATACGGTAGAACTTGGCGATGGTGTACTGCACATGGCCGATAGGCTTGTCATACATATCATAGATACGGCCCAGGCTCTTATGCTGCTGCACTGTGCCCTTACCAAAGGTCGACTCACCCACGATAAGCGCGCGATCATAGTCTTGTAACGCGGCGGCGAAGATCTCTGACGCCGAGGCGCTGTAACGGTCTACCATCACGGTGAGCGGTCCTGAATAGGTCACACGGCCGTCGTTGTCGCGATTTTGCGACACCTTACCGTTAGCATCACGGATCTGCACCACAGGGCCTTGCTCGATAAACAGGCCTGTTAACAGCGTCGCCTCGGTTAATGCACCGCCGCCATTACCGCGCAGGTCAATAACAACACCTTCAACCTTGGCCTCTTTGAGCTTGACTAACTCTTTGGTGACATCTTGAGACAGGTTCATGTAGAAACCTGGGATCTTAATCACCCCAACCTTGCGGCCGGCATAATTACCGGTTTCAGGCTCGATCACCTCTGAGGTCGCGGCGCGATCTTCTAAACGGATCTTGTCACGTACTATGGTCACGTCGATTGGCTTGGCAGAAGAGCCGCCCTTCTTAGGCAGGATCTGCAGAATGACCTTACTGCCCTTAGGCCCTTTGATCAGCTCGACCACGTCATCCAGTCGCCAGCCGATCACATCGACTATCTCTTTACCTTCCTGGCCGACACCCACGATACGATCTTCCGGTGCCAGCTTTTCGCTGTTGGCCGCGGGGCCGCCAGCCACCAGGCTCTTGATCACTGTGTAGTCGTCATCCATTTGCAACACTGCGCCTATGCCTTCGAGGCTCAGGTTCATCTCCATCTGGAAACGTTCGGCGTTGCGTGGCGACAGGTAACTGGTGTGCGGCTCGACGCTGCGAGAGAAGGCGTTCATCACACCTTGGAAGACATCTTCACTCTTGGTCTGGCTAAGACGCTTGATGGCATTGTTATAGCGCTTCTCGAGCACCTTAACGATCTCATCCCAGTTTTTACCGGTCAGCTTAAGGTTTAAGGCATCGTACTTGACGCGTTGACGCCACAGCTCATTGAGCTCGGCCTCATCTTTTGGCCAGGCGGCTTCGTCTCTGTCGTACTGATAGCTGTCGCCGGGGGCGTTGAAGTCCATCTCTTTGTCGAGCAGAGATAAGGCGTAGGCGAAGCGGTCATAACGACGCTGCTGCACCAGATCGAAGATCTTGTAGGCGGCGGTGAGATCACCGCTTTTCAGCATGTCGTCAAATTGGGTCGCATAAGGCTTGAAACTGTCGATATCACTCTGAAGCAAGACATTGCGGCGATAATCGAGCTGCTTAAGGTAACGCTCGAACACCTGCTCGGAGAAGGCATCGTCCAGATCGAATCTATGATAATGGGCGCGAGTGAACAGACCCGTCACTCGCTTGCTCGCTACTTTATGTTGCGGCTCTTGCGTTAGAGAGGGCAACTCGCTAGATGGAATACTGGGCGTCAGTGCCCATGCCGAGAATCCTACAAAGATGCTGGCAATGGATGCTGCCAGAGTGAGTTTTCGCATCAACAAGTTACTCCTTTTAAACGATGAACAGTTATAACAGGATATGCTCTACCGGGACTTTTACCGTCAATCCTGAATCTAACTGTACTTGAACATCTTCTTTCTTGATGTCCAGGACAACACCTGCAACAGGTGATTTACCTAGTTTGACACTCACGCGTTGATTTGGTTTCAACTCGGTCAGTGTTGCCGGGGTTAAATCCTTGGCTTCAACCTGTGGCTTAGCCGCTTTAGGCGCTGGTTTGCTGCTGCGCTTAGGCTGTGGCTTCTTGAAGGCTTTCTTCTCAGACTTAGGACCAGGCTTCTCAGCCTTTTCTGCCGCCGCTTTCGCAGCACGCTTTGCCTTAGCCTTCTCTTGACTCTCCTTCAGTGTAGCCTGTGCATGGTCAATATGCTCTTGCTCAAGCTCGCCACACTCGTTGCCGTCGAGATCGACACGCTGTGCCCCAGCCTTAACCCCTTTCAGGTAACGCCAGCTACTGGTGTAACGGCGTAAGGCGATTCTTAATTGCGTTTTACTGACTTTAGAATCATCAGCTAACCTTTCAGCCAAGTCTTGAAACAATCCTATTTTTAGAGGCTTAGTTTCACCTTCAGCGATAAAGCATAAAGGAAATGTTTCATATAAATACGCAAGAATTGCGTTGGTGTCGGTCAACTTTTCTGTTGATTCCATCATTACTTCCACAGTTTAAAAGGGACTATCACCTCGCCGGGTTAACGTCGGCACTGGCGTGTCGTTCATATTGGTTAGACATCGGGTCGCTTACATGCCGCTAGGCGGCGACCACACAATCCAACATACCTTATCAATTACAGTCAATAAACGCCATGTATTCATTTCAACTAATGAAAAATCTCACGGCGTGTTTTTGAATTCATCAAGCGGCCTATTATAAGGGCGCGCCAGACGAAAGCGACCATCAATTGTGCAAAATTGGTTGTAGTTTAAGCAAATAAAGCCTTTTCCAGACTTTTTACGCAGGACTCTAGCCCCAATTGATCCGCCTCGTCGAAGCGAGAGAAGGAGGGGCTATCAATATCGAGTACGCCGATCACCTGACCGTCACGGCGCAGTGGGATCACAATTTCCGAGTTACTGGCGGCATCACAGGCGATGTGGCCGTCGAAAGCATGGACATCTTCGATGCGCTGAGTGGTATCACTCTGGGCCGCCGTGCCACATACTCCCTTCCCCACCGGAATACGGGTACAAGCCACTTTGCCTTGGAAGGGGCCCAGCACCAGCTGATCACCTTGCAGCAGATAGAAGCCGACCCAGTTAATATCATCCAGATGCTCGTTGAGCAGCGCCGAGAAGTTTGCCATCGCCGCGACGAGGTTATCTTCGCCGCTAAACAGGGCTTCAACTTGACGGGTAAGCGTCGTGTAACAAGGTGTACTCATACAAATTTCCTAACAATTTATGTTTTCGTTTCAGCTTTCTTGGCGGGTTTCTTTGCCGGTGCAGCCTTAGTTGCTGCGCCGCCTTTCAAGAGTCCCATGAGCTGATCTTTATGTTCTGCCATGTAGAAACAAAGTTGTTCTAATGCATTTTCATCTAAGCCTAAATCAACTTGCTCAATAAAAGGAAGAAGATTATCCGCGATATCGAGCATCTTATCGTAGGCATCCGCCTCCTTCTTAGATGTGAATGTCATCTTCTCCACCCCTTCTCTGACTACGACAAATTTCGTTATAACTGCCATATTCGCCCTCACACTGTTTTTATATACAGTTGTAGAATCTCATAAATACAACTTCTTATGCAAGTCTCAAACTTTATCTGTTAGAATCTGCGCAACTATTAGCTCCGGATTTGGGAGCCACCTTATTAGGGCCTGTTGATCTTTCAAGTTTAATTTTTGTTCAATCTAAACGCATTTTGCGCGAGGCGAGAGTCATGAAGCATAGTTACTCTATGTGAATGGCGAGCAACAAAGTGCAGCGCGCGTTTAGATGAACCCTTTGGGCAGCTTTTGTAGGCCATTTCTACTGCGTTATCGCCCGTTGGTTTAGAATACTACACAACACAGGCTCTGCCTTGTATAAACCACCTACAAATTGCTGCAAAAACAAACAGCAAAGATCAACAGGCCCTAGGTATTTCAATAGATTGACTATAGTAATATCTTATAGGCAATAGATTACTGGTCTATATCAAGAAATTCTCACTATTGATATAGCCTTAGATGACAGGAAGCGCCCCAGAACAGATATGAAAACAGAGGTGTTAGATAAGAGTATCGTTCTTTGCCGTGCTTGCGATCTGGTCGTGAGAAAACGCGCCTTGCCAACTGGGGTGCGGGCCCTCTGCCCACGCTGCCATACCAATCTCTATGATACCCCCTACTGCTCCGTCAACGGCATGTTAGCCCTGTGTATCACTGCGCTGGTGCTCTATTTTCCCGCCAACTTTTTTCCTGTGCTCGAGATGCATTTTCTCGGCAGCATTCGCACCACCACCATAGCCGGAGGCGCCATGGCCGTGGCCGCTCAGGGCTATTGGATCGTGGGCATTGCCGTATTGGTGGCGGCGGTGATCGCCCCTGGCCTGCTTATTTTGTCGATACTCACCCAGGTGCTGATCGTAAAATACCGACTCAAGATCCCTTTCTTTCGCAATATCTATAAGAAGCTGCTGAAACAGCACAGTTTATTGGCGCAGCTCTCCATGCTTGAGATCTACATGATCAGCATATTCGTCTCGGTATTTCAGCTCTCAGATTACACCGATCTCTATTTCGGAATCGGCACCTTCTGTTTCACCATGTTGTTTATCATGGTGATCTTCATGCAACGGGAATATGACATAGAGCATATGTGGAGCGTACTGGATGAGTAAGCTCAGCAGGCCTCCCCAGGGCGAATCATTGGGGCTGACCAACTGCCCTACCTGTAAGTTTCTGTGCCATCTCGATCAGGGCAGCTGTCCACGCTGCGGACAGGCGGTGCAGAGCCGGGATCGCACCAGTGTGCAGAAGAGCTGGGCACTGCTGATCACCGCCGCCATCTTGCTGTTTCCGGCGAATCTCTACCCCATCACCATCATGACCAGTCAGGGGCAGGTACGCCAGGACACCATCTTCAGCGGCATTAACCACCTGGTGTACCTAGACCTTTTACCTATTGCCATTATTCTGTTTACCGCCAGTATCTTAGTGCCTATGTTGAAAATTTTTGGCCTGGCGCTTTACCTGACGGCGATCAGCTATCGCCTGCCGATCTCGAAAAAAACACTCATGGCTGGCTTTCATATCATCGAATGGATAGGTCGCTGGTCCATGCTGGATCTGTTTGTGATCTCCATTACCGCGGCGCTCATTAACATGGGACAGATTTGGGATGCCAAGCCGGCGCCTGCGGCCACCGCCTTCGCCTTGGTGATTCTGTTAACACAGCTGGCCGCAAAAGTATTAGACACGCGTTTACTCTGGGACCGATTGGAATCGAAAGATGACACAAATTGAAACACCAAAAGTCGTTAAGAAAAAACTCTTCTCTCCCATCTGGCTACTTCCTCTGATCGCTTTGGCCCTGGGAGCTTGGCTCGGGATCAAGAGCATTCGTGAGTCCGGCGTCGAAGTGCGCATCCATTTCCCCAGCGCCACAGGGATAGACGTGGGTAAGACGCTGGTCAGATACCAGGGATTAACCGTGGGTAAGGTGGTTGATATCAGTATCGACGATCAACTCCAGGGCGTTTATGTGGATCTGCTGATGGATTATCGCTCGACCCCCTTCCTACGCGATGAGACCAAGTTCTGGCTGGTGACCCCTAAGGCATCGATCACGGGTGTAGAAGGGCTAGACGCCCTCTTCTCGGGTAACTATATCGCCATCCAGCCAGGCGAAGGCGATTACAAGAACGAGTTTACCGCCGAAGATCAGGCCCCGCCGGTGGCTCCTGGCTCAGATGGTTTGATGATCGAACTCACCAGCCCATCCCTCGGCTCTTTGGATGTGGGCTCTCAGGTGTTTTACCGTCAGATCCCGGTCGGAAAAATAGTCAGCTATCGCCTGGTGAACGACGACAGCATCCTCTTCAATGCTTACATAGAGAAGAAGTATGCCCACCTAGTAAAACAGGACTCACGCTTCTGGAATGTCTCCGGGCTGGCGCTGGACGCCTCGCTATCTGGCATCAAGGTTAAGACAGAGAGCCTCTCGGCCATCCTCGCCGGTGGCGTCAGTTTCTCTTCACAAAGCAGCAGCGAGCAGGCGAACGTCAATCAGACCTTCACCATCTTCGAGGATAAAGAGCATGCCCTGGGCGGCATTAGCTTCAGCCTCACGGCCGATGACGCAGATAGCCTAAGCACAGGCGCCGACATCGTCTATCGCGGCATCACCATAGGCCAGATCACCCACACCCAGCTAACCGAGTCAGGCGTGACCTTCGATGCAAATATCGCCACTCAATATGCCGAGCTTCTCGGCACAGACAGTCAATTCTGGCTCGAAGGTGCCGATCTATCGCTTAGCGGCATCAAGCATGCCAGCCGACTGGTTACCGGGAATGTGGTAGCCTTCATGCCCGGCAGCGGCGAACATCAGGCCAGCTACCCACTGCTGGCTAAGGCACCGCAGCACACACAGCCGCCACTGTTGCTCAGCCTGAGCGCCGAGGAAAACCCAGGGATCAGCGCAGGCGCCGAGGTGCGCTATAAACAACTGCCCATAGGTCAGGTCGACGGCGTCGAGTTTAAACCTGACTTTTCCGGCCTGGCCTACCGCATCCAGATCTGGCCCGAATTTGCCAAGCTGATCCATCAGGGTAGCTACTTCGTTGCCGAATCGGCCCTGGCGATCGACGCCTCCCTGGACGGCATCAAGGTCAATACCCGGGATCTGTCCACCCTCACCAAAGGCGCCATCAGCCTGATCCAGGGCCGCAGTAAGAAAGCCGTCAATCCTGAGAGAGCACTGCCGCTGTTTGCCAATGCCAAGCAGGCCGAGGGTTACCTCGCTAAGCAGAATCGCCTCAAGATAGTGCTTGCGAGTCCGGATGGTGCCGGGCTCGCCGCCCACTCCCCTATCTACTATAAGAAGATGCAGATCGGTGAGGTGCAAGGAGTCAACTGGCGTGCCAGCAACGAAGACTTTGCCATCGAGCTGGGTATCGACAAGCAGTTCGCCTCGCTGGTTAAGCCAAGCACCATCTTCTGGCGTAACGGTGCCCTGAGCGTCGATGCCAGCCTAAATGGCGTCAAGCTGGATGTAGCGCCGCTAGAGGGCGCATTAAAGGGCAGCGTATCCCTTGGGCTGCTGGACAAAGACGATATCGGTAACCAGAGCCACCTCTATGGCTCAGAGACCTTGGCCCGCGCTAAGGCAACGCCCATCAGCATAGTTTTCGATGCCAGCACACGCCTGAGTGCCCACGCGCCGATCCGCTATCAGGGCCATCAGATAGGGCAAGTCGAGAGGGTTAAACTATCCCAAGACTTGCACAGTGTCAGCGTCGATGCCTACCTCTATGGCGACTACGCAGCGCCTTTCCTGGCCGACGATGCCCAATACTTTATCGTCGACGCCAATATCTCCCTCTCAGGCATCACGGCCGCCGAGACCCTAATTACTGGCCCCTATGTGTCCGTACTGCCGGGTGAGAGTGGCAACATAGTGCATGACTTTATGGGCAGCGTCGAGTCCCCGGCATTACTCGCCCAAGATGCACTCACCTTCACTCTGGTGGATGACAACCTGGGCTCGGTCAAGATAGGCACCCCTATCATCTTCCGCGGTATCAAAATAGGCGAAGTCAAGCAGGTACGACTGTCCTCCACTGGCACCCAAGTCGAGATGACAGCTCAGGTGGCCAGCGGGTATCGTCATCTGATCAATCAGAGCAGTCAGTTCTGGGATTTGTCGGGTATCAAGGTCGATCTCGGCCTCTTCTCCGGCGCACAGATCGAAACCGGCTCCCTTGAGACCATCATCGCCGGTGGTATTGGCGTGGCAACCCAATCGGCGACCACGGAGCAAAATCGCATCGGTCAGCATCAGATCTTTAGCCTGCAGCCCAAACTGGATCCCGATTGGTTAAAATGGGCGCCAAATCAACAAAGTCTGCATTAAGGCTCACTAGTATAGAAAGGCAGGGAGTCGACTTGGTGGCTATGCTTTACATAGCCACCCTTTAAGAAAACGACCTGCCAACTTGCGCCCTAAGACCTGTTTTGCTGCGCCGAAACCGATTTGGCACCGCCGAGCTCACCTTATCCTGGAGTCGAAATGAGCAAAGATTTGCTACGCGAAGCCGCTATCAACCTTAAGAAAGCGGTCCCCTTGATGCTCAAGCATCAGATCCCGACGACCCCCACCAACTATGCACTGTGGTATGCCTACGTCGGCCAGCAAAACCCCGAACTCATCACCAAGATGGACAAGATAGTCAATGAGCATAACACCTGCCCGCCGGTCACGGCCGAGCTGCTCTACCGCGAGCATATTGCCGATCCCAGCGAGGTTAACGTGCTCAACATGCGCCAGAATCTGGAGGCCATGACCATAGAGCTGTCACAGTCGATCAAGGATACCAACCAAGACGCTACGGCGTTTCAACAGAAGGTCGACAGCAACTTCAACCGTCTCAATCGCATCGAGGAGGAAGGTCTGAGCCTGGAGAAGGTATTGGGGCTGGTACGGGATCTGGTGAAAGAATCCGATGATATACGCCAGAGTACAGAGTATTTTACCGGTCGCCTAGACAAGGCCCAGGAAGAGATCGCCGCACTGAGAGAAGCCCTGAAACAATCGGAACAAGACGTTTACCATGACGCCCTCACCGGCGTGCTCAACCGCCGCGCCTTCGACCAGGATCTCAAGGGCGTACTGGCTCAGAGCCCTGAAGGCACCTGCCTGATCTTGGCCGATGTGGACCATTTCAAGAATTTCAACGACACCTATGGCCACCATCTCGGCGACAACGTGTTAAAGGCGGTGGCGAAGCGCCTCAGCGAATCCTGCCGTGACGGGGTCAAGCTATATCGCTATGGCGGCGAAGAGTTTGCCCTCATCGTGCCCAACAGCCATCAACGCAAGGCCCGCCATCTGGCCGATGCCATGCGCCGGGCCCTGGAGAAGATCTCCCTAAAGGACAGACGCAAGAATCAGACAATCGATAAGATTAGCGCCTCTTTCGGGGTTAGCGAATGGCAGCCAAATGACACCTTCGAATCGCTTATCGAGCGCACTGATAGTTTCCTCTATGACGCCAAAAACTTGGGCCGAAATCGGGTAATGCCCCTCTAATCCCTACGATTGGAGTCGACCCGATGACTGGGTTGGCTCTGACGACGCGGGTAAACGCGTCGCCACCGCCTCCCCCGCCATAGGCTCGGCAATCACCACGAAACGCTGGCGGCTCTGCCCGCCTAAGCTATCGAAGGGGTAGCAGGTCACTAAGGTCAAGCGCAGGGCATCTTCCTGAGCCAGCAGCGCCGTATCTTGTTCATCCACCACCTGAGTCCCCAGCACGCGATAATTCACTACCTGCGCCGAGGCATCCTGCAGGGTAATCACCTGCCCCGGGTAGATCCCCTCGAGCCTGGCGAAATGAGTATCCCTGTGACCGGCGATAACCGTGTTGCCCCAGTGATTGATCTGATTATCCGCCAGGATCGCGGCAGGCCCGAAGGCCAGATTACGCCCCGAGGCGCCCGCCAGCACGTAGAGGGGCGCACCACGGCGCCGCCCCTGCTCGTCGCCAAAATGCAATTTAGCTATCGGGTAGGTATCGGCCCAGCTCCATGGCTTGTGGGCTTTACGGTCCACTAGGGTTCTATCCCATGCCCGCTCAATGAGGAACTGAGCAAAATGTGCCTTGGCTTGCATATAACCTCCTTTAAAGATCAGTGTCATGGCCGCCATCAAGGCTGTCAGAAGCAAAACATGCCTGAGTCCCAGGCGTCTGCGACGATTCATCATCAGGCCTCCTGGCGTCTACGCCACAGCCCCTGCAAGCAGGGAAGATAACTCACCCAATAGGCGCCAATCAGCAGCAACATCATGGCCCCCAGCGCCAGATAGAGACGGCTCTCGGTAGCGGTTTGCGGCCACTGAGACTGCACAGGCATAGGTGCGGGTTTAAACAGCTCCAAGGCGTCCATCGCTTCGGGGCGTGAAGGGGTTTTATCCACCGCCACCAGGCTGGTGTAGGGGCTGACCAGGTGATAATCCATCGCCAGTCGGGTGACACGCTCTTTTATCGCGGCTTGGTTCTGCACATTCTTGCTCAGTTGCAGGCTGGCAATTTGATTGCGCGCCCAGATGAGATCGATTCCCCTTGGCTTCTCGCCCCCCACCAAGGCCAAACGACGCTGCCAGTGCTTGCCATCGAGATCGCCCGAGATGATCAGGGCATCACTTCGGGCTCGCTCCGCAGGGGTTAACCTCATCGCTACCATGATGGGCTCATGGGCATAGAGATCGCCAATCTGTACTGGCCAGTAGTCGGGAATAGAGCCATCATCCAGGGTCAGTGTCACATCGCTTATTTGTGGCGATTCAATTTTTTCCAGCAGTTCGCCTATCTTAGCGTCCACCTCACTGATCTTGCCCACATAGGTATAGGTGCCACGTCCCGCCCTGGCGGCACGCTCCATGAAGTAACCATTCGGCGCCGAACCTATCCCTACGGTAAACAGACGCTGATGTCCGATATTGGCGGCGATAAGCGCAAACAGCGACGCCTCGTTGCCCACGGCGCCATCGGTAATAAACACCACCTGCTTCAACCGCTCGGGTCTCCCCGATGAAGCAATGGACGAGACGCCTGTGTCCGGCTGACTCAGTGCCCGCAGCAGCGCCGGCGCCATCTCTGTGCCGCCATCGGCCTCAAGACTCTGCACAAACAGGTTGGCCTTGCCCAGGTTCGCGGCGGTGGCCGAAAGCGCCACCGGCGACAGGCTACGCACGCTGCTGTCAAAGGCGATCACATTGAAGGTGTCCTGACTACTCAGCCCGGCTAAGGCATTTAAGATAGCCGACTTTGCCTGCGCGATAGAGTCGCCGGTCATGGAGCCCGAGGTGTCGATAACCAAAGTTAACTCTCTTGGTAGACGCAGGCGTGCCTTATCCTGAGGCGGCATCAGCATGACCAGGGCGTAGCTGTCTTGCTGAGCAAGTTTTTGCATGCCTTGCTCGTAGCTCTGCGCCTCATCATTACCAGCGGATGAAACGGCTAGCGGTTGATGTGTCTTGCCCAGCTGAGCAAACATCACGGCGCTTGGCTGCTCGGCAAGCTGTGGGCGCCACTTGAGCAGAAAGTCTCTGTCAGGCCTGAGGCTAGAGGTGAGATTCAGGCCTATCTTGGTGCCGCCAAGCTGGGTTTGGCGCATCTGATGATAAGGGGTCTCCAGTCGGCTGATGGCCATACCCGCATCCAGTACCACATCCAGATAGAGCTTCTGCTCATCGCTCTGTGCGCCCTCATTCAGGGCGTTAAGTCCTTGTGCATCGTTAACTGGCGCTTGTTCTAAGTCTGGAGCCTGCCCCTTAGGAAAGTATCTCGGGGTGATGGCCGTAGGAAAACGCAGGCTAAACTCGCCATCTTGATAGCGCACCTGCTGTTGATAGGCGATCTCAACGACCAACGCCTCTCCCGGCCCGAGATTAGCCACCTCAGAGGTGAAGATATTGGGTCTTTGCTGGCTCACCAGGCTCGCCTTCTTGCCCTCTACTTTGGCCTGCTCGAAGGTTTGTCTGGCCACCTCCTTGGGCTGGATCTCGCCGACGATCACCCGCTGACCAATATGCAACTTGAGGCTGTCGACCGCCGCATCATGGGGTAGCGGGAACTGATAGCGGCCGTTAAGCCAGTGGGCAGTGTCGTTCACAAACACCTGCTTCACCGACACCCGATTGATCCAGCCGGAGATGTTCATCTGCACCTGGGTATCCACCGCAAGCGCCGTCGGCGGCAAGCCTTTGCCCAATTGAACGCCATTTAGACGATACTCGAGCACGCCCTGCCCCAGAATAGGTTCGTCGGCTACCGGTAGGTCAAAATGGTGCAGCTGCTCGTCAAATATGGCACCTTGCACATTAGGTTCGGATAGCTGACTCATGCGCCCAAAGGCAGGCGCCGCCGAGCTGAGCGCAGTAACACTTAACACCAAGGCGGCAAGTACCAGACGCTGGCAAGAAAAAAACGCCCCCCTCGGGGGGCAAAGGTCGGTCTGGTTCATCCTGAAATACGGGCGTGGCAACATCTTATTTCTCCTTTTACGCGTTGCTTCATGGTGCAAAATCTAGTTTGAAGCCAGGGCGGTATCGCCAGGCAGCAACTTGATGGTCACGCGGCGATCGAAGAAATCATTTTCGAAGCTCTGCTCATCCTTAACCGGTGCGCTGGCACCATAGGCCTTGGCATCGAGCCTGGCCTCATCCACGCCTTTAGATACCAGGTAACTTCTTACCTCGGCGACGCGCTGCTCAGACAACGCCTGGTTGTAGCTGCTGTCGCCGCGTCTATCGGCGTAACCTGTCAAATCCAGCTTGAGCTGGGGCGAGATTGCCATGGCATCGGCCACCTCATCCAGCTGCCCCTTAAAGTGAGGCTCGACGGTAGAAGAGCCTGTCTTAAACTGCACGTTGAGGCCTAGGGCCAGCTCTTCCAGGCGAGTGCCCTGATGTTGTCTGAGCTGAGCCAGTTCTACCTTGGCCTCTTGATACTCCTGCTGCACCGTCAGCAGCGCCTCGTTTTGCTGCTTGAGCGCCATCAGGCGACTCTCCTTCTCGGCCAATGCGGCCTGCTGCTGCTTGATCTCGCTGTCGTTGGCCACCGTCTTGCCTATCATGCCACCGGTAAAGGCGCCGATAATCGCGCCCACAGGGCCGGCTACCACGGCGCCCAGCACTATGCCTGAGCCAACACCGATAAGCGCCTCTTCATCTGTCGAGCTGCTGTTTGTCGTTTGCGTCGCTTGAGTTGCGGGGGCAGCGAAAGCCATTGAGCTGCCAAATAATGAAACACTGATTAATGCGGCGATGATCTGCTTCTTCATGGGAAAATCCTCAAGTTGACATGGATGGGTTTAATCAGAACCTTGTGGTTCCTGTCGATGAGGTCATTAAACCTGAGTGAAATGGCAAGTCAGGGGTGCAAAAATGACGATGCGCAGACCAAATGTGGCAAGAAAATGGCATTTGTCCCGGGCCACTTTTCTCCCAGATATTTTGCTGTATAGTCACACTCCAGAAACACTAAGCTGTAATGGATGGATCATGAAGCGTATTGCAATAGTTGAAGATGAGGCGGCTATCCGCGAAAACTACAAAGAGGTGCTGCAACAGCAAGGCTACTTTGTGCAGGCGTACGCCAATCGCCCCAGCGCCATGGAGGCCTTCAACACTCGTCTGCCCGATTTAGCAATCATCGATATCGGCCTGGAAGATGAGATAGACGGTGGCTTTACCCTGTGCCAGTCGCTCAGGGCCATGTCGAATACTTTGCCTATCATCTTTTTGACCGCTAGAGACAGTGACTTCGACACCGTCTGCGGCCTGAGACTGGGCGCCGATGACTACCTGAGCAAAGACGTCAGCTTCCCCCATCTGATCGCTCGCCTGGCCGCACTATTTAGGCGCTCGGACATCCAAAATGGTGCCAACCCGCAAGATGGCATGATAGAGCACGGTAACCTGACCATAGATGTCAACCGCATCCAGGTCTACTGGAAGCAGCAGCCTATCGAGCTGACGGTCACCGAATTTTGGATGGTGCACGCCCTGGCCAAGCGCCCCGGCCACGTGCGTAGCCGCCAGGCATTGATGCAAGATGCCAAGATCTATGTGGATGACAGTACCATCACCTCCCACGTGAAGCGGATCCGCAAGAAATTTATCAGCCAAGACCCAGAGTTCGATTGCATCGATACCGTCTACGGCATGGGCTACCGCTGGGATACCCAAGACTAAGCATGTTTAATCTGCCCATCGGCCTGCGCACTAAGGTCGCCATACTCTCTCTCTTCCTGCTCTGCCTGCCCTGGCTTGGCTACCAATATGTGTGGGAGATGGAAAAATACCTGCGCCACGGCCAGGAGAAGACCCTAGAAGGCACGACCCAGGCGCTAGCCACCGCCCTGCATGAACGCCCTAAGCTGTTCGACAAGCAGGCGAGTTTTCTGTCACAGGTCAAGAAGGGGCGGGATCTCTACGCCTACCCGTTAACCGGCCCTATCCATCTGGACGGCAAGCTGGGCGAATGGGCCGATAATCGTCATCGCGCCCTGACCTACGGCGCCGACCATCAGCTGTTTAAGGCCGATGACGGCAAGCCGCTCAACATCCGTTTTACCCACATGGTGGGTAAGTATGCCGGTTACCTCTATGGTTATTTCGAGGTGACAGATCCTAAGGTGATCTACCGCGGCACCAACAGCCTGCGCATCGACAACAACGATCATCTGGCCATCGCCACCCTGGCGCCCGATGGCCAATTTCGCCGCTATATCGTGGCCACCATACGCGACGGCTGGATCAGCGCCTTCGAACTACCCGCCGATCCCCGTAAGTCACAGCCGGTCACCCCAGAGGTGCGCATTCAGGGCAAGTGGCTGAAAACCGACAAAGGCTACAATATCGAGCTGAGGATGCCGCTGGAGATGGTGGGCAGCAAGCTGGGCTTTGCCATCGTCGATGTCAACGACAGGAAGAAACGTAATGTCGAGGCGATAGTCGGCACCTCGGCCACAGATGATGTCAGCAAGCTCGGTACTGTGCTCGTGCCCTCACCTGAGATCGAGAGCATCATCAAGGGGATGAGCCATAACAGCTCACGGATCTGGGTGGTGGACCGCCACGGCCGGGTATTGGCAAAATCGGGCGACATATACAGCAGCACCAATGTATGGGCGCAGACGGCGACCGAACAGACGCCGGATACCTTCTGGGGCCGCTTTAAGCAGCAGTTCCTGCACCCGCTCTACTATCGCATTCTGACCACCCCGCCTAAGCATTTCGTCGACTCACTCAAGGACTCTACCGTGCTCGAGGGCAGCCATATCCGCAAGGCACTGGCCGGCCAATTTGGCTCCACCTGGCGCCTAACCCCAGACGGCAAGGCGGTGATCCTGGCCGCCGCCAGCCCTATCTGGATAGACGATGACGTGATGGGCGTAGTAATCGCCGAAGAGACCACCCACGGCATCCGCACCCTGCGTAACAAGGCGCTGGAGAAACTGTTCAACGTCATCTTGACCATTATGAGCATGGGCACCCTGGCCCTCTTCTTCTTCGCCTCCAGCATCTCCAGCCGTATTCGTAAGCTAAGAGACGATGCCGAACAGGCCATCGACAGCCAAGGCAGGATCAGAAAGGCGATCGTCGGCTCCAAGGTGCGCGATGAAATCGGCGATCTTAGCCGCAGCTTTGCCAGCATAGTCGGGCGCCTGAGCCAATATACCCACTATCTGGAGAATATGTCTTCACGCCTGGGCCATGAGCTGCGAACCCCTGTGGCCGTGGTACGCTCGTCGCTTGAGCACCTCAACAGCCAGGATCTGCCGCCCCAGCATCAAAAGTATGTGGACAGAGCCCACGAAGGGGTGAGCCGACTCAACATGATCCTCAACAACATGAGCGAAGCCACCCGCCTCGAAGAGGCACTGACCGACGCCGAGGTGGACAACTTCCCCCTCTCCAAGGTGATCTCAGGTTGTATGCAGGGTTATCAGATGACCTACGCCAATCAGGTATTTGAGCTGGAGATCGACAAGGAGCCCATGACCATGCGCGGGGTGCCCGAGTATATCGCCCAGCTGATGGACAAGCTGATCGCCAACGCCATCGAGTTCAGTCAGAGTGATACGCCGATTAAGGTGTCGCTCAAGGCAAAGGGCCGTCAGGCGCTACTGAGCGTGAGTAACCTGGGGCCTTCGCTACCCGCCAACATGGGCGAGCAGATCTTCGAGTCCATGGTATCTGTGCGCGCGCAGAAGGCGCAGGACAAGCCTCACCTGGGACTCGGCCTCTATATCGCCCGCTTGATCACAGATTTTCATAAGGGCAGCATACGCGCAGAGAACCTGATGCAGGATGGTCAGGCCGTCGGGGTGGTTATCCATGTCCGTCTGCCGCTGGAGGCCTAATAAGGGTTCAGGACTAATAAGGCTCGGGAAAAGCGGAAACGACTCCAATAAATCTCACTTTCATTTAGACGTATAGATGTTAAGATGGCTACACTTAGTTGCCAACACGAGAGTATGGGATGAAAAGAGAAACCAAAATAGTCAGCGTCGGCCGCGACAAGAAATGGAGCAAGGGGGTGATCAACCCGCCTGTGTTTCGCGCCTCCACCGTGGTGTTCGACACCATAGAAGAGATGCGCCACGCCACCAAGAACCGCGCCAACGGCGAGATGTTCTATGGTCGCCGCGGTACCCCTACCCACTTCGCCTTTCAGGCGGCGATTGCCGAACTCGAAGGTGGCGTCGGCACAGCCCTCTATCCCTCTGGCTCGGCGGCCATCTCTGGTGCCCTGCTCTCCTTCCTCAAGGCGGGCGATCATCTCTTGATGGTCGACACCGCCTATGAACCCACGCGGGATCTGTGCGACAAGCTACTCAAGGGCTTCGGCATAGAAACGACTTACTATGATCCCCTCATAGGTGATGGCATTGAGGCGCTTATCCGCCCCAACACCAAGGTGCTGTTTCTCGAGTCTCCAGGCTCCATCACACTGGAGGTGCAGGATGTGCCGACCCTGAGCGCCATCGCCCATAAACATAATATGGTGGTGATGCTGGACAACACCTGGGCATCGCCAATCAATTGTCGTCCCTTCGAGCTGGGCGTCGATATCTCGATTCAGGCGGCGACCAAATATATCGTCGGTCACTCGGATGTGATGCTGGGCACGGCCACCGCCAACCAGGCCCATTGGGACCAACTGAGGGAAAACAGCTACCTGATGGGACAATGCACCTCGGCAGACGATATCTATCTCGCCAGCCGCGGCCTGCGTACCCTGGGCGTACGTATGGCCCAACATGAGAAGAATGGCCTCGAGGTCGCCAACTGGCTGGCCACACGCCCCGAGGTTGATCATCTGCGCCATCCCGCCTTCGACACCTGCCCTGGGCATGAATTTTTTGAGCGGGATTTCAGCGCCTCAAACGGCCTCTTCTCCTTCGTGCTCAAGCGCGGCAACATTAAGGCAGTCACCGCCTTCGTGGAAAACATGCAGCATTTCAAGATGGGCTTCTCCTGGGGCGGTTACGAGAGCCTGATCTTGGGCGTCTTCGGCATCGACAAGTTGCGCACCGCTACCCAGTGGGACAGCAGCAAACCATTGATTCGATTGCATGTAGGCCTGGAAAACCCTGAAGATCTCATCAAAGATCTCGAGGCAGGTTTTGCCCGCTATAATGCGGTTTTGCAAGGCACTGCCGGTGAGGGGCCATCAGCTTAGCTTGCTTAACTTGCTTAGCCCTAACCCAGCTTGATTCCATAAAAAACGCCGTCAGAGATGACGGCGTTTTTCTTCGATTAATATTGCTTGCTAATACAATTTATACCAATCACAGTAAACATGTGATCAGAAATAGCGCAGGAAAAACGCTTGAGAACAAAGCAGGATTTTTAGATAAGTAGTTATTCTACAATTAAAAATACTAATACAGTTATCGAGCGTTTTAACAAGCTAGAATGATCAATTATTTATTACGATTGGTATTAGTTAGGCGCTTGCGTCGCAGGCCTTGCTGCGGGCGCCTGCCAGGCCTGGGTGCCATAGAGCGGCACGGTCGACAGGCTGTGCTTATGGCTGCCATCTGTTTCCTTGGTGGAATAGGAGAGATAGATCAGCGTCTGATTGTCGGCGTCATAGATACGTCTCACCTTAAGCGATTTGAACAAGATGCTCAGGGAGGCCTTAAACACCACCTCACCGCCGTGACTCTTGTCTATGTTGGCAAGATCCGCTGGCAGAATAGGCCCTGTCTGGCGACAGGCTATGCCCATATCTGACGGGTCGGCAAAATCCAGGTTCGCCTCGATACGGCTGATATGACAGGTCACCCCGGAGATCTTAGGATCTTGCCTGGCCTCGATGATCACATCCTTAGTGGTAAAGACCCCTAGACTCACCTTGCCCACGTCATCGCCGCAGCCTGTTAGCAGGGTCATTGCCGCAACACCCATCATTCCAATCCAAGCTTTCATCTTCATTCCTTGTTGTCTCGTTGTTTTGTGGTCTTATTGCCTTGACGCCCTAACACCTTATTGCGTTAACCAAACACCTTCTGCGCCCAGCGCGTCAGTCCGGCGGTCACACTACCAAAATGATCGCCGACCACTATCTCAGTATCAGGATACATCTGCGCAATCTTCTGGTAAATCGCCGGGCTCTTTGCCGTACCACCGGTCACATAGATGATATCCGCTTGTGACTGGGTTAATTCGCCTTGGGCCTGCGCCATCGCCTCGGCCATCAAGGACTGAATCAGGCTCACAGGCTGGGCGATCGCATCAACGAAACCTTGCTGGTCTACCTCGGCGCTCAGCGCCGCATCGACATAATCCAGACTCGTCTGAGTGGTCGCACTGTCCGACAGGGCAATTTTGGCGCCCTCTGCGCTGCGAACCAAGCGATAGCCGAGCTGGTCACGCTGCACCTTGAGCAGGCGCGACAGCAGATCCGAGCGCTCGGCATCCTTGATCAGCTCCTCAATCATCTTACGGGTCGTCAGGCTGGCAAAATCGCGCTGGGCACTGATGTCGTTGACCGCCACCGCGTTCCAAAAGGGCTGACTGGGTACCGGCAGGCCATTAACCATCTGAGAGCCCAGTCCCAAATGGGGCATAAAGGCCTTCATGGCCAGGGCGATATCCAAATCGTTACCCCCTATGCGTTGCCCGCTGTGGCCGAGAAAATCCGCACTGCGATCGGCCTTTGCCATATGAGACGGTCCCATCTTCACCACAGAGCAGTCTGTGGTACCGCCGCCCACATCCACCACAAGTACCGTCTTATCCTGAGTCAGGCTGGCCTCGAAATCCATTCCCGCCGCCAATGGCTCAAACAGGAAACTCACCTCGATAAAGCCGGCGCGTTTAGCCGCCAGCGCCAGGATGGCTTCGGCCTGACGATTGCTCTCCTCGCCGCCTATCCCCTGGAAGTTTACCGGGCGACCGATCACCGCGTGGGTGGCACAGCCCTTGGCCCCCAGTTGTTTATCCGCTAAGGCCTTGATATGCATCATCATCAGGGTAACGATATCTTCGAACAGGGCTATTTGATCCGCTCGCAAACCTGTCGCGCCGAGGAAAGACTTGGGCGAGCGCACATAGAAGCCCTCTTCGGGCATCTCAAGATAATGGGCCACCGCCTGCTCACCGACAAACACCGCCTGTTCATCCCTGCCCAAATCCAGCGCCTGACGGGCATGGCGGGCACGGCTTAACTGGGCCGAGCGCAGCTTGGCATACTCGGCCTTTACGTCACTATGAAGCTGCTGATAGACGGCCTCGGCGATCAGCTCTCGATCGAAGGCATACAGGGTCGATACCAGGTAGTGAGAATCTCCCGCGAGAGGCAAGAGGCGTACCTGATTCCCTTCCATAATGCCGACGGCGCAGTTGGCGCTGCCATAATCGAATCCAACAAACATGCTAAGCGCTCCCGCCCATGAAAAAAGCCGAGAAAAATAACACACTCAGCATAAAAGACAAGCCGCCAAATCAAATATCCCCAAGAATTATCGCCAATGGGAAATCGTCTAAACTTAAAGGGATATTGGGAGTCGTTATGCAGTATTTAAACTTGCGTCTACTAAGTTTTATCCCCCTGCTCTTGCTGATCCTGCTGAGCCTGGAAACGGCCGTGTCTAAGGCAGAGACTGGCGCGCAGCAAAATGACTCCCCCTCAGTAGATATCACGCCCCAGGCGATCCCCCTGCTACAATTTAGCGGCGCCATAGGCCCGGCCATAGGCGAGTATCTCAGCGAAGAGATAGACCATGCCAATCGCTTGCCAAGAGACCAGAGACCGCCGCTGATCATGATAGTATTAGACACCCCGGGGGGGCTAGTCACCAGTCTGAGAAGTATCAATCAGGCGATCCTTGCATCCGAGATCCCTATCGCCTGTCTGGTGGCGCCGCCGGGTGCCAGGGCGATGAGCGCCGGCACCTACATGCTCTACGCCTGCCATATCGCCGCCATGGCACCGGCCACCACACTTGGCGCCGCCACACCAGTGCAGCTGGGTATGCCCTCCTCGCCTCAAGACTCTGGCCCAGGCTCAGGTGCTAAGGAGCGCGGCTCATCAGGAAAAGCCAGCCAAAAGCCAGGCGCGCAAGAGGATGACACAGGCGAATCGGCGCCACAGGCCCCCCCCAGAGACAACCAAGATGCCATGGCCCATAAGGTGCTCAACGATGCCGTGGCCTATATTCGCTCTCTCGCGAAACTCAGAAACCGCAACGTCGAATTTGCCGAGAAAGCCGTCATCGACGCCGCCACCCTCACCTCAGATGAGGCGCTCGCCCAGAATGTGATAGAGCTGATCGCCGCCGATCCCGAAGAACTCGTGGCGAAACTCGACGGCTTTAACCTGGTGATAGACGGCGAGACTCAATCCCTGTCGCTGGCCGGAGCCAAATTAGTGCCCCACCAGCAGAGCTGGCGCAACCGTGTCATAGCGACCATTACCGATCCCAACATCGCCTATATCCTGATGCTAATCGGCATCTATGGCCTGCTGCTGGAGTTTTACAGCCCTGGCATAGGTGTCGCCGGTGTCACCGGCGGTATCGCCCTCTTAGTCGCCCTCTACGCCTTTCAGCTGCTACCGGTTAACTATGCCGGACTCGGGCTCATCCTGCTGGGCATAGCGCTTATCATTGCCGAGTCTATGGTGCCCAGCTTCGGTATTCTGGGCCTTGGCGGCATCGCAGCCTTCGCCCTGGGCTCACTGTTTCTTATCGATGCACAGGCTGGCGATCTCGCCATCTCGCTGCCGCTCATCGCTGCGGTGACTGTCACCGCCTCGGGCTTCTCCCTCTGGGTACTCTCCAGCCTTTGGAAGGCCCGCAAGGCCGCCAACGTCAGCGGTGACGATCTGCTCATCGGCGCCAGTGCCCGAGTCGTCAAGGGCTTTGAGAAGTACGGCCTAGTTACCCTGGGCGGCGAATGTTGGCAGGCCAGATCCGACACCCAGACCCAGACCGGAGAAACGGTGCTGGTGCTTGGGCGCGACAAGCTCACCCTGATCGTCACACCAAAGGCGACCCAGCCCGATTCAGACAATCCTTAGGAGGTAACCATGGAAGCCTTAGCCTACAATACCCAGCTGTTCTTCGTCGCCCTTATCTTCCTGCTGGTGTCACTGCTGATCAGCACCTTCAAGATATTGCGCGAATATGAGCGCGGGGTGATCTTCATGTTGGGACGCTTCTACCGGGTCAAGGGCCCAGGCCTCATCATAGTGATCCCCCTGATACAACAAATGGTGCGCGTGGATCTGCGCACCGTGGTGATGGATGTGCCGACTCAGGATGTGATCAGTCGCGACAACGTCTCGGTACAGGTCAATGCGGTGATCTACTTTCGGGTGATCGATGCCCAGAAGGCGATCATCAACGTGGAAGATTATCTGCAGGCCACCTCGCAGCTGGCGCAGACCACATTGCGCTCTGTACTGGGGCAACACGAGCTCGATGAGATGCTGGCCAATCGTGACATGCTCAACACCGACATTCAGTCCATCCTAGATAGCCGCACCGACGGCTGGGGGATCAAGGTCTCTAATGTCGAGATAAAACATGTGGATCTCAACGAGACCATGGTGCGCGCCATTGCCAAACAAGCCGAAGCCGAGCGGATCAGACGCGCCAAGGTGATCCATGCCTCGGGGGAAATGGAAGCCTCAACCAAGCTAGTGGAAGCGGCGCAGAACCTGAAAAAGTCCCCCAACGCCATCTTGCTGCGTTACCTGCAGACCCTCACAGAGATCGCCGGCGAGAAGAACTCTACCATCCTCTTCCCGCTACCAATGGATCTGCTCAAGGGTGTACTCGGCCGGGGTAGCGAGCAGGAGAAGGCATCGGCTAAGAAACCCGAAGATTAATGGCCGAAGACTTGTGGCCGAGGATTAATGGCCGAAGCGCGTCGCCTCGAATCGATTAAGCAGCAGGTGCACCAGATAACAGGCCATCAGGGTCAAGACGATGGCGCCTAAGATACTGGAAGCGCGATAGAAGCTGCTATAGATCAAATCGTTATTCGGTGTCAGGTTTTGCCCATAGAGGGTGCCCAAGGTGGTCATGGCGCCAAATCCAACACCGGAACCCATCGCCTCGGTCACGTGAGCCTGACTAAACAACAGAGTCACCAACCAGAACAGCGGCAGCAAGAGCACCAGCTCATGAGCCCAGGTATAGAGCAGCAACTGCATCAAGACACCACAACTCACCCCCAGCACTGTCCCAATGGCGCGGCGTCTGGCGTACCCCAGGGCGCCGTTCCAGTGCATGGGAAAGAGCAGCAACAGGGTCGTCGCCTGGGCCGCCAGAGAATCACGCAGATCAAACACCTGAAACACTACAAAGGAGATGGTGGCGATGGTTGCCCCCATCAGTGCCTCATGACGCATGCGATGGGGCGCCTTAGGCATGGCTGCCATAGGCGCCCGTGCATCGACGTCGGGAAACAGATACATCATCAGGTAGGCGATCAGGATAGAAAACGCGCAGCCCATAAAGTTATTGTTTGCCAGCTCAACCACATCGGTATCCGGATAACTGGCAAAATGCAGCATGATACTCAGGCTGATCACCCCAGTGGCACCGAACAGAAACAGGCTGCCGCGTGACATGCAGGCGAAACGATAGAGAAACAGTAAGAAGGCCACCATGGCCATCAACAAGGGGTAGGACTCCAGATACTCGGCCAGCAGCGCCACCTCCAAGATGGCGATGACAGAGGAGGCCATTACCTGACGTACCACATGCATCGACATCTTGGGCAGAATGCCAAGTAACAACATGGGCAGCACGGTAAAGAAGACCCCGTAGTTGAACTCCAGCACCTTACAGCTGAGAAAGCCCAGGGTGGCACCAGTGGCAATACGCAAACACTGGCGCAGGTCGTTACGGCTAAGCGCGTGATGACGAACTAACACAAGGCGCCCCTAGTAGATGTAATGCAGCAGGCTGATGAACTTGATCTGCATCTTCGCCAGCAACTCATAAACAGCATTGTTAGACTGTAGCTGCACGGTCGCCTTAGCCCCAGCAGGCAGGGTGATCTCCACATCGGGCGCTAACTCGAGGTGGAGACGAAAACGCTGGGCATCGCGCACCCAACGATTTGACTGAGCTGGCGTGGCCAGGCGTCCATTGGCATCGAACTGGGCCTGACTCACACCGGCATCGACACTGCTTACGCTGGCGCTGAACAGCTCACCGGGACGACCATCGAAGGCCACCAGCGCGATCGCACCTGGAGTGATATGACGCAGGTTCTTCTCACGAAAGTCGGCTATTACATCGACATTGTCCAGCAGCAGCGCCATGACAGGCGTCGACTGATTAACTATGTTGCCCGAGGCCAGCTGTACATTGGTCACCACACCATCATGCTGCGCACGGATCTGGGTATAGCTCAGGGCCAACCTTGCCTGAGACAGACGGTTCTTGGCCTGACGCAACTTGAGATTGTCTTCACCTGGCAAGCCTCTGAGCGTCTGCACCTTGGTAAGCTGTGCCTTGGCGGCCAAGAGCTGAGAACGGCTTGCCTTCACCTCTGTCTGCGCCTGGTCGATCATCTGCTGAGACACACTCTGGTTAGCATAGAGAGACTGAATACGCTTAGCCTCTCGCTGCTTAAGCGCATAGGCAATCTCCTTGGCATTCACCTCCGCACTGGCGGCGGCAATGGCCGCATCCAACTCGGCGTTATTTTGTCTCGCCTGCTCCAGGGCCAACTCGGCCTGTTCCTGGGCCAGCAGAAAGGGGGTGGCATCCAAACTAAACAGCAGATCGCCTTGCTTCACCTTCTGGTTGTTGCTGACCTCTACCGACACGACCCGGCCACTCACCTGAGGGGCAACCTGGGTAATGGTGCGGGTCGCCATCGCCTGGGTGGTCAAGGGCATCTTAAGATCGGCCACCAGGAAATAACCAAACAACAGGATGAAGCCAATACTGGCAAACTTAACTAAACGGGCAAATTGCTGATCCGGTGTCATGCTGACTACTTTTCCTCTTTATCTGTGGCGGTTGGATGTAATTTATTGAAGGCGTTATCTGTAATGCGATTGAGTACCGACTCGAAGACCTTTAACTCTTCGGCACCGATTCCGGCATAGAGCTCGGCGCGCAGGTCGATAATGCGCTGTCGAATGAAGGCCAGCAGATCCAGGCCTGCCTGGGTCAGGGAGACGCGACGCACGCGCTTGTCATGCTCGCAGCAGTGACGCTCTATAAGGGCCTGCTGCTCCAGCTGACTCAGGGTGCGCATTAAGGACGCCAACTCTATCTCAAGCGCCTCGGCCAGCGCCTTCTGACTGGTTTCCTGCCCCATGCGATAGAGTTTCCAAAGCACGACCCAACGGCTATGGGTCAGACCTAGGGGCGCAAGCTCTGCATCGGCGACCATGCGCCATAAACGTGCCAGCCTGGCCACACGCTCCGCGTTGGATGACTCGGCCCTATCTTGATTTTCCTCTGTCATCTCGCCCTCCTCGTTAAGCTTGTGACACCTGGCAAATTACTTAGCAAGCTAAGCATTATATTTATTTAGCAGGCTAAGTAAATGGCAAGATGAAAATAAATTACATGTGGGGCGTGGTGCCTTAGCCCCTCGCCCCCTTTAAGACGCTTAGAAATAACAACTTAAGTGGGCATTAGCCGAAGCCTAATAAGAGCAAGATGGGATCAGAAAAAGCGCAAGCAGTTAGTCGGTGATGCAAAAGAAGTGAAATAGTTGTCAGGCAACTTATAACCAGCTGCAAATTGGCGAGATAAGTCTATTGGATGCGATATTTTGTCGAATGGTAAAAAGGCTAATAGCCGACGAGCACGCCGAGCTCTAGCCTACAAGCAGACAAGGACTCGCTATCACTCAGTAGGGCTGGCTCAGGCTCAAGCCTTAGGGCTCAGGGCGCAAAAGACACGGCGGAAAATAAACCACACGACTCGCTATGGGGGAACAAGATTCGCTATGGGCAAATAAGATTCGCTAGCGAGTAAAAAGCGGCCAATAAAAAAGCGAGCATTGCATAACACAACACTCGCCTTTGCTTCTTACTCTGAATACATTGGCTCAGACTCTCTAAAAACTGAAAGGCTATCTACATCTTCACCAATACTGCTCATCAAGCAGACAGGTCGCCCGATGCAACTCATCTCTAGCAGCCCTTTAAGTATAGAAGCTGTTCGCCATTAATCACAAATATTCGCGCACAAATATCAGCCACAAATATCAGCCACAAATATTCACGGCCATTGTATTCACGGGCATTGCCGCGCCGATTTTTACCAAGGTTCAGCGCTAGTCGTGCAGAGTCGGTGACTTCTTTTAGCCTTCCGGCTGCTGACGCTGTTTGCGCTCGACCTTGTGCTGACGGCGCTGCTCGATCACCTGCTTCACGTCGCTGCCGATATGACTCTCGCCACGCGACTTGGCGAGTTGCACCTGACGCTCACGCTCGACGAAACGCTTACGCTGCTTATCGGATAGCTTGTCGATGCAATGCGGGCAACTCACGCCCTGCACATAATGCTCGCTCTGCTTGTCTTCCTCTGTGATCGGCAGACGGCAGGCATTACACTGATCGTACTGGCCCTTCTCCAGCTGATGATTGACCGCAACGCGATTGTCGAACACGAAACATTCACCTTCCCAGAGACTCTCCTCGGGCTGCACCTCTTCCAGATACTTGAGCACGCCACCCTCTAGGTGATAGACCTCATCGAACCCCTGCTCTTTCAGGTAAGCCGTTGATTTCTCACAGCGGATGCCGCCAGTACAGAACATGGCCACCTTCTTATGCTGCTTAGGATCCAGGTTCTGCTTCACGTATTCGGGAAACTCTCTGAAGGTTGCCGTCTTAGGATCGACCGCATTCTTGAAGGTGCCTATGTTGACTTCATAGTCGTTGCGGGTGTCGATAAGTAGCACCTCGGGATCTGAGATCAACTTGTTCCAGTCCTTGGGCTTAACATAGGTGCCGACTACCTTACGGGGATCTATGCCTTCGACCCCCATGGTGACTATCTCTTTCTTCAGCTTCACTTTCGTGCGATAGAAAGGCATTTCATCGTCGAAGGAAAGTTTATGGACTATGTTATCCAGCCCTGGTTGGCCATCTAACCAGGCCAGTAGACTGTTGATACCTGCCTGGCTGCCGGCGACCGTGCCGTTGATCCCTTCGCTGGCCAGCAACAAGGTGCCCTTAATCCCTAAGGCTTCCATCTGCTTCAGCAAAGGCTGCTGCAGGGCCTCAAAATCCGGCAGAGAGACAAACTTATATAACGCACATACTACAAACTGAGACATATCAACCTCTTAACTGCTCGCTGAGGCTTAATCCCCAGTGCATGAATAGACGCTCTCACACTTAAAGGGTTACCCAAAGTGACCCAGAGCGCAAAATGGAGGCGAATTCTACCTTAATCACAGTTAAACAAACAGGCAGAAAAAGTAAGGGTATTTTCAGCCAAAGAGTGTAATAGCAAACGGACTTGCGATTTAGGCCAAAGCCATGAAGAATAGCGCCAGCAATCAAGGAGACCCCATGGCCTACCCCATTTTATATTCGTTTCGTCGTTGTCCCTACGCCATGCGTGCCCGCCTGGGCCTGTATCTGGCCGGGCAAGAGGTGGAATTAAGAGAGATAGTACTCAAACATAAGCCTGAGCCTATGTTAGCGGCCAGCCCCAAGGGCACAGTACCTGTATTGATCTTAGAAGATGGCCGGGTGGTCGACGAAAGCCTGGCCATCATGCAATGGGCGCTCGCCAAGCAGGGAAAACACGCCCTACTTCTCACCCATGAGCCTAGCCTGCAACAAGCCGCCATGGCACTGATCGATGCAAACGATAATAGCTTTAAGCCCTGGCTAGACAAGTATAAATACGCCGATCGCCACCCAGAGCAGAGCCAAGAAGATTATCGCGCCCAGGGCGAGCGATTCATTGCCCTGTTAGAAGCCAGGCTAAGCGAACATGACCAGCTCGTGTCAGACGCTGCTAGTATAGCTGACTATGCCATCTTCCCCTTCGTGCGCCAGTTCGCCCACGTCGATAATCACTGGTGGCAACAAGCTCCCTACCCTAAGGTGCGCGCCTGGTTAAACGCTCATCTGCAAAGCACAGCCTTTAACGCGGTCATGAAAAAATATCCCACCTGGCTAGACAGTGGTGAGAGCTTCGCCCTGCTCCAGCAATAACCGACAAAAAAGGCGCCCTTAGGCGCCTATACTCATCTATAAATCAGCTTCAACCTAACTCGATTACATAAGTTCCTATATCAGTTCTTATATCAGTTCTTGCATAAGTTGCTTACATAAGCTGCTGACGTCACAGTGCACTATCGCTGCAATGACAGCCGATACATGCTGGTGCTGCCGCTCACCTCATTGCCTATGATCAGCAGCGGCTTACCGCTCGCGCCGCCAGCCCCATTGTCGCCACTAGCAGTGCTATTACCGTTTTTTTCATGTTGTTTTTCATTCGCTAATTCTTGCCCTGTGTACGCCCAAGTAAGCTCCTCACAAAGGAAAACAAACAGGCTATAAATGGCGCAAAGCTAAGGCGGGGATAAGATGAATTCATGGCCTCAAGATAACAGTTTAACGACAGGCAGATAGAAAATTTGGCTCTGGTGTAAATTTATCTTTGTCACTTGCATGATTCGCGCTAAATTTTGACTCGGTATGATTTTGGATAAAGAGTCCATGTGCAGATTTTTAACCTATAGCGGCCCGAAGGCCTTGATGTCTCCCCTGATCTTTCAGGCCTCCAACTCACTGGTGATGCAGAGCAAGTATGCTCAGAAGCGTAAGGTGCCCACCAACGCCGATGGCTTTGGCCTGGGCTGGTACCCCACCCAGGATGACCCCATCCCGGCGACGTTTGTGAATGTGGACCCCGCCTGGAGTAATCGCAACCTCAAGATGATTGCCGAGAAGGTGGAGACGCAACACTACTTTGCCCACGTGCGCGATGCCTCCAAGGGGATGCCGGTTAGCCAGGCGAACTGCCACCCCTTCTCCTGCATGCATTATCTGTGGATGCACAACGGCCGCCTGGATCAGTTCGATAAGTTTCGTCGTCAACTGCTCAATCAGCTCTCGGATCGGGCCTTTAGCCTGATCAAGGGCAACACAGATTCGGAATATGCCTTCGCCCTCTTCATGGATAAGCTGGAATTTGCCGAGCAGGCCAGTCTGAGTCAGCTGGAACAGGCGATGGAGGAAACCATAGCCACTATCATGACGCTGCGTAAGGCTGCCGGCGCAGATACCAACGCCTTCATCAACTTTGCGGTCACCGACGGCAGGCACACGGTCGTGACCCGCTTCGCTACCCTCGAAGGGGTCAAACCCGCCTCGCTCTTCTTTGGTCGGGGAGAAGTCCGCCTTTGCCAAGAGGGTATCGACTTTGTGCCCCATGATAATGACGATGCCTGTATCATCATCTGCTCTGAGCCCCCCACAGATGAGAGCGATCACTGGGTCAAGGTCGAGCGTAATCACATGGTCAGCGCTGTCGCTAACGAGCGGGTCAGTCAGCGTCGGTTGGATTTACCCTTTCAGGCCGATATCTAAGCCAACATCTAAGCCAACATCTAGGCCAACATCTAGGCCAACATCTAAGCCGAGCTATAAGCGGAGCTTTTTGAACTGGGCTTTGAACTGAGCTTTTAGCCAATCAGGCGATCAACACCGTCAATGCCTGCAGCAAGGTTTTGTTACAAATCGCCTCCTCAGCCAGAGGCCAAAGCACAATAAAGCATTGGCCTTTGTCCTGAGAGATCCCGTACAATCGATCTTCTCCCAGATAACATCCCCATCACCTGTTATCACCCCCACAAATTGTCTTAAATCGGTCACAAGAGGTATGAGTGAACAAAGCGTCGATCCCGTCATCTGAGCCTATCCAAACCCAGGGTATCCCTAATCTCACCCTATTGATCCCCATGTTATCGGCCATAGTGGCCATAACACCGCTGGCGATCGACATGTACCTGCCGGCCATGTCGACCCTGGCCAGCAGCTTTCATTCCAGTGTCACCACGGTGCAGCAATCTTTGAGTCTCTATCTGGCCGGCTATGCCATGGGTATGCTTACCTTCGGCCCCATTGCCGACCGCATCGGTCGCCGCCCCTTGGTGCTGTTCGGCTTAACCGGCTTTGGCTTGATCAGTCTGGCACTGGCCTTCGTCACCAGCGTCGAGGTGTTCCTGGGCCTAAGATTCATTCAGGCCTTCATCGGCGCCGCCGCCACGGTAGTAGTCCCCGGCTACATCAAAGAGGTCTATGGCAAGAATACCGCCAAGGGGATGTCCTATGTCAGCCTGATCATGATGCTGGCACCGCTTATTGCGCCCACCATGGGCAGTCTGATCCTCGAGCTGGGTGATTGGCACCTGATCTTCTTCATTTTGGCCTTCTATGCCAGCTTGCTGCTGGTTCTAGTACTGACCAAGCTGCGGATGCCTAGCGATACTCATTCGGGCGCACGTAGCCAGCGCTCCTTCTTCGGCGCCTATGCGGTGGTGTTTACCAAACCCGGCGTCAAGTTGCATATCGCCAGCGGCGTGATGACCTCGTTTGCGTTTTTCTGCTACCTCACCGCCTCGCCGTTTGTCTATATGGAGGTGTTTGCGCTGGATAAGAGCCTGTTTGCCATCCTCTTCAGCACCAATGTCGGTGCCCTGATGCTGGCCAATGTGATCAACAGTCGCATCGTGGTCAAATATGGCTCGCGGCGTATGCTCAAGGTATCTACTCTGCTGGCGACCGTCGCTGGTCTGTGCCTGCTGAGCGTTAACCTGCTCGGCCTCAGCTATCATTTTACCGTCGCGGCGCTTATTCCCTTCATGGGTTTCCTTGGGGTGATGTCGGTCAATGCCGACGCCATAGTGCTGATGAAGTTTCAGCAGGAAACCGGCACGGCAACCGCGGTGATCGGCACATTGAGATTTGGCTTTGGCGCCCTGGCCGGGCCGCTGCTGGCACTCTTCTACACGGGCACCGCAGTGCCCTTCTCGGCGCTGATGCTAGGTGCCGTGCTATTGGTCGGTCTTTGTCAGTTTCTGGCGCATTCCCAGCAAAAATCGTTATAACCATGAAACTCTGTGTGATCGCCGCCCTCTTCAAGGCGGCGATCACTGAGACTAAAGTCTAATTCGCCCGTCTTGACGCTATAAACGCCGTCCAAAGCCCATCAAACAGTCACTCTAGACTGCTTCGAGAGCGTGTCGATGTTGAGTTTTACTCAACTTGGCATAGATTGCTCATAAAAGGCTTGAATTCATTCATCTATTGAATATGATGAAATTCTGTTCATTGGCAACAGTCACCCCAAGCCGACCGCTTTAGGGTGAAGCGCGAGTCTGGATTACCCTCCAGACTCTATGTTTAGAGCGATTACCGTCGCTGTATCAAGATACTGCATACCGTCGCGGTAACTTAAGAGGGATCACCAATGGAAAAACTTTCCGGCGCCAGCATGATCGTCCGATCATTAATCGATGAAGGCGTTAAACACATTTTCGGCTACCCAGGTGGCTCGGTACTCGATATTTACGATGCCCTGCACCAAAAATCCGGCATAGAACATATTCTCGTGCGCCACGAACAGGCGGCCGTACACATGGCTGATGGCTATGCCCGCGCCACCGGCAAGGTGGGCGTGGTACTGGTTACCTCTGGCCCAGGCGCCACCAATGCCATCACAGGCATCGCCACCGCCTACATGGACTCCATCCCTTTAGTTGTTCTCTCGGGTCAGGTACCCAGCAACTTAATAGGTAATGATGCCTTCCAGGAATGCGACATGATAGGTATCTCCCGCCCCGTGGTGAAACACAGCTTCCTGGTGACAGACGCCAAGGATATTCCGGCCATCATCAAGAAGGCCTTCTACATCGCCTCTACCGGTCGTCCCGGCCCAGTGGTGGTAGACATTCCCAAGGATTGCCTCAACCCGCAAATATTGCACGAATACCAGTATCCAGAGGCGATCAACATGCGCTCTTATAACCCGACCACCTCGGGTCATAAGGGACAGATCCGCCGCGGCCTGCAGGCCCTGCTAAAGGCCAAGAAGCCTGTACTCTATGTGGGCGGCGGCGCGGTGATCTCGGGCGCAGACCAGCAAATACTTAAGCTTTCGGATAGACTCGGCCTGCCGGTCGTCAGCACCCTAATGGGATTGGGCGCCTTTCCCGGCACCCACGCCAACAGCGTCGGCATGCTCGGCATGCATGGCTGCTATGAGGCCAACATGGCGATGCACAATGCCGACCTTATCTTCGGCATCGGCGTGAGGTTCGACGATCGCACCACTAATAATGTGGAAAAATATTGCCCCAACGCCACCATACTGCATATCGACATCGACCCCTCTTCCATCTCGAAGACGGTCAGGGTGGATATCCCCATCGTCGGCTCGGCCGACAGCGTGCTCGACGACATGCTAGCCCTGCTGGACGATGAGCCATCGATGAAAAACGATGAAGGCGCCATCGACTACTGGTGGAGCGAGATCAACCAATGGCGCAGCCGCAACAGCCTGGCCTATGACAAGAGCAGCGAGCGCATTAAGCCACAGCAGGTGATCGAGACACTGCACAAGCTGACCAATGGCGATGCCTATGTGGCCTCTGACGTGGGCCAGCACCAGATGTTTGCCGCCCTCTACTACCCCTTCAACAAGCCAAGACGCTGGATCAACTCGGGCGGCCTGGGCACCATGGGCTTTGGCTTACCGGCCGCCATGGGGGTGAAGATGGCCAAGCCGGACGAGACGGTTATCTGTGTCACGGGCGATGGCTCGATTCAGATGAATATTCAGGAGCTATCCACCGCCCTACAATACGATACGCCGGTCAAAATCATCAACTTAAACAACCGTTTCCTCGGTATGGTGAAGCAGTGGCAGGATATGATCTACTCGGGTCGTCACTCCCACTCCTACATGGACTCAGTGCCGAACTTCGCCAAGATAGCCGAGGCCTACGGCCACGTGGGCATGACCATCAGCGACCCTGCCGAGCTGGAAGCCGGGCTAGAGAAGGCCCTAGCCATGAAGGACAAGCTGGTCTTTGTCGACATCAGCGTCGATGAGACAGAGCATGTCTACCCAATGCAGATCCGCGGTGGCGGGATGAATGAAATGTGGCTAAGCAAGACGGAGAAAAGCTAATGCGTCGAATTATTTCTGTATTACTCGAAAACCAGCCCGGCGCCCTATCCCGTGTGGTAGGCCTTTTCTCTCAGCGCGGTTATAACATCGAGAGCCTGACGGTGGCGCCCACGGACGATGTCACCCTGTCCAGACTTAACATCACCTTAGTAGCCGACGAGGCGGTGCTGGAGCAGATTGAGAAGCAGCTGCATAAGCTTATCGACATTCTCAAGGTATCTAACATTACCGAGTCCAGCCATATTGAGCGCGAACTGGCGCTGATCAAGGTGAAAGCCAAGGGCGCGGGTCGCGAAGAGGTGAAACGCACCGCCGATATCTTCCGCGGTCAGATAGTGGATGTCACCTCCGAGCTCTACACCATTCAGATGGCCGGTACCTCGGATAAGCTCGACGCCTTCATCGCCGCCATCGGCGAGGTCACTAAGGTGATCGAGGTCTCCCGCTCAGGAGTGGTCGGTCTGTGCCGCGGCGAGAAGGCGATGCGCGCCTAGCGCATACCCAATCGTTAGCGACTAATCAATAAGCACAAAAAACGCCAGCATTTGCTGGCGTTTTTATTATTTTGAACGAAAAGCCTCAACCCAATAGCCCTAAACCAAGAATCATAACTCAAGACGGGCCTTGGCTATCAAACGATTTATTTAATGTTTTCGGGCTTAGCGCTATCAGAACTAGCACTCTCGGGCAGCTTAACCACCTCACCTGTGAGCGCAACCCCGGCCATCAGGGCGCCGGCGCCACACTGGAAGGTCTCTTCGCTCGAGGTCAGGTTGTTCTTATAGTTAGACTTGATATTCACCACTGCGTTGCCGCCCTGCTTCACGGCACTGTTTTTAAGTGCAATCATCGCCGACAGAAACACCCATTCACAGGCTTCCTGGTCGGATTTATTAAACGCATTGGTCTTCTTATTGGTCTTCAGCTCACCCAGTTTCTGTAGTGGCTCGCCATAGGCCTGCTCACCAAAGTAGAAGCTGATGTCGCTACCCAGCTTTGACTTGGCCATATCTGAATTCAGCACAGAAGCGATGTTATAGTTGCCGACATCGTCTCTGGCAAAGGCCAGCGGCGAACATAGAGTCAGAGAGGTCAAACCTACAAGCAGTATCTTTTTCATCATTACAAATTCCGTTGATTTGGCATGAGTTAACCCTCACGCCGCGCACTAGTTCACACTAGCGCTTCCATTACATTACCAGACTGACAACGCGTCAGCGTCCAACTTATTTCCCGGCGCGCTAGATTAATGCCAGATTAGGCATACACAGCCAAAGGCAAACACAGCCAAAGGCAAACACCGTGGAATCGCCGAGCATAACCAACTCCATGGCCCTAGGTAAATAGGTAAATAGGTAGATAAACAGATAAATAGGCAAACTTTGAGATAGGGCTACCTAAAAACCTGCCAGCTGGCTATCATGGCAGCAGTTAACGCCATCCCCTAACGGAATTCCCATTGAAAGCATTCGACTTTAACCTGCTTCCCCTGCTGGAGGTGTTGCTCGAGGAGCAGAGCGTCACCGCCGCAGCAGAGCGCCTGCATCTTAGCCAGTCGGCGGTCAGCAAGCAGCTCAACAAGCTCAGAGAATCCTTCGACGACCAGCTGTTCGAGCGCACAGCACATGGCCTGCGCCCGACGCCCAAGGCCAAACAGCTGGGGCCAGAGATCCGTCAGATCTTGAGTCAGGTCTCCTCCCTCACTCGGCCAAGCGACTTCGATCCTTCCAAGAGCCACAGACGCTTTCGCCTCGAGCTGGTGGAGACCGCCTACTCGCTGACCTACCCGCGTTTCATGCCTAAGCTGCTCAAGCAGGCGCCTAAGATCACCCTAGACAGCCACACCTGGCACAGCGAGAGCATGGAGCGCCTGCTAAGATGCGACACAGATCTTGGCATCGCCTGCCGGGAGTGGGACGAGCGCTCGCTGCAGCACGTCAACAATCTCCCCGACGCCCTACGTTTCGTCGAGCTGACCAGGGATCACTCGCTCGCCATGGTGCGGGAAGGTCATCCGCTACTCAACGAAGAATGGAACCTGAGTACCTTCCTCAAATATCGCCACCTGCAGGTGACCTTCGGCGGGATCTCCCACTGGCTATTAGACGACGTACTAAAGATAAAGCACCTCAAGCGGGACATCGCCGTTAACCTCACCGACTTCAACAGCGCCATGCAGCTGTGTGAGCAGAGCGACCTTATCCTCTGTTCACCGGCTAAGTACGCCAAAGAGATGATGGGCCAATTTAAGCTGGTCACCCTGCCGATCCCCACCGAGATGGTGCCCGGCACCTATGTGCTGCTCTGGCACAAACATTTCGATCTCGATCCCAGCCACCGTTGGCTCAGAGAGCTGATCATCGACACAGTGCAAGCATGACCCCATATACAAACAAAAAAAACGCCAGCGAGATGAATGCTGGCGTTTTTACTTGGAGATGGTGTCTTAAGCGCTAATGCCCAACTAGCAGGCTTAACTAGAAGCCTTCGACCCCTTTCATATCAGGTAAGTGGTGAGCAATACCCTTATGACAATCGATACAGGTCTTCTCGCCACTGGCCAATGACGTGGAGTGCATATTGGCCGCACGTGTCGATTGACGAGTAAAGTCCATGTAGTCGAAATTGTGGCAGTTACGACATTCAAGCGAATCGTTGGCCTTCAGTCGTTCCCATTCATGCTCTGCCAATTCGCGGCGCTTGGCCTCAAACTTGTCACGAGTATTGATGGTGCCGAATATCTTGCCCCAAACTTCTTTAGAGGCCTGCATCTTACGGGCGATCTTGTCTGTCCAGTTATGGGGGACGTGACAATCCGGACAGGTCGCACGCACACCACTACGGTTGGTAAAGTGTATCGTCGACTTGAGTTCCTGATACACGTTATTTTCCATCTCGTGACAGCCGATACAGAAGGCTTCCTGGTTAGTGGCTTCCAGGGCGGTGTTAAATCCCCCCCAGAAGATCACCCCAGCGACGAAGCCACCCAAGGTGAGAAAACCTAAGCTAAAGTGCACGCTGGGTTTTCTTAATACCTGCCAGATCTTTTTCAACTTATCTAACATAGGGCCGCTCCTAGTGCTTAACAGCTTCAGCTTTAATCAGGTGGTCGATATCGATAAATTCATTATCGACCATGGTTTTCGCATCCAGCTGTGGCACATGGCACTGAGTACAGAAATAGCGACGTGGAGACAGATCCGCTAAGAAGTTGTTTTCCCTGTCCATGTAGTGAGTGACACTCACCATAGGTGCCTGTGAATCCCCGACACGCTTGCGAGCGTGGCAAGACATACACTTATTCACCTTAAGGTCTATCTGGTAGCCGTCGATCTTGTGAGGGATCACCGGCGGCTGCATCGGATAGTTACGCACCTGCTTAACGTCTGTGTTACGCACCTTCTGCATCACAGGTGGTGTCGGGTTAGTGTTCAATGGCGCCTGCCTGAGGGTGGCAAGCTTCTCTTCGGGCACGCTGGCAGCCAGGCTGCTAAAGGTCGCACCGACCGAGAGAGTCACCAGAGTCGCCAAGGTTACAAGTTTCAATGATTTCATGGTGATTCTCCTTATGCCTTAACTACTTTAACTGCGCACTTCTTAAAGTCAGTCTGTTTAGACAAAGGATCCGTCGCATCTAGCGTCACCTTGTTAATCAGCTGGCTGGCATCGAACCAAGGCACAAAGACCAGACCGACAGGCGGCTTGTTACGGCCACGGGTCTCGACACGTGTCTTGATCTCACCGCGGCGAGAAACCACCTTCACCTCGTCGCCACGACGCAGGCCGCGTTTCTTGGCGTCATCTGGATGCATGAAGCAGACGGCATCCGGGAAGGCGCGGTACAGCTCAGGTACACGCTGTGTCATAGAACCTGAGTGCCAGTGCTCCAACACGCGACCGGTAGAGAGCCAGAGGTTGAACTCTTCATCTGGCGACTCGGCGGCAGGCTCGTATGGCAGTGCGTAGATAACCGCCTTGCCATCAGGCTTACCGTAGAACTGGAAGCCAGTACCAGGTTTCACATAAGGGTCACTACCTTCGCGGAAGCGCCACTTGGTCTCTTTACCGTTAACCACTGGCCAGCGCAGGCCGTGCACCTCGTGGTAGGTATCGAAGTCTGCCAAATCGTGACCATGGCCGCGACCGAAGGTGGCGTACTCTTCAAATAGACCTTTTTGTACATAGTAACCAAAGTGCTTGGCTTCATCGTTCATGTACTTAGGATCGGCCTGTTCGAGCGGGAACTTATCCACGTTACCGTTTTGGTAAAGTACCTGGAACAGTGTCTTGCCCTTGTACTGAGGGTTCGCCGCCAGTACTTCTTTTGGCCAAACTTCATCTGTGGTGAAGCGCTTAGAGAACTCCATCAATTGCCACAGATCCGAGCGAGACTCGCCAGGTGCCTTCACCATCTGATGCCAGAACTGGGTACGACGCTCGGCGTTACCATAGGCACCCTCTTTCTCAACCCACATGGCAGTAGGCAGAATAAGGTCGGCAGCCTGAGTGGTTACAGTTGGGTAAGCATCTGATACCACAATGAAGTTTTCAGGGTTACGGTAGCCAGGTAGACCTTCTTCATTAATGTTCGGGCCGGCCTGCATGTTGTTGTTCACCTGCACCCAGTAAGCATTGATGTCACCATCTTTGAGGCGACGGTTCTGCTCAACCGCGTGATAGCCAGGCTTAGGTGGAATGATGCCATCTGGGATCTTCCAGATCTTCTCGGCAATCTTTCTGTGCTCTGGGTTTTTCACTACCAGGTCTGCCGGTAAGCGATGCGAGAAGGTACCCACTTCACGGGCGGTACCACAAGCCGAAGGCTGACCAGTCAGCGAGAATGGGCTGTTACCCGGCGTCGAAATCTTACCTGTTAGCAGGTGAATGTTATACATCAGGTTGTTACACCACACGCCACGGGTATGTTGGTTGAAGCCCATGGTCCAGAATGAGGTCACCTTGGTATTTGGATCGGCGTAGAGTTTAGCCAGTTCAATCAGCTTATCTTCCGGTACACCTGAAAGCTTGCTGACAGAGGCAACATCGTAATCGGCAACGAAGGCCTTGAAGGCGTCAAACTCGATTGGGGTAGACTTACCTGCGGTCTTAACGTTCTTGGCTTTCTGTTGCAGCGGGTGGCTTGGACGCAGGCCGTAGCCGATATCGGTCTCACCCTTGCGGAAGTTGACGTGCTTATTGACGAAATCCCAATTTACCGCATCGTTCTGAATGATGTAGTTGGCAATGAAGTTTAGGATGGCCAGGTCGGTCTGCGGCGTGAAGACGATACCCAGATCGGCAAGGTCAAAGCTTCTGTGGGTGAAGGTAGACAGCACAGACACCTTAACATGAGGCGCGCTCAAACGACGGTCGGTGACACGGCTCCAGAGGATAGGATGCATCTCGGCCATGTTAGAACCCCAAAGCACGAAGGCATCGGCGTTTTCCATGTCATCATAACAACCCATAGGCTCATCGATACCGAAGGTACGCATGAAGCCACCTACAGCTGACGCCATACAGTGACGGGCGTTCGGGTCGATGTTGTTAGAGCCAAAACCGGCCTTCATCAGCTTAGAGGCGGCATAACCTTCCCAAACGGTCCACTGGCCTGAGCCGAACATACCGATAGCGGTTGGGCCCTTCTTCTTGATGGTGGCTTTCCACTTCTCAGCCATGGTGTCGAAGGCAGTATCCCAGCTTACCGGTGTAAATTCGCCGTGCTTGTCGTATTTACCATTGGTCATACGCAGCATAGGTGTCTGCAGTCTGTCTTTGCCATACATGATCTTAGACAGGAAGTAACCCTTGATACAGTTAAGACCACGGTTCACCTCACTCTCGGCGTCACCATGGGTGGCCACCACTTTGCCATCGCGGGTGGCAACGATCACTGAACAACCTGTACCGCAGAAACGACAAGGTGCCTTGTTCCACTCAAGTTTAGTCTGCTCTGAACTGGTAATTAGGTTGCTTGCCGTTGCGGGCAAGGCCAAACCAGCCACCGAGGCAGCGGCCATGGCCGCATTTGCCTTCATAAATTCGCGTCGATTCATCTTCATTTTTCAACCTCTTCAAGCACTTCACTTTGGTGATACACCATGGCTGCGGACAGCACGCCCTCAATCTTGTTGATCGCCTCAATATCAGCCATCAGGCCCTTCTGGGTCATGCCTTCCAGCACAACCACCAACTTGACCTCATCGTTAACAGACAACTCTGCGTTTTCCATCTTCATGATTGTCTGTCTGACACTGGACATAAATTCAGGCTTAACCTGAACCACTAAACTGGTGACGTGAAGTTCATTGCTCATTGACATTTTCACTCTTAATAATTGTTCGAATACAGTGGGTTAACCTGCACCTGGTGGGCCAGTAAGTATCTGGCTAAACCAGATAGCAAAGCCCAAACCAGAAACGAGTAACACTGACAGCAGGGGAGCAAGAAAAACGGTTAGAAACACAAATATTTTTAGCTCTAAACTTTTCTCTTCATTAGATGTGGAACTCATGCATCCTCCAACGGGTCATGCCGGTTTTCATAGCAGATAAAGTTGGTCTACTTCTGGTTGGATTGTGTCAATCAAACATTAAAGACCATACTTTTCTTCCTGTTTTTTATGGTATCAATAACTTCTTAACATTCTGTATACCCCTAAATCGGTAAATTCCATGCAGGTTTGATCTGGATCATCCTTTTGCGGCAGATAAAACTCAGATCACTTCTCCTACACAGCAATTTCGATTGAGAAAGCAACAAAATGAATAAATTAGCTATTCATAAACAACTAAAACATAGTCATAAAACGGCGAATAGGTAAGTCAAAGTGTGATCTAAATCGTTAAAATATATCGATGGGGGTAGGCGTGATTTTCACGGGCATAAAAAAAGCACCCGTTGCGGGTGCTTCCTTAGTCTTTATGACAATGATTAGGCTTCGGCGATGCGATTGAGGATGCGCTTCTCCGAAATCGGATAGGCGGTGCCTAACACCTGGGCGAAACAGGAGACACGGTACTCCTCTATCATCCAGCGCGCCTCCTGCAGCGCCTCGGGCACGGCTGCACTCTTAGGCACCTTGGCCAGCTGGGCCACCAGGGTCTGCTGTACATTGTTGATGCTGTGCAGGTGCAGGCGGTCACGGTTTGGATCCACTGGCAGTTTGTCTAAACGATTATCTATCGCCTTGATATAACGGATTAAATCCGCCAGACGCTGCCAGCCGCACTGCTCGACAAAACCCTTGAATACCAGGTTATCCAGTTGGGTCTGAATATCACTCATGGCAAAGGCGATATCCAGGCTGATCTTGCCCTTGAGGCGCTTCTTCACCTTCTGATACAGGGTCAGGATCTCCTCCACCTGCAAGGCTATCTTGGCCGCCGTAGGGTTAAGATCCTGACGCACGACATCTTTAGCCTGCTCGAACTGCTCGGCGCTGCGTACATCCAGCCCCTTCTCATCGAGCAGCTGCTGCACCGCCGCCGATAGGATATCGTCGATCAGATACTGCACCTGGCCAAAGGGATTGAAATACATGGCCAGCTTTGCCTTGTTGGGCAGGGTGTTTTGCAGATGTTTCACTGGCGATGGCATGTTAAGCAGCAACAAGCGCTGTAAACCTGCCTTGTGACAACGACCGGCCTCATGCTCGTCATCGAACAGCTTGATCGCCACACTCGTCTTATTATCCACTAGCGCAGGAAACGCCTTCACCTGGAAGTTACCACGCTTCTTCTCATACTGCTTGGGCAGATCGCCAAAGCTCCACTGAGTCAGCTCGTTCTGCTCTATGCCGCTCTCGGCCACGTTGCGTATCGCCTGGGTCACCTTGCCCTGCAGCTGCGCCTTCAACTGCTCAAGGTCGCGGCCCTGAGCCAGCAACTTGCCCTTATCATCTTCTACCTTGAAATTTATCAGCAAATGGGACGCGAGCTGAGTAAGATCGAAATCATCAGCTGAGATACGCACGCCGCTCATACGCAGCAGTTGCTTACACATGGCGTCGAGCAAGCTCATCTCACTACTGCTGTTAGTATTAGCCATTGCCTGCAGGCAGGCCCTGGCATAATCCGGCGCCGGCACGAAGTTACGCCTCAGCGTCTTAGGCAGGGACTTGATCAGCGCGGTGATCTTCTCTTCGCGCAGGCCAGGCACCAGCCAGTCGAAGCCCTGGGCCTCGATTTGATTCAGCAGCGCAATTGGCAGATGCACAGAGACGCCATCATCCACGTCGGCCGGTTCGAAGTGATAGCTCAGCGGCAGATTAAAGTTGCCCTGATGCCAGCTGTCGGGGAAGTCCAGCGCCGAGACATGATCGTCGCTACGCTTCATCAACGCGTCACGCTCGAAATCCAACAGATGAGGCTGACGTTTCTTCTCCTGCTTCCACCAGGTTAATAGCTTAGGCGCGTTGTAGATCCCCTGTGGAATACGGGCATCATAGAAATCCACCAGCGCCTGCTCGTCTACCAAGATATCGCGGCGGCGAGACTTGTGCTCCAGCGCCTCGATATCGTCGATAAGCGCACGGTTGTTGACGAAAAACGCCTCCTTGGTGCGCAGCTCCCCTTCGGCCAGCGCGCTGCGAATAAAGATCTCCCGGGCCTCGACAGGCTCGATGGGGCCATATTGCACCCGGCGGCGATTGACTATGGTCAGGCCATAGAGCTGTTGGTTTTCCAGCGCCATCACACTGCCCTGCTTGGCCTCGAAATGGGGCTCCACATAACTCTTTTTCACCAGATGGCCGGCCAGAGGCTCGACCCATTCCGGCTGGATCTTGGCGCAGCAGCGGGCAAACAGACGTGAGGTCTCGGTCATCTCGGCAGCCATGATCCACTTAGGCCCCTTCTTCGCCAGCGGCGAGCCGGGGAAGACGAAGAATTTACGGTTGCGCGCCCCCAGGTATTCGTTGTCCTTATCCTTGAAGCCGATATGACTCAGCAGACCGGTCAACAGAGATTTGTGCAGCAGCTCATAGTCGGCAGGCTCGCTGTTGAGCTTCCACTTGAGATCGTGCACCGCCTGACGTAACTGGGTATAGAGATCCTGCCACTCACGCACCCGCAAGTAGGCCAAAAATTCCTGCTTACACAGCTTGCGGAACTGGCTGGCAGACAACGCCTTCTGTTGCTCCTTGATGTGATCCCACAGCTTCACCCAGGCGATAAAGTCAGAGTCCTTATCGCTGAAGCGTCGGTGAGCCTCATCGGCGGCCTGCTTCTTGTCCATAGGACGCTCGCGGGGGTCTTGAATCGATAGGCCTGCTGTGATCACCAAGGTTTCGTGCAAACAGCCATACTCCTTGGCCTGCACCACCATGCGCGCCAGGCGTGGATCGACCGGGATACTCGCCAGCTGACGCCCCAGAGGGGTGAGTTGCAGCTGCCCCTTCTGTTTGCGCACCGACTGCAGCTCTTCCAGCAGCAGGAAGCCGTCGCGAATGTATCTGGCATCGGGCGGCTGAATAAAGGGGAAGCCTTCGATATCGCCAAGTCCGATAGAGAGCATCTGTAATATGACAGACGCCAGGTTGGTCCTGAGGATCTCAGGATCGGTAAACTCGGGGCGATTGTTAAAGTCGGTCTCGTCGTAGAGGCGAATACAGATCCCCGGCGCCACACGGCCACAACGGCCCTGACGCTGGTTGGCACTGGCCTGAGAGATAGGCTCAATCGGCAGGCGCTGCACCTTAGTGCGATAGCTGTAACGACTGATGCGCGCCGTACCCGGATCGATCACATACTTGATGCCAGGCACTGTTAATGAGGTTTCCGCCACGTTGGTAGCCAGCACGATACGCCGGCCACGGTGGCTCTTGAATACCTTTGACTGCTCACCATAGGAAAGACGGGCATAGAGGGGCAAGATCTCGGTATCACGGTACTGCTGCCTGTTGAGCTGATCGGCCAGGTCACGAATCTCTCGCTCACCATTGAGGAAGATCAGAATATCCCCCGGCCCTTCGGCCATCAGCTCCTCTACCGCGGCGAAGATGCCATCGGTGAGATCTAAGTCTTCATCCTGCTCGCGAACCAGAGGCCGGTAGCGGGTCTCAACCGGATAGGTACGGCCCGACACCTCGATCACGGGCGCATTGTTGAAATGCTTGGAGAATCTCTCCACGTCTATGGTGGCCGAGGTGATGATCACCTTGAGATCTGGACGGCGCTTGAGCACGCTCTTGAGGTAACCCAGGATGAAGTCGATATTCAGGCTTCGCTCGTGGGCCTCATCGATAATGATAGTGTCGTACTGATCCAGATATTTGTCTGAACTCAGTTCCGCCAGCAAGATACCGTCCGTCATCAGCTTGATGTAAGAGGTCGGCTTGATGGCATCGGCGAAACGCACCTTAAAGCCCACCACTTCGCCCAGTGGGCTGTTTAACTCTTCGGCCACACGAGTCGCCACGCTGCGGGCGGCCAGTCGTCTTGGCTGGGTATGACCGATAAGCCCGCGGGTGCCCAGGCCCAGTTCGAGACAGATCTTAGGCAGCTGAGTCGTCTTACCCGAGCCCGTCTCACCGGCTACAATCACCACCTGATTGCCTGCTATCGCCTCAACTATCTCGCCGCGTTTTTGCGATACCGGCAGAGCATCGGGATAGCTGATCTCGGGACGATTCTGCCTACGGGCCTCGACCTTGGCCGCGGCGGCAATGGCCTGCTCCTCCAGCAGGGCCAGCGCCTCATCTTTCTGCTCGCCGTCGGCTTGTTTTTTCAGTCGATGAAGACGGCGCTTGATGCGAGAGGCATCGGCCTGGAAACACTGGTTGAGGAAGGCATGAGACAGCGGGTGACGTGGCGAATTCAAAGGAAAGACCCATATAGCAAAACACAAAGCCGGGATCCTACCAAGGAACGCGCCATTTTGATATGAAAAATCGCCCCAGAGGGGCGAATTTGTTCACCCGATTATCCGGCTTACTGTATGAGGCCGACAGATAAAAAGGTGAACATAAGCATTAACTTAGGCAGGCTTGAGATAACACTCCTGCATTGAGGTGTTAATCGCCCGCAACACGGCATTTCTGTCTATGATGCCGACCACCCTGCCCTGGTCGATCACCGGATAGATCTTTGGCTTTGGCAGCAGCATCTGCTCGGCCAGGCTGATGATGGGCTCATCCTTAGAGACAGTCAGCACGTCGGTGCGCATGCAATCACTCACATTGGCGGTGAGATCGCAATGATAGGTACTCTTTAACATCACGGCTAAACAATCTTGTTGCGACAAAAACCCCACCAAATGACCCTGTGCATCGACCACGGCTGCGCCTAATTTTTTTTGTGAGAGCAGCTTTTCGACCGCGGCCGCCAGTGTCATGTCTGCCTGTAATAACACCGGTTGGCGATCCATATAATCAACGACTTTCATCGATTCCATATTCTGACTCCTTAATCGTGTCCGCACCTTAAGTGTAATTAAGGTTGGTCTAAAAAGCCGAAGTTTTAACCAATTTTATTTATAAGCAAAGAAAACAAACATTTGCGTAACAGCACAAGAATTTGAGCTGACTCCCAATATTGTTAGCAAATAGGACATTTTGTCCCATGTTTTTAAATAAACTTGATCCAGCTCATACCTATGCAAGCTTAAAAGCCCTTGCGAATCACAAGGTTTATAAATGTTGACATACATCAACAATCGCGCCGAATTTGAGGCCTAAACTAAGTTACTGAATCGTGCCACTACATTTTCGCATCAAAATGAAAACAAAGGGTTAACCATGGACACACATGCCGCCTTATATCAACAAGGCCAAGCACGCCTCGAAGAGTTACGTCGCTTGGCGCCTCGTCATGCTCAGACATTGCAAGACAAGATGGAAGAGCATGGCATCACCCGCCGAGACTTTATGAAATGGAGCGCCGCCGTCACCGCCATGTTGGCGTTACCGCTCCCCTTTAGCACCTTAGTCGCCGAAGCCGCCGAGCTGGCCGACCGGGTGCCACTGATCTGGTTGCACATGGCCGAATGTACCGGCTGCTCAGAATCTCTGGTGCGTGCCGATACCCCTAACCTCGACTCGCTGATCTTCGACCACGTTTCATTGGAATACCATGAAACCCTGATGGCCGCCGCCGGTTGGCAAGCCGAAGAGAACCTGGAACACGCACTGGAAGCCTACAAGGGTAACTACCTGCTGGCCGTAGAGGGCGCTATCCCTACCGCCAACAACGGTGCCTTCCTCACCGTTGGCTGTAAGGGTCACACTGGCCTTGAGATCATCCACCACGCCGCCGAAGGCGCCGCGGCGATCATCTCAGTCGGTACCTGTGCCTCCTTCGGTGGTGTACAGGCCGCCGCCCCTAACCCTACCGGCGCCAAAGGCGTCGATAAGGTAGTTAACAAGACAGTGGTTAACTTAGGTGGCTGCCCACCTAGCGAGAAGAACATTGTCGGCACCCTGATGTATTTCATCATGTTCGGCAAACTGCCTGCGCTGGATATGTTCAACCGTCCTAAGTGGGCCTACGGCGCACGGGTTCACGATAACTGTGAGCGTCGTGGTCGCTTCGATGCCGGTGAATTTGTCGAGCAGTTCGGCGATGAAGGCGCGAAAGAAGGCTACTGCCTCTATAAGGTGGGATGTAAAGGGCCTTATACCTATAACAACTGCCCCACAGAAAGATTCAATCACCACACCAGTTGGCCAGTACTTGCGGGTCACGGATGTATGGGCTGCTCCGAGCCTAACTTCTGGGACGACATGGCCGACTTTGAAAAACCCCTTGGCAGACAGCTCCTTCATGGGCTGGACGCAACGGCCGATACCGTCGGCGCAGTGATCTTGGGTGCCACAGCTGTAGGTATCGGCGCTCACGCTGTTGCCAGCGTATTTGCCAATTCGAAGGAGGACTAATTCAATGAGCAAACGTGTAGTTATCGACCCTATCACTCGTATCGAAGGCCATCTGCGTATCGAGGTCGAAGTCGACGAAAATAATGTTGTTCAAAAAGCCTGGTCCTCCTCCACTCTGTGGCGCGGCATCGAGGTGATCCTCAAGGGTCGTACGCCGATGGACGTGGGCCTTATCGTGCAGCGTATCTGTGGTGTCTGTACCTATTCACACTATCGCTGCGGTACCGAAGCCGTGGAGAACGCCTTAGGGGTGAAGATCCCGCTGAACGCCAAGTACCTGCGGTCGCTCATGCAGACCTCGCTCTATATGCATGACCACATAGTGCACTTCTACCACCTCCATGGTCTGGACTGGGTAGATGTGGTCTCGGCCCTGAGCGCCGATCCGGCCGCTGCCGCCCAGGTTGCCCTGAAATATACCCACAACCCCATCGCCGCCGGCGAGGGAGAGCTGCGCGCGGTACAAGAGCGCGTCAAGGGCTTCGTCGAAACCGGTAAACTTGGCCCCTTCGCCAACGCCTATTGGGGCAACGGCACCTATAAGTTTACCCCAGAGCAGAACCTGATCGCCCTGTCACACTACCTCAAGGCATTGGAAGTACAGCGCGTTGCCGCCGAGATGCTGGCCATCTTCGGTGGTAAGCAGCCGCATCCACAGTCACTGGTCGTCGGTGGTGTCACCTCGGTGCGCGACATGCTCAGCCCTGCCCGCCTGCAGGAGTGGAAACAAAAACACGCGATCGTGACCGACTTTATTCACCGCGCCTATAAGGCGGATATCGTCATGGCGGCCGAAGCCTTCGGCGGCGAGCCTAGCGTACTGGGCGGCGTCAACGTGAAGAACTTCCTGGCCACCAACGACTTCGTGCTTGCCGATGGTCAGTACATGTTCGACCAAGGCGTGATCATGAACGGCGATCTGGCCAATGTCACCGACATCAACCCAGACTTGATTAAAGAAGACGTAAGCCACGCCTGGTATGACGCCAACGAGCCACAGCATCCTTATGACGGTACCACAGTGCCGAACTACACAGGTTTTGTGGAGCGCGACACCGTCTACGGCAAGCTGCCTACCCTAGATGGCGACGGCAAGTACAGCTGGGTGAAGTCGCCTCGCTACCAAGGCGAGCCGGTGGAAGTGGGTCCGCTCTCTAGCCTGCTGGTCAGCTACGCCCGTGGTAACAAGGTAGTGGTCGATGCGGTCAATGGCCTGCTGGAAGCCACTGGCCTGCCGGTTGAAGCCCTGTTCACTACGCTCGGCCGCACCGCGGCGCGTATGTTACAGACGGTGATTGTGGCCGAAGAGGGCCTCAAAACCTTCGATGCGCTGATCGACAACCTGCTGGTAGACGAAGCCACCTATGTGCAGCCTGAGATAGATCCAAGTAAGGAGTATGTGGGCCACGCCATGATCGAGGCGCCACGCGGCATGCTCAGCCACTGGATCCGCATCAAGAACGGTCTGGTCGAGAACTATCAGGCTGTGGTGCCTACCACCTGGAACGCGGGCCCTGTGGATGCTGCCGGTAAGGTAGGTCCCTATGAGGCATCCCTGTTAGGCCTCAAGCTGGAAGACCCGACTAAACCACTGGAAGTGATACGTATCATTCACTCGTTCGACCCTTGTATGGCCTGTTCGGTACATGTGATGGACTATAAGGGCCAAGATCTGGGTGAGTTCCGTATCGACCCAAACGGCAATAACTAAGGAGCAACTCATGGCTACAACCAATGTACCCTATGAGAGAGCCTTTATCTTCAGCGCCGCGATCAGGATTTTTCACTGGTTGCGAGCGCTCTCCATACTGGTTCTTGTCATAACAGGCTTCTATATTGCCTGGCCGTTTTTGGTGGCGCCGAGCAGCACGGATGTGTTGGTACAGGGGTGGGTAAGATTTGCCCACCTGATCTTCGGCTTCGTGCTATGTGCCATCACAATTGCCAGGGCCTACCTGTTCTTCTTCAGCAAGAGTGACATTGAGCGGCGCTCCTTCAAGGACGTCACCAGCGTCAACAGCTGGATAGTGCAGCTCAAGTCCTATCTCTGGATGGGACACCTGGACAAGAAAGGCGTGTATGGCCCCTTGCAGTTTGTCACCTACTTTGCCGTGTCTGTGATTGCGGTGCTGATCTGCATCACTGGTCTGGCACTGTACGCCAACGTCTATCATCTCGGCCTTGGCGGCATGTTAGCTGACATGGCGGCCTGGGTGACCGGTGCCATGGGTGGCCTGGCCCAGGTACGGATCTGGCACCATTACTTTACTTGGGTGTTTATTATCTTTGTGGTGATCCACGTCTATATGGCGGTTTGGACCGGCATCAGATTTAAACATAATTCGGTAGATTCCATCGTCTCTGGCTATGACTACCATCCTAAGAAACACTAAATAAGGGCGCCATGAAAATACTGTTACTCGGTATTGGTAATGTGCTGTACGCCGATGAAGGGATCGGCGTACATTTTGTCAATTACCTGCAAGAAAACTATCGCTTTAGCCATCCGTCGCATCAACTCGATGTGATGGATGGTGGCACCTTAGCCCAAGGGCTAATTCCCATTATCTGTAAATACGACTATCTTGTGGTGGTAGATACGGTCAACGCCCACGGCGTCGGCCCAGGAGAGGTCTATTTTTTCGATTTCGACAAGGCTCCCAGTGAAATCGATTGGCAAGGAAGCGCACATGAGGTGGAGATGTTACAAACATTGACCATGATGGAGATGGTCGGAGACAGACCGAAAACCTTCGTACTTGGCTGTACGCCAACCGTACTCGAACCTATGACACTGGGACTCACCCCGAGTGTCGCCGCCGCCGTTCCCCTGATGGAAACGACAATACTCACCCATTTCAAGTCCCTCGGATTCGAGATCGAACGCATCAACGACTTGGCTATAGAAACGCTCATTCCAGATTCTTATAAGCGCGGTGTAACCCTAGATGAAGACAATCAAATTTGAATTTACCTGCTCACGGCAGGTGCCGCTTTACGCGCATTTATGTAACCGATACCTAAATTACGGTGAACTAAACATCCATATCGGCTACCAGGGCGGCGCCTATTTTATCGAGGCCGAGGGCAAACAGAGCGAGCTGGAAACCCTGGCCGATGAGATAGCCCAGGACTTTCTGATCTCAGTCTGGCTCACAGATTCGCGCATCGCCCTGGTCGACGCGCCAAGCGGCAGTACCGAGCCCTTGGCAACCCAGCCATTGACCCAGGAGTTCTGCCAGCAGTGTGCGCCCCACTTTGGCGACAATCAGGCTGCAGCATTTGGCCAACTGGATCTCGGCTGTGACTGCTGCCACGGCGAGCTTCGCATCCATGAGGCGTATCGCGGCCTCACCGCAGGTGATATTCAGGCCATGTATCAGCGCCTGCTCACCCAGGGCGAACTCAAGCTGGCAGGCGGCGTTCATCTATGCCTTAGCCCAATTGACGGCCCGGCGCGCCCTCGCCTGCTTATCTGTAATCCCAACACCTTAAATGCCCAGTTCCACCTCAGCGATCCTCAGGTGCTGGCACTGTCGAGCATAGAGAAACCTCTCATCTGCGTGCGGCCCATCAAAGATCATCCAAAACTCAAGCAGCCCTTGTACGATCTCTGCTTTGCCTACAACCGCCTCTTGGTGATCCTGGCCGAGCATCTACGCCAGCATGGCACAGACTGGGTCTACCTGAACGATCCCGCCCAGTGTGAGGCGCTGGCCTATATCGATGGCCAATGGGCTGAGATCCACACGAAAGCGCCAAACAGCCTGCGCATCGACTCGCCCAAACAGCCGCTACATGACGCTGTGCTGCTCAACGGCAAAGACACGAGTTACTACGCAAGCCACAGCGACAAACAGGGTGGCCATTACCTACTTGAGCAAAGCTGCGATGTGAACACGCGCCACAGCGCAATGACACCGAGTACCCTGAGTGATGACGAGCTGGCAATGTGCGCCCTGCACAGCGTCAATCTCGAGCATGGCTTAGGTAAGCACAGCGCCATCATCTATCTCAGCCGCGATCATGGCGGGCACATCTACACCCTGGACGGTAAATGTGAAGCCGAGCGTTTCTTCGCCCTGCCCGAGCTGCCCGAGACTGGTTACGACATCTATCATCAGCTGGAGCAGAGCCCACAGCGCAAGGTGCTGGAGAAGTTTAAGCAGCGTTATCCCGAAGACTACCTCAGGCTGCTGGACCTGAAACTTCCCGCAGAGCGCCATAGCCTGAGCGCCCTCTGGGCCGTTGGTGCGGTGATCTTGGGCCTCGAGAGCCGCTCCCTGAGTGTAGGCGATCTCAACGACGCCCTGATGGCCGCCGCCCAGGCCCATAGAGGCAGCAACTCGCCGCGCATCGACTATCCGCTCACCCGCGGCGAGGCCTATCGCAGCCTCAACTGGTGTAAGACGCTGGGGACGCTGATCAGCTTCCGTCTGGCCGACGACAGGGACAGCCAAAAACTGGCCTTTGGCATGCACGACTCCTTCGCCGACTACCTAGCCAACTGGATTGAACATCTGGATCTTAACCTGGGGGTCAAGTCGGTGGCACTGGCCGGTAGCGAATGGGCTAACCCGGTATTGTGTCAGCGCGTCGCACTGCGTGTGGGCAAAAACTTCCCCCTCAAACACAACCAGCAGTTGGAAATTGATGGCAACAACCATGCTATCGGTGCCCTACTGCTGAAGAAACGTAGGCTATAGCATGTCTGCCAAGCTGCAAGCGTCCATCGAGGCGACCAAGCGAGTCAGACTGGACATCACAGGTATCGTCCAGGGGGTCGGTTTTCGCCCCTTCGTTTACCGCTGGGCCACCGAGCTTGGCCTGCTGGGCCTGACCTTCAACCACAGCAAGGGCGTCACCGTAGAGCTACAGGGTACAACCCAAGCCATCAAGGCTTTCGTCGAGGCGCTTAACGAAACACCACCACCTTTGGCGCGCATCGACAGCCTGAGCCAGGTCGAGATCCCACTACAGGACTGTGACAGCTTCGAAATCACCCACAGCCAGGCCGACGCCAAGGCTGTGGTGGCGGTATCGAGCGACAAGAGCAGTTGTCAGGAGTGTCTCGATGAGATCATGGATCCCAGCAACCGCCACTACCAGTACCCCTTTACCAACTGCACTAACTGCGGCCCCAGATACACGCTGATCCGCGCCCTGCCCTACGACAGGCCCAACACAGCCATGGCCGAATTTGCCATGTGCGATGCCTGCGCCGCGGCCTATCAAGACCCGCTGGACAGGCGCTACCACGCCCAGCCAGTAAGCTGCCCAAATTGCGGCCCGCAGCTAAGCCTGTTAGACGCAGGGCAAATGCCGCTGGCAGAAAGAAACGACGCACTGGATCTGGCGGTAGAACTACTTGCCCAGGGCAAGACCCTGGCTATCAAGGGACTGGGCGGTTTTCACCTGGTGTGCGATGCCACCAATGATGAAGCGGTGCAGCGACTACGCAGACGCAAACAGCGTCCGGCCAAGCCCTTCGCCGTGATGTGCGCCTCAGTTGAGATGGCCCAGAACCTGGCGACAGGCAGTGACGCCGAGTGGCAACTGCTGCAAAGCGCCGAGCGGCCCATCACCCTGCTGCAAAAATCGCCCAGCTGCGATCTGCTCAGCCCGGCAGTGGCCCCCGGCATAGACCGACTCGGGCTGTTTCTACCTTATACGCCCTTACACCATCTGCTACTCACTAGGCTAAACCGCCCCTTGGTGGCCACAAGTGCCAACCGCAGCGGTGAGCCCATCATCACACATGCCGAGGATATCTTCGCGCTGCTTGGCGAGGTGGTCGACGCCGTGCTGGATCACAACCGCGAGATCCTCAACGGCTGCGATGACAGCGTAGTGCAGATGGTGGATGACAAGCTGCAGGTTATTCGATTGGCGCGCGGCTATGCGCCGCTGACCCTGGCGCTGCCACAGGCTGTGCCTCAGGAAACCTTGGCGGTGGGCGCCCAGCAGAAAAACAGCATCGCCTTCGGGTTTGATCATAACCTGGTACTCAGCCCCCATATCGGCGATCTCTTCAGCCTGGAGGCAGAGCAATATTTTATCGACACCCTGGCGACCTTTAAGCGTCTCTACCAGTTCAGTGCCAAACATCTGGTGAGCGACAAACATCCCGACTACGCCTCGACAGTCTGGGCGCTAGCGCAGAAGGAAGCACTAGGCATTCCCTGCACTCAGGTGCAGCACCACTATGCCCACATCCTGAGCGTCATGGCCGTCAACCAGACTAGCGACAAGGTGCTGGGCTTTAGTTTCGACGGCACGGGCCTCGGCGATGGGCGCCAGCTCTGGGGCGGTGAAGCCATGATCGCCGATGTGTCCGGTTACCAGCGCGTCGCCCATCTGAGCCCCATGGCGCTGATCGGCGGCGAGCAGGCCATTAAAGACCCTCGCCGTATCATGCTGGCGTTGCTGTTTGAACGCTACTCGCCTGAAACGCTTAAAAACCTGCCACTCAAGGCGCTCAGCGAGTTACCCACGAGCCTCATCGGTAACCTGCATACCCTGTGGCACAAAGGCGTCGCCACCCAGATGACCAGCTCCATCGGCCGTTTGTTCGACGCCACCGCCTGCCTGCTGAACCTGATGCAAACCACCCAGTTTGAAGGCCAGGCCGGCATGTTGATCGAGGCCAAGGCCAACGAGATCAGCGCCGTGCAGCTTAGCAGATCAGGCATTGTCTTTAGCCTGAGCGAAGAGGATGGGGTCTGGCAGCTCGCATCCCTGTGGGAGCAGATGGTGGATGCCCTGCTGCATTGGCAGGACAAGCCCGATGGCATAAGCCTTATCGCCCGCGCCTTCATGAACGCCCTGGCACAGGCGGTGACCGACTGCGCGCGTAAACATAGCGCCCTTAGCGTGGCGCTTTGCGGCGGCGTATTTCAAAACCGCTATCTGCTCAGCGAGACACGTAAACGATTGAGCATGGCTAAGATTAAGGTGCTGGATTCACATCAGGTACCGGTTAACGATGGCGGCATTGCCCTGGGGCAACTCTGGTACGCCATTCACCAAGATAACGAGGCGCAAACGTCGACGGAAAACGCATTCCGCTAACGGTTTGAGCCAATTTGATTAACAGGACTTTGCCTAAAACTGACCCGGGTCAATGAAGTCACCGGGTCCCTAGCGCAAAATGGCATAAACGCCTTAGATTTATGGAGTTCATTATGTGTAAAGACTGCGGCTGCTCTATTACCCGGGATCACAGCCATGAGCATGATCACCACCATGCTCACAGCCACGAACATGATCATAGCCACGCACACGGTCATGAACACAGCCACGGGCATCATCACGACCACGGCACGGTTCGTAGCAATCCTCAGCTCAATGACAAGAAGACACTGTCTGTCATCCATAAGATCCTCGATAAGAACGACCACGAGGCGGCCCATAACCGTGCCCATTTCGAGGCCCACAATATCACCGCCTTCAACCTAATGAGCAGTCCAGGTAGCGGTAAAACCACACTGCTTGAACACCTCAAAGAGTATACAGAGCTCAATTATGGCGTGGTCGAAGGCGATCTTGAGACCTCCCGCGACGCCGACCGCCTCACCGCCAAGGGCATTCCCGCCTTTCAGATCCAGACCGGCTCGGCCTGTCACCTGGACGCCTTCATGGTGCACGACGCCCTGCATCACGTGGATCTGGCCCCGCTGGACATCTGCTTCGTGGAAAACGTCGGCAACCTGGTCTGCCCCGCCTCCTACGATGTGGGTACCCATTACAACATAGTGCTGGTCTCTGTCCCCGAGGGCGACGACAAGATTGAGAAATACCCGGTAATGTTCCGCAAGGCCGACCTGGTACTGATCACTAAGGCCGATCTGCTGCAACACTTCGACTTTAGCGTCGAAGAAGCCAGGGCCCAGGTCAAACGTCTCAACCCTGATGCCGAGGTGATCACCACCTCCATCAAAGATGGCGACAGCATGCGCGCCGTGGTCGACTGGCTAAACGCCCACAGGAGCCAATAACCATGTGCCTATCCATCCCCTCAAGAATCGTAGAACTCCACCCCGAGGAGCAGGCCGTAACCGTCGAGACCCTGGGGGTCAAGCGTAAGGTCAGCAGCCACCTGATGAATGAGCCGCTGGCGCTCGACGACTATGTGCTTATCCATATCGGCTTCGTGATGAACAAGATAGATAAGGCCGATGCCGAACAGAGCCTGGCCCTGTATCAGGAGATCGTCGAAAAGATGAATGAGCAGGAGGCCCAGTCATGATAGCGCTCAAGCAGCTATATCAGGGCTTTAGAGATCCCGAGACCATACACAATCTGGCCAAGGAGATCGCCCTGCACGCCGCCAAGCACGACGGCAACATCTACATCATGGAGGTGTGCGGCGGTCATACCCACACCATCATGAAATATGGCCTCAACCAGCTACTGCCAGACAATATCGAGTTTGTGCATGGGCCCGGCTGTCCCGTGTGTGTCATGCCGAAAGAGCGCATCGACCACGCCGCCATCCTGGCCTCACAGCCAGACGTGATTTTGGTGACCCTGGGAGATATGATCCGCGTGCCCGGCTCCAACGGCAGTCTGGCAGAGTTTCGCGCCAAGGGCTGCGATATTCGCCCTCTCTACGACCCGCTGGATGCCCTGACCATCGCCAAGGAAAACCCTGGCAAGCAGGTGATCTTCTTCGCCATAGGTTTCGAGACCTCGACGCCCATGACGGCGGTGCTGATCGAACAGGCCGAGCAGCAAGGGATAGATAACCTGCTGTTTCATATCAACCACGTGCTGGTGCCGCCAGCCATCGACGCCGTGATGGCCGATCCCCAGGCCAAGGTGAATGCCTTTATCGGCCCGGCTCACGTGAGCGTGATCTCGGGTGCCAAGCTCTATCGCCCGGCCGTTAACCAATACGGCACGCCCGTAGTGGTATCTGGGTTTGAGCCTGTGGATGTGATGGAATCTATCCTGCGCATCGTCAAGCAGAAGGTCGATGGCGTCGCCGAGTTAGACGTGCAATATAGCCGCGCCGTGAGCGAGGAAGGCAACGTCCATGCCCAGCAGAAGGTGGATCAATACCTCACCATCAGGCCGCATTTCCGTTGGCGCGGTCTGGGGCCGCTGGGCGAGTCCGCCCTGATGCTAAAGCCTGAATTTGCCCACCGCGACGCCGAGGTGATCTACCGTGAGAAGCTGAACGTGCCCGATATCGACGATCACAAGGCCTGTCAGTGCGGCGACATCCTTAGGGGTATCGCCAAGCCGAAAGACTGTAAGGTCTTCGGCCGCGGCTGCACCCCAGAAACGCCACTCGGTAGCTGCATGGTCAGCTCGGAAGGCGCCTGCAACGCCTATTACCGCTATAACGGAGTCTAATCATGGCCGATAATGAAAAAACCGTACAACTCAGTCACGGCGGTGGCGGCAAGGAGATGAATCGTCTGATCAAGTCGATCTTCTTCAAGGCCTTCAATAACCCGATTTTGGCGAGCGAAGAAGACGCCGCCCTGCTCCACTTCGAGGGTCAGGCCGCCTTTACCACAGACTCCTTCACCGTCTCGCCGCTGTTTTTTGCCGGTGGCAACATAGGCAAGCTCGCCATTGCCGGGACGGTCAACGATCTCGCCATGATGGGCGCAGAACCTCAATATCTGAGCTGCAGCTTCATCATAGAAGAAGGCTTTGCCATCAAGGATCTGAAAACCATCGTCGATAGCATGGCCGAGGAGCTGCACAAGAGCGGCACCCGCATCGTCTGCGGCGATACCAAGGTAGTGCCTAAGGGCTGCGCCGATGGCCTGTTTATCAACACCTCTGGCGTAGGCCGCGTGTTGAAACCACAGATCTCGGTGAAAAATCTGCGTCCCGGCGATGCCATCCTGGTCTCGGGCGATATAGGCCGTCACGGCGCCGCCATCTTGATGGCCCGCGAAGGACTCACCCTGGAATCTGAGCTGGTCAGCGACTGCGCCAATCTCTGGCCTGTGGTCGAGCAGCTGATCGCCTGCAACATCGAAGTGCACGCCATGCGCGACGCCACCCGTGGCGGCCTGGCGGCGGTACTCAACGAATGGGCCAGCGCCTCCAATGTCGGCATCAATGTCGAGGAGAGCAAGATCCCCGTGTGTGACGAAGTAAAGGGCCTGTGTGAGCTCTATGGCTTCGAGCCCCATGACCTGGCCAACGAAGGCACCTTCATCCTGGCGGTGCCGGGTGAAATCGCCGACGGCGCACTGGAGATCATCCAGCGCTACGGCCACTGCCAGCAGGCGGCCATCATAGGCCATGTGGAAGAACCCCATCCGGGCAAAGTGGTGCTCAAGACACCATGGGGCAGCAGCCGCTACCTCGACCTGCCCCAGGGTGAACTGCTGCCAAGGATCTGTTAATGCACGAATATTCGATTGTCACCGCCCTGCTGGAACAGTGTGAACAGCACGCCATCGCCAATCAGGCGAGCAAGATCACTAAGGTGGTGATAAAGATCGGCGTCCTCAGCGGCGTCGAACCCGCCCTACTAGCGACCGCGTTTGAAACCTTCAAGTTGGAGGGGCGCGCCAGAGAGGCGAAACTTGAGATTCTACATCAGGAATTGGTGCTCGAGTGCCAGGCTTGCCAAAGCACTCATACCATTAAAGAACGAAGTGTCATTTGTCCTAGTTGTCACAGCTATGAGACCCGCATCATCGAAGGGGAAGAATTGCTGCTGATGCAACTAGAGCTAGAAACCGATGAATAAAACCAAACATATATGGAGTATTACAATGAAAAAAGCCTCACTACTACTCGCTAGCCTTCTTCCTGCGGCGGCCTGGGCACACCCAGGACACAATGGCATAGGTCTGTTCCACCACCTTAACGACCTACTCCCCATCATAGCGCTGGTGATCATCGTCGCCGGCGTGATGCTGTGGAAGAAACGCTCATAACACAAGCGTTACCCTAAGCGTAAAGACAGCGTTAGACTCCCCAGAGTCTAGCGCTATCTTGATCCGTCTAGCCAAAGCTAGCTTTGATTCTGTTAGCTTCGAATAGGTTCGCTTTAACGGTCAAGACTGTGTGTTGGCAAACAAGCTTCAGCAAATCATCCACTGCTCACTCCCCCAAGAGCTAGCAACTTGCGCCCTCTCCCCTCAATAAACTTAAATCCGGCTTAAACGACTCGAACAGACACTTTTTTAGTGCTTCATCCGAAAACCTTGCCACTGTTCAACTCATTTTGGACAAAAACCGGTAGAGTTGAAGCTCGAAGTCAGCAGATTCGGATAAGTTGAGTTGGACTAAATGAAATCCAACTCGTACGAGTCTATCAAGTCTGAGCTAGTACAAGTCAGTATATGAATGGCAGTATTTTGATGTGGAATGGCCCGTATTTCATTGACCCCCTAATACCTCAAAATGAGGAGTATGGATGATGTCTATTAACAACAAACAAGCATCCTTACTCTGTACAATTTGGTGCCTCCTCGCTGGTGTGTTTGCGACTAGATTATTCGTAGTCCAGTTTTTGTGGAACCTTCCCAACGGTACAATCCGCTTCCCATAATCTCGTCCCCCAAACCGAAGTAAGGAGATTGCTAGATTTCACTTCGAGTCTAAATGCGTTAGCACATAAACAAGTCGCTCATCTAATAGCCTCAGAGACTGACGACAAAAAACTTGCGGTTCAATGTTAATTTCAGCCCTTAATAATGAATGAATTCATCAACGGAGAAGGCACGTAAATCCTACCATCAAAACATTAAGAATCATAGCCTCTCTGCATCTCTTTTCTTTGAAGCATCTTATTAATATTTATATTTTTTCTCCAATCAACAAAGAATCGTTGCTTTCTAATAGAGTTGTACATGCGATTTACTTTGTCATTTGGTGGCACGGCTCCATACTCTTTGAGTAAATAAACATTTAAAGCAGATTTATATTGTTCCTCATCTATGAATGGGAAAGTACCTAAATCAACTAACAAATGTATTAGCTCCGAAGAGTTTTTGGGAGAGTCACAAGCAGATATTCTCTTTTTTAAACTACTATATGCAGCAGTAACAATGTCAATATTATTACCATCTAAACAACATAAGTACATCAAGCTAGTCAGGTCAAAATAATCTAATGAATCTACGCCGCATCCTTGTTTGCTTGTATTAAAAAAATCTAGAATTAGAGAGTCATCCAATACATCTTCACCGAATAGACTTCTCAAAGATATAAGTGAATTAACAAATTCGATTCTTGGTTTATCGCATTCAATTGCAAGCCTAACAAAAAGCTTCACTTCATCTCTAAGTTTCTTTTCAACCTCTAACTGATCAGATTTTAATAGCTTAATATTTATCCCACGTATGACAACAAAAATCTGAGACATTATATGACTAGTCCTCACCCTCGTACTCATCACATAAATAAAACTAAGAAAATCCAAAAGGAATATAATGTAATTTCTATAAACGGGACTATATTTTTCCATATCAGAAATTTTTTCAACTTCCTCTAACAACTTTGTAGTTCTAGATCTAAATATAGTCATTACTAATCCGCTAAAAGCATCATAACTAGCATTGTTAATTTTGACTATCGACTTAAATCTAGTAATTAAGTTATTAGATCTTGTATACGGCTTATATATGTGTTGTATGGAAGGGGTTGATACGATATCTTTAATGCTAGAAATATCAGATCGGTCCCTTTTTATTGATTTGAAAAACTCACTAAGTACATCAGCGACCTCTGTTTTTGCAATTGTTAGATTCGTAATAAAAGGCCTTGTATCTCTAAAGTCTTTTGACTCATTTACGAAAAGCTTATACTCAGACAAAACATCTATAAAAGTATTATAAATATCATCAGCCGTTTCTGTGCTACGAGTGAAGACAAAAAAATCATCTACATACCTTTTTACTTCGTAATCAACTCTATTTCTATAACCGAGTTTTAACAGTCTATTTTCAGCTTCAGTATCAATTTTTTGAAGAATTATTTCTGCAAATACTCTTGAAAACTCTGGCCCGACAATAATGCCATTTGTTTCTCCCTCATTCATATTCCTAATGATTTTATCAAACTGATCATCAAAGGAGTAGGAACCAGCATTAATCTTTGAAAAACTCTTACCCTTAATTGCCCAACTAATACTGTGCGTGTAAATACTACTGAAACACTTAGCGACATCAAACCTTAAAAAATTTGTATATTTTTTTTCTACCGCTTGAAACTTCAAAGAACTAAAGAACTTGTAAAGCAGTGTATAACCATCATATGAAAAATATGATGTACCATACTTGTCTTCTGAATAACTTTCATCTGAAATAGATTTTTGCTGTTCAACATCATTATCCTTAACTTCCTCGCACTCCTTATTTAAAGCTGTTAACCCTTTGTTCTGATAGAAGTAAGATGCCACTCTAGTAGGCTTTCGGATACTGAAGTTTGACTTTGAACACAAGTACGTAACTAACTCGGCATTATTATGAATCAAATTGCATATAGAAAATTGTGATGCTGGATGTGCTACACTTATAACTCTGTGCTTATCCTCCCCCTTTTTAATCCTGAAATTATATGGTTGATAAGTATTCTTCATATCACCGATAAAGATATCTTTTAAATATGAATCCATACTATAATTTTTTTTAGAAACCAATAAAATCCAAGATTAGAAAAAAACAATGGCGTTTCATATGGTAACGTGTCAGTTAATAGGAATCGATACTTATCATGCTTTTTTATTATAACTTTATCCATTATTCCAACACCCTTTAACTTTGTTAACCTGAGTACCACTAAACTCTGTCACATACTTGTTTTTAAAACCAGAAACAAATGACAATTGATTCAACCTACCTTGATTAATGTCAGTTAGAATATGCTTTGTTGACTTCCATGAAAATATCATCCTTCGTAAGAAAACATCCAACTCTTCGTAAGCAGAAATATCAGTCAAATGAATATAATTATAATAAACACCAGACTTCATTCTATCTGTCCTATGCTTGCCCTGTGAAATAAAATGATTTCCAGTTAGGAACTTGATTCTATTTTCTAGTAGTTTATAATCCCCACTGTTTTCATAAAACTTAAAGCTAAGATAAATCCTATTCCTAATTTTATTTATTTTCGATTGAGACATGCCAACTGTAATATCTTCTTGCCCTTTCCCTTTTTTTAAAAGCATTGGGAATGAAAATTTATACCCCAGGTAACTAAAATTGATTACAACCTTATCTTTTTTACTACAACTGCATCTATCAAAACACGCACATTTATCTTTATTGCAACGACATGATTCACCACAATAACAACTAAGAACCTTTAAAGATCTAGTTTTCTTCCAGTTCAGATTTAAACCTTTAGGCAGGTGTTTAATTACATCACATTTCAACTCAAGCCTCTCTGAGGCCATAATCAAAATATCGTCAACAAATCGAGTGTAAAAATACACTCGATTATTAGACTTTATCTTTTTATCGAAATCTCTCATAGCCAGTTCAGACAATGTTGAACTTAAGCCAATACCTCTGGGCAAACCGACAACACCACTATTCTCAACAGCAGTTAAAAACTCTTTTAAAATATAACTAGACTCTGATGATATTATACTATCACCTAATATTTTATCACAGTACAAGCTTGGTTCAATCGACTCATAAAACTCACTAATATCTAACTTATATATATATTTTGGCGTAGATTCCTTTAAGAGAGATATGATCTGTTTAACAATAGTATGTCTATCGCTTTGTTTTACTTTATAGATTGACTTTATATTGTGATTTAACTTTGATAAAACAATATCATCTTCTTTTGTATTAGGAGTGTATATAGGATTTTGTTTAATCGGATGTGAATCTAGATCTTGAAGTCTAAATGTCCCTAATGATATCTGTTCGGCAACCGTCGCTAAATCGATAAGCTCCCTTTTCTTGGCAATAGACTTAGATGTTCTATTCCTGAGGCCAAGTACATCCTGTAAATTCTCTTCCTTGAACGACTGCTTATTCATTAGCGACTCTACCAAAAAATACTATCCTGATACTATACCAATCAAGAAGCTAGATAAATAATTATTTAAACTTAATGACATATAGCCAAAATTAGACAAAGGTAAACTAACTGCTGCACATGTTAAACCCTCGTGCACCAACAAGAGCAAAGGCTGCAAACCCAAGAAAATGCAATACATATGCCTGCGGCAGCATCTAAATATAGCCAGATACTTTGCATCAATATCATATTGAACAGCAACATCTTGCTAAGCGATGAAGCCATGTAGATCTAACAATTAACTGCTAACAGCTTAATCTCGATTTATAAAGTGTGGATCTTGATAATAAAGTATCGTTTCAACTTTCCCTAAACAGCTGAACATAATTAATACAGAGGCCTTTTATGCCATATGATTAACCAACTAAATCCTAAATAAATGGGGTAAGAGTTAACTTTTTGAGGGATTCGATTGAAGCATGTTGATAGGCTTTTTCATTCCCTGATTGGCGTGGTAGATGTCTGATCCAATTTGGCCTAGCCCTGTCCTTAAGTGGTGGTACTTTAATCTATCTTGTTAATGGCTATCAACATGTTATGTCACATATTCGCCTGTTTTTTTCTAGAGAAATAATCGCTTGTCTCAATGCCAGCCTAATGACGCTAAATCGAAGAGACGCTAGATATCGAGTGTAGATGCATCTGCGGACGTCGATGGCAGGGCCAAAAATGTTCCCTACATTTATTGGCATTTCCTACATCCATTTAGGTCAGATGCCATCGTCGAGCCTACAAGGAAGTATTCACGGCGTGTAGCAGATGTATCTGCACATAAGCCCACCGCAGGTGATAGATTGCAATGAAGGTGCGACCTTCAAATCTCCTATAGTGCGCATCAAAGCAATTTATCTATTAAAGCGACTGGCTTGTTTAACAGCCAAATAAAGTGTCGCCTAGCCGACACTTTATTTATTAGCTGCTTTTTGGCAAATGACTCAAACGACTTTAGTCGACTTGCTGGTCTTGATGCTTTTTCAAGCCAGCATGTATCAGGCACCTTCTATGAGGGATTGGTGTTGAAGATGAAAAGCACTTCACCGTTTCCGGAGTTTCCTGCATAGGAAGTCGGGGCCTTGCTGTCCGTCCTGGTTGAAGGCATCGCATAACTACCGCCACCGCCCCCGCCATAGCATCGGTAATCGTCCCCACCAGAAGCGTCCGTGCCATATACGGTACCACTGCCACCGCCACCATAGCCGCCGCCACCGCCGCCACCGCCGCAGGTGGCCGGGTTACCGCCCTCACCACCTTTGCCGGCATTAACAGCCAGATTGGGGCCACCGTTTATCCAGCCCTTTGATCCTTCGGAACCCGAACCTCCCGACGCTCCGCCGAATCCCTGATACCCACCATTATGGCCATCGCCCCCGCAGGCCACGCCTTCCGTGCAATCGGTTCCGCCCCCGCCCATGCCGTTGGTATTGGTGAACCAAGACCCATCCAAAGATGGCAGGCCATCGTAAAAGGCGTTTGCGCCTACGCCGGTTGCCGATTTGCCAACCTGGCTTGAATACGCGAAGCCGCCGTTGCCACCGCCGCCGCCTTGCATAGAACCGCTGTAGAAGGCGCTGCCCTCGCCGCCACCGCCACCGCCGCCGGCGATCAGAACTATCTCATTGTGCGACAGGGAGCCGTCCGGCTCAAAGCTTGTCACGATCGTGGCAGCGCCTCCGGCCCCTCCGCTGCTATCGTGACTTCCCGCTTGCCCCAAGTAGTAGTAGAAAATCGCGTTGCCGAAAATATTTCCATACTCGGTGCCTGTGGTTACCATCTGTGCAAAGCCTCCTTTACCGCCTTCTCCCGACCCGCCGCCTACTGAATTGTTAGTGCCGTTACCTCCTCCGGCACCGATAGCCTGTATCCATAAGGTTGTATTCTCATCTATGGCGCTGTTGAGGGGACTTGCCTGGGTTGCAATGTTGGTCCAGAAAACCGCTTGATTACAGCTGGTATTTAGGCTGCAAACCACCTGGTTTGAATTGGCGGGGGCAAGAGAACAGGTTGCATCGCAGTCCTCGATAGCGTACGAAACCGCTCCACCCAGTTCGAAATTTGTCACTGCGGTGTGCATTTGGCCCACATCGTCCATGACGGTGAGCGTCGCCTGGTAGTTCCCCGAAACGTCTTTGACACCATTGGTTGAGGCGGTATCGGCGTAGGGGTGGACTTTGAGCGGCCCCCGGTTAGGCCCGCCCTGAATGGTAACCGGCCCATAGACGGTTTCGCCCGTATCCAGGTTTTTTACTGTGTAAGTATGAGCAACCAGTTTTCTCTCACCGCCTGCAACGGAAAAACTTCCATCGAGTTCCATTCGGCCGGGCACGTTAGACGATTCCATTGCCGTAAGTCGCGCAGTCGGACCGTTTTCACTACCGTCACAGCCCTGCAGTGCGCCCATGGAGCAGGCCAGCACTATGAGTGCCGGTTTCGATGAATGGGCGAAATTCCTCAACCCTGTGTACAGACGATGGATCCGGCTTAAAAAAGCTGGTGATAAAGACATTCGGTTTCCCCTTGAGCTTCCTTTTTCCTGGGCGTTGTAACGATTTAGCATCGGGAAGGAAGGATTGATTTGGTCATTTCCACAAATGGCCTTTTTTGCCAAAAAATGAGTCAATCCAAGTTCCTTTTGTGCGACTAACTAAAAAGCCCCAGTGTAAGTCAATAATTTAATTGAAAATAAATGTGCGAAATACAGAGTTTTCCTTGGATTTCATCAAGGATGACCGCGTAACCTTGGTGCACAGGCAAACTGAATACCACGAATTCACCGCCAAAGAAAACAAAATTGCAACATATGTACACTTCTGCTCTTTCGCATTCCTATGTTCACATCCCTATGATCAGTACACTGCTACTTCCATGTACTGCACCCGCCGTACAAGCGTAGATAGCCTAGAAGGTGCGAGCTTCAACTGCACTATGTAGATACCTATACAGGCATACGCTGGACAGACAATTAACAAAACCAGCGCCTAAATCGCTCACCAAATCACCACCCATTAATCCCATCTCAGCCATCAAACCGCTAGTCAAAAACAATGCCAACTCTCCAAACTTTCCCCACGAAGAGTCAAAAAACAGGCTTTTTGCTAATAAAATGACGGCGTCATTTTTACCAACATCAGACAAAGCTAAATAAAGTTTATTTCTTTATAAACATCGACTTGATGCAATTATGACGGGCGGTTTTCGCGGCAAAACATTGACAGTTTATTTCTTCAAAAAAGCGGCGTATAGTGCGTTTCTAATTTAGTGACGCTAGGGTGAAAATCATGTTTCGTTTTACAATTTATTCAATCGTGGCCTATGCCTTCTGGCTGACCTTTGTCGACGTCTCCAATTACTTGGGCGCAGAAGAAGATGGCTGGCTATCGACCATCAAGAGCGAGTGGGCCAACTTTAAAGATGATGAGCCAGCACTGAACACCACTTACCTCAGCAGCCAGGACAATGATTGCCAGGCCACGAACAGCTGCTACGAAGCGAGTGCGCCACTGGGCGAATAACGTCCTAGCCTAACTTGAGTCGATAAGCTATTAGTATGAGCTTTAGGTTCACGAGATTTCGATTTACTCGCTTTAGCTTTGAGAGCTTTAGCTTCGAGAGCTTTAGATTCGTGAATTTTATTATCCTGAGACTTAGCTTTATCGTGAGACTTAGATTTATCGTGAGATTCAGCTTTATTGCGAGAGTTAGATTCACACAACACTAAGCCTGTATCCCCTTCCCTGGCATCCTAGCGCTATCCTTGCTTCACCCTGGAATCACCCTAGATTCGCCCCTCACCTAGCGCTAAATTTAGCGCTAGGTTTAACGTTAGGTTTAGCGCTAGATTAGCCCTTTGATTAATTAAGCAAGATACCCGCCAGGGTAAAGGCACTCACTAGGGCGAAGAAGATCCACTGAAACATAGAACGAAACGCCCCCTTCATCTCAGCAAAATACCCTATGTAGATCTGCCAGATGGCAAACAACACAAAATTCAGCGCGATAAAAAGCAGCAAGCCATAGCTTTGCATGCTAGACACCATGGCAAAGGAACAGGCCAGCAGAACCAGCGCCGATAGCACCAGAAAGACCGAGATATAGTGAAACACGCAGTGCATGACAGATTTGGCGATGGGATCGAAATCGGCCTCAAGCATAGGGGTTAAGAAACGGGTCTTACCTAAGGTAAAATGGCCGATACAGGTCAAGATGGCGATGATGCCGGCGATGAGAAAATAGATGTTCATCGAGTCTCCATGAAAACGAGCGAGTAAAGATCACTCTTACCTAGACCAGTCTAGTCGAATCCTTGTTTCATGCCCGATCAAAAAAGAGTGCACCAGCGCACTCTTTTTCGAAAAATTAATCGGCCACTCAGACGAGTTTACATGGTTGCCATGATCCAGTAGTCCAGGCGCTGCTGCGGATTGGCCATCAGCTTCTGGCAAGGCCCCTTGTAGCGGCCCATGAGACTGCCCAGATTGTTGTTGCTCGGCAGGCTGGCTCTTTGATCAGCGATGGTCGCCGCTAGCTGCTGCTCCACCTTGTCGGCGTCCTGATACTTTTTCGCCAAGGTGACGGCGTCCTGGCCAGATTGCTTAAGCCTTTCACCCACTGGCTTCATCTGCGGCGCATTCATGCCGGCGATAGTCTCTGAAGCAATCTGATAATAGGCGGCGCACTCCAGCACCTCTTTGTTAAAGGCCAATTCGGCTTCTGAGGGAGCTGCGGCGGCGCTATTGGCCATGAGGGCTAACAGCGAAAGTGTGAGAGTCTTGCGCATCAATACTGTCCTTGAGCAATGAGTTTGAACCATTTCTACTTTAGATGTCACTGAATATCAAGGTTATAGCTTAAAAATTCTTGCTCGACCTTAAAGCCCAGAGACTCATACAGCGCCTGAGCCTGATGGTTGTCTTTATGGGTTTCTAAGAAAATAGAGGCGATGCCCTTGGCCTTGGCATAATCGATGGCGGTGTTCATCAATCGCCGCCCTACCCCGACACAGCGGGCATGCTGGGTGACATAGAGGTCGCTCAAGATAAGATTGGCGCGAGCATGGATAGAACTGAAACTGGGATAGAGCTGACAAAAACCCAGGCCATAGCCCTGGGCATCCAACATCAAGAAGATCACCGCATCCTTGCGAGCCAATCTGGCGTTGATAAACTTGTTGGCCAGGTCGATATCGCTCATTTGGCCATAAAACTGGCGATATTCGTCAAACAGACTCGCGACTACGGCGGCATCTTCCAAGCTTGCCCTGCGTAATTCTCCCGACATTTATCCTCCCTGATATCTAAAGTTAACTTATACCAATCGTAATAAACAATTGATCATTCTAGCTTGTTAAAACGCTCGATAACTGTATTAGTATTTTTAATTGTAGAATAACTACTTATCTAAAAATCCTGCTTTGTTCTCAAGCGTTTTTCCTGCGCTATTTCTGATCACATATTTACTGTGATTGATATTATTGGTGTTCTTGATACTGACGCATTCGAAACTTAAGGTTCTGTTTCACGGTCGGCCACTCTGAGGCGATGATAGAGTAAACCACGGTATCGCGTATGGTGCCGTCTTTCAGAATGCGATGATTTCGCAGCACGCCATCTTGCTTGGCGCCCAGGCGGGTGATCGCCTCGCGGGATCGTTGATTGTGCCAGTGGGTGCGAAACTCTACCGCAATCACGTCTAAGGTCTCGAAGGCGTAGGTGAGCAGCAGGAGTTTACACTCGCTGTTTACCCCTGTGCGCTGCGCCCCCTTGGCATACCAGGTATGGCCTATCTCTATGCGTCTGTGGGTCTGATCCCATGACATCAGGCGGGTACAGCCGACAATCTCCCCCGAGTGTCTGTCTCTGACGGCAAACGCCAGCGCCTCACCACGCTGCTCGCTGGCCAGGGCCTGCTCGACATAGGTCTTCATCTCATCGGGATGGGGCGCCGAGGTGTACCAGAGGTTCCACAGTTCGCCGTCGCTGACTGCGATGGACAGGGCGGGAATGTGCTCCTCCTGCAGCGGCTCTAACACCACACGCTCACCACTTAAACAGCCTCTCAATGCGTCCTGACTCATGTTGATGCTCCAATGGGTTTGTTATAACAAAGCCATATGACCGATAGATGAAATTGCCTGTCTAGCCAGTGGCCTTGTTTACTCGCGATGACTTTTTTACAAGACTGCTTTTTACAAGACCGCTTTTTTCAAGACGGTGACCAGATAGTTTCCGAGTTTGTTTACAAGCTAGATCACGAGATTGCTAATACACACGCTATCAAAATAGCCAATTTAATTAAAGTGTTATCTTGTAAAGTAATACTTCGTCGCCCTCGCCCCAGGCGATAAGTTCCTGACATTGGAAGCCGAGCTTCTCAAGCAGCGCCCTGGAGGGACCATTGCGTTCTTTCACTATCGCCAGCAGGCTGCTAAGTCTGAGCGCCTTAGCGTGAGCTAACACGGCGCGGCTGGCCTCGACCGCATAACCTTTACCTAAAAATTCCGGCAACAGAGCATAACCAAGGTCGATACCGTGCAACTGCTCGCGGTTCACCAGGCCGGCCACGCCGACTGGCTCGCCACTTTGCCTGAGTTCGATGCAGTACATGCCATAGCCATGTTCCTGATAGCTGTTGATCGGCCCTTCGATGAGGTGGTTTTCCGCCTGCGCCAGGGTGCGCACGCCGCGATCGCCTATGTTGTCGAGAAAGCCCTGACTGTTGAGCAGGGTCAGCATAAAGGGGGCGTCTTTTACTGTCATTTCACGTAAGACGAGACGCTCTGTTTCTAGGGTAAGCAATTCATTCTCCTAGGTTACTTTCGCATTGGGTGATCTCGACTATACTGTGATTGGTTCTACATAGGAAGTGGTTCTAATGACACAACACGCGCCGAAAATCAGTCAATATCATGTCATTGCGGCAGTGGTCGCCGCCGAGCTCAATCAGACACTTAGCTACTGCAAACAGATAAATCTCACCGCCAGCAATGCCCAGGCAGCCTCGGCGCGGGTGGGTAATGCGGCGCTCGGCTTTAAGGCGCTAACCGGCTTCATCGACGATCTGGCCTCCTACACCATGAAGGCGGCCACCGACATCAATCAACTGGCCCATCAGACCAGTCGACTCGCCACAGAGACCGCCAGGGCGGCGGTCGCGCTAAATCATTTCCAGCGAGCAAAACTCAAGGCCAATGGCGCGCCCTATGGCGACACCATCAACCCGGCCGTTGAGGCCACTCAGGCCCATCACAGCAAGTTACAGCAGGAATTTGATCGCCTGATCGACAAGATGGAAAACCAGCTGTTTGAACTTAAACGTAATCTACGCACCGCCAACATTCTGGCCTCCATCTGCCGCATCGAGGCGTGTCGGGTCGATACCGCCAACCAGACCATATTCAACGACGTGGCTAACCGGGTGGACGATGTGGCCCAGTTGATCCGCCGCCGGGTCGACCATGCCATTACCCTATTTGGCAACACAGCCCCCTGAGCCCCCCTTTTTACTGAAAAGCTAACGACAAGGAGTCACACCATGAAGAGTGAGCTAATCATAGAAACCCCCACCCACAAATGGCTCTACTTCGGTCGCGACCCCGAAAAACCCGATAAGATCATCGACACCAACCAATACATGGTGGTAAGCAGCCATCATGCCCTGCTGATGGATCCCGGCGGCATTGAGCTGTTTGCGGCCATGCTGGCCAACATCGTCAAGCATATCCCCCTGAGCCAGCTGACCCATCTGTTCGCCTCTCATCAGGACCCGGACATCATCTCCTCACTCGGCCTGTGGGACCAAACCCTGCCCAAGGCCAAGCTCTACTCTCCCTGGCTATGGGAGGGATTTATCCGCCACTTCGGCATGAATAACATCAGCTATGAGCCTATCGCCGACAACGGCGGCAGCGTGAGCCTAGATCAAGTCGAGTTGCAGTTTATTCCCGCCCACTACCTGCATGCCTCGGGTAACTTTCATGTTTACGACCCTGTGACTAAGGTCTTGATGAGCGGCGATATTGGCGCGGCGCTGGAGGATCCCCAGGCTGATATTTATGTGGATGATTTCGAGCAACACTGCGCCAAGATGGCCTATTTTCATCAGAGGTGGATGCCATCAAATCGTGCCAAGAATGACTGGATAAAGCGGGTGCGTAAGCTGGATATTCAATACCTCTGCCCTCAGCACGGCAGGATCTTCCGCGGTCCCCAGGTAAAGCAGTTCCTCGACTGGTTCGAGAGCCTCAATGTGGGTGTGGGGGTATAAAAAAGAGTTTATGCTGGGGGCTAGCGTTAGCGTCTTAGCTACCTCTTCCCACAGACAAAAAAATGCCCGCAGCAAGCGGGCAACACAATCACTTAGGGTGAAAACCTTGCATAGGTAGGATGCAGGCTCCTGACCACTTTGCCAGTTTTTACCGCCCTGTAAACCCGACCAAAGTCGAAAGTCCCTGGCCAGGCTTCACAATCTCTATCGCTTCCTAAAACTAGGGCTATCCCTCTTATCAGAGGTAACGCACCGCCGAACCAGCAGATTTTTGCGGCTTTAACGGCGCCTTCACCGCGGGCGTGCCCAGATAGAGGAAGCCCACTATCTGATCTTGCTCGCCCAGGCCTAGTTCCCGGTGCAGATAACGATTAAAGGCCAAGGGGCCGGTGCGCCAGATGCCACCTAACCCCAGGGCGAAGGCCGCCTGCTGCATTGCCATACAGGCACAGCCCGCGGCAATATGTTGCTCGAGCGCCGGCACCTTAGGATGATCGCTGACCTTAGCCACCACAGTCACCACCATAGGGGCGCGCATCGGCATGTTGGCCGCCTTAGCGACTGCCGCCTCGTCGCCACCATCTTGCTCCATGGCCTTCACAAAATGATCCGCCAGGCGGGTTAAACCATCACCCTCGGCGACGATAAATTCCCACGGCGTAAGGCCGGCATGGTCCGGCACTCGCACCGCGGCGTTTAAGATCTGGGCTAATTGCGCCTCATCGGGAGCCGGGGCGACTAATCTGGGGCAAGACTGCCGAGTCAACAGAAGTTCGATCGCATCCACAAAGATTATCCTGTCATTAATACCGACCACGAGGGTAACAAATTGGTAAAAAAAATCCCACCAAAACAGTGGGATTTACACTCTACCGCGTTTGCTTAAGCCTTTGGCTGATACTTGCGGGCAATCCAATAGTCCAGGCTGGTATAACGTCCACCACCTATGATCAACAAGGCAAACAGCATGAACAGATAGGTCACGGCAAACTCGATGCCGTTATTGAGGATCACAAAGTTACCCGAGGAGGTCAGCCAGTCATAATTTCCATACTCCAGCAACAGCGACTTGGCCGCCGCGAGTTTTTCGGCGGACGCCAATACCTGCTCATTGGCCAGCCAAGAGCTAGGATCGGCGATGGCCAACCAGCCATTTTTCCAATGCACGCTAAAGGCCGCCACCGCCATGGTGACCATCAAGGGAATTGAGATCAATCGGGTGGCTAAGCCCAGGATCAACAAGATCCCGCCGACAAACTCGCTGCCAGCCGCCAGTGCCACCATCACCGCGGGCATGGGCAGACCTAATCCCCACTCGGCATTGCCAAACCATGCTGCCGTATCGCTAAAGTGGGACAACTTGTTGTAACCCGCTTGCATCTGTACGGGCGCCAGATAAAGCCTCAATGCCAGGGCCGCCACACCATCAAGCTGGGCGATCCCCTGGGTAAATTTAGCGTACAGTTTCTGCATAACCTCACTCTCTCATTATTTTGTCATTACCTAATAGACCCTTAGCTGAACAATTTAATTTCAGCAAGACTGCATAAAGACAAGCGTAAGAGGAGTATGGAAGATGGGGAGATGGGGAGATGGGGAGATGGGGAGATGGGGAGATAGAAGAGTCAGACGATGAGCACCATGAAGTCGTCGAAGCATTGCAGATAGTCGCTCACGCTGTGAGGCAGACTCGCATCTGGTGCACTCTCGCCCGCCTCTGTCCCGCCCTGACTGGCCATCAACAGCGCCCAACAGGCGGCAAAATACCAATAGAGTGCCAGCGCCGCCGGAATAGCCGCCTGCGCCTTGTGGTTTAGCTTGGGATGCCCCTCGAGGTAGCCCAAAATCAACTTATGGCGCTGCTCAGTGGAGAGCCTATGGGTCGCCAGCACGCTGGCGAGATCCACCAAGGGATGCGAGCTACAGGCATATTCGTAATCGATACACCAGAGCCGCCCCTGACTCATCAAGAGATTATGGGGGTTGAGATCGCGGTGGCTGTATTGCGGTGCCAGCTCACAGGCATCCAGCTCTGCAAGGACGGCATCGACGCGCACTCGATGGGCCTTAAGCTCAAGCCACCTCTGCTGCCATTGATCGCGATATGGCGCAGGAGTTCGGCAACCTTCGGCTACGCTGGCTAACCGTTGAAAGTAGCGCCGCCACTGCTCGCTCACAGAGATGGGGTTCTCTGGCACGGGCAGATAACTCAGGCCGCGAAGCAGCTCCAGCAGCAACACCTCGGCATCGGTTCGGGTAACGGCTTCATCCTGCAGCGGATGAGCGGGATTGGCCGTCATCAGGCGGCTCCAATCTTCCTCTGTGTCGATGAAACGACTCAGATAGAAGCGGTTGTCAGGCGACACATATACCAGCTCGGGAGCTATGCCTTGCCGCTGTGCCAGACGCCAGTTCGCCACCTCATGATCCCGGGCACTGATCTGGCTACTCGCCTGACTGTTGACCCGCAGCACCAGCTGCTTGCCGGCATTGCTCAGATGATAATTTTGGTTGCTCAGCCCCCGCGAGAGCGCCTGTATATGTGTGGTCGCATCGAGTGGGCAGCCAAGGCTGGCCAGCTGCGTCTTAACCGCCTCAGGCAGGCTTTCATGCAAGCCATCACGCCGACTATCGCCAGACATCAGCCGCTAGCCTCGACAGGTGTCACAGCACGGCCCGCATTAGTCATAGGAGTAATCCGCCTCGCTTGGCTGCTGCATGCTGGTGCGCCACAGAAAGTAGCCCCCAATCGCCATGCCCACATACAGGATGAACAGCATAGAGGTGAGCATCAAGCCCTTGTTGAGATAGAGATAGATGGAGACCAGATCGATGACCACCCAGTAGAGCCAGTTCTCAAGCACCTTGCGAGCCACCAGATAGGTAGTCATCACGGCAAAGCAGCTGGTTGCGGCGTCCAGATATGGGTAAGAGGCCTGAGTGTAGCTCGCCATCAAATGGCCGACCACCAGGGAAACCACGCTGGTCGCGACAATCAGATAGATATGCCGTCCCAGCGACCAGCTCACCACCTCGACACCATGGTCTTCACCGCCGCCATAGCGCCACAGCCAAAAGCCGTAGCCGGCCATCGCCATGTAGTAGACGTTGAGCAGCGACTCCATCAGCAGGGAAACCTCCCAAAACAGCAAGGTATAGATGGCGGTGCTGACAAACGCCGCCGCCCAGCACCAGATGTTGCCGCGCATCGCCAGCGCCAGGTAGGCCAGTGCCAAGACCACGGCAACGGCCTCCCAGGCCGTCATGGCGTTGGCCTGCTCGAAAGCCTGGGTCAGGGTGCTGACCAAAGCGGACCAGAAATCTATCATAGGATGAGTGTCGCTCCCGTTAACTTATTCGCCTTTTGGCCTTATTCCTGATGAGACAGGTCCAGCTCACCGCCGATAAACTTGACCACGAACACCGCCTTGCCCCACTTCTGGTGGGCGGCCTCCATCTCGGTGGCCAACATCTGCATTACCTCGCCATACTCACCACACACCTGAGTGGCCATGGCATTGGTACGGCGCTCTATGTTGGGGTAACCATCTACCCTGCCGATAAACCATTTGATGGGATCGATATAGTTATCCTTGAGGGGATACATGCTGATTTCAGCCGTTAATTTCATCTTAACTCCTTAATGGGGCGAGCCCTGCCCGCCCCTGTCGTAATAAGCAACTATACAGGCGATTACATAAACTTGACGTTAAGTGTAACGCCTAGCTGGCGAGGATCGCCGTAGCGGATATATTGCTTGTCGGCCCAGCCGTTATCTGGCTCGTTACCGAAATAGAAGCCGCGCACCCCATACTGCTCGTCAAACAGGTTGCGACCCCAAAGGTAAGCCGACCAGGTCTCTGTCTCATAACCAACACGGGCATTGAAGATAGTATAGGGCTCTGACTTGGAATCGTTGCTGTCTGAGTAGTAGAACTCACTCTTGCCACTTGTGGTCAGGTTGGCGAACCACCCCAGATCGCTGCGATAGGTCACCCCCGCGCTATAGGTAAGGTTAGGCGAGTGAGCCAGTTCGCGGCCACTGAGATCCACCAGTCCACCGTACTTATCCTGGTAGGCGTAATCGCCATAGGCGGTCTCTAACCAGCCCAGCGTGCCGTATAGCTTAAGGTTATCAGTGGCGTACCAGTTGGCTTCCAGCTCGGCACCATAGTTGTGGGAGCTACCGGCGTTTTCGATATAGAGAATGAACTTCTGTGGTTCATCCGGGTTTTGCTGTGAGGCAGAGACCTGCTGATCGCGTCTGTCCATGTAAAACAGCGAGAAATGCGTGGTGGCGTCGCCATCGAGCCACTCGGACTTGAGGCCAAGCTCATAGTTGTACAGTGTCTCGGCCTGGAACTCTTTCTTATCACTCAATGAGGTCGGCAGCGACATGTTGAAACCACCCGCCTTATAGCCACGGGCGATACGCGCATAGGCCTGATGCTCTGGGCTCAACGTCTTGCTCAGGGCAATATGGCCACCCCACATGTTCTCAGACGGCGCGAAGGCATCGTTGGCCGAGTCGCTGTAGTCACTCTCGCGGCGCTCGAGACGCGCACCGACTGAGAGCGCATAGCCATGGCCCAGGTCGCTGTCTAACTGGGCGAAAACGGCCAGGTTAGTCGCCTCATACTCGGCCATGAGATTGTCTTCCCAGCCGTTGTAGACCTCGGTGGTGTCGTTGTCTTCTGTGAGTCTCAGGCCATAGACACCCACCAACCAGTCTGTGCTACCGCCTAAGATACGTCCCGCCTCCGTGGAGCTTAGACGAAACTCCTGAGACAGGGTGGTTCTCTCGCCCAGCTTGTTCCAGGTGTAGTCATACTGGCAGGGCTCACCCTCACAGCTGCGGGCCGCCCAATATGCAGGATTTGCCCAGTCACCGTCATAGCCGTGGTGAGTATCACTCTGAGCCATTGAACTTAATGAGACCAGCTCGAAGCTGTCGGCGCCCGAGTAGGTCAGCTTCAGTGAGCCACCCGTGGTGCGCTGCTTATCGACACCAGGTTCATCGGTAAGAGTATCGAAGCCGTTGTTGTCCAGTGTCCAGGCATCATAGCCATTGTTAAAATCGGCGTGCATCAGGCTGAGATCTGCCACCAGATCGTCTGTGGCATACCAGCGCAGCTTGATGCGGCCGGTAAATTCATCTCGGCCGTTGGTGTCGTCTCGGCCCAGGTAAAGGTTGTCACGATAGCCGTTCTGCTCATGTTGCTGCAGCGATACGCGGTACAAGAGCTTGCCCGAATCGCTTAATGGACCTGAGCTGAAGCCGCTATAGGTGCGCAGGTTATCGTCACCCAGTTGCACCTCGGCGCCATGTTCGAATACTGAGGTGGGATCGTTACTCTTAAGATAGATGAGTCCCGCCAGTGCGTTGGCACCATAGCGAGTCCCCTGAGGACCACGCAACACCTCGACCTGCTGCAGATCGTACATGCTGGAGATCATCCCAATACCAGACAGATCTATGTCGTCTATGATATAGCCCACGGAGGAGTTAGGCGCCCCCTGATACTCCTCCTGCTCGCCGACGCCGCGGATCTGGAAATATTTTGCCCGTGAGCTGCCGCCAGACCAGTTGAAGTTGGCAATACCGTTGAGTACGTCTTCGAAGTGCTGGGCGCCCTCGTCTTCTATCTGCTGTTGGTCGATAACGCTGATGCTCGATGGCACCTTGTCCAGGCTGGATTGGCGAAAATCAGAGGTGACGACGATCACTTCCATCTCGTCATTAGTCGGCGGCGTATCGCTCGCCATAAGGCTGGTGTGAGTTAACGCCGCAGCGACGGCAAGGGCGATGGGTGAATAAGATTTTAATGTAAACATGGGACCTCAAATTAATATTGAGATCCGGCACTTAAGAAAGCGAGAAAGAATGCACAGACAGATCGCGTTGAATCTAGTGATGTGGCCCATTCCTACGCCGGTATTAGCCGGATCAGGTTCTAAGGGTTCGTCCAGCGGACATCTCAGTCAATCACAAAGCCTATGGCTTGGCGTTAACACCCCTTGGCGAGGCCGATTATACATGACTCATACAAAGAGTTGACATATTTAACGCAAAATTTGCGCCTGACCCATAAAAAACGCCAGCATTGCTGACGTTTTCATCAAATCATTCGCTAGACTCATCCATGAAAGCGATTTTTAATTGGAAATGGCCTCGCGCACATAGAGTTCGCAGCGCACCGCAGTGGCATTAGGCGACAGCGCCGTTACCTGCATCTGCTGCTTGCCATGGAGCTTAAGCGCCTTCCAGCTTACGCCCTCATCTTCCACCGTCGCACCATTGATATCGTACCAGGTGAACTTATATTGCAGATGGAGATCTGTAGCCGCCTTGCTGATAACGGTAGCGCGGGCCCGCAAGAAACCGGCCTCAGCCTGGGTCGTCACCCCACTGACATCCACATCCGAGTGGAAGGAGCCGTTGTCCACCCGCACCTCGCCGGTAGAGCTGGTCATGATGCCGCCGGTATGCGGCGCACAGGCTGCCAGTCCCAATAACATCCAGCCTAACACTAATCCCTTGTTCATCTTTACCCTCCTAACGCCGACCATTGACTCGGTTACTCTATCAGAAAATGGGCACGTGCCGTGGCGATCAACGCCTTACGGTTGGTTTGCCAGCAGTTGATGTTAACGTTGGCCACACGTCGCCCTTGGCGAGTGATCTTGCACTCGGCAAAACTGTCTCTATGATGGCCGGCTCGCAGGTAATCGATAGAGAAGTCGACAATTTTGGGTACCTTAGTGGTCTGCATAAATACCATCAACTGTACGATGGCCGACATCTCCATGAAACCGGCGATCACCCCGCCATGAATGGCCGGCAGGGTTGGATTACCGATATTCTCATCTTTCTTGGGTAGCTGAAACACCAGCTCGTCGCCAAAGCGTGCCACCTGCATGCCGATAAACTTTGCATAAGGTACGTGTGCCAATAGGTGACCGAAATCGTTGAGCTCGGTGGCCTTCTTGACGATATCTTTAACGTTTAGTGCCTGATTAGCCTCTGGCGAAACCATGGTCATTCCCCTTCTCCCATCAAGGCCTGTCTGAAGGCATCACCCACCATCTCTGGGCTGATGCGCATGAAAGAGCCCACCGCATGGGCGATAGGGTCATCGATAGAATCCTGATAGGCGATGGCGCGAGTAAAGGCCACGCTCGAAGAGAGCTTATAACACTCCGCAAAACCGTAAACGCTCTTATTTGGCTCGGCCGGTTTCATGTAATCGACTCTCAGATCCAGCGTTGGCGATAACTCAAGTGACTTGTACTTATCGAAAATATTGCACACCACCGCCGTACCACAGGCGGTGTCCATCAAGGTGGTGATCACCCCGCCGTGTATCACACCGGTATCGGGGTAACCGATCAGCTCGCTGCTATAGGGAAGCTCGATCAACACGTGCTGTTCGCTGGCTTCAAGCACACTGAGTCCGAGTCGGCGGCACTGCACTAGCTGGCCGACAAAGCGTGTGGCCAAGTCCGTCAGCGGGAAAAAATCAGGATTTGTCTTCATTGCTCAACACAGTCCAGAAGTAAGTCAGGATTAACGCGACACCAGCGGTCCCATAAAATCGCCGCCTAATAGGTGCATATGAATATGGAAGACTTCCTGGCCGCCATGCTTATTACAGTTCATGATGAGACGATAACCGTCTTCGGCGATCCCCGCCTCATCAGCCAGCTTAGCCGCCACCGTCATCATGCGCCCTAATGCCTTCTCGTCAGATGCCTTCACATCGTTAACCGTCGGAATAAGATGGTTAGGGATGATGAGAATATGGGTTGGCGCCTTAGGTTGAATGTCGCGAAAGGCCGTGACCAACTCATCTTGATATAGGATATCGGCGGGAATTTCGCGTCTAATAATTTTACTGAAAATGGTCTCTTCGGCCATTGCACTATCCTCGATGTGACGTTATTCCTGTCAGTATACTCACAAATGACCAATTTGTGATCCTTCATATAAATAAAGGAGTTAACTCGGTTAACGAGTGATGATTTTTAGCACAGAGATCAAAAAAGCCCACCAGATGAACAGGTGGGCCTTATTACTCATCGCAGCGACACTGGCCAAGATTTAATATTAAGTGCTATTTAATCGAATGCTAATCTATCGCTGTTCATCTGATCTTGCTGTTTAAGTTGCTTAAGATTTTCACGCTCGGCCTCTATCTGCAGCAACTTAGGCGCCTTGAAGGTTAACTTGATAAAGGCATCTTGGCGCGTCTTGGCCAACTGTTCCAGCGCCACATTAGTGCCATCGCCCACAAAGCCATACCAGCGCTTACCCGAGCAGCTTCCCTGTAATACGCATTTATATGAACTCATCTCACTAGAGATAAACTCTGTAGTTTGATAACCACTATCCATCAGAGATTGCTTAATAAAATTAAAATCCTGATTATAATCATCATCATATAAGCCATAGATTTTGCTAGTCATGGTGACCTTTAGTAGCCCGTGTTGCTTATCGGCATAGAGCACATAGTCATTGGCTAAAGATAAAGATTTAGGTAAAGCATGGGTTTCTACCCTGAGCTCATCTCCCTGGCGTTTGACCTCGCCATACCGGCTGACATCCTCTCCCCAATCAAGCCCAAAAGGCGCCAATCCATGTGCGTAAAGTGGCGCTAACACTAACAGCAATGCTAACTTCTTCATCGTACCTATTCAGCAAGTCAAAAACTTGACGGATTCTACCTCAGAGAGGGTAAATGTGAAACCGAAACGAGCCAAAAAACAATAAAAATATATAGTTATGCAATGTTGGGCCAAAGTAGCAAAATAGTTACTACCGATTTAGACCGTTAACACCAAAGTATTACACGGCATTGCAATGGTAATGCAAAAGTATGAACCATCTCGACAGCCCGTCTCATCCCTGATTGATCTTTGCGCGTACTCTGGCTTCAGAGTGGGCTTCCAACCAATATTTTTGTAACACGGGACTGCTTAGCCCACTGGATTGATCGGCTAAATTCCATGCACCCTTCCAGATACCGTCGGCGATCATATGTACCACCGCGCTCTCTATGGCCGATGCCACACACAGACTCACCGGCTCGTTAGAGGTATAGCCAAGCTCAGACTCCAATAGCTCTTGTGCATCGATAAACTTAAACACACCGGCGGTGATCTCTTTCGACAAGATTGACTTTGTCGTCGTCACGCTACTGAGCAAGCGTCCGGTGCGAATATCCACCGCCCTGAGATTAACCGTTACGGTATCGACACGAAACTGGGTTGCCGCACCTATGCCTAAATAGCGGGCGCCGGCGCCGCCGGTTCTGACGTTAGTGTCATAGGCAACGATACCGCCTTCCATCAAAATCTGCGCCGAATTAAGCTGTGGCAACTTATTGGCCTCACCATTTAGGCCTGCCCTGACGATTTTGCGTTCTGTGAGCAGATTCTGTAACCCTTCACGCTCGACGGGAATAAACCAGCTAGAATCATTCAAGGCCTGGGCCAGAAACGCAGTGCCACTCTGGGGCACGGCGGTAGAGAAGTTACTGGAAGGGATGGGCTTATATTGACCTGTCTGATCACGAAAGTCATACACGGCGGCAAGCATTACCCCCTGGGGCGCAGGCAGGTTAATGAGATCATAGTAACTCTCGCCCTTCGGCATCAGACTCGAGGAGGCTTGCACCTGTTCGAGGTCACTGGTGGTGGAACAGGCAGAGAGTAGTAGCAGGCCAGCGGCAATCAACAAAGGTTTCATCGTTAGCCACCTACACTCGAACTATCGCTCAGCCCACCCACCTCAATAACCGTGGTCTCACCGGTTAATAGGTCTGTGATATGCACCAGCAGCATGCCATCTTCGTTGAGCACCTGGATCTCAAAGTCAGTTGTCTTGAGGTATCCCTCGCCGCCATTGGCCGCATCATTAAAGAGCTGGCTCATCAGGCGAGACTCCAGTGAACTCGCCATACGCTCGAGTGCACTGGGAGGCGTATACCCTGAGCCCCCTTTGTGATCGTTTTGCGCCGAGGCGTTAGCCAGCAAGTAGGAGCCGTTAAGATAACTGCCACCAAAGTTGGGGTTCACTGGGGTATAGATAAGTTGTGTCGCCTGACTGCTCAGGCTGAACGCGACCGTCAATAGAATAGCCATCGACAGACGAGACTTAGCTCGATTCATGGTTTAATGTCCCTATTAAAATTCATCAGGCGCTAAATCGGGATCCAACCACTGAGCCCAGCTAGCCTGTTTCTTGTTTTGCTTCAATATACTGTCGACACGCCTGGCCACCTGCTCCGCCAGCTTATCCAACTGCCGACTCGCCGGTGACACCACAGTCACAAAGATAGGTTTGCGATTGTGTAACACGCTAATCTTGCTGCCACTACGCGCAGTAGCCAACTCGACAATACTCAGTCCACCGTGCTCAGTCATGCCGCCGATATCGCGATAGGCGGCAACAAACTCACGATAAAATCTGTGACCGACACGAGTCATCGCCCGGTTGAGGATCAAGCCATCGATGAGATCAGACTCCAGCCTGGGCGGCGTGTCACTGGTACTCTGCGCGGCCAGTTTACTGCCCTCGTCGACATCAGGCCCCTGACAATAAACAGGGCCCGAGAAGGCCGCTAACAAGAGTAAGCGGCCAACATATTTCACTGCTGCACCTCATGCAGATGAGTCTGTGCCCAGGCAATCGCCTGTCCACGGCTTGAGACACCAATTTTTCTAAACACCCGATAGAGATGTGTCTTGATGGTGCTCTCGCTGACAAACAACTGATTGGCGATATCCACGTTAGTACTGCCTGTCAGCAAGGCCTGCAGTACCTCGCGCTCGCGAATAGTCAGGTTGTCGGCGCCGTCCAGCTGCTCCTGATCCGCAGAAGCCGATAGCAAAGTATGGGGGATCACCGTCTGGCCACGCAACACATTGGCTAAGGCCTTGCCTATCTGCTCTAAGGATGCATCACCATAGAAGACGGCGGCGGTAATGGGGGAAATTAGAAATCTTGCGTCTATCTGTTTCGGATAGTGTAAGAATACCACGCGGGCGCTGTGGCGCTTCTCGATCTGCTTTTGCACCTGATAGGCGCGCTGCACATCTATGGTGGCGAGATCGATAACAACCAAAGAGTAATTCCCTTCACTCATGGTCACTTCAACACTCTCTGGGGTAACCTTAGCCAGTTTAACCAGAAACTCCTGGGGCCAACGCGTCTCCAACAGATCAATCAACAACTGCGATCGCGATACCACTACCCAATTTATCACTTTGAACATCCTGCTCACTCCATGTCGCTAGTTATAAGCGTATTCCATTAAACCGACACATATAATAACAACTATAGAATTAAAAATAACATCTTAATTGCGCCATTTTTATCAAGCTCTACCAGATTATCTGTTCTAGGCGAGATCCCTTCACCCTATCTTTCACCGCCTTACTGCTAAGGAAGGTGCGAATAAGTCCCGTGCTTGCTCTGCGTGTGCTTAAAGTGGATAGATGCAAGGCACAGTTTGCAGCGAATGGCCCTAGTCCTTCGCAAGAACTGTAACGCAGCAAATACCGCTGTAAGCCTCGCCCTGCGGGGCTAGCAACACCATTTCGGCGTTATTCAACTTCAGCAGGCCTCGGCATGCCCTCAGTTGAATGCCTTGAACTGTCGCTGCTATCAAAGCCAGAGCTGTACGACGACCTGTTCGCACCTTCCCTAACGATATCCCTGAGTAACACTGGCCCTTTGTGCATTGCCCCACTGTGTCACTATCACCCCATGACCCGAGCCGTTTTGATAAATACTGACCTCATTGTCATAACCACTCTGTTGCACGTAGGCCTGGTTATCACTGCCTCGCTGCTCCACCACCAAAGATAGGCTAGATCCAAGCTGATTGGCTATCAGGCTATTGTTCACCCCCACCTGCAACAAGCTGGCTTCTATCGCCTCTCCTTGCTGCAGCAAATAAGCCTGGTTGTGAATCCCCTGCTGTTGTACGCCTGCGCTGTTCGCCACGCCCGATTGCGTGATGAGCGCGCGGTTAGCGCCGCCGCTCTGCGTAATATCGGCCTGTAGTGCATCCCCAAGCTGCATGATACTGGCGTTATCACCATGGGCTAACTCATCTAGGCTACTGAGATCATCGGCCCATACAGGCTGGCCGCCAAAAAGCGCCCCTAACAAGCACAACTGGCAGAATGCCCGGCGCCAGGCAAATTGCCTGACCTTAAAGACTGCTTGCATCAAATTTGTTTCCTTCCTTGGCGCACCTATCTGTTTTTCTTGCCAAGATTATCTAGCTAAGACAAAGGACTTACGTCCACAAAGAGTATTAAGTCAGGCTAGACAAAATATCTATTCAATGAAGAGGAGTAATACTTTTCTACTAATGTTTGGTGAGGGAATGATGAGTTTTATCTTACCGAGTTGGCATTCGTATAGACGGAAAAGAGGCAGACAGGCTCTGCCAGCGACACATACAAAAACACCGGCAGCTGCCGGTGTTTGTCGATTATCTTACAAGGATCTTACTTATTCAGCACTGAATCTGCTGTGCGGCCATCGTCGTGGCAGCTGTCACATGCAGGCTTATCACCCACGTTAGAATCGTGCGGTGCGTGACAGTCGGCACACATCAGGTTACCGTCGTGTGGCTGGTGCACCTTGTCCATCTCGGCCAGTGTACCGTGACAGCTCTGACACTGCTCAAACTCGTGAGCACCATCGGCTGATGGTTCACCGTCTGCGTGACACGCTTCACAGCCTTCCATCTCAGCATGCATCTCTGCAAGTTCTTGTGGCTCTGCCATTGCCGCTGGTGACAATGCAAGCGCCGCTAAACCAGCACCGAATAACGCACTTAGAATTTTATTGCTCACGATAATTTCCTCTCTTATGTTTGGCGTTGTGGGGTTAGTTATTATGTCCCATCCTGCCTTGTTCCTAGATTGCACAACTCAGCTTAAAATAGCTAAGGTTTTGCAAATAGGCAAATTTCTCTTGCGGGCATACTAACAGTAGCCACTCGCCAAAAATGTGCACTTAATCAAATATCTATGCCACAAGCCTCATACTCACATATAAGTATGATCTGCGTCACACTCAGGCTATGCATATGGACATTTTTCCCAGCCATTGCTCACCCCAAAAGCTGACTGCAAAAATGAGACAAAAAAAACGGGAGCCTGGGCTCCCGTTTTCGTCATTAAAACTTAATTACTGTGCGCGTAATGCTTCGATACGCTTTTCCAGTGGTGGATGGCTCATCATCAGCTCGGCCATCGACTTCTTACCATTGATACCGAAGGCGGCCATCTGTGCAGGCATGGCACCGGTTTCGGGGCCTTGACGCAATCTGTCCAGCGCCGCAATCATCTTGTGTTTACCGGCAAGCTGCGCCCCACCGGCATCGGCCTTGAACTCACGCACACGTGAGAAGTAAGCGACGATCATTGAGGCCAGGATACCAAACAGCATATCCATCACGAAGACCACGGCCATGTAGGCAAACATACCCAAGCCTTCGCCCTCTTCGTCATTGCTGGCAACGAAGTTGTCGATAATGCTCGCAACCACACGCGCGGCGAAGATAACAAAGGTATTGACCACGCCCTGGATCAGGGTCAGGGTCACCATGTCACCGTTGGCTACGTGGCTCACCTCGTGGGCCAATACACCCTCGATCTCGTCCTGGGTCATGCCGTAGAGCAGTCCGCTACTCACGGCAACCAGCGAGTTATCTTTACTCGGGCCCGTGGCAAAGGCGTTTAGCTCGGGTGACTGATAAATGGCCACCTCAGGCATCTTGATGCCCGCCTGCTCAGCCTGACGTGCAACGGTATCGACCAACCAGCGCTCCATGTTGTCCCGTGGTGTGGTGATTACTTCACAGCCCATGGTCTTCTTTGCCATCCACTTAGAGATCGCTAAGCTGATAAAGGCGCCGCCGAAACCGAAGATGGCGGCAAAGACCAATAGTCCGCCCATGGTCGAGGTGTTAACCCCTAAAATAGACATCACAATTGAAGCGACCAGCAAGATTGCCATGTTTGTCGCGATCAATAAGAAAATACGCTTCATGTAAGCTCCTATAAGCCCTGTATGAGACACCCTATGTGTCATCAGCCTCTCTTAACGACATAATATGTCCGATAAGTCAGAGTTCAAGGGTTGAACGTAAAAATTTTTTTGGTGGGTACGATTGAATGTGCAGCCACGCCAAAAAGTGTAGACCTTGGCGTGGAGTCTAGAAGCCCTATATTAAGCCAATCTTAAATTTATCGGCTTTGATGGGATAAGCCGTTAATCTTTATTAATAATTACCCCAGCAACCAAGAAATGGCGCTTTGTTAATCATCAAGCCTCCACTCAACAGGCACTATGTTAGCTAGCGTTGGCTAACCTTGACCGGGCGCCAGCTTGGTAAGATCTAAGTATTGCGCGGCGTTTTGGCTAGAACATTCAGTAAGATGTGGGATGACACCTAGGCATGGGGCGTCCATCAAGGCAGTAAGCGCCAAGAGGTTCTCGTCAGTCACCTGCATATCGGGATCGACGCAGTTTGCTACCCAGCCAGCTATCTTTACCCCATCGGCCTGAATTGCCTCTTGAGTCAGCAGTGCGTGGTTGAGGCAACCCAGCTTAACCCCGACCACCAAGATCACCGGCAGCTGCAGATCGATTGCCACAGTGGAAAGAAAGGCCTGTGGATTAAGCTTACCCTGAACGCGAAGCGCATGGTTAAGCGGCAGCCGCCAGCCACCCGCCCCCTCAACCAAGGCGAAATCTACCTGATCAAATGGCAGCGTCTTAAGGTGAGCCGTGACCAGATCAGCATTAAGGGGCACGCCTAGCTGCTTGGCGGCGATATGCGGCGCGATGGCAGGCTTAAAAGCAAAGGGGTTCACTCTTTCATAGGCAAGCTTCACATTGGACTGAGCCATCAATGCCAGGGCGTCGCTGTTTCTCAGTCCCTCAGACGTCTGCTCGCAACCCGAAGCGATGGGCTTAACCCCCAAGGTGCTACCCTGCTTACTCGCTAGATAGAGGAGTGAGGAAGCCACCAGCGTCTTACCACTGTCGGTATCTGTGCCGGCGATGAAATAACGCATGAACCCTTTCCTTAACTCGCCTTACGGCTCGCATGAATAAATAAGATTTGATAGGTCAAGGGAAGTCCCTCTGGCTGACGCATTGCCTCGACGCGCTCACACAGTGACTGCCAATCCCGGCGACCGCGCAGCCTGACTGATGGCTGGTCATTAACCCCCGTCGCCGTAGAGGCCCCGACCCCTTTGATGGAATAAAGCAGCGTCTTAAGATCGTCGAAATGCACCCGCAGCGCCTCTACCGTTTGGTGTTCAATTTGCCACTGGTTATCGCTAAACCCATAGAGAACCGTCTGGGCGGCCTCGAAGGCATTGACCCTTAACCCAAGGGCATCGAGCTCCGCCAGGCTGCCATCGACGACGATGGCGAGATGGCATTGACCGCCGGGCTTAAGCACCCTAGCAAGCTCACCTATGGCCGTCTTGATATCGCTGCACCACTGCAGGGCAAGGTTTGAGTAGAGGGTATCTATGCTGGCATCGGATAGGGGCAACGCCTGGGCATCGCCGCACAGCGCCTTGTAGCCAGGAAAACTTGCGCGCATTTGCGATAGCATGCCGGGGGCGATATCCAGCGCCAGCACCTCATTAAGACCTCGCGCCGCAGAAAAATCTGTACCTGGACCACAACCGATATCTAACAGGCGGCCAACAGGAGACATGCTTGCCCTGAGCCGCTGCGCGCTGAGGCGCTGTACCTTGTCATGTTCCTGATAGTGCCGGGCCGCCTGAGAGAACTGCCCCGCTATCTTGTCAACGTCGGCCGTCGATACAGGGCTAACCACGCTAGTCCCCTCTTTATCCGGCGCCTTAGACACTTGGCTTGGCATATTCGTAGGCACATCTTTGGCTAATTCACTACACACAGAATCAGACTTCCTCTGAAAAAATTATACGCCTCTGCGGGCTTAGCCCTGCAAGACTCGCTGCAACTGCTCGGCCAGAGCGTCGATGTCGGCCTGGGTATGATGCACGTTCAGGGTGATCCTCAGCCTGGCACTGCCTTGCGGCACAGTCGGGGGCCGAATCGCCCCCACCCAGAACCCGGCGGCCTTTAACGCTATATCGATCTTAGCAAGCTTGTCGATATCCCCCACCACCAATGGTTGAATGGGCGTCTGGCTGCCAAGTAGCTCAATTCCCCTCGCCTTGGCGGCCTGTTGAAATGCCAGGATCACCTGAGCCAGCTTGTCTCTGCGCTGACCGTCTCGAGTCACCAAATTAACGGCCTTTAGCGCCACATAGGCACTGGCCGGTGACAAGGCGGTGGAATAGATATAGTCCCTGGCATGAGCCACCAGAAAATCGATACAGGCTCGCGAGCCAAGAATCGCCGCGCCTTGGCAGCCCAGCGCCTTACCAAAGGTGACAATTTGAATATCGCAGCAACTGGCATCGACCCTCTTGTGCCCGCCCAGTGGCAAGACACCGAAACCGTGGGCATCATCGACAACTAACCAGGCGCCATTGTCTTTCGCCACCCCATAAAGCTCATCTATGGGCGCCAGGTCGCCATCCATACTGAAGATGCTCTCGGTGACTATCGCCTGAGGCTGGTGCTTTTTTGTCAGCCGCTTCGCGCCAGCAATATCGTTATGGACAAATCGCTTGAGCAGCGCGCCGCTCTCTCGCAAGCCGTCGATCAAGGAGGCATGGATCAGCTTATCGGCCACCACCACGCTCTCTTTGTCCAGCAGCGTCTTCATCAGGGCGCTGTTGGCGCTAAAACCGCTACTAAAGAGCAAGGCGGCCTCATGGCCTGTGGCATCACACAGTGCCTGTTCGAGTTTGGCGTGAGCCTCGCTATAGCCTGTCACCAAGGGCGAGGCGCCGCTGCCTACGCCATAGCGCTTCGCTCCCTCGGCTAATGCCTCGATCAACTCACCCGATTGACTCAGGCCTAAATAATCATTGCTAGCAAAGTTATGCTTGATGCTGCCTTGATGCACCAGACGATTGACGCAATCGGGACTCTGCGCCAACTGCTGACGACGCCTGAGCAGCCCGCTTTGCGCCGCGCGCTGCATCTTCTGCTCAATTTTCTGCGCTAGCGTCTGCAGCGGCCGGGTCATGGGCTTACTCACCTTAAATTAGAGGGCCGCCGCATCGTAGAATGGCTTAGAGGCCTTGTCTTTAGCGGCCTGCGCCTTGGCAAATACCGCCTTTTCCTCTTCCACCGTGCCCGCCTGCCCCTGCTCGGGATGAAGACCCAGGCGCTTAAACAGCGTCATGTCTTCATTTTCTTCCGGGTTACTCGTGGTCAACAACTTACAGCCATAGAAGATGGAGTTCGCGCCGGCAAAGAAACACATGGCCTGCAGCTCATCTGTCATCTTCTCGCGTCCCGCCGACAGGCGAACCCGAGATAGCGGCATCAGGATACGCGCCACGGCGATGGTGCGCACAAATTCCAGCGGATCGAGATCGTCCAAGTTTTCAAATGGGGTACCGGCAACCTTCACCAACATGTTGATGGGCACAGACTCGGGATGCTTGGCCATGTTGGCCAGCTGCTGTAACAGTCCGGCGCGATCGCTGGCCTGCTCACCCATGCCGACGATACCGCCCGAGCAAACCTTCATGCCGGCGGCGCGCACGTTATCCAGGGTATTGAGTCTGTCCTGATAGGTACGCGTGGTAATGATGTCGCCATAATATTCCGGCGAGGTATCCAGGTTATGGTTGTAATAGTCGAGTCCGGCTTCTGCCAGCTCCTGAGCCTGAGATTCGCTGAGCATCCCCAGGGTCATGCAGGTCTCCATGCCCATGGCTTTTACTTCACTCACCATGTCTTTCAGATAAGGCATGTCGCGCTCATGGGGATTACGCCAGGCGGCGCCCATGCAGAAGCGTGAAGCACCGGCGGCCTTAGCGGCACGCGCCTCGGTGAGCACTTTCTCAATCTCGATCAGTCGCTCTTTCTCAAGGCCGGTATCGTAGCGGGCGCTCTGAGGACAATATTTACAATCCTCTGGACAGGCACCCGTCTTGATCGACAAAAGACGCGAGATCTGCACCTCATTTGGGTCGAAATGCTGGCGATGAATGCTATGGGCCTTAAACAGCAGGTCATTCATAGGTAGCGCAAAAAGCGCTTCAATTTCATCACGTTGCCAATCGTGACGTAAGGCTAATTCGGACATTGATTACCAACCTTCAAGTTGCTATTTTTAGCCGGAATGCTTGATTTCCGGCGACATTTATCTTGCTTAGCATACCCTGAGGCCTTAATCTGTCAACGCCAACCAGTTAAACTGGTTTACTACCGGTTAAAAATCAATCAGGAGTTTCTATGTCTGTAAGTCCACAGATCGACTTTCATTTCGACCGACAACATATCTGGCATCCCTACACCTCGATGACCCATGCCCTTCCGGCTTATGGGGTGGTGGCGGCCGAGGGCTGTGAGTTGATCCTGGAAGACGGCAGACGCTTAATCGATGGCACCAGCTCCTGGTGGGCCTGCGTACACGGTTACGGCCACCCCCATATCCTGGAGGCGATGCAGAAGCAGCTCTCCACCCTCAGCCATGTCATGTTCGGTGGTATTACCCACCCCGCCGCCGTCGCGGTCAGCAAGAAACTGATTGCCATGACCAGCGACAATCTTACCAAGGTGTTTCTGGCCGATTCAGGCTCGATCGCCGTAGAGGTGGCGATGAAGATGGCGCTGCAGTATTGGCAGGGACGCAGCAATCCCAATAAACAACGGATACTCACGGTAAAGCACGGCTACCATGGCGATACTTTTGCCGCGATGAGCGTGTGTGATCCCGAAGGCGGCATGCACACCATGTTTGGTGAGGCGGTAACCCAGCAGCTGTTTGCCCCGGCGCCCAAGACTCCTTTCGGTGAGGCGTTAGGGGAGGGCGATCTCGAGGCGATGGAGGCGTTACTGGAGGCAAATCATCAGACGATAGCGGCGGTAATTATCGAGCCGATCATGCAAGGCGCAGGCGCCATGCATTTCTACAGCGCCGACTACCTGAAAGGGTTGCGAGAACTGTGCGATCGTTTCAAGGTGTTGTTGATCTTAGATGAAATAGCCACCGGCTTTGGCCGCACCGGCAAGCTGTTTGCCTACCAACACGCGGACATAGAGGCCGATATTCTCTGCCTGGGTAAGGCGCTCACTGGCGGCTATATCTCCCTGGCCGCCACATTATGTAGCGACGAGGTGGCCCTGGGGATCAGCGACTCTCCCTCCGGCGTCTTCATGCATGGCCCCACCTTCATGGGTAATCCGCTGGCCTGCGCGGCCGCCAGTGCCAGCATGGATCTGATCAATCAAAACCAATGGCCCGAGCAGGTCGCCGCCATCGAACGGCAGATGAAGCAGGAGTTAGCGCCGGCCAATACAATAGCAGGGGTAAAGGCGGTGCGCTGTTTGGGCGCCGTCGGTGTGATTGAGATGCAGCAAAGCGTGAATACCGCGGCGCTACAACAGGCGTTTGTGGATCGCGGCGTATGGGTTCGTCCCTTCTCAAACTACATCTACATCATGCCGCCCTACACCATCAGCGCGGCCCAGCTCAGCCGACTCACCCAGGCGATGATCGAAGTCGCCGCCATTGCGGGTGGGCAAAAAACTGAAGACTCAGACACGAACTCGAGCTTTATCAGCCACGGATAGCCCTAAGCCCAAAGATGTAAGCCCATAGATGTAAACCCACAGGTGTGAGCCTAGGTCAATGACCCTCAACTACAGCCTAGGCACATGCATAGGCTATAGTTAATTTGCCTGCACTGTCCTTGTTCAAGTGGGGGCAAATTGCAGTGTAAAAGATGATCTGAGCCGACAGGGTATGCCATGCCTCTCACCGATGAGCAAAAAAGATTAATCCAGAAATCCTATGCGGAGATCGATCGGCAAAGCAGTAATTTTGCCGCCATCTTCTACGATTGCCTGTTTGCCATGGCCCCCTTGATCCGCCCCATGTTCAAGAGCGAACGACCGGTATTTGAATATCACTTCAATGAATTGATCTCCACCGCAGCAACCAAGGTATTTCAGTTCGAGGAGATAAAACCCCGCCTGGTGGTGCTGGGGCGAAAACATAGGGGTTACGGCGTCACACCGGCGCAGTTTGATGTGGTGCGCTCGGCCCTGATGCTATCGATTCAAGATTGCCTGAGAGATGCGTGTAATCCGGCCATAGAGCAGGCCTGGTCCAGCTATTACGATGAAATTGCCAAGGTAATGATCGCCGCCATGGAAGAGGCGCCAGCCCCTTAAGCAGCACAGATACAAGATCTGGCACAAAACCAGACACAATCCCAGACACAAGCCAGGCCCAAGCAGACTTAGCCCCAAACAGACTTAGGCCCAATGGCGACACTAGTGACTGTTGTCAGTCGAAGATAGCCAATGACGCAGAGAAACCATCCCCTCATCGATAGACACCAGTGGTCGGTAACCTAAATCCGACTTGGCTGCCGAAATATCGAAATAGTGACTGGTCGAGAGTTGTCTGGCCACGAAGCGGGTCATGATAGGTTCTTCCCGCTTACCCAGCAGACCATAGACCCCTTCTAACAGTGCCCCGGCCAGATACGCGATGCTGGCGGGCACCCGCTTATCGACAGGTGCAAGATCGGCGCAGGCCAAGATCTTGTTGAGCATGGCCGCCATGGTGATCGGCTCATCGTTACTCAAGAAGTAACACTTGCCGGCGCACTGCTGCGGGCGCAGTTTGAGGGTCAAGGCCGCCAGAATATGAGCATAGGCGGCGTTGCCCACGTAGATGGTATCCACCAGTTTATCCGCCTTACCCACCAGCTTGAGCTTGCCGGTATGGGCGCGGACGATCACCCTGGGCACCAGATGGGGATCTTCCGGCCCCCAGATAAGGTGTGGCCTGAGTGACACAGTATTGAGCTTGTCTCGGCTAGACGATTTTCCGCTCGCAAGTGGTGTGGCATTGGCTGCCGTCACCCTCTGCTCGGCGATCGCCTTAGACTCGCCGTAATAGTTTAGGAAACGGCTGGCATAGGGCGCACGCTCATCGATACCCGACTCATCTTCGCCGGCGAAGGTCACACTCGGCGTACTGGTATAGACGAAACTGTCGACACCATGGACGATACTGGCCTTGAGCAGGTTATCGCAGCCCTGTACGTTCGGCGCAAAATAGCTTTCCCTGCTGCCCCATACCCCCGCCTTGGAGGCCACATGGAACACCAGATCGCATCCCGCCATGGCATGGGTTACCGCATCAAGATCGCAGATATCACCACTCACCATGTTAACGCCCATGGCCTCTAGCTCGGGATAATGCCCCCGGGAGAAACCTGTCACCTTGATACCGGCAGCGCAAAGACGTTGGCAGATCGCCTTGCCCAGAAACCCACCGGCGCCGGTCACAAAGGCGTGACGGCTCACCCTGGCCAATTGAGCCAGCGCCTCAACCTCCTCGGGGTGCAGCTTGAGGTTATCCTTGTTATTGGCAAACTTAGTGATGCTCACGCCCTATCACTCCTTGTAGGTGAACTGCGCCCACACCGCCAGCTTCTCTCTGAAGATCTTGGCGTTGTGACGGATATCGACGGGGAAGCCCGGGTGGATCAGAAAGCGGGTGATCCCCTGGGTCTGACTTTGGGCCTCACCCAGCAGCCTAAGCTCGTTGTAGAGCGCCGCGGCGTTGCTGCAGCTCAGACCCTGCTTGAGTTCGAGGCAGATGAGCGGTTGCACCTCACCTTTAACGTCTATTCCCACCAGAGCGGAACGCTTGATATCGCTGTGGGTGTTATAAATACGCTCACAGGGGATGGAGAAATAGCGGCGCTGCTGGCCATCGACTAAGCAATCCACTCTGTGGGCCTTACGGCCACACATCCACAGGCGTCCTTGATTATCGAGATAACCCAAGTCCCCCATGCGGTGATAGTGCTGACCCTGGTCATCAAAAATCTTTGCCTGGGCCGTGGCCTTATCGCGGCGATAATAACTAGAGCTGACCATGGGGCCTTTAACAACTATCTCGCCTATCTGCTCGTTTGGCAGACAGAGAGCCGCCGACCAGTTAGGGATCTCGGCCTCATCGATAGCGATTATCTTTAACTCGACACCCGCTATCGGCTTACCGACACAGATCCCGCCGCCGTTATCTGTGATATCTGTGGTATCAAACAACTCGTGACTGGTTATCATGCTCAGCGGCAGCGACTCGGTGGCCCCGTAGGAGTTAAGCACGGGCACGTCACGCTTGAGCATCTCACTGAAACGCTTGATGGACGCTATGGTCGCCGGGGCGCCCGCCGAGATCACCCGCTTAAGGCTACTAAGCTGCACCTTAGGCTGTCTGCTTGTGCCCGCCTGTCCCAAACGCTCGATAAGCGCCGGATTGACGAACATGTTAGTGCATTGATAGCGCTCGATGGCCGCGAAAATATAGTCGGGATTGGCGGTGATAGGCTTGCTGGCGTCCATCTCAGGCACGATCGAGGCCATGCCAAGTGCCGGGCCGAACAGGGAAAACAGCGGGAAGGTTGCCAGATCGCGCTCGCCTGGGACGATTCGATAATCTTGCTTGAGGGCAGTTATCTGCGCCTCGAACATGCGATGAGAATAGACTACGCCCTTGGGAGTGCCCGTGCTGCCACTGGTAAACAAGATGGCACACATCTCGTCATCATCGAGCCTAGCCATGGCGAAAGGCCCCTTGCCTTGCCCCAGTTGCTTAAGCTGCTCCAGACTCGCACCGCCCCACAGCTTGCTGCCACCGACGGTCACCAGGTGTCTCAGGCTGGACTTGCCCCAGCCAAACAGACGCCGGGCCAGATGCGCCTTGGGAATGCCGATAAAGGCATCGGGCGCCGCCTCTTCAAAACACTGCTTAAGGTTTTTCACTCCCATGCCGGGATCGACCAGGATCGGCACTATCCCTGCCTTAAACAGGGCAAAAGTTAAGGCAAAAAACTCAAGACTCGGGGTGACCATCAACACCGCCTTGGCACCGCGTCTGATGCCATAGGCATAAAGGCCGTGGGCCAGCGTGTCGCTGATGGTGTCGAGCTCGGAAAAATTCAGCTCTTGATAGTCAAGTTGTTTACTGAAAACGCCTCTGGCCTTCTGCACCGCCACCGCCAGCTCATAGGGGGCTTCTTTGGCCGCCCGGTTGAGATGACGACACAAATTAGCGCCAACTTGCTCTGTCTCAGACATTCGCCTCACCCCTTAATGCGATAGTGCTTTAGTGCTTTAGTGCTTTAGTACTTTAGCGCGCCATAAACTGCTGAACCTGAGCCACTACCTCATCGCTGGCATCTTCCAGGATATAGTGACCACAGTCGGCAAACTCATGCACCTCTGCCTGTGGGAAACGACGCTTCCACTCATCGAGGAAGTGTTTATCGAACACAAAGTCTTTGAGTCCCCAGCAGATCATCATAGGCAGCTGGTTAAATTGGCTCAGTTTTTCACTGATCTCGCTCACCAACTCATAGTTGCGATCGCCCGGCTTCAGGGGAATGTCTTGTACGAAACGCAGGGTCGAGATGCGGTTAGCCCAGGAGTTAAATGGCGCCACATAGGCCTCACGAATCGCCTTAGACATAGGCGCGCGCTTGACGCCCACATAGGAAGCGATAGAGGAGAAGGCATTAAAGCCACGCACCAGTACCGTGCCCAAAAGCGTATTGCGGCAGATCCACAGCGCCCAGGGAAACGGCTTGGCCTCCGGCAGATGAAAGGCGCCGGTATTAAGCACCACGATCTTCTTGATCCGCTCGGGATAACGGGCCGCATAGCCCATGCCAATCATGCCGCCCCAGTCGTGAACGATCAGGGTGATCTTCTCTTTCACCTCGAGGTGGTCGAGCAAGGCTTCGAGATCGTCGATGCGATTCTTAAGGGTGTAGTCATAACCGGCATCGTCTGGCTTATCCGACAGGCCACAGCCGATATGATCCGGCACGATACACTGATGATTCGGGCTTAGGGCCTTCACCAGATTACGATAATAGAAAGACCAACTCGGGTTGCCATGCACCATGACCACGGGCTCACCCTGGCCCTCATTCACATATTGCAACTTGTGACCATTGCGGTCTAAGTAATTGCGTTTAAAAGGAAATAACGAATCGAGCATGGGGGTACCTGTTATGATTATGCCTTGAGTGGGCGACGCCGCTCGGCGTCGCCCCTATGCTGTGCTATCCAGAATGAGTAGACGGGCCGATTACCACTTGAGCCCGAGCATCATGCAGTTGAGTCCACTGCCTATGCCGAGAAAACTCACCTGATCGCCCTTACGCAGAAATCCTTGATCGTGGGCCATGGCGGCCGTCACGGGCAACGAGACAGTGCCCATGTTGCCAAGGAGCTGATAGGTGGGGAACTCTTTCTCCTGAGGGATATTAAGCGCGCTCAGCACCTGCTTACGGTTTGAGGCACCAACCTGATGACAGATCACCTTATCGACCTGCTCCACCAGCCAGTTACGCTGCTCGAGGAAATGCGCCCAGGTATGACGAGCCAGCTCGACCCCTTCTTTAAGCAGGGCGACGCCATCGGTACGCATAAACTCGCGGTACAGCTGGGTGCCGGCTTCCTGTAATCCCCATTGACAGAGATTATGATGTTCGGGCGCCGAAAGATGACTCGCGCCAAGCAGCTGATGCTGACGCTCACTCTTCAGCGGCAGGCTACCATCAGTGAGCAGCACGGCCACGGCGCCAGAGCCGCCGGTCAGGGTCGCCAGCGACTGGGCATAGTTCTGCATGGTCGGCTCGGCCAGCATGTTGTCTATGGTGATGTCCACGATATGACGCGCCGATTCACAGGAGACCACCAGGCCGGCCTTGATCTGACCCAGCTCGATACGGTTGGCGATATCTAAAATACCCGACAACACACCCAGACAGGCGTTGCTGATGTCATAGATGGCGGTATCCTTGGAGACCCCCAGCTCGGCGGCGATACGACATGCGGTCGCCGGCTCGTGCTGATCACGGCAGACGCCGGTATAGACCACGGCGCCGAGATCGGCCACATCAATCCCCGTCTCCTCGATAGACTTGTGGGCGGCTGCCAATGCGCCGTCGGACAATCTATGCCCCTTAGGCCACCAGCGACGCTCGTGGATCCCGGTTAATGCGGCAAGCTGCCCCATGGGGATCCGGAATTTTTGGTACAGGGGAGCTAATCGAGACTCTAACTCTGAAGTCGAAACCACTTCAGGTGCCAGCTCATAGGCCAGACTATTTATAAAAACGCGAGAATATTTCATGAAACCGTTCTGTTTCGCTCATTATATCGGCACTTATTCGGCCAATTTTTATCTTTCTGTGTTAACCCGCCATTTGAGCAAGAAACGGCGAATGATTCAATAAAAAACCGCCATAGGGCGGCTTTTTTTAGGCGCGAGTTGGCAAATTTATGACAGCGCACGCCGGGTGTCTTCCACAGAGCAAACGAGTAAAAAACCAGTTAAGCGCCTTAAGGCGCCGCTAAATGGTCAAAAAAGCGACTCTGGTATGCAACGCTCAAGGAAGCCTAAGAGCACCTAACTGGGCTCAGGCAGATGGGCCTGGATCAATGCGTTTCTCGGGGTCACCTCGAGATCGCAAAAGGCGCTGAGACTTACCTCATAGCCCTGCTCCTCTAGAAAACAGACTCTATCGAGTAGCAGCCAAAGCTCCAAGGCCTCACGAAACAGGTGCGCCACCAGATCGATGCGCCGTGTCAGTCGCTGACGCTCAAGCCCCCTGGCAAGATAGGTCTCATCATCCCAAAGATCGGGCAAGTCCACCCGCTTTTGCGCCGCCGCCCAGTGGCAGAAGTCGCGAAAACTGCCGCTTAACTGACTCTGTTTCACTGCGGGTATTGGCAGGTACTTAGCTCGGCCGCTGGCATCACGCTGCAGGCTATCGAAACCCAATCGCCAGGCCACCTCTTTAAGGCGAAGTTCCCTTGCCTTGGCATTAGCAATCACAGATCGCTGCAAGGGAAGCTGAAGATCGTGTTTGCTGAGCGAGAGCTCACTCGCCTGAGCGAGCACTGACAGCGGCTGATAATGGCTGCAGGGGATCAGATGATAGCAACAGGGGGCGATTGCCAGGTCACGGGTTCTGGCCTTGGCGGCGCCGCGCAGCAGACTCATATGCAGCTCGCCGCAGGCATGCAGGGCCACCGCCTGCTGCTCACGCTTAAGCAGCTTTTGGGCAGACTCAGCCAGGGCATCGCCGCAGACGAAGCGTTGGGGCAACTGCCACTGGTGGGCAAACTGCGAACCAGCCTCACACAGCGACTGCTGCCACTCCAGGCTCACCACGGTTCGCGCTTGAGCCTTGGCCAGCAAGCGGCCCAGATGTCCCTTGCCAGCGCACCACTCCAAGATCTCATCATTCCTCGGGGTGACTCTCGCGGAAAAATCAACAATTTGCTGCCACTTGCGCCCCTTGATATGGGCGCTGAAATGACTTTGTTCACTCTCTGATAAACCGGCGTCTTGGGAAGCTTTGTCTGTCGGCCTGATCCCTTGTGCCAGTTCGGCCAGCAAGGAGAGCGGCCAGCTCAATCCGTTAGCGGCCAGATCCGCCTCGAGGGCGGGCGCCAGGCGCGCGTGCAGCGCCGCACTGTCGCTATCGAGACCGTCAATTTCATCGTCATGGATCTGCCAGAGCAGCTCGGCAAGCCTTGGAAACGCGTCTTGCCAGGGCAAGGTCTGCGCCTCGAAGGCCTTCACCTGCCACAGCGCGCGGCTGCCCGTTAGTAAACTATCTAAGGCTTTAAACTGCTTGGCATACGACATTAAGGCCCCCCGGCTCACTCACCCTAACTAATAGGGCCAAAATAGAAACGCCGGCGAATCCCCGCCGGCGCACGCCAATTGTAAACCAGCTTGGTCTGCAATCACAGTCTGACCGCCGCTCTGGTCAGCCAGCTCATGTCGAAGACGCCTGCTGTTTAAGGGCCATGCGCTTACCCAGCCAGACGCCAAGCCCCAAGGGAGCAAAGAAACAGACCACGAAGAAGAGCACCAGATAGAGGATCAGGCTCTTGAGGGTCTTGGTCAGCTCGGCAAACGCGCGCTCGACCGCGTGCTGACTGATAGCATCGAGATCCGCAGCAGCCGCCACGCGCTGACGATTGACCATCTCCTCCAGCGCCAGACGCTCCTGTTTAACCATCTGGGTTAACGCCTCACGCTCCACAGAGAGCTTGGCCAGCTTATCGTCTGTGGTTTCACTGAGCTGCGCAAGCAGTGGCATCAGCTCACGGCGCAGATCCACCGCCAGGGTCTGCATCATCTCTGGGCTCTGTGCCATCAACTGTTGAAACTTAGCCGAGGTATCGCTGATGCTCTGCAGTGTCTGCTGCACAGTCTCAGGATTGATGTTGGCATGCAGGGCGTAGAGCTCCGCCTTCCAGCCTAAGATCTTGGGCATCTGCTCGGCGATCATTGCCATGCGATCCGATACGTCACTCATCACCTCGGGCACAGTACCAAAGGTTGTCACCGCCTCAAATTCGCTGATGTTACGATAGGCCAGCCAGTCGTTGAAGGCGGAATGCCGGGCAAAGCTGAGGTCCGTGATGGGATTCTTGGCCACATAATCTAAGATAAACGCCTGATATTTCTTAAACTCGCCTGGCTCAACAAAGCCCTTTATGGACCGTTCAAAATCCGCCTGCAGCACCTTGCTGACCTCGATGGCGATGTTTTGTTGATCGCCAAACAGGGATGCGCCCGCACCGCCATCGAAAAACGCGCTCATCTGCGCCGTTAGTGTCCAGGTATCCACCATGGCCGCAACCGGAGATGCCTGAAAGATCGCCCGCTGCAGCGCCTGTTCGCTGTTGATCTTCCACATCAAGGCATTGGATTTGGTAAACAGATCATCCCCTTTCTCCAGCACTATCTGATCTGCCCCCTGCTCCACCTTGGCGTAGAAGGTATGGCTAAAGTCGCGGCTGAAGACCCGCATGTTAAGCTGTGCCTGTGGCAAGGGTTCGATACCACTCTCGAGTTTAACTTCCAGTAACGAACAGGCCGATAAGCTCAACATGCCGATCACCAAGAGGACAGATCTGTATTTCAGCCCCATAACAACACCCCGCAAAAATTCACAACCAATTGAATTTAAATGACTAATAACAAGATGCTAGCACCGATAAGCAGCGTGCACCAGCATCACAGCCAGGTTGAACCCTCACCCTAGCTATTTTAGAATGCCGCCACCACTTCACATGAGTATATAAAGCTAAGATGCAATCACCCTGCGTGGCCCGTTGTGGCCTAAATGATGAAGATATCTGTATGGGCTGTTATCGCCATATCGACGAAATAGTCGGTTGGGGACAGGCGGACGAGTCACGTCAGGCCGAAATTTGGGCCAATGTGAAGCGTCGAAAGCAGCAAGGAAAAACCGGGGAAAACCAGCAGATCATCAGCCGTCAGAAGTGGCTAGAGGCGGAGCGGCGTCTCGCAGCGCAAGACGCCGATAATTAGCAAAGCATGAGCCTTACTTCTTGTTCATCATGTTCTTGAGATCGGCGAAGGGATTGTAGGTCGCCGCCTCTACCTGAGTCTCACTCGTCGGTCCGTACTGGATCAACTCTTCATACTTGGCATGTTCGTTATCATGGCAATAGAGGCAGAGTAGCTCCCAGTTGGAGCCGTCGCTCGGGTTGTTGTCATGATTGTGGTCCCTGTGATGCACCGTCAGCTCCCTGAGATTGGAATGGGTGAATTCGCGGGTGCAGCGGCCGCAGATCCAGGGATATAACTTCAGGGCCTTTTCACGGTAGCCCGATTCGCGCTTGGCCTTATACTCGCGGGCCTCGGCCAGCACTCTATCTAATTTACTTTGACCTTGATGGGTAGACATAAGCTCGTCTCTGTTCTTGCCCCTATTGGGCGACTCTATTCACAGGCAATATACCCATAGTCGCCGCAAAAGGGAATCAAGATGATCCTTTACCGGAGAAGGAGCCAACAAGCCCCATGTATGCTCTACATCGGCTTACAAAAGAGAGTGCCACGAGGAATTATTCGCAACTTTCTTAGGTTTGAGCATACCACTTCATGGCCAGCACCTGATTCTGGCGCATAAAATCTTCCTTCAGCGCCATATAACACCAGCTATCATGGTCACACTCGGAAGCAGCCTGTCGCTTTAACTGCCCATATTGATTCACTAAATCTGGGTGGGCGATAAGATAATCACGAAAGGCGCGGTGGGCGAACAGCTGCTGGCTGCCGCTTTGAAAGGCATGCAGATGATGGGTGCGTTGCGGACCAGCTTTGTATTCATCCCTTTTCCCTTCATCACTCTTATCTTTGTCGCTTTTACTTTCTTCGCTTTTGCAAAAGTAGCGCCGCCCGCTAATGCCATTTTCACCACGGGCGACATAGCCAAAGGCCCTTAGTTGCTCGGCCTGTGCATCCAGCGCCGCCAAGCTGTCGACCTCTAGCAGCATATCGATAATCGGCTTGGCCGCCAGCCCAGGCACCGAGGTACTGCCGATATGCTCAAGGCTAACGACACACTCCCCCAGCGCCGTCAGCAGCTGCGCCTTCTCGACCTTAAACGCCTGATGCCAACTCATCTGATGGTCGATCACCACTATGCTGCGCGCCATCTCTTCTCTCCTCTTTGATTGGGCTGATGGGTTAATAAACAAATGCAAGAGTGACAAGTCGACTAACGCATCACAAGATAGTCTCGCGCTAACCTTGCAAGGTTAGCCCTCCACTAACTCTTACTACCCTCGCCTGCTCTTACCAGGCTCGCCAGCATAAATAGAACAAATAAGCCGGTTAACAGAAAGAGGAATACCAGCGCCTGGGTCAGATCACCTTGTGTAACCTTAAGAAGCGCCCCAAATAGATCGTCGAAATTATGCCAGATATAACCTGCCAGCAACGCCAACAGCGCGAGGGAAAAATAGCGAATCAACCCGGCGCCCAGCTTCTCATCATGTAGCCGATGCCAATTAATCAACGCCAGCCCAAAACCCAGTATAGGCGTCAAAAGCACTGTCCATACCGCCAGATAGTTGAGCCCAAGGGGCAAGATGCTGGCGAAGGCCAGCAAGGGATAGGCGACATTATAAAAAAGAATCCCCAATAGGAGTCGCCCGAACAGGCTAAGCCAAATCGGCGTTTCAGCTCCAGCATCGAGATCCAGCCCCCGCCGATTAGCGAGTCCCCCGGCAAGGGGAAGATGCGCCATGGGTAAGATGACCGCCATCGCCAGACCACCAGAGAGAGTAACCAGCATGATGAAATAACGCAGATCGGCAAACTGAGCCAAGCGGTTGGCTATGGTGAAATAGTCCACCTGCGCCGCGAGTGGGCCATAAGCTATGCTTAGCAACCAATTACTCAGCTCGAACAGGCTGGGCACCTGCCCCCCAATGAGATAGGTGACGACCGGCCAGTAACCAACAAAGAGCAAACACGCCGCATAGAGTGGCAGGGAAAAGAGCATTATCACACTCACCAGCAGATTCACACTGGGGCGGACACCAAAGAGCAGTATCAACCAGAGCCCCCACGCGGGGTTGGTAAAAGTAAAAAACGGCTTAGTCAGGGCAATATCCTTAAGATACAGATAGCCCCCCTTGGCAAGGGTTAACCCCAAGAGCAACACAAACAATAGGCCAAGGCCCGCCCTCATCTTATTGCCTTCGCCCTTATTAAATATCCCAAGCACTCAAAATCCCTCTTATAAATCGATATTCGGTCGCAGGCACAAAGCCCTCACAGTCCTAACTGAGCCAGCCAAACGCCAAACATTGCCAGCCAGACATTGCCTGCCAAATTAAAGACGCCCTAGTGTAGATCTCCCCTAGAGGGATTGAAAGCTAACTAACTGAAAAATAATGGGTCTGACCAACAAAGCTGGCCCCCAATAAGATACCTGCTCTGGGACTAGCCTAGATAATCATGCCAACTGCTGGAAGAAAGGCGCTATCTCTTCTCTCAAAACGAGGCCACAGTCGGATTGGGGGCCTCGGCAGCGCCAGCTAGCTGTCAGAATTGGCTAGCTGTCAGAGGAATGATTCACCCCATCACTCACGACCACCTCTCCGATATCATAAGGGTTAACCCCTTCGAGACAGCCTAGATTAACGCCATATTCATGAGGATTGGAGCGCCGCTGATGATGGGTGTAGATGCCGCAAATCCCGCAGAAAAAATGCTTCGCGGTATGGGTATTAAACTGGTACAGCTTAAGCTGCTCTTGCCCCTTAACGACGCTTAATCCGTCTAGCGTCACCGAGACTACGATAGCCCCCTTCCGGCGACAGATAGAGCAATCACAGCGCCTGGGCTTCTCTATGCCATTGGGTAGACTCAAGGCCAACTCCACCGCCCCACAATGACAACTCGCCTTGTGCACAGGCAAAATCTCGGTGTTACCGACTCGTTTCATCGTGCTCTCTCCTCGCTAACGCTTAGCTTGATAGCGCTTAAGTTGCTAGCCATCGTCTAAGCTTTCCAAGACGTTTGTTCTAGATAAAAAAATTAGCAACCATGTTGTGATTGCACCACCGAGTTACTCTTCACCTTGGCGCCGCAATAGAGACAGGTAACATGGCGCGGCGCTAGTTTTCTACCACAACCGACGCAATGAATGGCCGGGGTAAATTTTCCATCGAGCTTGCCATCGCGCAGATCGATCTCCTGGATCTTGGCAACCAGCATCTCCTTGTTAAAGCCTATCTCTTCGAGTAACTCAGACATGGCAAGACACACCATGGAGAGGTGATCTATCTGCTCTTGAAGGCCCTGCAAGCTTACCTCATTGGCTCTGGCGTGAGACTTAGCCTGCCCCGCTTCCCTTGCTAAATCGTTGATTCTGAAGTTTTGAAAAATATCGTATATATCCATAACGTCTCCCTGTTAAATAAGAAATGGCGCCAATATCAGCGCCGCTACCAGCACCAGCAACAAAGGCGCGTAATAGCCAAGCACAAGGTCATAAATCGACCTACCTCGCTGCAGGCGATGGCGAATCAGCTCTCCAACCTTAGTGGCGATATAAGCATTGCTAAGCCAGCCAACGATGAATAGCAGCAGGCTTAACACTATGGCCGCAGTCCCGTGAACCCAAAAGAGAACGGCGACGGGTAGCAGCATCACCAGGGGAATATAGGGCAAGGAGGCCAAGGGGCCATAGCCCATATACGTGTTTGAAAATGAGCCGATAATAAGGTCTCGCCTTAGGCCTAAAAGTCTCTGCTTAAATGAGGGATTGCACACTTCACAGCAGGGCCGAGCCAAGCCTTTCGACGCATAATATTTGTGCTGACTGGGTTTATCTTTCCAGCCGCATTGAGGACAGGTCCATGCCATAACCGTTTAAACGCCTATCACTCTATTCATCGGCGCCTTTCTCTCGTTCGAAATCCGTTCTGGCTAAGGACACTAACGCAGATAGTAAAACGCATCAAGCCGTTAGCGACCAAGTAGGTTAGATGCCTGACAATTGCCTCAAAAACAGACACAAAAAAGCAGCCCTTAGGCTGCTTTTCTTCAATTAAGACTCAGTGCTGAGCTTAGATCTGTTTCATCTCTTCATAAGAGGTATGGCGCACATCTTTACCCTTAACATAGTAGATGATGTATTCGCAGATGTTCTGACATCTGTCGCCCACACGCTCGACCGCGCGCGCCGCCCAGAGTACGTCTAGTACCTCAGGGATAGAGCGGGGATCTTCCATCATGTAAGTCATCAGCTGACGGATAATACCCTCGTACTCGCTATCTAGCTTGCTGTCTTCCTTGTGCAGCTCGACGGCCACCTCGGCGTCCATACGCGCCAGCGCATCCAGGGTCGAGTGCAAGGTACGGGTCGCGTGACGCCCCATGTGCTCTATGCTCACCAGCAATGGCTGTTGATTCTTCAGGCGCTTATCCAGCGCCGCCGCAGCAATCTTCACACAGGCATCACCGATACGCTCAAGGTCGGCAATCGTCTTAGAGATGGCGATGATCAGACGCAAGTCGCTGGCTGCTGGCTGACGCTTGGCGATGATACGGGTACACTCCTCATCGATAGAAACCTCCATACCATTCACGCTGTGGTCGCCATCAATCACCTTCTGCGCCAGCTCGGCATCTAAGTTACCCAGGGCATCCAGCGCCTGTTCCAGCTGACGCTCAACCAGGCCACCCATCGCCAGTACGCGGTTACGAATATCATCGAGCTCGGCATTGAACTGACCCGAGATATGTTTATTTAAGTTCATGTTTTCCATTGACATTCAACCTTATCAATTCTTTGCAATTCAAATCTGGCGCAGGCCCAATTATCCGTAACGACCCGTGATGTAATCTTCGGTCTTTTTCTTCTTCGGCGTGGTAAAGATAGTGTTTGTGTCGGCATATTCCACCAACTCGCCCATGTACATGAAGGCGGTCTGGTCCGATACACGCGCCGCCTGTTGCATGTTGTGGGTCACGATCACCACTGTATATTTCGCCTTCAGCTCAGTGATCAGCTCTTCGATGGTCAGGGTCGAGATAGGATCCAGCGCCGAGGTTGGCTCATCGAGCAGCAAGACTTCAGGCTCGATGGCGATGGCGCGGGCAATCACCAGACGCTGCTGCTGACCCCCCGACAGGCCGAAAGCGTTGTCGTGCAGACGATCTTTCACTTCATCCCAAATCGCGGCGCCGCGTAGCGAGCGCTCGGCGGCTTCATCCAGCTGACGACGGTTGTTGATCCCCTGCAGGCGCAGGCCGTAAACCACGTTCTCATAGATAGACTTAGGGAAAGGGTTTGGACGCTGGAACACCATGCCGACGTTGCGGCGCAAGGATGCCACATCTACCTTCTTGTCGTAGATGTTTTGGCCGTGCAGCAGGATCTCGCCGTCGATATTACAGTTATCTACCAGATCGTTCATGCGGTTGATGCAGCGCAGCAAGGTTGACTTACCACAACCACTGGGGCCAATGAAGGCGGTTACCTTCTTCTTGGGGATCTTCATCGACACGTCAAACAGGGCCTGCTTGTCGCCATATTTTAGATCTAAGTTACGGATCTCAAGTGCGGTCTGCTCGCTGCTTAAATTATTTAAGTCTAAAGTCTCTGTTTTCATTACCGACTGATCTATCGAAATCATATCTGTTCCTAATCACTTCAGGATAAAGGTTATTCGCGCCCTAGCCTAGCCCAGGCGCGATTAATTCGGGTTTTAGGTTAGTGTTCCAGCGAGCGATATTTCTCACGCAGGTGATTACGCACGGCTATGGCGGTCAGGTTAAGACTCACGATCACAGACACTAACAGGAAGGAGGTCGCGTAAACCAAGGGGCGCGCCGCCTCAACGTTGGGGCTCTGGAAGCCCACATCATAAATATGGAAACCAAGGTGCATGAACTTGCGCTCCAGGTGCACAAAGGGGAAGTTCATATCGATCGGCAGGGTCGGCGCCAGTTTTACCACACCCACCAACATCAGCGGTGCTACCTCGCCGGCCGCACGGGCCACCGCCAGAATAAGCCCCGTCATGATCGCCGGGCTCGCCATAGGGATGATGATGCGCCACAGGGTCTCAGCCTTGGTCGCGCCCAGTGCCAGGCTGCCTTGACGGACAGAGCTAGGAATACGGCTCAGGCCCTCTTCGGTAGAGACGATCACCACAGGCAACGTCAGGATAGCCAGAGTCAGCGCCGACCAGATCACCCCAGGCGAGCCATAGGTAGGTGCTGGCAGGGCTTCAGGGTAGAAGAGTTGGTCGATAGAACCACCCAGCATGTAGACGAAGAAGCCCAGACCAAATACGCCGTATACGATCGAGGGGACACCCGCCAGGTTGATCACCGCGATGCGGATCATCTTAGTGATTGGGCCTTTCTTGGCGTATTCATGCAGATAGATAGCCGCGACCACGCCAAACGGGGTCACAATCACCGCCATCAGCAGTACCATGAAGACGGTACCGAAAATAGCCGGGAACACACCACCCTCGGTATTGGCTTCGCGGGGGTCGGCGCTGACGAAGTTACCCACGCCGCTAAACCAGTGACCCAGCTTACCCAGGACGCCCAGACGATTAGAGTAAGTCACACCTAGAATGCTATCTAGCTTGAGGGTCACCTCTTCGCCGCGCATATCACGGACGATCACCGCATCACGGCCCGCCTCTGCTCGCAGGTCGAAGAAGGCTTTCTCCAATATCTTGTAATCGGCCTGCAGCTTGTCACGCTCGGCCTGCAGCTCCAGCTTGCGGCTGTCGGTCAGGGCGTTATCCAGCTCATAGCGACGCTCCTTAAGGCGCAGGTTTTCCAGCGCATAGTTCACCGCGCCAATTTCACGTTTCTGCAGCGTGGTGGCCTTGTCGCTCAGGGCGACCGCGCGCTCGATATGCTCTTCAAACGAGGCTTCCACATCATCCAGCGCCAGGCGCTTACCGTCTTCTATGATGGCGATGGGATAACCGAAGAAATCACCATTCTTGCTACGCTCAAGCTTTGCCAGATCGATTGGTGTGGTGCGTGACAATATGTCTGTCTCCAGCACCCAGCGAAAGTCCAGGCCGACAAACTCGCGGTTACCCGTCTTGATCAGGTAACGGGTCACCAGCTCACCGGGATCTTCACTAAACTTGTGTCCGGCGGCGATCAGGCGCTCGGTTGGCACCTCTTCCTTATCGTAGATCTCACCGATAATGGTTGAGCGCTTGCCCTGCTGATCCACCACTTCCCACTGGTAGATATCTGCCGGCCAGAAGTAGCTCAAACCTCGCCAGGCGATCAACAGCAACAAGCCCAACACGGCGATCAAACTGATACTCACGGCGCCACCTGTCATCCAGATCCAGGGGGAGCCCGACTTAAACCACTTACCCATTACATTGGCCTCTTAACGTCACAGGCGAAAAATTAAAAATCGATAACATGCCAGCCTCCCTTAGAGTGAACTGTAGCGTTCACGCAGACGCTGTCTTACCACCTCGGCGATGGTGTTAAACAGGAAGGTGAAGATAAACAGTACGAAGGCCGCCAGGAACAACACACGATAGTGCGAGCTGCCGATAGCTGATTCAGGCATCTCCACGGCGATGTTGGCCGCCAGGGTACGCATCCCCTCGAATACACTCCACTCCATAATGGCGGTGTTACCCGTGGCCATCAGCACGATCATGGTCTCACCCACGGCGCGGCCGAGGCCCATCATGACCGCGGAGAAGATCCCCGGGCTCGCCGTCAGCAGCACCACGCGGGTCAGGGTCTGCCAGTTGGTGGCCCCCAACGCCAGGCTGCCGTTAGACAGGTGACGCGGTACAGAGAACACGGCGTCTTCGGCGATAGAGAAGATGGTTGGGATCACCGCAAAGCCCATGGCAATACCCACCACCAGCGCATTACGTTGGTCGAAGGTGATCCCCAGCTCATTGGTGATAAATAGACGTGTATCGCCGCCGAAGAAGGCCACTTCGATACTCGGGCTGATATAGAAGGCAAACCAGCCCACGAAACAGATAACTGGCACCAGCATCAGCTCTTGGTAAGTTTCAGGCAGACGCTGCTTCCAGCGACCCGGCAGCTTGTACCAGGCCAGTGCCGTCAGCAAGATACTGATAGGCAGTAGCACCAGCAGCATGATGATCCCCGGCAGGTGATCCTCAATCAGCGGTGCCAGCCAGAGACCTGCCAGGAAGCCGAGAATAACCGTAGGCAGGGCTTCCATGATCTCAATTGTCGGCTTAACCACGGCGCGCACTTTCGGCGACATGAAATAAGCGGTATACACGGCGCCAGCAATCGCCAGCGGCGTGGCAAAAAGCATGGCGTACAGCGCAGCCTTCATGGTACCAAATGCCAGCGGCATCAGGCTGAGCTTGGCTTCGAAGTCATCCGACCCTGAGGTCGACTGCCACACATATTGCGGCTCGGGGTAACCTTCGTACCACACCTTGCTCCACATGGCGCTCCAAGACACCTCTGGGTGGCTGTTTTCAACGGCAAACAGGTGCAGCTTGTTGCCCGCCTCGACCACCAGGGCGTTGGCACGCGGGCTAAAGCCCATCTGTGTGGCGTTAGCCAGATCGAAGGTTTCGGTGAAGAGTTTACGCTGACTCGTGGTATAGAGCAGATCCAGCTCGCCAGACTCGCTCACGGTGGCGAAGCTCTTACGGTAGAACTCACCGGCGATGCGCTTAACGCCTGCCTTGTTCTTAAAGTCGCGGATCGCCTGATACTGGCGGCCCTTCTCGCCGTTAACCTGGAAATACTGGAAGATTTGACCATTGTCATAGCTCACCAAGAGTGAGCTGGCACCGGCCAGCAGAGCCACGTCGGTGACCTTGGTCTTGGCGCGCTCAAGTTCGAGCACCTGACTCAGGGCTATCTCATCCACATAGCGAATATCGTAAACATACAGACGATTGCCCGAGCGCAGCAGTAGCTGGCGCTGGTCAGGGGTCATCAGCTGTTGATCCACCTGGGCAGGCGCCTCGTTGATCTGACTGGTGGTCGCTTCCCACTCCACCTCTTCGGTCATCATGTTCTCTTCGCCGTTGTGACGGGTCAGGAACCAACGACCGTTGGCGTCATGGTAGGCAAAGCTAAGCTTGTCAGAGGCCGATGCGAAGGCCAGTTGATAGAGCGGCGTGCCTGCCTCAGACACCTGCAGCGGCGTTTCGCCCAGCGGATAACGCAGGCTTGGGGTGATGAGACGCTTGTTATCTGGGTAGGTCACGGCAAAGTTAACGCCACCGATGATCACCTGACCGTTAGAGAGGCCGAAGGCAAAGCGCTGCTCGCTCGGAACCGATGCCACGCTGCTGACGATCTCGGCGTCTTGTGGCACATCGATGTGCGCCTGCTTGACCAGATTGGCACTCAGGGCGCTATAGAAGCTGACCCCGCCATCTTGCGACACGCGATAGAGGATCTCGTTCTGCTCGTCGCTACCCACCATGAGCGCAGGCGCCTTAGCATCTTGCAATTCGACATTTATCACTGGTGTGATATCTGCCCCATCGAAAATCGGCTTTACAACATAGAGAAGGTAGAAAAAGATCAGCAAGAGCGCCACGAAGACCATGGTGCCGCCCATTGTCACCCCAAACTGGGTGAGCTTATCCTTAAATGCTCGCTTGCTGGAGCCCTTGCCCATCAACAAATCTGTTGCAGTAGAACCAGGTTGAATGACCTGAGTTTCCATTAAGAACCTCGTTAATTTTTGTTCAGTAGAGTTTTCGCTGGGATTGTCGTTTCTGCTATGTTAACTATAGTGAATCGAGGCAAGCCCTTTTTCTGACAGTCGGGATTATATGACGCAAAGATGACACTAATGTTACAGCCAGAAAATGTCATCATTATAGGAGCTTGTTAAACTTTTTCAGCCGCTTTTCATATTGTTATGACAGGAAATTGAATCAAGCGTGCCTGGAGCTGGGCGCGCGGCGAAACCGCACAAAACCAACTGATGGAGCCTATGCGAAATGTTACGATATTTAGTTACCCTGCAAGTCGCCGATAAACCGGGATTAGTCGAACAGATAGCCCACAGCGTTAGCCGTCACGGCGGCAACTGGCTCGACTCTGAGCTGCGCCATATCGACGGCATCTTCGCCGCCATCTTGCTGCTGGAAGTCCCCGCCGCCAACTGGGACACCCTGCTTGAAAACCTGGAATGCATCGAAGGCCTCACCCTCACCTACGCCAAGACGCGCAAGTCCCAGGCGCCGCAGACCATTCGCCGTTACTCCCTGGTCGCCTATGACAGACCCGGCTTGGTGCATGATATCTCAAATAAGATCAATGAGCTGGGCGCCAATATCGAGCGTCTCTCCACCCACTATGAGACCGCCAGCCACACGGGTGTCGCTCTGTTTCGCGCCAACTTTAGCCTGAGCGTGAAAGATGAGGCCGCCGAGCAGCGACTCACCCAGGCCCTCTACACCATAGGCGATGACGTGGTGCTGGATATTGTCGATTAACCTCTAGGCAAGACTAGATCGGCATGAAAAAGCGGCAGTTTATGCCGCTTTTTCATGCCACTTTTTGATACTGATTTTTTTATACTGATTTTTTATGCCGCCTTCTCGTGGCGAGACTTTACCAGATAACGCAGCGGCAACTGGCTTATCAACATCCCCAGCAACATCAAAGAGCAGCCAAACAGGGCCCGTCCCGACAGGCTCTCCCCCAGAAACAGGATACCGCCGATGGCGGCAAATACCGTCTCCAGGCTCAGAATGATCGCCGCATGGGCGGGATGGGCATGTTTCTGCGCCAGCACCTGCAGGGTATAGGCCACACCCACAGACACCAGTCCGGCATAGGCCAGCGCCGCCCAGGCCTGCTGAACACCTGCCATAGTGGTGGTTTCCAGCACCAGCGAGACCAGGAAGCTTGCCAAGGCACAGACCAAAAACTGGCCACAGGCCAACACCACAGGGGCAACCCGGGAGGTAAAATGGTCCACCGCCAGAATATGCATGGCCCAGAAGAGCGCGCCGATGAGTTGCAGACTGTCGCCATAGGTGACTGAAAAGTTCTCGCCCACGCTTAAGAAGTAGAGGCCCACCGCGGCCACGGCGCAGCCAATCCAGGTATTGCTGCCGGTGCTGTGTTTCAGCAGCAAACCCAGCACGGGCACCAGCACTATGTAGAGCCCGGTGATAAACCCGGCATTCGCCGCCGTGGTGTAAAGCAGACCCACCTGTTGAAAGGAGGCGGCGATGAAGAGGATGCCGCCACATATCGATGAACCGAGCAGCGCCCTTGGTAGAAAACCGCTATCCTTCACCCCCTTTAGCCTGCCCCGACGCTGCAGGAACCAGATGAGCGGCAACAGGCTCAGGGCGCCAATCACGAAGCGCAGGCCGTTAAAGGCAAAGGGCTCCAGGCTCTCCATTCCCAGGCGCTGCGCCACAAAACCAAAACCCCAGATGGCCGCCGCCAGCAGTAACATTAAATTGGCCACTCACTCCCCCAAATCATCATGCGCCAAAGCCAAAGCCAAAGCCAAAGCCAAAGCCAAAGCGTCATTCTGCCCAGCGGCCGAAAAACTTACAACGTCTGATTCAAATTTAAGCCATGCAAAATAAAAAAAGACGCCTCAATCGAACCGATCGGGCGCCAAAAACACAAGTACAAAAGGGCCTCATCCATGAGGCAATACAGACAGAAAAATAGGACCTATCACACCTCCGACAGCGCAGGCAGAGCAGCATGCTCGCCGGGCGCCCATAGCCAGGCCGCGCCGCGCACACCCGATGAGGCGCCATGGTGATTCTTGACTACGGCCGTGGCACACTCGCCGCCAAGCACATATTTAGGCAGAAGCGCCGGCAGAAACTCGTAAATCAGATCGATATTCGATACGCCGCCGCCCAGCACAATCACATCTGGATCCAGTAGATTGATCACATGGGCCAGCGCCCGGGCCAAGCGATCGATGAAACGACCGAACGCCGCCTCGGCTAGATTATCCCCCTGCTCCATCAGCTGGACTATCTCTATGCCGCTGGCCGCCTCGCCGCCGTGGGCGCGAAAATCCCGCACAAAGCCGGTGCCGGAGACGAAGGTCTCGATACAGTCGGCGTTGCCGCAGAAGCATTGAGTGGAGTTGAACTCCTCTGGCGTCATCCAGGGTAAGGGGTTGTGGCCCCACTCACCGCCTATGCCATTACCGCCGCCGTGTACCTTGTGGTGGATGGCTATGCCGCCACCGCAGCCGGTGCCGAGAATGACCCCAAACACCACCGCCTTACCGGCGCCGCCGCCATCTACTGCCTCGGAGAGCGCAAAACAGTTAGCATCGTTGGCGATACGCACCTCGCGATCCAGCATGGCCGAGAGATCCTTGTCCATAGGCTGGCCGTTGAGCCAGATGGCATTTGAATTTTTAACCCGGCTACTCACAGATGACACCACGCCTGGAATACCTATGCCTATGCTGGCGACCTGACCCGTATGGCGCTCTGACTCGCGCACTAACTCGGCGATGGCATCCAGGGTTGCCTTGTAGCCTCTAGGGGTGGGTACCCGGCGGCGAAACACCTCTTCACCAGCACTGTTAAGGGTGACTAGCTCGATCTTGGTGCCGCCCAAATCTATCCCGATGCGAAACATACTGCTCTCCAATATCTCTAATTTGTTGTCGTTAAGGCCTAGTCGCGCTGGCATGAGATAACACGGCTTTCCTGCTGGCCCTCTTGCTGTATCAGACCTTGCTGCTCGTCAATCGCCACATTCGCCAGCTTGATGCTGTCTCCGGCGCCCAGCGCCAGCGTCATGGGGCTAAACACCCTGGAAAGCTCCTTGACGCCTAAGCCGAAGCAGGCCAGCGGCACCCGGTAGCTATGCCATTTTCCGTCGGCCAGCAGCGCCTTGCTAAGATCCAGACTGCGGCCACAATGCCCCTCACAGACCATAGAAAGCTTGGCAACGCTTGGCTTGTGCTCCAGCGCCATGTCGAAACTCAGTACTGCGTCTTGGTTGGCGAAGCGCCTCAGATCCATGGGGAAATCGTCTCTGAAGGCCAGATAACCGGCGGCGCCGAAACTGAACTGGCGCGCATCTTCCTGCACCTCCCGGTTGATGCTTCTCACCGCCCAGCCCTCATGCTGCCATATGCCTGCGCCTACCCTGTGCATGGCACCATCATCACCCACGGCCAGATGCCAGGGGGCCTTCACCGCCTTGTCGAATATGCTCAGGCGTGTGGCTAAGCCGCTATCGCCGCTGGACTCATCCAGTTGCGCAAGGCGAGCATCCTGCCGATAATCGAACCCCTGCCACAGGGCGAACAGTGTTGCGTCGCGCGCTTGATCAGGCAAACCATCACCATCAGGCTTGGCCGGCCAAGGAAATGGCAGACGACCGACAAAGTCCTGTCTTGGCTTGCCCTGGGCATCGCCAATCAGCACATCGCTCACCCCAGCCCCCTCGCTACCCGGTAACCAGGCGGCCACGAAGGCGTCTGAAAGATTAAGCTCGGGATTGACCCATAAAGGTCTGCCAGACAGCAACACAGACACCAGAGGCAAGCCTTGCGCCTTGATGCTGGCCAACATGGCCAGCGCCTGCTTATCGCCGCGCTGAAATTCGAGATTATCCAGATCGCCATTGCCCTCGGCGTAAGGCGTCTCGCCATACACGGCCACCACCAGATCCGGCTTGAAGCCATCTGGAATGCTGCCATCGACACTGAGGCGCGCCTCACCGCCCCCGGCCTGCATGGCCGCGGCGATGCCGGCAAAGATGCTGGTCGCACCGGGGAAGTCGGCATTGGTCACTTCCGTGCCCTGCCAGGTCATGCTCCAGCCACCGGCCTGCTGGCCAATGTTGTCGGCGCCCTGACCTATCACCAGCACCTTAGCCTGGGATGAGATGGGCAAGATGGGCGAATCACCAACCTTGTTGTTTTTCAGCAGCACCAAAGACTCGGCAACGGCCCGGCGCGCCAGCGCCCTGTGTTCTGGATGACCGATCAGGGCCTGCTGCGCCGCAAAGGGTCTTGCCGATGGCGCCTTGCCATCAAACAGATCGGCTCTCAGCTTCACCCGCAAGATACGCCTGACAGCATCGTCCAGACGTGCCATGGGCAGCGCGCCTTCGCGCACATCGGCGATGGTGTTGGGATACAGGCTACGCCAGCTATCCCCCGGTGCCATCAATATGTCTACCCCGGCATTGATGGCACCGGCGCAGCGCTCGCCGCTGCAACCTGGCACGAAGGCGTGCCCCAGCCAGTCGCCGACCACCACGCCGTCAAACCCCATGCGGTTCTTTAGTACTTGGGTGAGCAGGTATTCGCTGCCGTGCAGCTTTTCACCGTTCCAGCTGTTAAAAGAAGCCATCACAGTCTGAACCCCTTGGGCCAGCGCGCCAACATACCCCTGTCCGTGGCGGGCGATCAGGGCCTGTTCATCGAGCTGGGCATCGCCGCGATCATCTCCCCCTTGGGTACCGCCATCGGCGATGAAATGCTTGGCGGTGGCAATCGTGTGGGCGCCCTTGAGCCAGGTCTCGCCCTGTCCCTGCATCCCCACAACGAAAGCCTCGGCATAGGACTCGATAAGGGCAGGATCTCTGGCATAGCCTTCATAGCTGCGCCCCCAACGCAGGTTCTCGACATTGGCCACAGTCGGTGCAAACACCCAATCTATGCCCGTCGCGCGAACCTCCTTGGCGGTTGCGGCGGCTATGGCCTTAATCAGCTCTGGGTTGCGAGTCGCCCCCAGGCTCATGTTGTGGGGAAACAGGGTCGCGCCAAAGACATTGCCGTGACCATGCACGGCATCTGTGCCCCACAGGGGTGGAATGGCCACGCCGTCTTGGCTGGTATCCATCGCCGCTTGATACATGGCATCGGCCAGGGCCACCCAGTCGTTGGCGTTCGCCCGGCTGTTATTGTCGGGAAACGAGCCTCCACCGTTGAGGTAGGAGCCAAACCCGATACGGCGCATATCTTCCACGCTAAAGTCTCGGATCTCGGGCTGAATGATCTGCGCCACCTTCTGCTCCAGCGTCATCCCGGCAAGCAAACTGTCGACCCTGGCCTCCAGCTCAGGATCGGCGCTAACCTTATAGACACTAGCAGGCCAGCGAGTCACTTCTCGAGCAAGTTCTCGTTCGCTCGCCTGGGCGCCCGCCGATAACCAGGTCAACGCCAGCGCCGCATAGGACAAGGCCCTTACCGGCAGGCCTAAAACCGGCTGGGCTAAAACGGGCAGCTTCATTGTTTCACCTCCACAGGCTCAGATCCCTTAAGGCCATAGAAGAGGATATAGGCATAACAGAGCACAGGCAGCAGGAAGGAGATCGACAGTCCGGCGGCGTCGGCGATCAGTCCCTGGGCCAGAGGCACCACGGCGCCACCTACGATGGCAAGACACAAGATGCCACTGCCCTGAGCCGTGGCCGGGCCTAAATTTTTCAGCGCCAGGCTGAAGATGGTCGGGAACATGATGGAGTTAAACAGGCCGACGGCCAGAATCGCCCACATGGCCAGCATGCCCTGGCTCATCATGGCGATCACCACCAGCAATGCCGCCATGGCCGCATTGAAGCCCAAGACCTTACCCGCAGGCACTCTCTGCATCACGGCCGCACCGATGAAACGTCCGACCATGGCGCCGCCCCAGTAGAAGGCGATGTAATGGGCCGCCTCGGCTTCCTCCATGGCCGCCACACTCGCCTGACCAAGGAAGTTAACCAGAAAACTGCCGATAGCAACCTCACCACCCACATAGACAAAGATGCCCACCGCCCCCAGCACCAGATGACGATGGCTTAGGGCACTCACGACCTCTTCACCCGGTTGCGACTCCTCCTGGCTGTCGATATGGGGGAGCTTCAGCAGGGCAAATACCAGGGCCAGGACCACCAACATGGCGCACAGCAGCAAGTAAGGAAGCTTCACCGCTTCGGCTTCTGCCTCGGCAGAGGCGCCGGCGGCCACAGAAAGTATGAGCAAGGAGCCGAAGGCCGGCGCTATGGTGGTGCCCAGGGAGTTAAAAGCCTGAGTCAGGGTGAGTCGACTCGACGCCGTCTCCACCGGTCCTAGCGCCGTCACATAGGGGTTGGCGGCCACCTGCAACACGGTAATACCGCTCGCCAACACAAACAGCGCCGCCAAGAACAGGCCGTAGGTGGCCGACACGGCTGCGGGATAAAAGAGACCACAGCCCAGGGCGGCGGTCAGCAGCCCCACCACTATGCCCTTTTGATAACCCAGGCGCTTCACCAGCCCCCCCGCAGGAACCGACACTAGGAAGTAGGCGCCGAAGAAACAGAACTGAATCAACATCGCCTGGGCATAGTTGAGGTTAAACACCGCCTTGAGATGCGGGATCAGAATATCGTTGAGGCAGGTAATAAAGCCCCACATGAAGAACAGCGTCGTTAACGATGCCAGGGCAAAGCCAAAGTGGTCTTTGTTACCGGCTTGTGATGTGACGACACTCGGACTGGGTGCAGTAGCCATCTTGTCTCCTTTAATTTTTAAGCTTGCGACAAGGTAATTCGCATTGGTGATTGACCTTTGTGACTTCTGCCACTAGATTAATGTAAGCGCTTTCATTTTTAACACTGAGTTAACCTTTGTCAACCTGTTTTGACCGCAAGAGGCCGCAACAGCACCTCGACAGCGCGGCAAAACGGGCCGACAACTGGGAACGATTTTGGGAACGGGATCACCATGACACACGTAACACCTTTTACCCTGCCGAGAGATTCGCGCCTGATGAACAAGGACTTTCTGTTTGGTGTCGCCACCGCTTCATTTCAGATCGAGGGCGATTATCAGCATCGTTTACCCAACATCTGGGACACCTTCTGTGCCACGCCAGGCAAAATCGCCGATGGCTCCGATGGCAAGGTCGCCTGCGACCATATCAATCGCTGGCGTGAGGATGTACAGCTGATCGCCTCACTGGGGGTCGACGTCTATCGTCTGTCGATCTCATGGGGACGGGTACTCAATCAGGATAGCAGCATCAACCGCCAAGGCATGGACTTCTACATCGCCCTGCTGGACGCATTGCGGGTGCGCAACATCAAGGTGTTCGTCACCCTGTATCACTGGGATCTGCCCCAACATCTGGAAGATAACGGCGGCTGGCTCAACCGAGATACGGCACATGCCTTCGCCCACTACAGCCGCGTGGTGGCACAGGAGCTGGGCAACCGGGTCTACGCCTACTCGACCCTCAACGAGCCATTCTGCAGCGCCTACCTGGGATATGAGGTCGGCGTGCATGCACCTGGTCACCAGAGCCGCAGCCAAGGTCGCACGGCGGCCCATCACCTGCTGCTGGCCCACGGCCTGGCCATGGCCGAGCTTAGACGCTTCGCGCCCCATGCCAAGGCGGGCATAGTGCTCAACTTCAGCCCGGCCTATCCCCATAGCGATTCAGCAGAGGATGCCTACGCTGCCCGTCAGGCGCACGAATACCATAACCTCTGGTATCTGATGCCCCTGATGCAGGGCCGTTACCCAGAGATCATCGATCGGCTCGCCCCACAGGAGAGACCCGAGATCCAACCGGGCGACATGGATATCATCACCGCCGAGATGGATTATCTGGGCATCAACTACTACACCCGCAACGTCTATCGCGCCGGTGGTGAGCTAGGCTTTGAGGATGTACGCATCGACAACGTGCCCCGCACCGCCATGGACTGGGAGATCTGCCCGGGCGCCTTTACCGAGCTACTCAAAGATCTGTCGAGCGAATTCGCCTTACCGCCCATCTACATCACGGAAAACGGCGCCGCCGAAGATGATGTGATGCAAGACGGCGAGGTCCACGACCCCATGCGGCTGGCCTATCTGCAATCTCACCTGCTGGCCGTGCACCAGGCTATCGAGGCCGGTGTGGATGTTCAGGGCTATTTTGCCTGGAGCCTGATGGATAATTTCGAATGGGCGGAGGGTTACCGTAAACGCTTCGGTCTGGTATATGTAGACTACCTCACCCAGCAGCGTACCCTTAAATCAAGCGCCAAAGCCTACCAAGGCCTGCTTGCACAAAGGCAAACGCTGGGCCAACAAGAATAATAATAGGAGGTCGCCATGTTAAGCATTAGAGAGAAAGTCGCCTACGGGCTTGGCGATACCGCCAGCAATATCGTATTTCAAACCGTCATGCTGTTTCTGACTTTTTTTTATACCGACATCTTCGGTATCTCCGCCGCCTTCGTCGGCACCATGTTTCTGGCGGTGCGTATCATGGATGCGGTGACCGACCCGCTGATGGGTTATCTGGCCGATCGCACCCATACCCGTTGGGGGCGATATCGCCCCTACCTCTTGTGGTGCGCCCTACCCTTCGCCGCCATCAGCGTACTGGCCTTTACCACACCTGATTTCAACGAGAGCGGCAAGGAGATCTACGCCCTGGTCACCTATGCCCTGCTGATGCTGGCCTACACGGCAATCAACATCCCCTACTGCGCCTTAGGCGCGGCGCTCACCACCAATCCGGCCGAGCGGGTATCTGTGCAGTCCTACCGCTTCGTGTTTGCCATGTTAGGCGGCCTGATGGTGAGTTCCCTCACCCTGCCCCTGGTGGATTTTTTCGGCAATGGCGACAAGGCCAAGGGTTACCAACTCACCATACTGGCCATGAGCATACTGGGCACCATCATGTTCTTACTCTGCTTTGCCGGCACCAAGGAGCGGGATTTTAGCAAGGACGAAGGCAGCGACAACATGAAAGCCGCCGCCAAGGCGCTTTGGGCCAACGATCAGTGGCGCGTGCTGTCGCTGGCGGCCATCTTCCTGTTAACCGGCCTGGTGCTTAAGTCCACCCTGGCCATCTATTACGTCAAATACTTCCTCGGCCGCGAGGATATGATCAGCCTGTTTGTCACCAGCGGTGTCATAGGCAACATAGTCGGTGTGGCACTGGCAAAGAAACTCGCCGACAAGATCTGCAAGGTAAAGGCCTATATCGGCCTGCAGCTGATCGCCGCCGTCCTGTGCCTGCTGGCCTGGTTTGTCCCGGGTGAACAATACCTGCTAGCCTTGGTGCTCTATATCGCCTGGAACTTCACCATCAACATGGGCACTCCGCTGTTGTGGGCCAAGATGGCCGACACGGTCGATTATGGCCAATTCAAGACAGGCGTTCGCACCACAGGCTTGGTGTACTCCTCGGTGATCTTCTTCATCAAGCTGGGACTGGCCATCGGCGGCGCCCTCGCCGGCTGGTTGCTGGCCGCCTACGGTTATGAGGCCGATACGGTGCAAAGCCAGAAGACCCTGGATGGGATCTTGCTCTGCTTTACCCTTTACCCGGCGCTGGCTTCGATTGCGGTTGCCTTTGTCATGCGACGCTATACACTGGACACTCAAATGGTTACCCAAATCAATACCGCGCTGAAACAAAAACATTCAGGCACATAGCAAGGAAAGCCAAGCATTTATGGCCACAATTTATGACGTATCACTACTGGCAGGCGTGTCCCTAGCGACCGTCTCCCGGGTGGTGAATAATACCGGCAAAGTCAGCGACAAGACCCGCCAAAAGGTCCACGATGCCATGACGCAACTGGACTATCGGCCCAACACCATAGCGCAGTCGCTGGCCTCTAATCGCTCCAACAGCGTAGGCGTCCTGGTCTCCCAGCTCGATGGTCCCTTCTACGGCCCCCTGATGCGGGAGATCGAATCTGTACTGCGCTCGGCCAATAAGCACGTGATCATCGCCGCCGGTCACAGCGATGCCGCCCAGGAGAAAGAGGCGGTGGAGTTTCTACTCTCCCGCGGCTGCGATGCGCTGATTGTGGATGCCGAAATTGTTACCAACGACTACCTGAGAGAGCTGTGCCAGGGCAAGACTCCGGTGGTACTGATCAACCGTCACGTTGAGGGGATAGCGGATCGCTGCGTGCACTTGGATAACCTCAAGGGCGGCCTACTCGCCAGCAGGCATGTGCTGGAGTTTGGTCACAGCCGCATTGCCTATATCTCGGGTCCCCTGTTTAAGCTCGATGCCAGAGAACGTCTGCAGGGCCACAAGCAGGCGCTGGCCGAGCACGGCCTGGCCTTCGATGAGGCACTATTCTTCGAGGGCGACTTTCGTGAAGAGGGTGGCTACGAAGGCATGGCGACGCTGCTCGATAGCGGTGAGCCGTTTAGTGCCGTGGTGTGCGCCAACGATCAGATGGCCTCAGGCGCCATCGCCCTATGTCTCGAGCGGGGCCTACGGGTGCCAGAGGAGATCTCCTTCGTCGGCTTCGATGATATCCCCTTCCCGCGCTACATTTCGCCTAAGCTAACCACTGTGTCTAACCCTATCCAGGATATGGGGCACATGGCCGCTAACTGGGTACTCAAAGAGGTGTACGGCCAGAGCGATATCGAATTCAACCACAAATTCGAACCCCAACTGGTGGTGCGTGAGTCGGTGCAGCGGCCCCAGAGCTAACTGGCACTGGGCTAACAGGTACTGAGTTAACTGATACTGGGCTAACTGATACTGAGCTAACAGGTACTGGACTAGCAGGCACAGGGCTAGCCTGCACGGCGCTCGCCCAGAAAGATCTATTCTCAATAGTGCTAGCTGCCCCGCAGCTAGCCTGTCCTGTACAGCTGACCGCACCTCAGTCCGTCTAAGCCGCCCTCGATTAAAGCTAAGCCGCTCACGTTTAAAGCCAAACCTGTCTGCGCCAGTGTCTGTAGGCAGCTGGGCCTATACACAGCGGAGTCTGTCCGCAGCCGAGCCAGTCCCCAGCTGAGCCTATCCCCAGCCGAATCCGCCACGACTAAGCCTCTCGATAACCAATTTGGCCTAGCTCCACTTCCCCGCTGACCCGTTTTTGGCAAAAGTCGCCACCATAAATGTAAGCGCTTTCAAAAAAATATTTAGCATTAACCCGGCAGAAGGAAATTCAATTATCCAATTAACATTCAATTGGTTACACAAGACTCCTGGCATAACGCTCGTTATCACGATTCAACATTTTGACAACATTTTTACGACCAGCGGTTGACATAAAAGTATCCAGGTCTTAATTTATGTAAGCGCTTACATTTTGCGATTGCAGGAAAAGTTGTATGCAAAGCGGTAAGCTTTACATCAATAGCGTCCCTTGGCAGCCAAGGGTCTCTGGGAGAGGAACCTGATGCGACAATTAGAATTTAAAAGAACAAAGCTAGCCACCAAGATCTCACTGGTGCTGGGTCTGCTGTCTGCCCTACCCGCCGTTGCCGAAGAGGCCCCTGTGGTCGATGGCGATATCGAAGTTATCCAAGTCACCGGCGTGCGCGGTTCACAGGCTAAGGCCATGGACCTCAAACGTCAGTCTGCCGGGGTGGTCGATGCGATCTCTGCCGAAGATATCGGTAAATTCCCCGATACTAACCTAGCCGAATCGCTGCAACGTATCTCTGGCGTGTCTATCGACCGTGTCAACGGCGAAGGCAGCAAGGTGACGGTACGTGGCTTTGGCCCCGATTTTAACCTGGTGCTGCTCAACAACCGCACCATGCCGACCGCCCAGGTGGCCGGCGAGTCTACCCGCTCATTTGAGTTTGCCAACCTGGCCTCCGACGCGATCAGCGGCGTCGAGGTATACAAGACAGGCAAGGCCGATATCAGCTCGGGTGGCATAGGCTCTACCATCAACATCCGTACTGCCCGCCCCTTCGACACCCGCGACCTGGTCGCCACTGTGGGGGTTAAAGCCCACAACGACAGCAGCGTAGAAGATGGCAGCTCGGTCACCCCAGAGATCTCAGGGATCTTCAGCAACACCTTCATGGACGATTCACTGGGTTTTGGTGTATCCGCCTCATACCAGAAGCGTGACAGCAACACCAAGCGCGCCACCATAGACGGCTGGCGCCAGAATATCGATGGCGAGCTCAACCCTAATGCCGTGGTAGTTAACGAAAACCAAAACCCATATGGCAACACCTTCTACGCCCGTAACATAGGCTTTGCCAGCCAGGACACAGAGCGCGAACGCACCAACGCCCAGGCGGTGTTTCAATATGCGCCTAACGACGACCTGGAGATGACCCTGGACTACACCTACTCCAAGCTGTCGGATGTCTCTAATGCCGATACCTGGGGCTTGTGGTTCTCAGGCCCGGGTAACGCCACTAACGCCCATATCAACGAGCATGGCACCTTCGACTATGTGACCGAAGTGGGCGGCGACTACTCGAGCACCATGCAACAAAATGCCTCGGACAACATCAATAAGTCGCTGGGCTTTAACCTCAAGTGGCAGGCGAGCGATAACCTTGAACTGAGATTCGATGCCCACGATTCAAGCGCCACCGCCGAGGGTACCCTGGGCAATAGCGCCGATAACAAGTTCTTCATCCTGGGTGCGCTTAACATCGCCGACAAGACCTATGATGCAACCGGCACTGAGATCCCGCTGCTTGATGCTAACTATGGCACGCTCAATCCAAACGGCGAGCCACACCTGCTCCCCGAGCACTACGCCTCGCTATTTGCCGGGGTACGCGCCGGTCGCAACGAAACCGACATTAACCAGTATCAGTTTGACGGCCGCTGGATAAACGAGAACAACGACGCCCTCTCCTCTATCGATTTCGGACTCTCGTTCACCTCGATGGAAACCCGTGCACAAGGCTCTTACACCGGCCCTATCAGCGCAGGCTGGTACGGCAACATGGGGCTGTGGAAAGACGACGTTAGCTACGTTGGCCTTGGGTCTGACTTCCTGTCTGACTTCTCGGGTGGTGGCAGCGACATGCTGATCCCTTACTACTACACCTATGATCAGCAGGCCGCCATGGAAAAGGCCGAGGCACTTTACGACGTCGAGTATGTATCGGCGCCTTGGCAAGATGATCACCTGATCAAAGAAGACACCACTGCCGCCTATATTCAGGTCAACATCGAGAGTGAGTTCAACAGCATGCCGCTGAGTATCGTGGCCGGCCTGCGCTACGAGCAAACCGATGTGACCGCAAGCTCTATGCAGCAGGAAGCCCAGCAGCTGGTGTGGCTCAACCCTACCGAGTGGCAAACCGTCTATGCCGATGACTTCAGCTACAGCCATGAAACCCATGACTACAAGGAGTTCCTGCCAAACCTGGATATCAACCTGGAAGTGGTCGAGGACGTGATTGCACGCTTTAGTTATAGCCGCACCATCAGCCGTCCAACCCTAGGGTCGATGCGCGCCACGACGGCACTGACGCCGATTCCTAAGGTAGGCTCACGCACAGGTTTTGCCGGTAACCCTGCCCTGAAGCCATTTAGCTCGCAAAACATTGATCTGTCAGTGGAATACTACTACGACAGTGCCAGCTATGTGTCGGTGGGTTACTTCAACAAGGAAGTAGAAAACTTCCTGATGAACACCATAGACACGGTGGAGTATGACCACCTACGCGACCCATACCTAGGTGCCGCCGCCGAGCAAGCCCGCGCCGAGCTGATTGCCAACAATGAGACCCCAAGCGATGAAGCCGTGTTCCAGTGGCTTATCGACAACGGTTATGGCAATGCCGAGGGCCGTGTTCCTCAGGCGGGTGGTGACCCTGTGGCCGAGTGGAACATCAGCAAGCCTAACAACGTCGAAGATCTCAATATCAACGGCTTCGAGTTTGCGTGGCAGCACTGGTTCTGGGATACCGGCTTTGGTTTTGCCGCCAACTACACCCTGGTGGATGGCGATACCGAGTACGATGTTGAGCGTGTCGACGAGCAGTTTGCCCTGCCCGGCCTGTCAGATTCAGCCAACTTCTCAGTTTTTTATGAGAACTACGGCCTGCAGGCTCGTATGGCCTACAACTGGCGCGACACCTTCCTGTCGGGCATGGGTCAGGCAGAAGCCGGTGGACCAGCCCCTCAGTTCACCGAGGCCTATGGTCAGCTGGACATCAGCGTGAGCTACCAGCTCACCGACAATCTGTCCATCTTCGCCGAAGGCATCAACGTGCTTGAGCAGGAAAAACGTGTCTACGGCCGCTACGAGGAGCAGATGCTGCTGGCTCAGCAAAACGCTGCCCGTTACGCCATTGGCGCACGTTACAGCTTCTAAGCTCATACAACAACTGAGCCTACCCTACACGTCAAGGTAGGCTCCAAAACAACACACAACGATGTAAACCCTTTAGGTCATAGACAAGGATAAGGTCTTTTGCCGCGGTCCCCACCGCGGCCTTTTTTTGTTTAAAGAAAAGCAAAAAGTCTCAGCGGGAAGCGGGAAGCGGGAAGCGGGAAGCGATGCAGAGTCTGCACACCAAAATAGCGGCAATTAACGGAAAAATGCTTGTTACCTTCAGGGAAAATCAGCATTCCTTCGCACCATTTTTACAGCACCAAACCAACCTAACCTATTGATATAAAATATTATCTGGCATTTTCACAGGAGAAATGACACTATCTAAGTGTTACTCTTGAACGCAAGGCACTAGTACAATTGACGCCTTGACGAGTTGGCTGTGCCCATCACTTTTCTCATCAGTCTTTATCTAGGGTTATTCTCACATTTTTCATTTCAACGACGTATTCACAACGCCCATCGGCTAAATAATTGCCGCATATGAAAAATTTATTACCCCACAATATTTTTTCCGGATTCCACATACGCTTGTTGTTGAAAACAGAGGTGGGCGGCGTATCTGACTTTTCATAATCAGTCTTCTTGTTCGTTGCCTTTGATTTTTGCAGCCTCTCAAGTTCAGATTTAGCATTTAAATACTCAGCCTGGGCACGCTCTGCTTTTATTTTTAGCTCATGGACCCGATTTTCTAACTGCTCGATTTCTGAGTCAGCAGCGCCAATAGCAGACAAAGGAAACAGAAAAACACACAAAAATGTAAACTTTATTTTCATCATTACCCCCACCATTAGGCCAGCAACATAGGCGAACTTATGACTGTGTATTTTGTTCGATGGCCGAAAATCCATACTAACAAAATGCAGGTGTCAGGCCTTTTCAACAAGCACTGCGACTAACTAACGCCGCAACGGACTAGTACCCCCACTGTTATACACCTGTCTCTGCCACCATGACAGTGACAAGTACACCTTTTGAGTCAACCTGCTCCAGATGCCTAAAGCCGAATTGGGCATATAAGCCGCCAGACAAGTCTTCGGTTTGCAGGTACAGCATAGCGATACCCACCCTGCGCGCTTGCCTAAGTACTTCTTTCACGAGCGCCGATGCTACTCCCTGACCACGAGACTGCTCGCGGACGTAGACACCACCGAGCCAGAACTCATACTCAGGAAACATCTCCATTTCGCGGATTTTCAACTCTGCCGCCCCCACCAGTTCACCTTTTTGCTTGGCGAGCACTATCATAGGCGCACCAAGACGACAGGTAGCAGATGAGACATTCTCACGAACAAACTGGAAGGAGTGACGGCCAGACGCACGACACCACTGGTCGTAATACCACTGAGCAACCGTATCGGCAGCGGGTGGATCATCCGCAAGAAGACAAAATCCCATTTAATCCCTTAAAGCGTCAAACGCCTTACTAATGGGCGTACAAATGCTTGGCTAAAATTGGCGACGAAGGAGCGCAAGCCAAGCGTTTTGCGTCCCTACCATAATGGCCTTGTTATGTGCCTGTGGTCGGCAAAGTGTTATCTATTGCACTTAACTCTAAATCCAATTGAGCTTCATTTATGTGACCTTTTTGATACGCTACCTCTAACTCTAAGAGTTTTACTGTTTGCTCTAAAATCTTGAGATATAAAGGCGCATTAAATGTACGACTTCTTTTAAGGTTGATTAAGTATTCGTTTAGATCACTTAACGTCGCCCCCGATAAATTTTTGCTAACTATATTTTGCATTAAGAAAGTGTCTAAATATTCTGGGTACGGTGGTGGATTCTTTGAATAAAACCCAGTCCTCAACTCATCTTCTTTTGGCAACTTGTTAAAATACTCTATTAATTCTTCACTATATTCATAACACGTCTCTACTGAAGATATCGATGACATTAAGAGTTTAATTACATCTTGTTTTTCTTTTTGTTTCGCTTCGTAATTTGTAATAGATATGGCTAATAGAACACCAACTAATGTCGCAACAAGAGTGAGAAAAAAATTAATACCTACACTATGACGCTCAATAACACTTTTAAATTTAGGTACAAACGTAAAGAGACCAAGAAAACAAAGAAGAATCGTGAATATTAAGTAAAGCATTTCAATCCTTTTGACTGACGAAATTATATGTAAAGGCGCTACACATAACGCCGCGCTTTGCGGCTGGTTTGGAGCGCAGCGGAAAACCAGTCCGACAACAGCGCCTTGTTAGAAGAAGAAACCATAAACCGCCGATGAAACCCCGACAAGACCTGTAACTAATGCAAACACCCAATGCTTTGCTATGAATTCAAGGACTATTTTCGGATGAACACCATGCCGGTCTCGCCACGAAGCATTGGTTTTTATGCTTCCATCTATAAGCCTGCCAAGTATGTTGGCTAGAACATCTACCTTTCTGAGCGTTGACTGATGGAGCTTTACAAATTCTTTAGTTTCAAATGCTTCTGCTTCGCCAGGCCCATCAAGTAGATCTCGGGCGGTTATGTGATTCTTTTCCATTAACTTAACTAAGCGAGGATGCCCAATATATTTGTTACCAAATATAGCGACCAATGCCCTTGCTAAGTCAAATTTTCGGCTTTCGTCGAGTTCCTCAGGCTTTCCTTTAAGCACCTTAAACCTATGCTCTAAGGCCGGAAAACCATAATTTATATCACGCATATTCCAGTGAACCCAATCATATGTCTTGTGCTGGGACATGAATTGATAGAACTCTTTAAGCATTTCTTTTTCAAGTCGATCATACTCAGCATCAATATCACCAAATGCCACGCCTTTAAGCTCTGCGACTTTATGGATAGAGAATGAAGAAGTTTGTCCACTAGCATAATTTCTTACGGCAATAGAAGTAACCCGAGGCGTTTGGCCTTCTGGGCGATCGTAAAAGCTCTCGCATGAGTAGTGAATGATTAAAACGTGCTCTTCCTTGCTAGAAATTTCTTCTAGATGCTTTAAAGCTTTATTCCTCTTCGCGAGCTTCTTCAACTCAGATGACATACTGATCCTTTAATTGTGCGAATAACTTTATTCTTGGGCTCTTCTAACGCTTATTAGGGGGAGTGCCGGATATGTAAATCAAAAACATCTAATATGCCTCCCCATCAGCCAACCTTAATTGACTGAATTTTATACCAATAATTCACTCCTTTTGGCAAGGTTTATCTGATCAACGTTGAATAATGCGAGACCTGATTTAGCGCCCCTGACAGTGCTTCCTATTAAACTGATTCGCCAATGCAATAAAAGCCTAAAAATCAAACAATTATACTTTTGCATCAGAAAAAAACGAGAGTGTTCAATTTACATAGTAGGAAGCAGAATTTTGCCTTTTTCACGATCTCCTATTATAACTGTATAAATACACAGCTATTAATTTTGAGTGTCTCAGATGAGTAAGTCACCTTTCATTGAATCCATCCGTAATGTGTTGAGAACTAGCCGATATAGCTTAAAAACCGAAAAGGCTTACCTGTATTGGGTCAGGAAGTTTATCTATTTTCACCAGAAAAGACATCCAGCCCAACTGCGCGAAGCAGCCGTTGAACAATTCCTTACACACCTTAAACATCCAATACCGCCAAATCGAAGAGACGTTAAATACCGAGTGTAGATACGCCGGTGAGCTTCCGAAACAGGGATGTTTCGGCAGAGCCTAAAAGGACTTATTCACGGCGTCTCACAGGCATATCTGCACAACCCCCGCCAGGCAGGCGTTAGATGGCGATGAAGGTACGACCTTCAACTCGCTTAATAGATGAGCATGTCGCCAAGTGCCAACCAAGCAAACTGTAGAAATGCCAAACCTTCATTCTAAGGGCTGCACACTTTGGGGCAAAAATCAGTTAGCTTTCACACCTTAAACATACCAATACCGCCAAATCGAAGAGACGTTAGATACCGAGTGCACATACGGTCGCTCCATCACATCTGACCCATAAGAACATCAAAAATGTCAGTGTGATGTAGGCAGCATCACAGACCAAGTAATCACGCCATTGATATTTCCATACAGGGCGACGGCCGGCCAGGCCCTTACAATGAAACTCCATCTGACAACAACCTTGATTAACCGGCATTCAGTTAAGCCCCTCCCTTTTTATCTTCCCCCCGTTAACTGTTACACTCATCACAAATTAACGAAGAGTCGGCGCCTCGGCGAATGACTCCAACGCAATTGAGAGTGCAATGCAAGGAACTTTGAAGAAAATGCGCACCGGGCTCGATGAGCAGGGCCTGGCCAATTATCAGCTGCTTGTGGGCGACAATGAAGTCGAACTCAACCCCTTTATCGGTAGCAATATCAAACTGGTCCATACCGGTAATATTTTCTGCTGTAATTGCGGCAAGAAGACCAAGAAGAGTTACTCCCAGGGTCACTGCTTCGTCTGTATGAAGAAGCTGGCGAGCTGCGATATGTGCATCATGAAGCCCGAAACCTGCCATTTTGCCGAGGGGACCTGCCGCGAGCCCGAGTGGGGCGAGGCCAACTGTTTCGTGCCCCACTATGTCTATCTGTCAAATACCTCGGGACTCAAGGTGGGGATCACCCGCCATACCCAGCTGCCGACCCGCTGGATAGATCAGGGCGCCACCCAGGGCCTGCCCATCCTCAAGGTCTCCAGCCGTCAACTCTCTGGCCTGATCGAAGTCGAGCTGGCCAAGATGATTGCCGACAAGACTAACTGGCGCGCCATGTTAAAGGGCAATGCCGCCCCCTTACCGCTCAAGGAGCACGCCGAGGAGCTGCTGCCGCAGATCGAGCAACATCTGCATAGCCTGATGATGACCCACGGCGAGTATGCCATCGAACGCCTGAATGAAGAGATAGTCGCCATCGACTATCCTGTGAGCGAGTTCCCCACCAAGATAGCCTCCCACAACTTCGACAAGGAGCCTGTGGTGAGCGGCAAGCTTATGGGGATCAAGGGTCAGTACCTGATCTTCGATACCGGCGTGATTAACCTGCGTAAGTTCACCGCCTACGAGGTCAGCTTCGAAGCCGAGTGAGTCGGGTGACAGTTTTACTAGATAAAGCTCGACTAGAATAAATCTCGGCTAGAATGAGCCTCTCTCAAATAAAAAGCAGCAAGCGCCTGCATACGAAAGTGTGCAGGCGTTTTTTTAATACAAGTTAGAGTGTAAAGGCTTATACAAGTGCTGATGTAAATGCTACTCCCCCCTCTTCTACAAATGCTTAGGCGCATTCTTAGACAGCATTGTGTGCCAAATCAGAGGAAAACAGCGCGGCTGTGTTACTTCGAGTAATGATTCCCCCCATCGCCAATCACGCTTACTTTTACAAGCGGTGCCAAGGCTAAAGGCCTAATCAGTTCGCCACAAAAATGTAACATATGTAAATCTTGAGCAAACACAAATGATAATCTATATCATTCGCATCAAATTATTGTTCAACCTTTTTTCCTACATAAACCAAGGATAATTTGATGCCCGCTCACCTTGCTTTAAAAAAATCACCTTTGGCCCTCTATACCAGCCTCTTCTGCCTCGGGCTGATGAGCCAGCAGGCGGTCGCCGCCGATGACAGCATAGAACGTATCATAGTCACGGGGAGCCGCAGTGCCGAGAGCATCGAAGAGGTGCCCTCTTCGGTGACCCTGATCGACAACAAGACCCTGGCCAAGGATATGTTGATCACCTCCGAGCTACAAAACATGCTGGCGTTTCGCGTACCAGGCATGGCGCCCAGCACAGGCACCTCAAGTAATGCAGGCCAGACACTCCGTGGCCGTAAGGCCCTGGTGATGATCGACGGCGTACCTCAGTCTACCCCGCTGAGAAACGGCAGCCTGGGCATTCGCTCCATCGATCCCAGCGCGATTGAGCGTATCGAGGTGATCAAGGGTGCAACCTCCATCTATGGCAACGGCGCCTCGGGCGGGATCATCAACTACATCACCAAGACCCCCAGCAGCGATGCCAAGGCCAGCGTTGAGCTGGGCGCCTCCAGTAAATTCAGCGCGGTGAAGTTTGAAGACAGCGCAGGTTATCGCTACCACGCAAGCGTGGATGGTACCCTAGATAAGTTCAGCTACGTGGTTAGCGCCTCCGAGGAGGAAACCGGGCTCGAATATGACGCCGAGGGCGACATCATAGGCCTGATCTACGGCCTGTCGGAAACCAAGTCGCAAAACCTGTTTACCAAGCTGGCCTATGAGTTTGACAGCGAGAAACAGGTTCAGCTGACCTACAACTACTATGAGGCGCAGCAAAACGCCGAACTCATGGACGTCACCGGCAGCGTCAACAGCGGCGTGAAAACTTACGCCATCAAGACCAACCAGCCTAAACCCGGCGTGCCACAGGGACCGCGAGGCAACCATAACCTGATGCTGAAATACACAGATCAGGAGATCTTTAACCAGACGCAACTCACCCTCGACGCCTACTATCAGAAGATAGAAAACATGTTCTTCTACTCTGCCGCGCTGGCCAACCCCAGCGAAGGCTACGATGGCGGCCAATCGCTAATTCGCTCTGAGAAGCGCGGCCTGCGAATCAATCTCAACAGCTACGCCGACTGGGACAATGTCTCTGCCAGCTTCATCTATGGTATCGATGCCCTGAACGACGTCAGCTCACAGCCACTTCACGATGGCCGCATCTGGGTACCCGAGATGGACATGAGCAACCTGGCGGGCTACCTGCAAACCAAGTTGACCCTGTTTGATGACTGGATCCTCAAGGCGGGCGTGCGTCACGACAGGGTCGACATCAATGTCGATGACTACAAGACCCTCAAGGTGTGCCGCACCGCAGAAACCTGTTCCGTGCCCTTCGATGTTAAGGGCGGCGAGTTAGACTTTACCTCGACCACCTATAACCTGGGCCTGCGCTACCAGCTAGACGATGCCTTCAGCCCGTTTGTCAGCTTCTCTCAGGGCGCGGATATCTCAGATCTTGGCCGCCTGCTGCGTACCGCCACGGTAAACGATATCTCGCTTATCCAGACCGAGGCCTCTATCGTCGATAACTATGAGGTGGGCTTCTCGGGCCATTACGACAAGCTCAGCTATGAACTGGCGGCTTATCGCAGCACCTCAGAGCTTGGCACCAGCAACGCCTATGACGCCGCGACCGGGGTTTACATGCCGGTGCGCGCACCACAGAAGATCTGGGGCTATGAGGCGCAGCTGGCCTACCAGTGGCTGGATAACCTGAGCACAGATATGAGCTACAGCTGGGTCGAAGGTAAGGACACAGAGAAAGATACCTACTTGGACGGCCAGGTGATCTCGGCGCCTAAGTTTACCGCCTCTATCAACTGGCAGCCGATTGACGATGCCAGCATCGCCATCAACTACCTGTATGTGGGCGATCGCAAGCGATTCGACCCGGTCGACGGCCAGTACGTTGGCGCTCAGGGACCGATAAGCAACTACCATCTGGTCAACCTCAGCAGCAGCTATCAGATCAACAACTGGCAGTTCAGCCTAGGGGTCGAGAACCTGTTAAATGAAGATTACTATTCGGCGCGCTCTCAGGCCTTTACCTATTCGGGCTACAACACCAAGGGCCTTGGCACCACCATCAACCTTGGCGTGAAGACACGTTTCTAACCGATACAAAAGCGCCGCCCAGTGTTTGAGCGGCGCTTTTTTCTAACTAGCTAACCCTACAGCCTTATCAAGCTTTCACTTCAGGCGAGATCAAGGCTGCCGAGGCAGCGCACCCAGCATCTTATTGATCACCCGGGCAAGCCTTTCATCGGCCTCTTCGCTAGCCAAGGTATTGTCTGAATTTAATGGCGTAAAACCTTGGGCTAATACCCGCCAGCTTGGCGATGCCTGCCTGGGGTCGAACACCAGCAGCAGTACAGAGCCCTTCTCGAAGCGGCCCATATCCACGCCTTGCTCCGAGACCCCCGGCACCAGACCTGCTTTTTGTAAGATCTCACCGTCGCTCATGGTCTCGCCGAGAGCCACACCATAGCCGATCAAGAGATTAGGCGACTCGTCGTCGGCCACCTGCCGATACCCCTTGGCCTGCATCACGGCATTGATGGCGCTGCGCATGCGCGATTTAAGCTGATCTGGCTCCACCTCTCCCCCCACATTGAGCAGCTCGACATCGGGATGCAGGGCAAAGGCCTGATGATGACTCGCGATAAAACTCAAGTCGCCACTGGCCACCATGGTCAGACGATCCTCGGGTGCCATGAGCAGTTGCAGTGGCTCCTCCTGACTCACGCTGCAGGCGGTCATCCCCGTTATCAGCATCAGACTCAGGCTCAGATTCAGCAAGATAGATTTCATTTCGGCTCCTCGTCCTTAGTGGGCAGTCCTTGGTGAATGTTCGATTAGCGGCAGCGTTAATCGGCATGGCAAAGTATAGGCCAAAGATCATGAACCTAAGCTGACAAAGTGTTAACAATCATCTCTCTAACGCTCCTTGGGCGCTCACTGGACACTCCCTAAACGCTCCCTAGAAAATAGTCGGCGGGCAATAAACAGACTGAAAATGGCGAAAAGCAACAGATAAAAAAACGCCGGCACTCGGCCGACGTTTTGGCTTTAAATCTCCCCAGAGGATTAGTTGGCCTCTATGGTCACCACTAGGCTGGCTCCGCTGCTAGAAGGCGCGCCATCGGCACTGACATAGAACCAACCTTCGGCGGGTAATTCGACACGAATATGCTCATCGTTGCCGACATTTTCCGACTTAACCTGATAGGCCGTCGGGCTTGCCCATGTGGTGGCATTAGCATAGAGATTCAGATCGCCGCTACCATGGGCCGTGTCGATCTCGATAGCCGAGGTATTGGCCGGCACATAGAAGTAATAACTCGAATGCCCGTCGGCCACACACACCGCCTCGCCAAACTCTACCCCACCATAGCTGTATGGGCTTTGACTTAGGCAGGCATCGGCTACCTGGGTCGAACCGTTGTCCGGCGCACCGCCTGCACTCTTGCTTATCTTGAGGCTAACGCCGTCGAACGGGGTGACTGCTACTGTGGAGAGATACACCCAGCCACGATTGGCCACCACACTGATCAGCTCCTCGTTGCCGCTGTTTTGTGACTTCACCTCATAGTCGCTCGGGCTCGCCCAGGTCTGCCGGTTAAAGTAGATATCCAGATCCCCCTCGCCACCCGTGGTGCTGATGTAGAGCTGGGTATTGTCCTGCTCAACATAGGTGTAGTAGTAATTCACCCCAGTGCCCGCCACACACTCGGCCTGCTCCTGAGTGAGGTTACCGTCGCTGATGGTCGCCGCGCCGCAATGGCTCACCTCTCCGCCGCCATTGGCCGCATCGGCATTGTCGCCTACACCATTGCCATTTTCATCGGCCCACTCGGTCGGATCGTTCGGGAAGGCATCTTCACTGTCTATGACGCCATCGCCATCGCTGTCGACCGGCGGCACCACGCCCCCTTCGAGCGGCGTATCGTTGCTGGTCACCGTCAGCAGCCAGCTGTTCCACTGGGCGTCATAGTTTGTGCCTATGGTGTTATCGATATAGCTGAGCCAGCCGGCGGTATCACCGGCGCGGGCATGCACCAGCAGCGCATCGACATCGCTTCTGTGCTGCTCAAACAGGAAGCGCACGGCCAGGTAACCCCAACGATAGACTCTGTCGGTGCCGCTGTCATAGGTGTTGGCCAGGATCTCACTCAGGCTAAAGGCCTGGCTACGGCCTATGTCAATCGCCTCATCGTAGCGATTCTGATGAGAGATATATTCGGCCAGCCCCTCGGCCCACCAAACTGACTTGCCGGTATCGATATCGAAGTAGTTAAACGCGCCATAGAGGTTGAAGCGACCATCTAAATAGTGCACATATTCGTGTCTCAGGTTCCATACCAAAATGTCGTCTGTCCAGGTCGCCTCATGGGCGATGAAACGGGCCTGATTGTTGGGATCCGACGGTGTCCCCTCCAGATACATGCCGCCGTTATCGGTATTGATGCCGAAGATGATCCCCGCATAGGCATCATAGTCGTCATAGCTGTCGAAGATGTTGACCTGAAGGTCTTCGTTATAGTCATCGGCCACCGGCACCCCACCGGTCGCTAGGATCTGATGAAACAAGCCCTCTTCCTCACCCATGAGATCGCAAGAGGCTTGCAGCTCAGGGTCGGTCAGCTGCTGGGCGCGGATCTTGATGGTATCCGAGCAACTGTAGTGAATAGCCAGTACACTGCTCTCTAGCTCATCCTGCCAGCCACAGATCCCGAAGCTGTCACACTGACCCGGGTTGTAGTCATCCAGATAGCCGGCGCCATCGGCCCACTGCTTCGACAGACGGGTGAACTTAGCCATATATTGCTGCACACCCGTGTTAAGGCTGGTTTTAAGGCTTTCGGGAAGCTGCCAGTATGACTGATACTCATAGAATCGGCCAAACTCGTGGAAGGCATCGGTCGACTCGAAGGCATAGCTTGAGTTGATGATATAGTCTGAGGTCGCCACCTTAAGCAGCGCCTGACGCAAGTCGTCAAACTCCATGGCGGCCTTGGTATAGGTCTCGTTCCAGCTGCCACGATAGAGGGTGGTCAGCGCCTTGGTCAGTGCCGTCCTGTGATACCAGGAGGCCAGGTGCTGCTCGCTGAACCGATTGAGGTAGTCGGTGATCACCGCCGCCGAATCATAATAGTTATAGGAGCTGTCCCAGGCGATAAAATACTCCTGCAGCGTGTTGCCCTGCATGTCGCTCAGGCTGTTAAAGGCCGGGTTCTTGGCATATTCCAGCAACAGTTCGCGCATGGCATTGCTGGCACGACTGTCGCCATAGTTAAGGTTGTCGTTGTAATACTCTATGTAGAAGGCGCCGCGCAAAAAATAGAACAGGTTAAGAAATTCACCGCCCGTACTGCTGTCGTAGCTTGCCGCGTCTGCCTTGGCCAAGTTCGCCACGGCCACCACATTGTCCGCCTGATAGACCTTGACCGCGGTGGCATCGTTGCGGGAATAGAGTTCGGAGATGCAGGAAAACTCCGCCTGACGCACAAAATCATACAGCGCCTGGCCGCTTAGGTTATCGAACTGACTGTAACCGTTACAGGGATCGGCCTCGGCCGCTGGCCCCTTGGCTCCCAAGTTGCCCTGCATACCCATTAGCCCCAGGCTGCCCTGCATACCCATTAGCCCCAAACTCCCCTCCACTCCGTGCTCGCTGATCTTATCGGCGTTTTGAGAGTTGGCTTTCTTAAGTACCGAGGGCGCTTGCTCGCCGACGACAATATCCCGTGCCCCAGCGGGCTGAGGCGCCGCCTTGTCAGCGGCATGAATGGAGCGAGTCCTATTCTTACCTTGGTTGCTTGGCGACTGCTGCGCCTTAAGCGGAGCTGCTTGAGTCGGCGGCGCGACCTTTGCCGTGTGCGAGTCTTGGGCTTGAAGCGCCCAGGGTGTGGCCAGCAGCGAACAGGCCAGGGCGAGCGCCGTGGGCGTGAAGCGGCGTGCATGCGCACCGCGGGCTAATCTGTTGATTGTCATAGTGGTTGTCATAGTAGGTGGTCTCCAGACCGACAGGCCCATTAAGGCCTGACATTACTCAGGTTGATGAGACTCGACTCACCTTCTTCGAGGCGTCCTGCCGAGCGATTAGCACATCCTTGTTAACCTAGAGTTAACAATTTATGGCAAGACTGTTATATTTTATACAATATATTATTGCAAGTGCTCGACAGGAGATTTACTTTAGCAAAGTGCAAAATACATAGGAGATAATCTAACAAAATCAATTTTTACAGTAAGTTATAACGAAATTTAGATAATAAAAAAAATTTGCTGGTCAGCAGAGACGCCGCCTGAGATCATAGCGATTCGACTCATCACCCGAGAGACACGCCGTTAATGGAACTGGTTTTCGCCATCGCCCTATTTGCCTTCTCCTCTGGCATCACCCCAGGCCCCAACAACATCATGTTGATGACCTCTGGGGTAAACTTTGGCATCCGCCTGAGCCTACCCCACCTGGCGGGGATCTGCATCGGCTTTCCCTGTATGGTGCTGGCCATCGGCCTGGGGCTGAGCGCCGTGTTTCAGACCTATCCCCTGCTGCACCTGGTCATCAAGTATGTCGGCATCGCTTATCTGCTTTATCTGGCGTGGCTGATCGCCAACAGCAGCAGTCGTATGGAGGGGAAACAGACGGCAAAACCGCTCTCTTTTCTGCAGGCCGCAGCCTTTCAATGGGTCAACCCTAAGGGCTGGATCATGGCCGTCGGCGCCATCGCCACCTATACGGTGATGGACAAGCCGCTCACCCCCCAGGTGATCACCATCGCCAGCGTCTTCCTGAGTGTCGCCCTACCCTGCGCCTTGGTATGGCTAGGGTTTGGGGTAGCGCTCAAGCGACTACTTAAGCATCAACGCCAGCAAAAAGCCTTTAACATCACCATGGCGCTCTTGCTTGTGGCCTCTATCATCCCTATGATCGCTCCTCAATAACACACAGAAAAACCAGATCATACGGAGCAGCCGTGGCAGCGACAGAGTGCAATCACAACGCCGAAGATAGAGGCGTCGCCTTAGCCACCCAGAATTGGGTCGAGAAGGTGATCATGAAATACAATATTTGCCCCTTCGCCCGCCGAGAAGTGGAGCGCAACAGCATACGCTACAAGGTGGCCGAGCAGCATCAGCTGGAGGCCGTGTTAAACGAGCTGGTCGACGAATGCCACTACCTCGAGGAGCATCCGCAAACCGAAACCACACTGTTTATTCTGCCGCGTGGCTTCGAGGGGTTTTATCAGTATCTGGATCTCGTAGATATCGCCGATGCCCTGCTGATCGATCAGGGATTCGAGGGGGTATTCCAGCTGGCCAGCTTCCACCCCGACTACTGCTTCGAGGGCGAAGAGTCATCCAGCGCCGCCAACTACACCAACCGCGCGCCCTATCCCACCTTGCATATCATACGTGAGGCCAGTATGGAGCGTGCGCTAGCCGACTATGACGACCCCGAGTCGATCCCCGAGCGCAACATCGCCTTCGCCGAACGTAAGGGCGAGGCCTTCTTCGTCAAGCTGCTGCAAAGCTGTAAACAGGCCGATTAATTCAAGGGAAGAGCATCCGATGGCAAGCAAATATTATGTGGTGTGGGCGGGACGCGAGACAGGCATATTCACCAGTTGGCCCCAGACCAAGGCCTTGGTCGACGGCTTTGCGGGCGCGCGCTACAAATCCTTTAAGACACAGGCCGAGGCCGAGGCCGCCTTTAAGGGCGGACAGAGTAAGGCCGGCAGTGCAAGATCTGCCTCCTACAAGGCCAGCTCAACAGCCAATTCAACAGCCAATACAACAGCCAATACAACAGCAAGTAAGCCAAAATCGGGCGCGAGCAGTCAGCAAAGCACGAGCGAGCATCCCGACAGCGATATCGATATCTATACCGACGGCGGCTGTGAGCCCAATCCCGGTGAGGCCGGTTCTGGTCTGGCACTCTATCGCCAAGGCGAGTTGGCCGAACTCTGGTATGGACTCTATCACCCCATGGGCACCAACAACACCGCCGAACTCAACGCCCTGCATCAGGCGCTGTTGATGGCCAAGCATTATCTGCAGCAGGGACAGAGCGTTCATATTCACAGCGACTCCCAATATGCCATCAAGTGTATCTCAGTGTGGGCCTATGGCTGGAAGGCCAATGGCTGGCGTCGTAAGACGGGGGAGATCGCCAACTTAAGCGTGATCCAGGAGGCCCACGCACTTTACGATAGCTTAAAGGCGAAGCTGAAACTCAGTCATGTGGCGGCCCATGTGGGGATCGAGGGGAATGAGCTGGCCGATCGCATGTCTATCTACACCCTGGAAACCAAGCAAGCCCAATTCTGTCGCTACCAGGAGCCGCTGGATATCCCGGCGCTGCTAGCACTGCGCGCCGGGTAGACACCTTGCTCTTAGTGGTCGTTTTAAATCACGACCACACAATCGCGGCCGCTCTCCTTGGCGCGGTAGAGTGCCTGATCGGCGTGATTGAACAGGCACTCCTTGTTATCGTCGCGGCAATAGACAGACACTCCGGCGCTTAAGGTAATGGCGACGGGGAAGTCGCTCTCTAGGCTGCGGCGCTTCACCTCTTCTCTGAGCTTATCGGCAAAGTGCAAGGCGCCGTCTCTGTCTGTGTCTTCCAGGATGATCACAAACTCCTCGCCCCCCCAGCGGCCGACAAAGTCCGTCTTACGCACGGCATCGCTGAAGATCTTGGCCACTCGCTGCAACACATCGTCACCCACCAGGTGACCATGTTTATCATTGACCGATTTGAAGTGATCGATATCGAAGATACACACGGCGAGCGGGGTCTGCTGACGATTGCTGCGACTGACGGCCGCCGACAGCTGGCGGTTGATGGCACGCCGATTGGCGACCTTAGTGAGGGGGTCGGTATTGGCCTGGGACTTATATTGCATCTCGTCGCTGAGATCTTTGATCACTACAATGCTGTGCTTCTCATCCCCCACCCCATAGGTGGCGATGGAGATGCTGGCGGGAAACACGTCGCCATTGAGCTTCTTGCCGTAGAAGATGGTGTTGCGCTGAGACATGGGCTGTACCCTGTCGGACTTTTGAAACTCCAGGCGCAGCTTCTTATGCTTCTCCTTAGTGCCGCTGGGCACCAGATCGTCCACATTAATTCTGTTCAGCGCCCGCTTAGAGAAGCCAAATAGGCGCATGGTCTCGCGATTGGCGGAGATGATGGTGCCGTGCTCATCGACCGAAAAGATGGCGTTAGGCGCGCAGCTAAAGATCACCTCGAGATCCTTAAGCTTGATCGCCAGTCGTTTGTTGACATAACGAATAAAACTAAACACCAGGATGCTCACCAACACTAAGGCGCAGAGGATCACCAGCAGCATCTGATTCACCCTCTGGTGGGCGCTGTCGGCATGGGCAAAAAGCTGATTCGGGCGCTGGGCATGGCTGGCAAGTATGGTCTCTATCGCCGCTATTGCCGGGGCATCGTCGACCCTGACCACGGCGTCGATCGCCTCCGCAGACTGCTTTTCCTCCAGCATATGCCTCAGACGCGGCAGGTTGTTACGGTACTGGCTCACCACAGACTGTATGGCTCTTACCTCGGCCTCATGCTCAGGCGAGTGTTGCAGGTACTTTTGCAGCGAGTCTAACCCAACTTCAATCTCGGTTTCGGCCCTTCTCAGGTAACTTAAGTCCCGGCGAATCACCGCATTCTTAAAGTCATGAATAAAGCCGCCATAACCCAAGACCACCATGGCGTCATTGAAATAGGCGGTCTTTTCCAGGGCCTCATAGGTATGGCGTTTCCAATCCTGCTGAGACTGATTGATGCTGGCCATCAGAATATAGAAGGCCGCCACAAGAAAGACGACATACAAGATGGCCAGACTAAAGATTTTGAACGGCTTAAATGGGTGACGCATTCACTCTTCATCCTTTTGCCAAGCAACCCGCGCTGACACGCTCATCCCTAACGAGCCTGGGTACACTCAGCCCCACCCAAGCTCGACGTCAGGCCCGAACCACTCACTGCTCACGAATGAAAAGTATAGTCTATACCAATCTAGCCTACTGAAATTAAGCACAAAAGTTGTAACAAGTAGGATTCGTAGGAAAAAACTAGTCCATTGCCGCACGCTGTTGCCGCTCGAGACGCTTGTGCATCAGGGCGATAAGCTTACCCACTGCCACGATAATCAAGGCGCCGGATAATACGGGCGAGATCAGAAAATCCCAGTCCTGACCCGTTAACATCACTAGCAGCGGCGTGGCACCTGCCGGTGGATGAGTCGTCTTGGTCAGCAGCATGCCACTGACCGCGAGCCCTGCCGCCAGCGCCAGGGTCAGCGGGGTCACGCCGACGAAATGGACAAAGTAGAGGCCGATGGCGCAGGTCAACAGGTGACCGAAAATCACATTCTTCGGCTGAGCCAGGGGGCTGTCCGGCACCCCAAACACCAATACCGCGGTGGCGCCAAAGGGCACCATGAGCAACACAACCTCCGACTGCAAGGTTTCCGCGAAGGATAATAGCCCTATGGCTAAGGCGGCGCCCAGGCCGGAGATTAACGCAAATGCCAGTTTATTCATCTTGATCTCTTTACTCCCTTATGTAGACAAGTCTGTCTACCCGCAAGAGTAGACAACTTGGTCTACCAATGTCAAGATATAAAAAAGCGAGGAAAAAATGACAGATAAGAGACAACTGCTAATCGACACCGCCCTCAGCCTCTTTACCGAGCGGGGCATCAATCTGGTGGGGATCAACGAGGTGCTTAAGGTATCCGGGGTCGCCAAGAAGACCCTGTACCATCACTTCAGCAGTAAAGAAGCCTTGATCGTGGCGGTACTGGAGACACGCCACCAGATCTTCATCCACTGGCTGGAGGAGCGATTGGCGCAGGCGCAGGACGATCTTAGCCTGATCGACGCGCTGTTTAGCGCACTGGATGACTGGTTCAACGACCGCGTGCCGCAACTGAGCCAGTTTCACGGCTGCCTGTTTATCAACTCTGCCATCGAATGTGGCGACTGTCGCTGCCAGGTATCACGCTTCGCCAAGTTTCACAAACAGGCCGTCAGAGAGTTGATTGAGCAGCGTCTTAGCCAGCCAAATGAGTCCCTGGTGGATCTGATCTGCCTGATGAAAGAAGGCGCCATCGTCTCTGCCATGGTGAGCCAGGACAAGGCCGCCGCCCTTCGCAGCCAGGCCCTCTTGAAACGACTGGCCCCCTCCCTTATTTAGGCATAAAAGTGCGTCAGGAAAAGATAGGTCTTAAGCTGGGCTTGTGAGACAATCGCGCCATGAAAATTTATCGTAAATTACACAAGGCCCCCTTCAGGGTGCTGCGCATCAGTCGCCGCCGCTTCAGTCTGCGTTTAAAACGTGACATGTTGGTGCTTAAAGATGCCCTGGCCCAGGAGAAACAGGAGACCAAGGATATGCTGGTCGCCTATGGTCGCTACACCCGCAAGCAGGCCAGCAAGGAAGAGCTGCGACTGGCCAACCAGCAACTGGCAGACCTCATCAAGGGCCTGGGCCTTGGCGTGTTTGCCGTGCTGCCCTTTGCCCCCATCACCATCCCCGTGGTCGTCAAACTGGGTAAACTGGTCGGCGTCGAGGTACTCCCCAGCTCCTTTAACAATCTCTCCGAGCGCAAGGCCCAGCTGAGCCGCGAAGCCCAGGCCAACAAGCGTGCCCTGGAGGCTGTCGAAAAAGTCAGCAACGAATAAGGCGCCGCTTTCACCGACAGGGGCTAACATGCTAGTCTAAGTTGAATTTTGACCTCAACAAGATGATGCCCAATGACTCAATTACTCCTCTCTGGTTCCGAAGGGATCCCACTGACGCTGCTGGCGGCAAGTGACTACAACGACTGGCTAAACAGCCAGGAAAAACCGGTACAAAACTGGCTTTCAAGCACCCAATATCAAGGCAAAGGCCTGAGCCTGATCCCAGGCAATGACGGCGCCCTCAGTCAGGTGCTATTTGTCACCGAGAACAAAGACTCCCACTGGATGTGCGGCGATCTGGTCAACGAGCTACCAGCGGGCCAGTACCTGCTCGACAGCGACGGCCAGACCTGTAAGCTGGCGGCCTTTAGCTGGGCCATGGGCGCCTACAAGTTCGATCGCTACAAGGCTAACGAAAAGGTTTACCCTCAACTGGTGCTGCGCGATGCCGAACTGGTTGAGCAGACACTTAAGATGGTGCGCTCGGTCGCTATCGTGCGCGATCTGGTCAACACCCCAGCCGCCGACATGATGCCCCAGCACCTGGGCGAAACCATGGAGTCACTAGCGGCCGAGTTTGGCGCCAAGGTCACCCAAATCGTCGGCGACGACCTGCTGACCCACAACTACCCCACTATCCACATGGTTGGCCGCGCCAGCCATAACGCGCCGCGCCTCATAGACCTCACTTGGGGTGATGAAGATGCCCCTAAGGTGACTCTGGTCGGTAAAGGCGTCTGTTTCGACTCCGGCGGCCTGGACCTTAAACCAGGTGCCGGCATGCGCCTGATGAAGAAAGATATGGGCGGCGCCGCACATGTTATCGGTCTGGCCCATCAGATCATGGCCGCCAAGCTGCCGGTGCGCCTGCGCGTATTGGTGCCTGCGGTAGAAAATGCCGTCTCGGCGAACGCCTTCCGTCCTGGCGATGTGATCACCACCCGCAAGGGCCTCACGGTTGAGATAGACAACACGGACGCCGAAGGCCGTCTGGTGCTGTGTGATGCCCTGGCCGAGGCCAACAGCGACAAGCCTGAGCTGCTGATCGATTTTGCCACCCTGACAGGTGCCATGCGTATCGCCCTGGGCACAGAGCTGCCTGGCTTCTTCAGCAACGACGACGAAGTCGCCGCCGGCATCACGGCCTCTGGCCTGACGGTTGAAGATCCTGTATGGCGCATGCCGCTGCACAAGCCTTACTTCGAGTTGACCGGCAGCGATATCGCCGATCTGGCCAACTGCGGCAAGGTGCCTTTTGGCGGTGCGATCACGGCGGCGCTTTATCTGGAAGCCTTCGTCGATGAGGAGATCAGCTGGACCCATTTCGACGTCATGGCCTGGAACACCCGCAAGCTACCGGGTCGCCCCATCGGCGGTGAGGCATTCGGCATCCGCGCCGTGTTCGACTACCTGGCAGAGCGCTTCGGCAAGTAACGTCCACTCTAGTCGCACTCTCAGTGACTAGAGTGAGATCAAAAAAGCCCGAGCTATGACTCGGGCTTTTTATTTAGAAACCTCTAACCGGCGTTATTATACCAATCGTAATAAATAATTAATCATTCTAGCTTGTTAAAACGCTCGACAACTGTATTAGTATTTTTAATTGTAGAATAACTACTTATCTAAAAATCCTGCTTTGTTCTCAAGCGTTTTTCCTGCGCTATTTCTGATCACATATTTACTGTGATTGGTATTACTCTTCGACGCCCTTGCTGCGCAGGAACTCATCATAGCTTCCCTTGAAGTCGTTCACGCCCTGCGGGGTGATCTCTATGATACGAGTCGCCAGTGATGACACGAAGGCGCGGTCATGGCTGACAAAGATCAGCGTGCCCTGGTACATCTCGAGTGCGTTGTTGAGCGACTCGATCGACTCCATATCCAAGTGGTTGGTCGGCTCATCCATCACCAGAATGTTCGGCTTTTGCATGATAAGCTTACCAAACAGCATACGGCCCTTCTCACCACCCGAGAGCACGCGTACCGACTTCTTGATGTCGTCGGCGCTAAACAGCATACGACCGAGGTAGCCACGCACACTCTGGTCGTCATCTTCAGGTTTACGCCACTGACTCATCCACTCAAACAGTGTCATGTCGTTTTCGAAATCGGCTTCGTGATCCTGAGCATAGTAACCAATGGATGAGTTTTCAGACCATTGAATGGTACCTGTGTCCTGAGGGATGTCGTGGATCAGGGTACGCAGCATGGTGGTCTTACCCACACCGTTCTCACCCAGCACGGCGATACGCTCACCCACTTCGGCGATCAGGTTAAAATCTTTAAACAGCGGGCCTTCGTCATATCCCTTAGAGAGATCCTCAACCACCAAGGCGTTACGGAAGAGTTTCTTCTCTTGCTCGAAACGAATGAAGGGGTTAACACGGCTAGAGGCCTTAACCTCATCAAGCTTGATCTTCTCGATCTGCTTGGCACGAGAGGTCGCCTGTTTCGCCTTAGAGGCGTTGGCTGAGAAGCGCGCCACGAAGCCCTGTAGCTCGGCGATCTGCGCCTTTTTCTTGGCGTTGTCAGACAACAGACGCTCGCGAGCCTGGGTCGCCGCCGTCATATATTCATCATAGTTACCCGGATAGATGCGCAGCTCACCATAGTCAAGATCCGCCATATGGGTACACACAGAGTTGAGGAAGTATCTGTCGTGCGAGATGATGATCATTGTGCTGTTACGCTGGTTAAGCATCTCTTGCAGCCAGCGGATGGTGTCAATATCCAGGTTGTTGGTCGGTTCGTCGAGCAGCAGCACATCGGGATCGCTAAACAGCGCCTGAGCCAGCAGCACACGCAGCTTGAAACCAGGGGCGATTTCGCTCATCAGGCCGAAGTGTTGCTCCAATGGAATACCCACACCCAACAGCAGTTCACCGGCGCGGCTTTCGGCGGTGTAACCGTCCATCTCGGCGAACTCCATCTCAAGTTCGGCCACCTTGATACCATCTTCTTCGCTCATCTCAGGTAGCGAATAGATGCGGTCACGCTCTTGCTTCACCTTCCACAGCTCGGTATGACCCATGATCACGGTATCGACCACGTTAAACTCTTCGTAACCAAACTGGTTCTGACTCAGCTTACCCAGGCGCTCGTTCACATCCAGAGAGACGTTGCCCGATGTTGGCTCGAGTTCGCCGCCAAGGATCTTCATGAAGGTTGATTTACCACAACCGTTGGCACCGATAAGGCCGTAGCGGTTACCGCCACCAAATTTTACTGAGATGTTTTCAAACAGCGGCTTAGAGCCAAACTGCATGGTGATGTTAGCTGTCGTGATCAATGTGAAATTCCGAAATAGTAGTTAAGCGAAGTGACGCCTGTTTGAGTCTAGTAGCCAGCCTCAACAAACACCCTATCGGCTGCCGATGACAAGCTGATGAAAAACTGCGCTAAAGGGATATTTTAAAGCGCGCTACTATAGCCACTTTGGGGCATTTTATCAACTTAAGCGGGCGATTTTCCGCCGCTGGCATGGATGAAAACGGCGATGCTCTTATTGCGCCAGAGCTGATGCATTATCTATGGCTAATCGGGTCTGTTCATCGGCAGGCATAAAGCCAAACACCTGACTGTAGAACGATAATTCTGCGTTGAGCGCGGCGATACGATTCAGGGGTTTCTTCACTCCATGACCCTCATCGTCAAACTCCAGATAGGCCACAGGCACGCCGCGCCCCTTGAGGGAGGTGTAGATGGCCTCTGACTGCCTCGCCGGCACGATAGGATCTTTCGCGCCCTGCACCAGCAGCAGCGGCGCCTTGAGATCGTCTAAGTGATACAAAGGCGAGCGCTGGCGATACAGAGGAGAATTAGGCGTTAGCTCGCCCACCAGATGATGCAGGTAGCCCTGCTCAAACTTATGGGTTTCTCTCTCCAGCGCCTCGAGATCGCTGATCCCCGAATAGACCACGCCGGCCTTAAAGGTCTGGTAAAAGGCCAGCGCCGACAGCACGCTGAAACCGCCGGCGCTCATGCCGCGAATGGCCACCTTGTCGGCATCGACCCAGCCTCTGTCGGTCAGATATTCGGCCGCCTCGATGGCGTCTTCCACCTCTGCCCGGCCCCACAAACCATAGAGACTCTGACGATAGGCCCGGCCAAAACCCGAGCTGCCGCGATAATTGACATCCAGCACGGCAAAACCACGACTGGTCCAAAATTGAATGTCACGGCGAAAACTCAGACTGGCCTGCCAGGTAGGGCCGCCGTGCAGCATGACGATCAAGGGCGGACGCTGGTCGTTTGGCGCAATATACTCTGGATTCATGGGACCATAAAAGTAGCCATAGACGGGCAGCCCACTGATATCGGAGATAAACTGAATCGGCTCGGCGCGGGAGATATAGCGAGGATCCAGCGCCGTGACCTTAGGCGCATACACCAGCTCGACACCCCGGCCGCGAATGCGATAGATCCCCTTCTCCGGCGTTGTCTTGCTGCCGATGAAATAGATGCCGTCCGGCCCCTTGACCAGCTGTTTCACCTCGGCAAACTCGGCGGCGATCGACTCTGTGACCCCAAGTTTCATATAGAAGCGCAGCAAATCAGTCTTACCTTCATGCTGCACGCTGACGATCAGTTGATCCTCTGTCTCAAATGCATAGCTGTGATTACCCAACTGCCAGTCTGGCTTGGCAAACTCCCCCGCCAGCTCGAGCACAGCTTCGGCCTTGCCCTCGGGCGTTACCCGATAGAGGTTCCACCAGTTATTGAAATCGGCCACCACAAAGAGCTCGCCACTTGGGCTGTAAACTGGCTGAGTGATCGCGCCTTGCAAATCGTTAAGCAGTCGTCTCGGGTGCATGATGCCGCCCTTGGGGTCAAGATCGGCCACCCAGAGCTCGGTATTGTCCCAGGGCATGTTGGGCTGCTGCCAGCTGATCCAGGCCAGCTGACGATTATCCGGTGAGACCCGCGGCGCGGCGTAAAAGTCGCTGCCGCTGACCAAAGTCTCGCCTTCGTTTTCAAAATTGAGGTTTAACGCCACTATGCTGGCGGTGGACTCGCCCGTCTGGCGGTGATCTTCGCGCACGCAGATAATCCGCGAACCCTTAGGGTAAGATACACAATCGGCGTGGCGAGTATTAATAGGGGTTAAGACCACAGGCGCCTGACTGGGGGCAATACGATATAGGCGCTGATCGTCGCGCTTCACCGCAAATAATGTGCTGCCGATGGCCAGCATAGGCGCACCACCATACTCATGCACCCGGCTTTTCACATCGAATTCGGGATTAATGATACGTGTCACATCACCCTCAGGGGTAAGCTTATTGACCCCCACCTTACCGCCGTGACTGGCGTCGGTCTGGGTGAAATAGAGGCCGCCATCTATGGGTCTCAGCACGCCAAAGCTGTCTGAGGGGGCGTAGACCTGTTTGGCGGAGAGCACTGAATGCCAGCTGCCGTAGTCGGCGATAAGCCTGCCGCTACGCTTATCACGAGGCAGCTCGGGCGTCTCCACCCGAAAATGATGCATCACAAGCATGACGGCCACGGCCACCATTACCAGCACCAGAATCAGGTTTTTGAACCGCCGCGTCATAAACTTAGTTCACTTGAATTTACGCCAAAAGAATAACTTACGTCGCAACCACAGAAGCGTGAGCCTCTGCTTCTCTGCGCTCAGGCCAAAGTAGATGCACAGCCAGGGGGAGATCAGAATATACCAGGGTAGGAAACTGGCCGAAGACTGAGTAACCAGCAGAAAGAAGAAGCCCGCGTAGATCACCACCACCCCAAGGACACCCACAATCAACATCAGCGTCTTGGTTGCTTGTTCAAACCATATCATCTTTCTTTTCTTACTCATAAGGTTATACCAATCGTGGTAAATAACTGACCATGCTAGCTTGTTAAAACTTCCGATAACGGCGTTACGCTTTTTGATTGTAGAATAACTACTTATCGAAAAATCCTGCCTTGTTCTCTAACGTTTTTCCCGCGCTATTTCTGATCACTTACTTACCGTGATTGGTATTAGATTACATCAAGTGGCACGCCTTAGCACATAGCGCCTTTACCAAGGATAAGCGTCGCCATAAAAAAACGGGCACTGGGCCCGTTTTACACTGGGATAAGCCAGCAATTAGATGCGGATACCGCCGTCGATCTCGAACACACGACCGTTGACATAGTCGTTTTCGATGATGAACTTAACGGTAGAGGCGATTTCGCTTGCCTGGCCCAGACGTCCAACCGGTACCATCTTCTCAAGACGCTCTAGCGCCTCAGGCTTCATGGCCGCCGTCATCTCTGTCTCGATCACACCCGGCGCAACCGCTGCACTACGAATGTTGTAGCGCGCCAGCTCCTTCGCCCAACCCACAGACATGGCTGCAACGCCCGCCTTAGAGGCCGCGTAGTTGGTCTGGCCGATATTGCCCGCCTTCGCCAGGCTAGAGATGTTAACGATCACACCTTTCTGCTTCGAGGTGATCATGGCCGCCGCCGCTTCACGACCGCAGAGGAATGACCCCGTCAGGTTAACATTGATCACCGCCTGGAACTGCGCCAGCGACATGCGATCAGTCACCTCACCCTCTTTGGCCTTCACCAACATGCCGTCGAGCAGGATACCCGCGTTGTTAACCAGCACGTTGACCTGGCCGAAATCTTCGAGGATGTAACCGAAACCCGCTACCACATCTTCTTCATCTGTGATATCGAAGGCGTAGCCTTGCACCTCGGTGGTATCGCCGATATCGGCACAAGCGCGCTCTAACTTCTCCTGATCCACATCGATAAGCGCCAACTTGGCACCCGCAGCGGCAAGTTCTTGTGCCATCGCAAAACCTAAACCACCGGCACCACCTGTGATGACTACAACCTTATCTTTTAAATCCATCAACTTACCCTTTTTTATTAAACTGCTCAAAAATACTGGAGAAATCACGCTTACCATTTCCCTGACGGGCATGATTCACGTACAGGCTACGGGCCAAGGCGCCCATCGGGGTGCTCGAGTTAGATAGCAGGGCCGCCTCCTGGGACAGACCTAAGTCTTTCACCATGAGATCAACCATGAATCCACCCTGGTAACCATTTGATGATGGCACGTTTTCCATCACATCTGGACAAGGATTATATTTATCTAGCGTCCAATTACCACCACTACTAACCTTCATGATCTCAGAAAGCACCTTAGGGTCCAGTCCATGGTCTATCCCCATCTGGATTGACTCGCTGGTGCCAACCATGAGCACAGACAGCAGCATGTTGTTACAGATCTTGGCCACCTGACCGGCACCCGGGCCGCCGGCATGGAAGATATTGGCGCCCATCACGTTAAGCACGCCCTGGGCCTGCTCGAAGGCGGTATCACTACCACCACAGATAAAGGTCAGGGTGCCGGCCGCTGCACCTGCAGTGCCGCCCGATACCGGCGCATCGATAAATTCGAGTCCCTTGACCTTGGCCTGCTCGGCGACGAAACGTGCACTCTCGGCGTCTATGGTAGAGGAATCGATAAGCAGGGTGCCATCGGCCACTACGTCGATGATCCCCTTATTCTGCTCGTCTCCCAGATAGAGACTGCGCACATGCTTGCCCGCAGGCAACATGGTGATCACCACATCGGCCGCAGCCGCCGCGGCGCAGGCGCTGGGTGCCTGCATGGCACCCTGCTCGACCACATGGTTCAGGGCCGCCTGAGAGAGATCGAAAGCCTTGACCGTATAGCCAGCCTTCACCAGGTTGACCGCCATCGGGCCACCCATGTTACCTAATCCGATAAATGCAACTGTATTCATGTTTTGCTCCTTTTCCTCAGGCTTTGCCTGAAAAATTATTGGCCTAAGGTGCGCAGTGGATCGTTTTGCGGATCCCATGGCGAGGTCATCAGTGACCTGACCATCTCTTGAGGCACCGTCTCGACGGTCTCATATAACCAGTTTGGCTGACGGTCTTTGTCGATAAGCAGCGCTCTAACCCCTTCGGCGAAATCGCCGATAGCGCAGCAGTTACAGCTTAACCCCAACTCAAGTTGGAACACCTGGCTCAGACTCAGTTCAGTCCCCAGCAGCGACTGCTGATACACCAGGTGCAGACTCAGCGGGCTGCCAGCCAGCATAGTGCTTAGGGCGCGCGCCAGCCAAGGCTCGGCATCTTCTACCGCCTTCACTCTGGTCATGATATCGTTAAGCTCACCCGCCATCAGGGCATCGATCTCGCCTTGATGCTGCTCGAGAATGCTCTCGCCCATGGGCTCGGCGCAGCGGCTCGACATTGCCTCCAGCAGGGCGTTTAGCTTGCCGTGGTTGGCACAGACATCGCTCTCCCAGTCGATGCTTGAAAGCGCATCGAACAGCGGCTGCTTGTCACTTGAATTCAGGTAGTGATTACCCAGGCCAACATAGAAGGCATCGGCGCCATCCATGTTGTAGGCGGTCATGCCCAAGAAGCGCCCCATATGACCCGGCATACGGTTGAGGAAATAGCTGCCGCCCACGTCGGGATAGAGGCCTATAGTCACCTCTGGCATGGCGATACGAGAACGCTCGGTTACCACGCGGTGGCTGGCGCCGGCCATCAGGCCCAGACCGCCACCCATGACGATGCCGTCGCCCCATACCAAGACTGGCTTGTCGAAGGTGTGCAGCAGATGATCGAGGAAATACTCTCGGGTAAAGAAGTCCTGGGTCACCTCAGGGATCTCGCCCGGCAACTCACGAGCCGCCTGATAGAGGGCGCGCACGTCACCGCCGGCGCAGAATGCCTTCTCGCCCGCACCGTCCAGCACCACCATGGCGATGGCATCATCGTCGGCCCAGGCGGTCAGCTGAGTAGTCAGCGCACGCACCATCTCCATGTTGAGGGCGTTGAGCGCCTTCTCCATGTTGAGAGTAGCAACGCCCACCAGCTTGCCCGAGAGGGTGCCTAAGGTCTGAAAGACCACACAATTTGTCTGTTCAGTCATTAGCGATTCTTCCAGTTTGCTTTGCGCTTCTCCAGGAAGGCATTAACCCCTTCGGCCTGATCTTCGGTATCGAATAGGCCAACGAACAGCTCACGCTCTAGCGGCAATGCTTGTGTACGCGGCATGGCGCGACCAGATTGGATCAGCTGCTTACATACTGTCACGCTGCTTGGGCTCTGGTTCGCCACCTTTTCGGCCAACGCCATGGCGGCATCAAGGGCTGCTCCCTTGTCGATCACCTCTTCGATAAGACCAATACTCAGCGCCTTGTCGGCGTTAACACGCTCGCCGCAGAGGATCATGCGCTTGGCCCAACCTTCGCCCACCAGAGCCGTTAGGTTCTGGGTGCCGCCTGCACATGGCAGCAGCCCAACTGTGGCTTCTGGCAGTGCCATCACGGCCTGGGCCTCGGCGATACGGATATCACAGGCCAGGGCAACTTCCAGGCCGCCGCCCATGGCATAACCATTGATAGCCGCGATAGAGACGCCGCGAAATGCGCTCAGCGCCTCGAAGGCCTCACCAAAATGTTTTGCCATGGTAGCCGCGTTACCCTTATCACCGTCGGCAAACAGCTTGAGATCGGCGCCGGCGCTAAAAAACTTCTCGCCTTCCCCTGTCAACACCAGAGCATAGATCTCCTTGTTGGCGTTAAGCTCGGTCACCTTCTGCTTGAGTAGCGCCAGGCTATCGGCCGTCCAAGTATTGGCCGGTGGGTTGTTCATGGTCAGTACGGCGGTATGGCCGATGATCTGTTCAACTATCGCTGTCATCTTTGTTCTCCCTGACTATAAGATTGGGCTGGCGTTTTCGTCGAGTAGACGGCGGGCGATGATGAGACGCATGATCTCATTGGTGCCCTCTAGGATCTGGTGGACGCGCACGTCGCGGAAGTGACGCTCAAGCGGGTATTCGCGGATATAGCCATAGCCGCCGTGTAGCTGCAGCGCGCTGTCACACACCTTGAAGCCCACGTCGGTGGCAAAGCGTTTGGCCATGGCGCAGTAGGCGGTCGCCTCTGGATCGCCACTATCGAGTTTAAAGGCAGCTAGGCGCACCATCTGACGGGCAGCGACCAATTCTGTCGCCATGTCGGCCAGCTTAAATTGCAGCGCCTGGAAGGCGGCGATCGGTTTACCAAACTGCTGACGCTCGTTCATATATTGCTGGGCTCGCTCCAGCGCCGCTTGGGCGGTACCGACCGAGCAGGTGGCGATGTTGATACGACCACCGTCCAGGCCCTTCATGGCGAAGGTAAAGCCCTGGCCCTCTTCACCCAGTAGGTTAGTCACTGGCACGCGCACCTTGTCGAAGGTGATCTCGCGGGTCGGCTGGGCGTTCCAGCCCATCTTGTCTTCCGCCTTGCCGTAGCTGATGCCCGCGGCATCGGCTGGAATAGCAATCGCCGAGATCCCCTTAGGGCCAGCGTCGCCTGTGCGGCACATGACGACCAATAGCTCGGTAGAGCCTGCACCCGAAATAAACATCTTGGCGCCTGAGATCACATACTCGTCGCCTTCGCGTACCGCCTTGGTCTTGAGTGATGCCGCATCGCTGCCCGCCCCCGCCTCGGTCAAGCAGTATGAGGCCAGCTTGTTACCTGTGGTCAGCGCCTCAGACCACTCATCACGCAGGGTCTGAGAGCCAAAGCTGGTCACCATCCAGGTGGCCATGTTGTGAATGGTCAGCATGGCGGTGGTGGCGGTACAGCCCATGGCGAGCTGCTCGAAAATAATGGATGAATCCAGACGTGACAGGCCCATGCCCCCTTCCGACTCGGGCGAGTAGAGTGAGCAGAAGCCCAGCTCACCGGCCTTTTGAATCACGTCTTTGGGAAAATGATGTTCTTCGTCCCACTTGGCGGCAAAGGGTGCCAGCTCTTCCTGGGCAAATTGGGTAGCCAGTTCGGCAAACTGACGTTGGTCGTCATTCAGATTAAAATCCATCTGATCTCTCCTTTCGCGCCTTTGTATTTGCCTTAGTCGGCTTATTTATGGCGGCGCGTTAACTTGTTGTAGGCTAGTAATGATAAAAGCGATTCGGCCTCCGGCCTTATCGCTTTTACCTTGCAAGGTCTCTTGCTATCCCTTATTTCAGGGCAATGGTCATGTTAGGCGCATGATGCTCAGCCTCGACGATATCAGTCTCGAACCAACGAGCGGTGATCGTCTTGGTTTCTGTATAGAAACGCACTGCCTGCTTACCGTAGGCGTGTTGATCGCCGTAGAAGCTGCCCTTCCAACCGGTGAACGAGAAGAAAGGCAGTGGCACAGGAATAGGCACGTTGATCCCCACCTGACCCACTTCGATGTTGTGTTGGTACTTACGGGCCGCGGCGCCGCAAGCGGTAAAGATTGAGGTGCCGTTACCGTATGGGCTGGCATTGACGACCTCGATAGCCTCCTCAAGCGTCTCGGCTTCCATACAGCACAGTACGGGGCCGAAGATCTCTTCCCTGTAGATGCTCATGTCGGTGGTCACATTGGTAAACATGGTTGGGCCAACCCAGTTGCCGTTTTCGTAGCCTTCGACGGTAAAATCGCTACCGTCCAGCAAACACTCGGCGCCCTCTTCCTTACCCTGTGCGATCAGCTTAAGCACGCGCTCCTTGGCCGCCGGGCTGATCACCGGGCCATAGGCCGCATCTTTATCGTCCCACACGCCGGGTCTAACCTTGGCGATGGCGTCACGCAGCTCTGGGATCCATTTCTTGGCTTCGCCGACAAATACCGCTACCGACAGCGCCATACAGCGCTGACCGGCCGCACCCACAGAGGCGCCTACCAGGTTGTTGATCACCTGCTGCTTGTTGGCATCTGGCATGATAACGCAGTGGTTCTTGGCACCGGCGAAGGCTTGTACGCGCTTGAGGTTATCGGTACCTGTCTTATAGATGTACTGACCCACACCCACAGAGCCGACGAAAGAGATCGCCTTGATATCCTGATGGCTCAGCAGCACGTCTACGGCCGTCTTGTCACCATGCACCAGCTGCAACACGCCCTTAGGCGCGCCAGCCTCTTCGAACAGCTCAACCAGACGCTGCGGCGTCATAGGATCTTGCTCCGACGGCTTAAGCACGAAGGTGTTACCACAGGCGATAGCCAGCGGGAACATCCACAGCGGGATCATCGCAGGGAAGTTAAAAGGAGTTATACCGGCGCACACACCCAGGGGTTGAGTGTAGCTATAGGTATCTATGCTGCGGGCAACGTTTTCTACGGTTTCACCCATGATCAGGCTGGCGATATTACAGGCATGCTCGGCCACCTCGATACCGCGCCATACATCGCCCTTGGCATCTTCGAACGTCTTACCGGTTTCCTGAGCCAGGATGGTGGCGATCTCATCATGATGCGCCTTGAGCAGGTGCTGGTAGCGGAACATCACACGCGCACGCTCAGACACAGGCACCTCTTTCCAGGTAGCAAAGGCTTGCTTGGCGCTGGCGATGGCGGTTTCAACCTCTTCGACCGTGGCGGCGTTGATGGTGGCAATCACCTCGTTGTTCGCCGGGTTGGTGACAGAGATCTGTTGCTGGCCGCTACCTAAGATAAACTGACCGTCGATGTAATGTTTTACTTGAGTTGTCATATCGCTTTCCTAAATACGTCTAACAGGCCTGGGCGAATGCCGCTGCCTGATGATCTGCTATGTAAGTGACAGCAAAAAACTCACATAATCATGGGTGAATGCATGGGCTCGCGGTAGCGAGCCCAAATAATGGGATTAAACTTCGATAGCCATGGCAGTGGCTTCGCCGCCACCGATACAGAGCGAGCCCACGCCGCGTTTAAGGCCTCTGGCCTTCAGGGCATGGATGAGGGTGACCAGCACGCGGGCACCAGAGCAGCCGATGGGGTGACCCAGGGCGCAGGCGCCGCCGTTGACGTTGACCTTGGCCTCGTCTAGGCCCAGCTCAGAGATAGCCAGCATGGTGACCATGGCGAAGGCTTCGTTGATCTCAAACAGGTCCACCTCGTCTTTCGACCAGTTCACCTTATCCAGTAGCTTGTTCATAGCGCCGACCGGGGCTGTGGTGAACATCGAAGGTTCTTGTGAATGTGTGGTGTGCCCCTTGATGGTGGCCAGCACCTCCAGGCCGCGCTTGCTCGCCTCATCGGCACTCATCAGCATCAACACAGCTGCGCCATCTGAGATAGAGCTAGAGTTTGCAGCCGTGATAGTCCCCTCTTTAGCGAAAGCAGGACGCAGGCTTGGGATCTTCTCGGGTCTGGCGTTGCCAGGCTGTTCGTCGGTATCGACCACGAGATCGCCTTTGCGGCTTGCCACGGTAACAGGCACTATCTCGTCCTTAAAGGCGCCAGACTCGATTGCAGCGTTAGCTTTTTGTAGCGAACTCAGGGCGAAGTTATCCATCGCCTCTCGGGTAATACCGAAATCATCGGCGGTCTTCTGGGCGAAGGTGCCCATGGCGCCGCCCGTGTAGGCATCTTCGAGGCCATCTAAGAACATGTGATCCAGCACCTTGCCGTGACCCATACGCATGCCACCACGAGCCTTATCCAGCAGGTAAGGTGCCTGGCTCATGCTCTCCATGCCACCGGCGATCACGACATCGGCGCTGCCTGCCTTAATCAAATCATGGGCCATCATGACGGTCTTCATGCCTGAACCGCACACCTTGTTGACCGTTGTCGCGCCCACAGACAGGGGAAGATCCGCACCTAAGGTTGCCTGACGCGCCGGCGCCTGACCCAGGCCTGCCGGTAATACGCAGCCCATCAAGACTTCGTTAACCTCATCGCCCTGAACGCCGGCGGCGTCCATGAGTCCCTTGATCGCCGTGGCGGCGAGTGTCGGTGACGGCACGCTGGAAAGGGCTCCTTGGAATCCGCCCATAGGGGTGCGTTTTGCCGCGACAATCACGATTTCTTGGGTAGTTTGCTCTGTACTCATCTTCCGCTCCATTCAAGGTACTTATGCGCTCACATCACACGACTCCCTCTGGGAAGCGTGATCATGTTCAAATAATATCACTCTGACGTTTACGCGAACGTAAAGCAAGCATTAACTGGTCGAATTTCACTAACTTTAGTCTAATGTCTTGTCAGGCTGCATTTACAGCGTGGAGACAAGATACTGTTTTTGGTGGTATGCGCAACAAGGGGAATAGGCTAGCATGCTGCTGCAAAACAAGAGTAAAGCTGTTAAAAACAATGACTAATGAATAGCAAAGGCAAGGTGCAGCGTTTTTTGGCAAGACATATGCGACTATTTACTGGTAAAAATAAGGTTAAAAATATAAGGCTATCGGCCTACTAGTTTCACATGGACGGGACGAATTATGACACCAATACCTACGGCATCAGTACCTACGACATCAGTACCTACGACATCAGTACCTACGACATCAGTACCTAAGACATCAGTACCTACAACACCAGAACCAATAAGAACAAATACCCCTACAGCCCTGGGAAAATGCCTTTCCCTCTGCGTCTGCCTACTATTGACCCTGACCCTCACCCAGGCATGGGCCGAGTCGCCAGCTAATGTAGACATCACAGCAAGTGGCAATGCCATCATCGCGGGACATGAGTTCAGCCATGACTCGCGCGAGTTTAAGGCGCCAAGGCGCTACATGGTCTCCCTGCCCGAAGGCTACTATGGCAACACGCGGCACTACCCCGTGCTCTATGTGGTGGATGCCGACTTTCAATTTCAACATGTATCGGCCCTGGCACTGCATCTGGCGCGCATGGGCAAGATAGCGCCCATGATAGTGGTGGGCATCGCCAATCAAGGCCAGAGCGATTATCTCTACACCACCACCTGGAAGAGCGACGAGGGCGAGGCCTTTGGCGGCGCAGACACCTTCTATCGCTATCTGACCAAGGAGCTAGTACCCACTATAGACCGTCAGTTTCGCACCAACCCCCATAAGGCGCTGGCGGGCTACTCCATGGGCGGCCTATTTACTCTCTATGCCATGACACAAGCAAACAGCCCCTTCGATGCCTATCTGGCCATGAGCCCGAGCGTTTGGTATGACAAGATGAGTTATATCGAGCGACTCGATGAGCGGCTCAAGCAAGGTGCGATAAAAGCGCCACTCTTTCTGACCTTGGCCAACGAGCAAGAGATGGGCGTGAATGAACTAGTAAGCGCACTCAAAGGCTATGACGAGCAAAAGATCCACTGGCAATTTAAGCACTACCCCGACGAGAACCACTTCACCACCGCCCTGCCGGCACTCAATGACGGCCTGCTATTCTTATCCCCCGACTATGGCCTGGATGGCGGCGAGATGCTGGCCCTTGGCGACTACCGCGCAGTGCTGGATTATTTTGCCAAGCGCAAGGCTAACTGGGCCGGCTTTCATATCGAATGGCTACAAGCCTACCAATTTGCCAAGTATCTGTTCTGGTCCAAGCAGCTCGATAGACTCGATGAGGTTTTACAGGCGGTAAAAGCCGAGTTTCCCGACTCGCTCACCATAGTGACGGTTCAGGTGGCCAAGGGCTTTAACATCAAGGGGCAAGCCGAAAAGGCCAAGGCCATGCTCGATAGCGTGGCCAAACAGGGAGAGGCCTCGCCCTACTGGCACAGAGAGATGAGCCTCTACTATCAAGGCATGGGGGACGAGGCGAATGCCAAGCGCCATCAGGACAAAGCCTTAGCACTCGCCGAGGAGTATCGCCTCAACACCTGGGAACTTTGGGAGCTGCAGTAGCGTGCCTATCCGCCGATAACCTAGCTTTGTTCTAGGCCAGTGCCATTAAGCCCACACCATCGAACAGCAGTGGCTGCCCGAAACCGCGCAGCCCTGTCTTGGTGGCGATGACGGCGTCCTCATCGCTACACAGAATCAAGGGATACTCGGCCAGCGTCGATGCCTCCAGTAGGCTGGCGGCCTGCACGCTAAGCGCTACCCCGCCATCGCTGAGATCGCTATGGGGCAGGAATTGATAAGGAAGCAAGGCTAAAGCCCCTAAGTCGCTCTGTCCCAGATGATTCACATCACCGCACAGGGACGCACTGGCGATGGTCGGCGTCATCAGCATGGCCCCGGCGCTAAGACCAATTAGGATCCCGCCGCGATTAAGATAGGCCTTAAACGACTCCATCAGGCCGCGCGCCTGCAGCTGAGCTAAAAATTGAAAGGTATCGCCACCGGCGAGGTGGATAGCCTGGCAACTCAACAGTGTATTCAGCCCCGCCAGCGTATAGCCCTGCTCGAGATCCAGATAGTGACACAGGCTCACCCCCCATTCGGCATATTGTTTCTGAGTCGCACCGTAGTAACTTAACTCTGGTTCATGGCCTGAGGCCAAATAGCCCAGGCTGGCGCCTTCACCGAGCACTTCTGTTATCGCAGCTTGACTTGCTGCGCCGCTAAGATCGCTGATCAATACCAGTGTCACCTGACTTCTCCTTGTAAGTTGTTTGCCTTCCCAGCACGACTTCTAGGTTAACCCTGATATTGACGCTTTATCTCGACCACCTCGACCTGATAACGCTCATACCAGGTGCTGCGGCCGAGTTGTTGGGCGATTTGATGTTCGCTGTCTTGTTTCCAGGCCAAAATGTCGGCCTCACTTTGCCAATAGGAGATGGCAATCTCCTGCTCCCCTTCGGTCACGGCGACAAAATCGACGCAATGATATTTATCCATCGCCACCTGACGCATCTTGGCAGCCATCTCTGAGTATCTGGCATCTAACTTGGCCACCTTGGCCCGAAATATCACGGCAAACATCTTGCTCCCTCAATGGATTAAAAATAAAAGATTGCAGCCATTACAGCTGCTGGAATTGACTCGCCATGGCCTGGATCTGCCTGAGCCCCAGGCCATGTTGATTACGCTCGGCGCATAGTGCTTGATGAGCCTTATCGAGAGGATCACCAATCAACAAGATGCGCACCTGGTAACCCATCGCCTTGGCGGCGGCATCGTAGGCCATAAACTCCCAATGAGCCATGTTGGTGTTATCGCAGATCACCACAGGTTCATGGCGAGACAATGCCTGAATGAATCCGGTGAGATTAAGCTGATGATATTCAGACAGCTTACTGGCGTCGAAACGGTACTCACCCTCGCAGATAAAACGATCGTCGGTAGAGAAGTAGCCGCGACGGCGAATCGCCTCGCCATCGCTATGGTTGGCAAGGAAGGCGTTGACCCAATTGCTCTTGCCGCTACCCGGCAGCCCCCGCATGATGATGGCCAGTGGACAGTTAGGACTGTCTTCGCCCCTTATCACTTCTTGTGTTTGCGCTTCTGGTGCCTTCTCTTCAGGTGTTTGCGCAGCTTCTATCTGCGACAACTCCCCTGCTGGGATCGCCTCAGTGATCACGCGATGACTCACGCCTTGGAGACGCCCGGTAAGGGCTGGTCGCTTATCACCTCACCTGCGAGGATCTGCTCCACCAGTTGTGGCACTATCTCGCTGGCCTTACCCTGCAGATGATACTGAAACTGGCTGTGGCGGTCGGCTGGCATCAGGTTAACCTCAACCGTCTGGGCGCCATGATGATTGGCGGTATCGACAAAGCCGGCGGCGGGATAGACGGTGCCCGAGGTGCCGATGGCGATAAAGAGATCGCAGGTATCCAGCGCATGCTGTATGCGATCTAGGCCGATAGGCATCTCGCCAAACCAGACCACGTGGGGACGCAGGCGCTGGGCGGGAATACAACAGGTACAGGTATGGTTGACGCCGAAGTGATCGGTCAACAGAAAGGTTTGATGAGAACGTGGGCAACGACCCTTAGTCAGCTCACCATGCATGTGCAGCAGGCGACGCGAGCCGGCGCGCTCATGGAGATCGTCGATATTTTGCGTCACCACCAACAGCTGACCGTCGAACTCCTGCTCTAGCCTCGCCAGCGCCTTATGGGCGGCGTTGGGTTCAATTTCACCGTTATGGAGCTGCTGCCAGCGCTCGTTATAGAAACGCTCCACCATTTCGGGATCGCGGGCATAGCCTTCAGGCGTCGCCACGTCTTCAATTTTATGCTCTTCCCAGAGCCCATCTTGATCCCTAAAGGTTCTCAAGCCAGATTCAGCTGAGATCCCTGCCCCAGTTAACACTACGATCTGCCGATACATCCCTCTTCCTTATTTTTATGCTTTTGCGGGCGGCTGGCACCCACAGGATACAGGTTAACCAGATTTCATCCTGCCTGATAAGTCGCCGTTGGGCTATTAGGCATTAGTCTCAATAACATTACAAAAAGTACGCGTTAAATTCAGCCTAAATCACACAGGTAGGGCCAATTTAGAACAAATTTCTGCCGATGCGAACAATATGCAAGATCAAAGGTTTAAGTTTTCAATTTCACCCCCTATAATGGTTCTCAACATCAACTACTGAACCACTATTGGCATTGCTAATGGTTCTTCAATCCAGAGATTAATGATGACAGATGGAAATCAAGCGCTAAAGAAAGCGGGATTAAAGGTCACCTTACCACGAGTCAAGATCCTCGAGCTGATGCAGGAGCCCGAAAACCAGCATATCAGTGCAGAAGAACTATATAAGAAACTGCTCGATATTGGCGAAGAGATAGGACTGGCAACGGTTTACCGTGTACTTAACCAGTTCGACGACGCGGGTATCGTTACTCGTCACCACTTCGAAAGCGGCAAGGCGGTGTTTGAACTCTCCTCTACCCATCATCATGATCATCTGGTGTGCCTCTCTTGTGGTAAAGTAATTGAGTTTTCTGATGAAGTGATCGAGAGACGCCAAGACGAGATCGCCATGAAGCATAACATCAAGCTGACCAATCACAGCCTGTACCTCTACGGTGTCTGCACCAACGATGAGTGCGACCACGGCGACGAATAATCCGCAGGCAAACAGCCGATAAAGAAAAACCAGCATCATGCTGGTTTTTTTATATCTAAGGTTTATTCCTCAAGAGAGTTAATGCCTTCATCACAACACCTTATGAAACACGTTCACCTTGTGGCCCATGAACTTGCTGCGTTCACGCTCAGTCATACCCAACTTTCGCGCCACCCCTTCGGAGCCTTTGTTGCCAAGTAGAATAAGCGCTATCGCCTCATCGATGCCGTGATCCTTAAAACGTGACAGCGCCGCCTGCCCGGCCTCGCTACCTATCCCCTTGCCCCAATATTCAGGCAAGTAACGATAACCCAGCTCCACCTCATCAAATTCTTTAATATAAGTCGGGCCACAGAAACCTATTACCTTGTTATCGGCCTTATGCTCCACCGCCCAGCGGCCAAAGCCACGCTCGCGATAGTTTTTGAGCAACACGTTTTCAAGAATATCCTCTGCCTGTGAGCGACAGGTCATGGGCGCGCCAGGAATATAGGTCAGCACCTCAGGAATGCTATTGAGCAGGAATAGGCTCTCCACATCCTTGGCCTCGAATCGACGTAATATCAGCCTCTCTGTTTCCGCGATGAACACAACTTACTCCTTTTTTCTCCCATCCAGCTCACCAATATACCCACTACAGGGTAGATTAGAAAGTATTAATCTAAGCTTTTGTCGACACTGCTTTACACTAAGCCCGCTTAAAATAAGCAAAATTCATCAATCACCGACGTCATGGCCGATTGCCAAAGCCGCCGCAATAACGTTCAATAGATGGATAAATGATAAGTGTCTGCAATACAGGAATGCGTTATGACAATCATGCAAAAGGTCTTTTGGCTTATCGCCACCCTAGGCAATGGCGCCGGGCTCTATTTCTATCTCAATGACGGCGGCATGAGCGCGGCCATTTTTCTGGGCTTTACCCTGCTCTACACCTTAGTCGGCGCCTATGATCTGCAATTTAGCTCGCACACGCTTAACCGCCTCTACCCTGTGGTTGCCTATCTGCGCTACTTTCTAGAATCTTACAGGGTTGAGATACAGCAGTATTTTATCGCCAGCGATACGGAGGAAGCCCCCTTTAACCGCGAGCAGCGATCACTCGTTTATCAAAGGGCCAAGAATGTCCGCGATACCATCGCCTTCGGTACCCAGCGCGATCTGTTAGAGGAGAACTATCTGAGCCTGTGGCACTCGCTGTCACCGAAGCATATCGATGAGCAAGCCAAACGGGTGCGCATCGGCGGACCTGACTGCGCCCAGCCCTATGACGCCTCCTATTTTAATATCTCGGCCATGAGTTTCGGCTCCCTCAGCGCCAATGCCATCGAGGCCCTCAACCTGGGCGCCAAGAAGGCGGGTTGCTATCACAACACGGGCGAAGGCGGGGCCAGCCCCTATCACCTCAAACATGGCGGCGATCTGGTATGGCAGATAGGCTCTGGCCTGTTTGGCTGTCGTGATGATGAGGGTAACTTTAATCCGGACAGCTTCGAGAAGATGGCCAAGCGTCCACAGGTCAAGATGATAGAGATAAAACTCAGCCAGGGCGCTAAACCCGGCCATGGCGGCGTGCTACCCAAGGCGAAGATCACCCCAGAGATCGCCATGATCCGCCATATCCCCATGGACAGAGACTGTGTCTCCCCCGCGGTTAACCCTGAGTGCACCACGCCCATCGCCCTGCTTAACTTCGTCAAACGCCTGCGGGAGCTCAGTGGCGGCAAGCCAGTGGGCTTTAAGCTCTGTATCGGTAATCCGGCAGAGTTTCTCGCCATCTGTAAGGCGATGCTAAAGACAGGCATCACGCCAGATTTCATCACCATAGATGGCGCCGAGGGTGGCACCGGGGCTGCGCCGGTAGAGTTCAGCAACCGTCTGGGCATGATGTGTCTCGAAGGGGTCTACTTTGCCAATAATGCCCTGGTTGGCGTAGGGCTGAGACACAAGATAGCCCTTATCGCCTCGGGCAAGACGGCCTCAAGCTTCGATCTGCTGACCAAGATTGCCATGGGCGCAGACTTAGTCAACGCCGCCCGCACCATGATGCTGTCTCTGGGTTGTATTCAGTCGAGACATTGCAATACCAACATGTGCCCCACGGGCATAGCCACCCAAGATCCGGCCCGCTCCAAGGCACTGGATGTCGAGGTGAAGAGTGAGCGGGTAAAGAACTTCCACCACAACACGCTAAAAGCCTTCTATGAATTGGTGGGCAGCATGGGACTGGATAACCCCAACAAGCTAAAGCCGAGGATGATCAAACGCCGCTCTCCCTATGGACTGCTCATCTCCACCGGCAGCCTGGTGGCTCCCCTCACCCACAACGCCATCATAGAAGAAAAGCTGCAAGGCACCGCCTGGGCGTCATGGTGGCAGCAGTGCACCGCCGAAGACTTCTACTGCGAGGACACCTATATCCTGACCCCGGCCGAGTTTGGCCTCTCTCGCCGCAGAGACAACGCCCAAAAAGATAGCGCTTGAGAGATATTTTACAGAGATCAAAAAAGGCGCCCTAGGGCGCCTTTTTTAATGCTTACCGACTCGCTTGATTACCAACCGGTCTTAGCACGCAGTGCACTGCCGATGTCGGCAAGTGAACGTACGGTAGTCACGCCTGCCGCTTCTAGTGCAGCAAACTTGTCTTCAGCCGTACCTTTACCGCCAGCGATGATTGCGCCAGCGTGGCCCATACGCTTACCAGCAGGTGCAGTAACACCGGCAATGTAAGAAACAACAGGCTTAGTCACGTTAGCCTTGATGTAAGCAGCAGCTTCTTCTTCAGCAGTACCACCGATCTCGCCGATCATCACGATAGCTTCGGTCTGTGGATCGTTTTGGAACATTTCCAATACGTCGATGAAGTTAGTACCTGGAATTGGGTCACCACCGATACCAACACAAGTTGATTGGCCGAAACCTTCGTCAGTAGTTTGCTTAACCGCTTCATAGGTCAGAGTACCAGAGCGAGACACGATGCCCACTTTACCTGGCTTGTGGATGTGACCTGGCATGATACCGATCTTACATTCGCCCGGAGTGATAACACCAGGGCAGTTTGGACCGATCATGCGAACGCCAGTCTCTTCCAGCTTAACCTTAACTTCCAGCATATCCAGAGTAGGAATACCTTCAGTAATACAAACGATTAGCTCGATGCCGCCGTCGATAGCTTCTAGGATTGCGTCTTTACAGAAAGGCGCAGGTACATAAATAACGGTAGCAGTTGCACCGGTTTCAGCCACAGCATCTTTTACTGTGTTGAATACTGGCAGACCCAAGTGAACCTGACCGCCCTTGCCTGGCGAAACACCGCCAACCATTTGCGTACCGTAAGCGATAGCTTGCTCAGAGTGGAAAGTACCTTGACCGCCAGTGAAACCCTGACAGATAACCTTGGTATCTTTGTTAATTAATACAGACATTATTTGCCCTCCGCAGCAGCAACAACTTTAACAGCAGCGTCAGTTAGCGACTCGGCTGCAATAATGTCAAGACCAGAGTTAGCCAATACTTCGCGACCGAGATCTGCGTTAGTACCTTCTAGACGAACAACAACTGGCACTTCAACACCGACTTCTTTAACGGCACCAATGATACCTTCTGCGATCATGTCACAACGTACGATACCACCGAAGATGTTTACTAGCACTGCTTTCACGTTAGCGTCAGACAAGATGATCTTGAATGCTTCAGCAACACGCTCTTTAGTCGCGCCGCCACCAACGTCTAGGAAGTTAGCTGGCTTGCCACCGTGCAAGTTAACGATGTCCATAGTACCCATTGCTAGGCCGGCACCGTTTACCATGCAACCTACGTTACCGTCTAGGGCAACATAGTTCAGCTCGAATTTCGCTGCGTGTGCTTCACGAGCGTCATCCTGTGAAGGATCGTGCATGTCACGGATCTTTGGTTGACGGAACAGTGCGTTGCCATCGATACCAATCTTACCGTCTAGACAGTGGATGTTACCTTCGGTAGTGATAACCAGAGGGTTGATCTCAAGCAGTGCGAAATCATGGTCGGTGAACATAGTCGCCAGACCCATGAAGACTTTAGTGAACTGCTTCATCTGAGTTGGATTTAGACCCAACTTGAAGCCAAGATCACGTGCCTGGTATGGCTGAGGACCAGTCAAAGGATCGATAATCGCCTTGTGGATCAGCTCAGGTGTCTCTTCGGCAACAGTTTCAATCTCAACGCCACCTTCGGTAGACGCCATGAAGACAACGCGACGGGTCGCGCGGTCAACAACGGCACCAAGGTACAGTTCGTTTGCGATATCAGTGCAGCTTTCGACTAGGATCTTAGCAACTGGCTGACCTTTTTCGTCAGTCTGATAAGTTACCAGGTTCTTACCTAACCAATGCTCAGCAAATGCTCTGATCTCTTCTTTATCGCCGGTAACTTTAACGCCACCTGCTTTACCACGGCCGCCTGCGTGTACTTGACACTTAACAACCCACATATCTCCGCCAATATGGCCAGCCGCTTCTACCGCCTCTTGAGGGGTATCACAAGCATAACCTTCTGACACTGGTAAACCATATTCGGCAAATAGGGCTTTTGCCTGATACTCATGCAAATTCATGATGATCTATCCGTATACTTCTAATCTAATCCAACCGGCTCAATAGAGCCGGTAGCGAGGGGTGATGCCTACCGTTGCCGACAGGCATCGAAACAACATCGTCTTACAGGTCTAATAGTAGACGAGTTGGGTCTTCCAGGAAGTCCTTAATGGCAACCAGGAAGCCAACAGACTCACGACCATCGATGATACGGTGGTCATAAGAGAGTGCTAGGTACATCATAGGTAGAATTTCTACCTGACCATTAACCGCCATTGGGCGATCTTTGATGGCATGCATGCCCAAGATAGCGCTTTGTGGCAGGTTAAGGATAGGGGTAGACATCAGCGATCCAAATACACCGCCGTTAGTCACGGTGAAGTTACCACCGGTCATGTCGTCAACGGTCAGCTTACCATCGCGGCCCTTGATAGCCAGCTCGCGTACGTTACGCTCGATGTCGGCCAGGCTCATGGTATCTGTGTCACGCAGTACTGGGGTTACCAGGCCGCGAGGAGTCGATACCGCGATGCTTACGTCGAAGTAGTTGTGGTAAACGATATCATCACCGTCGATAGAGGCGTTCACTTCAGGGAAACGCTTCAGGGCTTCGGTCACGGCTTTCACGTAGAAAGACATGAAACCAAGGCGAATGCCGTGCTTCTTCTCGAACAGCTCTTGATACTGCTTACGAATGTCCATGATAGGCTTCATGTTCACTTCGTTGAAGGTCGTCAACATAGCCGTTGAGTTCTTCGCTTCCAGCAGACGGTTAGCGATGGTCTTACGCAGACGCGTCATAGGTACACGCTTCTGGCTACGCTCACCTAGCGGCGCAACAACGGCTGGCGCGTCAGCAGGCTTAGCCGCAGGTGCCGACTTGATGAAGGCTTCCACATCTTCTTTAGTGATACGACCGCCAACACCTGTGCCCTTGATCTTAGCGGCGTCCAGGTTGTGCTCGGCAATCAGACGACGAACAGATGGGCTTAGGGCATCGTTAGTCTCTTCGCTCTCAGCTGCCTGAGGCGCTGCCGCTTCGGCTTGTTCCTTAGAGACTTCCTGACCGGCAACCGCACCAGCAACAAACTTCGCGATAACGGCTTCGGCCAACACTGTGTCGCCTTCTTCCGCCAGGAACTCAACGATTGAACCATCTTCTGGCGCAACCACTTCTAAAACGACCTTGTCGGTTTCGATATCGACCAGGTTTTGATCACGAGACACTTGCTCGCCAGCTTTAACATGCCATGTGGCGATGGTTGCATCAGCAACGGATTCTGGCAGTACGGGTACCTTAATTTCGATACTCATGGAAAGCTATCCTTTTTATAAATTGTCTATTACTACAGTTTTAATGCGCTATTGATTAAAGATTCTTGCTGCTGGGCGTGCAGGGCCGGATAACCACATGCTGGCGCGGCCGAGGCTTCACGACCCGCATAGGTTAATTGAGCACCGGCAGGAATGGCTGCCCAGAAGTGGTGCTGGCTGCAATACCAAGCGCCCTGGTTCTGAGGCTCTTCCTGACACCAAACGAAATCTTTAACGTGCTGATACTGGGCGAGGATTTTTGCCATATCTTCGTGTGGGAACGGGTACAGTTGTTCGACACGGATCAGAGCAACATTATCCAGCTTCTCTTTACGACGCTTCTCGAGCAGTTCGAAGTAAACCTTACCACTACAGAAGACTACGCGATCTACCTTGCTGCTATCGAGTTCATCGATTTCACCAATCACGTTTTGGAAGGTGCCTTCGGCAAGCTCATCCAGGCTAGACACCGCCAGCGGATGACGCAGCAATGACTTAGGTGACATCACCACCAGAGGACGACGCATAGGACGCACCACCTGACGGCGTAGCATGTGGTAAACCTGCGCCGGCGTCGATGGGACACACACCTGCATGTTGTGGTTAGCACATAGCTGCAGGAAACGCTCCAGACGTGCACTCGAGTGCTCTGGGCCCTGACCTTCATAGCCATGTGGCAGTAGCATAGTCAAGCCACACAGACGGCCCCACTTCTGCTCGCCAGATGAGAGGAACTGGTCGATCACCACCTGGGCACAGTTAGCGAAGTCACCGAACTGAGCTTCCCAAATGGTCAGGCCACCCGGCTCAGCCGTCGCATAGCCGTATTCGAACGCCAATACTGAGGCTTCAGACAATACCGAGTCAGAGATATCGATAGGACCTTGCATGTCAGACAGGTGACGCAGCGGCAGATAAGCGGTGGCGTCATTTTGGTTGTGCAACACGGCGTGACGGTGGAAGAAGGTACCACGGCCAGAGTCTTGACCCGTGATACGCACGCGCTTGTTGTCATCCAAAATAGAGGCATAAGCCAAGGTCTCGGCAAAGCCCCAGTCCACTAGCTTATCACCGGCGGCCATGGCCACACGGTCTTTGTAGATCTTAGCAACGCGCGACTGTAGCTTATGACTCTCAGGCACATAGCTGATCTTCTCAGCCAACGCCTTCACACGCGCTAGCGGTAGCTCGGCAGGATAAGCCTCGTCCCACTCTCGGTTGAGATAAGGAGTCCAGTCAACGGTATGCAGCGTCATTGGGCGCCACTCTTTCACCACGCAATCGCCTTTATCCAAGGCGTCACGGTAGTCGTTGATCATCGCTGTCACGTCATCGGCACCTAGCGCCTTCTCTTCGATCAGACGGTCGGCATAGATCTTACGTGGCGTTGGATGCTTCTTGATCTTGGCATACATCAGCGGCTGAGTTGCACTCGGCTCGTCGGCCTCGTTGTGGCCGTGACGACGATAACATACCAGATCGATCACTACGTCACGCTTAAACTCGTTACGGTAATCAACCGCCAACTGAGCAACGAAGGCGACCGACTCAGGATCGTCTGCATTCACGTGGAAGATAGGTGCCTGTACCATCTTAGCAATATCGGTACAGTATTCTGTAGAACGGGTATCTTCGGTCAGGTTGGTAGTAAAGCCTACTTGGTTGTTGACCACGATACGGATACTGCCGCCTACCTTGAAGGCACGGGTCTGAGACATGTTGAATGTCTCTTGTACTATGCCCTGACCTGCGATGGCGCTGTCACCATGAATGGTGATCGGCATGACCTGAAGGCCCGTCTTACAACCGCGGCGGTCCAGACGTGCTCTTACCGAGCCCATGACCACAGGGTTAACGATCTCAAGGTGCGATGGGTTAAAGGCCAGTGCCAGGTGCACGTTGCCGCCCGGTGTTTCGAAATCTGATGAGAAACCTTGGTGATACTTAACGTCACCCGAGCCGTTGAGCTCATCGCTGTGCTTACCGGCGAACTCGTCAAACAGCTCAGATGGCTTCTTACCTAAGATGTTAACCAGCAGGTTAAGACGACCACGGTGAGCCATGCCCACGACGATCTCTTTGGTACCGGCTTCACCACCACGGTAGATGATTTCACGCATCATAGGGACGAGCGCGTCACCACCTTCCAGTGAGAAACGTTTTGCGCCGGGGAACTTGGCGCCGAGATACTTCTCCATACCTTCGGCGGCGTTGAGGCCCTCGAGGATACGAGTCTTGGTGTTATTATCGTAATTCGCTCTACCTAATGATGGCTCCAAGCGTTGTTGGATCCAACGCTTCTCATCGGTATCTGTGATGTGCATGTATTCAGCACCGATAGCACCACCATAGGTCGCTTTCAGTGCTTTAACCAGGTCACCTAGCTTCATGGTGTCACCACCGTGAGCAAATGAACCTGTGTTGAATTCACGCTCCATATCTTCGCTGGTTAGGCCGTGGAAGGCCGGGTCCAATTCAGAGACGGTATCGCGCTTCCATAGCCCGAGGGGATCCAGATTCGCATTCTGGTGGCCGCGGAAACGGTAGGCGTTGATCAACTGAAGAACTTTAACCTGTTTGGCATCGACTTCGGGATCTGTCACACGAGCAGCGCTCTTGTGACGACCGTCTAGCGCCAAACTACGGAAATATTCACGTACTTTAGAGTGGGCAGCTTCGGGCACATCTGCTGTTGCACCGTTGGCATATGGGAGGTTATCAAACACCGCTCGCCAGTCGTCTGATACTGACTGAGGGTCCTCTTGATAGGCTTCATACATCTCTTCTACATAGGTCGAATTAGCCCCGTTTAAATGAGACGATTCGAGCCAGGCTTTCATGATGCCTTGGTGCATTTCTATTCCTTTCAAACTTTATACACGTGTTTTTAGCCAAAGTATTGAAAATGCAATTCAGTCAAATGTACTGCAATTGCAAAATATCTGCCGCCCCTAGAGTCCAGATTTCACGGCATGTGTAGTTCCATTACATAAAAGAGCCACTTCTCACATAGAAGAAGTGACTCTCAAAAGAGCTATATAATTATTAAAATCAGCTCAGTGTGTTGCATTTAGACAGCTCGCTTAAGCAGCATAGACTTGATGTGTCCAATTGCTTTAGTCGGGTTGAGTCCCTTAGGACAAACGTCAACACAGTTCATGATGCCATGGCAACGGAATACGCTGTAAGCATCATCGAGCTCAGACAGACGCTCTTCGGTGGCCGTATCGCGGCTATCGATAAGGAAACGATAGGCATGCAACAGACCGCTTGGACCGATGAACTTGTCTGGGTTCCACCAGAATGATGGACAAGCCGTTGAACAACACGCACACATGATACACTCATACAGACCGTCCAGGTGCGCACGCTCTTCTGGCGATTGCAGATGTTCACGGGCCGGTGTCTTGTCGTCGTTGATCAGGTAAGGCTTGATCTTCTCGTACTGCTTGTAGAACTGAGTCAGGTCAACAATCAGGTCGCGAACCACAGGCATACCAGGTAGTGGACGTATCTCCAGCTTCTTACCCTTGAAGGTAGAAATAGGCGTGATACAGGCCAGACCGTTCTTACCGTTCATGTTAACGCCATCACTACCACATACACCTTCACGGCATGAGCGACGGAACGCCAACGTTGGGTCTTGTATCTTTAGCTGCATCAGGACATCCAGCACCATCATATCGGTACCGTCAGCCACTTCTAGCGTGTAATCCTTCATGTAAGGCTTAGCGTCTACTTCAGGATTATAGCGATAAATAGCAATCTTCAAATTCATCTTATCTTCCTTAGTAGGTACGCTTGATCGGCGGGAAGGCTTCACGAAGCTTAGGCTCCATGTTCACCGCACGCTTGGTCATCTGCTCAGTCTCAGGATTGAACAGACTGTGACACAACCAGTTCTCATCATCACGCTCGAGGAAGTCTTCACGTGAATGCGCACCACGACTCTCTTGACGGAAGTTCGCAGCATAAGCTGTTGCAATCGCTGTCGCCATCAGGTTGTCTAGCTCTAAACACTCGATACGCTGAGTATTGAACTCTCTTGAATTGTCAGACAGCTTGGCGTTAGCCAGACGCTCACGAATCGCCTTAAGCTCTTCGAGGCCTTCTGCCATCGCCTCGCCGGTACGGAATACCGAGAAGTTAAGCTGCATACAAAGCTGAAGATCTTTACGGATCTGCGCAGGGTCTTCACCGTCTTTGTTGCTTTCCCAACGATTGAGACGCTCAAGCGACTTAGCGATGTCGGCATCACTCGCATCTTTCGGTGTTGCAGTCTCATCCAGCGCCTTACCCAGGTGCTGACCGGCTGCACGGCCGAAGACCACGAGGTCGAGTAGTGAGTTACCACCCAGGCGGTTCGCACCGTGTACCGATACACAGGCAATCTCACCCACGGCAAACAGACCAACCACATCGCTTTCGCTGCCATCTTCGTTCTTACGGATCACCTGACCGCTAACCTTAGCAGGCAGACCACCCATCATGTAGTGACAGGTTGGCAATACAGGGATTGGACCGTCGGCCGGATCGATGTGCGCGAAGGTACGAGACAGTTCGCAAACGCCTGGTAGACGTGCTTCTAGGGTCTCTTTACCTAAGTGATCTAGCTTAAGTAGACAGTGAGGGCCTAGTGGACCGTCAAGGCCGCGACCTTCACGGATCTCGGTCATCATAGAACGTGCTACCACGTCACGTGATGCCAGATCTTTCGCGTTTGGCGCATAACGCTCCATGAAGCGCTCGCCATCTTTGTTCAGCAGGTATCCGCCTTCACCACGACAACCTTCGGTTACCAGTACACCCGCGCCGGCGATACCGGTTGGGTGGAACTGCCACATCTCCATGTCTTGCATCTGCACGCCAGCGCGCATCGCCATACCGACACCGTCACCGGTATTAATGTGAGCGTTAGTAGTAGAGGCGTAGATACGACCCGCACCACCAGTAGCCAGAATAGTGGCCTTAGACTTGAAGTAAACGATCTCGCCGGTTTCGATTTCGATTGCAGTACAACCTACGATGGCGCCGTCTTCGTTCTTCACTAGATCAAGTGCATACCACTCAGAGAAGACTTCAGTCTTATGCTTAACGTTCTGTTGGTATAGACAGTGCAGCAAGGCGTGTCCGGTACGGTCAGCCGCCGCAGCGGTACGTGCCGCCTGCTCGCCACCGAAGTTTTTCGATTGGCCGCCGAAAGGACGCTGATAAATTTTACCGTTTTCGAAACGAGAGAATGGCAGACCCATATGCTCTAGCTCGATAATGGCTTCAGGACCGGTTTGACACATAAATTCGATCGCGTCTTGGTCGCCGATGAAATCGGAACCCTTAACGGTATCGTACATGTGTTGTTCCCAATGGTCTTCATGGGCGTTGCCTAGGGCGACGGTAATACCACCCTGGGCCGAAACCGTATGAGAACGCGTTGGGAATACTTTAGATAACAGCGCGCAGCTCTTACCTTCTTTAGAAATCTGTAGTGCAGCTCGCATACCCGCGCCACCGGCGCCAATTACGACTGCATCAAACTCACGTACTGGAATACTCACTTAAACACCCCACACAATAACAATGCCAGCAGCCAGGTAAGAAAGTGCTGCTACGACGAAGACGAATTGGAGTACGCCACGAAGGGCTACCGGCTTAACATAGTCGGTAAGCACCTGCCAGATACCGATCCAGGCGTGAACCAGGATGGCCACCAGGGCAAGAAGCGTAAACACTTTCATCGGCAAAGCACTGAACAAACCGTGCCATACGTCATAAGTGAGAGGCGAACTAGCTGCGATGAATCCTACTAAGAAAATGGTGTAACAAGTAAGGATCACGGCACTAGCACGAAGAAGAATAAAATCATGAACGCCACTGCGTCCAAGACTCGCTGCATTTGTTACCATACCCAAATCCCCGCAATGATTGACCATGCCGCAGCAATAACGAAGGCGGCTTTCGCTGAAGCGTTACCCGATTCCAACTCTTCCCAACGACCGGTATCCATGATCAGATGGCGTACGCCAACAATCAGGTGGTAACCCAGTGCGGTCAGAATTCCCCAGACAACGAACTTAACGATAAAGGTATCAAATAGAGATTGAATGCCTGCGAAACTCTCAGCAGATGCGAGTGATTCACTCAACATCCAGATAAGAATGCCGACGGCAAACAGCATGATGACACCGGAGACACGGTGTAGGATTGACGCAATCGCTGTTGCAGGAAAGCGAATGGTCTGCAGATCTAGATGGACAGGTCTTTGCTTTTTCACGTTCTGCTCACTCTGCTCCATTGAGCATTATTTTTGTTATTGAACCTCTTTCGAACGAAATTTGACCAGCAAGCAAACTTACCACCTCCTCTCGCCTCAAAAGGAAAGTTGAAACAAACAGTTAACTAATTCAAAAATCACTAAATAAGTATGTAAATAATGGTCTTCGAATTGGTTTGTTTGCAGCTCTTTCGAGCCGAAGCAAGTATACGCCCCACAAATGTCAAATACAAACATCACATTATGCAAATTTTGTTTTTTTGGTAAAAAAATCTGCCAAGTCGCTGTATTGGCGGGCACTTACGTCAAATTAAGACCATGGTCTAACGAATTTAAACGCTTATTTAAATTGAAATGTGATCTAGATTCACTGTAAAGTATTGGCGTTTGACAAAGCCGCACTCACATAAGAATGAAGTAAGGAGAACGGGGTATGGCTGATAATATAGCCAAATTGGAACTACCAGGGAACGATTCGATTGACCTGCCTATCAAGAAAGGAACGGCGGGATTTGATGTTATCGACATCAGCAAACTCGGTAGCAAAGGTCATTTTACATTTGACCCAGGATTCCTAGCGACAGCATCCTGCGAATCAGCTATCACTTACATTGATGGCGCCCAAGGTATACTTTTACACCGTGGTTACGCGATCGACGAACTTGCCGTCGATTCAGACTATTTAGATCTTTGTTATCTACTGCTTTACGGTGAGTTACCTAACAAGGCTCAATACGACAAATTTGTTTACACGGTTAAGACTCACACTATGGTTAACGAGCAACTGGCTTCGTTCTTCCGTGGTTTCCGCCGTGACGCACACCCAATGGCCATGCTATGTGGTGTGACAGGCGCATTGTCTGCATTCTACCAAGACTCTCTTGACGTTAACGACGAACATCACCGCGAAATTGCGGCGTTCCGTTTAGTCTCTAAGATGCCGACTATCGCCGCCATGTGTTACAAGTATTCAATTGGTCAGCCATTTGTTTACCCACGTAACGACCTAAGCTATGCGGGCAACTTCCTAAGCATGATGTTTGCGGTACCTTGTGAAGAGTACAAGGTTAACCCAATCATCGAGCGCGCCATGGACCGTATCTTTATTCTGCACGCGGATCACGAGCAAAATGCCTCGACTTCTACCGTGCGTCTAGCCGGTTCATCGGGTGCTAACCCATTTGCATGTATCGCAGCGGGTATCGCTTCACTATGGGGCCCTGCACACGGCGGCGCTAACGAAGCTTGCCTGAACATGCTGGAAGAGATCGGTACTGTCGATCGTATTCCTGAGTTCATCGCACGTGCTAAAGATAAGGAAGATCCTTTCCGTCTGATGGGCTTCGGTCACCGCGTCTACAAGAACTTCGACCCTCGCGCCAAGGTTATGCGCGAAACCTGTCACGAAGTACTTGCAGAGCTTAAGGTTAATGACCCACTACTGGATGTGGCGATGGAACTTGAGCGTATCGCACTGGAAGATGAGTACTTCGTATCGAAGAAGCTCTATCCAAACGTCGATTTCTACTCGGGCATCATCATGAAGGCTATCGGCATTCCAACCAGCATGTTCACCGTACTGTTCGCCCTTGCGCGTACCGTTGGCTGGATTGCTCACTGGAAAGAGATGCTGGATCAGCCTGGTCACAAGATCAGCCGTCCACGCCAGCTCTACACAGGTTCGGCAGAACGCGACTTCGTCAAACTGGACCAGCGTTAATCACTGCGGCCTAATCTTAAAAAGCATCCCTAGGGGTGCTTTTTTTATGCCTCTCTTTCATCCCACATCGTTCTGACTGCCACGCCTTCTGATGCAGGCCCTTCTGTCGCTGACCTTTTATATCCAGCCTTAAACGCCGATGCTTATATGAAGAGTATTAAACCCCCCTACTTTATATGACTAAAGTTATATGACTAAAGTTATATGACTAAAATTTGGTGCCTTGAGTTTTTATCGACGACCGACTCCCGAGCGCCCTTTGGTTTGTATCATCGTCGCCATGCAAGATAGGGTTAACACTTGAGATACATTTTGTATCAAATCCAATTTGCACTGACCTTGGCAATAGGTCTTAACTGTAGATTAGTCAAAAGCATCACATGTTAAACATTTTCGCTACAAACCAGTTAACAAACTCACCACGACCTGACAGGCTTTGGTGTAAACTACTGATATAAATGGATTTAACATTTTGGCACACCTTGTGCTTACTAAGGCTAATTGGATAAATAACATAGGTATCTTCACATGGAATCTTTTTCAAAGTTTAAGTTGGCACTCCCCCTACTTTTTGTTGCCGTACTCAGTGCATGTGGTAATGAGGAAACAAAGAAAGAAGAAGAAAAGTACGCCGTCCCCGTCGAAACCACGACCGTCATACAAGGTGATGTCTCCTCTTTTTACAGCACTACAGCTACCCTGGAAGCCCCTCAGGAAGCAGACGTGGTCAGTCGCATTGCCGGGCTTATCGAATCCATTAAAGTCGAAGAAGGCGATCGCGTCACCAAGGGACAACTGTTAGCGGTTATCGATGCCAAGCGCCAACGCTACGATCTGGCTCGTTCGCAGGCCGAAGTGGAGATCATCGAGCAGGAACTCAACCGTTTGAAGAAGATGAGCAATAAAGAGTTCATCAGCGCCGACTCCATGGCCAAACTCGAATACAACCTACAAGCGGCGATTGCCAAGCGCGACCTTGCCGCGCTGCAAGTTCAGGAGAGCATGGTGCGCTCCCCTATCGACGGTGTGGTCGCCAAGCGATACGTGAAGGCCGGCAACATGGCCAAAGAGTTTGAGCAGCTATTCTATGTGGTCAATCAAGACGAGCTATACGGCATAGTGCACCTGCCAGAGGCTCAGCTGCAAAGCCTGCGTTTAGGCCAGGAGGCCGAGCTTTATGCCAACAAGCATACCAAAGAAACCATACATGCCAAGGTGCTGCGGATCAGCCCCATAGTGGATCCCCAAAGCGGTACCTTTAAGGTCACTCTATCGGTTCCCAACCAAAACGCAAAGCTTAAGGCGGGTATGTTTACTCGCGTAGAGCTGAGATACGACACCCACAGCAATGTGATCACAGTGCCCTACAACGCCGTAGTCAATCAGGACAACCAATACGCCCTGTATGTTGTCCAGGGTGAAAATGCCCTGCGCCGCGAAGTTGCCCTGGGTTATCGCGAGGCCGATACCGTTGAGGTGGTCTCAGGGCTAGAGCCGGGCGAGCAGATAGTGATCCGCGGTCAACAAAACCTGAAAGACCAGTCGTTAGTTGAAGTGATCAGCCAACTAGACGTTGCTCGCGCACAACAATAACGGGAACTTAGCTTATGTCGATTATTAATACTTCCGTTAAACGGCCGGTATCCGTGTGGATGTTTATGCTGGCGGTGATCCTGTTTGGCATGGTGGGTTTCTCTCGCCTGGCGGTAAAACTCCTGCCGGATCTCAGCTACCCAACTATTACCATACGCACCCAATATGAAGGCGCCGCACCGGTCGAGGTAGAGCAGCTGGTCTCTAAGCCTATCGAAGAAGCCGCCGGTATCGTTAAGGGGCTGCGCAAGATTAGCTCCATCTCCCGCTCAGGCATGTCCGATGTAGTGCTCGAATTTGAATGGGGCACAGATATGGATATGGCGAGCCTGGAGGTGAGGGAAAAGCTAGACACCATAGAGCTGCCACTGGATGTGAAGAAGCCACTCTTGCTGCGCTTTAACCCTAACTTAGACCCAATCGTGCGTCTGGCGCTCTCCCTACCCGATGCCGATGATCAGTCACTCAAGCAGATGCGCACCTTTGCCGAGGAGGAGCTTAAGCGTCAGCTGGAGTCACTCAGCGGTGTCGCCGCCGTCAGGCTCTCGGGCGGTCTGGAGCAAGAGGTACATATTCAGCTCAATCAGGAGAAGCTGACCCAGCTTAATCTGAACGCCGACAAGATCCGCGAGCGTATCGCCGCCGAGAATATCAACCTCTCTGCCGGTAAGGTCGTACAGGGCGAGAAAGAGTACCTAGTTCGTACTCTGAACCAGTTCAACTCCTTAGACGAATTGGGTCAGATCATCGTCTATCGCGATAACCAGACCCTGGTGCGTCTGTTCGAGGTGGCCGACATCATCGACGCCCACAAGGAGCGCAACGACATCACCCGTATCGGCTCGGCCGAGTCTATCGAACTGGCCATTTATAAGGAGGGTGATGCCAACACGGTTGCCGTGGCCCGCAAAGTTACCGCTAAGCTCGATGCCCTGAAGAAGCTCAACGAGAAGGCGGAGCTTAAGGTGATCTATGACCAGTCAGAGTTTATCGAGAGCGCCGTGAGCGAGGTGACCTCGGCGGCGCTGATAGGTAGTCTGCTGTCTATGCTGGTGATCTACCTGTTCCTCAGGGACATAGTGCCGACCCTTATCATCTCCATCTCGATCCCGTTCTCGGTTATCGCCACCTTTAACATGATGTATTTCGCCGACATCAGTCTCAACATCATGTCTCTGGGCGGTATCGCGCTGGCGGTGGGCCTTTTGGTAGATAATGCCATCGTGGTGCTGGAAAACATCGACCGCTGCCGCAAGCTGGGCATGAACAAGCTCGACGCCGCGGTGACAGGCACTAAAGAGGTGGCTGGGGCTATCTTCGCCTCCACCATGACGACGCTGGCGGTATTTGTACCACTGGTATTTGTCGACGGTGTTGCCGGCGCCCTCTTCTCTGACCAAGCCTTAACCGTGACCTTTGCCCTACTCGCCTCGCTGCTGGTTGCGCTCACCACGATTCCTATGTTGGCATCGCGTGAAGGCTTTAAGGCCCTGCCACATCTGGTGCAAAAACGAGAAAAGCCGGTTCTCGACACTAAGTTTGCCAAGGTAAAGCACTACGGCGCCACCGTCTGCTCTTTCCCCTTCGTGCTGCTGTTTAGCTACTTGCCATCACTGCTGCTGACACTGGTATTGATGCTTAGCCGCGCATTTTCTTGGCTTGCGGGCCTGGTGATGCGCCCCATCAGCGCGGCATTTAACTGGTTCTATAAGTTGCTCGAGAGTGTTTATCACAAGCTGCTGCGCCAGGCGCTGAAATTCAGCTGGCTAACGATGGCCATCGCCCTCACTCTCACTATAGGTACCATGAGCCTAGTGCCAAGACTGGGCATGGAGCTGATTCCGCCGATGAATCAGGGTGAGTTTTATGTCGAGGTCTTGTTGCCGCCGGGTACAGAGGTGAGTGAGACCGACAGAGTGTTACAGAAACTGGCCTTGTCCATCAAGGACAGAGAGGATGTTAAACATGCCTACAGCCAAGCCGGTAGCGGCGGTCTGATGACCTCAGATACCTCGCGCGGCGGCGAAAACTGGGGCCGTCTGCAGGTGGTACTCGCCGATCATCGAGCCTTCGATGCGGTCACCCGAGTGCTGCGCAGCACGGCTATGCGTATCCCTGAGCTGGAGGCCAAGATCCAACATCCGGAGTTGTTTAGTTTCAAGACACCACTGGAGATTGAAGTGATTGGTTATGATCTGGCCCAACTTAAACAGACCGCGGATAACCTCATCAGCGCCCTGTCGGACTCAGATCGTTTCGCCGACCTCAACACCAGCCTGCGTGATGGCCAGCCAGAGCTTAGCATCCGCTTCGATCATGCTCGTCTCGCCGCGTTGGGCATGGACGCGCCAACCGTCGCTAACCGCATCGCCCAGCGCATCGGTGGCACTGTGGCCAGCCAATACACGGTACGCGACAGAAAGATCGACATCCTGGTGCGCAGCGAACTCGAGGAGCGCGACCAGATAAGCGATATCGATTCGATGATCATCAACCCCAACAGCAATCAGCCTATTCCACTGAGCGCCGTTGCCGATGTCTCCTTGAATCTGGGCCCCTCTGCCATCAACCGTATCAGCCAGCAACGCGTGGCTATCGTGTCAGCTAACCTCGCCTATGGCGATCTTAACGACGCCGTGCTGGAGGCGAGAAGCATCATAGACCAGCAGAATCTGCCTAGCTCGATTCAGGTGCGCTTCGGCGGCCAGAATGAAGAGATGGAGCACTCGTTCCAGTCGCTGCAAATAGCCCTGATCTTGGCCGTCTTCCTGGTGTATCTGGTGATGGCGAGTCAGTTCGAGTCCCTGGTGCATCCGCTGCTTATTCTTATCGCCGTACCTATGGCGGTAGGCGGCAGCATCTTTGGTCTGTTCATTACTCAGACCCACCTGAGTGTGGTGGTCTTCATCGGGCTTATCATGCTGGCGGGTATCGTCGTTAACAACGCCATCGTCCTGGTCGATCGCATCAATCAGCTGCGTCAACAAGGCATCGAAAAACTTAGCGCCATCGAAGAGGCCGCCAAGTCACGTCTGCGCCCTATCGTCATGACCACTATGACGACGGCTCTGGGTCTGGCGCCGATGGCACTGGGCTTAGGCGATGGCAGCGAGGTACGTGCGCCCATGGCGATCACCGTTATCTTCGGTCTGTCATTGGCCACCCTGATGACACTCGTGGTGATCCCGGCGCTATATGCCCTGTTCGATCGCAAGGCCTTTGACGCGCCAGCCGAAGTGGCTCAAGAGGGAGAATCAGCATGAATATCACCCGGTTAGCCCTTGCCAGACCCGTTACCACCAGCATGTTCTTCGTGGCCATACTGCTCTTTGGTCTGGCCTCGAGTCGCCTGTTGCCGCTGGAGATGTTTCCCGGCATCGAGATGCCCCAGGTGTTGATTGAAGTCCCCTACAAGGGCTCAACCCCTGCCGAGGTGGAGCGTGAGATCACCAACGTCCTAGAAGAGTCCCTCGCCACCATGGGGGGGATCGAGGAGTTGAGATCCCGCTCGTCGCAAAACGGCGCCGAGATCGAGCTTAGAATGAAGTGGGGCGAGAATGTCTCCACCAAGAGCCTGGAGGCCAGGGAAAAGGTGGATGCGGTGCGCCACCTGCTGCCTAAAGATGTCGAACGCGTCTTTATCCGTCAGTTCTCGACCGCCGACATGCCTGTGCTGACAATACGTATCTCAAGTGAACGAGAGCTCTCTGGCGCCTTCGATCTGCTGGATAAACAGCTGAAGAAGCCGTTGGAGCGAGTCGAAGGTGTCTCTCAGGTGACCCTGTATGGCGTCGAGCAGAAGCAGATAGAGATCAGAATCGATGCCGATAAGCTCAGTGCCACAGGGATCAGCAGTGCCATGCTGCAGCAAAGATTGGGGCAGGAGAACTTTATCGTCAGCGCGGGGACACTCAGGGCCAACACCCGAGTGTATCAGGTATCGCCAAAGGGTGAGTTTCGCGATCTCGACGATATCTCTGCCTTAGTGCTGATCCCTGGCGTCACCTTGGGCGATATCGCCAGTATTCGCTATGCCCTGCCCGAGCGCCTAGACGGTCGACACTTAGATCAAAAGTACGCAGTTGGTCTGGATGTGTTCAAAGAGTCTGGTGCCAACCTGGTGGATGTCTCTGAGCGTGTGCTCAAGGTGATCGAGGCGGCCAAACAAGATCAGCAATTCAACGGCATCAAGCTGTTTATCATGGAAGATCAGGCCTATGGGGTGAAATCCTCGCTATCGGATCTGCTGGCGGCCGGTCTTATCGGCGCACTGCTCTCCTTTGCCGTGCTCTACCTGTTTTTGCGCAACCTTAAGATGACCCTGGTTGTGGTCTCTTCTGTGCCCATCTCCCTGTGTATGACACTGGCGGGCATGTATTTCTTAGGTTACAGCCTGAACATTCTCTCCATGATGGGGCTATTATTGGCGGTGGGCATGCTGATCGACAATGCGGTGGTGGTCAGTGAGAGCGTGCTGCAGGAGAAACAGCATCAAGGCACAGCCTCGACATCCGAGGCCGTACTCACAGGGGTGAATAAGGTTGCCCTGGCGGTACTGGCCGGTACACTCACCACGGCGATTGTGTTTCTGCCGAATATCTTCGGCGTCAAGGTAGAGCTAACCATCTTCCTGGAACATGTGGCCATTGCCATCTGTATCTCGCTGGCAGCATCGCTGTTAGTGGCGAAAACATTGATCCCCTTGATGTTAACTAAGCTGCATTTCGACATCGACACTAACCCAAAGCAGAGCAAGCTCGAGTCTTTCTACGAGCGCAGCCTGGCGTGGATCTTACACAGACCCAAACGCTCAGGGCTGATTGCCGTGATCATCCTGGCCTCGACGGCACTGCCGCTGAGCATGGTCCAACAAGATCAAAACGACGGCGAGGGCAACAACCGTCTCTACATCAACTACCAGGTGGAGGGGCGTCACAGCCTGGACGTCACCGAGGCGATGATCAACCGCATGGAAGATTACCTCTACGCCAATAAAGAGGAATTCTATATCGATTCTGTCTACAGCTACTTCTCGGCCGACAGAGGCCAATCAACCCTGCTGCTACAGGAAGATGCCGACATAGATATCAAAGCGCTTAAGCGCAAGATCCGCGACGGTTTCCCCAAGTTCTCCATCGCCAAGCCACAATTTGGCTGGGGTAACGACAACAACGGCATACGTGTCACCCTCACGGGCCGTTCCACCAGCGAACTGATCACCATCAGTGAGCAGGTGGTGCCGCTGCTGGCCAAGATAGACGGTCTCATCGATGTGCGCTCTGAGCTTAACAGCACACAGCAGGAGGTTATCATCGAGCTCGACCGCACCATGGCAGCGAGACTGGATCTCAGCCTGAGTGAGCTTGCCCGCAGCGTGTCCATGGCCCTGCGGGGATCGCCGCTGCGCTCCTTCAGACACGATCCCAGCGGTGAGCTACGTATCGAGCTGGCCTACGATAAACAGTGGCGTGAGTCGCTCGAAAGACTGAAAGAGCTACCCATAGTGCGTCAGGACAATCGCGTCTATACCCTGCAGAGTCTGGCCGAGATCTCGATTCGTCCACGCTTCGATACTATCCGTCACTATGATCGTCAGACCGCGCTTTCTATCGGTGCCAACCTGGATGAGATGACCACGGAAGAGGCCCAAAAAGCAATCACCCAGGTGATGGATGCGGTGCAGTTCCCCGCAGGCTATGGTTACTCGCTACGCGGTGGATTCCAGCGTCAGGATGAAGATCAGGCCATCATGGCAACCAATATGATCTTGGCCATCGCCATGATCTATATCGTCATGGCCGCCCTGTTCGAATCACTGCTGCTGCCAACGGCCATCATCACCTCTATCCTCTTCTCCATCACTGGCGTGTTCTGGGCGCTGCTGCTGACGGGCACCAATATGTCGATCATGGCGATGATAGGGATTCTGATCTTGATGGGTATCGTAGTGAACAACGGCATAGTGTTAGTCGACCAGATCAACCAGAAGACACCCGATCTGGATCGCCTGTCGGCCACCATAGAAGCCGTGTGTATCACCCGTCTGCGTCCCGTACTCATGACTGTAGGTACCACGGTGCTGGGCCTTATCCCTCTGGCCATGGGTGATACCCAGATTGGAGGCGGTGGCCCACCCTATTCGCCTATGGCGATCGCCATCATTGGCGGCTTGAGCTTCTCGACGCTTACCAGTCTATACCTGGTACCACTCTGCTATCAGGCCTTGTATCGCATGCGCCATCAGGCGGCGATCAAGCTAGGCAACGCCGACAGGTTCACCCGGCGCATCATGCCTTGGGCACACTAAAGACTCCCCAAATCAAAGGCTGCATCTTGCAGCCTTTTTATTATGCAACTATATAAACTGAATCGGTAATAAAGAAGAAGGTCCACTTATGAACAACATCTTACGTCTCGCCCTTGCAGGCTTGCTCATCGGCAGTTACGGCACAAGCCTAGGCTGCCTGGCTGCCGATGATAAATTTGCCGAGGTCGAAATCACAGCAACTAAACTGACTGAAAAGGTCTACATGCTAAGTGGCGCGGGCGGCAACATAGGCGTATCGGCGGGGGAAGATGGCCTGCTGATCATCGACGATCAATTTGCGCCACTGGCAGATAAAATCAGCGCTGCTCTGGCCAACATTCAGCCCGGTAAGCCCAAATATATCGTCAATACCCACTACCATGGGGATCATACAGGCGGTAACAGCATCTTTGGCCAACAAGGCATTATTTTCGCCCATGACAATGTGCTCAAACGGCTAGCAAGTGACGAAGACTATAGCAAACAGGCCTTACCCAGCATCACTTATGATCAGGGCATTAAGATCCACTTCAATGACGACACCCTCTCCCTGATGTATCTGCCAGCGGGCCATACAGATGGTGATAGCGTGATCTTCTGGCGTGATGCCCCAGTGGTACATATGGGTGACCTCTTCTTTAAGGACAGATTCCCCTTTATCGATCTCAAGGCCGGCGGCTCTGTGGTCGGTTTTCGCGACAACGTTGCCACACTCCTCGCCAAGATCGATGACGAGGCTAAAATCATCCCAGGCCACGGCGGTCTCGCCAACAAGCAGGATCTCATTAAGTTCAAGCAGATGTTAGACACCTCTATCGACTGGATGAACACCCAGCTGAAATCGGGAAAGTCGCTCGACGCGATCAAGCAACAAGGCCTACCCGAGGCACTCAAGCAATGGGAGTGGCAATTTATCTCTCAGGAAACCTGGATAGAGACTCTCTATAACGGCCTTAAGGCGAACTAACCTATAAGAGGTAGTAGTTCTGGCAACAGCAAACCAGTCCCAACCTGACAAATTAAAGCGCAGCTGTAAGGGCTGCGCTTTTTCATGGTAAAACCTGCCACCACTTCATGAGCCAACATAATTCCACCTTAATGACAGCGCAGTTATCAAGACACACAATGCCCCCATTCTAGGAAAAAACACATAAAAACAAGCACACATGAGCTTGATGAGAACTCGGAGCAAAGCGCCGTTAAAACCAGGCTGATAATCCCCGCGATTCTACGCACCACAAGGCATCTTCGGTGGCATTGACTGCACATGGAAATAATCATAATTAGATACACTATCAACTTGCGTTCGCACCAAGCTTTCCTAAAATTTAAGCATCCTATATAGCAAATGCATTGGCTGTCTTGGGGCCCCGGCTAAGGATTCAGCGTGAGTAACCGTAAGAGGAATTTAACTCACAAGGAACGTAACATATTGGTATTAAACCTCACGGATGAGGCATGTCTTGCCGATAAACAAACTAACGCTTCCCAGTGGCATTTCAATCATGCTGGCACCCTTAGTGCGGCCTACAAGGCGCTAGAGTCGTTCCCTTGCCAAATCGCCATCGCCATCATAGATCTCCCCCATCAGCAGGTTGTGCTGCGCGCAATAGAACTACTCTCAGCGCGCCAACCCGGCTTACTCTGGCTGGCAATCTCCTTAGACAGTCCTAAGAAGATGGATAATCTGTGTTTCTGTTTTACAGATTACTTCCTGGATTTTCATCACCTTCCTATAGATTGGCAACGACTCAACCACACCTTGGGCCACCTGTGTGGCATGGCTCAGTTAAATGAACGTTGGAGCAAAGAGCAGACTACACATCAGTCAAAGTCTTTCTTCTTTGGTGAATCTAAGGTCATGCAAACCCTGCGTGACAACCTTTATAAGATCGCCAAGTCAGATGAAACTGTGTTGATAGGTGGCGAAACCGGTACGGGAAAAGGCCTGTGCGCCAACTTAATCCACTCACTCTCGTCTCGTAAAAATGGCCCCTTTATCACGGTTAACTGTGGCGCCCTGCCGCCAACGCTGATCCATTCTGAGCTGTTTGGTCACGAGAAAGGCGCCTTCACCGGCGCCGACCGGCAATACATAGGCCGAATCGAGCGCGCCAACAAGGGCACTCTGTTTTTAGATGAGATTGGTGATCTGTCACTCGAATTGCAAATCAATCTGCTGCAGTTTCTTGAAGAGCACTACATCGAGCGTATCGGTGGTCAAAAGACCACAGAAGTGGATTGCCGCATCATATTCGCGACCCATGTTAATCTCGAGAACGCCGTCGAGGAGGGCAAATTTAGAGAGGATTTGTTTTACCGAATCAATATCATACAGATTGAGTTACCCAGCCTGAGAGAACATAAGCAAGATATTCCTCTCTTGGCTCAAGACTACTTAACTAAACTTGCTCCACCCAATCGTCAATTTCAGTTTCACCAGGACGCATTACTCGCCATGACCAACTACCAATGGCCGGGCAATGTGCGCGAGCTTAAAAACCGCATTCAACGCGCCATCATCATGACCGAAAGCGACATCATCACCGAAGCCAACCTGGGCATTAAATTCGCATGTTCGGCAAACGATGACTCCGATGTGGTCGATCTGGCGCAACACAGAACCGAAATTGATACCGAACTGCTATTGGCCGCCATTAAGCGCAATAACCACAACATCTCGGCGGCGGCCCGTGAACTCAACATCTCCCGAACGACTTTCTATCGCCTCATCAAGAAGTGCAAGATTAAGCTATAGCCAAGTCAGTGGCACCAAACGAGGATCGACTTATGCCATCAACTCATTCGACAGTGATTGTCTGCCTATCTTTACTGTTTTTCGCTGCAGCCTGTCAGCAAACAAATGATGACAAACAAGAACAGGAGATTGCCTATCTGAAACAAGAGGTTGGCCAACTTCAACAACAAGTGGCCATCATGGGCAGTCAGATCAAAGAGATACACACAGTAGTCATGAGAGGCCAGAAGCTGCAACATCGCAATCTACCGACACAAAACAACCCAGCTGAGGATGGTAAACTCCCCTCCATAGGAAAAGCCACGGCTCGAATAGCCATCATTGAATTTTCAGATTTTCAATGCCCCTACTGCAAGCGATATATGGACAATACCTTCACCAAGATCAAGAGCGACTATATCGACACCGGCAAGGTGAAGTATATCGCCAGGGACTTCCCTTTAGGTTTTCACCCTAAGGCCAAAGGGGCTGCCATTGCCGCCAACTGTAGCCTGCAACAAGACGCCTATTGGCCTATGCGCGATGCGCTATTTAAAAACATGCGACAGCTAGGGGACAAACTCTACCAAGACACGGCGACACAGCTCTCTCTGGACATGACTAAATTCGCTGCCTGCCTGAAAGATCAAGCCATCATGAATAAGATTAAGCAAGATATAAGCTATGGCTCATCGGTAGGTGTTCGTGGTACCCCAAGCTTCCTAATAGGAAGACTGGAGAACAATCGGCTGCTCAAACCTAAGCTTCTTACCGGGGCGCAAAGTTTTGACGTCTTTAAAGCCAGCATAGATGCCCTGGAACCGTCTCCCCAAGCCAACTAACTCAAATAAATCGCCGCAAAGTGTTTTTGAGCGAAGGACCTTTAATTTGCTCACTTTTCAACTTTGCGGCGCAACAACTAGGCTCGCACAATATCTCTCATTTAGCTTTGCCAAAAATTGACGAATCCGAAACTCTTTTCGCCCATCACTAGGCTCTTGTCCACCTCAAGTTTGAACTTTGCACTGTGTTCCACATTTGTAACACACCGGCTCCCCCACCTAAACCATAAACCACACAAAATATTTAATATCAGCTACTTACTCTTTTGGCCTAATGCTTGCTGTTAATAGAACATCGATTTGGATACTGCATATGGACAGCCTTTTTTTCACATCCTCTGCAGTTACTAAAAAGCGGCATACGCCGAACAAGTAAGTCTAAGTAAACACTTTTGAGAAAATTATCCTGGTTTTGATGGCAGAAGTTAAGCCATAGCAACAAGGAACAGAAGTCATCAAATTTGTAGGAGATACGACAATGAGATTCAATAAACTTGCAATCATGTGTTGTGCAGCCTGCTTTACCGCTGCGAGCGCATTTGCCGCCGACGATCAACTCGAACTCGACGGTAACGTTAAAAATAATGGTATGAATGACTGGGAGCAAGTCCTCATCGACGGCGCTGGAGCAATAGCAATTTCAGTCGATAGAGAAACAGGTCAAGCAGGCGTTATACCGGATCTGCCACCCAAGACAATCTTCTGGAAAGGGGGCTCGAAAGATATCAACGATGTCACCGAGTGGTGGTACAAGGACGGTTCCGTCCCCGATAAGGATGATATCAGAAACGGTATCGCCGCGGCCTATCGTGACGGTAATAACGATCTCATCTTCTATTTTGGCGCCGACCGTTATGCCAACAGTGGTGACGCGATCTTCGGTTTCTGGTTCTTCCAGGCCGATGTCGGCCCTGACGGAGCCAATCGATTTACCGGTCAACATACAGATGGCGACCTATTTATTGTGATGGAGTATCCACAAGGCAGTAATGCAGAACCCTTCGTACAAGTCATGGAATGGCTTGAAGGCGGCGGTGATGTGTCAGACAACCTGAAAGTGCTCTACAACTCTGAGGCCGATGCAGCCACCAGTGCTAAATGTGACGCGCTAAATGTGGCGGAAGAAGCCTGTGCAATCACCAACGAAGACGACTCACAGGAGACAGTGTGGGACTACATGGCGAAAGATGGCTCAACAGCTACATATCCCCACGAATCATTCTTTGAGGGTCGAGTAAACGTTAGTGAGATCTTGGGCGATAATATCCCATGTTTTAGCAGCTTCTTAATTGAAACGCGTTCCTCTCGTTCTGAAACCGCTCAGCTTAAAGATTTCATCGGCGGTGAATTCCCACTATGTAGTATCATGGTCACTAAAACCTGTAAGGTAGAAAGACTAGCGCTAGCCAGTGACAACACAACGAAAACCTATGTCGCTTCATTCGAAGCAACCGTTACCAATGACGGTTCGGGTGCTTATGATGCTGACTTCCCACTCATGCTAGTGGATGATGCGGGTACACCTCTGGACACAAGCGATGATGTTGTCATTGACGAAACAGTTGGTTATTTCAACGGCGGACTAGGACTCCCAGGTGGAGAATCGTTCACCTATTCAGGCACTTTCTTTACCGATGACAATCCACCAATGAACACCATCGAGGCAACTGTAGACTTTGGTAGCTCCTCAGCTAGCGACGAATATACTATTGAATGTAGCTCTTTGGATCTCAATCCAGCGATTGATTTGACTAAAGTCTGTACATCTGAGCTAGTCGAAGATGGCGGAGAGGTAATATTGAGTGTCGATTACGATATCGTCTCTTGTAACTTAGGTGATGTCCCACTAGACGCAACCATTACTGATGCGACCGTTGATTTATTGGCATCTTATACATTAGACATAGCACAAGCCTGTGAACTCGATACAGACTGTGCAGTCGGTAGTTGTGACAATGGTCTATGTCTAGAAGCACCTGGCCTAGTCAATGGTGATCCAGTTTGTGCAATAATATCTGACACTTACAGACCTAGCACGCTACCTACTGGCAATAGACTGAATTCTCAAAATACAGTCACTGTTTCTGCATACTCAATATTTGATGTAGATGAAATTGAAGAATTGACAGATGAGGTAACGGCAACCTGCCCATTATGCCCAATACAACCTGAACCTCAACCTGAATAGAGCTTGATTCTGAAATATGACAAAGCCACCTACTTATCGCAGGTGGCTTTTTTTAGCCCGCATGATAAAAGACGTGTTGGCATTGGTGATAATAATCGTAAAGGCTTAGACTTAGTCGAGTCTTTGTCTCCCCAAGGTATTACCATTCACCTTGACGAAATCATCTCTCGACCAATATCCACCTAACAGACGAAATGTCACTCTGCCACTCTCGATTTCCCATCCTCGGCACCTCAAGAATGGGCACTTTAGGTAACGGATTCTGGGATGCATAGCAAATAGCGGCGGCAAGCCACAAAGCCCTGAAAGAAATCACAGCACAATTGCAGGAAGCCTTGTTGTGACTACTTGTCAACGCCAACAAAAAAGGGCCTTATGGCCCTTTTTTGTTAAGAATATACTCTAAAACTATCTGTTCTTGCCTTTACCACCAGGCTTTCCACCACCGTCGCCAGAACTAGTTGTCAGGCTGACTTTAACGGTTGCCGTGGCCTGCAACTCACCATCGCTTATCGTATAAGTAAAGCTATCGCTCGACTTAAATGACTTAGCAGGTATGTAAGTGATAGTGTTATCGCTATTAATCACCACACTTCCCTTAGCCGGTGCGCTAACCGTAACAACAGTAAGCTGATCACCATCGGCATCGCTATCATTGCCTAATACGCTAATAATGCCACTTGTCTTACTACTAAGTGTCAGTGTATCTGCCAGGGCAACTGGTGCCGTGTTAACACTCGTCGCTTCTACCGTGATAGTTTGCAACAGTTCAGCATTCGTCTTACCGTTACTAGGTGTTGCAACCAAGGCGAGCTGCTGAGCACCTACATCACCATTAACTGTCAGGGTATAATTAACGGTAACAGTCTGCTGTGGTGCCAGCGTCATGGCAGATTGCTCCCACTGACCAGTCCATCCTGTTGGCAGAGTCGCGGCAAGTGACACATTGGTGCTTGGACAATCTGCAGAATCGTTGTTAGTCAGGCTATAGCTTAAGCTTTTTTGCTCCCAGGTTTGCATACTACCCGAAGACATAGCGGTTAAACTTGGCGCCTTGGCGATACAAGTGGTTGCGCTTGAGTGACTAATGCCTACTGTTGCCTGATAGCCGTCAGCTGCCAGCAGCTCAATTGTCACGCCATTATCTGCATCATAAAAAGTCTGGCCAACACCTATGGTACTATCGGTCCAATCGCTGCTGGTGCTCATGGGCGTACTATCGAGTAGGTAGCTGCTACCAGGCGTGTTTTCAGTCCCCTCACGCAGAATAATTGAATCTGCTAGGTTGGCATATTTGTCGAATAAAAATGCATCAAATCCCGTTGGAGTGCGATATTCCAAGTAGTAGTAGCGTGCATTACCATTCGCGTCGTTACCAAGATAGACTTTTGCAGCAAGGGTGCTGTTGCTTTCTAAAGATTCGTAATAATCTAAGGTGATCACTTGGTCACTGGTCACAGTGGTAACTTGATTATTTAACCAACCCAGGCGTTCCTTTTGGAATGCGTTGAAATGGGCTCCCTCGTCGGCTCCCCCCATTGCATCGTAGATATCACCGTACTCAGTTGTTGAACAAGTCCCTTCGCTAACAGACTCACCACAATCTTTGCTGTGCGAGTGATGTAACCCAAGGTTGTGGCCAAGTTCATGTACAACTGTCTTAATCTGGAAATTTTTAATCCAGGTACGCCCAGGGTAACCTGCCACAGTGCCCTGACCAGACCAACGACAACCCAGATTTGCTTCGATCACATACATCACGTGATCATAGTCATTTGGCTCAAAGCCTTGATCACGGGCTATTATGTCGGCTTCGTTACCGATAGCTGTGGTATCACATACAAATTTATCAAGCGGAAGGGTCAAATATCCTATGGTATCGCCGCTCAAACTGACGTTCCCATTTGAGTTTTCCAGATAGAATGCATTACCTTGATTAAAAACCAAGTCATTCGCTTGTTCGACACTTGCATATTCACTCGAAGAGTTTTCAAATTTCACCAGCATCACTAGCACGCTGCGGTCACCGGTCACGGTGATGGCATCTAAACTGCTAGTCGTCGAAGTCGCAGAGCTGACTCCGCCGTCAAATAAGGTAATTTGCTCAGGATAGAGATTAGGATTTTTAAGCACGCTATTTGGCAGCGTAACTTCCTGGCCATTTATCAGCTCGAGGTTTTTCCCAACAAGATTGAAAGGCACGACACTGCCGTCGTCCAGCGTCAACTTATGATGTAATTCTGGGAGTTTTCCATCCTGATAGTCGGTATAGGCAACACTCAAGACACCTTTTAGTTGATGTTCACCGACTTCGCTTTGAGCAATTGATATAGATGAATGAGTATCTGCATGAACAGGGATAATAGCTGACGCAGACAGTAAGCCAGCCCCCATTAAACCAAAACCGAGGGTTTTCAGGAAAGTAGATGTAGAATCGGTACGCGCAACAGCGCAATGAACTGAACTCATAGCTAGGACCTCTCAAAGTCAACATCACTTCGAAAGCTCCAAGTACAAGTACAAGGCTCTATCAACGCTCATTCGGTAGCCCAGCCACCCTTTTGCTATGCAATTAGGGCCTGTGGCTTTGCGTACATTAATTACTTAATGCTTGCCGTTTCGAGAGTGCTTTCGAACTAAACCTCTAGGCGGCTTCAGCCCAGAGAGTTCGGGCATTCTAGCAATTAATCTCAGTCAATCTCAACCAAAAATTGATCATTTTTTAATCAATTTTTAAAACCCCATGAAAATCAATGCACAACGAATAGCCAAAAGTTGTCAAAACAACAAACCTTGGTGTAAAACTCGGCACAGAATCACATAAAAAGTTTATTTCACCAAACTCTCAACGCAACGCAGAATTAAAACCCGAGACAGCAAGTTTTACCTCATCATGCACAAGCGATCGCGTCGTTCTGACATAGAATTGACTGCAGGAGGGATGAAAAGCGGGAGAAAGCTTAGGGTCTGTTTATCTTTTGAGAACAAATTTTGTTCTAATTGAGCACGTTCAAATCGCGGCATGAGGCTTGAAGTATAGTTATTCTATATAAAAGCCGAGTAACAAAGAGTTGAACGTGCTCAAGACGAACCCTGCGGGCAGCGTCTGTATCATTTTTCTACTGGGTTATCACTCATTGATGTAGTGCACTACATTACAATCGCTCTGCCTTATATAAAAGCGATACAGAATGCTGCAAAAATGAACGCGAAAGATAAACAGGCCCTAGTAATTAATGGGTCTGTTTAAAGTGACGCAGAAGCCAATAGACAGGACGAAGATCCTTTCCACCGATAGATTTTAGCGGCGCAATAAGATAGTTAAGCCACTGCCACTTCTTCATCTCTTGCTTTGAAGTCTGCCAGAGCGACTCTCCCCCCGCAGCACGGTAGGCAGCAATCACAGGTTCAACAATCTCTGGATGGGGTCCTATGTAGCGATACAGGCTATGGATATAGACGAGGAGATCTCTGATCTGCTGCCTATGCATATCGCTGTCTTGCTGGTTTGCCTCGAAATCGATAAAGGAAACATTACCCGCTTGCCAGCAGATATCCCTTAGGGCGGGCCTGCCGTGAGCCAAACCTTTTAGATGCAGTTGAGCCAACCCGGTTGCACTATCCTGTAATATCTTGAGCTTCTCGGCCTCATCGATCTCAGCATTTAACCAAGCATTAATCGGCATGCCTACGTCGGCCACTACCAGAAACCCTTCACCGCTGGCAACCAGTTCGGGCACGGGAGCCCCTTTCTTGGCGAGTTGAGTAAGAGTTGCTATCTCAAGCTGCAGTGCCGCCTGGGGCTGGGACTTTAGCCAGCGCATGGCGCCGGTGAGACACTCTGCCTGTTTAAGCCAATACTTGCGACCTTGGTATTCGAAACTAACTATTCGTTCGCCCTGATGTTCGACAAGCAGTTTATCAATCACATGTTGAAGGCTAGAAACAGTCACACAAGATACTCCGGTAAAAGTGAAAGGGGATTATGTGTGCAAGCTTGCGCAAATGCAATCTTCAGGGGCGTAAGCGGGGAAACTATGAACGACACCAGACTGACTGATAGGTGACGACTGCGGGGAGAAAGCGAGAGACGTATCGACCGACACGTCTCAAGAATGCCACGCGATAAACGGAGGCACTTTTTACACCAAGCGGCTTAAGCTTCTTCGTTCCAAGGGGTCGCCTTGTTTTCAAGCAATACGGGGATCCCTTCGTTAATCGCATAGACCAAACGGTCTGCCTTACAGATAAGCTGCTGATTAGCTTTGTCATATTCAAGCTTCCCCTTACATACAGGGCAGGCAACTATCTCTAAAAGTTTCTTATCAAACGCCATGTTAATTTCCTTGTTGTACGTTTTAGCGCCGCTCAAGCAGCGTTAACAATTGCTGTTCAAATTCTGGTGCTATCTTGGCATCTACCGGCAGATACCACCAGTTAGACTTTGCAAAATCGCGACATTTAACCGCATCTTTCTCTGTCATTAGCACACCTCGCCCCGCCGCGACCGTCTCTATGGCTTCGAGGCTGTAGGCCTGATGATCGTCAAAAGCATGTTGGTGAACGGGATGAACCCCAATATGGGTTAGGGTATCGAAAAATCGCTGTGGATTGCCTATCCCGGCGATAGCCAGATTCTCAGAAAGCGGATTATCGGCTAGGCTCTCAGTTAAATTAGCTGAGACCAGCTCGCCGTCGGCCACCCTGCGCCAATTGCCGGGGGACAGCGCCATCTCAAACTCCTCCGGATGGGCGCGCTCACCATTGACTAAGGTAAAATCGACTGTGCGCTGACGCCAGCGTCCCTCTCGCAGGGGCCCTGCAGGTAACAGCAGACCATTACCGAAACGGCGTTTGCCATCGAGCACTAAGATCTCGATATCCCGTTCGAGTTTATAGTGCTGCAAACCATCGTCGCTGATGATCACATCCACCGCCTGCCAATCCATCAGGGCCTTACCCGCCGCCACGCGATCGCTACCTATCACCATAGGCACCTGAGTTCGCGCGACTATCATGGCTGGTTCATCGCCTACTTCATTGGCTGGCATGCCAGCGATAACTCGCTTACAGCCGGAAAACTCGACGCCGTAGCCGCGGCTGATCACCCCAGGGCGATAGCCATTACGGCGAAGCAGTTCGATGAGATAGATGACCGTGGGGGTCTTGCCGCTGCCACCGACCGTGATGTTGCCCACCACAATCACAGGCACATCGAGCCGCGCGCTTGCCTTAAGCCCCAAACGAAACAGCTGTCGTCTGAGGCTCGTCAATAGATAAAACAAGCCACTGAGTGGCAGAAGCAGCAGTACAAGCAACCAGTGAACACCGGGCTGCCTGTCATACCAGAGACGATTAACCAACGCCTGCATTGTGCTTAGCTACCAAACTGCATCTGGTACAGGTTGTAATAGATCCCCTGCTTGGCCAGTAGCTCGCTATGGGTGCCGCGCTCGACCACCTTGCCCTGATCGACCACCAAGATCTGGTTGGCATTTTCAACCGTCGACAAACGGTGAGCGATCACGATCGAGGTGCGGTTCTGCCTGAGGTTATCCAGCCCCGTCTGAATCGCCTTCTCCGATTCGGTGTCCAGCGCCGAGGTCGCTTCATCGAGTATCAACAGGGGCGCATCTCGCAGTATCGCCCTGGCAATGGCGATACGCTGACGCTGACCACCTGAGAGCATGACGCCGTTCTCCCCGACCTGGGTATAGATCCCCTCGGGCATGTTACTGATAAACTCCCAGGCATTGGCGAGCTTAGCGGCATCTATGATCTGCTCCTCACTCACCTCACCCGGGTAGGCATAGGCAATGTTAGCTGCAATGGTATCGTTGATAAGCGTCACCTGCTGTGAAACCAGGGCCACCTGACGACGCAATGACGCCAGCTTATAGTCTCTCAGGCTCACATCATCCAGGCGAATATCACCGCTTTCGAGATCCGAGTAGAAGCGGGTGATAAGGCTGGCTATGGTCGACTTACCGGAACCGCTGCGCCCCACCAGGGCCAGGGTCTCGCCAGGATTGACCTGAAAATCTACATCTTTCAATGCCAAGCCTTCCTGATTGTCATAGCGGAAGTTGACCTTATCGAAGCTCAGGCGTCCCGCCACTCTTTGCGTCTCATAGGTGCCATTGTCCACCTCGGCCGGCGTGTCTAACACCGCAAAGATGGTACTACAGGCGGCGATACCCCGCTGAAACTCGGCGTTGACACGGGTCAGGCTCTTAATTGGCTGCAACATGGCGAGCATGGCCGCCAAGATGGTCGCAAAGGTACCTGCGGTAAGATCTGCACGCATGCTCTCAAGGCTTGACGCGTAGAGCACGAAGGCCAGCGCCAGGGAGCCAATCACCATTACCAAAGGCTGGCTGATTGCCTGGGCCAGGGCCAGTTTCATGGTGCGCGAGCGGTTATCGTCGTTCACCTTGGCAAAACGCTGGGACTCGGCCTGCTGACCACCGAAGACCAACACATTCTTATGGCCTTTAATCATCTGCTCGGTGACCGAGGTCACCCCACCCATGGCGGTCTGGATCTGTTTAGAGACCTTACGGAATTTACGGCTGACCACGGCAATCACCAGGCCAATCAAGGGCCCGACAATCAGGATACAGAGCGAGAGTTTCCAGGAGTTGTAAAACATCACCCCCAACATACCAATCACAGTAATACCGTCACGCACTATGGTGATCAACGCACTGCCGGACGCTCTGGCGATCTGCTCGGTATCGAAGGTGACCCGGGAGATCAAATTACCGCTGCTCTCGGCATCGATATAGCTGACGGGCAGCTTGAGATAATGTTCAAACACCTGCTGACGCATATCCATGATCATGCGCGCGCTGATGTAGGAGATGCCGTAGGTAGATAAAAAGTTAGCCAGTCCCCTGAGGGTAAACAGGCCAATCACCACAAAGGGCGCGGTTTTTAACACATCACTGTCGGAGTTAAAGCCGCCACTCATGCCGAGATCGACGCCTTCCACCAAACCGGGAGTGGTCGGTACATTGCTGGCAAAGCCCTGATCGATAAAGGGTTTAATTGAATAAATAAAGGTTGCGTCCACCAAGCCATAAAGCACTAGGCCGAACACAGACAGAAATAACACCCCTTTAAGCGGGACAAGATAGGTCAGCAGTCTAAGAAAAACGCTGCTAACTTCACTTTTCGAAGCATTTGTCATTCGGGATTCTATCAATAGATGCAAAAAAGTGTATTCTACTCTGGATTGCCAAACTCACCAAATTCAAAGCGTTGATTATACCAAAATGGCGCCAAATCCCGGCGATAACCCGAGACTAAAACGCCCTCTTCGTCCAGCGTTAAACTGAGCTGACCATTGTCTCCAGTGCTGTATTGGCGCGCCTTTGTCTCGCTGAAGCGCCTAACCACATCGGCCTTGGGAAAGCCATAACGATTGTTGAACCCAGCCGCATAGAGCACTATGTCTGGCGCACTTGCCTGAATAAAGGTGCTGCTCGATGAGGTATTGCTGCCGTGATGCGCAGCGATCAACACGGTACTGGTCACCTCTGGCGTCTGCGTCAGGAGCGACTGCTCACCCTCACGCTCGATATCCCCGGGGATAAGCACGCTTCGACTGCCGTCACTTATCCGAACTATGCAGGAAGCATTGTTGCCAACGCCAGCCTCTCGCGGCCCCAGTAGCTCGACGGTTAGTCCCCGCCAGTGCATGCTCTTGGGGCGACAGTCCATGGCACCAGGATAGTCGAGGTCAGTCACAAGCTTGACCTCAGGATGCTGGGACAACAAATAGTTGGCGCCGCCGGCGTGGTCGTTATCCCCATGGCTCAACACCAAGTAATCAAGCTTGCCTATACCACGGTAATGCAAGAAGGGTTGGATCACCCTTTCTGCGTAGCTAAAGTGCTCACCGAAGGCGGCGCCGGTATCATAGATTAATCCATGCCCCTGTTTCTCGACCACCAGGCTCAGCCCCTGCCCCACATCTAACAGATGGACCTGCCAACGGCGAGGATCTGTCATCCCTTGAGGTAAACACCACAGACAGAGTGGCATGAGAAGCACCAAGGGCATCCAGCGCCAGGCGCCTGAGGCAAGTCGCCAACAGATAAAAGCAAGCAGGCTAAACAGTAGGGCCGAAACAAGCTGCATCGAGGCTGGCAACCAGTGAACAGGAAGTTTGCCTAACCAGTCGAAAGCTAAGGTCATGGGTGAAATGGCAAGATCTAGCAGATAGAGGGGTAAGCTCACGGGCATGCCGATATAGATGCTAGTTATCCATGTTATCAAGGCCAAGAAGCTTAGCGGGATCACCACCAGACTAAACCAGGGTACGAAGATTAGGTTAAATATCAGGGCGTAGGGCGCAAAGCCGCCAAACAGCAGCCCCTGCAAAAGACCCAAGGATAAACTTAACCGCCACTGAATCTGCCACAACTGGCCAAGGCGGTATGTCAGCTTCTGCAAAGACGATAAGCGCTCATCAGGCTCGGACGCTGATTGGCCGAACCAGAGAATGATCGCCAGCGCGCCGAAGGAGAGCCAGAGCCCGGCACCGAGAATACTCAAGGGGTCCAGCAACAATACGATGAAGAGCGCCCATAGCAGCCGCTCGAATGGCGAGGCATAGCGCCTGATAAGCCCAAGCCAAATCACCATAACCAACATGATAAGCGCTCGCTGGGTCGGCAACCCCAGTCCGGCAAGAAAGGCATAGAGGCCGCAACAAACCAAGGCCACTAAGGCGATGGCTTGGCGATTGCCAAGTCCCAGACGAGGACGCAAGCACCCTAAAAGATAGCCTCCCAGCCCCATAACCCAGAGCGCCAGTACCGACAGATGCAGCCCGGAGATGGTCACCAGATGGCCGGTTCCACTCTGCCTTAGCCCCTGCCAATGCGCCTCGCTTATCTGCTGCTTATCCCCCAGCATGAGCGCCAGCATCAGATCGCCATTGGCGAATGTGGCCACGGCCTGCCGCAATGGTGTCAGTAGCCCTGCCCGCATCCCCCGCGGCGGCGATAGACGCTTGGCCGCTATTACCCTGCCCTTGCCTATGATGTGCTTAGACAACAGATAGGCCTGCTGATTAAATCCCCCCTGATTAAGCACGCTGGTGATCGGCTTAGGGGCAAGCGTGAATAGCCACACCTCACCTATGGCGACTTTTTGTTCGCTTTGCCAGCGCAAGCGCAAATATTTATCAGGAAATTGAAGAGGATGGTCGGTCAAAATACGAATATCGGCATTTATCCAGTCGCCGTTTCGATAAACTAGTGATATGATTTCGCCCCTTACTGTTGGCGGCTCGCTGGAATTTTCAGGCGTAAAAACCAAAAGTTGGTGGCAAAATAGACTCATCCAAGCTATAGCCAGAAGGCAACCAGCCAATAATTTTGACCATTTCAGCATGATGACGGCAATGACTAACACCACACATGCAAGTGAAAGGGTCGGCAAGGCGGGCCAGAGCAGCGCGGAGATGAGGGTGGCACAATAGCCAAACATGAATCGATTCATAATGAATAATTTAAGACTGCAACACTAAGCTATGCCAAAAAAATTCATTCAACGATATATGCCCAAACCCGAGACGCTGCAGAATCATAAACACCTGCAGATGTTCGGTAAGCTGCTACACAAACCTAACCTCTGGGCACTGAATCGACGCTCCGCTCCCCTCGCCTTTGCGGTCGGCCTGTTTGTCGCTTGGATCCCCATGCCGTTTCAGATGGTATTAGCCGCGGCGTTAGCCATATTGTTTAACTGTAACTTACCTGTCGCCGTCGCGCTGGTGTGGGTCACCAATCCTGTTACCATGCCCTTTATGTTCTACGCCGCCTACCTCTTTGGCGCCAAACTACTCGGCCACCCCCCCCAAGAATTTGCCTTCGAAGCCAGCTGGCAATGGATAGAGGCCTCACTCTTCACCATAGGCCCACCATTCTTGCTGGGTTGCCTGGTGTTTGGGATCATCTTTGCGGCCTCGGGTTACTTTGTCGTTCACAACCTGTGGAAGTACTCGATCCTGTTTAAGTGGAAGAATCGCGCCAAATAGTGATGTTTCACACTACATTGGTTACCCGGCATTAGTCACCGGGCAGTACATCTATGCCTCTTAAACCTCGCGACCTATTGCCTTGAGTTGTGACCCGGGCTTAGCTCACTTGATCACACAAGCAGTTAGCCTGGTAAGCAGCTAGTCACTTAAGCATTCACTTAACTAAATCATTACCCCGATATCGACGATCACACTGGGTTAATCATCACCCACAGCATAAGCTGCTGAAATTGCCCCTTCGCATCTCATAGAAACTTAAGATAGAATGAACAAATTGATCACAAGGTTAACGCTTTGTATCTACCTAAATGACATGCCCTAGATGAAGTCGCTCGTTAGAATAATCACAATAAATGCAGGAAGGCCATGCACTTAAATTCAAATAGAAAACATGTCGCGATCTTCGCATTGCTCTCCTGCTTATTTCTGCTCGCCGCAGTGATCACCATAAGTGCGCTAACAAAGTACTTTGTTAACAATGAGATCCAGCAAGAAGAGGAAAACCTGCGCAAAAACCTGGCGCTGCTTCGCTTCAACTTCGAGGCCACCATCTATAAAGACACCTATCTGGCCGATAGTCTGGCCACAGTGGTGACTATAGACCCCGATTTTGCCATGAAAAACTGGCATGTGATCGCCGCCAAACTGCTCGACAAGGCGCAGTACGTACGCAATGTCGCCATCGCACCAAACAATATCATCTCCTTAGTCTATCCCCTCAAGGGCAACGAGAAGGCGGTGGGCTTCGATTTTCGCACTCAGCCAAATCAGCTAAAGACAGTGCTACTTGCCAAGGAGCAGCAGTCGGTGTTTATTGCCGGACCGGTGAATCTGGTGCAAGGTGGGCTGGGCCTTATCGCCCGCTACCCTATCTTCAAAGACTATCCCCAAAACACCCAATATTGGGGCGGGGTGAGCGTGGTGATGAACTATAACCAGTTACTGTATGATACGGGGATCACGCAATTTCAGGGCGGCGATATCGCCATCAAGAAACAGCTAAACGCTAACGAAGCGGAACAGGTTTTCTATGGCGATCCCGGTATTTTTGAAGATGCCGATGTGATCTATCCCATCAAGTTGCCCAGTGCAACCTGGAACCTGGCCGCCAAATTTCATGTTGAAAATCTCTCCCGCATCAATCATCTGCGCCTAGGCATAGTCGGCACGGGCACGGTCGCAGCCTTTACCCTGTATATGCTGATGCTGCTGCTGTTTCGTAACTATCAGCACACCCACAGGGCGGCCCTGCACGATGAATTAACCCATCTCCCCAACCGACGTTTCATCATCAATGAGCTCGACCGCGTGATGAACAAGCATAACCAGCCATCTTTTACCTTACTCAACATAGATCTGAACGACTTTAAAAGGGTGAATGACGAACTGGGACATGAAGCGGGCGACGAGTTGCTAAAATATGTCGCCAATCGTCTAGTGACAGAGGTGGGGATTAAGGGATCGGTCGCGCGATTTGGCGGCGATGAGTTTCTCATCTTGCTCTATGACGTTACCGACGGGCAGGAGATTGAAGCCATCATGGCTCACATCACCCAGGCGATAGAGTCCCAGCCTTTCTGCTGGCGATCACAGCAACTGACGCCTTCGCTCAGCATAGGCTACGCCACTTTTGATGGGCAAAATGCCGACATCAAAGAGTTACTCTCCGATGCCGACAGGCGGATGTATCAACAAAAACGCGCCTACCGGGAAAGTCACTAAAGACTATTCCTAATTTACGACCTAGTCTTAGCGCCCGGCCAATGCCTCGGCGGGATGGATGCGGCTCGCCTTCCAGGCCGGATAGAGGGTAGCCAGCAGGCTCATCACCAAAGCAAGTGACACCACCAGCATCACATCCAACAGATGCAGCTGTGATGGCAAGAAATCGATGAAATAGACATCGGCCGATAAGAGCTGCACGCCAAACAGCTGCTCGATACCGCTGGCGATAGAACTTAGATTCAGCGCAAGGGTGATCCCCAGCCCCGCACCAATCAAGCAACCCAACAGGCCATTTAGCGCGCCCTGCACCACGAAGATCCCCATGATGGTGGCCTTGGCCATCCCCATGGTCAGCAAGATGGCGATCTCCGACTGCTTGTCACGTACCGCCATCACTAAGGTGGAGACGATATTGAAACAGGCCACGGCGATCACCAGCGCCAGCACCAGATACATCACGGCGCGCACCAGCTGAATGTCCTGATAGAGATGGCCTTGGGTACGGGTCCAGTCCGACAGGTACATATATTGCGACTGGCTATAGCCCAAGGTGCGGATCAGCTGCGGCGCGGCGAAAACATCGTCGACCTTGATGCGGATCCCGCTCACGCCCTCACCCAGCCCCAACAGTTCGGCGCCGTAATCCAGCGAGATATAGGCCGTCGTCAGATCTAGCTCGCCGCCAAGCTCAAAGATACCCGCCACCTTAAATTGATGACTCTTGGCCGAGCCCAGACCTCGACCCGCAGACTTACCCGCGAGGTTCGGCGTGTAGAGACTTAGAGTGTTGCCAAGCGACAACCCCAGGGCATCGGCGAGCCCCTTACCCAGCACTATGTTGTTCTCTTTAGTGGCCAGCGCCTGCCAGGCAGGTTCTGGCATAAAGTCATCTATGTTTGACACCTTGGCTTCTAGCGCTGGCGTGATGCCGATAACCGTGAGCCCTTGAAAGCCACCAGGCTTCTGAATCAGCCCCTGAATGCGCACAAAGGGTGCGCTGGCCAGAATGCCTGGGATCTTCTTGGCATCCTCGGCTATCTGGGGCCAATCATGAAGCGGCTCATTCACCCCGGTCAACTCTCCATGGGGCACGACCCCCAGCAGACGCTGCTCAAGCTCCTGCTCGAAGCCGTTCATGGCCGACAGTACTGTGATCAGCACGGCCACCCCAAGGGCGATACCCGCCGTCGAGGCAAAAGAGATGAAACTGATAAAACGATTGGACTGACGCGCCATGTAGAAGCGCCAGCCTACCCAGAAGGCGAGTCTCTCTCTCATGCCATCTCCCAGGCGCTTAACTGTCCATCTTGCATCTTAAGTTGTCTGTCCATGCGCGCGGCCAGCTTAGGATCATGGGTCACCACCACAAAGGCGGTACCCAGCTGGCTGCCCAGCTCACGGATAAGCTCATAGACGGTATCGCCGCTCGCGGCGTCCAGGTTTCCGGTAGGCTCGTCGGCCAACACCAGTTTCGGGCGATTGATCAGCGCCCTGGCTATCGCCGTACGCTGGCGTTCACCACCCGACATCTCGGCCGGTGTATGATGCAGCCTGTGCCCAAGGCCCACGCGATTAAGCAGCTCTGTCGCCTCCTGCTCAACTTCTTGGCGCGGCCGCTTCTGGATAAGTCCAGGCATGGCCACATTTTCAAGCGCGGTAAACTCGGGTAAAAGGTGGTGAAACTGGTAGATGAACCCCAGCTCCTGATTGCGGATAGCCGCCTGACGTGATGGTGACAGCCGATAGAGATCTTCGCCGTCAAACATCACCTCACCACTGCTCGGTTTATCTAAGGTGCCCATGATATGCAGCAAGGTACTCTTACCCGATCCCGAACTGCCAACGATAGCCACCTGTTCGCCCTTGGCGATACTGAGGCTAACACCGCTGAGCACCTGGGTGTCTATGCTGCCTTCGTGATAGCGCTTGCTAACGTTATTGACTTGAAGTAACAAAGATTTTTCCTGTTGGGTCATAGATCATTCGTACCTTAAAGCTGTGGCTGGTTGCACGCTTGCCGCCCGCAGCGCGGGATAAACGGTCGCCAAAAATGTGATTGCCAGGGTGCCGACCACGATAAGGGACAACTGCCCCCACTCGAGTTGCACCGGCAGGCGTTGACCAGCCCCAAGCACATGAATGCCGAGCGCCGAAAAGAGGGTGTTAATATTCAAAGTTGCCAGTACGCCGATAACCAGGCCGCCCACCAAGCCTAAGACGGCATTGAGGGAGCCCTGGATCATGAAGATCCCCATGATGCTCCCTGTGGTCAGGCCCTGGGTTTTCAGCACGGCAACATCTGTGGTCTTATCCACCACCATCATCACCAGGGCCGAGACGATATTGAAGGCAGCCACGGCGATGATGAGACTCAGCATAAGCGACATCATGTTCTTCTCCATCTTCACCGCCGAAAACAGATGCCCATAGCTCTCACGCCAATCGCTGGTGGTGACGCTATCACCCGCGGCCTCAAACGCGGCCTTGACCTTAGGCGCCAGTTTGCTTGCCTTGAAGGGGTCGGCCAGATAGAGGCGCAGCGACTTGATCTCATTTGGGGATTTGCGCATCAGGCGCAGCGCATCTTCATGGTGTATATAGGCAAGGCTTGCATCGACCTGGGAGCCCATCTCGAAGACGCCGGCCACGGTAAACTTACGCTGACTCGGTACCGGCCCCAGCGGTGAATAGACCACGCCATCGCCGCTCAACACACGAAGCCTGTCGCCGGGCTTCACATCCAGGCGGCGCGCCAGCTCGGCGCCTATAACAATGCGGTATTTGCCCGCCTCGAGACTATCGAGGGAGCCATTGAAATGGCGGTTAAGCCGCGCGAGATTGTCTTGCTCAAGTTCGGGATAGATGCCATAGATCTGCACCGCGCTGATGCTACCCGGTGCCTGCAACATGGCCTGGGTGGCCACGCTCGGGCTCATGGCCAAGATCTGCTTGCCATCGACAAGGCTGGATGCGACAGACTGCCAGTCACCAAGATGCTGCTCACTGTGCACCGTCAGTTGCGGCACCGCGCCCAAAATGCGCTGCTTGAGCTGCCCCTCTAGGCCATTCATCACTGAACTGACAATGATCAGCGCCGCCACCCCAAGCAAGATCCCCGATACGGCAAACAGGGTAATAAATGAGGCAAATGGATTGGCCTTACGTGCTCGCCAGTACCGGTAACCTATGGTCCAAGATAACGCTAAATTCATGTTTGGCAGGGTCTCTTTATATCAGAGCCTTGATAAATCATTAAGATGGGCACGATAATAGGGGGAATAGCCCCCTAAAAACAAGAGGCAATCCGTTGAACAGCCAATCAAACTCCTATTTTAGCGTCGCGCATGGGTTCGCCGCTTACCTATCGCCCTGGCCTAAGGAGCAGCCGCTGCCCAACGACCATGAACTCAGAGCCATGCTGCCCCTCGGTATGCAGCTCATCAGCCAAGTGAAGGCGATGGAAGCCGATTGTCTGCTGCAACTTCGAAACCTAGATGATGAGGCGCGCACCGTAGTCGACTACCTCAAACTACAGTCGCGCAAAATCGATCTTGTGCTGCAGCATGTGCTGGAGCAGCAGACCCACGAGGGTGAAAGGTGCAGTGGGCTCCATTTTGGCGGCAGCGGTATACATATCTTAAGCCCAACAAAGCTTGTGCCCGGCGAGGCCTATCGCATCACCCTACATATCAGGGAGGCGCTTATCGCCATTCTCTGCATCGGTGAGTGTACCCGCTGCGAAGAGGAAGCCTCTGAGGGCGGTTTCGATTGCGAGCTCAGCTTTATCGAAATTCTCGATGAGGACGTCGAGCAACTGGTGAAAGCCAGCCTAAATATTCAACAAAAACAATTACAACAACGTAAAAAGCAGCAACAAACCCCAAGGTAGTTTTCACTGGCACTGACGGGGCTAAGTCTCTACAATGACCGCATCATTGTCGATTGTTGGCCTTAGTCTGTTTTCATGAATGCTTTCTCCATCCTCACACCACCTAAAGTCAAAGGGGTCAAATCCCCGCAAACTCTGAGCCAATTAACCGGCGCCGCCCAGGCGATCAGCCTGGCTAAATTGTGCGAGCAGCACAGTGGCCTGACCTTAGTGGTGACGCCAGATACGCCCAGCGCGCTCAGGCTAGAGGCCGAGCTAGGCTACCTGTTAGCGCCACAAGACGTGCCTGTCATGCTCTTCCCCGACCGGGAAACCTTGCCCTATGACAGCTTCTCGCCTCACCAGGACTTGGTATCCCAGAGGCTAGAGACTTTATCCAGGATCCCGAGCGCAGGCCATAGCCTGGTGATAGTGCCCATGAGCACCCTGATGGTGAAGTTGCCGCCACAGTCTTTCTTAACCGGCAATGTTCTGCTTCTCAGCAAGGGCGACAACTATCCATTAGAGGCGGTGCGCAGCCAGCTGGTCAACACCGGCTATCATCATGTAGAGCAGGTTTACGAGCATGGCGAGTTTGCCGTGCGCGGCTCTATCATAGATCTCTTTCCCATGGGGGCCCAGAGTCCATACCGCATAGAGCTGTTCGATGACGAGGTCGAATCCATCCGCGAATTTGACCCTGAGACTCAGCGTTCCAGCGGCGAGATCCAATCGATTCGCCTGCTACCGGCCAAGGAATTTCCGACCAATGACGCCGCCATCGAGGGTTTTAGGCAGCGCTACCGCCGCCAATTCGAGGTCGTGGTCAAGGAGCCCGAGTCCATCTATCAGATGGTGAGCCGCAAGGTGATGCCCGCAGGGATTGAGAGCTACCTGCCGCTGTTCTTCGATGAGACAGCCAGCCTGTTCGACTATCTACCAGGTGAGTGTCAACTGGTGCAGGTAGGCGATCTCGAAGGTGCGGCTAGGCACCACCTGCAGGAGATCCACCAGCGTTATGAGAATCGCCGGGTCGATCCCCTCAGGCCACTGCTGCCGCCAAAAGACCTCTACCTGCTGACCGAGCAAGTCTTCGAAGCCTTTAAGCAGATGCCACGCTTCCTGGTCAAGGGCAATGAGGCAACGGGCACCAGCATCGCCGCACAGGTCGAGCCATTACCTGACATCACCGCTAACCACAAGCTAAAGCAACCGCTCATTAGCCTTAAAGCATTTGCCGATGGCGGCATGCCAATCCTGTTCTGCGTCGAATCAGAGGGCCGCCGCGAGGCGCTGCTGGAACTGCTGGCCAAGATAGAGATAAAACCAGCACTGGTGGACCATCTGGATAGCTTCAGCCAAAAGCCTCAGCCCTTTGGTTTGATTGTCGCGCCGCTGGCTCAGGGCGCCATCTATCACCCTAAGAAGGGTCAAAGCTGGGCCCTGGTGTGTGAAACCGAGCTGTTTGGTCAGCGCATCGCCCAGCAACGTAGGCGCGATAAACAGCGTCAGGTCAGCCAGGATGCCCTGATTAAAGATCTGGCGGAACTCAAGGTCGGCCAGCCCATAGTCCATCTTGATCACGGCGTCGCCCTCTATCAGGGGCTGGAGACCTTAGACACCGGCGGGCTGGTGGCTGAGTATCTCAAACTGGAATACGCCGGCGGCGATAAGCTCTATGTGCCTGTCGCCTCCCTCAACCTCATCAGCCAATACAGCGTCGGCGCCGATGATTCGCCACAGCTCAATAAGCTGGGCAACGAGAGTTGGACCAAGGCCAAGCGTAAGGCAATTGAGAAGATCCGCGATGTGGCCGCCGAGCTGTTAGACGTTTACGCCCGCCGTCAGGCTCGTCCCGGTGAGGCCTGCAAGCTAGATAGAGAAGAGTACGCTCAGTTTGCCGGCAGCTTCCCCTTCGAAGAAACCGTGGATCAGGAAACCGCCATCGATGCCGTGCTCACCGACATGTGCAGCCCCATCTCGATGGACAGACTAGTGTGTGGCGATGTGGGCTTTGGTAAGACGGAAGTGGCCATGCGCGCCGCTTTCGTTGCGGTCAACGACGGCAAACAGGTGGCCATCTTGGTACCTACCACCCTGCTGGCCCAGCAACACTATGAGAACTTCAAAGACAGATTTGCCGACTGGCCAATCAAGATAGAGGTGATGTCTCGCTTTAAAACCGCCAAGGAACAACAGGCGGTACTCAAGCAGCTGGAACTCGGCCAAGTGGATATCGTCATTGGTACCCACAAGCTGCTCCAGTCCGAGGCTAAATTTGAAAACCTCGGCCTGCTCATTATCGACGAGGAACACAGGTTCGGCGTGCGTCAGAAGGAGAAGATCAAGGCGCTGCGCGCCAATATCGACATCCTCACCTTGACGGCCACCCCTATTCCGCGCACCCTCAACATGGCGATGTCCGGCATGCGGGATCTCTCCATCATTGCCACACCGCCGGCCAAGCGCCTGGCGGTGAAGACCTTTGTGCGTGAGTATGACGACGCCACGGTGCGCGAGGCGCTTCTGCGTGAGATATTAAGGGGCGGCCAGGTCTATTTTCTGCACAACAGCGTCGAAACCATAGAGAAGCGCGCCCGTGAAATCGAGGCTTTGCTGCCCGAAGCGAGAGTGATCACCGCCCATGGCCAGATGCGCGAGCGCGAGCTGGAAAAGGTGATGTCAGATTTCTATCACCAGAAATACAATGTGTTGGTATGTACCACCATCATAGAGACCGGCATCGACGTTCCCAGCGCCAACACCATCATCATAGAGCGCGCCGACAACTTCGGCCTGGCACAGCTACATCAGCTGAGGGGACGAGTCGGACGCTCCCATCACCAAGCCTATGCCTACCTGATGACACCGCATCCTAAACGCATGACCAAGGATGCCGTCAAGCGCCTGGAAGCCATCGGCGTACTGGAAGATCTCGGCGCAGGCTTCATGTTGGCGACCCAAGATCTTGAGATCCGCGGCGCCGGGGAACTCTTGGGTGATGAGCAGAGCGGCCACATCTCCAAGATAGGATTTACCCTCTACATGGAGATGCTCGAAGATGCGGTGAAATCCCTCAAGGAGGGCAAGGAGCCGTCACTTGATCAGATGCTCAGAGGACAGTGCGAGATTGACCTGCGCATCCCTGCCCTGCTGCCGGAAGACTATGTGGGCGACGTCAACATCCGCCTGTCACTCTATAAGCGTATCGCCAACTGCGCCACGGCGCAGGCACTGGACGAGTTAAAGGTCGAGCTTATCGACCGCTTCGGCCTCTTGCCACAGGCGACCAAGAACCTGATGGAAGTCTCCCTGTTCAAACACCAGGCGACGGCACTCGGCATCGCCAAGATAGAGATGCATGCCAAGGGCGGCAGCCTGGAATTTAATAACGACCACTGTGTCGATCCTGGCTTTATCATAGGGCTATTACAGAGTCAGCCACAAAATTATCGTATGGACGGCCCAAGTAAGTTAAAATTCTTGATGCCAACAGAGACAGACAAGGATAGGTTAGCCCTGTTATCCCTGATCATCTCTCAACTCATGCAAAATCGCCTTGGAGAACCCCGTGCTTAAAAAGAGTCTTTTATTGGTGACCACCCTCGCCTCACTATCCGGCGCCGCCTGGGCAGACAATGAGCGCTGGTTTGAGGTGGAAGTTTACCTGTTTGAGCGTCAGGGAAGTCAATTAGAAGAAACCTTGGCAAGCCCTGGCAATCGCCACACGCGTCAACCGATAGACATGATCTCGCCGCTATTTGCCACAGATATTACCGGCGCCAGCCTAGGCCTTGAGGGCTGCAACGCACAGCAGTGGCTGGAAACGCCCGAAGAATGCGACAAGCAACTTCAACAGGCACAGGTGACTCACCCAAGCCAGATCCCAGCAACCATAGGCGCCCCGACACCGCAATACGCCACCCTGGGCGCGGGCACAGTCTTATTAGCCGACTCTCAGTCGCAGTTTGGTGCGATGATCGACACCTTAAAGCGCGAGGCAGGACACAAGAGTCTGCTACACATGACTTGGCAACAGTCTATGCTACCTCGTCATCAGGCCAAGCCTGTGCGCCTCTATGGCGGCGAAGATTATTCAGACCGCTTCAATGAGGATGGCTACGCGGTGAATGCTGCGCCCCAGCTCGATAACAGCGACATTCCCCAGTTTAATTTCGATTTGAATTTCGAGGAAAAGCAGGCGGAGCCTATTTGGGCACTCGACGGCACGCTCAACATCTACCTGAATCACTACCTCTATGTGGAAACGGCGTTAACCCTGCATAGAGCAGGCAGTAAAACACCGCCTCAAACTGAGGATGAAACCCTTGTGAGCCAGATACCTTATCTGCACAATATCTATATGACACAGAATAAGCGAGTGAAGAGCGACGAAATCCATTATTTCGATCACCCTAACATGGGCATGATTTTACAGATCAGAAAGATGGAACAGCCAGGTGAGCGTCCCTCAGAGTTGAGCCAACCGAGCGTCATTCCGCAAAACTAGCTTAATAGCCAGAAGCTAATAGTAAAAACTAACTCTTAGAGAAGAGGCAGAGCGAGAAGAGGTAGCGCTCATCTACCTCATCCTGTACTAAGGTCTATTAGTCACCGAGTGGGCAGCGACTCACCTCAATAGACAGAAAAATCGAGGTAGATCTCATCTGCCTCGTCTTCCTCCACCAGCACATTGTCCACCACAGACTGGGGGGATCCCTGCTCACTCCAGGCGATAAAACGATCGACAGCTAAGCCGCCTCCCTGCAATAAAATCAGTACCCTGCCATCTTCCAGGTTTTTGGCATATCCCGTCAGCCCCAATTCATTGGCCTTCAGCTGACTGTATCGCCTGAAACATACGCCCTGAACCTTTCCCGATATTGTCAATAATACCCGCTTCATCTGCGCCTCGTTCTTCTTATCGATCTAACCCTTTGAAGATAACCTAAACTTGGTGGATGGGCAAAAAATAGACAAAAAAAACAGCTAACTAATAAAGTGGTTAGCTGCATCGGGCGACATACGCAAACTGGGAAAAGGTCGTTAAGACCATCATGTAGCAATATGTATCACTTTGTATCACAAAATGGATAAGCTATGCTAGATTTGAATAACAAAATTTGTTGACCACTTACGCTCAGCAATGGGCTAAATTCAGGATATTCAACCATTTTTTATCATTTAATCGCCATAAGCCCCTGAAAAATGGTACTCTCTATGACTCGAAAAATACCGGCATTTTCCCTCTTAAACCAACAAGGCTTAGGGAAGGCGACTTGACCCTGAGCCACTTATCCCAAAACCTCTATGCCAGCTAAGCCAATTAAGCCAGCATCAACAGCCAAGCGGCTTGACGCATAATCACTCAGCCTGCCTCTGTGTTGTCAGTATGGTTCGCCCATAAAAAAGGAGCCTGCAGGCTCCTTTTTGGACTAAACATTGTTACTGCCGCTCTTTAAAGGCCTTTATCTCGCCAAGGTGCGCCGCCAGCGATGGAAACTTGTGGCGCTGCTCCTCATCCCAAACGATGGGATAGAAAGGCGCTAAGGTACTGGCCACCGCTTGGTTGTCATGCACCTCATCCTGGCGGGACAAGATACACATGCCACGGCCCTTATGCTTCTCCCTAAACTGACTGACACACTTGTTAGCGATATCGGCATACTCCTCGGGCCTGTCTATCTTGCCGAGCATATTGTCTTCCGGATGCAGGTTGGGATTGATCATCACGGTTTTGAGCCCATTGAGAAAACCGATGCGCTCGGCCCAATAGCCACCGAGACCGACGCCTATCGCCAGGGGCGCGGGATCATCACTCTGGTTCAGCTGACGACTCACCTCGTTCAATAGATACTGCATATCATATTTGGGGTGGAGCGTGCTGTAGCTCACCAGACGCACGTCAGGATCGACAAACTGCAGCTGGCGCATTTTTTCATGATTACCCGGACTGGTGGCGTCAAAACCGTGGAAATAGAGGATCATCCTGTTACCTGCTAACTGTAAGTGAATATTAACTTTAGCTAACTCATCATTGCCTGTTGTTGCGCTACATCAAATTTAGCCCATACAGATCTGCTCTGCTATGCTTCTTGCCGCCAGATAACGAGATTCATCCTCTAACGCCTTGGCGACCTGAGGCCTATTAGCCAGTAGTTTACGCGCCGGCACCTGTGGACCCTGCTCTGGCCACTCGAACGAGGTTAACAGCTCGCTGACTCCCTGGCTGTCGTTACACAGCAATATCATGTCACAACCAGCCTCTATGGCCGCCTTTGCCCGCTCGGGATAGCCGCCGACCACGCCGGCGCCCTTCATGCCAAGGTCGTCTGAAAAGATCACCCCATCGAATTTCAACTCTTCGCGCAGCACCTTCTTGAGCCAATAGGATGAGAAGCCCGCCGGATTAGCATCCACCTTAGGGTAGATCACGTGAGCCGGCATCACCCCCTGCAGTCTCTTAACCCCCATGAGGTGTTGAAATGGCACCATATCCAGGGCGCGGATCTCGGCTTCGCTGCGCTCATCGACCGGCTTGGCGATGTGAGAATCTGCCGCCACGCTGCCATGGCCGGGGAAGTGTTTGCCCACCGCCGCCATCCCGGCATCCTGCATCCCTTGAATGAAGGCGTCGGCCAAGGCGATCACCTCATCAGTTTTATCGCTAAAGGCCCGGGTGCCTATCACCTGACTGATGCCGTTCAGATCCAGCACAGGCGCGAAACTTAAATCGATATCACAACTCAGTAGCTCGACGGCCATGAGGAAGCCAAGCTCGGTCGCCCACTCCTTGGCCAATGGAAGATCTTGCTTGGCTGCCGGCAATATGTCGCCCATCGCGGGGATCTTACTAAAGCCGTCGATAAATCTTTGTACCCGGCCTCCCTCATGGTCTACTGCGATAAGCAGTTCGGGTCTTAGGGCACGCACGGAGGCCACCAAGGCGCAGAGCTGGTCGCGATCTTGGTAGTTGCGGGAAAACAATATCAGCCCACCGACCATGGGATGCATCAACTGCGCTTGCTCCTGCGCATTCATCTCGGTGGATAATAAATCCATCATTAAATAACTCACAACTCCCCCTAGAAAAACTGTTAAATCAGTTTAATTGACGCTAACGCTAAACAAACACTCAGAAAGGCGAAATCACCTAAGTTTTTGTATACAATTGATAAAACCACAAATCATCGAGCAGCTCTCCTCAAGCCTCCGCGGTTAGCAATAGTATGCCTAATGCGAAACTTTTTCTTGAAAAAAACTAATGCGAAAGCTGCGACTAAAGTATGGGATACTTAATAATTGACGATCTTAATGTGCTCGCAAGATTAGCACAACGGGGCCACATTAACGCCCCCTCAGGCATGAATAAATAAATTGGCCTAAAATCACTGAGATTGCATAACGAAAATAATGATTACAACAGGGTTTTATAATGATTAGCGTTTTTGACATGTTTAAAATTGGTATCGGGCCCTCAAGCTCCCATACCGTTGGCCCGATGAAAGCGGGTAATGTCTTCATTCAAGATTTAGAAAAACATGGTCATCTAGCAGACACAGATGAGCTGAGATCAGAGCTGTTTGGCTCACTCGGCCAAACCGGTAAGGGCCACGGCACAGGCAAGGCGGTGATCTTAGGCCTGATGGGCGAAGCCCCTGAAACCGTGGATACCGACAAAATCGACGCCACCCTGGCGCAGGTACACGACACACAAACCTTAACCATGCCCAACAACAAGGTGGTGCGCTTCAGCCGTGAAGATGGCATCACCTACCACAGACGCAAGAGTCTGCCGGCCCACGCCAACGCCATGACCCTTTACGCCTATGCCAAGGGAAACTGTATCTACCAGCGCACCTACTACTCTGTTGGTGGTGGCTTCATCTTAGATGAGGATGAGATCCAGGCGCAGGATGCCTCGCCCGCCTCTCCTATCGAAGCGGCGCCCTATGACTTTAACAGCGCGGCCGAGCTGCTGGACATGTGCGTCGAGAACGGTCTGAGTATCTCTGCGCTGATGATGGAGAACGAGCTGTCTATCGCCAGCGAGAAGGACATCAAGGAGCGCCTGTGGACCATCTGGCAGACCATGAAGACCTGTGTCGAGCGTGGCTATCAGAAGGAGGGCATACTCCCTGGCGGCCTGAAACTCAGACGCCGGGCACCGGCGCTGTATCGACGCCTTAAGGCCGAGAGCAAGACGGTGGTTGATCCGCTGACCGCCATGGATTGGGTCGATCTGTTTGCCCTGGCGGTTAACGAACAAAACGCCGCCGGCGATCGCGTGGTGACGGCACCGACCAACGGCGCCGCCGGCATCATTCCGGCCGTGCTCTGCTATTACGATACCTTCGTTCAAGAGGTGGATCTGGATATCTGTTGCCAATACCTGCTGACCGCGGCCGCCATTGGCATCCTCTATAAGAAGAACGCCTCAATCTCGGGGGCCGAAGTGGGCTGTCAGGGCGAAGTGGGCGTGGCTTGTTCCATGGCCGCCGCTGCACTCACTGAGATAATGGGTGGCACAGTAGAGCATGTGGAAAACGCCGCCGAGATCGGCATGGAGCACAACCTGGGCCTCACCTGCGACCCTGTTGGCGGCCTAGTTCAGGTGCCTTGCATCGAGCGTAATGCCATGGGCGCGGTAAAGGCAATTAACGCCTCACGCCTAGCGATGCGCGGCGACGGCAACCACAAGGTCTCCCTGGATAAGGTGATCAAGACCATGATGGATACCGGCAAAGATATGCGCAGCAAGTACAAGGAAACCGCTAAGGGCGGCCTGGCCGTTAACATAGTCGAGTGTTAATCGGCAATGAATGAAACATAAAAAAACTCGCCCTAGGGCGAGTTTTTTTATGGCTAAACATCTGCTTATCTTAGTTAAGCTCAAACGCTCGCCTTAACGGATCGGCAGCTCCACATCCGCAAACAGGTTCTCGATAAGCTGAGGGTCTCTTAACGCCACCGCCTTCTCCACAATATCCTTGGTCAGATGCGGCGCGAAATGCTCGATAAACTCATACATATAATTACGCAGGAAATTGCCCTTCCTAAAGCCAATCTTAGTAGTGCTGTGGGCAAACAGATGGCTGGCATCTATGGCCACCAGATCTTTGTCTATCACAGGATCGATCGCCATGGAGGCGATCACCCCAACCCCTAAGCCCAACCTGACATAGGTCTTGAGCACATCGGCACTGGTGGCGGTAAACACCACCCTAGGGTCGATACCGGCGCGGTTGAAGGCCTTCTCGATTTCTGATTCTCTATCGAAGCCAAACACATAGGTGACTAGCGGGAAACGGCCCAAGTCTTCGATGCTGATCTGAGTGCGTGAGGCCAAAGGATGATCTTTGGTGACCACTATGGAGCGATTCCAGTGATAGCATGGCAACATGATGAGATCCGTATACAGATGCATCCCTTCTGTTGCGATGGCAAAGTCAGCATCGCCCCGCGCCGCCAGCTCGCTTATTTGCGAAGGCGTCCCCTGATGCATATGCAGGTTTACCTTGGGATAGCGGTCGATAAAGGCGCGGATGATCCCCGGCAAGGCATATCGCGCCTGAGTATCAGTGGTGGCTATGTTGAGCTCACCCTGATCCGGCTTGGTATATTCTTCGGCAACCTTCTTGATGCTCTCCACCTTGCCCAGTATGTCGTTGGCAATATTGATCACCTGCTGACCGGCCGGTGTCACATGGGTTAGATGCTTACCGCTACGGCCAAAGATCTGGATGCCCAGCTCATCTTCAAGCATGCGCACCTGTTTACTGATCCCAGGCTGAGAGGTGTAAAGGTTCTCAGCGGTCGCCGACACGTTAAGGTTGTGATTCACCACTTCGGCAATGTATCTGAGTTGTTGCAGCTTCATCGTCTTTCCTTTGCAAAGGTCGGTCTCTTAGTGAGCGCCACGGCCTGAAATCGGTACCCTAATCATAAGAGTTACTATAATAATTAGTTATAGTACAGGCGAAAAATTAAATCAAAGGGGAATATAGCATAGAGGTGAGATGAATCACACGACATAACGATAAAGCTAGTCTAAGATAACTATGCTAGCGTGTTGATTTATAGTAGCATTAATGGAATTGCATAAAAATTGGTAGATCTATGATTTTTACTTTGGTTCTGATCCTCATCGGTGCATTGTTGCTATTGGTTATTGGCATCAATGTCATCCAACAACAAAAAGAACGTGCCGAGGCCGAGCGAAGAACAGAATTAGCCAGACAAAGAGCCATCATCGATGAAACCGAAAACGTGCTTTCATGCACAGGAATGTTTCCCTGCTCTACCAATCTGGTGCTCATCCTCTATAAGCGAGTACAAGACGCCTTAAGCCAGTCTGTCACCTTAGGCGGCCCTCAGGCGGCCGACTACCAGCGTCGTCTCACCGATCTTACTGGCCAGATAGAGAACCTGAACAACGCCCAGAAACAGACCCCAGCCATAGAGAGCTTTCGCCTGCCGGACACAGACAAACAGATCCTGGATCTGGTTAAGGTGTTAAAGAAACTCAAGGCCATCTTGCGCGCCGAACACAACAAGGGCAAGGTCGACCCTAACGTTTTCGCCCAGGAAGAGGCTCGTGTAGATAGCCTGCAGCTGAGGATCAATGTAGATTCTATGTTGTCCCGCGCCCGCACCGCCTGCTTCATGAAGCAATATGGTTCCTCCAAGCAGATGGTAACCAAGGCATTGGCGACCCTGCACACCATTAAGGCGCTGACGCCAAACGATCCTTTTATCACCAAGAAGGTGGATGAAGCCAAGTTGCTCCTCGATGAGATCATGGGAGCGCAGAAGATGGCCCAGCCTAATGCCCCACAACAGAAGAGCGAAGAAGACGATATCGATGTGCTGTTCCAGCCGAAGAAGAAATGGTAACCACAGGCATCACTTAAAACAAAAAACCACCGCAAGCGGTGGTTTTTTATTATTAAAGCATCTCTTTAACGAAAAACACTTAAGGCGCCAGACGGTCGATATTCCAGCCACTATCCAGGCGGCTAGCGTCTTGACGCGTATAGAGAAAGCGATCGTGCAGTCGATATTCACCGCCCTGCCAGAACTCTATGCTGCTGGGCCGCACACGATAACCACCCCAGAACTTAGGCAGTGGCACCTCACCCTGGCTGAACTTGGCCTTCATCTCGGCAAACTTGCTTTCAAGCGCCTGACGCGCAGAGATCTTACTGGATTGTTTAGACACCCAGGCAGCGATCTGACTCTCCTTGGGACGCGTAACGAAGTACTTAAGCACCTCGGTGGTGGAGAGCTGCTCCGCCACGCCCGTTACCGCCACCTGACGCTCTAGGGCGTGCCAGGGAAACAGCAGGCTCACCTTGTTGTTGTGCGCTATCTGCTCCGCCTTGCGACTGGCCAGGTTAGTGAAAAACACAAAGCCATCGTCATCGAAGCGTTTTAGCAGCACGATGCGCTGGAACGGTTGACCTTCGGCATCGACGGTCGCCACCGACATGGCGGTGGGATCCGGCAGGATCTCAGCATCACGGATCTGCTCTATCCACTTCTCAAACAACACCATGGGATTGTCGGGCAGCTCCTCTCGGTGCAGCCCGCCCAGGGTGTATTCTCGTCTAATATCACTTAAGTTCGACATCTGCTTCCTTACCCTGTCCCGTTTGGTTTACTTCTTATGGGCACAAGCCCAAACGTGTAGCATCTCCAGGCCTAACGTCGCGCCGGCTAATGCGGTGATCTCGGCGCTGTCATAGGCTGGCGCCACCTCTACCACATCCATGCCCACCACGTTCATGCCGCGCAGACCGCGAATGATCTTCATCGCCTTGTCGCTGGTGAGGCCACCACATACAGGCGTACCCGTACCCGGCGCGAAGGCTGGATCCAGACAGTCAATGTCGAAGGTGACGTACAAAGGCATGTCGCCGACACGGTCTTTAATCTGGGCGACAATCTCATCGGCGCTTAGCTCGTTGGCCGCGGCGGCGTCGATCACCTTAAACAGGTGGCTTGGCTTATCATACTCGGTACGGATCCCCACCTGCACAGAGTGAGAGGCATCGATGATCCCTTCATTAGGCGCGTGGAAAAACATGGTGCCATGGTCGTACTTACTACCCTGGCTATAGGTGTCTGTGTGGGCATCGAAATGCAGCAGCGCCATCTTGCCATGCTTCTTGTAGTGGGCACGTAGTAGCGGCAGGGTCACAAAGTGATCGCCACCGAAGCTGAGTAGTGCCTTACCAGAGTCGAGAATGGCCGTCGCAAAGTCTTCGACGCGCTGGGTAAAATCGGCAGCATCGCCACAATCGAATACCAGATCGCCCGCATCGACCATTTTAAGGTGATCGGACAACTTAAAATCCCAAGGCCAACGGCACTCTTCCCAGGCCAGGTTTACCGAGGCTTGACGTATGGCACCAGGGCCCATACGACCACCCGAGCGGCCCGTAGTCGCCATATCAAACGGCAATCCCAATACCACCACATCGGCATCGCTCTCGAGCGGTTTAAAGTCTAGTGGCTGTCTTAAATAACCAAATGCATTTGAGTAAAGCGAGTAATCAGGCTTATCTGCAATAGTGGTCATATATGCTCCAAATCATAGAAGTAAAGATCACAACGTAACGGGCAACAACTGCTCACAATCACGCTGTTTATAGTGTTTTATATATAAGCCTTGACCATCTACCAAGGCAAGTTCGCCGCGAGCCTGCAGACTATACTGCTCGGGGCAATATCCTGGCTCCTCGGCCTCAAATCCTGCAATGTCCCAGCTGAGCGGATTCAAGCGCTTGAGTAACTCAACTACTATACCGTCAAGACCGGCGCCGAGCGACAAATTCGTTTCAAGACTCACATAGGAACTCGTCTCTTGGGGGGTAATGTGCAGGGTGAAATAGTCCTCACCGCGCAGGGCATTGAGCGAATAGCCAAGGGGCGAAAACAGGTGCGCATCTAAATCAAACCCAGACAAGAGCCGGGATAAATTCAGTCTGCTGGCGATCGCTTGAGTCGATTGCTTATCGCTGAGCAGAAAGTCGGCCACATCGCCGCGAATATGGTACATCTGCACCACTTGCACGGGCTTGAGCCGCGCCATTTTTCCCGAAAAGAACAGTTGATGATAATGACCATCCAAATGGCCGATACGATAGGCATTGCCCCTTAGCATGCCACTCAGACGGGCGATATCTTCCTCGAAGCGACTGCTCTGCAAGGCGGGTAAGATCTCGCTCTTACGCTGAAAACTCAGACTGGCAAGTTGCTTGCCACCGAATGAATCGACCAGAAACAGTACCGTCTCGATAAGTCGGGTGTTGCCACAGGTGATGAGCACCAGGCTATCGTGCCAGACGAACAGGCTGGATTCGCTGAGCAGGTATGCGTCGCATTGCTCACTGCTTAGCTTAGAGAGGATCTCTGTATCACTCTTTAAAAGGGCGCGGCGCCAATAGGCATCGCCCAAGGCCCTGAGCGACGGATAACCCGGCGCCAGCGTCAGCGATAAGCGCTTCTCCGCCCCTTCAAAATACATCTACCCGCTCCTCATCGTCTTAAAGGATCCCGGCATAAATCAGCCGAGATCCCAGGCGAAACAGGCTAGCCTGCCAATCAGGAAAAATCTTCCAGATAGGTGTAGCCCTTCAGTCCAATCTGCAGCTCTTCAAGAATGTTGGCCCGCTCATCTTCCTGAATGTGCAGGTTCACCAACTCCTCATAAGTACGCATGAAAGAGACGGCATCCAGGTTAACGTAGCGCAGCACGTCGGCAACCGTATCACCGGCCAGTACCGATTCGATATTCACCAGGCCATCATCGTCTAACCTGACCACGGCCGAGTTAGTGTCACCGAACAGGTTGTGCATATCGCCAAGGATCTCCTGATAGGCACCCACCAGGAAGAAACCGATAAGGTATGGGCTCTCTGCACTCCAGGCCGGAACCGGCAGCGTGGTTTCGATACCCTGACCATCGACGTACTGATCCACAGTACCGTCTGAGTCACAGGTGATGTCCAGCATTACGGCGCGGCGCTCGGGCGCCTTATCCAGACCGCTTAGTGGCATCACAGGGAACACCTGATCGATACCCCAGGCATCGGGCAGCGACTGGAACAGCGAGAAGTTGACGAAGAACTTGTCCGCCAGCTTCTCGTTGAGCTCGTCGATCACCGGACGGTGGAAACGATACTTGCCGCTCATCACGCCCTTGAGCTCGTAACAGACGCGCAGGTTCATCTGCTCCGCCCAAGCTCTGTCGGACAGGCTCATCTGCCCTAGCGCAAACAGTGAGTGCACCTCGGCCAGATCGCTCTGTACGTCATGGTAGATCTCGATCAGGGCGCGTTGATCGGCGCGGCCACTCACCTCACCCCATGAATCCCACATGTTCTTCAGTTGCTGCGGTGCCTCTTCGTCCGGCGCCTGCAGATCTTCAGGCTTATAGGCCTCGGTGCCAATCACATCTGTGATCAACACGGCGTGGTGCGCCGTGAGATAGCGACCAGACTCAGAGATGAGACGCGGCATAGGCTGATCGTACTCGCGGCACATATCATTCAGCACGCTGACGATGTTATTGGCGTATTCGGTCAGGCCATAGTTCATCGAGTTGCTGCTCTGGCTACGGGTACCGTCATAGTCCACCGCCAGGCCACCACCCACGTCGAAGCACTTAACGTTAGCGCCCATCTTCTGCAGTTCACAATAGAAACGTCCTGCCTCACTCACACCGCTACGGATATCGCGAATGTTGGCGATTTGCGAGCCCAGGTGGAAGTGCAGCAGCTGCAGGCTGTCGAGCATGTCCTGCGCTTTGAGGGAGTCGATAACGTTCAGCACCTGAGCCGCAGACAGACCAAATTTAGACTTCTCACCGCCACTGGCTTGCCACTTGCCCTTGCCCTGGAAGGCCAGACGCACACGCAGACCAAGACGCGGAGTCACGCCCAGCTTCTTGGCTTCTTCGAGGACGACCTTTAGCTCTGAGAGCTTCTCCAGCACGATATAGACCTGGTGACCCAGTTTTTCGCCGATTAGCGCCAGGCGAATATATTCCACATCTTTGTAGCCATTACAGATGATCACCGAGCTGGCCTTCTGCGCCATGGCGAGTACCGCCATCAGCTCAGGCTTACTACCGGCCTCTAGGCCAAGCTGCGGCACCTCTTTAGAGACCTGGCTCGCCAGGATCTCTTCGACCACAGTTTGCTGTTGGTTCACCTTGATGGGATAGACAAGCAGATAATCTGACTGATAGTCATAACGGGTGATCGCCTGATTGAAGGCGTTACACAGGCTATTGACTCTGTGATGCAGGATCTGCGGGAAGCGCACCAATACAGGCAAGGCCACGCCGGATTTGACCATATCCTTAGCGAGTTCATTTAACCCTATAGTGTGCTCAGGATGATTAGGATCCGGGGACACCGTCACCTCACCGGCCTCGCTTATGCCGTAGAGCCCAGAGCTCCAGTAATTAACGTTATAACCAACATAAGCATCTTTAATAGACCAATTACTCATATTCTCTCAACCTGTCTATTTACATTCATATTCGGCAGCTGCTTTGTCTGCCAACACATTAATGTTACTTACTATCGCACCTATCAGGTAAATAAGCCGCAACATCAACACCGTTTTTGGGTGTCAGATATCGAAGTTATCCTTCGAGTCCCCGCCATATTAGTTAACTCAATTTATACTTGTCTAAAGTAAAAAAAGGCGCGCAATTAAACCCCTGAATTTAACTAAATGCAAGTATCATTATCACATTAATTTATTACAAGGTTTTTTGCATTCAAACACGCGCCCAGACTGCCTTTTATCCCTTACGGGTGTTCAGCGTTTTTTACAGTAAATGCCGTCTTCAGCCCGCTAGCGTTAGGTTATCGACTGGACCACCTAACGAGATTCCACTCGGCCCAGCATTCGAGTCGAAAGCCTTCATCCACCGCTTGGCCGAAATTAATGTCATTTACGCCAGAATAAACAACTTAGGCTAAAGCATCTTGGCAAGATTTCCACTATAATCGCCACATTTAACGTCTAAGCCATTAGCTATAGAGAACCAGATGATAGAGATAGGAAAACGCTGCACCTTAGAGATCGTCAAACGCGTCGATTTTGGTGTGTACTTAAATGCCCATGAATTCGGCCAGGTATTACTGCCTAATAAGGTTGCCCCACAAGGCTGCGAGATAGGCGACAGCGTCGAGGTTTTTCTCTATCTGGACTCTGAAGATATGGTGATCGCCACCACCAAACGCCCCAAGGCGCAGGTGGGCCAGTTTGCCTACCTTAAGGCGGTCGCGACCGGTCCTTACGGCGCCTTCCTAGACTGGGGCCTGGATAAAGATCTGATGTTGCCCTTTGGTGAGCAGCACAGGGAGATCGAGGTGGGACGCTCCTATCTGGTCTATGTCTATGTCAACAGCGCCGACGACCGTATCGTCGCCTCATCTAAGATAGACAAGTTCCTCGATAAAACGCCGCCACCATATAAGAACGGCCAAGAGGTGAGCCTCATCATCGCCGGTACGACAGATCTTGGTTACAAGGCCATCGTAGATAACACCCACTGGGGCGTGCTCTATAAGAATGAGGTGTATCAGCCCCTCAGATTTGGCCAGCGTATCAAAGGCTTCATCAAGCGGGTCAGAAGTGACGACAAGATAGATCTGATTTTGCAGCGCGGCGCCAAAGAAGAGTTGGACAAGCACGCCACCGCTATCTTGATGAAACTCAACCAGGCTGGCGGCTTCCTGCCCCTGACCGACAAGACGGATGCCGAGGTGATCTACGCCGAGCTCGCCATGAGCAAGAAGGCCTTCAAGAAGAGTATCGGCGGCCTCTACAAGCGCCAGCAGATCGCCATCGAAGCCGACGGTATCCGCCTGACTGAATAGAAGTTAAGCAGCAAAGGTTACCAAGCCTCTGATTGTCTTTGCATAAAAGCATGGCTCTGTTATAACAGGGCTATGCTTTTTTTATCCGAGTACCTAAATCATGAAACTCACCTCCCATGAAGCACGTGTGATCGGTTGTCTGCTGGAAAAAGAAAAAACCACGCCAGAGCAATATCCCCTCTCCCTGAACGGGCTCACCCTGGCCTGTAATCAAAAATCGAGCCGCGAGCCTGTGATGAATTTGTCGGAGTCTGATACCCAGGCCGCACTGGATTCATTGGCGAAGAAACGCCTGGTGGCCGAGCAGAGTGGTTTCGGCTCTCGAGTCGTCAAATACAAGCATAGATTTTGCAATACCGAGTTTAGCGATCTCCAGCTGAGCGAAGATAAGGTCGCGATAATCTGTCTACTCCTGTTGAGAGGACCGCAGACCGCAGGTGAGCTAAGAACTCGTAGCAACCGGCTACACGCCTTTAGCGATGTCAGTCAGGTCGAGCAAGCCCTCACTAGCCTGTCTCAGATGGAGCCCCCCTTGGTGCGCCAGCTTGCCAGAGAGCCGGGCAAGCGGGAGTCACGCTTCATCGAACTCTTCAGCGAAGTCGATGAGCAACTAGCGACTCAGTCAGCCCCTCAAGCTGTGCCTCAAGCCTCGCCAGGGCAAGGGATTATGCCGCCGCCAAACGATGAGCTTGTCGGTCGCGTCGCGCAACTCGAGCAGGAAGTCGCCGAGCTAAAACAACAAGTTGCCGAACTCTTAGGTAAAATTTAACAACAATCTGAAACATTTAGACAAACAGATGAGTGTTAGGCTGAGCCTTTAACCATATGATAAAGGAATCATCTTTGGATAATCTTACTCCACGCAGTTCATGGAACGCAGCCTCGGTATTGGCCAGGTTCGAACTGAAAAAAATTCTCTTTAGCACCCGAGGCGTGATAGGCCTGGCCACCTTCGCGCTAACCTGGTTCCTCATCCTCTGGTACCCCATCAGGCAGGCTTCTATCTATCTGTTTTCACCAGACTTTAAAAACTTACTCGAGGGCGTATTTGGTGCCGCTAATGTGGGCGAGTTGCTCTCATGGGACGTGGCCGAGATGGCCATTTTATGGGTCGCCGCCCTTTACTTGTTCCCCATCTTCAGCCTGTTTGTCGGAGCCGATCAGTTTGCCTCCGACAAGGCCAGGGGCAGCTTCCGCTTCCTCACCCTAAGAGTCAGCCGCGACACCCTGTTCTTCGGTCGGGTAACGGGTTACTTGTTGATCCAGGCGATACTGCTCATCCTCACCCTGATGGCGACCATACTTCTGGTGGCCTATCGCGACACGGCTTTAGTGTGGACCGCCATGGGTTCAGGCGCCTTAGTGTTTATCAATATCATGATAGTGCTGACCCCCTTTACCGCCATGATGGCTATCCTGTCACTGCACGCCAATTCGGCCAGACAGGCCAGCATCTATGCGGTGTTGATTTTAGCCGGCAGCACCATAGTCAACGGCATCATCTCCTATTATCTGCCTGGGCTCAGCAATATTCTGCAGTGGCTAGTGCCCGGTGCCCAGCTCGATATGATGATTAATACCAAAGGCCTGAGCAGCTTAGCCGTGGCAGCGATTCCTCTGCTTCAGGCCGGTGTACTCCTGCTATTAGGAAGAAGTTATATGGCGAGGATCGCACTATGAAGCTAATCACCTGCAAGTCGCTGAGCAAGCAGTTCGGCAGTAAACATGCACTCACGGATATCAACCTGGAACTCGATGCTGGCCAGCCTATCGCCCTGGTTGGCCCCAATGGTGCGGGCAAGACCACGCTGTTTTCACTGCTGTGTGGCTATATTCGCCCGACACAGGGCGCAGTTGAGATCTTAGGGCATGCGCCTGGCGGCTCGGCGCTGTTAGGCAAGGTGGCCGCCCTGCCCCAGGATGCACGGCTCGATCCTAACCTTACCATTGCCGCCCAACTGGAGCTATTTGCCCAGCTGCAGGGCTTTAACGCTGCTGCCGCGCGGCAGGAATGCCAGCGAGTATTGGCCTTAGTGGATTTGGCCGATGTCGCCCCGCAAAAGCCCTCTTCCCTGAGCCATGGTATGAGCAAGCGCGTCTCGATTGCTCAGGCCCTGATCGGCTCCCCCGAGCTGGTACTGCTCGATGAGCCGACCGCTGGGCTGGATCCCGCCAACGCCAAGGCGATACGCGAATTGGTACGTGCTCAGGTAGGCAAGACCACCTTCGTCATCAGTTCACACAACCTGGCGGAGCTGGAGAAGCTGTGTGACAAGGTGCTCTATCTGGATAAAGGCGTGCTGAATCAATCTATCTCGATTCAGGACGAGCTGGCCGACGAATATCTGACCCTGACTATGCAGAGCTGCGATGACGAGGCGCTGATGGCGGCGCTAGAGTCGCTGCCTCAGGTCATATCGGTGAAATCCAGTCAGAGCAAGGAGTTTGTGATCCACTATCAGGTCACGGCAGGCTTCGCACTGGAAACCGAGCTATTCGCCCTCTTCAATCGCCAGGACTGGCGCTACCGTGCCATTCAACGTGGCCGCACTCTGGAAGACAAGCTGTTCTCACAGACTTAATTACGTAATACTTAGGGCACGGCGCCTATGCCGTGCCCGCTCACCAACTAGCTTCTCCGCTTAGACTGACCGCCTCTACTCTTTAACTCTCAACTCTCTAACTCTTTACTCTTTCCGTCTCTCACTCACTCTTTTACCCTAGCCTCCCAATGCTGGAACCGGGGGCCGAAACTTGTAGCTGGCGCCAGAGGCTGAAACCTGAGGCTGGCAACGAAAACTGGTAACGAATCCTCGACTCGCATCGTAAATTCGCGGAAGCGAAAATCAAGCATGAAAGATAAGCCGTGAATTAGGCTTCAAGAATGGGCTTTGCGGGAAATTGCAGACAAAAAAAGAGCTGTGATACTAATCACAGCTCTTGGAATTCTGTTTTTAGGTAACCTTGGGTTACCCAAAGGTCAGCTTAGATAACAGTTACGTTCTCAGCTTGTGGACCTTTTTGACCTTGAGTCACAGTGAACTGCACTTTCTGACCTTCGTCTAGAGTTTTGAAACCGTCAGAGTTGATCGCACGGAAGTGTACGAAAACGTCTGGGCCAGACTCTTGCTCGATAAAACCAAAACCTTTGTCAGAGTTGAACCACTTAACAACGCCAGTAACTTGAGACATGATATAAATCCTGTAACTAAATAAAATAAAGCCTTAAACGGCAGTAGAGCTGGAAAATGCCGGTATTACTTATGTTAACAGGACGAACTGGTCGTATTGAACACATAAAGTTAAGCCCAACCTTCAAGCTGAGTTCACTATAAATCATTCTGACCGTATGTCAACAAACATTAAAAGGCGCAAATCCTATTTTTTACTTACATATCTGTCAGTTGTTACAAAAAAACCTTCTAAAACTTCGTGTAAAAACACTAAATTTTTCTAAGCGAATAAAAAACACAAATTAAACAAGGATTAACCAGCTAGCAGACCCGAAAGACCTCAAGCTTAAAATCCAGCTCACAGCTCAAGGGCTTGGATGTCAGCAAGGCGCGCTGCGCATCGGTAAATTTCCAATTGTAGGGTGTCATCGCCAGAAAATGGCCAATATCCGCACTGTCGCTGATGGTCATAGATTGCGTCAGTCGCTCGCTGTGCAGGCGCTCGAACCCCGCTATTTGGCTGTCCACCTCGGGATTTGGCCTTGGCTGGTCATAGATCACCTGCTTAAGGGCAAAGTGATGGTGGGGGCCCGCCGAGACGGTGATCAGAATCGCGCCCGGTTTAGCGACACGTCTTAGCTCAGCATCTTGTGACGGCGCATAAATACGCAACATGAAGTCGAAACTCTGCTCGGCAAACGGCATCTCGAAACTGCTCGCCACACAAAACTGAATATCAGGATAACGCTTCGCCGCATATTTCAGCGCCGATTTTGAGATATCCAGCCCACTAAGGCTAAAGGCCTCGGCCTTGTTCATCGCCTGTTGTAGTCTATGGGTGTAATACCCCTCACCGCATCCTATATCGAGCCCATTTCGAGCCTCACTGGCAAACTCCAATGCCAAGGCGTTCACCCTATCGCTCATCGCCTCATAGTAGCCCTTGTTGAGAAACTCCCGCCGGGCAAACATCATCTCTTTATTGTCGCCGGGATCTTTAGAGCGTTTCTTCTGCACCGGCAGCAGGTTAACGTAACCCTCTTTGGCGCAGTCGAACCTATGATTCGCTTCACAGCACCAGGTGCGATCTATGAGTGACAGCGTGCGCTGACAGATAGGACAAAGGTAATTCATTGCAATATTCCAATCCTAGTCGGGCTTGATCCGACTAGTCGTCTAAAAACATCTGCTCAACCATGAGGTTAAGTTCGGGTGGTGCCAGCAGCTGATAGGACTCCAGCTTGCGCTGCAGCGCCTCGAGATCCTCATGCTGATTGGCGGCATGCTGCCAGTTAGGGCGCTGTACCTTCTGGTAATAATGATGGGACAATAACTGCTTCTTGCGTAGCAACTGCTCATCCACCTTGGTCACCTCACTTAAGATAAGCCCATGCTGCTTCACATCGCCATGATTAGCAAAATGGGCCAACTCTTGACGAACCAGCTCTATCTCACCTATCTCCAGCAGCAGCGCCTCGGCGTTTTGGCTAAGGTCTTCTGCCCGAGCCAGCACCGCCTTGGCCCGGCGTAGCTCCAAGGGGCCGCCGAAGAGCCGCAGATCTCGCTCTAGAGTCACCAGCAACCACTTCTGATCAAACTGTGGCGTAAAACTCACAGTACTGCCCTGCACCTCAAGGTCAATCACCAGGCCTTTTCGTAAGCGCTCGGCGCACATCACAGGTGAGATCCCAAGCGCGCTAAACAGCCGCCCCCCCTGGCCGTGAGAGCGATGTAAGACCTCTGTTTGGGAGCCTTCCGCATCGATAGTGGGCACTTCTATAGGCGCCAACTCACAGATGAGATATGGATGGAGTCTTAAGATCAAGCCATTGTCACTCGATGCCTGGGTCACCACACATTCGAGCAGGTGTCCGCCCATGGTCTGCAGCAGGCTAAAATCGCTTACCGACTCACGCAAACGCAGATGCAACTGACACCTTTGGGTCAGTTCGATAAATTGTGGTTGAGTCAGTAAGGGTTCGAACATAGGGCTATTCCTCGTTAGCCGACCATTGTAACTGGCCAATAGAGGGGCTGCCAACTTCAAAATGGCGCGATTTCAATCAAATAGGTAAAATAAACCGTTAAATTAGTGCAGGCGCAATCTAGGGTGCTATGATAACTGCCACTATTCACAGGCTAACTTACGCTATGGCTGCAAATAACATTCCCAGCATTTTTTGGCACGACTACGAGACCTTCGGTGCCAACCCGGCCAAAGACAGGCCGTCTCAGTTTGCCGGCATTCGAACCGACATGGATCTCAACATCATCTCAGAGCCAGTCACCTTCTACTGCAAGCTGGGCAGCGACTATCTGCCCTCTCCGGAGGCTATCCTCATTACCGGGATCACACCGCAGCTCGCCAATCTCAAAGGCATGCCGGAAGCGGAATTTATGGCCAAGATCCACGCCGAGTTTTCTCAGCCCAACACCTGCGTGGCAGGCTATAACTCGCTACGCTTCGACGATGAGGTCACCCGTTACGGCTTCTACCGCAACTTCTTTGATCCCTACGCACGGGAATGGCAGAACGGCAACAGCCGCTGGGACATTATCGATCTGGTGCGCGCCTGTTACGCCCTGAGACCAGAGGGAATAAACTGGCCCGAGAAAGAAGATGGCAGTCCCAGCTTTAAACTCGAACACCTCACTCAAGCCAACAACCTGAGCCATGACAAGGCCCACGATGCCATGTCGGACGTGTACGCCACCATCGCCATGGCCAAATTGATCAAGCAGCGCCAGCCTAAGCTGTTCGAATACTACTTCAATCTGCGTAAGAAGAACGAAGTGAGCAAGCAGATAGATGTGCTGAATATGCAGCCTCTGGTGCATGTCAGCTCTAAGATCAGCGCCCTTAATGGCTGTACCACGCTGATCGCCCCTGTGGCTCACCATAGCACCAATAAGAATGCCATCATCTGTGTCAACCTGGCCATGGATGTCACCCCGCTGATTGAACTGAGTGCCGATGAGATCCGCGATCGCATGTATACCCCAAGAGCCGATCTCGCCAGCGATGAACTGCCTATCGGTCTGAAGCAGCTACACATCAACAAGTGTCCCTTTATTGCAACCGCCAAGACACTCACCGATGGCAATGCCCAGCGTTTAGACATAGACAAGGAGTTTGCCCGCGCCCAATACAAGCGCCTGCGTCAACATCCTGAGATCAGAGAGAAACTGGTGGCCGTCTTCGATACCGAGCATGGCAATGAGATAAGCGATCCGGATCTGCAACTCTACAGCGGCGGCTTCTTCAGCCACGCCGACAAGAGCAAGATGGAGATCATACGTAATACGGCGCCACAACACTTGGCCGCATTGGAGCTAGACTTTGATGACGAGCGTCTGCCCGAGATGCTGTTTCGTTACCGCGCCCGTAACTATCCGGAAACCCTGGATGATACCGAACAGCAACGTTGGCGCACCTTCTGCCAGGCACGTCTGAATGATCCAGACTATATGATCAAGCTCGAAACCTTGGTCAATGACACAGAGGCTGACGAAGAAAAACAGAAGTTATTAACGGCATTGTGTCATTATCTTAGCAACCTGTAGCCGAAATTGCGGTAATTTAGTCGAAACAGCCATCAAAATGGGCGTCAGATCCCGTTTTCATGGTAACTTAGTTACTAAAATGATTTTCCAATAGCTTAACAATTAAGGATCAAGCTCATGCAAGATAGATTTGTTCACTGCATAGCTCAACTGCCTCAACCTTTGGCAGATCAATTAGTCCCTTTATTGAACCAGGACTTTGTCGGGCATATGGACGCCCAGCAGGTGGCCGACCTCGCCCAGGCTACCCAGATGAGCCAGGATGAGTTACTGCTCGCAATGCTGCCGATAGCTGCGGCACTCGCCAAGCCTCCCATTAGTGAGTTTTATGTAGGTGCTATCGCCAAGGGGGCCAGCGGCGACATCTACATGGGTGCCAACCTGGAGCTCGACGGCGAGGCGCTTTTCCATAGCGTTCACGCCGAGCAGAGCGCCATCAGCCACGCCTGGTTAAGCGGTGAGACTGGCATCGAAGATATCATAGTCAACGCCTCTCCCTGTGGTCACTGCCGTCAATTTATGAATGAATTGGTCGAGGGGCAAGCCATTCGCATCCACCTGCCTGAGCAGGCGACTCAGCCCTTGTCTCACTATCTGCCCTACGCCTTCGGCCCGGCCGATCTGAATATCAAGACGCCACTGCTGTCCAAACAGCAGCACGAGTTTGCCCTGGAAAGCGCCGATCCCATGATCATCGAGGCTCTGGACCATCTGAGCCTGAGCTACGCGCCTTACAGTGAAAGCTATGCCGCCGTGGTGTTAGAGACACGCGATGGCGCGACCTTCTGCGGCCGCTATGCGGAAAATGCAGCGTTTAACCCGTCCATGCTGCCGATGCAGATGGCCTTGTCGGCCATGGCCAGACATAACCGCGATTTTAGCGAGATCAACCGCGCCGTGTTGATCGAGTCGAGCCAGGGTAAGATCTCATTAGTGGGAGCCACCATGGATGCGCTACACGCGGTAGCGGCGGTCGAACTTGAACACATCATGGTCGATCCGGTTTAAGGTCTGATTCCACACCTTAATGATCAAAAAAGGACTGCTTGGCAGTCCTTTTTATTATCTATTGATCAGGTTCTCGATACCTTGATAGTGGCATTAGCCGCGGCTCTTCTCCAAGCGCGCTAACAGGCTTGAGGTATCCCAGCGCTGACCGCCCTGAGCCTGAACCTCGCTATAGAATTGATCGACCAATGCCGTCAACGGCAGGTGCGAGCCATTACGGCGCGCTTCATCCAAGGCGATGCCTAGGTCTTTACGCATCCAGTCGACGGCAAAACCGAAGTCATATTGTCCCTGCCACATGGTCTGATAACGGTTCTCCATCTGCCAAGATTGCGCGGCGCCTTTACAGATCACCTCGACCACTCTCTCGCCATCGAGCCCCGCGCTACGGGCAAAGTGTAAGCCCTCGGCCAGCCCCTGCACCACGCCTGCGATACAGATCTGGTTTACCATCTTAGTAAGTTGACCACTGCCCACCTCACCTAGCAGCTCTGAGCAGCGAGCATAAGCCTGCATCACAGGCTTGGCAGCCTCGAAGTTGGCCGCTTCGCCGCCCACCATGACGGTCAGCACGCCATTCTCGGCGCCGGCTTGTCCGCCAGAAACTGGCGCATCGATAAAGCCAATACCTTTCGCTTTTGCCTCACCGCCAAGCTCACGCGCCACATCCGCAGATGCCGTGGTGTGGTCGACCAGAATGCTGCCCTCTTCCATGGCCGCCAGGGCACCGGTATCTCCCAGCACCACAGAGCGCAGATCGTCATCGTTGCCGACGCAGACAAATACAAAGTCTTGTCCTTTAGCCGCCTCGAAAGGCGTCGGGCACCAGGTCCCGCCATAGGTATCACACCAGGCCTGTGCCTTGGCCTGCGTACGGTTATAGACAGTTACCTCATGACCATGCTTCACCAGATGCCCCGCCATTGGGTATCCCATCACGCCTAATCCTAAAAATGCTACCTTTGCCATCTTCTGTCCTATCTCTTTATTGATTAATACTGCTTATTCACCTTCTTAAAGAAAGGTTTTATTTGGGGGTACAAGGCCTCATAGGCTTTAAACACGCTGGCATATTGTGCCACATGCTCGGCCTGGGGTTCGAACTTTTCACCCAGACGGCGCATCTGGCGTCTGGCTCTGGCGAGATCAGGATAGATCCCCGCGCCTACGGCGCAGCACATGGCGGCGCCCAGCCCCGAGGCTTCATGCAATGATAAACGCTCCACCGGACGGTTAAAAATGTCGGCGCACATCTGCATCACCAGATCGCTTTGTGCGCCACCGCCTGTCACCCGAACCAGCCTAAAGGGTGATCCCTTGAGCGGCTCCAAACGAAGCAAACCCTGCTTGAGGGTCATCAAGATCCCCTCGATGGCGGCGCGGTAAAGGTGCAGCCGGCCATGCTCTGGCGTAAAACCGATAATGCTGCCTCTCGCCTCTGGCCCTGGGTAGATGACGCCTTGCGCCCACAGCGGGCTCAGCATGAGGCCATCCGCGCCTATGGGCACCTTGGCGATGGCCTGGGTGATATATTGCTCTGGGCTAATGCCGAGCGCCGTGGAGTCTTTAACCTCCTGCGCGCCAAACTGCTCGATGAGCCAACTGAGCAGCCAAAAGCCTCTCTCTAGCTGGATCTCGGTAATATAATCTGTCGCCTCAATCGAGGGAAAGGCAGGAAGATAACGATAGGCCTCGCGGTATCTGTGACCGCCCCAGGCGAGTATGGCCGCGCTGCCCAGACTGATACAGGCGATATCCTGCTCGCCGCAGCCAGCCGCGTACACCTCACAGGCCTTATCTGCTCCGGCGCCATAAACGGCAAGGCCAGTTGCTAACCCGGTATCCTTAGCAAAATGCTCACTCACCTTCCCCATGGCCTGGGTCGGCGCGGCCAAAGGCACCATCTGTGATGGACTGCATGCCAGCGCCTGCCAACGCCAGCTGCGGCGATTCGCCCAGGTTTTGCGGCGGTAATCGAAGGGCAGATAAGCCACCTGAGATGCCTCGCTGTCGATGAGACGTCCGGTGATCTTTCCGGTGAGATAGCCGCTGAGCAGCGCCACCTTGTCGGCGGCAACCAGCTTGTCTTTATGATGCTCAAACAGATAGTTCACCTTAGCAGCGCGTCGCAGGTATTGAATTCGCCGCCTAAGGCCTATGCAGAGAAAGCCCAGGCGGTAGTACCAGGCCATAGGTGGCAACTCGTTGCTCGCCAACCGTCTATCGGACCACATGTAGACAGGCGATATTGCCTCCCCTGCATCGTCGAGCAGCACAGTGCAGGCTCTTTGGGTCGTCAGCGCCATTCCCTTGATCTGACCAGGTAACACCTGGGTGTGCTCGAAGAGGCCGCGCACCACATCCACCAACTGGCGATAACAATAGTCGGCCGACTGCTCACTCACGCCGGGCGCACCATCACGATAGGGCTGCACTGCGTGCTGTCGTTTTGCGATGAGCTGCCCTTGGCGGTCGAACACTAAGGCTCTAACGCTCTGGGTACCATAGTCCAGAGCGAGGAAATAAGGATTATCGCCCGCGGTACTGGCTCGGGCGCTAGATTCAGCTGAAGTTAGAGTCATAGACGATAATGAGCAGCCAAGCCCTAAGATTTAAGAGTTAAGGTTTATGAGTTAAGGTTTAAGGTGTGCTTCCATCTCAGCACCAATCTTCTTACGCATCTCCATCAGGCGAATGGCAGAGTCACGCATCAGCTTATCAGACTCGGTAACAGGCACCCACTCAGGCACGGATGACGGCTGACCGGAATCATCTACGGCCACCATGATAACGATACAGTGGGTGGTAAGGTGGCGCTCAGGATGTTTAGGATCGCCCGCTTTCACGTCTATCCCGATATGCATCGAGGTCCGGCCGGTGTAGATAACCTTTGCCCCGACCTCGACTATGTTGCCCACATGAATGGGTTTAACGAAACGTATGCCCCCTGCATAGGCGGTGATGCAGTACTTTCCGCTCCAGCCCGCCGCACAGGCGTAGGCGGCTAAATCGATCCATTTCATGACCGCACCGCCATGCACCTTACCGCCAAAGTTAACATCGGCCGGCTCGGCCAAAAATCGCAGGGTGCTTTCTCTATCTTGTCCCGCCATCACAGCCACCTCATCAGAGATAATAAAACTAAAGTGTACTGCAAATAAGTCCGAGATAGTAACTAAGAATCATGCTTTTAGCGCAGTTATCCCCAACGGACTACCGCAACACAGGCCGCGAGGATCAATGGTAGACTCAGGCGAAACACCCAAAGTAGGGCGCGTTGGCCCAAAATAGCCGGGATCTTGATAAATCGAGAGAGGCCAATCCCCAGCAGGAAGAGCAGGAGCACCTCGACACCAGCCGCCAGATTGGTATCACCACCGCTATAGATGGCGGTGACCAATAAGGCAAACCAAACGGTGGCAAACGCGGCCGAGGAGAGAATGAAGGTCTTTAGCCCCACAGGCAGACGAAATGAATGTTCACCACGAATGAGTCCATTGAGGTTAGCGGTGAGCAGACCAACCATGGGCATTAACGGAACAACGACTGGATTTAACACGATGACACCATCAGAGTGAAGTTAACAGAGCCAGATTATCTGCCTGCTTTTAGTCGCTGCCAATAGAGATGAACTAAGCTTAATTCAGGCGCCATTCCAACTTAATTCAAACATAAAAAAAGCACCATTAAGGTGCTTTTTTCGCTTTAAAACTGATACTTATTCGCCACGTTTAAATAACAATGACCCGTTAGTACCGCCGAAACCGAAGGAATTACACAGGGCGTAATCGAACGCGTGAGCACGCGCCGTGTGCGGTACGAAATCAAGATCGCAGCCTTCGTCTGGATTATCCAGATTAATGGTCGGTGGGATCATCTGGTCGCGCAGCGCCAGCAGGGTAATAATGGCTTCGACTGCACCGGCCGCGCCAAGCAGATGGCCCGTCATCGATTTGGTCGAGCTCACCAACAAGTTGTAGGCATGATCGCCAAACACATTCTTCACCGCAGAGGCCTCGGCCTTGTCGCCTGCAGGTGTTGAGGTGCCGTGAGCATTGATGTAACCCACTAGCTGCTTGTCGATAGCGGCATCCTTGATGGCATTTTCCATCGCCAATGCAGCGCCTGCACCATCCGCCGGTGGCGAGGTCATATGGAAGGCGTCGCCGCTCATACCAAAGCCTACCAGCTCACCATAGATGGTTGCACCGCGCGCCTTAGCATGCTCATACTCTTCCATCACCATGATACCGGCACCGTCACCGATGACGAAACCATCTCTGTCCTTATCCCAGGGACGGCTGGCCGCAACGGGATCGTCATTGCGGGTCGACAGCGCCTTGGCCGAACCGAAGCCGCCAACGGCTAGCGGACAGGTCACATCCTCTGCGCCGCCGGCAATCATCACATCGGCATCGCCATAGGCGATAGTACGTGCTGCAAAGCCAATATTGTGCACGCCTGTGGTACAGGCGGTGGTGACCGCAAAGTTAGGGCCTGTCATGCCATACTTGATCGACAGATGACCGGCGATCATGTTGATGATGGTGCTGGGCACGAAAAATGGCGAGATCTTGCGTGGACCGCCCTTTAACAGGGCCGAATGTGCCGCCTCGATCAGCGGCATACCGCCCATACCGGCGCCGATAGCGGTACCGACACGAGTGGGATCTTCCACCTCCATATTCAAACCCGCATCTTGGATCGCCTGGATACCCGCCGCCATGCCGTATTGGATGAAGAGATCCATCTTACGGGCTTCTTTCTTAGGCAAGTACTGCTCTACGTCAAAATCTTTGACCGAGCCGCTGAAACGAGTTGAGAACTCGCTGGCATCAAATTTGGTTATCGGTGCAATACCGCTCTGTCCCGCAAGCAGGGCTTTCCAGGAGGTCTCTACGGTATTGCCGACTGGTGTGACAAGACCAATACCTGTGATGACTACACGACGTTTAGACACGTTTTCACCTTTCACTAGAATGAGATGGGAGGCCTCGAAGGAGGCCGGAAAAACAAGGCTTATTAGGTTATAGCACAGGAAACTCAGACGGGCATCCGCCCTCACCTGCGCCTAGCCCTCAAACAAAAACAGGCGGCAAAATTGCCGCCTGTTTTAGAGAATTCAGTATTACTGATTCTTAGAAACGTAATCGATCGCTGCCTGAACAGTAGTGATCTTTTCAGCTTCTTCATCAGGGATCTCAGTGTCAAACTCTTCTTCTAGAGCCATTACCAACTCAACGGTGTCCAGAGAATCTGCACCTAGGTCGTCAACGAAAGATGCTGCTGGTTTTACGTCTTCTTCTTTAACGCCCAGTTGCTCGATAATGATTTTCTTTACACGTTCTTCGATGTTGCTCATTAGTTTTCTTTCCTATTCAAATTACGCACTTGCGTAAGATTGCGAGTAGTTTATTCAATTTGGCACACAATGCAAGCTTAACTTTTGTGGTCTAACCACAAAACCTACGTAAGTCTACGCCAAAAATCAATCAAAATCAGTCAGTTGTTATAACCAACGTTTAAACCATGTACATGCCGCCGTTTACATGCAGAGTTTCCCCTGTGATGTAAGCCGCTGAATCCGATGCTAAAAACAGTACAGCATTTGCAATCTCTTGCGGCTGTCCCAGTCTTTCCATAGGAACTTGTGACATAATACCTTTTTGCTGCTCTTCCGTCAGCTCATCCGTCATATCGGTCTGGATAAACCCAGGAGCAATAGCATTCACTGTTATTTGACGAGATGCAACCTCTCTTGCAAGAGATTTTGTAAATCCAATCAAACCAGCTTTAGCTGCGCAATAGTTTGTCTGACCTGCATTGCCCATTGTGCCTACAACAGAGCCAATATTAATAATACGGCCACTGCGCTTCTTCATCATTGTACGTAACACCGGCTTAGAGGTGCGATAGAGAGAGGTCAGGTTGGTATCTATGATATCCGTCCACTCATCTTCCTTCATACGCATCAAGAGATTATCGCGCGTGATACCCGCATTGTTTACCAGAATATCAACTTCACCGACTTTTTCTTTGATCGAGGCAAATAATTGGTCAACTGATTCGCTATCGGTGACATTTAATACTAATCCATGACCCTTATCACCCAGGTATTCCTGGATAGCGGCTGCGCCACGCTCACTGGTCGCGGTGCCGATCACTAAGGCGCCGGCCTCGACCAATGTTTCGGCGACCGCGCGGCCGATACCGCGGCTAGCACCGGTTACCAAGGCAACCTTGCCTGTTAAATCGAGATTGAAACTCATCTATTACTCCTTATTCACCGAGCGCCGCAACAGAGGCGCTATCATTCGCCACTTTCGCGCTCAGTGATTTATTGATTCTTTTCGCTAACCCGGTTAGCACCTTGCCTGGGCCCACTTCTACCAGCTGACTGATGCCCTCTGCGGCCATCTTCTCAACGGTCTCAGACCATCTAACAGGGCAGTATAGCTGACGTACTAGCGCATCTTTAATGGCATCTACCGCCTCAGGCATAGCCACATCGACGTTGTTGATCACAGGAATGCTAGGAACATTAAAGCTCAATGCGTCCAACGCCTTTGCCAACTCATCCGCCGCAGGCTTCATCAATTGGCAGTGAGATGGCACGCTCACCGGCAAGGCAACGGCCATCTTGGCACCGGCCGCCTTACAGGCATCCGCCGCGCGCTCAACCGCCGCTTTCTCACCTGCGATAACCACTTGACCAGGGCTGTTAAAGTTAACCGGTGCAACCACCTCACCCTGAGCCGTCTCTTCACAGGCTTTAGCGATGCCGTCGTTATCCAGACCGATAATCGCAAACATGGCGCCGGTACCAGCTGGCACCGCCTGTTGCATCAGTTGGCCACGTAGCTCAACCAACTTAACAGCGTCTTTAAAATCGATAACACCGGCACACACCAGCGCCGAGTACTCACCCAGGCTGTGGCCGGCAAGCAAGGCTGGCTTAGATGCAGAGGTGGCTTGGATCGCGCGCCAGATAGCGACGCTTGCGGTAAGCAGTGCAGGCTGGGTCTTATCGGTCTGATTCAGAGACTCGGCAGGTCCCTCTTGTACCAGTTGCCATAAATCATAGCCTAACACTTCGCTCGCTTCGGCGAAGGTTTGACCGACGACTTCATGTTCCGCCGCCAGGTCGGCCAACATGCCTACGGCCTGAGAACCTTGCCCAGGGAAGATATAAGCAATCTTTTCCATTTTTATATACCTTTACTAAATCAATGTATTCTAGTACTAAAATCGACTAAAAACGAACGAGCGCGCTGCCCCAGGCAAATCCGGCACCGAAGGCCTCGAGAAGCAGAAGCTGACCACGTTGGATACGTCCGTCGCGCACAGCCTCATCAAGGGCGATAGGCACAGAGGCGGCCGAGGTATTACCATGTTTGGCCAGGGTCAATACCACCTTGTCCAGGCTCATGTCGAGCTTCTTGGCGGTCGCCTTGATGATGCGGAAATTGGCCTGATGAGGCACCAGCCAGTCGATCTCTGATTTATCGATCTGATTGATGCGTAGCGTCTCAGTGACCACATGGGAAAGCTGAGTCACGGCGACCTTGAAAACATCGTTGCCCTTCATCGTCATATAGCCAACGGCTTGAGACGACTCACCGGCTCGTGGCGGGAAGGAACACTTAAGCAGATCGCCTTGACGGCCATCGGCGTAAATATGGGTCGAGATGATGCCCGGCTCTTCTGAGGCGCCCACAACGGCGGCGCCGGCGCCATCACCGAACAAAATGATGGTGGTGCGATCTTCAGGCTCACACAGACGCGACAAGACATCGGCGCCAATCACCAAGACTTTCTTGGCCGCACCCGTCTTCACAAACTGATCGGCAACCGACAACGCGTAGACAAAGCCAGAGCAGGCGGCGGCGACATCGAAGGCCGGAATGGTATGCACGCCCAGCATCGCCTGAATTTCACAGGCCGCGGCAGGAAAGGCGTTGTTAGCGCTCGTGGTGCCACATACGATCATATCCAGCTCGCTAGGGTCTACCCCAGCCATTTCCAGGGCGCGCACGGCGGCGGCGTAACCCATGGTTGATACTGATTCGTCTTCGGCGGCTATTCTGCGCTCTGAAATACCGGTACGTTCAACAATCCACTGGTCACTGGTATCCACCATCTTTTCCAGATCTTGATTGCTACGGACTTGCGCTGGCAAATAACTACCAGTTCCGAGAATTTTTGTATGCATAAGGAGATATCAGTTATTTATGTCTAAAAGGATCGACTCAAGACGCTCTTCGATCATCTTGGGGAGTCGACGTTGTGCTTCGGTCACTGCCAAACTAATTGCTTGTAAATAGGCAGATTCATCCGCACTTCCATGACTTTTTACTACAATTCCGCGCAATCCTATCAGACTTGCTCCGTTATAGTGGTCGGGGTTCATCTGATTTAAAACACTATTAATGCGTGGGGCGATTAACTTGGCCAGTAATCGTACGAAAAAGCCTTGAGTTAAGCCTTTCTTCAACTGATGGACGAGGAGCCTTGCGATCCCCTCTGAGGTTTTCAGGGTAATGTTGCCAACAAAACCGTCACAGACGATGACGTCGACATTACCCGAATAGATATCATCGCCTTCAATAAATCCGGCGTAATTGAGCTGTGGGCTCTGTTGCAGTAGTTGCCCCGCCTGTTGTACCTGATCGTTACCCTTGATCTCTTCGATACCCACATTGAGCAGGGCAACCTTTGGGGCAGGATTCTTATCCACGGCCTCACATAACACTGAACCCATCACCGCAAACTGAAACAGGGTTTCGCTGCAGCAGGAGACGTTAGCACCGAGATCCAGCAGGTACACGGGTTTATGATTGACCGCCGGCAGGCAGCTGACCAGGGCGGGTCTGTCTATGCCCGGTAGTGTCTTAAGTAACACCTTGGAGATGGCCATCAATGCCCCGGTATTACCCGCGCTCAAACAGGCCTGCGCCTTCTTATCCCGTACCAGTTCGATTGCCAGACGCATTGAGCTTTGCTTGCAGTTACGCAGCGCATGCACGGGTCTGTCGCACATCTTCACCACTTCTGTGGTATGCACGAGTTCGATACGCGAAAGTATGTCTGACTCAAGGTGGCTTAGCAGAGGTTCGATTTGCGACCTGTCACCCACCATGATGACGTGTAAGAAGGGGTATAAGCGAAGTGCCTGCAGGGTTGCAGGCACTGTGATGCGGGGGCCAAAGTCGCCCCCCATCGCATCTAACGCAAGCGTCAGATTAGTCATCGGCAATCAACAGATTACTTGTTGATAACCTTTTGACCACGGTAGTAACCGTCTGCAGTCACGTTGTGACGACGGTGTAGTTCACCACTCGTTGCATCAACTGACAGTTGAGCAGTGCTCAACGCGTCGTGTGAACGGCGCATACCGCGCTTTGAACGAGATTTTTTATTCTGTTGTACAGCCATTTGACCTGTCTCCTAGATTACTTGCTCTTCAGTTTTTCTAACACTGCAAACGGATTTGGACGCTCCTCTTGAGCGGGTTCAATCTCGCCTACTACTACATCTTGATCGCCTTTGCTGCAGCTTTCTTCTGCATGCATCGGGATCAAAGGCATAGCTACTATCAATTCATCTTCAATCAATTGATGCAGACGAATCTCACCTATCTCATTGCACTCAATAGGGTCATACGCATCCGGGAGCTCATCGATTTCTGCCTCAGACCCGCAAGGGCTAAAACAAAAGTCGACCGTAACCTCAGTGGTAAAAAGCGTCATGCAACGTTGACATATCAGAGTGAGCTCCGTCACAGCCTTCCCTTTCAGGTAGACTATCCCCTGTATATCTACACCACATTCAAGCGACACTGCCACATCGGAACAGTCGCCGGCACATAATTCATTTAATCGCTTTAACTGCACACCGGGAACAACGCCTTCATAAGAAAGCTTGCTGGCCGCTGCGCGTATAGGATCAATTGAAACCGGTATCTTTACTGTTTGCATAAGGCGCGCATATTATAGTTTGAATTACCTTGAGTCAAAGGAAAATTTATCTCCTTTATCGATCCCGTTAACGAAAGCGATAAAACCCATCAATAATTCAAAAATTGTTGGAGCGAAAATTTTACCCAAGGGCCAATGGATACTCAAGCCCCGCACGCTTAAAATAAAAGCATTCGCACGGGGTTAGCCTGTTCTTTTCATTACCCTTGTCTAAATATAGCCCGCGGCACCTATATCGGTCTCTTTCTTGGGTCATTTGAGGGTTTATTTATAACCTCATTTTTGTCTAACCTCAGCCACTATTGACCCCAAAGCCATGACGCAAACACCTAGCTCACCACGACTGGCCCACTGCACTAAGAAAACAGCCCTAGGCAACGGTTCAGCCTCTTTCTCAACGCAAACGGCAAATGTTCACGCGCCGCTTTGGTTGTTCTCAGCTTAGCTCTGTCTTTTGAAGCCAGATGAATTATGATGGTCGCCACGCAGAGCTAGTTTACGGCGCGCCTCAATTTAGATGCCATAAATGTCATAGAGGCATATACAGGCAGAAGAATCGGCTATTGCTTCAGGCGCAACAAATACCAGAGAAACAACAAGGTTAAACCATGACCCCAAGCATCATACTCGCATCCACCTCAGTCTTTCGTCAGTCATTACTGCAAAAGCTGGCCATCAAGTTTGACACCTGTGCCCCTGAGGTCGACGAGACGCCAATTGCCGGTGAACCGGCTCAGGAACTGGTCACACGCCTGGCATTAGCCAAGGCCAAGGCGGGCGCCCAAGGTCGCCAGAGCGGACTGATTATCGGCTCAGATCAAGTGGCGGTGGTCGATGGCGACATCATAGGTAAGCCGCTGACGCGAGCCAACGCGATCGCACAGCTTGAACGTGTCTCTGGCAAATCGATCACCTTCTATACCGGACTCGCACTCTTTAATGCGGCCAACGAATCCCATGAAGTAATCTGCGAGCCCTTCGTCGTGCACTTCAAGACGCTGACCAGCAAGCAGATCCAATACTATGTTGATACTGAGCAGCCGCTCTACTGCGCCGGTAGCTTTAAGTCAGAAGGCCTCGGCATCGCCCTGTTCGAGCGTCTGGAGGGACGAGACCCTAACACACTAGTAGGTTTACCCCTGATCGCGCTCACTGAAATGCTACTCAAGCAAGGCGTCGACATTCTTGCCCCGGCAGCGAGTTAATAACTGCCACCAAAGACACAGCAATTAATACCACCACATGAATCTAATTCAGGACTAATCACTAGATAACCACTTCACAACCGATCAAAAACTCGCTATGTTGAAATGACTGGTTGTTACATGCCAATAACAATGTTAGCGACAAGGAAGTCAGTTTACTTGGGGTGGTTATACTATGACCGATCTTGAAGAAGCCCTTGCCTTGCTTGCCGCGCCCTGTATTGATGAGCGCTTTTTTCAGCGGGCACTGAAGGCGCTAGCACTTGTCACTCAGTGTCGCTGGGCGGCCTTCGCCCGGCCTTCGACGCTGCAAGGGAAAATTGAGGTGGTCGCATTTTGCGACCTTAAACAAACCATTCCCGGATTTGAGTTTGATCTCAAAGGCTCCCCCTGTGAAGCCATCTATCAGATGCGTTACCCCAATACTCATCTCTTGTACGCAAGCGATCTACAACAACGCTTCCCCGATTTTAAGCTGATTAAAGATCTGGGGGCGGTCAGTTATCAGGGCGAGTTGATCCTGGACGATGAGGGCAACCCAATTGGGCACATCTTAGTCATGGATCCCCTGCCCCAGAGGGAGAACACCAAGTCACGGGAGTTTTTCCGCCTATTGGCTCAGCGAATTGGCGTCGAATATAAGCGCCTGCTACTGTCGAGGGAGCTATCGGTGCACAAGCAGATGATCGCATCGACCCACCACATGATGTCCTTCGTCGATCTGGACTATCGCTACCACGTGGTATCTAAAGGCTACGAACACCTACTCAACTGCAACGCAAGTGAGATTGTTGGCAAGCATGCCAGCGAAATCCACGGAAAAGCGGTTTTCGATAACTATCTAAAGCCACTGCTAGACAGATCCTTTGCGGGAGAGTCGATCAACACCCAGACCCGCATCCATCCCCCTTCGGTGTCCGAGCCGCAATACCTCAACGTCCATCACAATCCGCACCAAGATGAGAATGGTCGAATCAATGGTGTCATCGTCTCGGCCCATAACATCACCGAGCTGCACAAGGCAAAAGAGGAGAGCGAATATCTGGCATTTCATGACTCTCTGACTCAGTTGCCTAACAGACTCGCCCTGTTTAATCACTTTGCCGACTTACTGCCAAACCTGTCCGACACCCAAGCTGAGCTGGCGGTACTATATTTGGATCTTGATGATTTCAAACAGATCAACGACAACTACAACCATCTGGTGGGCGACCAGGTTTTACAAAGAGTGGCGCAGATCTTACGGGAGGCATGCGCCGAGGCGGAGATGGTAGCGCGAATAGGCGGCGACGAATTTATCATACTGCATAGATTCGACGCACAAGATGAGGATGACAAGCGACAGGCGCTCACCAGACTCTGCCTCAGCCTAGATCAGATGCTCGATGAAGGCATTAGGCACGAAGGGGAGCATCTGCGACTCGCCGCCAGTATTGGTTACCATTGGGTCGAGCCTGCTCAAAAAGATGTCTCGGCGCTGATCTGCCAGGCAGACAAAGCCATGTACCGCATCAAGCGCCGTAAACAGCTTAACCAACCTGTCCAGTGATGAGGGGGAGCAGCGCCAACGGATGCGCTGCGATGGCGACAGGGTTGGCTTCTTGCAGTTTCAACGCCGAATGAGCGCCATAACTCACGCCAATGCCATCTATGCCCGCATTGCTCGCCATGTTGAGATCGTGCACCGAGTCGCCAATCATCACCGCCTTCTCGGGAGCAACATCGAGCAGTGAGAGCAGCTCGTGCAGCATCTGCGGATGAGGCTTACTCTTGGCTTCATCGGCGCAGCGACTGGCCACAAAATGCTGATGAAAACCTGTCTCATTGAGCACCCTGTCTAGCCCGGCGCGGGCCTTGCCGGTAGCTACCGCCAGTTGATGCCCAGAAGCCTTAAGAGACAAGAGTAACTGCTCGGCGCCATCAAACAGAGGGCTCGGCGTTTGATTGAGCTGCAGATACTGCTTGCGATACACATTAACCATATTCTGGCGAGTCTGCTCACAGGCACTGGGGTGCAGGACATTTAGTGCCTCGTCCATTGACAGGCCTATGATGTCACGTATCGCCTGTTCACTCGGCACCATCATACTCAGCTCTCTGGCGGTCTGCTGCATGCAGGCCACTATCTTGCTGACCGAGTCCATCAGGGTACCATCCCAATCGAAGATCACTAAATCGTATCGTTTCATGCCTTATCCAATTTATTCAACAAGTCTTGTAGTGCCGCATCCAGTGGCGCCTTAACCTGCATCACCTCTTCGGTGACCGGATGGGTAAATTTCAGTTGGGCCGCATGGAGAAAGAGACGGTTAAGCCCCAACGCGCGCATGGAGTCATCGAATTTCTGCTCGCTGTATTTCTCATCACAAGCTATGGGGTGACCAGCATACTGGCAATGCACTCGGATCTGATGGGTACGCCCGGTAACAGGACTGGCCTGCACCAGCGAGGCCCCTTGGTAGCGCTGCACCACCTTAAAACGGGTTTCCGAGGGCTTACCCTCTTGATTGACCCGCACGATGCGCTCGCCCGATTTAAGGGTGAGTTTCAATAACGGCGCATTAATCACCTTGTCATGGTTTTGCCATTCACCACGTACCAGGGCGAGATAATCCTTCTGCATCTTCTTGTAACGCAGCTGATCGTGGAGATGTTTAAGGGCGCTACGCTTCTTGGCAATCAACAAGACCCCCGAGGTCTCCTTGTCCAGTCGGTGAACCAGTTCGAGGAACTTTTGCTGCGGCCTGAGTGAACGCATCGCCTCAATGACGCCAAAATCGACGCCACTGCCGCCGTGCACCGCGATGCCTGCCGGCTTGTTGAGCACTATGATGGCCTTGTCTTCAAACAGGATGCGTCCCTCGAGTTGAGACACCTTAGTCAACTTGGCACTTGGCCCTGGCTTGTCCTCGCTGCTGGAGACACGAACAGGCGGAATACGCACCACGTCACCATCTTGCAGCTTATATTCGGGCTTGATCCGCTTCTTGTTGACCCGCACCTCGCCCTTGCGCACGATACGATAGATCATGCTCTTGGGAACGCCCTTCAATTTAGTCACCAGAAAGTTATCGATTCGCTGGCCGAGGTTATCCTCGTCGATCGTCACCAGTTCGACTTTATTTAATGCTTGTTGATTGTTCATGCTACGCCTTGTCTCTTTCAAGCTGCACATTGTACATCAGATAACAAGTTTTGTGCCTTTCCATTTGCTGATTTTCAGGATTGTTGCTATATTTGCCACGCCAATGGGGATAAATAGTGAATAAAGTGTTCACAAATCCCCCAATGCAGGCGCGAAGAGCGGAGACTAAAAGCCATTTTTACTGAGTAGTAAGTCATTGACTTACAAGTCGTTGGATAAAAATAAACCGAGAAAACGAGTTTAAACGACTAAACACAGTATCAATGCCACATTTCAACGTGGTTTCTCTAAGAATAGCGCCCCCAATTTCGAAGTTTACTATTAACTTGTCGTCAGACGAACACTTATCGATTTTGGCATTACCGGAAAGTACATTAGAATTTATGGGGTTGGTTGACGTTTAACAACGAATTCCTTGTTTTTAGCGATTTTAAAAAATAAGCCATAAATAGGATGCGACACGCAGCGATTGCGTCTTACAGAGATTGCGCACCCTAGCCCAGACCCAAGCCGTGAGGCTTCACTTACCGATTCTGGGCCCGTAATGCATCGAAAAAGCGTCGTTTGATGACCTTATTTTAAGAAGAAATACGTCATCATGAAACGGATGTTAATTAATGCGACTCAGTCTGAAGAGTTGCGCGTTGCCCTCGTTGATGGGCAACAACTGTACGATCTCGATATCGAGAGTCCTGGTCACGAGCAGAAGAAAGCCAACATCTACAAGGGTAAAATCACCCGCGTAGAACCCTCACTCGAAGCGGCTTTCGTCGACTATGGCGCGGAGCGTCATGGTTTCCTCCCCCTCAAAGAAATTGCACGCGAATACTTCCCTAAAGGTTACTCTTTCCAAGGCCGTCCTAACATCAAAGAGGTGGTTAAAGAGGGTCAGGAAGTCATAGTACAGATTGACAAAGAAGAGCGTGGCAACAAGGGCGCGGCCCTGACCACCTTCATCAGTCTGGCGGGCTCTTACCTGGTACTCATGCCAAACAACCCTCGTGCCGGCGGTATCTCTCGCCGAATCGAAGGCGATGAGCGTACCGAGCTAAAAGCGGCCATGTCTGAACTGGAAGTACCGCAAGGCATGGGCCTTATCGTACGCACCGCAGGTGTTGGTAAAGATGCCGCCGAGCTGAAATGGGACCTTAAGGTACTCCAGCATCACTGGGCAGCCATCGAAGAAGCGGCGCAAAACCGCCCTGCACCTTTCCTGATCCATCAGGAGAGTAACGTTATCGTACGCGCCATTCGTGACTACCTGCGCCGCGATGTGGGCGAGGTACTTATCGACCATCAGCGTATCTATGAACAGGCCAAACAGCACGTGGCTCTGGTTCGTCCTGACTTCGTCGATCGTATCAAGCGCTACGAAGCAGAAGTCCCGCTGTTTACCCATTTCCAGATTGAAACCCAGATCGAATCGGCCTTCCAACGCGAAGTACGCCTGCCTTCTGGCGGTTCTATCGTTATCGATCCAACCGAAGCTCTGACCTCAATCGATATCAACTCGGCCCGGGCGACTAAGGGCGGCGATATCGAAGAAACCGCACTCAATACGAACCTTGAAGCGGCCGACGAGATTGCCCGTCAACTACGTCTGCGCGACTTGGGTGGTCTGGTTGTTATCGATTTCATCGACATGACACCGGTCAGACACCAACGCGAAGTCGAAAACAGAATGCGCGACGCCGTGCATCACGACAGAGCCCGTGTCCAACTGGGACGCATCTCTCGTTTCGGTCTGATGGAGATGTCACGTCAGCGTCTACGTCCATCTTTGGAAGAGTCTGCCGCGCACCTGTGTCCACGCTGTCATGGTCAAGGCACTATTCGTGGTACTGAGTCGCTGGCCCTCTCGATTCTGCGTCTGATGGAAGAGGAAGCGATTAAAGAGAACACCTCTCAAATTGAGGCCGTCGTACCGGTCGATGTCGCCGCCTTCCTGCTGAACGAGAAGCGTAAAGCCATACGCATCACGGAACAGCGTCATGGCGTAGAAGTCTATGTGATCCCAGATCCTAACATGACGACACCGGACTACCGCGTGACCCGCCATCGCAAGGACGATCAGATCAGCGAATCGAGCTACAAGCTACTCGAGCAGCCTGAATCTAAGCTCTATGAGCCACGCAAGCTAGAGCGTGCCGCCGCACCAGAGCCAGCCCTCAAAGGTTTCTCGACGCCGGTTAAGGATGCCCCAACCCAGAAGGAACCCGCAGCGCCCAAGCAGGCCGAAAAGCCGCAAGAGCCAGGCCTAATTGCTAAGCTATTTGCCGCTATCGGTAAGCTATTTGGTGGTGAGCCAGAGCAGCCGAAAGAAGAGGTTAAGAAAGAGCAGCCTCGTCGCAACGCGCAAAACCGTAACACTCGTCGCAACAACCGTCGCAACGATACACGTAAGAGTCGCGAAGAAGGTAAAGAGACTGACAACAAGCGCAGCCGTGGCGCCAAGTCTGACGACACGGACAACCGCAATGCTAAGAGCCGTAACGAGAAGCGCCAAAAGCGCGACCGTGACGACAAGCCTCAGAGCCAGAGTAAAGACACTGAGAGCAAGGCACAGCAGCCAAAGCAAGAGGCCGCTCGCGAGCGTCGTCAACGTCGTAACATGCGCCGCAAGGTGCGCGTACAGTCTGAGCAGCAGTTAGCCGATGAAGCTGCACTGGTCGTCGACGTTGCCGAAAAGGCCAACGACGAGCAGGTACAAGTGCCCGCCGCAGAAGCCAAAGCAGAAGACAAGCCGCAGCGCCAGAAGCGTCAGCCTCGTAAGAGCAAGCCTAAGCAGGAAAAAGTCGACAAGGTAGAGGAAGAGACTCAAGCCGAGCAAAGCGCCGCCGAAGAAACGGCCGCCGAGCAACCAGCTACAGAGACTCAGGCCAAGAGCGAGCCTCAGGCCCCAGTTGATGCCGACAAGGCGACTCAAGACGAAGCGCAAGTCGACGATACTGCGGCTCAGGCCCAGGAAGGTGAGACAGAAGGCAAGCGCGAGCCAAGAGAAGGTCAGCGTCGCAGTCGTCGTAGCCCACGTCATCTACGCGCCGCCGGTCAGCGTCGTCGTCGCGATGAGGAAAACAATGGCGAAGCGAGCAATGGCGAACCCGCCTTTATCCCAAATGAGGTGGAGACCGCTCCTCTGCTGGACGAGCAGCTGCAAACCGGCAGCGGTGCTGAAGTGGTTAGCGAAGCCCAGGCGGAAGTAACTCAACAAGCAGCTAGTCAACAAGAAGCTGGTGACCATAGCAAAGCTGAAACGACCTCGGCAGAAGCTAATGAAGCGGCCAGTGCCGCTGCAGAAGAAGCACCTGCTAAAGAAGTGGCTGAAGAAACTGCTCAAGAAGAGAGCAAGCCTAAGCCAAAGCGTCGTGCGCCGAAGGCCAAAGTCGTAGCTGAAGAGGAAACCTCTGTAGAAGACGCTCAGCAAAGTCTGCCACTGGCGGGTGAAGCAGAGGCCAGTCTGAAAGAGGAAGTTCAGGCGGAACTGGATCTAACCAGCACACCTGAAGAGGTTAAGGCTAGCCAGGAAGCTGCGCCACAGGCGAATGACGATGCAGCGCAGACGCAAGAGTCAGTTGTCGCTGCCGAAGTGGTGGAGGCTGCACAGGTCGAAACCTCTGAAGTCGAAGCGCAAGAAGCCAAGGCTGAAACACAGGCACCGGCGGCTCAGGAGCCTGCAGCGAAAGAGAGCAGCGCTGCCTCTGCGCCAATGGCAAAGCCAGCAGCCATACAGGCACCTAGCACTCAGGTAAAACCTGCCGCTAAGGTACAGGAAAAGCCTGTAGAGACTGCGTCGTCAGAAGAGGCGGCTAGCATTAAGGCCGAGAAGCCTGCAGCTAAGGCTACCAGCCGCTTTGGTTCCATGGTGAGCTCGACCATGACCAAGCCAGAGGTAGAAGCCAGGGCGCTAGTCGATACCCCATCGGGACGTCAATATGAGCCTACGGCAAAAGAAGCCTCGGCCGAGCCGGCGAAACGCGCCAACAGCGCAAACTCGGAAATGGCCCGTCCCTAAGGTATACTAAGCCTTAAGTCAAAAAAGCCATGCAACAATGCATGGCTTTTTATTTTATTAGCGCCGCTATTTTGCTAGTATGCGCGGCCGAAAATCAATCAACCAACATATTAATAACAGAGGCTAAATGTTCGATCTTATTCGTCACAAAACCAGCAGCCATAGAGCCGACCTGTTGTCGGGACTCACGGTTGCACTGGCATTGGTGCCCGAAGCCGTTGCTTTTGCTTTCGTCGCCGGTGTCGAGCCCATGGTTGGCCTATACGCCGCCTTCATCATGGGACTGGTCACCGCCCTCATCGGGGGTCGTCCAGGCATGATCTCCGGCGCAACCGGCGCCATGGCCGTCGTCATGGTGGCACTGGTCAGCGAACATGGGGTGCAATACCTCTTTGCCGCCGTGGTACTCGCAGGCCTGATACAGGTGACATGCGGCCTGTTCAAGCTGGGGAAATTTATTCGAATCGTGCCCTATCCTGTGATGATAGGTTTCGTCAACGGCCTCGCCATAGTGATCTTTCTGGCGCAACTGGGCCAATTTAAGGTGCCAGATGCCAACGGTGTATTAACCTGGCTGCCACAGGAACAATTGCTCCTCATGCTGGGGCTGGTAGCTCTCACCATGGCAATCATCCACTTCTTGCCTAAGCTCACCACGGCGTTTCCTTCTTCGCTAGCGGCGATCCTGACGGTCACCGCCATCGTAGTCTTCATGGATCTCGATACCCGTAACGTACTGGACTTCTTGAAATCCATGTCAGGCGATGAGAGCGCGACCATAGCGGGTAACCTGCCGACCTTCGCCATTCCATCGGTGCCCTTTAACCTGGAGACACTGTCGATCATCCTGCCCTACTCCTTTATTCTGGCGGCAGTTGGCCTTATCGAATCGCTACTGACCCTGACGGTGATCGATGAGATGACCAGTACCCGAGGCAAAGGCAACAAAGAGTGTGTCGGCCAGGGCATTGGCAACATCACCAGCGGTTTCTTCGGTGCCATGGGTGGCTGCGCCATGATCGGCCAGTCGATGATCAACATTAACTCAGGCGGACGCGGCAGACTCTCAGGGATCACGGCAGCCATCGCCCTGCTCACCTTTATCCTGTTCGGCTCGGCGCTGATCGAGATGATCCCGCTGGCAGCGTTGGTCGGTGTAATGTTCATGGTAGTGCTGGGCACATTTGAGTGGGCAAGCTTCAAGGTGATGCGCAAGGTGCCTAAGCACGATGCCTTCGTTATCGTCCTGGTGACTGTGGTGACCGTATTTACCGATCTCGCCTTTGCTGTGTTTGTCGGTGTTATCGTCTCTGCGCTGGTATTTGCCTGGGAACACGCCAAGCACATCAACGTCGATGTCAGCGAAGATGCCAATGGCTGGAAGGTATATAAACTCAACGGCCCGCTGTTTTTCGGCTCGGTCGCCGAGTTCTTAGAGCTGTTTCATGCCAAGACAGATCCCCAAGACGTGATTGTGGATTTCCAAAACTCCCGCGTATGCGACCACTCTGCGCTCGAAGCCATAGATACATTGGCTGAACGCTATGTCAGCTCGGGTAAGCGACTGCACCTGCGTCACCTCAGCCACGACTGTAAGCAGCTGCTGCATAAGGCGGGCGATCTGGTGGAGGTAAACCTAATCGAAGATCCCCACTACAAGGTGGCCGACGACAAGCTCGACTCTTAACGCTCACCTCCTAGGAGCTGGCTTAAAGTTAGCAACAAAAAAGGCGCATGATGCGCCTTTTTTTATGCTCCCCCACCCGACTTGAGCCGTTCCTTAAACAGGGCCTTTATCTTGTCCACCTTTGGTTTAACCACCATCTGGCAATAGGGCTGCTGACCATTATGCTCGAAGTAGTCATCATGATAGGACTCCGCGGGATAGAAGTTTTCCAGTGCCACCAGCTCGGTGACGATGGGCTTGTCGAAAACCTTCGCCTCGGTCAATCTGGCGATCATCTGGCTGGCAGTCTTAATCTGCTCATCGTCATGGGCGAAAATCACCGAGCGATATTGGGTGCCGACATCGTTGCCCTGGCGATTAAGCGTGGTGGGATCATGGCTCTGCCAAAAGACCTCTAACAGCTCATCAAAGCTGATAATATGGCTATCGAACTCTATCTGTACCACCTCTGCATGACCCGTATCACCGGCGCACACCGCACGATAGTTAGCGCTCGATGCATCGCCCCCTGAATAGCCAGACTTCACGGCGATCACCCCTCTGAGCTGGCTAAATACCGCCTCTAGGCACCAGAAACAACCGCCGCCCAGGGTGGCCCAGCGAATATGGCTGTCATCACTCTTTTGCTTCGTATCACCCTTAAATATCATGGAGACAGAATTGACACAGTGGCGCAAATTCTTATCTGTCAGATACTCTCCTTCAAACACATGACCTAGGTGAGCGCCACACTGGTGACACACTATCTCAACCCTGTGACCATCGGCATCGGGCAGGCGCTTGACTGCCCCCGGGATCTCGTCATCGAAGGCGGGCCATCCACAATGGGCATTAAACTTATGTTCGGACAGATAGAGAGGCGCATCACAGCGCTTACAATGATAGACCCCCGGCGCATCGTGCTGGTTATACTCGCCACTAAAGGGCCGCTCCGTGCCCTTACTCTCAATCACAAACCGCTCAAATTCCGTTAGCTCACGCATAGTTAAAGGCTTTGCACTCCTGTACCGCTAAGACGACCCATCAGGCCAACAAGATCTCACTACTCTCACAATAGCAGATAAAAGACCTAGTAAACAGGTAGGTTATTACATGTTGGCACTAATAATCTGTTGTTTGTTAGCTAGCCAATGATTTTAATAACGAAAACACCTGAGGCAAACCATCCCCTTCTTGTACTAAAACAATGAAAACGTGATTTTTGTCACACCTAATTGCTCAAAGGCTATCCCAGGGGTACACTGCCTGCGGGGTTCAATAACAAGAAAACAAAATATGAAATTAGAAACAATAGATTACCATGCAGAAGACAGCGCCAAGCGATTCGTTGAATCTTTGCGCGAAACAGGATTTGGCGTACTCTCAAATCACCCAATCGACAAGGCCTTAGTCGATACCATTTATGAAGAATGGCAGGCCTTCTTCAATAGCGACGAGAAACAGCACTATCTGTTTAAGCCGGAAACCCATGATGGTTTCTTCCCGGCTGAGGTGTCTGAAACCGCTAAGGGTCATACGGTTAAAGACATCAAAGAGTATTACCATGTGTATCCATGGGGACGCATTCCCGATTCGCTCAGGGAAAACATACTGCGTTACTACCAAGAGGCCAACGCCCTGGCCGAGGAGCTGCTAGGCTGGGTGGAAGCCCATACGCCAGCGGAAGTGGCGGTTAACTACTCTATCGCCCTGCCGAAAATGATCGAAAACAGCCATAAGACACTATTGCGTATTCTTCACTACCCGCCAATGTCGGGCGATGAGGAGCTAGGTGCCATTCGCGCCGCCGCCCACGAAGATATCAACCTGCTGACCGTGCTGCCGGCCGCTAATGAGCCTGGCCTTCAGGTGAAAGCCAAATCGGGCGAGTGGTTAGACGTACCAAGCGATTTCGGCAACCTGATCATCAACATAGGTGACATGCTGCAGGAAGCCTCAGGCGGCTACTTCCCATCGACTACCCATAGAGTGGTCAACCCAGAGGGCGCCGACAAGACACGCTCGCGCATATCTCTGCCCCTCTTCCTACATCCTAAGCCAGAGGTGGTCCTATCGGAGCGCTACACTGCCGACAGCTATCTGATGGAGCGTCTGAGAGAATTAGGGGTTATCTAACCGCTTCGACTAAGATAAAAAGCGCCCGCGGGCGCTTTTTATTTATGATTTTTAAGCCATATCAGGGTAAAATCCCTCCCCAAATTTGCACAGAGACAGAGTACAGAGATGGCAATTCAGTGGTTTCCAGGCCATATGCACAAGGCGCGCAAAGAGATAGCAGAGGTGATGCCTCAGGTCGATCTGGTGATCGAGGTGCTCGATGCCCGCATCCCCTACAGCAGCGAAAACCCTATGGTCACCAGTTTGCGCGGTGACAGGCCCTGTATCAAACTGCTCAACAAGTCAGATCTGGCCGATCCTGAAGTAACCCAGCGCTGGATTGACTATCTGGAGCAGGAGCAAGGAGTAAAGGCGATGGCCATCACCACGCTGCAGGCTGCCCAGGTGCGTAAGGTCCCCGAACTCTGCCGTAAGCTGGTGCCTAGTCGCGACAAGATAGAGAAAGATATCCGCACCATGATCATGGGGATCCCTAACGTAGGTAAATCAACCATTATCAATACCTTGGCGGGCAGAGTTATCGCCAAGACGGGTAATGAGCCCGCCGTCACCAAGACCCAGCAACGTATCAACCTCAAGAATGGCATAGTGCTGTCCGACACCCCTGGTATTCTCTGGCCAAAGGTGGATAATGAGGCCAGTGGCTATCGCCTGGCGGTTACGGGCGCCATTAAAGACACGGCAATGGAGTATGAAGATGTAGCCATGTTTGCCGCCGAATATTTCCTCAAGGCCTATCCCGATGCCATGCTAGAGCGTTATAAGCTGAAAGAGCTGCCGAATGATGATATCGGCCTGCTAGAGGCGATAGGACGTAAGCGCGGCGCCCTAAGACCGGGTGGCAGAATCGATCTGCACAAGGCCTCTGAACTACTACTGCACGAGTTCCGCTCGGGTAAGATAGGCCAGTTGTCACTGGAGACACCAGAGATGGCCGCAGCCGAGAAGGCGGAAGTGGCGCGTATCCTGGCCGAGAAAGAGGCTGAGAAACAAGCAAAGATCGAGGCAGAGCGCCTCAAACGTTCGGGCGTTCGTCATAACGACTAAGCCCGTCATAACTACTCAGCGCTTCATCATTAACCATAGCTATTTGGCGTAACTATCTGGCATAGCTATCTGGCATAGCTATCTGACATGGCTAACGGATTAAGATAAGCGCTTACTACTTCGCCGCTTGCAACATGACACTTAGATAAAGGTCAGTTGCAAGCGGTTTAACCAAGCCCCTATTTCGCAATCTGCGCCAATAGCTTGTCACAGCTCTGTTGCAGTAGATCTAACACCTGCTCGAAGCCTTCATCGCCACCGTAATAAGGATCTGGCACCTCCCGCTCCCCCTCTCCTAGAAAAGAGAGCATCAAGGTCAGCTTAGACTGATGCTGAGCCGGACAACGCGCTCGCAACTCACGCAAGTTAGCCCTGTCGGCCGCCAGGATCAGATCGAAACGTTCAAAGTCTTCATCTCTAACCCCTCTGGCACGAATGCCGCTAAAGTCCAACCCGCGGCGCTCGCCCGCCAAGCGTGCACGCCTGTCAGGCTCCTCCCCCTCATGGTAGCCAGAGGTGCCCGCCGAATCGCAGTCCATAGACAAACCGCGCTCGCTGAGCAGCCCTCTAAACACCGCCTCGGCCGTCGGTGAGCGGCAGATATTTCCAAGGCAGACAAACAGGACTGAGTTGATCTTCGACGAGTTGATCTTCGACATAGTTATCCTTTTCGTACATGTTTTATTCGTTTTTTAAAGCGGCTCTCGTTGCCGCAAGAAGCTGGCAAACCTGGGCACGCCATTATGGGTCAGGCCATAATACTTGTAGGTTACCATGCTGCCAATGGCCGGAGGATGGCGACGCTGCTCATCAGTAAAACCTGTCCCCAGCTTAAAACGTATGCCTTCTGGCGTCTCGACCTCCAACGCGCCCATCATCCCCTGATATTTTCCTTTGCCCGCAAGATAGGCGATCACCTTGGCTTCGGCATCTTGATAGCGCTTAAGCTTCACCAAATCACTATTACGCCCGCCGTGGTAATGGGCATCTTGGTGATGCAGCATCAAACCCTCGGCGCCCTGGGCCACCCACTCGCCCAACGTGGCATTCAACCTCTGCCTATCTTGAATGTGCCACTGAGGAATAATTTGCAAAAACGGCGACAGGTTAGCATAACGCTTAACTGCTAAAGCGTAACGCTCGCCAAAGGGGCTATCTATGGCAGGATAGTCGAAGACCATAAACTGAACTGTGCGCCAACGCGCCGGGTCGGCATCTTTATCACGCACCAAGGCTGAGATGGCTTCAAACTGCTGACGGCCGATCCACAGCTCACCATCTAAGGGGTCCGTAGGAAAGCCTTTGGTAAACCAAGCAGGCAAGTTAATAGGCTGACCGGAGCGGGTAAGCATACGTGTGCCGGTCCAGCGTCCCCTGACACCATCGAACTTTTCGCTCACCAGATACTCAGATATAGGCCGGTCGGCCTCGAGGCTACCGGCCAATTGCAGGTCGGGCAGTTGCCGGCGCGTCAGCTTCGGACGTTTTGACCTCAGCTGGTTGGCCTCGACAACTAAGAAGCCAACCGTGTCGGGGGACTTAGCCGGGTTAGTCGGGCTAGTTGGGCTAGTTGGGCTAGCCAAGTTAGTCGACTTATCCGGGTTATCGAAATTAGGCTGCTCGCTGATTTCGGCGGCCAGCGCCACTGACGATAGCCAACTCAGGAACAAGACGATACTGCCGACCGCTATAGACCTGTTGTGACACAACATAGGCTCCTCCTTGAGCAACATGATGATAGCTAAGCGGTAAGTTTAGCTCAAAGCCCTTCATGCAGATGTTATGGTGGTAACTAGAGTGTTATACTGGCGCGCAATTTGTAACTAGCCTGCCGGCGTCAGAGCAAGGCAAGCTGAGAAACTAAAACGATACTAATGCAATACTATCGCGACTCTAATTCGATACTAACGAAAGAAATGGACACCTATGAAACCGGAAAATAACCACGGTATTAAACGCATCTTCAGAGCGACAGGTTTCTCTATGCAGGGCCTTAAGCTCGCCTGGCAATCTGAGGCCGCCTTTCGCCAAGAGTTAATCTTGGTCCTCTTCATGCTACCGATAGCCCTATTGGTAGACGTGCCTATGGTTGAACGCATCCTGCTCATCATGACGCTGATGATAGTGTTAATCGTCGAGCTACTTAACTCGGCCATCGAGGCTGTGGTCGATCGTATTGGCCACGAGATCCACCCCCTCAGCGGACAGGCAAAAGATATCGCCTCGGCGGCGGTCTTTATCGCCTTAGCCCTGTGTGGCATCACCTGGCTACTTATCCTCTGGCCACTGTTTTTCTAACCCGCCAAAGGCTGAATGATAAGGCTCTCGATAGGCTATCGGGAGCCTTTTTATTTGTGTAATTCAGCTCTCAATATCAACAAAAATGCCGCAACCCTGACATTTTTTGATACAAATCATTCACAATTTTAAATATCCTGCTAGAATGGTAACGTAGTAAAAAAGTCTTACTAAATAAATCAATAACTTATAATAATTATTAATTGATAGAGGTTGTAGTTAGTGATTAAGTCGGTCGCCATATTTAGCTTGGGTCTCTTAAGTTCTTCGGTTTTTGCCGCAGGAGCTGCCAATTCCTATTCGGTATCAGCACCGGTAGAGCCCAGCGAGATCGTTCTAAAGCTCGGCGGTTTCTACTCAAACTCTAACTCCAGCATGGATGTCACCAATCCGGTTCTGGGTAATAATTTCAAGCTTGATTTCGAAGAAGACTTAGCATTGGAAGAGTCGCAGTTTCTGCCATTCTTCGAGGCTAGCTACCATTTCAACTCGCGCCACAGCATCTATTTCGACTGGAAACAGCTGCACCGTAATGCGGAAGTACAGAAACTTACCGTGCCGTTTCAGGTCACCCTAGACGATCAGGTTTACGACATTCAGTCCGGGGCTCGTCTGGAGACCACGCTTAATATCGATATTGCACGCCTGGGCTATGGTTATAACTTCTATCAGGGGAATAACTTCAACCTAGGACTGTCCCTGGGCGTACACACCATGTTTATCAAGACCGCATTTGACGGTGACATAGGTGTCTGTGCCAAGGGCGAAACGCTGCAACAGTGCGCTCAAACCGCCACGCCTAGAATTGTCGATGAAGAGGTTACTGCGCCTTTGCCGGATGTTGGCCTGTATGGCGACTATGAGTTCAGCCCTGGTTTCAAGTTCAACGCCCACGCACAGTATTTCTACATCAAGCTCGATGATATCAGGGGCAGCCTGGTCGATATTCGCGCCGGTGTCGAAGCCGAGATCACCAAGAACTGGCACATGTCAGCGGCCTTTAACTACTACAAGGTCGACGTTGACTTTAAACACGGTATTGCCGATGAATTCAATGTGGCTGACTACAACCTGTATTACAGCTTTATCGGCCCTATGCTGTCGGTAAGCTATCGCTTCTGATTTTCTCAATATCGCCTTTATACGACGCTTAGTGCTTCTCGCCCTAAGCGAACGCTTACGTGACTTCTTAATCGCTCGAACTAACGTTTGGCTACCTGTATAGCAGCTTGCCTATCAATGGCTTTCCTACCCATGGCTTACCTCTCCATGCTCGCCTATCCATGCTTGCCTATGTACGAGTCCTTATCGGCACCAATCAACCATAAAACTGATAGCAGACCCAGATTGCAGCGCAGATCCCAGCAAGATCCGCAGTCAAACCACATACCAGGGCATGACGGCCGTTGCGGATCCCCACGGCGCCGAAATAAACGGCCAGTACATAGAAGGTAGTCTCGGTACTTCCCTGCACCACAGCCGCCAAGCGGCCGGCAAATGAATCGACCCCATAGTGTTGCATCGTCTCCAACATCATGGCGCGAGCGCCTGAGCCGCTAAAGGGTTTCATCAGCGCCGTAGGCAAGGCGTCGACGAACCGAGTATCTCCGCCAAGCAGATTCACCAAGGCGGCGATGACGCCGAGTAGATAATCGAACGCGCCCGAGGCTCGCAGCAAGGCGATGGCCAGCAACATGGCGAGTAAATAGGGGATCAGCTGCACCGCCTGGGTAAAGCCATCTTTGGCGCCGCCGACAAACTCATCATAGACAGCCACCTTACGCAGTCCAGCCACCTGGATAAAGCTGAAGATCAGCAGGACTAAGATGCCGTTACCCAGGGCCGTGGAAAACTCGCCGATGGCTGTTACCGTCAAGGTCCCCAGATAAAACACCAAGGCCGATACCGCCGCCAACATCAGGGCGCCATAACCGAGTAGGACGCTATTGAGTAAGGATATACGCTGGTAGATGGCCACGACCAATACCCCCACCAGCGTCGAGGCCGTGGTAGCCAACAAGATAGGCAGGAAGATATCCGCCGGTGATTCTGCGCCTTGTTGGGCGCGGTAGAGGAAGACGGTCACCGGTACTAAGGTGACCGAGGAGGTATTCAGCACCAAGAAGAGGATCTGGGCATTAGTGGCCACACTCTTCACCGGGTTCAGGCTCTGTAAATCTTGCATCGCCTTAAGCCCCAGCGGCGTCGCGGCGTTATCGAGCCCGAGCACATTGGCCGTCAGGTTCATGGTCACGCTGCCAAAGGCGGGATGGCCCCGGGGCACCTCGGGCATCAAACGGCTGAGCAGAGGCTCGAACAGACGAGCAAAGACGCCGACAACGCCAGCCTTCTCACCCACTCGCATCAGCCCCATCCATAGCGAAAGCACGCCGATCAGCCCCAAGGCTATTTCGGCGGCCAACTTAGCACTGGTAAACAGGGCATCGACCACGGCAGATAAAATCTGCCACTGCCCCTGAAACAGACTAATGCTAATAGCGACTAAGGCGGCGACAAAAAAGGCAAACCAAACGCGATTTAACACCCGAGACTCCTTTCACCCCAAGCTTTGCTCAAGGCCCGATAATGGATGTGATATACTGGCGACTAACGATATCTCTATTCTGTTACCTATGGTTCAACTAAATCAAAATTTTATCAATAGCATAGCGAAAGATATGCCGGATCATCTCTCGATGGACGAATTTATAAGCTATTGTGCCAAGCCTTTACGCCCCTCCATTCGAGTCAATACCCTCAAGATAAAGACCTCTGACTTTATCGCCATGATGAGCGCCAAAGGCTGGCAGTTTGAACCTATCCCCTGGTGTGAGGAAGGCTTCTGGGTCAAGGTGGATGACTCGATTCAGCTGGGTAACACGGTAGAGCATATTCAGGGGCTGTTTTATATTCAGGAGGCCAGCTCCATGCTGCCACCTAAAGCCTTATTTCCTGCCCCAATCGAGGATGCAGCCTCCCTGAGTCTGCTGGATATGGCCTCGGCGCCGGGGTCTAAGACCACCCAACTCGCCGCCATGATGAACAACCAAGGCTTGTTGGTTGCTAACGAGTACTCCTCCAGTCGGGTCAAGGTGCTACACGCCAACGTGCAGCGCATGGGCGCCAGTAATCTCGCCCTCACCCACTTCGATGCCAGGGTGTTTGGCGAGTACCTATTCGAGAGCTTCGATGCCATACTGCTCGACGCCCCCTGCGGCGGTGAAGGCACGGTGCGCAAAGACCCCGATGCCCTTAAACATTGGGATGCCGAGGAGATAGAGACCATTGCCAGCGTGCAGCGCGACCTGATCGAGTCGGCCTTTCTCGCCCTCAAGCCAGGTGGCAGCCTGGTCTATTCCACCTGCACCCTCAATCGCCGCGAGAATCAGGATGTCTGCCTGCACCTCAAGGCCACCTATGGCGACGCGGTGCAGTTTGAATCCCTTGCCGACCTCTTCCCGAGTGCCGACAAAGCCTGTACCGACGCAGGCTTCCTCCATGTCTGGCCGCAGATCTTCGACAGCGAAGGCTTCTTCATCGCCAAACTGACCAAGCTTGCAGAGGTTCCCAGAAATACAGAAGAGCCGCGCAAACAGAAAAACTTTCCCTTTAGCCCGATCGATAGGAAGTCTCGCCAGGCCCTTTGCGACTATTTCGAGACGAGTTTCGGCATCAAACTCGACGGCCAGGGAATCTTGATGCAGAGGGACGATGAGTACTGGTTGTTCCCCAGTAATGTCGAGCCGCTCATCGGCAAGATTCGCTTTCAGCGCATCGGCGTCAAGCTAGCCGATGCTCTAAAGAAAGGCTTCAAACCTAGACACGAGGCGGTGATGGCACTGGCCGACAGGTCACGAGGGATCCGGCTTGATGAAGCTCAGGCGATTCAATACCTGATGGGACGGGACATAGGATTAACCACAAAAGAGAAGCCTCAGGGCGAGCAGCTGGTCAGCTACCAGGGGGCTCACTTAGGCCTAGTGAAACACCTGGGCAATAAACTCAAGAACAGCCTGCCTCGTGACTTGGTACGGGATAAAATCTGCTCATCCTCTACCATTGCAGTGGATTAAGCGGGCATTGATGAAGGTCTAAGCAAAAGCCACCGAATTAGCGCGAGTGGCTTTTATTAACATTTTGTTACATTTTAATCTGAGATTTGCCTAGACGAGCCCGGCAGTGAGGTGGAGTTTGACTACACTATAAGCCTGAGACAAATTCGAGGCAATCTCAAACAGTAGCGCACGGCTCTGCAAAGAGCCATTCCCCTAGACCCAGAACAATTGGAATAGTTTTGGGTCTTTTTTTGTCTGTTTCTCTTAGCTTTTTAACTCTTCTTTTAAATACTACCAAAGCGGCAAGGCATTAAGCTTAGGCCAGTTTAATCGCGTCTTTAAACAGCCTAAAGAAGTTGTCGCCTGTATATTGAGCTAGTTCTTCATACTTCTCGCCACGCAGCTCGGCAACAAATTCCGCCACATCCCTCACAAAGGCAGGTTGATTCTCTTCGCCGCGATGAGGCACAGGCGCAAGATAAGGTGCGTCGGTTTCCACCAAGAGTCTGTCTCTTGGCACCTTACGGATCACCGAGCGCAACTCGCCGGCATTCTTAAAGGTTACTATGCCGGATACTGAAATATAGAAACCCAGGTCTATGGCGGCCTTCGCCATCTCCCAGTTTTCGGTGAAGCAATGCAGCACGCCCCCCACTTTATCGGCCTGACCGGCCTTAAGCATGGCGATGGTATCTTCTCGGGCATCACGGGTATGAACGATCAGTGGCTTATCCACCTCAACCGCCAGGGCGATCTGCTGCTCGAAACATTGCTGTTGCAGCGCCTTAGTCTCGCCCGAGTAGTAATAATCCAGGCCAGTCTCACCGATGGCGATCACCTTAGGGTCTTGCAGATAGCTGTGCAGCTGCTGTGTATCCAGCCCCTCCTGCACATCCAGCGGATGCACGCCCGCCGACAGAAATACCTGGTCGAACGCTGCCATTTTCGCCTGCATAGACGCAAAACCTTGCTGGCGCACGTTGACGCACAGGAAATACTCCACGCCGCGATCCTTGGCTTGGGCTAGCAATGTTTTCAACGAATCTTGATCGGGCGCCGCTTTAAGGCGATCGAGATGGCAATGGGAATCGATAAGCACGCAAAAATCCTAAGTCACTACAAAAGGAGGCAAAGGATAGCTATCTACATGGTGCAGGTCAAATCGCCTGAGGCGAGTTCACGGGAAAGTAGGTTTTCAATATGATGTTTATGGGTTGAGGCGTCGGTAATGATCTTCACCCCGATACCTGCCGGTCGCCCACCCGATGCCCCCAGGGGATTGATCCACACCACCAGGCCTTGAAACTCGTGACGCACGGTCGAACCCGGTAGTTGATAGGCGATGGTAAGCTCTTGCCCTAGATAGTGGCTTTCGGTGGTCGCCACAAACAGGCCCGCGGGCTGAATAAATGGCATGTAGGCTCTATATAGCTGATGTAATGTATCAAAATTAACCACGAGATCGACCATATTATTTTAACTTGTTGTTAGCGACTGATACTCTAAGATAAACGACTGAAAAACAGCCATAAAATTCACATTAGGCATCATACTCAGGCTATGATACGTGTCCATGACCTTGGCTGCAAATTTTGTTATCTTGATGTTAATTAATGCATCAGCATTTTTCTGCTTCACCAGTTTTTGTCGCAAGACAACATACAAAACTTTAAGTGCATCAGAAACTTGCTTTTCATCTATATTAGTTAAGTTAGCACACAGGTGCCCAGACGACAAACTTTGCACCCAGGCTTTTCTCAGACCGATCAAGGCCTCGTATCGTCCATCATTTAAGGCAATAAGCAGATCCACAGGCCCACCGACAACCGGCAGACACCAGGTCACATCGCTGCTCAAAGTAAACTGTGCAGCCAGCCAGTCTTGCACCGCTTCGCGGCTCGGTAGCTGGCAATGCAGGCGCTGACAACGACTGCTGATGGTGGCCATCAAACGGCTTGGGGTATCACTCTGCAGCAACAGCAGCGTCCCCTTGCCCGGCTCCTCCAGGGTTTTGAGTAGCGCATTGGCCGCCGCGGTATTGAGTCGCTCACAGTTCTTAATCACGGCGACCCGCCTGCCCCCCTGCTGGGCGGTGGCTGTCAATTTCTGGCACAGTTCCCTGACTTGGTCCACCTTGATCTGATTGCCGTCGGCCTCGACGAAATAACAATCTGGATGGTTACCTGCGATAAACAGCTGACAGCTCTTACAGACACCGCAGCCACCACTTTGGGTCGGCGACATACACAGACTGGCCTGGGCCAAGGTTTCAGCCAGCTGCATGCCGCCATAGCCCTGGTGGATCCCCAAGAGGTAGGCATGTCCCTGCTGACCAGTCATCAACTGACCACAGAAAGATTCACGAACTGGCGTTAACCAAGGTAGCTCCATCATCAAATCCGCCGTTGTTATGACCAATCTTGTTGCTGCAACACGGCCAGAATCTCTTTATGCACCTGCGCCATCGTCTGGCTGGCATCGATCACTTTGATAGTGTCGTCTTGCTCGGCCAGTTGCAGGTAAGTTGCCCTGGCGCGCTCGAAAAAGCTCAGTGCCTGCTGCTCGATTCTATCCAGTTCGCCTCTGTCTCGGGCTCGCTGCAAGCCAAGTTGAGGATCGATATCTAAGTACAGGGTCAGATCGGGTTTAAAGTCTTTTAGTGTCGCCTGACTCACCGCCTCGACCAGAGGCATGAGTTGACGTCCGCCACCTTGATAAGCCAGAGAAGAGAGGTTGTGACGATCGCCTAACACCCAGTTGCCCTGAGCCAATGCTGGTTTAATCACGTTAGCCACCAGCTGCGCCCTGGCCGCATAGATGAGCAAACACTCAGACTCATCACACAGGGGATCGCTAGGGTCGGCAATCTTTACCAGATCCCTAATTCGCTCGGCGAGAGGCGTGCCGCCGGGCTCACGGGTACACACGGGCGCCTGACCGGTATGCTTCTCGATAAAATCTCTTACCAGGGCAATGGCACTCGACTTGCCCGCCCCTTCCAATCCTTCGATAACGATAAATTTCGCGCTGTTTTGCTTCATCGATTTCTCTGATACTTGTCTACAGCACGATTGTGCTCGGTTAATGTTTTAGAAAAAATATGGCTGCCGTCATTCTTCGACACGAAATAGAGATAGTCGACATCGGCCGGGCGCGCCGCCGCCATCAAGGATGCGCCGCTCGGGGCCGCAATGGGTGTCGGCGTCAGGCCATGAATGCGATAGGTGTTATAGGGGGTCTGCTCGCGCAGATCTTTGCGGGTAATGTTGCCCTGATATCGCTCTCCCATGCCATAGATCACAGTAGGATCTGTCTGCAAACGCATCCCCTTACGTAACCTATTGGTAAAAACCGCCGAGATCCAGGGGCGCTCGCTGGCCTTGCCTGTCTCTTTCTCGATAATCGAGGCCATGGTCAGCAGCTCATAAGGGCTCTTAAGCGGGATGCTCTGATCGCGCTCCTGCCAGGCCTTGTCCAGCTCCTGCTGCATTTTCTGATAGCTCTGCTGCAGGATCACCTTAACCGAATCACCGGCGCCATAGTGGTAGGTGTCGGGATAAAACTTGCCCTCGGGCAGTTTAGACTCATCGCCATTATCCTCAAGCACCTGCATAAAGGCTTCATCCTGCCATTTCAGGCGCGGTAACTGTTTGAGCTGCTCGCGCCACTCTTTAATGCTCTGCCCTTCGACAAGCGTCACGGTAAAGACCATCTCCTTGCCCTGACGAAGCTTTTCGAGTAGCTCCACCACAGTGTCGTTGGGAGAGAGTTGATATAGTCCGCTGCGGATCTTGGCAAGCTCAGGGCGCAGCCTAACCAGCAGCTTAAGTTTCCAAAGCTCATCCACCGCGCCGGTTTGCGCCAAGGCGGTGGCCATCTGTGAAAAGGAGGTGCCGCGCGTCAGCTCAAACTCGACGGGTGCATCTAGCTTGAGTTGTGCCTGGCCGTAGCTCACCACGCTCTGATAGACCCAATAGAAGCCAATCGCACTCACGGTAAGTAAGGTAAAGAGTGTGGCAAGCACACCTATGATCATTTTTTTCATAAAGTTAGTTTTAGATCGTGCAGCAATTGGGCTAGCAGTGGGCTGTGGCTAAAGCTATGCTCTGCGATGCCCGTCACGGCGACCGCACCAAACAGGCTATTACTGGCCAGAACATGATCAAAATGCGTGAGCTCATCGGATGTTACGCGGCGCACCTCAAGATTAAAGCCTGCCTTAACAAACCACAGCATCAACTGCTCGCGCATCACACCGGCCACCCCGGCCTGATCCAGACTCGGCGTAACTATGGTGCGGCCCTTTATAAAGAAAAGGTTGGCCATGGAGGCCTCTATGATATTACCGGCCGTGTCGCAGACCACCCAGTCATCGTAGCCCTCACTCAGTGATTGACGGCGAATCAACACCTGCTCGAGACGGTTAAGATGTTTGATGCCGGCAAGCAGCGGCTGCCGGGCCAGGCTTAGCTGACTCATCTGTAGCCTGATCCCCTGAGTCTGCCAATCACTGTAGTGACTTGGGATCTCGTGAAGTGAGATCACCTCAGTCAGCGTTGGCGCAGCAGGCGGTAGGTATCCACGTCCACCACAGCCTCTGCTAATGAGTAACTTGAGGCAATAATCCTGTGAAAAGGCACTGGCACCTTGCGCGCAAGCCTCGGCTAGCCGTTGGCGCAGCGAGTCGTCATCTAGCGTTGGCAAGCCTAACCTGGCGGCGCCTTGGGCTAAACGCAACAGCTGACTGTCAAGGAAGCGCACCTCATTGCCACTGCAACGCATGGTGGCAAACAGGCCGTCGCCATAGGCGAGTCCCCTATCGAACGCCGAAACACTGTCCTCTTGCTGACCGTTTACCCAGATAGCCTTCGACATCACTTGTCCTGGCTAATGCGGCTGGCAAGGGCTTCTTGCTGATCCCTATATTTAGCGCTCTCGCGCTGATTATAGGGGCGCGCCACGGGCGAACTTAGGCGCTCGAAATTGAGGGCACCTATGGTCATCATAGGCTTCAAGGCCAGGGGCAGCTTGCCGCTGTTGTAGAACTCAAGCACTATCTTTCCCTGCCAACCTGGGTCGATACGATGAGCCGTGACATGCACCATGAGCCCGAGCCTTGCCAGGGAAGAGCGACCATCCAACCAGCCGACGATATCGGCAGGCAGGGTCAGGCTCTCATGGGTCACCGCCAACGCCAGCTCACCCGGGTGGAGGAAAAACGCCTCCCCTTCCGGGATCACTATCTTGTCGCTCATCACCCTGTCTAGGGCCGCCTGTACCTCGGCCTTAGGACCGCTGAGATCGATATAGGGCGCCGTATGATCTTGAAAGACGCGGAACTGATCGCCGAGTTTAACATCGACGCTGACACCGTTGATGGCATCATTGCTCGGACGAGGCTCAAGGATAATAGACCCATCGTCCAGACATGCTTCAATCTCTAAATCAGTTAAACGCATCTCAGCCAAACTCCCCGTAAACAGCGATTATTTTGCTAAAAGGTGCTGAATTCTCGCCTTTAATATATCGGTTGCGATGCGGTTTTTACCACCCCGCGGCACGATAATATCGGCGTATTGCTTTGAAGGATCAATAAATTGCAGGAACATAGGACGCACCGTCTGAGTGTACTGCTGCATCACAGACTCCATGGTACGGCCACGTTCGGCCACATCGCGGGTCAGGCGGCGCATGAAACAGATATCCAGTGGCGTATCCATGAAGACGCTCGCATCCATCTGCTCGCGCAGATTAGGATCTGTCAGTAGCAAGATCCCCTCGAGAATGATCACCTTCTTTGGCGTCATGGTGACTGTCTCGGCCATACGGGTATGCTCGGTGTAACTGTATTGCGGGATCTCCACCGACTCACCATTCTTTAGGGCGCTAAGGTGTTCACACAGTAGCTGATGATCCAGTGCCTTAGGGTGATCGTAATTCGTCAGGACACGCTGGTCCATCGACAGGTGGCTCTGATCCTTATAGTAGGCATCCTCGGCGATAACCCCTATCTGATCTGTGCCTAGATCACGGCATAGCTCCTCGAAAATCGTCTTCGCGATTAGGCTCTTACCCGATGCCGATGCCCCTGCGATACCAATTATGACACATTGCGAATTCATGCTTTGTAAACCTTACTCATCATCTGAAATTGAAATAGATACGACACTCTGTGTCTGGCTCAGGGCAAGTTGTGCCCCCACCTTTCTGGCGATCTCCTTATACAACAAGGCCACCTGGCTCTCACCATCCGCCACTACGCTCGGCGTGCCTCTATCCACATCCTCGCGGATATTAAGTTGCAGCGGTAGCTGCCCCAATAGTGGTACATTATAACGCGCTGCCATCTTAAGGCCGCCATCCTCACCGAAGAGGTGCTCCTTATGACCACAGTCGCTACAAATATGGAAACTCATGTTCTCGACAATCCCTAATACGGGAATGTTGACCTTCTGGAACATGCTGATCCCCTTCTTGGCATCGGCCAGAGCGATATCTTGCGGGGTGGTCACTACCACGGCGCCGCTTACAGGCACCTTCTGTGACAGGGTCAGCTGAATGTCGCCGGTGCCCGGTGGCATGTCGATAACCAGGTAATCCAGCTCGGGCCACAAGGTCTCATTAAGCAGCTGCGCCAGTGCGCCCGCCGCCATTGGGCCGCGCCATACGGCGGCCTCATCACCACTGACGATAAAACCGATAGACTGGGCGGCGATACCATGAGCCTCGGCCGCGGTCATCATCTTGCCGTCTGGTGAAACAGGGTTAAAATTGGGGACACCCAGCATTAAAGGAATAGAGGGGCCATAGATATCGGCATCGAGAATGCCAACCTTAGCGCCTTCTGCCGCGAGCGCCAGCGCCAGGTTAACCGAGGTGGTCGATTTGCCCACACCGCCCTTGCCCGAGGCAACGGCAATCACTTGCTTCACATTGGGTAGCGGCTCGACGGCGCCGGCCGAGATCACCGCGGGTTGGAAATCGATTTCACACTCGACCTCATCGATGGCATCGAGTACCGCCAGCTTGTTGGTGATTGCCATTACCGTATCGCGATACTGGCTCTGACAGGGATAGGGGTAACACAGCCCGAGTTGCAATCGCTTGCCTTCAATATCCAGCTTGGTGACACAACCTGCGCTGACGAGACCTTGCATTAAATAGGGGTCTTGATGGGCATCTAAAATGGCCAAAACCGGACCGAGCAGATCATCATGAAGATGATAATTCTGAGACGCTGAAGACAAAACGACTACCTCCAAAAATAAATTTGGCTAAGTGTATCAGAAAAACTCCTCATATTCGGATAGATTTAGTTCACTTAAAGCAGCTTTTGATGAAACTTTAGCGATGATCGGTTAGTATCTATGCCATTCTTTTTGGGCACTTACTGATTTAGAGACAAGATGGCAACTTCACAACGTAAAATTCTCGTGACCAGCGCACTTCCGTACGCTAATGGCCCCATTCATTTAGGTCACATGCTTGAATATATTCAAACCGATATCTGGGCGCGTTTTCAAAAGCTACGCGGCCACGAGTGTCACTATATCTGTGCAGACGATGCCCACGGCACGCCCATCATGCTTAAGGCACAGCAACTCGGCATGGCGCCCGAGCAGATGATCGCTCAGGTACAGAAAGAGCATCAGCAAGATTTTGCCGACTTTAATATCCAGTTCGATAACTTCCACAGCACTCACAGTGACGAGAACCGTGAGTTGGCGAGCGAGATCTACCTGAAACTGCGTGATGGCGGCTATATCAAGTCTAAAACCATCTCTCAGCTGTTCGATCCAGAAAAGTCTATGTTCCTGCCGGATCGCTTCGTTAAGGGCACCTGCCCTAAGTGTAAATCTGTGGATCAATATGGCGACAACTGTGACAGCTGCGGCGCAACCTACAGCCCGACGGATCTGATCGATCCTAAGTCGGCGGTATCCGGTGCCACACCTGTGATGAAGGAGACAGAACACTTCTTCTTCGACCTGCCTGCCTTCGAAGAGATGTTGAAAGAGTGGACCCGTTCAGGTTCCCTGCAACAAGAGATGGCGAACAAGCTGGGCGAATGGTTCGAACAAGGCCTGCAGCAATGGGACATCACCCGTGATGCACCATACTTCGGTTTCGAGATCCCCGATGCACCAGGTAAATTCTTCTACGTCTGGCTCGATGCGCCTATCGGCTACATGGGCTCGTTCAAAAACCTGTGTAACAAGCGCGGCGACCTTAACTTCGACGAGTTCTGGGCCAAAGACTCTACCGCAGAGGTGTATCACTTCATCGGTAAGGATATCGTCTACTTCCACAGCCTGTTCTGGCCAGCCATGCTTGAAGGCGCGGGATTCCGTAAGCCAAACAGCGTCTACGCCCACGGCTATGTGACAGTGAACGGCGCCAAGATGTCAAAGTCTAAGGGTACCTTCATCAAGGCCAGAACCTATCTGGATAACTTAAACCCCGAGTACCTGCGTTATTACTACGCCGCCAAGCTCAGCAGCCGCATCGACGATCTCGACCTGAACCTGGAAGACTTCGCCCAGCGCGTCAACTCAGATCTCGTCGGTAAACTGGTTAACCTCGCCTCTCGCACCGCTGGCTTTATCAGCAAGCGTTTCGACGGCAAGCTAGCCAAGGTAGCCGACACAAGCCTGAGCGAGACCTTCCTCGCCAAGGCTGATGCTATTGCCGAGTTTTACGAGACTCGCGAATTTGGCAAGGCGATGCGTGAGATCATGGCCCTGGCCGATATCGCCAACGCCTATGTGGCCGATGCCGCGCCATGGCAGCTGGTGAAGCAGGAAGATAAGCAAGAAGAAGCCCATCAAGTATGTAGCAATGCGCTGAATCTGTTCCGTATTCTGGTGACCTACCTCAAGCCTGTGCTGCCAAAACTGGCCCAGGATGTTGAAGCCTTCCTACAACTTGAGCTGACCTGGAATGATCTGGCCAAGGATCTGAGCGGTCACGAGATCGCACCGTTCAAGGCACTGATGCAACGTGTCGAGATGAAGAACATCGAAGCCATTATCGAAGCATCGACCGAGAACCTGCAGGTAGCCGAGGCGCCTAAGAGCCAGCTGGATCTCGACCCTATCAGCGAAGAGATCAGCTTCGACGACTTCGCCAAGTTAGATCTGCGTATCGCCCGCATCGCCAAGGCGGAACATGTGCCTGAAGCCAACAAGCTACTCAAGCTTCAGCTGGATCTGGGCGGCGAGACTAAACAGGTGTTTGCCGGTATCAAGTCTGCCTACGCACCAGAAGATCTGGAAGGCAAGCTGACCGTGATGGTGGCCAACCTGGCGCCACGTAAGATGCGTTTCGGCATGTCTGAAGGCATGGTGCTGGCCGCGGGGCCGGGTAAGAAAGATCTATGGATCCTGGAGCCCCATGAAGGCGCGCAGCCTGGCATGCGCGTTAAATAAGTCGCTATCCAGATGATCGGTTGTGTACCGATATGACAAAAAGGCCGCTACTAGCGGCCTTTTCTTTTAGTAGAGTCGCTAAAAGATGCGTTACACAGGATTGTCGATATCCACAAAATGGTGAGTCAAGTCAAACTCATTAGCCAGGTGTTCACCCAATGCCCTGATGCCGAACCTTTCCGTGGCGTGATGGCCTGCGGCATAATAGTGAATATCCTGTTCGACCGCACTGTGGAAGGTACGCTCAGACACCTCGCCACTGATAAAGGCATCGACGCCCAGTTCGACGGCGATATCGATATAATCTTGTGCGCCGCCGCTGCACCAGGCCAGGCGATGAATCGGCTTGTTGCTCTCACCCAGGTGTAATGCCTGACGGCCCAGAACGCCCGCCAAATGCTCGGCAAACGCACTCGGCGCCATAGGCTCATCGAGACGTCCCTGCCAGACCAGCCCCTGGGCGACCCCTTCAACCGATTCGGCATCTATGATCCCAAGCTCGCGAGCCAACTCGGCGTTGTTACCCAGCATAGGGTGACCATCTAACGGCAGATGGTAACCAAAGAGGTTAATATCATTGGTGATCAGCGACTTGATTCGGCGATACTTCATGCCGGTAATGGGTTCAGGCTCTCCCTTCCAGAAGAAACCATGGTGCACCAGCAAGGCATCGGCTTTTAGCTCAACCGCCCTATCGATCAATGCCTGACAGGCAGTCACCCCAGTGACAATCGTCTTGATCCGCTCTTTACCCTCGACCTGGAGCCCGTTGGGGGCATAGTCCTTATAGTTGCCTACCTGCAGAAATTCCGTGAGGTATCGAGTCAATGCTGTGCGATTCATCTAAGCTCCTCATATGAATCAGATAACTTTGGCCGATTCCCCGTTCAAAAACGAAAAAAATGGCCGTGGCGATAGCGCCTAGTTTAGCCATATCTGGGCCTCAGTTCATAGAAATACGTTGAATTTCTGTGAAAATTGGACAATTCAGGCCTTTGGACTATAAAATTAGGCCAAACCTTCAATTACACATTAAAAGAAATAGGTTAATACTATGTCAAAGTTGACCAAAGAAGAGGTGATCAGCGCACTCGAGTCTGCATTGAGCAAGGCGCAGGGTAAGAGTGTTACTATCGAGCAGAAAGGAAGCTGGTATAAGATCGATGGTGGTAAGTCTCTTCGCTTTAGTGATTTAGAAGCTATGTTGGCTGAACAAGGTGAGCAAGCTCCAGTAGCTAAGGCACCGGCAAAAGCGGAAAAAGCAAAGGCTGCACCTAAGAAGGCCGCGCCTGCAAAAGCAGCCAAGTCTAAGGCGGAAGCAAAAGCCAGCAAGTCTACCTCTGGTGGCATGACACCGAAAGAACTATGGCGTGCTAAGCTGGCGGGTAAAGGACAACTTCCTCGCGGCTTCTAACCAAGCAAGATGTTGTTATAAAAAAGGAGCCTCAGGGCTCCTTTTTTATTGAATATAACTCTGCAATAGCTACACGCCTGCTACATCGCCAGATCGACTCGCACGCCTCCCTGAAGATAAACCACACGCACCTCGTCATCGACGTTGAAGATCATGCCGGGATCTAAGTCTTGGATCACCATCACCTCCTGGCCATCTTCATAACGTATCATCAGCTCGACCAACTTTAGTTGCTGATAATAGTCACCGCCAGCACTGTGCCCTATACCGCCCCCTATCAGGGCACCCAACACCGTAGCCACATCCTGACCGCTGCCGCCACCAAACTGATGGCCAATGACACCGCCTATCAGGGCGCCACCAAAAGTACGCCAACCTTGGTTACGGTCTTCCACCAACTGAGTCTGAGTAATGTTACGTACCGAGGTGACATAACCATACTCTACCTTCTCGACAGGGACTGCTTGATTGCGCTCATAGGCCGCACTTGCACTAGCACTCAGTCCCAGGCTGGCAACCAAGATAAAAACTGACCAAATGAAGCGAAAGAGGCTGGGTGTAGGTTTCAACATAAGAGGTTTTCCGCTAACTTATAAAGAGGCCGATAACTAATTTTACTCAATTGTGAACTCACTGTCCTATTTAAATCATGAGCTGGCAAAGTTCCCTTCGCCGGAGTTTGCCCTAACCGATCCAAACGGACTCTTGGCCATCGGCGGCGATCTACATCCCAAGCGTCTGCTTAACGCCTACTATGAAGGGATCTTCCCCTGGTTTAACGAAAACGACCCTATCCTCTGGTGGTCCCCCGACCCCCGTGCCGTATTTGTGCCCGGTTCACTCAAGGTCAGTCGTAGCCTGAAGCGCGATATCAAACGCCGTCAGTGGCGCTTCAGCGTCAATCGCGCCTTTAACAGCGTGATCGAACACTGCGCCCTCACCCGCCAAGGCAAGGAGGGCACCTGGATAACCTTAGAGATACAGCAGGCCTATAAGGCGCTACACCAGTACAACAAGGCCCACTCGATTGAGGTATGGGACGGCGATAAGCTCATTGGTGGCCTCTATGGGGTGGCCATCGGCCAGGTATTTTGCGGCGAGTCCATGTTTCACCTGCAGAGCAATGCCTCCAAGGCAGCCATGGCCATGCTGCATCAGCACCTGTTGTCACACAGGTACCGACTGATCGACGCCCAGGTCATGAATCCTCATCTAGCCTCACTGGGCGCCAAGGCGTTAAAACGCGCAGACTTCATCAATTTATTGAAGCGCTTTCGCGATACCGAGGTCGCCAGCGATGCCTGGCACCCACAAGAGGTGCAGATTGAACTCTAGATCCGACACCATACAGGTGGGTATGACACATACCTTCGACTGCAGCTACCTGCCCAATAAGCAGGAACAGCTATTGGTGCTGCAGGAGGAGTCGCTCGACTTGACCTTGTTTGAGAAGCTACTCGCCCTGGGATTTCGTCGTAGTGGTGAGACCATCTATAAGCCACATTGCCCCCACTGTCAGGCCTGTCTGCCCATTCGCATTCCGGTCGATGCTTTTATCCCGTCACGACGCCAGAAACGTACCCTGAAACAAAACAGGGACGTAAGTTGGCACTTAGTCGACAACTGCACCGACGAACACTATGCGCTCTATGACAGGTACATCAAGGCGCGGCATCACGACGGTCCCATGTATCCCCCCTCACGCGAGCAATACGATCATTTCGTGCAGTGCAGCTGGCATCCACCGAAGCTGCTTGAACTGCGGCTCGAGGGCGAGCTGATTGGCGTGGCGATCACCGACCTCTTACCCAACAGCCTGTCGGCCATCTATAGCTTTTTTGCACCAGAGCTGGACAAACGCTCTCTGGGCTCTTTGATGATCCTGCTGCAGTGCGAACTTGCCAAGCAGATGCACAAGGAGTACCTCTACCTGGGTTATCAAATCCATGAGTCACGAAAAATGAATTATAAGACGGCCTACCATCCCTATGAGATATTGACCGCAAACGGTTGGCAACGCAGTGAATAAGCGCGCTTAATTAGAAAAAATAAAGCAAACAGATATTTGCCCAGATAACGAACACCTCTTTACAGAAGCGCTAATTTGCGGCATGATACGCCCGTTTTTAATATTTGAAGGCTAACAGGATAACTGATTAATGGCGAAAGAAGACAACATTGAGATGCAAGGCACTATTCTTGAAACCTTGCCAAATACAATGTTTCGAGTAGAGCTAGAGAATGGTCACGTAGTAATCGCCCATATCTCAGGCAAAATGCGTAAAAACTACATCCGTATTCTAACGGGTGACAAGGTCACTGTTCAGCTGACCCCTTATGATTTGAGCAAAGGGCGCATCGTCTTCCGTTCACGCTAATCGTTAGCTTGCGAATAATAAAAACCGGCAGTGCCGGTTTTTTTGTTCCTAATCGATAGCTACAATGGCAGAGACTGGCGGAAACCGACACAGTCCCGACCAAGCCGAATCTGGCAGCGAAGAAGGTTGATGAAGGTTCTAGCCACTAGGCAGGATCTGATACAAAAACCAAATCATGAAAAAAGGCTGCATCTGCAGCCTTTTTATTACATCAGTGTATTACACCTGTGTCAGCCGCTCCGACTGCTCAATCTTGATGGTCAGCTTATCACCGACGACATCCACATGGGCAATCCCCCCCTTCTCCAGCTTACCAAAGAGGATCTCATCGGCAAGTGGCCGCTTGATCATCTCGGTAACCACTCGAGCCATAGGCCGTGCCCCCATCGCCTTATCATAGCCCTTCTCGGCCAATAAGGTTCTGGCATCGTCGCTGACATCCAGCACCACAGATTTCTCATCCAGTTGCGCCTGTAGCTCGACCAGGAACTTGTCGACCACCTTGGCGATGACCGTCATATCCAGATGATTGAACCAGATGATCTCATCTAAGCGGTTTCTAAACTCAGGCGAGAAGACGCGATTGATCTCCGACAGCGCATCCTGGCTGTGATCTTGCTGCTTAAAGCCGATGGACTTACGCACCGTCTCCTGCACCCCCGCGTTGGTGGTCATCACCAAGGTCACGTGTCTAAAGTCCGCCTTGCGACCGTTATTGTCGGTCAGGGTACCGTGGTCCATTACCTGCAACAGCAGGTTATAGACATCGGGGTGGGCCTTTTCGATCTCATCGAGCAACACCACGCAATGTGGGTTCTTGATCACCGCATCGGTTAACAAGCCCCCCTGATCGTAGCCAACATAGCCTGGCGGCGCACCGATAAGGCGAGACACGGTATGACTCTCCATATACTCGGACATATCGAAACGCACCAGCTTGAGGCTGAGACAGGACGCTAGCTGGCTGGTGACCTCTGTCTTACCCACACCGGTCGGACCGGCAAACAGGAAGCTACCCACAGGCTTGTGGGCGCCGCTGAGGCCAGAGCGTGAGAGGCGAATCGCGGAGCTTAAGGCTTCAATAGCCTTATCCTGCCCAAACACCACCATCTTTAGATTACGCTCAAGGTTCTTCAGCATATCCTTATCGGTGGCCGATACCGTCTTCTCAGGGATCCGCGCTATCTTGGCTATGATAGACTCGATCTCCGCCTGACCTATTGTCTTCTTGCGCTTGCTTGCCGGCTGCATCGCCATGCGCGCGCCCGCCTCGTCGATCACATCGATCGCCTTATCGGGAAGATGTCTGTCGTTGATATGCTTATCCGCCAGACGCGCCGCCACGGACAAGGCCGCCATGGTATAACGCACACCATGGTGCTCCTCATACTTGCTCTTGAGGCCTTGTAGGATCTTCGTGGTTTCCGCCACAGACGGCTCGTTGATATCCACCTTCTGGAAACGTCTGGCCAGGGCGCGATCTTTCTCGAAGATGCTCTGATACTCCTGGAAGGTGGTCGAGCCCATACAGCGCAGGTGCCCACTAGAGAGCAGCGGCTTTAGCAAGTTAGACGCGTCCATCACGCCACCGGATGCCGCTCCCGCACCGATAATGGTGTGAATCTCATCGATAAACAGAATGGCGTGTTTGTCTTGCGAAAGCTCCTTGAGCAGACTCTTAAAGCGTTTCTCAAAGTCGCCACGATATTTGGTACCGGCTAGCAAGGCACCGAGATCCAGTGAGTAAACGGTGGCGTCGGCCATTACCTCGGGAACCTCGTCGTTGACGATGCGATAGGCAAGCCCCTCGGCAATAGCCGTCTTACCGACGCCCGCCTCACCCACCAATAGCGGGTTATTCTTTCGGCGACGGCAGAGGATCTGAATCGAGCGCTCTATCTCATCGGAGCGGCCGATCAGAGGATCGATATTGCCCTTGCGGGCCTCTTCGTTGAGATTGGCGGTGAATTGCGACAGCTTGCTGCGCTCCTCCGATTCGCTGTGATCTTCAATCTGTTCGGGTTCCTGAGCATTATCCAGCTCATCACGCGCCACGCCGTGGGAGATGTAGTTCACCACATCAAGGCGGGTGATCTCACCATTACGCAGCAGATAAACCGCCTGAGACTCCTGCTCGCTGAAGATGGCCACCAAGACGTTAGCACCTGTCACTTCGTTGCGACCCGAAGATTGCACATGAAAGACAGCGCGCTGCAGCACGCGCTGAAAACCTAAGGTAGGCTGGGTTTCTCTGTCGTCGTTAGGATCGCTGATGATAGGTGTGGTTTGTTCGATGAAACTCGACACCTCTTCTCTTAACTTGTCGAGGTTTGCACCGCAGGCGAGCAGCGCCTCTTGAGCCGCAGGATTATCGATTAACGCCAATAGCAGATGCTCTACGGTCATGTATTCGTGTCGCGCGTCTCTGGCTTGTTGGAACGCCAGATTCAAGGTGACCTCTAAATCTTTATTTAACATAAGCACCCCCTAAAATAATCACAAAACTTCGATATTCAGGCTTTCTCTAATGAACACAGTAACGGATGTTGGTTTTGTCTTGCAAACTGATTTACTTGTGCGACCTTGGTTTCTGCAATGCCGAAAGGGAAAACGCCGCAAATTCCCTTACCCTGATGATGAATTGCCAACATGATATCTGTGGCTTCTTGTTCATTTTTATTAAAAAAGAGTTGTAACACCTCGATGACGAAGTCCATCGGGGTATAGTCATCGTTGTTTAAGATCACTTTGTACATCGAAGGCGGCATGAGTTCAGTTTCCGCGCGCTCTTCAATATGCTCAATATTACCTACTTTACCCATATTTCAATATTAGCCTCTAGTTTTGGCTTCTTCCAAAAGTTGCTGACCACCCGGGATAAACCTGTTACTCATCCGACCATTAGAACCAATTGCTGACGAATTTAGCGCAAATGTTGCCTTTTTGTTAAATTGGTCTTGACATCCGCTTATACTGGTTTCATTCTGTTCATCGAGCGGTGAATTTACCCCGCCTCATAAGTTTTACTATCTTACTGGTCAGTAAACAACAGAAGGAAGTGGAAGTATGGCAAACGGAACTGTGAAATGGTTCAACAACGCCAAAGGATTCGGGTTTATCTGCCCTGAAGCTGGTGGTGAAGACGTTTTCGCACACTATTCTACCATTGAAATGGAAGGCTATCGAACTCTAAAAGCAGGCCAATCAGTCCAATTCGAGGTGGAACAGGGGCCTAAAGGGATGCACGCGTCAGCGATATCACCCACTAAATAGTTAGTGGGACCAAAACAAAAAAGGCAGGGTTATCCCTGCCTTTTTTATTGCCTTTTTAAACGCTCACCAATATCTAATACCAATCACAGTAAATATGTGATCAGAAATAGCGCAGGAAAAACGCTTGAGAACCAAGCAGGATTTTTAGATAAGTAGTTATTCTACAATTAAAAATTCTAATACAGTTATCGAGCGTTTTAACAAGCTAGAATTATCAATTGTTTATTACGATTGGTATAAAACAAGCAATAAAAAAGGGCGCCATGGCGCCCTTTTTATTTACTTAGCTTTTATTAGCTCAGCAACTGATTCAGCGTTGCGCTCGGGCGCATCGCCGCTTCGGCCTTAGTGATATCTAGGCGATAGTAACCACCTAAATCAACCGCAGGACCCTGAGCACCATTTAACTCGGCAACTATCTTAGCTTCGTTACTGGTCAAGGCTTCGGCTAGCGGTGCAAACTGCGCCTTTAGCTCGCCATCAGTCTCCTGAGCGGCCAGCGCCTGTGCCCAGTACATCGCCAGGTAGAAGTGACTACCACGGTTATCCAGCTCACCCACGCGACGTGATGGTGAGCGGTTTTCATCGAGGAACTTACCGATTGCGTTATCCAGCGCATCGGCCAATACCTGTGCCTTAGGGTTACCATAGTTTTGGCTCAGGTGTTCGAGTGACGCGCCCAGAGCCAGGAATTCACCCAGAGAGTCCCAACGCAGGTGACCCTCTTTCTCGACCTGCTGAACGTGCTTAGGCGCGCTGCCACCTGCACCGGTTTCAAACAGTCCACCACCACTCATTAGCGGCACGATAGAGAGCATCTTCGCACTGGTGCCCAGCTCAAGAATTGGGAACAGATCCGTCAGGTAGTCACGCAGTACGTTACCCGTTACCGAGATGGTATCCAGACCCTGCTTGATGCGCTCTAGCGAGAAACGTGTTGCGGCCACAGGCGCCATGATGTGGATCTCTAACCCATCGGTATCATGCTCTGGCAGATATTTGTTTACCTTGGCAATCAGCTGGGCGTCGTGGGCACGGTTCTCGTCTAACCAGAATACGGCTGGTGTCGATGACAGACGCGCACGGTTAACGGCAAGCTTAACCCAGTCGCGGATAGGTGCGTCTTTAACCTGACACATTCTCCAGATATCACCGGCTTCGACATCGTGAGACATCAACAGATTACCGGCGGCATCGACAACCTTAACCACACCGTCTGCGGCGATCTCGAAGGTCTTATCATGGCTACCGTATTCTTCGGCCTTCTGAGCCATCAGGCCCACGTTTGGCACGCTGCCCATGGTGGTAGGGTCGAAGGCACCATTCTCTTTACAGAATTGGATTGTTTCCTGGTACACGCCAGCGTAGCAACGATCTGGAATAAGCGCCTTAGTATCCTTCAGCTTACCATCTGGGCCCCACATCTGACCGGAAGAGCGAATCGCCGCCGGCATAGAGGCATCGATGATCACATCGCTTGGTACATGCAGGTTGGTGATACCACGGTCTGAATCGACCATCGCCAGGGCTGGACGCTCGGCGTAGATAGCCGCGATGTCGGCTTCAATTTCGGCCTTCTTGTCAGCAGGCAGGCTAGCAATCTTGGCATACACGTCACCAAAACCGTTGTTAACATCCACGCCGAGCTCTTCAAACAGCTCACCATGCTTGTCAAACAGCGACTTGTAGAACACCTTAACGGCGTGACCGAACATGATAGGATCTGACACCTTCATCATGGTGGCTTTTAGGTGCAGCGACAGCAGCACATCTTCGGCCTTAGCCGCCTCGATTTCACGCTCCATGTAGGCAACCAGGGCTTTCTTGCTCATAGTCGATGCGTCAATCACCTCACCGGCCAGTAACTTAAGACCAGACTTCAGAGTCTTAGCGCTGCCATCTTTACCTTCGAACAGGATATCTATGCTAGTCGGCTCGTTGATGGTAACCGATTGCTCGCTACCATAGAAATCGCCCGCTTCCATGTGCGCAACATGAGACTTAGAGTCACGGCTCCAGGCGCCCATTGAGTGCGGGTTCTTCTTGGCGTAGTTTTTCACAGAAGTCGGCGCGCGGCGGTCTGAGTTACCTTCACGCAGCACAGGGTTAACGGCACTACCTTTGATCTTGTCGTAACGGGCCTTGATATCGGCTTCTGCGTCATTTTGCGGCTCATCAGGATAGTTAGGCAGTGCATAACCTTTGTCTTGCAGCTCCTTGATACAGGCCTTCAGCTGTGGGATCGAGGCACTGATGTTAGGCAGCTTAATGATGTTGGCTTCTGGCTTAGTGGCCAGTTCACCCAGCTCGGAAAGTGCATCAGAGATCTGCTGTTCTGGGGTTAAAAATTCAGGGAAATTGGCAATAACGCGGCCAGATAATGAGATGTCGCGTGTCTCGACGCCGACACCTGCAGCTGCGGTGAAATGCTTGATAATAGGTAACAGAGAGAGGGTCGCGAGAGCCGGAGCTTCATCAGTCTCCGTATAGATGATCGTTGGATTATCGTTCATTATTACTTCCTACGTTTTTGTAAAATAAATCGTTTATGAATCAAACAACTATGATGTCATTATTATAATTTTACGATGGCGAATGCGAGGCATGAAAAGGAGAAACTGTAAGGGTGAACGCCCTGGGGCCATGCCCTGACACTTAAACCGATTTAATGCAAAACAAAGCGCGTTTAACATCTCAAAAGCTGTTCACGTTTTGCTATCGATCACATTTAGTTGGCCGACATCATAAATCATTCACGCCAATATTCAAATTCCACTAATGGCCAATGCACAGTACAATGTCAGCATTAGCATACACTCAGCCAAAAGTTTGTCTCGTGACCCAAAAAACACCCGGAGCCAATAAGCCAGTAAATAAACGCAGGGGCGCAAGAAAAGACGCCACATCGTCCAAATCCCCATCTTCCCAATCTCCTGACTTCAATGCCAAGGGGAATCATCGCCAGCACAAGCAGGGCTCGGCAGCACCATCGGCAAAAGGCGTTAAGGCTAAAGGTCACTACAAGCCCCGTCCCAAAGGCAAGCTAGGGACTAAGCCGAAGCCAAGGCCGCAAAACCCAGTCATAGTACTGTTTAACAAGCCTTTCGATGTCTTGTGTCAATTTACCGATGAACAGGGACGTCAGACATTGAAGGATTTTATCCCAATTCAAGATGTCTACGCCGCCGGCAGACTCGACAGAGACAGCGAAGGGCTGTTACTGCTCACCAACGATGGTCAGCTGCAGTCACGTATCACAGAGCCTAAGAAGAAAACCGATAAGACCTACTGGGTGCAGGTCGAAGGCAACCCCAGCGACGAGGCGCTCAAAGCGCTCAGAGAGGGGGTTACCCTAAAAGATGGTCCGACTCTGCCCGCCAGGGTGGAGCGGATCGACGAGCCGAACATCTGGCCCCGTAACCCGCCGGTGAGAGAGCGTAAACAGATCCCCACCAGCTGGCTGGCGATCACCATCTGCGAGGGACGTAATCGTCAAGTCAGGCGCATGACAGCCCACGTGGGCCACCCGACCCTAAGATTGATTCGTTATAAAATAGGTCAATGGAGCCTGGATGACATCGCAAACGGCGATTATAAGGTGCTGCCCCAATCCTAACGAGGTAATAGATGGAACGTTATAAACCCAATGTCACCGTCGCCTGCGTCATCAATTGTGACGACAAATACCTGATGGTCGAGGAGCTCATCGATGGCAAGCTCACCTACAACCAACCCGCCGGTCACCTGGAAGCCTTTGAGAGCCTAAATCAGGCCTGCGAACGTGAGGTATGGGAAGAGACAGGCCTGACTATCAAAGTACAGTCGCTCATCAACATCTATCAGTTTCAGGCAAATGAAGGCCTGGCCTTTCTGCGCTTCACCTATGCTTGTGTCCTTAATGAGCAGCCATCACCCGCCCCGCAGGATAGCGCGATTCGCCGCGCCCTGTGGATGACATATGATGAGATAGCCCAGCGTAAGACGCAGCTCAGAAGCCCCTTGGTACTGCAATGTATTCACGACTTTCGTCAGGGAAAACTCTTTTCGACAGAGGTGGTCAATAGCCGCTTTCTCTAGTTAGCCCAAAGTCACAATGCATGATAGAATATGCCCCCGCATATTATGGTGATGGTTTTCCCGGCAAGTGATGCGCGATCAACACGCAATTAGACACAGGGCTAAGCAGGCAAACCGGCTTGCTCAACCGCCGAAAACAGCCACCATAGCTACACGAATTTAATGGTTTTTAGGATTTATGGCAGCAATCGAACCCAATCCAAACGGTAAAAAAGTGATCGTCGGTATGTCCGGCGGTGTCGACTCATCTGTTTCGGCGTATCTCCTCATGCAACAGGGCTATCAGGTCGAAGGCCTGTTCATGAAAAACTGGGAAGAGGACGATACCGACGAGTATTGCGCCGCCGCCGAAGATCTTAAAGATGCCCAAGCCGTTTGTGACAAACTCGGGATCAAGCTGCACACGGTCAACTTTGCAGCCGAATACTGGGACAATGTGTTCGAGTACTTCCTTGCCGAATACAAGGCAGGCCGTACCCCTAACCCAGACATCATGTGTAACAAAGAGATCAAGTTTAAGGCATTTCTCGAGTTTGCCGACGACATCCTGGACGCCGACTACATCGCCATGGGCCACTATGTACGCCGCAGCGATGCCTCGGGCCAAAGCCAGATGCTACGTGGCGTCGACGGCAACAAAGACCAGAGCTACTTTCTATACACCTTGAGCCACGAGCAGATCGCCCGTTCCCTGTTCCCTGTAGGTGAACTGGAAAAGGGTGAAGTGCGCGAGATAGCCAAGAAGATGGGACTGGTTACTCACGATAAGAAGGACAGCACAGGTATCTGTTTTATAGGCGAGCGTAAGTTCACCGATTTTCTGCGCACCTTCCTGCCCGCACAGCCTGGCAAGATAGAGACAGCCGAAGGCGAAATCATAGGTGAGCATCAGGGCCTGATGTACCACACCCTAGGCCAACGCAAGGGGCTGGGGATCGGCGGCATGAAGAACAGCAATGACGATCCTTGGTATGTGGTCGATAAAGATCTCGAGCGCAACGTGCTGGTTGTCGGTCAGGGGGGTAAGCACCCTCGCCTCATGTCCGTTGGTTTCTATGCCGATCAGCTACACTGGGTCGACAGGAAAGGGCCGAAAGATGGCGCTAAAATCACGGTCAAGACCCGCTACCGTCAACAGGATGTGGCCTGTACCCTCACCTATGAAGGGAACGATCGCATCAAGGTGATCTTCGACGAGCCCGTTGCGGCCGTGACGCCGGGTCAGTCTGCCGTCTTCTACGACGGCGAGGTCTGCCTGGGCGGTGGCATCATAGACAGTCTGATTAGAGAGTAAGCCGTGAGCGAACCGATATTCGACAGAACCATGGCCTTTGCGGGCATACTGCAGGCGATTGGTCAGGTACAAAAGGTTGCCAGACATGGCCAGGCTGACGATGAGATGCTTGGCGCCTGTTTGGGAACCATCATGGTCACCAATCCCGACTGCACCGCCGATGTCTATCAAGACAAGGTCGCACTGAATCGCGGTTATCAGCTGATTTTGAATCAGCTGGGCGATGACAAACAGAAAGATGTCGAAGTGACCCGCTATCTCATCGGTATCCTGGCGCTGGAGCGTAAGCTATCACGCAACTCAAATGCCATGGGCATGTTGGCCGAGCGCATCAATCAAGTACATCGCCAGCTGCACCACTTTGCAATTACCGACGAGCAGGTGGTTGCCAACTTCGCCGGCATCTACAGCGATATAATCAGCACCTTAGGCCCCAAGATACAGATCTCGGGCAATCCCGAGTACCTGAAACAACCTATGGTGCAACATAAGATACGCGCCCTGCTGCTAGCTGCCATGCGCAGCGCAGTATTGTGGCGCCAACTTGGAGGCAAGCGCAGGCACCTTGTCTTCTCGCGAAAAACAATAGTTGATACAGCTAAGAAAAGCCTCACCCTATAAATAATAAGTTAAGTTCATTAAAGGAGCTTCTAATGGAACTTTCCGCACTAACTGCTATCTCTCCGGTAGACGGTCGTTATGGTAGTAAAACCGCCTCATTGCGAGGGATTTTCAGCGAGTACGGCCTGACCAAATACCGTGTTCAAGTCGAAATCAACTGGCTAAAGCTGCTGTCTAGCTGCCCAGAAATTGAAGAAGTTCCTCCTTTTAGCGAAGCCGCACTGGCCTTGCTCGACCAGATCAAAGACAACTTCAGCGAAGAAGACGCACTGCGCGTCAAGACCATCGAAGCAACCACTAACCACGATGTGAAGGCAGTTGAGTACTTCATCAAAGAGAAGATCGCCGATAACAGCGAACTTACCGCCATCGGCGAGTTTGTTCACTTCGCCTGTACCTCGGAAGATATCAACAACCTGTCTCACGGCCTGATGCTCAGCGAAGCCCGCGAGCAGGTGCTGGTGCCATACTGCCAGCAGATCGTCGACGGCGTGAAGAAGTTGGCCCATGAATATCGTTCGGTCCCCTTGATGTCACGTACCCATGGCCAGCCAGCCTCGCCTTCTACCCTAGGTAAAGAGATGGCCAACGTTGCCGTACGCCTCGAACGTCAGCTTAAGCAGATCCAAGCGGTTGAGATCATGGGTAAGATCAATGGCGCCGTGGGCAACTACAACGCTCATCTGTCCGCCTACCCTGAAGTTGACTGGCATACACTGTCAGAGCGTTTCGTGACCAGCCTGGGCCTTAACTGGAACCCATACACCACACAGATCGAGCCACACGACTACATCGCCGAACTGTTCGATGCCGTTGCTCGCTTCAACACAGTGCTGATCGACTTCGACCGCGACATCTGGGGTTATATCGCCCTGGGTCACTTCAAGCAGAAGACGATTGCCGGCGAGATCGGTTCATCGACCATGCCACACAAGGTTAATCCAATCGATTTCGAAAACTCAGAGGGTAACCTGGGTATCGCTAACGCCCTGATGCAGCATCTGGCGGCTAAACTGCCTGTGTCTCGCTGGCAGCGTGACCTGACCGACTCGACTGTGCTACGTAACCTGGGTGTCGGCATGGCCCACTCGCTCATCGCTTATCAGGCAACCCTGAAAGGGATCAGCAAGCTTGAGGTCAACGAGACTCATCTGCGTGAAGAGCTGGATCAAAACTGGGAAGTCTTGGCCGAGCCAGTACAAACCGTTATGCGTCGCTATGGCATCGAGAAGCCATACGAGAAACTCAAAGAGCTGACACGCGGTAAGCGTATCGACGGCGAGCAACTGGCGCAGTTCATCGACAATCTTGAGCTACCAAGCGACGTGAAGCTTGAGCTGAAGAAGATGACGCCTGCCAACTACATTGGCCGCGCCGAAGCGTTTGTGGATGATCTCAAGTAATCATCCCTAACACCTTATGAAAGGCGGTAGGCAGCAGCTTACCGCCTTTTTATTTCTGGAATACCTAGTTTCAGGAAGATACGATTTCCTGACTATATGATTTCCGGATTATGTTATTTTCGGCATATACTGCCCCCTTACTATTCAGGCCTGATGACCGACGCCATGTATACTCCCAACTTCGATACGCAAGTATTTTTAGCCAACCACTGGCAGAAACAACCTCTGGTGCTCAAGGGCGCCTTCGCGCATTTTCAAGACCCTATCGCCCCCGATGAACTGGCGGGACTCGCCTGCGAAGAAGAGGTCGCCTCGCGCATCGTGCTGACCAAAAAAGATAATTGGGAGATCATCCAAGGCCCCATCGAAGACTACTCTCCCTTTGGCGATGCCAACTGGCAGCTGCTGGTACAGGCCGTCAACCATTGGTACCCGGATGTGGAGCCCCTGGTTAACGCCTTTCGTTTCATCCCCGACTGGCGCTTCGACGATCTTATGGTCTCCTACGCCACGCCAGGCGGCGGAGTCGGCCCTCATATAGACAACTATGATGTCTTCTTGCTACAGGGCGAAGGCAGACGCCGCTGGAAGGTCGGCGCCAAGGGGCAATACGCTCCCCGTGGCGGTGATACCCACACGGCGCTGATCGATGATTTTGAGCCCATCTTGGATGTGGTACTCGAGGCCGGCGACATGCTTTATATCCCGCCGGGCTTTCCCCACCGCGGCGAGACACTGGAAACCGCGCTGAGCTACTCCATAGGCTTTCGCGCGCCGAGCCAACAGGAGCTCTTTAGCAGCATCGCCGATCATCTCATCGACACCAACGGCGGCAATAAGCGCTTTACCTCCAATCAGGAACCCGCCAGCCCAGGTCTACTGAGCGTCGAGCAGCAAACGGGCATGTTGGCCCTGGTCTCTGAGATCTTATCTCAGCCCGATCACTACCAAACGGTACTGGGCCAAACCTTGAGCCAGAACCGCTTCGAGCTTGACTTGTGTGAGCAAGGAGATAACTACACCCTAGAAGAGGTGATGGGAGCATTAGAAGACGGCGCCTGTCTACAACGCATCGGCGGGCTTAAGGTGATTCGTCTCGAAGGCGATAAACACCTTAGGCTCTTTATCAATGGCGAGATCTACGACTTTGATGCTGTTGATGATGACGATGCCGATGAGCTGAATGAGCAGCTTATGTTGCTGGCTAATGCATTTAGCTTCGAGGGCGAGCAGGCGCTGGACCTGTGTCAGCATGAGGCCATAGGCCAATACTTTATCTGGCTACTCAACTCTGGCTACGCCTACCTGGCATAAGCTGGCAGATGCGAGTCTCCAGTCGCTGATGCCCTGTAACCGATGCCAAATAGCTGATGACCTGTATCTGATAACAAGAAAGCGTCGAAGCTGAGAACACTAAAAAGCCGCCTCAGATGGGCGGCTTTTTTATTAGGCTTTAGGCTCTCGTTTCAAGCGCTTTTTAAAGACACTCCTAACAGCGATGGCTGTTTAAAACGCTTAGCCTTCTTTCCACAATTTTTCGTCGTTGTGGATCTGATACAGGCTCTCGGCACGTGACACCAACAGCTGCGCAAACTGCGCCTGGGTCTTGTCCTTTACGGCGCCAGATTTCACCAGGTTTTCCGCCTTAAGCTGCCACATCATAGAGAAATGGCGAATCGCGTCGCGCGCGGTGGCGGCGACCTTAACATCCACATAATCTGAAGGCAGATCGCCAGACATCACCCAGAAGGTCTGTGGCTTTGGCTGCTTAGACTCCATCTTCCATACCGCGAGGAAAGGCGCAAGGTAACGGCTCTCTTCGGCAATCACTTTACTTGGGATCACCCCTTTTTCAGCCAGGAAGCGATTTGCCTTCTGAAAATGCTCTTTAACCCATTGTTGTGTTAGGGCTTCTTGTTCTTCTGCTGTGAGTGCTTTGGTGTTCTCGACTGCTTGTTCCGTCATACTGCTTCCTATTGTTATAGTTATGCTGTGAAGGGCGAAATGGAGCTGACAAACTGCATATTGCGTGAAAATTCACACACAACTTTACGTTAACGTAAAGTGGAAAGCAAAATTGCCACACCGATCACAATTAATCCCAATCTTTGCTTTGTTGAGAGTATCGCTAAATGCTATCGTTCTGCAATAAATATAACAAGCCGTCGAAGGCGCCTCTTTGGCATTCGGCGTTTTAATTCCCAAGCGGAGAACTCATAAAGTGGCAGTATTTAATCATATCTCATTTGATGACCACGAACAGGTCGTATTTTGTCATGATAAAGAAAGTGGCTTACGTGCAATCATAGCCATTCACAACACCAACCTGGGCCCAGCGGTCGGCGGTTGCAGAATGTGGAACTATGAGTCTGATGACGAAGCACTGACCGACGTATTACGTCTGTCTCGTGGCATGACCTACAAGAACGCCCTCGCCGGTCTGGCAATGGGTGGCGGTAAGTCGGTGATCATCGCCGATCCTAAAGTAGAAAACCGTGAAGCCCTGTTCCGCGCCTTCGGTCGTTGTATTCATACTCTGGGTGGTAAGTACTACTCTGCAGAAGATGTGGGCGTGTCTACCAGCGACATCATGATTGCTCACCAAGAAACCCCATACATGGCGGGTCTTGAAGGTCAGAGCGGTGACCCATCACCATTTACTGCGCTTGGCACCTACCTGGGTATCAAGGCTGCCGTTAAGCATCAGCGTGGCCTGGACAGCCTCAAGGGCCTTAAGATTGCCGTTCAGGGCGTTGGCCACGTAGGTTACTACCTGTGTCGTCACCTGCATGAAGAAGGCGCCGAGCTGATCGTAACCGACATTCACCAGTCATCACTGGATAAGGTCGCTACCGAGTTTGGTGCTACCGTGGTTGCGCCTCAAGATATCTATCATCAAGATGTCGATATCTATGCACCATGTGCCCTGGGTGCCACCATCAACGACACCACGATTCCACTGCTGAAAGCTAAGATTGTGGCAGGTTGTGCCAACAACCAGCTTGCCGAACTGCGCCATGGCGAGAAGCTTAAAGAACTGGGCATCCTATATGCGCCAGACTATGTGATCAACGCTGGCGGTATCATCAATGTATCGTTCGAAAAAGATTACGACGCACAAAAATCTACCGCCAAGGTAGAAGAGATCTACAACACACTGCTGAAGATCTTCGAACAGTCTGACGCGCAAAACCGCACCACAGCGGATGTTGCCGACGAACTGGCACGCGCCATCATCAACGGCGAAAAATAATTTCTGGCGCTAATTTCTGATGCTAGCCGGATTGAAAAACCACCGACAAGTTCGGTGGTTTTTTATTGCCTACAACCCGAGTTTTGCACCAGGCCATAGCCTACTCAACCTATAAAAAACAGCTCAAAAATTTTCTGATTCAATTTTTCTTTTAGCGCCAAAGAGATAATTTTCAGACACAGATTTTTCACAAAGGCGTACTGGAAAATGTCATATCCCTCTGCTTGACTTAGAGGCTCATCATCTTCGCTAGGATTGCATTATGATAAGTTTCAAGTACCACTTTAATCAGGATTTGGTGGAGTTACAGGCCAGTAACTGGATAGGTCTGGAGCAGGTATTTGTTAACGGCAAGCGGGTGTCGCGTAAGCTTAATTTCGGCCCCAAGAGCGAACATGAGGTGAAACTGAACAGTGGCGCGCCCTGTAAGTTTCAACTGTTAATCGATCCCAACAGTGAGCAGATGATCTGCCGCATCTACAAGCAAAATCGCCTGATCACCAGCATCAAACAGGGAAAGGAAAACCTGATGCAAAGTCGTATGCTGTTGCAATCTGTCATCATAGTCATGGCCGTATCGAGCCTGGGCATGTTGCTGGTGGTGTAACTCAAAGTTACGACATCCCGAGCTTAATCGCCTATTCAAATAAAAGAACAGATCTAACCAGACAGACACAATAGCGCAGACAAGTATTCAAGCTTCTGTGACCATTCGCGCCGAGACACCAAAATAAAGCTCTGCTTATTGGCAAAGCGTCAGGCTTTCCCCAGCGACACAGACGGCTTGAGTGCTCTGATAGTTACCGCTGCCCGCCGTCACTATGGTAACCACTAGCTTCTGTTGCTTCTGAGAATTATCCACCAGCTCGGCCTTTAAGATGGTACCGTCCCGAACGAAGGCCAGACTAGCGGCAAAATCCCCCACATCCAGGTTGCGATACAGACTCACCTGCACACTGCCAATAGATCTTGGTTCCAGCGCCCCCTCGACAACCACCAGACTGTAGCCATTTGCCAGCGTAAAGGCTTTAGCGTAGCTGTCACTGCTCACACTCGATGCGCCAGCCGATTCTGGCTCAGAGGCAGCAGCTTGAGATGTGGAAGAGTGAGTGGAAGAGTGAGTTGAAGATTGATTTGAGGCTTGAGTTGAAGACTTGGGCGATTTCTCGATATTAACCATACAGGCAGACAGGCTCATTACAAGCGCCGCAGTAAGCAGAGGTTTCAGCATTTTGATCATCCGTTGATTTAGGTGAGGTTTGATAATAGGTCAGATTGCCTAGGATAGGCCATTGATCTTATTGAGTAGATAGATAAATTGTTGCGATTCAAATTCAGACAGATTACCGAGAAACTGCTCGTTGACCCGCTCGGCCTCGCAGATAAGGTCTTGTTCCAACGCCTTGGCACTGTCGGTAAGGAAAATTTTGAAGGCGCGGCGATTGTCCGCCTCTTGATGACGGGTGATATAGCCCTGTACCTGCAGCTGATCTAACAGGCGAGTCATGGTGTAGTTAGCCACGTCACAGCGCTTAGACAGCTCTGTTTGGGTGATCCCCTCCTCCTGCCACAGGGCAAACAGGACAGGCCAGAGTTTAATGTCTAGCTCATAGCGCTTTAGCCTCTCATCCAAGGCCTTCTGAAGCTCGATATTAAGATGAGACACTAAGTATCCCAAGCTTTCATAATGTTTCAATCAGTACCTCCAGATACAGCGGCCATGCATTAATACTAACATCTGGTCCTAAAGAAACTAGGGCTCGACTAACGCTAATTCGTAACGAAAAACCAATTGTCTTATCTTAGAAAGGCTTAAGCATTACTTAACGTCGCCCTCTGGATTTAGCATGTATTGCTCGATAAAACGATAATAACAGGCTCTTCCAAGTTTAGCCGATAATCCCCTCCCTAAGGAGACAGATATTGCCGCCTCGTCCACCACAAAGGCATCACGCCCGGCCAGCTGGAACTGGGTGCCGATAGAGCTGGTCAGGGTAAAATGCCCGTCTTGAGTCTCTTCATAATCATTGATAATAAAGGGAAACTCGGCAACTTCTACCCTCACCGTCTCCACCGGCGTCATCAGAAAATATCCCTCAGATTTAAGATGCAAAATGGTGGCAAAAAGCCGGCAAAATTTATCGGGCAAGGGCTCGCCGCGATAAAACCAGCGCCCCTGGCTATCGATATGAAACAGAGCCTCCTCATCACACAGGGGAACGCCTTGCGTGAATTGTTGCAACGCCGAATCCGGCTGGTTATCAGCCATGGTCTATAAGACCCAGTAACGCCTGCACCGGATGCTTAGGCTTAAAGCCACCGAAGCGTTTTACCTGACTACGACAAGAATAACCCGAGATCAATATCTGCTCATGTGGCAGCGAATCAATGGCCTTCTCCCAAGACATCTCATACAGGGCCTTGGAGCGCTTAAGGTTATCGCTCTCGTGACCATAGGTGCCTGCCATGCCGCAGCAGCCAAGGCTGACTGTGCTTAACTCGGCGCCAAATGCGCTAAAGATCGCCTGCCACTCTTTGGCCGTATTGGGCTTAGCCGTCGATTCGGTGCAGTGGCTGAACCAGGTAAACTGCTTAGTCGACTCTTTCGCCTCACCCAAAGAGGCCTTGGCGTCAACCACCTTAAGTAGCCACTCATTGGCCAGCAGCACGTTAAAATCGCCACGACGTTCACCGAGGATCTCATTATATTCATCGCGATAGCAAAGCACCATGGCAGGATCTACCCCCACCATAGGCATGCCAAGGGCGTGCACCTGATTTAAGAAGTCGGCGCTGGACTGAGCCGTCTTGGCAAACTTATCCAAGAAGCCCTTAATATGAATCGGCTTACCGTTAGGCTTAAAGGGCAGCAGCACTGGCTTGAAGCCCAGCTTCTCGATCAGCTTAATAAAGTGATAAACCGTCTCAGCCTCGTAGAAGCTGTTGAACGGGTCTTGCACCACGAGCACATATTGGTCACGCTCACTTTGTGGGATCTGCTGTAAGGCATTCAGGTCATAGCCACGGCAGGCATGATTCTCCAGACGCTGCTTGAGTGTCGGCACCGACAGCGCCGGCGCATCCACGTAGCCGATAGACTGCTTTATCACCCACTGACTCAGCTTATTCTGTGAGGCAAAGTTAGTCACCTGGGGCATCTTGGCCATCAGGGGCAAACTCTGCTCGATACCCGCGACCAAGTAATCTTTCACCGGACGCAGATAACGCTGGTAATAGATGTTAAAGAACTGCGCCCTGAACTTGGGCACGTCCACCTTCACCGGGCACTGCGACGAGCAGGCCTTACAGGCCAGGCAGCCCTTTAATGACTCCATCACCTCGTGGGAGTAATCATATTCGCGCTCTTTCTTCAGGGTGTTCTGGGTGCGCTGCAACCAGCCAAGGGGCTTGGCCTTCGCCAAAGCCTCGACATCGACCCCTTCGGCCTCCAAGAGACGCAGCCATTCGCGCATCAAACCCGCGCGCCCCTTCGGCGATTGTACCCTGTCTCCGGTCACCTTGAAGGAGGGACACATAGGCGAATAGGCACTGTAGTTAAAACAGAGGCCATTGCCGTTACAATTCATCACATCCGGGAAAGCCTCGCGGGTGTTGACCGGGATCTGACGATCGAAGGCGCCGCGTTTGGTGCTGTCGACGTTATAGAGTAGCGGACCACTGCCCTTGGGCGCCACCAGCTTGCCTGGATTGAGCTTGTTATTGGGGTCGAAATAGCCTTTGACCTCTTCGAGCAGACCAAACAAGGTCTCACCGAACACAGATGGGCCATACTCGCCACGTACCCCTTTACCATGCTCGCCCCACATCAGGCCGCCATACTTGAGGGTCAGGGCAGCCACCTGATCAGATACCGTCTTGAGCAGTCGCTCATCCTGCGGGTCACACATATCCAGCGCCGGACGCACATGCAGCACGCCAGCATCTACGTGACCGAACATGCCATATTGCAGCTCATGGCTGTCCAGCAGCGCCCTGAACTCCAAGATAAAGTCAGCAAGCTTCTCAGGTGGCACAGCGGTATCTTCGGCGAAGGCGATAGGTTTACGGCTTCCCTTAGTGGCGCCAAGCAGCCCCACCGCCTTCTTACGCATGGCGTAGATGGTGTTGATGCTCGCCTTATCCGATGTCACCTGATAACCCAGCAGGCCAGCCTGATTAGCGGCAAGCTGAGTATCGAGCATCGCCTCTAATTGTTTAACTTTGGCTTCCACCTCTTCTGGCTCACCGGCGAACTCCACCATGTTGAGGCCATCGATGGAGGCGCCCGGCACATCTTCAATCAGAGATGACACCGAATGCCAGATGATATCCTGCTTGGCCAGATTAAGGACCTTAGAGTCCACGGTTTCCACCACGGTCGCCTTGGCCTTGACCAAGTCCGGCGCGTGACGCAGCGCCGACTGGAAAGAGTCATACTTGATGTTAACCATCATGCGGGTCTTGGGCAGCGGCGTAATGTCCAGCTTGGCCTCGGTGATCACCGCCAGCGTGCCTTCGGAGCCGGTAAGAATGCGCGACAGGTTGAACTCATCGACAGCCTCGTTCCAGACATTTTTCAGATCATAACCTGTCAGGAAACGGTTAAGTTTGGGAAAGCGGCTCTCTACCTCGCCTCTGTGCTCCCGTGTCATGCGGGCGATATCACGCTGCAGCGCCTGCCCCAGGCTTGGGGACTCCAGCGCATCTAAGGCTTCGAGCGCTTTTAAGTCAAGCGGCTTGGTCTCCAACACGCTACCGTCATAAAGCACGCTGGTCAGCTCGAGCACATGATCAGAGGTCTTGCCGTAGACCAGTGAGCCGGCGCCCGAGGCGTCTGTGTTGATCATGCCGCCCATGGTGGCGCGATTAGAGGTTGAGAGATCTGGACTAAAGAAGAAACCATGGGGGCGCAGCGCGTCGTTGAGCGCATCTTTGACCACACCGGCCTGCACCCTCACCCAGCGCTCCTTCTCGTTGATCTCAATCACCTGATTGAAATAACGCGACAGATCCAAAATGAGGCCATGGGTCAGCGACTGACCGTTAGTGCCTGTGCCGCCCCCGCGCGCACTAAAGACTACCTGTTTAAACTCTGGCTTAGTCGCCAGGGTCATGATCAGCTTAACATCGGCCTGAGTCTTGGGATACAAAACCGCCTGAGGCAGAAACTGGTAGACAGAGTTATCCGTTGCCTGGGCGAGACGCGCGCTGTAACGCTTATCTATGTCGCCACAATAATTGCTCTGAGCAAGGGCGTCGAGATACGCCAAATAGACAGGCTCTAGGGTCTGTTGATGGGATAACTTAGGGAGCATGATGACTTCTTTTCAATTGGTGTTTATTAAAATAATGTTGCCATTATAAACAAAAAAAAGCCGCTAAAAAGCGGCTTTCGTCAATTAGCTTATTCTATCTAAAGAATAATTAGGCGTGAGCTTCACCCAGGTATAACCAGGTATCGATCACTGTATCTGGGTTAAGCGATACGGTGTCGATGCCTTGCTCTACCAACCAAGCCGCAAAGTCGGCGTGGTCAGAAGGACCTTGACCACAGATACCCACGTAAGCACCTTTCGCCTTAGCGGCCTTGATAGCCATTGCCAGCAGGGCTTTAACGGCTTCGTTACGCTCGTCGAACAGGTGACTGATGATGCCTGAGTCACGGTCCAGACCTAGGGTTAGCTGGGTCAAGTCGTTCGAACCGATTGAGAAACCGTCGAAGATCTCGAGGAACTGGTCGGCTAGCAGGGCGTTAGAAGGCAGCTCACACATCATGATGACGCGTAGACCATCTTTACCACGCTCCAGGCCTTGCTCTTTCAGCAGTTCGATAACCTGACGGCCTTCTTCCAGCGTACGTACGAATGGGATCATGATCTCTACATTCGTCAGCCCCATCTCGTTGCGTACACGCTTGATAGCTTCACACTCAAGGGCGAAACAGTCGCGGAACGACTCAGAGATGTAACGGCTCGCACCGCGGAAGCCCAGCATTGGGTTCTCTTCTTCCGGCTCGTAACGGTCACCACCAACCAGATTAGCATACTCGTTAGACTTGAAGTCTGACATACGTACGATAACTTTCTTCGGATGGAAGGCTGATGCGATAGTCGCAATACCTTCAACCAGACGTGCCACGTAGTATTCTACTGGTGACTCGTAGCCAGCGATCATCTCGTGGATCTCTTGCTGCAGCTCGGCGCTTTGGTCGTTGAACTCAAGCAGTGCCTTAGGGTGAATACCGATCATACGGTTGATGATGAACTCGAGACGGGCCAGACCCACACCTTCGTTAGGCAGACGTGCGAAGTCAAATGCTCTGTCTGGGTTACCCACGTTCATCATGATCTTCATCGGTAGTTCAGGCATAGAATCGACGCGAGAAGACATAACGTCAAACTCTTGGATACCTTCGTAGATGTAACCTGTGTCACCTTCGGCGCAAGAAACAGTCACCTGCTGACCGTGCTTGATCTTGTCTGTGATGTCGCCACAACCTACTACCGCCGGTACACCGAGTTCACGGGCGATGATCGCCGCGTGACAAGTACGGCCACCACGGTTGGTAACGATAGCGCTGGCGCGCTTCATGATTGGTTCCCAATCTGGGTCAGTCATGTCGGTAACCAATACGTCACCTTCTTGGATCTGGTCCATATCTTCGATAGAAGCCAGTACCTTAGCGGTACCATTACCTATCTTATGACCGATGGCACGACCTTCGCCAATCACTTCGCTCTTGGTCTTGAGGTGGAAACGTTCGATCAGCTGTACATCTTCACGTGAACGTACGGTTTCTGGACGCGCCTGTACGATATACAGTTTGCCGTCGTTACCATCTTTAGCCCACTCGATGTCCATTGGACGACCGTAGTGCTTCTCGATGATCATGGCTTGCTTAGCTAGCTCCATCACCTCTTCATCGCTGATAGAGAACTGACGACGCATGTCGGCAGGTACATCTTCAATCTTCACCTGCTTACCGTGGCTCAGGTCGTCAGAGTAAACCATCTGAATCAACTTGCTGCCGATGTTGCGGCGAACAACGGCCTTGTGACCTGCGGTCAGGCTTGGCTTGTGAACATAGAACTCATCAGGGTTCACCGCGCCTTGTACTACCATCTCACCCAGGCCGAATGAAGAGGTCACGAAGACCACATCGTTGTTACCTGACTCGGTATCCATGGTGAACATTACACCTGAAGCGGCGGTGTCTGAACGAACCATACGCTGTACGCCAGCTGAAAGCGCAACGCCTTTGTGGTCATAACCTTGGTGTACACGGTATGAGATAGCTCGGTCGTTAAAGAGAGAGGCGAATACGTGCTTGATGGCAACCAGTACCGCGTCGAAGCCTTTAACGTTCAGGAAAGTTTCCTGTTGGCCGGCAAATGATGCATCTGGCATATCTTCGGCAGTCGCTGAAGAGCGTACCGCGAACGATGCATCGCTAGTTTCTGAGGCAAGCTTGTCGTACGACTCACGTACAACCTGCTCAAATTCGCTATGGAATGGGGTATCGATAACCCACTGTCGGATCTGTGCACCTGCGGTGGCGAGTGCATTCACGTCGTCGACGTCTAGAGCTTCTAGCGTCTCGTATATCTTCTGGTTAAGTCCGCTTTGTTCAAGAAATTCATTGAACGCAAAGGAAGTGGTCGCAAAGCCACCAGGCACTTGAACACCTGCATTAGCTAGATTGCTGATCATCTCCCCAAGAGAGGCATTTTTACCGCCTACCTTGTTGACGTCACCCATGCCTAATTCTTGATACCAGAGTACATATTGCTGCACAGTTCTATCTCCGCAAGTTTATTTCAGTGTGGCCCCTTCACACGAGGGCAGCGGCATTTTACACTCCACAGCAAGACGCGTAAATCTATAATTTTATTTGTAATTTTATTACTACAAGAGGTCAAAATGTCACGTAAAGTCTTTTATATCTCAGATGGGACGGCGATCACGGCCGAGGTTTTTGGCCATGCGGTACTGTCTCAGTTTCCAGTTGAGTTTGAAGCACTTACCATTCCATTTGTCGAGACAACTCAGAAAGCCGAGGCGGTAAAAGCACAAATTAATGATTGTTTTATTACAACAGGCGAACGACCACTTGTGTTCCATTCTATCGTCAAAGCCGAGATCCGAGACATCATCTATAGCAGTGAGTGTATCGACTATGACTTCTTGAACACCTTCGTTGCCCCGCTGGAAGATCAGTTAGGCGTCAAGGCGGTTCCAGTCACCCACAGAACTCACGGCAAGGCGAATCACAGTTATGAGGCGCGAATCGACGCCATTAATTACGCCATGGAAAACGATGACGGCCAGACCCTCAAACATATCGATAAGGCCGACATAGTACTGCTGGGCGTCTCCCGTTGCGGCAAGACCCCCAGCAGCCTCTATCTGTCGATGCAGTTTGGCATCAAGGCAGCCAACTATCCTTTTATCGAAGATGACATGGACAACCTTAAGCTGCCCGAGGTGTTAAAGAAGAACAAACATAAGCTGTTTGGTCTGACGATCGATCCTGTCCGCCTGCATGAGATCCGCCAGAGCCGCATGGAAAACAGCCGTTACTCCTCGCTGAGACAGTGCCGTATCGAGGTAAAAGAGGTAGAGATGATGTATAAGCGCGAGCGCATTCCCTTCGTCAACACCACCAACCATTCGGTAGAAGAGATTGCCACCAAGATTCTGGATGTCACAGGTCTGGAACGTCATATGTTCTAAAACTGCGCTGACCTCTGCCTATATAGAGACAAGTTAAGCGCCCCAAATGGCAAGCTAACTGCACAGATGTAGACAAATACCGGAAATTTTCATCTGTTTACCCCTGTGCAGCTAGCAACTATTGGTTATAATCCGAAGCAATCAGGCGAAAGCCAAGACAAACGCTCGGTATATTGAATGACCATTAAAACAGACGAACTACGCACCACATTACTATGTAAGGCCATTTCACCTGCTAAACTCGCATCTGAATACCCGCTTACTCAAGACGCCGCCGACTACCTGGTTCAACAGAGACGTGAAGTTGAAGCCATTCTCACCGGTGAAGACAAACGTCTTCTGGTGATCATCGGCCCCTGCTCTATCCACGACACCCAGGCTGCCATCGACTACGCTAAGCGTCTGGCCGTACTGCATAAAGAACTCAAAGACTCACTCTGCATCCTGATGCGCGTCTATTTCGAGAAACCTCGTACCACGGTTGGCTGGAAGGGACTGATCTCAGATCCGGATCTCGACGGTAGCTTTAATGCCAACAAGGGCCTGCGCCTGGCGCGTCACCTGCTGCAAGAGATAACCGAGCTAAACCTGCCTATCGCCACCGAATTTTTGGATATGGTTAACGGTCAGTATATTGCCGACCTCATCACCTGGGGTGCGGTTGGCGCACGCACCACAGAGAGTCAGATCCACCGCGAGATGGCCTCGGCGCTCTCCTGTCCGGTCGGCTTTAAAAATGGTACCGACGGCAACATCAACATCGCCATCGATGCGGTGCGCGCCGCCAAAGAGCCACACATCTTCTACTCGCCCGATAAAGATGGCGCCATGGCCGTTTACCGCACCAGTGGTAACCCTTATGGCCACATCATTTTGCGCGGCGGTAAGCAGCCTAACTACCATGAGGCCGATATTCAGGCCGCGGCGCAGAAGCTAAAAGAGGTGGGTCTGTCTCACCGTATGGTGGTGGACTTTAGCCACGGCAACAGCCAGAAACAGCATAAGCGCCAACTCGAGGTCGCCAAAGATATCATGACACAGGTCGCCTCAGGCTCGACCGCGATTGCCGGCATCATGGCCGAGAGCTTTATCGAAGAGGGCAATCAGAAGGTGGTAGCCGGTGAACCACTGGTTTACGGCAAGAGCATCACAGATGCCTGCCTCGACTGGGCCGACTCAGAAAAGCTACTGCGAGACCTTGCTGCAGCCTCCAAGGCGCGCATGGCAAAGCTTAGCTAGTACCTAATGTGATTATTTTAAAAAGGCTTCCTCGTGAAGCCTTTTTTAATGTCATGAAACCCACCACATTAACGGGCTAGAGCGCTGTCATTACGCCGCGATTATCAGTATAATCCGCCGGTTTTTTTCAATGCATAACCTTAAGGTTGCCGTATGCCCCTAACCGATACAGAAACTCAGTATTCTGACGCTATTCGCGCGCGCATCGCGCAGTCAGAAGCCCGGGTGATCAAAGCGATTTTTCCCTCTATTACCAACCATCACAACACCCTCTTTGGTGGCGAGGCCTTGGCCTGGATGGATGAGACCGCCTTTATCGCCGCTACCCGCTTCTGCCGCAAGACACTTGTTACTGTCAGCTCAGATCGTATCGACTTCAATAAGTCGATTCCTGCCGGCACCCTGGCAGAGATCATTGCCAACGTGATCTATGTGGGTAACACCTCCCTCAAGGTTGAGGTCAACATCTTTGTCGAAGATATGTACCAAGATCATCGTGAGCATGCCATACGCGGCGTCTTTACCTTTGTGGCGCTGGATGAAGATCGTAAACCCATTAAGGTGTGGAGCGAAGAGTAATCCTAGAAGGTCTCCTGTCGGCGGGCGCACACCTGCCGACCTATTACCTCTCACCTCTAACCTTCCCTAACCTCGCACCTCGTATCTCCCGCTCTCAGCCAAAGACTTATTAGACTTAAGTCTAATAATTGTTTGTAAAAACGAAAAAATCCCGTCGCCCAGACACAAAAGCAATAGAATACTGAGTCATTTATCTGTTACATTGACTTTACCTTCAAGTGCAACAAAGATAATCAAAAAGCAATGAAGCTCGAAAACTTGCACATCATCATCGCAGATGATCATCCATTATTTAGGAATGCGCTGCGACAGGCATTGAGCGGCGCCTTTGCCGACACTCAATGGTTTGAGGCCGACAGCGCCGAAGCCCTACAAGGCCTATTGGAACAGGGCAACACCGCCTATGACTTAGTGTTGCTGGATCTACAGATGCCCGGCTCCCATGGTTACTCCACCTTAATACACCTAAGAACCCATTTCCCCGAACTGCCTGTTGTGGTGATCTCCGCCCATGAAGATGCCATGACCATCAGCCGCGCCGTCCACTATGGCAGCGCCGGATTTATTCCAAAATCCGCCTCTATGGACACCCTCTCTGAGGCCCTCACCTCAGTGCTCTATGGCGATATCTGGCTGCCGAGCAACATTGAATTACAAGAGATAAACGAAGATGCCACGGATCAGATGGCGGCCAAGCTCGCCGATCTCACGCCGCAGCAGTATAAGGTGCTACAGATGTTTGCCGAAGGTCTGCTCAACAAGCAGATCGCCTACGACCTGGGCGTATCCGAGGCCACCATCAAGGCCCACGCCACAGCCATCTTTAGAAAACTCGGGGTGAGAAACCGCACCCAGGCGGTGATCGCCCTGCAGCAGCTGGAGATGGAAAAGGTCGAGCTATAACCTAGGTGGAAGATCCTAAGATCTTCCCTTAGTTCCCAGCCAATTTGTAAGCGCAAAAAGATCTCAGCCAAAAGACACTCACATTTCGCAAGATGACTTAAGCGCCTAAGGCGAATAACCGAATCTGTCGCCAGCTTGCGACAGCACCTGTCGACGGCATTCCGTTCGAGGTTGAAAGCATTCGAGATTGATAGCATTCAAGGTTGATAGCATTCAAGGTTGATAGCAGCGAATAAAGTTATCTACGGCATGCTCTGCGTACATTTTCATTTCATCAGATGTAAGAATTTTTCCACCGTATAAGGCTTCGAAATGACGATTTCCCTTTAATGCACCGAGAAATTGTTCACTCGCTATGGCCAAGTCTGTGATGACGAGTTTGTCCATCACTTGTCGATGCATCAAATAATCCTGTAATGCCTGTTGAGAGTGGCCTGAACTTCGCTCAAGAAAAAATGCCACTAGTTCCGGTGCGCTTTTTGTCTGTGTCATCAGTAAGCGCGCCAACTTCAAGAGCTCAGGGTGATAGATAAACGCCAAATATTTCAACGCGAAAGACATTAACTCTTCCCTTAATACTCTATCGGCATCTACGTCGATGCTTAACCCCAGTTGCAGGCGTTCGGTCAGTTCAACAACCACGGCTTTTAACAGGCCTTGCTTATCATTAAAGTAGTTATACAAGGTAAGCTTTGAGCCACCACAATGCTCTATCAACTGATCTAGGCTGGTGCCTTCATAACCCTGCTCTAAAAAGAGTTCTGCGGCTACCTGCAAATACTTCTGCCGCTTTCTCAAACTCGATGGTCGCATATATGCCTCCTCTAACTTTTGATACCCCATAGTACACTTTTTTATAGGATAAGGTTGCATCCTTTTCGAACCATAGATATGATACTGAACGGTACAGTATTATACCTATGGTCATCATCATGAAACAACTTCTTTGCAAAACACAGGGCAACAAAATTAAAAAAGCGATAATTATCAGCAGCATGATGTTATTCGCTTCTCTGTTTTATTATTACCAGTTCCCCAAAGCAGGCTTGATCAGCACAGATAACGCCTATGTTCAGGGGGAAATTTCACAAGTGAGTGCCGAGGTATCGGGCATTATTAATCACGTCTACATAACCGATAACCAGTATGTAGAAGCAGGTGAACTGCTGGCACAAATTGACGACAGAGATTATCTGGCTCAATACAATCAAGCCAAGGCAGGACTGACCATGGCGCAGGCGGCAATTGCCAATATAGATGAGCGTATAAAGCTACAACAGATATCGATAAAACAGGTATCGACTCAGATAGACTCGACTATGGCCGATGCGGTATTTCATCGGGCAGAATGGCATCGACTGCAAAACCTGTTAGATAAGGAACTCATTTCTCAATCACAGTTTGAAGCGCAAACCAATAAGAACAATCAGGCGAAAGCCAAGCTGGCCGCAAGTCAGTTGCAGTTGAGTTCAGCCAAGCAGCAACTCAATACCCTCAGGAGTGACAAGGCTCGTTTGGTTGCCCAAGCCGAGCAGGCCAGCGCTTTACTGGCACTGGCCAAACTAAGGTTAGAAAATACACAGGTCAGAGCCCCTATTGCCGGCATCATAGGTAATCGCGCCCTGCGCGCCGGGCGCTTTGCCAGTAAGGGGGCTCCCCTTCTGGCTATCGTTCCTGTCGAAGCTATCTGGATAGAGGCCAACTATAAGGAAACCCAAATCACAAATATATTGCCAGGTCAGCTTGTGGAGGTGATGCTCGACAGCTTTCCCGAGCAACACCTTGAGGGACGCGTAGTGAGCATTGCGCCGGCGACAGGAGCACAATTTGGTTTACTGCCACCGGACAATGCCACGGGCAACTTCGTCAAGATAGTACAACGCGTCCCCATCAAGATTGCCCTCGAGATCCCCAGGGCACTCCAAGGCAGAGTTGTACCCGGCTTATCGGCTGAGGTAACAATCGATACCAATCATTGATGATAGTAGGTTCTTATGAATAAACAGGTTCTCAATATTCTGCTCTTAGCTCTACTTGCAGTGATTCCCCAGAGCATTACCGGTCAAATCTATAATAGTAGCGCCTCACAGATAGCGGCGAGTGTTGGCTTGTCGCTGGATGAGGCCAGCTGGTTTAACACACTCAATACTTTTGGTTTACTGATTGCGCTTCCACTCGGCGCCTGGCTGGCTCGTCGTTTCGGCTATCGGCAGCTATTTCGTATTGGCGCAGTCGTCGGCCTATTCAGTACACTGGCCAGCAGCCTATGCATGCAAGCTGCACCTCAGATGTTGAGTTGGTTTGGCCACGGCGTCTCGGCGAGCCTTCTAGTACTGTTCGCCCACGCCATCATCTTAAAGAACCTAAGCTTCAGGGCTATTGCTTATGCCGAGAGCCTGGTGCTGCTAGTGGCGGTTTTAGTTCCGCTGGGCATCTACCCCTACCTGCTGTCTATCCTGGCAGAGAACAATCTGTGGCGGTGGGCTTTTTCACTACAGCTAGTGCCCTTCTTACTCATGGTCGGCTGGGCTCGATTCGGTCACTGGCCCCATCAGGAAGAGACACAGGAAATAGGCTTTAACTGGTTACAAGCCCTGTTGCTGACGATCGCTAGCTGTGGCATAGCCTACATACTGCTACGGGGCGAACGCTTTGACTGGTTTGAGGCGCCAAGCATGGTCTGGATCGCGCTGCTCACCGCCTCGGCAATAGCGCTATTCGGCTTAGCAATAAGAAACCGCTGGGGGCGTGGCCAATATCTAGACGCAAGTGTCTTGGCCAGCCGTATTGGGAAACTGAGCATGTTACAAGCCGCCATCGCCGGCTTTGTCGTATTAGCCATCTCCATGCTCACATCTGTCTATATGACGAAGATAATGCAATACAGCGCCGCTAACGCAGGCTATATCAACCTTATCGGCTTTGTCGGCATGCTTGCTGGCCTAGGTATTGCATTCTTTGCCACCAGCCACCCCGACCGAGATCCCTTCAAAGTCGTCCCCATAGGGATCGTCATGATGATAGGTACCTGTATATGGCTAACAGGAAGCAATGCCGTTATAGGTCAGGCATATCTTTGGCCTGCAATATTACTTAAAGGCTTCGCCATTGGACTACTAAACATCACGCTGACCATACATATTCTGCGTAGTTTACCTAGGCAGCACCTGCTCGAAACGATCGCCTGGTTCTATCTATTTCGTAATCTAGGGTCACTGTCTGCCATAGGCGAGTTTTCTCGTTTCATGACGATAGAAACCAGCAACGCCATGCAAAAGTTAGCCGAAAACTATGACCCTCTAAACGAGACTTTCATCCACCACCAACAGCTGATCACTGCCAGCCTAGAGCAGTCGACGCTGGCGCCGACGCCCGAGCGCTCAGCCCTGCTGTTGATGAGCCAGCTTAAGACGCAGGCACTTTCTGTGGCCGGAGTGAACAACTATCAATGGTTAATCGCTACCACGCTGGTCATCATACCCAGCATGGTACTCACCATGAAATGGGCTAACCGCGCCACGACTTAACCTTGGAAATACTTGGCATGAAATCTGAGGTGGTCTTCGATAAAGCTGGCGATAAAGTAATAGCTATGATCATAGCCCTCCTGCATGCGCAGGATCAGGGGATACGCCTTCTCCTTAGCCACCGCAACCAAGGCTTCGGGCCTTAACTGCTCCTCGAGGAAATTGTCACTGCTACCTTGATCGATAAAGATCGGCAGATCGCAACTGGCTTGCTTCATCAACTCACAGGCGTCATAGGCCGACCATTCGTCACGGTTCTTACCTAAGTACTGACTAAAGGCCTTCTGCCCCCATGGACAGTTAATGGGGTTAACGATGGGGCTAAAGGCCGAGATAGACGTGTAACGTTCTGGATGCTTAAGGCCTATGGTCAGGGCACCATGGCCACCCATGGAGTGGCCCGCTAGCGCTCGCGCCTGAGTCACAGGAAAATGTGCTTCGATAAGCTCGGGCAACTCCTTCACCACATAATCGTACATCTGATAATGAGCCTGCCAGGGTACTTGCGTCGCATTGAGATAAAATCCGGCGCCTTGGCCCAGATCATAGCTGGCATCATCGGCCACTTCCATCCCTCTCGGGCTGGTATCGGGCGCGACAATCGCCATACCAAGCTCCGCCGCAATACGCATGGCGCCGGCTTTTTGCATGAAATTTTCATCCGTGCAGGTCAGTCCCGACAGCCAGTAAAGCACAGGCACCTTCTGTTCGCTGGCCTGCGGCGGCAGATAGATAGCAAAGCGCATGGCGCAATTTAGTACGCCAGACTGGTGCTGATACTGTTTATGCCAACCACCGAAACACTTGTTGCTGCTGATATTTTCTATGGTCATACTCTCATCCCTAAAGGGCACAGACGCTAGCGTCTGTGCCCTGTCTAAACCAACTAATGTTATCGATTGAAATGTACAACAGAGCGGATACTCTTACCCTCATGCATGAGGTCGAAGGCGGTGTTGATCTCCTCCAGCGCCATGGTGTGGGTAATAAAGTCGCTGAGCTTAAACTCTCCGCGCAGATACCTCTCCACAATTTCAGGCAGTTCTGAGCGTCCTTTTACGCCGCCAAAGGCACTGCCACGCCAGACTCGGCCGGTGACCAGCTGGAAGGGACGGGTCGAGATCTCCTGACCGGCACCGGCAACGCCTATGATCACAGACTCACCCCAGCCTTTGTGGCAACACTCGAGCGCCGAGCGCATCACGTCCACATTACCGATACACTCGAAAGAGTAATCCACGCCACCGTCGGTCAACTCGACTATCACTTCCTGGATAGGCTTGTCATAGTTTTTAGGATTAATGCAATCTGTTGCACCTAGCTGACGGGCCAGTTCAAACTTGCTGTCGTTGATATCGACGGCGATGATACGACTCGCACCCGCCATGGTCGCGCCTATGATGGCTGACAGGCCTATGCCACCTATGCCGAAGATGGCGACACTCGCGCCCGGCTCAACCTTGGCCGTATTGAGCACAGCGCCCATACCTGTGGTCACGCCGCAGCCCAGCAGACACACCTCTTCCAGTGGCGCCTCTGGGTTTACCTTGGCCAGCGAGATCTCCGGCAGCACAGTATATTCAGAGAAGGTCGAGCAGCCCATGTAGTGGAAGATCGGCTGACCGTCCTTAAAGAAACGTGTGGTGCCATCTGGCATCAAGCCTTTGCCTTGGGTCTCACGGATCTTCTGACACAGATTAGTCTTACCCGACTTACAGAACTTACACTCGCCACACTCTGGGGTGTACAGCGGGATCACGTGATCCCCTACCGCCACACTGGTCACCCCCTCACCGACGGCCTCGACAATACCGCCGCCTTCATGGCCCAAAATCGCTGGGAAGACACCTTCAGGATCGTCACCAGAGAGGGTAAAGGCATCGGTATGGCAGACGCCGGTGGCCACTATCTTCACCAAGACCTCACCGGCCTTGGGATACATCACATCCACCTCTTCTACCGATAGCGGCTGGCCCGGTCCCCAGGCGATGGCGGCCTTAGATTTAATAAACTTGTCTGTCATCTCGCTTACTCCAATTAGTTTCTGTGTTTGTATGTATGTCTGCCCACTTCAATGTAGACGCTGTGCACAGGCTTGTCTTGCCCGCATCGGCGTCAGTGGATTTGATTACTTGAGTCCATTTTATTTATTTCACATAAGATGATAATCTCCATTTTTTACAAATGATTTTTACCATATCGTAATAATGGGTTTTAAGCATGCATGAGTGGGAAGGGGTAAGCGAGTTTGTCGCGGTGGCGGAGACCGAGAGTTTTACTCAGGCTAGCAAGCGCTTAGGGATCTCCACCGCCCAGGTGAGTCGCCAGGTAGGCGCGCTGGAACAAAGGCTAGATACCAAGCTGCTGTATCGCACCACACGTAAGGTCTCTCTGACAGAAGAGGGTCACCTCTACTACCGACACTGTCGTCAGGTACTCGATGGCTTGGAAGAGGCAGAGCGCGCCTTGAGTAGCCTAAGGGGCTTACCTCAGGGGGTACTGAGGATGACGGCGCCCGTGGCCTATGGCGAGAAGTACATTATGCCTATCGTTAACGACTTCCTGCTCGCCTACCCCAACGTCGAGGTCGATATCACCCTCACCAACCGTCAGGTGAGGCTGGTGGATGCGGGTATAGATCTGGCCATTCGCATCGGCAAGCTGGCCGATTCCAGCCTGATCGCCAAACGCATCAGCCAGCGCATCAATTATGTCTGCGCATCGCCCGATTATCTCAAGCGCTTCGGTGAGCCCCATAGCCTGTCCGAACTCAGCCAGCATAACTGCCTTATCGGCAACCATGACTACTGGCGTTTCATCGAGCAGGGCCGCGAGCGTCAGCTAAAGATAAAGGGCAATCTCAGGTGCAATACCGGCCACGGTCTGAGAGACGCGGCGCTTAAGGGGCTAGGGCTGGTGCAGCTGCCCAACTATTATATCGGTCAGGATCTTAAAGCCGGGCACCTGGTATCTGTGCTCAACGCCTATCAGGAACCTAATGAAGGTGTCTGGGCACTCTATCCACAGAACCGCCACCTCTCGCCCAAGGTAAAATTGATGGTGGAGTTTCTCGGCCGCGCACTGCCCTGAGTCTGCACTTTTTTGAGACCATAAAAAACGCCCCTCCATCTGATATGAAGGTGCGTTTAGCTTGTTACAGCACTTAATTGAACTAACTTAGCGTAGTTAACATCTTAAGTTAACATCTAAAGCTAACGTCTAGGCGGCGATCAGGTGCTGGCGTCGAGCAGGCGTTGATAGAGGGCATCTTTCAACTCGGCTCTATCGTGCTTAAGCTGATGCATGGCGCTATCATCGATAGGCGCATCGTTAAGCTCTAAGGTTCGGATCTCTTTGTCTAACGCACTGTACTTCTTGTTGTCTTGCGCGAATCCATCGTCGGATTCGGTGAGTTTAAGGATCAGGTCTTGATAATCTGGAAAATCGTTAATGAGCGAGTGGTTTTCACCTAGCATAAGGCCCCCTTTACTTGAGCAGATAAATGGATCAAATTTATGCCTTGTTCATAAATGTAGCACGCCATCATGGCACCGGTCAGCATCCACCTCACAAAATACTGCAAAGAGTTGATAATTTAAGTTTTACCACCCGTTTGGTGAGCTTTACACCTCGTGTTAACTAGCGAAAATGCTCCATCATACGGTAGTAAAGCATCCCCAACGCCATGCCCTGATTGCCCAGCCAATCCCCAACCGGCAGCCTGATCTGTTTCATCTGGGCAAAGAGGTCGAACTCCTCGAGTTGCCCCTGCACCGCATGGGCCATTATCTCCCCCATGATGTGGGAGGTTGCCACGCCATGACCCGAGTAGCCCTGACAATAGAACACCTGCTTGGACACCTTGCCCAGCTGAGGGATCCGGTTAACCACTATGCCAGCCATGCCCGTCCAGTCGAACTCAATTTCGACTCCCTTGAGACGGGGAAAGGTGCGCTCTATAGCCGGGCGCAACTCGGCGGCCACATCTTTAGAATCCCTTCCCGAGTAGTTGGTGCCGCCGCCAAACATCAGGCGGTTGTCGGCAGTCATTCGGTAATAGTCGAGCACGAAACGGCTATCGTAAACGGCTAGGTCATGGGGGTTAAGCTGTTTAGCGACTTGTGGGTCGAGCCTTACGGTGGCGCAGTTACCCAGCGATGCAGGAAACAGCATGCCTTTTAACTTATTGCGCGCCAATCTATGGTAGGCATTACCCGCAAGCACGGCGCAGTTGGTGGTGATTCGCCCCTTGTCTGTGGATACAGTAACTCGCTTATCATCGCGAATATCCAGCACTTTTGAGCCCTCGAAGATCAAGGCACCATTGGCCTCGGCCGCCCTCGCCTCACCGATACACAGATTCACCGAATGCAGGTGCATGTTGCGCCGATTGAGTAATCCACCGTGATAGAGCGGCGTGTCGAGATAATCGGGAATGTCAGCCTTACCCAGCAGGGTTAGCTCATCACCCATGCCCCGCCTTAGCCCCTCTTCATAGGTGGCCTGCATCTCCCCCATATGGGCGGGCTTATAGGCTGTGTGCAGATGGCCAAATTTAAGGTCGCAATCTATCTCATATTTAGCGACCCGTTTCTTGATGATCTCATGGCCGCGCCAGCGCAGGTTCCAGACAAACTCCTCCGCCTCATGGCCGATGCGGTTGCGTAGCTGTTTTACCATGGCGTTATCGCCCGAGAGGCTGCCGGTCACCTGACCGCCGTTACGACCGGTTGCCCCCCAGCCCACCTTATTTGCCTCCACCACGGCCACCTTCACGCCTCTCTCGGCGAGCTCGAGGGCGGTCGCAACCCCGGTAAAACCGGCGCCGATGATCACCACATCGACATCCAGCTCCCCCTCGAGAGCTGGGTAATGGGTCTCTTGCTTGATAGTGGCATTGTAATAAGAGTGACAGCGAGCGAGTGACATCCGACTTTCCTTAATAATCGTTAGGTTGCGCCGCCATAATGCGGCTTTGTTTTATATTTTTTACAACACGTTTGATATTTGAGTATACCTGGGTACAGATTCAGGTCAACTAGTTCACAAGCCGCGCAGTCGAAACAAAAACGAATAAACGAGGAAGGACAAAAAGAAAACGAGAAACCGATACTAAAAACCGGCGTTTATGAAATGGTTCTCAATGTAATGGCTATCTATGTAATCGCTATTGATGTAACAGCTATTTATGTAACTGCTATGTATGTAAATAGGAAAGCAGACAAGCGCCGCAGTTCGCGGCGCCAGAAAGAGTTTTACGCGCCTGTAGAGGGCTTTACATGAACTTGAGTGCTCTTAGCATAAGCCCTTAGCGTGAGCCCCTAGCGTAATTTTGAGAGGGCACTTAGCGTATTCTTAAGAGCCCACTTTACCTAGAGGCATTAAATGGGCGAGCTTTATTCTGCAATCCAGCTCCGACTGACGAGCTGTCGTCCCTTTTGATAAAGCGAGAGGGTGAACTGCTCACCCGCGGCGATCTGGCCCACCCCCTTAGGCGTGCCCGTCATCACAATGTCACCCTCTTCAAGGGTCATGAAACAGGCTATCTCGACTAACATGGCCTCTGGACGATTGAGCATCAATGCCACATCCCCCTGCTGACGCACCTCACCGTCGACGATCAAATTAAACGACAGCGAATCCAGCTCCCCGTCAAAAGGCACAAACTCACTAAAGAGAGCGGCGCCATCGAAGGACTTAGCCCGCTCCCAGGGAAGCCCCTTGGCCTTGAGCCGACTCTGTAACTGACGCTTGGTGAGATCCAGCCCGACACCAACCGCCTCAAACCGCCCTGCCTTTACCATGAAACAGAGCTCAGCCTCATAGTGCAGCGGCTCCTGATGGCTACTGAGTAGCGTCTCCGAGATGGCCGAATTAGGCTTAACAAACAGCACCATCTCTTCGGGCACCTCATTATTAAGCTCCTGAATATGCTCGGCATAGTTTCGTCCGACACAGACTATCTTACTCGGCGTCACCTGTTGTTCTAAATATTTAACCGACCCCAATCTTCACTCCTTGTTTACGCTTTAAAGCACTATTACTTTATAAATTCACTATTTTACCAAACTGGATATCAGCGCCCTTAGCGCCGCGGGTTTGACCATCTTGGCCATGTAGTGATAACCGCGCTGCTGCACATCTTCCACCAGATCTTTACGGGTATTGGCGGTGATCAGGATCCCCGGCAGGTGGGCGCCATACAGGGCGCGGATCCCATCCATGGCATCGACACCGTTCTGACCATGATCTAGATGGTAATCCGCCAGCACGATATCTGGCGCAACCCCTTTTAACCCAAGCTTGATGCGCGCATCGGCCAGGTCGCTGGCGCAGATCACCTCACACTGCCAACGACTCAGCAGGCTCTCTAACCCCGCAAGAATCGCCTCTTCGTTATCGATACACAGCACCTTCACTCCGGCCAGTGGCTGCATGACAGGGTTGGCCTTCTTAGGCAGGGCTACCTTGGCCTTTTCGCCTAATGGCACGGTAATGGAAAACATAGAGCCCATGCCAAGCTTGGAGACCACTCTAATCTCATGATTTAGCACCCTTGCGATACGATCGGCGATGGCAAGCCCCAGCCCTAAGCCGCTAACACTCTTACTTTCGGGATTCTCCAGACGCTTAAACTCCTTAAAAATTTCCCCTAGCTCCTGCTCATCGATGCCGCAGCCAGTGTCGATCACCTGGATCTCCAGTGCCCCGGCATGATGACGGCAGCCCAGCAACACACGATTGCCCTTGGCATAACGATAGGCATTGGTCAGAAAGTTTTGCAGTACCCGCCTGAGCAGGCTGAGATCTGAACTGATGATGCTGGAGCTGGCCACCATGGAAAACTTGATGCCATAGTCCTTGGCCATGGCATCGAACTCCACCGCTAGTCCATCCAGTAGCTCGGCCACCGGAAAGTCGCGTCGGTTAACCTCGACCATGCCAGAATCCAGCTTAGAGATATCCAGGAGATCCGTTAATAGCTCGCCGGCGATCTTGAGTGAGCTGTTGACATGAGACAGCGTGGTACGCCCCTCCTGATCCAGATTTGGATATTGCGCCAGTGACGCGGTAAACAGACGGGCGGCATTTAGCGGCTGCATCAAGTCGTGACCGACGGCCGCCAGGAAACGGCTCTTAGAGGCATTGGCATTCTCCTCCTGGGCCTTGGCCTCCAGCAATTGGCTGTTCAGCAGCGCCAGCTCATAGGTACGCTCCTTCACCCTGGCCTCCAGGGTTTCATTGACCTCCTGCAACGCTCTGGCCTGCTCGCGATACTGAGTAATATCGGTAAAGGTCATCACGAAACCGCCACTGGGCATGGGGTTCCCCTGTATCTTAATCACCTTGCCATCCTGGCGCTCACGCTCAGACACGTGAGGCGTGCCATTACGCATATGCTGCACCCGCTTGGCCACCTGCTCCTCCACATCCCCAGGACCGCAATAGCCACGCTCTGCGTTAAAGCGCACCACATCGGCGATGGGCATGCCCGCCTGCAGAAAATCTTCAGGATAATCATAGAGCTCCACATACTTGTAGTTCCAAGCCACCAGGTTCAGCTCTTTATCCACCACACTCATCCCTTCATAGGCGTGCTCGATCGCCCCCCTGAGCATGTCCTGGCTGAGGATAATCTTTGATGAGGCCTCATCCACCAGGCTGAACACCTCATCCAATGCGAGATCTCGCCCCTGCAGCACAGAGTCCATCACCAGTGAGGCGCTTGAGCCCCCCAGCACCCCGGCAAGCATATGCTCGGTATGGGCGATCAGCTCGGGCGAGGCCACCTTATGCCAGCTGTCGCTGCGCACCGCCTCATCGGAGAAACGGGAGAAACTCTCATAGGCTCGTGTGGGGCTCACGAAGCGACTGGCCAGGATCAAGAGATCCTGCTGAGAGATAGGCGACGCCTTACGGTTACTGGTGTTTTTCAGTTCGCCCGGCGTCACGAAGGCACTGGCCTGGATCCGCTCGGCGACCCCGGCGCGAAACCAGATAGAGCCCAGTACGTAACACGCCAGGTTGGCGACGAGCGCGGTGAGTATGTCGCGAATATTGGGGTTGATACTATCGAGTAGCGCCAGCTCCCCACCAAATACCCCCTGGCTGTCGCTCATCCCCTGAAGCAATATGTAACACCAGAGACCGAAGCCGACGATAAGCCCCAAATAGACCCCACCGCGATTGCCGTGCTTCCAGTACATGCCCCCCACCAAGGCAGGAGCAAGCTGGGCGAAGGCGCCGAAGGAGAGCATGCCTAGCGCGGAGAGCGAGTCGCTGTTCATGAAAGAGAGGTAACTGAAATACCCCAGCCCCAAGATAAGGACTATAGCGATGCGGCGGGCATTGAGCAGAAACTGCGAAAACTGGCTGAAGTTCTTCTGGCGGATCTTGCCCGAGTGCAACATCAAAGGCACCAGCCACTCGTTACTCACCATGACACTGATGGTGACCACGGCCACGATCACCATGCCGGTGGCCGCCGACAGTGTGCCTAACAGGGCGATCACCGCCAGCATGGGCTGCTCCAGCGCCAAAGGTAGATTGATCACATAGGTATCGGCCGACACGCTATCCCCCAGCATCAGCTTGCCCGCCAGGGCCAGGGGCGCCACAAACATGCCAAAGAGCAGCAGATAAATTGGAAACAGGTACTTGGCCTTAACTAAGGTGCGCTCGTCCTTACATTCCACCATCATCACGTGGAACTGGCGCGGCATACAGAGAAATGCGGCCATGCCCACCAAGAGCTGGGGCATCAGGTTCTCCAGCCGCAGCTCGGGATTATTGATCAATTGACGCTCACTGGCCTGAGCCCAGATATCGCCAAAACCGTCGAAGAAGCCGAAACTGATCACGCAGCCCACCAAGAGGAAAGCCGCCAGCTTCACCAGAGACTCGAAGGCGATCGCCAGCATCATGCCTGGGTTGTGCTCTGTGGCGTCGAGCTTACGGGTACCGAATAAGATGGCAAACATCGCCAGAATGGCGGTGACGATCAGGGAGACCCAGGCACCGTCATATTGGGCGTCTTCGGGCTGAAACAGGTTGAGGCTAAACACCATGGCTTTAAGCTGCAAGGCGATATAGGGCATGATGCCAAACAGGGCGATCAGGGTGACGATGGCGGCGATGGTCTGCGACTTACCATAACGCGCGGCGATAAAGTCGGCGACCGAGGTGATGTTTTGCGCCTTGGAGACGATCACCATCTTGCGCAGCAGGCCGAAGCCAAAGGTAAAGATGAGTATGGGGCCGACGAAGATGGGCAGGAAAGACCAGAGATCCTGCGCCGACTGGCCGACGGTGCCGAGAAAGCTCCAGGAGGAGCAGTAAACCGCTAAACTTAAACCATAAATCCAGGTCTGAATCTTCTTGGTGATCCGCCCAAACCAGCGCTCTGCTCCCCAGGCCAACAGGAAGAGTAGCGACACGTACAACAGGGCAATCACGCCAACAACCAGAGTCAGATTCATAGCAATTCCAATTCTTTTAATTATTCTGCGCTAAATACTAGCTTAAATCTCGTGCAAATATAATCACAACAGACTAAAAATAAAGGATATTTTTTTACTAGACCAAGGTCTAATAGAGGTAAATAGCCTAAGCATTCCATACTTTATCTACGCACAATTAGAAATAAAAGGAAGTCAGATGAGCACCCAGTCTCTCTACAAAGTTCCAAGCGAAATCGCGGCGAATGCCCACATTAATGACGAAAAATATAAGAAGATGTATCAGGAATCTGTGGTTAATCCCGAAGGTTTCTGGAGAGAGCATGGCCAGCGCATCGATTGGATGAAGCCTTTTACTAAGGTCAAGAAAACCTCCTTCGACGATCACAACCTGTCGATCAACTGGTTCTATGACGGCACCCTGAACGCCTCGGTTAACTGTCTCGATCGTCATCTCGAACAAAATGCCGATAAGCTGGCTATCATCTGGGAAGGTGACGATGCCGCCGAGCAACGCACCCTCACCTATGGTGAACTCCACAAAGAGGTATGTAAGTTTGCCAATGCCCTGCGTAGCCAAGGAGTGCGACGCGGTGACGTGGTCACCGTATACATGCCAATGGTGCCTGAGGCCGCCGTGGTCATGCTGGCCTGTGCCCGCATCGGCGCCATTCACTCAGTGGTCTTCGGTGGCTTCTCGCCTGACTCAATCGCCTCACGGGTGATCGACGGTAAGTCCAAGGTCGTGATCACCGCCGATGAAGGCGTACGCGGTGGCCGTACCATTCCATTAAAAGCTAACATAGATGCCGCCCTGTCTCACCCAGACGTAAACTGTGTCGAGAAGGTTATCGTGCTTGAGCGTACAGGCAATCCCGTAAACTGGGTAGAGGGACGCGACATCAAGTGGGATTCACTGATGGAAACCGCCTCTGAACACTGTGTAGCCGAAGAGATGGGCGCCGAAGATCCCCTCTTCTTGCTCTATACCTCAGGTTCTACTGGTAACCCAAAGGGTGTGCTACACACCACAGGTGGCTACCTGGTCTATGCCTCGATGACGCACGAATATGTGTTTGATTACAAAGAGGGTGAGATCTACTGGTGTACTGCCGACGTGGGTTGGATCACCGGCCACTCCTACATGGTCTATGGCCCGCTTGCCAACGGCGCGACCATATTGATCCACGAAGGTATCCCTAACTACCCAAGCCCGGCTCGCCTGGGCGAGATGATCGACCGTCATAAAGTCAACATCCTCTACACTGCGCCGACACTGATCCGCGCCCTGATGGCCGAAGGCAAGGAACAATTTGATGGTTTCGATGGTAGCTCGCTGCGTATCATGGGCTCTGTGGGTGAACCCATTAACCCTGAGGCCTGGCGCTGGTATCACGAGGTGATTGGCCATGAGAACTGCCCAATTGTCGATACCTGGTGGCAAACCGAAACCGGAGGCATCCTAATCTCGCCACTTCCAGGCGCGACAGATACTAAGCCTGGCTCAGCAACTCGTCCATTCTTTGGCGTGCAACCTGCGCTGGTAGACAACATGGGTAACATCATAGATGGCGCGACCGAGGGTAACCTGGTCATCCTCGACTCCTGGCCTGGACAGATGCGCACCGTGTATGGCGACCATGACAGATTTGCCCTCACCTACTTTAAGACCTTCCGCGGCATGTATTTCACCGGTGACGGTGCCCGTCGCGATGAAGATGGCTACTACTGGATCACCGGCCGTGTCGATGACGTGATTAACGTCTCGGGCCACCGTCTGGGTACCGCCGAAGTCGAGAGTGCCCTGGTGGCTCACGAACATGTCGCCGAGGCTGCCGTGGTTGGCTACCCTCACGACATCAAGGGCCAGGGCATCTATGCCTATGTCACCCTGACCAAGGGCACCCAGGAGAGCGAAGAACTGCGTCAGGAGCTGCGTCAATGGGTGAGAAAAGAGATTGGCGCCCTGGCGACGCCGGATCTGATCCAATGGGCCGGCGGCCTGCCTAAGACACGTTCGGGTAAGATCATGCGCCGCTTCCTGCGCAAGATCGCCGCCAACGAAGTGACCAACTTAGGCGATGCGTCGACACTCGCCGATCCAGCGGTGATCGATACCCTGATTGAGACACGTCTCAATCGCAGCGAATAACAGCTCGCTGCACAAGATTCTCTCTTCTAGCCCCTCATCGAGGGGCTTTTTTTATGGTCCCCCTAGGGCCTGTTTATCTTTCGCGTTCATTTTTGCAGCATTCTGTATCGCTTTTATACAAGGCAGAGCGATTGTAATGTGGTGTGCTACATCAATGAGCGATAACGCAGTAGAAAAATGATACAGACGCTGCCCGCAGGGTTCGTCTTGAGTACGTTCAACTCTTTGTTACTCGGCTTTTATATAGAATAACTATACTTCAAGCCTCATGCCGCGATTTGAACGTACTCAATTAGAACAAAAATTGTTCTCAAAAGGTCAACAGGCCCTAGCGAGCCATGTTAGGCACTGATATCCTGATAGCCCCAATCACAGACCAGCATTTGCTTTGCAACTCAGAGATTATCAACGCCAGGCCGTAGAGGCGGCCATCAGCCACTTTAAACGCTGCGACGACTCCGCCGTTCTTGTGCTTCCGACAGGGGCCGGCAAGAGTATCGTCATCGCAGAGCTTGCCCGCATCGCCAAGGGGCGCACCCTAGTACTCACCCACGTCAAGGAGCTGGTGGCGCAAAACGCCGAGAAGGTTGGATTACTGACAGATGAGGCCAGTATTTTTTCGGCCGGCCTGAAACAGAAATCGACCCGCAACAAGACGGTAGTCGCCAGCATTCAGTCGGCGGTGCGTAATCCCAAGCAGTTTGATGAACCCTATTCTCTGGTGATCATCGATGAATGCCACCGGGTCTCCAACGAGAAAGAGAGCCAATATCAGCAGCTACTGAGTCACCTGAGAACTCAGAACCCAAAGCTTAGATTGTTAGGCCTGACGGCCACCCCCTATCGGCTGGGAAGCGGTTGGATCTACCGCTATCACTACCACGGCAAGATAGGTAATACCGAGCAGCCGGTATTCGAACACTGTATCTTCGAGCTGCCGATGCGCCCCCTGATTAAACAGGGCTTCTTGACGCCCCCCAAGGTACTGGACGGCCTGTCGGCCCAATATGATTTTAGCGAGCTCTCCCCCAGTGCTAATGGCGAATACAACGAGGCCGAAGTCGATTCCCTCTTACATCATGCCGGTCGTGCCACCAAGGCGATCGTGGAGCAGATTAAACAGCTCACCAACACCCGAGCCGGCACCATCATATTCGCCGCGACAGTGCGTCACGCCGAGGAGATCATGACGCTACTCGCCACAGATAAGGCAGGCCTTATCACGGCCAATACGCCAAGCCAGCAGCGCGATGCCATCATAGATGCATTCAAGCAGCGCGAGCTCGATTATCTGGTCAACGTTGCCGTACTGACTACCGGTTTCGACGCCCCCCATGTGGATCTTATTGCGATTCTAAGGCCCACGGCCTCGGTGAGTCTGTTTCAGCAAATGGTCGGTCGGGGCTTAAGGATCTGTGAGGGCAAACAGGACTGTTTGGTGATCGATTACGCCGCCAACGGTTTCGACCTCTTTTTTCCCGAGGTGGGCCGTCCTAAACCCGACAGCAAGAGTGTGCCGGTGCAGGTGCCCTGCCCGGTCTGTGGCTTTGCCAACATTTTCTGGGGACTGGTGGACAGTGATGGCGATATTATCGAGCACTTCGGACGACGCTGTCAGGCCGTGATAGGTGATGACAGTGGCAAAAAGCAGTGCGACTTTCGGTTCCGCTCCAAGGCTTGCCCCAATTGCGGCGAAGAGAACGATATTGCCGCCAAAGTTTGCCAGCATTGTCAGTCGACACTGATCGACCCAGACAAGCGTCTTAAAGAGGTGCTGCAACAGAAGCACCATCATCTGTTTCGGTGCCAAGAGATGCTTTTCGAGGCGGAAGGAACTCGGCTCAGGGTGCGTTACTTGGATGTCGAGGGAAATGACTTCTCTAGCAGCTTTAACTTTGCCACTAAGGCGCAGATCCGTGCCTTCTATGGCGTGTTTGTCCATCAACACACGCGTACACCAGGTCAGAAACAGCCAAGCTACGATACGCCCGAACAAGTGATTGCCGCACGAGATCATTTTCGTATGCCGGATCTTCTGCTCCTCAAGAAGGGCAAACGCGGCTGGGAATTAGTCGAGCGTTTCTTCGACTATCGAGGCCGATTCGACAGCCAGCATAAGTTTGTATGATCTGAAATATGCAAACCCCGTTGGCCTATGGTATAAAGTCACCAACATTTACTTCTGGAGCGAATATGTTTGTTGTAATCTTCGGCCGTCCAGGCTGCCCATACTGCGTTAGAGCCGTTCAACTATCAGAGCAACTGGTTGAGACTCGCGACGATTTCAAATTTAAGTATGTCGATATTCATGCAGAGGGCATCACCAAGGCCGATCTGGAAAAGACGGTAGGCAAGCCAGTTGAAACCGTGCCGCAGATCTTCATCGATCAAGAGCATATCGGTGGCTGCACCGAGTTTGAACAATATGTTCGCGACAACAATCTGCTGTAACGACAGCAAAGAAAAAGGAGGCTAAGCCTCCTTTTTTATCTTAACACCAGTGACTACAACACATACTTCACCGAGAAGATAACGCGATTTAACTCGCCCTTATCACCATTTTGTTTGGTGTTTTCCGCGTACATATACTCCACACCAACCGTTAAAGGTTTCACCGGAGAATAGAGCAAGTTAACGTAACCAGAATAGGACTCTTCATTCACAACTCCGCCAGTTAAGGCGACATCGTTATCGGCCTTGAAGCCCGATAAGGTAAAGCTTGAGCGCCACTTATCGTTCCACCAATGGCGGTAGGAGGCGAAACCGCCGTATGAGCTAATGGTCTCTATGTCGCCATCGGCATCCAATACTCCCGCATTGGCATAGTTAAGCGCCATGTAGCGCCCCAAGCCATCACCCGCGGTTGCCGAGAATTTAAGATCATCGCTACCAACAGGAATCACTCCGGTAAAGTTCAAGCCATAACCCATGGTCTGAGAATCTATCCCACCCTTCTCAAGGTTAAGCTGGCGTGCAATACCGGCCAGGGTAAACTTTGCACCACCTTGGGTCTTAAAGTTATAACGCGCCACGAAATCAGGCACTATGCCACTACCGCTGGTGATACGTGAACCACCGCCATTAGGCGTTACCGTAGTTTCTGGGTTTTCCAGAGCAAACTGGAAGCCGCCATTGGTGTATCTAACCTGCGTCTGGCGCACAAAAGGCGTACCTTCTGCCGCCCCCACGAAATCGAGGTTTTCAGGCAGAGAGCCTGGATTCATGAAGGTAGTCCAGGTCTGACCCACGGTCCAGTTGTCAAAGCTGACAAACGCATGACGAATTCGGGGAGAGTAACTGTTAGATACCCTTTCGTTGCCGTCGCTGTGAGTCATAAAGTCCAGCTCGATAAAACCGGTTAGCTTGTGGCCGTCGAGATCTGTCACCGTCTTAAAATTAAAGCGAGATTCTCTCGCTTGGAAATCGACAACTTGTTCGCCATTGCCCGGTGTACCATAGATGGTACCTGGAACATAAAACTGGCGAGAAAGATTACCTGAGTCTGGTGCGCCATTGCTATAGTCACTAAACATGACATCGGCCTTCACATAGCCACCAAACTTAAACTCTGTCTCGGCCATAGCAGCACTGGAACCTAGCGCCAGTAAGGTCGCCGCAGCCAGCAAAGACACTTTTGCGTTTTTCATCTGTCCTCTCCCTTTTTCATTATTATCGCAATGAATATGACGGAGTTAACAAACAAGTAACATTAGCAAAACGTCTATAAGACAAAGGTCGAACAGGCAGGGGTAATGTACGATAAAAAGCTAGTGAATTAGTCTAGGTCGAGGCAATCCCTATTGCATCAGCAAATAATTCGAACAACAAAACGATATAAAGGATCTGATGATTAACGGCTTTAAACCTGGCTCACTGGTATTAGGTCACAGGCATTAAGTCACTGCGATTTGAACTTTGGCTAGCTAACCGAAATCGACAACAAATAATAAGGAATTCAACAAAAGCAGAGATAATTGGAGAAGTGGTGGGTCGTGAAGGATTCGAACCTTCGACCAATGTGGCGTTAAGAAGCAAAGCCAACTGTCTCTTTATTTAAAGCACATCCAACGATTTATTAGATCACTGATATTGGATCACTGCTATTTGAACTGCGGCTAGTTAACCGAAACCGACAACAAATAATAAGGAATTCAACAAAAGCAGAAATGATTGGAGAAGTGGTGGGTCGTGAAGGATTCGAACCTTCGACCAATTGGTTAAAAGCCAACTGCTCTACCGACTGAGCTAACGACCCGTATTGTTGATACCGATGTAACTTAACCTTGTATCAGAGGTTAAAAGCCAACTGCCCTTTCCCTAAAAATAGCGACTGAGCTAACGACCCATCTTGGATACCTGAATGTTTAACCACTTCCAGAAAAGTGGTGGGTCGTGAAGGATTCGAACCTTCGACCAATGTGGAGTTAAAAAGTAAAGCCAACTGCCTCTTTGCTTTAAAAGCATCGACTGAGCTAATAACCTTCTAAATCCTTCTCTTGATTTAACCACCTAGAGAAAGTGGTGGGTCGTGAAGGATTCGAACCTTCGACCAATTGGTTAAAAGCCAACTGCTCTACCGACTGAGCTAACGACCCATCTTGGATGCCTGAATGTTTAACCACTTCCAGAAAAGTGGTGGGTCGTGAAGGATTCGAACCTTCGACCAATTGGTTAAAAGCCAACTGCTCTACCGACTGAGCTAACGACCCATATTGTTGATACCGATGTAGCTTAACCTTGTATCAGAGGTTAAAAGCCAACTGCCCTTTCTCTAAAAATAGCGACTGAGCTAACGACCCATCTTAGGTGCCTGAATGTTTAACCACTGCCAGAAAAGTGGTGGGTCGTGAAGGATTCGAACCTTCGACCAATTGGTTAAAAGCCAACTGCTCTACCGACTGAGCTAACGACCCATATTGTTGATACCGATGTAGCTTAACCTTGTATCAGAGGTTAAAAGCCAACTGCCCTTTCTCTACACTCTTTACAAGAGCAAGCGACTGAGCTAACGACCCATCTTGGATGCCTGAATGTTTAACCACTTCCAGAGAAGTGGTGGGTCGTGAAGGATTCGAACCTTCGACCAATTGGTTAAAAGCCAACTGCTCTACCGACTGAGCTAACGACCCATCTTAGGATGCCTAACTGTTTAACCACTGTTAGAAAAGTGGTGGGTCGTGAAGGATTCGAACCTTCGACCAATTGGTTAAAAGCCAACTGCTCTACCGACTGAGCTAACGACCCATATTATTGATACTGATGAAGCTTAACCTTGTATCATAGGTTAAAAGCCAACTGCCCTTTCTCTAAAAATAGCGACTGAGCTAACGACCCATCTTAGATGCCTGATTGTTTAACCACTGCCAGAAAAGTGGTGGGTCGTGAAGGATTCGAACCTTCGACCAATTGGTTAAAAGCCAACTGCTCTACCGACTGAGCTAACGACCCATTTTCAACTAAATCTCTTTGATTTAGCGCCCAAACGACTACGTCGCTTCGAGGGCGCCTATAATACCTTTTTCATCTTCTCATGCAAGTGCAAATTCCCCATTTTTTTTTGTTTGCATGAAAAACAGACTAAGAGTATGTTTTTTGGTTAAATAGAGATTAAAGCCCCACCATCTGCTGTTTGGCGATGCGAGCAGCGGCACTATTAGCGTATTCGCTAACGACTTGCTGATAGTAACGTTTAGCGGTCGCATTATCGTTACGCTTCTGCGCAATCATGCCAAGCTTAACCAGGCTATCGCCACGCTTATTCGACTCTTTAAACTTATTGACAACAGTATTAAAGGCCTTAGCGGCATCACCAAGCTCACCCTTGTTATAGAGTAGCTGACCTAACCAGTAGTTAGCATTGGCGGCATAGGTCGAATTGGGGTATTGCGCAATGAACTCACGAAACGCAGGGATCGCCTCATCGTACTGGCGCTCTTTCAGCACCAGATTCACGGCGCGCTCATAGCTAGCGGTTTCCCCTAGTGAAGAGGTTCCTGAGCTTGTCGCTACAGGAGTTGCCGCCACTGGCGTCGCCTTAGCCTTACTCAGATTAGCAATATCATCGTAGAGCTGACGTTGGCGCTGTAGCATCTGATTAATTTGATAGCTTTGCTGCTCAGTCAGGCCACGCAGGTCAAGTACCTCCTGCTGGAGGGTATCCAGACGCTGCTGCATCTCAAATTCGGCCGCCTGTTTGGCCTTTATGATACGCTCAAGACGCGCAACTCTATCTTCGGAGGAACCACCGGCAACATCCTCAACGGGCGCAGGTGCCGCTACCGCGACACCCACACTCATCAGAATTGCCGCGGTAACAACGGCAGTCTTCATAGTTAACCCTACCTAACGCTTAGTAAACCAATACCGCACGACGGTTCTTAGCAAAGCCATCATCGGTGCGAGAGAAATCTTGTGGCTTCTCTTCACCATAGCTCACTATGCTCATCTGGCTCGGCAGTACACCCATGCTTTGCAGGTACTTGGCAACGGCCTTGGCACGACGCTCACCCAGGGCGATGTTGTACTCTGGCGTACCACGCTCATCGGCATGACCTTCGATCATCACACGTACATTAGGATGCTCAAGCAGATACTCACCATGAGCATTAAGCACTTCTGAGAAGTCAGAGGATACCGAGCTGCGGTCGAAATCGAAGTAGATGATATGTTCCTTGCGCAGTTCCTGGTACTTAATACGTTGCTGCTCTTCTGGTGTCAGGATAGGTGCTACACCACCCGTCTCAACGCCACCACCGGCATTCATTTCGCTGCTTTCGCTGCCGCTCATAGAGCTAGTCGCATCGGTTTGTGACTCAGAGGTTGAGCTACACGCACTGATCGCCATAATCGGCAGGGCAACAACCATAGCTTTAAACAGCTTATTCAGATCCATTTTGTAATCCTTAATCTTGTTCTCAGTAGTAAATTTATAAGAAGGGTGACCAAGCAGGAGACTTCACCTCCCCTTGACCCACTGGCAATCTTGCCTTAAATCGTCCATCCATAGAGACAGCAGCCAACACCTGTTGACCCTGATAAGTGGTGCCATAAATCACCATAGTACCGTTAGGCGCTATGCTTGGCGACTCATCCAAACGTGTCGTGGTCAGCACCTGCATAAATCGTGTCTCGAGATCCATACGGGCAATATTGAACTTACCATTTGTACGATTCACAAACACCATGCTGCGACCATCGGGCGAGATAGAGCCACCCAGGTTCCACTCACCTTCGAAGGTCAGGCGCGTGACCTTGCCTGAAGCTAAAGTCACCTGATAAATCTGCGGACGACCACCACGCTCAGAGGTAAAGATCAACGCCTTACCATCTGGTGTCCAAGAGGCCTCGGTGTCGATGGCGTAATGGTTAGTCACACGCTTAATCGCCTTGGTGGCGATATCCACCACATAGACCTCAGGCTGACCATCCTTCGACAGAGTAATCGCTAACTTCTTGCCATCGGGCGAGAAAGAAGGCGCACCATTTATCCCTGGAAAGCTGGTAACCTTGGTTCTTTGCTGAGTATAGATATCCTGAACAAAAACCTCGGCCTGTTTGTTCTCAAAACTCACATAGGCCAAGCGGCGACCATCCGGCGACCAGGCTGGCGACATCAGCGGCTCGGGCGAGCGCAGCAGCATCTGCTCGTTATAGCCATCATAATCGGCAATCATTAACTTATAAGGCGATTTCGCCTTGTGATCCACCACCACGTAGGCGATACGCGTCAGGAAGGCGCCGCGAATGCCGGTGAGCTTCTCATAGACGATATCACTGATCCTGTGACCATACTGTCTAAACTGGGCGCCGCTGATCACTGTCTCGCGACTATCGAGTAGGTAATCACTGGCTGACTGAGGACCACCAGACTGCATCTGGGCTTTGACCAGATCGATAAGCTCGAAGTTAACCAGGTATTGATCTGGACCATAAGGCTTAACCGTGCCCATGACCACGGCTTCCGCGGCCACATTCGACCAGGCCTTCAAATCCATCTGCGCCAATGACCCTAGGTTGCGCTGTGGCAGCCCGAGTTCATCCATCGGCTTAAAGGTCCCGCTGCGGGTCAGATCCGACATCACCACATCAGAGATCTGTTGCGGCATAGGCGTACTGCCCAGCCACACAAAAGGCACCACGGCGATAGGACGCGCCGCATCGACCCCTTCGGTGATCACTATATCCAATGCCGCCTTGGCCGGTATGGTTAAAAACGCCAGACCCAAGATGAGCCATCTTCCCAAATTTTTCATGGAACTCCTTTAATTAAACTCAGGTTGTACAGTGAGATTAATCTCTTTTAGCTTGTTATAAACATCGGCTTCTGGCGAGACAGGCAGGCGCCCGGCCTTATTGATCGCAGCCTTAGTGGCACGGCACACCACAGGATCGCCAGACACTATCTCGTTACCAGTTACAAAGCCATCTTTGGCCAGACGAATAAAGACGCGGCAGCTCTTGCCTCGCATCGACTCATCCACCACCAGATGGCGCTGAATCGTGGCGCGGATCATCGAGGTATAACGCTGCACCTCGCTCATCACCTGCTTGTTGCGGGTCTGTGACAGCGCGGCCTGCTCGGCTGCTAACGCCTCTTGCATCATACGCTCCTGCTCGCGGCGCGCGGCCTCTTCGGCCTTACGTTTCGCCTCGGCCTCTGCCTTGCGCTTACGTTCTTCGGCGGCCTTCTTAGCGGCGGCCTCTTCAGCCTTACGCTTAGCTTCGGCTTTGGCTGCGGCTTCTTCGGCGGCCTTGCGCTCAGCCTCTTTCTTCTTACGCTGCGCCTCGGCCTTAGCCGCCTTCTCTTTTTCCTGCTGCTCTTTAAGCTTGGCGGCCTTGGCAGCCTTGGCCGCATTTTGCGTCTCTAGCTCTTTCTGCTTGCGCTCCTGCTCAAGCTTCTTGATGCGCGCCTGCTCACGTTCACGGGCCTGACGCGCCTCTCTCGCCTTACGATCCAGCTCCTCCTGACGCGCCTTCTCCTTGCGCTCGGCGGCCAATTTCTCGGCTTTAAGTTTCTCGACCTGCTCGTTGACCCGCTTCTGATCCACCACCACGGCCTGCACCGCAGGCGCACTGACCTGGGGCATCACCTTAGGCTTCTCACTAAAATCGACACCCATGGCCAAAACAACTATCACGCCAACATGAATGCTGGCTGAAATAATGAGTGGAACGGTAAAATCTGATTTCCCTGCCACCTGTTACTCCTCAGGCGAATCTGTCATCAGGCCTACCGAAGGTACACCTGCTTTTTGTAACGTCACCATCAACTGGATCACCCGCTCATAGGGAATGCTCCTATCGGCCTTAACCACCACGGGGCGCTCTGGCTCTAGCTGAATGATGGCGCTGACTCTGACGGCAATCTCCTCGAGCTCCAACACCTCTTTACTGCTGGCACTGCCAATATCCAGGTAATAATCGCCATCGGCATCGATAGAAGCCACCACTGGCGGCTTACTGTCGGCAGGCAGGCTCTCGGCCTCCCCCTGTGGCAAGTCCACCTTCACGCCCTGCGTCACGATAGGCGCAGTCACCATGAAGATGATGAGCAGTACCAACATCACGTCGATATAAGGTACAACGTTGATCTCGGCAACCGGACGACGCCTCTTACGTTGATAACCCTGCTGCATTAACCGGCTTCCTTCTCGCTATAGGCCTGACGATGCAGGATGCTGGAGAACTCTTCCATAAAGTTGGCGTAAGACATCTCGATCTTCTCCACCTGAGTCGAGAAACGGTTGTAGGCGATAACGGCAGGAATCGCCGCAAACAGACCCATGGCCGTGGCGATAAGTGCCTCGGCGATACCCGGGGCCACCATGGCAAGTGTCGCGTTTTCAACGGCGCCCAGGGCGATAAAGGAGTTCATGATCCCCCAAACGGTACCAAACAGACCGATATAGGGGCTGGTCGAGCCAATCGTTGCCAGCAGTGGCAAGTGGGTTTCCAACTTCTCAAGCTCTCTGGAGAGAGAGACCCGCATGGCACGATAACAGCCATCCATCACGGCAGCTGGCACCTTGCCGTTAAGGTTACTCAGGCGGGCATACTCTTTAAAGCCGGCGTAAAACATGGCCTCTAGACCAGTATTGCTCTCCTGTCTGGCAGAGAGTTCCTTGTAAAGCTTATTGAGGTCGACACCGGACCAAAATTTGTCTTCAAACTTGAGCGAACGCTGACGAGCCGAGGTCAGCAGGCGTCTACGTTGAATAATCACCGCCCAGGACACCACGGACAATGCCAGTAGCGTCAACATGACGAATTTAACTAATAGACTGGCCTGTAAAAACAGCCCGATAAAAGAGATATCAGCTTCCACCCTTTAACTCCTGAACAATATGATGGGGAATGGCTTTTGGCCGCATGCGCGATAATGCCACACAGGCCACCTGAATGTGCCCTTCACAATAGAGGGTTCCGTCTTGATCCAATAGACGCTGACGGAACACCATAGAGGCCTTCTTCATCTCTATGACCTCAGACTCGACCAAAAGGTCCTGCTCGAAGCGTGCGGCGACCTTAAAATCGATATCGGCGTGTTTGACCACAAAGGCAATATCGTCGGCCAACAGCTGCGTCTGTTTCACCCCTATCTGTTTTAACCACTCGGTGCGGGCACGCTCGAAGAAATTAAGGTAGTTAGAGTGATACACCACTCCACCGGCATCGGTATCTTCGTAGTAAACGGATATAGGCCAACGAAACATAGCTACAAACGGCTCAACATTCAGATTAAATAGAGGCCTACTATACCGAGTGCCCAGGCAATTGTGAATGCTTGACGCCCCTGTAGCCGGGACTAACTGCATAAAATTTTGTTAATAAAAAAGGGAAGTTATTCACTTCCCTTTTCAGGTTTGTTTACTTAGCCGCCTATCTTGCTCGGCACTGCAAGACCGAAGCTATGCATTAAGAAACTGTAAATGTCGGCAAATTCATCTATCTTCATCGCAGTCGGCTTACCGGCGCCATGGCCGGCCTTAGACTCGATACGCATGATGATAGGTGCATCTCCCGTCTGTCTGTCTTGCAGCAGGGCACCGAACTTGAAGCTGTGTAGCGGTACCACGCGATCGTCATGATCCGCCGTCATCACCATGGTCGCCGGGTAATCACGCTCTGCGATGTTGTGATAAGGCGAATAGGCCAATAGCGCAGGGAACTGCTCGGCATTATCGGCGCTACCGTATTCACTGGTCCAGGCCCAGCCGATGGTGAACTTATGGAAGCGCAACATATCCAATACGCCTACCGCAGGCAGAATGGCGGCGAAAAGGTCCGGACGCTGAGTCACGGCCGCGCCCATCAGCAGACCACCGTTACTGCGGCCATAGGCACCGAGCTTGCTGCGATTAGTGTACTTGTTGTCAATCAAATACTCGGCCGCGGCAAAATAGTCATCGAACACGTTCTGCTTCTTATCGAACATACCCGCTTGGTGCCAGCTCTCACCGTATTCGGCGCCGCCACGTAGGTTAGGCACGGCGTACACGCCGCCCATGTCCATCCAGGCGATATTGGCCGGGCTGAATCTTGGCGTCAGAGAGATAGAGAAACCGCCATAGGCATACAAGAGGGTTGGGTTTTCACCGTTAAGGGTCAATCCCTTCTTGTAAGAGATCATCATAGGTACGCGGGTGCCATCCTTGCTGGTGTAGAACACCTGCTCGGAAACATAGTTATCTGGATTAAAGGCGACCTTCGGCTTAGCGTACAGGCTCGACTGGCCCGTCTTAAAGTCAAACTTATAGGTAGTCTGTGGCTGCACATAGCTGTTGAAGGTGTAGTAGAAATAATCCTTGCTGCGCTTACCATATGGTCCGGCAATCTTACCCTTACCCGGTAGCTCTACATCCTGACGCTTCACGCCGTTCATGCTGAAGATAGTGAGCTTGCCCAGCACGTCGTGCAGGTAGCTGACCACCAGGTGATCGTTGATGATGGCTACGCTGGCGATAGGGTCGCTCGACTCAGGGACAACCGTCTTCCAGTTTGCCTTGGCTGGACGGTTCACATCCACCGCCACTATCTTGCCATTTGGCGCATCGAGATCTGTCTTGAAGTAGAAGACAGACTTGTCGTTACCCAGGAAGCTGTATTCTGCCTCCAGCTCGCTTATCAGCTCGACCACAGGCGCGTTGGCATCTGTGAGCGACTTATAGAAGAAGCGGTTGCGGCTATCTGTACCCTGAGAGATAGAGATCAGCAGATAATCCCCCGCCTCCGATACCTCTGCACCAAAGCCCCAATCTTTATTCTGTGGGCGCTCGTAGATCAGCTTGTCTTGAGACTGGTCTGTGCCCAACTGGTGATAATAGACCTTCTGGTTAAAGTTAACGTCGGCCAGCAGATTGCCGCCTTCGGGCGCGTCATAACGAGAATAGTAGACACCTTTATTGTCTTTGCTCCACTCGGCGCTGGAGAACTTAATCCAGTTGAGCTCGTCGCCTAGCTTGGCCCCGGTCGCCACATCGACAAACTGCCACTGCTGCCAGTCTGAGCCCGACTTTGAGACGCCATAGGCGATGATCTTACCGTCGCCGCTGACAGAGACGCCGCTCAGGGCAACTGTGCCGTCGGTCGAGAAGCTGTTAGGGTCAAGGGCAACCTTCTCTTCACCGGCCTTATTCTTCACATAGAGTACAGATTGTGCCTGCAGACCGTCGTTGCGGTAATAGAAGGTGTTATCACCACGCTCGGTTGGGGCTGTGACCTTCTCGAAGTTCCACAGCTCGGTGATGCGATCGACTATCGCCTGCTTGTTTTCCAGCTGTGCCAGAAAATCATGGCCAGCCTGTTGCTGCTGCTTCACCCAGGCATGGGTTGCGTCACTCTCTTCCTCCAGATAACGGTAGGGGTCGGCAACCTCTACACCGTGAATTGTTTCGACCACGCCCTGGGGCTGAACCGCTGCCTGCGCCGCTGCCGTTTCATTGGCATGGTACTGGCAACCCATGAGTGTTAAACCTAATCCGGCAAGCAAAAGGGTTTGCTTGGATAAAATCGTCTTAAGAGCCATCTGTAGCCGTCCTGGATATCTCGTTATTATTAATGGTAAACCTGTGAGCTAGCGCCCAATAACCTCGTACTATACAAGTAAAAAAAAACCGTGCAATGGCTACAAATAAACGAATCCGGCATTTGCGAAATTGACTTGTTAATAAAAAAACAACATGGATGAATTATATAAATCGTGAAATTATGCAGCAATTTTGCGTAATCAAGCGCAAATACCCAAAATGTGTGAATTCGCCCCTTTAAACACCCTTTTTTGACATTAGAAATACTAATCTAAGGCGGGAATTTTTCTAGTTTGTAGGACAAATGGTCTGACCCTATAATTCACCTCGTTTTCCGGAAGTGTCTACCCCGCTGGTAGATGGGAAACAAGAACTCCGAGTTCCCGTGCCAGTCACGTGAATTCATCCCTGGTTCTTATGCTTGACTTCCTTCCTTCAATTTGTTGATTGCAATGATTTATTTGCGGCCCACTTAAGATTAAGTGGGCTTTTTTTTACCTGTTTTTTACCAAGCGTTTGCCAGCACTCTCTTTTTATCCCGGGCCGATAACAAAAACCGGCCTTGTTGGCCGGTTTCCATAAATATTATTAACTCACTGTGGCTTTTTTAATCCAGCGGCTTGCTGAGGCGAATCACCACGCGTCTGTTGCGCGCCCGCTCATCTTTGGTTTCATTGGACGCCACATGACGACGCTCACCATGACCTAAGGTATGGATACGTTCGTCGGGAATACCGGCGGCCAGGAAGAGCTGCTTAACCGACTTGGCGCGTTTCTCTGACACCTTCTTATTCACCGAGCGGCCACCGAAGCTGTCGGTATAGGCGTCGATCAAGACCAGCTCGACCTCAGGGTCGTAAGAGAGATACTCCTGCACCTTAGCGATCTGCGCCTTGGAATAACGGGTCAACTCGGAACCACCAAATTCATAGGTCAACACTGTGAAGGCGATATCATCGAAACTATAGGGCAAGAGATTGGCCAGACACGATTTAAACTCGGCGTAACGACGACCAAAATTGGCGGCCGAAAGCCCAACGGCGACTTTGCTGGAACGGTTGTACCAGTCGGCATAATAGAAAGTCGGCTGCATGCCGCGTTCGAGTTCGTTCAGCATGGACCAGGCCGCCTTCTTAGGCACCTCGCCGCTAAAATACTTCTGATAGGTGAGATCTGTGATGGGACGGGACACCACACCAGGACGCCAGGCGGGCGCCATGCTCATCAACTTGGCATTGGTCACCTCGTCGGGCTTCACCCACATATCCAGGCTAAAGTTCAAATCATGATCTTTACCGGCGCGGCTGGTAAACACCGCCTTGCCGTAGGATGGGATCTCATGCTCAAGACGACAGATGATGGGGGTGTTGTCGCTTAGACTCCAGGAGGACTGTTCCAGCGAGGCCACATAGTGACGCAACTCGGCCTGCGCCGTCGTCGCCAGACTCAAGCCGATACCGAATGTCATCGCACATAGCACCCTAACCCACATAGACAGTCACTCTTATTAATTACGTTACTTATCCCTATCGGCCTAATTTAGCATTCCTTTAGCCCATATTATGACCAATCAAACATGACAAGATCCCATCGGATACTTCATAATAGCCCCCCACTCTTCACTTTGGATATTTTAATGAGCGATATTTGCGACGCACACAAACTTAAGCATAGATTCCGTGGCTACTTTCCCGTCGTCATCGATGTTGAAACCGCGGGGTTTAATGCTCAGACCGATGCGTTGCTGGAGATCGCCGTCACCCTGCTGAAGATGGATGATAATGGCGACTTGATGCTGGATAAGACGCTGCACTATCATATCGAGCCCTTCGAAGGCGCAAACCTCGAACCAGATGCCCTGGCGTTTAATGGCATAGACCCCAGCAACCCGCTGCGCGGCGCCGTGAGCGAGAAAGAAGCCTTCTTAGAGATCTTTAAAGAGGTCAAGAAGCATCAGAAGGCATCGGATTGTCACCGCAGTATCATAGTGGCCCACAACGCCGCCTTCGATCATGGTTTCGTTACTCAGGCGATCGAACGCAACGCCCTGAAACGTACGCCGTTTCACCCGTTTGCCACCTTCGACACCGCCGCCCTCTCGGGCCTGGCACTTGGACACACGGTACTGGCGAAGGCCTGTGAGATCGCCGGTATCCCCTTCGACAACAAAGAGGCTCACTCCGCCCTCTATGATACCGAACGCACCGCCGAGCTGTTTTGTCATATCGTCAACAAGTGGAAGGCATTAGGCGGCTGGCCGGTAGTAGCGCCAAGCGAAGAACCCAGCCCAGCGCCTGAACAAGAAACTAGCGATAACGCTTGAGCTATGTGACAGCCAAACTATGACAGCCAAGCTATAACATCTGAGGTAAGACCCAAAGGTGTTAGACAGCCTAGGCTAAACACCTGCTAGTGTCTATACAGATACTGGCCGCTCAACAGAGATAAGGTGAACGGCCAAATAGACGATTTTAAAGCCCGGTACGACTGTCGAGATTCAGGGCCTTGATCAAATCAAATACCTCATGGATCTCCTTAAACACCTGCTCTATATCATCGCTAAAATCCAGCGGCTTTAGCAGATCCAACTGCGGCTCGAAATAGTTATGTTTACAGGCGATCATAATCAGCAGTCTTCCCGCTTTGAAGCTGGCTTCGAGCTCTCCACCGTAAAAGCGTGACAGGGAGAGAAAACGCTCCATGGTCGCCGTGGTTAACATGTATCTCGCCTCGACCTGATCGTCGCTATACACCTCAAACTGACGCTCAAAGGTAGGATCTTCCAGCTTTACCCGTGACAGCTGCTGTTTAAACTGCATAAAACCGTTACCCATGAGGCCTTTATCTTGACGAACCTGGATATTGGCAGAAAACCGCTTTGGCAGCTCAAACTCTATGACCAAACCATCAAACAGCGTCTTGTATTGAGGGCGATTGTCTTTAGTCCCCTTGTGCTCGAATAGCGTCAGCTCCCGCAGCAAGAAAGGCACATTGAGGTACTGGCCTCGTACCGAATCTTCAAAATATCCCTTGTCGAACTTAGGAAAGAGACCATAGTCCATATAGGTATCCAGGCCGGGTAAGCCTGGAGGATTTAACGCAAACCGCTTACCGAAATATCCCAGCAGCAGCGGATAGACCTCCTCGATAATCTCAGCGCGTAGTTGCCCTATCTCGTTTCCCGCCCAGATGTTTACCGTCGCCACCAAGGCGCCTGAGCCAAACGCACCGGCAAAGCCGATAAAGAACACGCCATCTTCAAAATCGAGAATCGCTGCGCCGTAGAAAGTTAGGGCAAAAAAGGCCAGAAAGGCGAGTAAACCGATATAAGTGACGGGAGCACTGACTTTTCTACGCGACAGATACTTAGCGGCAGCCGCCTGGCGAACCGACTCATAACGTCGGCACTTAGGGGCTATCTTCTTCGCGTAATATTGACTAAAGGCCTGCTTGTCCTCGGCCGGAATCGCAAACTCCATTGGATTCATACATCTATCCTTGCTTATTTCCATTGGCGACAATTAGCGGCTATCTCGAAGCGCACGTCAAGAGATTATGTACCGTTTGATTGAAAAACAATCGGTTAGAGGAAGATAGAGGAAGATACGCCTAATTGTTCAATCTTGAGGCAACCGATGGACCCGAAGTATATTTGGCCAGTAAGGCATCGATTGTTCCCTGGTCTCTGAGCTGACTTATCGCGCCATTGATCTGCTCGAGCAAGGCTTGGTGTTCTCTTCGCAGGCGGATCACCAGCACGCCATCCGAATGCACCGCCGCCAGCGCGATAGGCACCTGCAGCTCCTTGGCCCAGTAAAGCGCAGTAAGATCCCCTGCAATGGCCGCCTGGATGCGCCCCTTCTGCAAGGCGATGATAAGCTCACGCTCCGACTTAAAATCGACGCGGGTGAACTGGCTGTCGTCGTGATAGAGATAACCGCGCACAGTACCAATCTCCTGCCCGCGGATCTTACTAATATCCATCCAGTCGTCCAGTGCCGTCTCCAAGACCACTACATGCTCCTTAATCGCGAAGATGGGTTGTGACTGCACAAAATTTTCACCCAAGTCGCCCCCCTCAAACCAGCTAGGACTCACAACATCGAAATCCAGTGCCCCGCTAGCCAACGCCTGATTAGTTCGCTTCGGTGGATAATGTTTCGCCTCCAATCGAATCGGGGTCAGTGCAAAGATATCTGGCACCAACTCGGCCAAGATCCCTGGGTCCTTGGCGTTAGCATCGATAAAGTAGGGATACCAACTACTGGAGCCATTCACATCATAAGAAAGCACGGTTTCGGCGCGAACAGCCACCACGAAAAACAAACAACAGAGAAACGCTATAGAGAGTCGCATCGAGTACCTTACATCTCACATTCGCGGCTAAGCCGATAAATAAGAAGGGTTTCTCTAGGTATATCAAGGGCGAACAAAATGATCAATTTATTAACATAAAATGGCACCAACAAAGACTAATCACCTCACACTCCGCCCCGCCCAAAAGTGCTATAGTCCGGCTAACAACCACAGCAAGCTACACAGACGGTAGAACGATGAGCCAAGCCCATTTTGAAGGCAAGTATGAAGTCGAACTCAAATATCGACTACAAGATAGAGAGGCTTTTTTAAACCAGCTTCGACGCCTCCCTCACCAGATAATGCTCGAGGACAATGTCGAGTTCGACCGATATTACGATACTGAAAAAGGATGCCTGGCCAAAGAGGAGAAATATTTGATTCTCAGGGAGATGCGCCCCTCAGGGATCAAACTCTGGATAGTCAAAGGACCTGGTGACAAGCAGTGTCAGGCCACGCGTATCGACAATATCGACAGCGCCGCCGCCATGCTGGAAAACCTGGGCTATGATGTCGTGCTGCGTCTTACCAAGACCCGCAGCATCTATTTTATCGACCAGTACCATGTGACGGTCGATACGCTCAACGGCCTGGGCGACTTTGCCGAGCTAGCGATCATGACAGACGATGAGGCTCAACTGGCAGATTTTGAACGAGGACTCATCTCCCTGGCCGAGCAGCTCGGTCTCAGCGAGGATGACAGAGAGACCGCCTCCTACCGTGAGCTGGTGCTCACGAGCTAATCCCCTCTAACCAGTGAGCCTCAGCTAGGCTGATATAAAGACTAATCATAAAATCTTGTCATAAAATCTAGCCATAAAAAAAGCTGCCCTAGGGCAGCTTTTTTGACTTTAACATGAATCGCTTATAGTGAATCAGCGTTATCAGTCAGGTAAGAAGCAACGCCTGCTGGGCTCGCGTCCATACCCTTGTCACCTTTTTCCCAGCCTGCTGGGCAAACGTCACCGTGCTCTTCGTGGAATTGAAGTGCATCGATCATACGAATCATCTCGTCAACGTTACGACCTAGTGGCAGATCGTTAACGACTTGGTGACGAACCTGACCTTCTTTGTCGATCAGGAAAGAACCACGGAAAGCCACGCCGGCTTCTGGATGCTCAACATCGTAAGCTTTACAGATATCGTGCTTCACGTCAGCAACTAGGGTGTACTGAACCTGGCCGATACCGCCCTTGTCTACTGGAGTGTTACGCCATGCGTTGTGAGTGAACTGAGAATCGATAGAAACACCGATAACTTCAACGCCACGCTTCTTGAACTCTTCCATGCGGTGATCGAAGGCAATCAACTCAGATGGGCATACGAAAGTGAAGTCAAGTGGGTAGAAGAATACTACAGCTGGCTTTCCTTTAATCGCTTCGCTCAGGGTAAAGCTATCAACGATTTCGCCATTACCAAGAACTGCTGCAGCTGTAAAATCAGGAGCCGGACGGCCTACTAATACGCTCATTTTTTATCTCCATCTATGGATTGAAAAAGCTTTTAATTATGAACTCAGAAGCATTATAGGCAGTCACCAGCGGGACACAAGTAATTTGGGATCATTGTCACTTTTTTTAATAAATATTCATCGAGTTGCCCAAGTTATCACCTTCTTCCGTCCACTCGGTTAGGCTTATTTACACTTACGCAGTAAACTTGAATACAGTTCGGTTACATCTCTTGTCTATTTTTCAGATAAAACGCCTAGACGCTGGACAACACGGGCTATTGCTGGCAAAAATAGCTTCCCATTAAAGATTAAAAAATCAGATTGAATCAATATGAATGCAGTTGTTATTGCCGTTTGCTTGATGTTGGGCCTTAGCCTAGCACGCGTGAACGTCGTTATCGCACTCACTGTGAGTGCATTGGTCGCCGGACTCGTCGGCGGCATGAACCTAGACCAGACGGTTGAGGCCTTCAACACAGGCCTTGGCGGCGGCGCGCAGATCGCCCTGAGTTATGCCCTGCTGGGAGCCTTTGCCGTGGCCCTGTCGCACTCGGGCCTTACCACGCTCATCTCTCGCAAGGTGATTGCACAGTTAGGTCGAGAGGAAAACCCTGGCAACATTAACAAGGTCCGCTGGCTGCTCTTGCTGGCTATCCTGGCCATGGCGGTGTCGTCGCAAAACATTCTGCCGATTCATATTGCTTTCATTCCGATCTTAATTCCACCGCTCTTGCATGTGATGTCTAAGCTCAAGCTAGACAGACGTCTGGTGGCCTGTGTTCTCACCTTCGGCCTGGTGACCACCTATATGATCCTGCCGGTGGGTTTTGGCGGCATCTTCCTCAACGACATCTTGCTCTCAAACCTCACCAGCAATGACTTAGATGCGGTGCGCGAGCAGATCCCACCGGCCATGTTGATCCCGGCCCTGGGTATGGTCGCCGGACTATTTATCGCCGTGTTTGTCAGCTATCGCAAGCCAAGAGAATATAAAGAGGAGTTGATCCTGGCCGCGGAGCCGGAAGAAACACTTAATCGCCGCAATATTGTCATCGCCTTAATAGCGATAGCATCGACCCTGGTGGTACAGCTCTATACCGGCTCGATGATCTTCGGCGCCCTCATCGGCTTTATCATCTTTAGCTTCTCCGGCGCCCTTAAGCATGTGGCCGATCAGGATATCTTCAACCAAGGGGTACGTATGATGGCCAACATCGGCTTCATCATGATCTCCGCCGCCGGTTTCGCTGCCGTAGTCAAGGCCACCGGCGATGTGGGCACTCTGGTTGATTCCCTCAGCCACCTCATCGGTGACAATCGCGCATTGGCAGCCTTCTTGATGTTGGTGGTCGGTCTGCTCATCACCATGGGAATCGGCTCTTCGTTTTCGACCATCCCAATTATTGCCACTATCTATGTGCCGCTGGCCATCAGCTTCGGCTTCTCGGTACCGGCGACTATCGCCCTGGTCGGCACGGCGGCGGCGCTGGGGGATGCGGGCTCACCGGCATCGGATTCGACCCTGGGTCCAACGGCCGGTCTTAACGCCGACGGTCAGCATGATCATATTCGTGACAGCGTGATCCCAACCTTTATCCACTACAACATCCCGCTATTGATCTCGGGTTGGATTGCGGCCATGGTGCTCTAACAAGGACATCGCACTTTAATCGAGTCCAGACACAAAAGTCAGTCAACAAAAAAGGAGCCTAAGGCTCCTTTTTTACGGCTCACCATATTTAATATGGCTTGCTACTAGATACTAGGTCTAACTTAACGTATTACTTAGTACCGAAGATCTTATCGCCAGCATCACCCAGACCAGGCAGGATGTAACCGTTCTCGTTAAGGCACTTATCGATAGAGGCGGTGTAAAGCTCGATATCAGGATGGGCCTTCTCAAGCGCCGCGATGCCTTCAGGCGCCGCTACTAATACCAACGCCTTGATTGAGGTGCAGCCACGCTCTTTAAGCAGATCGATAGTTGAGATCATAGAGCCGCCGGTTGCCAACATAGGGTCGACCACCAATGCGATACGCTCATGCATATTGCTAGCAAGCTTCTCAAAATATGGCACAGGCTCCAGCGTCTCCTCGTCGCGGTAGATACCTACCACAGAGATACGTGCACTCGGTACGTGCTCAAGTACGCCATCCATCATGCCAAGACCAGCACGCAGGATAGGCACTACAGTTACCTTCTTACCCTTGATCTGCTCAACTTCAACTGGACCGTTCCATCCTTCGATAGTGACCTTCTCGGTTTCAAAGTCAGCGGTCGCTTCATAGGTCAACAGGCTACCCACTTCAGCCGCTAACTCACGGAAACGCTTAGTACTGATATCTCCTTCACGCATCAAGCCAATCTTATGACGTACTAGAGGATGCTTAACTTCGACCACTTTCATCGTTTTCTCCTGATCTATTCCAGTTTTTCCAGCAAATTGTACCGATTCTAGTAGATTTGTTCACAATCGAAAACATAAAGTTTTACAAACACGGTAAATCGTGACCTAAGTCCGTTTGAATATTCAAAATCATCCCTTTCGAGTGCCTACACAAGCTGATAGAATAGCGCCGCATAAAAATCCAATAACGATGTACCCGAGAGGATCCTCCGTGAGCACTCCTACCCAGCTAAGCTATAAAGATGCAGGTGTTGATATCGACGCAGGCAATGCCCTTGTAGACAATATTAAATCTGCCGTTAAACGTACCCACCGTCCCGAAGTTATGGGTAACCTAGGTGGTTTTGGCGCACTTTGCGAGCTGCCAACTAAGTACAAACATCCAGTTCTTGTGTCTGGCACCGATGGTGTTGGTACCAAGCTTAGACTGGCTATCGATTATCAGAAGCATGACAGCGTCGGCGTCGACCTGGTTGCCATGTGTGTCAACGATCTGATTGTTGCCGGTGCAGAGCCCCTGTTTTTCCTCGACTATTACGCCACTGGCAAGCTAGATGTCGCGACTGCGACCTCGGTCGTTAATGGCATCGCCGAAGGTTGTGCTCAATCGGGTTGCGCCCTGATCGGTGGCGAAACTGCCGAAATGCCTGGCATGTATGAAGGCGAAGACTACGACTTAGCTGGCTTCTGCGTGGGCGTAGTAGAAAAAGAAGATGTGCTCGACGGCTCAAAAGTGGTTGCCGGTGATGCACTAATCGCGCTGGGCTCAAGCGGCCCACACTCAAACGGTTACTCGCTGATCCGCAAGGTACTGGAAGTGAGCAAGGCCGATCCTCAGCAAGACCTCGAAGGCAAGCCGCTGATCGATCACCTGCTGGAACCGACCAAGATTTATGTTAAGCCGCTGCTTAAGCTGCTTGAGAAGCATGACATCCATGCCATGGCGCATATCACTGGCGGCGGCTTCTGGGAAAACATCCCACGCGTGCTACCTGATGATGCCAAGGCCGTTGTAAAAGGCGACTCATGGCAATGGCCTACCGTTTTCAACTGGTTGATGGAAAACGGTAATATCGCCGAGTTTGAAATGTACCGTACCTTCAACTGTGGTGTTGGCATGATCATCGCCCTACCACAGGATCAGGTCGATGCGGCGCTAACCCTGCTTAAGGCCGAAGGTGAAAACGCTTGGCTCATCGGTGACATTGCCAGCCGCAATGGCGACGAAGAGCAAGTGGAGATTTGCTAATGTCCAACTGCTGTCGCGTCCTCGTCCTGGTCTCTGGTAATGGCAGCAATCTGCAAGCCATCATAGACGGCTGTGACGATAACCTGGACGCCGAAGTCGTTGGGGTTATCAGCAATAAGCCCGATGCCTATGGCCTGGTGCGTGCGCATCAGAGTGAGATCGATACCAGCTGCGTGATCCCCCATGAGAGCGAGTCTCGCAGCGACTATGATCTGCGTCTCAAGGCGGCCATCGACAAGTACCAGCCAGATCTTATCGTGCTGGCGGGCTTTATGCGTATACTGAGCGATGATTTCGTCAAGCAGTTCGAGGGACGAATGATCAACATTCATCCTTCGTTGCTGCCGAAATACACGGGCCTACATACTCATCAGAGGGCGATCGACGCCGGTGACAGCGAACATGGCGCCAGTGTACACTTTGTGACCCCAGAGCTGGATGCCGGCCCTGTGATCCTGCAGGCCAAGGTGCCCGTCTATCCCGAGGATGATGCCAGCCTGCTGGCAGAAAGAGTGCATGAGCAGGAACATGCCATCTATCCCTTAGTGGTGAAGTGGTTCAGTCAGCAGCGCCTGCGCATGTCTGACGGCAAGGCCTACCTTGACGATCAACCGCTTGGCCCTATGGGCTACGCCGCTGACTAACCCTTTAACGCATTAGCTTAAAGCAGACAAAAAAGAGACCCTAGGGTCTCTTTTTTATTGGCATAAGCGCATTCTTTGATCAGCCGGTTTGTTATGCCTTACCTCTTTGGCTGCATACCTTGAGCCACAGCAGAAACGCCCACCCAATTTAACCACTAAGCCCAAAGCATCCCTTTATTGCTGGCCAGACTAAATAAATCACCAAATTCCATTGTTTTTAAAACACAATTGGTTTTAGATGAAGGCAGTTGACTTTCTGCTAGCAAGATGAGACCTAAGATGAAAAACGTAATTTGTGATATTGATGGTGTACTGCTACATGACAATAAGTTGATCCCTGGCAGCGATAAATTTATCCATCGCATTCTCGAGCAGGGAAACCCACTGGTCATTCTGACCAACTATCCGGTTCAAACGGGTAAAGATCTCCAAAATCGCCTCGGCGCCGCCGGGATCCAGGTACCAGAAGAGTGTTTCTATACCTCGGCCATGGCAACGGCTGATTTTCTCAAGCATCAGACGGGTGACAAGGCCTTTGTTATTGGCGAAGGCGCCCTCACCCACGAGCTCTACAAAGCGGGCTTTACCATAACCGACATCAACCCTGATTTCGTCATCGTCGGTGAGACCCGCTCCTACAACTGGGACATGATCCACAAGGCTGCCCAGTTCGTCGCCGCCGGTGCCCGCTTTATCGCCACCAACCCAGACACCCACGGCCCGGCCCACAGTCCGGCCTGTGGTGCATTGTGTGCCCCCATCGAGCGCATCTGTGGTCGCAAACCCTTCTACGTGGGCAAGCCCAGCTCCTGGATCATTCGCAGTGCACTCAACCATATCGGCGGCCACTCGGAAAATACCGTGATCATCGGCGACAACATGCGCACCGACATCCTAGCGGGGTTTCAGGCGGGCCTGGAAACCATTCTGGTCACCAGCGGCGTCAGCCAGGTCAAAGATATCGAGAAAGAACCGTTCAGACCCAACCATGTGTTCGACTGCGCCGGTGATATCGACGTTATCTAGCCCGATTAGCCAGAGAAATCACTAGCCAAGACGCGCGGCCCAGGCCGCGTGTTTTTTATCCCTAATCAACACAAGATTTATCCCTCCAAACCCTGATGCTATCTGCCTTCCAGCAAACATAAAGCGTAACATTTAATCGTCCCACCTCCCTTGATAATGAGCGGCATCTTATTCATCATGTGGGCGCAATCAATAAATAGATAACAAAAACAAATAGGAAGTCCCATGCGTTTTGCCCTACCCACCTGTGCTCTGGTGCTCCTCAGCGCCTGTAGCCAGCATGCTCCCCAGCTAAGTAGCGAGGAGCAAGTTCCTGCATTTAACGAAGCCAGATTCAGGCTGGATATTCAGACCCTCTCCTCGGATAAATTTGAGGGCCGTGCCCCGACGACTCAAGGTGAGAAGCTGACGCTGGATTACCTTAGCAAGGCCTTTGCCGCCGCCGGGCTGGTCGGCGCCAACGATGGCAGCTTCCTGCAACCCGTACCTATGGTGAGCTACACCGCCAGCGAGTCGCAAAACATCACCCTGGGTGACCTGCCGATGCACTACCGTCAGGATATCGTGCTTGGCAGTCGCCACGACAATAAGGGCGTCGAGATCAAAGATGCGCCCCTGGTCTTTGTCGGCTATGGCATCAAGGCACCCGAATATAATTGGGACGACTACCAAGGACTGGACATGAAGGGCAAGATTGCCCTGATCCTGGTTAACGATCCCGGCTTCGCCCTGCCAGAATCGGGCAAGTTTAACGGCAAGGCGATGACCTATTACGGCCGCTGGAGCTATAAGTTTGAGGAAGCCAGCCGTCAGGGGGCCCTCGGCGCCATCATCATTCATGACACCAAGCCGGCTTCATATCCTTGGTCTGTCGTCGAAAACAGTTGGACCGGCGCGCAGCAAGATCTGGTGCTGGATAAGGCCACACAGGACAGCCGCGTACAGGTCGAAGGCTGGATCACCAAGGAAAAAGCCAGCGAACTGTTCGACAGTGCGGGCTTGTCCCTTGCAACCTTAAGCGATCGCGCCGCCAGCAGCCCGGTGAATGTCGCCCTGCAGAAAAGTGCCAGCATCGCCTTCACCAACAAGGCGGAATATGCCGATAGCTACAACGTCGTCGCGACTCTGCCCGGCCAGGACGCCAGTGATGAGCAGATCCTCTTTACTGCTCACTGGGACCACATCGGCCTGGACAGCAGCAAACAGGGCGATCAGATCTATAACGGCGCCCTGGACAACGCCTCAGGCACCGCCGGCATCCTAGAGATCGCCCGCCAGTTCGCCACCCAGGCCAAGCAAGGTAAGCCGCTCAAGCGCTCGATCACCTTCGTCGCCACCACAGGCGAAGAGCAAGGATTGTTAGGTTCGCGCTACTACGCCGCCAACCCCGTCTACCCTTTGGACAAGACAGTAGCCGTCTTCAACCTGGACAGCACCAATATCTATGGCCGTACATCGGATTACACTATCGTGGGTAAGGGCAAGTCACAGCTGGAAACCTATCTGGTCGAGGCGGCCAGCGGCCAGCAGCGCACCGCGGTGAGTGAGACACGCCCAGAGTCCGGCGGCTTCTTCCGCTCAGACCATTTCAGCTTCGCCAAGTACGGCGTGCCAGCCGTCTTTGCCGGTGGGGGCAATAATCCCGTCGATGAGGTCACAGCCAAGTACAAAGCCGAGATGAAAGCGCAGATGAAAGGCTGTTACCACAATGTGTGTGATGAGTATCGCGCCGACTGGGATCTCTCCGGCGCCCTGGAAGATCTTGGGGTCTACTATCAGGCCGCTCAACGCCTGGGTAACAACGGCGACTGGCCCGGCTATTATGCCGGTACCGAATTTCATCAACTTCGCCCGGCCACCACAAAGACCGCAAGCGCCGAATAAGCAGGTTTGGCACACGACATGACTAGAAAGGCTTCCATCGGAAGCCTTTTTGTTTATTTATCCACCATTAACACCGCTTTTTGCCATCTCGACTAAAATCCAGAGCGAGATTCAGATTGAACAATTCCAGCCACTAATAGAGGACTGAAAATAGAGATATCATAATTAAAACCACAAACAACAAAATAAAACTCAAAATCATCACCACAAAAATTATAAAAATAACACCGAAAAGGCGATTTTTATGATGTTTTGATAACTTTTAGGCTTGGCAGATAAAGAAAATGCTGTCAAAGTGATTGGCAACTGAGATTTATACCGTTTTCTGGAGCTTTCATTATGTGTTCAATATTTGCGATTCTCGACATCCAAACCGATGCCACGCCGCTACGCCAGGTTGCCCTGGAGATGTCCAAGTTGCTGCGTCACCGCGGCCCCGACTGGTCAGGGATCTATGCCAGCGACAAGGCGATCCTCGCCCATGAGCGTCTGGCCATCGTCGATATCGAACATGGCGCTCAGCCATTATTGTCCGAAGATGAAAGCCTGATCCTGGCGGTCAACGGTGAGATCTACAACCACAAGGAACTCAAGGCCGAACTGGGTGACAAGTACAGCTACCAGACCAACTCAGACTGTGAGGTGATCCTCGCCCTCTATCAAGAGTACGGCACCGAATTTCTGGACAAGCTCAACGGTATCTTCGCCTTCGTACTCTACGATAAGCGCAGCGACACTTACCTGATTGGCCGGGATCACATGGGCATCATCCCTCTCTACACAGGCCATGATGCCGAGGGTAACTTCTATGTGGCCTCAGAGATGAAGGCGCTGATGCCCGTCTGTAAGACGGTCGAGACCTTCAAACCAGGTCACTATCTAACAAAGGGTGGTGAGACCCACTACTACCAACGCGACTGGCAGTCTTTCGAGGCAGTACAGGACAACACTGCCAGCGTGGATGAACTGCGCGATGCCCTGGAAGCCGCGGTTAAGCGTCAGCTGATGTCAGATGTTCCCTACGGCGTGCTGCTCTCAGGTGGACTGGACAGCTCTGTGGTCTCAGCCATCACCCAGACCTTCGCCAAGCGTCGTATCGAAGACGATGGTGCCAGCGATGCCTGGTGGCCGCAGCTGCACTCTTTCGCGGTAGGCCTGACCGGCGCACCTGACCTGGCGGCGGCGCAGAAGGTGGCCGATGCCATAGGCACCATACACCATGAGATCACCTTCAGCTTCCAGGAAGGGCTCGACGCGATAAAGGATGTGATCTATCACCTGGAGACGTACGATGTCACCACCATACGTGCGGCAACCCCCATGTATCTGATGGCGCGCAAGATCAAGGCGATGGGGATCAAGATGGTACTGTCTGGCGAAGGCGCCGACGAGCTGTTTGGCGGCTACCTCTATTTCCACAAGGCACCAAACGCCCAAGCCTTCCATGAAGAGTTGGTGCGTAAGTTAGACAAGTTGCACCTGTTCGACTGTCTGCGCGCAAACAAGGCGATGGCGGCCTGGGGCCTGGAGGCACGTGTCCCCTTCCTGGATAAAGAGTTTATCGACACGGCGATGCGACTCAACCCTGAGGCCAAGATGTCGAAAGAGGGCCGTATCGAGAAGCATATCCTGCGTCAGGCCTTCGAACACAAGCTGCCACAAGAGGTGGCCTGGCGTCAGAAGGAGCAGTTTAGCGATGGTGTCGGCTATTCCTGGATCGATGGCCTAAAAGACCATGCCGCGGCTCAGGTAGACGATCTGCAGCTGGCCAACGCCAAGTTCAGGTTCCCTTACAACACGCCGGAAACCAAGGAAGCCTACTTCTATCGCTGCTTCTTCGAGGAACACTTCCCACTGCCATCGGCCGCCGAAACCGTGCCGGGTGGCAAGTCGGTCGCCTGCTCAACCCCTGAGGCTTTGGCCTGGGATGAGAGCCTTCAAGGGATCATCGACCCGTCGGGTCGTGCGGTGCAGTCGGTGCATGAGAGTGCTTACTAGGCTGCTTGCCGATAGAAAAGGCGACAGAAAGTCTAATAAAAAAGAGACCTTAAGGTCTCTTTTTTATTGGCACGCTTTCGTTCACTCGTGTTATACCAATCACAGTAAACATGTGATCAGAAATAGCGCAGAAAAAACGCTTGAGGACAAAGCAGGATTTTTAGATAAGTAGTTATTCTACAATTAAAAATACTAATACAGTTATCGAGCGTTTTAACAAGCTAGAATGATCAATTGTTTATTACGATTGGTATTATTCATGCCTGTGAATCAATAGTGTTCCAGGTGCTGGGTGGCAAACTGCTCGACCGCCTGCATGAAGCGCCCCTCTTCATAGGCCTGAGTGATGATTTCCTGCATCTTATCCATAGGGATCCCCATTTGGTGCCTTTTGCTCACGCCAAAATAGACCTGGCGATGCTCCTCATGGCTATAGGGATGTACCCTAAGCTTGTCGTCGAAATCGCGAAAACGCGCCCTCAGGCTCGGCAATACTACCTCGGAGACGATCAGCAGCTCGAAACGTCCCTTGAGTAGCATGTTGGTCGCCGAGATCACATCGTTGGTCTCCACCTTATTCAGGCGATCATCCTTGTCGAAACGGTCAAAATACTCTGTTTCTCGCGATACGCCGATGGAGAGCAGCCTCAGATCCTCATAGTCGTTTACACTCGCCAGTTCACGCTGACTGATGAAGACGAATCGGCCGTCATCGCGATAGGGCAGAAAATGGCTATAGGCCGCCCGCTCAGGCTTGGCATATATCCCGGCCACCACATCGGCGCTGCCCTGCTCTAGCATATGCAGGCAACGGGCGAAATTGGGGCTGGAGATAAAGGTTAAATGACGCTGCAACAGATGCGCAAACAGCTCGAGCGCAGCGATATTCTCACCGATAGGCTCATGCTCACCCTCGAGAATTTGAAACGGTGGATAGTGATCGACGCAGACCCGCATCGTCTGCTCGTCTTCGGCGTAAACCGGCGGCGCGGCGAGCAAGCCCGCCACCAACATCAAGGCCCTAGTAAGCTGCATTCAAGAATGACTCCTGGGACTCCATCTCCCATTGACCATAATACTCCTGATAAAGACTAGGCTCTTCAGCCATTTAATCGTTTAATCATTTAGCCGTTTAAAATAGTGTTCACGTTCGATATCCAACACCTCCATGGTGATGCTGGATACAGAGGCGCACAACGACGCGATCTGGCGATCGACACACCGCATCAGATGCTGCTTCTGCTCACCGGTGCGACCGGGCATGATCTTAAGCGTGATATGAATAAAATCGGCCCCTTCTGCCTCACCGACACGGTAATGCTCGGCACAATAGCCCCGAGACTTGATACTGGCAGGCTCAAACAGATCACTCTCGATAGCGCCACGATGCACCAAGGCCACCAGGGTGTCGATGGCTAATTGCCGCGCCACAGGCGCGCTATATTCGACGATACAATGAGGCACCTGTTACTCTGACCATACCGCAAACTCGTTACCGTTTGGGTCCTTAAAATGAAAACGACGCCCGCCAGGAAACGAGAAGATCTCCTGAGTGATCAAGGCGCCCGCATCGGCAACCGTGGTCAGACACACCTCTAGCGCCTTGGCATAGATGACGATTAACGGCGTGCCGGAGGCGATATCGAAACTTTTATCCGACAGGAAAAATCCACCAGCAATCCCCGCGTTGGTAAAACAGCTGTATTCGGGGCCATAATCTTCAAACTGCCAGCCGAACACCTTGCCAAAGAATGCCTTGGTCACGGCGATATCCTTCACTGGGATCTCGATATAGTTGATGGTCTGGTCTTGATTCATTGCATTTCCTTGCAGTGACTATCGTTGTTAGGTTTAGCCCATCAATGTGAGCCAAGTCTCGCTTTTTAAATCTACCCCCTATCTAAAGGTAAAGCGAGTGTTAAATCTAGAGGGGCAGCGCCATAGCTCAGATTATAGGCAATAAAAAAGGGAGCCAGGCTCCCTTTTTTACTCGTCTTCAACCTAGCCCAGCAATGCCGCCAGCAGGCCAATGAGACCACCGAAGACACCGCCCCAGACCACCAGCCAGCCTAAGTGCTGTTTGATCATCTGCTGCACTATCTCTTTCACCAGCTGAGGGGTCAGTTCGGCAAGGCGCTGATCCACAATGCTCTTCACCTTGGCTCTGAGATCCGCCAGCACGTCGGGCTGCTCTATCTCATTCTTCAGCAGTTCATAGAAATCATCACTCTGGGTCAGCTCGACCAAGGAGGTCTTCATCTTGTTGATGAAAGGCTCTTTAAGTGGCGCTATCGCCTCCGTGCCGCCAAACATGGTCAGCATGCCACCGAATGAGGACTGCTCTACCGTGGTCACCAAGGCGTCGAAGGCAGGCGACATATCCACCTTCTCGATGACAGGCTCCAGGTTGATGTGGGCCACACTGCCCCCCTGCTGTGACAGGAACTTATCTATATTCTCGTTGGTAAAAAACTGCTCCATCATCAGATGGGCGATGCCCGCCTTAAACTCCTCGAAGCGCGCCGGCACCACGCCGCTGCCATAGAGGCCTGGCACCTTCTCAAATAACATATGGATCGCCAGCCAGTTGGTGACCGCCCCCGACAGAGCAAACAGGCCGATACTAAAGACGATAGCTTGCTGAAAAAGATAGCCGCAGACTACCAACAGGGCAGCCAGTAAATTAGTGATAAGACTCTTATTCACCGATTTATCTCCAAGGATAAGACAAAAAAACGGCGCTATCTTACCACAAGCAAAATCCCTGAAGACAGCCTATTAGTATTGGTTAGCCGCCTGCTCGGCAAACACTGCGCTCGTGTCGCACTCGTCGATGTATATGAAACCGTCACCGCTGAGGTGTTCGCGGCGCACCGCCATCACATTAGTCTCATCGGCCAGCTCCTTGGCTTTCTCAACCAAACGGGTGGCGATACCTTGATGGCGAAAGGCCTCCTCGACATAGAGGTCGTCAAAATACCAAACGGGCTTGAGCAGGCGCGAAGAAAAGGAGGGATAGAGCTGAATAAAGCCGACAATCTCAAGGGCTACCTGAGCAATAAAGATCACCGAATCATTCTCATGTAGACGGGCCTGTAGGAACTCGCCACTGTCGGCCAAGGCAGACGCTTGCCCCAGGCTCTGACGATAACGGTCAAACAGAGGTGTCAGCAGGTTCAAATCATCTTCAATTGCAATTCGTATCAGCATATTCCGTCCTTGAAATCTGTATTCGCCTAGGATGAGGGGCAACAAATACAGTTACATCCTTATGATTTAGTTGATGTTATCATATCAGGATTAAAATAACAGTCCATTGTTACTCCGACCTAAGTCTACCCTCTGGGACGTTTGCGCAGATCTTTGTACTCGAACGACAGGCTGTGGATACGTTCGATGGGAAATCCATTGAGAAAGGCAATCTCCCGGCTCTCGTTAACCAGGCCCGGCTCGCCGCAAAGAAACAAGTGTTGCTGACGGTCGAATTGGTGACACTTGAGCGCCTCGCTAAAGGGGTTGGCATGGATCACCCGCCGCCCCTTGCTCTCACTCTGCCCTGTGATGCAGGCCTGATAGTGAAACTGACGATGTTCCAACATCATCTTAAGCAGCTTAGGATGCAGATAGAGATCGTTATCATCCCGGGCGCCCACATAGAGGAAGATCTCCCCCTGATGCCCCTGAGCCAGCGCCTGCATCAGCATGGCATGGGCCACACCAAGACCACTGCCGAAGGCGACGATGATCAGCTTGGCATCACGATAGGCGCTGCGGTAATAGCGGCTCCCCAGCGGTCCCTGCACCAGCAATTTCTCTCCTATGCCGGCATGGTGATACAGCCAATCGCTGAACTGCCCATTATATTTGCGCCTCACGTGCAGCTCGAGAAAAGGCTCATCCGGCAGACTGGTAGGCGAATAGCTGCGGGTCAGGCCGTCGAAGCGTCGTAAGTTGATGTACTGCCCCGGGTGGTGCTGCAAGGGTTCGTCTAACGCCAGGCGGACGCGTACCACGGCCTCGTTGATAAACTGCTTCTCCTGGATCTTGGCGCCGACAAAAAGATCCTGCGGCAGGATAGACTTGAGACGCAAGGCTGGGGTGGGCTTACACTGACAGGAGCAGAGATAGTGACGCTGCTTAAGCCCAAGCGTCAGACCACGCTGGGCCCCGATCGCCATTTCGCCATCGACATGTTGCAGCAGACAGGTTTTACACACGCCCTTCTTACAGGAATAATTGACCCGCTGACCATGGCGTATCAGGGTGTCTAATACCGACTCACCGGCCTTAGCCTCAAATGCCTGACCGTCGAGGTAAAATGTTGTCATATATGTCGATTTATCTCGTAGAAATTTAAATAAATTTTATGTTTAGCCGTTCATTATCGATAATAAACCTACTAAAATTATAGCGACTGGTTCACAAACGTGCGGATAGGACTCGCCGTCCCCCCTTCTCTGAATCTTTTCAGTTCGTCTACAACGTCATTAAGGTCATTATGTCTTCCGTCCCATCATTTTTCGCTCAACTCGGACAAAAATACAAACAGCTGCCTAAATATCAAAGGTATATTGGTATCTCAATTACCCTGTATTTAACATGGACCCTGTTACTGGGTCTACTGCTTCCTTACCTGTTAACCCAGCAAATTCCTAAGCAGCTGTCGGATCAGATCTTAAGGCCCGTCTCCCTCGGGGAGGTCAAGATAAACCCCTTTACCCTAGAGGTCGAACTCACTGATTTTGCCATCAAGGAGAAGGACGACCAGGCCTTCGTCGGCTTTAAGCGATTGGGACTCAATATCCAGTTTTGGGACTCACTATTTCAGCAAGGCCTGAGTCTTAGCGACATCACGCTGGAAAATCCCCATGCCGAGGTTAAGCGTCTAAAGAGCGAACAGGCGCTGAGGTTTAATTTCACCGATATCCTGGAGACGCTAGCGAAAAATAGCCCTCAAGCCGAACCAGAAGTCGAAGGCAATGCCACTATTCCCCATTTTATCCTCAAGAACCTGGCAATCGTCGATGCCAACCTGCATCTAGCCGATGAGATCACACGAGGAGAGGTGAGTTACCCCAAGGTCAACCTCAAGGTTGCCAGCTTCGACTCCCATAATCCCATTGTGGCCACCAGAATTAATGACCAAGACCAAGACCAAGACAATGAGAATGACAGCAAAGCCGACAAGGCAGGCACCAACAGCAATGCGGAGGCTAAGGCAAACCGCTACCACATGGAGTTCCATAGCGACCGTGGCGGTAAAATTGCCCTCAAGGGACAGGTACAGCTCACCCCATTCGAGCTTGTTGGCGATATCAGCCTAAATCACATCGATCTGCCCCAACTTTGGGCCTTTGTTGCCGACGCTTTTAATGTCTCGCTGGACAAGGGCTATGTGGATTTCGCCACTGAGTACCGTGTCGCTCAGGAAGGCGACAAGCTAGAGGCCAGCACCAGCGCCGGCGAGCTCAGCTTTAATCAGCTGCAGATCAGCCACGAGCAGCGCGAGCTTATCACCCTTGGGCGTTTTGCCCTCACAGGCATAGAGGCAGATCTGGGCCAACAGCGTGTGGATCTGGCCGCCCTGACCTCGAGCGATCTTACGGTCAACGCCAGACTAGATGATAAGGGCGTAGATCTCGCCGCCCTGTTAACCCCTAAGGCGAGTGCTGTTGAAACGACGTCCTCTGACACAAGCTCTACCGAAACGAGTGCTAACGCAACGAGCACTAGCGAAACCAGTTCCAACGAAACGACAGCCAGTCAGGCCAACAGTGAACAAGTGGCCGAGGCTGAGATTGAGGCTAATGCTGGTGAGCAGACTGCTGAGCAGACGGCTGAGCAAGCCGTTGACAGCAATGAAGCGTCAGGCTGGCACGCCAGGCTGGCAAAAATCGAGCTGAGCAACTATCGGCTCAACCTCACCGAGCAGCTGTTTAAAGAGGAGAACCTCTGGCAGATAAGCCAGCTGCAACTTACCACAGGCGCGCTAGATGAGAGCCTGAGTCAACCCATAGACTATCAGCTGGCATTAGCCATCAACCAAAATGCCAAGGTACAGACTAAAGGGCAGATCGATGCCCTGGCCAAGCAGGTCAGCGCCGATCTCTCACTCGAGGGGCTGAGCCTTAACTGGTTCCAGAACTACATTGCGCCTATTGTGAACATCAAGATCGACGATGGCCGCCTGGCGACATCGGGACAACTGCTTGCCGATGCCAACGGCAAACTAAATTATCAGGGCACACTTCAGGTTGACGATCTTCAGGTCAAAGACCTCAAGGCCAACAAGACATTGGTGAAGTGGCAGCAGCTGGATCTCAACCAGCTCGACTTCGATAGAAAGGCCAACAAACTGGCAATCGATCAGGTAACCCTAGACAAGCCCTACGGACGTATACTGATCAACGAAGATCGCACCACCAACTTCCAGGATCTGCTGGTCGCCCAGGCGGCGTCTGAAGATGCGAAATCTGATAAAACAGAACCAGACAGTGCTAAACCAGATAGCGCCAAACCGGCAAAGGCTGAGCAAAAGAGTGACAAGATAGGCGATGCGGCCAAGCCGATGGCCCTTAGCATCAACAAGATAGTGTTTAAAGATGGCTCGACCTTCTTTGCCGATAACTCTCTCACTCCTAACTTTGCCGCCAGCATAGAGCAGCTCGAAGGCAATATCGCCAACCTCTCCTCAAGTAGCGACAAGGCCGCCAAGGTCGATATCAAGGGCAAGATAGACAGATACGCCCCGGTCGTCCTCAATGGTGAGATCAATCCCCTGCTGGAGCAGCCTTACCTGGACCTCGATCTCAGCTTCAAGCATGTGGAGCTCACCTCGGTTAACCCCTATTCGGGCACCTACGCGGGTTACTACATAGACAAAGGCCTGATGTCACTGGACCTTAAATATCAGCTGGAGAACAATCAGTTGGTGGGCGACAACCATCTGGTGGTCGATCAACTGCAGCTGGGTAAGAAGAGTAACTCCAGCTTGGCGACCTCCCTACCTGTCACCCTGGCCATCGCCCTGTTACAAGACAGACACGGGGTGATCGACTTAGGCCTGCAGGTCTCTGGCGATCTCAACGAGCCAAGCTTTAGCTTCGGCAGCATTATCGCCACCGCCTTTACCAATGTGATCACTAAGGCGGTGACCGCGCCCTTCAGCCTGTTAGCCGGCCTATTAGGCTCAGACGATGAGCTGGATAAAGTGGCCTTTACCCCAGGTCTGGCGATGCTGCCAGAGGAGAGTCAGACACTACTGAGCAAGCTGGCCAAGGGCTTGGCCGACAGGCCCAAGCTTACCGTCAGCGCCAAGGGCGCCGTGGATCTCATCAACGACAGTCAGGCCTTAATGACGGCCAAGCTGCATCAGGCGCTGGTCGTTGAGGCGCAGCTCGATGATGCCAAGTTTACCGAGGCGCAACTACCGCAGGCACTCACGGCCAGTACCTTCCCCACCACGGGTATATTGTCTGATGCGCTAAAGTCCCTGTACCAGAAGACGCTGCAAAAAGATCCAGACGAAGTACTCAAGGAGATCAAACAGCAACAGGCGCAGCAGGAAATAAACCAAGAGGAGTTACAAACCCGCTGGCATATCGCGCTATATAACTACCTGGTCTCGGCGCAGCAGCTTGACGATAACGCCCTGGGTCAGTTGGCGCAGCAGCGAGCGCTGGCGGTTAAGCAATATCTGATCGAACAGGCCAACATCGAAGCGGGCCGGGTATTCGTGCTCGACAGTCAGGCGGCCCTCGACACCAGTGCATCTCAGGCCCTGCTGACCCTGAGCGCCGAATAACCGCGCATAACCCCAAGTCATTTAAGTAAGATAAAAACGGCTAAGCCCAGGCTTAGCCGTTTTTTCTGCCCGCCACTCCTCTAGTTCAAGCTCGAGCCCTAGGGCGTAACCTTGGCTAAATGAGGCGATAGAAATAAAAGGATAAGGTCTCGGTTTGCGGCAAGGCTTTGATCTCCATCACGCTTGCGTTAGAATCCGCCCCATCAAAATTATCTAGGAGTCGTTAATGTTTATTGTTCGCTGGGTATTAGGCCGCATTATCCTGTTTCTGAATTTTGTTTTTACCCCTAAGAAGCGTCAGCGTCCGCTGGCGGAGCAGGCAAGAGTGGACGAGCAGACACAAGGACTTGCGCTATACCAGTACGCGGCCTGTCCCTTCTGTGTAAAGGTGCGCCGCGCCATTCGTCGCCAGGGACTGAATATCGTCACGGTCGATGCCAAGCAGGACGAGCATCAACAGACCTTGGTACAACAAGGCGGCCTGGCTAAGGTCCCTTGCCTGCGTATCGAAGAGGCCGGAGAGACTCAGTGGATGTATGAATCCTCGGATATCATAGACTATCTCAATAAGCGATTCGCCTAAGCTTATGCTTAAGCACTACGGGCACCCTAGGGTGCCCTTTTTATTGGCTGGCTCAAGGCGCTACAGATGGGGCAACATCCCCTTAAGCACTATGTCGTGATAGGTCACCACCCCTAAGATCTTACCCGCCTCGATCACCGGCGCCTTGTTGATGCCGAAGCGTTCGAACAATCTGGCGGTATAACGAATGTCCATGTCGGCGTGTACCGACAGCACAGGTTTAATCATGATCTCATAGACATTGACCCGCTCTGGCGACTTATCTTTGGCCAACACCTTGCGGGCGATATCGCTCATCAGCACCATGCCGTATTCATCGTGTTCATGACGCTTGTTCACCAGCAACATGCTGACATCGTTGCCCACCGCCAGCTTGATCGCCTCGGCCACGGTATGCAGACCATCGACCATCACATAGCTGTCTTTCATGACGTCGCTGTTCTTAATTAGCCTGCTTGGTTTCATAATTGATCCTCAATCTCTTTGCTGAGTTTTTCCACCTGATGGGCGACACCGACGGCGTCCTCCACATCTATCTGTATGGCAATCCCCTGCCCAGGGTTCGTCTCAAACTCCCCTACCCGGCAAATGGTTTCCAAGATGCTGCGGCTCATGTGCTCCTCTACCAACCAGAGGATCACGTCCCGCTGTATATCCAGACCCAGGCCCATGAAGGTCTTCTTCTTCTCCAGCCCTTCACCGCGGGCATGATTAATGACTGTCGCTCCCGTGGCGCCCGCCTCTCTCGCCGCATCGAGCACGGTATCGGTACAGGTTTCATCGACGAAGGCGACGATAAGTTTAAAGCGCATGGTCTCGCTCCTTAGCGGATTTTCGCTGACTTAAGAATTCGACTAACTGGGCGTAGCCCATCACAGTGATCATAGGAAACAGGCTGGCAAAGGCAATCAGGCCGAAGCCATCGATAAGCGGGTCGCGCCCCGCCACATTGGTGGCCAGCCCCAGGCCAAGCGCCGCCACCAGCGGCACGGTCACGGTCGAGGTAGTCACCCCACCTGAATCGTAGGCCAATGGCACTATCATCTTAGGGGCATAATAGGTCTGGATCACAACCAGCACATAGCCAGCCATGATGTAATAATGAATGGGGTCGCCCACCACGATTCGAAAACAGCCCAGGGCTATCCCCATAGCCACCCCGATCGCCACAGAAATCCTAAGCCCCTGAATACCGATGGCGCCGCCCGAGACCTCGTTGGCCTTTATCGCCACTGCAATCAATGAGGGTTCGGCAATTGTGGTACTAAAACCAATAGCCGCAGCAAACAGGTAGACCCAGAGATAATCTTGCCAGATAAAGGGGGTATCACCGCCTTCTGGATGGAGAAAATCGGGTGAGGTCAGCTGGCTTGCCATGCTCTGACCGATGGGAAACAGCGCCAGTTCGAGGCCCACCAGAAACAAGCTGAGCCCTACGATCACATAGACAAATCCCAGCAGCACCCGGCGCCAATTGGCAATGGCACGTTTAAGTACCCCGAGCTGAAAGCCGAACAAGATGACGGCGATAGGCACCACGTCCCGGGCCGTCAACATCAGGGTATCTAACATCTCACTCAGATAAGTCATCACAACACCCACATGCCGTAGAGTAAAACGAAGATCATCGGCGTCAGGCTGGCAAAGGCGATCAGCCCAAAGCCATCCAACATGGGATTACGCCCCTTGATCACACTGGCCAAGCCTACCCCCAGGGCGGTCACCAAGGGGACGGTAATGGTCGAGGTGGTCACGCCGCCAGAGTCATAGGCGATACCTATGATGTTCTCCGGCGCAAAGGCGGTTAACACCATGACACACACATAGCCACCTATGATTAAATAATGAATGGGCCAGCCCTTAAGAATACGGATCACCCCGAGCAGAATCGCCAGCCCCACCGAGATGGCCACCGTCAGCCTGAGCCCCATGGCGTAGCGCTCCATGGCGTCACTGCTCGAGGCTATGGCTCCGGCATTAGCCGCCACCTCGGCGGCCTCATTCGCTACTGCCGTCAAGGCGGGCTCCGCCAGTGTGGTGCCGAAACCCAGCGAGAAGGAGAACACAACTAACCAGAAAACGCTGCCCTTACGCGCCAGCGCCTGAGCCAGAGACTCACCTATGGGAAACAGGCCCATCTCGAGCCCAAAGACGAAGAAGGTCAAACCGAAGACGATAAATACCAGCCCGAGCAGGATCTCGGCCAGATTAGCCGGAGCCTGATGCAGCACGAAGATCTCGAAGAAGGCGACCACACAGATGATGGGTACCAGATCCCGAAAACTGCCGAGTAATGAACGAAACAGGCTGATCAAGGCCGACATGCAGACTCCTTAGCACTGGGGATCTCCTAACACATTTCCCCTTACCTTGAGTGTGCCAAGACGCTAACAAATAACAACAATTTTCTCACATCTCACCCTATTTACGTGAGCCAGTTCAAGTTACTCAGCCAAAGTCAATTTAGGTAAAGTCATGTCACCTGGGGTGATCTCCCCTGGCAATTGGGTTATGCTCGGCCTGTCACAAATGTTAACCTTCGACGAAAATAAAGATAATAATAAGATGCCGATGCCTTCCCCACTGCTTACCACCACTGTGCTTCTCACCGCTATGCTTAGCCTTGTCGGCTGCGCCAGCAAACGCGATGTCGATGATTTTAAGGTTCGTGTAGAAGATACCTTCCAGACCTCAATCAAGGGCGACGGCATCAAGCTGTTTACCTACAAGGTGAAGTACGCCGAGTTGCCCACCCTGGAACAGCCCCACATGCAGCGAGTGCGTCAGATAGAGAAGATGAAACGCTCGGGGAGCAAGAAACGCTCCATCTATGAGCCAGACCTGAGGCGTTGGACACAGCAGATAGAGTTAGGCCTTGAGAAGACCATCGCCATGACAGGCTACTGCCGCGAAGGCTATCTGGAACTGAGCCGTATCATAGAGGTAGGACGCGGAGAGATCCGCGGAGAGTGCAACGATGGCGCCACCGACGCCGACATCAGCAAGTTCGCCGACAAGGGCTAAAAATCTGGCAGAAAAGGGTCAGAGTTCATCCGCAGGCGCTCGAGGCTTAAAGCATCCGTGAGCCAAGAAATGCGCCGTCTGGGCAATCACCCTGGCGTTATTCATCATGAAGGGATGGGTTACCGCCAGGCTAATATGATCCCTCATCCCCTCGAGCCGAGTGCGCGCCACGGTGACCTTGCCATCATTAGGCCCAGGCAATAGGGTCGAGAGCAGCAGGTTAACGCTGCGATTGCCAGCAATCACCCCAAGGTCAAAATCAGCCTTACCGAGACGATTCGGCACGCTACTCGCCTCTGTGCCCAGCTGCATGCCCGCAGGGCCATTAACCAGCATAAATCCAGGCATATTCCTCAGGCGATCCACCACCTCACTGCCGCCATTCGGTGGGCCAAGCATCACCACCCGGCCAAGGGCGGGCAAGGCATGTTGACTCAGGTACTGGCGCACCAGAATGCCGCCCATAGAGTGAGTGACAAAGTGAATTTTCTCTCCACGGCACGCAGACAATGCCTTGTCGATATGCTCCCCGGCCAGCGTCTCGATATCAAACTGAGTCGAGGGATAGCCCAGATTCACGCATTGGTAACCCTTGGCCGACAGAGCATTCGCCATCTTCTCCATCGAGGCCCTGCTGCGCGCCAGGCCATGAAGCAAGACTACAGATTCATTAAGCGACTGCATGTTAATTGGCTGCATGTTATTTGGCTGCATAGTAAAGCGACTCCTTCTCTTCCTTGCCAAGACGGCGCCTACATAGCTGACCTACAGCAAACGATATTCGATAAGGTACAAGGTTTTAATCTCGCCATATATCTCGGTGATTACCGCCTTTAACTGCTCAAGCGTCATGTTCTCTTGCGCGGCATGGCGCTGATTTAAGGCATCGAAGGCGAGCTCTTCGACCCGAACCACCTGAATATCACAAAAATGCCTGTCTGTTTCGAAGGTCGATACCGACAGGCGATCGCCGACGCGAAAGTGCGACTCGCTCTCATCCCTCAAGGTGATAGTTTTGGCGCCACTTAAAATATCGGCCTCGAAGCGCTCAAAGAAGGTGATCTTGGCATCACAGCTTATACGACTCATAATTCCTCTATCTCAACACTCGCCTATAGCCCCAGCGTGCGGATTAGGTTAAAATCCGCCCCCGGTTTGGGTTACCCGACGGGCGACCCCGTAAAGTCCACATATTATCTGAATCAAACACCTGGGTGGAAGTATGAACAAGAAACAAAAGATGCTGAAGAAGACGGCAAAGCGCGCCAAAGCCCGTCACAACAAACATACGCCGCCGACAGTAAAGAAATATATCTCAAAAGGCGATCGCGCCAAGATGCTGGCCCAGGAGCAGGCCGAAGCCGCCGCCAAGGCTAATGCCGCCGAGAAGGCCGCTAAGTCTGAGGACGAACAAGACGTGACAGCTGAGAGCGTCGAACAAGAAGAGGCTCCGGCGCAGCAAGGCTAAGGCTTACGCCTTGTGCCTAATGCATTTAATGTCTAATGCCTAAATGCTAATGGCTATTGCCAATAACTAATGCCTCTACCAAGCGGCGCCACTACGGCGCCGTTTTTGCCTCTATCGCTTTCATAGCCGTTCTAACCATCCCTTGTGTAACAGAAGACAGTTAGTCACGCGTTTCACCTGTAACCAGCTCACTGACGCGATTGCTTGCCTCACAATCTTGCTCCTCACTGATCTGCGCCATCTGGGCACAGGAGGATGACAGTGGATTGGTGCTGCTGGGGCTTAGCTCCTCATCGAGCGCCTCCTGGCTAACGGCTAGCGCCGCACTGGCATGCACCTTGTCAACCAAGCGATAGGCAGTTAATACACCCAGCACGCCGAAGAGGATCGCTCCCAGCACCTGGCCGATCAACACACCTTCGACGCCACCCAGTTGGCCGCCATAGTAAACGAAGGGAATGGTACCCAGAGTCGCCTTACCCACGTTAAACAGGGTCGAGTACTTGGCCTTACCCAGGTTATTGAAGGAGGCGTTGGCGACAAACAAGGCCCCGGAGAACACAAAGAAGACGGCGATGTAGCGGCAGAAGAAGCGGATCAACTCGGCGCTCTCCCCCTGCATGGCAAAAAGTTGCACTATCTGCTCCTGCAGCAGCATCAACAGCAGCGAGACAGATACCACATACAGGGCGCAAAATTGCAGTGCCTTAGTCAGACTCTGCTTCACCCGATCAAATTCCCGCGCACCAAAGTTCTGCCCGACGATAGGGCCTATGGCGCCACTGAGGGCGAAGATCATGCCAAAGGCCACGGGCGTCAGCCTGCCCAGCACGGCCCAGGCCGCCACATAGCTATCGCCAAATTCGGCGATGGCTCGGGTCACCACGGCATTGCCTATCGGCGTGGCGATGTTGGTCATCATCGCGGGTCCCGCGATGGCAAAAATGGGCTTAATGTCTTCCTTAAAGGCGGTGAGGTCGAAACGGCCAAACAGCTTATGCTTCACCACCACGCCTCTCGCCGCCACCAACAGCACAGCCAGTCGTGCCAGCACAGAGGCCAGTGCTGCACCCTCAATCCCCATGGCGAGCAGGAAAATGAAGATAGGGTCGAACACCAGATTGACGCCGCCCCCGGTCAAGGTCGACACCATGGAGAGCTTGGCGTCACCCACCGCCCTGAGCGCCGCCCCCAGGGCCATCGCCAGACAGATGATGGGCATGGAGGGCACGAGAATATAGAGGTAACCGGCGGCCAGTTCACCGGTACGACCGGTTGCTCCCACCAGGGTAAGCAACTCGGGGATAAAACAGGTGACAATTAAGGCGACCAGTGAGGCCACCAGCACAGTCACCACGGCGCTATTGAGCAGCAAACGTTTGGCCAGCTCAAACTCTTTGGCCCCCACAGCGCGAGAAACCAGGGCGCCGAGGGCGATAGAGAGCCCTATGCCGATCGAGGTGGTAAAGAAAGAGATGGTGCCCGCGTATCCCACCGCCGCGGCCAGTTCTTGCTCCCCCAGTAGACTGAGGAAGAAGATATCGATCAGATCCACCACAAACAGGGCCGAGATGCCGATGGCGGCGGTCGAGCTCATCACCCAAATATGGCGCATGATAGAGCCCTGAACAAATTTAGCCGTGGTCATAACGCTCCCTCATAACCAATAACGCTTACTGCCGAATAGATTGCAAACATAGGGCTCCTAAAGGTCTGTTTCCAGCTCGTTGCCACACTTGTCACAGTAGAGCGCCGAGACTTCGTGTCCCATCTTGAGGCAGTTGCTACAGCGGCGCAGATCTTTCTTGCGCACCATCTCTTGGGAGATCTCCGAGGTCAGGATGCCGGTCGGAATGGCGATGATGGAGTAACCGATCAGCATGGTCAACGCGGCTATCCCCTGCCCTAATGTAGTCTGCGGGGTAATATCGCCATAACCTACCGTGGTGATGGTAACGATTGTCCAGTAGATAGATTTCGGCATGGAGGTAAAACCATGCTCGGGTCCTTCCACCACATACATGATGGCGCTAAGCACCATAACAATCAGGCTGACGGAGAAGAAAAATAGAAAGACCTTGCGGCTCGACTGCATCATGGCCCGCAGCAAGAGGTTACCCTCGCTGAGGTAGCGCAGCAGCTTAAGCACCCTGAAGATACGGAACAGTCGCAGCACACGGATCACCAGCGTGAAGTTGGCCCCGGGGAAGATGAGCGCCAGATAGCTGGGCAAGATAGAGAGCAGATCCACCACGCCATAGAAGCTGCGGGCATATTGTGCCGGCTGAGCGGAGCAGTAGAGTCTGAGCATGTACTCTAAGGTAAAGATACCGGTAAAGCACCATTCGGCGATACGGATCCAATCGCCATAACGATTATGTATGCTGTCTATGGTGTCGACAAACACCAGGGCGACACTCAACACGATACAGACGATCAGGCTGATGTCGAAATAACGACCGGCCGGCGTGTCTGTGCCGAAGATAATCTCTCTGAGTTTCTGTTTACGCGCCTCTTGCGGGGTCTCATCCATCTAAATTAACAATCCTTATCTCTCATCATCGAAGACGCCAATTCCACCCACTATGATGCAACATGGAATTAACCGATCCAGCTTAATCTAAAATAAGGTATGATGAACACCCAAGTAGTGGCTTTATTTTACCGAACCAAGACGATGCAGACATTTTTTAAACAACTCCTGCTGCTTTGCCTGCTCGCCCCGTTAGGGGTTACCTGGGCGCAATCGAGCGGCTTAAGCTCGCCCCATAGCGCCAGCAAGAGCCAGATTGGCAAGGTAGATCTGGTGGTAGTCAATAAGTCTGAGGCCAGCATGCTATTGATGCGCCAAGGTAAAGTATTAAGACGCTACAAGATTGCCCTGGGCGATCGTCCGGTGGGCCACAAGCTGCAAGAGGGCGATCAACGTACCCCAGAGGGGCGCTATATCCTGGATTATAAGAAGGCCGACAGCGCCTACTACCGTGCTATCCATATCTCCTACCCCAACGATGAAGATAAACTCAGGGCCGCCGCACTGGGGATCAATCCCGGCGGACAGATCATGATCCATGGCCAGAATCCTAACTCCTCGCTCACCCCGGATGAAGCCCAGCGCCTCAACTGGACCGACGGCTGTATCGCCATCAAGAACGAAGAGATAGACGAGCTGTGGCGCGCCGTCGATACCGGCACCCCCATAGAGATCTGGCCTTAAGACAAGTGCCGCCCCAGTGCCGAACCCGGGGCCAGCGCCGCTAGCACGGCACTAATACCCAATTTTGAGTCCACACAAGATAATTAAGATGATGACTGAATCTCAAGTTTCCGATGAGCTGACTTTTGACGCGCTCAAGCTGCAGTGGCCTACCTTCAGCCAAGCGATTTTAGATTTCATGAAAGAACTGGGGCTGGATGGCTTAGGTTTCGAGTGCGACCATGCCGCCCTCAGGGTCAACACCAGCCAAGGCGCCGACAGCCTTAGAGAGGCCTTCTGCCGTCAGGGTGAGATCATCTCAGATAATATGATCAACGGCCGCCCGATTCTCATCATCGCCCTCGACACTCCCTTGGTGCTGGGCGAGCTGACGATAGAATGTATCGAGCTGCCCTACCCCGGCGATAAACGCTATCCGATCGAGGGCTGGGAACATATCGAGTTGGTGCTGCCGGGCGGCGCGACCACCACAGAGACACTGAGCGAGCAGCTACTCGAGCGGGTGCCGACACTTACCAGAGTGCTGGCTCAGGAAACGGATGTTAAGGTGAAGATGAGTTCGCCCCAGGGGGAACATGAGCGCCTGGCTAACCCCACCATAGCCTTCAAGCGGGGCAACCTCTGCATCAAGGTCCATCCCCACGGCATAAAGGCGGTTATCGCCTCAGAAGCTAAATAGCCAAGTAGCTATGTAGCTATGTAGCTATGTAGCACACTAATCCAGTAGCCAAGTAGCCTGACCGTTGTCAGGCTACTGCCAAGTGACTGTTATTTAAAAAGTAAACAGTCACTTGGTTACTGCTTCAAAGCAAAGCCCCAATTTAAGCGGGCTTGATGTTCTGATTCACCCTAAACAGATTATTCGGATCGTACTGCTTCTTCAGCTGACGCAATCGCCCGTAGGTTTCCCCATAGGCCGACTCGGTGCGGTCAGATTCATCATCGGTTAGGAAGTTGATGTAGGCACCGCCGCTGGCAAAAGGCTTGGTCTTATCGAAGAACTCCCGCGCCCAGGCGATACAGCGTTTATCATCGTCGGCAGACTCCCAGCGCACATGCACGTTCAATACGTACTGGGCATCCCGGGCCGAATAAGCCATGGCGTCGGCGGCCGGCAAACAGGTAGCGCAACCGATTGAGGCGATAAAGATCTCACACTGCTCTGTGGGCAGGGTACCGGCATATTCGATGGCCGTATCGATAGCCGCTTCACTAAGCAGGGTAAAGTTATGGGACTTCCAATAGTTACGTGAACCGGGCATCAACAAAGGATCGAAGGCCTGCTGCCAGGCAGCAAAGGGTTGTACGCCCACATGCTCACCCACAGGCGTGCCAAATTGACGAAGCGGCGCGATCAGTTTCTCACCTTCGGCGGGATCGCCAGCATAACAGATCGCCAGCACTATCACCTCTTTGCCGTGAACCGACTCGGGGAGAAATGGCAATGGCGGCGCCTTACGTGCCACCATCCAGACACTCAGATCCTCAGGCGCATTGGCGGTAAAGTTAACAAACTGACTGATAACAGACTTTGCCTGCTCGAAGGGGAAAACTATGAGGCCGCTGAGGACGTCGGGCCCTATGGGGTGCAACTTAAACTCAAATTGAGTGACTATGCCGAAGTTACCACCGCCGCCGCGCAGTCCCCAGAAGAGCTCTGGTTCGCTGGCCTGACTGGCAACGAGCTGTTTGCCTTCTGCGGTCACGACATTGGCCGACACCAGGTTATCGATTGTCATGCCGAGTTTGCGGCTTAACCAGCCAAAGCCACCACCTAAGGTTAATCCTGCGATCCCTGTGGTGGAGTTGATCCCCACGGGTACTGCCAGGCCATGTTTTTGGGTGGCGGCATCTACATCCTCCAGGGTACAACCCGGCTCAACCAAAGCCAGTTGTTTGTCGGGGTCGACCTTGACCTGTTTCATCAAGGACAGATCTATCAGCAGGCCATCGTCACAAAGAGCCTTTCCCGCGATATTGTGGCCACCGCCGCGAACCGAGATGAGTAAATCATGTTCCCGGCCAAAGTTGACGGCCTTGACCACATCCTCCGCCGAGGTGCAACGGGCGATCATCCCCGGTTTTCGATCTATCATGGCATTCCAGATCTGTCGCACTTCGTCATAGTTGCTGTCTTCGGGCAAAATAACATCGCCACCAAATCCAGCCTTAAAACTGTCCACCTGAGATTGTTGTATACCTTTCATATAAGCTGCCTCTTAAGCGTCACATCGCCGCGCAAACAATGTATGTGCCAATAAGTGCTATGCTCATTCCCTCAAGTGTAACGTCAATAATGCTTGGTTCTAGTTGGAGTAATGGAATTCAGTCACGGATATAAATACGGCATATCAAAAGAGCATCAGTCTTTATGTTAGTAGAAACCATGGGGTTTGGATAACCAGACGCATGCTCAAACGCGATTTAAAATGACGACAGCAAACTGGTTGGCGGTTTAGCCCTAGATTTTCTCGATGTAGAGGATAACTTCCCCCACCTTGATGCCAAACTTGCTCATCTCTGTCTTGTTGAACAGGCGCTTATCATCGAGCAGAAACATCCAATCATCTAAAGTCACCTGATAGATCTCACCATCGATTGGGATCTCGAGTTCATATTGCCAGAACAGCGCCGCCCCACGGGTTTGACCGAGGGCTGTGCCCACCACGTCCTGGGCGCGGCCTTGGTAGGAATTATCATCAAGCTTGGTGAGCTGCCAGGTGCGCTCGCTCTTCTCGCCGTCATCGAACAGAAACCACTCCTGGATCTCGCCCTTATCGCCCTGCCAGCTAGCCAGCATATCCACCTCGAAGCGCCTTATCAGGGTGCCGGAGCGATCCAGCACTATGCCGTAGGCCTTTAGCTTACCGTCAAAAAAGCTGTCCAGATGCAGCTCTGGAGTGGTGTCGCTATAGTCCTCCAGTGAGGCGCTGCCACAGGCACTAAGCAGCAAGATAAGTAAGGAGGTCACAAATGCCAAAACGATATTTTTCATTGTCTTAATCCCAATAGGCCCTGTCTTAACTCAGGCTCTGAGGTGCGCTCAGATAACCAGATGGCCAGAAACGCCTCACCGAAGGTGCGATCCTGGATCTGCCCAAGCGGCTTGTCACCGAAGTAGAAATAGCTGTCTCCTTGGCTGTTCACCCAAAGGGTCAGACTGTCACCCTCGCGCACGTCGGGCCAGAGCCCCTGAATATGCCGCTGCCAAGAGGTTATCTGCTGGTCTGAGTAACCCAGGTGACGCCACTGCTCTAGCGTGGCCTCAATAAGCAGATCGCTTTCGATATCTCGGTAGTAATTTATCTTCAGCGCCTTATCGGCACTCGCCTCATAGTCAGGCTGAGCGCTATACAGCTCGGCGCGATACAAGGTCCAAAACAGATACTGCATCTCGGCGCTACCTATCTTATGCAGCCTGTCGAGATCTGCGGCCTGAGCACCCAGGCTTAAGAGTAATAGCAATAGAACTTTGCCCATGACTCACCTCGCTTTCTTACCTAATACGCTTCTTACTTAATAGCCTTGTTACCTAATGAGCTTGTTACCCAGTTAACTTACTCGCTTGCGGTGCTGAAACCTTCCCCTGTCCCCACACCAACAAGGGCAGGAGCACTGCCCAAACCGGTGCCGTGACCAACCAAAAATTGAGATCGGACAGTGGGGTCGCCAACGCCCCCAGGCTCAGACCGGCCCAATAACTGCCCGCTCCACCGAAGGCGCCGATAAGCATCAGCCAAGGCAGGCCGAGCCCGGATAGCAGACGTAAGCTGTGATTGAGGCTCATCAAGAAGATCACCCAAAGAAGGGCTAGCCAGAGGGGAAATGCAGAGTCGACACCGCGAAAGGCGCCGAGAGCGATGAGCGCCCCATCCACCAGCAAACCTAGCGGTAGCAGCGCCATCAGCCTCAGATCCGCCCTCACACAGGGGGACAGCAGACAATGCAAGATGATCAGCCCAGCGATGATGTAGCTGGCCGATTGCGTCAGCCAGGCCGCCGACCACCAGGCCAGCTGAAACAGGCCAAGATTAATAAGCCAGAACGCTTTCATCCTGAGCCCCAAAATACCTGGGCTTACGGGCAACCAGATGATGGGTGGCGATCAGCCGCTCCTTGAATGCCCCTTCGCAGTAACAGAAGTAAAACAGCCAGAGACGCTTAAATTGCTCGTCATAGCCAAGCGCCTCCAGTTCCGGCCAGGCCTGCTCGAACGCCTGACGCCAGTCGTACAAGGTTCTCGCATAGTGCAGGCCAATATCTTGCAGATCGCAGATCACCATGTCGGTACGCTTGGCCAGCTGCTCACTCATCACGGCCACCGACGGCAGGCAGCCACCGGGGAAAATATATTTCTGAATGAAGTCGACGCCTTTACGGTATTTTTCGTAGCGGCCATCGCTGATGGTGATCGCCTGCAGCAGCATCTTGCCATCATCCTTCAACAAGCCCGAGCAGGTCTCAAAAAATGTCCCCAGATACTCGTGGCCCACCGCCTCGATCATCTCTATCGACACCAGCTTGTCGTACTGGCCCGTCAGGCGGCGATAATCCTGCTTGAGCAGGGTTATCTGGTCGCTAAGGCCCGCCTGTTCAATCCGCGTCTTGGCATATTGATACTGGGCATCGGATATGGTGGTCGTGGTGACGCGGCAGCCATAGTGCTGCGCCATATAGATGGCCAGCGCCCCCCAGCCTGAGCCTATCTCAAGCACATGTTCTCCGGGCTTGAGTTCCAGCTTTTCGCAGATGGTTTGTAGCTTATTTTGCTGAGCCTGAGCGAGCGTCTGACCACTGTCGCCGTACAGGGCGCAGGAGTAGAGCATAGAGTCATCGAGAAAGCGCTCGTAGAGCTCGTTACCTATGTCGTAGTGAGCCAGTATGTTGCGCTTGGCGCCCTGCTCTGTGTTGCGTTGACTTAGCCTTAAAAACAGATGCTTGATGCGGGTCAGCCAGGCCATCTTCTGCTCCAGCGCGTCCAGCCGGGTTTGATTGCGGGCCATCACCTGAATCAGACGGGTGAGATCCGGGCTGGTCCACTTACCATCGAGAAAGGCCTCCGCGGCGCCTATGCTGCCCCCTTGGATAAGGTCGCGATAGAAGCTGGGATCCAACACATTTATCTGGGCGCTGAGGCTTGCACTTCGCTCACCAAACTGCTGCTGTGTATCACCTTCAACGAGGGTGATAAAGCCACCTTTGAGCTGGCCCAACAGGCGAATGACCAGGGCGCGATACTTCTGCATTGCGCCCAGTTCCACTGCCACAGCGCGAGGCCTTACACCATTTACTTGTTTGATTGTCTGTTCCATCTCTACCTCGCTAAATGAAATACCATCTGCATCTGGGTTGTCGCCATACACTGCAGCTGTCCGCCTGCGCTAACTGCACCTCTAGCGTGACTGGCTACTTGCCTAACTCGCGCTATCGGCATCTGGGTGCGCGATAAAGGGCACCCGCTTGAGAAACAACTTAAGCGCCTGCCAGTAGATCCCCACCAGCATCTTCACCGTCATGGCGGGGATCCTGAGCCAGGTGCTCATCAGGTTGCTTGGGGTGATCCCCTGCCTGTCGAGCGCCAAAGTGGCATCGAACACCTTAGTGACCCCCTCGGTCTCCCGATGGTTTTCGATATGCACCATCGCCTTGGCCGTCGGCGGCGACACCCGCCAGTGGTAGGTCATCTCCATCTCCATGAAGGGCGATACATGAAATGCCTTCTTGAGCTTCATTTCGCCCTCCAGGCTCAGCAGGTAGTAATGCCTCTGGTTCCAGGGGGTGTTACTCACCTCGGCCAACATGTAGCGGCAAACCTGCTGCGCGTCGTAACAGAAGTAGAAGTTGATGGGGCTAAAATAGATCCCCAGGCAACGGCACTGAGCCAGCATCACTACCCTGTTTTCTGTCTGCCAACTTCCACCGAGTGCGGCGACTTTCTGGGCAATACGCTGCTTAAGGCTGCCGGGTTCATTTTTGAGGTAATCTTTTTCATTAAAACGTATGGGGTTGAACCAACGCTGGCCAAACAGCCAGCTGCGGGATGTCACTGCTGATAACTCGTCGAGGTCCAGCCCCATCATGTAGAGGCGATAGCCGAAGGCGTGTGGGATCTCGCCAAACCTGCGATGGCGCACCTGTCCGGTATAGATACCGCTATGCTCCACAGGCGCTTTAGGCTCCTGCTGCGCTCTACTCGCTTGAGAGACAGCAGATGTTTGGCGGTTGCTGCTCATAGGCTCATCCCGAAGCGCTTGGTGACATCCAGGGCGCTGCGTACCCCATCTTCATGGAAGCCGTTGTACCAGTAGGCGCCGACAAAGTGAGTGTGAGCCTTGCCGCAGATCTCCAGGCGCCGCTGCTGGGCCGCGACACTGGCCTCGTTCAGCACCGGATGGTGATAGACGAAGCGGCGCAGTACCTTATCTTCGGCTATCTCCTCACTCTGATTCAGGGTGACGCAGAAGGTGGTGTCGCTATCGATCCCCTGGAGAATATTCATGTTGTAGGTGACGCAGGCGGCGCGCTCGAGATTATCATCCAGCATATAGTTCCAGCTCGCCCAGGCCAGTGGCCGCTTAGGCAATAACTTGATGTCTGTGTGCAGCACCACTTCGTTGCGACTATAGGGAATGCCGCCCAGCACTTCTTGTTCATCGGCCGTGGCGTCCCCTAACAGGGCGAGGGCCTGGTCTGAGTGACAGGCGAAGATCACCTCATCGAATACCTGGGTCTCGCCCCCTTGCAGCACCAGCCTCACCTCACCCTCCTGGCGATAAACCCCCTCAATCTGGCTACCTAAATGTACCGGACAAGAGAGGCCGGCGAGGATCGCCTCAACATACTGACGGGAGCCGCCGGGCACCACATACCACTGGGGCCTGTCGCTGATGTTGAGCAGGCCATGGTTGTAGAAGAAACGGATGAAGAACCTAAGCTCGAAGGCCTGCATCTCTTTCAGGCTGGTCGACCAGATGGCCGCCCCCATGGGCAGTATGTAGTGCTCGCTGAAAAATGATGAAAAGCCATGCTGCGTCAGAAACTCCCCCAGGGTCATCCCCTCGGGCACGGCGTCCTGGCCGTAACTCTCCTTGCAGAGTCGGTTGAACCTTAAGATCTCACTCAGCAGACGCCAAAAACGGGGGCGAAACAGGTTGCGCCGCTGGGCAAACAGGCTATTGAGGCCGTGGCCGTTATACTCGAAACCAGTCTGACGATTATGGACGCTGAAGCTCATCTCGGTAGCCTGTCCCTCAATGCCAAGCATGGCCAGCAGACGATTGAAATTAGGATAGGTTCGGTCGTTGAACACGATAAAGCCGGTATCTATGGCATAGTCGCGCCCCTCATGGTGCACATCGACCGTGGCCGTGTGTCCACCCACATAATCGTTTTGCTCAAACAGGGTCACCTCATAATGCTTGTCCAGCAGATAGGCGCAGGTCAGGCCCGAGATGCCCGAGCCAATAATGGCAATTTTTTTCATGGAGACACCATCCTCATGGCGAGACGGCGCCAGAGCGAAAAAGGTAACAGTGAGAGGCTCTGCATCAGCCAGATAAACAGGCGTGGGAAGCGTATGTCGCGCTTACCCTTGGCGATGCCGCGCATTATGGTCTCGGCGGCCTCCTCGGCGCCGATCATCATGGGCATGGCGAAGGTGTTTCTATCCGTTAGCGGCGTCTGCACGAAGCCTGGATGCACCAAAGTCACCTCTATCTGATGTCTCGCCAGATCTATGGCCAGCACCTTGGCCAGATAACTCAGTCCCGCCTTGGAGGCGCCGTAGGCCTCGGCTCGAGGCAACGCCAAAAGCTGGGCGCTGGAACTGACCAACACAAGGCGACCGCCAGGCTTCAAATTGGGTAACCAGGCCTGCAGAGCGTAGCCGATGGCGATAAGGTTGATATTGATAATTTTGTCGAAACGCTTAGCATCGAAATTAAGCGCGTCGTCGATATATTCGCAGTCGCCGGCGTTGAGAATAAGCAGATCCAGCGGCCCATGTTCGGCAGCGAGCGCAGGATAGCTATCGTACTGCATCAGATCGAAGCACAGGGTGCTGATGTTAGGCTGCGCCTCTGTCAAATCATCTAGCTTTCTCTGGCTGCGTCCGCAGGCCACTACCCTATGACCGGCCTTGGCATAGCCAAGGGCCAGCTGCTTGCCGATCCCCGAGGTTGCCCCTGTGATCATTAGCTTCATGGCGACCTCCCCTAGCTTACGGCGCGGCGTTTTACCGCGCGGATAAGGCCACCGAGCAGCGGCAGCTGTTCGTACAACATGGCACCGACATCGAAGTAATCCCTGTGATAGATCACCTTGTTGTCTTTGGCCCGCAGTTGAGAGTGCCCCTCGACCTTAATTGGCTGGCACCCATTAAGCTGTTTATGTCTGAAGGTCATGGTCCAGTAAACGGCGGCCTCGCCCTGATGCTCTAAGACCGACTCTATGGTGAAGTCACAGCTTATCACCTGGTGATAGAGCCCTTGAAAGTAGGCCAGCAGGCCATCCAACCCCTCGACGCGATGCAGGGGATCGCAAAACACCACCTCGGGATGATAGATCCGGCGCAGCCCCTCCAGGATCTCCGTGCCGAGGTCGCTATACACGGCGATAAAGTTTTGTAACCACAGGGCGCTAGCCGTCATCTTCGTCATCCTATTCCACCTTATAAAACGCCAGGGCCCTTTGACGCGCCGCCTTATGGTCCACTATCGGCGCGGGGTAGATCTCACCCTCACCCTGACTCACCAAATAGTCGTGGGGGAAGTGGATCTGCTTGTCGGGCACCTCACTTAACTCTGGTAGATACTTACGGATGAAATCGCCCCGAGGATCAAATTTCTGGCTCTGGGTGATAGGGTTGAAGATCCTAAAATAGGGCTGGGCATCACAGCCCGTGCTGGCCGCCCACTGCCAGCCGCCGTTATTGGCACTAAAATCACCATCGATCAGCTGCTGCATAAAGAAGCGCTCGCCCTTGTGCCAGTCCACCAGCAGGTGTTTAGTCAGAAAACTGGCCACTATCATCCTAAGGCGATTGTGCATCCAGCCGGTGCGGCGCAGCTGTTTCATGGCCGCATCGACTATGGGGTATCCGGTGCGTCCCTCGCACCAGGCCTGAAAGTGCGCCTCGTTATTGGGCCAGGGCAGCGACTCATACTTGGGCTGAAAACTCCTGCCCTTGATGAGATCGGGATAGTGAAACAGCAGATGTTTATAGAAGTCACGCCAAATCAGCTCATTGAGCCAGGAAAAGGCAGCGTGCTGGGGGTCATAGATCACCTCTGGATGACGCTGCACCAGTTGCAGTGCCAGCCAACGTGGGCTGATGGCACCTATGGCTAAGTAGGGAGAGAGCCCCGAGGTACCCTTGATGGCGGGAAAATCACGCCGCTCACCATAGTCGAGCAGCTTCTCCTGCCAAAAAGCGGGCAGGAGCTTAGTCATCACCTGCTCACTGTCGGGCCAGCGGCTGGAGTCCTCCAGGGGATAATCTAGGCTGATGCTGTTTGATAACGCTTGTGTAAGCTGAGCCGCAGCTTGAGCATCACCGACCGATTTGGCCGGCGTCGGCACACACTCTATGCCCTTAGCCGCGACACACTTGAGCCAGGCCTTCTTGAAGGGGGTAAAGACCTTAAACATCTCCCCCTGCTGATTGAGTACGCTGCCCGGCGGCAAGATGGTATCGTTTTGCCAAAGGCGCAGATCTATCCCCGCCGCCATAACCTGTTTGTCGCGCTCCTGCTCATCGAGCTCAGGCTCGCTGTTGGCCAGCAGCAGAGTGATCGCGTTAGAGCGGCAAAAGTCACACAGGACCTTTACCTGATCGCTAAAATCTGCGGCGGATAAGATGACCAGCTCAATTTCATACAGGGATAACTCACCGGCCATCAGCTCGAGGTGACGACGAATGAGATCGACCTTTATCGGCGCCATATCATGTTGCTGCCACTGAGACGGGGTGGTAATAAAGATCGCCTGTTTCACCCCGAGCCGCACCGCCTCACTCAAGGCGGGATTATCATGGAGACGGAAATCCCGTCTCAGCCACAAGAGTGCTCTCAATAGCCGTACCTCAATCTCAGCTCCTTAGGATGGGGATTCAGATAGGCTTGCTGTAGCAGGTATTCATTTGGAAACTCAATAAGATAATGTTTTATCAGGGTCAGCGGCACCAACAGTGGTGACAGCCCCTCGCGATAGGCGGCGATCTCCTCGGTCAGCTCACGGCGCTTATGCTCATCGAGCTGACGCTTAAAGTAGCCCTGCAGATGCTGCAGTGTGTTGGTATGACTGCGACGGGACGCCTTATTTTTAAGGGCCTGCATCAGACCCGAGATATAACGCTCGCTCTGCTCCTCGAGGCCAATGTCGGCGCGGCCCAGCAGACGCCCCAGCTCACGATAGCTCTCTACATGGTGGCTCATCACCAGGTACTTATGGGCGCTATGGAACTGGATCAACTTGTGCCGGGTCAGCCCCTCGGCCTTAAGATCCAGCCACTTCTGATAGGTGAAGATGCGGGTGGTGAAGTTCTCGCGAATGATGGGGTCGTTCAACCTGCCATTCTCCTCACAGGGCAGCAGCGGATTGGCCTTCATCACCTGCTCGGCGAACACACCAACACCTGTGGATTCAGAGCCTTTACCGTGGTGGTGATACACCTTCACCCGCTCCATGCCACAGCTTGGGCTCTTGGCACAAAATACGAAGCCCGCTAGATCCTGATAGCCTTGGGCTGCCTTAGCGCCGAACGCTTTCAGGGCCTCGGTCACATCGCCGCTGCCGTCGGGGCGAGAGACAGTGATGATATTGTCCTTAACGATCTGCCTGATGGTTGGCCTAGGCACCGGCAGGCCGATGGCCATCTCTGGGCATACGGGCTTAAACTCGGCAAACTCCGCCAGTTGCTCCATGCAGAAACCGGACTTTTTATGGCCTCTGTCGAAGCGTACCGGCTCTCCCATCACACAGGCACTTATGCCTATCTTCAATTTCTTCTTCATGTCGCCTCCATTTAGCAGACCAGGCATCAAGGAATTAGTAGATAAAACGTCCGATTGGGTTAAGCAGCTGGCTCATCCCCTGGGTAAAATGGATCGCATCGCTGGAAACCGTGAGGCAGACACAGCCCTCTTCAGTCACCGGCTGATGTGTGTGCTGGCCGTCGAGCCAGATAAAGTCGCCCTTGCGATACTCGCCCATCTCATCGGTGAAGCTGCCCTGCAGCAACAAGGTTATCTCGAAGCCTTTATGGGTGTGACAAGGCACGCTGCCGCCTTTATCTATGTGCAGCAGGCTCATCCTGAGATCGCCATCATCCAGCGCCAGGCGCGAGCGTGACAGCTTGCCCATGCCCTGCCACTCCCTGAGGGGAATCGACCTGAGTGCCATAGGCAGCGCGATACGCTCTCCTCCCACGGCAATTTCGGTAACGGTTTGCGGCAACTGACGCTTGTCATCGGCTTCCTCGGCCGTGATGGCGGCAATGCACTCGTCGAAATCTTCTATATCGAAATCAAATTCGCCGTCCAGGTCGCTCGTCAGATCGGTTGCAAGCAACTCATCGCCAACTGTCTCATCAGCAAGTTCGCCAAAGGCGTCGATGGCGGCCTGCTGGGTTAAACGCTGCACCGAGCGGGCGCATTCGGTGCACAGCTCGACGTGGCTCGACACCAATACGGATACCGAGGCGGGTAAGTTACCGGCAACAAACTGTGCCAGCACGTCAGAAGTGGGATGGTGATTAATCATGCTGCTGGTCTCCCATCTGCTGCTTGAGTTTCGCCAGGGCGAGCCTGAGTCTGGATTTAATGGTGCCTATGGGGACGCCGAACTGCTGTGCCAACTGCTCCTGAGAGAGCTCTTGATAGTAGACACCCTTGACCACGGCGCGTTGCGCCTCGGGCAGACTGTCGACATAGGCAAGCATCTGCTTCTCCATCAGGTGGTCGGCAAATTCAGGCAGTGCCTCTTCGCTCTGCACCTGCTCGATAGGCCAGATGTCGTCACCCAGGTTCATCTCCGCCTTGGACTTGACACGCCTGAGCATATCGAAGGCGGCATTACGCATCACGGTATAGACCCAAGTGGTGGCCGCGCCTTTGTCGCCGTCATACAGATGCGCCTTGCGCCAGACATTACTCATGGTCTCCTGCACCAACTCGTGTGCCTGAGCCTCGTTGCCTAGTTGCTTGATACCAAAGCGTTTAATCTTAGGCGCAAAAAATTGAAACAGACGTGTAAACGCCTGCTTATCCCTTTCATCGGCGACTCGCACCAACCAGACAGACAACTCTGGCGGTACCTGCGTCTCTGGATGACTGTTAATGTTCGCACTCCCTTTATCCGGGGCGCCTGCGCTAACAAATGTCTGCATCTGAATTCACGTATGACCCATAGATAATCGTCTATACGCAGGCGCCGGCAACTTGGATCAATTAATTTTATCCTGACCCAAAATAAATGTATCGAGAAACGACTTTGCCTGAGAAAAACTGTTAGGCAAGATGAATTTCTCCTTCTCATTCAAAGATAAAGGCAATATCTCTAAAAAGCGAGCGCAGACCCAATCCAGCCGATTAAATTCTGGCTGAGGGTAGAGTTCCGCCAATGGAGGATGTTGAACAAACAGCTCGCTAAGGGCCTGCCCCAGCTCGCCGCGCCGAGCTCTGGGCGGCTGAGTAGGCCAATGGTCGCGATAGCGACAGCGCGCCATCAGCAGGCCGTCGCCACGCACCTCGAATCTGTCCAGGCTCACCAGGTGACTGGCCCTAACATCGATAACCAGCAGGCCATCTTCGCCATGATGAAAATCGACGACTTGTACCTTGGTGCCCCAATCCGGCACATTGAAGTCAAAGGCCTTATCGTAGCGGGCGATCACAAAGCCCTTGCCTGTAGACTCGGCCGCCACGGATTCTGTAACCAAGGATTCTGAAACCATGGCAAGATAACGCTGCTCGAAGATCCTCAGGCGCTGCACGCCGCCCGGCAGCACAAACAGCGGCAGGGGAAAAACCGCCAGGGTCTGCTCCGCTAACCTAGTAGGCTCCTGTTGTCGCGACTCTGTGTGGCCCGCTTGCTGCGCCCCAGTGGCAGGGCTGGTTTCATGGGTGATCTTCATACTGACTTACACGACTCTTCTGCTTAAATGCTTTCCAACGCAGAAATCTAAGCGCTGTAACTTTGCTGCTTACGATATCTGCTTGACCTATAACTTGCATACGCAGCGATACCAAGAATCGATCACCCAAACGCCAGATGGGTTAAGAAAGCGAGAAATAGAGGAAGAGATAAAGAATGAGAGACATGAAAAAGGCGACCCTTGGCCGCCTTCACTAATATTTCGTTCCACTCACCTTGTCAGAGAGCGCTTTACCATACTTGACCTAATTTGCCTGTTTGGTCTGTTTGGCCTGGTTTTGACGCTCAAGCACACTCGCCATGGACGGTACCACAGTCACGGGATCCAGTCGCATCTGGAACCAGTTGAGACGCCAGTCAAGGTGCGGCCCGGTGGCACGTCCGGTGGCGCCCACCTCGGCAACGGGTTGACCCTGCTTGATGGTCTCACCCGGCTTCACATACAGCTTACTCAGGTGTAGGAAGCTGGAACTCACCCCATAGCCGTGGTCGATGATCATGGTACCGCCAGAGTAGAACATATCGGGCACAGAGAGGGTCACCACGCCATCGGCCGGCGCGACCACCACTGTGCCTGTCTTGGCCGCCACATCCACACCATAGTGAGGATTACTCGGCTTGCCGTTATAGACCCGCTGGCTGCCATACACGCCCGAGATGCGCCCCGTCAGCGGCCAGATGAAGTCTTGAGCAAAGGCGGTCTGCCCCGAGAAGGTGGCTCTGGCCGCCTTGACCTGCTTGCTGTCTTTAGCCGCGCGCTCTAGGGCCTTAGGATCTGGCTTCATGATCTTCTTGGCGATGCCGTTGACCTTGTCTATCTTGTACTGTTTCTCGCTTATCTTGAGGGGCATAAGCTGGGTCAGGCCATCTGGGTAGACAAGTTTAAGCTCTTGATTGAGCGCGGCTTCCCGCTCGAAACCGAAGGCAAACAGCCCCTCGGGGCTGACTTTTACCGGCTCGCCGTTGAGCCATACCTGGGTTCCCGCCTGAGCCTGGCCGCGGATCAGCGCGCCCTGCTCCATCTTGCCACTCAAGTTAACCTCGCCCAAGTTAACCTCGCTCAGGTTCACCTCGCTCAAGTTCACCTCGGCCTGAGCGCCCACGGCGCCACCAAGACAAAATACAGCCACAACTAAGCGCAACAAGTTCACATTCGACTCCTATCGATTCAGGCTAATAAAGGATTAAGGCAAACTAAAACGTCTGACAAGCTGCTAGACGTGACGCTCGCCTTTAGAGGCGATGGCGCCCTTGCCCACGCCTTCGTAGGCGATCACCTTAAATGAACTGTCGCTATTCTCGTTTGCCAGCGTGGTGGCGATAAAATCGGCCAACAGCTCTACCGTGGTATCGTGGGGGATGATCTCGCAGCGTTTCTTGGGCATGGCCAACTGAAAATCGCCCTGTGGCGCCACATAGTGGAAACCATAGTGGGTCTCATCGCTCACCACAGTCTGTGGCGACAGCTCCAGCTCGTCCACCTCGACCAAATCATCTTCAGATCCGAGATAGATATCTTTCCAGCGGCGGGCCCAGTACTCGTCCCACTTAGGCGCGGCGACGCCATTTTCAAACACGTTGATCGGGCTGCGGTGACCATGAGCGATCCGCTGGCAGTTACCGTCGTGCTTCTTCAGACCATGAGAGTAGTGGTAATAAGGGGTCTCGTGCAGCTCGTTACGCAGGGTCAATGCGATGCCCTGAACGTTGTCTGGCAACACCTCTTTCAAGGCTTTCTGCAAGAAGGCGTTCACGCTGTCAAAATCGATGATCTCAGTGGGGATCAGGGCAAAGGCCTGAGCGGGACAGGCGAGATGGATATCTCCCTGCAGGCTGTTGAAATCCATCCAGACACGATCGCCCTGCTGCTGCCATCTCACCTCGGCGCAGGCGGTAGGGATAAGCAAGCGATGATCGGCCACATCGTCTATGGTGTTCTTGATGGTGCGCTTTACCTTGGCAAAGTCCAGCACCATGTTCTGATCGTCCAGGCCGCCATCGAGCAGCACGTCGACGATCCAGCTCTCCCCGACCATGCCACGGATAGGGCACAGGTAAGAAAAATCGATTACGGTTAAATCTCTAACAAAAAGTTGCATTTACGCTCCGTAGGCAGAAAAACAGTCCACCTTATTTGATCCCTCCGGCAAACGGCCGACGGACACATTTGTTTCAACAGTACTGTTGTTTCAGCAGATAATTTCAACTCATCTGCGATATTTTAGCAAGTCATGCAGCGGTTAAGCGTTCGTCACCTGACCATTACACCCTATTTAAAGCATCATAAACGAAAAAAGCGTCTAACACAGACGCTTTTTTCTGGCGCTGAATAGCCCGTTAATGGGGTTATTGGCCGCCCTTGAGGCGACGGTCCAGCTGATCTTTGAGGTTAGCCGGCACGCCCTTGATCAAGATGGAATCTGAGATAGGGTCATAGATCACCCGCTCACCCAGATGCTGGCCATCGAAGCTGATGGTCACGCCACCGCCTGTGCCCGAAAACTTCTTGAGCTGACGCAGGGTCGGCTTGTCGCCGGGAAACTCCTCTTCTAGCTCATAGTCTCCGCCTTGGGCGAAGTCATAGAAGGAGTCCATGCCGGCATCGGCCAGTTCATCGGCCAGATCTTTCAGCTGAATATCGGCGCCGCTGTCGACCCGCTCGGTGCAATACTCGAACACCTTCTCGCGGCACTGCTGGCGCTCATCCTTGGTCAGCTCACTGCTGGCGACAAAGTCTTCTACCGCATTCATCAGCGACTTGTTCTGCGCCTTGGTGTTAACCCCTTCGACACATCCCATGAAGTCGAGGAAGAAATCGGCAACTTTCCGCCCGGCGCGGCCGCGCACGAAGGAGATATACTTGAGCGAATCCGGATCTGCCTGCCATTCGGTCAGGTCGATACGCGCCGCCAGCTGCACATTGTTGAGATCCAGGTGGGTATTCTGCGACAGCTCCATATCATCCAGCACCGTCATCGACGACTTGGCGTTAAGCAGAGAGACAAACAGGTAATCGCTGGTCATATAGGTGTAGCAGGCAAGCAGTAGGAAGCCGCCCTGGCTGAAGTCATACTTGGCCAGCTCCTCTTGCAGCAGCTGCCCCGCCACGCCGGAGAACTCGACGAACCCTAGCTCGCCACCCAGATACTGGCTAAGTGCCTCTTTAAACTTGGGGTTGGCCTCACCATCGTCACCGTGGGTACCAAAATGACCAAAGCCCTTACCCGATTTGCTGGTGTAGGTTTGGTGCAGCTCTTCGAGCATGGCTTCGACGGCTTGACTATTTAGTAGCGGTTGTGGACGCAATCTACAGCTGAGCTGGCCTTCGCCATCTTGGGATATCGCGTGAATAATTGCTTGTTCGACGTTAATACTCATAAGCCTCGATAGTGATGTTGGTAGAAATCCGTTATTATATGCCGCTATTTCAAATTAAAGTGAAAAAATTTTTAAATATGGCTATCCAATCTAAATATTCAAACGCCCAGGTCGAAGCCGTCATCGCCGAGATCCTGGCTGTACTCGACAAGCACCAGGCGCCAACCGATCTCAGCCTGATGGTCCTGGGCAACTGTGTCACAGATCTGCTGATGCGCAAGGTGCCAGAGGCGGCACGCGAGCAAGTGGCCGAACAGTTTGCCAAGGCGCTGACTCAGTCGGTAAAAAGCTAACACTAACGGCTAAAAAAGCGGTTTTTGTTCGCAAAAAACTGGCCAATCCGCCTTAAAAAAAATTAAGATAGACAAGTATTTCAACTAATAACGGATCCCTATGATCGAGCGTAAAAAAGAGATGGGCCGTGATCGCGTGTCACGCTTAGTCAGTTGGGGGCACTGGTTTGCCTTCTTCAACGGCTTCTTGGCGATGATAGTCGGTGTCCGTTATATTGAAACCGTGGGCGCGCCCGAGTCCTGGATTGGCTGGGGCTACCTGGCCATCAGCACCCTGGGCCACTTTAGCTTTCTCGCCTTCATCGTCTATCTGGTGGTGCTCTTTCCCATCACCCTCTTGCTGCCCTACTCCAAGATACTGCGCGGCCTCGCGGCCTTTGCCGCCACCCTGGGCCTTTGTATCTTGCTGTATGACACCCTGATCTACGACGACTATGGTCTGCACCTTAGTCCATTTGTGTTCGACATCGCCTGGGCCGATCTCAACGCCCTGCTGCAAGGCACCTCTTATATAGTGACGCCGCTGGGGATCATTATCCTGGAGCTGACCGCAGCCAACTTCTTGTGGAAGCGCATAGAAAAGATACGTAAGTCTAACTACGGCCCTAAGGTGGTGTTGGTTATCGGCCTGTGTTTCGTCAGCAGCCACCTGATTCATATCTGGGCAGATGCCGCCGACATCACAGAGATCACTCGCCTGGATGATGCCTACCCACTCTCTTATCCTGCCACCGCGCGCTCCTTCATGGAGAGCCACGGCATAGAGAAGAGCAGCAAGGCACAAGACCCGAGCAAGTTACAACCTAGCCTCAACTACCCGATCTCGCCGCTGCAGTGCAGCGCCAACCCAGAGATCAACATATTGATGGTAGCTATCGACGGCTTCAGGGCCGATCTGGTCAACAAGGACACCATGCCGTTCCTCTATGAGTACGGCAAACACAACCACGAATTTAAGCAGCACCTGAGTGGCGGCAATATGCACAACAGCGGCATGTTCTCCCTGCTCTATGGCTTGCAGGGCAGCTATATCGCCGCCGACGATCTCAGCTATCGCTCACCCGTGTTCACCCAGGAGCTGGCCAAACAGGGCTATACCCTGGCGCGTTTCGCCCCTGAGACAAGCACTATTCAGCCCCAAGCCATCTATCAGGACCTGACCTCGCACCTGCAGCCGCTGACCAATGGCGTGGCCGATGCCGATATTCAATCCATCGACAGCTTCGACCAGTGGCGCATGCAGCAGGAGAAACCTTGGTTTGCCCTGCTCAACCTGCAGAGCCCCGACAGCTACGACACCCCAATTGGTTTCCTGGGTATCGAGACGGTGAAGCCGAGCACACCGCTCAAGCCGGCACAGAAGGTGCTGTTCAACCAATATCGTCAGTCGCTCAACTTTGTCGACAAGCAGCTGCAAAAGCTTATCGAGCGCCTACCGGCCAGCACCTTCGTGATGGTCACCGGCGTGTCGGGCAAGGTGTTTACCGGCGACAACGACAACCAGCGTGGCAACCTGTCTCCGGCCAACGTGCATGTGCCTTTGATCATCCACTGGCCCGGCATGGAGTATGACAAGACGGTCACCTACCCCAGCAGCCACTACGGCGTGGTGCCGACCCTGATGACCCAGCTGCTCGACTGCACCAACAAGCCGAGCGACTACAGCGCCGGGCGCAACATACTGCAGCCCCAAAGCGAGAACTGGACCTACATCGGCGACAACCTGGTGTTTGGCATCTATCAGGAAGATGAGATCACAGTGATCGACAGACACGGCAAATACCGTATCTATAACCGTGACTATAGCCAGCGTCTACGCAACAAGAAGATCAGCGCGCCCGAGCTGATCCAGGTGATGCGCGAAGGACGACGCTTCTACAATCACTAGAAACTTGAGTCATTAAGCACCAAGTACTTAGGTTGAGCCACCAGCGACTATAAACTAGCCAGTCGATCGCGCTCAACCGCCGAAACACTTGCACAGGGGCAAACGACTTGATAAAGTTCAGCCTGTTCGAAGCAGACCCCAAGTCTTTGCTGCTTTGGATAAAATCGGTATGTAGCGCAGCCCGGTAGCGCACTGTCATGGGGTGTCAGGGGTCGGAGGTTCGAATCCTCTCATACCGACCAAATTCTTAATCAAAAAAGCCTGTAATTCTTAACGAGTTACAGGCTTTTTTGTGTCTAATGATTTATTGTTAGCAATTCAAACATGGTCAAACTCCGGTCAAACTCTGGTCAAACCTACGACGAAAATCCGTAATAAATCTGGTGTCCTTTCGATTACTTTTTGTAATGATGTGGGCGTTGTAGATGCTTATTCACTCCTTTTGTAATACAACTCCCACAGTATCTGCAAATGCCACTCTTCATTAGGCGGTAATTTGCTTGATAAATCGCCTCACCAATGTCGTTTCTTCAACTGAATCACTCTCAAAGCTAGTTGCCAACGACTCCGCCCCGTCGTTATAACTAATGCAAAAATTAACCAAGCCTGATCGACTCTCTTCATAGTTACCATCCGTTAAAAACCATTCTTTGTCGCACTGCCTCACATCCCACATGAAACCCGAAAATTCGCACCGGTCGCACCTAGATAATCATGCGGCCACTTGGGTCGCTATAAACATAATTGGGAGTACCTATGAAAGACAATGCTATCGCTCTTCAGCTCATCAGGCTAAGAGGCATCATTAAACAACTTTATAAAGTGATAAACATAGAGCTTGAAAACGTTAGCGATATTCAGCTCGGACTAATTGCTGAACAGGAATTTCTGCTCTACTCGGTTGAATCATACCTTGGCAAAAATGGCTTGAATGAAATTGAATGCGAACTTGTTTTGGAGTTCTTGTATCAATTCTTAATTAATATGCCATTAACGAACCTAGCTACTGAAGAGGACACACCTTTCATTAACTAGGAGGAGCTATGAGCACCAACAAGTCACTATTCATTAGAGAATATCAAAGGAAATCGAAAAGTCCCTGGGACGACCACTGCACTGTTCTTTTGCTAGCTGAACAGCAAGGAGATGTTCAGGGAACAATTAAACTAAGCTTTGGACAATACATCTATCAGCATAGGGATTCAGCAGGAAGAATTTTAGGTATCAGCGTAAGCAAGTCTATCCTAGAGGACTTTCCAGAGTTCACTTGCCAATATCTTGAGGGCATTGACATGTACATCATTCTCCTCTTGCTAAAGGAAGAGATCAGAACTTTCTGTAACTTGTTCAAACATGAGTTTTTGGAACTATACGGCCTCTATCCTAATGAGTATTTCGACCAAGCGGAGCAACACTGGGCAGACAGGTTAAATGATGACTTGTAACACCTACTAGCGAGCCAATTGGCTCGCTTTTTCATCACATAAGTTGGACTAAACTCATACAAGAACAAACGATTTTGATTATTGAGCGCAACTTAATAGTAAAACCTCTATGGAGTGAACCAAAACCCGACACCTCAACTCAACTGTAAAAGCTCCTGCTCCCGTGCACAAAACCCTGTATTGATGTCATTCAATATTTTTAGGTTACCAACATTGTCTCGTTCAGCCCTTTCAGTCATAAGCTCGAGAGTATTTATTGTCTTCGCTTTGCGAAAATGTATGAGCCAAATTATTTCCTCTTGGGAAAGTTTTTTCGGTAAAAATGTAGTCACTCACACCCTCATTTTTTTGAATAAAATTTGTTTCCTGTTCCCTAAGAGTAAACAGAAATTCCCGAACGTGATAATTCAATCGCCCATGTATATGACTGTGATGATGGGTCAAAGTTATGTATCACCCAGTTCTGCTGTGTCCCTTCCTGATAACGACGCCCGATTTCTATAGCTAAGGCAGACTGGACAGACAAGAATAAGTGTATCTTTTTGCAACCTGGTAATGCAGATAACCTGTCAATAATCTCTCCAACCTTTGCGGACATCTCTTGTAAATTACCCTGATTCTTAATCAGGTTCCTCGAAGCATCTTGCTCGGAATCCAAAATGATAGTTGAGTTTTGAAAATCTTTAGGAATTTGGCTTAGGTTTATAGGAGTACTAAGACCTAAAGCGATTGCAGCAGCACCTGAGTCGTTCAGTTTATCCACTAGAGAAGGTTCCTTTAATCTAACCTCGGTATTCTCATCAGATAGTAGTGCATAACTTCCGTTCTTATGAAGCTTGTCAAAATATACGATCTCTGCCGAAAGGTTTCTCAACATAGCACCATAAGCAACTAAAAAGGGGATGCGGGCTAACCCCCCTATGTAAAGTTTTTGCCCTTTATCTTGAAGTATATGGCGCTTAAAAATATCCACTTCTAATTCAGCATTATATCGCCGGACTTGTTGCTCTATATTTTCAGGTATTGATGAGGGAACCCCAAGATGAACAGGCTCTCTGCAAAACGCTTTTTCTGATGGTTCCAGCATCTCTTCAGGAAAATCCGTCGAAACACCAGGCATTGCTGAAATGATAACCCTCGCGGTGAGGCGAAGTTTTTGATTCCACTCAGAGAAAATTAGCATTGCGCCCAGAATAAACAAAGCAGCACTAAGATACATAGCATATAATGAAGGCTCCTTATCGGCCAAACTCAGAGTGTCGATAACATATCCAGTTTCAAATTTCACGTTGATTACACCAATCGAAAGTAAACCAGTTCCCAAAGCAGCTAGGCAAGCTCTAACTCCCCATCTTGTCCGTGGGTAAGATGTACGTTTGAATTTTAATCCTGTAACAAACAGCCATTTAAAGCGTTCCCACATTGTCAGCAAAGCTCCTCAGAAATATTCGATAATTCAATTAGTTTCCCTTTATCCATGGTGTAAATCGATGTTTTCTTTATGCCTACAACAATAAAGAATAAAGGGCGGTCGGGATTATCATGCGCATGAGTTCGCCAGTCAGTTTTATCCGGGATTGAGGGATGCGGAAAATCCTGAGGATGCGTGTGCCAAGTTCCAACATAGCCTAACAGTTGATCTGAGCCGATATAGGCTTTGTCAATTTCTGTCTGGTGAGCATTCGCATCTAGCTTAAATGTCGTTCTGGTTCTTTGATCTGATTCTTTTGGAGTCGTAAAACTATCTATTATTACTTCACCATTCTGGCCATAAAACCCAATGAGGAGTCCCGCAGACTCAACAGATGTAGACTTATCCTGTATATAAGAACACAACCCTTTATTAAGAGCCTGCGGAAGAAGAAGAACTTTTCCGCACTTGCTTCTATAGGTGATGAATTCCCTAGGTCGACACATGTCACATAGAGGATGCCGGAGAGGAAACTTTTGTAAAGAAGATGTAAAAGTTTGATATCTTTTGCTGAGTTTTAGCCCTTCAGACTCTGCATCTGCACTATCACCTTTCCAACTAACTTTTTTTGACTCATTAAGCTTTCCTTCTAAATACCCAACAGCTAAGTCTGCTGCGAGTAGAGCTGTTTGTGTGGAGCTAATTGCACCATATGGGATAAACATTTCACCACAACCAGCATAGTTTTTAACTACATTCTGATCAGGTTCTATAAAGTTAAGATTAGATGATAAGCCACGAATCCCACTATTCGGTTCAACATACGCACAACGTAAACACCCTGGTTGATGCGGAATATCTAATACGGCATGCCCACCTATCCCGTACCCCTCTAGCCAGCTATATATTACAGGAACTTTAACATCCGATTTCACTATGTAATCATGAAACAAGCGCTCATGAGTAGGCACACCGATAGAAATAATAATAAGATCATATGCATTTAAAGTTGAGCTCTTTCTAAGTGCAAGCAAAGAGTCGCGATAGCTTACTGTTTCTAGCCACGGAAACTTTTTTTGCAACTGAAAGGCTACAGCAAAAGACTTAGGCCAGTTTGTCTTATCACCGTCTAGTGTATGCCGGTAAAGATTAGACGTACTGAAATGATCAGGATCGACAATATCAATACGACCAATGCCGGAAGCCCCCAGCTTATGAGCTATTTCACTTCCCACGGAACCACTGCCAATCAAAAGTACTTTCTTACAATCAAGTGAAGGGTTAGCACCACTGCGTGGAAGCATTAGTTCCTTGTTAAAGGCTTCAACAAAAAATGGCTCAATCATCCACTGTTTCATCTTTTCAGCGGTTAGAGGAAATGCCCGTTTTTTATCCAAGTAGAGTTTTACCCCAACCCATGCTTTACCAGATGGTGTTTCCACATTTAGCACCAACCAGTACTCTTTAGCTCGAATGGAAAATAACTCCTTTTCAGCTCGTACTTTGACTTTAGGCTCTAGATTTTGAATAGCTTCCAACAACCACGCCTTCAATCCATCACTATCACGAGGAATATTTGGCTCTATAAGCTGCAAGGGAAGGATGCATCCTACGGCATCTTTTCGTCGTTGACGGGAATTAGTATTGAAAAATCGAGCGACATCTTGATCATTGCCTTCATGTGGCGAGGCAGTAAAAGACGCAGGAATGCTCATGACACTATCTGTCTTAATTGGTTGATAAATCTCAAGTTGTGTAAAATGAGTAAATCGAGATGTGCAGTACAGTGTCTTAAGCGATGAACTCACCAGACTCTTGGTATTCGCATACCAATTAGTACTAAATTCCCTAAGCAACTCACTCTGATTGAATTCATAGTCAGTTATAAGGTTACTTAGAAGTTCGATATGACGTCTTATGGACTCTGCAAAAGCCAATTCTGGCCTCTCAAAATTGACAGACACAGAGTCCATTTGATTCACACAAATACTACCCAACCCTTCAAAATTCGATGAAGGAAGTACATGAGCTAAAACACCAAAAGATGCAAAGTTATTCAAATAAAAGTGAGGCAACTGCTGCAGTTCATTAATGCAAAAATGCACTAATGTTATTAAGCGTCCTTCGATTTCAACGTTTACTGAAATTGTATCCAGATTTGCATAATTTGAGGGTTGAACCTCAAATTCACTATCGAGGAAGTACTCTAGAACAGTTGCGTAGTTCACATTATGCCCCTTGTGACGTACCGGAAGCACCAGCAGTGCTTAGGGAGGCGACTCCTCCAACAAAACATGTTGATGCGACATTAGATGATGCTTTCTTTTCTTCTTTGGGAACCTCGAAATCGTCGCCAAACACCTTGTTTAAAATTTGGCATTGCTTTCGTTCATCCGTCTCATCCAAGGCCTTTTGAAGCTCATCTTGAAGTTTCAGCAGCTTATTTCTTAATTGAGTACCTACATTTAGATCACTACCCTCAGCGAGTGCTCCTTCCACCTTATGTTGAAAAACATCTCGTCTAGGCTCTTTTGGTAACCTGACATAAACGCGGTAATCATTGCTTCCCCATGGAGCAGAAATGTATTGAGCATTAAGAATCGCATCAACTGTGTCTTTCAAAGCCTGTAGATCGTCATCCACCTCTGCAGAAAATGAATTTGGACTGTATTGCTCTTTCATAATGATGGTTAGGCCAATCGAAAAAATCTTCTTTCTTACACCTTCACAATTAAAGTTCACATCTCGCCAACGCTTAACATAACGAATCAAACGCTTAAGCTGCATACGCTTTGCTGTGGCTCCTAAAACAAAATCATCAACACTATCAATCCACTCAATAAGTCCTTTCTGATCAGCTTCTGACCACTCTTTGTGTTCATTACTAGAACCATTTTTACCTACAGCAAGGTAATAAGTATCATTACCAAAGAGAGAGGTTTCCTTTTTGTATACGGTATAGTCAATATGTAAATTAATAGATTTGTAGTCAGCTGTTACGCACGGCTTTTTGATTCTAGGATCCTTAAAATTCCTCTTATCTAGAATTTCTTTAATGATTTTCTTTGGAGCAATAGGATCTTCAGGAGCATTATGTGCATCAATGACTATTGCACGATCTATGTCAAAATCACCTTCTAAGCTATTGATGGCAGTGTTAACAGCAAATGAACCTTGCATGAATGAATCAACGACAGGATAACCTGCATCTTTGAAAGCACTTTTGATTTCATCAAAAATGCTATTATCCTTTTCCTTTGCCTTTTTATATCCTTCTGAGTGGCTGGTTAGGTAGATGTTCTTATTAAACTTGTTGAAATGAGCTTGAATAGACATTGAACACAAATCTCCTTAACTATAGCATGGCCCTATATATTCAAATGGGTACACAGACAGTTCAAATCAAGTGTTATAAAAAAATTTTTTCTAAAGTAAAGATGTTGTAGTGGTTAACTACAAACTCCAAGTTTTTCGATACACAATCGACCATAGTGCCTAGGTATAGCCGTTGAAATAATAGATGACACCTTGACTTGATTGCATGCAAAAAATTTGAATATCTAGTACAATGTCCTCCCTTAAGTTCAGCAAGCTATAAACAATGAAAGAACCAGCAAAAGAGAATAGTAAAAAAAGTGCGCCTTCGATTGATGAAGCATTGGAGTCATGGCTACAACGTTGTATAGATGCTCGAAATGGTCATTATACGAGAGCAGAAAAACTCTTTGATTTGTCGCAGATCCTTGGCTACGTGCTGATTTACTCAACTGTATTTGTTACGGCTTTTTCATTTTTTACTCATAACCCAAGCACAATTTTATTTTGGTGCATTACTAAACAACATGTTGTTATTTTCGTCGGATGTATCGCGGCAGTAATCTCAGGAATAGTGAGCCAAGCTAGATTTGGAGAAAGAGCTGAAATGCATCGTTCCTCAGGAGCTCGGTACTCCAATTTAGCTCGGGATATAGAGGAACTTCGACTAAAACAAGGGGTTGGTTTACTGCAAGACAGTGAGTTGTCTACACACATTAACTCAATTATCAAAGAGTGGAATAACCTGTCAGAAGACTCCTTACTAACACCACATAACCCAATTAGAAAAAGCCGAAATAGTCACGTTTATATAACGTTATTATTCATCATAATGTTTTTCTCTGTCGCAGCTTGACAAAGGTTCTAATGCACTAAATTTCTCATATAAAGGAATCTGCATAAATGTCAGCAATCACAGATTTTTACAAAATATATTATCATAAACTCAATTTTATTATTGGTTCCGGACTCTCTAGCAGCTTGTTCCTTACTCTGAGGTTCCCGCTAATAGCGAGTTGCCTTTTTATCTCACCTGATGTGCGCCTCATTCAATAGACATCAACACCGTCACTACTCAAAGTGTGTTACTGAGTAAAGCTTTAGCTTATAAACTAATCTAAAGAAGAAAACTTTTAAAACCGACACTAAATTTAGTTAAACACTACAAGGTCATCGTCTTATCAATAAAAACAAGCTTTATCAAACTGAGTTCGATATATAACTTAAGCAATTTATGCTACTCGCCTATGCCATTATCGGATAAGTTGTTGCGAGATCACAAGAAGATGCGGAACTCAACTGATGTTGAGGTACACCAAGAGCTATAAGTCTATCATGGGTATACGATATATTATCAGCCGAATTCCAATTCTCCCAAACAGCATCAGGATAGGCTTCCAAAATGCATCTGAAGTATGGAAGATCGATATTATTTATCGAATGGCCAATCACAATTATTTTTTCGACAAATCCATAACCTTCAAGCTGAGCGCGATATCGTTCAAGTATCTCAGAGACAGGCTTGTACAACTTATCAGTTACTGTAGCCAACGTTCTATTTGACTCATCAAACCAAGGTTCATTCTCGCTCCACGGCATTGACGCAGATCGATTGCCATTACCTATTCCGTGTCCGAAAATAACATCAGTTCTAGCTTCACCATGAATATTTAGAACATGGTCATCCGCAATTGAATATATATTCTGAAGAGTTGGTGTATAGTTGAAACTAATGAAGTTTGATCCTTCAGGAAAACTAAAAAGTTGGGAAGCTGAACTTATATCTATTGCTCTTACCCAAGTGATAAATGAAGTTTTGATATCATTCACCAATTCATCGACTTTTTGAACTATCTCATCCTCGTAGCCATACAAATAACTTGAGGATTCAATCATGTCTTCCACACTTGGTTGCCATGCCGCTTGCTCGTTAAATTCATCCTGATTAAAGATACCTAAGTTCTCTTCAAAAGTAGACCAATCTTGATCGTTAAAGAATTCAGGAAAAAAGGCAAAATGCTCATCTAAACGACTATGATACTGTTGTTGAAAATGCTTATAGCTAGTAGGTAAGCCATTGTGAAGATCGAACCCATTACCTATTATTACTATTGTTGTCATACTTCCCCGCTAAAAATAGGCCTTAAAAGTTAAAAGTTAGAATTTAAAAGTAGCTTATTATAACAAGCTAAAATCAGCCTACCGCACTGTGGAATTAATTGTTAAATTCCACTATATAAATCTGCGACCGTGATATAAGTACTACCAATAACCCCAGCTTCCTTTTGCAGTAGTTTAGCATCCCCCAAACTACACTCTACAGGGAAGTTCTTAGCATTATTTGCTAGTAACCATATAGCTCTAGTTATTCCGTCTATAAACCCTATATAGCTTACTTCTTCTTGAACAACCCCAACAAGCTCTTTAAATAATAAAAATTTTCTTTGCCAAACTGGATTTTTATATACATGTGTACTGCATTCTATACTGGCTAGAGGGACTGGATTACATTTACCAAATGAAAACCCTCTTTCTGCTTGAGAAAACTTTAGATCACTGCGCCATATAGATTCATTCCCATAAGCTAGCAAAGGCTCACTGTTATATGGGTCATTCTTCCATAACTCTATTAGCTTATTTGCATCAACAAACACGACAGCTCGGTTATTATCTTGCTCGCCAAACTTTCTTGTTGTCATAAAAACTGTGCCCGCAGTTTCAGTAGATATCTCAAATATGACAAGGGGTTGACCATACTTGTCCATTTTTAAACAAAATCTATTCATATCAATTCGAACCTCAATGCCGAGCATGTGGTTGATTGTAAAATCAGATATGCAACCAAGCATTTCTTATCTCAACAAATTCATCAGGATCTTCACAAATAGCACGCCACTGTTCAATTACACACGGCAGAGTAGACTTAGATTCTCTATAATGCGTATACAGTTCAAATGCCAAATGAGCGGAAATCTCGCGAGTAAATAGATCACTATTTAAAGTTAGAAAATCACAATGACCATCAGTTTCTGTGCGAAGCTTGTCCAATGAAAATAACACAGCATTTTCAAAAGACTTTTTAAAACACTCTTTATATCCAAATATGATTCGACGAGCGGCGCTTAATGAGATGAGAAGCCTATGTTTATCTCTAGATACCAATGAACTAGCCAGAAGGCTGAGACAATGTTCTTTTATCGTTTCATCGTCACATCTATCAAAAATAGAATACATGCCTTCGACAGCATCTTCTATGAATACTTCGTTTGTCTCGAGGTACGAGTTTGACACTTCCGTAATTAGACATTTCTTCCAACTAGGTATTATATGAGAGAATGCACATTTAATACTGCAAACTGTTAGACCATAATCCGTCATTTCTTGCACCATGTTCATCAGTGCTGAAACATCTTTTTCTCGGTCACTACAGAATTTCTTTGATACAGCTCTTACTAGTGCTCCTCTGAGTCGTTTGAACCTTAGTTCAAACTCATCTCTAACTTCTCCTGATTCATACTTCTTTAGATAATCCTTATCCAAATCCCACCAATTCAAAAGTTTTGTAAAAATTACATGTGTCTCTTCAATAGACCATTCTACAAATTCACTAGCTCCAGATATTTCATGACACAGAGGTATAGCTCCACGAGACATGACTACACCTTTATTTGGATTATGTTTCTGAGCTTCAATCTCTTCATTAAGGATATACTGTTTGATAAGCTTATCTCCATCAACAGTACCGGGAGATAAATCGCGACAAATAGCAAACTTGTAATATCCAACAAACTTTGGAAATCCTTGAGAATCAACAGATGACCATATAGCCTCTAGAAAATCGGAAACTTGATTTTCTGACAATACTTCAAACCGTTTCAGTTCAGCTAATGTCCGTATGCATCGTAATCGTTCGCTTTCATTACCATCTATCACGATTTGTATAAGCTCGTTGATTCTATCAGAGTCTAACGAAAAACATGATGGAACCTTAATAAATTTCTCGTTTAAATTATCAGTAAATTCGAATGGGTTAGAAAACTTATGTACTCCATCATAATGTTCATCACTACCTATTGATAACTCAATAAGCATTGGTAGATAGTCAACAATATCAATTTCTGACAGCGACCTAACTGAGCGACTTACTAATTTATCAACCTGAGAATATTCTATTTTTTTCCCAAAACTATACATCCTTCCCAATAGATTGAATATTGCTTCTTTTTCAACTTTTGAAGACTTGGATATTAAACGAGACAACAATTCAGGAACAACGTTCACCAACATCGTCTTCGGGCCATTATTCTTATCATCTCCACTTAGGACAATGTTTTCGAATACTCTAAGGTAGTTTCGAATTAACGAATCTACTTCAGATTGTCTCATTGAAAGTAATGACCGTCTATCAAAAATCCTATCAACTGCTTTATTATCTCCTATTCGAAACATTATAGACATACTCCAATAGGGAACAACTTCAGAAAGTCGCTCTATGGCCCCCATTGCAGCTTCTTTTGCATACGTACTGCCCGGAATTCGAAATGGAAGCCCGACATCTTCAGCAAACTTAAGCAATCTAAAAGCTTCTAATACTTCGTAGTTACTTCCTCCAAAGTTAATGGTCTTGTTTGTTCTATTCAAATCAAAAAGTGGCTTATTCTGATTTGGTAACTCTCTGCTGTAATGATTTCTTAATGGAGATTCTAGTAACCTCAATTCATTCCATGGATCACATTTATATTGCTTTAGAACATTCCACCTGTCTGAGAATTCAGATTTTAAACTGTAATCACCATTAACCCAAGACAGACCACTTTGTATATATCTAAGCAAAACTAAAATATATGATTCTTGGGACACTGCTGAATAATCAGATACTACCGGCTTTAGGTTAAGTTTTGATCTAACTACCTTTAGAGCATCCTCTAATAGATTAATCGCTTCATCCAATCTTCCCATTTCAGCTAATAAACCAGCTTTTTTTGCAGACCAATATGGTAGATTGGGTTTAATTATCCAACTCTCTAACTGGGTTTCAAGTTCGTTAATGTCAAGTTCAAATAATGACAAAAGACATTTCTCATAATGATAACGAGAAGAGTCTGAGCTTTGTCCAAGGAAAGCACTCACTCTTTTTTCATTTGATTTCCATTTGTCAATCTTCCCCTCTTCTCTTAAATATCGTAGGTATGACAGTTGAATAAAACAACATTTCGATTTAACTTGATGTAAATCAAGATCAGCGAAAGCACTGTTATTAACTGAGCTATCAGAACCATTGACATTATCTTTTAGAAACTCATCACCACACTTTAGTACATACTCTATCAAAGATACATTTGGGTCGAAAATAGGGCATAGACATTTTTCAATTCGCCAAAAATACTCATACAGAAACTCAAGTAATACCTTAACTGAAAGATCCTCAAAGCTCTTTATAGCGCCCTCCCATTGTTTGGTGTATTCCCACAAATATTGTCGACGATCTTCGGGAACAACGACCCATCCTGGATAGTTCTCTCTTTGAGCTTTCCATTCTATTATAACTTCTTCGATCTGTTGTGCTATCGGCACATTCCCACTTTTATCTGGATACTTTTTAGATCCACCCTTGGGCCAATCTAACCAATCAGAATCAGATTTTTTGCTGCTACAAAACTCAAAGAACTTCTGAATGCCTTTGTAGTGATCATCCTTTCCAACGCCATCCAAATCAGACATATCAATAGGAACAATATTGTATTTCTCCAACAAACTGACCTGTGCTTTAGTTAGATTAAGTACACCGATCAGGTATATTTTTGGAGACTTTTCATCCCCTAGATTATCTCGAATCCAGCCAATCCAACGGAGAAAGTTAGGGTCATCGCCAGAGAAACCGATGAGGCATAACGTATTTTCTAGCAGTGATTGTTGGACTGTATTTACAAATGGTGCGAAATCGATTGGGTAACGTCGATAATCTTCCTCAGTGATAACAAATGGCTCATCACTAGGAAAACTTCCATGTAGTTTAATTATTCGTGGTTTTTCTGAATAAATCAGGTCCTGACTGCCAACAATTAATTGATAGTTGTGTTCTGTGACTGTTCTTGCGGTTCTTTCAAGTAAAGTGTCATAATTTGTTGTTAATATGTCTGACCAAGGAAGGTTCAACAAATCAACATGTAGTTTAGAGGGCTCATATTCACTATCAGGAATGGAATCCCTTAATAACTGATGAAGCATCGGTCTACCAAACGAAGCTTGTAGTTCATCAGCCAGCTTTAATACATTAAGGAATCTACCATCCTTTATGCTTTCACCACGCGTTTTTTCATAAAAAAGTTCACCAAGTTTGTTCCAGTCAGGAAAGGCTTTTGATGATTCGTTTATAGGTATTGCATTACAACTAAACCCTGCACCGACCATTACCGCAGCATGACCTGACCACAGCCTAGCAGATATTTCATTCAAGTGAGGTAATATGCTATTTGGTATCGAAATATTCATAACGGTGTAGTCAATTTCCTTTAATTGCTCTTCATACTCTCTGTTATACATCGCTATCTTTAAGCACATCGTGCCTATTTATGATTTACTAGTCATCAGTTCCTGTTAGTAAGATCTTAAAGCGTACCGGATGATGATCTGAATAACGAGCCCTGAATGCATTGTGGTTGTACGGCGAACCTGGGTATGGAGTCGTAAAATCCTCAAACCAGTCATCTTCCATCTCATCTATTAAGTCGATGACTTCAAACTGCCCGCCCAAAAACAAACTACTTGTATTTGACGTCGGATAAACGACGTTGTCATAAGGCCGGGGACTATTAAGGTTAGTGTTGGTCATGAGACAAGCATCTCCTGCGTTCAGTGCAGAATAGGCGTCAGGTAAAATCGTCGAGATTTCATCGCAGTCTTCAAAGTTCATGTCGCCTAACACGAAGAAATCTCGTTCAACTGAATCGTTCTCGTCTATCCATTTGGCTACTTCAAATAGCTCACCTTTACGGCGTACCTCATCCTTCTTACTCGCTCCTGGTTGCAGATGGACAGATATCAGGACAAAGTCATCTCCCGTCGCTTTTGCTTTAAACGGGGTAGCGTAAGGGACCCGCTCGTATTTATCATTATTGGAGCGATCTTCCGCTAAGAACCCCTTAGGCAAGCTTGGTTCATATTGCACTTTGTCTGGTTTAAAAAACGTGACAAACCATTCAGTTGCAGCACTATTAAGGTGAATGGTGTCATTTGTGCCCGTGTCTTCTTCTGACAGAATGTAATTAAACCCATATGAGGACATAGCTTCAAAAAAGCGCCGAGCTTCAACATCTGGCTTGTATGAGGTGTTGTCTGGAAAGGTACCATCGTAAGGTGGTGCAACGAGCTCTTGAATGACAACGATATCCTCATTCGCTAATAGTTGAGCTAGCGCCTTATCATCGCGGTCTTTAAAGTTACCCAGAAATTGAATATTGAAAGACACAATCGAAAGGTAATTAGTTGCAGCAGCGCCATTAAGTGGGAGCAGACAGTCTTGGGTATGGCAATGGTATGTACGGGTTGACCTATTAAGGTGGCCACCATTTTCATCTTTTGCACCACTGTGACCAATGGCGCTAGGCGTGAACACGGCAAAGGCCAAAGCTAATGCCATTCGGCGTATTAAGCCCGCGTACACCCTATTCATACAAACCTCCATGTTTATGACATTGCGGCGATTGAAAGACCAACTCATGGTTTCATTTCTTGCCAGCATTTGATCTGTCTCCTCTGTACGCTAAATAACTTTGCCGGAAAAAGCTAGCAAAATCGGCACGCTAGCGGACTTTGGTGTAGGACTATTTGGGTGGTAAAAATCAAAACAGGTAGCGATCTTTCGTTGAATCGAGCTGTAGCATGCAAAAGGAAAGCTCCCGAATATTGCCAAAACACTAAAGTCAGCTAAAATACTGTATAAACAAACAGTACTCATTAAATATGAAAGTCATACCCATTTTAGCCAGTGCCGGGATAACCGGCTTTGAGTCCCCAGCAACGGACTATAAACAGCTGCCATTAAGCCTCGATGAGTTGCTTATTGAGCATCCAAGCGCCACTTTTATCGGCCAGGCAAGTGGTGACTCCATGCAAGGCGTTGGCATCTTTGATCAAGATATTCTCATTGTAGATAGGCACGTAACCGTCAAAAACCAAGACATTATCGTTGCGAACTACAATGGCTGCTTTGTTTGCAAAATCATAGATACGGTCAACAGGCAGTTGATATCTGCGAACGACTCTCATATGAACACACCTATTTTTGAGCATGACTCCTTTACTATTGAGGGTGTTGTGATTCGCTCAATTCGCTGTCACCGGCAAAGCTCGATATTGAGTAGGAGTTAATAACCTTGTTCGCTTTGGTCGATGCCAATTCCTTTTACTGCAGCGCTGAACAGGTATTTCGACCTGAATGGCGTGGAAAGCCAATAGTGGTGCTCAGCAATAACGATGGTTGCATTGTTGCGGCTAATCGTCAGGCCAAGGAAGCGGGGATAAGCAAGTTCGTCCCCTACTTTCAGGTAAAGTCGTTATGTCAGCAAAAAGGTGTGATTGTTCTGTCATCCAACTATGAACTATACGGCTCTCTCTCGGCCGCGATGATGGAAGTTATTGGGCGGTTTGCGCCAGAACAACACATTTATAGTATTGATGAGTCATTTTTATCTTTCAGAAACGTTTACCCGGCTATCCCCTGTCTAATATCTCACGGTCATAAAATCCGCAGAGCCGTATGGAAAGAAGCAAGGTTGCCGGTGTGTGTGGGTATAGGAGAGACACTCACACTAGCCAAAGTAGCAAACCATGCGGCTAAACACCTACCAGGCTACGCCGGCGTTTGTGCTATCACCACAGATGAGGAGCGCAGTTGTATTCTCGAGCAAATGGAGGCTCAAGATGTATGGGGAGTGGGTAAACATATCGCGAAACGCCTAGTGGCTCTTCGTATCAATACAGCATTAGACTTGGCCCTGCTTGAACCGAGTGTTGCGCGTCAGCAATTTAGTATTGAACTCGAGCGCACAGTAAGAGAACTCAATGGCATTCCATGCAAAGGCTGGGATGCAGCAAGGGCTGATAAAAAGCAGATTTTTTCAACGAGGAGTATGGGTAACCGTATTTCTGACAAAGCATCCCTACTCCAAGCTATCACCAAGCACGTCGCCATCGCAGCAGTCAAAGCAAGACAACAAGGCTCCCTTTGTAAAACGTTGCTTGTCTTTGCGAGTAACTCACCTTTTGATGAGCGTCCGACAGGATTCAAAATCACGCTCCCCCTCGAGATACCAACAAATGATACATGCGAATTGATAGAAAAGGCTGTGCACTACAGTAGCCTTAGGTTTCAACCAGGGGTACGTTACTACAAAGTTGGCGTAGGCCTGATTGAGCTATGTAGCGAAAAGCACCTCCAACAAGATTTATTCAATCAACCTAAGAGTTCTACTCTAATGAAGGCGCTTGATTGTATCAATGCGCGTTATGGAACAGACTCGCTTTTTGTAGCTGGCCAAGGCGTTGAGCCGAAATGGCAAATGAGGCGAGACTTTCTAACACCCCAATATACGACACGGTGGTCAGACATTCCTAGGATTAAGTGTTAGATGAGGGAGCTAACAAAAGAAAGTAATTTTATCTGCAATGCGGCTTTCTTGAACTAGTGGGTTTGCCTAAATTCAGCTCTATTACTACGGAGAGGCATAACTAAAAATTGGACAAAAGTGCGCTAACGCAAACACTCTAAAGGTAGACTGAAGGATTAGGAAAAGTATTGGTAAAGCCGCGCTTTGCGGCTGTTTTGGAGCGCAGCGGAAAAACAGTCCGACAACAGCGCCTTGTTACATTTCGATCTTATAGATCACCTTTAATCTTTTATATAACTCGTTACTCAGATCTCTGTAGCCTTGCTCATTTGGCAAATACTTCAATGCTCTATGATGCCCAAGGTCTGACGGGATATCATCTAACGATTGCGTTATTGGTATTACTGTTTTACCAAGTGTATGAGCGATTCCGGTTTCATACATGACATTCGGGTTTCTACCCGTAAAATCAACCACAATGACCTTCGCACAAAAAATCAAATCAAATATGTCCTGCATAAACGTGGAGTTATCCCAGATATCATCCGCTCTTAGGCACTCTAGCTGCATGTACTCAGCCACACGCTTTACCGCATCGTAGGTGCCAGAAAAGCTGGCATTGAAAGGCATCATCACCGAAATCAGCTTTTCATTTTGGGGCTTTTTCGGAACATTAAAGACACTTGGTTTAAAACTGATGAGCTGTTCCGTAGGGACTTCCTCGTAAGAAGAAGATACAAATTGTCCATGCGCGGGACATAGCTTTACAACGCCATTTGATTGCTGTGCAATTGTTAATTCATAGGTCTTAAGACATGTTTCGACCGCTTGGATAGACTTTTCTCTATCCACGTTTTCATTGAACAAAAAGTGATCTGGATGCAAGAGATATTCAATTACCTTTTTCATCTCCGCAGATGGCATATTCTCTTGGAGCGCTTTGCGTTCATTTAACTCCTTTAATACGTCATTTACCCATACACGGCGAGTTGATCCATCGTGAACATAATCTAGATCGAGATCCACAAAGAAACGAGTCAAATATGAGGAGCTGCGGTAAGGAAAGCTTCGAAATGGATCATCGCCGCAAATCATTTCTGCTAGTTTCATTAACCCTGCGGCACCAATTTTCATTCAGATAATTCCCTCTTACTCGAATTAGAAATGTCCCTATGACAGCTATGTTATACATCTTATTGATCATGTTGGTAAACAATACTTCCATCTTCTAGCTCTACTTTTTTAAGCAAGTCTCTTGACGAACCCAAATGCGATTCCCGCAAGCTTTTCCAAAAAGAACTATCCGACAGTACTCCCAGTTCTTTTTCGATGAATAATGCTGCCAACTCTTTCATTAGCTTTAAATCGCTTTCCATTCGACGTTTATCAGAATAGTTGTCAGGGTTTACTAGAGGGTTGCCATGTGCGTGAGCAACTGCACAACGGCCCTCTTCGTACAAATACTTACCAATATCGTTCTCTACCTGTCTTAGCTCATTCAATCTATCGACTGCTGGGGAATACAATAAATGCTCTAAGTTATTATTGATCCAGTCTTTTTGACCTGCTCCAGCTCCGTATTTGATATTTAGAACTTTAAAAAAACTCAGGAATGCAAATGGAACTGAATTGACGGACATCCCTTCTCTGAACAAACCCAAAGCCAAATCAGATTCTACAGTTTCTGCGGACGGAAGATACAAATAGTCCCAAGGTTCGACCTGTGCGTATCCGGATACGCCATAAGTACCTTGGCCCAACCAGCCTGGCCGTTTTGGATTATTTGAGCCTGCTGGGAATAACTCTACAACACCACCGTTTCGAGACCACGCTAAGCGACTTAAAAATCTACTTGCAACTGTTCCTCCGATTTCAAAAGTCGTCCCATCAATGTCGAAAACAGATACTGTGCACGCCAATTCCATCGGGCTTTCTGGTACTTTTCTAAGCGGCTGCAGAACAATCTTGTAACCTTCAAATGGAATCTCAACCTGTTTTCTTGGCCAAGAGAACCTAGGGGATACTGCCATATCAAGCCATAGCATTTAGGACTCTCAACTCCTTGGTGTATAACGCCCGCTTAACAGGCGAAAAAAGCTTGGCTAAAATTAGCGACGAAGGTGCGCAAGCCAAGCTTTTTGCGTCCTTTGTTAAAGCGTTTGTTATATGCATTTTGCACGAACTACTCTGATAAGAAACCATAAAACAAACTGTTTAGTTTGTTGGCACACTCGCTAAAATCGTCCGCAGCGTTCTCAAGGTCGATGAGTTCAATTATTCCGTTTGAGCTTAACCGTTGTTGTTTGTTTGGGCTCGTACAAGGCTTTCCGTGAACTATTCTGTTTCTTAATTCCACTAGATCTGAAAATTGCTTAGAAAGTAGTTTTAACTGTTCTCGTTCTGAGCTTTTTGGCATGTTTCTAGTTGCGTCTATAAACTTCTTAGCTATTTGGCCGGCTGTAAGTTCATTGCCGACTACCTTATGAATTGATTGTGGAATGATTTTTTCCATACACCAGACAACTTGCCACTCTAGCCTTGCAAATGTGTATGCAGCCAAACCAAGAGCGGTAACATAATCGGTGTCAACGGGACACCTTAATCTGTCATCCTTCACTTAAATCTCCAATGCGTATAACGCCCCACATAAACCGCGCGAGGCACGATCGTCGGGCGACCATAGGGAGCGGATTTGATGTGATGGTTAGGTGCCAATTCCGCCAAACTGCCTAATGAATTCACTTTTTTCATGCGCTCTTACTTCACCTTGCTTTGTTTGGCAGTCAAATGACAATAGCTGCCAAATTGTATCTACTCCAAAATCGAAATACACAGGTTTTGTTGCTGTAGACCAACGAGCTAAAAGCTTACTGCGGCCATGCCACTTTATCATTCTGTAACAAGGATCATTTGTGTGATGTCCGCACAAGCTATTGCCGAAATAGACCTTGTCAAATTCGTTCTTAGCACCATTTACTACCCAAATCATGTTCTTGTAGAAAGCTTCGCGGCTACGGGCTTCTGCGTCATCAATCGTGTAACTTTGAAATTCGATTACCCAACGATCTGGAACATAGACGTCAGCGATATGCCGCTCTAAGGTATTTGGATCTTGAAATACAACCTCCTGGTGCTCAGGAAGAAAGTAGTTCTTCCAACTTCTATGCCACTCAGATTCGTTCTCCCACCATGGGTCGCAATGTAATTTGTCTTTGTGTGCCCAGTGATGCACCTTGAAGCGACCACATTTTGATATGGTTTCCCCCCCGCAGCACCGACATATGCCTCTTAGCTTGGGGGATGGTTCTGCCTTTACGTTATCAACAATTGCGTATCGCACATGGACTCCCTGCTGGCACCTAACGCCCGCATAACGGGCAAATACTGGTTGGCTATAATCCGAAGCGCAGCGTAGGAGCCAACCAGTATTTGTCCAGTTGATGCGCTTGTATGGCATTAACGCACACTTCGATAAAAAGAATTGCCGTTTACTTTATTAAACTCAACTAAATTATTGTCTTCGAGCACTCTCGCTACGATTGCAAATAACCACCCTTTTTTACCATATTGAGTGTTATTTTTAGGAACAGATACAAAGTTTAACTCGAGATCTTTTCTTATCTCTTTAGCTGGAACCCAACGTTCAGAATCGAATTGCTCCTTGTCCTTTATATACTCCAAAATCTCATGCGCAATTGCATCAATGTGACTATGAATTCTATCTTTTCTAGAAGACATGAATACTCCTTATTCAACTGCCTAACGCCGCCATTTGCGGCAGACTTGTAGCTGCGAAGCAGCGGAAAGGCTGTCCGGCCCAGCTTGCTGGGCTTACAACATGGCCTTGTTATAACGCTTTGTAGTAACCATTGTGTGAAAGCTGCAATGTGCGTAGCAAAGGGTATTGTTCAGGTATTGCATTTTTAGCCACTATGCCACATGAAATAACTTGTTCACGTATTTCAGCCAGCAATTCATCTATTGAGATGATTTTGCCGCCAGCAAGTGAGTCGCGCCCTTTGGGGTGAGATATGAGTACAGCTACTTGCTCAACTTCTGTGCTTGGATCAAGCCAGGTAAATACCTCGCTGAATATATATTTCTTTGCGGCAGTGAATTTTTTAGTAAACCTCTCTTCTCGTGTTGCCCAAGAGTGAGCATCAATTGATGGCTCTAAGTGAACTAGATGACCCGTATGTGGATCGAAGGCGATTACATCCAGCTCCATTTCCCAGCCGCCATGACTGAGTTTGCCGACCTTAATATTTCGCTTAATAAGGTAGCCTTTCCAGTCGTAATACTCGGCTAACAAATTTTCTAAATGTGACATAGCTTCCCTGAGCTATAACGCTTAGTAGGGGGAGTGCCGGATATGTAAATCAAAAACATCTAATATACCTCCCCATCAGCCAACCTTAATTGACTGAATTTTATACCAATAATCCACTTCTTTTGGCAAGGTTTATCTGATCATCGTTGAATAATGCGAGACCTGATTTAGCGCCTCTGACAGTGCTTCCTATTAAACTGATTCGCAAATTTAATAAAAGCCTAAAAATCAGACCCTTATACTTTTACATCAGAAAAAAACGAGAGTGTTCAATTTACATAGTAGGAAGAAGAATTTTGCTTTTTTCACGATCTCCCATTACAACTGTATAAATATACAGACACTGATTTTGAGTGTCTCAGATGAGTAAATCACCTTTCATTGAATCCATCCGTAATGTGTTGAGAACTAAGCGATATAGCTTAAAAACCGAAAAGGCTTACCTGTATTGGGTCAGGAAGTTTATCTATTCTCACCAGAAAAGACATCCAGCCCAACTGCGGAAGCAGCCGTTGAACAATTCCTTACACACCTTAAACATCCAATACCGCCAAATCGAAGAGACGTTAAATACCGAGTGTAGATACGCCGGTGAGCTTCCGAAACAGGGATGTTTCGGCAGAGCCTAAAGGGACTTATTCACGGTGTCTCACAGGCGTATCTGCACATAAGCCCACCGCAGGTGATAGATGGCTATGAAGGGGTGACCTTCAACTCACTTAATAGATGAGCATGTCGCCAAGTGCCAACCAAGCAAATTATAGAAATGCCAAACCTTCATTCTAAGGGCAGCACACTTTGGGGCATTTTCGTATAGCGGATTGTTTGCCGGATAAAGTTGGGAGAACATTGTGCTGCACTCACAGTAATAGATTAACCCCGGCCTTTTCTACTTTAAATGCCCTGCTTTGCGATATTGCATTATTTAGAATAAGAAGCGATTTTACTCATCATTGTCAGCTAAGCAAACATTGTCTCGATACCGTACATTGAGCTCCTTTATTTTGGCTCTGTGATGGACTTCTGATCTTAAGATAGTGATTGAGTTGGCAGCATGTACGCCAATGCTATTTTTTCCCATATTGATCACTTCAATGGGAGGCAATTGATTGCCGTCTGCGTCGTAGATGTTATCTAGGTAGAGCGATTCGCCTTCCGCTCGGGTAAGTATCAGCATTATACGTCCTTGTTAATCTGTAGAACTATTAGTGTAGAACACAAAGAAAGATAAGCGTAACATACTGGCCCTCCTCCCTTAGCTAACCGCTCTGTAAATGCAATTTTTAACCAAAAGAGGAGTGGCTGAGGCTTTTGAGTAGTCGCTAGAATGATAAAAAAATGCAATTAATATTGCGAAGCATCGTTAATGTATTCCAGAGATGTTTATCAGTCCCCAAAAACTATCAGCTATCTTTTTTCATGTACTTCTGTAGTGTTTTCTGGTTTGAGTAATCCAGCTTCACCGAGAATATCATCTGGAGAATTACAGCCAACGAGTAGCTGAACGATAAGTTTGTCTGTTATTGGCATTCTGCATTCCTTTTAAGAGATTAAGAATGCCACTTACACAGATCTTTTTACACTCTCCTTTTGTGAAAACCATTGCCCAATAACACCCCGATCCGCAATTCTCTCCATAATCCAAGCCTCAACTTCACTTTCCCTCCTGGCCACAACTCTCGGTATGGAAGTCCTCATGCGACCAGACTACGAAGTTACTATTCAACATTTTTTAGCAACGGTCATGGATTTAGCAGAGCAGATCTAAAAAAATGGTTATGCACTGGCGGATTTATAAGGGGATCCCTCGGTACTTAACCATTCACATGCTGAAACATGAAATAAATTAGGTCAACAAACAAACCGACTTATTATAAAGGGTGAATACCTTAAAAGAGAAAAGGGCAAATTCAAGCTAAATTTCGCCCTTGTTGATACTATCTAATTCTACGAGGGAGCGCGCGCCCTTGTAGATGATTCCTGTACCGAGGAGGTGTTTATCGTCTAGACATAGACACCCGACGTTTGAGCCAAAGTGTTCATACCGTCATCATCCTACTGTTCCTCTTTCTGGTAAGATGAACCGAGAAAAGACACCTAGTGTGTCTTTTCTTCGTTTTAGACTGCAGTTTAACTACCCGTAGAACAGTTCTGTTAGATCATTGCAAAATACAGTCCGACAAATTATCGCCTTTTTCAGTAACAGAGCATCATTCTCACTGAGTAGCGGTTTACGAGTCGCTTTGTCGTATCTAAAAGGCATTTCCTCTAGCAACTCAGCATGCAACCGTTTTATATCGCTAAAGATGGAGAGTGACTGAGAAAACAGCATGACCTTGCCGTAATACCCGTGCTTTAACCCATAGAGCCATTTCAATAATATGGTTTGCCTAGACGCCTTGGTTTTAAAGGAGTGCTCCATCTCAACAGCGACCATAGTGCCATCAGGCTCGACGGCTATTGCATCCACATTGCGCACGTCATTTGACTTAAACAAGCGCTTAAACTCAGGCTCTGTGACATAGGCATGCCAAAACGGTTTGTTTGCCCCTTCTTTGGTTTTATTGATAAGCCCTTTTTGCAAAATGTACTGCATCATAAGGTCATGCATGATGGTATTCTGGTTCACCCTCAAGCTCGGCTCGCCAGAGCGAAAATGCACAGCAACTGAAAGTAACTCTTCGGCATATTTAGCACCGGCGTAATCAAGCAGGTATACCCGGCCATCCATAGAGCGATGTGTAATGACTAGACTCAATAGTTTTTCTTTTACCAGCTTGTTTAAGTGTTCCAAGGCTAGTCGGTAAGGAATGGCATACATCCAGGCAATAATACTGGGAGAAGTTAAGCCGAAACGCGCCACGAGTTTGATGGTTGTCATTCTTCTCATTTTACCTGTCTGGTTGTTGTTACAACCTGGGGCATATTGCATGACCATATTGAGATACGGGTGGTACTTTTCGGCAGAGCTTCCTGCCTGCAATATGCTCCGATTGACGAGCTGCTGAGATTGAGAAATGTGCATTTGCATGGGATACCTTTTTAGACAACGGATTAAGTGGTATCACCAGGTAGATCCCCCCCAAGCAAACAATCTCTATTGATAGAAAAGTCTCGATAATCATCACGAGAATCTGTTCCATTCCTATCGGAATGAAAATAGCGACTGAAGTCGCTACCAAGCCAGGCTGCGCCTGATGGCAGAACATCTTCGTTGTTCGGCCATATGTCTTGAAAGGCACGCCAGCTCTGATGACTCGTCATCGATCTGTCTTACGAGCTACGCTCTAGCCTTCCAAAGACATTAAACGCGCATGTACCGAGCTACGCTCTGTACTAACCGCATTTTCGCCGCTTACGACGAGGGTGAGTGTGCCACTCCTCTCCCCTCTTTCGACGCTCTGCTTTTCTAACGAAAAGACAAATGGTTTAGCCATCAATTTGTGCCAAATGTGAGGCTAAATTTTGCTGAAGCAAAACGTAAATACGGTTAGTACAGACCAGCTGTACATGCGCGTTGCTCCTTTGAATCGGGACTTCGTCCCCATTCAAATGCGCCTGCGGTTAGCCTGTTGCACAGGCGCTTTTATTCACAAAAAATCGTGCCGATTGTTTGCTTTAAAGATACACATTCTGTGCCTAGCAATACCCAATTCCCGGTAAAGAAAACGAATAAAAACTAGCAAAAACAGAAGCTAAACTAACAAAAAGCATCGAATAAAAAATGATAAAAAATGCTCTTGCAATCGCACTTTTTTTCATTAATGTCGAAAAAAGACCAAACAATAAACGACGCAACAGGAGCTTGATATGAAAAATGAAACACCGACTACACCTGCTGTAAATGTTGATGGCACGCCGATGATTGACGGTGCCGATGTCGATACCCAGGGAAAGCCATTTGGCGTTACAAATGACGATTCAATGTCTGATTCGATACAGGATGATTGGAGCGTAAACACAATCGATAGTAGCTTTGACGATTGCTTAGACTCGGGCTTTGATTCAGGCTTCTGTGATTCAGGTTTTGACTCTGGATTCGATTCCGGCTTTGGGGATACGTTTTAGTATGCGCCTAAAATTCGACATTGATTATTTTGCCGAAATATCACCACTACTCTACATGGTTGTCGTAGGTGGAGGGCTATTTGCGTGTTTAGTTATCTTTGAAACTAAAGCCAACTTTATAGCCTCTGTGTTTTTTGGCCTAAAATGTACTTGGGGGGGCTATCTCTATGAATATCGAAAAGCAACGAACCAGATAAAACCAACAAGGTGGACTCATCTATCCTATGTCGCTCTGCGATTCATTTAAATGGAGGAAAACCTATGATCATGCTGATACCGCTAACCATTTTTGTTGCTGGAAGCATCTATATAGCAGTCCGTATAGTCAATAATGAACTAGCGAGCTCTAAGAAGAACTAGCGCAACCTCAATATAGGCCACAGTGACGATACGCTCCAATTAAGCGGCCCCCTCAGCCTAGGGGCCGCCTCGCATATAACGATTAAAGCGAGGCATACAACCCACCAGAGGTGGGTGAAACAAAAAAATCCATAAACAACTATAAAAAATAATTAAAAAATAAACCATTAAAAATCAACACCTTAAAGCCAAATAAAAAAATAATAAAAAAAAGTTAGCTTAGTCATTTTTTTGGAATTACGACAATAACTGAAACACTCGCCTCAACTTCAGCACAGTCAATGATTCAACAGCGAGAAATTAAGATGTCACTACTCAATCGAAATAAAGCCAAACTTATGAAGGCGCGTCTGTGGGCAAAAAGGGAGTTCGAAAATGATTCGGTACCGCAAAACCGAACCATCAAAAACTGGATACTACGCGGCGATATCAAAGGAAAGGTGATCGGCAGAAGGACCTATGTTTATGAGGATCAATACTACGATATGATACAGGAAGTCAGCGACTGCGTTAGCAGCCTCATCGCCGAATCAGTAATAGTAGATAGAGGTGTTAATGGTAAGGCCTAAGAACAAAGCCAATAAGAACTTGCCAGCTTACCTGCGATATGAAGTGAATACTCGTACCTATCGATTAACACTGATTAACGGGAAAAGGAAATCGATTGGCAAAAACAAAGATCAGGCCATTCAGATCGCCATCGAATATAATAGAATTGCGCGCCCAACAACTGGCTTAATGGTTGATGACTTAATAAAACATTCAGGCGAAATCAAGGTCGAGCAACTGTCATTTGCTCAACATGTCGATCAACTGCTCGAGCTCATAATCACCGAGGAATCTCCCAGCAAGCAGTTGCGAGACACCATGATGAACGATGCTAATCGGGTGAAAGAATTTTTCAATGATATTGCCACGCAAGATATTACTCTTAAACACGTTCACGATTACCTTAATTGCTACCATGGAAATTCCAGCGCTAACGTCCACAACCGCAAGTTGAGTTTTTTACAGAAATTGTTTAATTATGCCATCGACCAGTCATTGATGTTAGAGAACCCGGCAAAAAGGAAAATGAAGAAACGCAATAAAGCTGAAAAGCAACGCCAACGCCTAAGTGTTGACGCTTATCAAGCAATTCATGCAGCTGCTCCACCCTGGTTACAAATAGCCATGGAGTTGGCTTTACAATCAGCACAGGGACGGCTTGAGACATCGCGCATCAAGTACCGCATTAATAAACCAAAAGAAGGACAATGTGGTTGCCAATGGTGGCCAGAACCTATCGATGGCATATACGGAACTCTATTCATCCATAGACAAAAAGTCGAAGATAAGGAAGCGAGTCACGTAGCCATCCCTATCGGCCAGGTACTTAAAGAGATCATCGAGCGCAGCCGTGACGGAGTCGTATGTCCGTACGTCGTTCATCGAGTGCCAGACCGCAACAACGAACAAAGCTCTTTAACAGATCACCGTTTCCAAGTTGACCCCAATTATCTTAGCCGGAGCTTCTCGGATGTTCGTGACGAACTAGGGTTGTTTGATCACCTTGAAATGGAACAGCGGCCAACTTTCCACGAGATCCGCGCGCTCGCAGCAAGAAAGTTTTTTGACATGGGTATAGACCCACAAGCGCGCTTGGCACACACAGACTCACAATCGACAAAACTCTATGTTGAAAACCATCTTGAGTGGACCGAAGTCCCACATGCAGAGATAAAGCTGGCAAATTAACTAACGTGTGTTTCACAGATATGCTAGCTCAGAACTGAACTGACAGTTGCTCAGTTTTCTGTAACCTTCGTCAGATTAGGTTTGAGCGGCGTTGTTGCCTAAATCGAATTGAACCATTTTGCTCATCTGCGATCTGATCGTGAAACCTTACAATCAGGTCGCATCATGAGCACAGCCAAGGGCAAAATCACCAACTGGAAGCAATACAATCAAGCCTTAACTCAAAGAGGTTCGTTAACCTTTTGGCTGGACGATGCTGCCATCAAGAACTGGTACAATCAACACCCTTCTGGGCGCAGAGGTCGAAGCAACACGTACAGTGACTCGGCCATCAGTACAGCGCTTATGATTAAGGGTGTGTTCAAGTTACCTCTGCGTGCGTTGGAAGGTTTTATCAACTCAATATTTCGGCTGTTGGATGTTGACCTTAAGTCGCCCGACTATAGCTGTATCAGCAAGCGAGCTAAGACGGTTGAGGTCAACTACCGCCTACCCTGTAAGGGGCCTGCCAGACATATTGTGATTGACGCGACTGGGCTGAAGGTCTTCGGTGAAGGAGAATGGAAAATCCGTAAGCATGGTAAGGAGAAGCGGCGTATATGGCGCAAGGTGCACTTAGCCGTTGATGTCGACACTCACCAGATAGTGAGCGCGGTCGCATCACTGGACAACGTACATGATAGTGAAGTACTCCCAACGCTCATTAATCCACTTCGTCGCAAGATAAAGCAAGTCTCTGCCGATGGGGCCTATGATACAAAGCACTGCTACGAAGTGCTTCAGCGAAAAGGAATTACAGTCACCATACCACCAAGAAAGAATGCCGGATATTGGCGTGGTGAGCATCCACGAAACGAGGCTGTAGATGCGCTTAAAACGGGTCAGTTAACATCATGGAAGCATGATTGTGGCTATCATGAGCGGTCGCTATCAGAGACGGCTATGTATCGCTATAAGCAACTCATCAGAGGCAAACTGAGCCTTCGTGATTACAACGCTCAAGTCGGTGAAATCATGGCAGGAGTTGCCGCGTTGAATAAAATAAGTAGGCTAGGTATGCCTGTTCGTCAGCTAGCTGGATAAATCACAGAATAGCGCGGGGCTACTACGTTTCTAGTACTGAATTGATCAACAAGGCCGGTTTGAGCTAAATTATTTTCAGCCTAAAGCTACTGACCTATCCCCCAAATTTAGCCAAAATTACTTGCTTACCAAACTACATAACGTTCTGGTTTATAAGTATATAAATAGCTTTCTATAAGTTATTTATACTAATCATATTGCTCACTTTAAACTTAGCCATATTATTTGATTTACAACCTTTAGCATCCTCTCTTCCCAGTGGGCAAGGGGAAAGCTCCATAAATAAAATTGGATTAACACAAAGTTTAGCCCTCTCTTTTTTAATCATTTTTTTCTTTTTTAATTCCCCTATCATCAGGTCTAACTTGATTACACTAATATGTAGTATATCGGCTATTTCTTCCCTGGTAAGCTTTATATCTATCACTAGCCAATCCTTGGAGAAGTCAGATTTAAATGAAGCCAATATATCAAACAGGAATTTAATTAGTTTATCTTCAGCGCTTGATGTCAACAGAAATATAGCCAACGCTGTTTGCCTTTCTGTAAAATAATTAGAATCAAACATAAATTTTGTAAACAAGTCTATATTTGTATTGTTCAAACCTTTTATCAGTGACTTATTGACGAGTGTTACTTCACTATCTCTAGCGACAGTAATTGCTTTACAACATGTACAGTTATCATCGAGAAGTAAATGATAATCAGTCAGCCTTTTTGGGATGATAGCATTGACGAACTTTGGACGGGTGTAGTCATTGGTACGCTTTACATAGAACAAAAGCCCATCATTTAAGTATATAAAGTTGTTTAATAATACATTTTTTGATATCGAACTGCCCTTTTTTAACTGCTTTCTCTCGCCATTATTTTTTAGGAATTCAACGATTTCTCCATTAACCTCTTCAGGAAAAAATATGGTTGATTTACTTTTCATTTCAGTACTTAACGAGATCGCCTGAGCCATTTTTAACACCTAATTAAATTACTGTTAGACTTTATTTTTGTTGATGTTCGAGTTTACGTTACAAGTTTACGCATCGATAAACAACTATGTGAAATTACCGCAAGTTAATTTGAGATATTTATCACACATTGCAATTTGGAACTTTTGTACCAAAAAACAGTAGGGATTGTTTTTATTGTTTTACTGTAGTGTTAACTGGGTCACACTAATATTTACATTATACATATCGGTATAAAGGTTTTCATGAGTGTTATTTGCTCTAATGATTGTAAGAAATTTGGCTTGATAGTTGTGATTTTCTTGTCATTGCTTATCTATTGCTGTGTGGTATTGCCGAGTTTTATATAGCTTCACTATTGGTTGTCAGCGGTTCATTAAACTTATCTTTAAAAGTTATTTCTAATTGACAACGTGTTATTAATTAGTCTTTTAAAGTTAATACATGTTTTTTAACCGCTTACGTAAAAATGAAGCTTCATTGTAAATAAATTTATAGAGGTACTTCATCATGCGATTTGTCTTACAGCTTGCCATTTTTATAAGTTGTGGGGGGCTTTTGCTACCAAGTTTGCATGCTGCACCTTGGAATGATCTCACTACAGATGAGCTTGAAGCGACGCTAACACAGAAGTTTGCCGCAGGTGAATACTCTCCTAAAGGGGCAGACTCTTGCTTAATGTGTCACCGCCGCAGTGAAAAAGTGATGGCCATTTTCGATGGTGTACACGGTCAAGGTAACAGCAACCAGTCACCCATGGCCGGTCTGCAATGCGAAGCGTGTCATGGCCCACAGGGCAATCACAACAAAGGCGGCAAGGAGCCGATGATTAGCTTTGGCCCTGACAGCAAACTGTCGGCCAGCGCCCAAAACAGTGTTTGCCAAGGCTGTCATAACGATGCCCAGCAAATGAGTTGGCACAGCTCGACCCACAATCTTGAAGAAGTGGCCTGCAGTGATTGTCACCAAGTGCACAGCGCCAAAGATCCAGTGATGGACAAGCTGACTGTGAATGACACCTGTAGCAGCTGCCACAGCAAAGAGAAAGCGGACATGAACAAGCGCTCATCGCACCCACTGAAGTGGGACCAGATGACCTGTGTTGACTGTCATGCTCCCCACGGCTCAATGAGTGAAAGTGCACTGACAAAACCAACGGTTAACGATACCTGTTACAGCTGCCATGCGGAAAAACGTGGCCCGTTTCTTTGGGAGCACGCGCCGGTAACAGAAGACTGTGTGACCTGTCATAACCCGCACGGTAGCGTGAACAATGATTTATTGAAACATCGCGCCCCTCAGCTTTGTCAACAATGTCATGCCAATGATGGTCATGCGAGTCGTGTGGTGCCGGAGCCAGGTAGTGATGCATTCGGTGGCGGTAAGAGCTGTTTGAACTGTCACAGTCAGATTCACGGTTCTAACCATCCTTCAGGCAGCTTGCTGCAACGCTAACGGAGAACAAGATGAAGTTGTTCAAAATGAATGTTATCACGCTGTCGATAATGGCGGTGTCAGGCTCAGCGATGGGCGCCGATTTTGGTGTGGGTAATGCCAACCTGTCATCGGTGAACCAGAGCAAATATGAGTGTAAACGCTGCGGTGACAGTAACGGTTACCAAGGCAGTGTCAGTGTGTCGGTGGGCTACAACGATATCAGTGATATCCATGCTGGTAATGCGTTAGGCACTGCAGAAGATGGTGCCATTGGTGCGGTGAGCGGTGATGTGCGTTACCAAGGTGAATCAGGTTATCGCGGTCAGCTGCAAGCTCATCAGTTAGGGATGGACAACGGCTTTTTAAGCTTAAGTGCCGGTAAAGCGGATTTGTATGAATTGGCGTTTGATTACAGCAACTTAAAGACCTACCAAGCGGGAAATGTGCAAAGTCAGCTGTGGCACAACAACGGCATGTTGACGCCGAGCGTGAGTGTTAACCAGTTTGATTTAGCCCTTGAGCGGGAAAAGATAGGCCTAGGTTTTGATTATGGCCGCGACTTTTATCGCGCATCAGTGAGATTTAGCCAAGTAGGCAAAACGGGGCATCAATCGAGCAGCATTGTGACGCCAAGTCCAGTGAACTTTGGTTTACCGGTGGATGCAACGACCCGTCAGTGGGATGCAGGCTTAGCGCTTAAAGGTGACAACTGGATAACCGAGTTGAGCTACATGGGCAGCTTTTACGAGAACAACATCAATCACTTGAGCTTACCGCATCTTAATGATGTGTTCACTGCCAGCCCAGATAACCAAGCTCACCAAGTGTCACTGGCGGGTCAATACCAGCTCAACCGCACGGTGATGAGTGGCCGTTTAGTGACCGGCCGGATGATACAAGACGATGACCTTATCCAGATGAGCGGCAACCCGCTGCAAAGCTGGGATGGACAAGTGGACACCTTAGACGGTCGCTTGGCATTCACGTCAATGCTGACAAACCGCTTACGTCTAGGTGGTAGTGTGGATTACAGCAAGCGCGATAACAAAAGCTCAGTGGCGGAGTTTGCCCAGTATAACTTCAACAGTGTTACTGGTGCCTTTAGACAAAACACCCCAAGGGATTACGAGGGTAACACCTACAAGGTGAACGCCAGTTATCGCATTGCCAGTGGTTATCGTATTCAAGCTGGTTATGACCGCAAAGAGGTGGAGCGCAGCTTCAGTGAGCGTGAACAGACCAATGATGACAGCTTGTGGATGAAGTTTAACGTACGGGCGTTTGACAATTTCAACATCAACCTAAAAGCGGAGCACGCCAATCGAGGTGGCTCTGAGTATGAAGCAAATGCACTGACTTCATCTGAGCAAAACGCGTTGATGCGCAAGTACTACTTGGCTGACCGCAAACGTAATGCGGTGGAGTTGAGTGTGAACCATAGCCCGGTTCACTGGATGAGCTTAGATATCAATACCTGTTATGCGAAGGATGACTATGACAAGACACAAATCGGCTTAACGGAATCGGAAGACTACGGCTATGAAGTGAGTGTGAGTTTGCAGTTGAACAAGCATGTGAATGCTTATGGTTTTGCGGGTCAGCAGTGGATTAATTCGACACAGGCTGGGAGTCAATCATTTAGTAAGGCTGATTGGTATGGAGATATTGAGGATGACTTTACCAATATCGGTGCAGGCTTGAATTATGGCGGTTTGATGCAGAACAAACTGATGTTGGGGCTGGATTATTTGTTTAGTAATTCCGTGAGTGACACCTATGTGACAACAGGGGTCACGCGGCCCTACGGCGATTACTACAGCTATAGCCATAGCGCGAGTGTGTATGCGGACTATGCGGTCAATGCACTGATGGCGTTGAAATTGAGCTATCGGTATGAGCGTTACTACGACACCGATGCCGCGGTAACGGATATAAACAGTATTCCAGGTTTAGTGACCTTGGGGGACATCAATCATGACTATAACGCACACCAAGTGATGTTGTCGTTTAGCTACAAATTGCGTTAATCGCAAGCAGTGAACTACGAGGATAGAGATATGGAACGTAGAAGTTTTCTAAAAATGAGTGCAGCAATTGGGGCAGCGGCAACAGTATCTGGGTGTAATAGTACTTCCAAAGATGTTGACGTTGTACCGCCTGAACTGCCAGATAGCACTGGAGAATCTATAAATTGGTCAGCTTGTCTTGTCAACTGTGGCTCAAATTGTCCGATTAAAGTTTTCAGTAAGGATGGAATCATTACCCGTATTGAAGCGGACCATGAGACCACAGACCAATATGGCGTCAACCACCAGGCAAGAGCATGCCCAAGAGGGCGTGCTTTAAGACAACGGACTTACGCTACTGACAGGTTGCGTTCGCCAATGAAACGAGTTGGCAAGCGCGGGGAAGCCAAATTTGTGCAGATAACTTGGGAACAAGCTTATTCTGAAATCGCCGTAAAATTGCAGAGCATTAAAGATAATTACGGCCCAGAGTCGATATACATGCACTATGGTACTGGAGCCTATTATGGCTTTTCATCTAATAATGCTACTTGGGGCCGACTACTTAACTTAAATGGTGGCTTTTTAGATCATCATTGGGACTATTCCTGGGCGGGGGTTTACGCTGCTTGCATGGCCACCTATGGCGATCAGTGGGACAGTATCGGTGGTAGTTCATTAAGCGAGATAGAAAATTCAGATTTATTTGTGGGATTTGGTTTTAACCCGAATGAAATTCGTATGAGCGGCAGTGGTGAAGGATATGACTTTGTCAAAGCTCTCGAGAATAATAACAAGGGCATTAAAGTCTGGATGGTTGAACCACGCTACACAGATTCTATGCGCGGTAATGAAGACGAATGGTTGGCGATCCGCCCCGGAACCGATGCAGCGTTGGTGGAGGCTGTCATTTATCAAATGATAAGCAGTGGATGGGTCACGCAAAATGTACAAACATTTTTAGACAAGTATGTCGTTGGTTTCGATCGTAATTCGTTAATTAATACTAAAGCAGCTTTAGCGTTGAGCGCCGATCCTTATATTGCTTCCCATGCTCAGTATGTCGACCCAGACCAAAACTATTTTGACTACATCATGGGCCAGGGCGTATTTGCCAGTGAAGGAGCCAAAACCCCCTCTTGGGCAGCCGGTGTTTGCGGTATTTCTGAACACAAAATTAATCAGCTGGCAACGGCCATTATGTCATCTGAAGCACCATATATTTCTGCAGGAGCAGGAATTAGCCGTCATGCTAATGGTGATCAGGCAACAAGAGCTGTGTATACCTTAGCTATCATGACTGGAAAAATAGGCAAAGCGGGAGTGAATAGCGGTGCTATGCCGACCAGCTATAGTTTTGGCGTTGCCGGTATGCCTACTGGAGTTAACCCTGTCGATGTCACTATTCCTGTGTATACATGGTCCGACGCGGTGGTGCGCGGTAAAGAGTTTACGGGAACAACTGACGGGGTGCGCTTCAAGGCTAGTGGCAGCCAAGAGCGAGTCGATAATAATCCGGCGGCGTTGGGCACCAACATTAAAGCCATCATTAACTGTGCTGGGAATGCACTGGTTAACCAACATTCAGACAGTAATGGGACGGCGCAGATCCTTCAAGACGACAGTCAATGTGAACTGGTGATTGTGAGTGATTGTTGGATGACGCCGTCAGCGAAATTTGCCGATTATCTGCTTCCCGATAGTACTTGGTTGGAATCAGTTGACTATGCCAACGATTCATATGCTTCCGGTCAAATGGCTTATGCTACCTTTATGAGTACATCGTTAAAGCCATTAGGCGAGGCACAATCTATGTATGATATATGTGCTGGTATTGCTAAGGCGATGGGCAAAGAGTCTGAATTCACTGAAGGCCGGACAGGTCTGCAGTGGTGTGAAACTCTCTATCAACAAACTAAAGCGATGAATCCAGATGTGGAGATGCCTGATTCATACGAAGAGGCGCAAAAAGTCGGTGTATTCCGTAAATATATGCCAGCTTCGGTTATCGCTTACCAATCATTTATCCAAGATCCAGATGCTAATCCAAGGCCTACCATCTCCGGTAAGTTTGAGATTTTCTCCTTATCGCTAGCCCGTAAAGCGGCAACATGGACACTGCCTGAAGGGGATAAAATTACACCTCTACCTCAGTACGTTGTGACCTGGGATGGATTTGAAGATCAAGAGTCTATCGATGCCGGTTTCTCACTACAGTTATGTGGTTACCACACTAAAGGACGCACTCATTCCAGTTATCATAATGTGGCTTGGTTACGTGAAGCAGTAGAAGATGCTGTATGGATGAATCCTAAAGATGCCGCTACTCGGGGATTGGCAGATGGTGATCTCGTACATGTGTATAACGACAGAGGCTCAATTGAGTTACCTGTAAAACTAACGCCAAGAGTGACACCGGGTGTTTGCTCCTTAGGTCAAGGCGCTTGGTATAAACCCGATACGAACGGTAAAAAAGGCCCCTCAGGACATGTTCTTGATGTTGGTGGGTGTATTAACACCTTAACTAAATATCATCCTTCACCTGTCACAAAAGGGAATCCACAACACACCAATCGTGTTCAGGTCGTAAAAGCTTAGAGGGGTAATTAAAAATGACACAGGAAACACAATTAGGATTCTATTTTGATAGCAGCAAATGCACAGGTTGTAAGACTTGTCATATTGCCTGTAAAGACCGCATGGTGGGTAAGACTCGCAGTCAAGATGACGTGGTAAGAGCTGGCGTGTCGGCACTGCCGGGTATGCTCTGGCGCAGGGTCTATGAATATGGCGGTGGCTCGTGGGCGCAAAATGGCGATAACAGTTATGAACAAGATGTGTTCGCATATTATGCTTCTATTGGCTGTAATCACTGTTCTGAACCCGTTTGTGTAAAGGCCTGCCCGACAGGGGCAATGCACAAACGCAAAGAAGATGGCCTAGTATTAGTGCAAGAATCGCTTTGTATTGGATGTGAAAGTTGTTCTCGAGCCTGCCCTTACGATGCCCCTCAAATTGATGTCGAACGTAAAGTCATGACTAAATGCGATGGTTGTTTAGATCGCTTAAAGGAAGGCAAAAAACCAATTTGTGTCGAAGGGTGCCCGTTAAGAGCACTAGATTTTGACACTATGGAAAATTTGCGAGCTAAGTATGGTGAAGGAGATGGCCACTTTGCCCCATTACCTTCACCATCGATAACTTCACCTAATTTGATTGTTAAAGCGGCCAAAAAAGCACAACCATCCGGTGCTGGCAATGGACGCATCTTGAATATCAGAGAAGTTTAATTAAATCGCCACGGGCGAGTATTATCTCGCCCTTTCCTTCAATTTCGAAAGCGAATGAGTGTGCTATGACAAATGAACAACTGCTAGATATGCAAGCCATTGCCAATGTGCTTCATTCGGTGTTAACCCTCTATCCAGAGACAACATTGATGGAGACCTTTAAAGAGCAAGGCATTGCAGAAATTTGGCCACGCTTGTCGGGAACCGATGCTGAACAGGTAGGGTTAACTGAGATCAAAGCCTACCTTGATGCTTGGAACGACGATGAACAGACGATAATTCGTCTTAAACTGGATTACGGCAATCTGTTTTATGGCCCAGGTACGCCCATCGCACCTCCTTGGGGATCGGCTTACCTTAGTCCGTCCTTGCTACTCAACGATGCGAGTACGATAAGACTACAACAGTTTTATCGAGACAATAACATCAACCTTACAATTGCCAGTAACGAACCCGTTGACCACATTGGGCTGATCATCGCGGTATTAGCATTTTTGCTTGGTCAACTGAGTGAGAAGCCCAATGAAACTTTGACAAGAAAACTGATTAATACATTGCTTGCAGAACACCTGTTACCTTGGGCAGACAGATGCTTATTACTAGCTTCTGAGCATGCAGATACTAGCTATTTTAAAGGCTTTTCAACACTTGCGCGGGACTTCTTAAATTATCTATCTGTTGCCTTTGATATTGAGCCTAAAAAATTGGCCATATATCGTTAGGGAGATACAGGATGACTTTTGTTCGTTCCTTAATACATCAGTGGAATAAAGCTCAGCTCGGCCACAGCTTGAAGTTAAGTCTCAGAGACTGTGACCAAATAAGGCAAGTATTTAATGGTGCAACTCACTTAGAAACAGTAACTAACCTTATCGCCGCTTTAGTCTACAGTGAGGGGACGCCTGAGTGGCTATGTGAACCGAAAAACATCCAAGGAGATATGCCAATACTAGGTAGTGAGTCAATTTTACATTGTCTGTTTATTGCTAGTCGATTGATGTTCGTTAAAATCACCAAAGGGGAAGAGTTGACGCAAGCTGAACGGCTAATCTTCACCTTAGCTAGACTATGGGTTAATCAAAGTGAAATTGAGCTGCAAAACCATATGTTAGGTCGATTGATAAGGCAAATTTGTTGTCAAGTTGATTTAATAATGCTGAGTCGCAGAGTTAACACCAAAAGTATGGTTTGAAAAGCGGATTAGTGGAGATTGTAAATTAACAAATCACCTTGCCAACCAAAAGAATGTTGCCACCAACTACACATAAAATTGTACTGAATACGCTTTTTATTTGTCTCTGTAACATTTGCATTATAAGCGCGGGAATTTTGTTTTTTGTTATGTCACCAAAAAGCATATTTACCTACGGTATTATGAGAATCGCCACTTGCCTCAAATGCAATCATACGTGAAGACTGTTGTTTGAAGGAAAAGAATGAGTTGTTTCATAGAGAACTTCTTAGGCAAAACCTTTTAACCTGAACGGTCATGACTAATTAAGGATTTGTCTATCAATACTGAACAATTGAATAGACATAATGGTCTAGTTACTTTCAAATTTCTAATCTCATCATAGTCGCTGCAAAAGGAGGAGAACATCACAATAAGCATGGTCAAACTAGGTATAAGTTATTGATTGCAAAGAACGCAGAAAACGCAAATTATGGTAAAAGAACACAAATTACCGCTGTATAAAGACACATCAAAATCAAGATTAATACTTGAGAATCAATATCTTACAATTAAATCACGCACTGTCATGGGGTGTCAGGGGTCGGAGGTTCGAATCCTCTCATACCGACCAAATACTAGAAAAGCCAGCTGAAAAGCTGGCTTTTTGCTGTCTGGGGTTTGGTATTTCTTAGACTAGATGATAAGAAAGTGTTGCAACCTAAACGCAATGTACACACTCAATTATATTAGCGTCCCATTTAAAGAAAGGGCATGACAAACATATTTTTAAAAGAATAGTGATTAATTTACTAGTTCTATGAATTGCATTTTTAATGCGTCCCTAGCATCATTATCCGCGAAACTGTTTAAAAAATATTTTGAACTCGATAGTCCTGTAAAGGTAATCAATTCGGCAAATGCCTCTTGTAGTTGCCATAAAAACCATAATGGTTCAGTTTTTTTGGTCGGAAATAGGAAGTCAAGCCCATCAATTTCCGGACTGACATCTACCCATATAATATCATACTGATTTGAGTTTTCTGGGGTTAGGTATAGTACTTGCTCAAAAAGCCTTAGAATTTCCAAATAAAAATTCGTTATCTCAACGAAATTCCCTTTGACCATTTCAGGTTGTTCATTGTATCTAAAATATAAGGCTTTAAAAGTCCTCTCATAGTTTGATATACAACGATTAAAACGACGACAGAGAGACTCCAAATACACTTCATTATTATCTTCACTGTGTGAATCAAAACTCACATGTTGCACACTGTTTTTTGGATAAACTAGCTTATAAAACTCATTTCTCTTTTCAAATTTTACGTGATGTCCTTGTTCAATACGGTCAAGACACTTAAAAAACTCTTCTCTATGTTTAAGGTAATTGGCAAATGTATTTTGTTGCTCAACCATTTCTATTTGTCTAATGGAAATTGCAGAGCTATGCTGACGACCAACAATAGCCGCAAATGGAATTGCAAGCGCAGCTATTGCCATTGGGATTTTTTGATATACGTAAAAGTTATTTAAGGCTTCTAACGTAAAGTCTACTGTAAATCTCAAATTATTACTAAATGCTATCCAAGTAGCTAAAACTAGTGCGATGCACACAGGCACTGCAATTGCCAACCAAAACCAAATATTCCTACTTAGCGGTTCTTCAATCGAAAAATTCAAATTAAATGAGTATTTCATACATCAGTCACCAAATTACCAAACTAAACTTGAGCATAACTTAATTCAAAGCTTAGTTAAATATGAGTTGTGATAACCTCTTAACTGCAAGCTCAAATTGTATCGTATTGAGGGATTTTAAACTTTGATATACTCTATTCAGCATCGAAAAATCAATGTTTTTAATATTCTCCAACCAGGGAAGGCCATGACAACACGTCCTACGATACAAACTCAAAGAACTATCCAACCTGCCGAAAAAGATTCATCATTCAAATGGCTGATAATTTGGCTAGCATTGCTGGCACTTTGCATACTTGCTTTTTACTTTATGAACTTCAATGGTGACTGGGGTAATCAAGCTGACTTTGGCGCTTTCGGTGACTATGTTGGGGGAGTGCTTAACCCAGTTCTAGGATTTGCTACTGTTGGACTACTTATTTGGTCACTTAAGATACAGCGTGACGAGCTTTCTCTTTCGCGACAAGAACTAGCCTTGACCCGCCAAGAACTGGTGGAGACCAAAGAGGAAACCGCTTTGAGTCGGCAAGCAATGGAAGCGCAGGTCACTCACTTACAGAAAGAAGCAAAGCTCAATGAATTGCGGGGAGTATTAGGCGTGCAGATAGGCATCATTAATGAATATCTAGCTGCACCAGTTCATTTTGGTGGAGAAAATGCTATCACCTACCGAGCCATATTAAACAATGAGATGCTCGCAAAGAATTGGAAATCTCATTTAGATGCTCTGTTCCATGCAGACTCCACAAATCCAGTTCAAAATGTAGGCAGAGCATTGGAAATTCAACTCCTACAGTTTGCCAGGTTGACTCTTGAATATTCAAATCAATCCAACTCACAGCTTTACGCCTTACCTTACTTAGTGGATGCTGCCTCACTGCTTCGCAGATATCACCACTTTCAATCACAGGAACATATCAAAAACACTCTAGATTGCCTGCATGCCAGAATCGAGCAAAGTAAAAATACACTTTAGTGTGCGAACTGTTAGTCACCTAAGTTCTCCGAAACGCTTAGCTTTGCTCCTGAAGTCTACGCTGCAACTGAAACTCAAATCACAGTGGCTACGCTGGCGATTTTCTCGCCAGCACCAAGTAGTATAAAAGCGTTCCCTAACGCGAACAAGCAGCATCTTCAACCACAAAAGAGTGATAAGAAACATTTGGTTAGCATTTAACTTGGGATTCCCTTACACTCCTATTTAAGCGTGTCAGTATCGATACAGGCCTTGAAAAAGGGTCAGAAGCGGCCGATGAAAGCCTGTTCGGGTCTCGGGCAGAGAGCATGCGCTATGAAAGTTCTGTCAGCGTTATCTGCGTCGTCAATGAAAGATTAGGGAAGAAAGTAATTGATCAATAAGAATCACCTAGGGTTTGCCTTGCTACTGGGTCTACTGGGCTTGCTGGTCAACCTGGCACCTATTCCCCTGTTTGGAAACCAACAGCTGATCATTGGTAACCTCTTCTTCGTGATCGTGGCCATCTTCCTCGGCCCTTGGTATGCCCTGTTAACCTCGCTGTTGTGTGCCACCGGCCTCTATATCGCCTGGGACAGCTGGCACATGTTCCTGCTGTTCCCGTTAGAGGCGTTGTGGCTTGGCTATGCCCGGCGCAAGGAATTTTATACCCTGTATGCCGATATCACCTTCTGGCTGCTGCTCGGCATGCCGCTCTTCTATCTGTACGCCAACCTGGTGTTTCAGATGCCCAACAGCTACATGACCTTTATCACCCTCAAGCAGGGGATCAACGGCATGCTCTATACGGCGATCGGAGCCATCTGCGTCACCATGTTACCTAATCATCTGCATATTCAAGGCAAGCTGATTAACCAAAAGCGTAAGAGTTTCAACGCCCAGCTCACCTACACCTTTACCCAAGTAATGACCTTAGTGCTGCTGGTCTCGGCGCTGATCTTCAACAACAACTCCATTGAGCAGCAGCAAAAGGATGTAAAACTCAACCTGGAAGACTCGGCGGCGCACCTTGGCAAGGCCACCGAGAGCTTTATTCAGGGGCATGTCAGTGCCATAGATAATGCGGCGCGCTGGTTGAGCCTGTCTAACTATGATTCGGCCCAGTGGCAAAGCCTGCTGTCTAAATTGCACCAGAGCTACCCCTTCTTTATCTCTATGCTGATCGCCGATGATGAGGCGCTCATCTCTGCCGCCAGCCCTATCTCTAGACTGGACAAGGATGTGGTTAAGAACAAAGACCTCAGCATCCGCGACAGACACTATTTTCAGGAAGCCTTTTACAATCAGCTGACCTTTATCTCTCCAGCCTTCCTCGGCCGGGGCTTTGGCTCAGATCCCATCGTCGCCATCAGTGCGCCGATTTATTCCAGAGACAACCACGTCACGCCCATAGGGATCATCGAAGGCTCATTAAACCTGACCAAGTTTGCCAGCATAGATGAACGCAACCGTGAATATCATGAGCAGGCCATGGTACTCACCGACGAGAATGACTTGGTGATATACGCCTCAGAATCGCTGCAACTGGCTCCCTTGACGCCACTTAAGGTAGCTACTTCGGGGCAGCGCTACCGCACCAGCCTGAACATGATCAATTTTCGCAAGCTCGACAGCCTAAGCCCCGAGTTTGCCTACACTAAATATGTGCTGAAAAACGGCTGGTCACTCTATGTAGTGATGCCTTTCGAGCCACTGATAAAGCAAGTGGAGCAGCAATACCTGACTACCTTTAGCCTGCTGTTTGTCGCCTTTATCATCACCATATTACTGATCAAGGTGATCAGTTACCGTCTGACCCAACCGCTAGAGACCATCGCCAAGAAGTTTAGCCAGTGGGGCATGACCCAACATCAAGATGAGGTGATGTCTGACACCACCCCCAAGGAGATCTACGCCCTCTCCAGCAGCATTCAGAAGAGTAAACAGGAGCTGATCAGCTATCAGCTAGAGCTGGAAGAGAAAGTGGCACTACGCACGGTAGAACTGGAAGATGCCAACCTTAAACTCCAGGCGCTGGCGGAGCGTGACGAATTGACACACCTCTACAATAGGCGCTATGTGGAAAACCATTTCGCCAATATTCACGACATGTGCAAGCGCAGCTATGCAGCATTGGCGTTCTGCATCATAGATATCGACCACTTTAAGAAGATCAACGACACCTATGGCCATCAGATGGGCGATAAAGCCCTAGTTGCCCTAGCCGAGTTAATGCAGCAGTTCTTTAAGCGAGACACGGATATCGTCTCTCGCTATGGCGGTGAAGAGTTCTTGCTCGTACTGCCCCAATGCAACGCCCTGCAGGTAGAGCAACACCTGAATCAGTTTAGAGAGCAGGTCGCAGCCTATCAGATTGAGGTGCCGGGCCAGCGAGCGATCGGCATGACCATTAGCATAGGCGCGGTGATCAGCAATGCCGGCTATATGAGCGACATAGATCATTGGTTCAAGATGGCCGACCTTAACCTCTACGAGGCTAAGGAAAATGGCCGTAACCGCGTGGTCTGTTCGCTGCTATCGGCCGACGATCAATTCAGCTAACATCGGCTACAAGCCGCCAGGCTTTAACTCACAGGGCTTAACTCACAGGGCTTAGCCCCGCACCGGACTAGGCAGGCTTAGCGGCGAGTGGCTTAATCGCATAGCGGCTTAGTGGATTTGCGCCCCTTGGCGCGCATCGATAAACCTATCCACCCTGTCTAGCACATAGGGAAAGAAGGGGTTCCATTTCTGCCGCAGCACCTCATCTGCCGAGACCCCAAGCACGCCGCGCTCCCCTCGGGCGGCCGCGGCGCCAATCTGCACCCTGTGTCTGCCCTTCTCAAACGCCGTACCATACAGGCTGTCGCTCGCCGGATAAGGCAGCGCCACATGGGAGAGCGAGTAGATCCCCTTGGGCCAAGCCAGCCCTAATGGCTGATGGCTAGCCTCATAACCTGAGCGATACCGATTGGCCTCCACCTCATCAAAACGTCTTAACGCCGCTTTCTGCGCTGATAGCGGCTGTTGCTGCAACTCAGCATTGCGATTTTGCACTAGGGTGAGATCAAACCTGGGCGCATCCAAACCGAGAGCGGGCAGCAAGGCGGCCAGCGGGTCGTTAGCGACTAAGGCGAGGCTCAGGGGCTGACGGTTGATGTCAAACAGCACCAGCTGATGCTGCTTTGCGGGCAGGCGCCCATAGAGATCGCTCACCACCGCCTGGGTCGAGACAGTGCCATCGGCCACCGACTGAAAGGTCAGGATATCGGCAAGTGCCGACAACTTCTCCTCGGGCAGCGTCTGCATCAGCTGTTGATTGCGCTCGGCCAACTGATAGACAACATCGCCGGCATTGACCGCAAAGGAGTTGTATTTAAAGGGATCGTACTCAGTTTGAATCGAATTCCAGCTCAGCTTTTCCAGCCCCAGCAGGCGCCCTAGCCTGTCTTGCCACTTTGCACCGGCCGCCACGGGTGACAGACCTATGGCCGGCGAGAGGAAGATCATGCCGCGATAGCTAAGCCCCTGCCCCAGACTTAGCTGCTCAAGCTCATGGTTTAACGCCAGCGCCGCACCGGTTGAGAAGGCCACCACATAGAGCGGCTTATCACCCAACTGCTGCTTGAGATGCTGGGTTGCCAGCTCCACCGCTCTAGCCATCTCCTGCCACTTGAGCTCTACCAGGCCAGAGGGAATGGTGCCGTGGCCCGGCAACCTGAGGCCCAGCAGGTGAGCCCGCGTCCTGAAATGCTCGGCAAAGTGAGACAAGGCATAGGGTGAGTCTGACATGCCATGCAGCAGCAAGACGCCAAACTCGGCATCAGGATTGGCCCACTCATAACTGCGATTCCAGGCCTGGGGCCAATTATCTGGGTCGGCAAAGCTGCCATGCCAATAACGATTGAGCGGCTGCTCTAGTCCTTGGGTGCGACGATAGATCTTGTGCTCTACTTCTTCGAACAGCTTGGCCTCTAAAGCCTGATAGGCGGGGAAATCCTTGACCTCGCTATCTAGGCGAAACTGATGTTCGAGCATGGTCGAATGCCAGATGGACAGGTCGGGACGGGCATTTAAAAACCAGATCCCAAAGGCGAGCGCGGCCATAGTGATGCCGAGACAGGCATAGGTGACGGCGATGGTAAGATGTTTAGTCGAGTGGATGAGCAATGTTTTCATGACGAATAACCGCTAGGCTCCCTGTGTGCGCTAACGAGCGCCAAGTCCGTTAATCATTAACATACACGGCTTTATTGCGTAAACTCCAGCCCCAAAGCCCAAGGAATGAAGAATATGTCTGATAATGTGAAGCCCTTAGGACAAGATGGTGCCAAACGTTGCTTTTATCTGCCTACGCCTCCTCAACTAGCCGACGACTGGCAGCTTGATACGCCAGACAGCCTAGATAAGCTGATCGCCCTCAATGGCAACAACTGGCGCAAGATCTTAGTGATCATGGCCAAGCTCAGCGCACCGGATGAAGACTGGCGCGGCTACATGAAAAGGCTATTAAAAGCCGACGAGCAGATACGTTTCGGCGCCGATGCCCTGTCACCCATGGCAAAGGAACATTATGTGTGCGGCCAGCAAAGCGCCATCAAGCTGGGCTTAACACCTTTAAGTGAGCCCAAGACCTTTACACACCAGCGAGAGAACAACAGTCAGATCTACCTGCTACCCTATCTGGATTATCGCCAGTGCCCCAATGCCCTGATAGAGGGGTTGCGCGAGCTTCGCGAATCGCTCACCAGATAACCCAACCCTTAGCACTCAACGAGATAAGCAAGGGGTTTGCATTAGGTCGAGCGAATCTCACCAAAGAAAAAGGCGCCCGAGGCGCCTTTATCGATTCAATTTCCTGCGACTCATTCAGCTAGATAAGTCATGCTGGCGCTAGTCGTATAACGTCGGGATAGGCTTACGCTTATGTTGGGTCGCGTTGTAGATGGCGATCAAGCGCGCCTCCACCGCGGCGTCTACCGATTTGCCTTCGAGGAAATCATCAATCTGATCATAGGTCAGGCCCAAGGCGACCTCATCTTCGAGCTGTGGCTTGTCACACTCAAGATCCGCCGTCGGCGCCTTGTTCACCAGCACGTCTGGCGCACCCAGCGCAGCGGCAAGCTGACGCACCTGACGCTTGCTCAGGCCAAACAGCGGCGCCAGATCGCAGGCACCGTCGCCCCACTTGGTGTAGAAGCCGGTGATGTTCTCGGCACTGTGGTCTGTGCCCACCACCAGGCCACCAGTCAGGCCGGCAATCTCATACTGGGCGATCATACGCATTCTGGCCTTGACGTTACCCTTCACAAAGTCGACATTGCTGTGAGGGTGAGAGATGACGCCGGCCACTTCAAGTCCCGCCAGGGTTTGATGATGGATCCCTTCGACACCTTCACCTATGTTGACCGTCACCAGCTTGCTGGGCTGAATGAACTGACAGGCCATCTGCGCCTCATCTTCATCCTTTTGCACCTTAAAGGGCAGTCTCACCGCGATAAACTGATAGCTGCCTTCATACTCGCCTTCGCTATTCAGCTCATCCACCGCCAGCTGGCACAGACGACCCGCCAGTGAGGAGTCTACCCCACCGCTGATCCCCAGCACTAAACTGGTGGCGCGCGCCTCTTTGAGCTTTGCTTTGATAAAGGCGATACGTCTTTGCACCTCATATTCCACCTCAATATGCGGCTGCACCTTCATTTCACGTATGATCTGTCCTTTCACTGGTCCGACTCCACTTAGGTTAACTGTCAGCATGATTCTAAGCTGACCATTATGAGCCAATTTATCGGGAAATTCACGACCTAAGCTCGCCCCAATCCAATAAATGGGCCGAGAGGCTGCAATTATTTACTAGTCAGGGGAAAACGCCCTGATCTACACTGGCTAATCAGACGATCGGACGGTCCGGTCAGGAGTCAAGCGAAACGGGATGATGGCAACAAGCGCGGTAGAGAGAATCGATTATTGGCAGGCGAGCATCTTGAAAGAGATGGAGCTGAGCCGCGCGCAGTTTACCCATTTTGCCTTCGAGAAACATGTGCATCTGGACTACCACATAGGCGTGGTCAGCCATGGCGGCCAACGCTACCATCACAGAGGCAGCGAGTACCGCCTGACGCCGGGCAACATATCCACCCTCAACCCGGACGAGAGCCATAACGGCCAGAGCATCGCCGATAACGGCTACGAGGCCTTAGTGATGTCTCTGCCCACCAGCTATGTGCAGCAGGTTGGCGAGGCGCTCAACCAGGGCGAGCTCTACTTCAGCACGCCTATCCTAGACGACCCTAAGCTGAGGGCCTATTTCATCCACCTGCACAGACAGCTTACTCTACATCAGGCCAACATCACGCCGCTGGAGGCGGAGACGCTACTGCTTGGTTTTATCAGCGAGCTGTTTTATCGCCATGGTAAGCTACGTAATCTGCCGAGTAGCCAGGCCAGATTGAGCGGCGCCCAGCTCGACAACATCAAGCAGCAGTTCCATCAAGGACTGGATCAGGAGTTCGAGCTGGAGCAGCTGGCGCTCTCCATCGGCCTGAGTAAGTTTCAATTCTTGCGTCAATTCAAGGCGGCCACCGGCATGACACCCCACGCCTACCTGAAGCGCCTGCGCCTGGAATATGCCAAGAAGGCGCTGATGCGGGGCGACAGCGCCATCAGCACCGCCTATGACTTAGGGTTCTTCGATCAGAGCCATTTCAACAAGGCGTTCAAGCGGGCGTTTTTGATCACCCCGGCCCATTTTCAGAAACGGGTCACGCCCTGATAGGTTAGCCCACAGGCAAAAACATCTGGCCTAAAAGCAAACGCGCAATATTTTACAATCCCGGCGCCGCGGATAGGATTACTATGGCGACATCTGCTTAACGCTAACGAACGAGAATTAAATACCGATGGAATTACAGCTGCAACTGCTTTTCTCTTTGGCCGTCATACACACGGTCGCCCTGGCAAGCCCAGGCCCGGATTTCGCCCTGGTGGTCAGGCTGGCCGCCCAGGAGCACAGACGTACGGCTGTCGCCGCCGCGCTGGGACTGGCGGTAGCCATCACGCTGCACACCCTCCTGAGCCTTACCGGGGTTAGCCTGCTCATCAAGGGCTCACCCAACCTCTTCATGGCGGTGCAGTTGATTGGCGCCAGCTACCTGGGCTGGATGGGCATTGGCGCCATACGCGCCGCCATCGTCCACTGGCGCGATGAGGCCCATCTGAATGCGGCAAGCATCACGGGGCGCGGTCTCGGCGCGGCACAGGGCTTCATGCAGGGCGTGTCGACTAACCTACTCAACCCCAAGGCGCTGGTGTTTTTTATCACACTGTTCTCGACCCTGATCACCCCAGAGGTAACACTAAGCACTAAAGTGGCCGCCACCGCCATGATGTTCGCCCTCTCTCTGGGGTGGTTTAGCCTGATCGCTCTGGTGCTATCTCATCCCAAGATGCAGCTCAAAATGAAAAGAGCAACCCCAATGATCAACCTGTTGACCGGATTGCTCTTTATCTTTGTCGCCGGGGTCATTCTCACCGGCGCCCTCGCCCGTTAAGCCCTCGACCATCAATACAGCGGCGCTGGGGCTCACTCGGGTGAGGGTCTAGCTCAGCCCAGGCTGCGGATATAATCCAGCGCCGAGCTTACCGCCATCACCTGTGCCAGAATGCAGTTTTCATCGTCCACCAACGGACTGTCGGGATAGACCTCTGTGGTGGTGTTGTATCTGGCATCGCTGAAACCACAGCACAGGCCCAGCGCCTTGGTCGCATAGTTGATCACCCCAAACTGAGTGATGGGCTCGCCTATTAATCGTCCCTGCTCGTCGGCGGGGGCGATATGGGTGACCTTAGCCACGGCCTCGATGATGGCCGCCTGCATCTCATCGTTGGGATTTTCGCTATCGCCCACCAAGTAGAAGCCGTCGGGGATATTCCAGTTGGTCTGTACCTTGGCGTCTCTGGCCGCCAGAGCCGGGCGAAACTCGCTGTTGTCAGTGTCAGTGGTCTCGTGCAGATCTATGTGCGCCATCAGCGGCTGGTTGAAACTCGCCACCCACTGCATCAGCGCGCGGGACTCCTGAGCCGGGCTATCGGCATAGAAAGAGCGGTTAGGGTCAATCGCCTCAGGGTTCCAGCGATTGATGGTCTCGTAACCCCAGGGGCTGACACAGGGGGCTACCAGGATATTGAAATCTTGGCTGTACTCACTTGCCTTGGCGATTAAGAAACGTAGCGCACCCTGCACGCCACTTGTCTCGTAGCCGTGTACACCGCCGGTGACCAGAATGGTCGGCTTAGCCTGGTCCCAGTCGCGTGATTTAAAACCATAAAGTGGATATAGCCCCTCATCATAGTTCAGCTCGCCATACTGCTGCGCCTCGAAGGTCTCGCAGACCTGGCTGAACTTGCTCAGCACCTCCTGCTCGTAGGAGCGCTTCTTCTGCTGCGCGGCGCGCCACTGCGTCTTTTCCGCCTCACCCCATGGCTTACCCGCCTCGCCAATCCAATAACCTTGCTTCGCTGTATTATCGTTTTCCATCTTATTCTCTGCCTCGGCCAAACCATTTTTGTTCGTTTGAATTGACCTATGATAACCAAACTCGGCCTGCCTGTGGCAAAGCTTAAGAAAATTCAACTAACCGCTCCTGTAAAGAGCTGTGTAAACCGCCACTAAAGTTGCAGTCAAGGCGCAAAGAGGGGCTCATAGGATAGGCACGGCAGGCATTCTTTGTTAGTATCGCCGCCGAGGAGAGACGATGAAAATTTTTAGTTATCAGCCCCCGGCTATTCCCTGGCTCGACATTCGCTATCAAGATCGCGACATCATTATCATCAATAAGCCATCAGGCCTGTTGTCCAATCCCGGCCGCGCCGAGGAGACCCATGATTGCGCCATCAACCGCCTGTTACAGCGATTCCCCGAGGCCATCCTGGTGCACAGGCTAGACTGCGCCACCTCTGGCATCATGGTGTTCGCCCTCAACAAGAAGGCCGAGTCTCACCTCAAGACCCAGTTTCAAAATCGCACCACAGAGAAATATTATGTGGCCGAGGTTGCGGGTCTAATGAGCCAGGACAGGGGTAAGATAGAATTGGCGATGAAGCCAGACAGTGAGCAGCCGCCGCTGCAGATGATTGCCAGCGATGGCAAGGCAGCGACCACCTATTTTGAGGTGCTGGAGCGACGCAGCAACAGTACCCTGGTGAAGCTCAAGCCGATCACCGGCCGAACCCACCAGCTCAGGTTACACATGAAGGCCCTAGGCCACGCCATACTGGGTGATGACTTCTATGGCGACGACGCCATTATCGCCGCCGCGCCGCGTCTACACCTGCACGCCGAGCACCTAAGCATAACTCATCCTTACAAACAGACCAGGCTGAGTTTCTCGAGTCTTCATCCCTTCTAGGCTAGATAGCCGTGCAGATTGCGGCTTATCGCCATGACACAAAAAAGGCGCCTATCTGGCGCCTTTCTTTTAACCCTTATGCCGCGCGTTTAGCGGTATAGAAGCATTCGTTGCTGTTGCAAAATTGCAGGTTATTGTCGTGAGATAGGAGGAAATACTCACCAAACAGGTTGCCACCTAAGTCTTCTAGCTTGAGGCCGTTATCGAGCTGTGTTGCCTGCATCTCATCTAAGCTATGGCAACCGTCGTTATACCAGGTCTCTAGAAACAGCTTTTCGCCTTGACGATAAAGGGTGATCTTGTCGCCCAGAGAGGGGCGCTCATCTATCCACTGGCCAATAATTTCGCGTGCTTCCATATCTTGCTCCTGCCAACGTAAACGTTTTCGCTTTTCAACAACCGACATTTCGATAACTTGAAGTAATGACTGTGAACCATTCGCACTGGCATTGCCTAACATTACCCTAAGCTCAGAACTCATATTTATTTAACCTCTAAATTATCGCAAATGTTAAAACATTGTAAAAAAGCAACTATAAACCAACAAGTTAAACCAACTTGTCGCCTCCTTTATGTGAAATTGTAACCTAGAGCGGAAATAAAAACGCGATCTAAATCACTTTTAATGCATTATTTAAGTAAAGTGTAATACAAAATTTTTTCAACACGCCAAAGCCATCACTCTCTAAACCTTATCGGCCGCTTCGGTTCATGCCATGAGGGCTAAATAGCCCAAACACAAATCCAGGCACAAAGTAACAGCACGAAATCCTGTTATAAAAACCGGGCACAAAAAAGGAGCCAATCGGCTCCTTTTCAATTCGAAAACTTGTCACTCAGGCTAACGCTGGCTTATATCTCCACCTGACGCTCGGCCGCCTCGCAAGCCGCCGCGGTGAAGAGCACGTCGGTCGAGCTGTTAAGCGCCGTCTCCGCCGAGTCTTGGATCACCCCTATGATGAAACCCACGGCCACCACTTGCATGGCAACATCGTTAGAGATACCAAACAGGCTACAGGCCAGCGGAATAAGCAGCAGCGAGCCACCGGCCACGCCAGAGGCGCCACAGGCAGATACCGCCGCCACAACGCTCAGCAGGATAGCGGTCAGGATATCGACCTGGATCCCTTCGGTATGCACGGCCGCAAGGGTCAACACGGTAATAGTGATCGCCGCGCCCGCCATGTTGATGGTCGCGCCCAGTGGGATAGATACCGAGTAGGTGTCTTCATGCAGGTCGAGCTTCTCGCACAGGGCCATGTTGACCGGAATGTTTGCCGCACTCGAGCGGGTAAAGAAGGCGGTCACGCCGCTCTCTCTTAAACAGGTTAACACCAGAGGATAAGGGTTGCGGCGGATTTTAAACCAGACGATAAGCGGGTTGATCACCAGGGCGATGATCAACATGGAGCCCAGGAGTACCGCAAGCAGCTTGGCATAGCCGGCAATCGCCTCGAAGCCTGTGGCCGCGAAGGTGTTAGCCACTAGGCCGAAGATACCGATAGGGGCCAGACGGATCACGAAGCGCACCATCTGAGAGACGCCGTGGCTTACATCGGCAAATACCGTCTTAGTGTTCTCAGAGGCGTGATGCAGAGCGATGCCCAGGCCAACACCCCAGGCCAGGATGCCGATGTAGTTACCTGTCATCAGGGCATTAACCGGATTATCCACCACCTTGAAGAGCAAGGTATTGAGTACCTCACCTATTCCCTCCGGTGGCGTCGCGCCTTGGGCGCCACTTACCAGCACCAGAGTGGTTGGAAAGAGGAAGCTCATGGTCACAGCGGTAATGGCCGCCGCAAAGGTGCCAAAGAGATAGAGCACTATGATAGGTCGCATATTGGTCTTGGTGTTTTTCTTCTGATTGGCAATCGAGGCCGCCACCAGAATAAATACCAAAATAGGCGCGATCGCCTTCAACGCGCCGACAAACAGATCCCCTAAGAAGGCAACACTCCCTGCCGAGGAAGGTGAAAAACTCGCCAGGGCAACCCCGGCAATGATCCCCAAGATAATTTGCAGCACTAAGCTGCCATCTGCCAACTTGGCAAATAAGGAACGATTTTGATTCATTGATTGACCTATCATTATAATTAATTGAATTTAACCTTTGCTCATCGCCTTCAACGTTCGCTGAGCAGAACAGCTTTCTTTATGGTATTTATCGTCTCTCGTCACGATACCGCTTGGCCACTACGGCCTAAAAGTACCAGGGATGAGAGTAAAAGCTGACGTCAAACACAGGATCCGGCCCAAGGTTAAACTTCCTTCATCCTGTGTTTTATAGAAACTCCCCCGTCTTGTCTAGCAAACCGCTCGATTTCGCTTTAGTTATTACCCACTAGCATCATAAAGATAACAAAAATCTAATTTTTAACTCGCTTGATGCCGCTTGGCGCCCCTGAGCATGGCCTCGATCAACTCGTGGGCATCGAACTTGGTCAGCGCCTCGTTGGCACCCACCTGATGGGCCTGGCTCACGCTGATCTCACTCGACAGCGAGGTGTGCAGTATGATGTAGGCGTCGGCTAAGGCAGGTGTGTTCTTCACCTCGAACGCCAGCTCATAGCCGTCGAGTCCCGGCATCTCGATGTCGCTCACTAGGAGATCCACGGGTCTTCCCTCCTTCGCGGCCTCCTCCATGATGGAGAGCGCCTCCCGACCGTCCGAGGTGACCAGATAGGGAATATTGATGCTGTCCAGCGCGTCGCTGAGCTGCTTGCGTGCCACCATGGAATCGTCCACCAGCAGGATATTGAGCGGTTTTAAGATCTCCCGCTGCACATCTGTCAGAATTGCCCGGGTGCTTTCCGGACTGGCGGGGAATATCTTCGACAGCAAGAGCTCCACATCCAGCAGCTGCACCAGCTTATCATCGACCCGGGTTACCCCGGTCAGGAAGGCATTCTTACCTAGGTTATCCGGCGGCGACTCGATATCACGCCAGTTGCACTCGATGATCTTATCTATGCTGCGCACCAGAAAGCCCATCACCATGCGCTGGCAGTCTGTGATGATGATATAGGCGTTGGCGAACTCCTGCTCTGTGATAGGCGCATAGCCCACGGCCGCGGCCATGTCGATGATGGGAATGGTGTGCCCCCTCACCGTCGCGGCGCCCAGAATAGCGGGATGAGACTGAGGGATGGCGCTGAGTTTAGAGAAAGGAACCAGTTCGCGGATCTTGAGCGTGCCGAGGGCAAACAACTGAGTATGGGACAAGCGGAACAATAATAGGCCTTGAGATTGGCTCGCCTTACTTTTCATATTCTTACCGACACATAAATGCTTAACTAGCGATAAGTTTAACCCTAGCATAGCCAGATTAAATTGACGATGCTCATGCCCCGATAAATTACCCCTACAATTGTGACTCTATGGGCAGCAAACCGATGAAGTCGGCCATGAAACGCCGCCAGAAGCTGGCATCAGGGTCGGCATAATAGACTTTACCGTTTAAATCATCATGCCAGATCAACTCTCCCTGTTGCAGCCCTAAGCGATAGCTGCTGCGCTTAAGGGACACCTCTATCTCATCCACCATCTCTCCGGCAAATCTGGGCTGGTCGACAATCAGCCCCATCTCGGTGTTGATCCAGGCCGATCTAGGGTCGAAATTAAAGGAGCCGACAAACACTGAGCTTCTGTCGAGCACAAAGGTCTTGGCATGCAGGCTGGTGCGCGAGCTGCCCTTCCAGGCGCTGGGACGGTTATTGATATCCACCTTCACCTCATACAGGGCGATACCATTTTCCAGCAGACGCTCACGATAAGCCTTGTAGCCGGCATGCACCGCCAACACATCTGTGGCCGCCAGGCTGTTGGTGACTATGGTGATCTTAATGCCCTGTTTGGCCGCCTCAATTAAGGCCTGACAACCGCCTTCGGTGGGCACAAAATAGGGCGAAACGATCAGCGCCTCCTCGCGGGCCCTGGCCAGAAACTGACTTAAGTCGGTTAGCAACCACTCCTGCCGGTCCTGTCTGTTCGCCTTCTGTGGCGGGTCATAGAGCAGCTGGGCGTCGCCCCAATACCAGTAAAGTCCCTTACCGGTGATCTGTGTCAGCAGCTCGCTCAGCTCCAGACGATTGAGATACTCGTCATGGAGGAAGTTCTGTTTGTTTCTGGCCATGGTCTTAGCCGCCGCTTGATACATCTCACTGGTCGCCGGCGGCACCAGGTTGATCACGCTCTCCACCTGTTCGCTGTTCCAGTAACGGTCGAATTGTTCGGACACCTCATCGACCACATCGCCTATGGTGAGCAGGTCGAAATCCCCAAAATCCACATCATCGTTCTTGGAGAAATATTCATTCCCTATGTTGCGCCCGCCCACTATGGTGATCTGATTATCCACCGTGAGGGATTTGTTGTGCATTCTATGGTTGAGGCGGGAAAACCCGGTCAACATGGCGAAACTGCGAAAGGTGCGCTCATAGGAGGGATTAAAGAGGCGGATCTCGATATTGGGGTGGCTGGCCAGCAATATCAGGCCATCGTCTAGGGTCTTGGTGGTGAGGTCGTCTAACAATACCCTCACCCGCACGCCACGATCGGCGGCGTCGATCAGATGCCAGATCAGCAACCGGCCGGTTTCATCGTCGTGGTAGATATAATATTGCAGATCTATGCTTTGGCTCGCCGCATCCACTATCGCCAAACGCGCCACGAAGGCATCGACACCGGAGGAAAGCGGCAGTATGCCCGTCTTGTTTGGATGCGCCTTGAGGTCGCCTTCGAGGTAACGATAGAGGCCAGAATCGGTCGGGGCAGCCAGCTTGTGGCTTGGGATAAGTTGCTGGGGCGGCGGTAAACTGCTGCAGGCCGACACTAGGCTCAGGGTCAAGGCCAGAGTCATCAAATTCGAGGCCAATCGCATCATGCTTTTGCGTACCACAGAGAGGTTCATCACTTGCCCTAACACCATGAATTTATGCGCCTAGGCCTAACATAGGCGTTAGGCTTACTCCTGTAAAGCGTACAAGACGTCGTAGACAAATTGATCCCAACCCTCGGCACTGAAGGCGATATCTCGCACCGCTCTCACCTGGCTGACCGCATGTAGCGGCGCGGCGCCATTCTCCATCAGATAATAGGCCATCAAGAGCCCGGTTCTGTCTTTGCCTGAGCGGCAGTGGATCATCACAGGCAGGCCATCGGCCTCACACTGGCGAATGAAGGCCAGCGCCTTGGGCAGCTGGGCCACGCAGTGCGCCTCGTCGCCCTCCATGGGGGGAATGTTGCCCGACAGCGGAATACAGGCGTAGCGTAAATCTAACCGTGCCATCTCATCGGGCTCGCAGAGATCGCCGCCATTAACCGACAGTATGGCACCGACCCCTTGTCCCTTGAGTTCACTTAGCTCCCAGGGCACCAGGTTGGGGCCACAACGACCTGCGATCTGGCCTTCGACTAACCAAAAAAGCTGCTGCATCTCTCTTCCACTCTGTTAGTTGAACACCCTACTATGAGGGACGCTTCCAGATCCCGTCATTGATCTTGGGTAACTTTTTACGCTTTTTCTTGCCCGTGCCCTCGGGTTTGGCCATAGGCTTCGCCTGACGTGATGGGCAATCGGCCGGCGCCTCAGCGTCGGCCTCGAAACCAGGATACTGCTCCCTTGGCAGGCGCAACTTGTTCTTCTTCTCTATCACCTTGAAGTGATGATATTCGTCGTGGCTGATAAGGGAGATCGCCTCGCCGCGCTCACCTGCGCGGCCGCTACGACCGATACGATGCAGATAATCGGCGGGGCTTCTTGGTAACTCAAAGTTGATCACCACGGGTAGCTTGTCGATGTCGATACCGCGCGCCGCGATATCGGTAGCGATCAGCACTGTGATCTCACCGCTCTTGAATCCTTCGAGCACACGGCTACGGGCGCCCTGCGCCTTGTCACCATGGAATACCTGAGCAGTGATGCCGCGCTTCTCCAGCTTCTGCGCCAGGTGATCGCAGCTGCGCTTGGCGCTGGCAAACACCAATACCTGACGCCACTGACGCACCTTGATAAGCTCCGCCAGCAGAGCCGTCTTGTTACTACGATTGACGGTATAGACGCGCTGGGCGATATCGGCGCTCTGCGCCTCCTGCAGTTGGATCTCCACGGGATCGTTCAGCAGCTTGGCCGTGAGACTCAGCACCTCTTCGGGAAAGGTTGCGGAGAACAGCAAAGTCTGTTTCTGAGTGGGTAACTGTTTGAGGATCTCACCAAGCTCCTCGGTAAAGCCCAGGTTCAACATGCGATCGGCTTCATCGAGTACCAGCACCTTGAGCTGAGAGAGCTTAACGGCATTGCTGCCAAGCAGATCCAGCAGACGACCCGGCGTCGCCACCAATATATCGGCGCCGCCTCGCAGGGCCAGCATCTGACTATTGACCGAGACACCACCGAAGACGGCGACAACCTTGGCTCTGGGCGCCAGTTCGGCGCCGTAGCTGGTAAAGCTATCGGCAACCTGCTGGGCAAGCTCGCGGGTTGGCACCAGCACTAAGGCGCCGATATGATTGCCGCCGGAGGCTCTCTGGCCCACCAGTTTCTGCAACAGTGGCAAGGCGAAGGCGGCGGTCTTACCCGAGCCCGTCTTGGCACCGGCCAGCAGATCGCGACCGGCTAATATCGCGGGGATTACCTCGGCCTGAATCGGCGTCGCCTGCTGATAACCAAGATGATGTAGCCTGGCTTGCAACGCCTTAACCAGGTTTAACTGATTAAAATCTGTGGTCGACAGTGGCAGGTCCGATGGCGCAGTCGGTTTCGGAGCAGATGGAGCCTGATCAGATGGTGTCATTAAATTTAGCTACCCGTACAAAATAGAGCCGCGCATTGTACCTAAATTTACGGGTAAACACCTCATCTTTCGCTACTCTCTTAACTCAAGACTCTCGCCTTGAGAATCTTGCCTTAAGAGATAAGAGCTAGGTTTTATTCTGCGTCTGCCTGGCGACCCACAGCCTTAGCCTCTAATGCCAGTAACTGCTGCTTAATGGCTAGGCCATAGGCATAGCCTGTCAACGCCCCATCCTTGCCTATGATGCGATGACAGGGAATGATGATGGCGATTCGGTTGGCGCCGTTAGCGCTGCCCACCGCCCGCACCGCCTTGGGATTATCTATCGCGCTAGCGATATCCGAGTAGCTTGCCGCAGCGCCAAAGGGGTGAGCGAGCAGCGCCTGCCACACCTGATGCTGAAACGTTGTCCCTACCGGCGCCAGGGCCACATTAAAGGCGGTAAGCTGACCGGCGAAATAGGCCGCTAACTCATCCTCAGCCTGCTCAAGGTGCGCCTGAGCCTTAATCTGCGCTTCCTGGTTACATTCAATTAGCGTCACCTGCCGCGCGGTAAAATCATCATCTTGCCCAGGCAGAAAGCTCAGGTGCGACAGACCAAACTGATTGGCCGCCAGACTCACCTTTCCCAGCGGCGTGTCTATGACTCGCTCGGCAAGCGCCTGATAGCCGCTTAGTCCAGCGTCCCGGCTTAGGGGAATGTACTGAAGATCTTTGGTCTTTTGGATCATTTTAAATTCCCTAGTTTATATCTATATTCATTAGTTTATTTCTTGGCACGCTGCCTACTGCTGATTCCAGAGCTGCAGGGTGAGATAACTGCCCCAGGGGGCGACCTGCCCTAGTACCTCTTGGCTGAGCGCCTGATATTGTGCCTGCGCCCGCTTCTTTGCCGCCTTGGGATCTTCGTCTTCAGCAGGCTCACCATCATGACAGGACGGCTCGGGCGACAGGTTCACCAGCAGTTGCTGTTTGACCACGAGATCGCCAACCAGCAGCACGTCTGGCAGGCTCAGCCCCCGCAGGCGCACATAATCCAGGGTCCATGGGCCTATCCCCTTGATCTGCAGCCAGTCGTCTATCTCCGCCTCGGGGTTAGCCATCACAAAGGCTGCCAGGGCGCGAATCGCCTCTTTTCTGATCCCCGGCATCTTAAGCCCATCCAGGCTGGCATTCACGAGCGCCTCCGGGCTTGGGAACAGACGCACCTGACGATCATTTAGGCTAATCGTCTCGCCATAATCGGCCACCAGTTGCCCCAAGAGCTTGATCGCCTGGGTCACGCTCACCTGCTGGCCTAATATGGCGCGACAAGCCGCCTCGAAAGGCGACCAGACGCCGGGCAAACGCAGGCCAGGTGACACCTGAGGCAATGCCTGCCCAAGCGCTTGCAGCTTATCGCCTATGGTGAGCATATCGGCGTCGAGATCCAGGATGCGACGAATATGGCTGATGATCCCCTTGAGCTGACTGAGTGAGTCCGCCTCGGCGAGATGAATGGTGACATGAAAGCAGGCCTCTTGCTCGCTGTGGACTGCGCAGAAATAGCCCTTCGCACTGCGAGCATTATCGCGGCCGTGACTGTCACAGTCACAGTCACAGTCACAGTCACGGCCACTACCACTGCCGAGCACGAAGCTGCGGCCATAGCTCTGTTCATCTAGCCACTCCATCTCGGGTACGGCGCGCTGGGCAAAGAAGCTGCGCAGATGTTGCCAATCATAGGGCGGGCGATAGGCAAGCTTGAGTGTCAGGCCCTGGACTGGCAGCGATGGCTGGCCCGTGGCCTTACGGATCTCACTCGGAGTCAACTGCAGCTGCTCACGGAAAACCTCGTTGAAACGCCTCACGCTGTTAAAACCGGCGGCGAAGGCCACCTGAGTGATCGGCATCTTGGTTTGATGCAACAGCTGCTTGGCAAACATCAACTGTTGATACAGGGCATATTGCTTGGGCGAAGTGCCCAGGCTGTCGTGAAACAGTTGCCTCAGATAACGCTCGCTGATCCCTAATCGCTCGGCGAGCCCAGTCATAGGGATAGCTTGGGGGCCGCACAAGACGCCGGCGTCGATCAGGCTCATGGCGCGATTCAAGCTGGTCTGCTTGCCAAGCCAGGGGTTAGAGCCCGGCGCACTGTCGGGACGACAACGCAGACAGGGTCTCAGGCCAGCCTGAGCAGCCGACAGGGCATCGTCGAAATAACTGACATTGGCCTCCTTGGCAGGCACTGCCGGGCAGATAGGACGACAATAGATGCCGGTGGAGAAGACACCGACGAAGAACAGGCCATCGAATCTGGCATCTCGTGACAGACGCGCGATGCGATACTGCTCCGCCTTGGGATGCTGCGCCTCAACTTGAATGGCTTTGCTGGTTTCAGCACTAAACTCTGGTGTTTGCTGACTCACTTGAAGATGACTCGTTTTGCTTTGATAAGGCCACTCTAATGCAGCCAGGGTTTGGATACTAGCGGAAAACGGCACTCATGGTGAGAATAACTATCGCCACAACAATTCATCGCACTCGGATGACGCCTGCTATATGATGAGTGATAGCAATCAGATCGACTATCATCCTAATAAGCCTAAATTTTATAAGGACTTAAATGTTTAAGCGTTTCGAATCATGGGTTTCCGCCCTACCCGAACAAGAAGCGGTACAGCCACCCCGTGGGATCTACCAGTTTTGCAGGCATTACACACGCGGCTTCGAGTTGCCGCTCGCATTAATGTCGATACTGACTGCGCTGCTGGCGATCCTCGAGGTCTCACTGTTTGCGTTTATGGGCGACCTGGTGGATCTGCTCGCCAGCCACAGCCCAGAGACCTTGTTTGCCGAGCAAGGTGACAAGTTACTGCTGATGGCCGTCTTGGTGCTCGTGGTGATCCCTGCCCTGGTGTTGCTGCACGCCCTGGTGATCTACCAGGGACTCCTGGGTAACTACCCCATGTCGATCCGTTGGCTCGCCCACCGATATCTGCTTAAACAGAGCATCGCCTTCTATCAGAACGATTTTGCCGGGCGCATCGCCACCAAGGTGATGCAGACCTCACTGGCGGTGCGCGAAACGGTCACTAAGCTGCTGGATGTCTTGGTCTATATTCTGGTCTATTTCCTCTCCATGCTGGTGATCATTGCCGATGCCGACCTGCGCCTCATGCTGCCCATGCTGGTCTGGCTGATGATCTATGTGGGGCTGCAATGCTACTACCTCCCTAAGCTGAAACAGGTCTCGACCGAACAGGCCGATGCCCGCTCGACCATGACGGGACGCATCGTCGACAGCTACACTAACATCGCCACGGTGAAGCTGTTTTCCCACACCCAGAAAGAGGCTCAATATGCCAAAGAGAGCATGACGGGTTTCCTCGATACGGTTTATCGCCAGATGCGTCTGGTAACCGGCATTAACGTCAGCGTGCAGGTGATTAATTACTTACTCGCCTTCAGCGTTGCCGCCGTCTCCATCTGGCTGTGGCGCGACAACGCCATCACCATAGGCGCCATCGCGGTGGCGGTCAGCCTGTCCCTCAGGCTCAACGGCATGTCGCAATGGATCATGTGGGAGATAAGCTCACTGTTTGAAAACATAGGTACAGTGGCCGACGGCATGAACACCTTGTCGCGCCCCACCAGTGTGCAGGACAGCGACAACGCCAGCCAGCTCACCGTATCAAAGGGCGAGATCGCCTTTAACCGGGTCAGCTTCCACTATGGCGAGGCCAGCGGCGTCATAGAAGATCTCGATCTCAAGATAAAACCCGGCGAGAAGGTCGGCCTGGTGGGCCGCTCGGGCGCCGGCAAGTCCACCCTGGTTAACCTCTTGATGCGCTTTCACGACGTAGAGCAAGGCAACATCACCATAGATGGACAGAACATTCGCGAGGTGGCGCAAGACTCCCTGCGGGCCAACATAGGCATGGTGACTCAGGATACCTCCCTGCTGCATCGCTCCATCCGCGACAACATACGTTACGGTAAGCCGGATGCGAGCGATGAAGAGCTGGAAAATGCCATCCGCCAGGCCCAGGCCTTCGATTTTATTCAAGGACTTAGCGATCCCGAAGGCAATCATGGCTTGGATGCCCAGGTGGGCGAACGAGGAGTGAAGTTGTCGGGCGGTCAGCGTCAGCGCATCGCCATCGCCCGCGTGCTGTTGAAGAACGCACCTATCCTCTTGTTGGACGAGGCCACATCGGCGCTGGATTCGGAGATCGAGGCCGCCATTCAGGAGAGTCTCTATCAGTTGATGGAAGGCAAGACGGTGATTGCCATCGCCCACCGCCTGTCGACCATTGCCGCCATGGACAGGTTGATCGTGTTGGATCAAGGCAAGATCGTCGAGCAAGGCACACATCGGCAGCTGATCAAACAGGGCGGGATCTACGCTCAGCTCTGGGCCCATCAGACCGGTGGTTTCCTCGGCGTCGAGTAGCCCTAATTACCGAGTCATATCAATCATCGACAGGCATCGCCGCCGTTAGCACGTGGTGCCTGTCGATGCACGGCTTAGTTCATAGAGCTTGCCCTGTTTTTCATATACACTTGATCTAAAAACAAATAGTCTTTCACTTTTACTTTATCTGGCTCTTTCACTTAGCCGGAAACCAGGCCGGTTCCGTAAAGACCCAATCATTGTCTTTTACCGGCGTGTGACAGCTGATGCAGACCTGCATGCCGCCCTCAAAGGGTGTCTGATCCTCGCCAACCCAACGTGCCCAGCCCCAGCCATAGGTATCAGCATACTTTACTGAGTCTTTAAACATAAACTCGGCATGGACGAAGGCCTTGGGTCCTATCGCCTGCGGCCAATGGCTCAATTCACCAGCCTTCCACACTACCTTGGCCAAGATGACACCATCGGGCCAAGGCGAGTGCTTACCACTGCGGGCGGCATTGACGGCGATCTCGTTACCCAGGATCGCCCTCACCGTGTTGTTATCGGTGCGATGGGAGACAGCAATACTCGACCAGGTGTGCCAGCCTTGAGGATAGGCGATCTTATGGGACGGCAAAGGTGTGGTTTCCTCAGCGAAACTCACTGATGAAAATGCTAATAACAGCAGTAAAAGAAATGTCTTCATTGTCTGACTCACTCTGTTGCTCAAATGCACTGATGGTTAGTTTGTCAGTGTAGACGCAATAGATACGCTTTGCCCGAGCCAGCGGTTTAGTATTCGTAGCAAACAGATAGAAGCAAGATAGAGATAAATGACAGATGAAAAAAAACCACCCTATTGGGTGGTTTTTTCCGCGTAACTAAACGCTTATTTGGTGGAGCCTAGCGGGATCGAACCGCTGACCTCAACACTGCCAGTGTTGCGCTCTCCCAGCTGAGCTAAGGCCCCGAAACTGATTGTGACTATACAGTAAAACCTGAACAAACACAACGTCTTATTTCAAAATTTATCAAAATAAGTTGTGGTATCCCATAGGGGATTCGAACCCCTGTTACCGCCGTGAAAGGGCGGTGTCCTAGGCCTCTAGACGAATGGGACACTGTTGATACCTTATACTCTGTATCGAGTGAATACTCATTGAAGCCAGTAGGCTATTGCTTCAACGCTATCGAATCGTCAACTTATGCAGTCAACCACTCAAGAAAGTGGTATCCCATAGGGGATTCGAACCCCTGTTACCGCCGTGAAAGGGCGGTGTCCTAGGCCTCTAGACGAATGGGACACTGTTGATACGTTATACTCCGTATCGAGTGAATACTCGTTGAAACCAGTAGGCTATTGCTTCAACGCTATCGAATCGTCAACTTATGCAGTCAACCACTCAAGAAAGTGGTATCCCATAGGGGATTCGAACCCCTGTTACCGCCGTGAAAGGGCGGTGTCCTAGGCCTCTAGACGAATGGGACGCCGGTCTTACATTTAGACTCCGTAAGGGAGTGAATACTCGTTGAAGCCAGTAGGCTATTGCTTCAACGCTATCGAATCGTCAACTTCGCAGTCAACCACTCAAGAAAGTGGTATCCCCATAGGAGCTTCGCTCCCCTGCTGCCGCCGACTCTTTATAAACCAAAGTGGGCGGTGTCCTAGGCCTCTAGACGAATGGGACACTGTAGATACGTTATACTCCGTATCGAGTGAATACTCGTTGAAGCCAGTAGGCTATTGCTTCAACGCTATCGAATCGTCAACTTATGCAGTCAACCACTCAAGAAAGTGGTATCCCATAGGGGATTCGAACCCCTGTTACCGCCGTGAAAGGGCGGTGTCCTAGGCCTCTAGACGAATGGGACACTGTTGATACGTTATACTCCGTATCGAGTGAATACTCATTGAAGCCAGTAGGCTATTGCTTCAACGCTATCGAATCGTCAACTTATGCAGTCAACCACTCAAGAAAGTGGTATCCCATAGGGGATTCGAACCCCTGTTACCGCCGTGAAAGGGCGGTGTCCTAGGCCTCTAGACGAATGGGACACTGTTGATACGTTATACTCCGTATCGAGTGAATACTCATTGAAGCCAGTAGGCTATTGCTTCAACGCTTTCAAATTAGATGGTGGAGCCTAGCGGGATCGAACCGCTGACCTCAACACTGCCAGTGTTGCGCTCTCCCAGCTGAGCTAAGGCCCCTTACCTAACTTGTCACCTTTGAGTGCACCGCGAGCATCTGCCGGCTGTGTCTCAACTGCGAGGCGCATTCTATGCAGCACACCCAAAAGTGTCAACTCGTTTTTTAGGAATTTATTCTATTTGCTACAAATTCAATCGCTTTGGAGATTCTTTGCTCACAACGGGCCTTTCCAACGAGGAAAGCGGTTAAATCTACAGCAGGCGACATACCGGCACCAGTTACGGCAACACGCAGTGGCATACCCACCTTACCCATGCCAAGCTCCAATTCGGCAGCAGTGGCTTCGATCGCCTGGTGAATTGCTTCAACATTCCACTCTTCTAGCTCGGCAAATTTCTTCTGTATCAGTTGTAGCGGCTCTAACGCCACGCCACGCAGATGTTTCTTCGCTGCAGTTTCATCGAACTCGGCAAAGTCTTCATAGAAGTAGCGGCTAGAGGCGGCCAACTCTTTTAGCGTCTTGGCACGCTCGGCCAGGGCGGTGACCACTTCGGCCAATGCAGGGCCATTTGAGGTGTCTATGTTTTGATCTTGCATGTGCCACTCGAGATGCTTGGCCACATGTTCAGGCGCCAGCTCCTTCATATAGTGCTGGTTCAACCAAATAAGCTTCTCGGTATTAAAGGCAGACGCCGCCTTATTGATATCATCCAGGCTAAAGAGCTGCTTCATCTCATCGATAGAGAAGACCTCTTGATCGCCATGAGACCAGCCCAGGCGCACCAGATAGTTAAGTAGCGCCTCTGGCAGGTAACCATCGTCGCGATACTGCATCACACCGACAGCGCCATGACGCTTAGACAGCTTGGCACCATCATCACCTAAGATCATCGCCACATGAGCGTACTCAGGCACGGGCGCATTAAGCGCCTTAAGAATGTTAATTTGACGCGGCGTGTTGTTGATATGATCTTCACCACGTACCACACAGGTGATGCCCATATCCCAATCGTCGACCACCACGCAGAAGTTATAGGTCGGTGTGCCGTCAGTACGGGCAATGATCAAGTCATCGAGTAGGTCGTTTGAGATCTCGATACGACCACGCACGTGATCGTCAAATACTACACTACCCTCGGTTGGGTTTTTAAAACGAACCACAAATGGCTCATCGGTATCGCGCGGCGCCTTATCACGGCAGCAACCATCATACTTTTGCTGCTCACCCTTCGCGGCCTGCTCTTCACGCATCGTCTCGATACGTTCGCGGCTACAGTAACACTTATAGGCGGTGCCCTGCTCTAGCATCTGGGCGATGATCTCGTTGTAACGATCGAAGCGCTTGGTCTGATAGTACGGACCCTCATCCCAGTTCAGTCCAAGCCACTCCATACCTTCTAAGATTGCTGCGCAGGCTTCAGGCGTTGAACGTTCGAGATCTGTATCTTCGATACGTAACACAAACTCACCTTGGTTAGCGCGGGCATAGAGCCATGAATAAAGTGCAGTACGAGCACCACCTACGTGAAGAAAACCGGTAGGACTTGGAGCAAAACGCGTCTTAATCGTCATAATGGGACAGTAACCTGTTATCGAAATGTCTAAATATAGACTGAGCTATTTAATGTGGCCGCTATTCTAACAGCCAAATGGGATAAGAGAAAATAGCCAGACCAATAGCACCCGGCCCGAGACCAAAAAAGGTGACCGCCCCGTCACAACGCACAAGCTCGTCTAGGTCACTTACCGCAGAGAAATGCCGAGCTCTCATTAGTCACGCCAGACTGCCACCTAACTAACCCCCTCCTTGTCACTAAGAGGCGACAGGCTTCATCCATATCAATAGGCACGACGAAAGATAAAAGCGGTAAAGATAGAAAGCTATAAAGATAGAAAGCAGTAGGGATAGAAGATGCGTAGAAAAAGAAGTATAGATAAAAGAGATGACTATGCGCCTATGGGCCCTCCCCAGATTCAAGACACTAGTGAGCCTCCCTTATATTAAGTAAGTATTTGCAAATCCTATTTACATGGGCTGTTAGCAAGTACATATTAGCAATCATCCTAATCACCGCCGTATAAAGCTCATGTACCAGCAGTAGAGAATCCGCGAGCGGCAAATGACTCGCTCCCCTTATGGCCTGTATCGACTTATAGATAATGCAGACGTCGAGTTACCGCTACTTATAAAGCCAGCTTACTTGTACTAATGCCAGATCATCTTGCCCAGCCAAACTAAGAAGTAGGCAGTAAAGACGAGTAACTTCTCTTTTGTTCGTCCCTTTACACGACAATTTTTATCCCTCCTGCCTATTTTCCTTACTCACCCCTGCTGATTATTGACTCGAACCAGCGAGCGAAAGCCCCCTTCTGTACAGGCTTTCGCCAAGGCGCCATCATAAATCATCCTGATTTGTTTAACATTAAGACGATCCGAACAAATTTGAACCGGACTCATTATTTTCTCGAAAAAAGCGTTGACAGTAGATCGTTCCCCCCTATAATACGGCCCCACACAGCGAGGTCGATTAGCTCAGCTGGGAGAGCACCTCCCTTACAAGGAGGGGGTCACTGGTTCGAGCCCAGTATCGACCACCATACACTGTATGGTAATAAAATTTGATGTGTCCCAGGTCGATTAGCTCAGCTGGGAGAGCACCTCCCTTACAAGGAGGGGGTCACTGGTTCGAGCCCAGTATCGACCACCATATTTTATCTTTGATTGAATATGTGGTGCATCGAGTTTAATGTTGTGAGATATTCCCAGGTCGATTAGCTCAGCTGGGAGAGCACCTCCCTTACAAGGAGGGGGTCACTGGTTCGAGCCCAGTATCGACCACCATCTCTTCATGAGAGAATGTCGAATATAATAATGTCCCAGGTCGATTAGCTCAGCTGGGAGAGCACCTCCCTTACAAGGAGGGGGTCACTGGTTCGAGCCCAGTATCGACCACCATTGTTATCAAAATATGTAAATGCTGTATTTATCCCAGGTCGATTAGCTCAGCTGGGAGAGCACCTCCCTTACAAGGAGGGGGTCACTGGTTCGAGCCCAGTATCGACCACCATAGCATTGCTATGAAACGATAAATCACCACAGTCCCAGGTCGATTAGCTCAGCTGGGAGAGCACCTCCCTTACAAGGAGGGGGTCACTGGTTCGAGCCCAGTATCGACCACCATATTTCCGCTTCATTGCTTCACTCCCCTATTTATAATCAAACAGCCTAGCAGCAAACCTTTGCCGCCGCTTATCGCTATTGCGAATCCCTTAGCCTCAACTATTCTTCATTAATACCAATCACAGTAAATATGTGATCAGAAATAGCGCAGGAAAAACGCTTGAGAACAAAGCAGGATTTTTAGATAAGTAGTTATTCTACAATTAAAAATACTAATACAGTTATCGAGCGTTTTAACAAGCTAGAATGATTAATTATTTATTACGATTGGTATAAGACTTTGCTCAAACCAAGTACTACTCAAGGTGGTTGAACATGGCCGATGTCACTCAATCTGCGTCGCTGGCAAGCATTGCCGCGTACCTTAAACTCACCCATGAATGCGATGAGCAGGAAGCGATGATCGAAGCCAAGGAGGTGATGCAAAATCTGGTTACCATGCGACAGAAAGGCTTTATCACGGGTTGGTATTTCGATGCCCAGGGTCACCTGGAACTGCTGCCCAGTGAGGCTATTCTTAAGCGTATCAATCCGCCCAAATAAGATGACTCTAACGTTAATTCAATAAAATAAATAAGTTAACAAAGCTCCAATTCCCTTTACTCAATTAAATAAAGAAAATGCTTTACTTAAAAGACTGCTGATGTAGAGTAGTGCTATCTATTCATTCTTTTAAAAGCTGTCATGAACGCGACCGACTCAGTACAAACCGCTCCCGAACAGACGGCCCAGCGCATTCTCGGCGTCACCTTAATCGTAACCCTGATCAGTGTGGCAGGCATTGCACTGCCTTATCCCGTACTGGCACCACTTTTTCATGACAACAGCTCTCCCCTCACCCAATTTATGGGGCTGCCCAGCGAATTCTTGATGGGCATAGTCTTAGGCATCTATCCGCTGGGGATCATCATAGGTGGCAGCTTCATCGGCAGCCTGTCTGACACTCATGGGCGCAAACGCCTGCTCAGCCTTACACTACTCGGCAGCGCCATGGGCTATGGGCTCACTGCCTTCGCCGCCCATTCTGAGCAGTTTGTCCTCTTCTGTCTCGCTCGCTTACTCACGGGGATATGCGAGGGCAATATCGCCATTGCCAGGGCGATAGCGGCCGATCTGCACCCACAAATCGATAAGACGCGCAGTTTCTCGCTAATCAGCGCCATGGGTTACGGCGGTTATCTGCTTGGGCCCTTGGCGGGCGGCTACCTCATAGATTGGGGGATGGAGATGGTATTCGGCGCCGCGGCCGTTACCTGCATCCTCTGTGCCCTGCTGAGTCACTGGCTGCTGCCACGTCAGCTCGACGAAACCAAGGCCAACGCAGAGAAAGGCTCTAGCCTGGTACTGCTCAGAGAGCCGGCTCTGAGACGTTTCTTTCTGCTCTATCTGCTACTGACCATGGGGGTTAACTTCTACTATGAATTCTATCCGCTGCATCTGGTTCAGCAGGCGGCCTTTACGCCGGCGCAGATCAGCTGGGTCACTGTGCTACTCACCGGCTGCATGATCGCCACCAGCATCTGGTTCACCCCTGTGTTACAGCGCAGATTCACCCACGCCGGCGCGAGTCTGGTAGGCATCTCACTGTTTGGCGCCTCTCTGGCCTGCTTTCCTTATCTCACCAATGCCAGCTATCTGCTCAACTTCATGACCATAGGTGCGGGCATCGCCATCTATAACAGTTTCCTGCCAAGTTACCTGTCCCATGCCTATCAGGACAGGCCGCAGGGGCAGCTGATGGGCATGCTGGTGACCATCTTCTGTGTCGGTAACCTGCTGGCAGCACTTCTCGGCGGACTGTTGGCCGTGTTCGATGTTAAAATCGTCCTGTTGATCGGCGCCCTGTGCGCGGCGGGTGCCGGAGCCGTCCTATATCACGGTCACTTCAGGCGACAATACTGGCCAGCGCACAGTTAACCGCAGCGCGTGACACGCATCACAACTCGGCCAGCCTAAATGGGTGGGTTTCCACCCATCCGACTACAACCAATGGGCGACATTCTCCCCAAGTCGTCCTGTTTACCATTTAACCAACGCGCGGCAACACATTGATATAAAGCCATTTACATAATTTAAACATTATTGGCCTGGTCCTTGCCTATAATTTCTTTGAGTTAAGCACATAGTGAACCGTCAGTCGCCCTAAGGCACTGAAGGATTAACAATTATAGGGATAACAAAATGACCAGACTCAACACCTGTACCTTTATCAAACAGATCGTCAAGATGGCCTCAATCGCCGCAATTTTGGGAACCAGCTTGAACAGCTGGGCGGCACCAACGGAAATTAAGTTTTCCCATGTGGTTGCCGAAAACACCCCTAAAGGCCAAATGGCACTGAAGTTCAAGCAACTCGTAGAAGAGCGTCTACCCGGTGAGTATCAGGTAAACGTGTTCCCAAATTCTCAGCTGTTTGGTGACAACAACGAGCTCTCCGCCCTGTTGCTTAACGATGTGCAATTTGTGGCGCCATCGCTGTCCAAGTTCGAGCGCTACACCAAGAAGCTGCAGATATTCGATCTGCCTTTCCTCTTCAAAGACATGGACGCCGTTAACCGCTTCCAACAGAGCGATGCCGGCCAACTGCTGCTGAATTCGATGAAGCGTAAAGGTGTCGTCGGCCTGGGTTATCTGCACAATGGTATGAAGCAATTTTCGGCCAGTAGCCCGCTGATCTTGCCGGAAGATGCCCAAGGTAAGAAGTTCCGCATCATGGCCTCAGACGTTTTGGCTGCGCAGTTCCAGGCGGTCGATGCCATTCCGGTGAAGAAGCCCTTCTCGGAAGTCTTTACTCTGCTACAGACCCGCGCCATCGATGGACAGGAAAATACCTGGTCTAACATCTATTCGAAGAAGTTCTACGAAGTACAGAGCAACATCACAGAGAGCAACCACGGCGTACTCGACTACATGGTGGTCACCTCAAATACCTTCTGGAAGTCGCTACCCGCCGACAAGCGCAAGGTGATCAAGGCATCACTGGATGAAGCGATTGCCTACGGTAACGATATCGCCGCCGCCAAGGTTAACAAAGACAAGCAAGCCATCATCGACTCTAAACGCTCTGAGATCACCTACCTGAGCCCAGATCAACGCGCCGCCTGGGTCAACGCCATGAAACCTGTATGGGCACAGTTCGAAGATAAGATAGGTAAAGATCTTATCGATGCCGCCGTTGCCGCAAACGAATAATAAGCGCTAACCCCCTAATTTAATAGGAATGCATTGAGGCCGTTTCCACGGCATTCGGCCTCTTTCCTATTTGAGGAGTCCTAGAGATGATGTCTCGCTTTTTTTCTCATATCGAAGAGGTGGTACTTAACGCCTTGATCACCGCAATGACCCTGTTGGTCTTTGTCGAGGTGATCGCTCGTTTCTTCTTTAACACAGGTTTCTTGTGGATCCAGGAGCTGACGCTCACCATCTGCGGCTGGTTCGTGCTATTTGGCATGTCCTATGGCGTCAAGGTCGGCGCCCACATAGGGGTCGATGCCTTTGTCAAAAAACTGCCTAGAAGGGGACGTAAGTATACCGCCATCTTGGCCGTCACTATCTGCTTAGTCTACTGCGGCATGTTCTTATTCGGCAGCTGGGAATACCTGGCAAAGATGTATCAGATCGGCGTGCCGATGGAAGACATTGACCTGCCCCACTTTCTCATCGGCGGATTAGACGGTGACTTTGCCTGGGAATACCTGCGCATCGACGTCGAGGAGCCGGCCGTACCCCTGTGGATCTCCCAAAGCATACTGCTTATCGGCTTTATTTTGCTTACCTGGCGCTTTTTGCAACTTGCTCTGGCCATCATCACCGACAAGACAGATGGCTTCGCCTTCGCCGATGAGGCCAAGGAGAGCATGCACCTTATCGATCAAGAGGCTCAGGCCGACGACAAACAGCCTGGAGATGAAAAATAATGACTATAGCAACCCTCTTTATCAGCCTGTTTATCTGTATGCTGCTGGGCATGCCCATCGCCATCGCGCTTGGTTTTTCCAGTATGCTGACCATATTGCTCTTCTCCGATGATTCATTGGCCTCGGTGGCATTGAAACTCTATGAATCCACCTCGGAGCATTACACCCTGCTGGCGATCCCCTTCTTCATTCTGTCGTCGGCCTTCCTGTCAACCGGCGGCGTCGCCCGGCGTATCATCGACTTCGCCATGGACAGCGTGGGCCACATCCGCGGTGGCCTCGCCATGGCCTCTGTGATGGCCTGCATGTTGTTTGCCGCGGTATCGGGCTCATCGCCCGCCACGGTCGCCGCCATCGGCTCTATCGTCATCGTCGGCATGGTGCGGGCCGGCTACCCAGAGAAATTTGCCGCTGGGGTGATCACCACCTCGGGCACCCTGGGGATCCTGATCCCGCCCTCTATCGTCATGCTGGTGTATGCGGCAGCAACCGAAGTTTCTGCGGCGCGCATGTTCATGGCGGGGCTTATCCCCGGTCTGATGATGGGCCTCTTGTTGATGCTCGCCATCTATATCGTGGCCCGCATCAAGAAGCTGCCTTCAAGGCCCTTCCCCGGTTTTCGCCCCCTGGCCATATCGAGCGCGAAGGCGATGGGTGGCCTTGCACTGATCCTCATCGTACTGGGCTCCATCTACGGCGGTATCGCCAGCCCGACCGAGGCGGCAGCCGTCGCCTGCGTCTACGCCTATTTCATCGCGGTATTTGGTTATCGCGACATAGGCCCACTGAAAAACGTCAGCTGGCGCGATAGCGGCGAGTCGCTGCCAAGAGCCGTGCTGCGTAACCTGGGCTTTATGGTGCTCGCTGTGTTCAAGACCCCGGCCGACAAGGAGATACGCCACGTGGTGCGCGATGGCGCCAAGGTCAGCATCATGCTGCTGTTCATCATCGCCAACGCTATGCTGTTCGCCCATGTATTAACTACAGAGCGCATTCCACATCTGATCGCCGAGACCATAGTGGGCATGGGACTGCCGGTGTGGGGTTTCCTCATCATAGTCAACTTGCTGCTACTGGCCGCGGGTAACTTCATGGAGCCATCGGCCATCTTGCTGATCATGGCGCCTATCTTGTTCCCCATCGCCACTCAGCTGGGGGTAGATCCTATCCATCTTGGCATCATCATGGTGGTCAACATGGAAATCGGCATGCTAACGCCGCCCGTAGGCCTCAACCTGTTTGTCACCGCGGGGATAACGGGCCGCAGCATGGGATGGGTGATCCAATCTTGTATCCCTTGGCTGGCACTGCTGCTCTTCTTCCTAGTGCTGATCACATATATTCCGCAGATCTCCCTGTTCCTGCCTGAATATATTGATAAGTTAAACGGTTATTAAAACACTTGATTTTGCTTAACAATTGGGCGAGTCTGAAACGGGTCATTAACAACTCCCTTTCAGGCTCGCTTTTTCAATTGGACATGCCTTTTATGTCGAAAATGATAACAAGAAGAAAATACCTCGGCGTCGGCTTCATCATACTCCTTGGCCTCGCCTTTACCCTGCGCGTCGCCTATTGGTTCCATCTGGAACATGGCTATGAGATGACGCGGCAACAATCTAACGCTCAGATGAAAGAGCTGCTTAGCTTCCTCTCGGGGTCTCTAAGTCGCTATGAGAGCATCCCCCATGTGCTCTCCACCAACCCGCTGCTGGCCAGCGCCCTGCTAAAGCAGGACGACCCCGATACCATCACGCCACTCAATCGCTATCTGGAGGAGATCCAGAGCATCACAGAGGCGCTGGATATCTATCTGGTCAATATAGACGGCGATGCCATCGCCGCCAGCAACTGGCAGCAGAGCTACTCCTTTATCGGCAAGAATTACGCCTTCAGACCCTATTTCAAGGATGCCATCGAGGGCAAGATGGGCCGCTATTTCGCCGTCGGCACCAGCTCCAACAAACGCGGCTACTACTTCTCCTATCCCATCTACAGCCACGGCTATCCGGTCACCCCCAGCCAGGGCGAGGCCAAGGTGTTAGGGGCCATAGTGGTGAAGGTCGATGTCACCGAGATTGAGCAGCAGAGCACGGGCATGGCCAGGGGCAGCAACTACGAGTTCGCTATCAGCGACCCGGACCATATTATCTTCCTCTCAAGCCGGCCTGAGTGGCGCCTCACAGCGCTGACGCCTGTGACTCATCAGCTCAAGCAGCGCATCGAATCCTCGAGACGCTACGCCAACCGTGAGATCAGTCCGCTGGCGATCGAGCCCCCCTTCGCCCCATCCCTGGCGGCAGACTATCAGATCTATCAGATCTATCAGATAGGCGATAACAAGCGCGGCGCCGAGTTTATGGATAACGCCGCCTTCATGAGCGATGCCGGCTGGCAGGTGCATATCCTCTCGCCGATGGCGCCCATCTACCGCTCGCTGCCGCCGCTGCTCCTGCTCTATGGCGCCCTCTACCTGCTGTGCGCGCTGGCACTCTTGTTCGCCATAGAGAAGCGTAAGAATACCCGCCGCATGCGCCAGGCCCACGAGCAGCTAGAGCAGAGGGTCAAGGAGCGCACCCAGGCGCTGGAAACCAGTCATCAGCAGCTGAAGGAAGCCCAGGATGAGTTGATCCAGGCCGCCAAGCTCACAGTGATCGGTAGCCTGTCGGCCAGCATCAACCATGAGATCAACCAGCCGCTGGCGGCGATTCGTAGCTATGCACAGAACACCCAGACACTGCTCTCACGCGCCAAGTGGGACGATGTCTCCAGCAACATAATGACCATCATAGAGCTGACCGATCGGCTGGCGGCCATAGTTTCGCAGTTTAAGAGCTTTACCCGTAAGAGCCAGGGCAACGACAAGGCGATTAGCGTGGCACAATGCATCAAGGACGCCTTGACCATCATCCAGCCAGAGGTGGACAAGCAGGGGATCGATCTCGTGCTGAACAACACAGAGTGTGAGACGCTCATCTGGGGTGACCCTATCCGGCTGCAGCAGGTGTTGATCAATCTGATGAGCAATGCCATGGTCGCCATGCGCGCCTGCAGCCCGAAACAGCTGATCATCAGCGTCGTGGTGAGCAATCGTCTGGAGGTCACCATAGAAGATACGGGCACAGGCATAGACGAGAGCCAGATGCAGAAGATTTTCGACCCCTACTACACCAGCTCGCGCCAGGGGCTGGGCCTGGGGCTCTCTATCTCCAGGCGTATCGTCGAGGCGATGCAGGGTAAGATAAGCGTTGCCAATCGAGAGCAAGGCGGCGCCATCTTCCAGATCACACTGCCCATACATGCGTCAGGAAACTAACTATGCAGAATCAAGTTTTTAATCAATACGATATCTTAATCGTCGATGACGAGCCTCTGATTGGCTCGGCGCTGGTGCAGCTGTTTGAACTAGAATCCTACCGCGCCCTGGCCCTCACCGACGCCAAACAGATTGGCCTTGGCCTGCCCGACAACTGGCCCGGCATAGTGATCTCCGACGTCAACATGCCGGATATCGACGGCCTCTCCTTGATGCGCACCCTGCTGGCCCAGGACAAGGACATTCCCATCATACTGCTGACTGGACACGGCGATATCGCCATGGCGGTGCAGGCGCTGAAACAGGGTGCCTATGATTTTATCGAGAAACCCTTTAACAACGAGCATATGCTGGATATCGCCAAGCGCGCGCTGGAGAAACGTGCGCTGACCCTGGAAAACCGCAGCCTAAAACGCGAGCTGGAATCCCAGAGCACTCCAGGGCCGCGTATCTTGGGCCACAGCCCGGGGATCAAGCAGATGCGCCACATCATCCATCAGGTGATCGATATGCCTGCCGATGTATTGATCGAAGGCGAGACGGGCACGGGCAAGGAGCTGGTCGCCCGCTACCTGCACGACCACAGCCCTAGAGCCGAGGCCAACTTCGTCGCCATCAACTGCGGCGCTATCCCCGAGACCATCATAGAGAGCGAGCTGTTTGGCGCCGAATCTGGCGCCTTCACCGGCGCCGATAAGACACGTATCGGTAAGTTCGAGTATGCCAATGGCGGCACCCTGTTTCTCGATGAGATCGAGAGCACGCCACTCTCCCTGCAGGTGAAACTGCTAAGGGTGCTGGAAGACAGGAAGGTGGAGCGTCTAGGCTCCAACAAGAGCATAGACCTAGACATTCGCATCATCGCCGCCACCAAGGTGGATCTCAAGGGCCTGTGTGACACAGGTGAATTTCGCCAGGATCTCCTCTATCGCCTCAACCTGGTGACTGTGCCTATTCCGGCCCTGAGAGAGCGCCGCGAAGATATTGGCCTGCTGTTCCTGCATTTTGCCCGGGTCGCCTCGGCGCGTTATCACAAGGCGCTAATCCCTCTGACGGCGGAATATACGGCCCAGCTGGTCTCCCACGACTGGCCCGGCAATGTCAGGGAGCTGCGTAATCTGGCCGAGCGCTACGTGCTCCTAGGCCCTGAGGCGGCCTTTGCCACCTCTCTGGGACAGAGCAGTCAACTCAATGCCAACATGTCGCTGCAACAGCGGGTGGAGTTTTTCGAGCGCCTGCTGATCGAAGAGGCCCTGAGCAACAACAAGGGCAGCATCAAGCTCACCATGGAGCAGTTGGAGCTGCCACGTAAGACCCTCTATGACAAGATGCAGAAGTTCGGCCTCAACCGAAAGACCTTTATCAACTAAGTCAGTAAACACATTAGCCCGTTAAGCCATTAGCCCGCCGCATCCAATAGCGGCGTGCGCGGCCTGTGGGTGCGTTGCAGCATCACCACGATAAAAATCACGCCGCTAAGCAGGGTCAGGCTACCGCCAACCACACCGCTCCAGCCCCAGTGCTGCCAGAACGGCAACAGGAAAGGCCCGCCGAGCGCCGCTCCCAGATAGTAACTACACAGATAGAGTGCCGTGGCCTTGGCCCTGTGCTGCTGGGCGCGCTGCGCCACCCAGGCATTGCAGACGCTGTGGAAGGTAAAGAAGCCGAAGCTCGATAGCAGGAAACCGATAACGATGGCGCTGCTGGTATCCCCTAAAGTAACTAGGCTGCCGACACACATCATCACGGCCGAGAGGATAAACAGCGGCTGGCGGCCCAGGCGCGTCACCCACTTGGCCGAGCGAAACGAGGCGTAGGTGCCGCTCAGATAGCAGAGGAAAATCAGGGTCACCTGAAACTTGCCCCAGTGAAACGGTGCCTGCATCAGATGCAGCTGGATATAGCTGAACTGATTGACCATCACCATGAAGGCCAGCGCGCCGAGAAGATAGAGCTTCACCAGGGTGGCATCGCCAAGATGCAGGCCAAACCCCTTAAGATCGGCAAGTCCGAAGCCACTCTTGTGTTGACGACGACGGATCCGCACCCGGTCGAGGCGCGGCAATAACAGTAACACGCCCACCACCCCAGCAAGGGTCAAGACACTCACCAACCCCATGGCCTCTACCCAGCTCAGATACTTAGTCATCAGACCGCCAAGCAGACGCCCCGCGATGCCGCCTAAGCTGTTGGCGCCGATATAGATGGCCCCGGCCTTGAGCAGCACGCTGGTATCGAGCAGATCCTTAAAATAGGCCATGGCGATGGCGGGCACAGCCGCGAGTAAGACTCCCTGAAATAGCCTCACCGCCACCAGCGCCGAGAAATCCTGCACCCAGATCAACATGATATCCGCCAACACTAACAAGGCCAGGCTCCACAGCAGCGGCTTACGCCTGCCGAGCTTATCCGACAGAGTGGCATAGAAGAGCAACGCAAAGGCCATGGAGAAGCTGGTCACCGACAGCAATAGGGTGGCATGAGCCGGCGACACGCTAAAACTGGTCGCGATCAGCGGCAACATTCCCTGCACCATATACAGGTTGATGTAGATCACCACAGAGGCCAGCGACAGGCCCCAGATCAGACGAAGTTGTAGTGCACGGCTGGCGGTCATGATTTCGCGCTCAAAAGGAGAGATAGACACAGGCTAGCACCGGCGCTAACATAACAAAAATAGATTATATATATGATATCGATAATAACTTATTATAGACAATTCCGATGACCAATGCTTGAAAACAATCTGCTAAAAAGCGCTTAAGACAATGGTGCTAACTCAGCGTAATAGAAAAATGCGAGAAGGTGGAATGAAAGATGGATATCAAACAGCTTAGGCAGTTCGAGGCGCTGGCAACCAAGGGCAGCTTTACCCTGGCGGCCAAACAGCTCAACCTCGCCCAGCCCGCCCTGAGTCAGGGGATAAAACGCCTCGAAGAATCCCTCGGGGTCACGCTGGTCAACCGCAACAAACATTATCGCGGTCAGGATGGCAGCCGCCTCACCCTCACCGCCGAAGGCGAGGCACTGGCGCAACACGCCAGGCTGATCCTCAAGCAGGTCAAGCAGGCCGAGGCCCACATTAAATCGATGGCCAATCTCACCAAGGGCGAGGTGCGTATCGCGGTGCCCGGCATGCTGGGCTCCTACTACCTGCCCTCTCGATTGATGGCCTTCAGGCACAGGTATCCGGATCTCAAGCTCTCCCTGTTCGAGGGCGGCACCCGAGACAGCCTGCGGATGTTGCAAAACGAAGAGGTGGATATCGCCATCATCACGGGGCAAGACCTGCAACCTAACTTCGACAGCCATCTGCTGCTCAGAGAGCAGATGGTGGTGGCCGTGGGTGAAGATCACCCGTTGGCGGAGCACTCGGGGATCACCCTGGAGCAGTTCTTCGAGCAGGAGCTGGTGATGTTTAAGCCAGGCTATTTCCACCGCGAATGGATGCTATCTCAAGCCAAGGCGCTGGATCTCGAGGTCAATATCGCCTTCGAGACCAACCTAATCAACCTGATTAAACAGGTGGTTGCCCAGGGCTTTGCCATCACAAGTGTGCTAGAGATGGTGATCGAAGAAAGAGATCCCATCCGCGCCATCCCCTTCTCACCTGCGGTGCATCTGGACCTGCATATCGCCTGGAATAGAGAACGCCCCATCGGGCTGGCCGACAGGGCGTTCGTCGAGTTCTTGATGAATAACCCTTAGAGCCTGTTGATTTTTACCGTTTGTTTTTGCAGCAGTTTGAAGGTGATTTATACAAGGCAGAGCCTGTGTCGTGTAGTCCTCTACACAAACTGGCGATAACACCGTAGAAATGGCCTACAAACGCTGCCCAACGGGTTCATCTAAACGCGCGCTGCACTTTAAGAAAGGCTTCTTGCCTTTCACCGCAGGCGGTCAGCTAGGCTGTTAGAAATCGTTCCAGACGATTTCTTTGTTGTTCGCCATTCACATAGAGTAACTATCACATAGAGTAACTATCACATAGAGTAACTATGCTTCATGGCTCTCGCCTCGCGCAAAACGCGTTTAGATTGAACAAAAATTAAACTTGAAAAATCAACAGGCCCTAGCAAGATGCTAAGGGCCTAATCACCTAGATGGCATCCGCCTGGCGCTCGGGCGCCGCCAACTGGAAGGCCTCTAGCTGATGGCAGTTGTCCCAGATACGGCGAATGTTGGGATAAGCGCCTAAGTCGACCTTGAAACGATTGGCGTTATAGACCTGAGGGATCAGGCAGAGATCCGCCAGGGTTACCTCATCACCATAGCAGTAGGTGCCGGCGTGTCTTTCCAGCTGCTTCTCGAACGCGCTAAAGCCCTGGTGGATCCAGTGATGGTACCAGGCATTCTTAGCGTCCTCGTCTAGTGCCAGGGTATTGGTCAGATACTGCAACACCTTGAGGTTATTCAGCGGGTGAACCTCACAGGCGATAGAGAGCGCCATGGCGCGCACCTCGGCCCTCGCCTTGGGCGCCTTTGGCAACATCAAGGTGCCGCCATACTGCTCGTCGAGGTATTCGATGATCGCCAGTGACTGAGACAGAACAAATTCGTTGTCGCCTTCAATAAGGGTCGGCACCAGCTCCTGAGGGTTAAGCGCCGCATACTCTGGCAGGTGCTGCTCGCCACCATTCTTAACCAGATGCACAGACTCGAGACTCGCATCCATTCCCTTTAAATTCAATGCGATACGAACTCGATAAGCGGCGCTGGAGCGCCAGTAGCCCAATAACTTCATCACACAACTCCTCTGTTTCCTTGGCACTAACCTGCCTTTACTTACGGCGGTTACAAAAACGGGGCAACCTTGGCTGCCCCGATATCGGTAATAAAGCCGATAATTACCCTTTGTACTCAACCACCTGCTGGTCGATGGCACCGAAGATAGATTTATCGTTTTCATCCAGCATCTCGATACGCACGCGATCGCCGAAACGCATGAATGAGGTCGATGGCTTACCATCACTGATGGTCTCCAGCATACGAGTCTCGGCCAGGCAGCTAGAGCCTGCGCTGCGGTCGTAGTTAGAGATGGTGCCCGAGCCTATGATGGCGCCGGCGCCCAATGGACGAGTCTTGGTGAAGTGGGCGATCAACTGACTGAAGTTAAAGGTCATATCGACGCCACAGTTGGGCTTGCCGAACAGTTCGTTATTCAGATGAGTGATCAGCGGTAGGTGCACCTTGGACTCATGCCACTTGTCACCCAGTTCATCCGGGGTCACGGCCACAGGCGAGAAGCTGCTCGATGGCTTAGACTGGAAGAAACCGAAGCCCTTGGCCAGCTCGGCAGGGATCAGGTTACGCAGCGACACGTCATTCACCAGCATCAGTAGCTTGATATGCTTCTCTGCCGACGCCTCGTCTATCCCCATAGGCACGTCATCGGTGATCACCGCGACTTCAGATTCGAAGTCTATGCCCCACTCTTCGCTGGCCAGCTCGATATCGGCCTTAGGCGCGATGAAGCTATCAGACCCGCCTTGGTAAACCAGAGGATCTGTCCAAAAAGTCTCTGGCATCTCGGCGCCGCGGGCCTTACGCACCAACTCAACGTGGTTAACATAAGCACTACCGTCGGCCCATTGGTAGGCACGTGGTAGCGGCGACAGACACTTGCTCTCCTCAAAATCCACCGCGTTGTCGAGCACGCCTTGGTTTAGCGCCTCATAAAGCTCTTGCAGTTGCGGCTGAAGCAGATCCCAGGCGTCGAGCAGCTGCTGCATGGTGTGTGCTATGGCTGGTACGGCAACAGCCTTGGTTAGATCCTTACTCACAAGCATCAGCTGACCGTCGCGACGGCCGTTGTTATAACTTGCTAACTTCATACCCACTCCTATCGAATTCTTCTCTTGTCAGACCCAAGGGGCAACCCGTTGGGTCTGGGACTATCAATTTGGCATAGAAATACCCTATGCGCCTCAAGATAGGAATAGCGTGATACAAATCACACTCCTTCCCTCAATAATCAATTTTGTAAATAATTCATTACAGACAGAAATAGCCCCAAGTCCATGGGGTTTCGGCCTTGTCTCCGCCTAGAAAACCGCCAGCCAACTGGCAATAAGGTTTTACATCCCTTTTTGCTTGCTGATCTTATATTCCCTCAGCTTGTTAGCGATGGCCGTATGGGACACCCCGAGCTTCTTCGCCAGCTGACGGGTGCTCGGATAAGCCGGATAGAGGCGTCTTAGCAGACTCGCCTCAAACTGCTTCATCGCCTGATCCAGACTGCCCTCAAACTGATGATCGAAATAGCCAAAGCCCTCGGCATATGACGGTAGCTTGAGCTGATCCACCGTCAGCTCCGCCGAGCCATCCCACATGGACACCGCACGGAAGATGGCATTCTTCAGCTGACGCACGTTACCCGGCCAGGCATAGCCCAGCAGATGCTCACGACATGGGGCCGAGATACGGCGAATCGGGATCGACAGCTGCTGGCTGTAGTGCTCAAGGAACATCTCGGTCAGGGGGATCACATCTACCTTGCGCTCTCTAAGCGAGGGCATATGAAAGCTCAGCACATGGATACGATAGTAGAGATCTTCACGGAACTCGCCAGTCTGGCACAGCTCGGCCAGGTTCTTCTGGGTCGAACAGATGATGCGTACGTCCGAGCGCACCTCCACATCGCCGCCCACCCGGCGGAAGGTACCATCCTGCAGCAGGCGCAGCAGCTTGACCTGGGCCGCCTTCGACATCTCGGCGATCTCATCTAGGAAGACGGTGCCGCCCTTGGCCTCCTCGAAGAAACCGCGCTTGACCACCTCGCCGCCGCTGACGTAACCAAACAGCTCCTCTTCGGCGGCGCTGTCTGGCATGGCGGCGCAGTTAATGGCAATAAAGGGATGCTCGCGGCGCATGCTGGCATCGTGACAGGCTCTGGCCATCAGCTCCTTGCCCGTGCCGGTTTCGCCGGTGATCAGCAAAGGCGCATCGAGCTGGGCCATGCGTCTGGCCTGCACCAGCACCTCTTTCATCTTGTCGCTGACCGCCAGCACATTCTCAAAGCCTGTGGTCTGATTCTGTAGGGCGTTAAATTGCTTGCCGACCCGCGCCGGCGACTTGAGGGAGACTACGGCGCCGGCCAGGATGGTCTTGTCGTTCTCGTCGGGCAGATAGATGGGGAGCATCTCGGCCAGGTATTCACTCTGACCTATGTTGACCCGGGTGGCCTGGGCCAACACCAAAGGCTCGCTGAGCCAACGATTGAAGTTAAAGCCTTGTACCCAATGGTTCAGCGGTTCGTCGAGCACCTCGTGCTCGCCCATGTTAACCGTCATCAACGCCGACTCGTTGACGATGCGAATTCGCCCCTTGACGTCGATGGAGAAGACAGAATCCGGCAGCGTCTTCAACAAGGTCTTGAGCGCGTAATGCTCCTGCTCGGAGGGCATGAATGACACGGTGCGCACGTCGTGCACCCCTTCCACCTTCCTGATTAACGGCAGCAGCTCGCTGAGCACATCGAAGTTAACTTCAGCAAACTGCAGATAGAGAAATCCCTGATTACTGGCGTCGATGGCTATCAGGTTGATGCCATAGCCTTCGAGGATCACCAGAATGTCTTTTGCTAGACCCACGCGGTCGATGCAACTTACTTCTAAGCGCATACCCTTTCGTCCCTTTTTATATTTATTACTTCACGGTTTTTGGGATTATCGCGAGCATGGTTGCGTCTCATGCCAGAAAAAGTGTGACACGCCACGCAGAAATGCCGATAAAACGCCTATACGTTAGAGCCTAATGAGATTTGTGGCAAGAGTTGTTTACAGCGGATTGAGTCTACAACCAAAAAAACAGCGCCATAGCTAGGCTATGACGCTGTTTTTAAATTAATTTTCACTTAGTCCAATAACTGGTCAGTCTTGGCCGCCATGATGAAATCGTTGCGGTGCAGACCCTTAATCGAGTGAGACCACCAGGTCACAGTGACCTTTCCCCATTCGGTTAGAATGCCAGGATGATGGAACTCTTCCTCGGCTAAGTCTGCTAATTTATTGGTAAATTCCATCGCCAGCTTAAAGTTTTTAAACTTATAGACACGCTCAAGCTGCATGATGCCGTCACGTACCTCGACGCCCCAGTCTGGGATCATGCGGATCAGCTCGGCCAACTCGGCATCGGTCACCTTAGGCGCGTCGGCCTGACAGGCTTCGCATTTCATTTGGGCTAATTCAGTCATACTTCTTCCTTTTTGTTTTCTTAACTGGCTTTAACTGGCTCTAACTGGCTTTCGATTTTGGCTCAAACATGGGGGCATGCAGGCCAAGCTGGCGCGCCTTGGTCACGGCGCCCATGATGTCCATTTTGACGATTTCGTCTAAATAATCAATTGAATCAATAGCGTAATAAATAGGCTGCATGATATCGATGCGATAAGGGGTTCTTAAGATATCAATGAGATCGAAAGGCTTCACCACTGGGGTATCGCTCATGGCGTATAGCGTCTCACCGGGCGAGCTCAATATGCCGCCGCCGTAGATCTTCAGCTCATCGTTGGCCTGACGGATCAAACCAAACTCCACGGTAAACCAGTAGAGTCTGGCGAGAAAGACACGCTCCTCTTTCGAGGCGGCTAGACCCAACTTACCGTATTCGTGAGAGAAACGGGCAAATGAAGAGTTAGTCAGCAACGGGCAGTGACCGAAGATCTCGTGGAAGATATCGGGCTCCTGCAGATAATCGAACTCCTCCTTGCTGCGGATAAAGGTGGCAACCGGAAACTCCTGGTTGGCCAGCAACTGGAAAAACTTCTCGAACGAGATCAGTGCCGGTACCGCGGCCGTCTTCCAACCGGTTGCCTGCTTGAGCACGGCATCTATCTCACTCAGCTGCGGAATACGATGCGTAGGCATGGCAAGATCTTCGAGGCCTTTCAGATAGGCATCACAGGCATAATGCGGCAAATTGCCCTTCTGTCTGTCGTACAGCGCTTGCCAGATCTCATGTTCATTGTCAGGGTATTGGATGACCCCTTGGCTATCAGGCAGTCTGGCCTGATACTTGGTTTGTTTACTCATGATAAATACAACACAATTGACTGCTCCTGCCTCCATATTTGACTAAACGCCAGACTTTGTTAACAGGATCACACTTTATAATTTGGCTGCCGTGCCGCCCGAGATGTAACCTAAAATTTACATCAGGCTCACACTTAAAAATTAAATCAAGGTAAATAAATAAGTTACCTTAAATTCGCCATGTAACACTCTCGACACAAATGCCGACTTTAACATCAATTTCATCTGTTTAGCCCGCAGGAACAATAATATGTAAAGGTCTTTTTCATCACCTATTGCATCCCAAACTAGCAAGCATCAGCATCGCTTTTGCTCATCACCAGATCGCTAACGCCATAATCTTTGGGCAAGAGCCAAGAACACACCGGTCAAAGCGCCTAAATCTCCTGACTTTTCATATCCTTTTTATTAGAATAAAAGAGCATTTGCGCAGCCAACTAGGATTAGGATGAAACAGCACAAAGTTCGCAAGGCCGTTATTCCCGTCGCGGGTCTGGGTACTCGCATGCTTCCGGCAACCAAGGCAATCCCTAAAGAAATGTTGCCCATAGTCGACAGGCCCTTGATCCAATATGTGGTCAACGAGGCGATAGCCGCCGGGATCAACGAGATAGTTCTGGTTACCCACGCCAGTAAGAACTCCATCGAAAACCATTTCGACTCCAGTTTCGAACTCGAGGCGCAGCTTGAGCGCCGGGTAAAGCGTCAGCTACTGGCTGAGGTGCAGGCCATCTGCCCAAGCGATGTAACCGTGATCAGCGTGCGCCAATCCCAGGCAAAGGGACTGGGCCATGCCATCTTGTGTGCACAGAAGGTTGTGGGCGACGAACCTTTTGCGGTCCTGCTACCAGACGTCATCATAGACGATGCCAGCTGCGATCTTACCCAGGATAACCTGGCAGAGATGGTCAAGCTGTTCGACGAAACAGAAGTGGGCCAGATCATGGTTGAAGGCGTGCCAGAAAGCTGCGTCGATCAGTATGGTATCGCCGATGTAAACGGCCACCAGCTCGAGGTAGGGCAATCTAAACCCATCAATCAGTTGGTGGAGAAGCCTAAGGTCGAAGAGGCGCCATCCAACCTGGCAGTGGTGGGTCGTTACGTGCTCCCTAAGCAAATCTGGCAGCTACTGGGTAAAACACCTGCAGGCGCAGGCGATGAGATACAACTCACCGACGCAATTGCCATGCTAATGGATACTCAGACGGTGAACGCCTATTACATGCATGGTAAGAGCCATGACTGTGGCAATAAACTAGGCTACATGCGCGCCAATGTGGAATACGCGCTGCGCCATCACGAGGTGGGCGAGGATTTCGCTAACTACCTCAAAGCATTAGTATCAGATTTACAACAGGATAAAGACTGATGACGATTTTAGTCACGGGTGGTGCAGGCTACATAGGTAGCCATACTGTCGTAGAGCTACTTAATGATGCTCAACAGGTAGTCATCATAGACAATTTAAACAACTCCAGCGTCGAAGCCCTTAAACGGGTCGAGCAGATCACAGGCAAAGCGGTCACCTTCTATCAGGGGGATGTGCTCAACAAGGCCTTCCTGCAGAAGGTGTTTACCGACCATGATATAGACGCAGTGATCCATTTTGCCGGTCTTAAGGCGGTTGGCGAGTCAGTGGCCCAACCGCTACGCTATTATGAAAACAATGTCACCGGCACCTTAGTGCTATGTGAGGTAATGGCCGAGTTTAATGTGAAAAACCTGGTATTTAGCTCTTCGGCTACTGTCTATGGCGACCCGGCCTCGCTGCCCATTACGGAAGACTTCCCCACAGGCGCCACGAATCCCTACGGCCAGTCTAAGTTGATGGTCGAACATATCCTCAAGGATCTGCACCACTCAGACAGCAGCTGGAACATCGCCAGACTGCGTTACTTCAACCCTGTGGGCGCCCACGAGAGCGGACTCATCGGCGAAGATCCCAACGATATTCCCAATAACCTCATGCCCTTTATCGCACAGGTCGCCGTGGGTAAGCGTGAGAAGCTCAGCGTCTTCGGTGACGATTACGACACCCATGACGGCACAGGGGTACGCGACTATATCCATGTGGTCGATCTGGCCAAGGGCCACTTAAAAGCGCTTGAAAAACTCAACACAGCACCTGGACTGGTCACCTATAACCTGGGCACAGGCCAGGGCTATAGCGTACTGGATATGGTCAAGGCGTTCGAGAAGGCCTGCGGCCATGCCATCGCTTATCAGATAGCGCCGCGTCGCCCCGGCGATATCGCCGCCTGCTACGCCGACCCGCACAAGGCGCAGACAGAACTGAACTGGCAAGCCACCCACACCATAGAAGATATGGCCAACAGCAGCTGGCACTGGCAGTCCTCTAACCCGAATGGCTACAAGGCCTAAATCAGCCTCAGGGGGCCATGGTCCCCTTTACGTCCAGAGTGAATCTATGAGCAATCGAATCAACCAAAGCCGCCGCAACCTCTTCAGTCGCCGCAAGAGCCAGGTGATCCGCCCGCCCTGGAGCCGCACAGATGTCGAATTTACCGATATCTGTACCCGCTGCGATAAGTGTATCGATGCCTGTGAGACGAAAATCCTCTCCCGGGGCGATGGTGGATTTCCCGAGGTCAGCTTCAGTCAGGACGAATGCACCTTCTGCGGCGACTGTGCCAAGGTGTGTCCCGAACCACTATTCACCGACATCGAAGAAATGCCCTGGCAGATTAAGGCCAGTATCGATCAGAGCTGCCTGGCCAACAGCGGCATCTGGTGCCAGACCTGTAAGGATGCCTGCGATCCCAGAGCCATCAGCTTTACCGCCAGCATAGGTCAGGCGCCAAAACCTGTGGTCGATACCGAGCTATGCAACGGCTGCGGCGCCTGCGTTGCCCCCTGCCCCAACCAATCGATAAAACTCAGCTGATGGGGTAAAACCCATTGCCAAAAAACTGACAGGCTGCGCCAAATATTAGTGGTTTTGTTACACAAAATTTAAGGGTAATATTGGGGAAAACGGGCAAAAAGTTAATCATTATGTTTGGAAAGAAAAATAACAGAGCGGGTCTCACTTTCATTGCGCAAGGGACTAAATTATCAGGGGAAACACATTTTGCTGGCGAAGCCCTTATCGGCGGCGAACTGCACGGCAAGATCAGTGCTACCGGTAAGCTGACGATCGAGGTCGATGGCTATATCGAAGGCGAGCTGCAGTGTAAGGAAATTAAGGTCTCCGGCGCCTTTAAGGGCAAGATGAAGTGTGAAAAACTTAACATCACCAGCACCGGCAGCGTCGAGGGCGAGATAGCCTGTAACTCGATGGAGATCTTCGAAGGCGGTCAGTTTATCGGTATGCGCGTTCGAGAAGAGGTCGCCCTACTTGCCAGCGAACCAGATACCCAAGCGATTAACACTAGTACCAAACCTGCCGTCAAATCTGAAGCCGAAACCAATGCCGAGCCTGAGGCCGAGTCTCAGCTCGACAATTATTTTAAAGAGCTAACTAAATCAGCCTAATGCAGACCAGATGAGTAAAGCCCCATCTGATTACAGTAACATCTAATTTCGGTAAAAGTTCAGCTAACAAGGCCACACTATTGTGTGGCCTTGTTTTTATATTCTCGAACCAGCGCGATAAATTCTCGCGGCGCTCTGTCTAAACAATCTTCCGGCAGGTAAACATGATAGCCAAGCTGGGCGTTGAGCTGCATGCAGCGCCGGGCGAACATTGCCTGCACCCCACTCAAGTCACAGCCTTCCAGGGTGATTGGCGTGAACTCTGAGTTAAGATAGTGCTCAAGGTCCGCAAGTTCACCATCCAGGTTAAGAGAGGAGATCAACAGCGGACGCTGCTCACTCAGTAGCCCGGTCGCCAGCCTGGGCGGAATATCATCGATAAGCGGCAACAGGGATTTCAGCCTGACGCCTATGTAGGGCAGGTCATGGCTATCAAACGACTGAATGCTGCGGGGGATATCGACCCGTTGAATGTTATCCCACTCAAGATAGATACTCCCCCTATGATGGTGATACACCAGCCCCCTGGGCCTCAACTCTATGCTCACCTCGGGTTGCATCCATTTGGCTATCCCGAGAACGGTAAAGATCATGCCGAAGATGAAGCTGACCATCCCTGGTCCCATCAGGGCTCTGGAGGCGACAAACATCATTAAGGCACACAACAAGGCGATGGCACCAATCAGGGTAAAGGTACGCGCGTTACGCTTGGTTACCGCGCGAATAACGATAGATTCTTGCTCCATACGCTCCAAGTACTTCTCCAGGCGCCCTTAACGCCTCAGTGCTGATGCCTCGCTAAGCAAGGCTGTTCAATCAGACAGTGAAAATTTAATCTTAAGCCAGGTCTGACCCAAATATTCATGGATAGAACGCTGGGAGGCTAACAGGTTGCGGGCATCCAGTTGCCACCAATAGCCGCCCCGCGCGATAAAGTCCGCCGGCGCCCCCTGAGGATTCATGCCTGCCAGATGGAAGATCATCATGGCTCTTGGCAGATGAGTGGCCGAGGTGACCAGCCTAAAGGGCCTGTCGCCTATCTCCCACTTGAGAAACTCCGCCTCTTCCAGAGTATCCTTGGCCAGCGGAAACTGGATGATCTGCTCTGGTTTCACCCCGAGCTCGATGGCGGCATTGGCCATCACCTGGGCCTGCGGCACTTCGTCGCTACCGCCCCAGCCGCTGACCACCAGTTGACAGTCCTGGCCTAGGCTGAGTTGTCTCAAGCCTTCGGTGAGACGAGCCAGCGCCGTGGCAGAGAGTTGCAAGATGGCGCGATCGGCAATAGTCGAGTCATGACCACTGCCCAGCACCATCACCACGCAGCCGTTTTCGATCGGGTCGTTATTGACTGGATATTGCCCCTCGAGCGAAGCGGTCAATTGATAACTGCCCCATTGACTGCTCAGCAGCAACAAGAGGGTAAAAGAGAGAGTGATCAGCGCCTTAACAAACTTGCGGCGCCGCAGGATCAGAATAGCGATAAACAGACAAAATACCGACAGCGGGATCGGCATTAAGAGTTGTGAAATCAGTTTTTTTACCCAGAACATGGCTATCCTTGCCCCTATGCTTTGCCCCCAATGAAAAGTGGGGGCAAGTGTAACCTAGGGTTGCAAGGAAGTCATTAGCAGAGAAAGTCGTTACCAGAGCCAGGCAGCGCCGCGAACCCCAGATGAGCCCCCATACATGTTTTTCACCACGGGGGTGCGACATTCACCGCCGAGCACGTACTTTGACAAGACTTCGGGCAGTCTCGGGTAGATGGCGTCAATATTTGAGACGCCGCCGCCCAGAACGATAATGTCAGGGTCGAGCATGTTGATCATGTGGGCCAGCGAGCGCGCCAGACGATCGATAAAGCGCTCAAATGCCGCGGTTGCCAACGCTTCACCCTCCTCCATACGACGGGCGATTTCGATACCGCTCGGAGCATCGCCACCGGCGGCCTTATAGTCGCGCACAAAGCCGGTGCCGGAGATAAAGGTTTCGATGCAGTCTTTGTTGCCGCAGAAGCATTCGGTCGAGTTAAACTCGTCGGGCGTCATCCAGGGCAGCGGATTATGGCCCCACTCACCACCGATGCCATTGCCACCACCATGTACCTTGCCGTTGATGGCGATACCGCCGCCGCAGCCAGTGCCTATGATCACCCCAAACACCACCCCCTTACCTGCGGCTGCTCCATCTGTCGCCTCGGAAACGGCGAAACAGTTGGCATCATTGGCCACCCGCACCTCGCGCTCAAGGCGTGCACCGAGATCCAGATCCAGGGGGTGACCGTTGATCCAGGTAGAGTTGGCATTCTTAACTAAGCCTGAGAAGGGGGAAATCACGCCGGGAATACCTACGCCCACACTGCCTGTCTGCCCCAGGCTAGTTTCCGCCTCATTGACGAGCGATTCGATGGCATCCAGGGTCGCATTATATTCACGCGGTGTGGGGATCCGCTTCCTAAACAGCTCCTTACCGGCTTCACTCAGGGCCACCAGCTCAATCTTAGTGCCCCCCAGGTCTACACCCATTCTCATCATACTCTGCTCCAATCTTCTTCTCGTTATCTAATAGCAATCCGAGTAAATAGCTGACCATCCTAGCTTGTTAAAACGTCCGATAACTGCGTTAGTATTTTTGATTGTAGAATAACTACTTATCGAAAAAACCTGCCTTGTTTTCAAACGTTCTTGTTACGCTATTGTTGCTCACTTACTGTGAATGCTATTGCTTATCGCCCCAATGCTTTGCGGTGGCGATAAAATAGGGATTTAAAATCGCTTCTTTCTGGTTATAGTCCAGCACCTGGCCGTTATCGGCGTTCACCACCTTGCCACCGACACTCTCCAATACCGCCTGCGCGGCCGCCGTGTCCCACTCACTGGTGAGCCCGAGACGCGGATAGATATCCGCCTTACCCTCGGCCAATAGGCAAAACTTTAACGAACTGCCGATGCTGGTCATTTCATGCTCGCCCAAGGTCTCAAGGTAAGCCGAAAGGCCTGGGCTCACATGGGAACGGCTGCCGACAACTCTGGGAACGCTCGGTGCCACAACCGCCAGTTGGTTCAAATCTGTCACCCCATCGGCACTGGACAGCCAGGCACCGAGATGCAGGGCGCCGTAATAACACTTGTCCAGCATGGGGGCATAAACCACGCCGGCCATGGCGCGCCCCTTGTCGATAAAGGCGATGTTAACGGTAAATTCGCCGTTACGCTTGATGAACTCCTTGGTGCCATCCAGCGGATCGATCAGCCAATATTGCTGCCACTGTTTGCGGGTCTCCCAGGGAATATCGGCGGCCTCTTCGGACATCACGGGGATCTCCGGAGTCAAACGTGCCAGCGCCTCGACAATCACCTTGTGGCTGGCCAGATCGGCAGCAGTCACGGGGCTATCATCGGCCTTGGCCTGAATGTCCATCTGTTCGCTGGCATAAACCTGCATGATGGCCTCGCCCGCGACCTTGGCAATCTCGACCAACTCACCTAACCATTCTTGCTTAAATATATGACTCACAATATAAATTCTCTTCGCCCTAGATTGCCTTAGTATGCCATCTCTGGGCCTAAGAATTTAATAACAATTTGATCATACTTTGCGTAAAAGATACTAAGCTAGCGGCGCGGCGGTGAAAAGCCTTTCACCGCGCCTTGCATTCGTATTCAACTGTCCTCCAAGCTTACTAGCACGCCGAAAAGTACGTTACAAGCCGATAACCTTTCACCCTCATACTCATGCAAATCCATCACCCTGAACTCACCCTTAGGTTACCTAAAAGTCACCTCAGCAACACAAAGAAACCAATCAACTTGATTTACTTAGCACATATCGATATTTCCCTTGTTAATTAGCCGATTAATCATAATATTCGCGCAAAAGTTCAACCGATAAAGATGACCCGATGAAACGATACCTAACCGTTCCCCTGCTACTGATTAGCAGCCATTCGGCCTATGCCGCCTGGTGGATAGAACCGACCGACCAGCCCCTGCGCGCCGACATTCAACTGCTCGCCGATACTGGGGTGATTAAGCAGCCGGTAACCACCTATCCCCTGATGTGGGCGGGGCTCAAACAAGATCTCGATAACGCCCAGTTGCCCGACCTCTCCCCTGCTCAAGGAGCGGCCTACGACAGAGTCATGAGCGCCTATGCCAGAGACCATCGAGGCGTCAGTACCCGTATCGGCCTAGGCGCTGCCACAGACAGCGCACGCTTCTTGGGCTTTGGTCATGATTATCGAGATAAGGCAGAAGCCAAGGTGGATCTGGAGGTCACCAAGGAGTGGTTTAGCGGACGCCTCTCGGCCAGCTACCATCAAGACCCCATAGACGGTAACAACAGCCGACTGGATAACAGCTTCGCCGCCGTCAGCCTGGGCAACTGGATCGTTAGTGCCGGTGCGCAGCAGAAGTATTGGGGGCCGGGCTGGGACACGGGCCTGATCCAGACCACCAACGCCCGACCTATGCCGGGCATTACTTTGAGCCGTAACAACAGCGCCGCCTTCGAATCACCTTGGCTCAGCTGGGTAGGCCCCTGGACCTTCACCACCAGCTTCAGCCAGATGGAGAGCGACCGCTATGTCCCAGACACCAAACACTGGGGCGCTCGAGGCACCCTTAGACCCATCTCAAAACTGGAGGTCGGCTTCTCCTGGACCATGCAGTGGGGCGGCGAGGGTTATGGCAACAGCCTGAGTGACTGGTGGGATGGCCTGTTTAACGGCGGGAAATCAGAAAACGAGATAGATAACGGCCAGGAAAATATGCTCGCGGGTTATGACTTTCGCTGGTCCGACACCGCCTTCGGCATTCCCTATGGCATCTACTTCGAGCGAACCCATGAAGACTATCACCATGACAAGAACAAGCTGATCAATGCGGCCAATTTGGGGGGCATAGACTTCATGCTTCAAAGACTTAACACACGAGTCTTTATCGAATATGCAGATACCAAGGTGGCCTGTGGCATCGACCCTAATGCCTATAACTGTCTTTACGAGCATGGCTTCTACCAGAATGGCTATCGCTACTACGGCAGAAGTCTGGGCAGCACCTATGATAATGATTCAGAGACCTTGGTCCTTGGTGGTATCACCCAGCTGGGCGACGGCCACAGCATCACCAATAAGCTGCGCTGGCTAAGGCTCAACACCGATGGTATCGACACTAGCAATGACACCGGCGGCAACCCCGTCTCCCCCGGTGAATATGAGCGTGTCTATCAGTTCGATACCAGCTACCACAGACCTTGGCTTGAGGGCACGCTCAAGCTCGGCGGCACGGTGAGTTATCGCCAGTTTGTCCATAGCGGCGGTCACGACTGGGACACCAGCCTGTATGCCCTGTGGGAGAGGCGCTTCTAAACCGAAAATTATGTTAATGCAGAGGCTTAGATAGGGGAAAAGAGTCGATAATTATGGCGCCGAGTAGGCTCGTCGCCATAGAACATTGGATAAAAAAGCCCCAGGCTTATTGCCTCGCCGCCCCAAAGACTTAGGCGATAGACAATATCCCCTGCTGAACGAGATAGTCCACCACCTGCTGCGCGCACTGCTCCACAGACTGCTCGGCGGTCTTAACGTGCACCTCTGGGCTCATTGGCGCCTCATAGGCAGAATCGATGCCTGTGAAGTGCTTTATCTCACCGGCGCGCGCCTTCTTGTAGAGCCCCTTGGGGTCGCGCTGTTCACACACCGCCAGCGGCGTATCGACAAAGACCTCGACAAACTGATGAGCTGACACGAGATCTCTCACCAGCTGACGATCGGCTGCAAATGGCGAGATGAAGGCAGTCGACACCAGGGTAGCGGCATCGACAAACAACTTGGCCACCTCGCCGATACGACGAATATTCTCTACCCTGTCTTCATCGGAAAACCCCAGATCGCCGTTGAGCCCATGGCGCACATTATCGCCATCGAGCACATAGGTCTTACAGCCCTTGTCATGGAGCAGACGATCGACCGCGTTGGCCACAGTCGACTTGCCCGAACCACTCAGGCCGGTAAACCAGAGCACGACCCCCTGATGGCCGTTAGCCTGCTCGCGCTCCTCATGAGAAACGCTGGCCTGATGCCACTGAACATCGCTGGATTTAACATGAACATCGACAGTCTTATAGGGGGACATCGGCTTTCCTTAACGGGTTAACAGCAAAACAATTGGCATAGATTCGGTATCTCATCTATCGCCTAAAACGGGAAAAACACAGGCACGGCCAGCAAGACGATGGCACCATAGGTCAGGCTCACGGGCACGCCCACCTTAACAAAATCCATCAAGCGATAGCGACCTGCGTTATACACCATGAGGTTGGTCTGATAGCCATAGGGACTGATGAAGCTGCCACTCGCGGCAAAAGCAACCGTCATCACGAAGGGTAAGAAATCTACCCCGAAGCCCTGTGCTATGCTGTAGGAGATGGGGAACATCAGCGCCGCGGCCGCGTTATTGGTAATAAGCTCCGTCATCAGCCAAGTTGCTAAATAAACCAGCAGCAGGGCCAGCATCAGGTGCTGTTTGTCCGCCGTGCCCTCCACCCAATTGGCAACCATCTCTGCCACGCCGCTGTTGACCAGGGCATGGGAGAGCAAGATGGCCGAGGCCACCACTAGCCAGATATCCACCGGGAAGCGGCGCACCACCTCATTGACGTTAAGGCACTGGGTGAAGATCAACACGCCCAGCAGCAGTAACATCCCTTGGAGCATCTCCACCACACCGGTGGCGGCGAGCACCAGTGTCAGCACGAAACCGCCGATAGAGATCCAGGCCTTCTTGCCATTGTTACGGGTCTCGGGCTCGACGCCGCTGATGACGATAAAGTTCTTGCTGATGTTGTGGCGGGTAAGGAAGTCCTTACCTACGGCCAGCACCAAGAAGTCGCCCGCCTTGATCTGCACCTCGCCGAGCTTACCCGAGATCTCTTCGCCATCGCGGCGAATGGCCACAGCGGCGGCATCAAACAGGGCTCTAAAGCCTGCCTTCTTCATGGTCTTACCCACCAGCAGGCTCTCCTGCTTCACCACCACCTCGGTGAGGTTAGTGTCGAGCAGACCATTTTTTTCGGCAAACATCTCAAGGCCTGAGAACTGGCTGAGCTGCATCACCTTGGCGATATCGCCACTGAAGATCAGCCTGTCATCTTGCTGCAGCACCTCGGTAGGCGTCACCGGGCTGATGAGGCGGCCATTACGCACCACCTCTACCAGGAACAGGGATTCGAGATGCCTGAGGCCATTGTCTTCCACCGAACGGCCGATCAGCTCAGAGCCGGCCACCACCTTGGCATCGATGAAGTAGCCCTTGGAGCAGGTCTCTTGGTGAGCGATATCCGGCAGCCATCTTGAGGCGATACGCAGCACCAGACCACAGCCCAGTACCAGCAAGGCACCGATGGCGGTAAAGGAGAAGAAAGAGAGCGACTGGTTTGAGGCGTCGATCACCATACTATTGACGATAAGGTTTGTCGAGGTGCCCACTAGGGTCAGGGTACCGCCCAGTATCGCCGCATAAGACAGGGGTAGTAATAACTTACTCGCCACATGGTGCGGGTTATTGCGAATCGGCGATAACAGGGTTGCCACTACGGCGGTGTTGTTAAGCAGAGCCGAGCTCAGCGCCGTCATGCCGTACAGACGCAGCCAGGTGGTACGATAACCACTGACGATCACCTTGGCGACGATGACCCGCAGCAGCCGGGTCTTCTCCAAAGCAAAAGAGCAGAGGATCAAGAGCACCAAGGTCACCAAACCCGGGTTCGACATACTGGAGAGTAGCTGCTCTTTAGTCACCAGGTTAAACGCCACCAACACCAGCAGGGTCACGCCAAACACCAGCGCCGGCCGGTTTTGAAAGCGTACTAAACCCACGATAGTCGCGAGGAAGATGGCGATGGTGAGATAAGCGTTAAATGTCATAGTTTACTTTCTTAAGCCTCAGACTAACGAGTATATACAGATGTGATAAGCGCAATAATACTCGATTACACATGCCCTACCCGTTAGCCCTTGGTCCTCAGATTTGTGTCGCTTACGCCTTAGAAATATCCTTAACGCCCCAGTGTGGAAAATGCTTACGCACCAAGGCATTCATCTCAAGTTCAAAGGCCGAGATCTCGCGTTTTTTCCCCTTGCCGCCGTCGATGGCCCTGCGGATCATGCCCGCACCCACTGTTACGTTGGTCAGCCTGTCGATGATGATAAAGGCGCCCGTGGCACGATTTTCCTCATAGGCGTCAAACTGCACGGGTTCTGTGACCGAGAAGTGACAGTTGCCCATCTCATTGAGCGCAAGTTGCTGAGCGCTGTGCTGGGTCAGATGGTTGATATCCACCTTGTAATTGATAGCATCGGCATAACCGTAAACCGCCTTACTGCCAAGCTTAAGCGCATATTCTCGGTCGACACACAGGGGCTCTTCGGTCATCCACACCACGTCTGCCTCGAAATGAGTGGTAGAGTTTGGCTTATCGTGAGGGCGCACCAACATGTCGCCGCGGCTGACGTCTATCTCATCGGTCAGGGTGAGCGTTACCGCCTGCCCTGCCACCGCTTTTTCGAGCTCGCCGTCGAAGGTCACGATTGACTTGATGCGGCTCTCTTTGCCCGATGGCAAGGCGGCTATGGTATCGCCCACACGGATCTCACCCGATCCAACCGTGCCGCAGAAGCCTCTGAAATCTAGGTTAGGGCGATTAACATATTGCACCTGGAAGCGGAACGATTCGCTCCTGTCTTGCTCGACAGAAACCGTGTTAAGCAGCTTGATCAGGGTCGAGCCCGGATACCAGGTCATGTTCTCGCTTTCGTTTACCACGTTATCGCCCTTGAGCGCGGAGATCGGCACGAAGCGCACGTCGGTAAAGGCAAGGTCCTTGGCAAACTCGCGGTAAGCCTTCTTTATTCCTTGATAGATCCCTTGGTCATAGTCCACTGCATCCATCTTGTTGATGGCGATGATCACATGCTTGATGCCCAGTTGAGAGCAGATGTAGCTGTGACGACGGGTCTGCACCTGCACCCCATGACGGGCATCAATCAGGATAATGGCCAAATCGGCTGTGGAGGCTCCTGTGGCCATGTTGCGGGTGTACTGCTCATGGCCCGGGGTGTCGGCGATGATAAATTTACGCTGCTCGGTGGCAAAGTAGCGATAGGCCACATCGATAGTGATCCCCTGCTCGCGCTCCGATTGCAGACCATCCACCAACAGAGCCAAGTCAAACGCCTGATCTGTGGTGTTAAAACGCTTGGAATCTTTCTCGATGGCGGCCATCTGATCCTCAAAAATCATCTTGCTATCAAACAGCAGGCGTCCGATCAGGGTCGACTTGCCATCATCCACACTGCCACAGGTCAAGATACGCAACATATCTTTGTTTTCGTGAAGCTTGAGGTAACCTTCGATGTCGGTCTGTAATAGGGTGTTTTCAGTTGTCATGGTGTTTCTCGTATTCGTTATCTGCCGCGTACCAGGCCTAAAGTCTGCCAATGCATTAATCGTCGATGATTTGAGGATTAGCCCTTGAGTTAGAAGTAACCTTCCATCTTCTTCTTTTCCATCGAGCCGGCGGAGTCGTTATCGATCACCCGCCCCTGTCGCTCTGAGGTGGTACAAAGCAGCATCTCTTGAATAATTTCCGGCAGGGTTGTCGCCTGCGACTCGACCGCGCCCGTCAGCGGATAACAGCCTAAGGTTCTAAAACGCACCATCTTCTGCTCTACGGTTTCACCGGGCTCGATCTCCATACGCTCATCATCCACCATGATCAAGGTGCCATCGCGCTTCACCACGGGACGCGGCTCGGCAAGATAGAGAGACGGGATCTCGATATTTTCCAAATAGATATATTGCCAAATATCCAGCTCGGTCCAGTTAGACAACGGGAATACACGAATACTCTCGCCTTTATCGACCTTACCGTTATAGATGTTCCACAGTTCCGGGCGCTGATTCTTAGGATCCCAGCGATGCTTACTGTCACGGAACGAGTAGACGCGCTCCTTGGCGCGAGATTTCTCCTCATCGCGGCGCGCGCCACCGAAGGCGGCGTCGAAACCATGCATGTCGAGGGCTTGCTTAAGCCCTTCGGTCTTCATGATATCCGTATGTTTGGCACTGCCGTGGGTAAAGGGCGAGATGTTCATCTCCAAGCCACGGGGGTTTTTATGCACGATGAGATCGAAACCATACTGCTTGGCCATACGATCGCGAAATTCGATCATCTCCCTGAACTTCCAGTTGGTATCGACATGCAACAAAGGAAACGGAATTTTGCCAGGATAAAAGGCCTTGCGCGCCAGGTGTAGCAACACAGAAGAGTCTTTACCCACGGAATATAGCATCACAGGGTTTTCAAACTCTGCGGCAACTTCCCGCATGATCTGAATCGATTCAGCCTCGAGTTGTTTAAGATGGGTTTGCTGTGTAGACATAGGGTTTTCCGTTTTATTCCAATGTTATCAAATTGCTATTAACCAACACGCCAACCTACTCTACATTTCATTCAACATAAAATCTAAGAGTGGTTAACCAAAAATGGTCTTAAACAGGATAATACCAGCACGGAAGCGTTTTAGAAGTTATAAATATCAATTTATTTATACCAAAAAGAAATAACAAGTAAGTTTAAATTTGGAAGGTTGGTGGAGACGGGTTCGCACTTGGCGCAGCTGAGGGAGTCGAGGATCGAGGGGGTCGAGGGTCGAGGGTCGAGGGTCGAGGGTCGAGGGTCGAGGGTCGAGGGTCGAGGGTCGAGGGTCGAGGGTCGACAGCGTGACGCTCACCTATCGATGTGTCAACAGTACTTTGGTTAATTCCTATTCTAATATCCTCTACCAGAATAGGGACTCCGCATCGCTCTGGCGGACTCTACTTCACTCCTGAGCGACCTTTAGTCTTTAAGGAGTAACACAATCCTTAACCGTTAACCGTTAACCGTTAACCGTTAACCAAAGGTTAGCTAGCCGTTCGTTCGCTACTTAGCGATCAACGCCAAACAGCGGCTCATACTCGCTCAACCCTTGATGGCCTCGGGAGGTTAAAAAGTTCACCAAGGCTTGTGGATTGCGGTTAAGGATACGATCAAGCGGAAATGCAACCGACTGAATTACCTCGATGGCTTTATCAAAATCTCCCAAGCTGAAGGCAACATGGGAATCTGAACCCAAAACAAGATCACCGCCTGCAGCTTTTACCGCTTTAGCGATGGCCGTGCAATTTTTCAAACTACCTTGCCGTGATGTCAAAAAAGAGGAGTTATTTATCTCAAGCGCTACATTGTGAGCCGCTGCGGCCTCTGCCACGCGTTTGATGTCGATTGGATAGGCAGGATTGCCCGGATGACTAATGATGTCGACCTTGCCACTCTCAATGCAGTTAACCAATGCCTTTGTATGAATGGTTTCAGTCGATGGTGGAAAAACAGGCTCGTGAAAACCGGCCAATACGATATCCAGCGTCTGCAGATAATCGCCGAAGAAATCAATATTGCCATTCTCATTCTTGATATTGGCTTCTATGCCTCTAAGCACGCCGACACCATTGACGATCCGAGGCAAGACGCGCATGTTAACGAAATGCCAAAAATGAGGTGCATCGGCCATGTCTGGTCCATGATCGGTAATGGCAAACAGCTTGATGCCCTTCTCGCTCGCAACGCTAAGGTAATCGTAAACTGTACTATAAGCATGGGTTGAGGCGATGGTATGTGCATGAACATCAACAAGAAACTTCATCGGCGATTCCGTTAGTAAGTGACCTAGCAAGATAAGAACTGTTACAGCGTTCCTAGTCTACTTATTTAAACCCAACTTCTTCATAACACAGCTCGCAGTTTAAAATCCTATTCATTGCTCAACACCTGAACCTCTTTATACCTAGATACCTGCGCTTTCAATCTTCTTACTATGTCACAAACTCTGTATCGCTTATCAAAGAGAGTAAATAGCGTCCATAATATTGTTCAGCATAGGCTTGGCAAGACGATGAACATGCTCATTGGCTAGCCAGCCATTGCGCCAGGCTATCTCTTCAAGACAAGCGACTTTTAGCCCCTGCACTGTTTCTATGGTTTGAACAAAAGATGAAGCCTGCTGCAGACTATCAAACGTACCGGTATCGAGCCAGGCAAAATCACGTCCCAATAATTCTACCTTTAGTTCACCGCGCTTGAGATAATATTGATTAATTTCAGTAATTTCAAGCTCGCCACGCTTTGAGGGCTTTAAGCCTTTAGCAATTTCGATAACTTGATTGTCATAAAAATAGAGCCCGGTAACCGCCCAGTTAGATTTTGGTATAGCTGGCTTTTCTTCGATTACCAAGGCGTAGAAATCAGCATCAAACTCGACCACACCAAATCTTTCTGCTTGGTCTACCTGATAGGTATAGATAATCGCTCCCACTGAATTTACATTGTTGAGGTCAGCTACTGTCTGTTTCAGTGTGAGACTGAACCCCTGCCCATAAAACACATTATCACCCAGCACTAAACACACGCTGTCGGTACCAATAAACTCCTCGGCAATGATAAAGGCTTGTGCGATCCCTTCAGGTTTTGGCTGTACTTGATAGGAAAGCGAAATACCAAAATCACTGCCATCGCCAAGTAAGCGCTGAAACAGCATCTGTTCGTCAGGGGGCGTGATGATCAAAATATCGCGGATCCCCGCCAGCATAAGGACAGAGAGCGGATAATAGATCATTGGCTTGTCATACACCGGAAGCAGCTGCTTAGATACGCCACGTGTGATGGGGTACATCCGAGTGCCAGTACCACCGGCTAATAAAATACCTTTCACTATATCCCTCTCATTTGGTGTTAGCTTAAAGTTCTCAATAGATAATACATTAGCCTGAAATGAAAAATGCCCACTTTAGCAAGCCAAAGTGGGCATAACATCTCGATGTAAGATTATTGCGCTAGCAGTTTCTCTAACTGCTGACGAAACTCTTTACCCAGCTTTTCATTACGTAGGCCATATTCAACAAAAGCCGTCATATAACCGAGCTTGTCGCCGCAATCATGCGACTTCCCGGTCATATTGAAGGCTTCGACAGTGTCTGATTCAATCAACATGTCGATTGCGTCTGTCAACTGGATTTCATCTCCAGCACCAGCGGGGGTTTTAGCCAGCAAATCCCAGATTTTTTCTGACAAAACGTAACGACCCACAACAGCAAGATTAGATGGGGCTTCACCAATGGCCGGCTTTTCGACCATAGCCTTAATGACTGATGATTCACCTGGTTCGATATCCACTCCGCCGCAATCGGCAATCCCGTATTTGTTTACTTCATTTAGAGCCACTGGCGCTACCATGATCTGGCTAGCTTGAGTTGCTTTATAATGTTTGATCATCGCCGCCAGGTTTTCGGAGTTTTGATCGGCACTGTACTCATCTAAGATCACATCCGGCAATACAACTGCGAAAGGGTTGTTGCCAATACAAGGTTTAGCACAGAGTACTGCATGACCAAGCCCCTTAGCCTCACCCTGACGAACATGCATTATAGTCACGTCTTTTGGGCAAATTGATTGCACCTCATCAAGCAATTGACGCTTTACACGCTTCTCTAGCGTCGACTCAAGCTCATAGGAGGTATCAAAGTGGTTTTCGATAGCATTCTTACTAGCATGAGTCACCAAAACTATCTCTTTCACACCAGCAGCTACACACTCATTGACGATATACTGAATCAGCGGCTTATCAACAAGCGGCAACATCTCTTTGGGTATAGCCTTGGTCGCGGGAAGCATACGGGTACCAAGTCCAGCTACAGGGATAACAACTTTCATAGAAAATACTCGAAAAAGAAAACTCCTCAAAATAAGAGGAGTTTTATTGGACTGAGAGAAAAATTAAGACACCAGAGGAATGACTTTGTTGTCCTTAATGTCATTGTTCTTGCTATCATGATGTTTCTCCAACCAGACTAAGTCACATATACCATCAGTCGGACTAAATCCTGTTGGTGTAGAAAGAAGAATATCTCTTATCACTTCATGCTGGAACTCATGACATGCTTTGTCTAAACGTACCAAGATCGCTTCAAGTTGAGCCCAATTTAAAAAGGTTTCATTGGCCGTCATGATGCGCTCATGCTCAGTACCAGCCACGTCGTCGCCAATCAGTAATTCTTCATAGAGCTTCTCACCTGGACGCAAACCTGAAAACTCAATGGCTATATCACCGTCAGGATGATTGTCATCTTTGACTTCAAAACCACTCAGACGAATCATCTTAGTGGCCAAATCAACGATCTTCACTGACTTGCCCATATCTAACACAAAGACATCCCCCCCTTTGCCCATTGCTCCGGCTTGAATCACCAACTGAGAAGCTTCAGGTATGGTCATAAAGAAGCGGGTAATTTCTGGATGTGTTACTGTAACAGGGCCACCGTTTGCTATTTGTTTTCTAAATAGCGGCACAACAGACCCGGAAGAGCCCAAAACATTACCAAATCGAACCATACAAAAACGAGTAGCACTTCCTTTAGCCGCTAATGCTTGAAGGACTAACTCTGCCATACGCTTCGTTGTCCCCATCACATTCGTTGGCCTAACAGCTTTATCAGTACTGACCAACACAAAGGTTTCAACATTAGCAGCAATAGCGGCGCGAGCAGTATATAAAGTACCAAACACGTTGTTACGAACACCTTCAACAACGTTATGCTCGACAAGAGGTACATGCTTATAGGCTGCTGCGTGATAAACAGTTTGCACCTCAAACGCTTCCATCACAGCTTGAACACGATTCTCTCGTTGTACTGATCCCATCATGGGATAAATCTTCACATCGAGAGATAACTCTTTTGCCATGGCATTAAGTTCGCGCTCAATAGAATAGAGGCCGAACTCAGACAATTCAAACAACACCAATTTCTTAGGTGACTGCTTTAGGATCTGCCTGCACAACTCAGAACCGATTGACCCGCCGGCCCCGGTCACCATCACCACTTTGTTACGAATATTTGCTGCCAACAGATCAGCTCTAGGCGTCACACAATCTCGACCTAGCAAATCGTCAATTTCAACTTCTTTAATGTCGCTATAAAGCTTATTGCCACTAACCAGATCCGCCATGGCAGGCAAGGTCAGCACTTGCACGGCTAACGACTCTAATTGCTCCAAAATGGCCTGACGACGTGAGCGAGACGCACTTGGAATAGCGAGTAAGATTTTAGTCGCCGCTTTTTGCTTAATTAACTTGCGAATGATAGAAGGAGAATGAACATGAACCCCTTGGATAACAGTGCCGTGAAGCGTTTCATCGTCATCAACAAACGCAAACGGATAATATTCATGGCTTTGTACTAGAGCAGTTAACAATTGTCTGCCACTGACACCCGCGCCATAAATAATGACGGGTTCCCCGACACGCTTCATGCCAGCCCCCACCATAGAACGAACAATTGCCCTGGTGCCACCGATAAACACTAATGAAAATGCGGCATAAATTACTGGTACGGTTCGCGGCAGTTGCGCATCAATATAAAACGCGAAAAGCACCAACATGATGGTTGAGAGCATCACACCGAAACCAATCGCCGTAAGGGCCTGCAACCCCATGTACCGCAATACAGCACGATATAACCCAAACTTTGCAAACCCCACTAAGCTCAAGGGAACTACGATAAAAAGTAGTAGCCAGTAGTGGGAGTTGGCCAACACAGCAATGTCATCGATGCGCACAAGCAAAGCAGCCCAATAAGCTAAACTGAGAAATAATGCATCAATGATGAGACTAACAACACGCTTTTGCGTGCGTTTCAAACCAAACAAGCTTTGCAAAAAGTCCATTTTTCGCTCCAAAAAATTAAAATTCATAATGTACTACATCTTAAAGTGCCTAACTCGGCCACAATCGCAAAGGCATTAATGTTATCACATCAATTGTGCCATAGGGATAACCATCGAAGCTTGCTACTAGAAGGATACAGACTTTAAGTGGTAGCGAACAGCCCCCTTGTTGAACACAATATCTAAAGCTATCGGTTTTGTACGCCGAATTCAAAAACACCAAATGAGACACTGAATCATGCTTTTCTCGCTGATGAAGACAATTAGCATCGGGAACATTGTGGCTGAACCAATACGATACAGTGTCTCTTCTAATAGACAACGCTATTTGTTATAGAACTTGCAATACCACTTTACAAACTCAGCCACCCCTTCTTTAACCGACACCTTAGGCATATAGCCGGTTACCTCAAATAGATCTTCGACATCAGCATAAGTCTGATACACATCACCAGGCTGCATTGGGCGGAAGTTTTTCTTCGCTTCAATTCCAAGCTCGAGTTCAATGGTTTTGACAAACTCCATGAGATTGATTGGAGAACCGTGACCTATGTTATACACCGAATAAGGTGCTGAACTTGTTGCCGGTGAGCCAGACTCTACGGTCCAGTCGTTGTCCCTGTGAGGAATAACATCCGCAATACGAACGACACCTTCAATTATATCCGTCACATGAGTAAAGTCCCGCCACATATCACCGTTATTATTAATCTGGATCGGCTCGCCATCCAAAATCTTTTTAGTAAAAATAAACGGCGCCATGTCTGGGCGGCCCCAACTGCCATAAACAGTAAAAAATCGTAAGCCTGTCGTTGGAATGTCGTAAAGATGAGAATAACTATGGGCCATCAGCTCATTAGACTTCTTGGTCGCCGCATAAAGCGATACCGGATGATCAACACTGTCCCTGGTTGAAAATGGCGTCTTAGCATTTAATCCATATACCGAACTGGATGAGGCATACACTAAATGTTTGACTTTAGTGTGGCGGCAACCTTCCAACACGTTCAAGTGTCCGACAAGATTAGCATCTGCATAAGCATGTGGGTTTTCCAAAGAGTAACGTACACCAGCTTGAGCTGCGAGATGGATCACTTTATCAAAGTTTTCATCCTTAAATAGCTTATCCATCGCCGCACTATCGGCAATGTCCATTTCAATAAAACGAAAGCTATCATGTTCAATTCGAGCTAACCTAGCGTGCTTTAAGTTAACATCATAATAATCGTTGATATTATCGATACCGACAACCTCAACTCCTGACGCCGTGAGTTTTTCTACAACGGCGCTACCGATAAATCCAGCAGCCCCAGTGACTAAATACTTCATAATATTTCCAATAGTTTAATCTGAGCCAAACAAATCGCGGGTATAGACTTTATCAGCTACATCACTTAGTTCATCCACCATACGATTAGATACAATAACATCGGACATCTGCTTAAACACATGCAAGTTTTTAATCACTTTCGAATGAAAGAATTCATCTTCTGCAAGTACTGGCTCATACACTACCACCTCAATCCCTTTGGCTTTAATTCGTTTCATGATCCCTTGAATTGATGAGGCACGGAAATTATCCGAGCCCGCTTTCATTATCAGCCGATAAACCCCAACCACCTTAGGATTTCGTTTCAAAATTGAGTCAGCGATAAAGTCTTTGCGCGTGCGATTGGCGTCAACAATAGCGCCAATAATATTGTTAGGCACATCCTGATAATTGGCCAATAACTGCTTGGTGTCTTTCGGCAAACAATAGCCACCGTAGCCAAATGATGGATTATTGTAATGAGTACCGATACGAGGATCTAATCCAACTCCTTCAATAATCTGTCTAGCATCAAGCCGGTGAGACTCTGCGTAAGAATCAAGCTCATTAAAATAAGACACCCTTAGTGCAAGATAAGTATTCGAGAACAGTTTGACAGCTTCTGCTTCGGTCGAATCAGTAAACAGCACTGGGATATCTTGTTTTATCGCTCCTTCAATCAATAAATTGGCAAAGCGTTTGGCACGCTCTGATTGTTCGCCAACGATAATACGAGATGGATGAAGATTATCGTACAGCGCACGCCCTTCACGAAGAAACTCCGGAGAGAAAATAATATTTTGACTACCCAGCCTTTGCTTAATATTAGCTGTATAACCCACTGGGACAGTTGATTTAATCACCATTACTGCATCTGGGTTTATAGCCATGACATCAGCAATCACAGCTTCGACTGAGGTGGTATTGAAATAATTTGTCTTTGGGTCGTAATCAGTAGGCGTAGCAATAATGACAAATTCAGCATCAGAATAAGCCTGCTTCTTATCCAAAGTCGCATTCAAATTAAGTGTTTTGTTCGCTAAGAAATCTTCGATTTCAGCATCTGCGATGGGAGATTGACCTTGATTAATCAGCTCAATTTTTTCTTCTATAATATCAACAGCAGTAACCTCATGGTGCTGCGCTAACAAAACTGCGTTGGATAAGCCAACATAACCCGTACCGGCAATAGCAATTTTCAAAACTTGTTTCCTTCAATAAACATTAGGAACTATATATACATACTTAAAATACAGTTATCTGCTACAATGAATAGTAATTATACCGTCAAGCAAAACAATCTGGATGACGTTGTCTGTCGTAAAGAAGTTAGCCGTTAAAATCAATAAAGCTAATAAATTTGTTTAATGCAAAGCCTATTACATTTATACAGGCCCGAATTCAACTCTGAAAGGCGACACACGCCAAATCAAGCATCCATCGTCATTTGTTTAAATATGACAGCAGGCTGCTTGAACTCTAAACATATCCTTAGGCGGTGGTTAGTCCTCGACATCGCATAAGCAATATCCTCATCTTTGACTATCCTTAAATCTGTGCCCTTTTTTGATATTTTTCGCAGTAGCCCATTGGCGTTTTCATTAGCTCCACCTTCCCAAGAACTTTGTGGATGAGCAAAATACACGTGGATATCTAAGGCCGCCACTATTGTTTCATGACCCGCAAACTCACGTCCATTATCTGCCGTAATCGAGTGCACATAATCCTTATAAGGCTCAAGTAGTGCGATAGTCGCTTGAGTCACATCTTCTGCTGATTTAGAGGCCACTTTCTTGACCAAATAAAATCGCGTTTTTCACTCTAAAATTGTCAACATCGCGCCTGTCCCATGTTTGGCTAACACGGTATCGATTTGCCAATCACCAAAGCGGGCTTTATCATCGACCACCAGTTGTCGCTCATCGATAGACACGGCATATTTAATCGCTGGTGCTTTGTCTTTCTTGCCTCGACGATAACGCTTATGCCCCTGTCATAAATGGCGATATAGCTTGCCACCTTGGCGTTTATCTTTCGTCACACACCGACAAATCCACTCATAACTAACACTTTGACCGATGTGAGTTAGCACGTTGGCTAGTTGCTCTGGACTCCAATCCATCTGTAAAAGCAAACAAACTAACTCAATGCGTTGCCAAAGTATCCGGTACTTACTTGCACCTTTGCGTCGCTGAATAGTGCGCTGAGAAGCGTCACTCGAGCAATAGTGGCCATCTTGGTTTGCTCGTCTTAGTTCTCGATATATGGTTGAACGATGACATTTAACTGTGCGTGCAACTGCTACAACTGAAATGCCCCGTTCCAAAAGGGCAGAAATCTGGTATCTTCTGCCCTCGATCAACAGCTGATAACTCATGGTAGTACTGCTTGTTTCTTTGGCAAGAAGAGCGTACCACTTTCAGCAGTTGGCTTCCTCTTCTACAACTTTCCATGAGTGTCGCAGTTATTATCTGAAATCGGGAGTACGGGACTAGACCACAATACAATCGCTAAGACACTCATGTTATCACATCAATCATGCCATAGGGATCACCATTGAAGCTTGTTACGAAAGGATACAAGCTACAAGGAATAACGAGCAACACCCCTTGGAGAATAGGAAACTCAAAGCTACCGATTTTGGGAACCGAATTCCGCTCATGAGACACTAAATCATTCTTTCATAGCAAACTGAGCCGATTTGCATCGGCAACATTGTTGCTAAACCAAGGCATTACAGTGTCTCTTCCAATAATAAATAAGCTGCAATGGACTACTTTTGTGCAGACAGCAGCACACGACGTATAACGTCACATGTTTTACCTATTTCCGCTTGAGTCAATGTAGGATGAACTAAGAACATTAAACTGGTTTCACCAAGTTCAACGGCATTTGCTAAACGCTCTTTTGGACGCCATGGCGTATTATCAAATGCTTTTTCAAGATAAACCTCTGAACAACTACCTTGATAAGCTGGTACGCCTCTCTCTACAATAGTTTCAACAATTCTATCCCTTGTCCAACCATCAGCCAAATTTTCAGGGCGAACAAACAAATAGTGCTTATATTCGGCGTGCTCACTATATTCAGGCACCTCAACCCTGCGCACCACAGGTAAGTCTTTAACAGCTTCTTCAATTTGCGCCGCATTGGCCTGGCGACGTGACGTCCATTGCCGCATTCGAGTCAATTGTATACGACCAATTACCGCTTGTAGCTCAGTCATACGCCAGTTCGTACCGAAGCTTTCATGTAACCAACGAAAGCCTGGTGGATGCTCGCGACTATAAATAGCATCAAAACTCTTACCATGATCTTTGTAGGACCACATTTTAGCCCACAAATCTTTATCATTAGTGGTTACCATGCCGCCTTCACCGCCTGTAGTCATAATCTTATCTTGGCAAAAAGACCAGGCGCCAATGTGACCGATCGTACCAACACTACGGCCTTTATATTTAGCACCGTGCGCCTGCGCACAATCTTCAATGACATAAAAGCCATGTTTTTCTGAAAGAGCCATAATGGCATCCATTTCTGCAGGCATACCTGCTAAGTGAACAACGATGACAGCTTTGGTTTTCGACGTTAAAACCGTTTCGATGCTCTTAGCTGTAATAGCTTGACTATTAAGATCTACATCGGCAAAAACAGGGGTCGCACCAGCAGTAACAATCGAAGAAGCTGAAGCAAGAAACGTTCTAGGTGTAGTAATGACCTCATCCCCAGCACCAACACTTAATGCTTTGAGCGCCACGTCAAGCGCAAGGGTGCCATTGCTAAGAGCAACTGCGTGCAAACACCCTGCCCACGTTGCAAATTCCTTTTCGAATTCACGACACTCACTACCCGTCCAATAGTTTACTTTGTTTGATAGCAGTACACGACTAACTGCATCGGCTTCTTCTTGAGTAAAAGAAGGCCAAGGGGAAAATGGAGTATTAAGCACAATGTCACCTAAATAGAGATTATTTTGAAAATTTTATTTTGATTTTTTTACTACCTGCGCAGGCGTACCAACAACAGTTTGTAAGTCAGCTACATTGCTAACGACAGTTGCACCTGCCCCTACCATGACACCTGAACCAATCGAGATAAGTTGCTTTACTTGGCTTCCAATACCGATCCAAGTACCTTCACCAACAGTCACACCACCGGCAAGATTACATCCAGGGCTAACGTGTACGCCATCAGCTAAATGACAGTCATGATCTATTGTCGAGGCAGTATTAACAATGCAAGCCTCACCAACGTTAACAAAAGAATTTATCACAGCATTAGCCATCACAACCGTGCCCCCCCCAACTTGACTATACTTACTAATAGTCGCATTGGGATGCACCAATACAGAAAATTTGGCACCAGCTAAACTTAGCTTCTTCTGCTTTTCTAACCTTACTTTATTATTACCAATCGCAACCACAGTAAGATCAAAGCTGGATGCAGTTGTGAGCAATTTTTCTAAATTACCTTTTACCGACCAGTGCTCAATCTCTGTGAGTTTGGGCCAACGGTCATCAAAAAAAACGACCTCTTGATAGCCATTTAACTCAGCAAGTTCGGCTACCACTTTACCATGACCACTTGCACCTATAATTGCACACCTAGTCATGGCTATTACCTTTAAAAGGCTCGGCAGTTACATGGCCTTCAGCAGAAATACCCTCTTTCACGAAGACTTTTTTTACGGTCAACAATAGAATTTTGATATCTAGCCATAAACTGCGATTATCGACATACCAAACATCAAGTTCAAACTTCTTTTCCCAACTTATTGCATTTCTTCCATTAACTTGCGCCCATCCAGTAATACCAGGCCTTACTTCATGCCTGCGAGCCTGATGAACATTATAAAGGGGTAAATATTCAACAAGTAGTGGCCTTGGTCCAACCAAACTCATATCACCTTTCAATACATTAAATAATCCTGGCAATTCATCTAAACTGGTTAGCCTTAATAGTTTACCGAAAGGAGTCAAACGTAAAGAATCATGTGTATTGCCAACAGTCATTGTTCGAAATTTGCACAAACTAAATATTGAACCATTAAGACCAGGTCTATCTTGCTTGAAAATTACTGGCCGCCCCATGAAAATCATAACAGAAAAATATATTACAACCATTAAGGGAGAAAATACAATCAATATTAATAATGCAACTAAAAAATCCAATATTCGTTTAAACATTTAAATACCTAAAGCCTTAAATATACTATTGTTAACTTTATGGACGCAATATTTTTCAGAAGCAAGTTGAAATGAATTTTTTCCCATCTTTGTAACAAGTGAGCAATCGTTCATAAAATTCAAACAAGCACTTTCTAAGCTATCTGTAGATAATGGTGGGATTAAATAACCATTAAAATCACTAATGACAGTCTCACGACACCCTACAGAATCAGTAGTTATAATAGGCATGCCGCATGACATAGCTTCTAAAATAGTCCTAGGAGTACCTTCCGGGTAATATGATGGCAAAACAAATACATCACATTCATTCAGTATGTCGCAAACATTATTTGATTTCCCATGAAAAATTATGTCTCCATTAGAAATATATGATTGCAAATCGTTTATAGAGAGATCTCCACCAGATTCAAACCAGCCAACCAAGTGAAATTCTGCATTTTTATAACGTTCTCTTACTCTTCGAGCACATTCTAAAAACTGCAATATTCCTTTAGGTTTTATAATACGAGAAACCATTACGAACTTTAAAGAGTTTGAAACGTGTCGCTCTCTAAATGGAAAACTGCGCATATTAACACCGCTACCATTTGTAACATCCATTTTATTTGAAGACACACTACTATTTTTGATAATCATAGAGCGATCATCGTTATTTTGAAAAAGAATATGAGTGCTGCAGTGAAGACCTAACTTGAACAAGTTGCGGGCCAAAAAAGATACTAACTTCTTTTTAAAAGTAATATGCGTACTATAACTTACACCATCGTTACTTGCAAAAGATTCACCTAATCCAGTAACCATACTCAGACGAGTTGGCACTAAAAGCAACCGCGACGCGAGTGATGTATAAATAACTGGTTTAATAGTGTATGAAATACATAACTGAGGCTTCAACCTTAAAATATTCAACAATAAATCGAAGAAAAAAGTTATATCATTAAGAGGGTTCGTTCCATTTCGATCAATATTTACAGGTATAAAATCAACTCCTAACTCTTTAACCCTACCTATTACCTCTGGAGTGTCAGAAGGCCCTAAGCAAACAACATTCCAGCCTTCATCAAGAAACTTTGAAATCAAATCTCCTCGAAAGTTGACTAGTGAAGGTGTATATGAACATACAAATAAAGCAGTCCTTTTCATAATTAACAACCCTCTAATACCTTCCCAAACGATTAATTATTCCATGAAAAATACCTTTTGACATATACTTAAACCTAATCAATTTCCTGTCAAATACATACAAATACACAATAAATTTTAACGGCATCTTAATCAAGGTGTTAACTTTATATTTAAAAGGTACATATTCCAATCTGAAAAGATAGAACCAATTCCGAAACGAATAGTAATATCGTATTGGGCTACCCTTTCTAATATTAATTCCTAAGAACTGAATATCGCCATCCCCAAATAAATGCCCCATAGAAATGTTAGTGTCTAATAAATTTATAAAGCCATGACTCAAAACTCTCCATGACCATTCATGATCTACAGAGTCAATGAATAACTCATCTTTCATCAAACCGCACTTTTTGATAACTCCGACACTAGTAATCGAACCAGAGGAAATCAAACAATCAAGTGCGATATAATTATTTGGCAATTGATTTATAACCCTCTCAGTTACTTTAGACTTTACAGGATACGATTCTCCTGTATTTTTATTAAAAGGTAGAGGACCTAATAGACCAGCACAAATATTTAAATGGTTAAGAGTACGATAAGACTTTGATAAATCATTGATGAAATTTTTGTTAACTCTACTATCTTGGTCAAAAAAAATGACCTCATCAGTATCACAAGTAGAGTTTTTCAAAATTTCCATTAAAGCAACATTTTGCGCTGTAGCAATACCTAGATTATCTTTTAATCCAATATATGCGAACTTATTAGCGTCATAGCCTTTGAATAAATTTAAATTGTCATCCATAGAGTTGTCGACAAAATAAGTGTAATCACTATTATCAACAATATTGTAATATTCGTTATCTTTAACATCAGGATTGTACAGTATAACAATAGAATATATCATTTATTGCCCAAGGTTTTTAACTGAAAATTATGTATGTTTGAAATATAAATATTAAAGTATAAAGGAAAAAACACTATCCACATGTAATCAAACTTTGCTAAATATGGATTACTTCCATTTGCAATCAGAAAACTGACAACACCAGCGATAACACAAAGGATAATCGTTTTATCAAAAACAGAAATACAATTTAATTTCAACTTCAAAGTAAGTGAGAATAATATATAGCATATACCAGATAAAAATATTAAACTACCAATTGTTCCATACTGAAAAAGAAATGCCAAATAGAACAACTCATAAGCCCAAGGTTGTTCCGGAGATCTTATATAATCCCCTACCGCACCCGCACCAAGACCAAGAAGAGGGTTATCTGCATAGCCATTAAATAAAGAGTAAAACTGTAAAACTCGTTCAATATTATCAACGTTACTTTCGAAGTCTATAATTGAACTAATATTATCAATAACTGTCCTAAGTTCAAAACTTGTAAACATAAAGACATAAGAAATGCATAATAAGACAAATGCAGCTAGGATAAACAATTTTTTATTCATTTTTTTTGTATACAAGCCAAAACATATTGCTAAAATAAAAACCAAACACAGGGATATAAATACTGATACAAAAAATGCTCTTCGCCCACTCAAGATAACAATGATAAACATCAAACAAACAAGTAAAAGATCCAATGAATTAGACTTATCAGAAAATAAGTAGTATGAAAAAACAAAGGGCAACAAAAACAATAGGCTACTAACGTTGGGTAGTGTGAAAACTAAATGAGAATCTCCAGCATCTATAACTGCAAGATCACTGTATACTGAATGAATGAAATCATAAAATAACTGACCATCTGCACCAAAAAAAGATAGAATGAAACCCAATTGAAGTATGACCAATGACCACGATGAAATTTTGAAAAAAACCAAAACATTATCTGCTCTCAGGTCTGTCTGGTATAGAAAACTAAAAATCAAGAAAAGTATTGGATAAAAAAACATTACAGATAATAATGGAAGTGAACCAGGGTTACCACTCAACAATCCGTAATAACTCCACAATAGACCAATAAAGCTAAAAAACAATGTGAAAAATATATTATATTTGGCATAAGAAACTTTAAACCTTTTCCGATAAAAAAATAGGAGCAAGCAGATTAATGACAATAATAGAATGCATAATTTCACAGACTGAAATACAATTGGGAATATTATGGAAAAGTACATAACAAGTGTAAAACAAAATCTTGCTAAACCATAGTCTAAACCTCTAAACATTAAACTTAAACCATGCAAAAATTAATCCGACAATACACTTTATGGAGAATATATTATATTTTAGTGCACTTTTATAATAGAACACTGCTCTATTAAAACCGCTAAATTTGTGAATAGACCTCGCCGTACTATAATAAACATTGAATTTAACCCGATCGTCTGCAATTAAAAATCTAGGTGACACAACAATTTTTTTTAAAATACCTTCTCTTTGCTTTATTTGAAATTCACTCATATCCTTTTTAGCTGACATAGACTCATGATGCCTATATGCGCAAACGAAATCATTATGAAATTTGAAATTTCCATACTCAATCACTTCTAGCCAAAGTTCCCAATCTGGAATTGTAATATCATCAAGTGAATGTAGTTTTTTCAAATTATTTTTTCTAAACATAGCAGCATGAATTGGAAATAGATTAGTTTCAAATATTTTGTTCCTATAAGAGTAATTTTCATCAGGCATATGCACAGCTGCCTCCCTAGTAATTTGAAGATTCTCATCACATATATGAGAGCGACCAAAAACTAAAGAAACATTTTCGCATGAATCAAAGGAGCGAATATAATCAACTTGTTTTTCTAGTTTAGTATTATATATAATATCATCCGCATCCAATATTACTAAAAACTCTCCTTCAGCATGATAAAAACCAACGTTTCTCGCAGTTATAGCACCTTGATTACTTTGATTGATTACTTTAACTTTTTCAGATAAATAGCTTTCTGCAATTTCCTTTGTCGAGTCAGTAGAGCCGTCATTGACAATAATTAACTCCCAATTATTATAAGTTTGATTTAAAACACTTTTGATACATTCCTCTAGGAAGCGTTCAGCATTATAAGCTGCTACAATAATACTTACTTTACCATTATTTTCCATTATTATTATGCACCCCTAATTTTTCTTGTTGTAATACGATCTTTTCAGGAGTTATTTCCGTTTCCCAATCAAAAGCGGCAACTGATAAGTTTTCACTGTTTTTATCCTGCAACTCTGTTAACGAACAAATATGCTTAGCAGGAATTCCTGCGTAAACACAAGCAGATGGAACATCTTTGGTCACTACAGAGTTAGAGCCAATAACACAATCATCACCGATTTTTACACCTGGCATAATCACAGCACCATAACCGATAAAAACTCTATTCCCAATAATGACCTCTTTAAAGATGTATTTTCCGGTGCTAGGTAATAAACAGGCATCATGTGTCAATATTACAGCCTTAGGTGCTATCACACATGAGTCCCCCATCTTTATCAGTTGGGGAGCGATTCCGTCAAGATTATCTAAGGAGTATTGACAATTCTTACCTATTCTTAAATTTTTATATTTAATACTTGTATCATTATTTATTTTTCTCAAAACAATTTTAACCAACTTCATTAAAGTCATTATTCTACCTTTTAAAAAAAACAGTCTGAAAATCTTCAGATAATTTACGAAAATGATACACATTAAGAATTAAAGTGAAATAAATAAAAACAACTCCGATAAAGACTATCAATTTAAAAATAAAACTAGCGTTATCGAATAGAAGAGGGGAAAATAGAGCAGCAATCACAAATAAGTTTAATATACTTCCTGAATGTCTTATTCTACTATAGGGGTTTTCGTAGTAAATATATTTTATCTCATTAAAATAAAAAATCTGAGATAGAACAACTCCAATCAACATTGAAAGTGGGATAGCTAAAACACTAAAATATTGAAATAAAGCAATGCATAAAAAAAATGTTAGCGATGCATTTAACAGATACATTCCAGATGATTTCCGTACACTGTTATTTGTTATAAAAAAAAGTGAATACACTCTAGAATTACCTAACAAGATAAATGTACATGCAGATAAAGAATAAAAAATATATCCAGGAAATAACTCAGCCTTTGAAATAATCAATTGTAATTCAGAAGAAAAAAACAATATAAATAATGTGGATAGAAATGTGATAACACTTACAACAAATAGACCAATGAATGTCTTATTTTTTTTACTAATTACTTTGTCATTTTTGGCTAGTACTGGAAAAAGTATTGCACAAAATGGATTAATAAAAACTCCCCCTAACAAAGCAATTGACATGCTGACGCCATAAACAGTTAGTTGTTCTAAGTTTCCTAAGTGCGGAATAATAAGTCGACCATTATTATTAATAAGCCAGATTGCAAGTACTGATAAAATTAGCGCCAAAGCCATTTCAAAGTTTTCACGTAGCCAACACAATGGCTTTACAACAGATCTGATATAAAATATTTGTCTAGAGTATTTCACGCCTATCAATAACAATAGTAACTCAAACATTATCATCATTACCAGAACCAACTCCAAAGAGTTATATACAAATCCTATGATAATTGAAAGTAATTGCCCTGAGTATTGCAACAACTGATACTTAGCGTAAGAAATTAAATCACCTTGTGATTGAAAATAAATTAAATTTCGACAACTCAATATATATACTGTTGAATACAACATAAAAAAATACACATAAATTATACCGATCTCACTTCCCCACATTCTGAACATATAAAATTCAGGCACCAGCAAACCTATAGTTAGGAAAAATAAAATAGATACATATGTAACGATATTTAGACCGAAAGAATAAATTTCTGAATTTAAAGAGTTAATCGCACTTTTTACAAATGGCCCATCAAAACTAAAAATAGATACTTGATATAACATTGCCGCGAAGACTGCTATTTGGGTAACTACCACATACTCAACATTACCCATTAAAACCAGTAGTTTAATAGAAACTAAACCTTTTGTTATCGCAAAAATAATACTCAATATTTGATAAAAAAAAGGGTTTCTAGACAGACTTTTAATGCTACAACCCATTAACATTGTCCATTGGTTGAGCCAATTTATCTTTCGTTGAAAGAATTGGAGTTCCTATTATAGGCCAAGATATATTGAGGTTAGTGTCATTCCAAATGATAGAGCTTTCAGAGTTAGGGTCATAATAATTCGTACATTTATAAACAAATTCTGCTTCATCACTAGTGACATAAAAACCGTGCGCAAACCCTTCCGGAACCCATAATTGGCGTTTGTTTTCTGCTGAAAGGTATTCACCCACCCATTGACCAAAAGTAGGTGAACCTTTGCGAATGTCCACCGCCACATCAAACACTTCACCAGAAATCACACGGACCAATTTGCCTTGGGTGTTTTCAGTTTGGTAATGCAACCCTCGCAAGATGCCCTTTTTCGATTTTGAATGGTTGTCTTGCACAAATTGAGTTGGCTTACCTGTCACTAACTCTTCAAAACGCTTTTGGTTCCATGTTTCCATAAAGAAACCACGTTCGTCACCAAACACGGTTGGCTCAATAATTTTTACGTCAGGAATTTTGGTATCAATAACTTTCATAATTTTAACTACTTATAAGCATGAATATTGTTTAATGCGGCATTCCAATCACTTGGCTTAATACCAAACTGATTTTCTATTCTTCTGCAATCTAGGCGAGAATTTGCAGGACGTTTGGCCGGGGTTGGATAGGATGAGGTTGGAATTGCCGAAAGCTTAGGTTGCCCGGTGAGCAACTCACGCTGCTCTGCGGCTTGAAATATTGCGCTGGCAAAATCAAACCAACTGGCGTAAGGCATACCAGAAAAGTGATAAACCCCCCACTTGGCCTGCTTACCTTGCTCTAGATGTTGCACCATTGCAATCAATGCATCGGCAATATCACCGGCATAAGTAGGGCCGCCGAACTGGTCGCCTACAATGCTCAGTTCATCACGGCATTGTGCTAAGCGCAGCATGGTTTTTACAAAGTTATTGCCGTGTTCACCAAATACCCAAGCGGTACGTAAAATCAAATGCTCAGGGCAGCTTTCTGCGACGGCTTGCTCACCCGCCAGTTTGCTTTGCCCATAAATACCTTGAGGTTCGGTGCTGTCGCTTTCTTGATAAGGCTTATCGCCCATACCATCAAACACATAGTCGGTAGAAATGTGCAGCATCACCGCGCCACACTCTTTTGCCGCTTGTGCTAAATAACTTGGCCCATCGCGGTTAATCGCATACGAAAGCTCAACCTCTTGTTCAGCACGGTCAACTGCTGTGTGTGCCGCAGCATTAATAATATAATTGGGTTGAAACTCTGCCACAGTATTTAGCACCGCGTCATGATCAGTAATGTCTAATCCTTCATAATCTAACGCCAGTACTTCTGCTTGCTTGGTTAAACGCTCTGTCAAGCAGTGACCCACTTGGCCGTTACACCCGGTAATTAATACTTTCATCACGTGCCCTGCTACTTAATTAACGACTGTAAATACTGACCATAAGCATTTTTCAGCATCGGCTTGGCAATAGTCATTAGCTCGTCATTTGATAGCCAGCCATTGCGCCAAGCAATCTCTTCTAAACAGGCAACTTTTAGGCCTTGTACATTTTCAATGGTTTGCACAAATGAAGATGCCTCATGTAAACTTTCGTGAGTACCGGTATCCAGCCATGCAAAACCACGACCTAATAGCTCCACATTCAGCGAGCCGTCATTGAGATACATTTCATTAAGAGTTGTGATCTCAAGTTCTCCGCGATCAGAAGGTTTAACTTGCTTTGCCATATCCACTACTCGGTTATCGTAAAAATACAAACCGGTGACTGCATAGTTGGATTTTGGCTCAAGTGGTTTCTCTTCTATAGATACCGCCTTCATGTTTTCATCGAATTCCACCACACCAAAACGCTCTGGATCTTTCACTTGATAGCCAAATACTGTTGCCGCCCCTTGGGTACTAAATTCGCAGGCACGCTTTAATTGCTGGCTAAATGACTGGCCGTAGAAAACATTGTCACCCAGCACTAAGCAAACGCTGTCGTCCCCAATAAAATCTTCACCGATCAAGAAAGCTTGTGCCAAGCCGTCAGGACTTGGCTGCACAGCATATTGCAAGTTAATGCCAAAATCTTGGCCATTACCTAACAAACGTTCGAAGCTATCCTTATCTTCAGGAGTTGTAATAATCAGAATATCACGAATCCCCGCTAGCATAAGCGTAGAAAGGGGATAATAAATCATCGGTTTATCGTAAACAGGTAAAAGCTGTTTAGATACACCTCGGGTCAATGGGTATAAGCGTGTTCCTGAACCGCCTGCTAAAACAATCCCTTTCATTACTTATCCCCTTCCTGTGAGCTACTGATTACGCCTAAACGTTCTCTTTGATAAGAACCGTCTTGCACACGTTGGCTCCAAACCTGATTATCAAGATACCACTGTACCGTTTTGCGAAGTCCTGTTTCAAAGGTCTCTTCAGGCAACCAATTCAGTTCATTACTCATTTTGCTGGAATCAATGGCATAACGACGGTCATGACCTGGACGATCTGTCACATAGGTAATTTGTTCTGCATAAGGGGCATCCTTAGGCATTAACTCATCTAAAATGGCACAGATAGTTTGTACTACTTCCAAATTTTGTTTTTCATTGTGACCGCCAATGTTATAGGTTTCACCAATCACACCTTCAGTAACCACCTTATATAGAGCGCGTGCATGATCTTCTACGTATAGCCAATCACGGATCTGGTCACCTTTGCCATAAACAGGCAATGACTTGCCTTCTAATGCATTCAAAATCACTAGAGGGATAAGTTTTTCAGGGAAGTGGTAAGGACCATAATTATTTGAGCAATTGGTCACAATTGTTGGCAAACCATACGTGCGTAACCAAGCGCGAACAAGATGATCACTAGATGCTTTCGATGCCGAATACGGACTACTAGGAGCATAAGGAGTGGTTTCAGTGAATAAGGGTAACTCGTCTGAATTTTGCACTTCATCTGGATGAGGTAAGTCACCATAAACCTCATCAGTAGAAATATGATGAAAACGAAAGGCTGTCTTTTTATCTGCAGATAGCTCGTTCCAATAAGCACGAGTCGCTTCAAGAAGGGTGTAAGTACCAACGATATTGGTTTGAATAAAGTCAGCTGGACCTGTAATTGAACGGTCTACATGAGACTCAGCAGCTAGGTGCATAACAGCATCTGGCTTGTGCTCATTAAAGAGCCTATCTAGTTCAGCGCGATCGCAAATATCAACTTGCTCAAAAGCGTATCTTTCATCTTTATCTATGCTTACGAGTGACTCAAGATTGCCAGCGTAAGTTAACTTGTCGACATTAATTACGCTATCTTGTGTATTGTTGATAATATGACGAACGACCGCAGAGCCGATAAATCCGGCTCCACCTGTGACTAGAATCTTCATTTTTTACTACCAAATTTGATGAGTTTAGCCATGCTAAATGGCTATTTAGGAATGATAAATTTCACTTAAGGATCTCAGACTTTCAAACCCAGCTGAGACACTTTTTATCCATTTTGAGACAATCGAAAATTCGTTATCCCTTGTAGAGCCTAGGTTTTACCGCTTTTCTGCTCTATATTTAACAGCGGTGGTTCCCATAGGCCCATAAAAATTTTGCTCTAACTTTCTTTTCTTACAAAATGTCTTATAAGAACCAACATTACAGCTAACATACTACCTAGCATGGTACCCAATACGCATATTAGTGCACGTTTTGGCTTAGCCTTTTCTTCAGGCACTAAAGCAGGGTCGATCGTTTTAAATACGTATTCATCTCGTACTTCAGCAAACATGATGGTTTTAGCTTGTTCTTCGATTAGCTTGTAAAGAATAGAGCGAATGTCAGCAACATTAGTTTGTGCAATTTGCCTGTTTAAAAAGTCGCTGCTGCGAATTGCCTCTGCAACATCACGCTCTTTCATCACCTTGTTAATATCTTCTACTAGCCAATTTACCCATTGCTGAGCTATCGCAGGCGACAGATGCTCTACCGATACAGTTACCATTCCCGTATCCTTTGCTGAACTGACGCTAACTATCTTGCTAAATTCTTTAAAAGCTTCCTGCATTGATGGTTCTGGCTTAAAAGGGGCTTTAAATTCTCTTACCCATTTTTTTGATGCTGCATCATATAACTCGCTATCATATACAATGCTGTTATCTGCCATGCTCCATTTTTCTGCGGCCATTAAGTCAGGTAACAGATTGTGCTTTTGAATAAAATCACTCGCAAACTGACGCGATTTCATCACTTCGATAGCCATCTGAGTCTTATCGACTCCACCACCGCCACCTAGGTTAATGCCCGCCATACTGGCTAAACCACCAAACTGAGAAGCAAGCGCACTTAAACCGCCGCCTTGCTCCTCACTCGCAGGAGCTAAAAGCGCCTCGGATTTATAGATATTAGGTTGCAAAATGGCAAAAATAACTGAGCCTATGGCAAACAGGGCTGTTATCGCAATAATTTGCCATTTACCTTGCCAGATAACCGAAAACAGTTCTCTAAGGTCTATTTCATCATTAGCTTGTCGTACCTGGGCGCGCATATCGGAAAATTGGGCATTGCTATAGTTTTTTATCTCGGTGGACATAGAATTTGTGTCTCTGAGTCTCATTATCCTAAAAAGAAACAAAGCACTTTGATAACTAAGCTCATCAAAGTGCTCATATTAAAGCCTATAACTTGGCAATAGTGGCCAATGCAACAGCGCTGTTATAAATAATGCCGGTAACCTGGGTCCAGAGTGTAAGGTTATCTTTATACTCTGTATCCAACGGTACAATAATGGTGTCACCAGGATTTAGCTCTGTATTACTGCTAAACCACATTGAGCGATTTGGCAGGAGCACTGAACCATTTGCCTTAATAATGTATGTTCTATCTTCATCCGCGCGCTCTCTGGCACCACCGGACATCTCAAGATACTGATCTAACGTTAAGCCTACTTTAAACCTATGCGTGGCCGCATGCTGTACCTCACCCATTACCGCAATCGTCTGCTTAACCGACGGTACATAAAGAATATCCTGATCTTCAAGCTGAATATCGGCCTGTTCGATACCAATCGATATGGCAGACAAATCAACAACCAAACGACCTACCGCCTTGATGTTTTCAAGGTCGGTTAACATCATCTGTGCATCACTGTAATTCACCACATTGCCATCTTTGGAAACGCCGCGAGTAGCAATATCTCGGCGTAGTTGATCGGCAAGCTTCTTAATTTCAAGCTGCTCTTGCTGACGTACCGACTCACGAACAAACACAGAAGACGGTAGGTAGGCATACTGAGTAAAACCACCTGCACGATCTATAACATCGGCAAGCGTTTCACCACGACGAATGTTATACATCCCGGGGAACTTGACCTCACCACGAATCTCAACAGCCTTATTTTCCTGCCAGTCAGGCGTTGTCATTACCGTCAGAATATCTCGGGAACTTAGCGCCACATTGGATTCATCAATACCTGCCAATGCATCATCCAAATTAACACTTGAATGGTTAACACTAGAGTCTTCGCTACCTATTACTGTAGTCGTTAATTCTGCTCGAGCTGTATAAGCTCCTTCAACCAATCCGCCTGCAGCTATGACTAAGTCTCTAACCTTAGCCCCTTGCGAAAGGGGATACACACCAGGATGACGTACCTTACCGCTGATGGCGACAACTTGCGTGCCTTTATCTGAGTTACCCTGAGCAGCTAGCTGTGCAACAACTGGATAAAGCAGCTCGCTGCGATTCATAGACCCACTGAGCTTTATTAGTTCCTTATCCTCAAATAGGTTAGCCAGCATCTTGTTGACTTCACCCTTAACGAGCTGCTCTTTATCATCAGGCGCTTCTTTAGCGACAACGACACCACCGATTTGAGTACGCTCAGAAAGTTGCATCTTATCGAGCTGAGAGAAGCCAGCCTTAAACAGATCGTTACCCACAAGGCTATCACCGGTAAGTGAGGTAACCTTTTTAACTCTCTGTTTAACCAACTTATTAAGCTCGTAACGATTTTGAATATCATCGCTATAATTGAACAGCATGACCTTATCGCGTGGTGCTAATAACAAATCTTGCGTGACATCTTTTTCTGCTATGGCGCGGCTAGGAGAAAATTGAAGTACCTTAACCTTTCCATAACGATTCACCTCTCTCACAATGATCGCATAATTGAGATCGGCTGAAATCGAAAGATCCCCCCAAAGTGATGGCAGAAGATCGCTAACTTTTTGGCCATCAAACCATTGATATTTGCCTGGTCGAACAACAGCACCAACTACGGTAATGGCATCCTCAAACTGACTAGATGCACTTTTTACGCGAATAAAATCACCGGCCTGGGCCTTTGTTGATTTACCTTTTGCAGACGTTAAATCGACATTCACGATACTGCGAAGGCCATTGCTATTATATCGCTCTATGCTACTACTCTTAGGATAAGCACCAGGCTTTACGCCTGCTGCCATAGCGACGATATCGGCAACTGTCTCGTTACGTTTTAGCTCGTAGATAGCAGGGCGACGCACTTCACCGGTAATACTAACCAGTCCACCTACAGGAGGAATAAATACTACATCACCTGAACGCAAACGTATGTCTCCCGACGCATCACCTCGCATCAGAAGATCGTACAGATCCATGCTGCCGACTAGCTTGCCATTACGCTTGACCTGAATGTTACGCAGTGAACCGATCTCGTTCACCCCACCGGCGACAAATAACGCCTGGGTGATAGTAGACAGACTCGAGACGGTATAAGAACCTGGCTTATAGGCATCACCGGCGATAAAGATACGAATAGAGCGCAGCTCACCCATGGTGATATTCGATTCAATCCCTATCATCTGCTGAGAAATACGGTGACTCAGAGACTCTCTAAGCTCGGCAAAACTTAATCCAGCGACCGAGATTGGACCGAGTTCGGGAAATTGAACACTTCCCTCTCGATTAATAACTAAATCATACTCTTTATTCTCTTTACCAAAGAGTTGCACCTTAACCCTGTCACCAGGACCGACCAAGTACTCTGCAGGAACTGGTACGTCGGAGACGGGAGCAAAGGTAGTCGGCTCTCCTTGAAAAAGCTCGTAGCCAAATCGTGCTAGCTGCTTCTTCTGTTCATCCTGTGAGAAATTAAGCTCATTAGCCGCATCGTGGGAATGATCAACCACTTCATTAGTTGCACGAGGCTGGACAACCTGCGGACTATCGAGGTTTTGCTGTGAGGCACTCGCGCCACCGAGCATCGCAGGATCGATTCCATACTGACGTGCAAGTCTTTGCTGCTCGGAAGCTGGCAGATTTTTAAACTGCTCTATCATTTGCGGCGAAGGCGTGATCGCCTGCACCTGGGTCCCCACCAAAAACAGTGCGGCAACCGCTGTTATAATGACTTTTTTGGTTCGTTGTAACACCGATAATCTCCATTGATAAAGGCAAGGTCTAAATAAAACGTTCCGGCTTAAGCAGATAAAATCTAAGACATTTACTGGCATTCGGACACGATACAGGACCGCGTGGCGGCGATCTGACTCAGTACATCCTATACTTCACTCTTTGGGCCAGCTAAAGCTGTTAATGCTTGTTCCTGACAATCATCTTCGGCAATCGCTTAACGAATACTATCTCAAAATGCTTAGTGTTCATTCGATGCCCCGCGGGCACGCTACCGCCCATAGGTTACGGCTCCCAACATGCCCTTCGCCACGCGAAATCTAACTTTTAAATCACTCTTTACTAAAATACTTTGGTTAAGATGCCCTACAAAATGACACATTAAACAAAGTACTTTTGCGCTATCTTGAAGAAAAGCGATTCATTGTACTGGAACAAAATGACAATTACTGCTCATATACTCGTCAATCGTTTAATACAATCGAATGCGGTAAGTACAATCAGCTTAAAATCACTCAATACAGTCCTTCAACGACCAAAATCTGTTACCGAATAACCAAAATGCCAACAAAACGGGAAGATTAATCTAACAACAAATCGCGCGTTATAGCAGATCTCTTACAAAGATTAGCGCCAACGACCTACTTCTTATCCCTTATAAACGTCTAGCTTTTGCTTCAAAGAGCTATTTGACCAATCAGAAGCTACCCAATCGGCTACCTTTCTCAAATACCCTTGATACTGGCCCTCGAGACAGACACCCTCTTTTGCTGCCCCATGATCTCAAACAAGATGTGACAACGCTTATCGCCGCTCTCCTCTTCAAAGATCCCTTCAAGTTCCTTAAATGGTCCATCGACGAACTTCACCTTGTCACCGACAACCAAAGCCTGCTCACCGTTATTCGCTTGCATAGTGTCACTTGGTAGCTGCAGAGCATTTAGCATCTTAGCCTCACGCATCTTGATAGAGTGCACTATGGCATCGTTTATCGCCGTCATCTCCTCACGACAACCTATGATTCGAGACACGCCTCGCGTCGAATGTATCTTACTAACGCTAATCTCAAGCGGGTCGAAATAGATAAACAGGTAACAGGGAAACAGCGGCAGACGCTTAACACTGGTCTTGCCGGCCTTGGTGATCTGTTGTGGGAGAGTGGGCAGGTAAGTCTCTATCTGTTGCAATGCAAGATTTTGCTGCGCGCGCGTTTCGCCGCGAGGTTTGCAATACACAAGATACCAAGACTTCATAATTTCCTTAAGAACCTATTTTTATCGTTAGCTAACACTTAATCACCGCTATGGCTGACACCAATGCGGCCTTACTATCACAACTACTGTGTTTGCAAGACGCTTAGAATAACGCGCAATGCAAAGATAACGAGATAATTCAGGTGACATCCAATTCACGGCCGAAATCATAGCAAATACTCTAGGGCAAAGAAAAGAGCGTTTTTCCTCTATTTCACCTACCCACTGCGTCATCATCAGTTAAATCTTTGGATCATCGCGAAGAGGCGCAATCAGTCATCCCTAAGCCCCTCCAACCAGTGATGATTTGTTGGTCAGTTAGCCCAGGTAAATTGACTTTTAGGCGATGAAAAGGGTATATAAGGTGGGTTTGATAAAATTTAATACCCTAAATATTAAAATATAATAAATTCTCGCAACAAACTTAGAACGCGGCAAGGACGATTGGTCAACATTTTCATTGAGTTAGACTAATCAAGCGCCTCTATTCAACAAGCGAGCTATATTAGCAACAACCATTTTTCTACATAGTTTTTGTTATGTAGGCAATCACAAGCTGAAGGTGGAAGACTTACATGAGTGCAGCAAAACCCCAAGGTACGATGCTCGGCCATCCTAAGGGACTGTTCCTGTTGTTTACAACTGAGTTATGGGAACGTTTCAGTTACTATGCGATGCGAGCCATCCTGGTACTATATCTCGTCGACGCAGTCCAATCACAAGGTGGTCATGGTCTAGGTTGGACCCAGGCCGACGCCCTAAATCTTTACGGTACATTCACAGGTCTTGTTTACCTAACGCCCCTCATCGGTGGTTGGCTCGCCGATACCTTCTTAGGTCAACGTAAAGCCATCATCATAGGTGGCGCCCTAATGGCCGCAGGTCAATTTATTCTGGGTACCCCTCATGCATGGGTACAAGGCATGGAAACAGAAGTCTTCTATGTCGGCCTAGGTGTCCTCATCTTAGGTAACGGTCTGTTCAAGCCAAACATCTCTACCATGGTAGGTGACCTGTACGAAGAAGGCGATCATCGCCGTGACGGTGCCTTCACCATCTTCTATATGGGTATTAACGTTGGTGCCTTCCTTTCAGGCATTATTGTTGGTTCGGTCGTCGCTTACTTCGATGGCAACTTCCAGGCAGGCTTCATCTGTGCCGGTATAGGTATGGTCATCTCACTGATCATCCAATTCCTGTTCGCACAAAAGCTTCTTGGCGATATTGGCCGCACTCCAGCTGCTCAACTTGAAAAGCAAAGAGCAGCCGAAAAAGGTGAAGTCCGTAAAGAGCCACTAACCAAAGTTGAGCGCGATCGCATCAAGGTGATCATGATCATGGGCCTGTTTACCATCATCTTCTGGGCTGGTTTCGAGCAAGCCGGCGGCCTGATGAACCTGTTCACCAACGACTTCACCGACCGTATGATTGGCAGTTGGGAAGTCCCAACTACTTGGTTCCAATCACTGAACGCCATGTTCATCGTTATCTTCGCCCCTGTAGTTGCCTCTATCTGGGTCCGACTGGGTGACAGAGAGCCAAACTCTCCGGTGAAATTCGCCTTAGGTCTGGTGCTGCTTGCAACAGGCTTCCTGTTCATGATCGGTGCGGTACTCGAGATGGGCGGTGACGCTAACGCTAAGTCAAGCATGTGGTGGTTAGTAGGTGCTTATTTCTTCCACACCATGGGTGAACTTTGTCTCTCTCCAATCGGCCTGTCTATGGTCACCAAGCTGGCTCCACTGCGTATCGCATCACTCATGATGGGTGCATGGTTCCTGTTTGTTGCCGCAGCAAACAAGATTGGCGGTATTATCGGTTCATTCATCGGCCATGGTGGCGAGAAAGAAGAGCAGCTAGCCAACGCTATGTCTATCTTCGCAGGCATCGCTATCACCGCTGCTCTGTCAGGCGTTATCCTCTACTTCATGGCGGATAAACTGGTTGACTGGATGCATGGCGCCGAAGATAGCCACCACACAGAAGAAGAAGCCTTAGAGGAAGAGATTGCTATTACTGCAGAGCATGAAGCAATCAAGCGCTAATGGTTTATCACCTGAAAAGAATGCTAATGGCTTATCACTAGCAAGTTAGTATCATAAAAAACGCCACATTAAGTGGCGTTTTTTATGTCTAGGATTAAGTAAAAATGAAACGATTCTTAAGAGAAAATTAAAAGCTCATCTGCACATAGCCGCCAGGGGCTACCTTGGGGCTGTAACTCAAACCAACAAACTCATCATTGAGTAACATCTCCCTATGTTCGGCGCTGCTTGAAACCACACACAGGCTCTCTCCCGGCATTAAATTTCTAAACTGAGTGCTGGGCTGGCCCCACTCTAAAATCCCCAATTGCAGCGCGTCAGGCATTGCCAGCGGCATTAACCCTTCTTCGTTGCGGATATAACACCTTAAGCCCTTACCTGCCTGCGCAATAGAAGCCCGATAATGGGTCAATTCAACGACCGCATAGACGATATCAACATAGATATCCAAGCCCGACTTGCTCATCCGCTCATTAAGGTAACTCAGCATATTGAACGGTTCGATAACGGTTTCGGTATTGTCATTACGAAAACGCTTAAGCTTCTGATTGACGAAACTCTTTAGCAGCACGCTGGCAAATGCGCAGCGATTGTCTTGAGGCTGAAAATGCGCCATATACATGATGAGGTAACGCTCTCCCACATTCACACTATCGATAAAGTAGGCGCTAACCTCATCATGTTTAAACAGGCTATAGTCAATCTTTGCCTTGGGGTAGTCGATCACAGAAGGGGGGAATAGCTGTTGCTGCACGCTCTTGGCGGCCTCGGCGTTTTGCTCGAGCAGGCTAAGGTGCTCTTCTAGCTCTTGGTATGACAACTCGTCGAGATCCTCCAGCTGCACATCTTGCTGACTCGAGCCGCCAACACACTGACGAATCGCATTCTCGATAAGGCAGAGATCATTAACCGGTTTAACCAGATAATCATTGGCGCCGACTCTAAGCGCCTCGACCACATCGGCCATTACCTGATTGCCGGAGATCACGATTGAGAGGGTATCAGGCTTACGTTTGATCATCTGCTTGAGCATATCCAGCCCACCCAGAATAGGCATGCTGAGGTCGGCCAGTACGATATCGAAATCATGCTGACTAAATCTTTCTAATCCCTGCTGACCGTCATCGGCTTCGATAACGGTCGCACCACGATTAGTCAGGAAGGCGGCCACAATGCTGCGAAATACCGGGTCATCTTCCACTAATAAAATCACTAGATCTTCTAACGCCATTAAGCTTCCCCAGGCTCGCACTCTGGCTAAGCCGCAAAATCTAGTACATCCATATACGCCTAGATAAGCAACATCTTATCGCTGATTCCTTCGCCTATTATGAAACAATGGGTTATGCGGGACACTGATGTTAATCAAGCTCTGTCATGTATTCGTCGAGCAATTCGTCATCATCAGTCGACACGGGTATGTCGCCATCATACACTTTATAGTCAAGATGCTGAAAATACGCTTCCTTAACAAAAGTGTAGGGGTCAAGTGCATTATCGACAAGTCTTTCTTGGTCAATTGCCGATGCACGCCTATGGAGGTTTTTCAGCCCCCACTTTGCCAAGGATTGCCACATGGTGAGCTCGGATAGCGGAAAATAAAGCCCGTCCACCCAATCTGAGGCGATTTCACGGGTGACATAGGGGCCTAAGAAAGGCGCCATGAAATAAGGACCGTTAGGCACGCCGTAGTAACCGAGCACCTCGTTAAACTGATCCTGTTTTCGCGCCAGGCCCATCATGTCGGCAACATCGATAACCCCAAGCAAACCTATAGTGGTATTTATGGTAAATCGCCCACCGGCATTGGCTGCCCAGCCCCACTTTCCCTGCAGGGCGTTGTTCACCATGGAGCTGGGTTCTTCGAAGTTAAGCACGAAATTGTTAACCCCCGTCTTTACCGGACGAGGCAAGATGTCGTTGTAACCGTGGGCCACAGGGCGATAGAAATACTTATCGAGAAACTGATAGTTGAAATCCCACATGGCGCGGTTAAAACCTTCCAGAGGATCACGCTCATCATTATAGATAATGGTCACTTCTGCGGCTGAGCTATCCGTTGCACTCTCATCGCTTGTGTCTGTCTGTGCCATCACCTGGGCACCAACCAATAGCAGACTCAACGCAATCCATTTACACTTCATATAAATTAGTTTCCTAATTAGTATTGAACACGGCTAAAGTCACCAGCTATTGTTGACGATAAAGTGTTAATACTAGACTACACAGTTTGGTTTTCCTTTTCAGATCGCTAAGGATACTCAGCAAAAGCGATAGGTCAAATTGAATTTTGTAATAAGACATTCATGGCGCATCAATTTGAGGTTCACATTTGAGTAATTCCCGTATCGACATGCCCGCCCCAGCTCTTTCTGGCAGTGATGCTCTCGCCCAAACAGACAAGAGCGCTCAGGCTAAAAATATTCCGGTGGAGATTGTATCGACTCCTCAGGGCGATAAGCTCAAGTTCAACCATCGCGAGCTGGCCATCACCTACCTTGACGCTAAAGATCAGCAAAACCTAAAACGAGATGCCATCCGTCTTACAGTATTGACCCAATTAAGCGCCGCCGCTAATTCAACTTCTATGATGAATGCCAGCGTGCAGGCTCAGGGGCAGCCAACTTCCCTCCCCTTACCCAAGGGGCTGGTTGCCTATATCAATGCCAACCAGATAAGTCTGGAACAGCTCACCAACTTCGCCAGTCGTCCCCAGGGCTATCCCCTCGGGGAGGTAAAAATAACGGCAAATCAGCTGTTTTTTAATGAATCGCAGCTTGTGAGATTGCCAAGTCCCTCCATTGCCGATGGCCAATACCTAGCAAAAATTGCCATAGAAAATGGACGATTGACCCTAACGCTCACCCCAAAATTAGCAGAGGTCAATCTACAACTGACCCCCACAGGTAAAGATGCGCTGATGAGCAATGCCAATTCACCCGCACTCTATCTATCACCACCGTCATCCCAAGCGCTTATCAGCAAACCCGAGTTAGCCAGTGCTTACCATCAATTAATAAATACCTTGGCAAAGACCCCCTTAACGCCTGAATCGTTAAAAGGGATCATCAGAGAGCTCACCACACTAAATCGTCCGGTTGATTCCTCATCGATTCTCATGCCAGGCAAGACATCGGCAAACGCTGCTTTGCCTAGAGACCTTATGGTTCAGATACCGCTTCCCAGCGCGCAATCGCCTGACAAGGCACCCGATAAGACAGCGGCGATTTTCGGCTCTCAGCTCGGTAAAGCACTCATCTCAACGCCAACGCCAGATAATGCCTTGCAGGCCAGTGAGTCGAAAAATCTCCAAGGGGCGCTGTTGAAAGAAATAGCCCAGAGCCGACTCTATCAAAACGTCAGCGCCATGCTCTCAAATATCAGGCTCGCAGATTTCAGGCTAACAGATAACAGGCTAACGGGAATTAGGCTCGAGGCGACGCCCCTCGAACAGGGAATGGCGAAGACTGCGGCTCAGTTACAACAGCTCAGCCCCGCCGCACTGGCTAAGCTGACGGCACTAGAGAAACAAGCGGGGCAAATTTCGGCTACAGGCACTTCGCCAGCAGCAAGAGATATAGGCCAAACGCAGTCATCCCCAAGGGGCTTACCCCCGAATGGACTCCAATCCAGTGATGTAGGGCATAGAGAGGCAGGACATAGAGGCCTCAACCTCGCACTCGGTCAGATTGCAGATAAAGCCCTACAGACACAAAAAGCCATTGCTCAGGGGCGAAACTTGCTGCAGTTAGTACAGCAACTTCTGCCACTAGCCTTTCCCAGACCCCTTAGCGAGTTAGCGAGTCCTAGCTCATTGAGACAAGAGCTTATCGATAGCCTCGCCGGCATCGCTGCCCCCCCAGCGCCTGTCGCTAGCCTCGGCAGTATCACGAGTCACGCCGGCACCATAGGCGTGCTGTTTCAGCTACTCCTTGGCAGACAGGTAAAAATGCAAACGAGCGGCAAAGCATCTAGCCAGCTCCAAGGGCTGCAACAGCTCGCCTCGGGCAGTCAGCTACTGGGTTTGCTCGAAAAGAGTGGCGGCCTAGAGTCGCTGGGCAAGTTAATATCGAATCTTTCCCTCTATCAGCAGGTGAGCAGCGACCCGCCACAATCGACAAATTGGTACTTTACCCTACCCTACATGATTGAGCACAGACACGAAGAGCTTGAGGGGCATTTCAGCCAGGACGAGCAAGAGAAAAACAGCTCCCCCCATTGGCGGCTACAGCTTAAGTTTAACCTCAGTCAGGCGGGACTTTTGATCAATGCTGACGTGAAGGATGGTCGACTGAACCTGGGTTTTACCTCTGAAGATCAGAGCCTGCTCGACCGTATCGAACAACGACTCATGGGACTCGAACAGAAGATTCAGGCCATAGGTATAACCCCAAACAAGATCCGCACTCAAGTCTCACAGGTGCCCGCCTCCTTACTTCCGGGTGAGCACTATTTGGTAAAAATAAAGGCCTAATGATGAGCTCAACAGACGATTTAGAAGACAAGTTACACGGAAATTCAGGCAATAACTCAAACAGTAACTCATACAATAACCCACACAGGCCCACTCAGGCGGCCGCCCTGCGCTACGACGGTAAATCGGCGCCGCAGATCACCGCCAAGGGGGAAGACTTAGTTGCCGAGGAGATCATTGCCATCGCCAAGGAGGCTGGCATCTACATACATCAAGATGCCAACTTGAGTAACTTTCTGCAAAAACTGGAGATAGGTGAAGAGATCCCCAAAGAGCTATATCTGCTCATCGCAGAACTCATCGCCTTCGTCTATATGCTTGACGGTAAGTTTCCTGAGCGCTGGGACAATATGCATAAGAGGATCATGCAAGAGGTGTAAGGACCAAACAATTAGCTTAAAAAAGAGACTTAACGTTTACCATGTAGACGTAGCAAAAGCTCAGCCTCGGCTTTAGGCAGCTCACACTCCTTCACCAGCTCGTCGATATCGGCGCCGAGTTCGACCATCTTCATCGCTCGGGTATAGAGCCTGGCCTGAGGTTCATCCGCGACCGTCTCATCGATGCGGGCCTCCTGCTTGGTCACACGCTTTTCGAGCTCAAGCATGCGTCGACCAACCCCTATGGTGCCGGATCTCAGTTCCTGCAGCTCCTGCTTTACTGCCTCGCGCTGTCGATCGTTCTCTTTAACCAGCAAGGTCAGGGCGTCTATCTTGGCTCTGAGTTTGTTGGTCATTTTCTGCTGATACAGCACCAAACCAAGACAGGCAACCACATACAGTAACGCCGCGATTAAGATCTCATCGCCTATCATAAATGCCGACTCCATTATTCTTTACGCCTACACTCATCTAACTCTTTTCCACCACGAAAAAAGCCATCGAACGAGGCGACGGCTTTTTATCGTCAATGGCTAAGGGTTTAAAGCTGAGCCAGTTCCATCCACTCTTCATCTGAGAGTAACTTATCGAGATCCACCAGAATGAGCAATTCATTATCGCGATTACTCACCCCTTGAATAAACTTGGCGCTCTCTTCTGTGCCCACGTTCGGCGCGTTATCTATCTCCGAGCCACGCAGATAGACCACCTCGGCGACGCTGTCGACCAGAATACCGATCACTTGCTTCTCCGCTTCGATGATCACGATACGGGTAGAATCATCCACCTCGGCAGAAGGCAGACCAAAACGCGAACGGGTATCGATCACTGTCACCACATTGCCACGAAGGTTAATGATCCCCAACACATAATGAGGAGCCCCCGGCACAGGCGCGATCTCGGTGTAACGCAACACCTCTTGCACCTGCATGACATTGATACCATAGGTTTCATTGTCTAAACGGAAGGTTACCCACTGCAACACTTCATCATCTTTACCTGCAGCAACTGCCGCGACGTTTTTTGCATCTGCCATATCAACCTCAGCCAATAGAGTCCTGACTACCTAAACCCAAATTTAATAATTCAATCAGTGCCTGCACATGTAAGATGCCGCACATCTGTTCTTTTACGACGCCAGCCAGCCAGGGGCGTTTACCCGCTTTGCTACGCCAATTAACTTCTGACTTTAAAATTTTGACGGAATTCACCAGAGACTCACAGGCCAAGCCCCAATTACTGTTCTCTAAGAGTACAATATATTGGTAATCAACAGATTGCGCCAGCTTCTCGTCGTATTTTTCCGGCATCACCCAGGCACCGGAATCGACAACATTGAGCTGCGAGTCCCTATGAGTTTGAACGCCCAGATACCAGTCTGGTCGTCCCATAATATGGTTAATTCGCTCCACCTTAACGATACCGCCTAGGCTTACCAGGGGCACGGCCAATGTAAGCCCTGCCACCTTGAAAAACAGCACCTGAAACTCTTCGTCGAGCTGCTCAATCAACTGCTCAGTCACCCCGGGCGGTGTAGCCCCGGTTTGAGTCTGCACCGAGGCTGCCAGTTCGACCTTTTCGGCAACGGCTTCCTCTTGCTTAATACTAGCCGAAGTTTCTAATTTTTCTTCTATTTTTTCCTTAACTTGCGACAAAGGTTTCGCCTGAGTGGCAGTTTCAACCTGCGCAGGCTTGGCCTCAACAATGGCCGACTTAACCTGCTCGAGCGTTTTGAGCTCCTGCTTTGTCTCAGTCTCAGTTACTGCCTCGGTTTCTGTTTCTATCTCGGTTACCGGCGCCAGCAGTTGCTCGAGCGCGAGCTTATTCAGTGGCGGCGCGGCCTGGGTTATCACTGGGCGCGACAGCGCTTGCTGAGCCTGAACCTGGGTCTGATTCTGAGTCTGGCGCTGCATTGCGGGAGCTTGGCGAGTCGCTAGCCCATCTTGATTAGCCGTCACTTTACCGCGCTTATCTTCATGCTCATCTGACGAAGCACTCTCTTTCTGAAGCTCCTCTTGCTCAGGTTCCTCTCGCTCAGGTTCCGAGAGCAGCAGCGAAAAATAATCGAAAACCGCATCGTCAGCCGAGTTTGACATGAGCAAACTCCTTGGTCAGCAGATGATCCAGCAATCTGTCATAGGCCTTTACGCCGCGAGAATGGCTGGCATAATGCGAGGCCGGCAGGTGTGCCAGGCTGGCATCACGAAACTTGGTGTCGACCGGGATAACATCAGGCCAAAGCACGTCACCGTACTCCTCCCCCAGCTGCTGTAACGCGGCTGGCGACGCCTTGGTGCGTCTGTCATACATGGTCGGGATAATGGTGTAACTGTAGTCGGTATTCTTAGAGCGTCCCATGAGTGTCATGGTTTTGACCATACGGTCTAGCCCCTTGATTGCCAAAAACTCTGTCTGTACCGGAATGATAATATGTTCGCTGGCGGCAAGCGCATTGACCATCAGCACCCCCAATACCGGCGGGCAATCGATGAGGGCGACGTCATAATGCTCATTGACTAAGCTAAGCAGGCGCTTAAGGATCAAACCCATCCCTTCCTGATGGCCGAGTGAGCGATCCAGCGTCGCCAGGGCCATGGTGGCGGGCAGCAAATCGATACCTTCAACCTTGGTAGGCACAATATGGGCAAGCACCTGCTCTTGCGTCAGACTCTTGTGCTTCAAAAACAGATCATAGAGTGAGGCGGGCACCTCTTCGGAATCTATCCCCAGATAGTAGCCCAGGGACGCATGGGGGTCAGTGTCTATCATCAAGACTCGCTTGCCCCGCTTAGCCATGGCGCCTGCCAGGCTCGCCACTGTGGTCGTCTTGCCCACGCCCCCTTTTTGATTTGCTATGGTCCAGATCTTCAAGTAAAACCCCTTAAATCGCCGCGCGTATCGCCATCAGGCTATTGTTTTAATTATCTTCGCGAGTCGTGACTCGAATGCCGCCATGGGGCAGGCTTATTACTTTAACACCATCTTTATCTTCTGACAGCTTAACCGCTTGAGATGACCCTTGACCACTCTGTTGCGCCTTATCTGTGGCGCTTGCCACCTTTTGCTCGGACTGAGATGGCACTTCCACAGGTAATAGAGGCGTTAACTCGTCCTGGCCATCAAGCGGTATGCTTTTCGCCTCACGTCTGGCAATAGACTCGGGAACCTCTGGGCCAATCTCCACCCTCACCTGGCTGCCAGGTTCCGCCTGCTTGATGATAGATTGAGTAAATTCAGGATTATTCTCCATCCAATCGGCCAAGGCCTCGGCCTGCTCGTCGGGCACCATCAAGAGTACCTGGGTCTTCTCGAGCTGAGCTATCTTATCTTCGAGCAGCCCATTCTTATGCCGCAAGTCGAGATAGAGTGATCCAGTGACTAGACAGCTGACCAACAAGAGAAAAAACAGCAACAGCACAGTGGTGCTGACGCCCTGGCGCTGCCTAGCCACGTCCACTCTCGCGTATGATGGCCTCGGCCATATCATCAAGCGCTATCGACTGACTCGAGATCCCGGCGGCGGTTACCGCCTGCGGCATACCGTAAACCACACAGCTGGCTTCATCCTGGGCCCAGATGGTTGCACCTACGCTCTTAAGCATCCGCGCCCCTTCGCGACCGTCGGCGCCCATGCCGGTCAATACCACGGCCAGTGTCTCGCCACCACTCAACTTAGAGGCCGAGGCAAAAGTAATGTCGACACAGGGCTTATAATTCATGTCGGCACTGCCCGCTACTATCTTGATGCGACCATAGCTGCCGCCGCGTTCAAGCATCATCTGCATGCCGCCGGGCGCCAAATAAGCGCAGCCTGCCCTGAGTTGATCGCCATTCTGCGCCTCTTTCACTTCGATGGCGCACAGGCCATTTAAGCGAGCCGCGAAAGCTGGAGTAAAGGCCGCCGGCATATGCTGGATCAACAAGATGGGATGAGGATAGTTGGCCGGTAGCTTAGTCAAGATACGTTGCAGCGCAACCGGGCCACCGGTCGAGGTACCGATCAGCAGCAGCTTATATTTCTTACCACTGGCTCTGGGAAGCGGCGCACTCGGGCGTGAAGCCGGACGTTGTGGCTGCACACTCTCTCTAGACGGTGCCGTCCCTGTCGTGGTGGCAGGCTTTGGCGATACACTTCGAGGCAGTATAGGTCGAAACACCCGGCGGCGACCCAATGCCTTGATACGCTGCTGCAATAAAGAGATCGCCTCATCTTTATTGGTGGCGATATCTTCAAATCGTTTAGGAAGAAAATCTAATGCACCGGCCTCCAAGGCATCCAGCGTCGCCTTGGCACCGTCATGGGTGAGAGATGAGAACATCAAAATGGGTGTGGGACACTTCGCCATGATCTCACGCACGGCACTGATACCATCCATCACAGGCATCTCGATATCCATGGTGATCACCTGTGGCTTTAACTGCTGCGCCAGCTTAACCGCTTCGGCGCCATTGGAAGCCGTGCCTATGACCTCTAAATCCGCATCCTTGGTAACAATCTCACTGACTCGACGACGAAAAAAGCTTGAATCATCGACAACTAATACTTTTATGGCCATTCAAATTCCTATCAACAGCAGGATCCTTGCCGAAACAAGGCGTGACGCCTTGGGCATCACGCCTATCCGCTAGCTCGCTGTACCACTAACTGCTATTTCTTATTCTTGGCGTAATGTTTCAATAAGCCGGGTACATCTAATATCAATGCGATGCCACCATCTGAGGTAATCGTGGCGCCAGCCATGCCCGGGGTACCATGTAGCAGGGTGCCCAGCGGCTTGATCACCACTTCTTCCTGACCAATCAAGGAGTCAACCACGAAACCTATCTGCATGGTGCCGAGTTGTACGATCACCACGTGACCATGCTGCTTATCGCCATGCTTGAAGCTCGCGGCCTTGCGGCTCAGCCAATGCTCCAGATAGAAGAGCGGTACGGCTTTTTCTCGCACTATCACGGTTAACTGGCCATCGACAATATTGGTCTTGGTCAGATCCAGATGGAAGATCTCGCTGACACTGGACAGCGGCAGGGCAAACACCTGCTGTGCAACTTCCACCATCAGGGTCGGCATAATCGCCAGGGTGAGCGGCACCTTGATCTCCAGGCAAGTCCCCTTACCTTTCAGGGAATCGATATGCACGGTACCGTTTAACTGAGTAATGCGCGTCTTCACCACGTCCATGCCAACGCCACGACCTGAGATATCAGAGATCTCCACCTTAGTAGAGAAGCCCGGGGCGAAGATCAGGTTATAGGCCTCTTCATCAGACATGCGCGCAGCAGCATCTTCATCAAGCACGCCACGCGTGATGGCGATCTGCTTGAGCTTATCGGGATCCATCCCCGCACCATCGTCTTCAATCTTGAGCAGGATATGGTCGCCTTCCTGACTAGCAGAAAGGGTAATAGTCCCGGTACGCGACTTGCCATTAGCTTCACGCTCGTCAGGCATCTCGATACCATGATCGACCGAGTTACGCACCAGGTGAACCAAGGGATCCGCAAGGGCTTCAACCAGGTTCTTATCCAGATCCGTATCTTCACCTATCATGCGAAGATCGATCTCTTTATTCAGGCTGCGCGCCAGATCCCGCACCACGCGAGGGAAGCGGCCAAACACCTTCTTGATTGGCTGCATGCGGGTCTTCATCACTGCGCCCTGGAGATCGGCGGTCACCAGATCTAGGTTGGCGAGGGCCTTAGACATATCCTCGTCATCGCGGGAGATCCCCAGGCTAAGCAGACGATTACGCACCAGTACCAGCTCACCGACCATGTTCATGATCTGATCGAGACGCGCGGTATCGACACGTACTGTGGTTTCCGCCTGCGGCATGTTAGTGGCTGGCGCCTTGGCCGCAGCCTTCTCCTTCACCACAGGTTTAGGCGCAGGCGCCTCCACGGGCTGTGGCTTAACACTCGATTGCGCAGGAGCTGCCATTTTAGGTGCGGAGACCTCTGGCGCCTTAGGGGCCGCCGGAGTCGCAGGCTTGCTGGTCTCGCTGCCAGGACCGGCACCGGCGCCATGCAGCTCATCGAGCAGCTTCTCGAATTCATCGTCGGTGATCTCATCGGCATCCACCGGCGGCGAGCTAGGCTCTGGCACCTTGGCAATTGGTGCAGAGGGCGCCTGGAATTTACCCGAACCGTGAAGTTCATCGAGGAGTGACTCGAACTCATCGTCGGTGATGTCGTCACTGTCGCTGGCCTGAACCGGTGCGCTAGCCGCAGCGCTGGCACCAGAAGGCCCTTTTCCACTGCCGTGAAGCGCATCGAGCAGGGCTTCGAATTCAGACTCATCTATCTCATCGATATCGCCTTCACCGACAATGGAGGTCACGGGATCATTGCTTACCGGCTCGTCAAACAACTCGACATTGTCATCGAGCGGGGTATCAAACAGCTCGATACCGTCATCAACAGGCGCTTCATCCGGCTGTTCAGAGGCAAGCGTCTCGCCAGCGCCGCCCATTTCCGACGGTAATAAGCCACCAGAGCTCAATAATTTAAGGTTAGCCAACAGGGCATCATCGGCAGGGCTTTGCTCGACACCCGCCTGGGTCTCGGCAAACATAGAATTGATGGTGTCGACGGCCTGCAGGATGATATCCATCAGTTCGGCGGAGACACTGCGTTTCCCTGTGCGTAGCAGGTCGAAGGTATTTTCCGCTTCATGACAGACATCCACCATGGGCGTCAGACTCAAGAAGCCTGCGCCACCTTTAACTGTGTGGAATCCACGGAAGATGGCATTGAGTAGTTCGGTGTCGTCGGGGTTATTCTCTAACGCCACCAGCTGTTCAGAGAGAAGCTCAAGGATCTCACCCGCTTCAATCAAAAAGTCCTGCAGTATCTCTTCATCAACATCAAAGGACATTCATATGACTCCTACTTAGAAACCTAGACTCGACAGCAAGTCATCGACTTCATCTTGCCCTGTCACGACATCATCACGCTGATCAGCGTTCATAATAGGACCTTCAGCTTCGACGCACTTCTCTGATGCTTGGGGTTTATCCGTTGCAGGCTGCTCGCCAAATACGGTCAACATGGAGACCAGGTTACTCTCCACCTCTCGTACCAGCTCGATCACCCGGCGGATCATCTGCCCGGTCAGATCTTGGAAGTCCTGGGCCAGCAATATGTTATTGAGTAACTCTTTCAAACGATTGGAATCGGACTCGCTGCGCTCGATAAATTGCTGAACGTCATGGCATAGCGCCTTAAATTCGTGCAGCTGAATATCGCGTCTCATCAGACGATCCCAGGAAGGCTTTACGGCCTGTACGTTTGCGGTTAGCGCATCTGCAAGCGGCAGAGATTCTTCGACGGCGTCCATGGTCTTGTTTGCCGCCTGCTCCGTCATGTCGATGACATAATTGAGGCGCTCTTTGGCATCGGGAATTTCGCTATTGGCCAGCTCCACGAGGCGACCGTCCACCTGAAAATCCACTATCGCACTGTGAAGCTGACGGGTAAGGCGACCCACCTCGTCAAACAGCTCTTTCTGAATCGGGCTGGCGATGTCGCGAATTAGCTCATCGGCCTGCTCTTGTTGGCCAGCCTCGAGTAGATCAACGAGTTGCTTGGCCTGTGCTAAATTGATCAGCCCTGAAGTTTCTGCCTGCATAGCTCAACCTTGATTAACCGAGTCGTTCGAAAATTTTGTCTAACTTCTCTTTCAATGTCGCCGCAGTAAAAGGTTTCACCACATAGCCATTCACGCCGGCCTGGGCCGCTGCGATGATCTGTTCCCTTTTCGCTTCCGCAGTCACCATCAACACAGGAATGTGTTTCAGGTTGTCATCGGCACGGATAGCCTTTAATAGGTCGATCCCCTGCATCCCAGGCATATTCCAATCGGTCACGACAAAATCAAAATCGCCTTTTTGCAACATAGGCAAGGCTGTCGAACCGTCATCTGCTTCCTGAGTGTTATTAAAACCCAAGTCTCTCAACAAGTTCTTGATGATGCGTCTCATTGTTGAGAAATCGTCAACAACGAGAATCTTCATATTCTTGTCCAAGGTTTCCTCCGCGGAGCTGTTTTTATATTGCTCATGTAATCGTTATATTTTGGTCCAATGCTTGAGTTTCGCTTTGAGTCTGAGCATCGCCTGGCTGTGTATCTGGCTTACTCGGGATTCGCTGACATCAAGTACGGCACCGATCTCTTTTAAATTTAATGCTTCGTCATAATATAACGACAAAACTAATCCATCTCTTTCTGGCAGTAATTTAATCGCTTCCACGAGGGCCTCATGAAACTGTGTCTCTGCCAGAGATTCAAATGCGTCGTCCTGGTGATCATCTTCCTGTCTTACTACATCGACCGATACGCCAAGATCTTCAATTCCAACTACTTTCCCGACTGAAACATCATTAAGAATATGATGGTACTCATCGAGCGGCATATCAAGTCGATCCGCAATTTCATTGTCTTTTGCGTCACGTCCAAGTTCTTGTTCTAGCTCGTCAATCACCTGTGCTATGCGGCGTTGATTGCGGTGAACCGACCTGGGTACCCAGTCGCCACGGCGGATCTCGTCGAGCATAGAGCCACGAATGCGTATTCCGGCAAAGGTTTCAAACTTAGCCCCCTTGCTGCCGTCGAACTTGGCCGAGGCTTCGAGCAGGCCCATCATACCTGCTTGTAACAGATCATCCAATTGCACCGAGGCGGGCAGACGAGCAAGTAAATGGTGAGCAATCCTTTTAACCAACGGTGCATACTGTTCGACAATAGAAGCTTTGTTATCTAAACAAGTATACGCAGCGGCTTTACTCACTCGTACGATCCTCTTGATATTCTGGACGTTGTACCAAACGTTCCACAAAGAACTCTAGGTGGCCGCCCGGCTGTTGTGGCACTGGCCAGCTAATGATCTTATTAGCCAAACCATGATAAGCAATCGACGCCGGCGACTTAGGAAACGCCTCGACGATCAACTTTTGTTTACGAACTGACTTACGAAGGTTTTCATCGAATGGGATAGTCGCAACCAGCTCCAAGGCCACATCGAGAAAACGGTCGGTTACCTTGCTAAGTTTAGCAAACAACTCCATCCCTTCTCGCAAACTTCTGACCATGTTGGCCACAATCTTAAATCTGAATACGCCGTGCTCGCGGCTCAGAATCTTAATTAAAGCATAGGCATCGGTAATAGAGGTCGGCTCATCACAGACCACCACCAAGACATCTTGCGAGGCGCGAGAGAAACTGAGCACCATGTCCGAGATACCGGCAGCGGTATCCACGACCAAGATATCAAACTGGGTCTTCATCTCACTGAAGGCGCGGATTAGGCCGGCATGCTGCGCAGGTGTCAGCTCCACCATGGCCTGGGTACCGGAAGTGGCTGGAATAATGCCTATACCCTTTGGACCACGAACGATGATCTCGTCAAGGTCGGCCTCACCGGATAATACGTGGGACAGATTGCGCTCAGCCCTTAGGCCCAACATGACATCGACGTTGGCTAGACCCAAGTCGGCATCGAGCACAAGCACTCGCTTGCCCTTCTCGGCCAGGGAGACGGCGGTATTGATCGATACGCTGGTTTTACCTACGCCACCTTTACCACCGGTTACGGCAATTACTTTTACTTTTTCGTTATATGGTTGATTCATCATACGTAAACCGCTTGCTTGATCCCGACTCATTATATTACTCAAATGCGTAGGCCTGTTCATATGACCTTTCGTTATTCTGTATTGGTTGCACTTTCTTTTCGAGTACCGACAGGGCCTTGTTGGCTAAGGCTAAGGTGTCGGCCACTTGCATATCTTCTGGCACTCGCTGGCCATCGGTGACATAACTCAAGGGTAATCCACTTTGAATCAACACACTCAATGCCGGCGCCAAGGCCACCGATTCATCTAATTTGGTCAAAATCGCACCGGATAATGGAATCCGAGTAAACTGCGCGACGGCATCTTCAAGCACTCTTCTTTGACTTGTAGATGACAGTACCAGATAACTGCGAATAGGTAATCTGCTATTTGCAGTTAAATTATCAAGTTGCTGGAACAATCTCACATCTCTTTGTCCCATGCCCGCCGTATCTATCAATACTAGCTTGCGATTGCGGAACTGATAAAGAATTTGTTCCAACTCATTGAGATCATGAGCTTGCTTGACCGGACACCCCATTATTTTGCCATAGGTTGCCAGCTGCTCATAGGCTCCAATGCGATAATGATCGGTTGTAATTAATGCAACTTGATCTGAACCATGTTGCGCGGCGAATCGAGCGGCTAATTTTGCGACACTCGTCGTCTTGCCGACACCGGTCGGACCGACAAAGGCAACCACTCCGCCCTGACGAACGATATCGTCCCCCTGGTTGTCGAGCATGTTCGCCAGGCTACGCGGAAGCGCCTTCACCAGATCCGCCGGTACATAGTGTTCGCTCAAGGCCGACAACTTAGCGGCAACCTCAGGACTAAATTCGGCTTCCAGAAGACGGCTCTCTAACATGGCACCCACAGGATCCAGGCGGCTCTTCTGCTCGGTCAGCAGTGAGGTCACCTGATGGGTCAGCAGGTTGCGCAGGGAGGCCAGCTCCTCACGCATGGATTCAATCTCGCTGCTGGCCGCACCGCTCTTTTCACGCTTGGGACGATTGAGGACAGGGCTCTCCTGCTGACTGATTGCAGGGACCTCCTCTTTTGGCGCCTTCAATCCTTGTGCCCAGGCGGGCATCTCGAGTGCTTCATTCGATTGGCTTAGTTGCTGACTGACGCGATTTTGTTGACGCTCGAGCAGCGCTTGCAGCGAATCGGCCACGGGTGATGGCTGTTTTTTTGACTCTGCCTTGATGGGCTGACGACCAATAGACACCTTCTCTTCGGCCAGATCGAGAAAGCTGGGTGACAGGGGCGCGGCATCGCTTGATTTGGCCACGCTTGGCTTAGGCTCGTCGTAGTCGACCGCGGCCACAATTTCTATGCCACCGGTGACTTTTTTATTGGACATGATCACCGCATCCGAGCCTAGCGTCTCTTTTACCTGGGCCAATGCAGAGCGCATATCTTTTGCCAAAAAACGTTTAATTTTCACTTAAATACCCTCTACTGGCCGACCGCCGATACGATGCGAATTTGTTTCTCATCGGGTACCTCTTGGTAAGAGATCACCCTTAGATTTGGAATCGTATGTTTAACAAAACGCGACAGCGTCGAACGTAACATACCCGAAGTCAGTAGGATGGCTGGCTGACCCACCATCTCCTGACGCTGGGATGCGTCGAGTAACGACTTTTGCATCCTCTCGGCAAGGCTAGGTTCGATATTCGGCCCCTCGCCTCCCGTTGCCTGCATAGACTGATGCAACATCTGTTCCAATTCCGGCGCCAAAGTAATGACAGGAATTTCCGGCTCTGGACCGCTTATTTCTTGTACAATCATGCGTTTAAGCGCAATACGTACGGCGGCGGTGAGCACCTCGGTATCGTTACTCTTAGGCCCGTACTCGAGCAGCGTCTGAACGATTGTCTTAAGATCGCGAATGGAGACGCCTTCATTAAGCAGGTTCTGCATCACCTTGACCACTGTGCCCAGCGGCAATACATCGGGAATGAAGCCGCTAACCAGCTTAGGCGAATGCTTGGCCAGCATATCCATCAGCTGCTGCACCTCTTCGTAACCCAGCAACTTAGAGGCGTTGTTGGTCAATAGCTGACTCAGGTGAGTGGCCACTACCGTAGCGGCATCAACGACCGTATAGCCTAAGGTCTGAGCGTGTTCTCTTAGCTCTGGTGCTATCCATACCGCCTCGAGTCCGAAGGCGGGATCTGTGGTCTCGACGCCATCCAGCTTACCGTAGACCTGGCCGGGGTTGATGGCCAGTTCACAATCGTGACGAATATCCGCTTCACCGGAGGCTACTCCCATCAGCGAGATACGATAGGTGTTTGGCGCAAGGTCTAAGTTATCGCGAATATGCACCGCGGGTACCAGGAAGCCCAGCTCCTGAGACAGCTTCTTACGCACGCCCTTGATGCGGCCGAGCAGCTCACCACCCTGGCCCTTGTCCACCAGAGGGATCAGGCGATAGCCCACCTCCAGGCCAATGGTATCGACCTGCTGCACATCATCCCAGCTAAGCTCTTTGGGCTTGGCATCACCCGGGGTTGCCGGCGAGGTCTTGGCGATCTCCAGGGCACGCTGCCTATCGAGATCTTTCTTGCGATGCAGAAAATAGGCGCCCGCCGCGGTAATGATGCCGAAGGTTAAGAAGGCAAAATGAGGCATGCCGGGCACGATTCCCATGATCAGCAGCACGCCGGCGGCGATGGCCAGTGATTTGGGATTGTCGAACATCTGACTCATCACCATCTGACCCATGTCGCCAGATTCGTTTTGGCGAGTCACCATCAAGGCCGCCGCAATGGAGAGCAAGAGGCCAGGGATCTGCGCCACCAAGCCATCACCTATGGTCAGTAGGGTGTAGATCTCGACCGCAGAGGAGAAGTCCAGGCCGTGCTGCGCCATACCTATGACGAAACCACCCAGGATGTTGATCACTAGAATCATGATGCCCGCGATGGCATCCCCTTTTACAAACTTAGAGGCACCGTCCATCGCGCCGTAGAAGTCGGCTTCCTTGGTCACTTCGGCGCGGCGAATACGCGCCTGATCTTGATTGAGGACTCCGGCGTTAAGGTCGGCGTCGATAGCCATCTGCTTACCAGGCATGGCATCCAGGGTAAAGCGGGCACTCACCTCAGATATACGTCCTGCCCCCTTGGTCACCACGGCGAAGTTAATGATGATCAGGATAAGAAACACCACCAGACCCACGGCATAGTTACCACCGATCACCACTGAGCCGAAGGCCTCGATCACCTTACCCGCGGCGTCACCGCCGTTATGACCCTCGAGCAATACGATACGGGTCGAGGCGACGTTAAGCGCCAAACGCAGCAGGGTGGCAACAAGCAGAACCGTTGGGAAAGCGGCAAAGTCCAAGGGGCGGTCGGTATAGATGGCGACCAGCAGAACGACCAGCGCCAGGGCGATATTAAAGGAGAACAGGATATCCAGCAGAAAGGCCGGCATGGGCAAGACGATCATCGCCAGCGCCGCAAGTACCAAGATAGGTGTGCCTATCCCTTTGAAGTTGGCTGGTTTTACCTGTTTTAGTTGACCTAAGCTTGCTTTCAAATCCATCAATCTAGCGCCTGAACTTTGACATCTAGCTAGGTTTCAGCAAAAAGTACGCCAACTTAAGGCTGGCTTAGTTCGCAGCGACTCGAACGGATAACAAACGAACAAATATCAGACAGTACAGACGCAAAATAAGAGTTAACCAACTTAAAGCGTTAGTATTTTAGCTCATCGGGGATAGGCTGATTGACAGGGATAGGCGTCGGACGCTTACCACCCTTTTGCTGATATTGACGCAGCTGGAAGACATAGGCCAGTACCTGGGCCACGGCAGTAAACAGCCCCTCGGGGATCTCCTGATCTATCTTGGTGGTGTGATAGATAGCCCTGGCCAATGGCGGTGCTGAGACGATAGCGACATCATGCTCGCGGGCGATCTCACGGATCTTAAAGGCCACATCGTCTACCCCCTTGGCAAGCACATAGGGCGCGGCGGCCTTGGTCACATCATATTTTACCGCCACCGCATAGTGCTCTGGGTTGACCACTATCACGTCGGCATTGGGCACCTCGGCCATCATGCGCCGCTGCGCCATCTCACGCTGCATCTGACGCACCCTGCCCTTCACCTCGGGCTGGCCCTCGGTATCTTTATACTCGTCCTTGATCTCCTGCTTGGTCATCCGCAGCTGTTTGTTATGGTTCCAAATCTGAAACGGCACGTCGATCACCACAATAATCACGGTAGAGGAGCAGAGCACGATAAACATCCACACCAGCAGATCCAGCGCGTTATAGACATTGCCCGGCAGGTGCCCCTGGGACAGGGTAAGAATATCGGTGAAGTAATAACTCAGTAGCAGATAGGCCATCAGGGCCACCACGGAGAACTTGGCGATCCCCTTAGTCAGCTCCACCAAGGCCTGCACCCCGAACATGCGCTTAAAGCCACTGATGGGGTTCATCTTGTTGCCTTTAGGCATGAAAGCCTTGGCCGAGAAGGTGATGCCGCCGAGCACGACATTCCCCAGGAAGGCGACAAAGGCAAGAAACAGCACGAAGCTGGCCATAGGGATCGCCAGCTCGCTGAAGACCATCATCCAGATGTTGAACATACTATTGGTGTCGTAGATCTCCGGCCTGCTCATGGTAAACAGGTTCGTCATCACGCTCATCAATGACTGCCCCAGGCTCGGCCCAATAACGGCAAAGCCAACCGCCGCCGACATCAACACGGCAGAGGTGCCCAGCTCCTTAGATCGGGCGACCTGCCCCTTCTCTCGCGCCTGTTCGCGTCGCCTGGGGGTCGCCTCTTCGGTCTTCTCCTGACTGGTATCGTTATCGGCCATCAGAAACTCCCAGCCGTACTACATTGCAGCTGCACCAGATCGCACAGCAGCAACTGGGCCGAACGCCAGACCTCGTCGAAATGCGCCATGATAGGCGTCAGGGTCAACCAGAGAATAATCAGACCACTCACCATGGTCACGGGAAAACCGATGGCGAAGATGTTAAGTTGCGGCGAGGCGCGGGTCATCACCCCAAAAGAGAGGTTGATCAGCAAGAGCGCAACGATCGCCGAGATGGACATGGTCAGCGCCGCGCCGAACATATAGGCGCCCCACTCTGCCAAACGCCGATAGCTGGCGATGCTTATTCCTTGCATGGACACGGGAATGGTATCGAAGCTCGCCACCAACATGCGGATCATCACCAGGTGACCATCTACCGCCAGGAAGATCATGGTCGTCAGCAGCAGGAAGAAGTTACCGATAACAGGTGTCTGCTGGCCTGAGCCAGGGTCCACCATGGAGGCGAAACCTAGGCTGGTCTGCATGCCGATGATCTGTCCGGTCAACACGAAGGTCTGCATGATGAGCAGGGTCACAAACCCCATGGCGACGCCGATCAATATCTGCTGCACGGTAACGAATACCGCACCTAATGAGAACAGCTCTACCTCGGTATTGACCGGCAACATGGGGGCGATGGCGAAGGTTATCGCCACCGAGAGCAGCAGGCGCACACGGGTGGGCGTGGTGTTAGCGCCAAATACGGCCATCACCATCAACATACTCGACACTCGAAACAGCGGCCACATGTAGGCCGACAGCGTCTGCATTATGGTCGACAGCAAGATCTCCATCTCAGCAACGCTCGATAGCCGGGCGGGCGCGGCGCTTCATACCTAACCCACCACCTGAGGGATAAGGTTCACCATCTGCAGGAAGAACTCCATCATGGTCTGCACCAGCAGATGGCCTAATATCATCAGCGCAAAAAGCGTAGTCAGCAGACGCGGCAGAAAGCTCAGGGTCTGCTCGTTGATGGAGGTCGCCGCCTGAAACACCGCCACCACCAGGCCGACCACTAGGCCGGGCACGATGATCATCGACACTATGGTCACGATGACCGAGAGTGCTTCACGAAAGATGTCGATGAGGGCTTCGGGTGTCATAGCAGCTCCTAGATCCCAAAACTGTTGGCCAGGGTGCCCATCACCAGGCTCCAGCCATCCACTAGCACGAATAACATGATCTTAAAGGGCAAGGAGACGATCATCGGCGACAGCATCATCATACCCATGGCCATCAAGATACTGGCGACCACCAGATCTAACACTAAGAATGGCACAAACAACATGAAACCTATCTGAAAGGCAGTCTTGAGTTCGCTGGTGATAAACGCCGGGATCAGCACGCTCATGGGCGCATCTTCGGGCGATTGAATATTCTGATAGCCAGAGATCTCGACGAAGGTCTCCAAATCAGTAAGACGGGTCTGGGCCAACATGAAGGCCCGCAGCGGCTCCTTGCCCTTATCATAGGCCTGCTCTATGGTCATGGCCTCATCCATATAGGGTTTGACCGCCTGATCGTAGATCTTGTCGAACACGGGCGCCATGATAAAAAAGCTCATGAACAGGCTCATGCCGATCAGCACCTGATTCGACGGCGTCTGCTGTAGGCCGATGGCCTGGCGCAGAATCGACAGCACCACTATGATGCGAGTGAAAGAGGTGAGCATGATGACCATGGCGGGCAGAAAGCTCAGCGCCGTCATCAGCAGCAGTATCTGCATGGTCACCGAGTATTGGGTAGAGCCGTCGGCACCTGTCGTTACCGTCACCGCCGGGAGTATGCCGTCCTGGGCCAGCGCCAGTTGCGGCGCCATCACCGCCAAGAGTAGCAAGAATGAGGTCAAGATCCGCTTCATGATTTTCATTACATTCATGACTGTGAAGACTTTGCCTGACGCAAGCGGCTGGCAAAGGAGTCCTGTTCTATGGTGATTGGGGTATCGAGTTTATCGATAAGCGAAACCTGCTGCGGCGTCACTCCCAGCAAATATTGTTGGCCATCGACCTCGACCAACACCATCTTCTCTCTCTGTCCAAGCGGGGTGACCGCCAGGGTCTTCAGCACGCCGTGGGAGGTGGGCACAAGCTTGAGGCGTTTAACCAGGTAGGCAAGCAGGAAGATCAAGGCGATCACCACCAGCAGACCACCCAACATATTCGTCATGGTAGTCAATGCCGATTCCCGCTCGATAGGCGCCTGAGTGCTCGTCGCGGCGGCCGCAACGGCCATCAAGGATGAGATCCCCATAGGCCTTCCTTATTTGAGTTTCTTAATACGCTCGGTTTGGCTGATGACGTCGGTGAGACGAATACCAAACTTGTCGTTGACCACCACCACTTCGCCGTGGGCGATGAGGGTACCGTTTACCATCACATCCAGCGGCTCACCGGCGACCCGGTCAAGTTCCACCACAGACCCCTGGTTCAGCTGCAGCAAATTACGAATATTGATAAAGCTGCGGCCCACCTCCATGGAGATGGTCACAGGAATATCCATGATGGTATCGAGTTTGGCCGCTTCCTCTTCGGTCAGCGGCTTCGAGCTATCGTCCAGCTCGTCGAGTTCGACCGCCTGAGCCTCCTCCAGCGCCTGTTCGGCCATGGCTGCGGCCCAATCGTCACCTGTATCTTCTGTGCTCATTGATTTCTACCTTAAACGCATTCCATTAAATATTGTTGAGATCCCGAGACTTACTCTTCTTAGTCACGAGTTGTAGCTCGGTCTTTACCGTCTCGGGCCGTGGGATCTTCTCCCTGATATTCAGTGCCAGATTCTCGCGCGAACGCCCCAGCTTACAGCGATAGGTGGGCAGGTCCTCGACCCGCAGCACGATATACTCAGGCATCTCCACCGGAATAATGTCGCCGGCCTTAAAGCCCATCACATCCTTCAGCGAGATCTCTTTCTCGACTATGGTGGCATCCAGGCCCACTTCGACGTCCATGATCTCATCTTTAAGCGCCTGAGACCAACGCATGTCGGTATCTTGGGTGTCGCTCTGTACCCCGGCGTCGAGCAGTTCACGAATCGGTTCGATCATCGAATATGGCATGGTGATGTGGAAGTCACCACCGCCGCCATCCACCTCTATGTGGAAGGAACTCACCACCACGACTTCTGTGGGACTCACTATGTTGGCCATGGCCGGGTTCACCTCGGAGTCGAGATAATCAAACTCGACATCCATCACTGGCGCCCAGGCCTCCTTATAATCTTCGAAGATGATCTTCAGCAGTAGCTGCACGATACGCCGCTCAGTTGGGGTAAATTCCCGCCCCTCGATCTTGGCGTGAAAACGGCCGTCGCCGCCGAAGAAGTTATCCACCAAGATAAAGACCAGGCGGGCCTCCATGGTGATCAGCGCTGTCCCCTTCAGGGGGCTGAAGCGCACCATGTTCAGGCTGGTCGGTACAAACAGGGTGTGGACATATTCGCCAAACTTGAGCATCTGCACGCCGTTAATCGACACCTCGGCCGCGCGGCGCATCATGTTAAACATGCTGATCCTAAGATGGCGAGCAAAACGTTCGTTGACGATCTCCAGGGTCGGCATACGACCACGGACGATACGATCTTGTGATGAAAAGTCATAGGCGCGCGCATCGAGCGCGTCACTCACCTCTTCCTCTTCGACGTCATCGACACCATGAAGTAGCGCATCAATTTCGTCTTGGCTTAATAGATCACTCACAATATCGTCCTATCATACTTGTTAGCTTATAAATCACCGGCATTACTGCATCACGAAGCCGGTAAACAGCACCTTTTCAACCACTTTACGTCCGGTCACAGGTTGCAGGGTATTCTGTACATTCAGCAAGGCCAATTGGCGCAGCTCATCCTTACCGGCAAGGGAGCTGAGCTTCTGCACGTCGGCACTACTAAAGGTAGTCAGCAACGCATCCTCGATAAGCGGAATATGCTTCTTGATCAACACATCATCGTCAGAGCCACGCACCATGAGCTGCACCTTGATCTCCACCAGACGGGAGCGATTCTGCCCCGGCAGGTTAAACAGGAAGGGTCTCGGCATCCCCACATAGAAGGCTTCACGGCTGTTTGCCGGCTCGCTCTGCTCGGTTTGCTCCCCTTCAGCCATCGCCTCATCGCTCGGCTCGTCACCCGACAGCAACAACCAGGCGCCCACACCCAGCAAGACCACCAAGAGTGCACCTATGGCCGCAAAGATAATGAGCTTCTTCTTACTCTTAGGCTCTACATTCTCTTCAAGTTCTAACGATTCTTCTTCCGCCATCTCTTATCCCTATCACACTCGGCTCACACTCAGCATAGTCATGATTTTTTAGCGCATATCAAACGATTGGGCAATCATACCAACCTATAGGTTACCTGCTTACGCGTAATAATCTATACCCGAACGATAACTTGTTGCGTTATTCGACACTAACAGGCTCTCTTCTGCCGAAATTTCATCCATCTCAGACAGACCATGGCCCACTCCCTCGCCTTGCTCGCCATTACCACCCTGCTCTTTGCCGCCTTGGGAGACGTTGCTGTCGGTCAGCTGCATCCCCTGCTCGGCCAGTAGCTCCCGCAGACGTGGAATGGCTTGCTCAACCAGATCCCGCGTCTGGGTCTGAGTCACATGAAATTGCACCTGAGTCTGATCCCCCTGCACCTGAACCCGAACCATCATGTGGCCAAGCTCGGGCGGATCCAGGCGAATCTCAGCCTGCTGCACGCCTTGGCTCACCATGGCGACGAGCTGCTGACGCATCACGGGGGAGAACTTTTGGATCATCTCCTGCATCTGAACCACAGGTTCACCCTGAGGCTTGATAGACATCTGATATTGCGGGATGGCCTCGCTTCTTGCCCCCTGCAATCCCTGTAGCGACAAGCCATTAATCTTAGTATCAGGTGCAACATCGACCACCTCGCCAGCCTTTGATGACATGGCAACGGAGAGGTTAGCCTCCCTCAAGAGCTCTTGCGCCCCCTTGGCATCGCCACGGGCTTCGGCAAGTTTGCCAACACTGTTTTGTGTCTGCTCGACGGCTAGCTTGGCTTCACCCAACTTAGATTCACCGAATTTGGCCTCGCCCAATATGGCTTTAGCCCCTTTGTCATCGACTGCAGCATCTAAGCCGTTCGCCTTCATGACAGAGCCTAAGCCCCCTTGGCTGGACTCAACTTGAGCAATACCTGCCAGACCAATACCAGCTTGGCTGATTTGAGAATCACTGGCACCGCCAGCCATCTGTGATGATCCAACTTGAGAAGAAGCCGCCTGGGTTTGCGATTGACCGGCCAGGGCGGCGAGATACTGCTTGGCGTCACTGATCAGCGCCGCGAGATTTGCCTCATCGGTCTCTGTTGCCTTGCCTTGGCCCTGACCCAGCTTTCCTTTATCAGTCACACCATGAATAAGCCCCTCTAGCATCTGGGGCGGCAAGGCCATCAATTCATCCTCGGACAAACCAGTCTGGGCCATCACCTCATTCAGGGCGTCATCGGGAAGATGTGCCAGGATAGCCTCGCTACCTACTCCATTAGGATTGATAACCGGCTGAATATGATCGTCCCCGGCGCCAGGCTTAAGTGACTCGCCTATGCCTTCTAGCACTTCCTTTTCACCGGCGACTTTATCCTTAGCCCCTTTTACAAAGGTAGGAAACAGCTCATTGTCGGCTGGAGACTCACCATCACCTTCACCCAGCGGCAAAATAACGCCGTCGGCGGCAAACTCCGCCTCATCCCCTAACTTGTTGGCAAGCTGGATCTGCGCCAGCACATTGGAGACATCGTCGCTCTCTTTGTCCTGATCAGAGTCTTTAGCTTGCTTAGCATCGGCCTTGTTGACGCTATCGCCAGCAGCCAGATTATCGGCCTGGCTTTGCGGGCGAGCTTTCGCCTGTGAACTCTTCTCATCCTGACTGCTTACCTTAGCCAAAGCCTCTGAAAAACCTTTGTTTTCTGACTTTGACTCGGCAGTCGCATCGGACGAACTGGGCAACACCCCGCCTTTCTCTTTGCCGGACTCTACATTGGATAGGAGTATCTGGGTCATCTGTGGCATGCTTCCTCCAACACTCATTTGGGGCTCGCTAAGTTCACGTGCCGCCCGAGCGTCAATTATTCGCTGTCGCTATGGACTCAATAGCCCTTACTAACCAAAATCCAGCAATAAATATGCCAAGTTATTAACAACTAGGATTAAAAAAGACGCGGTTTGATAAGAGAAGCCTAAGGGGAAAAAAGCGGCGAATGTCTCCGCAGCTCTCATCGATGGGCTAGGTTTAACGAGTGGACTGGCGGAAGAACTGCTGAGAGGCAAACTCATCGATCATCTTTTGTTCCTGTTTAGCCTCAAATTTTTGTTTGGCCTCGGCCTTATGGCTCAACAACAACTCGACCGCCTTGCGCTTTTGTTGCTTGCCCTGCCAATATTCCTGCGCCTTCACACGCTGCTTGTCGGTTTCGGCGACGGCGAATACCTGCTTGTCGATCGCCTCATCGATTTGACGAATGAACTGATGAAATTGATGATAACTACTGGCGGCAATCACTTGCCCCTGTTTACCTTCCATCTGTTTCATGTAGTCCAGACGGTACTGCCGAAGGGCATCGAGCTGCTGCCGGCACTTATTGAGGGTCAGCTGCACACCTCGAAGCTGTGTAGCCGCAGCTTCCTCTGCATCGAGGGCTAACTTGAGTACTGTCTCTAAGGGATCATGTTTTGCCATGGCAGTTTCGCTCTAGGATTAATGCCAGACTAGACCTGACACTGGGCACTTAACTGCCCCAGCATCAAGGCACTGGAATCGAAGCTGATGGCCTCCTTCATGGTCTGTCTCAAGAAGGCATTCATGGCAGGCTGCAGCCGTATGGCGTTATCGATACGTGGGTCGCTCCCCTGAGTATAGGCACCGATAGAGATGAGGTCGCGATTCTGTTGGTACAGAGAATACATCTGCTTCACCCGGCGCGTAGCCTCCAGATGCGCATCGCTGATCACCATAGGCGCCACACGGCTGATAGAGGCCTCGACGTCGATTGCCGGGTAATGACCCGAATCGGCTAATGCCCGCGATAATACGATATGACCATCGAGGATCGCCCGCGCCGCATCGGCGATCGGATCCTGCAGATCGTCCCCCTCGGTCAGCACGGTATAGAAGGCGGTAATTGAGCCCTGGCCGGCGCCGCCATTACCGGCGCGCTCCACCAGCTTAGGCAGCTTGGCAAACACAGAAGGCGGATAGCCCTTGGTAGCCGGTGGCTCACCGACCGCTAGGGCGATCTCACGCTGCGCCTGGGCGTAACGGGTCAGGCTGTCCATCAAGAGCAGCACGTTATAACCCAGATCGCGAAAGTACTCGGCGATGCGGGTCGAGGTCTCACAGGCCCTTAAGCGCATCAGCGGAGAGGTATCGGCGGGCGCCGCCACCACAACGCTGCGGGCACGTCCCTCGGCGCCCAAGATCTCTTCGATAAACTCTTTCACCTCGCGGCCACGTTCCCCCACCAGACCAACCACGATCACATCGGCCGTGGTGCCCCGGGTCATCATGCCCAGCAGCACACTCTTACCCACCCCCGAACCAGCGAACAGGCCCATACGTTGGCCCTTACCCACGGTCAACATGGCGTTGATGGCGCGCACCCCAACATCCAAAGGTTCACTAATGGCACGGCGCGCCAAGGGGTTTAGCATGGTGGCATGACGGGTAGCTTTCTGATCGGTATGCAACTGGCCCAAACCGTCAATCGGCGCACCATTACCATCGAGCACGCGGCCAAGTAGGCCCATGCCGACATTCAGTCCTGTCTGCTCGCCGAGCGGCGTCACCTTGGCACCTGGCATCACGCCGCTTAGCTCCTCGATGGGCATCAGATAGAGCAGCTTGTCATCGAAGCCTATCACCTCGGCGATTAGATCTCCTGCCATGGTGGCTATGCTACACAGACTGCCCACGGGCGCCTTGCAGCCGGTGGCTTCCAGGGTGAGACCAACCACGCGCACCAGCTGGCCCGAGGCCTCGGGCATAAATGGCGCGACCGCCTGGGTATGATGTCTTAGCTTATCAAGTAGTCGGCTTTGACGTGTCTTCATCTGGGCTCGTCTCTTGCGGTGCATCACTAGGTATTGGCTGTTCGCCCAGCTCTAACTGTGTCGAGGTGTCGACAGCGGCCTGGCTTTTAGTTTCCTGAGTATCAGTTTCCTGGCTGTCAGTTGCCTGGCTGTCAGTTTCCTGGCTATCTGTCACCTTATGGCCGCCTTGTGCTGCCTCACCATCTTGGGGTTGAGGCTCGGAGACCTTCTCCATGGCGGCAAGCTGTTGCAACCTCTGCTGCTCCAGGCGCTCTTCACTGGCAACCAGCTTATCGAATACGGCTTTTATTCTATGCTCAAGGCCCATATCGACCCGGCTGCGACTGTTACTCACTATGCATTCGCCGCGGCTCAAGGTGGGGTCGGCCTCTAATTCCCATCGGTTTCTCGTCAGCTGGGCACTCTCATAGAGTCGCTCGACAATCGCCAGATCGTCGGGATGCAGACGCAGATGGGCCCCCTCCTCTTTGAGCGGCAGCGCGTCGACGCCTTGACGCAGGGCCGCCAGAATATGTTCGGGGTGTGTCTTTAACTCATGGCCGATCACCGCCTTGGCCAGCGTCATGCTCAGTTGTACCAAGGCTTGTTCGATTTCGGTATCGAGCAATGAGAGTGGCATTGATAGCTGTTGCATCAAGGCTTCAAATTGAGCAATCGTCTGTTTCGCCTCGGTGAGGCCGGCCTCCATTCCCTGAGCTTCGCCTTGACGATAACCTTCCTCATGCCCCTGCTCTAATCCTTGGAGTCGACCCTCTTCCAGCCCTTTAGCAATACCGGCTGCTTGGCCCTGGGCAAAGCCTTCGGCCTCGGCCTCGGCGCGGATCGATTCTATCTCTTCCAAGGTGGGTGGCATCACAGGCTCATCGACCGCCTTGGCGGCCTTTTGCGGGGCGATGCGCCCAAACATATTCTCCTTGGGCTCATCCACGGTAGGGGTTACATCGGGCAGCTGCCAATGGCTAAAATCGGCTTGGGTCCCTTGTGTGTCTTGGCCCTCTTGGGGCTTCTTGTCGCCAGACATGGTCATTAGAGGAACTCTTCTCCGCCACTACCACCAAGTATGATCTCCCCTGCGTCACTCAGACGACGAGCGATAGAGAGGATCTCCTTCTGAGCCACTTCCACTTCGCTGATCCGTATTGGGCCCATGGCCTCGAGATCGTCTTTAAGCAGCTCGGCGGCGCGCTTGGACATGTTGCCGAGGATCTTCTCTTTGAGTTGATCGTCCGCCCCCTTGAGGGCCTTCATCAACACATCCTGCTGCACTTCACGCAGCAAGGTCTGAATACCCATGTCGTCGACATCGGCCAGGTTTTCGAAGACAAACATAAGATCTTGGATCTGCTGCGCCATCTCTTCGTCTGTCTCGCGCATGGTCTCCATTAGCTGGCTCTCGACGCCCGTATCCAGGTAGTTCATGATATTGGCTGCCGCCTTCAGGCCGCCCATCTTCGCCGCCTGGGCACCGCCCTGACCGGCAAACTGTTTCTCCATGATGTCGTTAAGCTCTTGCAGCGCCGCCGGTTGTACCTCTTCGAGGTTGGCGATGCGCATCATCAAGTCGAGGCGGGTATTTTCGGGCGCCTGGGCAAAAATTTCGGCCGCCTGATCCGGCTCCAAATATGACAATACGATGGTCTGGATCTGCGGGTGTTCGTTTTGAATGATGGTAGCGACCTGACGGGCGTCCATCCACTTGAGCGACTCAAGCCCCTTGGCGCCGCCCCCCATGATGATCTGCTCGATAAGGTTACCGGCCTTATCTTCACCCAAGGCTGCCGTCAGGGCATTACGCACAAACTCTTCGCTGTTGAAACCGATAGAGGAGTATTTCTGTACCTCCTCCAGAAACAGCTTGTGTACGCCAATCACCTTGTTTTGACCAAAGTCTTTCATGGCGGCCATCGCCATACCCACCTTCTGGACCTGCTTAGGCTCGAGGTGTTTTAAAATCGAGGCGGCATCGGCTTCGCTGAGGCTGAGTAGCAGGATGGCGGTCTTCTCGATACCGGTCAGATCTTTGGTGTTAAACTCACCACTGGCTGTGTCGATCTCTTTCTCTTTACTCATTTTCTTGTAACCATCCCTTGACGACTTGCGTAGACAACTCAGGTTCGTTGGCCACCAGTGCACGTATGGCCTTTATCATATCATCGTCTTTGTGCAGATCCGGTATCAAAATTGACCCGTCGTCGGCGTAGCTGTATTCCGCATCGGGACGATTGAGCATGCCAAGGGTATCGGCGGCATACTGATCCTCAATTTCTGCTAACTCGTCACCCAAAGAGGGGGCATCCGGCATCTTCTGTCCATCGGGATAGATCAGACGCTTGAGCATAGGACGTACCACGAACAGTATGAGTACCAGGATGATAAGCCCCCCCATGACCAGCTTGATGGCGCGCCAGAACCAAGGCTCTTCGTAGATGGCCAGTGCCGGTGCTTCTTCAACCAGTTGGTCCATGAAAGGCACAGTCACGACTTCTATCATGTCGCCGCGCTGGGTGTTGAAGCCTACCGCGCCCTCGAGCAGACGACGTATGTTGCTCAGCTCCTGCTCGGTACGGGCGACGCGCGTCACCTGACCGTCTTCGCCTGCCGGCCCGGTCTTAAAGTCGACGGCGACAGACACGCTGACTCGTCTGACGACTCCTACCTGCTGACGAGTATGACTGATGGTGGTATCGAGCTCATAGTTACGGGTCGCCTCTTTGTGGCTAGAACCCGGCATGCTTTGCTCCTGCGAATTCGCCCCCGTGGCTTGCTGAGGAATATTGGCTTCCATAGGCGGTTGGTTACTCAGCGCGCCGGCAATGCCACCTGTGCTAGAACCGATGGAATTATTCTCGACCGTCATCTCGCTGCGCACCGCCGGTAGATCCGGGTTGTAACGCTTGGCGGTCTGCTCGACAGAGGTAAAATCCATGTTCACGTCGACCTGGGCGGTGAAGTTCTCCGGCCCCAGAATCGGCATCAGAATCGATTCTATCTTGGTGCGGTATTCGGCTTCCTTCTGCTGAACGAGCTCAAGCTCGCGTCTCGCCCGCGCCGAACCTGCGGTTTGGCTGCCAGAGTTTAACAGGCGGCCGTTAGAGTCTGTCACCGTGACGCGAGTCGGCTCGAGGCCGTGTACCGCCGAGGCGACGATATCCACGATAGAATCGACCTCTTCCTGACCCAGTCCACCACGACGGGTATTAACCACCACGGTCGCGCTCGGCTTAGAGCGATTGCGGGCAAATACGTTCTCTTTAGGAATGGCCAGGATCACCTTGGCGCGGCTAACGCTCTTTAACTCTTCGATGGTACGTGCCAGATTTTGCTCCTGGCTGTTCTTGAGTCTGGCGGCTTCCATGCGCTGGCTGACGCCAAAGCCGCTGTCTTTTGACAGGTAATCGTCACGACTCGGCGAGTTATCGATACCGGCACGGCTCAGCATCATCTTGACGTCTTGGTACTGATCTTCCGGCACCTTTAACACATCGACATCGATCTGATAGTTGACCTTGTTCTTGTCCAGCACATCGAGAACCTGCACCATCTCTTGGGTATCCATCTTACCCAGCGGACGGTATTCGGGCTCCTGGGCCCACAACATGACGAAGACGGCCAATGCCAGACAGATCGCCAGCGCCAGGATCATAGTGATCTGCCTGAGCATGTCGACACCGCCAAACATTCCGCCGCTGGGCTTATGTTCTTCTTGTACGCCGCCTGCCACCATATCCTGTGTTGTGCCAGCGCCAGTTCCGACTACCATATCTGTGCTCACGATAAATACCTGCCGTTATCTTTCTTAATCTTTAGGGGATCCATGCCTAGACAGGCATACTCATGATCTCTTTGTAGGCTTCCACCAGCTTGTTGCGTACCTGAACCGTGGCCTCGAATGCCACACTGGCCTTTTCTCTGGCAATCACAGTGTCGGACAGGGTCACTCGGGTATCGCCCATGTCCAGGCGTGCCTGTAAGGAGGAGGATGTGGCCTGCAGCGCGCCGACATTGCCTACGGCCTCGGACAAGAGGCTGCCAAAGTCGCTGCCGCTGGTGTTCGCCACCTGCTGAGTGATATTAGGTGTGATCCCATTAGGCTTGATCTCGCCCGTGAGTGTCTGCATCTCTTGCAGTAATGAATTGGCACCTATCTGCATCTTGGCCTCCGCTATCGTCGTGAAATTGACGAAATCTATTCTTATTCAGACCAATGCAATATGTTTGCCAAAAATATAAAAAGCCGACAAACCCACGATTACTGGGTGTCGGCTTATGATGAAAGGTATGCCCCAGCGACAGGGCTAGGCTATATGGCTCACAACCTATCAGGCCGGGATCTGAATCCCCATGTCACGCATGCGTGCCATCTTGTATCTCAGGGTACGGGCACTGATCCCCAGCTTTTCGGCCACCTGTTTACGGCTGCCGTTACACTGATTGAGAGTCTCTAGGATGATCACATGCTCCTGGGCCTTAAGTTCATCTCCCAGGCCTTCGGGCTCGTTGGTTTTCTCACTCTCACCTATGGGCTCAAGTATCACATCCTGGGTATCGATAACGATATCCTTGGCCGTGATAAATTCGCCAGTTTGCAAAATAAGGGCACGCTGTACCACGTTATCCAGCTCTCGCACGTTACCCGGCCACCTGTGGCCCAATAGGCGCCTGCTCGCCTGTTCATCTAAGCTTGGCGCCACGGCTAAACCGGCAGCCTTGGTATGGCGCAATACTAAGTGTCTCGCCAGCGGCAAGATATCTGCCGGGCGTTGATGCAGCGCCGGCCAAGTCAGCGGGAACACATTGATGCGATAGTAGAGGTCTTCCCTGAAATCGCCCTTGGTTGCCATGGCTTTAAGGTCACGGTTCGAGGTCGCTAGCACGCGCACATCGAGTTTGATGGTCTTACGGCCACCGAGACGTTCGACCTCCCGCTCCTGCAAGACCCTGAGTAGCTTGGCCTGCAGCCCGAGATCCATCTCGGAGATCTCATCGAGCAAGAGTGTGCCTCCCTGGGCCTGTTCAAACTTGCCGGGACAGGCCTGATAGGCGCCGGTAAAGGCCCCCTTCTCATAACCAAACAGGGTGGCTTCGAGCATATTTTCCGGGATCGCGGCGCAGTTTATCGCCACAAAGGGCTCACCAGCCCGCTGACTGTGTTGGTGAATATAGCGGGCAAGCACCTCTTTACCCGAGCCGCTCGGCCCCATGATCATCACGGAGGCATCGGACTGGGCCACCTTCTGCGCCAGCGCCAGGAGCGCCAGGCTGCGTTCGTCGGCGACCACAGGTTGATCTTCGATCAGCTTAGGTTTGAGATAACGCGACACCTGATTAAGTAACACCTCAGGCGCGAAGGGCTTCGCCAGATAGTCCACCGCGCCAAGTTTAATGGCGCTGACCGCGCTGTCTATGGTGGCAAAAGCCGTCATCAGTAGAATAGGGATCTGGGCATTATGCTGCTGAAGATAGTTTACCAGGCCAAGGCCGCCTATCCCCTCCATCTGCACGTCGCTGATCACCATATCGAAATCCTGCCCCTTGAGCGCGACGATAGCCGCCTCGGCAGATTCGACATCGACGCATTCATACTGTGCCAGCAACAAGGTATCCACCAGGGCTTCGCGCAGCGCCGTGTCATCTTCAACGAGTAATATCTTGGCTTCAGCCATGGCTTACCTCCAGCCTAGATTCGGCCTCAACAGCCGGCAGGTTAAACGAGGCGCGACATCCCTTTCCCGCAATACAATTGAGTTGCAGGCGGCCCTGATGATTGGCAACAACCGTCTGCACAACGGCTAAGCCCAGGCCAGTTCCTTGCGACTTGGTGGTAAAGAAAGGTTCCAACACCTTCTCCTGCATGTCGGCAGCTAGCCCCTTACCATTATCTATTACCTCGAAGGCAATAGAATCTGTCTCATCTTGGGCACTAAGCCAGATCTGACTGGCACCGGCCTCGAGGCTGTTCATCACCAGATTGTTGATCGCCGAGCTCAGCGCCGCCGCGTTAGCCTTAAAATGATGATGAGTGTCGAGTTTAAGATGCAGTTGGCAGCCTTTGCGCTCGGCAATCGGTTCGCAGTTGGCCATCACAGAGTCCACGACCTGCTGCATGTTGCAGACATCGGTCAACTCCTGCTGACGCCCCTTGGCCATCAGCAACATATCGTCGACCTGTTGCGACAGCTCGTTGAGCCTGTCGATAAGCTTGCCCTGAAAACGCTCCCTCGAGGCCTGCGTCAACTTAGGACTCCCTAAGTTAGCCGCGTAGAGCAAGGCGGCTGACAACGGCGTGCGCACCTGGTGGGCCAGACTCGCCACCATCTTGCCTAAGGCAGAGAGGCGTTGCAGATGAGACAGGTTCTTCTGCAGTAGGCGGGTTTCGGTCAGATCCGTCAGTACGATCAACTGACCGGGCTCAGGGGTTAAGGGAGTGATCGCCAGCTTTACCCTTCGGTCATTTTTCAATGATACCTCGTGGCCATCGTCATCTTGGGGCGAGAAGGCACGATTGATGACTTGCAGCCAGCGCATGCCAGCCAGGGGCTGCCCCAGCAACTGCACGGCAACGGGATTGGCGTCGGTCACTATGCCATCGCCATTGAGGATCACCACGCCCGATGGCATGGCCTGGAGTATATGTTCCATGCGGCTGGAGATGGCATCGTTTGCCACCTCGCCGCCCGCGACTTGGGAAGGAGCCAGAGCTACCTGTGCCTGCGCTGTATATGCCACCTTTGGATTCGCGGCCATAACCACTCCGTCAATAATTTGCTGCTAAGCAAGTTAATGCAGGGAGCATGCCAACTAAAAGTTCATAATTAACAGTGGATTATGTGTCAGGAATGACAAAGGCCCAGAAATGGGCCTTTATTAGATAAGGTGAGCAAATGAGAGCTCGAAGCCGGAGTTAGTCCTTACTCATGCCATACTTGCGCATCTTCTCCACCAGTGTGGTGCGACGGATCCCCAGCATCTCGGCGGCGCGAGCCACCACATTGTCCTGCTGATCCAGCGCCTGGCGAATCATGTCGATCTCAAGTTCGGCCAACAGGTCCTTGAGGTTCACCCCTTCGGGTGGTAGTTCACTAGGGAAACGGCTCTCAGGAATATCGACCGCCACCTCATCGCTAAAGATAGAGGCCAGCGCATCACGCTCCAGCTCCTCTTCACTGACCTGCACCTGATATTCAGGCACGTCGATATGACGGTATTTAAGGGGAAGGTCATTAACATCGACCAAGCCACCTGGATAGAGGATAGTGAGGCGCTCGACCAGGTTAGACAGTTCACGCACGTTACCCGACCAGCTATGCTCCTTGAGCGACTCAATCGCCCGTTGGGTAAAGCGCACCTTGCCACGCCCCTCGTTGTAGACGCGGCTGACCAACTCCTGCAGCAATAGCGGGATATCGTCTTTACGTTCACACAGGGCGGGCATCTCAACAGGGAACACATTGAGGCGATAGAAGAGATCTTCCCTAAACTCGCCGTTGGCGATCATGGTCTCTAGCTCTCTGTGAGTCGCCGCGATGACGCGCACATTGGTATGAATTGGTTTGCTGCCACCCACACGCTCGAAGACACGCTCCTGTAGCACACGCAGCAGTTTAACCTGCATCTGCAGGGGCATGTCGCCGATCTCATCGAGAAACAGGGTGCCCCCTTCGGCGAGCTCGAAGCGTCCCTTACGGGCACTGATTGCGCCGGTAAATGAGCCCTTCTCATGACCGAACAGCTCACTCTCGAGCAATTCTGGCGGAATGGCGCCACAGTTTACCGGGATGAAGGGACCATCACGGCGATCGGAAATATAGTGGATATTGCGTGCAACCACCTCTTTGCCGGTACCCGACTGACCTAGAACCAATACGGTGGCGTCGGAACCGGCCACCTGGTTGATCAGGTGACGCACCTGGGCAATGCCTTCACTGCGACCGACCAGACTGCGAAATAACTTGGTCTGATTACCACTGGTAGGTATATCCGGACGCTTAGCCTGCACAAACACCTGGCAAAAATGCAGGAGTTCGGTCAATTGAGGATAATTTAACGGCTCTTCGATACAACCCAATACATTGCCTGCCGACACGTCGCCATTAGAGCCTAACAACAAGATGGGTTGCCAAGGCATTGAGGTGGCAATAGATTGCAACAAGGTCTTAGATTGAGCCTCTTGTGCAATGACAAGTGCTCTATAGCGGGTATTCGACATTCGAGATTCGAGTCTGTCGACGGCAAGCAACTCTACCTGCTCACCAAGAAACTCAAAAACACAAGATAAGCGATTAATTCGCTCTGACTGATTACCGACAAGTAGAATTCGTTGATCTGTTTGCATCATTTAAGAAGGCCGTAAAGCACTCAGTGTTATTCGCATTAATTATTAGTGTTAGTTGCTTCGAAAGCGAGATAATCGTTTTAATCCAGTTTTCCAAAAAATGACTATCACACGGAATAGTGTATTATCAGCAGCACATTAGCAAGTATCAGATTCATTTTCTGACTAACTCATCTGATTTTAGAGCAAATTCTCAACGTATCAAGCATCAGGCGCCAATCGTTTGACGCCTGACAAAAAGTTATTGTTCAGAAAGATAGTCGAGACGATTAAATTGCCTCTGTGTGTGATGCTAGATGGTGCTCATTTTGGGGAATGGCGTCCCAGCCTTCCTTGATGGTACGGATGATTTCACTCACATCATCGATCGCCTGCACATCGTTATTCATGTTGGCCTCAGAGAGCTTACGCAGCATGAAATCATAGAGGTCGCTAAGGTTACTGGCGATCTCGCCCCCTGCTTCCATATTCAGGCTGTTATTGAGTCCGGTAATGATGCCAATGGCCTTGCCGATATAGATACCTTTGTTCTCTATATCATTGTTTTCTATTGCATAACGACTCTGTGCCAATCGTTGAAGCGCACCTTCAAACATCATTTGAATGATACGGTGTGGTGAAGCGACAGAGATTTCGCTCTCTAAAGACACCTTGCGATATGACTGCAGTGACTTTCTCATAAAAACCTACCTTTCTGCATCTATAGACTTGTAAACATTAAGTTGGCGCTGACTCTTACGTCCGACATGCAGTAATTCCTGACGATGCTTTAACAGGTTTACGGCCTGCGTGGTAAAGCTGCTGGTCAATTCCAGCTGGGACTGTAATAGGGCCCTGTCTTCCTCTTTAGGTGAGGCGAGCACCTTATCGAGTAAAAGTTGACGCTGACCAACCAAGTCAAGCAAATTTGATACCAACTCATCAGCATCTTCCTGTTCGGCAGGTATTTGTTCCAGATGCTGCATGACCTGAGTAATGTCTTCATTTAACTTATCTAAAGACTCCAATGCACTTCCTTCTTGCAACACTATTGATTAGCCCTTCTGAGAAATCACGCCAGGCAGAGAATTCAGCCCATTAACGATACCAGCAGACTGTTGATTTAATTTACCGACAACCAGGTCCATCGCATTAAATTGCTTAAACAGACGGGCTTGTAACTGTTCCATTTTCAGAGAAAAGGCTTCACGCTGCTCATCTAAGCGCTTCTTATCGGCGGTATAGGCATTGTTGCGAGAATCGATCAGGCCGCCACTCTTTACGTAACCATTGACCAAGGAATCTAACCTATTAGCCAAACCTGTCGTATCGGTTGCAAATAGGCCTTCGATACTGCTCATATCTTCGCTGATGGCTTTGTCCAGCTTAGTGCTATCGACCGACAGCTTACCGTAGCGATCCGCCTCGATACCGATATCATAGAGGGCTACCGACTGTCCGCCTCCCAGATCGATGCGATTAGAGATCATGTTGCGCATCTGAGATTCGATCGAACGTATCATCGAATCCCCCTGGAGCGCCGAAGCTTTCTCTTTGTCGGCATCATAGGACGAAACCTTGTCTATGGTGCTCATCAGGCTGTTATAGGCGTCGACAAAGCCCTGAACATTTTCTTTTACGGCGTCTTCGTCTAACTCAATCTTAAGTACCGAGGTCTTATTAAGATCGGCATCGGTGAGATTCAGTGTCACACCGGCAATGGCATTCTTGATTTCATTGGTTTGCGATTGTAGCTTCTGGCCATCGATGTAGACAATCGACTCTTTAGCGGCCTGTACTTCGCTTAAGTTGCCCGCGCCAAACATGTCGCTAAGGCCTGTACCAGTTGTATCTGTGGCGGTAACACTGATGTTGTTATCCGTCCCTTCGGTATCTGAGCTGATCACCAGACGGCTACCGCCATCTGTGGTCACTATGGTAGCAGTCACCCCGACATTGTCATCGGCGCTGTTTATCTTATCGGCTATGGCCGATAGTGAGTCTCCAGCGGCCACATCGACCGAGAAACTTTGGCCGTTGACCGTGAAGCCCAAGCTCCCCTCACCGACCGCGGCGCTGGCATCGGCCGTGAAGGCACCAGCCACCTTGTGACGCTGGGCGAGTTGCTCAACCACTATGTTATAGCTACCCGTCTGCGCATTCTTATCGGCAGTGGCCGTAAAGTAGCTACTGTCACCGGTTGAAACCTGACGTTGGTTTAAGCTGCTACCATCTTTGAGTTTTTCAAGCGCATCCTGAAAACTAGACAGTGCACTCTTTAGCGAGCCCATGGCAGAGACTTTCGCATCTATGGTGTCTTCTGTCTTATTGAAGATCGCTTCTTTGGGCACCTTCTCAGCATCAACCAGCACCCCCACAATCGTGTTGATATCAAGCCCTGAACCTATGCCTGTTGCTGTTAATGCCATAACTACCTCTACTCAACGCCGGCTGAAGCTTAAGCTTCAGTTTTCATTAATAATCCAGTGACTTCAGAAAGTTTCTGCGCCAACTTCAATGCTTCTTCGTTTGGAATTTGACGGATAACATCACCCGAATCAATATCCATAACGCTAACAATATTTGTGCCAGAATCTTCGTCAATCTTAAAGGCTAATCCCTTGCGCATCACAGACATCATATTTGACATCTCTTCGACCAGCTTCTGCATCGCTTCTGGCGATTGCTCTTCGGCCTCTGCCGCTTCGGCTTGATTGCTCTGCTCGACTGCCTTTATCGAACCTTTAGCTAATTCCACATCCTCTGCCGCATTTGCTTTAACGGGCGTCATGCCTATATCAATTTTAGCAGCTGTAGCATTCGATGAATTAACGGTATTAATATCCATGACCTGTACCTCTACTTCGTTAATTTATCCTTAAAATCACGAAAGGGAGATCCGTCGCCGAACCTCCCTTATCTTCATCAAACTCGGTCTAACCCATTACTCTATTAGAGTAGTGATAGGGCAACCTGTGGCAGCTGGTTAGCTTGAGCTAGCATAGCTGAACCGGTTTGCTGAAGCACTTGGTTCTTAGTCATAGCAGAGGTTTCTTTCGCGAAATCCACGTCTACGATACGGCTCTTAGCGTCGGCAACGTTAGCCTGAGTATTGGCGCTGTTGCTGATGTTGTGCGCTAGACGGTTCTGAATCGCACCAAGTTCTGCACGCTGTGTATCGATAGTGGTGATTGCCGCATCGATAGCTGCTAGAGCCGAACCACGGTTTGCAGAAGTTGCGTTAGTCAGAGCATTAACACCTAGAGAGGTCGCATCAGATTTACCCACTTTAACAGTGATATCTTCGCCATCTTGGTGACCAACCTGGAAGCTCTTACCTGTAGAGAATGAACCATTAAGTAGCTTGGTGTTACCAAACGCAGTGTTGTTACCAATTTCGGTGATTTCTAAGGCCAGCTGATCCATTTCGGCTTTCAGAGCGGCTAAGTCATCTGCGCTGTTCGCACCGTTTTCAGACTGGATAGTCAGGTCACGCATACGTTGCAGCATGTTAGTCTGCTCTTGCATTGCACCTTCAGAGATCTGCGCGATAGAGATAGCGTCGTTAGCGTTACGCATACCAACTTCAAGACCACGAACCTGAGAGTTCAGACGGTTCGAAATCGCAAGACCGGCAGCATCGTCTTTCGCACTGTTGATGCGAAGACCACTTGATAGACGCTCCATAGAGGTCGCTAGGTTGCCGCTAGAAGCATTTAGGTTTTTCTGTGCTTTTAGAGATGTTACGTTAGTGTTTACTGTAATAGCCATAATCGATTCCTCTTTATACCTGGCTTAAAACTAAGCCTGTCTACTTAAGCCAGGCCGGTCTTACTGGGTTACAGTATATTTAACGGCAGAGGGTTTTCGATCTTTAGAAAATTTTTTATAAAAAATAGGCTATTTTTTATAGCTGTTATATATCAATAGCTTAACGCGCGAAAAAGTAACAAAAACGGTGCAAAAACTAGTCTGCACCGTTTCTTGAGGACTAACCCAGAGGCATTAACCCAGTAGTGACAGGGCAACCTGAGGCAACTGGTTAGCCTGGGCGAGCATGGCAGAACCTGTCTGCTGCAGCACCTGGTTCTTGGTCATGGTCGAAGTTTCTTTAGCGAAATCTACATCCACGATACGACTCTTAGCATCGGCAACGTTGGCCTGGGTGTTAGCGCTGTTACTGATGTTATGGGCCAGACGATTTTGCACCGCACCTAATTTGGCGCGCTGAGTGTCAATCACCTTAATAGCCGCATCAATCTTACCGATGGCAGCATCTCGGCCAGCTGAGGTTAACACAGTAAGGCTGTTCACCGACAATACACCGGCGTTCAACGTACCCACAGAGATAGTGACATCTTCACCATCCTGGTGACCTACCTGGAACAGCTTACCGGCAGAAAACTCACCCGTCAGCAACTTGGTATTACCAAATGCAGTACTGTTACCGATCGCCGTGATCTCTTCTGCAAGCTGGTCCATCTCATCTTTCAACGCTTGTAAGTCGGCAGTGCTGTTGGCGCCGTTTTCAGATTGAATCGACAGATCACGCATACGCTGCAGCATGTTAGTCTGCTCTTGCATCGCACCTTCAGAGATCTGCGCGATAGAGATAGCGTCGTTAGCATTACGCATACCGACCTCAAGACCGCGAACCTGAGAGTTCAGACGGTTCGAGATCGCGAGACCCGCAGCATCGTCTTTCGCACTGTTGATACGAAGACCGCTCGACAAACGCTCCATTGAGGTTGCCAGGTTTTGAGAAGAAGTATTTAGGTTCTTCTGCGCCTTCATCGATGTGACATTGGTATTAACATTAATAGCCATTGTGTTTTCCTCTTCTTGGTTGCACTGCCAAGACGTTGAGCTTGGCTAATAAATTACAAGTTAAGTTTGTCAAAGGCCTGAGCCCGTTTAGATATAATCAAAAAGTGTCGTCGACCCGACTTTGCTAAACACACTCGATACGGCATTTAAGGCCAACTGTTGTTTCTCGAGCTCAGTTATCGCCGAGGCATAATCCAAATCTTCCAGCATTGAGAGCGCCGAACTGTTCACCAGCTTTTCTTCCACATGGGTCGAACTGTAACGCTCAATCTGCTTCAAGCTATTACCGGCTTCTCCCCGGGCAATGCTCAACTGATTGACACCACTATCGATATTATTCAACATCTGTGCCAACTCAGCTTTACCTTGGGGAGTATTCACCTTATTAGGATCTTCGAGCAGAGTGATTGCCTGACTGATGGTATCGAAGACGCTCACCTGGGATTGCGGCGTGATACTAAAGGTATCCCCAGGGGCAGGCTGGCCATCGAGTTTCACCTCAATACCACTGAAGCTAATAGGATCGGCGGCATCGAAACCAGGAACCGTCGTGACCAGAGTCGCGGACGAATCTCGAACCTCAAGGGTTGTACCATTCATGGTAAAGCTATATGTATCGAGTGCGGCCGGGTTACTGTTGGTAGCGCTCAGCACCCGAAAATCTCCTACCTGACCCGTCGAATAATTGGCGCTAAAGTCGCCAAGGCCGGAAGGTGCATTCATAAAGGCTTGATCGCCAGGAATATTTGTCCCCAGGGTGACGCCAGATGCCACTATGGCGTCACGCACGCCACTGTCACCGCTGTAGACCACGTTGCCGGCCGCATCGAATGCAAAGGGCTGCTTACCGGTTTCATAACCTGAAAACATATAGTTGCCCGATTCATCTTTGGTGTTGGCCACCGAAACGAGCTCTTCCAATGTGCCCTTAAGCTCATCGGCAATCATTTGCCGCTCAGAATCCGACAGGCTGCCATTCACTGCACGCAGGATCTGCTCTCTAACCGAGCCGGTTAGGGTTTCTGCCGTGCCCAGCTTGCTCTCGGTCAAGGCCAGACGGTTGGTGGCATAGTCGATATTCTTCATAAACTGATCGACTAGGGCATTTTGCTGATTCAGGTTATCGATACCGATAGCCGCCACGGGATCGTCCCCCGCAGTATTCACCCGCTTGCCGCTGGCAATCTGATCGATGATCTTACTGGTCGCTGATTGCTTGTTAAGCACGCTGTTGATGTTCTGCTGAAACATCTGCGCCGTTGAGATCCGCATAATTAAGGCTCCTATCTCACCGAACTAAAGAGGGTGTCAAAAATTTCTGTGGCCGTGGTCATGATCCGGGCCGATGCCTGATAAGACTGTTGGAAGCGCATCAAATTGGCGGCCTCTTCGTCTAGGTTTACCCCTGACTCACTCTGCACCCGGGTATAGGCCTGGGAATACACGGCTTCGGCCGAACCAAAGGCCACCTCGGCGGCTTTGGCCTTGCCACCCACCTGCAACTTGGTATTTTCATACACATCCGCAAGAGTCGAGCCGCCATTGTTCATCAGTTTGGTTTCCGCGAGTTTTGCCATGGCTACTGCATTGCTGTTATCTCCTTCGGCGAAGCTGAGATCGAAGGTAAATCTGTCTGTGGCCGGTGCGCTGCTATCCACCTCGAAGGTGAAGCCATAGGCACTGATAGATGGCGGCGTAAAGGCTGCCGGGGCGCCGAGAGAGTTGCCCGCCGCATCGAACACCTCGAAGGTATTTGCCGCGGTATCAATCTCAAAAGTCAGCTCACTGCCGGTTAGGGGAAAACCTGCTGCGCTGCGATTATCTATGCTCACCAGCTTCACCTGGGTATTGCCAGAATTAGCGGCATCTTGGGTTATCTTAGGCGCGGCGGCGGCTATCTCCTTGGGATCTGTCATCACCACCTTGATGCCAGCCGCGGCACCCGATGTCGGACGTATCTCGAATCTGTCCCCGGAGGCCATGACGCCAGAATCGATATTGATGCTAAAGCCGTCACCACCGGTCAACTGACTGCCATTTAAGGTAAGTGGCGTCACAGTGCCTGTATCTAGATCCTTAAGCTCATAGGTGGCCGGCGCGGTAAAGGTCAGCTCATAGCTTCCACCGGACAGGGCATTTACATCATCTATGTTTACCCTTAAGGCCGCATTGCCCGTATTGTTCTCATAAGCACCGGCGCGGCCAACTGACATAGCAGGATCGTTAATATCGAGAAATAGGTCGCTGCCCACCTGGCCGTTCAGATCAAAACCTGCCGCCTGAGCCTGATTAAAACTGTCGGCAATCCCCAACGCCAGCTGGCCCATCTCCAGCTGCGCCGGGATCAGTGTCTCGTCGCGAAATTGAAATAAGGCGCCCAGGCTGCCACCCATCTTGCTAGGGTCGACCACTAAGGTCTGATCGCCTGCCGTGGTGGTAATGCGCAGCTCGCCGGCATAAGGGTCACCAGTGGTCGATCCCATCTGCATCGAGACTTCACCAGAGACCAACATCACGGCGCCACCGAGCATGATACTCTTGGCACCCGATTCTAGCGGGATCACATTTACCTGAGCATATTCGCTGAGCTCCTGGATCAGGGCGTCCTGCTTATCGAGCAGCTGCATGTCGGCGCCCTGAGACTTCATCAGCTCCTGGTTGATGTGGCCAAGTTCAGAGCTGATCTCGTTGATGCGATCCGTCACGGCCGAGATCTGATCGTTGGTCTGTTTCATCTGACCATCGAGTTGCGACTGCATCTGATTAAGCGCCTTGGCTATCTGATCGGCATTGCCCAGCAGGCTACCGCGAATGCCCATATCATCAGGCAGATCCGCCAAACTATTGAGTCCGGCAAAGAGATCGTTAAGGCTCTGAGGCACAGCCTTACCTATCTGAGAGAACAGCTGGTCGAGCTCGCTCGTCTTGGTCTGTGTGGTCTGCGCCTGACTCAGCGCCGTCTGACCGATACGCAGCTCGCGCGCGGCATACTCGTTATAGATCCGCTTCACGTCGGTAATATAGGTACCAGCGCCATAGAAGCTGTTGCCAAGGCGCTGGGATTCCAGGCTAGACTGCTCGGCGACCTGACGGTGATAACCCTGGGTATTGGCATTGGTGATATTGTTACTGGTTACCGCCAGCTGCGACTGTGAGGCAAGCACGCCGGTACGGGCGATATTAAGCAGATCCATCGACATTATGCTTCACCTCTTGTTGCATTTGCTTCAAATTGCGCACTCATCACTTATCACTCCCCACTCATCACTTGCCAAGCATGCCGGCGCCGAGCTCTTTATTTACGGCTTGAGTTACCGTCTGCATCACCTTGATCACCTTGTCTGCGTAATCAGGGTCTGTGGCATAACCGGCATCCTGCAGGCCACGGATAAAGGCGGCAGGGTTGGCGGCCTTCTCCATTGCATCCTGATAACGAGCGCCTTCGGAAATGAAAGAGACGAAATCGTCAAAACTTTGTTTAATATCTTGATACACCCTGAAATCGGCGCGTTGCTTCACCGCAACCCCATGTTCAAATTCCAGGGTACTCACGCCGGCACGCTCGCCTTCCCAGCGGCGATCGGCCTTGATGTTAAATAGGTTATTGCTGGGCTGACCGTCTGCGCGGCGCACCATCTTCTGTCCCCACCCCGTCTCGAGTGCCGACTGGGCAATCAATACCTCTGGGCTGGTACCCAAAGCCTTAGCCGCCTGCTCTGCATGGGGATAGACAGCCTTGACGAACGCCTCACGGCTCTCAAAACCCTTATTAGCCAAACCTGTTGGCGCCTGAGACGGCAAGACCTTGCCGCTCATCACCTCATTGAGTATCTGTGGCATTGGTTTTTCAGAACCGTCGGCACCGTTAGCAGCAAATGGCTTAGGCGCCGACTTTGTAACCGGACTCTCCATGCCGCCACGCAGCACGGAAGCCGGCGTTAGCTGACTCGTCTGCGGCGAGAGCTGCTGCACCATGAGATCAGCAAGACCCAACATCCCCTTGTCCGACAGATTGACTGACATCTGTTGATCATGCATCTGCTCGTAAAACTTGGTGTATTGGCTGTTCATGGGGCTATCGGACTCAAACACAGCATTGGCATCACGCATGCTTTTCATCAACATCTGCACGAAGATGCCTTCGAACTGCTGCGCCACTTCTTTAAGCGCCGCCTTGTCATCTTTCTGCGCCTTGGCACGTAGGGAGTCCAGACCCCCTATGTCCAAGAAATGCGATGCGTTTGACAGCTTATCCATGTTGAGTCCCGATGCCTTGGCGACGACTAACTCGTCTGCGACAAAATTTAGATGATGATAAGCTCACCATGCAAAGCACCTGCCACCTTTAACGCTTCTAAGATGGCTAATACATCCGAAGGCGCGGCGCCGACCAGATTCACCGCCCTGACCAACTCATCTAAGGTAGTGCCAGGGTTGAACAGGAACATGCGGTTGTCTTCTTCGGACACATCTATGGTGCTGTCGCTGGTAACCACGGTATTGCCACCTGCCAGCGGATTAGGCTGAGACACCTGCGTCGCCTCGGCGATGGTTACCGTCAGGCCGCCATGGGTCACCGCCGCAGGAAGTAGCCGCACGTCTTTGCCCACCACTATGGTGCCGGTACGAGAATTGACGATCACCTTGGCCGATTCAGATGCTGGCTCCACCTCGATATTTTCCAGCGTCGCCAGGAAAGAGACTCGCTGAGACACATCCCGCGGCGCGCTCACCTGCACCGAGGCGGCATCCAGTGGACGAGCCATCCCTGGGCCTAAGAGATCATTGATAGCATCGGCGAGACGTTTAGCCGTCGAAAAATCGGCGCGGCGCAGATTAAAGGTCAGATGATCGCCGGTGGAAAATGGCGTCGCCACGGTACGCTCGACGATGGCACCATTGGGGATACGACCCACGGTCGGCGTATTTTGAATCACCTTAGAGCCATCGAGCCCTTCGGCGCTGAAGCCGCTGACCACCATGCTGCCTTGGGCAATCGCGTAAACATTGCCGTCGACCCCCTTGAGGAAGGTCTGCAATAGTGTGCCGCCGCGCAGGCTCTTAGCCTCACCCAAGCTTGATACGGTCACGTCCAGCGTCTGCCCCGGCTTGATAAAGGCGGGCATGTCGGCACTTACCGCCACCACGGCGACGTTCTTGATCTTAGGACGGAAGTTATCGGGCAGATTGATGCCGAAATTTTTCAGCATGGTCTTAAAGGTCTGCTCGGTATAACGTGTCTTCTCGCCTGTGCCCGGCAGGCCAACCACCAGACCATAGCCGATCAGCTGGTTGCTACGCACCCCTTGCACGTTGGCGATATCTTTGATGCGCTGGGCCGAGCTGACGCTTGAAAACACCATCAGGGCACAGGCCAATATTATTTTCATCTTCATGGCATCGCTCCTTAGAAGGGCCACCAGTCGCTCATAAAGAACTGACTCAACCAACCCACCTTCTGCGCATCGGCAAAGGTACCTGTACCGCTGTACTGAATACGGGCATTGGCCACACGTTGAGAGTCGATGGTGTTATCGGGACGAATATCTTGCGAGCGCACTATGCCGGTGAGCCTGACAAACTCATCGCCATTATTGATGGTGATCCACTTCTCGCCGCGGATCACCAGGTTACCGTTGTTGAGCACCTGCATCACGTTGGCCGATATGCTGCCCGACAGGCTGTTGCTCTGATCGGCATCAGACTCACGCTTGGTGTTCATGCTGTCTTTGTAGCGCAGATCGATAGGCGAACCGCTGATGGTGACGTTGCCGCCACCGGCATAGATGGGATCCAGCGTCAGATCTGAGCCCTTCTTTAGCTCGTTGTTGGCGCTCTTCTTCGCCTTGGTCGACTCTTGCAGGATCACGGTAATGATGTCGCCAACCTTAAGCGCCTTGATGTCCGAATAGAGGCTTGAGGCCTGGCTGTCCTGATACATGGAGCCCGTGGCGGCGATCTTAGTCGGCGGCGCCTCGGGATACACGGGAGCATAATAGGGATCATCGGCGATCGGCTTCTGGTTGGTTGAGGCACAGCCTACCAATGCCAGCGCAACCACCAAGACAAGTGACTTAGTCAATTCAAACTTAGTCAATTCAAACTTAGTCATATCAAACCTCTACAAATTCTGATTGACGTAAGAGAGCATCTGGTCGACGGCCGAGATCACCTTAGAGTTCATCTCGTAGATACGCTGACTCTCGATCAGGTTCACCAGCTCTTCGGTCACGTTAACGTTGGAGGTTTCGAGCGCCCCTTGACGAATGGCACCCATGCCATCCAGTGAAGCCGTGCCCTGAATAGGCGTGCCGCTGGCACCGGTTTCCAGATAGAGGTTCTGCCCCATAGGGTCCAGGCCGCTCGGATTGATAAAGTCTGACATGCTCAGCTGGCCAACCACCTGGTTTTCCGCAGCACCAGGGGTCTTTACCGACACTTCACCTTCTGCAGAGACGGTAATGCTAGTGGCATCATCAGGGATGGTGATGGCTGGCTGCAGCACATAACCCGAACCCGGGGTCACTATCTGCCCGGTATCGTCCAAGGTAAATTGACCGTTGCGGGTATAGGCTGTGGTGCCGTCGGGCAGCTGCACCTCGAAGAAACCCGGACCTTCGATCATCAGATCCAGTGAGTTATCTGTGGTCAGCATATTGCCCTGGGTGAACATCTTCTGAGTCGCCACCACCTTGGTACCCGCACCTATGTTCAGGCCGTTGGGTAGCTTAGTGTTAGAGGCGCTGATCCCCCCCGCCTGGTTGACGGTTTGATAGAGCAGGTCTTCGAAGACGGCTCGGCTCTTCTTGTATCCAACTGTGCTCGCGTTCGCCACATTGTTGGAGATCACCGAGATATCTGTTTGCTGGGCATCTAAGCCAGTCTTACTAATCCATAACGCCGGATGCATAATCTATCTCCTAACTAATGCGCATTAATGACGAAGAGGCTTGATCCATCTCTTCGGCGGTTTTCATCATCTTGACCTGCATCTCAAACTGACGCTGCAGATCGATTAAAGAGACCATCTCGTCGACGGCATTGACATTGCTGCCCTCAATAGCCCCACTCTCCACCGCAACATTGGGGTCGGCCGCGGCATTCACGCCAGACATTTGACGGAACAGGCCATCCTCGCCGCGCATCAGGTTTTGATTGCCAGGGTTGACTAACTTGATGCGGCCAACTTCCTCGATCACCTCGGCGGTGGAGCCAAGCGGTCTGACCGAGATGGTGCCATCTTGGGCAATCTCGACCTTCTCGATAGGAAGCGGTAGTACGATGGGGCCGGCATCTCCCATAATGGGGTTGCCTCTATCGTTTCGCAGCAGACCCGAGGTATCGAAACTCAGGCTGCCAGAGCGGGTGTAGGCTTCGCTACCATCGACGGCCTGCACGGCTATCCAACCATCGCCCTTCACCGCGATATCGAGATCCCGGCCCGTGGTCTTGATGGGGCCGGCGGCAAAGTTGGCCGACGGGTTCTCTGTCATGGAAAACACCCTTGTCGGCAAGCCTTCGCCAAAGGCCTGCATGGATCTGGCCTGCTCAAGATCCGACTTGAAGCCGTCGGTATTGGCGTTGGCAAGGTTGTTGGCACGCACTGCCAGCGAATGCATATTCTGCTTGGCGCCACTCATGGCGACATAGAGTAATTTATCCACTTGCTGCTCCGTCAATGTTTCAACTAAAACTGTCTAATAACAGAACAAAGCAAACATCATGCCAAGCAATGGATTTGGTTAGACTGCTTAAATCAAGCAGATAGAAATGAAGCGAAGGGAGGAAAGGCTAAGCGGCAAGTGAAGCGGAAATGTGTTGCCGCTTGGGCAACACATTTCACTAAGGGATTAACGGATCTGCAGTACCGTCTGCTGCAGGGTATTGTTAACCTCCAGCGTACGCGAGTTAGCCTGGAAGTTACGCTGAGCCGAGATAAGGTCCACCAGCTCTGTGGTCAGATCCACGTTTGACTGCTCAAGCGCCGAGGAACGAATGCTACCGAAGGTACCGCTGTTGGCCTCACCCGCCAGTGCCGGACCAGAATCCAGGCTCTCCTTCCAAGCGGTATTACCCACCTGAGTCAGTCCCTGCTCGTTTGAGAAGCGCGCCAGGGCGACACGGGCCAGCGGCACGGTTGAGCCATTGCTGTAGCTGGCGTTGATCAAACCATCGGCGCCCACTTCCACGTTAGTCAGACGACCAACGGTAGTACCGTCCTGACTCAGCTCGGTCACCTCGAACGGTGAAGCGTACTGGGTCGGGCTGTTGAAGTTGAGGGTTAGCGTTTGGCTGCCGTCTGTACCAGGGCCTAACACGTTGGCGCCACTGACCCCGAGCGTCTCTGTGGTGATCACCGCAGGATCACTACCTATATAGGCACCTGTGTCGTTGAACGACAGCACTGAGCCCTTCCAGCCGCTGGAATTAACCGCCGTGCCGGACGAGTCGGCCACACCGTCACCCGTAGTATCACGACCATAGGTGCCCGCGGCGCCTGCAAGATCGACCTGCTTACCGTCTACCGCGTAGAAGGCCACCCAGTTACTGGTGCCGGTATAGGCCGCCTGGGGTGGGCGCACGAAATAGGTGGTCAGAATGTGAGGCTCACCTAGTGAATCATACATGGTGACCGAGGTCGAATTGTTGTAGGTGTCTGGGTCGTTCGGATTAAAGTTAGCCGGATCTAGAGTAGACTCACCCGCATTGAGGTTCATCTGAATGCCGATGTTGTCGGTTTTCTGCGGGCTACCCGCGGTATCAGGGATCTTCACCGGCTGAGTGGTGGTGAGACTCACAGAGGTCGAGTTACCATCCTTATCAACCGGGAAGGTCTGCAGATAGGCACCGGCCGAGTTAACCAAGTAGCTGTCGGCGTCCACCTTAAAGGCACCGGCGCGAGTGTAGGAGAGATCTTGCGAGCCCACTTCTGATGAGGTGACAAAGAAACCACCGCCATTGATCGCCATATCCAGCGCATTGCTGGTAAATTGCAGACTGCCCTGCTGGAACTGCTGAGCCACCTGGGCTGTGGTCACACCGCCACCGACTGTGGTCTTGCTGTTGGCAAAAATAGAACTGGCATACACGTCGGCGAACTCGGCGCGCGACTCCTTAAAGCCTGTGGTGTTCACGTTGGCGATGTTATTCGCCGTGGTATTGAGATCTTTTTGCGCCGCCGCGATACCACTCAATGCAATGTTAAATGACATAAATCACCTCACTAAAAATTTGTTATCTGTTCTGGACCTAAATGCCCTAACGCTCTGCTTTGTCTAGGTTTCAGACACGGCCAGAACATCACCGAGTTTGATACCGCCTATGCCTCTCAAGTTGAGAATCGCGCCGGTACTTGCCGTCCCCAGCGAAACACTCGTCACGTGAGCGTAGGTCGATACGGCTAAATCTTCACTCTTACCATCGACTTTGCCCGATGCCTTGATGGAATAATTACCGCTGGCAACGGGTTCCCCATCCTTATCCAGTCCATCCCAGGCCACATCGATGTTGCCGCCATCACTGCCGTCGACGGTGAAGGTCTTAACCAACTGCCCCTTCTCATCTTCGATGCGTACCGTGATCGACTCGATAGGCTCTGGCGTACTGATCACCCCTTTCAGCACAGGCTCTTCCGCCGAAATATGCCCGGTATCCGATGGGATCAACACCTTCTGTCCTACTAGTCCCGAGGCCTGCAACGCCTGACTCGAGGTCATCACAGTATTAAGATTGACGATCTCCTCGTTGAGCTTAGTGATGCCGTCCACGGTAGAGAAGGATGCCATCTGAGCGATCATCTGGTCGTTATCCACCGGCTTAAACGGATCTTGCATCGACAACTGCTGACTGAGTAAGGAGAAGAAATCCTCCTGGGTCAGCTCCTGGCTCTTGGCCTCAGGAATCGACGACTCCTCTTGCAGGCGCATGCTGTCGAGAAAAGGATTTCCCGTGGTCTGGGTGGTTGCCTGACTACTGGAAGCCTGAGGCGCCACCGTCTTGGCGCTCTGGGTCGAACTGTTTGGCGCAACCTGAGTATTTAATGGATTAACTAGGCTCACGACTTACCCCCTAGGAATTGCCAATGCGTAAGGTTTGCTGAAGCATAGACTTTGCCGCATCGGCAACCTGCACGTTCATCTGATAGGAGCGAGACGCCGAGATCATGTTGGCCATCTCCTCCATCACATTGACATTTGGCTTATAAATAAACCCATCGGCGTCCGCTAATGGATGATCCGGCGAATACTCTTTCTGCAACGGCTTGTCACTCTCGACGATACCGGCCACCTTTACCGCCTGACTGGTCTGCTGCTGATGGCTCGCCTTGGCCAGCTCCGCCTCAAACACAGGATGGCGGGCGCGATAGGTCTTATCCACACTGCTGGAGACCGAATCGGCATTGGCGATGTTACTGGCAGTGGTATTCAGCCTCACAGACTGAGCAGACATGCCGGAGCCTGCCACATTGAAGATATTAAAAAGGCTCATGATTACGTTCCTTTAAGGGCTTTTTTCAGGCCGGAAAACTTACCGTCAAGAAAACCTAACGACATCTGATATTCGAGCGCATTCTGCATAAACTCAGACTGTTCCTGCTGAATATCCACCGTATTGCCATCACCGGTATCGGGCTGATTTGGCACCCGATAACTAATGTGTTGCTGAGAAAGCGCCGCCAAGTCGAAGTGTTTCTCGTTGCTACGGCTCATCGCCAGCCCGCCTTGGGCCGTACGCGCCGCCTGTAGCGCCTTATCAAAATCAAGGTCTTTCGCCTTGTAATGGGGGGTATCGGCATTGGCGATATTTGACGAGATCACCTCGGCCCGCGCCGATCGTATCCCCAAGGTATACTGATGTATCCCCAATGCCTTATCGAAACTAATCGCCATAAAATTGCCTCCACACACGAATGTCATAAACAAAGCAATACTTGTGCCAATAAAATCGACTCTGGATAACTTGCACAGATAGATGCGCGATAGAAATGCAAAGCATAAAAAATGCCAGCGATTGCTGGCATTTGAAACTTGATAGCGAACTCAGAGAATTAGCACTTTAACTGGCTAAACTTGCGCCCTAGTAAGTGCATCAGGTCCGCTTCTGGTAATAGATACCCGGGTTACACCTGACCATGTCAAACTCGTCGGTCAAACCGGCAATCGACTCGGATGCCCCCAGAAACAGTATGCCCTTGGGATTAAGGGCGGCAGCAAATTGCCGCAGTATCTTGGCCTTTGCCTCAGGGGCAAAATAGATAAGCACGTTACGACAGAAAATGATGTCGAACTTACCCAGCAAGGTATAGCTCTCAAGCAGGTTGTGCGCCCTGAAATTCACCAGACGCTTGACGTTGGGCTTCACCACCATGGAGCCAGTGCCCGTGGGTTCAAAAAACTGACGTTTGCGCTCATCGGACAAGCCACGGCCCAGGGCAAGGTTGTCATATTCGGCAACCTTACAGCGCTCTAGCATTGAGGGTGACAGATCCGTTGCCAGAATAGTCGCGCTGCCGGGCAAGGCACCAGGCTTACGCTGCTGGTATTCCAAGATAGTCATGGCCAACGAATAGGGTTCCTGCCCCGACGAACAGGCGGCCGACCAGATCTTCAGCGGACGCCCCAAGCGGGCATATTCGGGCAAGAGGTTATTGGCTAACAGCTCGAAGGGATAGCGATCGCGAAACCACAGGGTCTCGTTGGTAGTCATGGCGTCGATCACCTCGGCACGAAGTTGCCGCTCGGTGGGCTTCATCGAATGTTTAACCACTTCAGATAATGAGGGAAGATTATATTTCCCCATCAGAGGCGCGAGTCGACTACGAACCAAATATTGCTTATTGTCGCCCAACACAATACCGCTGTGTTGTTCCAGAAATAATTTAAATTGGTTGTACTCGGCTTCGGCAAGTGATTTATTCGGCACCTTGATATCCCAATATCAAAAAAGAAAACAGGCTACAACATACACTATAGCAAGCGTTGCAGAGGTCAGCGTTATACATTAGCTAACTCACTGATACAAGCCTAAACTTACCAAATTTAGGCTCAGGCCCAACTTAGTACAAATTACAAACTAAGATGTTTATTCACCGCTGCCGCTAATTCATCAGGATTAAATTTCGCGATAAAGTCATTGGCACCCACCTTCTCGACCATGGCCTGGTTAAATACGCCGCTAAGCGAAGTATGTAACACCACCTTAATGTCTTTCAATTTCGGGTTGTCGCGGATCTCAGCCGTCAGGGTATAGCCGTCCATCTCCGGCATCTCGATATCAGAAATGATCAGAGGGATCTCATGGGCCACATTATCCATCTCGGCAGCGACTGTCACCAGTTTCTCTAACGCCTCACGACCATCTTTAGCGGTATCTATCTGCAGACTCAATGATTCGAGGGCACGAATAATCTGCTTGCGCGCCACGGCCGAGTCGTCGATCACCATGATGTGATAATGACGCTCCCTGTCTATGGTCAGCTGCTCGTCGACCTCTTGACTGATCTGAGTCTTAACCGGCGAGATCTCATCGAGGATCTTCTCGACATCGAGAATCTCCACCAGCTCGCCTTCAATCTCGGTCACGGCGGTCAGGTAAGAGTAACGGCCCGCCCCTTGCGGCGGCGGCATGATGGCTTCCCAATTCATGTTGATGATGCGCTCGACCGACTTAACCAGGAAGCCCTGCACACTGCGGTTGTACTCGGAGATGATGATGAAACAACCTTCGGTATCTTCAATCGGTCTACCGCCGGTAGCCGCGCTGAGGTCGATCACCGAAATCGTCTGGCCGCGAATATGGGCCACGCCTCTCACAAAAGGGTTGAGCTTAGGCAGACCGGTCAGCGGCGGGCACTGCAGTACCTCTTTCACCTTAAATACGTTAATACCAAACCTTTGCCGCCCGTTTAATTTAAACAGCAATAGTTCTAAGCGGTTTTGTCCTACGAGTTGGGTGCGTTTGTTAACTGATTCAAGAATACTCGACATAATGCCTTTGCCCTGTTATCGGGTGAATGCGAAGCCGTTCCCATGGTAAATATGAGTATAGGCATACTAATTGCTTTATCTAGTTATATGACAACCAGACCTTTACTTTGTCAAATTTATGACACTCATTTCTCACAAAAAAATGGCAAAGCCTTGGCGCTTCAAACGAAGTATAGGTGTAATCTGGCTAATCAAGCTAGTCAATTCATTATGAAAGTAAATTTTGCATATTTTCTGTTTTTGTTACTCATCTCTCTGCCCTTAAAGGCGGCGGAGACAACCAGTGTCCCCTCTGTATCGACCATAGCGCGATTAGCTACAGAGGTAGTACAGGAAAAAATTATCTTACCCCAGGACGCCAAGGTCATTATTACCCCCCAAAGCCTGGATACCCGGCTAAAGCCCCCCGCCTGTTTGGGTGAGCCTAAGGCGGAAATCGCCAGCGACCGAGCCATCAGTAAAAACAACACAGTCAAGATCAGCTGCGATAGCCCAGATCTCGACTACCCCTGGCAGATCTATATTTCGGTTCGTGTCGAGGTGCTCTTCCCTGTGGTGGTCGCCAATCAGACCTTGGGGCCCGGCGATCTCATCGAACTGGATCAAATACGTCTCGACTATGTCGAGCAGAACCAACTCAGGGGCCAGCAATTTGATGACCCAGCGGCGGTGACTGGCACCCGGGTGAAGCGAAGAATCCCCGCCAATCAGCCGCTGTTTGCCGGTAACCTCTGCTTTGTCTGCAAGGGAGATATCGTTGCCATCTATGCGCGATCCGATAATTTCGAGATAAAAACCAACGGTGAAGCGTTAAAAGATGGTAACCTTGGCGATAAGATACGGGTACGCAATAGCCGCTCTAACAAGACAGTTGATGCACACGTGACAGGCATTGGCGAAGTGGAAGTCAGGATGTGATCCTGATGACCTTTGGCGCGCAAAAATTTATACTGTTTTTTGAAACTTTATCCTAAAGCTTTGACCATGAGTGCCGATAGACAAGTATGTTGATCTCATTTATGTAAGTTGGACCCCACAATGCCTATAGATATTAAGCACGTAAATACAAACACTAATAACCGGGTTGGCAATGCCAGCGCGAAAGCCTCGCAGCACAAAGGTGCGACGGCAGCCACTAACGCTCCATCACAGACGGTGAAGAGCGACTCAGTCTCTATCACCTCTCAGGCACAGCAACTACAAAGCGCCCAGGCCAAGTTAAATGACATTCCTGAAATCGATATCAAGAAGGTCGAACAGATTAAGGCCGCGATTGCCGAGGGACGCTATAAGATAGATGCCGACAAACTCGCCACTAATATCGCGCAGTTTGAAAAGGAACTTCAGGATCTTAACTAATTCGTTATGACGCAGATAATCGATATCATCGCCAATCAACACAAGTTACTGGACAGCTTAAAGCAGACCATCACGGCAGAGAAGGATGCGCTGATCGCACAAGATGCGGATCAGTTGCTGCGTCTCGCCAATGAAAAGGCCCAGTTGCTAAATGAGATCAAACTAGGTGATACCGAATTAGCTGCGCATCCTGAACTCCCCAGGCTCACTCAGGAGCCCCAGCTTATTGCCCAGGTAGACAACGCCAAGCAGGCATTAGCGGAGTGTAAACAGCTTAACGAGCAAAATTCCGCGCTTATCGAACACAGCATGGCCAGCGTCAATCGTTTCTCCCAGGCCCTTCAGGCCAGTCGTAACGCCAATAGCCTCACCTATGACGGCAAAGGCAAGACCTCGACCATCTCGACGCTTGGCAATAATCTGAAAGCCTAGCCATTCCTTAAAAGCAATCTTTAGACATAAAAAAGCCTCTTTAACAGAGGCTTTTCTTATTGCTGGCGACTAGGGCCTGTTGATCTTTCAAGTTTAATTTTTGTTCAATCTAAACGCGTTTTGCGCGAGGCGAGAGCCATGAAGCATAGTTACTCTATGTGAATGGCGAACAACAAAGTGCAGCGCGCGTTTAGATGAACCCGTTGGGCAGCGTTTGTAGGCCATTTCTACGGCGTTATCGCCAGTTTGTGTAGAAGGCTACACGACACAGGCTCTGCCTTGTATAAATCACCTTCAAACTGCTGCAAAAACAAACGGCAAAGATCAACAGGCCCTAGAAATAGGTCACTTCCTTCACCGTCTGCGGTCGATGCTGCTGTTGGTATAAGGCCCATACCTGCCGGAAGTCGAGCTCAAGCTCGGTCACATAATGCTCTCCAACCGGATAGCTCTTCACCACTTTCGCACCGCGGATCACCCCGCTCACCGACGCCTGAATGCTGTCATCGGACAGCATCCAATCCTTCACACTGCTAGATGCCGATAGCTGCTGGCCATAAACTTGTTCTGCCAGCTCTCGGTAGGCGGCGATTCTCGATGCCTGCATCGCCATCAACACTCTCTGCGACGCCTCTTTGGCCGGCTGAGTCGCCAGCGGCGCGTAGCCGATAGCCGTTAATTTAGGAAAACTCTCTGGCGCCTGGGTTTCCCATTGAATGTACCTGTCTTGAGACGCACAGCCACTCAAAACTAGCAGCAACACCACAACTAAATATCTCATTGCTTGACTCCCTTAATCTGTACATCTGCCTGACCCTGGCTGTTATAACGGATCAGCTTGCCGTCATGGGCGACCACCTTCTCAGAGAGGCTAAGATAGTCAGACAACTCGGCCTGGCTGACACTCGCCCCTGCCACAGACACCACACGATTATTAGTAACATTAACGATACGACTGTTTACCACCACGCCATCGGGCTTCAGACTCATGGTCGATACCAGCACATGTTCAACCGGCAGATCCGCGGGCAGTTGGCGCCAGTCCCGCGTCAGCAGCAATTCGCCTTGGTCCGTCACCCTAACGTTCTCGCCCACATTAAGATCCACCAGATTAAACTGATGATCATGCATGGCCGCGATCAGTCCTTGCTGTATCTGCAGCCCCAAGGCGTTAGTCGACTTAAGATTGTCCAGCAAGACAGGCGTCGCCACCAGCAAGGGCTGCTTAGGCGTCAACTGATCGTTTTGGCGCACCAGCTCATTTGCCAGCTGCTGAGTCAGGTGTATCACCGACGAGCTAGCAGGCAAACTATTGCCGCTCTGCAAGCTTGGCATGGCAGGCTCATTTGCCGCGCAGGCCCCCAACAGCAACAGGGAAGATATTATCAAAGCGTTTCGCATCATGATGTCCCATGGTTTTCGATATTGACCCAGGCCAATATAGCAACTCGGCTGCGCCATATTTGTGGCCAGCCAAACCTATTGGCAATAACGCAGCAATATATATGCCATAAACTTAGCCCTACTCATTTTACACTTGCCCCACACTTAACGCGCTAACTTGGCAAAGTCATCAGGAAAATAGGCTCTCACCTCATACCCTTCAGGCATTTTACCTGGGATGAATCAACTCGGGCATAGATATTGCTTTGAGCTTATTTAATTAATGGAAACCTTAAAATGAGCGCAAAACTGTCAGCATTTTGGCACCGCCTACGCGCCAGGTAAACCAGCTCAGTCGAGACAGATACGATGAAACGAATTCAATTACTATTGCTGCTACTCGCCGCCTTTAACACTCAGGTAATGGCTCAGTGGCTCGAGGCCCAAGGCGAAGCCAAGATCATCAACGGCAATATCACTCAGGCGAGAGAAGATGCCATCGCGCAGGCCTTAAGCTATGTCACCCTACAATCGGGCGGCCAGTTTACCAGCGTGCAGCATACCCAAAACGGCAAGCTGACGCAGACCCAGTTTTCTATGACGCAACAGGCCGAGGCGGGCCGCGTCGAGCTGATCAGCGAGCGTATCCAGGACGATACGCTCACCGTCAATCTAAGGGTCGATGTACTGCAAAATGCTAAAGTGCAGACCTGCGGAGCGAGTCAACTCAAGGCCGCGATTCTGGTGCCCCAGGCGCAAATAGCCGATCGCAGCCAACTTAGATATGGCAATCTAGGTAACTTCGAGAAAGCCCTGTCAGAAAAACTCGGCACCATCATAGGCCGGGAAGGCAAGGCGAGCTTTGCCCATGTCCACGCCAATGAACGTCTGGATATCGAGCAGTCCCTCATCGACATCCGCGGCTATCGCCTCCCCAGCTGGCTCAGCGAGATCACCGACAGCCAATATATACTACTGCCAGAAATCATCGACATCTCCACGGCGCCAGTCGAAGGCAGCCTGTTTGGCCTATGGGATAGCTATCCCCAACGCCAGTTTCAGCTACGCCTCTCACTCTACCACGGCATCAGCGGCGAGCAGATCTGGAGTGAATACTATGACGCCTCTGCCCCTTGGGAATTTGAACGCCAGGCCACGGTGCCGGCCCATAGCAACCGTTTCTGGGCTTCTAGCTATGGTAAAAACATCGAGATGCTGCTGACCCAGGCCAGCGAAGATATCGACAAGGTGCTCGATTGCCGCCCGCTACTTGGGCAGGTGGTCTCCCGCGTCGACAACCGGGTTATCATCAATCTGGGGCGTAATCATGGCGTGAAAGTTGGGGATAAATTCCAACTGGTGCTACAGCAGAATCTGCCGGATCGCCTGGATAACATGCGGGCGGTTGCCAGCGAATCTCGAGCCCAAATCACCATAGATCAGGTGACCCAGGAAAGCGCCACCGCCATACTGCAAGGCGCCAATGGTGCAATCAACATACAAATTAACGACATCGCGATGAAAATCTAACTTAATTAGTGCACTAATTAAGCAACTAAATCTAAAGCCTTTTCATCGCGATGAAAAACAGTATAATCACTTTCGTCTCCCTATAGCTCAACAGGATAGAGCAGTCGCCTCCTAAGCGATCGATCGGGGTTCGAGTCCCTGTGGGGAGACCAGTTAGTGAACTAGCCTAATAGATGAAGCATGACTTCGAGGGACAGTGTCAATGACTGAGCTTTTTAATGCCAATCTCAACATCATCAGCCAGCGTTGGCCTATCATTGCCTCTGCACTTCAACAAGTATCATTCGACCATCTCGACGCCGCACTCGTAACCGGCCAGAATCAAACCATTAGTGTTAACGGTATTCAGCTGAGTAGTCGCCATGACCGGCTAGCCGAAGCAAGACTCTTGATCCATACCTTACCCCAAGAGACCCAAACGGTTACCCTGTATGGCATAGGTATGGGTGATGTACCCAGCCTGCTGATCGATAATCCTCAATATAGCCAGATCAAAGTATGCATCTTAAACTTAGCGGTATTGGCCTTAGTGCTATCCTATACGGATCAGAGTGAATGGTTAAATCACACAAGTGTGAGCCTATCCTTTAACCCCGACACCAGACTGGATTACCCCTATATCGCGATTACCCCCGAACTATCACTTTGCGACGAGGCCCACGCTAGGCTAAGGGATCTATTGGTCATAGAGCTAAACCAAGATTTTGCCAATAAGCGACATAGGCTTGATGACCCTTTAACCAAGGATAGGTTTAAGTGCAATGAGGCGCTGATCATCAAAGATCCCGATGCTGCCTCGCTGATTGAGACGATGAGATCCGATAAGGCCATTGTCATAGGTAGCGGTCCCTCGCTTGAAGAGCACTACGACTACCTCAAAGCACTCAGTAAACAGCCCAATAAACCAGTGATGATTGCAGCCGATACGGCGCTCAAGGGACTGCTCCATCATGGCATCAAACCCGATATTGTCATAACCGTCGACAGCCTTATCGATAGCTACCATCTGCCACTTGAGGACACAGACAACATTAAGCTGGTGTATTTCCCCAAGGCAAACCCAAGGGTTTTGGAAAACTGGCGAGGGCCTAGGTTCATTGCCTATGGACAGAGCAATGTCTACGACGCCTTGGCTCAGCAATACCCTAAGTTGAGACTCTATATCAGTGGTAGCGTCATTCACCCGGCCATTGATCTAGCGGTTAATTTGAAGGCTAAACAGATCACCTTATTTGGCTGCGACTTCGGTTACTGTCACAACAAGAGCCATGCATTTTGGAGTGCTCACTCATTCAAGCAAGAAGATGTAGAGGAACGTGCCTGGGTTAACGCCATAGACAACAGAATGAGGGCCGCTCGACACTGGGTGCTAGATGGCCATGGCAATCGAATCACAACCGATCTGAACTTAAGAGCCTATCTAAGATATTTAGAGCTTTATATCGCCAGGCACCCGGAAGTGGACTTTTATCGCGCAAGTCTTTCAGGTGCATGTATACAAGGAACTCGTTACAAGGAGCCAAACGCATGAGCCTAGCTGAGTCTCTTATCAATACTGCACATCAGTTTCGACTAGGTCACGAAGCAGAAGCCTCATTGCTACTGCGCCACTGCATCGATGAGATAGAGAAAGATCACCCTAAAATCATTCAGCAGCCAGAGTTTGGCCAAATACTCTCTCCTATGTTGCAAGCGCAAGAGAGGCAAGACTGGCTGGCACTGGCTGATTATTTAGAATATGAGTTACCTCAACTATTTTAGTTGTAACACGCTAATTAAAAAAAGTTATTATCAAGAGTTACCTTACTAACCCTAACCAGAATAATTGTGGGCAATTATGACAACACAAGCACCTTTATTCATTGCTGAGGTTTCCAGCAATCATCATAGAGATCTCGACAGGTGTTTCGAATTTATCAAGGCATCGGCAGAAATAGGCTGCGATGCGGTAAAGTTTCAGCTGTTTAAAATCGATCAACTGTTTGCCCCCGAAATCCTTGCTCGAAGCGAGATGCATAGGGCGCGAAAGCAGTGGGAGTTACCCGTTAATTTTCTACCAGAGCTAAAGCGGTGTTGTGACAGCTACGGCATTCAATTTTCATGTACGCCCTTCTACCTAGATGCAGTCAAAGAACTGGCACCCTATGTCGATTTTTACAAAATCGCCTCCTATGAATTGCTATGGGACGATCTGCTTATCGCCTGCGCAAGAACCGGTAAGCCTGTGGTCATCTCTGCCGGCATGGCAAACTTGGAGGAGATAGATCACGCCATTGAGACCCTACAAGAGGCGGGATGTCAGCAGATCACCCTATTACACTGCGTCTCAGCCTACCCCACTCCAATGGCAGACTGTAACCTTGCCGTACTAGGCACTTTCCGGGAACGCTACGGCGTCAAGGTCGGTTGGTCCGATCACAGCGTTCAACCGGCCGTCATCCGCCGCGCCGTCAATCGTTGGCAAGCAGATTGCATTGAGTTTCACATAGATCTCGACGAACAGGGTGCCGAGTACGCCGCCGGCCACTGCTGGCTACCGCATCAGATACAGCCCGTGATCAGCGAATGTCGTGATGCGACGACCATAGATGGACGTGTAGATAAGGTGCTGGCCCCAAGCGAAGCTCCTGACCGAGACTGGCGCGCCGACCCCAGCGACGGTTTAAGGCCGCTTAAGCACCTTAGATAATTGAATCAACAAACCAAAAGCCATTTCTAAGAGGCCATAATGACAATTAGACCCTGTATTGTTTGTCAACACGCTCAATCCACCGAGGTATTTAACAAGCCATACCATTTAACCGGACTAGGAGAGGTGGCTCTATGCATTACAGTTTGCGATAACTGTGGTGCGGTATACCAAAATCCGTTGCCTGATCAGCAAAAGATTCGCAAGACATACAGTGAAATGTCAAATTACACAAATCCTGGACGAGATGGCAAACCTTCAGCCACCAAAGTTGCCGCGCTCGATAGACAACTTGCCTATTTATCAAAATTCATGTCACCTAAGGGACGCGCATTTCAGGTCGGCTGCTCCGATGGCTATACCCTACACAGATTCCAGCAGGCAGGTTGGAAGGTCGATGGCATTGATCCCTCTTCTCGCGCAATTGCACTAGCAAAAAGCCAATATAGTTTGGCTCTGAATAAAGGCTTTATCGAGGACTTCAACAGCAAAGATGCCCAGTACGATCTTATTATTCTCACACATGTATTAGAGCATTTTGTTGACCCCAAAGCAGTATTGCTTAAGTGTCTTGAAATGCTTAAAGACGGTGGTCATATTTTCATCGAAGTCCCCTCTCTCATCGATCAAGAGTCTTGGCCGACGAGTTACTTCACCTTTGAACATCTTTCTTACTTCTCACCACTATCCATGATAAATCTCATGAAAGCTTGTGGCATAGAGCCGCTCGGACCTGTGGTCACCGACTTAACTGAAAAAGATCCTTACCCAATACAGATGTGTCATGGTCGTAAAGGTAAAATTTCACCCTTGATAGAGAAAGATCAGCAAGCGCTGTCCATGTGCCAAGCGTATGTCAATCGAGATAAGGCTCGCTGGCAAGATATTAATCATAAAATTGATATTGGTACGGCGGAGGCAAAAAATATTGCTATCTGGGGCGGCGGTGTGCACACGGCTCAACTTCTAGAAGAAACCACCTTACTGGAGCACTTCGCACCAATCACGATTGTCGACTCCGACCCACAAAAATGGGGGAAATCACTATACGATATTACGATTGTCGCACCTAGCACCTTGATACTAGAGGATCCTGAGCTCGCAATCGTAATCTCCTCGTTTGTATTTGAGCAGGAGATCAAACAAACGCTAGAGGCGAATCATAATTTACATGCAAGCATCGTCACACTGTACAGCTAGCATTCTTATGACTATATCCCAATCGCCAACATCAGCCACATGCAACTGGGCCCTTTGTCTCGGTGGCGGAGAGGCCCAATTGCCTTTGATACTTGCAGCCAAATTACATGGGCTATCTGTATGTGTCGTTGATAGAAATGAAAACTGTGCAGCCTACCCGCATGCAGATAAGTTTATCCAGGCAAGCACCTATGATGCACAGCCTCTTCTGGCTATGCTAAGCAACATAGAGTTGCCGATACGAACTCTTTTAGCAAGAACCTCTGGGCCAGCCTTATATACCGCCGCAGCCATCGATGAGAAGCTCAACCTATTTGGGCTAAGCCAAGAGCTTGTCGCTTTATGTACCATTAAGTCACGATTAAGAGAGTATTGCGAAGCCAACCACATACCTGTACCTAAGGGAACCAGCAGCAAGCATCCCAACCAGCCTTCAGAGTTACCTGTCGTTGTCAGACCCGATTTCCCGTTAAGCGGTAAGAAAGCCGTTACACTCTGCACCCAAGAGCATCTACTTAAGTCAGCCATCGAATCGGCCAAGGCCGCATCCGCTGACGGAACCGCCGATATCGCATGCTTTATCGAAGGGAATGATATCAGCCTGCTCGCTCATCTAGACAAGGGGTGTGTCACCCCCATCGCCTGGTGGGAAGAACTCAACCAGTTTAATCAAGGTGAATTAAGGGCGATTGGACTCCTATTTCCGACTCAGGTAGCAGAGAGTATCAAAATGCAGCTTATTGACGCGGCAACGCGATTTGCCAAAGGCTTCCCCGATTTAAACTATCTGCTGGCCTTTAGTTTTCGTATCGATAAACAGCAACAAGCCAGACTCATCGAAGTTCATGCCGATCTGACTGGCGACTTGATTCTAGATCGACTAATACCCGCCGCCGCCCAACGGGAGGTATTGCCAGATATTGTCCAAGGTTTGTTGACTAGGCACTTTCCTGACTTTACCAAGGGAAAGCTTATCCCAACCGCTATCCGCTTTGAAGAAGACGGCCCAAGACTCTATCAAGATACCCAACTATCAGTGCTTCTCAAGCTATTTAACAACACTAAGGAGCCCTTATCCGATGAGTAACCTCCCCTCAGCCATTCTCATTATTGGCGCTGGCCATATGCAACGTGAACATATTCGTTGGGCCAAATCTCTCGGCCTGGCAACCATAGTCACTGATATTCGCAACGATGCCCCCGCAATCGACATGGCCGATGAGTATTACCAGATCGGCGGCAGTGATGTCGAGGCACTGTCGGCACTCGCTAATCAACTCAATGAAAAATTTAATTTCATCGGCGCCTACTCAGGCAGCGATTTCGGCCTGGCGGCAGTGGCAGAGGTCCACCAAAAGTTTGGGCTCCCAGGATGCTCTCCAGAAGCAGTCACTCTGTCACTCAACAAATCAGCTGCCAAAAAGGTATGGCTATCTCAAGGGTTGCCAACGCCAAAGATGGCCTTATGGGACGCGGTTCCACCAGAAGATGAATTACTCAAACTAGCTTACCCTATCATCATAAAACCACTTGATGCCTGTGGTAGCCAAGGAGTGACCTCAGTCAACTCGCCTGAAGCCGTCTCCGATGCTGTGGCGCTAGCAATGCAGTATGGTGAGCAGGTACTAATGGAGGAATACTTCGATGGCTTCGGCATCGACACTATAGGCATCATGTGGCAAGGAAGGTTCATTCCCTGCGGCATTGGTGATCGCTATTTTTCTAAGCCTCCTTACCACTTTCCAACCCACGGGTTTGCGCCAAGTGCACTCCCCCCCCATGACATCGAACAGGCCTATCTCCTGACAGAGCAAGCTTGTCGCGCTCTAGGTATAGACAATGCCCCTGTAAAAGCCGATTTACTCTACAAAGCGGGCAAATTTACCTTATTGGAGGTCTCACCACGCTTTCATGGTGATGTCTTTACCACTAAACTCATCCCTTTTTCACATGCTCAAAGTCCTGTTCTTCGGTGGTTTTCTTTACTAAATGGCACAGACACTCTTACATCAAGTACCGCGGCCCCCGAAAGAGTCGTGATGTGGAAGGCGCTATTTCCACTAGCACCTGACATAGACTTTACCGAGGTCGAACAGTTTTTGAATGATCACTCGGCCATGTTGGAATTTTTTTATGAACCACGACGCTATAAAAAACACCAGCAACATAGCGACAACACCAGCCTGGTAGGTTTTTTCTGGATAGCATTTAATAACCGACAAGAGGCAGATCAATTTTTGACCATTTTTTCAAATCGATTTGAAGGCACCTTACTATGATTAAGTTTGATTTTAATGGCAAAGTGGCATTAGTCACTGGCGCTTCCAGAGGGATAGGTAAAGCTATCTGCCATGCGTTACTCGAATCCAACTGCAAGGTCATAGGCACCTACGCCAGCAACGACGCTGCTGCAGACAAATGCCGCCAAGCGTTTAATCACTTCGGTGATGATTTTTATTTAGTTAAGAGTGATGCTAGCTGTCGCAAACAAGCCGCAAATTTGTTTACTCACGCGCAGGAACACTTCAATCAGCCCATTCATTTGCTGGTCAACAATGCAGGCATACTACAACAAGGTGACTTCAATCAGCTCAGTGATGAACAGTGGGACAATACCTTCGCGGTTAACCTCAAAGGCCCATTTATACTCAGCCAAGAATTCTTACGACACGCGGCGTCAGGTGCAGCCATAGTAAATATCTCATCTGTGGGCGGTCAGACGGGTGGCAACAAGGCGCCCGATTATGCAGCGACTAAGGCAGCTTTAATCAGTCTAACCCGTTCTGTTGCCAGACTGGGGGCAGAGAAGAATATCCGCTCAAATGCGGTTGCTCCCGGCTGGATTAAAACAGAAATTTTCAATAAACAACAATTAGATGCATTACAACAACAGGCCGAAGCCGTGATCCCTCTGAAACGAATGGGAACACCCGACGAAGTCGCAAATAGCGTGCTTTTTTTACTGTCTGACGCGGCCTCTTATATCACTGGCCACTGCATCAACACTAATGGCGGAATGTACTTCGGATGAAACGATTAAACGCAATACAACAACCCAATGATATTAAACAACTTACCGAATCTGAGTTAGTACAATTAGCTGCGGAAATCAGACATTTCCTCATCGATAGCATTAGCCAAACCGGGGGACATATCGGTGCAAACTTGGGGGTTATCGAGCTCACCATAGCACTCCATCACGCGTTCAATATTCAGCCTACTGCGGCATCAGATGGTGACAGCATACTCTTTGACGTCGGTCATCAAGGGTACACCCATAAACTTCTCACTGGTCGAATGGCAGCCTTCGACACCCTCAACCAGATGGGCGGTATGTCGCGATTCGTATCAAATCACGAGAGCGAATATGACTTGATGGAAGCATCACATGCGGGCACTGCTATACCTATCGCTTGCGGCCTAGCCTTTAGCAAGTTGCAAAATGCGCAACAAGGCAGTGTACTAGCCTTCATCGGCGATGGTTCCATGGTTGAAGGGATGGCTTTCGAGGGACTAAATTTCTCAGCCGAGTACCAACTCCCACTATTTATCGTGATCAACGATAACGGCATGAGCATTCCACCCAATGTCGGAGGCTTGCATAACCTGTTTTCTGCACCAGACTGGCAGCGACGCTGCGCAAATTGGTTCGAAGGCATGGGCTTTGGCTATGTATCAATCGATGACGGGCACGACATGAGCAAGCTACTTGAGGGAATGGAAAAAGCCCAACAAGTGGCAAAACATCCACAAACAGGGCCAGTTATCATTCATGTCAAAACAGAGAAAGGACGTGGACTCGCACTGGCGCACAATCACCCTTATAAATTGCATTTTTCTATGCCATTCAATCCTGAAACGGGCGAAGGTGTTGCCGCTACGCTAACAGGGAAAACCTATCAAGGCATAGTGGGTGACGCCTTAATGCAGCATATGGAAGAAGATGAAACTGTCTATGCTCTCACGCCAGCTACCCCCTATGCGTCTGGTGTGGAAGCATTGATGAAGGCCTTTCCCAAGCGCGCGATCGATGTCGGTATGGCCGAACAACATGCCGTCGGCATGGCTGCAGGACTCGCCATGGCCGGAAATAAGGTGTTCATGTGTTTCCAATCCACCTTTATGCAGCGCGCCTGGGATCAGCTATTTCACGATATCTGTTTTCCAAAGCACCCCGTCACTGTGATTAGTGCCCGTTCGGGATTCGCTGGTTTTGATGGACCCACTCACCATGGCATCTATGATTTTGGCCTGCTACGTACACTACCCGATATAAAAGTCTTCTATGCTGGCACAGCCCGCGATCTTCAGGCAATTATGCAGGCTCGCTTAGCCGATTCACACACATCTATCGCCCAAGGCCCAATGATAGTGCTACATCCCTATGAAACTGTGCCGGCACAAGAAGAGAGCTACTTACCAAGTGAACTCACACCATTGGAAGAGGTGGAAATCGTTTGCCCTGGTGACGATGGCCTAATTATCGCCGTGGCCAATCAGCTACAGACCGCCATCGCATTACGCGAAAAAATTATGTCAGAGCAAAAGCAAGTCTTTAAGGTGGTAAACCTAAGGTGGCTAAAACCATTGCCCCTTAATAGCCTTGTACCGCTGCTGCAAACCCATAAAAATGTCATTAGTTTAGAAGAAGGCCTGAAAGATACAGGTGTTGGTGTCGCGATAAATCAGCTAATCAATGAAGAGCAACTCACTTGCGATCTTTTAGTCAGCGCATTAGAGCAAGGCATATTACCCGCAGGCGATAAACAGACTCTAGCTCAAATGGGCGCCATTGATACCGACAGTGTGTATCAGCAAGCGGCTGAGCGCTGGGAGTGGCAAGTATGAGACCGCAAACAAAAACACTCTTAGTGTTGGGTGCGGGCTCAGATCAGTGCTTTATGATACAAACCGCGCAGCAGATGGGCTATTGCGTGGTTGCCGTCGACGCTAACCCACAAGCCCCCGGTTTAAAGCTAGCCGATTATGCACGTGCGATCGATTTCTCCGATAAGTTAAGTGTCATCGACTACTGCCACCAACTACTACAAGAAGGCGTAGAGCTCAGCGGTGTATCTACCATGGGAAGTGACATACCGCATATCATGGCCGCTATCGCCAAACATTTTGGCTGGCCTGGCCCCAGCGAACAAACAGGCTATTGGGCAACCCACAAATTGGCGATGAAACAGCGCTTCGAACAGATGGGTATCCCGATCCCGCTTTACGCTCAAGTTGAAACCGAAGCCGATATTATGGCGCGATGGCGCGAGTGGGGCTGCGACAAGCTCATCATAAAACCAACCGATAGGGCGGGTTCCCGAGGGGTTAGAATTATTCGCCAAGAGGAAGAGGTCAACGCGGCGCTAACCCACGCAAAGTCTTTCTCACTAAATGGCGAGATCTTATTAGAAGAGTTTATTGATGGTCCCCAAATCAGCACCGAAAGTATCATAGTCAACGAACAGAAAGCGACACCAGGCTTTGCAGACAGGGTCTACGAAGGTATGGAATGCTTCTGGCCCAATATAATGGAAAATGGTGGTTGGTTACCGAGTCGTCATAGCCAAGAAGCCCAGGTCCAAATCTCGGCGCTAGCAGAGCGTGCCGCCAGCGCGCTTGGCATTGAAAAAGGGGTTGCGAAAGGAGATATTGTCGTCTGTCCCAAGCGTGGCCCTATGATTATCGAAATGGCCGCTCGCCTTAGTGGCGGCGATTTTTCTGCCAGTCTCGTGCCGCTGTCCAGTGGGATCAACTATGTTAAGACGGTCATAGATATCGCATTAGATAACCCAGTCGATCTAACAGAACTTAACGCTCAGCATCAATTATGGGTCGCAAATCGCTACTTTTTCCTTCCTCCTGGCCAGTTAGAGGCCGTTGAAGGTCTGGAATGGACCCGTGAGCAAGGCTTTTGTCAAAAGCTCGAGTTCTATCCGCAAATAGGCGATCAATTACCCCCAATCATGTCTCATGCGAACCGCAGCGGTGTCTTTGTCTTGACCGCAAAAACATTACCGCAGCTAGAAAAACAGATAGAGTCAGTCTATAGCCATGCACGTTTTAGGATTGATGGAGAGTGGTACTCGGGACGTCCAACAGCCATTCTAGACACTCCTCTTATGCAGTTACCTCAGAGCCGGAAAGGACACTAAATAATGAGTGAGCACATAGGCCGCAAACTGGACTCAAAAGAGGGTTTTGACATCATCGAATGTGAGACATGTGGATTTACCCATATCTCACCGCTTCCCTCATTTGAAATACTGGACAAATTCTACAAGGAAGAATTCTACGTGACTGAAAAGCCTGAATTCTTCAAACAAAAACAAGAAGACGAGGCTTGGTTAAATTTACAGTATTCAGATAGATACGACACTTTCGAGCAATACTTACCGAATACTAGACGTACACTGTTAGACGTCGGCGCAGGGGCTGGCTATTTCCTAAAGCATGGTCAACAACGTGGCTGGAAGGTAAAAGGCATCGAACCCTCTCCTCATGCGGTAACCTATGCTCAACAGATGGGGGTCGACGAAATTGTAGGGTATCTCACCAGCGAAACCAGCAAAGCTCTCGGCAAATTCGATGTGATCAACGCCAGTCTAGTGCTGGAGCATGTTCCCAACCCTATCGAATTAATTGAGCTCATGTATGACATGCTCAATGATGGCGGCATCTTATGCATTAGTACGCCCAACGATTACAACCCATTTCAACAAACACTTACTGAGGTTGAAGACTACCAACCCTGGTGGGTATGTCCCAAGCACCATATCAACTACTTTTCCCCCGATAGCCTGCAACGACTACTCGAAAGGCAAGAGTTTACCGTAGTGCATAAGGAATCCAGCTTTCCGTTAGATATGTTTCTTCTTATGGGTGACAATTATATTGGTAACGGCAAACTAGGTCGCAACTGCCATCACAAACGCGTTCGATTCGAAAGTCAGCTTGCAAAAGCAGGTAAAAATGATCTTAAACGTGCCCTCTATCAAGCCTTCGCCACACTTAATATTGGCCGAGAAATTTGCATATATGGGCGGAAGTAGACCTTGACAGAGACATTATTGAAACAGAGCAGCACAATGCAGTCCCCCACTCATTTATACACAGTGTTTCACCTCAACCTGGCCTTTTCTTCTATCGATACCGCCAGCCATAAAGAGGTGGTCAGCTCCTGTTACTGGCCGCTGCTCGAGATAGTCGACTCAGGAATTCCTCTGGGGATCGAGATGACCGCCTATACGCTAGAGTCGATTCTGGCGGTCGATGAGGCTTGGGTCGAAAGGTTTAAACAGCTGCTACATCAAGGCAAGTGCGAGTTAATCGCCAGTGGTGACAGCCAGATCATTGGCCCCCTGATCCCGGCAAGCGTGAATCAAGCCAATCTCAGACTGGGTCAGTCTACTTATCAGTCGATATTGGGTATCACACCTAAGATAGCCTATCTCAACGAACAGGCGGTCTCGGCGGGACTATTGGATATCTACATAGATGCGGACTTTGATGCCGTCGTCGTTGAGTGGGATAACCCCTACTCTCATAACAGCGACTGGCACGCCGACCTACTACATAGGCCGCAAAGCTTAAAGAGTGCCAGCGGTCGCGAGATCAAGGCTATCTGGAACCACGCCATCGCCTTTCAAAAATTTCAGCGCTATGTCCATGGTGAATTGACCCTCGCCGACTACGGCCACTACCTTGAGAAAATTCTCCAACCAGACACCCTCGCATTCCCCGTCTATGGCAGCGACGCCGAAGTCTTCGACTTCAGGCCTGGTCGCTACCATACCGAGGCTGAAAAAATAAGCGGCGAATGGCAAAGAATAAAGCAACTCTTTATCTATCTGGCGAGCCAGAAAGCCTACTGCTGGAAGACCCCTTCACAAATACTATCTCTGTGGCAGAACGGCGAACCTCTGGCACTGACGAATGCCCAGCACCCAATCTCGGTGAAGAAACAGGCAAAATACAACATATGCCGTTGGGGCATCAGCGGTCGTAACGACCTGCTGCTCAACACCGAATGTCATCAGAAATTAGGACAATTGGAAACAAACCAAGGTGATGACAATCAATGGCGGAGCTTGTGTCGCCTCTGGGCAAGCGATCTAAGAACCCATCTGACTCAGCGTCGCTACGATGATTTGTCACTGCCTCCCGTCCAAAATAGCGCGCCCATCTTTGCCCCTTGGCAACCCCGAGAGGATATCGACATTCAGTACGATGATGAGCGCCGCAGGCTGCATGTCACGACACCATGGATCAAATTGACGCTTAATGGTCACCGGGGATTAGCCATCGACTCTCTGGCATTTTCCAGCCACGAATTTGTCCCAGTAATAGGGACGCTATCCCATGGTTACTTCGACCACATCAGCTATGGCGCCGATTTCTATAGTAATCATCTGCTACTCGAACGCTTTAGAGATCGCGACAGGGTGGCCGATCTTAACCGGGTGGAGTATCAGTTAGGTGAGCAAAACGGCTGTCTGGTTATCTTCTGCCGACAAACACTCAAGAGCGGTAGCATACTGAAATGGTATCGTCTCGATGGCGAAAGCCTTCACACAGGCGTTCATTTCGGCGATACAAACAGGCCTGAGGCCTCGATACGCCTTGGCTACATGACCCTACTCAATTGCCAGCAACGCGCCTGGTATCAGACCCATCTTGGCGGCATTAATGCAGAGTTTTTCCAGCTTACCCAAGACATAGATCAGGGTGCGCCTATCTCCTCTATCGTCTCCAGTAGCAGCGCCCTGGGAGCCACCAATGGGATGCTCCGCTTTGGTAATCAAAATCGAGGAATACAAGTCTGCTGGGATCCAGCCCATTGCGCAGCCTTGCCCATGCTCTCTTCGAAACAGATAGATGCTCAGTATTTAAACCGCCTCTGGTTCTCACTCGCCGAGGCCGATGAAACCCTTAAATCGGACGGAAAGCTGCTCGATATCACGCTTTGCATCACTCCCACCAAGGAGCCTAAATAGTGACTAAGACTCTTGCCCTTGTCGGTGCCCGGCTCAATTCGAGTCGTCTCGCAGGAAAGCATCTGCTGCCGTTAGCTGGCGAACCTATGATTGCCCACATCTGGCGTCGTCTGGAGCAATGCAAAGAAGTAGATTGCAGCGAACTGGCCACAACGGCCGACAGTTTCAACCAACCTCTCGTCGATTGGGCAAACGAACAGCAGATCATTTGCCACCCCTTTGAAGGAGACGTCAACGACCTGATGGCAAGGCTGGATAAGATCATCCAGAGGCAAGACCCAGATTATATTCTCTACGTCTGTGGTGATTGCCCGCTGATCGATCCAGAATTTATCGATCATGGACTGAAAGCGCTAAAGCGTTCAGGCAAAGATGCCATCATGCTAGAGGAAAACATAAAAACCCTACACGAAGGGCTCTCTTTTTATAGCCGCAATGGTTGGAAAAAGTTGCTGGCGGCAAGCCAATGCACCATGTCTAGAGAGCATGTAGGTTACGCCGATAAACTAACACCAGTACTCGACAGAGTCGCCATCTGTGATAGCGGTGATTATGGCCAAATATCACACAGAATCTCGGTAGATACTCAGGCTGATTATCGTTTCATGGCCGAGACGTACCGGCGTTGGTATACGAATCATGAGTCCGATTCCATCGTCAGCCTAGCCTGGGTACACCAACAACTCTTGCAAGACCCTCAGCTGGCCAGTATCAACGCCCATGTCACCCAAAAGGCCGCAGATAAACAATATGCTAAAGCCAGCCTTTATTGCCATCTGGGCGCAGATATTGGGTTAGGTCATTTTAGGCGTATAGAGCTCATCGCCGATGCGTTGCAAGAGTATTTAGGCATAGGCTCCACCATACACGTCTTATACGATGGTGAACCCTTATCTAGCAGTTCAGCCAAGATCCATTGGTATCAAACCGAGAAATCTCTGTTAAATGCCATGAGTGAGGATAAGAATCCGCTACTGCTCCTCGATTTTCACCCAGAGTTCATAGCACCGACTTCGCTCACTCAGGCCTTAAAAGCCCCTAAACAGCACGGTGCTAAGCTTGTTGGCATAGATAAGCTATCTCCCTTGATTGAAACTCTCGACAGGTTATTCATTCCGAGTTTTTATACGGCTTTAACAGATAACAAAGTCTCCTATGGCTGGCAAAACTACCTGTTTAGAGCCAGGCCAAACAACACGAAGCAACGGCAGGTTTTAGTGTTAACCGGAGGAAGCGACGCACTGGGCTATGGCGCACAGTTACCCGCCATGTTAACAGAGCTAGATTTGGACTGGCCGATAACCTGGATACAGGGCCCTTTGGCCCCCACGCCCGATATCCCGCAACATAGCAATATTAAGCTGGTACAGGATCCCAAAAACTTAGATGAGTTGATTGCCGGCGCCGAAGTGATCTTAACCTGCTATGGTCTGTCGCTATTTGAAGCTATCTACTCTGGCGCCGCGACCCTACTACTGCCACCAAAACACTTAGTTGACTTAAATGAGCTACAGCGACTCAGAGCGGAGAACTGCTGTATCATCAGCGAGTCACTTGAACATGCCTGCGCAATGCTCACAGATTTGGTCACGCGCGAGTCGTTGAGAGAGGCGCTACAAACCCAGAGCAAACAGGTCTTTGCGGATCATCGGGGAATAAAACAGCTGATGGAAGAGATCAAGATGCTGATGGCTGATTATTGACAATGAGGAACGACACGGTTCGACCTGAGATCGAGACAAATTAAGGGAAAATCGTTTTTTGAGAAACCTTTCACATAACCTAAGCGATGGCCTGACAAGTTATGCCAGGCAAGTAGTAAGCTCGTCGATAACTCTTTGTTGATCGCTCACCGTTAATGTGGGATAGAGTGGCAAGGTTAAAATTTGCTGGTAAAATGCCTCGGCATGAACAAAATCTCCTTCCTTGAAACCACGTTCCAGATAATAGGGCTGCAGGTGAACAGGGAAGTAATGCACGTGCACCTGAATCCCCTCGGCACGCAGGGTATCGAAGATCTCACGTCGCCTTTCACTCTGATGTAGACGTATCATGTAGAGATGTCGGGAACTCTCTGAGCCCGGTAAGGGATCGACAGATGTTAAGGGGAGATCACTAAACTTACTATCATAGATAACCGCTAGACGATTACGCTCGGCAACGAAGTGCTCGAGTCGGCTCAGCTGTGACAAGCCAAGCGCCGCATGGAGATCCGTCATGCGATAATTGAATCCCAACTCGTGCTGCTCGTAGTACCAACCACCTTCATCGGGACGCACCATTTCATTAGGGCCCTTGACGATACCATGGCTGCGATACGCCACCAGCTTTGCCTCAATGTCTGCGCAGTTGGTCATTGCCATCCCCCCTTCTGCGCTGGTGATCACCTTGACGGGGTGAAAACTAAACACGGTAATATCCGAGTATTGACAGCTACCTAATCTATGCCCATCGTGGCGACTTCCTATTGCATGGGCAGCATCTTCGATGATCTTAAAGCCATATTCATCACCCAGCGCGGCAATGGCAGCCATATCGCAGCTATGACCACACAGATGAACAGGGATCACCACCTTAGGCAAGGTCCCCTGACGCTTAGCCTCAATGAGCTTAGCCCTCAACGCCTCGGGAGACATGTTACCTGTTTCGGGATTAACGTCGACAAAATCGACTTGGGCGCCGCAATATAGGGCACAGTTAGCCGACGCAACAAAGGTAATGGGCGAAGTCCATACTCTGTCGCCTGGGCCCACTCCCAGAGCGAGGCAAGCGATATGCAAAGCCGAAGTCGCACTGTTTACCGCCACAGCAAACTTAGCGCCGGTATATTCACACACTGCCTGCTCAAAGGCTGGCACCTTAGGCCCTTGAGTCAGCCAGTTCGATGACAACACCTCGACAACCGCATCAATATCCTGTTGGTTGATATCTTGTCTTCCGTAAGGGATCATGCCTTGCTATCCAGCAGAATGATGTCATCACCGGTAAGGAAATGTGGGTTCGTGCCCGAATTGTACTCAAAGCCCATCTCAACTAACTTGCCTTTCTCTCCTAAGGCATTGATACAAAAGTCGGTTTCACGCCCAAAAAATCGAATGCTGGGTGTGATAACAAAATGATCATCAAACTCTAAGGTATGGTGTGAATCATCGGCTGGACACATGATCTCATGCATCTTTTCACCTGGTCTGATACCAACGATATCGAGTTCGAGTTCAGGACCGTAGGCCTTAGCCAGGTCAACGATGCGTACAGAAGGGATCTTAGGCACAAAGAGCTCTCCCCCCTGCATGCGCTCGAAATTTTTCAGTACGAAATCGACCCCATCTTGCAAGGTGATCCAAAACCGCGTCATATCCGGATGAGTAATGGGAAGCGATTTGGCCCCTTCAGCGATCAGCTGCTTAAAAAACGGGACCACAGAACCACGAGAACCGACGACATTCCCATACCGCACCGCCGCAAAACGTGTCTTACCACTGCCAACCATATTATTGGCAGCAATAAACAATTTATCTGAGGCTAACTTGGTTGCGCCATAGAGGTTAATCGGATTAGCAGCCTTATCCGTCGATAACGCTATCACCTTATCGACATTATTAGCGATTGCCGCCCGGATCACGTTTTCTGCACCATGGATATTTGTCTTGATACATTCGGTGGGGTTGTACTCGGCAGCAGGTACCTGTTTTATCGCAGCGGCATGGATAACATAGTCGACCTCTTTAAACGCCTGCATCAACCTGTCGCCATCTCGCACATCACCAAGAAAATAACGCATACAAGGGGCGTTAAATCTCTGCTGCATCTCATATTGTTTCAATTCATCACGAGACAAAATGATTAACCGCTTCGGCTTGTATCGCTCTAATATGGTCTTAGTGTACTTCTGACCAAAAGAGCCTGTGCCACCTGTGATCAGGATAGATTTATTATCGAACATTAACGCTCCATATTCGCATTAAACTCAGCATCACTAAAATAAGAAATTATTAAAGCAAAGCCTTTGGTTACGAGCCCATGGCTTAATTTTAATCGTCAAAAAGGTAAGGCAAATTTCGTACCATAACAGCTAACTCAGATATTCAACCGAAAATCGTCTCAAATTGCCACACCGATCAATATATAATAAACATCTTTAATCTTAGTAACTTAATATCTAATGTCTAACCTTATTTTTCAACAAGTCCCTAAGTGGTCTCATTTTGGCTAAATTTTAATCCTCTTCTACCTCAAATACTTACTACAGGCTGGCTGGCATAAAACTCGCATTCATGTCGGATTAATCCCAGATTAACATCGCACTTGTGTCGTATTTGAGTCAGACTCTAAGCCATGCAGGGATTTAAATCGGCAAAAGTCGGCCAGAGTGTCAATAAATTGTCTAAAAACATCGAATTGAGGGTGCAATGCAGAACAATCAATCTGAAATAACCAATACCTTTGCCGTCAGCCAGTTTGGTGAATATTACTTACCAAGCGTCAACCGCAACACCTTCGAAAAAATCGATTCGACGACCCTCTTCGACAATAAACTCAAAAAAGCGTTATCAACCCCGGATACACTGCATATCATTGCTGGGCTAGACTCTGGCCTACTGGCAAACTATGTGATGGAGCAAACCACCCCCACGGGTAGCAAGTACATCTTTGTCGAACTCGATGAGATCTTATCTCTACTCTCTATCGAGATCCCCTCGACTCTTTCTGATGCTATTCAGGTCGTTTCCCTAGAACAGTTTTCGACTTTAATTCAATCCTATGAGAACAATTTATTCATCGTAAAGCAGCAATTTAAATTACATAGATCTGTTGCGGCTGACGGTAACTATCTCGATAGCTATAGTTGGCTACACGCCCAAATAGACAACGCCGTCAGACAGGCTTATTTCGAGAATAGCATAGGCTTCACCCAAAAAATCTTCGTCAAGACTCAACTGAAAAATGTCGCGGAAACCCTGAGACCGGCATCGATTTTAAGGGATCAATTCAGAGGCAAGAGCTGTATCATCCTAGGGGGTGGCCCCTCGCTGGATAACCATGCTCAATGGATAAAGGCAAATAGCGATAACTTGGTCATCATCGCCGCATCACGTGTCATAGGTAAACTCAATCGACTGGCCATCAAGCCCGATATCGTCGTCTCGGTCGACCCTCAGTCCGTCAGTTTCGATGTCAACAAGGATATGATGTCGCTGCCCCATGACACCCTACTCATCTGCTCATACCATGTGACGCCGCAGATCTTGGGGCAGTGGCGTGGCGCTTGCCTATACACAGGACCGCGCTATCCCTGGAATGATTTTGCCAAAGACAAGAATATTCAATCCATAGGTCCGACCGTGATCAATAGTGCGATGGAAATTGCACGGGAGATGGGATTTAGCCAGATATTGCTCAGCGGCGTCGACTTCTGTCATTCCCAAACGGGCGCCAGCCACACCTCGGGCACCTATGCTGCAAGCCTTGGACCAAATTTGGGCGCCGTCATGGAATGGGTTGAAACCTATTCAGGAGAGATGGCCGAGACCCCAATGCAGTTATTGCAGGCGATCGGCGCGACCGAGGATCTTATCGCCTCTCACCCCCAGCAAGCTAACTATATCAATCTATCCGCCGATGCAGCCAAGGTGAAAGGTATCGAACATCACCCGACAGATACTATCGCCCTCACACAGATAGATGCCGTACAGCGACATCTACTCGCACCAGAGGCTTACCTTGCGAGCGACGCCGAGTGGGTGGCGCATTTCACTCGTACTCTCAAAGAGTTGACCACAGCTCGACAGGCTTTAATACAGCTCAATAGCAAGAATAATGACGCGCTAGCCATCATTGGTAAACTGGAGAAAGAAAGGACAAATGAACGCATCGCGCAGCTCGCTAACAAGCTGGAAAGTATCGAACAGAGCATCAATAAAGAACACAAGGTGCTAGCAAGCCTCATTAAATTCTACGGTTACTACGAATTCAGTCATTTCTTATCTACCCAACAATCCGATGACTGGTCCCAAGAAGAGATCAACAAGCGCACGCGCATCTACTACAGCGCCTTCAAAGAGATGAGCGAGCAGCTACTGGAGCAGGTCCAATCGGCTATCGAGAGAACTGAGTCTCGCCTAGCCGAATATCAAGAGAAAGTCGAGGTAGAGCCACTGTGCCAAAGATGGGCTCAGGATAAGCAGTGGGGCCGCGCGTTACTTTGGCAGGAACGACATCCCCAGCAGTATCAAAAGCTGTCAGCCGCAGAGCAAGAAATGCTTACCGAGTGCCAGAAGACCTTTGATGCCTTGTTTGTCATCAAGGAATATATCGATCATTCGGCTGAGCGTACCGCCCCAATCATGGATAACGCCTTTAAAAAACTACAGTTACTCAGGCAACAAAAGCACCTGTTGGGTATCACTAAGATGGTGCAATATACGGCGCCTCATATCGATGAAGATCCCGAGATTGCCCGTTTATACAACCTGGCACTCAGTTATCGTTACCTACTGGAGAATCAATTACAGGCCTCACTCGATGCCGTGCTACAGACCCCCTTGGCCGACCGCCAAGAGGAGGAGCTAAAACAGATCATCCAGCTTTCTCTGCAGCTCAATAACCTCCCGCTGGCGCTCGAGCATTACGCCAAGATAGTTAAGTACAGCGACGAATATCTGCCGCAATATGCCCATGCATTGAACTTGAATGGCGATCCTCAAGCGGCGCTGGGTATCTACCTGGATTACCTGGACAAGTACCCGCAGGACATTCCTGTCATGTTGAAATTAGGGATATTTCTGGCCCAGGCGGGTCAAATCGACGGCGCCGCCTCCTGTTTCGAAAACGTCCTCATGCTGGATGAGCATAATCAGGCGGCGCTTAACTATCTCAAGCAAATAAAGCCCTAAGGAATATTTTGGCGCCAAGGGCTCATTTATCCTGCGGCGCCGTTTCCCTTGTCCGGTGGCAGGCCGTATAATGTCGGGCGTTAACAACTTACTGCCGATAGCGAGGCCCTGTGGCGCACACCTATATCCCACTCGAACAATACAAACGCAAATGGATCTTTAACCATAAAGATCTTCCTGTCACAGATGAAGACAAGGCCTGCATCAAGCCCCTGGATCAAAAATCATCCATGACGGTGTGGAATCAGTGGGTGAGCAACAAGAGCAGCCGCAGCGAGCAATTTACCAAGGGCGACTGGGCCGCCAAGGGCGATGCCTGGCAGGAAACCGACCACTGGCAAAGCGCCTGGGACAGCGACTCCCCCGCCCTACCCGAGCTGTTTCAGGGCCACTTCGATTGGAGTGATGATACTCAGGTCTATTTCTGCTACGACAAGTATCAGATAATTGAGACCCGCTGGGACATCTTCGTGCGTAACTGGAAATGTTTTCTCTTCTTCGATGACGGCCCACTGCTGATCGCCCCCAAGAAGAAACAGGCGGCGCTTTTCCACCAGAGCGGTCAATATCAGCTGGGTAAACGCGGCTAGTCCAACGATTACAATCTATACCAATCACGGTAAGTAAGTGAACAGAAATAGCGCAGGAAAAACGTTCGAGAACAAGGCAGAATTTTTCGATAAGTAGTTATTCTACAATCAAAAATAGTAACACAGTTATCGGACGATTTAACAAGCTAGAGTGATCAATTATTTACTACGATTGGTATTATAAGAGGTTATATGAAGTCCCTCCTACGCCAACTACTCCTGATGACAGCCGTGGTCAGTGCTCCACTGGCCGCCAACACACTGGCCAACAACATCCTGGCCGACGTGCCACTCGCCGACGAGGTAAACCTAAGCGGACAGCCTTTGGCCCTCAACGGCGCCGGCATTCGCAGCAAGTTCTTTATGGATCTCTATGTGGGCAGCCTATACACCCAGAGCCCGAGCCAAACGCTCGACAACGTACTCAACGCCCCTAGGGTCGCGATTCGCTTGAATATCGTCTCGGGCATGATCACCTCTGAGAAGATGCAAGATGCAATCATCGACGGCTTCGACGATGCCACAGACTCTGAGCCTGAGGCAATTCAGCCCCAGATAGATGCCTTCATGGCCCTCTTCTCGGCGCCGATCATCGAAGGGGATCAATTTACCCTGGAGGCGATAAAAGATCTCGGTGTCACTGCCTATAAGAACGGCGAAAAGCAGGCCACGGTCGAGGGTGAGGCCTTTCGCAAGGCGCTACTGAAGATCTGGCTTGGCGATAAGCCGGCGCAGAAGAGCCTCAAGCGGGCAATGCTAGGCGAATAAACAATAGCTGAAGCTAGCCGATAGCTAACTGAAAGCTAAATGACAGCTAAATGAAAAATCATAAAAAAATGGCCTGACGGTATGTTCAGGCCATTTTTGTATGCATAACATTTTCTTATTCATCTCATTTTCTGATTCATCACATTTTCTGATTCAACATTAGCATCCTAGAATCGATACTGGGCGGAAAACGCCAACGCCAGCTGATCCTCTAGCGACACCTGAGTTTTCGGCGAGGAGAGCTCTAGCTCACCGCTTAAGAAATACCCCAGGTAAGCGTCAAACTTCAGTGGCTCGCTTGCCTGCCAGCCCGCCCTAACAAAGCCGACCCACTCGTCGATCTCCAGGGTCACATCTTCATCTTCCACCAAGAATCTCTGGGTGCGCTTCGAGCTGCCAACGCCCACATCGAGCGTGTCATACCACTGATAGCTCAGCTCTAGGCCCGCCGGGCCGCTAAAGCCCGCCGAGAAGGGGTTAGCCAGCTTCAGCTTGTCGGTTATCTGCCAGTTCACCGCCAGATAAGGCAAGGTGCGCACCTCGGAGATGTCATTGAGATAGGCCACCCCTAGCCCCAACATGTTGCCGCCATTGAAGCGATACATGCCTGAGGCGACCACCCCATAACTTTGGGCATTGGAAGATGAGGTGCCCTCGCTATAGGCGTACTGCAGCTTAGGCGCCAGCATGAACAGCCAACGATTGTTGGGACGAAAACTGAGCCCCAGGCCAACCCCATACCTGTCCACATTGGACCAGGGAGCAAGGTTACCATTCAGTAGCGAGCCGCGGCCGCTCCAGTCATAATCCAACCTGTCATAGCTTATGCTGGCACTCAGCGACCATTGCCTGTTTAAGGCAAAGCTGGTCTTGGCGCCGAACAGCCAGGTATCGCGCTGTAGCGCCAAGCCGCCGTCACCCATATCGGCTTCGCCGACGCCGATACGCGATACCGACAGGGTCAGGGGCGACGCCTGTCGCGCTCCCCCTTGGGCCGCCTGGGCGGAAACGGCCGTCAGACAGGTTAACCCTAGAAACAGGGCGTTGAACTTATTGCGAGAAATTAGGCTAGGCTTCATACCCTCTCCCTGGGGCTACTCAGTTGATCTTAAGGTTTGGCCGGCTGCGCGATTTCAATGTGGGCACCCGTCCAAATTCCAATCATAAAGTTAGTACACTCAAGCTTAGTACGACCAGACTAGCGAAAAGATCACTTTCCCTTTAAAAACGGCAAGCTCTGCTACTAAAAGCGTGGCTAAAACTCTTATTAAAGCCGCGCTTTGAACTAAAATTGCCAGCGCCTAGACTCGATGGGCGCGCAGGAACATGCTCACCGTCTCTTTGATGTAGGCAGGGCGCTTAGCAGTCAGATCCTCGACCGGTAAGCCTAGCTCTAACTTGAGGCGCATCTCGCCAAAAAGCATCATACACAGACGCACCGAGGCATGGCGCAGATCGCCAAAATGATACTCGCCGAGTTTCTCCACCTGCCCGAAATATTTCTCCAGCAGATTCAACAGGAACTCAGGGCCGGCATTAAAAAACAGCGCCGAAATTTCCGGGTGGGTATCGGCCTGGGCCACACAGGTCTTAAACACCTCTATCGCCTCGGGCGATACAATCATCTCGCCAAAATAGTTACCGAAATGTAGCAGTGCCTGCTCGGGTTCCTCCGGGCTGGTAAACAGCTCGGCCGTCACCTGATGCACGACGCACTTAGATTCGATTGATGCAACGAACAAATCATCCTTGCTGCCAAAATGCGAATAGACGGTCTGTTTAGAGACGCCCGCCAACTTCGCGACCTCATCCATGCTGGTATTGGGAAATCCTTGCCCACAGAAGAGCTCTATCGCCGCATTTAAAATCTGCGCCTTCTTCTGTTCACTGCGGCTAAGGGGTGTTTGTACCATTGAAACTTCCTATAAGGTCTTCATTTATATCACGACATATTTATACACAAACTAGACTAGACAGTCCAGTTTTTGCAAATTAGACTAACAAGTCTAGTTTAACGATTTTTTCACCAACTGTTAACCACGGAAGCGTATCAGTATGACGATGTTTACCGCCAAATCCCTCGCCAGGGTGTTGTTATGGAGCAGCCTCAGCCTAGTGGCCAGCGGCTGCCAGCAGGCCCAGTCCCCGGAAAGTGCTCAAGGCAGCAGCGAACACTTTCCCAAGGTCTCGAGTCAGCGCCTGATACACTCGACCAGTTATGACACGGCCCAGGTCTTCACCGGCAGCATACGGGCGGGTAACACCACGGCTATCGGCTTCGAACTGGCGGGTAAGATCAAACACCTGGCGGTGGATAGCGGTAATCATGTTAAACAGGGCGACCTCTTGGCCGAGCTGGATACCTCCCTGCTTGAGGCCGAGAAGCGCGAGCTGCTCGCCAGCTTGGCGCAAAACCGCGCCGACAAAGAATTAGCCCAGAGCACACTCAAGCGTAGCCTGGCGTTAAAGAAGCAGGGCTACGCCTCGGCTCAGCAACTCGATGAACTCAAGGGACAACTCAGCAGCCTGCAAGCCGCCGAGCAGCGTCTGCGCGCCGCCATAGAGGCCAACGCCCTGCGGATCGCTAAGTCCACTCTGGTCGCCCCCTTCGATGGCGTTATCGCCAAACGCAACAACAACTTAGGCGAGGTGGTGGCCCTGGGCGCACCGCTATTTACCCTGATCCAACACAACAATCCCCAGGCAATTGTCGGCGTCCCCGTAGGACTCGCCCAAAGTTTGCAAGACAGCCAGCAGTTGACCCTGACGGTGAAAGAGACCCCTTATCAGGCCACCGTGGCCGGCATAGGCGCCGAGGTCAACCCGGTGACACGTACCGTCCCCGTGCGCCTGACTCTGCCTACAGATGCCAAGGTGATCAACGGCGAGCTGGCCTACCTGCATTACAACAAGACAGTCGACACCGCCGGTTTCTGGGTGCCCATCTCCTCGCTCACCGACGGCCTGCGCGGCCTGTGGAACCTCTATGTGCTGGTAGAACAGGCGCCGGACCAATATCTTATCGAGCGGCGAGACATAGAGATCCTCTACACACGTGGCGATCAGGCCTTCATCCAGGGGGCGATAAGCGAAGATGAACGCTTCGTCACCCAAGGGCTGCACAAGGTCGTGGTGGGCGAGCGCGTCATGCTCAACACCCAAGTGGCGACGAGGTAAGCCATGATAAAAGCCTTAGTCGAAAATGGTCGTCTGGCCAGCCTGGTGATCGCCCTGCTGATCGTGGCGGGCCTGGGTGCCATCACCAGCCTGCCGCGCATGGAAGATCCCAGCATCACCAACCGCTTCGCCTCTGTGGTCACCCATTATCCGGGCGCCTCGGCGGAGCGGGTCGAAGCCCTGGTCACCGAGGTGCTGGAGAACCAGCTCAGACGCCTGGAAGAGCTAAAACTGGTGCAGTCCACCTCACGCCCGGGGATCTCCGTCATCCAGCTAGAGCTTAAAGACAGGATCACAGAGACAGACCCCGTCTGGTCAAGGGCCAGGGATCTGGTCAACGACGCCAAGAACCTGCTACCTCCCGCGGCGCAAAATGCCCTGCTAGATGATCAGCTGGGCTATGCCAACACCGCCATCCTCGGCCTGGTTTGGCAAGGCGCGGGCGAGCCGCGCCAGGATATCCTTAACCGCTACGCCAAGGAGCTACAGAGCCAGCTCAGGCTGATCCCGGGCACAGACTTTGTGAAACTCTATGGCGCCCCCACCGAAGAGATCTTGGTGCAGATCGACGCCCAAAACGTCAACCGCATCGGCCTCAGCGCCGCCGCCATCGCCGAGATCTTGGCTAACGCCGATACTAAGGTGTCCGCCGGAGAGATCACCAACGACGCCTTTCGCGCCCTGGTGGAGGTCTCCGGCGAGCTGGATTCTGTCACCCGCATCAGACAGGTGCCACTCAAGGTCGATGAAAACGGTCAGATCATACGCCTCGGCGAGGTTGCCAGCGTGCAGCGCCAGCCCAAGACACCCGCCGCCAGCATCGCCCTGATAGAGCAAGCCCAGGGGATCATGGTGTCGGCGCGCATGCTCAACAACACCCGGGTCGATCTCTGGCTACAGCAGGTGCATCGCGTGGTCGAGAAGGTGCAAGGGGATCTCTCCTCCAACGTGGAGATCCAGTGGCTGTTCGATCAAGAAGGCTATACCACCACTCGCCTGAGCGATCTCATCGCCAGCCTGCTGCTGGGTTTCATCATCATCCTGGTGGTGCTCATGCTGACCCTGGGGCTACGCAACGCGGTGATCGTCTCCCTGTCGCTGCCGCTGACCGCCCTCTTCACCCTGGCCTGCATGAAGTATGTCGGCCTGCCGATTCATCAGATGTCGGTGACCGGCCTGGTGGTGGCGCTGGGGATCATGGTGGATAACGCCATCGTCATCGTCGATGCCATCGCCCAGCGTCGCCGTCAGGGGCTGGATCGCCTCAGCGCCGTCGGCGAGACCCTCAAACATCTCTGGCTGCCGCTGGCAGGTTCTACCATCACCACAATGCTGGCCTTCACCCCCATCATCCTAATGCCGGGGGCCGCGGGAGAATTTGTCGGCGGTATCGCTATCTCGGTGATCTTCGCCCTGCTGGGCTCCTATCTTATTTCCCATACGCTGATCGCCGGTTTCGCGGGCCGATTCGGCGCCGAGGGCGACGCCACTCACTGGTATCAGCGCGGGGTCAACTTCCCCATCATCGCCCGCGCCTTTAGCACTACACTGCATATCGCCCTCAAGCGTCCCCTACTGGCTGGCGTAGTGATCGGCATATTGCCCATTAGCGGCTTTATCGCCTCTGGGCAGATGACGGAGCAGTTCTTCCCGCCGTCAGACAGAGACATGTTCCAGATAGAGGTGCACCTGGCGCCTCAGTCCAGCATAGAGAACACTCGCGCCCTGGTGGAGCGTATCGATGCCAAGCTCAGGGCCACAGGTGAGATGCAGAGGCTCGACTGGGTGATTGGCGGCAATGCGCCCTCCTTCTACTACAACCTGCTGCAGCGTCAGCAGGGGGCGGCCAACTACGCCCAGGCGATGATCAAGGTTGCCGACTTCGAGCGTGCCAACCAGCTGATCCCAAGATTGCAGACACAGCTCGATACCGAGTTTCCCGAGGCGCAGATCCTGGTGCGTAAGCTAGAGCAGGGCCCGCCGTTTAACGCCCCCGTGGAGCTGCGCATCTACGGCCACAACTTAGATACTTTAAGGGAGATTGGCGATGAGGTGCGGCGTATTCTGATCACCACAGATCACGTGCTGCACACCCGTGCCACCCTGAGCGCCGGCGCGCCCAAGGTCTGGTTTCAGGTAAACGAAGATGCCAGCAAGATGAGCGGCCTGAGCCTGACGGATATCGCCAACCAGATCCAGATGGCCACTACCGGCATCAACGGCGGCAGCATACTGGAGCAGACGGAGTCGCTACCGATCCGGGTACGCACCCAAGATCTGATGCGCGAGCAGCAGACCGAGCTGTCACAGATCAATCTGCTGTCGAGCAACGGCGTCGGCATCCCGCTCTCGGCGCTGGCCAGCAGCCGTATCGACGTCAGCCTGGGCGCCATCCCCAGACGTGACGGCCAGCGAGTCAACACCATAGAGGCCTACCTGGAGAGCGATGTGCTGCCCCAGCAGGTGCTCAACCAGGCCAAGACGCGCATCGACGCCCTCACCCTACCCGCTGGTTATCGTATCGAGGTAGGCGGCGAGAGCGCCAAGCGTAACGAGGCCGTGGGTAACCTGCTGTCCAACATCGTCTTGATGATCACCCTGCTCCTGGCAACCGTGGTGCTGTCGTTCAACTCCTTCCGCCTCACCGGCATCATACTGCTGAGCGCGGTGCAGTCGGCAGGCCTTGGCCTACTCGCCGTCTACCTGTTTAACTATCCCTTCGGCTTTACGGTGATTATCGGCCTGCTGGGCCTGATGGGCTTAGCCATCAACGCCGCCATCGTGATCCTGGCCGAGCTTGAGGATATGCCAAACAAGCGTGAGGCAGGCATCCCAGCCATAGTGGCTGTGGTCAGCAGCTGCGGCCGTCATATCGGCTCAACCACCATCACCACCATAGGCGGCTTCCTGCCGCTGATCATCGCAGGTGGCGGCTTCTGGCCACCGTTTGCCATCGCCATCGCTGGCGGTACGGCGCTCACCACACTGTTGTCACTGGTCTGGGTGCCGACCATGTACCAGCTGCTGATGACCAAGCGCCAGGCGGCGCCCGTGCCCGCACTGCAGCCCAGCTAACGGCTTGGCTAATGGCTTAGCTAACGATCTCGTCAATTTGCTAATCACAAGATGCACTGGCTCGCCCGCCCAGGGTGATCCAGTGCATATTTAGACTAATTGCCGAGGCTTGGGGCAATTTTTCCTTTACCGAAATAGACCTGCGTCAAAACAATCTCGCACCACCTTAGTTACATTAGCGACAGTCTAACCACAAGGTGGATTACCATAATGAACTATAAAAACTGGCCTATCGCCAAACAGATAGGCGCCCTTGCCCTGATCCTCACCGTCGTTGTATTTGCCATTCTCAGCAGCGTCTCCTACATCACAGCCGCCAACGTGCTGGAAGATAAAGGTAAGACTGCCGTAAAAGCGCAGATGCACAGCACCGCCGACCTGATTGAACTCGAGTACAACAGCCTGCTGTCTCTCGCCAGACGCAACGCCGATGTGCTCAGAGCCATGTACCCAGGTCAATTCTTCAAGCCAGATAAGACCGTCATGGTCATGGGGAAGCCCACCCCGGCGCTGGTACACGAGCGCGAACAGATCAATGCCTCCAAGAGTAAGGTAGATCGCTACTCTAACCTCACCGGCGGTAACGCCACCGTCTTCGTACGCGACGACGACGACTTTATCCGCATCTCCACCTCGCTGAAGAAAGCCGACGGCAAACGCGCCCTGGGCACCTACCTGGGAAAGAAGCACCCAGGCTACGCCGCGCTGATGGCGGGCAAAGAGTATGAAGGCTACGCCAGACTGTTCGGCAAAGACTATATGACAGTCTACCGCCCCATCACGGGTCCACAGGGCGACATCATAGGCATACTCTATATCGGCTTCGATATCTCAGAGGCGCTGGCCGAGCTGCAACGCTCCATGAACCAGCTCAAGCTGGAGGAGTCAGGTTACTTCACCCTGATCCGCAACGTGGACAACGCCATCATCGCCCAGCCCAACCAAGAGTCGGGCACCATATTGACCGAGGCGATACTCGACGGCCTCTCAATAGAACAAGCCAAGCGTGGCGGCCAGGAGAGCGAATACCTCAATGGCAACAAGGAGCCCATGTACGCCTACGCCGTTACCATTCCCGGCTGGCAATGGACCCTGCTGGGTCAGGCCAAGAAGCGCGAGCTGAACGAAGAGAGCCTGAAACTGCTGAGCATCAATGCCGGCGTCGCCGCCGTGGGCGTGCTGCTGATCACCCTGCTGCTCTCCATGGTGCTGATTAAGACACTGCGCCCGCTGCGTCACCTGCAGCACCAGCTCACCGAGCTGGGCAAGGGTGACCTGACTCAAGAGTTCGACCAAGTCAGCCCAGACACAGACAACGAGGTCGACAGAATCACCCACGCCGCCCGCCAGATGGCCCTGAGCCTGCGCGAGCTGGTCGGCGCCCTGCGCGCCTCGGTCAACACACTTGAAGAGCAGGCCAGCAGCGCCCAGGAAGTGGCCAGACTCAACGGCGAAGAGGCCCAGCAGCTGATGGCGCAGACCGATCAGATCGCCACCGCCATCGAAGAGATGTCCACCTCGGTGCGCGACGTGGCCAACCACGCCAGCGAAGGCGCCAGCCAGAGCCAGCAGGTCGACAACGCCTCCCGCGACGGCCACCAGCAGCTCGACCAACTGGTGCAGGGCCTTGGCAAACTCAGCGAACAGCTCGATGCCAGCCATATGAGCGTCGAGAGTGTCAGCAAGGAGAGCGAGGCGATAAGCCAGGTCACCGAGGTGATCAACAGCATCGCCGAGCAGACCAACCTGCTGGCGCTCAACGCCGCCATCGAGGCCGCCCGCGCTGGTGAACAGGGCCGCGGCTTCGCGGTGGTGGCCGACGAGGTGAGAACCCTGGCCCAGCGCACCCAGACCTCGATCTCAGAGATCAGCCAGACCATCACTCAGCTACAGCAGCAGATCAAGCTCACCGCCGAGCAGATGGGGCAGAGCCACCAGCTGGGCACCGCCTCCGCCGCCCAGGGACAGGAGGCAGCGACCAAGCTCAACCAGATCACCATCAGTATCGGGGAGCTGGCCATCGCGTCCAGCAGCATCGCCAGCGCCACCGAGCAACAGAGCGCCGTGGCCGACGAGATCACCCGTAACCTGCATGAGATCACCGAGCTGGCCCGCGACGGCGAACAGCGCGCCGGCGACACAGTCGACGCCGCCCAAAACCTCTCCCACATCGCCGCCGAGATCAAACAGAAGATCAGCGTGTTTAAGTCATAGCTTCTGGCTAACGCTCATCTCAACGAAAAAAGCCGCTTCAATAGCGGCTTTTTTATGTCTGGGTTAGCTCAGCCATTACAGCAATCTACTATTCAGAATTAATTCATTCCCGTAGAAGTTTTGATGGGAAAAATCATCTAACACCTAGCCAAGTGAAGATTGGCAATGTCAGCCGTAACCAAGGCTTCATGGTTTATCAATTGCCTGCCGCAGGCCTTATGTGCAAACACATTTGTGACACGCTGCAAGCACTTCCTTGTGAGCTCTACCTCGGCATCCATGCCTCGGAAGGTCACAAATGTGTTTACACCAGTATCTATCGTCTCTTCGATTTAACGCCTTTGATACCCTTAGACTGTTAAAAGCAAAATTGGACAAAATAAAGTTATATGCTTAATGCTATCCAATAAGATTCGTATTAATTTTGTATGTGTAATGCCCGCCTAAAGGATAAATTGAAAGGGCTAAATTTAAGCGCAGCGCAAAGCCCGCAAAAATTTTTCTCAGTAAATTTACGAGTAACATGAGGCACTCGTTATATGTTCATTCATCAAGTAAACGATGAATTTTTTCCAATTCGTAGCTTACATCTTTACTCCAATTATCAGGGAGCACTAATTCTATTGTATGACAAACAACTTCTGGCTCACTTAAATTTTGATATTCTTCAGAGACAGCTTTTTCCGCAACTTTATTTAGCATCAAAGGAATATCAGCGAGCTTCATAGCTTGAGAACCAACACCATTTCTTAGTAAGTTAACTAAGTCTAAACATTCGTCAGGAACATGAACAAAATAGAGACTCTCTTCCATCAAAATTACTTGCTTGATGTAATCAGAAATTAAAATGCATATATGATGGATTTCATCAAGATCCCCCTTCTCGCCCGGCGCACCAAAGCTTAAAGTCAAACGATCTAGCAACCCCTCAAAAGGTGGCATTAATTGCTGCATTTCCGCCAGTTTAAGGCTTACCCAACTAATGAAATCTTCAAGATTAATTTGCTTTAATGGTTTTGTGTAAAGCTGCTGGTTAAGATTCTCTAATTTCCTGTGAAGAGGCTTGTTTAAGTAAGTTAGTAGTTCTGATGCTAATCGCCACTCCCATGCAGGAGGTTCATCGATTACTATCCGCTTGATTATTGGTGGATAGTTTTTAAATGATTCTATTTTTGAGAGACTATCTTCTAATATTAATCTATCAGAAAAATTACCTAATTCTGCTAAGACATATTCTTCATGTGTAGTACGCCAAGCAAAGAGTATATTAGCGGTATATCTTCGCTCATCAGAATCTATCATTTTATGACAATTACGGCACAACCATAGTGCATTAGTTATTTCTGAACGAGCAGCATCACTCATGCTTTCTACATATCTTTTAGAACCAACTCTCGCTCCATGAATATGTGCAGCTTCACCTATCAATGTTGACTTGTTAGCATCTTTATTAGGTCCGATCGTAGAAACTCTGCAATCAGGATTTGAACATTTAAAGGCTGCTCTCTTAGCAAGAGTATCAATAGTTGACTTACTAAAATCTGGATTCATAATTTCAATGCACCTCTGTACATATAACACCTCAAACAGGGGCACGCCAGTGCGTGTCCTAGCCATGCACTGGTGTGCCGCTTTGACTTTTTATGAGGCATTTTTTATTAAGAAAGCGCAGCGCTAACCTTATCAACTAATTCGTCTGGTCCACTCACCTTTAATGAAAGGTTATCTAAGCTATTTCCTTCAACATCGATTGTAATTTGTGATTGCTCTTCAAGTGTCAATATTGAAGTAGCTGCATTTTTTGTAATTTCAATTACGCCTTCAAGAATCATTTTATCGAATTCAGTTTTAATATTGCTTGAAGTAGCAGGTTTTCCATTAATGGTCATTTTAATCATTAATACTCTCCTATTTATCCAATCGCCATAACAGCTTAATTAGTCCGCCTGCGCTCACCTCAATAACCCACTGAAATGCGCGCTATTAACTTATTGTATTACAATGAATTTATCAGTTTTTCTTCAAATACGCCATGCTGAAAAACGCGCATATGCGTTTTTCAAACCTATCACCTACTTGTTGAGAAGTATAAGTAACTAATTTTTAAATGTTTATTTAAACAAAGATGAGGGAACGCGCACGAATGCGGGGTCAAAATCATTCAAAATCCTTATGGTTTTAATATAACTGTTTACTTACCTAGTTTTTTGATGGGAGTAGTGAATTACATCACACGGGTGTCACGATGAAAATTTCTAGGCTAGAAAACCCATTCGTTACTGCTCCGCCGACAACTTGCTAAAAACTTTGGGTCAAACTCAAGTCAACTTTTACTCCTTAAACACACCAATACCGCCAAATCGAAGAGACGTTGAAATACCAGTGTAAACACGTTTTTGGCCCTCGGCGGCATGGACGCCGCCGTGGAGCGTATAGGGATATATTCACAGCGTGCCAAAAACGTGTTTGCACATCCCCCGCCGGGCAGGCGATAAATAACAGTGAAGGTACAACCTAAAAATGACCTCAACAAATACCAACACAACTAGCAGCAGCCATTAACTATCAGAGAAGATTCGACCTTCAAATCCCCGCCCAACAAGAATCCCGCCAAATTCATTTGGCAATAAAAAAACCCCGCATTCTCATACGGGGTTTCTCATCAATCGCGATTCAAAGCTTAATCTTTAAGCTCAGAATCCCTATCCATGTTCTCAGTATTCTCTAACCACAAGGCGTTGATGATACCGAAAGAACACGCCAGCAAAATGCCTAATATCCAAGCAAAATACCACATAGTGTCGGCTCCTGTTAGTAAAGTGACGTCTTGTTGTCTTCGATGTAGCTACGGCTCAAGCGACCAAACATCTTGAAGTAAGTCCAGATGGTGTAGCTTAGCACGATAGGCACGAAAATCGCCGCCGCCCAGGTCATTACCGTCAGTGTCATGTGACTCGCTGTGGCATCCCACATGGTCAGGCTCACGTTTGGCTCAAGTGATGATGGCATCACGAACGGGAACATGGCCGCGCCGCAAGTCAGAATCACCATAGCCACCGCCAGCGAGCTGAACAGGAAGGCGAAACCAGAGCGGTTGAAACGACTCGCCAGCAGCGCCAGTACAGGCATGGCAATCCCCAGAATTGGGAACAGCATGGTCACTGGGTACTTGTCGTAGTTGGCCAGCCAGGCCCCCGCCTCTACCGCAACCGTCTTAAGGGCTGGGTTAGATGCGCCGTGGGTGTCGATAGTCGAGGTCACTACATAACCGTCGATACCATTGGCCAGCCATACACCAGCCAGGGTGAAGAGCACTGCAACCAGGGCCGCAGCCACCTGGGTCGCCGTCGCCGCACGCACGCGCAGCTCGCCTTCTGTCTTCATCTGCAACCAAGAGGCGCCTTGCATGATGATCATCGACACGCTCACCAAACCGGCCAGCAGGCCAAACGGGTTCAGCAGACCGAACAGACCACCATGGTAGGTCGCACGCAGGTACTCGTCGAAGTTAAACGGCACGCCTTGCAGCAGGTTACCAAAGGCAACGCCTATGATGAGCGGCGGTACGAAGCCACCCACAAACAACGCCCAGTCCCAGGCCTTACGCCATCTTGGATCTTCGATTTTTGAGCGGTAATCGAAGCCCACTGGACGCAGGAACAGGGCAAACAGCACCAACATCATGGCCACATAGAAGCCAGAGAAGGAGACCGCGTACACCATAGGCCAGGCCGCAAACAGCGCGCCACCTGCGGTGATCAGCCACACCTGGTTACCGTCCCAGTGCGGGGCGATAGAGTTGATCATAATGCGGCGTTCGGTATCGTCCTTACCGATAATCGGTAGCAAGGCACCCACGCCCATGTCAAAACCGTCGGTGACGGCGAATCCGATGAACAGCACACCAATGAGCGCCCACCAGACAAATCTTAATATTTCATAATCAAACATAATCAGATCTCCGGTTTAAGCTTCTAGGTTTTCAAAGTGATAACGGCCCGTCTTGAGACTGCTAGGTCCCTTACGTGCAAACTTGATCATCAAGAACAGCTCAATCACCAGCAGGACTGTGTAGAAGAGCGTGATAGAGATGATACTGAACCAGAGATCCGCAGCCGTCAGGCTAGAGGCCGACATGAAGGTTGGCAGCACCTCGGAAATGGTCCAAGGCTGACGACCGTACTCGGCCACGAACCAACCACACTCGATGGCGATCCAAGGCAGTGGCAGGCTGTATAGCGCCGCCTTAAGTACCCAAGGCTTCTCTTCGATCTGATGACGTGTGCTCTGCCAGAAGGCTGCCGCAAACACGAACAGCATGATTACACCCAGGCCAACCATCACACGGAAGCTCCAGAACATAGGGGCAACCGATGGGATAGAGTCTTTAGCCGCGGCCTTGATCTGCTCTTCGGTGGCATCGACCACATTGTCTGTGTAACGCTTCAGCAGCAGGCCATAACCCAGGTCGACTTTGGCCTCTTCGAAGGCGGCACGCAGCTCAGGGGTTTCCTTGCCGGCGCGCAGCTCGGTCAACATGGCATAAGCCTTCATGCCGTTGCGAATACGCTCCTCGTGCTCGACGATAAGGTCGCGGATACCGGTAACCTCTTCATCGATAGAGCGGGTGGCGATGATACCCATGGCGTATGGGATCTTAATGGCGTAGTCGGTATGCATGGTCTCCTGATTCGGGAAACCCACAGCGGTAAAGGCCGCAGGTGCAGGTTCTGTGTGCCACTCCGCTTCGATAGCCGCCAGCTTAACGCGCTGGGCCTCACCCACCTTATAGCCTGACTCGTCACCCAGTACGATAACCGACAGGATAGACGCCATACCAAAGCTTGCCGCGATGGCAAATGAGCGACGGGCAAACGGCAGGTCACGCTTCTTTAGTATGTAGTATGAGCTAATCGCCAGAACAAACATGGCACCGGCCACATAACCAGACGCGACGGTATGAACAAACTTCACCTGGGCAACCGGGTTAAACAGCACCTCGGCGAAGCTGGTCATCTCCATACGCATGGTTTCGTAGTTGAACACGCTGCCCACAGGGTTTTGCATCCAGCCGTTGGCGACCAAGATCCACAGCGCCGACATGTTTGAACCCAGGGCCACCAACCAGGTGACCGCCAGGTGTTGACGCTTACTGAATCTGTCCCAACCGAAGAAGAACATACCGACCAGGGTCGATTCCAGGAAGAAGGCCATCAAGCCTTCGATAGCCAGCGGTGCACCGAAGATGTCACCCACATAGTGAGAATAGTATGACCAGTTGGTTCCGAACTGGAACTCCATCGCCAGACCTGTGGTAACGCCCAGGGCGAAGTTAATACCAAACAACTTACCCCAAAACTTGGTCATATCTTTATAGATCTGCTTATTGGTCATCACATAGAGTGATTCCATAATGGCCAGCAAGAACGCCAGCCCCAAGGTCAAAGGTACAAACAGGAAGTGATACATAGCTGTCAGCGCAAACTGTAAGCGCGAGAGCTCTACAACCTCTTCAACAATCATCAGTGACTCCTTAGGTGGTGCGATCATTCTTCAGGGTTAGATCCCCATCAACCCGGAAAAATGCCTAATTAGGAATTTTATTATTCAAGTAATTTGTCAGACCCGAGTCTCACAAACCGCCAAATTTTAACTTTTTGCCTCTCTCAAACGTCCTTGACGCCCAAAAAGGCCCTCTCGCCCCGGTTTTGAGAGGTGACTCACAAAACTGTTTAGTTTTTAAGCCCACATCTCATAAAACGGCAGGGAAAATCAATTTAAATTATTTTTTTCAAAAACTTATAACAAGGCATATCAAACGTACCCTAGCCATTTTATACCATTCAAAATTGATTCAAATCAATCAATCACGGCGCGGATAGTGGGTTTTGCGGACGGCGCCACACTTCACCCGACAACACGCTTGCCAAAACATTACATACATGATAGGGGCACCTTAATTTTTAATAAAAAGGCTATTTTTAGCATATTTCAGCTCACATTACTCAAAATGCAACATTTAACAAATTTTAACAAATCAAGGGTTAATATTAATAACCTAAAACCAATAAGCACAAAGCAAAAAAACTCCTTAAAAACAATGAATTACAAAAACAACACTTGCCAACCCCCATCAAATAAACCAACGCAACATTAAAAATACTAATGCGATATTGAAATTTTAATCGTTTGTCGTGGAGGCAGCATTTGCTTACTATATCCCTGTGTTAAGGAGACGGCTCAATCAACCCGGTGAAGTTGCCCGGCAAGCCACACTCCGCTCACATCATTAATCACTGTGTGGAGAATCCGTTATGAAAAACCTATTTGAACATCTAGTTAACAGCTACAAGCGCACTTTTGTTGAACTCTATACTGCAAGAGAGCTGTAAATAGCCCTTAACCCCATCATTACTTGAAGTTTTGCTAGCGCAAAACGGCCACCGTTTTCTTCTCGAAGGCGGTGGCTTTTTACTTTCTGACGACTCGATTTAGATGATTCCAGGCTAGTTTAGCAGATACTAATTAAACCAGTCCGCCTTTTAACCATTTTCAGGGCAGATCCTATTAAGCATTATTTGCGTGAATAAAGAGTGAAAACCGCCAGTATGGCTTCTTTATGCCTGTTTAGCAGTTCAGAATGTAATAAAGTAAGACTAAGTGCATGTATATATAGGATTTTAAGTTAACCCTTTATGGGTATAAAAAAAGAGCCTCGAAATTTCGAGGCCCTTTTTGCATCCGTCAAGCTGACAAGCTTAGGTTAACCTAATTTAGCTCTGACGTTTCTGAACATTCTCATCCATGGGCTGTCTTCACCCCACTCGTCAGGATGCCATGAGTTGGCAACGGTTCTAAATACGCGCTCAGGGTGCGGCATCATGATGGTGACGCGACCGTCTGTGCTACAGATACCGGTTAAGGCGTTTGGCGAACCGTTAGGGTTCTCTGGGTATTGCGTCGCTATCTGACCATGGCCATCAACGAAACGCAGCGCGATAGTACCAGACGCCTCTGCGGCGGCTAGCGCCTCAGGCGATGCGAACTCGGCGCGCCCCTCACCGTGAGACACGGCGATCGGCATACGAGAGCCTTCCATGCCTTCGAAGAAGAAGGATGGACTCTTCTGCACCTCTACCAGGCTGAAACGGGCCTCGAAACGCTCGGAGCGGTTACGCACGAAGTGTGGCCAATGCTCGGTACCCGGGATGATATCTTTCAGGTTAGAGAGCATCTGACAACCGTTACATACCCCGAGGGCGAAGCTGTCGTTACGCTCGAAGAAGCGGCTGAACTCTTCACGGGCACGGCCGTTGAACAGAATCGACTTGGCCCAACCTTCACCGGCGCCCAGTACGTCACCGTAGGAGAAGCCACCACAGGCCGCCAGGCCCTGGAACTCTTCGAGGCTGATACGGCCCGAGAGAATGTCAGACATGTGAACGTCGCGGCTCTCGAAGCCGGCGCGGTCGAAGGCGGCGGCCATCTCGAGGTGAGAGTTCACTCCCTGCTCACGCAGGATAGCCATCTTAGGCGCTGTGCCCTTGAGGATATAAGGCGCGGCGATATCTTCGCTCGGGTCGAATTTGAGATCCACGGTCAAGCCTGGGGCATCGGCCACCTGCTTGAGCTTGAACTCTTCCTCGGCACACTCAGGGTTGTCGCGCATCGCCTGCATGCGATAGGTGGTCTCGGCCCAGATGGTACGCAGCTCGGTGCGTGACTCGGCCAATACCTCAGTCGCTGCATCGCGGATGATGATGCTGTCGCCAGCCACTGGCTTAGCAACCACATGGCAAGTGACGCCGGCCGCCTGGTACTGCGCCTTGATAGCTTTACTATCGGCTGCGCGCACCTGGATCACGGCGCCCAGCTCTTCGTTGAACAGACGCTCTAAATGAGTGCCCGTCAGCACGCTGAGATCCACATCCAGACCTGTATTGCCGGCAAACGCCATCTCAACCAGCGTCGTGAACAGACCACCGTCGCTGCGGTCGTGATAGGCCAGCAGCGCCTTATCGGCCACCAACGCCTGAGTCACCTCGAAGAAGCCGCGCAGCAATACCGCATCGGCTAAATCTGGCGCCTTGTCGCCCAGCTGACCAAATACCTGCGCCAGACATGAGCCGCCTAGACGACGCTCGCCCTGGCTAAGGTCAACCAGCAGCAGCTCTGTGTCACCCTTGTCGCTTCTCAGCTCTGGGGTTACCGTCTTACGAATATCTTGCACCGCACCGAAGGCTGTGATCACCAGCGACATAGGCGAGGTAACCGTCTTATCTTCACCGCCATCCTGCCAAGCCGTCTTCATCGACATGGAATCTTTACCCACTGGGATAGTGAGATCCAGCTCAGGACACAGCTCTTCGCCCACGGCCTTAACCGCCTCGTACAGGCCTGCGTCTTCACCCGGGTGACCCGCGGCAGACATCCAGTTGGCCGACAGTTTGATACGCTTGAGTGAACCAATATCACTGCCGGCGATGTTCATAATAGATTCGGCTACCGCCATGCGCGCCGAGGCGCCAAAGTCCAGCAGTGCCAGCGGCGTGCGCTCGCCCATGGACATGGCTTCACCGCTGTAAGAATCAAAACTTGATGCGGTCACGGCGCAGTCGGCCACAGGCACCTGCCAAGGGCCGACCATCTGGTCACGATTCACCAGACCGGTAACCGTGCGGTCACCGATAGTGATCAGGAAGGTCTTCTCGGCAACGGTTGGCAGACGCAGTACGCGGCGCACCGCATCTTTCAGCTCGATGGTCTCTTGTGCCAGCGCAGGCGAGTCTGCCTTTTGCGACACCACGTCACGGCTCATCTTAGGCGCCTTGCCCAAAAGGACCTCTAGCGGCAGATCGATAGGCTTGTTGTCGAAGTGTTCATCCGACAGGGTCAGGTGACGCTCCTCGGTCGCCTCTCCCACCACGGCAAATGGCGCGCGCTCGCGCTCACAGATGGCGGTAAATAGCTCTAGGTTTTCCGGCGCCACAGAGAGAACATAACGCTCCTGCGACTCGTTACACCAGATCTCCAGCGGGCTCATGCCCGGCTCGTCCGATGGCACGTTGCGCAGCTCGAAACGACCGCCGCGTCCACCGTCGTCCACCAACTCAGGGAAGGCGTTCGACAGACCGCCCGCACCCACGTCGTGGATAAATTGAATCGGGTTGGCTTCGCCCATCTGCCAGCAGCGATCGATCACCTCCTGACAGCGACGCTCCATCTCTGGGTTGTCACGCTGTACGGAGGCGAAATCCAGGTCTTCGCTCGACTGGCCAGAGGCCATAGAAGATGCCGCGCCGCCGCCCAGGCCGATGTTCATCGCAGGGCCACCCAGAACGATTAGCTTGGCGCCGACGGTGATCTCACCCTTCTGCACGTGCTCTTCACGGATATTACCCAGACCACCGGCAAGCATGATTGGCTTGTGATAGCCACGTACCTCGACGCCGTTGTGGCTAGAGACTTCCTGCTCATAGGTACGGAAGTAGCCCAGCAGCGCCGGACGACCAAATTCGTTGTTAAAGGCCGCGCCGCCCAGTGGGCCTTCGGTCATGATATCTAGCGCGGTCACGATGCGATCTGGCTTACCATAATCGCCTTCCCATGGCTGTACGAAGCCTGGGATCTTAAGGTTTGATACGCTAAAGCCGGTGAGGCCCGCCTTTGGCTTAGAGCCGCGTCCGGTTGCGCCTTCGTCGCGGATTTCACCGCCAGAACCTGTGGCCGCACCTGGGTATGGGCTGATGGCCGTCGGGTGGTTGTGGGTCTCCACCTTCATCAGGATATGCATAGGCTCAGTATGATAGGCGTACACCCCGTTTGGCTCGGGGAAGAAGCGACCGGCGACAGAACCTTCCATCACGGCGGCGTTATCTTTGTAGGCAGATAACACGTGATCTGGGGTCTTCTCGAAGGTGTTCTTGATCATCTTGAACAGCGACTTTGGCTGTACCTCGCCGTCGATGGTCCAATCGGCGTTGAAGATCTTGTGACGGCAGTGCTCTGAGTTTGCCTGGGCAAACATCATCAGCTCGACATCATTTGGGTTACGATTCAGACGCTGGAAGTTCTCTACCAGGTAGTCGATCTCATCCGGCGCCAGCGCCAGACCCAGTTTAACGTTGGCCGCTTCCAGTGCCGCCTTGCCTTCACCCAGCACATCGACGCTGGTAAAGACCGCAGGTTCGGTGCGGGCAAACAGGCTGCTCGCCTGCTCGAAATCTGGCAGAACCACTTCGACCATGCGGTCGTGCAGCAGGCCAAGCAGCTGCTTCTGCTGGGCGTCATCCAGATTGTCGGCCTGAACATAGTAGGCGATACCGCGCTCTAGGCGCTTGACCTTGTTCAGACCACAGTTATGAGCGATGTCGGTCGCTTTAGACGACCATGGAGAGATGGTGCCCGGACGCGGCGTTACGAAGTACAAGTTGCCTTGGGGCGCATGTGCTTCAATCGCAGGTCCATAGGTTAACAGTTTGGCCAGCTGCTGGGTTTCGCCAGCGTCCAACGCTTCTGTTAAATCGGCTAAATGTATGAACTCAGCATAGATATCTTGTACTGGAAGCGCCGCACTCTGACAGGCCTCCATTAGCTTTTGGACTCTAAACGCTGATAATGCAGGGGCTCCGCGGATGATCTCCATCACGTCTTTTCACCTTATTATTTATAATTGCAGGGTCAGATCTGGCGCTATTATAGGGAAATGTGGGGCACAAATCATCCGTAGCATGGCTTCAAAAAGGCGTTTCCTTCGATTTATTATCACCATAGCGCGAAAACAGCTTTACGTTTTAAAGAAACTGGCGCGGCGCCAAATTCATGCCCCATACTTAAGTGGGCTAAACGCCAAAATCATCCATAGACCAACAAACAATTTCAGCCGAAATAATCGCCATTATTGCCTTTGACCAGCTTGTGATATAATCGTCGGCCGATTTTTATAAAATGGATTAAAAAATAGTAACTTAATGAGAACTCTCCTGCTGATTCTATACTGTGTATCGCTACTGACGGCTTGTCAGGGCGAGCGCGTGGAACCAGCAAAAGTGGTTGAGACCCAGCCCAAAACCCAGCTCAATGTCGGCACCCTCTACGGCGCCCAGATCTATGTGACCACAGGTCAGGGCCTCGCCGGCTTTGACTATGAGATGGCGGCGCGTTTTGCCGAGCATCAGGGTCTTGAGCTCAAGATGCAGCCCTACCCCACCATCAGCGATCTCTACCAGGCGATGCGAAATGGAGAGATCGATCTGATCGCCGCCGGACTCGCTGATACCCAGAGCCGCCGAGAACAATTCAGGCTTGGCCCGCCGCTCTACTATGTTAATCAAGTACTGGTCTACAAACAGGGGGCCAAATACCCGACAGACGTGAGTCAGCTGGACGATAACATCACCGTGGTTTCAGACTCCTCCTTTATTGAGACCCTGGCCGAGCTGCAAAAACTCTACCCCGAGCTGGTGTGGGATCAGCAAGGCGACAAGGACAGCGAAGAGCTGCTGGCAATGATCGCTCGCGACGAGATCAGCTACACCATCGCCGATTCGACCACCTTCGAGATCAACCGCCGCTACATGCCTGAGCTCAGGGCCGGCCCGGTTCTGCGAGAAGGCCAGGCCGTGGTCTGGCTGCTGCCCCCCAACGACAGCGATCAGCTGATGAGCGACTTGCTGAGCTTCTGGCACCAGGAGAAGCGGGCCGGTACCCTGGCCCATCTCAACGAGAAATATTTCGCCCATGTGAAGCGTTTCGACTATGTGGACACCCGCGCCTTCCTAAGAGCCATCGACAGCAGGCTGCCCAAGTATCGCGACAACTTTGTCGAATACGCAGGTGACCTCGACTGGCGTAAGCTGGCGGCCACCGCCTATCAGGAGTCCCATTGGAACCCCAACGCCCGCTCTCCCACCGGGGTGCGTGGCATGATGATGCTTACTCTGCCCACGGCCAAGCAGATGGGGATCGACAACCGTCTGGATCCAGAGCAGAGCATACGAGGCGGCGCCAAATACCTGAGTGACATTCTCAATCGCCTGCCGGAGTCGATTCCGGACAATCAACGCATGTGGTTTGCGCTGGCTTCCTACAACATAGGCTATGGCCATGTGGAAGATGCCCGCAAGCTGGCGCAGTCTATGGGACTAAACCCAAGTGCCTGGCGGGATTTGAAAAAAGTATTGCCCCTGCTGCAGAAGCGTAAATACTACAAGCAGACGCGCTATGGCTATGCCCGCGGCGGCGAAGCGGTCCACTATGTGGATAACATCAGACGCTACTACGACACCCTGGTTTGGATTGACAATCAGAATCAAGAGTTACAAGATGAAATGGTGGAAACGCAACAAACGGCCGAAAAACAATCACAAAGCAAGGTTTCAGCGAGTCAGCCCGATTAATGAGCTAAAGCTTGTGATATAGATAGCGCAGCGGCCCAATGGAGGTTCATTATGAGAAAAAAAGCCTTAAATAATCTGTCTTCACGTAGAAGAACCCTGCTTAAAATACGCCACCAGCATACGATTAACAGGCAGAAACAGTACTTCACTTTTATTAAGCATCCCGATAACGACAATCCACCGGGCTAAAAAATTGAGTGACCGACAAATAAAAACAAGGGCTATTGCCCTTGTTTTTTTTCTGCCATCTTCAACGCCTTCTTCTCCTGACGCCGCCGACGAAAGAAGGCGCTGAGCTGCTGGCCGCACTCCTCGGCCAGCACGCCTGAGGTCACGGTTAACTGATGATTGAAGGCGCTGCTACGCACCAGATCCACCACGCTCCCCGCCGCACCCGTCTTAAGATCGGCTGCGCCATACACCAAACGCGCGATCCTGGCATGCACCATGGCACCGGCGCACATGGCGCAGGGCTCTAAGGTCACATAGAGGGTGGTATCGAGCAGACGATAGTTCTCCACCACCTGACCCGCGGCGCGAATGCACTCCATCTCGGCGTGGGCACTGGCATCATGACGACAGATGCTAAGGTTAAAGCCTGTGGCAATCACTTTATCGTCTTTCACCAATAGCGCGCCTACGGGAACCTCCCCCCGCGACTCGGCCTCGGCGGCCAGTGCCATCGCTTGGCGCATATAGGCTTCATCTTTTACCGCCTGCTGCTCCAGGCTGGCTTGCTCTTCAACTGCCTTACTCATCTGCTCTCTATTACTTAGGTTCACTCGGCCATTTTTCAAAGGCAATGTTTTTAAGGGTAATGTTTATGCCTGGCTCTATCGGCCAGGTGAATTATGTCACTCAAATAAAAAAGGGCATATCGCTATGCCCCTTTCATCAATCATCTCAACCTATCGCGGAGTTATTCCCACTCGATGGTTGCAGGTGGCTTACCTGAGATATCGTAAACCACACGAGAGATGCCGTCGATCTCATTGATGATACGGTTTGAGACTCTGCCGAGGAAATCGTATGGCAGATGTGCCCAGTGCGCCGTCATGAAGTCTATGGTTTCTACCGCACGCAGCGATACTACCCAGTCATACTTACGACCATCACCCATCACGCCTACACTGCGAACCGGCAGGAAGACGGTAAAGGCCTGGCTCACCTTGTTGTACAGGTCGGCCTTGTGCAGCTCTTCGATGAAGATAGCATCGGCGCGGCGTAGCAGGTCACAGTACTCTTTCTTCACTTCGCCCAGTACACGTACTCCTAGGCCTGGGCCAGGGAATGGGTGACGGTAGAGCATGTTGTAAGGCAGGCCCAGCTCTAAACCAATCTTACGCACCTCATCCTTAAACAGCTCACGCAGCGGCTCGACCAGACCCAGCTCCATATCATCCGGCAGACCGCCGACGTTATGGTGTGACTTGATCACGTGCGCCTTACCGGTAGCACTGCCTGCAGACTCGATAACGTCAGGATAGATGGTACCCTGCGCCAGCCACTTGGCGTTAACGCACTTGCGTGACTCTTCGTCGAAGATATCGACAAACACCTTACCGATGATCTTACGCTTGGCTTCTGGCTCGGCTTCACCGGCCAGGGCGTCGAGGAAGCGTGATTCGGCGTCGACGTGAACGATATTCAGGCCGAAATGGTCACCAAACATCTCGAGGACCTGGTCGGCCTCATTCAGACGCAGTAGACCGTTGTCGACAAACACACAGGTCAGCTTGCTGCCGATGGCGCGGTGCAGCAACATGGCCACAACAGAGGAGTCAACACCACCTGACAGACCCAAGATAACCTCGTCATCACCCACCTGCTCCTTGATGCGAGCGACAGCGTCTTCGATGATAGAAGCCGGCTTCCAGTTGGCCTCACACTGACAGATATCCAGGGCGAAATGCTCCAGCATACGCTTGCCCTGACGGGTGTGGGTCACTTCTGGGTGGAACTGAACGCCGTAGAAACGCTTCTCTTCGTTAGCCATGGCCGCATAAGGACAGGTATCTGTCTTGGCGACTGTCACGAAACCTTCAGGGATCTCAGAGACCTTGTCACCATGGCTCATCCATACGTCCAGCAACGCCTTACCGCTGTCGCTGACCGCATCTTCGATGCTCTTGAACAGCTCTGAAGCCGCCTGAACTTCAACCTGGGCATAGCCGAACTCACCTTCGCCAATGCCTTGAATTACCTTGCCGCCCAGCTGCTCTGACATGGTCTGCATGCCATAGCAGATGCCGAGTACTGGCACGCCGGCGTTAAACACATATTCAGGGGCACGAGGCGAGTTGTCGGCGGTGACGCTCTCTGGGCCACCGGCCAAGATGATACCGTTAGGCGCAAAGGCTTTGATCTGCTCTTCAGACACATCCCAGGCCCAAAGCTCACAGTAAACACCGATCTCACGGATACGGCGGGCAATTAATTGCGTGTACTGAGATCCAAAATCGAGGATAAGGATCTTATGATCATGAATGTTGCTCATGCTTTACCTTTTATCTTTCAGATTTTTCGCCAATGTCATTTAGTAAGACCTGGCTTAAGAAAAGGCAGTGTATTTTTCAATGACACTGCCTGATTTCAATAATTAAGAACCGCTGCGATAGTTAGGGGCTTCTTTGCTGATGGTCACGTCGTGAACGTGGGACTCACCCATACCCGCCGAGGTTACCTTCACAAATTCCGCCTTCTCATTAAGATCTTTAATGGTAGGACAACCTGTGAGGCCCATGCATGAACGTAGGCCGCCCATGTACTGGTGGATGATCTCCTTCAGCTTACCCTTGTAAGGTACGCGACCTTCGATACCCTCGGGTACCAGCTTGTCGGCAGCGTTATCGCTTTGGAAGTAACGGTCAGAAGAACCTTGTGTCATGGCGCCCAATGAGCCCATGCCGCGGTATGACTTGTAGGCACGGCCGTTGTATAGCTCTGTCTCACCTGGCGCCTCGTCGGTACCGGCAAACATAGAGCCCGCCATGATGCATGATGCACCGGCTGCCAGCGCCTTAGCCAGGTCACCAGAGAAGCGGATGCCACCATCGGCGATAACAGGGATATCTAAGTGCTTAACCGCAGCGGCCGCGTCAGAAACGGCGGTGATCTGCGGTACGCCCACACCGGTAACGATACGAGTTGTGCAGATAGAGCCAGGACCGATACCCACCTTAACCGCGTTCACACCCGCCTCGACCAGTGCCAGGGCACCTTCGGCCGTGGCCACGTTACCGCCCACGATCTGAAGATCTGGGTACTTGGCGCGGGTGTCACGAATACGTTGCAATACGCCTTCAGAGTGACCGTGAGATGAATCGATAAGCAGCACGTCGATACCGGCTTTTACCAGCGCATCGACACGCTCTTCGTTACCGGCACCGGCACCTACAGCCGCGCCCACACGTAGGCGACCTAACTCATCCTTACAGGCGTTAGGCTTACGCTCGGCTTTTTGGAAATCTTTAACTGTGATAAGGCCCTTGAGACGGAAGTCACCATCGACAACCAGGACTTTCTCGACGCGGTGAGCGTGCATCAACTTCTGCACTTCATCCAGCGGCGTACCTTCAGGCACTGTCACCAGACGCTCTTTAGGTGTCATCACCTTGTCGACGGTACGAGACCAGTCGGTGATGAAACGTACGTCACGACCCGTGATGATACCCACCAACTCATTGGCTTCGTCAATCACTGGGTAACCGGCAAAGCCGTTCTTCTCCGTAAGCGCTTTAAGCTGCTCAAGTGTCGTATTAGGCGTGACCGTTACAGGTTGCTGAACGATACCCGCTTCATAGATCTTTACCTGGCGAACTTGCTCGGCCTGCTGCTCTATGCTCATATTTTTATGGATGAAACCAATACCACCTTCCTGTGCCATGGCGATGGCAAGGCGCGCTTCAGTCACGGTATCCATGGCTGCAGACACGATAGGCATGTTGAGTTCGATCTTTTGGGTTAAACGAGTCTTAAGAACGGCAGTGTTAGGGAGTACGGTCGAGTGTGCAGGAACAAGCAACACATCATCAAAGGTTAGTGCTTCTTTTTTTAAACGTAGCATGGCAACATCTCCCCATGTAGGTGATATAAGAGGTAAAATATTGCGGCGGGATTATACCTTGCATATTGGGTGTGGTAAATGGAAAATAGTAAAAAAGTCGCTTTAGTAGCAAAATATCTATGAAAATGCCGAAAAATAATGTTTACACCGTATCGCGCCTCAATGGAGAAGTGCGGCAATTACTCGAAGGTGAACTGGGTAAAGTCTGGCTCGAAGCAGAAATATCCAATTTTTCGGCCCCCAGCTCAGGCCACTGGTATCTCACCCTAAAGGACAATTACGCCCAGATCCGCGCCGCCATGTTTAAGGGGCGCAATCGTGCGGTCACCTTCCGCCCGGCCAATGGCCAGCAGGTATTGGTCAAGGGCGCCATCAGCGTCTACGAGCCCAGGGGCGACTATCAGCTGATCATAGAATCCATGCTCCCCGCCGGTGATGGTTTACTGGCGCAGCAGTATGAAGCCCTCAAGATGAAGCTGGCCGCCGAGGGCCTGTTTGCCGCCGACACCAAGCGCCCGCTACCAGAAAACATTCAACGCATAGGGGTGATCACCTCTGCCACCGGCGCCGCCATCAGAGACGTGCTCCATGTCTTACAAAGACGCGATCCTTCTATCGAGGTGATCATCTACCCCAGCCAGGTGCAGGGCGAACACGCCGATAAGTCGCTAATCCATGCCATCATGCAGGCCAACGACCGGATGGAGGTGGATGTGCTGCTGCTCACTCGTGGCGGCGGTTCCCTAGAAGATCTCTGGTGTTTCAACAGCGAGGCCCTGGCCCACACCATCTATAACAGCGCCCTGCCCGTGGTCTCGGCGGTGGGCCATGAGGTGGACACCACCATCAGCGACTATGTCGCCGATCTACGTGCCCCTACCCCTTCTGCCGCGGCTGAGCTACTGTCTCAGGATGCGCTCAGCAAGGCCGATAAACTCAAGATGGCCATGACACGCCTCAAGCAGGGTTGGCAGCACTATGGGCTAAAACAGGCCCAGAGCTTCAGCCTACTGCACCATAGACTAGAGCGACAAGACCCCAAGCGCCGCCTAGAGCAGTATGAGCAGAGATTCGACGAGCTGCAGCTCAGGCTCAACGCCGCATTAACCGCCAAGCTGCACAAGTTAGAGCGTCGCCAACAATCCCTGCACGCCAGATTAAATCAGGTTTCCCCCAGTCATCAGCTCGCCCTCGCATCGAGCCGCCTGAGCCACCAGAGTCAAAGGCTGCACGGCGCCATGCAGGCCAAGCTCAAGACGGCGGAAAAGTCGCTGCAATATGCCGCCCACCAGCTGGAAACCGTCAGCCCATTGGCGACCCTGAGCCGCGGCTATAGCATCACCCTAGACGCACAGGGCAAGGTGCTGCACAGCGCGCAAGATGTCTGCACGGGCGATCGCCTCACCACTAAGCTGGTCGATGGCGAGGTGCAATCGACGGTAGTTTAACCCTCACATAAAAAACGCCCTTACGGGCGTTAAAATGAGTATTTAGCAAAAAATCCAAGGCCTATTTTCTTGGCCCCACAGGCACCATGATGTGCGCGTAGGGAGTGCCCTTCCACATCACATAGGGACCACCGGCATAAGGGTCGGTTGGCAGACTGTCGAGCAAGGCGGGATCCGGCATAAGAATCATCAGGTGCGGCCCCTCGACAATCCACTGATTATCGGCGGTTTCGCCCTCGGCGTAGGGATCGGTATTGCTCGCGCCACCATCACCGGCCAGCATATAGGAGATGCCCACAGCCTTAGCCTGAAACGGCTTCTTATTCATCCAGGCATCGGCCCACTCCATCCAAGGCCCATCCATACACATAGGCGCCGTGCCTTGCAGACTAGGCGGGGTCGGGAAACAGGTATAGTCGACACTACCCTTTTGCAGGACATTATTGTCCCAGTCCATCACTGTGACCTTATCCCTCAGGGTCGGCGGCGCGGCATTGAGTGCGTCTTCGAGTAAGGCCTGTTTATCTGCAGCCTGGGCGGCACCAGCCAAGAGAGCCAGCGTGGCGGCAAGCAGCAGGGGTTGTTGGTGGTTCATAACACTATCCTCAGGTGAGTTAAACTACCTTAATTACTGCACTCTTGAGTATAGTCGGCATCCCTATAAAGGCTCGATTTGCTTGCAATAAGCAGTTTATAAAGCCAAAAGAAAGACAATAAGCAGAATTAAACACCGAGATAACAAAAAGGCCAGCACTAGGCTGACCTTTTTAGTAAGATTGAGAAAGTTACTTCTTCTTGTCCTTGATATGGCTCATCATGCGCTTACGACGGCGCTCCTGGCTCACGGTGAGCTTCTTGGTGTTGAGCCCTTCGAACGGGTTGCCCCCTTCCTGGAAGCGTACCTGAATCGGCGTACCCATCACCTTGAGAGAGCGACGGTAGTAGTTCATCATGAAGCGCTTATAGGAATCGGGCAGCTTCTTCACCTGGTTACCATGGATCACCACGATTGGCGGATTGTAACCACCGGCGTGGGCGTATTTCAGCTTAACGCGGCGACCGTTCACCAGAGGCGGCTGGTGATCGTCCTGAGCCATCTGCATGATGCGGGTCAGCATAGAGGTGCTCACGCGGCGCGTGGCGCTCTCGTAGGCTTCCTCTACCGACTCGAACAGGTGACCCACACCCGTTCCGTGTAGCGCCGAGATGAAGTGAATACGGGCAAAATCGATAAAGCCCAGACGACGGTCGAGCTCGCTCTTCACGCGCTCTTTCACGTCCTGATCGATACCGTCCCACTTGTTGACCGCGATCACTAGGGCGCGACCTGCGTTCAGGGCGAAGCCCAGCAGACCTAAGTCTTGCTCGGCGATCCCCTCGCGGGCATCGACCACCAAGAGCACCACGTTGGCGTCTTCTACCGCCTTGAGGGTCTTAATCACAGAAAACTTCTCAACCGTCTCGTGCACCTTACTGCGACGACGCACACCCGCGGTGTCGATGATCACATATTCCTGACCGTCGCGCTCCAGCGGGATATAGATGCTGTCTCGGGTCGTGCCCGGCTCGTCATAGACCACGACGCGCTCTTCACCCAGGATACGGTTAGTCAGGGTCGACTTACCCACGTTAGGCTTACCGATAATTGCCAGCTTGATCGGCAGATCCTGCAGACGCTGCTGCTCGGCCTCGGCCTCTTCCTCTGTGTACTGACGCTCGTCGGCTTCCTCTTCGCCTTCACCTTCACGGTTCAGCCCCATGGCCTCGGCGTAGGGGGTCAGCGCGTATTCGATCATATTGGTCACACCGCGCCCCTGGGCGGCGGCCATCTGGTATACCTCACCCAGGCCCAGGGCCCAGAACTCGCCACAGGCGGAGTCGGCGTCGATACCATCAACCTTGTTGGCCACCACGAAGGTGGTCTTCTCGCGGCGACGCAGATGCTCGGCAATCGCCTCGTCGGCGGCCGTCAGGCCCGCGCGGGCGTCGGTGAGAAACAGCACCACATCGGCTTCTTCGATCGCCGCCAGCGACTGCTCGGCCATGCGGGTCTCGATCCCCTCTTCGGTACCGTCGATACCGCCGGTATCCACCACGATAAATTCGTAACCAGACAGATGTGCACGACCATACTTACGATCCCGAGTCAGACCTGGGTAGTCAGCTACCAAGGCGTCTCTGGTGCGCGTAAGACGATTGAACAGGGTCGACTTACCTACGTTTGGTCGGCCTACCAGGGCCACAACTGGAATCATTTTTTTGCCTCTAATCTACAAATCTATCTGAATATCTTAAATAAAAAGCCCCCAGCACAAGGTCCAGGGGCTTTAAAAACTGTTAAAGCTCGCCTTAGGGAAGCGTAATTCTTGCTACCTTGCCGCCACGACTCTGGACGTAGATCTTATCATCTATTACCAGTGGCTGGCTAAATAAACCTGAACTATCCACGTCGACGCGGCCAACAAGCTTGCCAGAGGTGCGATCGATGAAATGCAGATAGCCTTCGAAATCGCCCACCACCAAGTAGTCTTTGAAGACGACAGGTGAGGTCAACTCGCGGTTGGTCAGCTCGCTGTTGCTCCAGCTTTCCAGGCCGTTGCGCTTATCGACCGCATAGATACGACCATGGTCATCCACCAGATAGAGATTCAGACCGGCAGAAGCCAACTCGTTGAAGCTAGAATATTTACGGCTCCAGACGACACGTCCGCTACGCAGCTCCATCGACACCAGGTTACCGTTATAGCTCACCGCATAGATGTTCTCGCCCACGATAAGCGGCTTCATATCCACGTCGGCCATACGGGTAAACTCGTTGCCGCCCTTAGGTGTATAGATAGGCTGCTCCCAGGCGGCCTGACCATTGCTTTTCACCACGACCGCAACCTTGCCATCGGCTGTGCCGACGAAGAAGCCACCGGCCTCATAGGCAGCCGAACCTGTACCCCTCAGGGTCAGGGTAGGCAGCTTGCTCTCGTAAACCCAGAGCTTCTCGCCATCATCGACGTTATAGGCTTCTAGGCCACCGGTACTTGTGTGAACCACCACCACATCTTCGCCTACGGTAGGCGCCGACAGCAGCTCACCGCCCGCAGTCACATGCCAGACCATCTCCCCGGTTTCGGCATCGACGGCGCCCAGCAGGCCACTCTCACCACCGAAGAACACCTTGTTACGGGCGGCGGTAATGCCTGAAGAGAGGCGTGCACCCTTGTTCTTAGACAAGGCGCCTTCCTTAAACCAGGAGCTGATATCCAATGACCAGACCTGCTCACCTGTGGCTTCGTCGTAGGCGGTTACTTCGCCGTAACGATCCATGACGAACAACTTGCCGTAACGCACGGCCGGACGGATCTTAGAGTAATAATCACCGACACCACTGCCGACGGAAGCACTCCAGCTCACCTCGGGGAAGACGCTCGCCTCGATCTGCGGCAGCGGACTTATCGGCTCTTCCTCAACATCGTTAGAAGAACAGGCCGACAGCAACCCCAGGCTCAAGCTGCAAGCCAGTAATGTTTTGCACCAAGACTTCATGGGCAGCTTCCTTATGCCTTGTTCAGGTTATCTAGCTTCATCTGTAAGGCTGGGCTTGAAGTCGCTCCGCCATTGTCCAGTGCTGACTGATAGGCGCTCTTTGCCTTGTCGGCCTCGCCTTGACGTACCAGGAAATCACCTTTTAACTCATCTCGCTGTACGGCAAACGAAGGCGTGTTTAGCTGCTCCAGAGTTGCCAGTGCCGTTGCCAGCTGACCTTGCTCTGCCTGTACGCGGGCAAGACGCAATGTCGCAATCGCAACCAGACCTTCTTCAGGCTTGCTGACCAGAATCTGCTTAAGGGCCTGCTCGGCCTTGTCCAGCTCACCGGCTTCTACCGCGGCCTTAGCCACGATAAGTTGCAGCAGCGCCTGATAGCCCTGCTGACCGTCATGGTCTTTCGCAAAGCTCTCGGCGGCCGCCAGCATGCTAGAATCGGCTTTGACCGAGTTGCTGATGGTTTGGAAGGCTTCAGAGGCTTCTTCTGCCTGAGCCACCTTGTAATCTGAATAGTAGTTCCAGCTGTATAGACCACCCAGGCCTACCACGGCACCGATGACAATCGAGTTGCCATAGTCTTTCCAGAACTGTTTGATAGCATCGACTTGTTGTTCTTCTGTGCTATAAATTTCCACGTTTCTCTTCCTCTTTAAATCAGTTCTGCAACGTAAGCTGCTAACGAATCCTGTGCAACCAATTCTTGTTCTTTCTCTTCGCGCAGATATTTAAGCGCCACCTGACCATTGGCCAGTTCGGTCTCGCCGATCACTATGGCGAGTTTGGCGCCGCTCTTATCGGCACGTTTCATCTGCTTCTTGAAGTTACCGCCGCCGCAGTGACTCATCACCTTGAGGCCGTCTACTTCACGTAACTGCTGCGCCACCTTGATCGCCGCCACACGGCAATCATCGCCCATGGCGGTGACATACACATCGACCGGACCCGATACATCGTCGGTTAGCGCCAGCGTCTCCAGCATCAATACGATGCGCTCGAGCCCCATGGCGAAACCTACCGCTGGGGTGTCTTTGCCGCCTAGCTGACCGACTAGGCCGTCGTAACGACCACCGGCCAACACTGTACCTTGGGCACCCAGGCTGTCTGTGACCCACTCGAATACTGTGCGGTTATAGTAATCTAAACCACGCACCAGACGTGGGTTAATTTCGTATTGGATGCCAACGGCTTCAAGTAGTTCACACAAATGTGCAAAATGGCCGCGACTTTCTTCGCCGAGGTAGTCCATTAGCGCCGGGGCATCGCCCAAAAGCGCTTGAACTTCAGGGTTCTTGCTGTCGAGCACACGTAGCGGATTTGAATACATGCGGCGCTGGCTGTCTTCGTCCAGCTTTTCTTTGTGCTGCTCTAGGAAGGCGACCAGGGCGTCACGGTAGGCCGCGCGCTCCTGTGCATCCCCCAGAGTGTTCAGCTCCAGCTTCACATGCTCGCTGATACCTAGCTTCTGCCACAGGCGGTGGGACATCATCAAGACTTCGGCGTCAATATCGGCCGAGGCGATACCATAGACCTCGACACCAAACTGGTTAAATTGACGGTAGCGCCCCTTCTGTGGACGCTCGTGGCGGAACATGGGACCCATGTACCACAGACGCTGCTCCTGATTATATAGCAGGCCGTACTCGTTACCCGCACGCACGGTAGAGGCAGTGCCTTCAGGGCGCAGAGTCAGCAGATCGCCATTGCGATCGGCAAAGGTATACATCTCTTTCTCGACGATATCTGTCACTTCGCCGATGGAACGTTTGAACAGGTCGGTACTCTCTACGATAGGAGTGCGGATCTCGCTGTAACCATAGGCCGCAACGGTATCACGCAACACTGCTTCTAGTTTTTGCCATAGCGGGCTCTGGGTCGGCAGAATATCGTTCATTCCGCGAATCGCTTGAATCTGTTTTGCCACTGTATCAACTCGTCCGAAATTTAGCTGTAAAAAATAAAAAAAGCGCCTCGCATTATAGGCGCATCAACAATAAACGCAAAACCGGCGCGGCGCGCCAGTGAGCTGCGCCACAAACGGGGCTAAAAGCCCCATCTTCTGCGCAACAAGCAAAGGGTTATTCCGTGATATCGGTTGTTGGAATACGCGCGTCGACGCTGGCGACCTTGGCGCGGATCTTCGCCTCGAGCTGATCGACGATATGCTCGTTATCGAAACGCTCTTTCTGACGCACACCGTCGTCGTAGTAGCCGCTCTTACGGTTACCACCCGTTAGGCCAATATCCGATACCAGGGCTTCACCCGGGCCATTGACCACACAACCTATGATAGAGACGTCCATAGGGGTCACCACATCTTCCAGGCGACGCTCCAGCTCGTTCACCGTGGCGATCACATCAAACTCCTGACGCGAGCATGATGGGCAGGCGATGAAGTTGATGCCACGTGAGCGAATACGCAGAGATTTGAGGATGTCGAAACCGACCTTGATCTCCTCGACGGGATCGGCAGCCAGCGAGACACGCAGGGTGTCGCCTATGCCTTCGGCCAGCAACATGCCCAGGCCAACCGCCGACTTCACGGCGCCGGCACGGGCGCCACCGGCCTCGGTGATCCCAAGGTGCAGCGGCTGTTTTATCTGCTTGGCCAGCAGGCGGTAAGACTCCACCGCTAGGAAGACATCTGATGCCTTAACGCTTACCTTAAACTGATCGAAATTGAGTCTGTCGAGAATATCCACATGGCGCATGGCCGATTCGAGCAAGGCCTGCGGCGTCGGCTCCTTGTACTTGTCCATCAGATCTTTCTCTAACGAACCGCCGTTAACACCGATACGAATTGGGATATTCTTGTCGCGGGCGCACTCCACCACGTTACGGATACGCTCTTCGTTGCCTATATTGCCCGGGTTAATACGCAGACAATCCACGCCATATTCCGCCACCTTGAGCGCGATACGGTAATCGAAATGAATGTCGGCGATCAGCGGGATCTTAGTCTGCTGCTTGATCACCTTGAACGCCTCGGCGGCATCCATGGTCGGCACAGAGACACGTACGATATCGGCGCCAACATTTTCCAGCGCGCGGATCTGAGCCACCGTGGCCTCCACATCTGTGGTGCGGGTGTTGGTCATAGATTGCACGGCGATGGGCGCGCCATCACCGATAGGCACATCGCCCACATAGATGCGTGTCGAAGGGCGGCGAATGATTGGGGACTCGTTGTACATCTTAATTCACTCTTTTACTTCAAAGATTGACGGCGTTACCGACCGTCAGTCTGGCAACTCGGCCACTGGGATACTTAGCCAGATCGATTGGTTCACCATTGAGGTGCATGGTCAATGACTGCGGCGCCCCCAATATAACCTTAAACGGCGCCTGACCAAAGACATTCATCTCTTTGCCCGCCAGCTTAAGGCCATTAACGAGTACCTTGCCGTTGGCATCGGTCACCTTGATCCAGCAATCGCCGCTCAGACTCAGGGCCAACTCGGCATCGTCCACGGCCTGAGCCGTGTCATCTGTCCTGGATGACTCAAGGGCTTGAGGCTCTTGAGACAGGGATGCTTGAGTGGCTCGCTCTAGGGGCTCGGCTGTTGCAGGCTCTGCTGCTGTTGATTCAGTAACAGTCGGTTCAGAAGCCCCCTGTTCAGAAGCTGTCTGGCTCAAGGACGCGCGTGGCATCTCGATACCCGTATCGGCCTGTGGATCCTGGGCGGGCATCAGGCTGGGCTCTCCAGGCAAAGTCGAAAGCTCGGCAGCTTCTTCTACCGATGGCTTGGAGAGATCCAGATCCGCCACCATGGCCGACTTTTGCACCCACCAGAGTACCAGTAAGGCCAATAAGACGAAGATGATCAAATAAGTTACCAGCATCAGGCGGCCGTCTCTGGCCTGGCGCGTGGTCTTGCGGGAGAAGCTCTGCATGGTAGGGGCATCGACCACAGGAAAGCTTTCGGCGAGGTAGGCATCTACCCTTGCCATCTCTAGGCCTAGGATGCGGGCATAATTCTTCACATAGCCTTTGACATAGGTCGCCGACGCTATGTTGTCATAGTTGTCCGCCTCGAGATCTTTAACAATCGACGGGCGCAGATTGAGTCGCTCGGCCACGCTGGTTAAAGTCATCTGGCGCGACTCACGCGCCGCCTTTAACCACTGGCCCAGTGTTTCACCGGTTTCCTTTGGTTTCTCAGCATCATCCTTGAGCATATCGATTTGATTATCAGTCATTAGTGCATGCTTGCTCTATACTGCTTGGCCTCATTGGAAGCGGGAAACTTAGCCAGGAGAAGAATGCCAAATTTTCTCATCGCTTCAGGGTCATTTAGGCCTTGCTCAATTTTAATTCCCAACGCCAGACTCTGAGCCGATTCGGGCACTACTCTATGGTAACGCGCCAAACCTTTCTTGGCTGCGGAGTAGTTCCCCAGATCCAATTCGATCTCAGACAGTTCTAAAAGGGAGTTGGCACGACGCGGGTCATAGTTAAGTGCCATCTCGAAGTAGCGTTGTGCTTTTTGTAGATCACCCGACTTGCGGCTACAGATCCCCAGGTTTTCATAACTGGAGGCCGAACGGGTGTATTTGGGCATCTTTACCGCCCGAAGAAACATCTCTTCGGCCTGGTCGTATTTTGCCTGCTGGCAGAGAAACACGCCGAAGTTATTCATAGAATCGCCGCTGGCATCGCTGGCGTTGATGGCGTTGCGATACGCCTTCTCGGTCAGCTCTAATTCACCAACCGATTGATAGTAATAGGCTAAGGCCACGTGTACATCTTCGATGTTAGGCGCAAACTCGAGCGCCTTATCCAGGTTGTACTTGGCTTGTTCGCTGTTGCCCTTTTGCAGGTAGGTCAGACCCAGCTGCACCCGTTGGCGGGCGGCAGAAACATTGTCGAAGGTACGCTCTTGAACGGGCACATCTGTGCCACTGTATGTTCTCTCAGTTACACATCCTGACATCAGCGTCGAAGTCAGGATGACTAACAGGGTCAATGTTGGCTTTTTGCTTAACATTCGCAAGCCTATCTAGTAGCAGATACAATAAGTTAGTTTATTGTGACTGAAATCTGACTATCTTGCATGCGTTTTTTCGCTAAACGTTTGGTTCGGTCGCGAATATCCCCGGCTAACTGGCCACAGGCCGCGTCAATATCGTCTCCGCGGGTCTTACGGACGATGACCGTCAGACCATATTCCATCAACACCTTAGAGAATCTGTCGATACGTGAGTTCGATGAACGCCCGTATGGCGACCCAGGATAAGGGTTAAAAGGGATCAGGTTGATCTTACAAGGAGTATCCTTCATCAACTTGGCCAGCTCATGAGCCTGATCTGTGCTGTCGTTGATATGATCAAGCATCACATATTCCAGGGTCACACGGCCGCGGTTAGCATTGGACTTAGCCAGGTAACGACGGATCGCCGCCAAAAACTCCTGCAACGGATACTTCTTGTTAACCGGTACCAACACGTCACGCAGCTCATCGTTTGGCGCGTGAATGCTCACCGCCAGCGCTACATCCAGATTATCGCCTAGGATATCCAGCGCAGGCACCACGCCCGAGGTCGATACGGTCACGCGGCGCTTAGACAGACTGAAGCCGAAATCGTCCAGCATGATGTCGATAGCCGGCATGACATTTTTCAGATTCAACAGCGGCTCACCCATGCCCATCATCACCACGTTAGAGATTGGGCGCTCGCCGGTTTCTTTCTGGAAACCAAGAAAGTGAGACACGCGCCAGATCTGGCCGACTATCTCAGACACGGTAAGGTTACGGTTAAAGCCCTGCTGGGCGGTAGAGCAGAAGGTACACTCGAGGGCACAACCCACCTGTGATGATACACATAGGGTGGCACGGTCATCTTCCGGGATGTAAACGGTCTCTACCTCCTGACCATTACCCACATTGATGGCAAACTTAATGGTGCCATCGGCAGACTTCTGATAGCTGGAGATCTCTGGAGCCACCACCTCACAACGCGCGGCCAATTTGGCACGTAACGCCTTGTTGATGTTAGTCATCTGTTCGAAGTCGCTGACGCCAAAATGGTATAGCCACTTCATCAATTGATCGGCACGAAAAGGCTTTTCACCCATCTCGGTAAATAGCGCTCTCAATCCCTTACGATCGAGATCCAATAAATTGATCTTTTTTTCACTCATTTTGACTAACCTCAACACCAAAACCTGCCACAGGGCGGCGAATTATACAGATATCAATAAATTTTAGCCAGTAAGGAAATAGACTATGCTAGAATCCCCCCAAGCTAATATTGGCTTGCTACTCGGAGTTGTTTTACCTCCCCCATGATAACCCTTATTGTTATTGTCTTTGTCGCTATCGGGATCTCTTTTCTCTGTAGTGTATTCGAAGCCGTGCTTCTGTCTGTTACACCTAGCTTTATTGCGAACCTAAAAGAAACCCATCCCGCGGCGGCCGAGCGTTTGAGCCACCAGAAGGAGAATGTGGAATCGCCACTAGTTTCTATCTTGACCCTGAACACTATTGCCCACACCGTAGGTGCCGCCGTTGCCGGTGCGCAGGCTGCAAAGGTGTTTGGCGACGAGATGCTGGGTGTCTTCTCGGGCGTGCTGACCTTTCTTATCTTGTTCTTCTCAGAGATTATCCCCAAGACACTGGGCGCGAACTACTGGCGCAGCCTGGCTCCTAGCGTGTCTCTGGTGCTGCTGTGGATGGAGCGCATCACTAAGCCGCTTATCTGGATGTCTCAGCAGGTCACTCAAAAGCTGGGTAAGGGCGACGATGGTCAATACATTCGTCAAGAGATGAGCGCTATGGCCAAGATAGGTCACGAATCGGGCGAGCTGGACGAACAGGAATCTATGATTCTGACCCAGATGCTGTCGGTCAAGGAGATGCCGGTGACCGCCATCATGACGCCGAGAACCGTGATGTTCAGCGTGCCAGCGACCATGACCCAGGCCGAGTTTGCCAAGCTTCACAAGAAGAGCCCCTTTACCCGTATCCCGGTTTTCGATGGCGATCGCGACAATATCGTGGGTTATGTCAACCGCAACACCATCTTGTTGTCGGAGCGAGACACCCCCATGGCGCCTATCTCTGCGGTACGGCGTAACCTGGTGATCGTGCCAGAAACGGCCAAGATATTGCCGTTGTTCCAGCTGATGATTAAGCGCAACACCAAGATCGCCATGGTAGTGGACGAATATGGTAGTGGCCACGGTATCGTCACCCTGGAAGATATTATCGAATCCCTGCTGGGCTTAGAGATTGTCGACAGTAACGACCCTGTGACCGATATGCAGCAACTGGCGAGACGCCTTTGGAAACGCCGCATGACTCATAAGGGGATACGCATCTCGGATGAGGGCTCGTCGGAAGATGAGGATCTCCCCAAAGGCGAACAGCAGGCCACCAGTATCACAGAGGCCGAGCCGCTGGATAAGGTGAGCAAATAACTTAAGAAAAGTTAATAAAGGGAAGCAAATGCTTCCCTTTTTCATTTAGCCCTGCTGAGGTATACTTGCCCGCTTCACAAATGAGGCCTACATGACCAACAGATACTCCCTAAAGCTTGCACACATCAACGACACCCACTCTCACTTCGATCCTTCACGCGTCCAGTTTCTGCTCAGCCATGAGCAACAAAGTTATGAGGTCTATAGCCACAGCGGCGGCTATGCGAGGATCGGATATCAGGTGCAGCAGGCGCGCAGTCAGGCGGCCGATGCTGGGCAAGATTTTCTGTTTCTTCATGGGGGCGACAGCTTTCAGGGCACCCTCTACTTCAACCAGTTTAAGGGCGTGGCCAATGCCGACCTGCTCAACCGTCTGGCACCCGATGCCATGGTCCTCGGCAACCACGAGATAGACGCAGGCAATCAACCGGTTAAACAGTTTCTCGATACCATTAATTTTCCTCTGCTGGCAGGCAACATGGATCTCAGCCAGGAAGATCCCCTAAAGCAGGACAGGCTAGCGGGGCATCCCAAGCTGTTTAACTATGTTCCCGAGCACGGCTCGGCCAAGGTACTCTTAAAGCCATTAGGCGATAGACAGCTTGCCATCATAGGCATCACCCTAGATCAGATGAAAGAGATCGCCAGGCCAGATGAAGATACTCACTTTGCCGACGCCATAGAGACCACCGCCAATACGGTAGCTAAGCTAAAGGCGCAGGGCATAGATCATATCCTGGTGCTGAGCCACTTAGGCTGGGATAAAGACAAAATATTAGCCCAAGAAGTGCCTGGGATCAGCCTGATCGTCGGTGGCCACTCTCACACGCTTCAGGGCGATTTCAGCGCCATAGGCATCAACGCCCTACCCTATGGCTACCGCGTAGAAAATACGCCTATTTTGCATGCAGGCAAGTACGCCGAAACCCTGGGGCTGTGCGACATCGAATTTGACGACAAGGGGCGCGTTACAAAGCTCGCCGGACACAACTACTTCATGCTCGATGAGCATCTAATCATCGAAGGGGAGCAAGAGGTCACCGCAGCAACCTACGACGCGCTGAAGCAGCAGCTCATGGCGCATCCCGGGATCTTATGGGATGACGAACTCACAGAGATCAATCAGGTGATCACCCAGCACTATCGCCCGGCCATCGACGCCCTGGAGCATCAGGTGCTGGGATTTGTACCCAAAAACCTAATCCACACCCGCCTGCCCAGCAAGGCACTGCCCCACGGCAGCGAGATCGCCCCCTGGGTCTGTAAGAGCATCTATCATGAGACTCGCAACCTGGACATTCAGGTGGATTTTGCCCTGCACAATGCCGGTGGTGTCAGACAATCCCTCAACAAGGGCACTGTGACCATGGCGGACATTCTCGGGCGACTGCTCCCTTTCGCCCTACCCCTGGTGAAATATCGCATCCAGGGCCGTTACCTGTATCAAACCTTGGAGTCGGCCATCAACTCGGCCACCAACAACAGCATTACCGGCACTGGTGCGGGAAGCTTCCCCTATACCTACGGCCTTAAATATTGTTACGACGGAAGGCAGCCGCTGGGCGCCCGCATCCTGCAACTGGAGATCTTGACCGAAATAGCCGGTGAGATGCAGTGGCATAGCGTGATGCCAGATCGCTTGTATAGCGGCGTATCATCGGCCTATACGGCGTCGGGCAAGGAAGGTTATCAGGCGCTACTTAGCGCAGAACAGCAGGAATCGATTGAGGCGCTTACCCTGCCCCAAGCCTTCATCCGCTTCATGCAGCGAGAAGAGGGGCTACACGGCGTCATGCCGCCTCATGTGTTATACACGAGTCACCTGGATGGCCATTAGCGCGAGCTATAAAAAACAGGAAACTTAGGCGCCTTGCTGGCCGGCTAAGCACGCCTAGGTTATCGCGAGGGTATGGCGAGGGTGTTGCAAGTGACTAAACCAGGGATTTTGCCAGAGACTAAGCCAGGGACTTTGCCAGAGACTAAGCCAGGGACTTTGCCAGGTAGTAGGCCATAAACACCTGGCCGGCCTTTTCCTGATACCGCTTGTGTCGCAGAGCAAATCCCTCTGCCACAAACAGTGGCCGCGACAGGCTGGAGGCATCGACCCTCAGCTCATCCATCCCCTGCGAAGCCGCCCAGGATTCGAGTTGTTGCAACAACTGTCGCGCAATCCCCTGCCCCTGATATTCAGGGTGCACATAGAGGCTGTCGATATAACCCCGCGATGCATACTGGGTCTCGACATTGATGAAACCGACACAGCGGGGATCCTCCCCCTCCATGCAAGCGGTATCGACGGCCAGCCAGGCCTGTGAGCGGGTCAGGCGTTTATGCCAGTGATAACCGGAGCGCGGCGCCTGGGACCAGGCAAGTTTCTGCGCCGCACTGTAATGGGTCTCATCGATGGCGCGCACCGCCAGATGATAGACCTCACTGACCGTCTTGCTATACCCCTTACGATAGGGAATTATCTTAATCATCGCCTTGTTCTATCGATACGTGTTCTATCGGTATGAGTTCTGTCTATAGGTGCTCTGTCTATATCAGGCAGAGAAGCTCAGGCACTCATCGCCCCTTTGCCAATCCATACAGCCACCTGTTTGCGTAAATTGCAGCTGATTTTAGTCCCATTAGGCAAAAAAATAGTGCCGATAACAAGTTATCGGCACTATTTCTTATATTCATCCGGCTGCTTAGCCACGCAAATTACTTCTTGTCGATGCGACCCACAAACAAGAGTTCATCGAAGGTGCGGTTAAGTGTCTTGCTGGTAAAGTCATTCATCCACATCTGCTCTTGAACGACAACGACGTCACCTTTCTTCACCTCGGCCTGAGGTCCTGCCGCCCAGAAAGTCTTATCGGCTTCTTTGATCTGTACATAGGTATAACCGCCACCATTCATGGTATCGACCACAGTACCTTGATGCACTACACCAGCCGCCCAGGCACTCGAGATCCCCAGGGCTAAGGTGGCCGCAGCGGCTAAACGAACTAATTTAGTTATCATTGTCATTCCTTAAGTGTTTGCCTTTAACCCCTGCATTAAAACATGGCCTTAGCCATAAATCTCTACCCGGACGTCTTAAAACAGCATTCAATGAATCAGTTTTAGATCAAGCTCTCATTCCCGAATTTTATCCCTGCTTACGTGGAACTAATAAAGGCTTGAGCATGCCCTCCAGGCCATTGAGCTTCACCTCATAGATCAGCGCCAACTGCTGACCTAACTTACCTTCGGGAAAGCCTTTACTATGAAACCAGACTAAATAAGGCTCTGGCAACTCGAGTAAGCGTAACCCGGCATATTTACCAAAGGGCATTTTTTGATTTATCGCCTCGATTAAGGCCTGTTGATCCATCTTGACTATCCTAAACGGCTATCGGGAAAAGTACGCGGCCCAGCTTACGTGACTACAGGCGTCAAACCAAGAAGCTTTGACGAAATCGTGATTACACATGCTCATTTTCCGCGCGTCGCATTGAAACATAAGGTAAATTTTCGCAGCGACAAGCCAACCGACTTCAAAGTTTTAGCCATTACAAATATAACATTTGGAAATATAAAACAAAGCAAAAAGACCAAACAGAAATAAGAGTAAGATGAAAGTCTTACGCTTTTAAGGCATAGGTACGAAAAACAAGCCCCTAAAACCAACACAAAAACAGTAACGCACTGTTTTATAAAAGCTTTGAGATAACTTTTCACTCCAGAAGCCCTTAGCGTCAAATATCCGCCAAACAAGTCAAAACGTCAACTTAATGACAAGCGCCATAATCAAAAAAAACGTCAATTTTCATGTAGTTGACCAACAATTAATTAACACCTAAATTGGAGTCATGCCCAAACAGGTGAGATCGCGAGATAGCAGTACATCACTTGGGAACCTAACAACAAACATCGGCAATCATTGGCAGTCGAGAGGAAATAGAATGATCATTTTAGTTGGCGGTGAAAAAGGCGGTAGCGGAAAGAGCTGTTTAGCCCAAAACATAGCGGTATTTCTCACAGTAGAATGCGGCGCGTCGGTCATCATGGTCGATTGTGATCCCCAGCGGACCACCTCGGACTGGATTCAAGCTCGTAACAACAACGGCACCCTGGCCGGCATCAACTGTGTACAGCTCTACGGCAAGATACGTAACGATCTGCTCAGCCTAGAGCAACACTATGACTATGTGCTGGTCGACTGTGGTGGCCAGGACAACCTGGCACTACGCGCCACCATGTCGGTCGCCTCTCATGTGTTGATGCCACTGCGTCCGAAGCGCAGAGACTTGAAAACGGTTAGCCACATGGATGATATCGTCGCGACCTGTATGATGATTAATCCTAAGATGCGCGCATCTTTCGTGATCACCCAATGCCCTAGCCTGCCAAACCAGGCTAACCGCATCATGGAAGCCAAAGAGGTATGTAAGACGTACGACATCAATGTACTCGACGCCATCACCTACAGCCGAAACATTTATGATGACAGTGAAGAATCGGGTCTGTCTGTCATGGAAACACAACCAAAAGGCAAGGCCGCCGAAGAGATCCGCAGCATCGCCTGTGAAATGCTACAGGCTTCCAGTGCCACAGAAATTCGCAATCGTCTCGCCGAAAAACAGATGGATAAGTTAAGGGGTAACTATGGGTCTGGCCGATCTCAAGAAAAGCTCTACGCAGTCTAGTGCCGCGAGACAAAACCGTAAGCTACTGAATATTTCGCTCGATGCCTTGATCGATGACTTCATCGACGACGCGACTCACTATGCCGCCGGGCAGCCGAGCAATGTACAGCAGATGGCCGAGGTTATCGCCTTAGAAACGGGTTTCGATGGTGATTTTTTAAATCGCCACGCATCTCAGGCGACACCTAAGGTGGTGCCCAAGGGGGCAGGGCCTTATCGCAAGGCGACCTTCACCCTGAGCGAGTCCGCTATCGCGCACCTCGCCGAATTGGCCAGCGGCTGTGATGTGGCTAAGTCGAAACTGATCCGTTTTCTCATCGAGCATCATTACTCGTTATCTGAGAGCGAGCGGCAACAGAAGGAACAATCAATCATAGTCGATTAAATTAGCATATCCCCAGACGCGCTGGGCACATCATCACCCAGCGCGTCGCTCCTTTCAGCCCGTCTCCCTAACCTTTCTGGCAGCGACAGATTTCATTTTCCGAACTTAGGGCTGCCAGCTTTTTTCTCCACGCCTTTTTTCTCCACGCTTTTTCTGGCCCTAAGATTGAATTTGCGGCAAGCAACACCATATCTTGCTATATCATAGGGAGATTTTTATGCTAGCCATCTTTATTCTCGCGCTGGTCAGTAGCGCCGCCATAGGTTACATACTGTTTAAGCCAAAGTATGTCAGGTATCGTCGCGCGCAGATCGCCAAGCGCCCCTTTCCCGAGAGCTGGCGCGCCATACTCAAACGCCGCATGCCCTATTTTCGCGCCCTCCCCAGCGACCTGCAGTTACAGCTCAAGCGCCACATCCAGATCTTCATTGCCGAGAAGCGCTTCGTTGGGTGTCAGGGCATAGCAATTGATGATGAGATCCGTGTCACCATCGCCGCCCAGGCTTGTCTGTTACTACTTAATCGCGACACAGACTACTACCCTAAGCTGAAACAGATACTGGTTTACCCTAGCCTGTTTATCGTCAATCAGATGCAGCAAAATGGCGACGGAACCTTCTGGGAGCGAAAAAATATTCTCTCGGGTGAATCCTGGGAGTTTGGCAAGGTCGTGCTCTCCTGGCATACCGCCAAGGAAGACGCGGCCCAGCCTTACGATGGCCATAACGTGGTGATCCACGAGTTTGCCCACCAGCTGGATCAAGAAGATGGCCACTCCAACGGTGCGCCCATCCTGGCTAATGCTAACGACTACCAGTCATGGTCGACCGTCATGACTCAGGAGTTTGAACAGCTGCGCGAAGACGCCAAGTACCATCAGCCCAGCCTGTTTAACTATTACGGCGCCACCAACGAAGCCGAGTTCTTCGCGGTGATCACCGAAACCTTCTTCGAGCGTCCCCATGACTTTTATCAGCAGCACCCGGCCCTTTATCAACAGATAAGTCAATTTTTCAAACTAGATCCGGTAAACTGGCATTAAACGGATTTAAAAGGAGAACACCATGGCCGTCAGACATCACTCGCTGACCTGGATACTTGCAGGCTGCGCCCTACTGCTGAGCGGCATTTGCCGGGCCGAGATCCCGCTAGAGGCGACTCAGACCTTAGACAAGCTACACGGCTACGCCGCCAGCGCCGATTGGGACAACTACTTCGCCCTCTATACCGAGAATGCCCACTTTATCGGTACCGATGCCACGGAAAACTGGAACATGCAGGAATTTTCCGCCTATGCCCGCCCGACAAAAGGCTGGCACTACACCCTGGTTTCCAGACAGCTCCAGCAACACGGCGACGTGATAGTCTTCGATGAGCACTTAAGCAGTAAGTCCTACGGCAACTGCCGCGGCACAGGCACCCTGGTCCTCACCCCACAAGGCTGGAAGATATTGCAATACCACCTGAGTTTTCCTATCCCTAACGCCATGGCCAAGCGGATCACGGCGCAGATCAGCGCCGCCAGCAAAAGCAAATAGAGCTAGGGCCTGTTGACCTTGCGGTTTGGGTTTTGCTGCGGTTTGTAGGTGATGGATACAAGGCAGCGCCTGTGCCATGCAGTGAGTCAACACAAACAGGCGATAATGTAGTAAACGCAATGACGCAGTATACGGGGATGATGCAGTAAAAATGGCCGATAGAGGCTGCCCTAGGGGCAGCTAGGCGCCGCTAGCCCTTTGCTGCTCGCCATTCACATAGTACGACTATATGAATGGCTTCATTGCACTTGCATCGAGCAAAACCGCTTAGATTGAACGAATCTAAAAGCAAACAGAAAGCTGATAGGTAAAAGGCCCCAGGGCCTGTTTATCTTTCGCATTCATTTTTGCAGCATTCTGTATCGATTTTATACAAGGCAGAGCGATTGTAATGTAGTGCACTACATCAATGAGCGATAACGCAGTAGAAAAATGATACAGACGCTGCCCGCAGGGTTCGTCTTGAGCACGTTCAACTCTTTGTGACTCGGCTTTTATATAGAATAACTATACTCCAAGCCTCCTGCCTCGATTTGAACGTGCTCAATTAGAACAAAATTTGTTCTCAAAAGGTCAACAGGCCCTAGTGCACCGAGACAGAGAGGCAGAGATTGGTCAGCTGAGCGAAATGGGTAAAACGGTCGAAATCCGCATCAACCAGCTTGCGCTCTGAGCTGTGCCTGTCGGCATATAACAGGCCAATCACCTTGTTATCCACCAATATCGGCGCCAACATGAAGCCCATTGGCGAGGTATGGCGCCTGAGCGCTTCGTCGGTATAGAGGCGCCACTTTTCCGAGCCTGGGTTATCGATAAACAACGGCTTCTTGAGATCGACGCTCTCGCCAAACACATTCTTATCATGATTGAGCTCGACGACAAATTCATTCTTCATCTTGTCGCTGTTCTCACCAACCACCACCCTAGGTTGCAGGCGCTTACGGTTTGGCGAGAGTAGCATGACGGCGCAGCGATCCATGCCTATGCCATCGAGCAGGCCGCTGAGGGTAATGGTTATCACCTCATTAAAGTTCGCCTTATTGATGGCGCAATCTGTGAGCTCCCTAAGCTTCTTCAGCTGCAGCTCGACATTAAACTCGCGAACCTTAACTGGCTCATCCTCTGGCTCCGCCGCCAGCGTCAGCTGATGGGTATCGGGCAGGAAGGCCACGAGTACCTTGGCACCATAAGTATCGGCCAGCTTTCGGGTGGCATGGCTACACTGGATCATCCGCCCCTTAAACTCATCCACCTCGAGGTCCAGCATGTCTGCGGCCTGCTTGATACGGTGGTTCAGCTCGGTAATATCTTTGCTGTCGCTCGCCATCAACTCGCTGATCTTATTGGCAAGATAGATGGAGCGGATCTCGGGAGTGCGCTCATTGGGATTCGACAAGGACTTCACCAATACCTCACCTAGGCCCCAGTTTTTGGCGATACCCATGGAGAGCTGGGTAAAGGAGGTTCCCAGCACCTCTCTGACCACGGCGCTGGCTTCCTTTTCGTCCACCTTATTGAGACGTGCATTGAGCTGCTCTGTCGTTTCACCGCCCATGCTCCAAAAGGCACTCTCTCCCAGGTGATAGAGCAGCGCGGCGATAAACACCTCTTCCTGCAGCTCTTCGTCGTGATCTTTAAGCATCATCTTGGCCAGCATGGCTGCCTGGAAGGCTCTGGCCATCAGGGTAAGTAGCCTCTGGTAGACATCCTCTGATAACCCTTTGTTTTCTAAAAGGCTGCTGAGGAGCTTAGCGGTAATACAGATATTACGTATGGTATCGAAGCCCAGAACGACGGCCGCGCGGCTCACGGTCGTAACGTGGGAGATCCCCTTGTTATAGATGGCGCTGTTGGCCACCTTAAGAATTCGCGAGGTCAGCGCGTTATCATGCATCACGCTGCGGCCGAGTATCGCCAGGGAGGAAACATCGTCTTTGGCAAGCTTCTCTAGGGTCTTCACCGTCGAGCTAAGTGCCGGCATCTCCTGTTCGCTGATGCGTTTGGTCCAGTACTCTGCACCTTTTCCTGACATAGCAGTGTTCAATGCTTATCTACTCTTTATATGAAGAAATAAGGATAGCGCTAAGTTATCTGGCGCCGTCTTTGATGAATTATAGGCAGAAAAACTTATAACATAACAATTACATCTGTCGCCAGAGGCAAATCACGTTTATCACCTATACCCGATCCACATGGCGAGGATTTCACCTTTATATCGACGAGCGGGCTCAAAAGATAAGAAGAAAATAAAAAAGGCGGCTCAAGAGGGACCGCCAAGGCAAGCAAAAATAACAATTTGGAAAAGAAAGAAAAACCTCGCACCGCACGTAGGAACACGGTGCGAGGAACAACCGCTGCTAAAGGACAGCAAGTCGAAACTTTAGAACTGCTCCTCTTCGGTCGAGCCTGTCAGCGCCGTAACCGAAGACTCACCGCCCTGGATCACATTGGTCACCTTATCGAAGTAGCCTGTACCCACCTCTTGCTGGTGTGCCACGAAGGTGTAACCCTTCTTCGCCGCCGCAAATTCAACTTCCTGTACCTTCTCAACATAGTGCTTCATGCCTTCACCGCGCGCATAGTCATAGGCGAGGTCGAACATGTTGTACCACATGTTGTGAATACCGGCTAAGGTGATGAACTGGTACTTATAACCCATGTCCGACAGCTCCTGCTGGAAGCGGGCGATGGTGGCATCGTCCAGGTTCTTCTTCCAGTTGAAAGACGGTGAACAGTTATAGGCCAGCAGCTGGTCTGGGTATTGTGCGTGAATCGCCTCGGCAAAGCGGCGCGCCTCTTCCAGATCAGGCTTGGCAGTCTCACACCAGATTAGGTCGGCGTACGGTGCGTAGGCCAGACCGCGAGAGATAGCCTGGTCGATACCGGCATTTACACGGTAGAAACCTTCAGAAGTACGCTCGCCGGTGATGAAGTCGCGATCGTATGGGTCGCAGTCAGAGGTCAGCAGATCCGCAGCGTTTGCATCGGTACGGGCGATAACCAGAGTCGGTACGCCGCTCACGTCGGCCGCCAGACGCGCAGATACCAGCTTCTGTACCGCTTCTTGAGTCGGTACCAGTACCTTACCGCCCATGTGACCACACTTCTTCACCGAGGCCAGCTGATCTTCAAAGTGCACACCGGCGGCGCCAGCGTCGATCATGTTCTTCATCAACTCATAGGCATTAAGCACACCGCCGAAACCCGCTTCTGCATCGGCTACGATAGGCAGGAAGTAGTCGGTGTAGGCCTCATCTTGTGGGTCAACCTGGTTGCTCCACTGGATCTGATCGGCGCGGCGGAACGAGTTATTAATGCGCTGAACCACTGCAGGTACTGAGTTTGCCGGATAGAGAGACTGGTCCGGATACATGGTGCCCGCCAGGTTAGCATCGGCGGCCACTTGCCAGCCCGACAGATAGATGGCCTCGATTCCCGCCTTAGCCTGCTGTACCGCCTGACCACCTGTGAGGGCACCCAGTGAATTGACATAGCCTTTCTTAGCGCCGCCGTTAACCAGCTGCCATAGTTTTTCCGCACCGCGAGTTGCCAGGGTATTTTCCGGGACAATCGAACCGCGTAAGGCCACTACGTCCTCTGCTGAATAGGGGCGACGAACGCCGGCCCAACGTGGATTTTCAGCCCAATCTTGTTTAATCGCATCAATCTGTTCTTGACGTGAAATCTGTGTAGTTGCCTTAGTCATAATCTTCTCCATCTCAGGTGTTAGCATCCAGCTCCCTCAATACCACTCACATTCAAAGGCGCTAAATAGGTTTTGGGTATTACCCTTTCATTTATAAAATCATCGCGTTAAGCATTGTCGCCCTGGGTCAATATCTCGTAGCCAGGCAGGGTGAGGAAATCCACCAGCTCATCAGAGGTGGTGATCTCTTCCAGCAGGACTGCCGCTTGAGTAAAGCTGCCGTGGGTAAAGCGATCTGGTCCCACCTCGAGTTTGACGTTGGCCAGCTCTTCGACCAGCATCTCTTTAAACAGCTCCTTGGTGACCAGCTTGCCGTTTGAGAGCTTCTGTTCATGTTGGATCCACTGCCAGATAGAGGTGCGCGAAATCTCTGCCGTCGCCGCATCTTCCATCAGGCCATAGATGGGTACACAGCCGTTGCCGCGGATCCAGGCCTCGATATATTGCAGTGCGATACGGATATTGAGGCGCATACCCGACTCGGTACGTTCGCCTTCGCAAGGCATGAGGAGATCCCTTGCCTGGATTGGCGCATCGACATCACGAGTGATGTGCAGCTGGTTGACGTGATCCTCACCTATATACTCGTTGAAGATCCCCATGGCAGTGTCCGCCAGACCTGGATGCGCTACCCAGGTTCCGTCGTGGCCATTACGCGCCTCGAGCTCTTTATCGCCGCGAACCTTAACCAGCACAGCCTCGTTTTGCGCCGCGTCTTTGGCAGGAATAAAGGCCGCCATGCCTCCCATCGCCAGGGCGCCGCGCTTGTGACAGGTCTTAATCAGTAGGCGCGAGTAGGCACTCAGGAACGGCTTATCCATGGTGACAGCCTGACGGTCGGGCAAGATGCGATCGCTATGTTTCTTCAATGTCTTGATGTAGCTGAAGATGTAATCCCAGCGGCCACAGTTGAGCGCCACTATGTTAGAGCGCAGTTCATAGAGGATCTCCTCCATCTCGAACACCGCCGGTAGTGTCTCGATGAGACAGGTACACTTAATGGTGCCCGGCGTCAGACAGAAACGTTCTTCCACAAAGGCAAACACCTTGGCCCACCAGCGTGCCTCCACATGACTCTCGAGTTTAGGGATGTAGAAATAAGGTCCGCTGCCCTTCTCCAGCAATTGACGATAGTTGTGGTAGAAGTAGAGGCAGAAATCGAACAGCGCGCCAGGGATCGCCTCGCCATTGAAGGCCACATGCTTCTCCTTAAGATGCAGGCCGCGAACGCGAGCGATAAGCACCGCGGGGTCATCATTAAGGGTGTAATGCTTGCCTGTTTCGGGGGCGGTATATTCAATCTCGCCACGCACCGCATCACGCAGGTTAATCTGTCCCTGGATCACCTTAGTCCAGCTTGGGGCCAATGAATCTTCAAAGTCGGCCATAAAGACTTTAACGTTGGCATTGAGGGCGTTAATGATCATCTTGCGGTCCACAGGCCCGGTGATCTCGACGCGTCTGTCCTGTAGATCTTGCGGGATACCGCGGATCTGCCAGTCGCCGTCTCTTATGGCACGGGTCTCGGGTAAGAAGTCCGGCAAGGCACCGTTATCGATCGATGCCTGCTTCTGCTTACGCATGTCGAGCAGATTTGGCACCTCTGCCGCAAACTGATCACATAAGACTTCAAGCAAGCTAAGCGCGCCTTCATTAAGCACTATCTCTTGCCCTGGTACTGTCGCCCCCAGGATAGACAATCCCGTATCTAGCTGATGTTTATTCATTACCTGTTCAGTCATCCCGATATCTCCCAAGCGCTCACTTACCGTTAATTTCAATTCATCCAGTCCACAAAATAGGGCTTGCCACGCCTCTAGTGCAGGCCATACAGCTTGAAACACCAGCAAGGGGTTACAAATGTACGTTTTGAACAAAACCTACTAACAAACTGTTGGGATTGCAACAATACAACTGGCGAGAAAAACAGCTAAAAGACCGGAATTACATCACAAAGAATTGGTAAGACCAAAATCATAAATCACACATTAACCATTGATTTTTATTTACTTAATATTCTTGCGCCAACATTAAAAACAACAGAACCTTAAACTTGTCAGACAAATTAACCAACAACCAACCAAAGAAAGTTATTACGTAATTTAATTACACCAAGTAAGATTAACGGTACACACAATCAAGCTTAAAGCCTGTTAGAATTTAGAGCCGTTCGTTTTGCTTTCCTTGTGAGTAAACCATAATAAACCATTAATATTCAGTGAATTACCTGGCTCACAGAACAAACAAAAATCAAACAAGTGTTTTAATTTGACGTTTACGTAAACGCAAGACGAGGCAAACGCAATGACTTGTCACAAATCGGTAACGTTTGTCGATCAACATCACGATTTTTTTTGGTTTGATGCAAAAAAAATCCAAAAAAACCGAATAAATTGCATACTTACCCCAAAATAGTCATTCATCATTCGTGCCAAGCTCTACTCCCTTAACAGGCCGACTTGCCCTCCTAAGGCTCATTGCCTGAGTGATCCGATACACAAACCACATCAGAAGCTGTCAGGAAGGAAACTAAAGCCTGGAAAATAATGCTGGAAATCTAATGCCTAAAACCCAAAAGCTAATATCCAAAAGCTAATACCCAAAAGCTATGGCCTAAAGCCAGGAAGCCAGGAAGCCACCACCTAAGCTATTAAAAATAAGCAGAAAAAAACAATTCCCTAGTGATATCGACTGGATTCTCAAACCAGGATACGAGTGCTTTCCTATATGGATTGATTCATGAGATAAGAGTTAAAGAGGGGCGATACGATGAAAGGCAAGCAGGCGGGCAATTAGTGGACACCAGGGCGTACGCACAGACACAGGCACAGGCACAGGCACAGGCAAATGATTAAGCCACGGCTCTAAGATGGCTCCAATGCCAAAGGGAGCCACTTAAGAGAGTCACTTAAAGCACTATTAAGTAGGAGATACATCACGGGAGAAGCAAGTAAGATGGCCTCAAACTAGATTTAATGAGCAGGACGAGAGGCCAATCAAGAGTTCAGCTGCATCGCATTCAAACACATAACTTCAAGGGTTTAAAGAGTAAAGACGATAAGCCAGTGCTATGCATTAATACTGGGCACTAATACTGGGAACTAAACGCTAGCCACTAAATAGCCATTATGCATTTACTGCATTAGTGGCGTTAGCCCCATTAGTCGGGTTTGCCGCCTTGTCAGACATGGTCGCCATACCAGGACGGTACATCACCACACAGTTGCGGCCATTGCGTTTGGCCTGATACATGGCGATATCGACGCGCTTCATGAGTGGGTCCAGGCTAAGGTCATCCTCTACACTGGTACAGACGCCGAAACTTGCGGTGATACTTAAGTCGCTATAGTGAGGACGGGTCTGAATAGACTCTATCGCAAGGCGGCAGTGCTTGGCGACCTTTAAGGCTGCCTGTTCATCTGTATAAGGTAAGAAGATCGCAAACTCTTCACCGCCCATACGCACAAATAGATCGCGCCCCTTGAGACTCGGTGAAACGGCTTCCACCACGCGACGCAGCGCCCAGTCTCCGGCACTATGACCATAGGTATCGTTAATCGATTTAAAGTGGTCTAAATCGAACATCACCACACTAAACACGTTGCGATGGGCCAGCACATCGACAAACAGGTTTTCGGCAAAATCTTGTCCCGTACCACGATTTAATACGCCGGTTAACGGATCACGTTGCGAGATACGCTTGTATTTGCGCTTCTGCACAAACATAGAGGCGCCGAAGATGATGAGGCAGATAGAGCAGCCAATGGCAATCATCAGCGCCATGCTCTCGTTATATCTCTCCAGCTCAACCACTTTTTGCTGCGCGGTATAGAGCGCCCTGTCCTGATTCAGCATCTTAATTTCGCGGGCCTTCTCGGCATTCTCAAACTTAGCCATCTGATAGGCATAGGCCTTCGCCTTGGTCTCATCGATAGCGGCTTCACTCAGCTGCAAATACTTGTCCAGATAACGATAGGCCTGCTGATACTCACCCTCTACGGATAAGGCATCCGCCATCACCTTATAGGCACGCTTCTTCGCGCTGAGGACGCTAGGATCGTCTGGTACGTCTATGACTTGTTGTGCATATTGCTTGGCACTGTCCACCTCTTTCTTCATCAAGTAGGTTTCGGCCAGCAAGGCGTTTACATCGTTGATCTCTAACTGGAACTTAAATGTCTTGTATTCGGTGAGGGCTGACTGGAATAGCCTCTCGGCCTGCTGCAACTCACCCAATTTAAGGAGCGACGTCCCCTTACCTTTGTCGGCCATGGCGACAATAAGCGGAATGTTATGTTCATGACAGAAGGCTCTGGTATCGGCAAATAATTGCTTGGCCTCATTGTATTGAGAGAGCTTTAACTCCCCTGCCGCCAAAAACAGCTGGGCGTAACACTGCTCCTTGGGTGAACTATCACGGCTTAGGCTATAGGCCAGTGAGGCGTAGCGCTTCACCTCATCATAGACCTCAAGATCCAAATAGAGATTGGCGAGCCTCAGGTAGGAGGTCATCTTGATGGTGACATCATCAATCTGTTCGATACGGTCAAGATTCTTCGCCATCGCATCCAGTGCCCCCTGATAGTTCTTCATGGCGATCAGTGCGGTGGCTTGATACAGATAGATGGAATTTTGAATTTCGGGAGAGTGGCTCAGTTGCTCGGCCTGAATGAGTAGATTAAAGGCGCGTTCATAGGCGCCGTTAAACATCTCCTTGTTACTCTCGAGGGTTAACACCCGAGCCCTCTGTTCGCGGCTCAAGTGCTGAGTATTCTCTTTAAGGTAGGCAATTACCTCAGACGATTTGGCTGGCTCTGCAATCAGCGCGGCCTTTAACTCATCGATAACGGCGTCATAGTCGACGTCACTCGCGGTGGCAAGCGGGCAAAATGCTATCGAAAAGGCACAAGCCAAGAATAGTCTGAGGTAATGCATATAAATTACTAAGGGTTACTTGCTGTCATCTGGGTTAGTGATAATCAGATATGACTGAACTTCACTGGTATCGCCCGAAAGCGAATCGAGCCGCGCCTTATCGCCAGACAACACCGCCTGAATCTCCTCATCCGTCAGACCATTGGCCTTCATCACTCCTTTAGGGTCAGCCTTGTAAGCCTCTAACAGCGCGGCATCCGAACCTAATTTCTGAAAAAAATCGCTTAGCTTAGACATATCATTCTCCATTGTTATGTAATAACACTAGTTGCTAGACAATAGTTTGACCACTCTAGGATTAATCAAACATAGTCTCATTTTTTAACCCAATAAGTCTTCTGAAATTCCGAGTTTTGCCAAAACCTTATGATTTACACTGAGTGGCGCTGCAGGTGGTATTAACAGGGTAGTAATAGGACTTAACCTGGCTTCCGGCAGAGCCTTGAGTGATAGACGTTCGATTCGAGGCGCCTGAGTCGGTAAGTTGGGCGCTTCATACAGGATGACCTCATGGTCTAAGGGATACCACTCGCTAAGCTGCTCGACCAAGACTCGTAAGCAATCCGAATTGGTGTGAAACTTGGTAAGGGTGTGCTCACCGGCGATGGCTATCTGCCACAGCAGCAGATGGGTGGCAGGGTCCGGCGTATGGCAATAAAACATGAATTGGCTTGCCTCGAAGCTCTGATGCCCAGACTGCCCCGGGTCGATCCCCACATCGGCCCATAAACAGGCCTCAGCCGAGATCCCTGGCTCCATCTTGGCCTCGAAACCTTCTTCCCGCGCCCGGCGAATGGCCATATGAGACACGCAGGCAAAGACACCAGGATGGCCATATAAGGCACAAACCACCCGCTTACCCGCCCTGACTTGGGTTAATATCGCCTCAACCATCTGCTGATAGGTATCGCGACGGCTCTTAACTTCATCACCTTGGGCGTAATAGCGATGCAGCGATCTAACATCGCTATTCATCTTCTGCAGCCACTGGAGGGAGAAGGCATCGGGTACTAAAGAAAAAACGACATCGGCCAGCTCGATATAACTCTTACTCAGCACAGTTATCTGACCGCCCAGGTTTAAACCTGTGCCTACGCAAACCAAACTGCCTTTTGTATAGGCTTCACCCATATCGATGCTTCCGTCCATTGCCCGGGTAATCAACCACCGTTTGCTCCTTGGCTTGTTGCAGCTTTTTCAATTAAACAAATTAAGCCAATGCTACAAAGGTGTAAACCAAAATAACTTACCACAAATCGGGATAAAACAAATACTAACAATTAATTAGTCTGCCATTTTTATCACGGCTCCAGGCTTAGGCCGCACTATTTGGACAAAATTCATGCAAGCCGATGAAACTAATCGTTAACACGTCGGTCTGAACTACTCGCCCTCCCCTTGGGCGCCCCAAACACAAAGGCCTTAGCTGATCCGCAGGCAAGATCCAGAAAACGGCGATTGCGCTTGTCAGCATGGGGAATGCTTGGGTATCATGGCCGACAGATTTTTAGGGAAGTAGCGCATTCAATGACCATCAAAAAACATAGTATTACTCTATTAGGCGCAGCGGCGCTGTCTCTTTCATTAAGCGCATGTAGCGTATTTGACTGGCTGATCTATAAGCCAGATGTGCCGCAAGGCAACTACATGGAGACGCAACAGGTCGAAAAACTCAGAATCGAGATGACCAAAGAGCAGGTCGAATACATCCTGGGCCGCCCCGTACTGCGCGACAGCTTCTCTGACGATACCTGGTACTATGTTTATCACTACAAGAGTGGTCGCGATGCCAGCATCACCCACAAAGAGCTAGTGCTGCACTTTACCAATGACAAGCTTTCTAGCGTCGATGGCGACTATGAACTGGCCGCCGACTTTAACACGCCGCTGGATCAAAGCACGCTGCCAGAACTCGGCGCACCTAAAGGCGATCTGGTTCCGCTGAACCCAGAGCAGCGCCCGGATACCAAGCCACTCGTTGAAGAGAAAAAAGCACAAGAACTCAACGAAGTTAAAGAGTTTGAATAAAGGCTATGACTAGCGCCAGGCCTGTTTAAGCGCCTGGGCTTTCAGACGAAAAAAGGGTCCTAAGCATTGCTTAAGACCCTTTTACTATCTAGCGGCTTTTTCTTAATTCTTAACTCTTTAATACGCCTTGCAGCCTATCCTGCCTGACTGCTTATCTCGTCTTCTTATCTCGCCTTCTTATCACTCGATAATATCCCAGAGGAAACTCAGACCTGACTAGCTCACCTTGGCCCCTGTGGTCTTGTTGGCACGGCCCTCACTCTTGGCCTTTTCGGCGCGTTGACGACGCACATCTTTGGGATCGGCAATCAAGGGGCGATAGATCTCCACTCGCTGCCCGGGTTCTAGCACCTCATCATGCTTCACCGCTCGGCTGAAAATACCTAGCTTTACCTTTTCCAGATCGATCTCAGGAAAGAAACGGCAAATATCGCTCTGCTTTACCACCTCGATACAACTGGTGCCCGGCGACACCATGACACTGATACGCTTCTGCTGGGTAGGCAGTGCATAAATCACTTCAACGGCAAACTTATCTTGATCGCTCATCTTACATCCTAAGAAGATTAAAAAGCTGTTATTTGTAAATCACTTTGGCGCGGCTGGTAAAAGCGGTCACCATGGAAGACATCAGCTCTTTGAACACCTTACCGAAGGCCAAATCCGCTATCGAACTGGAAAACTCAAAGTTAAGCTCAAAATCCACCTTACAGGCATCTTCCGTCAACTCGGTAAACTCCCATTGACCATGCAGGTGCTTAAAGGGGCCATTTTCTAGCGCCAGTTCAATTCGCTTACCAGGAATAACCTGATTGCGTGTAGTAAAGGTCTTGCTGATCCCCGCCTTGGAGACATCGACCGAGGCCACCATGGTCTTACCATCAAACTCAAGTACCTTACCGCCAACACACCCCGGCAGAAACTCCTTATAGGACTCCACATCGTTGACTAACTCGTACATCTGCATGGCACTAAAGCGTACTAATACGCTACGGGAAATCTTGGGCATATGACTGTTTAACCTGAAACCTTGGCCTGACACCATAAAGCAAAAAATTGATTTTAACATGCTAGGCAACACCGGTCACCTCACCCAGCACTCATGCCAAGCTCAAAAAAACACCACCTCGACCCGTTTACGCAGGCAAATTAAACAAATAATCACGCGAGCCAATTCCAAATTGGTTAACCGCGCGTATAATAGCCCTCCTATGGCTAAGAAAAACGCAAAAAAATCAAAGAACCCACCGGCGACGATTGCACGCAATAAACGCGCAAACTTCGACTATAAATTTGAAGAGAAATTTGAAGCCGGCTTATCCCTGATGGGATGGGAAGTGAAATCGATCCGAGTCGGAAAAGTAAACCTGTCTGAGAGCTATGTGTTCCTCAGAGATGGTGAGGCCTATCTGTTCGGATGCACCATCACCCCGCTCAACACCGCATCGACTCACGTGGTATGTGACCCCATGCGCGATCGTAAGCTGCTGCTCAACCGCAGAGAGCTGGATAAGCTGCAAGGCTTGGTCGAGCGTCAAGGCTACTCTATCGTGCCTATCTCCATGTATTGGCGCAAAAATGCCTGGGTAAAGCTCGAAATCGGCCTGGGTAAGGGTAAGAAAGAGCACGATAAGCGCGACGATACCAAAGAGCGCGAGTGGAAAATTGAAAAATCTCGTACCATGAAACATGCCGCACGATAATAATCGCTGTGATTCAGCGACTTGTCTGGCATAAAACGTACGGATAACGAACAAACGATAGTAACCCCTGTGATTAATCCTTGGTAATCGAGGACGACGCGGGTTACAATCGACATTGTACTGGGGGCGATTCTGGATTCGACAAGATTCACGAAACCCTAGGAGCATGCCGAGGGGCGGTTGGCCTCGTAAAAAGCCGCACAGTTATAGTTGCAAACGACGATAACTACGCTCTAGCAGCTTAGGCTAGCTAGCCATCTTGCTCACGTTTCTCAAATGGGCAGAGTATTAAGATGGTCACCTTTACATTTGATAGCGAGGGAACCATGTTCAGGGGTGAACCGCGAAACAGTACTGAACTCGCCAATAACAATCCTGTCTTTCGGAGTGTTGTTGGTTAACCAATAGAAAGACTAAGCATGTAGCGCCGAGGATGTAGGCTTTTTGGACGCGGGTTCAAGTCCCGCCGCCTCCACCAATAACAGAAACGAAGACGTCCTAGGACGTCTTTTTTTCTGCCTTTAAGAAAGTAAAATCAACCATTTAGCGATACCCCCTTCCAGTAAGGACTTTTTTAGTCCGATTATATCCGGTTGCAATAGATACATCGGCGGGTACACTGAAGGTACACACACTCTACGGTGTACCTAATATGGCTAAGCAGACTACCCAGTTAAGTGACACAGAAGTTAAGAACGCGAAACCTCGAGATAAGGAATATCACCTATTCGATGGTCATGGTTTAAGATTGCGCATTAAACCGAACGGCTCGAAACTTTGGCATTACCAAGGGTTAGAATTGAAATCTGGTCCTTCTAAAACAACACTCCTCGACAACCTCGATGAGCCGCCAATGGCATTAAAGCTAACAACTGGAAAGGTCAGATTAAATCGCCGCTACAAAGGGGCTTTCAAGGGGCTTTCAAGGGGCTTTCAAGGGGCTTTCAAGGGGCTTTCAAGGGGCTTTCAAGGGGCTTTCAGCCAATGATAACAAACAATAATGAAAGCTCATTGGCAACAAATCTTGTTAAGTTTTTTGTATGAAACATCCATCTAAACCAGCCCATTTACTCGATAACATAGATAACTCAACATCAAAGGGCTTGCCCAAAAAACCTTCATCTTCTGACGATAACAAATCAGTTACAGGACTTAATTTTGATCATCTCAACACCCAAACTCATCAACTAGTGAGCAAAAAACTAGTTGATGAGCTGGTATTGTCGTCGTTTAAATTACAGATTCTTTCGAGCTAGCTGCTCTATGCTTAATCGATACCTATCGCGAATTGATTAGAATTGACTCTTAGTCAAATGCCACCCCAAACCGTACTTGCATTTATAAACTCGCAAACTAACGCCCTGTTCATCATAAATGATATCAGCTCGTAAACGCGCCTCGCTTTTAGAGCGATATGATGCTTTTTCGACGCCATACCCACCAGTGCAACGAGTGCATTTTTGGCTCGGCGTTTGTCTACTTTTGGGTGATAGGTGCCATAAATCACATTTACTGCAATGATACGGACTTAAATCATTACCATAATATTCTTTAGAGAAATAAGCAGCATCTTGTGCTTCTTCCTCAGAGTAATATTGTGTTAGTGGCTTACCGGAGGCCTTTCCAAAACAAGTTTCACTTTTCACATTGGCCTCCTAAGACTCAACAACATCGATATCAATTGGACGATATCTTGATAAAAATGTTTTAGGATTAAAGGCTATCTGTGCAAGCGCACTTTCTACACCACACAGATTAATGCTGCTACTGTATTGATAACCGCTGGCATTTTTTGAGTTCTGATAGAAGCGTCCCAAAGGGTCGATCATCAAATATGACTCGGTCATCGTTGAATTCGATTCAGCAAATATTGGGAGCCCCAGACCACTGTGGCGCTCAACAAACTGGTTAAATTTGTCATCTGAAATCAGTAATTCATCATCACCATAGGGCATCACTTGTAAGACTTTCCATTTATAAGGTTTTAACTCGCCAATCAGTGATGAAAAGTCCTCCTCATAATTTAAGCTATTAACAACAGTATTGATCTTGGTTTTGATGCCTTTTTGAGTACCTATTAGACCCCCTAACGCAATTTTTAAATCATCAGCGCTCAGTGAATTGCCTTTACGATCAATTCGGCCAATCGCCTTTCGAGCGCTTAAGTCCTGACTATCAAAGCTGATACCAACCATATCCAGCACATTTTTAGGGAAATCTAAGCGGCTATTGATTAGGTAATGCCCATTAGTAATGATTGAGGTTTTAAAGCCTTTTTGTTTCGCCAGCATCAGTACAATAAAAAACGTACTGCCAAGCATCATTGGCTCTCCGCCAGCTAAATTAAGGCGTACAGTGTCGTAACCGAGTTCACTCTTTAACGGTGAGTGGCCTTTGATAAAATATGAAGCTAAGTTATCAAGCAGCTTTTCAATTTCCTCAAGAGAACGATGCAATTCTTTGGGGCGGCCCCACTTTGCAAAGCAGTACTTGCAGTCATAATTGCACACTTCTGTGATATGCCAGTTGATGACCAATTCTTTAATATTTTTATTTTCTTCATTGATAAATTTCATGACTCAGCCCCTTAACCTTCAACAGTTAATGAACTGAACTTTTTATTAAAGTTTCGCTCATAATTTTGTCGGTTAAATAGCTGAAAAATGAAATTCGTTGAAGTAAGGCTCAATATAAGTCGATGATTTCGGCCTATACGAAAACGAACTAGAGAGTTGTTACATTTAACCTTTCGACCACCTAAAAGCGGATAAGGTTTACCTGATGCAATCTCATTAATCAGGCTCATAGTTTGAACCTGTTGATTCGAAGATAAACTTTGCCACACTCTAGCGTTTATACGACACACTAGCGATGAAATTGTATTCGCTTGAGCAGACTGTTGTGTGAAGGGAAAAGCATATTGTTTTGTTGACATTTTGAAGCACCTTTTTTGTTATGGGTGCTTCTATACGCAGGTTAATTAATTTTTTTTCGCTTTTTATTTTGACGGTAGCAGTACAACACTCCCAACTGATTCTGCATTGCTTAACATCGACTCAAAATCATTGCTTAAACGCTCACCTTCAACAAAAGTGAGCAATACAGCCCCCTCGTCAAGCTTAAAGGCCCATGAGTCACCCATACCAATAACTCCATCACCGCCAGTAAAAGAGTAGTAGACATTAATATCCCTGCCCCCATTGAACTGAATCAGAATGTCTTTATCTAGCTCCACTATCTGTTGTTCCCCCCATTTAACGTCAAGTGAAAAGGCTTGATCTTCATCTGATTTGCTACTCAAAGCAGCACTAAATGGTTGGTAGCTATCACTAAAAAGACTAATTTGTGGGGAGGTGGTGCTTTTTTTAGTAAAAGATTTTAATTTTTTATATTGATGAACTATCGCAGGCCATCTTGCCGCTAGACTGCAAAACGCATTCAAACTCTCCCGCCGCTTAACTGCATCAGCCCAAACCCTTTCAGCATCTGGATGTTGTAACAACTTAACCCAGTTTTCATCAGAACTATCTACACCTTGGACCATTTCATCGAGTGATAACTTATCCAATGTCATGATACTTGCTCCAATATTGTTGATGGCTTATTTTTTAGTTGCTTCAGCTTGTGAGCATAATCTGAATAGTATGGCTCATTCTTATTTATCTCATACACATCAAGCACTGCTTTTTTGGCAATGGCCTTAAACAATGCTCGAGTTAGAAAATCATTATCACCTGTCTGAGTGTGGATTGAATGAAATCGATTGATTATTTGCTTAATTTTCTGCCTGACTTGATGCTTAGTTTGATGGGTCTCTGACTGTTCTGCGACATACTGGGGACGATTAAGGCCTTTGACAAAGTATTTATTTTCATAGAGTTCCACAGAATTTATGTGTTCTTTAATATTGAGGAACTGATACAAGTACCGAAAGGAGGCATCTACCTTATAGCGGGTTATTTGAGGGGCTGACACCTCGTTTTCTATTTCGATGTCCCACGATAAATCATCAGATACAGCTAATTCATTTAAAAGTTTTTTATTAGCTTGTAGCCAATAACCAATCAAATCAGGGGCAACCTTTTTACTAAGTTTTTTCAGGTTTCTTGCCAACGGTTGCACATGCCTATCGATATCAGCGACTTTAGAATCCGGAAGTTCATGCTCGCTTTCAACGAAAGCTTGCTTATAAGCCTTCCCCCCAGCATTGACATTCCCTGCTGTTTTTAAGCTAACCCAGAATGACAACTCACTAAACAATGTAATATCTTTGGGTATCGCTGTTGGCAACCGTTCAACACAAAAATGACTAAGCAAAAATAAGTTTATAATCTTATCTACAGCTGTGTCTTGATGACCAAACGTAACAGAGATTGTTTTCTCTTCAAACTCCTCAAGCGCCTGTTCAATGACCAATTCAATAACTAATCGATTTTCATCAACATAGTTTTGACGACCAATCATAGACCAATCAGTAATGGGTAAGTCGCTATCACGCATTTTTTACAAAGCCTGACTGTAAATTCATTTTTAAAATTAAATCTCTCATCTCCTGCTTTTGAGCCGAAGACAACTCTACTCTAGGAATAAAAACGTTTTGCTGCTCGCTTAAACCACAAAAACGCATGCCTGACCAAGCTGAAGGATGTTTAAATGAACCCTCCAAAACACTTACATCAAACTTGGATTTATTAGCACTACTCGCAAGCACTGGACCCATAAGCGCTTCCAATGCTTGTTTTTTGGTATAATGGCAACCAAGCGTTTTAAGATACTCTTTTTCACCAACAGCCGTGATTTTACGCAACTCCTCATCGGCACCACTTTCAACCCACCAACATTGAGCGCTAAGCAGTGCTTCAGATGCCCCTAAACCGCTTATAACGAGCTTATCGTATTCAGCCTTAATATGTGCCGTCACTAGCTCGGGAACAGCCCACAACGAACCAATAGCAGTTTTAGCGCCATACTCTAGCATCCTCATATCCATACCGAAGGCTTCATTCACTTGGCTGGGTAAAAAGTGCAGAGGAATGTTTGAACCACTTTGGCACGCCCACAACTCAATGCGCTCAGCCCCTCTCACACCAAAACGCATCTCAACGTCCCGAATAACAAAATCTTTAAATAATAACGAAGGTCTGTCTGGATGCTTATGTTCGCAGTGCCCATAGAAACTAAAAACACTAGAGTGAGTTAACTGATTAACAACGTCATCCATAGATTGAGTAACATTAACTTCTGGACAGGCTTGCACCGCGAGTTTTTCAAATAACGTGTCACCACCACATATGCTAGTACGCTGGCTTTTTTCATCTGAGTATTTTACTTGTTGATATAAATATATCAGCGAAGGTAGCCAATTGATCTCGCTGACTAATTGATACAGCTTCTCTCCCGCTTTACCAGTTGCTACCCAAGGTATATGCGAAGCAAAAAATGAAGGTAGTAGAGAAACTTTATCCAAATGGTTAGGAATAATAGATGCCCAATCGATAAAATCTAATTCCCACTCTGTATTGGCTTCTTTGTTATTAGCCACAAATGCTGCAACATTATTAATAAGATTTTGGGGTAGGTTTAAGGAATAACCGTTAGCAATTATCTCCTCATTTTGCAAATAGACAACGATAATCAGAGCATCATCATAGTGATCTTCAATATCTATCTTAACGAGTACTTGCTCGGGATGGGCATGAACGGCCTCGGTTAAATCATCAAAGGTAATTTGATAAGTACGTTGCCTAGCGTTGAAGTAATCAGGGTCTAATCTGTCTGTATATTCACCTAATGTTTTGAAATCATCTAAACACAAGTTTGCTTGTTCGTGTAAATAATTAATTGGGTCTCTGGCTTGACTCGCCATTTCAACGATTCTTGCATATCGATTTTCATCAAATACATGCTCATTAATATTAGTCAGTTTTGGGATGCCTTGTGATTTAAGTAAATGAGCACTCTCAGCAAGAGATTGATGTAATTTTTCCTTGTCCACAACACCAACCATAAGTGCAAGTTCATTCAAACTATAATACGTACTACCCAGTTTTCTCAAAGCATCCAATAACACTTGATTGACTGGATTTTTAGAATGGAGCCAGCACGAACTGGCGCTTTCGCAAAATCGCATTCCACTGGTATTTTCAAGCGTGATAAATGCTCGTAAATAGTCTTCTCTGTTTACTAATATACGAGCTAAGCCTGAGCTTGCCTGTTGAATTAGCACACTGACTCTATCAGACTCCTGATCCGTCTCGGTAGACTGCCTACTCGCCATCAATGAATGTAGCTTTACTTGTAACTTTTCAATATTAGCAGCAGTGCAGCTTCTCTCTGCCTCAATTACAAGTTGTTGAATTTCAACAATAGGATTTGAGAGATCTGAATATGGATTTACCCTCATAAAATCTAAAGGGTCTAGGCCAAACGACGGTGCTATTTCTCCAATAAAATGACAAAGCTGTTTGTGCTCCTCATTGTTGGAAAAATGAAACAAGCGAGCAAAGGTCATAGGTAATATTTGATCAAGTTTTAAGGACATTGAGCCCTCTAAGCCGAGATGAGGGGCATTTTCTTGAGCCCACTCAATAGCCCCCATGAAGCAATGGAAAGCCTTAGCTTGAGTATCACAAGCTTCAGCAACTTTTTCGGCATCGATTAGAGTTGCAGCTAAATTATAGTAGGCGATAGAAAGCTGATTTAATCGAAAAAATAACGGGATATCTCCCTCTAATACCCTAATAGCAGACTCATGTAACTGTTGTGACTTTATTAGGCAAGCCTGCTTGCTTAAAGAAAACAAATGCTCATTTGCAGCTCTTCGATATGCCGCCCCTAATTGCGACAAACTTGATGCATGTTTGTCTGGAAATTGTTGTCGTTGCTTGCTTTCAATTGCACGAGAAAAAAATGAAACCGCTTTATTTAAATTAGAGTGAGGTGCTCCGGGTAAATGCGCAAAATGAGTAAAATAAAATACTCCTAACTCATGGCATGCAGAAGCCTTTGTATATTCATTTTTAGACGCTAACGCTAAAGCCTTTTCAAAGTACCGTAACGTTTTTTTCAATGAATCCTTGTCATCAACCGCATCAGTCAGCCTTATGCCTTCGGAAACATATTTGTGATAGCCTGGTTTTACATTTTTGGTGGCTACTTCGTTTTGTAACCTAGCATAATAGGCAAAATCCATTTTAGCTTTAAAATCCATTTTTTATTTACCTTAATAACATATACAAAAAGCACGATGCCAATGTGCTTCATATCTAAATCAATCCTAGCGATAGTGACTCGTTCAGCACTTGCTGGAAACCTGTTCTATTAGCTTTAATGCACCTAGATAGCGCTCAAACAGCGACCACATGCATTTGTAATGGGTCAAAAGTGGTTATCATTTTACCTCTATATTCCTTGCCAGATATAAATTTACTTAATTACATCTTCAATTAACTTCTTCAAAGGTCGGTTCCACTCTTCTCGCTTAACGGAACCTGAATTTTTCAGATGCCAACCATGTTTCTGTAGTTGATTTGTAATTGTTGTATTCCAATTTTTATCATTAGGCAAAACATCTAGAATTTGCTCAAATGCAAACAGCATTTGCGCTACAAACCATCGATATTTTATATACTCTTTTTGATTAGCTTTTATGCTTTCTTCATTCGCATAGGCAAAATCAGGATGCTCCTGGCACAGCTCTAAGAATTTTGAATAAGCAGAATATGCTGTTGCACGCCTTGTTTCTTCTTTTGAACTAATCCATTGAAAATATGCAAAGCCTGCAGCTACAACAGCAACAATAAAGGTGCAGATGTTAGCCCAACTAACCCATAAACTAACATCAAGCAAAGCAGCCCACCCTGTATTAAAACATGTCATTTTCTATCCTTTTGCATCATTACACCTGCAGGTTGTGCTTTAGTTGATTTTTCAGACTTCATCCCTTCGCCTACATCATCACGCCTAAAATCAAACATATTCATTTCAAAAGTGTTGATAGATACTTGGTCTTTCCCATGGTTATGGGCAATCAATCGATGATATGGCTCTTTATAAGGCGCTTTGGCACAAGAACCTCCATACTCGCCAGAGTTTACTAACACTACTGGTTGGAACATGTGATAGTGAAGTGCGTCAATCATTGTATCGAACGTATTAACGTCTTTATTTAGTGCACACACAATGTAAGCATTGGACTTATCCCTTAAGTCTGCACTTAAAGATATATCGGTTGCGTCATAGCAAATTGAGCCTGTGAGCATAAAACCAGGTTTATTTGGGAATTTAGGATGCTTAAGTTCCAGCATTAACTGGTACGGACGCCAAGGTTTAATTTTTCCAGCTTCATCAGCCATCATATTATGTTTACCCTGAAGCCTTATTAGCTCCTTTTGCTCTGAATTTGCTTTTGGTGGCACAATCCAAACAGCGCAGTTATTTGGCCCATCGATATTGTCCTGCTTAATAAAGCCTAGGCCTGCGTAAATTATTGAGTGAGTTTTTCTAGAAAGGGTAACTAAAATATCCATATCATCATGATTAACTGCAAGCTCAGGCCAAACAATAAGGTCGACTTGCTTCCCCCTCTCTTTGCGCACTGAATCATTAGTACGTTGCGCATCAATATGTTTACAAACTAGTGCCGCAACATCTGCAACGTGACGTCTATGCCTTGAACGGAAACCTGCATCCTTCAACAAAATGCCATATTGTTTAAAATCATAATTACTGGGTAATTTTGACTGCACCATAGCAACGGTTAAATTTCTCTTGTCTTCTTCCCAATCAAGGAAAACAGATTCTATTAACCCAGGCATAGCTGTTTGTTCACAATATTTAGTTCTGAGCTCACTAAGTCTATTTTCAATAAGTCTTTTTACGCTATCGATGGTCCACTTCACAGGCCAACTATAGCCTTGATCATTAACGGATATACCTGGCCAGATTAGTAATTTAGAAAGTAAAGTTGTTAACCAATGAGAAATTTGTGCAGACTCCCCCGCAATAGAGTGCGGAGTATTCATCATGCCTAAGGCCCTTTTCGCGGAACTGGTCTTTAAGCCTCGGTAACCCGTTTTCGGTTCTATACTTAAAGTAAAGCCGGACCAATCAATATTACCAATTAATGCAGAACGTGCGCATATCGCAACTCTTTGCAAAACTCTAGTTTCGTCATCCGTATCTTTAAGGTGGGGGCTAAGTAAAGGGGTTGAAGTCGTTAAACTAACTATTACTTTGAGTGAACCTTCAAATACATCGAACTTTGGCGGTATTGAATAAGCAGTGTTCTTTAATTCGACTTTAGTTTCCGAAAGATCTATGAGCTCACCTGATTGACCTTGTGCCAAATCAGGGGCTGACTCAAGTAGAGCTTGCATTAACTTTAATGCCATCAACTCATTTGCAAACGGATTGTCAGGGCGCTGTATTATCCGGAGTAAAGATTGAGGGCCAGAGATTTTACCTAATGGTGTTCTTAATGGGTTTTGATCCACTGCATGAAGCTTTATCAGTTTTTTTATTTCAGATAGTTTCGGCCAACTATAATTAAGCGGGCGCGCATGCTTAACAAGAGATCTCAATAAATCAATATTCTGCGAAGCTACTTTGGATAGGACCTCTGAACATTCATCCTCTTCCAACTCATCAACTAAACAAGATACCGCGCGGTTCAATGATTTGACATCAGAGGTAAGCTGCCGAGCAAGTAGAATATTTGCAGCAAGTCTTTTTGAAGAAAAAGAATCATCAAACTTAATTTTTCTAAAGCCCTTTATCAATTTTATAATAAGGTCATAGTCATCATTACCAGATCCATGCTCTAAAGTTGTATCAAGTCTTACGAGTAATAAAAACCTCGCTTGCTCAACCAGTAAGTCAAAACTGATCTCGCTTTTGTTACTACCATTAATGCATATCTGTACTGCTTCTTGCTGAAGCTGCTCAAAAAACATTTCTTGGTCTGCATGTAGCGGAATATACATCGGGTCTAAGCGATGAATTGTTGTTGCCGCATGCCTAAATAATTCAGATAAGCAGTACGAAGCCACAGCTTTCACTTTTGGGTTCTTGTCATTAAGCTTATGCTTTAATTGCTGAATAACAGGTCTTAATATTTGGCAACTAGGGAAAAGCTCCAAGCCTTTTTTTAATAACATCACCAGTGATGGGTCCTGGCTCCAACAAGTAATCAACCGTCTTGCTAATCGTTCTTGTTGATAATCCCAGTCACCAGGTATTTGCTTTCCATTTCCATCTACTCGGTGCGATGTAAAGTTACGAATAACCTTTAAAACCCTAACAATTTTATTGGTTGCAAAGCGCTTCAGGGTATCATCCCTAACATCGAGATGGGTTTGCTCTACTTGCGCGAGCAGGTTTGGAGTACAACCTTCACCTTGCGCGTTATCAGAATCACTCACCGCCATCGATAATAGCGCTTCAAGCTGCCCCAAATACTCTTGTGAGTCATCAAAGGCAATCGGGCCACTTAGACGTTGTTGAATTTTGGTTAGCTCACCTGACACTCCAACAACTCTAGGCTGGTAGCGTTCGATATTAGTCTTTTTCTTGTTAAGGCATACGGTTTTGAGATCAGCCTTTTCAAAATATTTCTCAACGGAAGAGATGATTTGGTTTTTGATAAAAACTAAATGATCTGTTTTATCAAGAATAAAATTTGATAATTTTTCCTGCCCAGATAATGCTGAGTATTTACGAGTAGAAACAACTAGCCGCATATCATCTACGTAACGGCAATAATCAATCAAGGAGATCTCTACATCACTATCGTCGTTTAATTGCTTACCTATTAAATTTTTAAGTAGCTCATCAAACTCTAAAAGATAGATATTAGAAAGAAAGCCGCCAGCAACAAGTCCCTGTGGTATACCTTTAGGCGCTTTGGGCACATCATCTGATTTACATAACTTATCAAAATCTGCTGTGGCTTCTTTACTCCAGTCCCATGCTTCAAATGCAGATAATAGCTTGTCGACTAACTTCTGTTCTTCCGCACCAACAAGCTGGTCTGCTGCTAGTTTTTTTATTTTTTCACAGAGTATATTTCTATCAACTAAATCAAAAAATTTCGATAGATCCAACTCAACCATGAACACTTCATGATCGTCATTTAGCTCATTTCTGGCTTGTTGTGCAAAGTGATAAGGGCGTTCTAAAAAAAAGCGATTATCTGAGAAAAACTTACTGTAAATGGTCGTAGCACCATAACTATGCTCAGCCAGCTCTTCGTTGTCATATCGACAATAGAGTCGATTACCATAATTAACAATGCCCTTCTCATGGACTAACTCAACCTTTGTCGACGGATCGCCTTGCAGAGTTTCGACTTCATTAGCTAAGCACATCATCAATAAGGTCATCATGCTTTGCTCACGAATAGGTATGTGAGCGAGTGGCCTTAAAGGAATTTCATCAGCAATGTCATTCGGATACCAATATAAACATTCATAAGATGATGCAGTATCTGGCTTAATTTCATGAAAGCCCCATTCATGCTGCTTTGGGGCAGGAACTAACTCCAACTGTTTGAACTTAAATCTCCGTCGCTTAATACTTTGACACCATTTATCGGCAGTCTCAGCTAACGAGAGGGCTGTTAAATCCAGTTCAAAGTTATCAGCATACCAATTCGTGGTTCGAATATAGTGATGACTTTTTTTCCAAGCCAAAGCCATTAACAAAGGATCTGTTAAATAATCATCAGTTAGGGCTAATTTCTCATACTTCTTCGCTATCCTTGGCATTGTCTACTTCCTTAAACCGCCTGTTCGACGATGGCGTCGGTGATGTGGAGTTGGGTAGCTTGAGACTCTTGCAGCCGAGCTTTGAGTTGGTCGCAAAGGATCATTAGCTCATCGACTTTATCTACTATGCGGTGTTGTTCTTCAATTGGTGGGTAAGGTATTAATAACAATCTCGCTTTTTTTATTCCAAATACACCATGTGTGCTATTAGTTTTTTGCTCACCCAATACTTTATATAGAGTAGGGCTATTCAAATATAAGGCTAAGAACTTAGCGGTTATTACATCTAAATTAGGCTGGATCAGAATTAGATTCGCAGACAGGCAATAATTGAAAGGCTCTTCGAGAAAATATGGCTTACCTAAAGTACCAATCTTCCCGAATACGAAATCACCAAGCTTCAGCGTGTATCGATTAAGATGCTCTTCATAGACATTAGTCCCTACTTTTCTTGCTCCTTCGAAGTTTATTCCTTTGGAATGATCTATATCAGTGTAACCAATATAAGGTACTCCACCTTCAACTTTTGGTGGTGTGCGGTGACTAGGTTGAGGATCAATAAAGTCTGCAACACTTTCGCCACGACACCACTCCCACCCATTAGGCAGTTGAAACGGCTTTTCATCATCAGCAATTGGCGGCAATGCTTTATGCTTTTTGATTTTCTTCTCTTTGACTAACTGTGCTTTTTCTTCCGCGATTCTTTTCAGTAACTCAGCAGCAGATTCATCATTTGGGTCTTGTGGAACCAGCTTACCCATTACTGCCAGTTGTAGGATGGTTTGCTTAAGCTGGTCGATGCTCTCTTCAGTGGTGAATAAGGTATCGAAGTGCTCTGCAATCATCTGCCAGTTTTGGTCGAAACTTGTTCCTGCATTTACGTTTTTAATATCAGTGACATTTCCGCCTTCCTTGGTAGTCACATTATCTTCTGCGTTTGCAGAGTTGGTTAGAGAGCCCTCAGCCGTTGTCACAGACAACAATAAAGAGCCCTCAGCCGTTGTCGCAGACAAGAGTAAAGAGTCCAACAGAGTTGTTACCAGTACTTGATGCGCTTCGATACTGGCTTCGGTTTGCTGCTCTAGCTGGTCGCAGAGTGCCATTAACTCATCGACTTTAGCGACGATGCGGTGTTGTTCTTTTAATGGTGGTGTTGGTAGCAAAATAGATCGACTTTTCGTCACAGATATATTGTCTTGCCCTGCTGTCCCGATTAAGTCAATTGCTTTAAGGAACGTACCAGCTCTTAAGTAGGTATAAATATATGTGTTTAGAACAGTCTCTATCGGCCTAAAAAAAGTAATAGCCTGATTGCAGTTCCACTCAGGGTAATCATTTGAGATGATCGCAACTTTACCTAACGGTGGCCCCACGATATTCATAATGACGTCGCCAGGGTAAAGGCAAGATCGTTTTAACTTAGTTAAGTGGCACTCAATATCCACAAACTGTGGTTTATAGTCAAAATCTACTTTCTGATCTCTAATGTTATAAACCTTCAGATACGGAATACCTTCACTTTCATTGAAACTACTTTTTGGCGGGGTTGAACCTGACGTGATTCCAAAACAGATATCATCTAGACGACACCACTCCCAATTTTCTGGTATCAAATATGGCAGTTCGTCATCAGAGATAGCTGGCAGATCTTTCTGCTTCTTAATCTTTTTTTCTTTGACCAACTTAGCTTTTTCAACCGATATTCGCTCAAGCAAAACAGAAGCAGGCTCATCATTAGGATCTTGAGGAACGAGTTTGCCGCTCACTGCTAACTCTAAAATCAGCTCACGCAGTTTTTTAATACCGTATAACTCCAGCTTACCGCCCGTGCCACGGCCGGCGGTGGATTTGGTCTTTACTGCTGAAGTCCAAATATCAATATGTTCGGTAATTAACTTATTCATAGGAGATTGGTCTACAGCCATTATTGTTCTCCACCTTGCTTTTTACCTTGAATGGTAGAGCTAAGCGCATCACCGAGAATGCCTTTCAGTTGGTCACGGAGTGCTTTAATGTCTTGTTGCTGTTGTTGATAGCTCGCCAGCAACTCTTCAGGGTCATGGCTGGCTACTTCGTCCTGATATGGATTTTTAAAATCAAAATTGAAAATGGCGTAATAGATATCGCTTGCTGATTTTTCTTCAGCCTTAGCTGACTCAGACGCTTTTTTAGCCTTCTTTTGCAAAGATTTAATTTCTTTTTCAATATGTTCTAATTGCTTGTCATCCAGTTGTTCCTTTGACCGTCGTTCCTTCAAGCTCGCAATATCGTACTTCAGTAGATCTTCTTGCTGCTTAAATTCTATGGCTTTTTGACGATGTGGTTCTGCTTTCATGTTGGCATCGTCTTTCATAGCCTGAAAGTCTACCTTCCATGCAAACTGATTTTCCAGACGCTCTGCGAAACCTGTAGCCTCATCTCCCCACCACTCTATCTCTTGCTGGAACTCATCAAACTTCATCGGCTTAGTTTTACTGTAGCTCTTAGTGCCTTCGGGATAAGGATGCTCATATACCCAGATATTTTGTGTTGGTTGGCCTTTGGTGAAGAATAGGATATTGGTTTTAATCCCTGTATATGGATTAAAAACGCCATTTGGTAAACGAACAATTGTGTGCAGGTTACACTCGTCGGTGAGCTTTTCTTTAATCTTACTCTTAACTCCTTCACCAAACAGTGTGCCATCAGGCAACACCACACCAGCGCGACCATCTCTATCCAATACTTCGACAATAAGCTGCAAGAACAAATCGGCGGTTTCGCGGGTTTGCATATCGCTTGGGAAGTTCTTTTCTATCCCGTCCTCTTCTGTGCCACCAAACGGAGGGTTAGTGGCAATCACGTTAATGTTGCTATCCCAGCTCGATAGCGGTTTGTTTAGCGTATTACCGTGTTTTATTTGCACTGGTACTTCTATGCCGTGCAGCATCATGTTGGTGATACACAGCAAGTGTGGTAGTTGTTTCTTCTCTACGCCGTGGATCTGCTGTTGCAGTGTTTGATGGTCGCTAGCGCTCTTTACGTAGTTATCTTTTACGTGATCGAACGAGCAAGCTAAGAAGCCACCTGTACCACAAGCTGGGTCCATAATCTGCTCACCCAGTTTTGGGTCAAGGCGATTAACGATAAAGCGGGTTACCGCTCGAGGGGTATAGAACTCACCTGCATTACCTGCGCTTTGTAGGTCGCGTAGGATTTGCTCGTAGATGTCACCGAACAGGTGACGCTCTTTAGAGTCGGTGAAGTCAATTTCATTGAGCTTGTTGATGATTTGGCGCAGCAGTGTGCCATTTTTCATGTAGTTGAAGGCATCGCTAAAAGCCTCTTTCACTACGAAGCCGCGAGGGTTGGTATCGCTTGGTGCGGTTAAATTTTTCAGCGTTGGGAATAGGTCGTCGTTAATAAACTCAAGTAGTTCATCGCCGGTAATACCTTGGCTATCTGCCGCCCAATTGCGCCACAGGTAATGACTTGGGATTGGCGCTCGATAGTCATCTTGTTCAAACTCCAATTCCTCCTCTTGGGCATCAAACACTTTTAAGAAGAGCAACCAAGACATTTGCCCCAGACGCTGGGCATCGCCATCGACACCGGCATCTTTACGCATAATATCTTGGATAGATTTGATAACTGAACTGATTGACATAGTATTCTCTTATTTGGAAAAAGGCTGAGTTAGTGGTTAATCAGCCCTATAAAATAACGACTTTGGTTGGCGCTTTACCTACTTTAATGTTAAGCAGATTGCTGATGGATTTGATAAATCTCAGCTTCTAATTCACTAATGGCTTGCTCATATTGTTTTTTACCACCGAAGCCTTTTTTAACGATTTCGCTTAAGCTTCCAATTTCGTTAAATGGCTGCACTTTAAGCACTTGCATGGATTCGATTTCTTGCACGCCAACGTCGGCATACTTTACCAGAAGATTATCTAATACAGCTTGCGCGGTTTCAGAGTATTTAGTGAAATAATTACGCTTTTTGACGTTATTTGCGCGCTCCTTGCGCGTTAATGGTGGTTGGCCGTAAACAACATGACAAATCATATCGAAGGGGTCTAGCTCTTTGCCAACTTCATCCTCTAGTGCTTGCCAGATGATACCTTCGTTGGCGAGCTCATCTATGATGGCTTGTTTACGGTCAGATTCATTCCAGCGCTTTACAAACTCATCGAGTGAAGCAAACTGCTTCGCCATGGTTTTTCGAGTGTAATCTTTAAAAGATTCGGTAACTAATTTGCCGTCGCTATCATAATATTGCACCCGCTCGGCGACTTTACTGACCGTAACACCTGATACGCGGTATTTATGTACTTTGCGTGGCTCGTCACCCCACTCTCCATTATCGAAGCCATCGCCAACTTGAGGGGGGCTTAAACTGTCATCTTGATGTCCATTAAGGTTATCGTCATGAAGCTCACCACACTCTCCACCAAGTTCAATTTCAGTTTCATCAACTGGGTCGATGTCAACTTCTGTATCTTCAACTTCGGATGGTGTGACTCTAATGACTTTTTCCGGAGTACCGTCGAATCTTTCGTCAGCAAATAGCTCAGTGGCCTTTTTGAAATCAAGAATGGTAAACCAAAGCTTGCCATATTTGTCATCGATACGGGTGCCGCGACCTATTATCTGTTTAAACTTAGTCATTGACTGAATATTTTGATCAAGCACCACCAGCTTACAGGTTTTCGCATCAACTCCAGTTGTCATGAGCTCTGAGGTTGTGGCAATGACGGGATAAGCTTTCTTCGGGTTTATAAAGTTATCAAGTTGGGCTTTGCCTATCTCATCGTCCCCCGTAATTTTCATCACGTACTTGTCGCTTTTAGCCATCTGATCTGGGTTGAGATTAGCAATCGCGCGGCGCATACGCTCTGCATGGTCAATGTCATTGCAGAACACTATGGTTTTTGCCATTGGGTCGGTGCGCTTTAAGTAGTTAGTAATGGTCTCTGCCACTAGCTGAGTTCGCTCATCAATAACCATGGTGCGGTCGAAATCTTTTTGGTTATAGATGCGATCTTCAATCACTTCACCATTGTTATCGATTTGGCCTTTAGTAGGCCGCCAGCCTTGTAGATCGACATCTATATCTACCCGCACAACTTTGTAGGGTGCCAAAAAGCCATCTTCAATACCTTCCTTTAATGAGTAGGTATAAACAGGATCACCGAAATAGTCTGAATTTGACACTTCCTCAGTTTCTTTGGGGGTAGCTGTTAATCCGACTTGGGCCGCACTTTTGAAATACTCGAGAATTTCACGCCAGGCACTATCGTCAGCAGCACTTCCTCTATGGCACTCATCGATTATGATTAAATCAAAAAAGTCTGGATCGACTTGTTTATAAGCTTTTTGGCTTTCTTCTGGGCCAGTGAGTGCTTGATATAGCGCTAAGTGAATTTCATAAGCAGGATCAACAGTTCTACCTGTTACCTTGGTCATTGATGTTTCAAAGGGCTGAAAATCATTTATACGAGTTTGATCAACCAGAATATTGCGGTCGGCCAAGAACAAAACACGTTTCTTCGCGCGAGACTTCCATAAACGCCAGATGATTTGAAATGCGGTATAGGTTTTACCCGTTCCAGTAGCCATGACCAATAGCACGCGGTCTTTACCCGATGAAATTGCTTCTACTGTTTTATTAATAGCTTGCAGTTGATAATAACGAGGATGTTTACCACTGCCGTCGTCATAGTATTCTTGATTGATTATTGGAAGCTGCGCTTGGGTATAACCTTTCCAGGCACAGTATTTAGCCCATAAATCTTGTGGTGAAGGAAAATCTTCTAAACGGATTTCGGATTCTAGGTTGTGCTCTTCGGGCGTTCCAAGCTTGGTCTTATCGTGAAAGATAAAGCCATCACCGTTTGATGCAAAGATGAAGGGCACTTCGAGCAAACGAGCATAATCTAGCCCTTGCTGCATCCCCTTACCCACTTCATGCTTATTGGCTTTCGCCTCGATAACGGCAAGCGGCATACTGGGTTTATGATAGAGCACTATATCGGCTGACTTTACAGTCTTACGGACGCCTAATTGACCACGTACAATCACCTTGCCATCACGCAGTTTCACCTCTTGGCGTATCTGCGTCATATCATCCCAACCCGCATTGGTAATGGCTGGCATAATGAATTTGGTGATGATGTCCGTTTCAGTCAGCTTTGCTTTGTTGATGCTCATTGTCAATCCAGGTCCTTCTTAGAAGATAACAAACACTTACAGACGGATTAGTGCCTTTCAAGATTGTGCCACAACGATGTAAGAAAACACAGGATTTGGATCAACATAGGGAAGAACTCGACAACAAGTACCTAAGTCAATCCGTAGAGGAACATTAAGCAACAATTACTACAACACATAAAAAGTACGGCGACCGGGAAGACGTTAAATTCAGATTGAAAACACAAACTCAAGTTTCATCCCCATCAACATCAGGTTAGCGATAACCTTCAAAGGCCGCTAAGCCCTTGCCAGACGGGTTTAGCGGCTTTTTTGTATCTATCACTTTTTAGCTGACTATAGTAGGTCTATTTAACGGCTTAAAATCAAAGATAAAAAAGCCCCGACAGGACTTGTCAGGGCTTTCTCGTTATCGGTTTAAGACACTTACCTTAATTAAGCAGAATCTTAAACACCAATCTCGTGCATGAACTTTTAACTTAGCACTTCACCAGCGACTGCTCGACGCTTTGCATCTGACTGGCCAGTTGGGCGTAGTCATCCAAAATGAAGTTGATGTGTCCTAGCTTGCGGTTAGGCTTGGCAGCCTTGTTGTACCAGTGCAGGCTGGCATTGCTGCTTAGGGCATCCATTGGCGGTGCAACCACACCTAACAGATTCAGCATGCCGGTCTTACCTATGGCCGAGGTTGCTCCCAGGGCGAGTCCGGCGACGGCGCGAATGTGATTCTCAAACTGGCAGGTCTGGGCGCCGAGCTGAGTCCAGTGACCACTGTTATGTACCCTAGGTGCCAGTTCGTTCACCAGCAGCTTATCGCTCACCACGAACAGTTCCATGGCGAGCACGCCCACATACTGCTGTGCTTCAAGCAGCTTGGTCATATAGCTTTGCGCCTGCTGCACCATCTCGGCACTTAATCCTCTGGCGGGCGCCATTGAGCGCACCAGAATACCGTTTTGATGTTGATTCTCGGTCAGGGGATAACAACTCACCTCACCGCTTGCACTACGCACACCTATGATAGACACCTCAGCATCGAAAGGGATCCATTGCTCGGCTAAGTAATGACCTTGTTTAAGATCAGGCGCAACGCTAGCAAGATCCTCATCACTGCGCACCACCCACTGGTTCTTGCCGTCATAGCCTTCGTCGAGGGACTTGAATACCATGGGATAACCTAAGGTCTTGGCGCTCTTCTCGAGGCTGACATCATAGGTAAAGGGCGCACAGGGAATACCAAGCTCGGCTAATAGCTGCTTTTCATGGATGCGGCTCTTGCACTTGGCGATGCTATCGACATTCGGTCTGATGGAGCAGTGGGCCTCGAGGGCGTGAACTAACTCGAGATCCACCTGCTCTTTTTCGACTGTGATCACCTCGGGTTTGCCCAAGGCTTCATAGAGTGAGCTGACACTCTGCCCCGGCTGCCAGGACGCCACAGGGCCAAGGCCCTCGATGCAGCTGAGATCCGTATCTGGGCCGCCATCGGCGACGAAACTGAATTTAAGCCCTAAGGGAATGCCCGCCAGCGCCATCATGCGCGCCAGCTGACCACAACCGATAATGCCGATGCGCATTATTCCACCTCCAGCGGCACACCTGAGGTTTGGCTAGCACGCCAGTCACACAGACGCTGGGTCAGTTCGCTATCGCCCAACGCTAAGATTTGCGCCGCCATCAGGCCTGCGTTAAAGGCGCCTGAATCGCCAATCGCCTGGGTGGCTACCGCAACGCCTTTTGGCATCTGCACGATAGAAAGCAGACTGTCCATCCCTTTCAGGGCCTTGCTCATCACGGGCACCGCAATCACCGGCAGATGCGTCATTGCAGCCGTCATGCCCGGCAGATGCGCCGCGCCGCCGGCACCAGCAATGATCACCTCAATTCCCTCATCGGCCGCGCTGTGGCTGAAGCTCACCAGACGCTCTGGGGTGCGATGCGCCGAGACCACCTGTTTGCTGTAGGCGATCCCCAGGGCATCCAGGACTGTGGTGGCATTTTTCATGGTCGGCCAATCGCTCTGTGAACCCATGATGATTGCTACTCTTGCTTTATTCATACGTGCCTCTTAATTTGATAACCAATAGGTGAACAGCGCATAGGTAGGTATGCCCACCAATACGTTGAACGGAAAAGTAATTGCCAGTGAATAGGTGATAGACAGACTCTGATTCGCCTCGGGAATCGCGACCCGCATGGCCGCAGGCACCGCTATGTATGAGGCGCTAGCCCCCAGCACAGCCAGCAGAGTGGCGCCGCCGCTCGACAGTCCCATCTGTAAGCCCAGAATGCTGCCCAGCAAGCCACCAATCAGTGGCATGAAGACGCCGAATGCCAACATGAAGTTGCCCATCTGCTTGAGCTCTTTTAGGCGGCTGGCGGCCAGCATCCCCATCTCCAGCAGGAAGAGCGCCAGTACACCGTGGAACAGATTAAAGAACAGCGGGGTCACCCCCTCGATGCGCTCGGCCCAGAAGTAACCGATGATCAGCGCGCCGACGAGCAATACCAGGCTCTGGTTGCAAAACACCTCGTGAATGAGTGTGCGCCACTTAAGGTTGGTGCCCGAACGTCTGGCCAGGGCGATACCCACGGCGATGGCGGGGATCTCCAGCAATACCACAAACAGCGGGAAGTAGGCTTCGAAGCTAATGTCTTGCGTCTCGAGAAACGCCACGGCCACCGCGTAGGTGCCAATGCTAACCGAGCCATAGTGGGCGGCAATTGAGGCTGCATCTTCAAGCTTAAGCTGACCGACATAGCGCAGTATGGGAAAGGCAATTAGCGGCAGAACAAGCCCCAGACAGATCACTAGTAGAGACTGGGGCAAGAGTGCGATAGAGCTATATTTTGCCAGAGCCACGCCCCCTTTGAGGCCGATGGCCAACATGAGAAACAGAGTCAGACTCTGATAGAGCGCCTTGGGAAACTGGATGTCGGAGCGGATCAGTGTGGCTAGCGCACCCAGGATAAAGAAGGCTATGGTGATATCTAGCTGCATCTTAGGCGCCCTTTACTTGCAGGCGAGTGGCAGGCTTTACGGTGCGGCGCCTATTCGAGAACTTAGACGACAGCTTTGCGGTCATAGAGACCAAGTTCAGCGAGATCAAACCGAGACCAACTACCAGCAACCCCATACCGTTGTGCCCCTCCCTCATGGTGGCAAACGCCAGCGCGGTCACCATCAGGCCGACGACTAGGCTGAAGAGTGATTGTTTTTCTGCCAGGACAAGCTGAGTTAACTGTTTCATAAGATCCCCCGTTTACGACTGATACCGCGAAAAATTCGGTGTTCTTTTAACTGGAGCGATCTTGCCAAAAACAATTTATATATAAAAATAGATATTTTTGTGTTTTTATATAGATAAAAATCTATATATGGAGCAACCATGTCTCTCAGACTACAGGCACATCTTGGTACCCTCAGGCAGATGGAGATCTTGCTGGCTGTCTATGATAGCGGCAGTGTCAGCGGCGCCGCCGAGACCCTGCACCTCACTCAGCCTACGATCTCTATGCAGCTCAAGAAGCTCGCCGATGTGATAGGTTTCCCTCTGTATAACATAGTGGGTCGCAAGGTGGTGTTTACCGAGGCGGGGCTGGAGGKGGTAAAATCGGCCACGGAGATCCTCGACAGCTTCGCCCGCCTGGAGATGTCCTTGTCGGACATGGGGGAACTAAAGTCGGGTACCCTTCGCCTGGCGGTGGTGACCACCTCGAAATACTTTATTCCCCATCTGCTCGGCCCCTTCTGCGAACGCTACCCCAATGTCGCAGTGCAGCTGAATGTGGGCAACCGTCAGCAGATCATCGAGCGCCTCAAACAGGGCATCGACGACTTCTACGTGTTCAGTCATCCACCGGCGGATATCAACACAGAGAGCATAGAGTTCTTCAACAATCCCCTGGTAGCAATTGCACAGGAAAACCATCCTCTGGTCAGTCAGGATGGCGTCTCGTTAGCCGAGCTCTGCGAGGCACCCTTCTTGATGCGTGAAAATGGCTCGGGCACCCGTTTGGCGATCGAGCGCTTCATGGCCAAACAGGGGGTGAAGCTAAACGTGAAGATGACCATTGAAAGCAACGAGGCGATCAAACACTCGGTCATGTCGGGGCTGGGCGTCAGTATTCTCTCGGCCCATACCCTGGCCTTTGGCGGCAATACCGGACTGGCGCAACTCAATGTGAAGGAATTGCCGATCAACTCTAACTGGTATTTTCTCTGGCTGAAATCGAAACGCCCCTCGGCGATCGCCCAGGCCTTCTTGACCCATGTTGAAAGCGAGGGCCGTGAGATGCTGCTTACCGAGCTAGCCAAACATAAGCTATAAAAAAAACCCATAGAATGGGGCGTTTTATTGTGTCCTGGTGAATACCTAAAGCCCGTTGATCTTAAAGGCTTATTGCTCTTAAAGACTTATTGATGCGCCATTTTGCAGGCAATTATACAAGCCTTAGGCACTAGGCACTAGGCATTAGTCATTAGTCATTAGTCATTAGGGGACGCCACAAAACTGCCCCCATAGGCAACGGCCGACAAACCCAAGCTTACGGATTATTCTAGACTAGGCCTAGCGCAACCCCTTGTTACCAAGGTGCTTCAGGTGACTGTGGCCAGCCAACACCAGTAAACCTGCGAATATCCCCAGATTCTTAATGAAATTTTGCATCTCATGTGCCGCTTCAAGCCCTTCGAAATGCCAAAAATCATGCAGTGTAACGTTAATCAGTAACACCATCATAGCTAACAGCGAAGCAACCACTGACGTATAACGGTTTAACATTAAACAGATGCCCGCCACAATCTGGCTAACACCGGCACTGGCAAGCAGCAGGGGAATTAGCACCATGTGATGTCGTTCCATTAAGGCAACATGCATATCCCAACTGACAAACTTCAAGATCCCAGGGACGAGAAAATAGAGCGCTAGCATGATACGCCCAACTAAGATGCCCGCAGAAGCGAATCGTTCATCCATCGAATGACTATTCATAAATTGCACTTACAAAGACTCACCATTAACCATTAGCCCTACGTCAATGTTGTTACGCACGGCATTAGAGTATGGGCAGACCTGATGGGCCATCTTGACCAATTCAACCGCCTGCTCCTGAGGTAATGACAGTTCAACGTTGAGCTTAACGCTCAGTCCAAACCCGCCTTCGGCGCGGGCGCCTATGCCAACTTCGGCCGTAACCGGTGCCTGAGTCAGCTTCATCTTAGCCTCTCTGGCAACATGCAATATGGCGTTAGAAAAACAGGCGCTATAACCCGCGGCAAACAGCTGCTCTGGGTTGGTCGCCTCACCTGTTCCGCCCATCTCCTTAGGATAGCTTAGGTCTAGCGACAGTTTGCCATCGTCGGTGGCGACTCGGCCGTTACGGCCGGCACTGGCAGTAGCACTGGTTTGATATAATGTCTTCATCTCATTTTCCTCTCTCGATTTTGATAAAATAAATTGCACACAACTTAATTGAAGCTATTTATAGCAAACAAGAGAGTGCTACGCAAATAAATTGCGCGCAATTTAAGTAAAAAGACTCAATGGCGATTATTGGTTAAGCCGATTAGCGCCAGCCGACAAGCCAGATATCACTGTCTTTCAGTGAACGCCAGTCGATAGCGTATTGCCTGCCACTATACAGGGCCTCTTCGCTGCTCGTCATAATCCACCTCAATCACTATGAAGTGTTTCTCACGCGCCTGTGGCGTTACTTTTGTCCATTTACTCTGGAGCAGTTTCTTAGGATGTAATCGATTCATAAATAGGCCTACGGCAATAGCCGCCCTAGGGATCACTCGGCGGGCGTTAAAGCTTAACTATCCCCGCTGCTATTGCCCTCCTAAAGACGATGACTTTTGATAGAAGGTTAAAGCTCCCGTCCACCAGCTCTTGGTACTGCTAGCCTCATGGTCTCACTGGCCTCATGATCTCGCCGCTTAACATTGGGCTTAATCATGCTATCTGCACTCATTCTACGATTGATCACACTATGATCACCCAATGCTCACGCCATACTCGCATCGGCAGCCGTTTTTCACCCCACAGCTTTACGTTGAAAACATGATCTGATGCATTAACATCTTCTGGACATGCTCTCTTTTTCGCCTTACCTTAAAATAGAGCAATTACTCTAAACCGTTTTCACCAAGAGTGGGAGTTAACATGGTTGAATTAGTAGATGTAAACGGAACTCAGGTTCATATAGAAGGTCAAGGCGAACAGACCATACTGATGCTTCACGGCTGGCCCGATACCTATCGGCTCTGGCAACCACAGGTCGATGTCCTTAAGTCAGATTATCGTTGTGTTCGATTTAGCCTGCCCGGCTACGAGGACAAACAATCGCGCACACTCTATACCTTAGAGCAGATCGTCACCTTAATTGACGCTGTCATCGATGCCGTTAGCCCTAACCAAAAGGTGATCTTAATGCTCCACGATTGGGGCTGCTTCTTCGGTTACCAGTTTTATCTGCGCCACCAGGATAAAGTCGAGAAGATCATAGGTGTCGACATTGGTGATGCCGGCTCAAAGGAGCATCAGTTAACCGCAAGCGTCAAAGCCTTTATGTTTGCCTACCAGATCTGGTTAGCCACGGCCTGGAAAATTGGCGGCACCATTGGCGATGCGATGACCCGCAAGATGGCTAAGTGGCTTCATGCACCGGGAGATCCTGCCTTGATCGGTTCATCCATGACCTATTCCTACTACTGGAAATGGAGTCGAACGCTGACGGGCAAGCCTCTGGGTCATCTGCCGCTAAAAATCGATTGTCCCTTGCTGTTTATATACGGAAAGAATAAACCGGGTATGTTCCACTCCTCTGCGTGGGAACAAGAGATGGCCGCAAGAGAAGGGAATCGGGTCATCGCCTTCGATACCCGTCACTGGGTCATGACAGAAGCGCCGGAGGCCTTTAATCAGGCCATCACCCAATGGTTAACACGTTAACCTAACCGGGCTCGTTTCTATGAGGAATCGAGCCCGCATGCCCAGCCACGCCCCTAAATTTCACCTTCCTGCTGTGTGCTAAAAAAGCGTTTTACACTAGATATTAAGATCATAACGAAACAAATCGCCAACTTAGTCTTGCTTTTCATTAGCGGTTCGACATAAACTCGATTTCGCAACATTTGAGTAACATTTGTAAACACAATAAGAACAACCTCAATCAAAAGGACAAATTGATGAGCAAGCTATTCAAATTATCAACACTCGCCATTGCTACCACCTTACTGAGTCAATCGGCCCTCGCCGAGGGGATCGCCGCTAAGCTGCAGATGAGCCAAGACAGCTTTAGCAGCGACCAGGACGTGATGGTCACGCTAACCCTGACCAACGAAGCAAACGTTCCGGTGAAACTACTCAAGTGGTTTACCGCGGCAGACGGTGTTGAAGAGTCGCTATTTAAAGTTACCGCTGACGGTCAGGAGCGCCCTTACCTTGGCGCTCACTACAAGCGTCCAGCACCAAGCCATAAGGACTACATCAAGCTAAAATCTGGCGAGAGCATCTCTTATCAGGTAGAGCTTTCGTCGCTATATGACATGTCGTCTACAGCCAACTATGAGATCAGCTACGATGTCAGCTCTATGCAACTGTTTGCGCCAAATCCTGGCCAAGCCAAGAAGCTGGCTCGCCTGGGCGTAGAAGGCATACATTCGGCGCCAGCCAGCTTCTACCTAGAGGGTCGCGAATTTAAGGGCGGCGCTAACAAGGGTAAGCCAGGCACTGGCGATGGCGGCGGTACTACACCTGACGGTATCTCTTTCACCGGTCGCTGCAGCAACTCACAGCAGAGCGATATCCTTGCAGGCCTGGCTGCGGCTAAGACTATGTCTGCCGACGCTAACCAGCACCTGGCCACGGCCAGCAGCAACTCTCAGCGTTACAGCACCTGGTTTGGTGCCTACAGCTCTTCTCGCTGGAACACGGTAAGCAACAACTTCAGCAAGATCGACAGTGCGCTTAACAACGAGCCGTTGACCTTTGACTGTAGCTGTAAGAAGCAATACTACGCTTATGTTTACCCAACTCAGCCATACAAGATCTACATGTGTAATGCCTTCTGGTCAGCCCCGACATCGGGCACAGACTCTAAGGGCGGCACCATCATCCACGAAACCAGCCACTTCAACGTAGTTGCCGGTACCGATGACATCGTTTACGGTCAGAGTGGTGCGAAATCTTTGGCGATCAGCGATCCTTCACAGGCGATTCAAAATGCTGACAGCCATGAATATTTTGCTGAAAACACGCCTAACTTAAACTAATCTTCTTATTATCTTTCTTGTCAGTTAGAGGGCGGAATTATCCGCCCTTTTTTTGTTTGGTCTATGCCAAGGGTTAACGCCTATGTTTACGCCTTTAAGGTCTCTGTCTCTTAGCCTCTTGCTACTCTGGACGATCAGTATGAACAGCCTCGCACATCAAGCACTGCCCACCTGTCGCCTAATAAAGGCGGAGCAAGACAATACCCTCACCTTCGAGATACAGGCCCCCACCAAGACTAGCTGGTATCTGCTTAGCTGGCACACGCCCTTCGATGCCTGGTTTAGTGAGTTTCTGACCCTGACCGACCTTGGCAATCAACAGAAACTCGATTACCAGGGCGCACTGGCCAAGCGCGGCGAGCCACTTGATGACGACTACCTGCTTCTGCCTGCGGGTAAATCCCTAACCGTCTCTTTGGCGCTTGCCCAGGCGTTTGAGATCCCGCCTGGTCGATACAGAGCGGCGCTGAAGCCCATGAGACTCTATCAAGACCTAAGCGACAAGCAGCTGGTCACGACGCTTGAATGCCCGGCGCTAGAGGTAGAGTTGCCTTAACCGCACTGACTTTTACTGCATTTGCTTTAACAGCCTGGCCTTAACCGCATTAGCCTTTCAGCCCTGTTCGGGTTTAGGACGAACATAAAAAAGCCACCCTTAGGGTGGCTTTTTTATATCACTTACCTGGCAGGCTGATTAGACCAACTTCATCTCCTGGATGATCTCATGGGCTATCTCAGGTGTGGTACTTACCGGCTTTTGATGCAGATCTGCCTTCAACTGCCCTTTTCTGTGCTTTAACGCAGCATCCAGTTTTTTGGCGGCATTAGCGATAGCTGGATACATAACATCGTCACTCCCAGAGGCGGATATCCGGCTACCTTCATAATTGGTACTGAGTTCGACCTGAAACTCTCCGTGCTCTTTAGCAATGATGACATCTAGTGAAATGAGCGTTGGGAAATGGGTCGCGATCTTGGAAAACTTTTGATTCACATGCTCTTTAATTGAATCGGTGATATCTACGTGATGACCAGAAAGATTTATTTTCATAGGTTTTCCTTTTTAGGATGACTTCAATAATGAACTTGGGATGATTAAAAGAAAAAACAAGGGACTGAAGCACTTTTTTTTCAATTGACGCCTATGTAAGCATGGGCGATATCCAAGTAAATCTCCATTCACTGTCTACTAAGATCTACTCCCCATACAGGTTAAAATCAAGCGGCAAAAACAGGATATCGGGTGCAAACGAGCGGTTTCGGCCATAAATCCCACAAAATAAACAAAATTTAATCAATCTGACTTTATGACGTCACCTTAGGGCCTGTTGACCTTTTGAGAACAAATTTTGTTCTAATTGAGCACGTTCAAATCGCGGCATGAGGCTTGCTGTATAGTTATTCTATATAAAAGCCGAGTAACAAAGAGTTGAACGTGCTCAAGACGAACCCTGCGGGCAGCGTCTGTATCATTTTTCTACAGCGTTATCGCTCATTGATGTAGCACACCACATTACAATCGCTCTACCTTGTATAAAAGCGATACAGAATGCTGCAAAAATGAACGCGAAAGATAAACAGGCCCTAGCATCCTCGCTAGGCTAAGAGATGAGCTTTACATGTAAATACGAATGAGAACTTATCTCAACAAGTGTAGAATGACCTGAATTATAGGTCATCAATTTATCCATAGTGAATACAAGCATTTCTCAGCGTCTGACGCCAATCAAGCGAGACCTCTCTCCCAGGACTTCCGTCATCGTACGCCTGCTCGCCTCCCTGCTTGGTGGCTATGGCGTGGCGGCGCTCACCACAGTTCTGCTGGCACAGTCCCTGCCCCTAAGCCGTCTCGACGCCGTGCTTGTGGGCACCATGGTCTCCTTTAGCCTCTTTGCCATGATGATCATTCGACTCTTTAGCCTAAGGTCCCACCTACGTGTGGTGCTGGAACCCGTGGCACTCTGTAGCCTGCTATACGGCCTCACACTCGTTTTAGGTTAATCCCATGAAAGAGACTTTTTTTCGCTCCATGACCTGGCTGCACACCTGGGCCGGTCTCGCCGTCTGCTGGCTACTGCTACTCATCTTCTTTGCCGGCAGCATGAGTTATTTTCGCCATGAGATCAGCCTGTGGAGTAAACCTGAACTGCACCAGGCCGTGTTTCAAGACTATGACCAAAGGCAAGTTGAGCAGCAAATCACCAAGGGCCAGGCATATCTGGCCGACAAGGCGCCCGATGCCGCCAGCTGGACCATCTCTTTCCCGAGCGAGCGTAAGCCCTATCTGAGCTTCGGCTGGGCGGATGCGCCGAAAGCGGGCGAACACCGCGGCAAATTCCACGAGCATGTGGTTAGCCAGGATGGTCAGCAGATGATCACAGACATTCGCGACTCCCGCGGTGGCAACTTCTTCTATCGTCTGCATTTCGATCTCCATTACCTGCCCGTAGTGACCGCCCGCTGGATAGTGGGGCTCGCCACCATGGCGATGCTGATCGCCTTGATCAGCGGCGTGGTGATCCACAAGCGGATCTTTAAAGACTTCTTCAGCTTCAGGCCTGCCAAGGGCAGTCGCTCCTGGCTCGACGCTCACAATGTCAGCGCCGTGATGGCACTGCCCTATCATCTGATCATCACCTACACGGGTCTCATTACCCTGATGTTCATGTTCATGCCATGGGGCGCTCTGCAGCAATACGATGGTGACGTGCGCGCCTTCAGGGCCGATCTCAACCCCGCGCGAATACAGGAGAAGCCAGGCGATACCCAGGCGCCCCTCTTCGATGCGGCCAGACTCGTCAGTCAAGTCGAGCGCCAATGGGGCGCGGCGCCCCTGAAACAGGTGAGCATCACAGGCCCTGGGCGTGACAACAGCCGCATCAGCTTTACCCTTAACAGCGAGCAGACGGTGACAGATAGACGCAACCTGCTTGTCTTCGATGGGGTAACGGGCGAGCTTAAATCCTTAGGCAACCCAGAAAGCGCCACCTACAAGACCTACGACACCCTGATGGCACTGCATACCGCGCGCTTTGCCGACTGGGCCTTGAGGGGATTGTTCTTCCTCTGTGGTCTGCTAGGCTGCGCCATGGTGGCCACTGGCACCCTGCTATGGGCGGTGAAAATCGCCCAGAAACAACAAAAAGCCATTAAAACAGGCGCTAAGCCAAGCATTGGCCTCAGGCTGGTGGATGGGCTCAACATCAGCTTCATCTGTGGCCTTCCTCTCGCCACGGCAGGCTTTTTCTATGCCAACCGTCTGTTACCACTCGATATGTTTGACCGAGCCCAACGAGAGGTGGATGTCTTCTTTATCACCCTGGCCGTCATTGCCATCGTTGCGCTGTGGGATGGGCTGCGCTGCACGCAATCTTGGCGACGTTGGCGTCAATGGTTAGCACTGGGTGCCCTGGCCTTTGCGGCGCTGCCGCTACTAGGCGCAGTCACCTCTGGGCAGAATCTGCTTAGCAACATGGCCGCTAACCAATGGACCCTGGTGGGTTTCGATATGGTCAGCCTGCTGTTTGCCTTAGCACTGGGGTTTGCCGCCAGGCAGGTGTCACGCACTAGGCTGATCCCTTCGCGCCAAGGCGCCACTAGCAGGCTAAACAGTAAATCAGCCTCGCCTAGCACTGCTAGCACTCTTGCTCCCAGAGCAGCGGTTAATAAGAAAGAATCGAAAGACCTAAGCTTAGAGGAGGCTCGCCAATGATATTAGCCCTTTGTCTTGGCGTCATCGCCTTTGGTTTGATGGCGCTGTCGATGTTCGGCCATTATAAAGACTGCTTTGGTCGAGCCCCGACGAGGGCCGAGCAACGCTGGCTAACAGTATTTGCCTGGTTACTATTACTCGGCAGCTATGGCCAATGCATCCACGATTATCATCTGGGCTACGGCAGCATCGTCTTCTTTGGCGTGATGACCATTACGGCACTGTCCACCATCTTGCTGCTGAGTTACCAGGCCAAGCGCCTGCCTTTGGTGTTAACCCTAACCAGTGTCTTTACCTTAGTGTTTGGAGGCAGCGGCCTTATCGCCTAACTGGTTATTAATTCAGCTAAGGTACAGCCTCAGTCCATTAGGATACGCCTAATCAGACTACAGGTGACTAAGGCGAATTAAGATGCGAGTTTCTCCGGCGATGGCCTACCAACAGCTCAATCAACCAGTGAATCAACCGGCCAATCAACAAGTGAAAAGGCAAGATGACAATGCGGCCATCATGCCACCAGCAGGCAAGATGACGCCCCATCAAGGCTCACAGACTGTGGAAACTAAGGTCGATGGCGTACAGGACACAGTGACCCTCTCGGCCCTGGCAAGACAGCTAAGTGAACATGATAAGTCCACTGCTCAAGCAACTGCGACTCAGCAACTAAATCGCCCAGTACCTGACGATGCGCTGGACAAACTAAAGGCCTATAAGAAGGCCCAGCTCGAATACCAGGTACGCAGCGACATGGCCTCTATCGTCACGGGCAATCATAATGGTCTGTCACCGGTCAGCATCTATTATCTATCCCGGCATGACGACGCGCGCAGTGCAGTCGTCAACGCTAGCATGCAACAGCAACAGGTTTCTGCCATGCAGACCTATGCCAAAAGCAATGAACAGGCGATGAGTTGGTATCAGGCCTAGGCGCCTGCTAAGTCAGCGTGACTCTGGTATATTAATGCCACCTCACATTAACGAGTCGCACGCGTGTCTTTTTCGGTAAACATCTCATGGCCAGCGCAGGACAGTGCAGCCAACCTCACATCGACAGATCATGAGCTTAGCTTTGGTAGTGGTCAGTATTTGCAGGGTTCGGCTGCCGCCGAATATCGCGGTAATGACACGCGAGTCAATCCAGAAGAGAGTCTGCTCAGCGCGCTGGCGGCCTGCCACATGCTGAGCTTTCTCACCATAGTGCAAAAGAAGCGACTCACCCTGATAAGCTATCATGACCAGGCGAGCGCCGAACTGGGCACCAACGCTCAGGGGAGAACGGCGATCACCCGCATCACCTTAAACCCCAAGGTTGAATCGGTGCCGCCATTAAACGATGAACAGTTAACTAAGCTGCATGCCTTAGCCCACAAACACTGCTTTATCGCTAACTCCCTGGCCAAAGAGATAACAATCGAGATCATCCCTGGCTAACGCTGACGGCTCAAGGTGCCCTTACCTCAAGATGCCAATGCCTCAAGATGCCAATGGCCCACACTGAGCTGGCGATACACCATAGCACTCACACCGTCTCGGTGCCTAGGGCCTGTTTATCTTTCACGTTCATTTTTGCAGCATTCTGTATCGCTTTTATACAAGGCAGAGCGATTGTAATCTAGTGTGCTACATCAATGAGCGATAACGCAGTAGAAAAATGATACAGACGCTGCCCGCAGGGTTCGTCTTGAGCAAGTTCAACTCTTTGTTACTCGGCTTTTATATAGAATAACTATACTCCAAGCCTCCTGTCGCGATTTGAACGTGCTCAATTAGAACAAAATTTGCTCTCAAAAGGTCAACAGGCCCTAGCCTTTGCCACAGAGAAATCGTGCTCAGCATACATATATCCGCGCACGTAAATCAGCGCCCATAAAAATGGAGGTTACCGACCTGGGAACTGCTTGGTCGGTAACCCCCTAAAATGGTATGGGTTAACTTAAGGCGTTATAAAAAGCTTTATTTAACGTCTTGGGCCATCCCGCTGCCTGGCATCGGCTGCGCCTTAATCGGCAATACAGGCTCGAGTTCCAGCTTCTGCTTGAGATAGTTAAGCGCCTTATTCAACTGGGCATCTTCTCCCTTAAAGGTGGCGTGGGGCAGATTGTCGACCTCGATATCCGGGCTGATGCCTCGACCTTCCACTATCCAGCGTCCATCCATGGCGTACTGAGGATATTCGGCAACCCGTGCCATCCCCCTATCGGTCAGCGAGTTACGACCCGAGAGCCAAACACCGGCACCGGCGGTCTGCTTGCCGATGAGCGGCGCCAGGCCTAACGCCTTGATGCCGGCAGAGAAGGTCTCGCCATCTGAATAGGTCAGCTGATCGGTTAACACCACCAAGTGACCACGGAAAGTCTGCTGCATATTGGTATTTGGCGTGCCTTGGGTAGGCTGCCAGAACATCCAGGCGCGGCGCAGCAGCTTCTCGATGATCCAACTGTCGATGTTACCGCCACGGTTACGGCGCACATCGATGATCAAGCCCTTCTTCTCTATGTTGGCGTAGAACTCGCGGGCAAAGTTGGCGATATCGCCTGAACCCATGGCATAGAGGTGTAGGTAACCTATGTCACCGCCTGCCGCCTTAGCCACCTTCTGGTTATTGTTGTTGACCCAATCTAGGTATCTCAGCTTGGCATCGACGCGGTTAGCCACAGGCAAGACTATGGTCTTGAGCGTCTTACCATCGCGTTTAAGGGTCAGCAGCACCTGCTTATCGGCCTGATTGCGCAGATGACGCGCCACGTCGGCAACGTTTTCAACGGGCTTACCATTGATAGCCAGTATCAAGTCACCCACCCTGGCATCAACATCGACCCTGGCCAGCGGCGAAGCCTGCTGGGGTAACTCGGCATCGTTTTGGTAGATATGGGCTATCTTGACCCCTTGCTTGGTCTGTAACAGACGGGCACCTAAATTCGCCCCCTTAGGCTGGTTAGGATCCTGTGGCAGATCGCCGCCACGCACCTGAGAGTGCAAGGCATCGAGCTCGCCCATCATCTGCATGAAGATATCGTTCAGTTCGTGACGGTCGGTCAGTCTGGCCAGCAGCGGCTGGTACTTGGCCTTGGTCGCCTGCCAGTCGAGGCCGCGCATCTTTTTGTCGAAGAAGGAATCTCTGTGCATCAGCCAGGCATCTTCAAACATCTGCTGCCACTCGAGCTGCGGCGAGATCGCCAGTTGCCACTGCTCTGTCTGTACCTTGGCATGGGCAAGATCTTTTGGCAGCGATTCGCCCGCATCGACGATCAGCATCTCCGCGCCGCCTTTGCTGTGGCGGCGTAGGAAGAGCTTGCTGTCATCGGCTGAAAGCCCATAGCTGGCCACATCTTCGCTGAAGGTTTCCACCTTGGGGCCGAGGGGGTCGAACTTGACCCACATCAGATTTGGAGCCTGGGCGCCGTCGACAGAATTAGCCAGCATGTAAAGTCCCTTCTCGGTCACCTGTAGCTGGCTATAATTACCAGAGGCGACCGGCACCTGCCATAGACGCTTGCCAAGCCCCTGCCACTGAACCTGAGTCTTGGCGGGCTTATCGGCGGCGCTCGCTTCTTTAGCAGGCTGCTGATTTAATTCGTTAGGCTTAGTAAAGGGGAATACCGCCTTTGGCGTCAGCGCCAGGGCGAAGATCTGCCCGCGCTTGTCAAAAACCGGTCCCATGTTGCGATCGCCCCAAGGCGAGGTTGGGGTGGCATTAAACTCACGATTAGAGATGAAATAGAGCCACTGGCCATCATCGCTAAAGGCGGGCGAGAAAGATTCATACTTGTCGCTGGTCAGCGCCTCGGCTCTCTCCTCTTCCAGAGAGTAGAGCACTATCTGTGGTCTTAGCTGACCTCGTTCATCCTTGGTCACAGCAATGAAGCGGCTGTCGTTCGACCAGACCACATCGCCATAGGGCCCGAGTCCCTGACCATTGGTCAATATCTTGCTGTTGCGCCCCTTCTTGAGATCCAAGAGCCAGAGGTCGCCGTTGTAATCGTCATGGGCAATGTAGCGACCATCCGGTGAGAGGCTCAGCGCCATACGCAGAGCCTTGCCATCTTGGGTGAGCTGTTTGGCCTCATCGCTGCCATCTGCGCTATAGCGCCAGATCTCCTGCTCACCCGAGGCATCGCTGATCCCATAGACCCATTTGCCATCCGGGCTCATCACGGCGCCGCGAACCCGGTAGTCTCCGGGCAGCGCCAGCTCAACCAGACGCGAGCCGTCTGTGCCCGCCAGGGCCACATGGCTGCGGGCGGTGATCACCACCTTGTTGCCACTCGGCGCCAGGCTAGTCGAGGTGGCATACTTCATTGGTTGATTGACCCAGTGCTCACGGCGCTCGGCAAAATCAGAGGTTAGATGAATATCCAGGGTCGACACCTGATTGCTGGCGATATCATAGAGCTTGATGTCGGCGCCCTGCTGAAACACCACGCGTCCCTGCTCTAGGCGGGCACCGCGTACCTGCCAGTCACTGAATTGCGTATGTTGACGTAGATCCTTGCCATCGAGCGCCATGGACCAGATATTATCGTTGCCGCTGCTGTCGCTGACGAAATAGAGGCGGTCTTGCCACAACATGGGCTGGCGCACCGAGCCTTCATGCTCGACGGTCAGAGGCTGAGCCTCCTGGTCGCTGCCGAGCTTATAACGCCACAACTCGCCTTTGGCACCGCCGCGATACATCTTGGCATTATCGCCTGTGGCCTGCAGACCGAAGCGGGTAAAGTAGACATAATCACCGGCATCGTCCACCACACCTTCGATGGCATCCGCCAGCGGCAGATCTTGGGTGGTTAGCGTCTTAGGATCGACGCTGCGTAGCACCCAATAGTTGGCCGGGCCGAAGGCATTATCCGTGGCATAGAGCACCTTGCCATCAGCCGTCCAGCCCTGCACTCTTACTCGGCTGTTCTCGAAACTGACTCGCTTGGCCACGCCCCCCTGAACCGGCATCACGTAGACCTCGCTGGCCCCTTCATAGTTGGCGACAAAGGCGAGCTGCTGACCATCGTTAGAGATGGCGGCGCCCAGCTCCTGCGCTGGCAGGCTGGTAAGCCTTCTCGCCTGGGCATCGCCCAACTGCTGAACCCAAAGATCGCCCTCGGCGGTAAACACTAAGGTATCGCCATGTATGGCTGGCGAGCGGTAATAACCTACGTTCTGCTCGGCGGCTTGGCCCTCGGCTTTTACATTTTTAGCTTGAGCGGCGAAGAGTGGTGCGGAGGAGACTGTGCCCAAGGCGATCGCGCAGCAGGCAAACAGGTGAGAAAGTTTCATAAAGCGCCCATGATTAAGTTAGATTTATTCTTATGGGGCAACAAGGTAGCAAACTTTCCTTAAATCTACAGTAATTAGTGACCAAAGAAGTATTAGCAAATGTGTACAAATATCCATAATCCTACACTGACCTTTAGTCGGCTGATAAGGGGAGTGGATATCGCTATCCATTTAACCAAAAGAGGTGGCAAACGGTGGTAGCAAAAGAAGCTAGTCAAAAGAGAGGGCAAAGGGTGAGTCGCAAAAGATGATGGTAAACGAGGGTGGTAAAAGATGGCGTAAAAGATTGGTTGATAATGACCCAGCCAAATCCACCAGCGAATTAAGCCCTTCTAAACAAATGGGGCCCATAGGCCCCATTGCTAATTCACCGCATTTAGTTATCCTGTCGGTGCGCCTTAATCTGATTCACCAACTCACGCCACTGGGAATGTTGAGGATGGCTGCTATCTTCCAGCCTTGGACGCTCCTTTAACAATCTTTGGTAGAGGGTATTGGCATCAGGCCACAGCTCGGCATCGACCAGCTGCTGCAGATGATTCACCGCCTGAATATCCGATATCACCGCCTTGGCCTGGGTTTTCACTTCGGCTTCGTTAGGCGTTAGCGACTCGAGCTTGGCCTGCTCGTCTGGCTGCGTGCCTGTCTTCACCTCTGTCTTGAGATCCGCAGGCGCTTTACGAGACATCACAGTGACGGCCTGGGGGCTCGCCATCTCGGGCACGTCAACATCGGCCTGGGCACTGGGGCCCTGCTGTACTTTCGGTTCTTGCTGCTCGGGCGGCGCGGTCATCCTCATCGGCTGAGGCTCACTGGCGAGCATAGGCCGAACCTGCTCGTCTATGGGGTTTGGTCCATTGAGGTTCATCAGCAGCAGGCTAGACAACAGGAGTACGGACGCGGCCGTTGACATCGGCCAGCGATAACGGCGCCAGAAGCTGACCTGGATAACATTGGCAGACCCGCTCTGCTTTTCCGCCCCCTCACTCTCTTGCTCGGCCAATTGCTGTTCATTTAGGCATTGCTCATTTGGGCGCCGCTCATTTAGGCGTGCCTGGGCCATCGCCAGGATACGGGCATCCAGCTCTGATGATGGCTGCTCTGTCGCCTTTGCGAGATAGAGTGCCTTTAGCTCGGCATCCGAGAGCATTTTATCGTTTTCATCTGACATTAGACTGCTCCTGCCACTTCTGTTGCACACAGGCCTTAAGCGCCTGATTGGCATAACGAATACGACTCTTGGTGGCTTCCATGCCGACCCCGGCGATCTCACCAATCGCCGCCGCGGTAAATCCCATCTCCACATTCAGCAGAAAGGCTTCTTTCTGCACATGGGGCAAAAGGCTGATGCAATCCTTTAAGATCGAGGCCTTCTGCTCATCCTCGAGCTGGTTGTCCGGGCCGCTCTCATCGCTGGGAATAACAGCCTCCAAGGGCTGTTCATCGCCCGCCGGATCACTCAGGCTATCCACCGGCTTGAGCGCCCTGACATGATCGATTAGCAAGTTGTGGGCGATGCGATAGAGCCAAGTGGTAAACTTGGCACGCTGCTCGTAGCCTGCGGCTGCCTTAATCACCCGGCTCCAGGTCTCTTGGTAGAGGTCTTCGGCCAGGGCAGCGTCGCCGAGTTGACGCTTGAAATAGCGATACAGGCCACCCTTGTGTTTATGATAAAGCTGCTCAAAGGCTCCCTGATCTCCCTGGGCGTATTGCATCATTAAGGTTTGATCAGGATCCTTTACAACATCATCTTCAGATACCTTAGTCACGCTAGGCTCCCTATGCATATCCATAAATGGATAATCAGTCTTCTATGACTGAGTCTGCATCGCCTCGCTGCGTTTGTCTACGGCTAACCTAAGGTATGCTTGTAAATTCAACTATATGCTGTCCTTTTTAGGCTTCTCTTCCAATACAGGTTTAGGATCCGGTTGAGGCGGCCAAGGCTTATCAATTGGTTTAACTAAGGTATGCTCTCCCTGCTTTATTTGCGGGGCAGCAGGCTCTTCTCGTGTTGATGGCTTAAGCACTTTCAGCGGCTGTTCGCTGCTATTATCAGTTGCCTGTATCTCAAGGATTTCAGTCTGTTTCACCTGCGCTTCAGCTGTGTTTTGTTCACGTGATTGTTGATTTGTCATGTGACAGCCCGAGAGCATAAGGAACAAAAATCCCACCACCAACGAGGACAAATGATTTAGGTTACCAGTGCTCGGCAAGGCGTTAACTTGGGTCGATAGATTCATCCACATTTCACACTCCTGCTGTCACGTTAAACTCATCATTAATTCTAGTAACGTTAGAAATTGGCTAAAGGGTTAAACAAGACAAAAAAAAGCCGTCAACCTATAAGGTTGGCGGCTTTTTTTCTCATAAAAATGAGATTATGCGTTGGCTAATTTCTCTTGTAGCTTGGCATCTTTTGCCTGTACGGCTTCGGCAGACTTAGCACGCTCTTCTTTCACCGCAAGCGCCAGGGCATCATCGCCAACGGCCAGCATCTGCGCCGCCAGGTAACCCGCGTTCTTCGCGCCTGCACTGCCGATAGCCACGGTTGCCACAGGCACACCGCCAGGCATCATCACTGTCGATAGCAGAGCATCATGACCCTGTAGTGGACCGCAATCTACTGGCACACCGATGACCGGACGAGTAGTGATACCGGCTACGGCACCTGCCAGGTGAGCCGCCAGACCCGCCGCGCAGATAAATACCTTACAACCACGTTCTTCGGCATCGTGAACGTAAGCATGGGTCGCTGCAGGCGTGCGGTGCGCCGAAGTTACCTTGGCTTCGTATTGAATACCGAAAGTTTTAAGTACATCTAAGGTGGCTTGCATTGTTGGGAGATCAGAATCCGATCCCATGAGTACGGCAACAAATGGCTTAGTCATCTTTTATCCTTTTTGTAGGGTAAGGCTATTGTTTTGCGCGCATTATAGTCATTTTTAAATGCAGATAATAGTGATCGGCGGGATTAACCTAAGTGCAGTAAAAAGGCTTAGGCAGCATTGACTTAGCCCCCAAATAACCGATTAACATTGTGCGAATATAAAAACAGTGAGTTCTGGAGTGCTGGATAAGTAATAGATAGGTGATAAATAGCTAATTGTTAGGCGATTTGACGACGCAACCGGACATATTTAGCCATATCGAGAGTCTTGGCTCAGCACCTCGCCCACCCCTTTCAAAGAGGCAGGCGAGGTAAATTCAACCAGTTAGCCGAAGAAGAGACGCCACAACCAGGAGGAGTCGAGATCTTCCTTACAGCTGTGGTACTGGGCGGCATAACGCTTAGAGCGCTTGTCGACCTTGTCGGCCACCTTGATCAGCCAAGGCTTCTGCCTGTAGGTGCCACGCTTATAACCGCCCCAGCCCTCATGGTAATTGAGATACTGATTACGGGCATCCCACTTGGAGACTCCGTTGATCTTATGAGTCTTGTAGATAAACCAGCCCATGAAGTCCATGGCATCATCGAAATCACTGCGGCTCGACCAGGAGTTTCCCGTCTCACGCACATAGTCATCCCAGGTCAGCGTCTTGGCCTGGGCATAGCCATAGGCGTCGCTGGCACGGCCGATGGGGATAAAGCCTAAGAAATACTCCATCGGCGGCGCGGCATTATGTTTAAATGAGCTCTCCTGATACATCATGGCCAACGGGACATGTACCGGGACGCCCCACTTCTCGCGGGTATTGACCGCGGCCTCATACCAGTCTCGATTCTCTTGATAGATGGCGCAGAGGTTCTCAGGATCCTCCGGTGGAGAGGTGGCACAGCCGCCCAGAGTCAGAAGCGTGGCGGCAAGTAAGGCAAAGGAAATCTTTCTCATCAAAAGGCCCGAAACAATAACTCAATCAAAAGGCTAGTGTCACATCCTTACTAGCGAGATGCAATCGGCCAAGGAGATTTTTCACCTCGGCCAAAGGGATTTTTAACCTTGGCAAAGGCGCACTAATTGCTTTCGCTTAGAAACTCACACTCGTGACTTTCTTGGACCCACACCACCGGCTGCCAGTAGTCGCTGTCCAGTCCGCGGTAGATCTTGTCTTGATTAAATTGCGCGGCGAGATGATAGCGCTGATTCGCCTCGAGATGCAGCGTCAGTGTCTTGGTCTTGCGCGCCGCGAGTTTCACCTTGAGCCGCGGCGAGTCGATGAGTTCGGCCAGGGTAAATTGATACTCCCCAGGCGTGAGGCGATAGTTGGGCCTTGAGATCACAGGCTTACCATTGAGATGGGTCACCACGGCGCGGTACAAGCCCTGGGACTCATCGGGCATCTGATAGCCAGACACGGTCGCGCACAGCGACTCATTGTCGGGCCCAGAGGCGCAGCCCGATAACATCATCAGCGTCAGCAGGCCAGCACCTGCACCAATAGCGCGAGCCTTCATACTTACACCACTTGCTCTACCGGCGCGGGCGCCTCGGCAAAGTAGTCGGCAAGATACTGCTCAAAGTCCTGGGTTGATTCGGCCTCAAGCTGGGCCTGGGCCGCTAGGGATTGCGTAGCCGCCGCCTCATAGGCCGCCTCAACCTCTTGAGAGAGTGGATACTCAAGCAGGGCCTGATAATAATCTTTCGCCAGTGATTTCACCCACTGACTGTGGTCTATCCCCTCGGCCAGCAGCGTCGACATCACGCGGCCAGACAGCGTCTTAGCAGGATCGCGCACCGCCTCGAGCCAATGGGCCAGGCTGTCTTGATAAGCCTGTCCTTCAGCATCGAGCAGCTTGGCCAAAGTGTTTAGCTCACCAAAGAGCGACTCCAGCCAGGCCTTCAGCGTCACTTCCTCACCGGCGCGATTAAGGGTCAACCCTGGCTCTCGGCCTCGGGTGATCACCCGGCTCAGGTTATCGCCGATGGCTGCCTCGTCCTGTGCATCGCTCTTGGGCGATGGCGTCAGCAGGCAGTGCAGCAGGAAGAGATCCAGGAAGCGCACCTGATCGGCATCAATGCCCACGGGGCTGAATGGATTAACATCCAGTGCACGCACCTCGATATATTCGACTCCGGCACGGGCCAATGCCTGAGAAGGCTTCTCGCCGGCCAGCGTGACCCGCTTGGCACGGATGGGTGAGTAGAACTCGTTTTCTATCTGTAGCACGTTGGCATTCAACTGACGGAACTCACCGTCGACCTTGACGCCTATCGCCTCGAAACTGGCCGATGGCATCTTGATGGCCGCGTTGATCCCCTCGAGGTAATCCGCCAGGGAGTTGTAACTGATGTTAAGCCGCTCCTGCTCCTTATTGGTGTACCCCAAATCACTCATGCGCAGCGAGGTGGCATAGGGCAGATAGAGGGTGCCCTTACCCAGTTTCTCGAAGGCAAGATCGGTTTGTTGATCCTTGATGAAGGAGCCACACAGAGCCGGCGAGGCGCCAAACAGATAAGGCAGTACCCATACCAGACGGCGATAGTTACGGATCAATCCAAAATAGGATTCGGAAATAAAATCGCCCCGGCTGAGACGTTTATCCGATGCCTGGTAGAGTCGCTCCCATAGGGCATCGGACACGGAAAAGTTAAAGTGTACGCCAGAGATGATCTGCATCTGGGCGCCATAGCGATAGGTTAACCCTTTGCGATACAAACGTTTAAGCTTGCCGGTATTGGAACTGCCATAATCGGCAATGGGAATATCGGCCACATCGCCCACATAACAGGGCATGCTCACCGGCCAGAGCTGCTGCTCGCCCAGATGCCTTACGGTAAAGGCATGGGTCTGGGTGAGATCCGTCAGCAAGGCGGGGATATCTTGATAGACTGGGGTAATAAACTCTAACAGGGATTCGCTGTAGTCTGTGGTGATCCGCGAATGGGTCAGGGCCGAGCCGAGCGCCTTAGGATGTTTATCCATGGCCAGATGACCATTTGGCTCGATACGTAATGCTTCGCGCTCAATACCTCGTTGCATACCTGCCAGTGCGGCGCTTCCCTGCTCGTTGTCGAGTAGGCCTATCACTTCATCGAAAGAGTTCAAATTCTTCGTCTCTCATTGCTTCAACCGTTTGCCTTGCAAGTCAGACCTGCAAAAAGCGCGTTTGCTTTCGCCATCACCACAAAATAGCCGCTGTGCTAGATCCTTGGCAAGGGAAAAAATAAAGCGGTGAGCAGAGTTAATGCTCACCGCTAGGGCTTATATTGGGGCGCAATCTACAGATTACAACTCTAAATTACTCACCCGGTAGCCAAGGGCCTTAATCTCTTGCTCTATCTTGGCCCTGTCGCCGACGATCAGGACGATCATCTTGTCCAATGCCAGCTTATCCTTCGCCAGCTGATTGAGCTCATCCTTGCTGACCGAATTGATGATCTCGGCCTGCTGCTGAGTGTAATCGGCGGCGAGATCATAACGCTGAATCTTCCGCATGAAGCCCGCCTTCTGGTATGGCGTCTCATAATCCAGAGCCTGACCCTGAGAGATAGAGCTGCGCAGGAAGCTCAGTTCCTTGTCTGTCATGCCGCCAGCCTGATAGGCACTGATCTCCTTGGCAAACTCGCTGAGCGCCTGCGCCGTCACATCGCTACGAACGCTGGCCGAAGCCTCGAACAGGCCAAGCTCGCTACCACCGCTGAAGTAACTGCGGGCGCCATAGGTGTAGCCCTTATCTTCACGCAGATTAAGGTTGATGCGGCTGTTAAAGGCGCCGCCGAGCGGGTAGTTCATCAGGTAAGACTTGAAGAACTCTCCTGTGGCGTCATAGGCCATGGCGCGCTTACCTATCTTGATCACCGACTGCGCCGCGCCCGGCTTATCCAAAATATAGACGGTACCGGCATCAAGCTTTGGCATGGCTGCAAGCTCAGGCATAGGCGTCGCCTCCCCCTGCCACTTGGAGAGGCCCTTAAGCTTAGGCATCAGCTGCGCCTTAGACAGGTTAGTCACGGCCACTATCTGGGCGTTACCGGCGCGGAACTGCTTGTTGTAGAAAGCCTTAACATCGTCCAGTGTCAGCTGAGATACTGTCTCTGGCGTGCCCATGTCGCTCACGCCCAGGGCCGTGTCTTTGCCGTAGAGCAAGGCATCGAACTGGCTGTCGGCGACATAGTTAGGGTCGGACTGCATGTGCTGCAGGCTCTGCAGGTGTTGCTGCTGCACCCGGGAAAAATCGCTCTCTTTAAAGCCAGGATGGAACAGCTTCTCCTCAACGATCGCCAGGGTCTCATCCAGATGCGAGGTCAAGGCCGAGACCTTGATATAGCTCTGATAGATGCTGCTGCCGAAACTGACGCTGCTGCCGAGCATCTCCAGCGCCTGTGCCAGCTCTTCGGTGCTGCGCTGTTCGCTCGACTCGTTAAGCATGGCCGCAGTCAGGCCGGCTAGCCCCGCCTGTTTCACATCCGCCAGGCGATGGCCACCGTTGAGGTAGATAAGCAGCTCGACGGTAGGCGTCTCGTCGCTCTCTGTGCCCATAACCTCTATGCCGTTGCTCAGTTTATCTGTCCACAGGCTTGGCGCCGTGATAACGGGTGCCTGCTGGGCGCTCGGCATGACACTGCGATCGAAACTGCTTCCAGCCTTTGCCACATCAACCATGCCGGTCACGGCCTCTGCCGCCACACGCGGCGCCGGCGGTACAAAGTTATCCTGATGGGCGATCAACTGCTTCTGCCCCTGAGGCACGACACTCATCACCACAGACGGCTTGCCCTTGATGTAGGTGTTAAACACCCGCATCACATCTTCCTTGGTCACGTTGGCGTAGCGCTTAAGATCGTGCGCTATCATGTCGGGATTACCGAAGAAGGTCTGATTCAGGGCCAGGGTCGACACCTTACCCTTAACACTCTGCAGGCCGAAGATGGTGCTCGCCTCGAACTGCACCTTCACCTTCTGCAGGTCATCGTCGGTCACGCCACGCTGTTCAAACTCGGCAATAGATTCCCTGATGCGCTGCTCGACATCCGCAAGCTGACCGCCTCTGGCCGGATTGGCCAGGGCATAGATAGAGAACTGACAGGCCAGTTCCTGACAAGGGTGACTCACGCCAGCTTGCACCGCATAACCATCCTTCACCAGGTTCTTGTACACCAGCGAGGTAGGGCCGCCGCCGATGATGTTGGCCAGCAGATCCAGCGCCGCCTCATCTTCATGGCTGGCGTAGACAGTTGGAAATGCCATGCGCAGCAGCGGCAGATGTACCCTGTCTTCCATGGAGATGTAGCGGGTCTTGTCTAAAGTGACCAGCGTCTTGGCCTCAGGCTTCACCTCAGGGCCTCTTGGGATCTCACCAAAATATTTGTTCACCCAGGCCAGTGTCTGCATCTCGTCGAAGTCGCCACCAATGGTGATGGTGGCGTTGTTGGGCCCGTACCAACGCTGGAAGAAGTGCTTCACGTCATCGAGCTGGGCACGATTGAGATCCTCGGGCCAGCCGATGACGGGCCAGGAATATTGATGTCCGCTGGGGTAGAAGGCCTGATTGAAGCGCTCGTTCATGCGGCCATAGGGCTGATTGTCGATACGCTGGGCGCGCTCGTTCTTCACCGTCTCGCGCTGCACCTCGAACTTGTTGTCAGTCAGGGCTGGCAAGAAGTACCCCATGCGATCCGACTCCAGCCAGAGCATCTTCTCTAGCTGATTGCTGGGCACTGTCTCGAAATAGTTGGTGCGGTCTGTGTTGGTGGTGCCGTTGAGATTGCCGCCGGCCTCGGTTACCGTCTTGAAGTGCTGCTCGTCGCCTACATGCTCTGAGCCCTGGAACATCATGTGCTCAAACAGGTGCGCAAATCCCGAGCGTCCTGGCAGCTCTCTTGCCGAGCCCACATGATAGGTAACATCCACATGTACCAGAGGATCGGAATGATCTTGGTGCAGGATCACCGTCAGGCCATTGGCCAATTGATATTTCTTGTAGGGAATGCCGACGCCCGACTCGGCTAGGGCCACATTTTCGATCAGCGAAACGCCCTGAGGCAGCGCAACGTTCGTCGGTGCGTTGGCACAGGCGCTTAGCGCGGCCGAGATCGCCGCAGCCAATATCCATTTTTTCATTCTTTGCTCCTAATTTGAAACAGTGAAGCCAGCCTTTATCGAGACAGCTTTTGCCAAAATAAGTTCGTCCCTAAAGACCACACCGCTTACAACCAATGTAACGCCAACGCCGCAACCAGCAGGTAGCGCACTCCTTTCCCTATAAAAATCATTATGCTGGACTTAACCAGTGGCATCCTGAGCCAGCCTGCCAGCAGGCATAAGATATCGCCGATGAGGGGCGTCCAGGCGAGCAGTAGGCTCCAGTAGCCGTAGCGCTCGACAAGCCGCAGCCCATGACGATAACGGCCGCTGGCCATCTCTTCGGGCGTCTTGGCGAAACGCCCCAGGGCGCCCAGATAGTAACTGGTCAAAGATCCCAAGGTATTGCCCAGGGTCGCCATGACCACTAAGGAGACCCAGGTCTCGGGCGCCTGATTGATCAGCGCCGCCAGCAATACCTCAGATCCACCCGGTAACAAAGTGGCGGCTAAAAAGGCGCCGCTAAAGATCAACCATAACGCCGTCATGATCCCTTACCTAATGAAAAAAAGTAAATTTTTATGTGTATGTCATTCAAGCTGATGATGTTACCTAAAAGTAAAAATTTAATCTTATTAAAACAAACTCTTATATCACAATAAGTTATAACAAAATCGCTTTGGTAAGCAAGGCATCAGCCAGATACAATATCTGGCTCACTCGCTAAGGTTGAAATACCTGGATGGCTCGTGCTAGAACAAGCAATTCATTTTTGATTCGAAACGCCATCCACAATAACGACTTAATAAATTTTGGAATAGATCCCATGTGGCAAACAATTAAACAGATCCCCTTTTGGCAGAAGGTTCTCGCCGGTTTCATCTTAGGGGTAGGCCTGGGCGTTGTCCTGGGCGAGCAGGCAACCCAACTCAAGCCGCTGGGCGACCTCTTTATCGCGGCAATCAAGATGTTGGTTGCGCCGCTGATCTTCTGCGCCATTGTCGTCAGCATCACCTCTCTGGGTAACGATGTTAGCTTCAAGCGCCTGAGTATCAAGACTCTGGCCATGTTCATGCTGACCGGCACCATAGCCTCGCTTATCGGCCTGACCATCGGCAGCCTGATCGACATGGGGGGCTCGCTAGAGCTGGCCACCACAGAGGTGCGCGAGCGTAACGTGCCAGGCTTTGCCCAGGTACTGCTGGACATGATCCCGGTCAATCCTTTTGCCTCCCTGGCCGAAGGCAAGGTGCTACAGATCATCGTCTTCGCCGCCTTAGTCGGTATCGCCATCAACAAGATTGGCGAGAAGGCCGAGCCACTCAAGCACGCCATCGAAGCCGGTGCCGAGGTGATGTTCCAGCTGACCCGTATGGTACTGCAACTGACCCCTATCGGCGTATTCGGCCTGATGGCCTGGGTAGTAGGTGAATATGGGCTCTCAACCCTGTTGCCGCTGGGCAAGTTTATCGGCGCCATCTATATCGCCGCGCTGATCCACATGATCTTCGTCTATGGCGGCCTGGTCAGATTTGGCGCCGGCCTGAGCCCAGTGCAGTTCTTCAGGAAGGCGATGCCAGCCCAGCTGGTTGCCTTCACCACGGCATCGAGCTTCGGCACCCTGCCCGCCAGCACCCGCGCCACAGAGACCATGGGCGTATCGAAGAAATATGGCGCCTTCGTGTTGCCACTAGGCGCCACCATGAATATGGACGGCTGTGGCGGTATCTATCCGGCCATCGCGGCCATCTTCATCGCGCAGATCTATGGTATCCCACTGGAGATGACCGACTACATGCTGATCGCCGTTACCGCCACTGTGGCCTCTGTGGGTACGGCAGGCGTACCCGGTAGCGCCATGGTGATGCTCTCTGTCACCCTGGGCGTGGTAGGTTTGCCCCTCGAAGGCATCGCCTTTATCGCCTCAATCGACAGGGTGATCGACATGATACGTACCGCGACTAACGTGACCGGCGACATGATGACGGCCGTGGTGGTGGGCAAGTCTGAGGGTCAGCTCGACCAGGAGCAGTTCTATCGCAACGAAGAGACTGACGCCCCTGAGGTTGCCAGCTAATCTCAGTTCTACCCGATAAAAAAGAAGCCGCTTAATGCGGCTTTTTTATTGCTAATTGCTTGTTAAATCTGAAATAGTAAGTTTAAATCATATATTAACTGCACCCAGCAATAAGGTATCAATTAACCGCCATGGCTCGCCTGTTTTTACTGCCAATCATCTTAAGTTTGTTCTGGGCGCTGTTTCTCTATCTCAACGGCGTGCCGCTAAAACAAGGCAAGAAGGGCTTTATCTATATTATAGCGATCAGCGCTACCCTCATGCTCTCACTCGGCTTTCTGCTCTGGCTCACCGCCGGGCAAAACCTGCGCGGTTGACTTAACCTCGTTAGCCCTGGCGGGTAAAGCTTTCCAAGTGCGCCTCAAGCTCGGCTTCTGTGGTGGGCAACTCACTCAGCTCGAAGGTTAAGGGATCGCCGCCGTTTAACATAAACACCGAATGATCGCCGTGGTCATAATGAAACCATTTACCGTTCACACAGATATCGGTATAGCAATTGGGTCGTAATTCCATCCTCTACTCCTCACTAATTGGGTCATGGCTCACCAAAACAGACGTATTGAGAGCTGTATCACACTATAAGACACTAAATCGACAAGCCTAGCGTTGATCTGCATCAAGCGCTTTAGCATTAGCTTGATTAAGGGAAGCCGAATGGCAGCCAGCTTGGTGGAGAGGCGTAATCAATCAAGCCATGAAAAGGCGTTAAATCAGGACGTAATGCCACGAGTCGATTAAGCAAGTCGATTAAACAGAAAAAATAAAAACGGCCGACACAGATGCCGACCGCTTTTAGGTTTAAGACGCTTCGAGTCTAAATAGGCTAGCCGCCCAGCACCGCCAGCAAGACACCGGCGGCGACCGCAGAGCCAAGCACACCGGCCACGTTCGGCCCCATGGCATGCATCAGCAGGAAGTTTTGCTGATTGGCCTGCAGACCTACCTTGTTCACCACCCTGGCGGCCATAGGCACGGCCGAGACACCTGCGGCGCCGATAAGTGGATTGATCTTACCGCCAGACAGCTTACTCATCAGCTTGGCCATCAGTACACCGGCGGCCGTACCGATGCCGAAGGCCACGGCCCCTAGCACCAAGATGCCTAAGGTCTCCAGCTGCAGGAACTTGTCCGCCGAAAGCTTAGAGCCGACCGCCAGCCCCAGGAAGATGGTCACTATGTTGATCAACTCGTTCTGCGCCGTATTGGAGAGTCTGTCGACCACACCGGACTCGCGCATTAAGTTGCCCAGACAGAACATGCCCACCAAGGGAGTCGCTGCCGGCAGGAAGAGTATCGTCAGTCCCAACACGGCGAGCGGGAAGATGATCTTCTCAAGCTTACTCACCTCACGCAGCTGCTCCATCTTGATCTGACGCTCGGCCTCAGTGGTCAGCAGCTTCATGATAGGCGGTTGGATGATGGGCACCAGCGCCATATAGGAGTATGCCGCCACCGCAATGGCACCGAGCAGCTCAGGGGCCAACTTGGAGGCGAGGAAGATAGCCGTCGGACCATCGGCGCCGCCGATGATGGCAATTGCCGCCGCATCCGTCATGGAAAACTCAAATCCAGGCACAGCGTTGAGCGCGATGGCACCAATTAAGGTGGCGAAGATCCCAAACTGCGCCGCCGCCCCCAGTAATAGCATCTTAGGGTTGGCGATAAGGGCACCAAAGTCTGTCAGCGCACCGACGCCCATGAAGATCAGTAAGGGGAAGACCCCGGTCTCGATCCCCACGTGGTAGGCGTAATAGAGCATGCCGCCCTCTTCGGTAAAGCCCCCGTTGGGAATATTGGCCAATATGGCACCAAAACCGATAGGCAAGAGCAGCAGTGGCTCAAATCCCTTGGCGATGGCCAGATAGAGCAAGAGCCCCCCCACAGCCATCATCAACAACTGGCCACCGGTAAAGTTAGCAATACCCGACTCGGCCCAAAAGGCGATTAATCCGTCCATCTCAGCTCCTATGCAATGGCAAGCAATTGATTGCCAACGGCAACAGAGTCACCTTCCTTGACCCACACCTTGGCGACCACGCCATCGGATTCGGCGCGGATCTCCGTTTCCATCTTCATCGCCTCTAGGATGATCACCACATCCCCCGCCTTAACGGCGTCACCTGGCTGTACATTGACCTTGAAGATGTTACCCGACAAAGGCGCGTTCATGGGCGCCCCGTCGCCGACCGCTGGAGCTGCGGGTTCTGGCGCCGCGAAAGGCACCACGTTCTCACTCGGCACTATCTGACTGATGTCGCCGCCGGGAGAGACCTCTACCACGAAGCTCTGGCCCTGAACATTGACCGTATAGGTTTCCTTACCTTGTGGCTGGCGCGTAGCGACCGGCTCGCTAGACGATGCGGCTTGAGTTGTGGCTTGAGCTGCGGCCTGAGGTGCTTCGGGTTTAGGCTCGAAGGCATCAGGATTATCACGATTCTTAAGGAACTTAAGGCCAATCTGTGGGAAGAGCGCGTAGGTCAATACGTCATCGTCCACCTCTGTAGCCAAACTTATCTTGTCGCTGGCGGCCTTGTCGTTAAGCTCGGCTCTCAGGCTGTCTAGCTCATTGGGCAGCAAGTCAGCCGGGCGGCAACAGATCGCCTCGCCACCAGCCAGCACACGAGCCTGCAGCTCGCTGTTAACCGGTGCAGGCGTGGCGCCATATTCGCCCTTAAGCACCCCTTCGGTCTCCTTGGTCAGTGATTTATAACGCTCGCCGGTGAGCACATTGATCACCGCCTGGGTGCCAACGATCTGCGAGGTAGGCGTGACCAGCGGAATATAGCCAAGATCTTCACGCACCTTAGGGATCTCTTCGAGCACCAGGTCCAACTTATCGACGGCGCCCTGCTCCCTCAGTTGATTCTCCATGTTGGTAAGCATGCCACCGGGTACCTGGGCGCGTAGAATACGCGAATCGATACCCTTGAGTTCTCCTTCGAAGGCGGCGTATTTCTTACGCACCTCCCTGAAATAGGCGGCGATCTGCTCGAGCAGCGCCATGTCGTAACCCGTGGCCCTGTCGGTATCTTCCACCATGGCCACCAGGGTCTCGGTAGCGCTATGACCATAGGTTTGGCTCATCGAAGAAATAGCGGTGTCGAGTACGTCGATGCCAGCTTCAATCGCCTTTTGATAGGTCGCCGTACTCAGGCCCGTAGTGGCGTGGCACTGCATGGAGACAATCAGGTTAGTCTGCGCCTTGAGCTGGCTAATGAGATCGAAGGCATCGAAAGGTTTGAGCAGGCCGGCCATATCCTTGATACAGAGCGAGTGACAGCCCATATCTTCCAGACGCTTAGCCATGTCCACCCAAGTCTCTAGGGTATGTACCGGACTCGTGGTGTAGGAGATGGTGCCCTGAGCATGACCACCCACCTCGACCACAGACTTAACCGCAGTCTCCAGATTACGCACATCATTCATGGCATCGAAGATACGGAACACATCGACGCCGTTGTCATGTGCGCGTTCGACAAACCTATGCACCAGGTCGTCGCCATAGTGACGATAGCCTAAGAGATTCTGCCCCCTCAGTAACATCTGCTGCGGCGTATTGGGCATCGCCTTCTTGAGCTCACGGATCCGCTCCCAGGGATCCTCCCCCAAATAACGGATACAGGCGTCGAAGGTGGCACCGCCCCAGGATTCCAGCGACCAGAAGCCCACCTTGTCCAGTAAGGGGGCAATAGGAAGCATATCGTCGATACGAAGACGCGTGGCAAGAATCGATTGATGGGCGTCGCGTAACACGACGTCGGTTAATGCAAGTGGCTTGCTCATAAAAACTCCCTACTTCTATTTATGCTTTGGCGCGATATTGATGTACGGCGGCGGTGATCACGGCGACCATCTTAGGGTCGACGCCCGGAAAGCGTGGCGCTTGCGGCTCACTCGCCTCGGAGAGTGGTGCAAGACTGGGCTTAGGCGCACACCTCCAGGCCACAAGATTAACGACCCCAATGAGTATAGTTAGGAAGATAAACACCAACCCCATTCCCAGTACCATGATCGCCAGTGCTTCCATTATCTGTTGAGCCATTGATTCCATACTATCCTCTCAGGTTAATCGAGCACATCAGACTAACGGCCTAGCCGCACGACATGCTATTTATTCAGGTAATACGCTTAAAAATCGACCGATGACATGACAGGTGTCGTCGATTAGGGCGCAAAGGGATCGCCTTTAGCCAGGAAACCTTAACCAATCTATAACAAAAAGGCGAGCACGTTGTAAATTGGTCTTACCAAAATAAGACTAATTGATAAGGGGCTTTCGGTTATTTCACAATAAATGGCAGTTATTTTTGACGATCACATAAAATTTTAGCCGCCATATGCAGAATTTGATTAAAAAGCCCTAACCCGCTTGAAAATTGAATTCACGAATACGAACGAGAACCTGCGATAAATGCAAGATTATGCAATCTACACAGGTTATCGGCTGTGCATGAGGAGGTCTGGCTTCAGCATGGGCCAGATAGGGGTAAGATTTGAGAGAGATACGAAAAACAGGCATAAAAAAACCCGCAACCTAAGTTACGGGTTTTAATAATGGCGGAGAAGGAGGGATTCGAACCCTCGATGGGAGATAAAGCCCATACTCCCTTAGCAGGGGAGCGCCTTCGGCCACTCGGCCACCTCTCCGTCTAAAATGGTACGCGTGAGAGGATTCGAACCTCTGACCGCCTGGTTCGTAGCCAGGTACTCTATCCAGCTGAGCTACACGCGCAAATTCTAGGCTTTCAAACAAAACGACGGCCAAAACCGTCGATTTTAAAATATGGTACGCGTGAGAGGATTCGAACCTCTGACCGCCTGGTTCGTAGCCAGGTACTCTATCCAGCTGAGCTACACGCGCACAGAAATTTAAGTAAGTGAAGAGATGGTACGCGTGAGAGGATTCGAACCTCTGACCGCCTGGTTCGTAGCCAGGTACTCTATCCAGCTGAGCTACACGCGCATCTTATATCTATAAACCTACTTTTACTGAAAAACAAATGGTACGCGTGAGAGGATTCGAACCTCTGACCGCCTGGTTCGTAGCCAGGTACTCTATCCAGCTGAGCTACACGCGCCCTGTTTTGTCAGTTAAGAAATGGCGGAGAAGGAGGGATTCGAACCCTCGATGGGAGATAAAGCCCATACTCCCTTAGCAGGGGAGCGCCTTCGGCCACTCGGCCACCTCTCCGTTTTCTTGGCGCACATATTACTGTTTGAAGAAAATAAGTCAAACCATTTCTCCTAAACAAATGCTGTTTGAGCTGTTTTTAAGCAGTTATCCCTATTTCCCCTAAGGGCCTGTATGCTATGTCGCCGTTATGGTTAAAAAGCTGCCAGCTAAAAACAAAAAAGCCAGCAAACTTGCTGACTCTTATCGTGTAACGCCGGTTATATCTATCGCTTAAAAATTGCCGCCTTCCGAAGAGCTACCTGACTTTTCAGACTGAATACGCTGATAAATCTCTTCACGATGAACTGAAACTTCTTTTGGTGCATTCACACCAATACGAACTTGATTACCCTTTACGCCTAAAACGGTGACAGTAACTTCATCACCAATCATCAGTGTTTCACCAACACGACGAGTCAATATCAGCATTTTTTGCTCCTTTAGTTCCTAATTCTGCTTATACGGCATTATTCCGTTATGACCTTATTATACGGTCAGCTTAGTACAAATTAATAGTGTTCTGATGAAAAACACCCTTTTATTGCATGTTAGTTCGTTTAAATGTGCCGCACATCGCTGATTTAGCCAAATCTTCATTAACAGATATCCAAGATATAAGGGCGGTCAAGTAAACCAGCTTTATATTTAACACCTTAAACCGTACCTCGGCCTATGCTTCAATCAATATGGCACAAAAAAAGCGCTCAGGGAGCGCTTTTTTCTATTGAGGCAACTTAGGCCAAACGTTCAGACAGCCAAGGAATCACAGAATCCAATGCGCCCGCTAGTTTAGCAGGCTCGCTACCACCGGCCTGAGCCATGTCTGGGCGTCCACCGCCCTTACCGCCCACCTGAGCAGCCACCATGGCAACAAGCTCACCGGCCTTGACCTTACCGGTCAAGTCTTTGGTCACACCGGCAATCAAGTTCACCTTGGCATCACCGGCAATCCCCAGCACTACGATGCCAGATTGCAGCTTCTGCTTGAGCTCGTCCTGTAGGCCACGTAGCGCGCCGGCTTCGACGCCTTCTAGCTGCTTAACCAGCACCTTAACGCCTGCAAGCTCCTGAGCCTCACCTGCTAGGTCGGCGCTGGTCGCCGCCGCCAGCTTGTCTTTAAGCTGAGACAGCTCCTTCTCAAGTTGCTTAGTCTTATCCAGCTGCGCCTTAAGCTTGGCCACAACAGAGGCACTATCGCCCTTGAGCAAGGAAGCCGCTTGTTCGAGCTGAGCCTGTTGCTCACCGACATAAGCGATCGCCGCCGCCCCTGTGACCGCCTCGATACGACGGATACCGGCGGCGATGCCACCTTCAGATGTGATCTTAAACAGGCCGATATCACCCGTGCGACCCACGTGAGTACCACCACACAGCTCGATAGAGAAGTCACCCATGGTCACCACACGAACCTGTGAGTCATATTTCTCACCAAACAAGGCCATAGCGCCTTTCTCTTTCGCCTGGTCGATATCCATCACCTCGGCCTTCAGCTTGTGGTTACGACGGATCTGAGTGTTAACAAGATCTTCGACCTGCTTAAGCTCTTCACGCTTAACGGCTTCGAAGTGAGAGAAGTCGAAACGTAGACGCTCAGGCTCTACCAAAGAGCCCTTCTGGCTCACGTGAGTACCCAGTACCTGACGTAGCGCGGCGTGCAGCAGGTGAGTCACAGAGTGGTTGAGTTCGGTGCGATGTCTAAGCTTCTTGTCCACTGCAGCGTTAAGGGTTTGACCCATGGCGATGCCACCAGTCTTAACCTGACCGATATGGCCCATTGCCTGACCATATTTCTGGGTGTCTTTCACCTGGAACTCGACGCCTTCGGCGCTCAATAGGCCCTTGTCGCCACACTGACCACCAGACTCGCCATAGAATGGCGTACTGTCGAGCACCACGACACCTTGGTCGCCTTCGGCTAGGGCATCGACCGCCTGACCATCGACATAGAGACCAATCACCTTGGCTTCACCGTTAAGGTCGCTATAACCGCAGAACTCGGTCTCGGCATCTATCTTCAGGCTTTCGTTGTAATCTGTATCAAACTGTCCCGCCGCCTGGGCGCGACTACGCTGCTCGGCCATGGCCGCTTCGAAGCCAGCTTCATCGACCGTGATATCACGCTCGCGGCATACATCTGCGGTGAGATCCACAGGGAAACCATAGGTATCGTAAAGCTTAAAGGCTGTCTCGCCATCAAGTTCCTTACCTTCTAGCTGGCTCAGGGCATTGTCGAGAATACCAAGACCACGTTCAAGCGTACGGGCAAACTGCTCCTCTTCCGCCTTCAGTGCCTTTTCGACGATCGCCTGGGTCGCTACCAGCTCTTTGGCTGCGTCACCCATGACTTCGATGAGTGTCGGTACCAGCTTATAGAAGAAGGCCTCGGTAGCACCCAGCTTGTTACCATGACGCACGGCGCGGCGAATGATACGGCGTAGTACGTAACCACGGCCCTCGTTTGATGGCATTACGCCATCGGCAACCAGGAAGGCGCAAGAACGGATGTGGTCGGCGACGACGCGCAGCGACTTGTTCTCCAGATCGGTAACGCCCAATATTTCGGCGGTCTTCTTGATCAGTGACTGGAAGATGTCGATCTCATAGTTTGAGTGTACGCCCTGCATGATAGCCGCGATACGCTCTATGCCCATACCGGTATCGACCGAAGGCTTAGGTAGCGGATCCATGGTGCCGTCGGCCTGACGGTTGTACTGCATGAATACTATGTTCCAGATCTCGATGAAGCGATCACCATCTTCTTCAGGCGTGCCGGGACGGCCACCCCAGATATGCTCGCCGTGATCGTAGAAGATCTCGGTACAAGGACCACAAGGACCGGTATCGCCCATCTGCCAGAAGTTGTCAGAGGCATATGCAGCCCCCTTGTTATCGCCGATGCGAATGATGTTCTCGGCCGCTACGCCAATCTCTTTGTTCCAGATCTCGAAGGCTTCATCGTCTGTCTCATAGACGGTGACACACAGACGCTCTTTTGGCAGCTTGAGTTCTTCGGTCAGGAAGGTCCAGGCAAAACGAATCGCATCTTGCTTGAAATAATCACCGAAGCTGAAGTTACCCAGCATCTCGAAGAAGGTATGGTGACGCGCAGTGTAACCGACATTATCTAGGTCGTTATGCTTACCGCCGGCGCGCACACAGCGCTGGGCCGTGGTGGCTCGAGTGTAGTCACGCTTGTCTTCCCCAAGGAAAACATCTTTAAACTGGTTCATCCCTGCATTGGTAAATAGCAAGGTGGGATCATTGCCAGGTACCAGTGAACTGCTGTCCACAACCTGGTGACCGTTTCTGCGGAAAAACTCCAAGAAAGCACTTCTCAGCGCTGCAGTGGTTTGATACATGAAATCATCCTGAATTTGATTATTTTAGCGATGAAAGCAAAAGGTTCACCGACGATGCTCAGTTAGCCCAGCATTATAAGCAGTCTATGGGGGAACAACCAGAGGTTTAGCCGAGGATCCCCAAAGAAACCGTAAAAAGCCTCAGTTTCCATTGGGTCTGCTAGCTAAAGAGCGAGGATGATTTTCAGGCTATGACTTAATCCAGGTCTGGGTCATAGTCTGGGGCACAGTGTGAGTCATTGCCTGATTCATAGCCTGAGCCATTGCTTGGATAGTCGACAGGGAATTGGGCTTAATCTAAGTCGAGATCGACCTCTAAGGCATAGGCGACCTGGTCGAAGCCAAAACCTTGGGAGAGAAGATAACGCACTCGCCTGGCGCGGTCTTTCTGATCTTGAATAGGGCCGCTAGCGGCATACTTCTTGACGGCTTTCTGTCTCGCTAGCTCGAACCAGTCACAATCGCTCTGATTGAGGGTCGACTCGATAACCTCTTTAGTCAGTCCCTTCTGCGACATGGATTGACGAATCTTATTATGACCATGACCTTTGGCAATATGAGAGCGCAACAAAAGTCCGGCAAACCTGGCGTCATCGAGATAGCCCTGGCGCTCACATTCGCCAAGCACCGCTTCGATCTCGCCGTCGAGAAAGCCTTTCTGATTCAACTTACTCTTTATCTGATAGCGGGAATAATCGCGGCGGGCCAGCAGGCCCACCGCAACTTGCATCGCCGACATTGTCATGAAAGAACCAAGGTCATTGCAAAGCCTGAGTCATCAAAAACCGATTAGCTGAAACGGGTCAGCTTAAAATACTTCACCGGTTTCCAGATCGACATTCTCATCGCCAGTGGCCGACTCGGCAACCACTTGACCAGCACCCAGCAGCATGGCGCGCAGCGCCTGGTCGATTTCTGCGGCAATCTCTGGGTTCTCTACCAGGTACTTACCGGCATTAGCGCGGCCCTGGCCAATCTTGTCGCCCTTGTAGCTGTACCAGGCACCCGACTTTTCGATCAGCTTGTGCATCACACCAAGGTCCACCAGCTCACCTGTGCGGTTAATGCCTTCACCATAGAGGATCTGGAACTCTGCCTGCTTAAACGGTGCGGCAATCTTGTTCTTCACCACCTTAACGCGGGTCTCGTTACCGATAACCTCTTCACGATCCTTGATGGCGCCCGTACGACGAATATCCAAACGAACGGAGGCGTAGAACTTAAGCGCGTTACCACCAGTTGTGGTCTCAGGGTTACCGAACATCACACCAATCTTCATACGGATCTGGTTGATGAAGATCAGCAAGGTGTTAGATTGCTTCAGGTTACCTGCCAATTTACGCATCGCCTGACTCATCATACGCGCGGCTAGACCCATGTGAGAATCACCGATCTCGCCTTCGATTTCCGCCTTAGGCGTCAGGGCAGCTACCGAGTCGACGATGATCACATCCACAGCGCCAGAACGCGTCAGTGCGTCACAGATCTCAAGGGCCTGCTCGCCAGTATCGGGTTGAGAACACAGCAGGTTATCGATATCCACACCCAGCTTTTGCGCATAGATAGGGTCCAGCGCGTGCTCGGCGTCGATGAAGGCACAAACCTTACCTTCGCGCTGAGCCGCCGCAATCACTTCCAGGGTCAGGGTCGTCTTACCCGAAGATTCAGGACCATAGATCTCAACGATACGACCCAGTGGCAGACCACCCGCACCCAATGCAACGTCCAGCGACAGAGAACCCGTTGAGATAGTCTCAACATCCATAGAGCGGTTTTCACCTAGCTTCATGATAGAGCCTTTACCAAACTGCTTCTCAATCTGGCCAAGAACCGCGCTCAGGGCTTTCTCTTTATTCGCATCAATCTTCATTCTGCTTTCCTCTCAATCACAGACGCTGCGCTGTGGGGTATCCGTTAAGTTAAAGCCCGCAGACGGTTTCTGCATCGCTTTAGGCTGTCTCAATATGAAACCTAGTATACTGTACAATCATACAGTATCAAGTACTGTATGCGATTATTTTTGCCTAAGCTCCGACAAAGCCAGCTAAATGCCCCAAGGCGCATTAGCACTAAATTTATCCAAACAGGCAGGATAAATGCGCAACCGCCATCAATTTATTGTTAGTATTGAGGCCATTCATTCTGTGCTAGCCGCGGGGCTATGACAGACATTTTTGTAGCAGGATACCTTGGTTAATTCATGAACGCCGTCGATACTCAACATCTTGAAAAGCACACCCCCATGATGCGTCAATATCTGACGCTGAAAGCCGAAACACCCGATATGTTGCTTTTTTATCGTATGGGAGATTTTTACGAGCTCTTCTACGACGATGCTAAGCGTGCATCTGAGCTGTTAGGGATCTCCTTAACGGCCCGGGGCAAGAGTGGCGGTGACCCTATCCCCATGGCGGGCATCCCCTACCATGCGGTAGAAGGCTATCTGGCTAAGCTGGTGCAACTCAGGGTCTCGGTAGCTATCTGTGAGCAGATAGGTGACCCCGCCACCACTAAGGGACCGGTGGAGCGAAAAATCGTGCGCATCGTCACCCCTGGCACGCTGACCGATGAAGCCCTGTTGCAGGAGAGGCAAGACAACCTGCTTGCCGCCGTCTATCACGGTAAGATTGGCTTTGGTTACGCGACCCTGGATGTCTCATCCGGGCGCTTCGTGGTTACAGAGCTGGCCAGCAAAGAGGCACTGGAAGCCGAGCTACAACGCACCAATCCGGCGGAGCTGCTCTACAGCGAAGATTTCAGCGAGCCGGCACTGATCGCCTCGCTCTCGGGTAAGCGTCGCCGTCCCGAATGGGAGTTCGACTATGACACCAGCTACAAGCTGCTGCTGGAACAGTTCGGCACCAAAGACCTCTATGGCTTTGGCCTGGGCGAAGTCAGGTTATCGCTGCAGGCGGCTGGCTGCCTTATCCAGTATGTAAAAGATACCCAACGCACCGCCCTGCCCCATATCAACGCCATCACACGTTTCAATCAGTGCGACAGCATAGTGCTGGACGCGGCCACCCGAAAGAATCTGGAGCTGACCCGCAACCTGCAGGGGGGCAGCGACAACACCCTGGCCTCGGTACTGGATAACACGGCAACTCCTATGGGTAGCCGCATGTTACAGCGCTGGATCCACGAACCACTGCGCAACCACAACATCATTCGTGCCCGTCACGATGCTATCGACGAGCTACTGGACAATGGTTATCACGAGAGTCTGCACGAGCAGCTAAAAGCCCTGGGCGACATAGAGCGTATCACGGCGCGTCTGGCCATTCGCAGTGCTCGCCCCCGTGACTTTGCCCGCCTGCGTCAGGCACTCGCCCTATTGCCCGAAATACAGCAACAGCTAGCCGATTGTCACAGCGCACATCTGCATACCCTGTCGCAATCTATCGGCGAGTTTCCCGAAGAGCATGCCCTCCTAAGCCGCGCCATCGTCGACAACCCGCCTATGCTGATCCGCGACGGTGGAGTGATTAAAGAGGGCTATCATGCAGAGCTGGATGAGTGGCGCAAACTCAGCCAGGGCGCAACCGACTACCTTGCCGAACTCGAGGCACGCGAGAAGGCTGCCACCGGCGCCTCAACCCTGAAGGTTGGCTATAACAGGGTGCACGGCTATTACATCGAGGTGAGTCGCCGCGAGTCAGATCTGGTCCCCATGAGCTATCAGCGCAGACAGACCCTGAAGAACACAGAGCGTTATATCGTCGCCGAGCTCAAGGAACATGAGGAGAAGGTGCTTTCCAGTCAGGGCAAGGCTCTGGCACTGGAGAAACAGCTATGGGAAGAGCTGTTCGATCTGCTAATGCCCCGCCTGCACGAGCTACAGGCCTTCGCCCGCGCCGCCGCCGAGCTTGACGTGATCACCAACTTTGCTGAGCGCGCCGAGCAGCTGGACTATCACAGGCCAGAACTCACGGCTCAGAGCGGCATAAATATCGAGGCGGGAAGGCACCCCGTGGTCGAGCGCGTCAGTCAGACGCCATTTATCGCCAACCCTGTCAGCCTCAACCCGGCGAGGCGCATGCTGATCGTTACCGGTCCTAACATGGGCGGTAAGTCAACCTATATGCGTCAGGTCGCACTGATCACTTTGATGGCCCATATCGGTAGCTTCGTGCCGGCGCAGAAGGCCGCCATCGGCCCAGTGGATCGCATCTTTACCCGTATTGGCGCCGCGGACGATCTCGCCTCCGGCCGGTCGACCTTCATGGTTGAGATGACGGAAACTGCCAACATACTGCATAACGCCACGCCGGAGAGTCTGGTGCTGATGGACGAGATTGGCCGGGGCACCTCGACCTATGACGGCTTATCACTCGCCTGGTCGGCCGCCGAACATCTGGCGCAGAATTTAAAGTCGATGACCCTGTTTGCTACCCACTATTTCGAGCTGACCCAGCTGCCCGAGCAGATGGAAAATGTGGCTAACGTGCACCTTGACGCCATAGAGCATGACGACACCATCGCCTTCATGCATGCGGTGCAGGAAGGAGCGGCGAGTAAGAGTTATGGCCTACAGGTGGCGGCCCTAGCCGGGGTACCGGCCAAAGTGGTACAGGCCGCCAAGCACAAGCTGCATCATCTTGAGAGCCGTGACAGAGAGGAGGGCCTGCCCGAACTCAGACAGGCTCAGCTGAGTCTCGCCATGCCAGAATCCTCAAAGGCCCTAGACAGATTAGACACCATAGATCCCGACAGCCTTACCCCGAGACAGGCGCTGGATCTGCTCTATGAGCTCAAACAGCTACGTTGATTAAATACAGGCAGGTTAATTAAATACAGCTAGGTTAATCAAGTCTAAACAGCAAAAAGCGCACCTCTTAGAGATGCGCTTTTTTTAATTCTGGGGTCGGCTCTTCATGAAAAAGGTTTACACCTTAGGGCGCTTACCACAACTTTTCTCAACAAGACGCTAGCACTGCTCATCGACCTTCTAGCCAACATACGGCCAGTTCAACCAGGCGACAAATTCAAAACGGCAATAAGTACATTAAATCAGCCCTTAAGCCTACACCCCGATACACACTTATACTCTGAAGATAGCTTCTACCGATAGTCCTTGTGCACTGAGCAGATCTCTTAACCGTTTCAGGGCTTCCACCTGGATCTGGCGTACTCTCTCACGAGTGAGACCTATCTCCTTACCGACATTTTCAAGAGTCGATGGCTCATAGCCTAGCAAACCGAAACGACGGGCAAGCACTTCTCTCTGCTTGCTGTTCAGCTCGTCTAGCCAGCGTACGACAGACTTAGACATATCATCGTCTTGTACCTTGTAATCTGGGCCCACGCAATCATCGTCGGCTAACACGTCCAGCAATGCCTTGTCGTTGTCACCACCCAGCGGGGTATCGACAGAGGTTATACGCTCATTGAGCTTAAGCATCTTACTCACATCGCTACTGGGCAAATCTAACTGCTCGGCGATCTCTTCGGCGGTAGGCTCATGATCTAGCTTGTGCGCGAGTTCCCTAGCGGTACGAAGGTAAACGTTGAGCTCCTTCACCACATGAATAGGTAGGCGAATGGTACGGGTTTGATTCATGATCGCACGTTCTATGGTCTGGCGGATCCACCAGGTAGCATAGGTAGAGAATCGAAAACCGCGTTCCGGATCGAACTTTTCGACGGCGCGGATCAAACCTAAGTTACCTTCTTCAATCAGATCCAATAATGCTAAGCCACGATTGTTATAACGACGTGCAATTTTTACGACGAGTCTGAGATTACTCTCAATCATACGGTTGCGAGATTTTTCACAGCCTTTTAGGGCCTTACGTGAGAAATAAACCTCCTCTTCCGCACTCAATAGGGGGGAAAATCCAATTTCACTTAAATACAGCTGAGTGGCATCTAAGTTCTTTTGTAAGTCATCTTGTACTTGCTGTTCTAATTCTGCTTCTTTCAAAACCTCCTTGCTGTTGGTAACTGATAGATCAGACTCATTCTTAGACAAGTCAACTAAGGGCTCCGCCACGGCGGTAGATTGTTTACGACCCATAATATACTCTCCCAAATTTTACATGCTAATTTACTGCACTTTACTGTCCTCCAATTGCCAAAATGGCGCCTATAAAATTATGATTTAGGCAAAAATTTAAGTGGGTCGACGGATTTGCCGTGATACCGTATCTCGAAATGCAGCATCACCCTATTGGTACCCGTTTGTCCCATTTTCGCCACCGTTTGTCCCGCGGTAACGAACTGCTTCTCTTTTACTAAGATCTTATCGGCATGGGCATAAGCACTGAGATAGTCATCGCTATGCTTAATGATCACCAGATTGCCGTATCCCCTTAGTGCATTTCCCGCATACACCACTCGCCCATCGGCGGCGGCCTGAATGCGATCGCCTCGGGATCCTGCGATCTTAATCCCTTTATTACCTTGCTCCTTGGTAGAGAATGTGCCGATCAACTTGCCTTTAACAGGCCAATGCCAGCGCTGAACCTTCTTGGGTAGGGTGCTACTGGGCTTGTGGATAACACCGTTAACATTTTGTTGACCAGTTGTTACAGCGTACGCAGATTTATCGCCCCGATCAAGCGATTTTTTCACCAGTGTCGTTTTACTAGTAGCCACCTGCTGACGAGGTTTAACTGTTTGTTTAGGTTGATTTTTAACTGTGTTTTGCTGCGTTTTTTTACTCGATACCTGAGTGCTACGCTGGGTTTTGCTATTTGTAACAGCGTTTGTCGATTTTAGCTTTAAAACCTGTCCTGGATAGATGGTATAGGGCTTGCGAAGCCCGTTATATCGGGCAATTTCGACAAAATCTTTGTTGGCCGCCCAGGCGATCGAATAGAGGGTGTCGCCGCGCCTGACTTTATAGTGGTCGGAGGTGAGGCCGCCTCGTTTATAGGCTTTTTTCACCGGTGAGTTAACGTTGACCACGGGAGCGGGAGAATGGGCCTGAAAACTACAGGCGTTCAGCAGACAGGTAAGCATCAAGACACATAGAATGCCGACAGGCTTTTGAACAAGCTTTTGCAAAAACCTACACCGACTCGGGGGGCTCAGCATGACAGCTCCCCTATTCCCTTAGCGCCAGCGAAAAACATGACAACCACCACTAGGCGAGTTCACCGTTAACCAGGGGGACAAACTTCACCATCTCGATAGTCTGCGAATGAAATTGGTCGCCTTGGCGCACCACGCGCATCAATTGTTGAACCTCGTCGCCGACGGGGATAACCAGCACGCCGCCATCGGCCAACTGCTGGAGCAGCGCCTGAGGCACACTGCTGGCCGCGGCCGTCACCATGATGGCGTCGAAGGGCCCCTTGTTCGCCCATCCCTTCCAGCCGTCACCATATTTAAAGGAGACGTTATGCAGATCGAGGCGCTTTAGACGTTGGCGCGCCTGGATCTGCAGGCTCTTGATGCGCTCGACAGTACAGAGCTCATCCACCAACTGCGCCAATATAGCCGCCTGATAACCAGAACCTGTGCCTATCTCCAATACGCGCTTGGGATGCGACTCTAACAAAAGTTCAGTCATGCGCGCAACTATGTAGGGCTGAGAGATAGTTTGTCCCTGTCCTATGGGCAGAGCAGTATTTTCATAGGCCTTATGGCCCAGGGCCGCATCGAGAAACAGCTCTCTCGGCGTCTTCGCCACCACAGATAAAACATCAGCATTAACTATCCCCGCCCCCTGAAGGTGACGTGCCAGATTCAATGCCGCCGTTGTGGCTACCCCATTCATAATTGCTCTATCCATTGCTTTATCTTTGGTACTTGTTCAAATGCGGTCAGATCCACCGTCAATGGCGTCACCGACACATAGCCGTTGGCCACGGCATGAAAGTCAGTGCCTTCGCTGGCATCTTGCTCTTCACCCGGCGGACCCAGCCAAAATATTTCGCGTCCGGCCGGATCTTGCATGCGTACCATGCCCTCGGCCCTGTGTCTGGCGCCGAGGCGGGTCACCTTTATGCCCTTGATCTCACTGAGCGGTAAGTCCGGCACATTCACATTTAAGATCTGATCCGAAGCGATAGGGCTATCGATCAAGCCAGCCACTATCTTACAGGCGTAATGGGCTGCGCTGTCATAATGCTTCAGTTCTCGGCCCACAAGCGAGATGGCAATCGCCGGCAAGCCCAGAAAGCGTCCTTCCATCGCCGCCGCGACGGTACCCGAATAGAGGGTGTCATCCCCCATATTCGCACCGGCATTGATGCCGGACACCACGATATCCGGCTCATGGGCATAAAATTCGCGAATGGCCAGATGTACACAATCGGTTGGCGTACCACTGACGGAAATATAACCATTGTCTAACTTATTAATTCTCAAAGGGTTAGTCAAGGTTAGTGAATTACTGGCACCGGAGCAGTTGCGATCCGGACCGACTGTCATCACGTCAAAGTGCTTCGCCAGGGCATTGGACAGGGCCGCGATACCCGGCGCCGTGATGCCATCATCATTGCTTACCAATATCTTAATCATGGGCTTCTTCACTCGCTGCGGCCTTTCTGGCCTGATATTCCCGCTCTTTGACATCTTGATAATTCACCAGTTCCCGCAGCACAGAGGTGGCAAAGCTACCGGCCGGTAGGGCGAACTTTATCACTATGACATCATCCTTAATCTCGTAACTCAGTTGCTGGGGCATAAGCAGCAGGGGGCGACGCTCCTGATTCAGACCTGCCTGCTCCAGGCCAGCAAGATCCTCAGGGTACTGATCGCAAACACTCTGCTCAAAGGCTAACGCCTCAGCTTCGCTCAATGCCTGACCTCTGCCCCACATGGGCGCCGAGAGTTGGATGTCCTTCTGTGACAGACGGGCCATCAGTTCCTCGTCCCAAGGATTAGCCACGAAATAGCTCTTGCTGCCGGCCAGCATCACACAGTCGCCCTCGAGCGTCTTCAGCTCATGCTGGCGCAGTCTCTCGCTCACCAGCTGATTAAAGAGATGAGAGCGCACCGCAGAGAGATAGATGCTGCGCTTATTTCTGTCTTTCACCTTCTTGCGTCCGCTGAGCATCAAACGACCAAAAGTGAGATTCTTACCATCGTGGCCGAAGCGTTGCTCGCCAAAGTAGTTTGGCACGCCGGTGGCTTTGATCAGCTCGATGCGCCGCACCAAAGCGTCCATGTCAGACACAGCCCTTAAGGTCAGGGTGAAGCGGTTACCCGCGAGGGCGCCGGTGCGCAGCTTCTTGCCGTGACGAGCACTGGAAAGCACGGTGAGCTGCTCGCTGTTGAGCGACTGCCAGTCGGGCATACTCTTGCCGGGAATACGCACCCCGAACCACTGCTCAGTGATGGCATGTCTATCTTTCTGGCCGGCAAAGGTCACCTCTTTAGGATGCACCCCTGCAAAACTTGAGAGCATGCGCGCCACATCGGCGGTATTTAACCCCTCTTTGCGAATGTGCAGCATGTGATGCTCCCCCTCTCCTGTCGGGAGGAATGGCAATAGCTCCTGCACGATAAAATCGCTATTAAAAGTTCTTAAGTCGGCGCTCGCCTCGGGCTGGCCATGCAAATAATGTAGTGGGGTCATAACTCTCTCTTATCTCGGGGAGGCGCACATCAGCACCACGGCTTCCACCGCTATCCCCTCTTTGCGCCCGGTAAAGCCAAGCTTCTCTGTGGTGGTAGCCTTTACATTGATCGCTTCAATATCACTGTCTAAGTCACTGCTTAAACACTCGCGTATCGCCTGAATATGGGGCAGCATCTTAGGTGCCTGGGCGATGATGGTGACATCCAGATTACCAAGCCTATAGCCCTTATCCAGCGCCAGCTGGTAGCAGTGACGTAGCAGCACGCGGCTGTCGGCCCCTTTAAATTCTGGGGCGGTATCGGGAAAATGTTTACCAATATCCCCTAGGGCCATGGCGCCAAGAATGGCATCTGAGATGGCATGCAGCACCACGTCACCGTCCGAGTGCGCGACCAGGCCGGTATCATAGGGGACTTCCACCCCGCCGAGGATAAGCGGTAACTCGCCGCCGAATTTATGCACATCGAAACCGTGGCCGATACGTATATTCATCTACTTTTCACCTGTGTTCGAAATTAAGTCACTCGCAGCCGCCTGCAGAAACAGCGCCGCCAGTTGCAGATCGTCTGGATGGGTCACCTTGATGTTGTCGAAGCGTCCACTCACCAATAGCGGCCGACCTCCGGCCCACTCCATCGCCGAGGCCTCATCGGTAATGGCAACATCCGCGGCCAGGGCATCATTAAGATTGTGCTTAAGACTCTGAACCGGGAACAGCTGGGGTGTCAGCGCATGCCAGAGATTCTCCCGGCAGACGGTCTCTTGAATAGCTCCCCCTTCACCCGAGCGCTTCATGGTGTCGCGCACCGGCATCGCCAGTATGGCGCCCTGCTCAGCCCCCACATCTGTCTCGCAGGCGACGATCAGCTTGTCGATATCCAAGGCGCTCAGGCAGGGGCGCGCGGCATCATGTACCAGCGCCCAGGCATCACTCGGTGCCGCCTTGAGAGCGCTCAGCACAGAATCGGCGCGCTCTTTACCGCCGATAACTGTCATCAGCTTAGGATGGGCCGCCTGGACCAGCTTGGCGAAATAGTTATCTTCAGGGTTCAGGGCAATAATCACCTGGGTGATGCGCGGATGTGCCAATAGCACATCTAAGGTGTGCGCCAGGATAGGTTGATGATTTAACATCAGATATTGCTTTGGGATCTCGGCGCCCATTCGCGCGCCTATGCCGGCGGCGGGCACGATAGCAACCAGCTCTTGTATGCGACTAATCATAGGTGTTAACTCGTGTCACTTTTAGGCGAAACCGTTTGAGGTTAGTGCTCGCCGATCTCGGCTTTACGCTGAGGCTCACCCACTACCCGAAAGAAGGTCTCTCCCTGTTTCACCATCCCCAGTTCGTTGCGGGCGCGTTCTTCAAGCGCCTCGGTACCGCGTCTAAGGTCGAGAATCTCTTCTTTGAGTACCTGATTTCGTTCGATGAGTTTGGCGTTACTCTCGCGCTGCAACTTGATCTGTTCCTGCAGCTGAAAAGATTCGGGAAGGCTATTTTGTCCCCACCAGAGTCGATACTGGAGCAGACCAAGCAGCATAAACATGGCGATAAGAAGTCGCTTCATCCTTAATGGGCTTTATCTCTGTTAAAAGGCTGAACTGATATTACAACAAAAAAGGCCACCAAGTGGTGGCCTTTTACCAAATTAACCGTAAAAACTCGGTTATGCTTGACCTTTGATCTCGCTACGGCCCTTGTAAGGAGCCTTTTCACCTAACTGCTCTTCGATACGTAGCAGTTGGTTGTACTTAGCAACACGGTCACTACGACACAGAGAGCCGGTCTTGATTTGGCCAGCCGCAGTCGCTACCGCCAGATCCGCGATGGTCGCATCTTCGGTTTCGCCGCTGCGGTGAGAGATAACCACAGTGTAACCAGCATCTTTCGCCATGCGAATTGCCGCCAGCGTCTCAGTCAAAGAACCGATCTGGTTGAACTTGATCAGGATTGAGTTAGCGATCTTGTTTTCAATACCGCGGCTTAGGATCTTAGTGTTGGTTACGAACAGATCGTCACCCACCAGCTGGATCTTGTCGCCCAGGATTTGAGTCTGGTATGCCCAGCCATCCCAATCTGACTCGTCCAAGCCATCTTCGATAGAAACGATTGGGTACTCTTCAGTCAGTGACTTAAGGAAGTCAGAGAAACCGTTTGAGTCAAATACCTTGCCTTCGCCAGACAGGTCGTACTGACCGTCTTTGTAGAACTCAGAGGCTGCACAGTCAAGGGCTAGAGTAACGTCTTCACCCAGCTTGTAACCGGCTTTTTCGACTGCAACCTTAATTACAGCAAGCGCATCGGCGTTAGAGGCCAGATTAGGCGCGAAACCACCTTCATCACCCACAGCCGTGTTAAGGCCTTGCTCTTGCAGTACCTTCTTCAGGTTGTGGAAGATCTCGGCGCCCATACGCAGCGCTTCACGGAAGCTCTTAGCACCAACAGGCTGAACCATGAATTCCTGGATATCAACGTTGTTATCGGCGTGCTCACCACCGTTAAGGATGTTCATCATAGGTACAGGCATAGAGTACTGGCCTGGAGTACCGTTTAGCTCGGCGATGTGCGCGTATAGTGGCATGCCTTTGAAGGCAGCAGCGGCTTTCGCAGCAGCCAGAGACACGGCTAGGATAGCGTTCGCGCCTAGCTTGTCTTTGTTTTCAGTGCCATCCAGATCGATCATGATCTTATCCAGCTCAGCTTGCGCCGTCGCATCTTTACCCAGTAGGGCATCACGGATCTGACCATTGATGTTAGCCACAGCAGTCAGTACGCCTTTACCCATGTAACGGCTCTTGTCACCATCACGCAGCTCTAATGCTTCGCGGCTACCGGTAGAAGCACCCGATGGTGCAGCTGCCATGCCTACGAAACCGCCATCTAGATGCACTTCCGCTTCAACCGTTGGGTTACCGCGTGAATCCATGATCTCGCGACCAATGACATTGATAATTTTAGCCATAATTTCCTCGACTCTAAGTTTAAGATTTAAGTTTAAAAGTTAATGCAAAACTAAAATTCTTATCGCTAAATTTACATCATCTGAAACAAAAAAGCCGCCTCCGAGACTCGGAAGCGGCTCTTGTATAAAGATTAGCCTAAATCGCGTTTCTGGTACGCAACGGCTGCAGCAACGAAACCTTGGAACAATGGCTGACCATCGCGAGGTGTTGATGTAAATTCAGGGTGGAACTGACCCGCCACGAACCATGGGTGGTTAGGTAGTTCAATCATTTCAACCAGCTGACGATCTGTCGACAGACCGCTGAATACCAAGCCGGCTTTCTCTAAACGTTCTCTGTATGTGTTATTCACTTCGTAACGATGACGGTGACGCTCTACACAGGTCAGTCCCTTGTAGGCTTCAGCCGCCTTAGTACCTTCGACCAGATGACACAGCTGCGCGCCTAGACGCATGGTGCCACCGAGATCTGATTCTTCATGACGTTGCTCGATATTACCTTTTTCGTCAATCCATTCTGTGATCAAGCCCACAACTGGGTGCGGCGTGTCTTTGTTGAACTCGGTTGAATGCGCATTTTCTAAACCAGCCACGTGACGAGCGAACTCGATCAGCGCCACTTGCATACCCAGACAGATACCGAAATACGGCAGGTTATTCTCACGGGCATACTGAGCCGCCATGATCTTACCTTCTACGCCACGCTCACCAAAACCACCCGGTACCAGGATACCATCGAGACCTTCCAGCACTTCAGTGCCCTTGGCTTCGATGTTTTGTGAATCGATATACTTGATGTTGACCGATACACGGTTAAACAGACCCGCATGTTTCAGCGCTTCGTTCACCGACTTATAGGCATCTGGCAATTCAGTGTACTTACCGACCATACCGATTGTGATTTCACCGGTTGGGTTGGCTTCTTGATAGATCACATTTTCCCACTCAGACAGATCGGCTTCTTTACACTCTAGGCCGAAACGCTTGGTGACCAGGTCATCTAAGCCTTGCGCCTTCAACAGAGCCGGGATCTTATAGATGCTATCGACATCTTTCAGTGAAATAACCGCACGCTCTTCGACGTTACAGAATAGCGAGATCTTCGCCTTCTCATTAGATGGGATCGCACGGTCACCACGGCAAACCAATACGTCTGGTGCGATACCGATTGAGCGCAGCTCTTTCACCGAGTGCTGGGTAGGTTTGGTCTTCACTTCGCCCGCCGCGCCTAGGAAAGGCACCAGGGTCAAATGCATAAATAGGGTACGATCACGGCCGAGTTCTACGCCTAACTGACGAATAGACTCAAGGAAAGGCAATGACTCGATATCACCAACGGTACCGCCGATCTCTACGATCGCCACGTCGTGCCCTTCTCCGCCCTCAAGCACTTTCTCTTTAATCGCATTGGTGATGTGTGGGATCACCTGAATGGTGGCCCCTAAGTAGTCGCCACGACGCTCTTTGCGCAGCACTTCTTCGTAGATACGACCCGTGGTGAAGTTGTTACGACGGTTCATCTTGGTACGGATGAAACGCTCGTAGTGACCCAGGTCGAGGTCAGTTTCAGCACCATCTTCGGTGACGAATACTTCACCGTGCTGGGTTGGGCTCATGGTACCCGGATCCAAGTTAATATAAGGATCCAGCTTCATAATGGTTACGTTAAGGCCCCGAGCCTCTAAAATTGCCGCCAATGATGCTGCTGCAATGCCTTTACCTAGTGATGAAACCACGCCACCAGTAACGAAGATATACCTTGTAGTCATGCTGAACCTGAGAAAATGAGTTGGAAATATGTGCTTGTAAGAAAGCACTAGGACGGGGCGTTATTATATCAAAGCCCTTTGGATTCGACAAATAGGTAACAGCAACTATTTTAGCCTTTTAAGGGATCATTTCGCTTGACTTGCTCCCAATAGGCATCCAGTTCCTCAAGGGTATGCGCCTGCATGGGTTTGTCCGCCTGGGCTGCCAGGGCCTCGACGCCACGAAAGCGATGTTCGAACTTATTAGTCGCCCGGCGCAGCGCCTGCTCAGGGTCCAGCTTGAGGTGTCTGGCTAGATTCACCACGGCAAACAACAGATCACCCAGCTCATCCTCCATCTTGTCGCTATCCTGGGCGGCGACCTCCACCATCACCTCGTCGAGCTCCTCATGGATCTTGGCCACCACAGGCCCTAAGTCGTTCCAGTCGAAGCCCACAGTTGCCACCCTGCGCTGTACCTTGGCCGCGCGGGTCAGGGCTGGCAGTGCCCTTGGAATATCATCCAGCACCGAATGCAGCGAGCGCCCGGCGCGCTCTTTGGCCTTGATGCTCTCCCAGGTCTCGCGCACCGACTCGCTAGAGGCCTGACTCATCTCGCCAAACACGTGGGGATGACGCTCGGTGAGCTTAGTGCAGATCTTCTCCACCACCAGTTCAAAATCGAACCTGCCCTGCTCTTTACCCAACTGACAATAGAAGATCACCTGAAACAGTAGATCGCCGAGTTCCCCGGGGAGCTCATCCAGGGCGCCGCGCTCTATGGTGTCGGCCACTTCAAAGGCTTCTTCCAGCGTGAAGGGCACTATGGTCTGATAGCTCTGTGCCTTGTCCCAGGGGCAACCCGTCTGTGGGTCTCTGAGCCGCTCCATTATGGTCAGCAGTCTCTGGATGTCTGATTTGCTCTGCATCGTTTACCTCATTAAAAAGGCGGCCAGGGCCGCCTCTAATTACGCTTTATAGGCTGTCATCACAGCTTAGAGGCGTCTCGCCTCGATAACGCCACTCACCTGAGACAGCTTGGCAATCACTCGCGACAAGCCCTCCAGGTTATACAACTCAAGCTCCAGCTCGATAGCCGCGGTCTGGGTCTTCACATCCGACGATGAGCTCATGGCCAACACGTTTGATTTCTCTGCCGCCAGCACTGAGGTGAGATCCCTCAGCAGTCCGCTGCGATCATTGGCCAGCACCTTAAGCTTGAGCTTATAGCCGCCGGAGTAGTTCTCACCCCAGACCACATCGACGCTGCGCTCGGGATGCACCCGCATCAGCTCCTTCACCTGTTCACAATCGGCTCGGTGAACCGAGATCCCCCTGCCCTTGGTAATAAACCCGAAGATCTCATCCCCCGGCACCGGCTGACAACACTTAGCAATATGACTGAGCAGGTTACCTACACCATTCACCTCGACCTGGCCCTTACCCTTACCTGTCGAACGCGCCTGATTCTTCTTCAGAAGATCTTCCAGCGCCTCCTCTTCGGAGACTTCGTTGACCCGCATACGGCTCTGTACGTGGTTAACCACCTGGTTGAGCCTGACGTCACCGCCGCCGATACCGGCCAGCAGATCGTCCATGCCCACCATGTTAAAGCGTTCCACCGCGCTATGAGCATCTTTCAGTGTCAGGCCTGAACGTGCCAGTTCGGCCTCGAGCATCTCGCGGCCGGCGACGATATTCTTGTCCCTGTCCTGCTGCTTGAACCAATGCTGGATCTTAGAGCGGGTGCGCGATGCCTTGATATAGCCCAGGTTAGGGTTAAGCCAGTCGCGCTTAGGGTTAGGATGCTTGGAGGTGATGATCTCTACCCGTTCACCTGTTTCGACCTGATAGGTAAAAGGCACGATACGGCCATCGACCTTGGCACCGATACACCTATGGCCCACCTGGGAGTGAATATAGTAGGCGAAATCCAGCACGGTCGACCCCATGGGCAGATCCACCACGTCACCATTTGGCGTAAACACATAGGCCCTGTCTTCGAACACCTGGCTGCGCACCTCGTCCACCAGGTTACCGCTCTCGGCCACATCCTCCTGCCACTGCAGGATCTTACGTAGCCAGTTGATCTTCTCTTCGTAGCCGCTCTGCTTGCCTGTGGTGCCCTCTTTATACTTCCAGTGGGCAGCCACCCCCAGCTCGGCATCTTCATGCATCTGCTCGGTACGGATCTGGATCTCCACCGTCTTGCCCTCTGGCCCCACGACTATGGTGTGGATCGACTGATAGCCATTGGGTTTAGGGTTGGCCACATAATCGTCGAACTCTTTAGGAATATGATGCCAGAGCGTGTGTACTACACCCAAGGCGCCGTAGCAGTCCTGCAGACGCTCGGTAACGACTCGCACCGCGCGCACATCGAAGAGTTCATCGAAGGTAAGATCTTTACCGCGCATCTTCTTCCAGATGCTGTAGATATGTTTGGGCCTGCCATAGACCTTGGCGCGGATCTGTTCTTCGTCCAATCGCTGCTGCAACTGGTTAACGAAGTTATCTATATAGGTCTCACGATCCATCCGCTTGCCATCGAGCTGCTTGGCGATGTCCTTGTAGATCTCAGGGTGCAGATAGCGAAACGAGATATCTTCCAGCTCCCACTTGAGCTGGCCTATGCCAAGGCGATTGGCCAGGGGCGCATAGATGTCGGCGATCTCCCGTGCCAGTAAGACACGAGTCTCCTCATCGGCGTTCTTAACCTCACGCAGCAGACAGATACGCTCGGCCAGCTTGATCACCACGGCGCGGACATCCTCAACCATGGCCAGCAGCATCTTACGTATGTTATCTATCTGGGGTTCTGCGTTACGGCTCTGCTCGTTGACCTTAAGGGCCCCAATGGCTTCCATGGTGACCACGCTATTAACCAGGGTGGTGAGCTTGTCGCCAAACAGCTCAAGCATCTGCTCCTCGGTCAGCAGGCCAGCATCGAACACCACGAAGATCACCGCCGCCTGCAGGGTCTCGATATCCATGTTGAGCGGCGCTAAGATCTCGATCAGCTCGCGAGCACGGCCGATCAGCAGGGTATCGTTAGCATCATGTTTCGCCACCAGGGCCTCTACCTGCTTTATTAGCGCAAGTAAGGTACTGGCGTCATCGGCGTCACTCAGATAACGATTAACCCACTCGGTCAATTGAAAATCTGTGTCTTTAAAATGTGCTTCTCTAACAGATACCATCTACTGCATGTCCTATTACTTGATTGCTTGCCCCTAAAAGCGTTCGACCCCAGCCTAAATAAGCGCCATATGACATCGCCAATAATGAACTCACTATCTTGGGGATTCCCTCGCCAAAGTCAAATGATATACGCCGACTATTTGCGCGCTTAGGCCAAGATTAACAACTATTTACCCAGCTCAAACAAGGCCATGGCCTCGATATGATGTGTCTGGGGAAACATATCGATGAGGCCGAGTCGACTCAGCACATATCCCTGGGCGAGCAAGGGCTCACAATCTCTGGCCAGGCTCACCGGATTACAGGAGATATAGACAATCGCCTTCGGCTTCATCTTCTTTAACCATTGTAGACTCTCATAGGCGCCGGCTCTGGCAGGATCCAGCAGTAACTTGTCGATACGCCCGAGCCAAGGTGCACCGGACAGATCCGCGCTGAGATCCCCATGATAAAACTCCACGCCCTCGACGCCGCTCGCACCGGCATTTAGTCTTGCCTGAGCCACCATGGTTTCGACCCCCTCGACACCTACTACCTGGGCACCGGCCTTGGCCAGCGGCAGGGTAAAGTTACCCACGCCGCAGAAGAGATCCAGCACCCGCTCGCCGGGCTGAACCTGCAGCCAGTCGATGGCCTGAGTCACCATCTGTTGATTGATCTCACCGTTGACCTGAATGAAGTTGCCCGGCGAAAAGCCAAGCTGACAGCCATCCTCTAGCCGATAAAAAGGCAGCGCCTCGTCGCCCCAAAGGGTCTCAAGTCTGCTTTCGTCGTCGAGCAATATCACCCTTACCCCATGCTGCTCGCCAAAGGCTGCTAGCAAGGCTTTATCCTTGTCATTCAGAGGGCTGGTGATACGCAGCACCACACCTGGGCCCGAGTCGACTGAGAGTAGCTCCACATGGCCCAGACTACGCTTGGCACTCAGGCGGTTAAGGCATTGATTGAGTGGCGCGATCAGATCTGACAGCGACTTAGCCAGCACGGGGCAGGCATCTATGTTAACCACCTCACTGCTGGCCAGGGCACGAAAGCCCAGGTTGAGCCGCTTACTATCGCGCTGATACTGGGTTGCCAAGCGGGCGCGGCGGCGATAGTGCCAGCCCTCGCCGCTTAGTGGCTCGCTCATTGCCTGTGGCTGGGTGCGGCCCATCTTGTTGATCAGGTTTTCGAGCGCCGCCTGCTTGGCCTCGCGCTGGGCAGAGAGCTCAAGGTGTTGCAGGTCGCAGCCTCCACAGCGGCCATAATAAGGACAACTAGGGGCGATACGCGCCTCGCTGGCGGTTTCGACCTTGATCAGCTTGGCCTTGGCGTGACGCTTCTTCTGCTCTGTTATCTGCGCCGTTACCGTTTCACCGGGCAGGGCGCCGGGAATAAAGACGATTTTTCCCTGATGCTCGGCTATCCCCGCCCCTAGGTGATCCAGCTGGCTCACATGGAAACTTTGCTTGGCCTGGGTTTGTTGTATCTTGCGGGGTTTAGCTTTATAAAATTGTGCCATTTAGGCCTCTAAAACAATAAAAATACTAGTAAAGACTGCACAAAGTCTGGCAGTCTAATGTAACCTATATCCATCGTAGATAAATAATACCAACTCAATGAATAGTGCAGACAATATGACTAAATACAGCCTGAGAGCCTGGGTTCTCGTGCTGGCCTTAGCGCCCACTATTTTGGTTGGTATTTTGCTTGGCAGCTATTTTACCATAAATCGTTTCTATGAGCTGGAAGAAAGCTTAATCGAGCGCGGCGGTAACATCATCGAGCCGCTGGCCATCTCCGCCGAGATAGGCCTAGAAACTAAGAATTTTGAGACCACCAAGCGACTGATCACCTCGGTACAGCTCAACAAATCCAACCTGGTGCAGTTTATTGCCATCTTCGACACCAGTAACCGGGTGATAGTGACCTCGCATCACTATAAGAGCCACGAGTTTATGCGCTACAACGAGCCCATAGATTCGCTGCAAACCACAGAGGTAGAGGAGTTTGGCGATAGCATCATCATGCGCAGCCCCATCTTCTCCAGTCAGCGCGAACTGGTGGTCAGCCCCTACGACAGCAACTCCATGGCCCAGCAGGTCAACTCCGCCAAACTCGGCTATATCGCCGTGTTACTCAACAAAGAAAATGCCCTGCTGGAGCAGCACAGGGCCGCGGTGGCCGCCTTTATCATCGTCCTTATCGGCGTGCAGCTTAACCTACTGTTTACCTTTCGCCTGGTGAAAAACGTTACCCACCCCATCACCGAGATGGTGCGCGTGGTGGCCAAGATCCGCGAGGGCAAGTTGGACACCCGGGTCGACGGCAACCTGATCGGTGAACTGGATCTGCTCAAGCGCGGCATCAACGCCATGGCCGGTTCCTTATCGGAATACCATGAGGAGATGCAGCAGAATATCGATCAGGCGACCTCAGATCTGCGGGAAACCCTGGAGCAAATTGAGATCCAAAACGTCGAGCTGGATCTGGCCAAGAAACGCGCCCTAGAGGCCAGCCGTATCAAGTCTGAGTTCCTGGCCAACATGTCCCACGAGCTGCGCACGCCGCTCAACGGGGTGATAGGTTTTGCCAAGCAGCTATTAAAGACGCCACTGCATGCCAGTCAGCAGGACTACATCAAGACCATAGAAAAGAGCGCCACCAACCTGTTGGGGATCATCAACGACATCTTAGACTTCTCCAAGCTGGAGGCGGGCAAGATGGAGCTGGAGAACATGCCCTTTGCCCTGCGCGAGCTGATCGACGACACCATCTCACTGCTGGCCAACAGCGCCAAGGATAAAGATCTCGAACTTGTGGTGGATATCGAGCCTAGCATCAACGACAACGTCTCTGGCGATGCCCTGCGGGTCAGCCAGGTGATCACTAACCTGGTGGGCAACGCTATCAAGTTTACCGACAGCGGTAGCGTACACCTCAAGATGCGCCTGACCAGCGAAGAGAGTGACAAGGTTAATGTCCGCTGTGAGATCACAGATACAGGCATAGGCATAGACAAGCCACATCAGGCGCAACTGTTCCAGGCCTTCGGCCAGGCAGACTCCTCCATCTCACGTCGCTTCGGCGGTACCGGCCTGGGCCTGATTATCACCAAACGCCTGATCAACCGTATGGGCGGTCAAATCGGCTGCATCTCCTCGCCGGGTAAAGGCTCTACCTTCTGGTTCACCCTACCTCTCAAGTTGAGTTCCTACCCTATCAGTCAGCCGTTAGAAACCGATAAACTCATCGACAAGACGGTGCTCTTGTTCGAGCCAAGGGAGTTGTCACGCAAGGTCCATGAGAGCCTGCTTAGCCACTGGGGCATGCAAAGTGTCAGCATCACGACCCCGGAAGATCTGGCCCGTGTCGCCGGCGAAGAGGGACGTCACTTCGACTATGCCATCATCAGCTGTAACGATCTGGCCAGTAGCCCTAACCTGCTCAACGTACTGAATAAGATTGCCAAGATCAGCGACTATACCCTCTACCTGTGCAGCAGCACCGACAGCGCCGCCAAGATGAGCCTGATCCAGCCCACTGTAGACAAGGTGATGCAGGCGCCGGTAGGCGAGCGCGCCCTGGCGGTGACACTGATCAATCCTCACCGCGCCCAATTCGAAGCCATGCCGTTCCAAGAGGCGGCCAAAGAGACTCAGGAACGCGAGCCCATGAGCGTATTGGCGGTGGACGACAATCCCGCCAACCTCAAGTTGATTAAGACCCTGCTCAAGGAGCTGGTTACTCAGGTGACTGTTACCGACAACGGCCAGGAGGCGGTAGAGATCGCCAAGGCCAAGAGCTTCGATCTCATCTTCATGGATATTCAGATGCCGGGCACCGACGGTTTTAGCGCGACCAAGCAGATACGTGAGCATTCGCTCAATCGCAACACCCCCATAGTCGCCGTGACCGCCCACGCCATCGCCGAAGAGCGCGAGCGTATCGATCAGAGCGGCATGGATGGCTACCTGCCAAAACCTATCGATGAGGCGGCGCTCAAGAGCGTGATTAGCCGCTGGAAGACGCGGCCACAGTTTACCCATTTCGACCAGCACACCCTTAATTGGGATCTCTGTCTGACCCAGGCCAACCAGAAGACCAATCTGGCGCTGGAGATGCTACAGATGCTGGTCGACTCTCTGCCCGAGACCCGTGACAACATCTCGGGCGCGCTCGAAAGGCAAGACAGCCAGGCCATGGTCAGCCATGTCCACAAGCTACACGGCGCCAGCTGCTACTGCGGCGTGCCGACCACGCAGCGACTCTGTCGAGAGATTGAACAGTCACTCAAGCAAAATGCCGACGTCGATCTCGTCGAGCCGGAAATACTTGAGTTACTTGACGAGCTTTCTAAGGTAGAATCGGCCGCAAATCAAGTAATAGCCCAGTTATCTATGGATGTGATCGATGAGTAATAAACCCGGGTTTTTCAAGCGCCTCAAGGCCCTCGAACTGGAACAGAAGAAGCTGTTCGCCATCGCCCTTTGCCAACGCATGTACCCCAACTATCAGCTGTTCAGCGAAGTCTGCAAGTTTGGCGACCCACAGGTGCTCGATACCGTGCTCAACCTGCTGTGGCAATCTATGTACGATCAGAAGCTGAAGCTCAACATCGACCTCTATCTGGAGCGTCTGGATCTCAACACCCCAGAACCCAGCGATTTCGATGTCTATGGCGTCTACCCAGCCATGGATGCGGCCGTTGCCCTCACCTCACTGCTCAGCGCCCTGCAGAGCAAGGTGGAAGACGATATCACCAACATCAGCAAGCTCTCATCCGCTACCGTAGCCAACTATATCGAGGCCACCCTAGAGGAGGAGATGGATGAAGAAGCACTGGACGAACACATCTTCAATCACGAGGTGATGCAGGAAGAGAAGGCACTGCAGGCCTCTTTACTGGAGATCATCGAAGAGAATCCTAAGATCACCGCCGACTTCGTCAAGGCGCTGCGCAAGGAGTTAGTGCAGGCAGGCGTATCCAACATAGGTATCTCGGCGGGCGCCTAATGCGCAAACTTATCTACCAGGGATTTGTATTGACCAACCCCGATGGGTTAACCAATACCTGGTGCCTCACCATAGGGGAGCAGCGACGCGTCGGCTCCCTGTTTGAGCTCAGGCGCCAGATCCATTTCTACCAGGAGCTGGGGATATTGCCGCCGCCCAAGCCGCTGCAAAGGCGATCAGGCCCCAAGCATTAGACTTTAGCGTTATAGGGACACGACCGGCTGAGTGGTAACCTAATAGCCATAACAGTTTTTAGGATAAGCGCCACTCAGACTCAAGCCAAGGAAGTCGTCTCCCTATGTTATCCACTCTCTCGCCACTCTTTGTCGTATTTGGCATCATGGTCACCGGCTTTGTCGTGCAAAAAGCCCGGCTACTGCCCGAGGGCAGCGACAACGTGCTTAATCAATATGTCTATTACATCGCCTTTCCGGCGATCATGATGATAGTGCTGGCCGAAACCCCGATCGAAGAGATCACCAACTGGGGATTTATTGGCGGCTACAGCCTGGCCATGATCCTGATTTACCTGCTGACCGGCCTGCTCTCCCTCTGGTTACAACCGAAAGAGAAGCCCCTGGCGGCCATCCGCGCCCTCAACACCACCTTTGGTAACACCTCCTTCATCGGCATCCCGCTGATGATGATGCTGTTTCCCGGCGATCAGCTGGCATTGGCCGCTGCCGCCCTGGCCAGCCTTTTATCGGTAACCGTATTTGCCATAGTGCTAGCTCAGCTGGCACTGTTTCAGGGCCAGACAGATAGCGCACTCAAGACGGTAGTATTGGCCCTCATCCAAAACCCCATCATATTGGGTAGCCTGGCCGGCATGGCGATATCCGCCGCCCATATTGAGCTTTATCGCCCCATCGCCGAGATCATCCGGCAATTTGGCATGACCTCTAGCCCCTGCGCCCTGTTTGCCATCGGCATGGTGCTCTGCAAGGCCAATCAGGGAGGCAGAAATGCCGCCGGCATACAGTCACGCCTTGCCGAGCTGGCCATGCTTAACCTGAGTAAGCTGCTACTACAGCCGCTGCTGGCCTACCTGCTACTGGGCGCCTTAGGGGTTAGCGGACAACTGCTACAGATGGGGGTGATTCTGGCCGCCCTGCCTACCGCCGCCAGCGTCTACCTGCTAGCCCACAGATTCAACGTGGGTGCCACCAGTAGCGCCCAGACCATCAGCTTAGGAATAGTGATTAGCTTTGCCACCATTCCACTGCTGCACTATTGGCTCGGCTCGGGCACCGCCAGCGTGTTTTAACGGATAAAAAGCACACAGGTATTTACTGTATAAAAATTCAGTATATACTGTGCATGAATACAGTACTTTGTAAAAGGATGTCATCATGCTTTGTCAGCTCAGCATCAATAACTTTGCCATTGTCCGCTTTTTAGAACTCGATTTTAAGTCTGGGATGACCAGCATCACAGGCGAAACCGGCGCGGGGAAATCGATTGCCATCGATGCCCTGGGCCTGTGCCTGGGTAACCGCGCCGATGCCAATACGGTCCGTCCCGGTGCCAGCAAGGCCGAAGTCAGTGCCCGCTTCGCCCTCAGCGATATCCCGCTGGCCAAACGTTGGTTAGAGGACAATGATCTTGAGCTAGACGACGAATGTATCCTGCGCCGCACCATAGGCAGCGACGGTCGCTCACGGGCCTACATCAACGGCAACCCGGTTCCCCTGAGCCAGATGCGCGCCCTGGGCCAGCTGCTTATCGGCATTCACGGCCAACATGCCCACCACGCCATGTTAAAGAGTGAGCATCAACTTACCCTGCTCGACAGCTATGCCAACCACAAGATGCTGCTCGATGCCTGTAGCGCCAGCTACCAGCGCTTCAAGCTGATCCAGAAAGAACTGAGTCAGTTACAGCAGTCACAACATGAACGCATCGCCCGCAAGCAGCTGCTGCAATATCAGGTCGAAGAACTAGACGAATTTGCCCTGGGCGAAGAGGAGTTTGAAGAGATAGAGGCCGAGCATAAGAAGTTGGCCAATGGTACGGCGCTTATCCAGGCCTGCCAACGCACCCTCTATCTGCTGCAAGACAGCGAAGAGGGCGCCATCGAATCGCTACTCAACATGAGCCTAGATCAGGCCCAGGAGCTCGAAGGTTACGATCCTGAGCTTAAAGGGGTGGGCAACATGCTCAACGATGCCCTGATCCAGGTGCAAGAGAGCAGCAGCGAGCTACAAAGATACTTAGACAGGCTGGAACTGGACCCGGATCACTTTGCTGCGCTGGAGCAACGCCTGTCTAAAATCATGATGCTGGCGCGCAAGCACCATGTGAACGCCAAAGATCTCTATCAGCATCATCAGGCACTTAGCCAGGAGCTGAGCGAGCTCGACTCGGATGAGGAGAAGCTCGATGAGATCGCCCAGCAGCTTCAGAGCTGCCGCGAGAGCTTCATCGCCCACGCCCAGAAGCTCAGCCAGAGCCGTCAACGCTACGCCAAGGAATTGGACAAGCAGGTTACCCGCTCTATCCATGAGCTGAGCATGCCTAAGGGCAAGTTTGTCATCGACGTACAGTTTAATCCCGAGATGATGTCGCCAAACGGCTGCGATACTGTGGAGTTTCAGGTCACGACCAACCCGGGTCAGCCGCTACAGCCCATCGCCAAGGTGGCCTCGGGCGGCGAGCTGTCGCGTATCGGCCTGGGCATTCAGGTGATCACCGCCAAGAAGGTTGCCACCCCGACCCTCATCTTCGACGAGGTCGACGTGGGGATTTCAGGCCCGACCGCGGCAGTGGTGGGCAAGATGCTGCGCGCCTTAGGCGAGTCGACACAGGTACTCTGTGTGACCCACTTGCCCCAAGTGGCCGGTAACGGTCATCAGCATATGTTCGTCAACAAGCAAAGCAAGTCAGGCCAAACCGAGACCTCCATGGTGCCACTGGATAAGGGGCAACGTATCGAGGAGCTGGCGCGCCTGCTTGGTGGCGATGTCATCACCAACAATACCCTGGCCAACGCCAAGGAGTTACTACAGGGCTAAGACTGATAAACCCTGACATTGACAGCCATTAAGCAGATTAGCGAACGCAAGCGCGGCAAGATTCAGGCCGCGCTTTTTATTTCATAAGCACCTCTGAGGTGAGCCTATTGCGCCGCTAATGTAGCGCTGTTGCACAGCGAAGAGACTCTGATAAACTGAGCCCTTTGCTGTCGATACTAAGTTAAAAGCCACAAGGATTTGAAATGCGACACTTTTTTCGTGCTCTGAAATGGATCTTATTTACCCTGCTACTCATTCCCGTCGGCGGCTATCTCATCTTGCTGCTAATTAATCTGCAAGATAGCGCGCCATCAGAGCAGGCCAGCGCCTTTCTTAAGCAGGTGAACGCCGAAGAGACCGCCTTGAGTCAGCATCTTGAAAACAATCCTTATCTTTACGCCTTTGGTTTCGATGCGCCGGAAGATGATGACCCCATGGCGGTCGGACTTGAACGCTATCAAGCGCTCAAACAACTTGGAGTTTTAGAAAGGCCAACACAGACTGTCGACGAAAAATTCGAGCTTCCCGAATGGGCTATTTCCAACTGCCTCAAACAAGAAGGCTATCTCGACGAGTGTGCAGCCCTATTCGCCGAGCCAGAGCCTCTTAAGGCCACACTCGATGACTTTGCCTGGCTAATTGAGCGCTACCGCACCCTACTCTCCCTCGGTCAATGGCAAGATGATACCCACTTTAATCCCTATCGCAGCATGGTGTCTTTTAAACATCTTGCTGCTGCAAGGCAATTGTACCTTGTTAATGCTTATTTCAATGGAACGGATCCAGCCTCCCTCATAACCGCCATAGATACAGATATGCAGTTCTGGCAGCAGGCCGCCGAGCGAATCAACATGCTAAGCAATAAATTCCTAGCCATAGACGCGCTCAAGCAAAACATGAAGCTGGGCGAGGTGCTCGTCAGTCAAAAGCGAACAGAGGATGAGGATACTCAAATACCTAGCCTCTGGCTGCAGTCCACCTCAGAAGAAGTGTTGTCACTAAAGCGGGTTAAACGTGGTGAGTGGCACTTCCTAACTAAAGTGAATCAATCATTTGAGGCAGGTGAAGACGCCAGCATCACAGCTAAGATCGCCGAGGCGATGCTTATGCCACTGTTGCAAAAACAGGATACCTCAAACCGCTACGCAGATATCTTAACTGGCAAGGCAAGCATCAAGCAGTGCCCTAACGATCTCTCGCTCTCGACCCTGCAAGAGTACGCCTACAATCCAATGGGTAAATTTATCCTCTGTTCTGGTATTCCATCATTCGAGAGTTACCAGGCTACTGCTAACAAACTGGAATCGCTGCGCGCCGAGCTTGTTACCCGCATAACGACTCCTGCCATCTCAGCAGGGATGGTGACTGAGACCAATGATGAAAAACCTAATGAGAGCTCACCAGAATAACGAGCCTACAGTTTCTTTTTCCGTCATCACAGCTCATCCCCTGACCAGCTTCAGGGGATATAAATGCCAAAAATTTTCAGCGCTAAAATGCTATTCCGGTAGACGATCGAAACCCGGCACAGATTGGAGTTCTTCCCCCCAATTCGCGCGCTCTGCCATAAACAGCTTTGCCGTAGGCATAATGGGTACCTCGACATCCAGACAGCCTGCTGGCACCACGACCAGATTAAACGCCTGCAGCCGATAAGGCATAGGCGAGCCGCACACCTTGCAAAAACATCGCTTGTGCCGAGTATTCGCTACTTGAAAGGTTTGCAGCAAGGCCTCGCCACGCCGCCAGACAAGAGCTAAATGATTGGAAAACAGGTTGGCCCCATGGAGCGAGCCCGAGCCCTTTTGACAGCGGCTACAGTGACACAAATAGAAAGCATCGAAGCGACCCACTAAGCTAAAGGCCACGCCGCCACAGAGACAGCTACCACTATACTCAACTTCCAACCTGTTTTGATTAAGGCTCTCATCATCCATAACCAGTCTCCTCTTGCCTGAAAATGACTAAAAGTTAAAACTGAGCATGCAGTCAGCGCAGTGACAAATCAAATTTTTGCTGGAGTGCCAAAAACAAAAATCCCGATTGTCTCGGCGCGCTCGCCATCGACAGTCGGGACTTTATTTCAACTCAATATGAACTGGGTAAGCCTGTCACTATCCTGCCAGATAGACGATCCCCTGCAGGCACAAAAATGCAAACACTCCGGCGAGCACGTCATCGATCATTATGCCGATACCGCCATGAACCTTGGCATCGAGTACCTTGATGGGCCAGGGCTTGAGGATGTCGAAGAAGCGAAATAGCGCGAAACCAATCAACAGCCAGAGCCAACCAGCGGGGGCGGCGATGAGGGTAATAAGCAGGCCCGCTACTTCGTCCCAGACGATGGCGCCGTGATCATGCACCCCCATATCTTTAGAGGCCTTGTCACAGATATAGAAACCGGCGAGTACGCTCAGCAGGGTCAACCCCAGATACCAACTCAGCGGAAGGCCTGCCATCAACAGATAAAGCGGAATCGCCGCCAGGGTACCGAAGGTGCCTGGGGCCTTGGCGGCTAGGCCTGAACCGAAACCCAAGGCCAGGAAATGAATAGGGTTTGCCAGAGAAAGCTTCTTAAGAACCGGATCGCTCGACCATAACTGCATGTTTAAAAGTGCTCGAAACCAAAGTGTGTTGGAGTGTAGGGTTCGCCGCCCTTGATCAGGCGCAGCTTGTCGCCGGTGGCGATCTGCCCCACCTGAGTAAAGCTTACCCCCGCGTGGGCCAGTGCCGTCTCCAGCGCGCCGCGCTGAGCCTCGGGAACGGTAAACAGCAACTCGTAATCTTCGCCACCGGTCAGGCCATAGCCAAGTGCCACAGATTCATCCAAAGATTCGCGCATCTGGGCCGACAAGGGCAGACGATCGACATCTACTACGGCTCCCACCTGAGACTGTTTAAGGATATGGCCTATGTCAGACACGAAACCGTCGGAAAGATCGATGGCGCTCGAGGCTAATCCTCGCAGCGACTGACCCGCGAGTACCCTGGGCGTCGGGAAATAGTGACGCTGAATAAAGTGCTCTCTCGCCTCACCCTCGATATTAAGCTTGTCACCCAGAATGGCCAGCCCCACGGCGGAATCGCCGAGGCTACCGGTCACATAGATCCAGTCGCCATTCTTGGCGCCGCCTCGGGTTAACGCCTTGCCCTCGGGCACCTGGCCGTTGATGGTGATGGTGATCGACTTAGGACCACGGGTCGTGTCGCCACCAACCAGGGCAACCCCATAATACTCGGCGGCCTCTTTCAGCCCCTGACTAAATTCCTGAAGCCAGCTTTCATCCACCTCAGGAAGCGTAAGGGCAAGCGTCATCCAGGCAGGCTCGGCCCCCATGGCGGCGAGATCAGACAGGTTAACCGCCAGCGCCTTATAACCCAGCGCCTTGGCAGGCATATCGGCATAGAAGTGTACATTCTCAACCAGGGTGTCACAGGAGATGGCAATCACTTTGTTTTCACCAGGCTGGACCAGGGCACAGTCATCACCTATGCCGAGGTGCACATCACGGCGGTTCTGGCCTAGGTTAGCGAAGAAATGATCTATCAGTGTAAACTCTTTCACAGTCTTAAGAACCATAGTAAGGGTTAATCAGCTAGCACACTTTTTAGCGAAGGCAACATCGAGCTAACGAAGGCGACGTCGAGGCTAAACCTGAATATAAAAAACGGCATCCTGGGACGCCGTTTATTGTATCACTTTTTAGCGACTATCTTATCGAGAATGCCGTTAACGAACTTGTGGCCATCTTCGGCGCCGAAGGCCTTGGCCAGCTCGATCGCCTCATTGATGGCGACCTTATAAGGCACATCCTTACGGAAGGTCAGCTCGTAGGTGGCGATGCGCAACACCGCCTTCTCGATAGGCGAAACCTCATCGAACGGGCGCTCGAGGTGAGGCATAATCAACTCATCCAACTGAGCCGACTTGGTCGTGGTGCCTGATAGCAATTCACGGAAATAGCTAACGTCGACGCCATCGATCTTCTGCTCGGTGAGAAATTCATGCTCCACGTCGGCAACATTATTGCCGCTTAGCTGCCATGAGTAGATAGCTTGTACCGCTAGACGACGGGCTTTACGGCGCTCTGAAGGTTTCATCTTGGTTCCTAATCTTACAACTGCTGTTCTAGTTCTTGCAGAACATTGACCATCTCTAGCAGACCAAGTGCCGCTTCGCCGCCCTTGTTACCCGCCTTAGTACCAGAACGCTCGATAGCTTGTTCAATGGTATCTGTGGTCAATACACCGAATGACACAGGAAGGTCGAACTCAAGCGCTATCTGAGCCAGCCCCTTGTTACACTCGCCTGCAACAAAATCAAAGTGTGGCGTACCACCACGGATCACGGCGCCCAGCGCAATGATACCGTCAAATTTACCACTTGCCGCCACACGACGGGCTGCCAGTGGCAGCTCTACGGCACCGGGTACGCGGACAACGGTAATGTTGTCATCGGCGACCTGACCGAAGCGCTTCAATGTATCCACCGCGCCTTCTAGCAGACTTTCAACCACGAAGCTGTTAAAACGTGAAACCACTATGGCCACTTTGGCGTTTTTCGACTCGATATTACCTTGAACTACGTTCATTTATCTTACCTAAATTAGCTTAACAAACCCGGCACGGGAAAAAAGAGGCGGTATGATACCACAGCCTACCGCGTTGATCCCCATGCAATTTAACTCAAATCGATGAATTCCCTACAGAGTAACTTATTCTGCAATATATTCAGTGACTTCCAACCCGAAACCCGACAGCGAATGGTAACGCTTAGGCGAGCTGAGCAGACGCATGCTGGTCACGCCCACATCGGCAAGGATCTGCGAGCCCACACCCACCTGACGTGAGGTGCCCTGCCACGGCGCCGGTGCGCCAATCTCGCCCTTATCTTCCGCCTCGAAGGCCTTAACCTTAGCGATTAGCTCTTCGTTACTCTGCTGATGACCCAGCACCACTAACACGCCGCCCTCATCGGCGATACGCGCCATGGCTTTTTCCAGCGGCCAGCTGCGCTTCTCGTCGCGCTCAGAGTGCAGCAGGTCGTTGAATGTGTTTTGCAGATGCACACGGACCAAGGCGTTAGGCTCTACCTCTCCCTTCACCAGCACATAGTGCAGCTGGTTATCTATGGTGTCGCGGTAGGTGATCATGTCGAACTCGCCGAAACGGGTCGGCAGCTTGCACTTGGCCTCGCGCACCACAGTGGTTTCCTTGGTATTACGGTATTCGATGAGATCTGCGATAGTGCCTATCTTGAGGCCATGCTTCTCGGCAAACACCTCAAGATCCGGGCGACGGGCCATGGTGCCATCTTCGTTGAGGATCTCGACGATCACCGCCGATGGCTCATGACCGGCCAGGCGCGCCAGATCGCAGCCCGCCTCGGTATGACCGGCGCGGATAAGTACCCCGCCCTCTTGGGCCATCAGTGGAAAGATATGACCCGGCTGCACGATATCCGACGGCTTGGCGTCGCGGGCCACGGCGGCCTGCACGGTAACGGCTCTGTCATAGGCAGAAATACCCGTAGTCACCCCTTCTGCCGCCTCGATAGACACGGTGAAGTTGGTGGAGAACTGGGCATTGTTGTTGCTCACCATCAGCGGCAGGTTAAGCTGCTCGCAGCGGGCCTTGGTCATGGTCTGGCAGATGAGGCCGCGACCATATGTGGCCATGAAGTTGATCGCCTCGGGCGTCACCAGGTTGGCGGCCATGATCAGGTCGCCTTCATTCTCTCTGTCTTCGTCATCCATCAAGATAACCATCTTACCCAGACGGATATCTTCGATAATCGCTTCTATGCTGTGTAGTGCCATTGTTAGACCTTAAACTGTTAGACCTTGAAATATTCTTATAGTAAGAGTTATTTAATCTGCTATCGACCGGGATTGCCAGTGTCTATCTTAAAAAGCCGGAGCGAGCTAACAGATCCATGGTGACCTTTGATTCTTTCGCTGGATTTTCCTCTGACTGAGAGAAACTCAGCAGGCGCTCCAGGTGCCGGGCGATCAGATCCACCTCGATGTTGACCCTGTCACCCGCCTTGAGCTCGATAAGCGTGGTTTCGCTGGCGGTGTGAGGCACTATGGTCAGGCGAAAACGCTCGCCGTCCACCTCGTTCACCGTCAGGCTAACGCCATCTATGGTGATAGAGCCCTTATGGGCGATATAGCGCGCTAAGCCCTTGGGCGGCGTCAACCAGAATTCGATCGCCTTGCCGCGATACTGCCTGTCATCCACGCTGGCCACACCGTCGACGTGGCCGCTTACCATATGGCCGCCAAGGCGCGTAGTTGGGGTGACCGCCTTCTCCAGGTTGACCTTCTGCCCCACCTGATAATGGGCAAAACCGGTAAGCGCAACGGTTTCGGCGGAGATATCGGCCACATAACCATCGGCCATCTGCTCGACGACGGTCAGGCACACGCCATTGGTGGCTATGCTGTCACCCAATTTAACGTCACTTAAGTCCAGCTTGCCACTCGCCACGGTCAGGCGAATATCATCGCCGCGACGCTCAATTTTTCTCAGGCTGCCCACAGCCTCGATGATCCCAGTAAACATGACTAACTACTCTTTATCGCTCGGTAAATGATTGTGACTCAATTGAAAGGTAAGGCGTCTGTCGGCGCCGATGCGGCGATCGTCACACAGACGCAGGCCGGGTAACTGTGCCATCTCAGTATAGTCTGGCAGGGCCAGCAGATTGCGTCCGTGGCCGCCTAAGATCTTGGGCGCCTGATACAGCACCAACTCGTCCGCCAGTCCCTGTGCCATGAAGGCGCCGGCCAGTGTCGCCCCAGCCTCCACCATCACACTGTTAACTTGTCCGCCAAGGTATTCGAGCAGCGCCTTTAACGGCACCTGGCCATTCTCGCTGGTCAGTTGCAGTTGACTCACCTGCTCAGGCCAGGCTCTGACGATCTCATCGGGATAGGGCTGACAGCTCACCAAGAGCACGGGGGACTCAGTGTCAAACAGCTTAGCCTTGGCGCCAAGACGCGCACGAGAATCGAGCACGACACGCAGAGGCTGACGAATATCGGCATCCGCTAGCTGCTCGCGCAAATAACCTAGCTCCCCATGTCGTACGTTCAAACTTGGGTCATCGGCCAGTACCGTCTCTATGCCTGTCACTACGGCGTCGAAACGGGCGCGCATGCGCTGCACGTCGCGGCGCGCCTCAGGACCTGTGATCCATTTAGACACGCCATTGGAAAGCGCCGTCTTACCATCCAGGCTGGCGGCCAGTTTGATGCTGACCCAGGGAAGTCCGGTGCGCATCCGCTTCATAAACCCAGGGTTGAGGGCAGCGGCCTCTTCTTGCAGCAGGCCGACCTCGACGCGAATACCGGCATCCTCGAGCATCTTGGTCCCCCGGCCTGACACCTGAGGATTTGGGTCGGTGACCGCTACCACGACGCGGGAAACCTGCGCCTTTATCAGCCCCTCGGCGCAGGGGGGCGTGCGGCCATAGTGGCTACAGGGCTCCAGAGTCACGTAGGCAGTGGCGCCTTTGGCGTTATCGCCCGCCATACGCAGGGCGTGCACCTCAGCGTGGGGGCCGCCGGCGGCGATATGATAGCCCTCGCCCACAAGGGTCTCCCCCTGGACGAGCACGCAACCGACATTCGGATTGGGACGAGTGGTGTACTGGCCCTTGCGGGCCAACTGGATGGCGCGCGCCATCATCTGAGAATCAAATTTGGACCAGGCCATGTCTGGATCGCCATCTCTTGAGAATAATTGGGGAAGCCCCGCTACGCATAATCTAAGACTTGCCCGGTTTGCTCTTATCGTTTTGCAACTTGGCAATCGCCTCGCCGAACTCGGAGACATCTTCGAAGGCGCGGTACACGGAGGCGAAGCGGATATAGGCCACCTTGTCGAGATTGACCAGGTGATCCATCATCAGATTACCTATCATCTTAGAGGTGACCTCGCGCTCGCCCGTGGCCCTTAGGGTAGATTTAATCTTGCTGAGCGCCTGCTCTATCTCGTCCATCGACACGGGGCGCTTCTCGACCGCCCTGAGCATGCCGCCACGCAACTTGTCTTCATCGAAGGGTTGGCGGCTGCCATCTTGTTTCACCACTCTGGGCATCACCAGCTCGGCGCCTTCGAAGGTGGTAAATCTCTCGTGACAAAGCAGACACTCGCGACGACGACGCACCTGATGACCATCGGCCACCAGACGAGAATCAATCACCTTAGTGTCGGTTGCGCTGCAAAACGGACAATGCATTGAGCCTCCAGCATATGCTAATCGGTATCTTGGGGAGCTTTCCCTTGAAATAGATACAAAAATGGCCGCTACCAATATTAAATCAGTAGCGGCCATCGGAGTTTACCCGATTTAACCCTTAAGGTTAACCGTAAACAGGGTACTTAGCGCACAATTCAAGCACCTGGTTCTTCACGCGCTCGATAGTGCCTTCGTTGCTGATGTCATCGAGAATGTCACAGATCCAGTTAGTCAACTCAACCGCTTCAGCTTCTTTGAAGCCGCGACGCGTGATGGCAGGCGAACCGATACGCAGACCCGAGGTCACGAAAGGTGAGCGTGGATCGTTAGGCACTGAGTTCTTGTTTACCGTGATGTTGGCACGACCCAGGGCCGCATCGGCATCTTTACCCGTGATATCTTTAGCGATCAGATCCAGCAGGAACAGGTGGTTTTCTGTGCCGCCAGAAACGACATCGAAACCGCGCTCGATGAAGGTGTTAGCCATCGCCTTAGCGTTAACCACAACCTGCTGCTGGTAAGCCTTAAACTCAGGAGACAGCGCTTCCTTGAAGGCCACCGCCTTACCGGCGATAACGTGCATCAATGGGCCCCCCTGACCACCTGGGAATACCGCAGAGTTCAGCTTCTTGTATAGGTCTTCGTCATTCGCCGCAGACAGAATGATACCGCCGCGAGGACCGGCTAGAGTCTTGTGAGTCGTCGAAGTCACCACGTGTGCGTGTGGCACTGGGTTAGGATAGACACCGGCGGCGATAAGGCCTGCAACGTGGGCCATGTCGACAAACAGGTAAGCACCAATCTTGTCGGCGATCTCACGCATGCGTGCCCAGTCGACGATACCAGAGTAAGCAGAGAAACCACCAATCATCATCTTAGGCTTGTGCTCAACGGCCAGACGCTCCATCTCGTCGTAGTCGATCTTGCCAGACTCGTCGATGCCGTAAGGCACTATGTTGTACAGCTTGCCAGAGAAGTTTACTGGTGAGCCGTGAGTCAGGTGACCGCCGTGAGCCAGGTTCATACCCAGTACGGTATCGCCTGGTTGCAATAGCGCCATATAAACTGCGCTGTTAGCCTGAGAGCCAGAGTGAGGCTGAACGTTAGCATAGGTCGCACCGAACAGTTCTTTGGCGCGCTCGATAGCTAGGTTTTCGACGATATCGACATGCTCACAACCACCGTAGTAACGCTTGCCAGGATAACCTTCGGCGTACTTGTTCGTCAGCTGAGAACCTTGAGCCTCCATCACGCGAGGAGAAGTATAGTTCTCCGAGGCGATAAGCTCGATGTGCTCTTCTTGACGACGAGTCTCTTCCTGGATCGCTTCAAACAGTTGCGGATCAAAGTCGGCGATGTTCATCTCTTTTTTCAGCATTGGTCACTCCAGCTGTAAAGTCTTATTAAGGTAGGGTTGCGCGGTATTCTACAGTGCATTCGATCACAATCCCAGCATTTGCGACATGAAATTAGTTGCGATTCAAGCTGAGAAATGTTCATCAAAATGCCCCTTACAACAAAAGTCGGGCGATTAAGCCCTGTTTTGCCAAGACTCCTTTTTTGCAAGGGACAAAATGGCTGGTTTACAGCCTTTTGAACGAAAACACTGTTTTATTAATCCAACAAAAATGACGGCGCCGGGCCGTCATTTTGCATTAGTAAAGGTAATCAGTAAGGTAATCAATAATGGTATTCGAGTTGCAGCCAGCTACGCAGCTCCGTGTCGTCAAGGCGGCTATAGATGCCAGGGTTGTCGATACCGTGAATTTCGCCGCTGCGATCGATCCGCTCATGGTGCAGACTCAGGGTCAAATCGTCGCTAACGCCATAGCTAAGATAGATCTCATACCTGTCTCTCGCGTCATCAAAATCCAGATCGCTGTTATTGGGGTTCCACTGGGGGGCGCGCTCGTTCTCTTTGTCGTTGATCGAGCTCCAGCGCTGGGACTTAAGCTTCATGCCTAATAGGAGGTTGCGGTAGCTGGCCTCCAGCGACAGATTAAAGGTGTGGCCCCAGGCGTAACCATACTCTCCCTCCCAGAGCACTGATTTAGTGCCCCAGAAATGCCGCCCCTGAGACAGATAATCTTTGGTCGCGAACGGCTTCACCATGGCAAAGTCACCAAAGAGATCGCTGCGCAGATCGATATTGATATCTTGAGTCGACCAGTTGGCCCCAAACGACAGGCCGAGTAGATTGACCACGGCGTAGAAATCTTCATCCAGCTCCAGCCCCAGGCTGGTATATTCCATGCCCGTCGATGGGCCGACATAGAAGCTATGGGACCAGTCGCTTGCCAGTCCCCCGCCTTTATGTTTGCGGCCGTAGCTTGCCAGCAGCAGTTGGGTGGCCATCTGCCACTCCTCCACGCCTTCTTGGGAGACCGCGGTCTCCATCATCATCTCGACCCGGCTCGGGGTGCCGCTCAGTGAATCATACTTTCCTTCGCGGCTGTCGATAGCGGCGCGCATCCCCAGCATCACCATGGTGCTGCTGACGTCCGCCTCGTCCTTGCTGGCATAGCGCACGCCGGTATAGACGGAGAAGCTGTCTTTGGCCTGGCTGCGATCGAACCTGTTAGGGCTCGGGTAGCCAAACCAGCCCCGCACCGCCCGCGAGGGGTTAAACAGGTAGCTCAGGCCGGCGGGCAGCCAGCCCTCTTTGGCGTCCAGCATCTCGGTAAACTGATACAGGCTCTCCCCCAATACCGCGCCGCCCCAGGTGGTGACTATCTGATCGTTGATGCTCACCACTTCCTTATACTCGGCAAACACCTCCCAGATGGTAGAGGCGGCAAAGGTGCCCAGGGTCGACTCGTAATAGTTGAAGCCATGGTTACGAAACGCCTGATAATAGAGGGCGCCGGCATAGGCATGGCCCCAGTTCATGCCGATATCGTTATCATCATATTTCCACGACGCACCTGTAGTCAGCCTGTCGTAGAAAAACTCGGCCGCATTGCCATCGATTTCATAATCGAAATCATCTTCCATGGCCTGTGAGCCAGTCTTATAGAGCAGCTCACCCAGCACCAGCACGGTAGAGATCTCCAGCGTGGCTCCCCACCAGTCCTTCTCGCTAAGGGCATCTTTTTCACTAAGGACACCTTTTTCGCTAAGGGCTTCTTTCTCTACAGAGGCATCTCCATCACTAGCCAGCGCCGCCGACAGTGTCACGGGGCGATCCGTCTGTGCCACTAGAGGCAATGTTTCAACGACTTGGGGCTGAGTATCGGCTAGCGCAGGGGCTGACAATAGTAGGCTCATGCCGCCAAACAGGGAGGCAGCAAAAAATGGGGGGGTGGCGTTCAAGATCGATCCCTTATCTTTGTGGTTATTTTTGTCTTTATTTTTATTGGTGCCCAGGCATCACCGACCGGGCGGCCAGCCTAGGTTGCGCAGATGTTAACAATTTTTACACTGGGTCACAAAACAAAAACGTCTCACTATGAGAGGGGCGACAATGCGAGCTAAAATCTGCCACCGAAAATCCGATTTAAGTTCTAGGGCGATTACAGTAGAATTGCCCCCATTGTTTCGTCAGTGAGTAAACTTTTTTATGGCTCAGTTTGTATACAGCATGCTACGCGTGGGCAAGATAGTCCCGCCGAAGAAGCAGATCCTCAAAGATATTTCCTTAAGCTTTTTCCCCGGCGCCAAGATTGGTGTATTGGGTCTCAACGGTTCGGGTAAGTCTACCCTGCTGCGCATCATGGCCGGTATCGATACCGAGATTGAGGGTGAAGCGCGTCCAATGCAGGATCTTAAGATAGGTTACCTGCCCCAGGAGCCTAAGCTAGATCCCCAACAAACCGTACGAGAAGCGATCGAAGAAGCGGTAAGCGAGGCCAAGAACGCCCTGACCCGTCTCGACGAGGTTTATGCCCTGTATGCCGAGCCAGATGCCGATTTCGACGCCCTTGCCAAGGAGCAAGGCGAACTAGAAGCCATCATCCAGGCCCAGGATGCCCACAACCTGGACAATATTCTCGAACGCGCCGCTAACGCGCTGCGCCTGCCGGATTGGGATGAGAAGATTGAAGTGCTATCAGGTGGTGAGCGTCGCCGTGTGGCCATCTGTCGTCTGCTACTTGAAAAGCCAGACATGTTGCTGCTGGACGAACCGACCAACCACTTGGACGCCGAGTCTGTCGCCTGGTTAGAGCGCTTCCTGCAAGAATACACGGGTACCGTTGTGGCCATTACCCACGATAGATACTTCCTCGACAACGCCGCCGGTTGGATCTTAGAACTCGACCGTGGCGAGGGTATTCCTTGGGAAGGCAACTACTCTTCATGGCTAGAGCAGAAAGACGCCCGTCTGCAACAAGAATCGGCCGCCGAAAGCGCTCGCCAGAAGACCATTGCCAAGGAACTCGAGTGGGTTCGTCAAGGTGCCAAGGGCCGCCAGTCAAAGGGCAAGGCCCGTATGGCGCGCTTCGAAGAGCTGAACACCAACGACTACCAGAAACGTAACGAGACCAACGAGCTGTTTATTCCGCCAGGGCCACGCCTGGGTGACAAGGTGATCGAAGTCAACAACCTGACCAAGTCTTATGGCGATCGGGTACTTATCGACAACCTGAGCTTCAGCGTACCTAAAGGCGCCATCGTCGGTATTATCGGCGCAAACGGTGCCGGTAAGTCGACCCTGTTTAAGATGATCAGCGGCGCCGAGCAGCCAGACAGCGGCAGCATTGAAGTGGGTGATACGGTACAGATCGCCTCGGTGGAACAGTTCCGCGATGCCATGAACGACAAGGCGACCGTATGGGAGGAGATCTCCGGCGGTCAGGATATCATGCGTATCAACAACACAGAGATCCCGAGCCGCGCCTATGTGGGCCGTTTCAACTTCCGCGGCGGCGATCAGCAGAAGATCATCGGCACCCTTTCGGGCGGTGAGCGCAACCGTGTGCATCTAGCCAAGCTGCTCCAGGCTGGCGGCAACGTGCTGCTCCTCGATGAGCCCACCAACGATCTCGACGTCGAAACCCTGCGTGCACTGGAAGAAGCCCTGCTGGAATTCCCAGGCTGTGCCATGGTGATCTCGCATGACCGTTGGTTCCTCGACAGAATCGCCACCCATATCCTGGACTACCGCGACGAGGGTCAGGTGAACTTCTACGAAGGTAACTACACAGAATACTCGACTTGGCTGAAAGAGACCTTGGGCACAGATGTGATTGAGCCCCACCGTCTCAAGTACAAGCGCATCAGCTAACTCGCGCATCTTGCACTCTGGAGCAATTTCAGTAGCGCAAAACACATATAAACGGAGGCTGTAGCCTCCGTTTTTTTATCTTCTCTTCCCAACGCCTGCTCCCCTCATTAAAAGGGGCTAACACGGAAACAAAAGCGTGCTAGGATTGAACGCCTATCCGACAACAACATCAGAATAATAAAAGGATTTGTCTTGAATAGATCACTCTGGCTAATGCCCCTAAACTCGGCACTAAAGACGGCTAGCTTATGCCTGGCCGGTTTACTGCCCCTACAGGTTTTAGCCGCTCAGGCGCAAACTCAGCAAGATACTAAGGCAGTGACTCAAGCCAGTACGAATTCAGGCATTAGCGACGGCCCCTATCTATTTCTCAACCCCAAGGCGGAGATAGCCGATTGGATCTGCGAAGGCGAGCATAAACAGACCCGCGTCAATCAGGGACAGCTGAGTCGCCCCGAACATTGCGATCAGCTCCCTGAGCCCAGCCTGAATCCGCAGGCCACTGAAGTACTGGCCGACAGCTATCAGGGCGTCGATAAGATAGTGGCGCTCAGCGATGTCCATGGCCAGTATGAGGTGCTGATCAAGCTGCTGCGCAGCAACGAGATCATCGATCAGGATAACAACTGGGCCTTCGGCAAGGGCCATATGGTGATGACGGGTGACATGTTTGACCGTGGCCCTCAGGTCAACGAAGTACTCTGGTTCATGTATCGACTCGACAGACAGGCCAAGGCCGCCGGTGGCCAGCTACATCTGCTGATGGGAAATCATGAGCAGATGGTGATGCGCGGCGATCTGCGCTACGTCAATGACAAGTATCAGACGGCCAGTACCCTGCTTAATCGCCAATATCAGGACCTCTACGGCAAAGACAGCGAACTCGGCCAATGGCTACGCAGCAAGCACACTATCGTTAAGATAAACGATACCCTCTTTCTCCATGGTGGCATCAGCCAGGAGTGGGTCGACCGAGAGCTGACACTGGATAGAGCCAACCGTCTCTACCGGGAAAATATCGACAAGACTAAGCCCGAATTAAAACAAGATGAGTTACTTAACTTTCTCTTCTTCGGTAACGGCCCCACCTGGTATCGCGGCTACTTTAAGCCCGACTTCGATACCCAGGAACTGGCCAATATCCTGGACTACTTCAAGGTCAAGCGCATCGTCGTGGGCCACACCTCACAGACGCGAGTGCTTGGCCTTTTCGACAACCGGGTGATTGCCGTCGACAGCAGCATTAAAAAAGGCCTGTCTGGTGAACTGCTCCTCATAGAGAAAGACAAGCTTATCCGCGGTCAGTATGACGGCACACAGACGCCGCTTTAAGCCCGCAAAGCTCAGCCTAAGCTCAGGCTCGACTCAGTCTAGCGCTCCTTCTATTGAAAGACGTGGCGATGGCCAAAAATAAAGCCATCGCCACGTCTAAGCCTCTAAGCCTCTAAGCCTCTAAGCCAAATCCTGAAACCTGAAACCCAAAGCTCCCCTGAATCCGACACAATCTAGCAGTCTAAAGCGACTTAAGAACGAAATGAGAACCTGGCAATTCAAGCCAAGTCCCCTGCTCATTATATTTACCTCCCATCTCCCTGGATAACGAGTCTAATGCGGCGCTTTGGATTAAAAATGTGACTCAATGCCGCAGGATCAAACTTGAGAATGAAATTGATTCTCATTAATGTTAGCCTCAAGCCTGATTCTTCTACCCTGCCACTCGCACCTTTCAGAATGGCGCCATAACAAAAGGTAATCATCTAATGCGTCGTCTCCTATGGAAATGGCACGGCTGGCTCGGACTCCTCGCCGCCGCGCCGCTATTTATCATCGCCCTGACCGGCAGCGTCTTGGTGTTTAAGAGCGAACTCGAACACCTGTTGATGCCTGAGAAGGTGCTTGCCACCGATGATAGCCGCCTGAGCTTTACCCAGCTCCTGAGAGCGGCAGACCAGGCCTTGCCGCAACATGAAATTCTTGGCTGGCAGTTTGCGGCTCGCGCCGGCGAGGCAGACAAGCTCTATGTGGCCAAGCAGGGTACCTACGACTGGCAGATCCTGTTTGTCGACCCAAGCCAAGGCAACTTGCTAAGCCAGCCCGTCGACCTGAGTCACTACCTGCTGGATTGGCTCCTAGAGCTGCACTACACCTTACTGGCGGATCATCTGGGGCTAGCCGTTACCGCATTAATATCTGTCTTGCTGATATTGCTTTCGTTATCTGGATTTATACTACACCGTCAGTTTTGGCGAACCTTTTTTACCCTTAGGTGGGGCAAGAGTCTGCGCCTGTTTCTCAGCGATAGCCACAAGATGCTGGGGATAGTCGGCGCGCCGCTGTTTCTAATCCTTGGCTTTACCGGCGCCTGGTGGAACATAGCGCACATCTTAGAAGAGTGGGATGAGGTAGATCCTAAGACACTCGCCATCACCCAGAGCTACTACAACAAGCAGCTGGATTTCGATGCGCTATTGACTCAGGCAAATCAAGTTATCCCGGGCTTCGAGGCCCATTATGTACGCTTTCCCGACAAGAGTTATCCCGGCATCCACCTTTTTGGCGCCGCAAGAGACAGCGGAGCGCTTCGCAGCGACTATGGTTCTATCGTCAGTTTCGATGATAAAGCGGGTCGCCTCACCGCCAGCGTGGATGCCACTCAGGCCGACGTACTTTACCAATTCGTCGACAGCTTTCGTCCACTGCATTACGGCCATTTCGGCGGGCTTATCAGCAAAATTATCTGGTGTGTGGTGGGCTTTTTTCCGAGCCTGATGGCCCTCTCCGGTTATTTGATGTGGCAGACCCGGCGCAAACCGCAAACAAGGCGCCGCACTAAGCAAACACAAGGCAAGACTTCGAAGGAGCAGGTGTTGGCCCGATAGGATAAAAAAGGCCGGGTGATCACCCGGCCTCTTGATAAGGATTCGATAGCATTTAGCCTTCCATGGGCCAGTTATGCTCTAGCATGCGTCCCTGGCTGGTGCTAAATGCATCCTCTTTTTTGACACACTCATAGACACGTTTCACCAGCATGGGTTTACCGTCTGTGTGGGGCAAGGCGGGCAACTCACTGCCAAGGAGCTGCTTCTTATACTTTGACGCCTTGCTGGGCTGCCAGGAGAAACGCACCAGCACCTGCCCCTTATTGGTGTCGATGAAACACTTGTAGTCTTCACGGGGCTCCGCCTGCAATGGCCCGGCCATCACACAACCAGCAACTAACGCCAGCAAAGTTAATTTATTCACGCTAATTCTCTCAATCATTCTCTTTATCATCTCACGCCTCGGCATCTCTTGGTCGAACAGCATCACCTACTCGAACTGCATCCCTTACTCATCAACTGCATCAACTACTCGCTATAGTAGTAGAGCTTTTTGGCGCGCAGACGACCACCTATACAGCGGTTATTCCCGGCAGGGCATTCGTCATCGGGGTTAACTTTCTCCATCTTCTCGGCGGCATTACCTATGCCGATAAGATACATATAGGCATTACCATTCTTTCCTTGGCCACCTTTATTGTCGGCAGGGATCACCAGCTGAGGTGTGTCTAATACCAAGTTGCCCGCCTCGATCTTGGTTGAGGTGTAGGTTCTGGTACCATATTGAAGATTAAAGCTTCTTAAATATCCCTTACCTGAGCTCAAACACTGATTAGTATCCTTGGAATTACCAGGAACGAAAGTCGTAAACAACACCTTACCCTTGATAATGGCAGCCGGTGACAGGTTCTTCTCACCTTTATCGGGAAATTTGAAATACCAACCCAGTTTCTTACCGATAGCCAACTTATCGGGCGTGATCTCCGCTGCTGACTTGGTATTTTCATAGAGATCGCTGATGGTCAAAGCCGCTGGCGCCTTAGGCCTGCCTGTACCGCCAAAGGTCTGAGACACCACGTTTCTGTCTTGCAGGACGAAGAGGATATCCTCTCGGGAAGTATCCGACGGCGCCGCCCTGTGACCACTGCCCACCACCACGGCATCGTAAGGCACATTCTGACTTGTGGTCACCCTTGTATTCTTGCCATTGACCGTATGATCAACCACAGAGACGTTATTAATCAAGGTCTGTGCCACAGCAGGCGCCGAGTAGAAACGACGATTCTGCAGCAGCGACTTTCCACCTAAATCGGCAAACTTAAAGGCAGACCAGCTGGCCTTATCCGCCCTTGGCATATCCATGCGCCAGACGCTACCGCCGGTATCAACCGCATAGATACGGTCGGTGTTGCCATCACCGTCGGCATCGAGTACCGCCACACCGCTGGGAATGCTGTCCTGAATACCTGGCAATGCCGTTCCGCCACCGACGCCAAATTGATGGATGAGTTTGCCCGTATCGGCATCGACGATAAACACGCCGCGTCCCTTATTATCCTTGGTTCCGACACTCGTGCTATCCTTACCTGCCGGCGAGTAACCGGCGCCGAAGATGAGCACGGGCTTATCCGTGCCGCTGGCGCTACGAATCGTGGTCACTACCGGCGTCGACCAGGATTGTCCCAGCTCACTCAGGCCTGGTGAGCTGGCATCGATACGCCACTTGAAACTTGGCGAATCAGGGTTACTGATATCCAGGGCATAATAACTACCACCACCACGGCGCATGCCGAAATAGAGCCAGGCTTTTTCTACGCCCGAGGCGCCATTTTTCACATAGGCCACGGGAGAACCGTCGACACCATAGACTGAGTGCACGCCCGTCGGCACATTGTTTCTCAGGGTCTGGATATTTGGCAGCAGTTCATAGGGCATGAAGGCCCAGCTCTCGCTAACCTCATTGGCAGTGGTGTCATCCTTGAACATATGCATGAAACCATGGTTGGTGCCAACCAAAATACGAATATCTGGGCTGGACTTACTGCCGAAGTTCAATGCCAGAGGCTTAGAGTGCAGGGCATCGCCCATGATGTCGCTGCGCCAGTTCTTGGTGGGATTGGCAATGCTAGACAGGTTCTTCTCGTTGTCCACATCCAGTCCCTTGGCCCAGTCGAAGAGTTCTTTCAGCTGACTCTTATCCACCCCCATGAAATTAGCCAGGTCATCCTTACCACCTGCCTTACTGGCCGCCGCCGACAGACTGAGCTTGTCCATGCCGCCCCCCAGATTACTGTAGAGGGTTCGACTATCTGCACTCTGCATGGCCGACAGCACGCCGCCCTTGCGCACATCGTTGCCATCGCCGCAGAGCTTCTTGGGCGTCCAATAGGAACAGGCACTGTCTTTAATATTGCCGTCTTCGCCGATCGCCAGATTACCCTCGGCGTCGAGCACCTTGCCTTCGGAGTCGACTCTGAACTTCTTGATATTACCCGTCCAGCGCGGCCCCCTGTCCGGCAGAAACATGGAGTAATAGGCATAGTTAAAGGTCTGGGTGCGGTTAAAGTTGTTACTGGCCACAGAAGGCGAGGTGAAGCTGGCGCTATTGGCCAACACCTCATTCACCGCCTGTTGAATCGAGCCCTGTAGCTTAGTGGTATCGGTGGCATCGAAATAGCTTCCGCCCCCCTTGCTCGCCACCTTCTTAAGCAGAGCTTCGGCCTTCTTTGCCCCCTCACTGAAGCCAATGGTGTGGGTGATCACATGTTGATCACCATCCACTTTATCATTCACATCGTTGCGATACATCCAGCTTGAGAGTGCACTCATGTAACTGGTGCTGTGCTTATCGACACCTTGGGTCAACGGCTTTACATACTTGTCTGCTGCGCTATCTAGGGTCGGTTCACCGTCTGTAATATAGACGATATAGGCGTTGTTCTGACACTTCTTGAAGGGGCTTTGATAGGTTTTTGTTTTCTCAAACAGCGCATTGGCGTCAAAGCCAGGGTTCAGTTTGGCGTTATACGACCATCCTCTACCTCGATAGTTTTTATCATCATCGCCAAAGCGCATAGGCTTTCCGGCGAAGTAGAGATATGCCTCGTAGAGGGTTTCGCAAAGAGGAGTATTCCACGCCCCCTCGATTTTCTGCACGCCTTCGAGAAGCTTCACTTTTTCTTCTGACGAGAGGGTCTTAATCGCTTTGATGATACGGCCACCGTTACGGCCATTCTTCTCGGTATCGTCCGGGCCATTCATGTTAAAAATCGCCAGACCGAAATCCACTCCTGGCGTGGTTAAAATAACGTTTTTTATTGCATTTTTGGCCAAATCCATTCGAGTTATATTTTCCGTTGCCTTCTTACTGTGATACCAACGAAGGTAATCCTCGGTATACACAGTCAGCACCCGCCCGGTACCAAAGCCTGTGAGCTGCGACAACTCTTTGGCTCTCTCCTTGACACTCTCATCAGAACCCTCGCTTGCTGGGGTATATATGATTGGCGTGGTGGGCGAGCCTTGACTATCGATCGGCAAGCCTTTAATCAATCCACTGGCATTGAGATACTTGCCATCTTGAATGTCTTCGTAACAGTCCACCGCCTTGGCATTCAGGCCGTTGTTGTCGCCAAACTCACGCCAGGCACCGTTGGCACCGCTGAAGGTATACTTACGGAAGAAACCGGTGAATACGCCATAGTCGTTGAGCAACTCCCAAGAGCTCTCACAGCCGTTAATGGACGCGGAAAATTTACGGCGCTCGTTAGGATCATAGGGATTGGGCAACTTATTCTTACCCTGATCGCCCTTAACATAATAGAGCATCCCTTGCTGGCCATTATTAACACTGGAACTACCACCAGCCCCCGGCTTATAAGGCACATCCACATCATAGACTGTGGTGCCCATACTGCCTGAGTTATCGAAGATAAGCAGGATCTGTGGCCTGGCACCCGTTCGTGCACTCGCCTCATAGACATACAACTCGGTATCATCGGCCCAAGAAGAGGCCGAGAGAAGACTCATGATGGCAGTCAACAGAGCGACAAGGGGTTTAACAAGCTCTCCCTTTCGCTGCATGATGATATTTGCCAGAGCAGACTGACCAGCGCGCAAAATATCCATTTCACTAAACCTATTACTTCAAATTCTTTTTAATTTTTTAAATGACCCCTTATCCCACTTTCATGGCTCATTGCCTAAATCCGCTATAGCTAGAGGCTATCAACCAAATGCAGACTTTCAGGCAGCGAAACACTAGCCTTAAGCATGAATTCAGCCAGTTAGGATGAGACAAAAGTGCGACAGAAAGCGGATTTAACACCCCATCGATACAAAATGCAACATTTTTAACCAAATTGAATCATGCAAACAGGAGGATCGTCGAATTTCGAATGAATAAGAGACTCGGATAACAGAAATGCTATTTTATTGACACTGGAATGACCAGTTTAATAAAAACACGGCACCAGACTAAAGTAAAAAATCAACCAATAACTAATACATTGAATAAAAGGAATTTTTCACAAAAATACTGGCGTTAACCTAACAAGTTATCTGCGCCAAACCAGATGAAGATGAGCGTCGTATAAATGACACCCGCGTCATCCTGGCTCGTTGAGTGAATATTTAGTCTATATGGCGCAAAAAATATTCACCTTTTATTTAAGATGCAAATTTTTCAACTTAATGACAATATTTACTCATCGCAAAATATGAAATAAATCTAATAAAACCTATATGACCTAAATAGGTCATCATTCGATGCTATTGGCAAAGATTTACCCTCCTCTCTTAAGCAACTCTCTTTTAAACCTGTATAGCGTTCAATCGACGCTGCTGAATAAGAGATGCCCAATTGATTGTAGAGTGGTGCACTTATTATCTGAATTCAGCGGAAGTTAGTTTATTTAGCCACTGTTTGCCCCGTCGCCCATCAGCCGCGCCAGCCTCGTCTTCACGGACAAGGCTGGCGGATGATTTAGGCGCCTGTCGCCTGCTGTTTGGCGATAGCATGCTCTAACTGTTCGGCTACAAAGCCGGGTGATCGGGTACGACCGGAGATCAACCGATACATGGCGGGGATCACCAGTAGGGTCACCAGGGTCGCAAATGCCATACCGAAGAACACCACAGTGCCCACGGCGATTCGGCTCTCGGAACCGGCGCCGCTCGATAAAATCAGGGGCACGGCCCCCACCAAGGTAGTAAAGGCCGTCATCAGGATCGGGCGCAGGCGGCGCGCCGAGGCGTCTAATATCGCACACTCCAGTGAGGCCCCCCTATCCCTGAGCTGGTTGGCAAATTCGACGATCAGGATGCCATTCTTGGTCACCATGCCGATCAACATGATCATCCCTATCTGGCTGTAGATGTTGAGCCCGACGCCCATCAGATAGAGACCCATGAAGCCACCGAAGATCCCCATGGGTACAGTCAACATCACCACCAGAGGGTTGATAAAACTCTCGAATTGCGCCGCCAGCACCAGGTAGGCCACCAGCAACGCCAGGGCAAAGACCAGCATGACGCTACTCTGGTTTTCCTTAAAATCCTTGGACTCACCCGTGTAGCCGATACTGATATCGCCAGGCAAGATCTCAATCGCCTTGGCATCGAGAAAATCCAGCGCCTCGCCTAAGGTGTAGCCCTCTCCAAGATTGGCCTTGAGGGTGATCGACTTCTGCTTATTGGTATGACTCAGCTTGTGCGCCGAGGCCACCTCCTCGACATGGGTAATGGCATCTAAGGTGATCAGTTCGCCGTTAGCGGCGCGCATATAGATCTGACTCAGATCCGCCATGCTGTTGAAGCTCTCCTCCTTTCCCCTCAGATACACGTCGTACTCTTCGCCACGCTCAATGAAACTAGTCTCACTGCGACCCCCAAGCATCACCTCCAGCGTCTGAGAGACCTGGGCGACGCTGATCCCCAGCTCAGCGGCGCGCTGCCTGTCCACACTCACCACCAGCTCAGGCGTGGTTTCGGCATAGTCGAGGTCCGCGCCGGTCACCATGGGCGAAGCATCGGCAATCGCCTTAAGCTCGCTGGCCCACTTAAACAGCTCATCATAGTCGCTGCCCCCCAACACAAATTGGACCGGCTCACTAGACTGCCCCCTAAAGCCGGGTAGCATGGGCCGCACCATCACATCCGGGATCCCCTTAAGCGCCTTAGCCACTATGCCCAATGCCTGTTGCGCATTGATGTCACGGGCCTGCCAATCTTCCAACTGCATGATCACAAAGCCGGTTTGATCGCCGGCGCGTCCGCCGAATGCCGGCGCCTGAACGCTGAAGGATTTGATCACTCCCTGGCTCAGCAGTGGCATCAGTCGCTGCTCGACGATATCCATGTTAGCCGTCATCCGGTTATAGCTGGTGCCCTCGGCGCCCTTCACGAAGGCGAAGATCACCCCCCTGTCTTCCTGAGGGGCCAGCTGCGCCGGTACCTGCTTCATCAATAGACCACTGCCAAAAACACAGGCGATGATCACCACAGGCGCCCCCAGGCGAAAACGCACCGCCCAGGCCAGGCAGCGGCGATAGACGGCCTCCAGCCTTGAGAATCCTGCGTCCATCAGACGGTTAAGGGCATTAGGCTCATGCTTACGCTTGAGTAACTTGCTACCGAGCACTGGGGTCAGGGTGAGCGCGATCACCGATGAGAAGATCACCGCCATGGCGAGCATCACGGCAAACTCGGTAAACAGACGTCCCACCATGCCGTCCATGAATGAGATTGGCAGAAACACCATCACCAACACGGCGGTGGTCGCCACCACGGCAAACCCCACCTCTCTGGCCCCCTTATAGGCCGCTAGAATAGGCGGCTCTCCTCGCTCGATATGATGGAAGATGTTCTCGACCACTACTATGGCATCATCCACCACCAGGCCTATGGCTAAGATAAGCGCCATCAGGGTGAGCAGGTTGATGGAGTAGCCGAGGTAGTTGGCGGCGATGAAGGCCGAGATCAAGGAAACCGGCACTGTCACCGCCGGGATCAGCGTCGCCCTCGCCTGACCAATAAACAGGTAGAGCACCAGCACCACAAGGGCGCCGGTGATATAGAGGGTGTTGTACACCTCGCCGATCGACTGGTCGATAAACACGGTCGAGTCATAGTCCACCGACAGCTGTGTCCCCTCGGGCAGAAACTTCTGCAACTTGTCCACCTCCTGATGCACCCGCTGCGCCACCTGTAGCGGGTTAGCATCGGACTGTGCCACGATACCCAGGCTGAGGTTAGGCACGCCGTCACTCTTGAAGGTAGAGTTCTCATTCTCGGCGCCGATAAACACCTTGGCGACATCCTTAAGATAGATGGGGCTGCCGTCGCTGGCGCTGCGCACCACCAGATAGTCGAAGTCCTCGGGATGCAGATAGAGTCTGGCGGTGCGTACCGTCATCACAGTGGTGTCGTTACGCACCTCGCCGCCCGGGCTCTCCACATTCTCGCTGCGCAGCGCATTGCTAATATCTGTGGTGGTCACCCCACGCCCGGCCATCAACTTGGGATCCAGCTGCACATACATCACCTTGTAGAGGCCGCCGGAGATATTGACCGAGCTGACCCCGGTTATCAGGCTAAACCTGTCTTCCAACACCCGCTGGGCATAATCGGTCAGCTGAGTCCTGTCCATGGTGCTGGAGCTAAGGTTAATGTAGACAGAGGGCTCGCCCGAACCATTGTCTTTAGAGACGATCGGCTCGTCCGCCTCGTCGGGCAGGCGGCGCTGTGCCCTGGCCACGGCATCGCGAACATCGCTCACCCCCTCGGTCAGGTTCCAGTCGAGATCGAAGCTGATGGTGATGCGCGACATGCCGTTGCGGGTCACTGAGGTGATCTCATCTATGCCGCTTATTCCCGTCAGCTCATCCTCGAGCACAGTGGTAATTTGACTCTCCATGATGCTGGCCGAGGCGCCGCTGTAGGTTGTCATCACAGTGACCACAGGGCTCTCCACGTCCGGCATCTCACGCACCGCCAGTTTGGAAAAACTCACCAGACTAAACACACACAGCAACAGGCTTAGGACGATCGCCACCACAGGGCGTTTCACCGACAGATCCGACAGCAACATTAGCTCTGTCCTCGCGTGAGTTCAGCTTCGCCCGTCTGGGCCTCTGATAGCCGTCCCTCGCCCGAGCTGTCGGCCAGCTGGCTGGCCTCGACATCCTCTACCTTGATGCCATCACGCATGTTTACCAGCCCCTTGACCACTATGGTGTCCCCCAGGGATAAGCCATCATCGATCAGCACCTGATCGTCAATACGCGCCCCCAGGGTCACCCGAGTGCGGTGGGCGATATTGTCGCTACCCACCACATAGACGAAACGTTTGGTGCCGGAATACTCCAATGCCTGAACCGGTACCACGGCCTGGGTCACGGGGTCAAAATTGAGCCGCGCCGAGATCAACATGCCGGGCCTTAGCCGATGATCCGGGTTATCGAAATTCACCCTCACCTTGAGATTGAGGGTCTCAGGATTGATCCTTGGGGCCATGGCCACCACCTGACCATGAAACTCGGCGCCAGGCCAGGCACTGCTGCTGGCCACCACAGGCATACCCATATAGATCTGCGACAGATAACGCTCGGGGATCTGCAGATCCAGGCGCATGCTGGAGAGATCGTCCAGGCTTACCAACTCACTGCCGACACTCACCAGCTTGCCCAGACTAAAGTCCACCAGCCCCACGACGCCATCGAAGGGCGCCTTAAGCGTGTGATAGTCCAAATCCGCCTGTGCAGCCTCTAGCCTGGCCTTGGCGATATCGACACTGGCCAACTGGGCATCTATCTCGGTCTGAGTGATGGCGTGCTTACCTATGAGTCGCTGGTATTCGCCTAATTTGCGCCGCTCGTCATTGAGATAGGCCTTGGCCTCGGCCAGGTTTGCCTTGGCCTTGGCATCTTCGAGACGCACCAATACCTGTCCCTGTTCCACGGCCTGATTATCACTTAAATTGATCGCCTGCACCTTACCCGCCACCTCGGCGGCGATCTGTACCGAGTGATTGGCGGCCAACTTACCCACTAACGACAGGTGCTGCGCCACCTGGTGGGCCTCAACCCTGGCACTGGCGATAGGCACGGCTCTGTTATTAAGGGCTCTGATATTAACGGCCCTGGCATTAACTGCTGTGGCATTAGCGCCTTTGGTGCTTGCTGCTGTGGTATTAGTCGCTTTGGTGTTAGTCGCTTGTAACGACTGCCCCTCAGCCTGCTTGTCGGCGAGGGCAAAGGTGAACAGCACGGCCAGGACTAGCAGGCCAAGAGGAATAAACAGGTATTTCTTATCCATTGGGACGGTATCTTATCCATGGGCTTTTCGAGTGCCCCTATTGTAAAATGGCGCCGTGGCTTAGAGGGTAAAGCAATGTAAAGCTGCGCAAAGCGTCATACTCATTGATTAACAAGAGTGCAAACAGGTATGTCGGCCAAGCATGACAGATAGCGAGCACGCTAACTTTCGGCTGATGAATCACAAGCAGCGTAAATTGGGAAAAGACAAGCAAGCATGAAACTCGACTGGCTAGATAACGACAGCCGTGCACAGGCATTTACCTTCTACAAGGCGTTCATGCCTCACGCCAGGATCGCCAAGAAAGAAGCCCTCTGCGTCGTCTACTTCGGTGAGCTGACCGAACAGGCAAGTAAAACGCAGACGATAGAGCATCAAACAAGGCAAGAGCGAAAGAGCCTACTTTTAGAAGACAGACAGATAGCCGCCGCGGCGCGCATTCGCCCAATAGGTCCCTATCACCTGCTGACAGGCCTGTTAGTTCATCCACATTTAAGGGGACAAGGCCTGGGTACAAGCCTGATGCAGGCGTTGGCACCGACACTTGGCGCGGCGCCCAGTTTCCTGTTTTGCGAAGCCGAACTCACTGCTTTCTACCACGGCCTGGGCTTCATGTTACCCAATAACCCTCCCAGCGAGCTGCTGCAGCTGCAAAGGCGCTACCAGACTCAAGGCAAACAGCTCGTTTTGATGCACTACCAGGAAGAATCGTCCACTTGAGTTTTTCTGCAATAACATTAAAGTAAAGCCACCATAACAATATCCAAACACCCTACAGAAGGTGGCGCTGTTGCATCAATCCTGTTTCGATAGACCCATTATTATCATCTCGGCGCCGCGATCCGGCAGCACCCTATTATTTGAACTCTTAAGCCATAGCGAATCTCTCTGGACCATAGGCGGTGAGAGCCATGCCGTCATAGAGAAACATAGACAGCTCAATATCACCGCCAAGGGTTTTGCCTCCAACGCACTGGACATTAGCGACTGGGGTGCCGACATCGACCAGCAGCTCAAGGCTGACTTTGAAGCGGCGCTACGAGACCACCAAGGAGCGCCCTATCAAGACAAACTCGGGCCGATCCGCTTTCTGGAGAAGACCCCCAAGAACAGCCTGCGTATCGATTTTCTCAATAAACTTTTTCCCGATGCGCACTTCATCTATCTGGTCAGGGATCCCAAGGAAAATATTGCCAGCATAATGCAGGCCTGGCGCAGCGGCCGTTTTCGCACCTACCCGGGGCTACCCGGCTGGGGCGGCGACTGGTCACTCTTGTTGCCGCCAGGCTGGCAGGCATTAAGAGGAAAACCCCTAGAGCAGGTCGCCTGTTTTCAATGGTGTCAGGCAAATGACCATATCATGGCCTCACTGGATAAACTGCCCCAGGATCGCTGGCACCTGGTGAGCTATCATGACTTGGTTGCCGATCCTAAGGGAACCACCCAGAAGATAGTCGACTTCTGCCAGCTCCCTCTGGATGCCTCGCTGGCAGAGCGATGCGATGGCAAACTGCCTCACTCCCGCTACACTGTCTCGGCTCCTAAGGCCGATAAATGGCTGGCCAACTATGCGGCCATAAACGCCATCTGGCCCCAAACACAAGCCTGTCTCGACAAAATAAATCAGAGGCTGATAGCTAGAGGCCTCTCCCCCTTTGCCACAGAATTACCCTCGCCACCTCTGAGTGCGGCAGATACTGAGCCCGATACCACACCGTCGTTGGAGTCAACAGCGAAGCAGGGGACACCAGGCGAGCGCGCGGCTCACGGGGCGAGCACACGCTTTTCCAATTCAGGCTTTTCAAATCCGGGCGCTTCTAATCCAGGCGCTTCCAGCACTAGCTACCCCAATACCGCCCGCAATGCCCCTTGCCCCTGTGGCTCTGGGCTGAGATACAAGGCCTGTCACGGCAAACTGCAATAGGGATAAAAGAGAGATTATGAAGTTAGCAAAAGAGTTCTACCGTCTGCCCCTAAGCTTTGATGTCGAGCGCCTGCAACAGGAGCTGTCGGCCTTCACCGAGGAAGACTGGCGCGCCCATCATGAAAGCTTTAAAGGCAATTCGGCCATCGCCCTCATCTCGGTCGGCGGCAGCTTTAACAACGAGTTTAAGGGCCCCATGAGTCCCACTCCGGCACTGCTGCAGAGCCCCTATCTTCAGCAGGTTATCGCCTCCTTCGGTGAGGTAATTGGCCGCTCTCGTTTGATGCGTCTGGCCCCCGGCTGCGAGGTGCCTTTGCACAGCGACATCAACTACCATTGGCACAACCGGGTGCGTATCCATATCCCCATCGTCACAGACGACGCGGTGCAGTTTCACTGCGACGATAAGCAGGTACACATGGGCGAGGGAGAATGCTGGATCTTCGACTCCTGGAAATACCACAAGGTGGTGAACAAGAGTGACAAGATGCGGGTTCATCTGGTTATCGACACCATGGGCTCGAGTCGTTTCTGGCAGATGATCGACGAAGCCTCGCTGCCCTACGGCCAGTTAGATGACCCAAGCTTTAAGTCCAAGCACCTGAGTTTCATCCCAGGTAGTCAGCCAGAGATCATCACAGAGAAGGTAAACTTTCCTCTGGTGATGCCCCCCAGCGAGGTGCGTCTGCTGACTCAAGAGCTAGGCTCGCAGATCCAAGCCACACCGAATAACACCCCCCAGGCAAGTGAGCGCTTTATCAAATTACTCAATGACTTTGCACTGGATTGGCAGGCTATCTGGTCACAGTTTGGCGATGATAAGGCCGGCTGGGATGCCTTCCATCGACTGCGGCAACAAACTTTGGCACAGGCTGCCCCGCTGGAGAATCAGGTAATGGTAGACAGCCAGACATCGGCGATGAAGGTGCTGGTTCACCTGATCATGGGCCCGGCCATGAGCCCGGAATTGGCCCAGGTAAACAATGCCGCGCCGCAAGGGGCTACGCAAAAGACTACGCAAAAGACTACGCAAAGGGCGTCGATACCGCCAAGCGCCGTTGCCACAAAAGTGAGCGAGGCGGAACCAGAACCATCGGGCGAAGCAAAAACAGGTTCACAGCTAGGTGCAGGACTGACTCGTAACAGCCCTTGCCCCTGCGGCTCAGGCAAAAAATATAAGCAGTGTCACGGCCAGCTTAACTAACACTATGGCCAATACTATCTCCAACAGCTAGGGCCAAAAGCTGAGGCCAATTACAGTCAGCAATCTGCTTCAGACAAAGAAAAGGGCGACACACTTGTGTCGCCCTTTTACCTAATCACCTTTTACTTAGCTACCTTTTACTTAGTCACCATTTATTTAGTCACCTTTTAGGTCAACAAGCTTGGCTAACACCCCATCAACTCAAGAAGGTCTTATGGGCCTTGTCGGCAATCTCGCTCAAGGTGCGATAGGCATTGGGAATAAAGGCCGCATAGGCTTCACTCTGGCCTATCGCCTTAGGGTTCATCGGTCTTCTCACCTGGCTGGCACTGGGGGTCAGCACGCTGCGCTTTGACTCATAAAACTTAAGACAGCCAGGCTCGAGTGCCAGGCCGACATAGTCCACCATGGCGGGGATCTCCTCGTCCGGCGCCTTCACCAGCTCTTCGAAACAAAGATGATATAGGCTATCACCATAGGCCGCTTGCCAGTGACTCATCAATTCCAGGTATAGCTGCCAGTAGTGGCAGATATCATCCAGATGGTAAGAGTAGTCGTGACCATGGCTAAAATGCTGCTTATAGACCCCCATGGCGTTGTCTCTGGCATCGCGGATCACGTTGATTATCTTGGCCTCGGGAAACAGCGTCTTGATAAGCCCGATATGGATGAAGTTATTGGGGTTCTTGTCAATCACTAAGCTTGGCACTAGGCTTGGCGACGCTTCACCCTGGGCCTTAAGATACTGGTTCACCTGCTCGATATACTGCTGACGCATCTGAGCTATCTGCTCGCTGGACAGCTGAGGTAACATGGCGCCATAGCCTCCCTTCATCTCCAGGCTCAGCGCCAGACGCTCCATGAAGGGCAGCTCATCGGTTGCCGCAACCTGACTGTGGCTTGCCAGGATCTGCTCACATAGTGTGGTGCCTGAGCGCGGCATGCCAACAATAAAGATAGGTGTCCAAGGCCCGCTAGTCTCTTCACCGCGCGGCTTCACCTCAGCCGACTTGAGGCTATCGACCAAGCGGGTAAAGGCCTCTCTCTTAAAGGGGCGTAGTGGACGCATCAGCTGGTTGGCCATTCGCACCGCATCGAAGGCTAACTCGCCCTGTTTGCGCTGTTCATAGACGCGATTAAGGGCGAAATGAAGCAGAGACTGGCTCGCCTGAGAGAACTCCTCAGAGGCGATATTGGCCTTGAGAGCAGTTTCATCTTGCTCGGTGAACCGATAGTTTTTCAGATCCGCCAGACTCCAGTAGGCGGTCGCCTGCTGACTGGGCGCCAAACGAATATAATCATGGTAGAAGGCTGCGGCCTTATCTGTGTCCCCCTTGGCCTTGTAGACATGCCCAAGGTTCAGGCTTGCCTGCGGCGCCTGTTCATCACCCGCTAACGCAGCAAGTAGCGCCGACTCGGCCGTCGTCATATCGCCGGTGCGACTGGCGTTTATCCCCAGACGCAGTTGCAGGCTTAAATCTTGCGGCGTCTCTTCAACCAAGTTTCTGAGTAAGTTGACGGCATCGAAGAAGGCCTCGCGGCGCTCATGCAGGGTCACCAGATTTAGGCGCAGTTCTTGATCTTGAAATCCAGCGGCTTGGGCCCTTAGATAGCAGCTCAAGGCTTCTTGATGCTCACCACTTCGAAAAGCGAGGTGACCCAATAGCGCCTGCGCCTCACCATTACTGGGTTCTCTGCGAATCACCTTACGGGCATAGATGCCGGCAGAGGAAAATTTTCCACTCTGATAAAAGGCTCTGGCTTCTTCTAAATAGCGCGCTTCTCGACTCAAGTCATACTCCTGTTGTTATCGTTATTATTTAAGTGACTGCGACTGTGATCTTGGTTTGCAGGCCTATTCTAAACATCGCGCCCCAACAAAAGCAACGAGGTGTTAACAAAGCCGTTTGTCTCAGCCTCTTCTCCTCTTTCCCCTTCCCCTCTTAGTGCCGCTAGGTTATGGTCATCTCATGACTCAGCAACTCGAAGTATCTGCGTGAAACGAATCGCCCTCTTTGTCGATGTCCAGAACATCTATTACACCTGCCGCCAGGCCTATGGTCGTCAGTTTAACTATCACGCGCTGTGGCAGAGGCTCAATGAGCAGGGAGAGATAGTGAAGGCGCTTGCCTATGCTATCGACCGGGGCGATGACGGTCAGATCAAGTTTCAGGATGCCCTCAAGCATATCGGCTTCGAGGTCAAGCTAAAGCCCTTTATTCAGCGCAGCGACGGTAGCGCCAAGGGAGACTGGGACGTTGGGATCACCATAGATATCATGGAGCTGGCCGCCGAGGTGGACGCAGTCATCTTACTCTCTGGGGATGGTGACTTCGCCATGCTGCTCGAGCATATCGCAAGCAAGCATACCGTAGAAACCCAGGTTTACGGCGTACCTGAACTCACCGCCAAGGCGTTGATGGACGCCGCCACAGAGTTTCACCCCATCGAAGGCGAGCTGCTGCGCTAATGCTCTAATGCGCTGACAGCTTGTAGAGCTGCTGGCAATAGGCCTTCGCCGAAGCCTCCCAGCTAAATCGCTTCTGACTGGCATTATCACAAACCTGCTGCCACTCCTCCTTACCTATGAGTGGCAGGGTCTGCGCTAGGGTCTGTAGCAAGGCGGCCGCCTGCTCCGCCAGGCTATCGCCATAGAAGACAAACCCGTCTTCCCCATGGCTTACCGTATCTTTCAGGCCTCCAACGCCATGCACCAGGCAGGGCTGACCGGCCCGCATCGCCAGCATCTGGCTGATGCCGCAGGGCTCGAAGGAGCTGGGCATGATAAACAGGTTACCGCACTCGTACAGGCTGTCTGACAGTGGCAAGTCGAAGCCATTGATAAACAGCAGGTTCTGATACCTGCCAGCAAGCTGTGCAAGCTGCGCCTCTATCGCCTGATCGCCGCTACCCAAGATAGCCATCAGGCCATTAGGCGCATGCTCAGCCAATGTCTTAAGCAGATGCTCCAAGGTGCTGACGCCCTGCTCGTCGCGATAGCAGAGGATCGCCATCTTCTGATCCGTCAATCGTCCCACAGAGGTCAATAGCAGCCTGGGGGCATCCTGAAACTCCGACTGACGCCTCAGCCGGGCAAGGGTCATCAGCGCCTGCTGATCGACGCTGCGCACCCAAGGCGTCTGACATAGCCAACCTTGTATCGCCCGCTCGGCGCTATCGATGAGCGGCAACAGCTTGTCGGTGTTGCCCCTGAGCAGCGCCTGACGTTTGTAGAGCTGACCCGAACGTTTCAACTTACTCGGATACTCGCAGCCGTTTAAGATGCCATGCAGCGCGCCCGCTTGCTGCTTCTGCTGAAGGTCCACCTCCAGCCCTTCGCCGCCAATAAACCCCTTTTCAGGCGATGAGGAACGCAGCACCTCCTGGGCATAGCTGGGGGACACCAGATGCACGCGATCGCTCAGCACTATGGCGGCGCGCAGTGGATTAAAACATTGGGGATACCTGGGGTCGATCACCTGATTGAGCGCGTCACTGCCAAGCGAGGCAAACAGACTCGGCAGCCAGGCCTGCAGTGAGGAGTGCTCCTGAGTTAAGGGCCGCGCCCCCTGAATCGCCAGATTGTGGATAGACAACACGCAGGGGATCGCCTGCAGCGCAGCATACTCGGGGGCAAAGGCGCGCAGCAGCGCCAGCACGCCGCAATGCCAGTCATGCAGATGCAGATGAGCCGGCCTTGGCATCAAGCCGGACAACACCGCCTTGGCGACACCGAGGCAGAACAGGGCGAACTTGTTGGCATCCTCGGCGAAAGGGCGATCGCTCGCCCCCGGGGTGTAGATCTTACCGTCCTGATCGAACAGCGGGTGATCCAACAAGAAGAGGTTTACCTCAGGCAGACTGGGATGCGATGCGCGGTAGAGGGTCAACCAGTGGGGCTGGCCATAGAAGTCGACCACCAGTTCGCCCAGGGGCTCGGCCCCCTGCTGACGATGCAGAAAACCATAGCTTGGCATGATCACATCGCTGCATACGCCCAGCGGATAGAGGGCGCCCGGCAGGTCACGGATCACATCGGCCATGCCGCCCACCTTGGCGCCCTTGAGCGCGCCGTTCTCGGCGGCGACCATCAACACGCGCTTCATGGCGCTCTCCTTCTGCGTCTTACTCATAACCCACCGGTAACCCCAACATGTCACGGGTCACCAGGGTGATCCCACCTTCCGAGACCCTAAAGCCCCGTGCCCTGTCGTGATCATGGTCGTGGCCAATTACCGTACCCTCGGGGATGATGCAGCCTCTGTCTAAGATGGCATTCTTAATCTGGCAGTGACGCAGCACCACCACATCGGGCAGTACCACAGAGTTTTCCACCGTGGAGTAGGAGCAGACCTGCACCTCGTTAAACAGCACGCTGCGTCTCACGGTGGAGCCAGAGATGATACAGCCACCGGAGACGATGGAGTCCACCGCCATGCCGCGGCGCTCGTCGTCATCGAAGACAAACTTGGCCGGCGGCAGCTGCTCCTGGAAGGTCCAGATGGGCCACTTGGCATCATAGAGATTCAGCGCCGGCGTGGGCGACAGCAGCTCCATGTTAGCCTGCCAGAAGGAGTCCAGGGTGCCCACGTCGCGCCAGTAGGCCTCCTCATCGGTGAAGCCACTTCTGAACGGGTGGGCGTAGACCTCGTGCCCCTCGATGATCGACGGGATGATATCCTTGCCAAAGTCGCGATCCGAGTTCTCGTTCATGGCATCTTTCTTGAGCTGTTCGAACAGGAACTCAGTGTTAAACACATAGTTACCCATGGAGGCCAGGCACATCTCGGGATTTTCCGGCAGATGCTTGGGCAGCTCAGGCTTCTCTTCGAAACCCAAGATCTTGTTGCGCTCGTCCACCTCGACCACCCCAAAGGCGCCTGCCGCCTCGGCCACCGGCACCTCGAGGCAGGAGACTGTCATGTCGGCGCCCGACTCGGCGTGGGCCGCCAGCAGGCCGGCATAGTCCATGCGATAGACGTGATCGCCAGAGAGGATCATCACATACTTGGGCAGCTCGTGGCGTATGATGTCGATATTCTGAAATACCGCATCGGCGGTGCCCTTATACCAGCTCTCGGAATAACGCTGAGAGGCGGGCAGGATCTCTACCGACTCCCCCAGCTCCTTCTTGAAGTGGCCCCAGCCGCGCATCACGTGGCGGATCAGCGAGTGCGACTTGTACTGGGTCACCACACCGATGCGGCGAATGCCCGAGTTGATGCAGTTCGACAGCGGGAAGTCTATGATGCGGAACTTGCCCCCAAAATAGAGCGATGGCTTGGCGCGCCAATCGGTCAATTCATGCAGACGTGAACCTCGCCCCCCGGCCAAGATTAATGCATAGGTTTCTCGGGTTAAATTACTGATATAACGTGGGCTAGGATTCATGTTAGGCATAGGTACTCACTCCTTGAGATAAAAAACACACCAGTTGCTTGGGCGCCGCGGCGACCCGACTTAGCTCGATTAACGTCATTAGGCTATCCCCCAGATCTCGTCTCGATATTGACCAATGGTGACATCGCTGGAGAAGCGACCACTGGCGGCGGTATTGCGTATGCTCATCTGTGTCCAATGGTGGGGATCCCGGTAGGCCTTGGTCGCCTGCACCTGGGCGAGTCGGTAAGACTCGAAATCGGCGGCGGTCATCCAGGGGTCCCGAGGACAACGTATGCTGTTGATGATGGGGTCGAAGATCCCCGGTTCCAGCAGGTTAAAGTGGCCGCTCTCCAGCAGGCTCATCACCTCGGTCAGCGCCTGGGACTTGGCGATAAAGTGCTGGGGATCGTAGTGAGGCCTTAGGGCCTCCACCTCGTCGGCCCTCAGGCCGAAGAGGAAGAAGTTATCCTCGCCCACCTCTTCGAGCATCTCGATGTTGGCGCCATCCAGGGTGCCTATGGTGAGGGCGCCGTTCATCATAAACTTCATGTTGCCCGTGCCCGAGGCCTCTTTGCCGGCGGTAGAGATCTGCTCGGAGAGATCCGTCGCCGGGCAGATACGTTCCATAGCGCTGACGTTGTAGTTGGGGTAGAAGGCGAAACGCAGATATGGCGTCACCAGAGGATCCGAGTTGACCATGTGGGCCACATTGTTAGCCAACTTAATCAGTAGCTTGGCCATGGCATAGCCAGGGGCCGCCTTGCCGCCGATCAGCACGCACCTTGGGGTGATATCCGTGAGTTTGCCCTGCTGGATCTGGTGATACAGGTGGATCACATGCAGGATATTGAGCAGCTGACGCTTATATTCGTGAATGCGTTTCACCTGCACATCGAACATCATCTTAGGATCGAAGCGAACATCGCACTCCTGCTCCACCAGCTTTGCCAGCTGTTGCTTGTTGCCATGTTTGACCTCCTGCCAGGCCTTTAGCAGCCCCTCGTCATCGGTGAAGGCGTTGAGGGCGCTGAGACGGCTAAGATCTTTCACCCAGCCTTCACCCAATCGCTTGCCCAGCAGCTCGGCCAGCGCGGGGTTACTCTGGGCCAGCCAGCGTCTCGGCGTCACACCGTTGGTCTTGTTGTTGAACTTCTCGGGCCAGAGGGCATAGAAGTCCTTAAACAGGCCAGAGGTCAGCAACTGAGTATGCAGCCCGGCGACCCCGTTGACCGAGAAGCTGGCGACGATCGCCAGGTAAGCCATGCGGATATGGGGCTCATCGCCCTCTTCGATGATCGACATGGCTCGCAGCTTGTCGCCATCCCCCGGCCAATGGTGAGCCACCATGTCCAGGTAGCGGGCGTTGATCTCATAGATGATATCCAGCAACCTGGGCAGCATATGAGCAAACATGCGCACCGGCCAGCGCTCCAGCGCCTCGGGCAGCAGGGTGTGGTTGGTGTAGGCCATTGTCTGGCTGGTGATATCCCAGGCTTGATCCCAGGACAGACCATACTTGTCCATCAAGAGGCGCATCAACTCGGGGATCGCCACGCTGGGGTGAGTGTCGTTAAGCTGCATCACATGCTGGCGGGCAAAATCCCTAAAGTCGAGGCCGCGCTGGCTCACCCAGGTATTGAGCAGATCCTGCAGGCTGGCAGAAGAAAGAAAGTATTGCTGGCGCAGTCTTAACTCCTTACCGTTCTCGCTGGCATCGTTGGGATAGAGCACCATGGTGATCTGCTCCGCCAGGTTCTTACGGGCCACTGCCTCCGTGTAATCCCCCTGGTTAAACTCCTCGAGATCGAAATCGTCGGTGGCCTCAGACTTCCACAGTCTGAGGGTGTTTATCCGCTCGTTCCGATAGCCGGGCACAGGGATGTCATAGGCCACCGCCAGCACATCCTGAGTCTCCACCCAGGTGTATTGGCGCTTACCGTCTCGGTCGATATAGGACTCGGTATGACCGAAGAAAGGCACAGTCACGTTATGGCTTGGCCCCCTCACCTCCCAGGGGTTGCCATCCCTGAGCCAGCGGTCGGGGCGCTCCACCTGATAGCCGTCGCACAGCTTCTGGGCGAACATGCCGTACTCATACCTTATGCCGTAGCCGGTGACATTGAGATCCAGGCTGGCGCAGCTGTCGAGGAAGCAAGCCGCCAGGCGTCCCAGGCCGCCGTTGCCCAGCCCGGCGTCATGCTCCTGGGCCTCCAGGGTCTCAAGCGCCACCGCATAATCTTTCAATACTTGGGCACTCTCGTCGTTCATATCCAGATTCAGCAGCGCATTGCCAAGGGCCCGCCCCATGAGGAACTCCAGCGACAGATAGGCGACCTTCTTGTTGCCCGTGTCGCGATCCAGCTGGCGGGTGGCGCGCCACTTGGGCAGCATCTGATCTTTCACGCTCATGGCGAAGGCGTAAAATAGCGCCTGCTCGTCACGCTCCTTGGGGGTCAGGCTCTTGTCGATATGACGCTCGAAACAGGCCCCCAGGGTCTCACAGGGATCGCAGATAAGGCTGTCGGCCTTGGCTTCGACCTTTACCACAGGCTTGCTGCTAGTCTTACTCGTTTTAGTGGACTTCACCGGCTTAGCTGTCGAACTCATCTAGACTCTCCTTTGGCTGAAGGCTTTTCACCTGCAGAGGGCTCTTCTTGCGCTGAGGTAAATTGGGCGTAATAGATCATCAGGCTACGGTCCTGCAGCACCAGGCTGGCGCCCTGTAGCAGGGCCTGATAGCTGGCGGACTCGCCATACTGGGGACTGTCCTGGGTACTGAGCAGACACTGCCACTGCACTATCCCCTCGAGGCTCGGCAGGGTGAACTGTTGGGCTCTATTGTCGGCGTTAAACATCAGCAGCAGCGCCTGACGACAACCGGCCTGGGCCTCCAACTCGCCGCTGATCACTAGGCTCAGGGTGCGGGTCTGCGCCTCGCCCCAGTGGGCCTTGGTCATGGGCTCACCCTGTCGACAGAACCAGTCGAGGCCTGGGGAGGCCTGGTTGGCACTCTCGTGGATATAGTCTCTGTGGCACAGCATGGGGAAACGGCGGCGCAGCTTGATGAGGTTAGCGGTGAAACTCAGTAGTTCGTCGCTGTCGATATCCTTGCGCCAATCGAGCCAGCTGGCGGGGTTGTCCTGGCAATAGGCGTTGTTGTTGCCCAGCTGGCTATGACCCACCTCATCGCCGGCCAGCAGCATGGGCACCCCCTGAGACATAAACAGTGTGGTGAGCATGTTGCGGCACTGGCGGGCACGCAGTGCACTGAGCGCCAGCTCGTCGCTTTGGCCCTCGTGGCCATAGTTGTCGCTGTAGTTCTCATTGTGGCCGTCGCGATTCTGCTCGCCGTTAGCCTGATTGTGCTTGTGGCGATAGCTCACCAGATCCATCAGGGTAAAGCCGTCATGGCTGGTGATGAAGTTGATACTGGCGGCGGGTTTACGCCCGGCGTGTTCGAACAGATCGCTGGAGCCATGAAAACGGGTGGCAAACTCGGGCAACATGCCGGCATCGCCGCGCCAGAAACGGCGAACCGTACCGCGATACCTGTCGTTCCACTCGCTCCAGCTTATGGGAAACTGCCCCAGCTGATAACCACCAGGGCCTATGTCCCAAGGCTCGGCGATGAGACGCACCCGGCTGAGCACAGGATCTTGGCTGATGGCATCGAAGAAGCCGGAGCCCACATCGAAGCCATGATCCTCACGCCCCAGGGTGCTGGCCAGATCGAACCTGAAGCCATCGACCCCCATCACCTCGACCCAGTAGCGCAGCGAGTCCATCACCAGCTGCAACACCCTGGGGTGGGACAGGTTGAGGGTGTTGCCACAGCCAGTGTCATTGATGTAGTAGCGCGGCTCGCTGGGGTGCAAACGGTAGTAACTGAGGTTATCTATCCCCTTAAAGCTGTAGGTAGGCCCGAGACGATTGCCCTCGGCGCTATGGTTGTATACCACATCCAGGATCACCTCTATGCCGGCGCCGTGTAGGGCGCTGACCATGTCGCGAAACTCCTCTATCGCTCCATCGCAATTTGAGTCGCTTATTGACTCGCATAGGTAGGCCTGATGGGGCGCGAAATAGCCTATGGTGTTGTAGCCCCAGTAGTTGGTCAGCCCCTTCTGTTGCAGGAAGGCCTCGGTAACAAACTGCTGCACGGGCAGAAGCTCGACGGCGGTGACCCCAAGGCTTTTAAGGTGCTGCAGGCTAGCAGGGTCGCCGAGGCCGGCGAAGCGTCCACGACGCTCACTGACCACCTCGGGATTTTGCTGGCTAAAACCCTTCACATGCAGCTCGTAGATCACACTGCGGCGCAGGGACAGCGGGCTGTCACTCTGATCGAAGGGATTCACCAGGGGCGTTATGGGCCTAAGGTTTTCGAGATCCACCACCACACACTTGGGCATCCGCTCGGCGTTATCCAGCTCGCAAAAACTTAAGTCTTCCTGCTCGTGACCAAACTGATAGCCGTAGTGGGATTTATGATCTTTAATCGCGCCGCTCAGGCGCCTGGCGTAAGGGTCGAGCAACAGCTTGTTGATGTTAAATCTGTGGCCAATCAAGGGCTGATAGGGGCCATCGACCCGATAGCCGTAGCGGCAACCCGCCTTGAGGCCAGACACATGGCCGTGCCAGATCTGCTGAGACTGACGCTCGAGGCGCAGCCTGGCTACTTCCCTATCCTCCTCGTCAAACAGACAGAGGTAGACGGCACTAGCGTGGGCGGAAAACAGCGCGAAGTTCACCCCCTCGCTATCTAAGGTTGCTCCCAAGGGATAAGGCTTGCCGTGGGTCAGTCGCATGACACACTCTCGTCCAGTTCCAGCACCAGACAGGCCAGCGGCGGCACGCTGATGCTGGCACTCTGAGCCTGGCCCTGATAGGCCTCTGGCTCGGTGTGGATAACCCCCTGATTGCCCACATCGCTGCCGCCATAGTAGTGGCTGTCGCTGTTGAGGCGTTCATGGTAGCGGCCGGGCTGCGGCAGGCCGATGCGAAACTCACGGTAGACCTCTGGGGTCATGTTAACGATAAAGATCAGCTGCTTGTCGCCGCTCTGACGGATAAAGCTCAGTACCCCGGCGCTGGCGTTGTCGCAATCGAGCCAGTTAAATCCCTCGCCATGATGGTCGTCACCATAGAGGGCCACACTCTGACGATAAAGGCTGTTGAGATCTTTCACCCAGCGCTGCATCCCTTGGTGGGGCTCGAACGCCAACAGATGCCAGTCCAGGCTATGCTGATGATCCCACTCGTCACGCTGGGCAAAATCCGCCCCCATGAAGAGCAGCTTCTTACCTGGGTGGCCCCACATGAGGCCCAAATAGGCCCGCAGGGTCGCAAACTTCTGCCAGTCGTCGCCGGGGATCTTATGCAGCAAAGACCCCTTGCCGTGCACCACCTCGTCGTGGCTCAGCGACAGGATGAACTGCTCGGTGAAGCAGTACATCAGGCTGAAGGTCAGCTCGTTGTGATGATGGCTGCGATGGATGGGGTCGCGGCCGATATAGCTCAGGCTGTCGTTCATCCAGCCCATGTTCCACTTAAAACCGAAGCCCAGGCCGCCCTCATCGACCCGCTTGGTGACGCCGGGCCAGGCGGTGGATTCTTCGGCGATCATCATGATGCCGGGAAAGCCTTGGTAGAGACGCGTGTTGAGGTCCTGCAAGAAGGCGATGGCATCCAGATTCTCGCGCCCGCCATGGGCGTTAGGCAGCCACTGATGGGGCTCGCGGCTGTAGTCGAGATAGAGCATGGAGGAGACGGCGTCCAGGCGCAGGCCATCTAAATGAAACTCCTGCAACCAGTAGTGAGCGTTACTGAGCAGATAGCTCTGCACCTCGCCGCGACCATAGTTATAGATAAGGGTATCCCAATCTGGATGCTCTCCCTGACGGGGATCTTCATGTTCATAGAGGCAGGAGCCGTCGAAGCGGGTCAGCCCATGGGGATCCTTGGGGAAATGCGCCGCGACCCAGTCGAGGATCACCCCTATGCCCGCCTGATGACAGGCATCGACGAAGGCTTTGAGTTCGTGAGGCTGGCCGAATCTGTGGGTCGGCGCATAGAGTCCCACGGGTTGATAGCCCCAGGAGCCGTCGAAGGGATATTCACACAGGGGCATCAGTTGCAGATGGGTGTAGCCCATCTCGACCACATAGGGGATCAGCTGATCGATAAGCTGACTATAGCTGAGATACTGCTCGCCGTTTTCCCCCTGGCGACGCCAGGATCCAAGATGCACCTCATAGATGGAGATGGGCTGATCGTGCCAGCTCTGCTTGGCCCGTTTCGCCAGCCAGCGCTTATCCTGCCAGGCATAGTCGAGTTGGGGCGGCACGATTGAGGCGTTACCCGGGGCGCCCTGCATGGCGCGGCCGAAGGGATCGGCCTTGAGCAGTCGCTCTCCCTCCTGGGTGACAATCTCATATTTATAGTGGGTCAGCGCCTTCATCGAGGGGATGAAGATCTCCCATACGCCGTTGGCCGGATGGTGGCGCATCACTTGACGTCTGCCGTCCCAGTCGATGGCATCGTGCACCAAGGAGACCCGCTTGGCATTGGGCGCCCAGACACAAAACTGCACGCCGCTCACCCCATCGACCTCACGCCAGTTGGCGCCCATAAAACGATAGGCCTGCTCCTGACGTCCCTCGCTGAAGAGGTACAGCGCCTCATCACTCAGCAGGCTGGCATATTGGTAAGGGTCGTTTATCTCCTCGACGCTGAAGGGATAATGCACCCGCAGGCGATACTCGAATGGGTTGATGCGCCGCCCGGCGAGCCCGGCGAAGATCCCCTCATCATGGCACTTCTCCAGCTCGGCCACCTTGCGACCATCTTGGGCGGCAATCAGCTCGACGCGCTCGGCCCCAGGCAGAAAACAGCGCACCACCAGACGTTTGACCAGGTTCACAGCCTTGGCATCCTTGATGCCTTTGCCTGATTTGGTCGCGGCGGCAACCTCAATGGCATGCATACCGAGCAAGGCGAAGATATCCACGTAGTCGGCAGCCAGCAGGGCTTCAATTTCACTTGGCGCTATCAGTGGTGTCTGCGCAGGTGTCTGCACTGGTATCTGCTTAGTCATCTGGTTATCCCTTTGTTTGTCTGTTTCATAGGAGTGTCATAGCTGTGTCATCGGCAGAAAACAGGCTGACGATGGCGATCGTCGGCCCGGCAATATTGGTCGCTGGCCTCGGCCGAGCTGCGCCCCTCGACGATACGGCGTAGCAGGCGTTTGATCGAGGGCGACTGTCTCAGGCTGGTCAGGCTATAGGGCAGTCGTCGCTGCCAGTTGGCGTATTCCTGCCAGGTACCCGGGATATTGACCCCGTGTCGCTCGCAGCAGAGATCCGCCAGCTGCACACTAAAAAGGCGTGAATTGGAGCGCGCCGCCACCGCCACCCAGCCACTGAGCAGCTGCAGATAGTCGTCTTCCAGCGAGCCCGCTTCACCGTTGTCTTCGAGCCAGGCCAGCAGCTGCTGGCGCTCGCCGTCGCGCCGCTCCAGGGCTTGCTCTAGCGCCTGGTCATTTTCGAGAAGTTCCAGTTGACGCTTAAGATGCAGGTCACTCTGAGACCACCAGGCCAGTAGCGTAGGCACGTCATGGTTGGCCAGCATCATCAGGCTGTCGGCCCTGTGATCTTGTGGCGACTTAAAGGATTCGCCCTGCTTGCAGAAATAGAAGAGTTCGTTGGCATAGATGCCACCGTCGCTGAGTTTGGCGCGTACCTCGTCCGGCACTATGCCGAGATCTTCTCCAATCACCACACAGTTACCGCGCATACTCTCCAGGCGCACGATCGCCAGCAGGGTATCTATGGGGTAGTAGACATAGGCACCGGGCGCATTTTCGGGTTCACTCGGCCACCACCATAGACGTAGCAACGCCATCACATGGTCGAGTCTCAGCGCACCGTAGTTACGCATGTTACTGCGAATGAGGCCGATAAAATGGCTAAATCCAGACTGAGCCATGGCGATGGGATCCGGTGGCGTCAGGCCCCAGTTTTGCCCCTTTGGCGCAAAGTCATCTGGCGGCGCACCTATGCTGGCATTCTGGCAGTAGCTGCCTTGATTTTGGTGGACTTCGGCGCCATCGCCGCGCACGCCCACCGCCATGTCGCCGATAAGGCCTATGCTCATACCCGCCGCCAGCGCCTGATGCTGACAATCGAGCAGCTGCTCATGGGCGACAAACTGCAGGTACTGATGCAACAGGGGATCGGCGGCCAGCGCTTCTCCCTGGGCCGCAGCCTTATTGGCCTCGAACTGACAAAAACGGCTCAGCGCCTCACCTTCCTGGGCAACAAACTTCAAAAATGCCTGCTCCCGCGCCCCGCCGCTGCCCAGCACATCACGGCTAAACACCTGATAAAGGGCGGTAAAGAGACGATACTTAAGCCGGGTCAACTTGGGATAATCCAGCCAGTTGTCGCGGTTGAGACGCTCACGATCCAGGGCAAGAGTTTGCAGCAGCGGCACTATCTCATTGGCCTCGGGCACAGACTCGATATGAATATAGAGAGGATTGAGCCTGCGTCTGTCGCTCGGACTGTAGGGGCTGATATAGGCCTCTTCCAGATTGAAGGAGTCCCCCAGAGCATGAAGCGGATTGAGCTGAATAAAGTCGCAGCCATAGCCACCCAGCCAAGCGATCAAAGCCCCCAGATCGCCAAAGTCCCCTATGCCCCACTGACTGTCGCTGCGCAGACTATAGAGGGCGATGCTCACTCCCCAGGGTTTATCCGTCTCCCGCAGCTGCTTGGCCTTGGGCGGTGCCAGTAGCCAGATCCCCTGATGCCCCTCGGCTTGCCAGTCGATGACCTTGGCTTGCGTGTTTGTGTTGGTGTTAGTGTTGGCCTCGCCCGTGCTTTTGCTAAAGCCAACCCACAACTTGTGATAGCCCATGGGCAAAGATTGCCCCTGTGCCAGGTAAGACGCGACCGATACCCGGTAACGGTAATAGAGATGCGGCTCGTCATAGTAATCGCCGACCCGCTCCAGCGCCGAGAAGGGGATAGTCATCTCGAGTTGAGTACCGCCTTCGGTGACGATACGCACCCTAAGATCGCGCTGCATCTCACTGGGCAGAGACAATATAAAGCTTGGGGCCGTCAGACAGGCAAATTGAAACGCCGCGAGCGGTCTTTGCCAGGGCGCGGCGTCGAGGTCGAAGTTCCGCTCTGCTACCGCCCCACCGTTGGCGGCAACAAAAGCATCTGGGCTGAGATCATCCAGGTTAAATTCAGGCTGGGTACAATTAGCCAGCAGGCAAGCCAGTATGCCGAGACGCTCGGCCTGACTATGGTGTACCATGCGGCCCGAGTAGTCGCTATAGCTGGCACCTACGCCCTGCAAATAGAGTAACTTTTCTAAGCCCTTCTCTAAGTCCATCGCCCTGTCCCTGCCAGTCAGTCAAACAGCCCTAATTCCTTGAGCAGTAAACATGCCAAGCACAGGTAACAGCTTGACGACAGATTTATGTCAATCAGATGAACTCTATTTATCTATAATAATTAGCAACTTAAGACTTTACGATTAAGGCCTGGCCAGGGAGCAAGCCAGACCGAGCGGCCGCTGTAGAGATTTGGCGTCGCACAAATATTGTGCAACCGACCTAAAGCGATGCACAAAAATCAAACAGATGATGATCGGGTGGTTTGGCTTATCTGAGTGAGTTTCAGATGATGAAAGTCGCCGTGATAGATTTTCGAAATTGAAAATCAGTCAAATTTCGTATTTGTCATAAATTTACAAATTTAGTCGTATTGATCTAAGTTTTTGCCATGCTTTCGACTGGATAGATGCTATTTATGAGGCAGATCACACCTTTGCGATAACCGCATTGGTACTTTAGTTACCAGAAAAGATAACAACTTTTAACTTTAAGCATAAAAAAGGTGATTTTATGGCTGCTAAATTTTTTATCCCATCAGTCAACGTATTAGGACAAAATGCTGTTGACGACGCAATTGGTGATATTAAAACCTTAGGCTTTCAGCGTGCGCTGATCGTCACCGACAAGCCACTGGTCGAGATTGGTCTGGTTGGTCAGATCGTCGAGAAGTTTGGCGCGGCGGGCATCACATCGACCGTGTTTGACGGCGTGCAACCCAACCCAACAGTGGGTAACGTGGAAGCGGGCCTCGAACTGCTCAAGGCGAACAACTGTGACTTCGTGGTATCACTGGGTGGCGGCTCGCCACACGACTGCGCCAAGGGTATCGCCCTGGTTGCCACTAACGGCGGCAGCATCAAGGACTATGAAGGTCTGGATATGTCGGCGAAGCCACAGCTTCCATTAGTCGCCATCAACACCACTGCCGGTACCGCCAGTGAGATGACCCGCTTCTGCATCATCACAGACGAGGCTCGCCACATCAAGATGGCGATCGTGGACAAGCACACGACCCCGATCCTGTCGGTTAACGACCCAGAGCTGATGCTACTCAAGCCTGCCGGCCTGACTGCGGCAACCGGTATGGACGCACTAACACACGCGGTCGAGGCCTATGTTTCTATCGCGGCTAACCCTATTACCGATGCCTGTGCCATCAAGGCAATCGAGCTTATCAAAGGTAATCTGGTAGAAGCGGTTGAGAACGGTCAGAGCCTTGAGGCACGCGACCAGATGGCTTACGCCCAGTTCCTGGCGGGTATGGCCTTCAACAACGCAAGCCTAGGTTATGTTCACGCCATGGCGCACCAGCTAGGCGGTTTCTACGACCTGCCACACGGCGTCTGTAACGCCCTGCTGCTGCCACACGTTCAGGCCTACAACGCACAGGTTGCCGCACCGCGTCTAAAGGATGTTGCCAAGGCGATGGGTGTCGATGTCAGCGCAATGACAGATGAGCAAGGTGCAAACGCCGCCATCGAAGCAATCAAGGCGCTGTCTGTTGCGGTGAAGATCCCTGAAAACCTTACCACACTGGGCGTTAAGGCAGAAGATATCCCAACGCTTGCCGACAACGCATTGAAAGATGCCTGTGGCCTGACTAACCCTAAACAGGCGACGCACGAAGAGATCTGTCAGATCTTCACCAATGCGCTATAGACTCGCCGCATAAGTTTCGAATTTCTCCCTGCAAGTAGAAATTCCCAAAGGCCCACCTCAGGTGGGCCTTTTGCTACCCGGTCTCTAAAAACTATCGGCAGAGGGAGCAGAAACAAACAGAATCACTCTGTTATCCGCTAAAGCCACGGCCATTCGAAGTTTTTATCATAAAAAGCCAGCACTAATAGCTAAATACTCTTTTCATGTCACACTTTTGGACTAGTCCCTTCGGATACATGTGTTATAAAATAGTGTCAGCTCGCTTTTTCCCTGCAAAGATTCAGCTAGCTAAAAGGCTCGTCGGCAACTATTGCCGGCGAGCCTTTTTCTTCTCCCTGATATCTCACGCTATCACTCTGCCACAACAAATGCCAAAGAGAGACCGAAGTACCCGAGAGGCAGTTTTTTTATTTCCATAAGCCCATGAAAACACGGCCGTATAAATTTAGCGCAACTGATTTCCTCCGTGATGGCGAAAATAAACCCTAGGTAAATGGCTAAAGTGTGTTATCTTATCCGGGCTCTGTTGTTCAGGGTTATTAGTTTAAAGCATTAAGTAAAAGTCAAAACCTTAGTCAAATCTTCACCATTTTTGTCCTCAGTTTTCCCTTAGCTTCATCGTAATACTCAATAATTCAACGGCTCGGCATACCGCAACATCGCGGATTTTTTATACGAATTGAATAAGGGACAAATATGTCTAATACAACTGGTACCGTTAAGTGGTTTAACGAAGATAAAGGTTTTGGTTTCATCGAGCAGGCAAATGGCGGCGCTGATGTGTTCGTGCATTTCCGCGCTATCGTATCTGACGGATACAAGACGCTAGCCGAAGGCCAAAAGGTCACCTTCGATGTTGAGCAAGGTCAAAAAGGCTTGCAAGCTGCGAACGTAGTTCCGGCTTAATCGAACGGTTCGATAAAAAAAGGCGACTTCAAGTCGCCTTTTTTGTGCCCAGATTTTAAGCTTTAGCTCAAGTTTTAACTATTGGCTCGTCGCGCCTTCACCCTTCATGCGCTCACGCAGCTTCTGCATGATGACGTAAAACACAGGCACTAAAAGGGTACCAACCAAAGTCGCCGCCATCATGCCACCGAAGACGGAGTAGCCCAGGGCGCGGCGGCTTCCCGCGCCGGCACCCGTTGCGATAACCAGCGGCAAGACCCCCAGCAAGAAGGAGAAGGCGGTCATCAGCACGGCGCGAAAACGCAGGCGCGCGGCGGTTTCAGCAGCCTCCAGTATACTCTTGCCCTCCTCCCTGAGCTGCTTGGCAAACTCGACGATCAGGATGGCGTTCTTACAGGCCAAACCGATCAGCAGCACCAGGCCTATCTGGGCATAGAGATTCAGCTCGCTCCCCACCAATAGTATGTTGAGGAAGGCCCCCAGGATGGCGATGGGCACGGCCAACATCACCGCAAAGGGAATGCTCCAACTCTCATACTGGGCTACCAGGAATAGATAGGTAAAGATCAATGCCAGACCGAAAATTAACGGCGCTAAGTTACCCGCCTTGATCTCTTGGTAAGTCTGCCCCGTCCACTCAAACTTATAGCCGGCTGGCAATGTCTCATCCGCCGCCCGCTCCATGGCGGCGATGGCATCGCCCGAGCTAAAGCCTGGCGCCGGGAAGCCATTAATGGTGGTCGAGCTGAACATGTTATAGCTGTTCATCACATCCGGCCCCAGAATCGGCGTCACCTTAACCAGGGTGCTCAGGGGCACCATATCGCCACTGGCGGAGCGCACATAGAAGCTGGCGATATCCTTGTCGGAGTTACGAAACTCCCCTTCGGCCTGGAGTATTACCCTAAACACCTTACCGAAGCGGTTGAAATCGTTGACATACATGGAGCCAAGCATGGTCTGCATGGTGGAGAAGATCTCGTTTAGCGAGATCCCCAGGGCCTTGGCCTTGTCTCTGTCCACATCCACATACATCTGCGGCACATCGGCACGGAAATTACTAAATGCCATGGCGATTTCCGTCTGTTCGTTGGCCTTCATGATCAAGGCGCGCATCACAGAGGCGAGCTCCTGGGGCGAACGCCCCTGGGTGTCTTGCAGCACAAACTCGAAACCGCCGACGCTGCCCACGCCAGGAATAGGCGGCAGGGAGAAGGCCATCGCCTTCACCGACGGATTGGCGGCATACTTGGCCTGCAACTTGGCGACGATAGCCGCCTCCACCATGTCGGGTGAGTCGCGCTCATCCCAGGTCGACAGGGTCACGATCATCAGACCACCATTGGAGGAGACTGAGCCGGTCAGAATACTGAAGCCGCTGGCATGGATGACGTTCTCGACCCCTGGCTCTTCCAGGGTGAGCTTAACCAGATCCCGCATCACCTCTTCGGTACGGTTGAGCGAGGCACCATCGGGCAGCTGTATATCCACCATGAAGGCCTTCTTATCCTCCATGGGCACGAAGCCAGACGGCAGTATCTTGGCAATGCCGCCAGTGGCACCGATAAGACAGGCATAGGCTATGCCCACCAGCACCAGCTTACGCACCAGGGAGGAGACCAGCTTCATGTAACGACCGGTAAAACGCTCGAAATAGGTGTTAAACAGATAATGGAAGCCCTTGGTGTGCTGCTTCGGCGGCTTCAACAAGGAGGCGCACAGCGCCGGGCTCAGGGTCAAGGCATTAACCGAGGAGATAAGCACAGAGATACAGATGGTCACAGAGAACTGGGCATACATCTGCCCCGTGATCCCCGGCATCACCGCCGTGGGCGCGAACACAGCCAGCAGCACCAGGGTGGTGGCGATAACGGGCCCAGTCACCTCTTTCATCGCCTTGGAGGTCGCCTCTGTAGGCGACAAGCCTTCGTCTTCCATCAGGCGGGTGACATTCTCCACCACCACGATGGCGTCATCCACCACGATGCCGATAGCCAGAATCAGGGCGAACAGGGAAACGGTATTGATGCTCATGCCAAACAGCAGCAAGAAGGCAAAGGTACCTATCAGGGAGACGGGAATCGCGATCCCCGGCACTAAGGTCGAGCGCGCATCCTGCAGGAAGATATAGACCACAAACACCACCAGGGCGATGGAGATAAACAGGGTCTGTACCACCTCGGTGATCGAGGTCTCGACAAATTCAGTGGTATCATAGAGCACCTTATATTCGAGATCGTCCGGGAAACGGCTGACGAGGTTTTCCATCTCTGCCTTGACCGCCTTGGCGACCTCCAACGCATTGGCGTCCGGCGCCTGATAGATGGAGATGATTGCTGAGGGTTTGTTGTTCAACTTACCCTGGGCATCATAGGTCTGGGAGCCCAGCTCGACCCTGGCGACATCCGAGACGATCACCTTAGAGCCATCGGGATTGGCGCGGATCATCACCCGGCCAAACTCCTCGGGATCCTTCAGACGCCCCTTGGTCTGCAGGGTGTATTGAAACTGCTGATCCGGCTGCACCGGCGCCGCGCCGATACGTCCGGCGGCCACCTGAATATTCTGCTCTCTCAAGGCGGCAATAACATCGTTGGCCGTCACACCAAAGCTGGCCATCTGGTTGGGATCGAGCCAGATACGTATGGCGTAGTCCAGTGCCCCAATTACCTGCACCTTAGAGACTCCATTCTGCCGCGCCAGGGCATCTTTCACATTCAGGCCGGCATAGTTGGTAATAAACAGGGAATCGAAGGTCTCATTGGGGGAAACCAGGTTAACCACCATGAGAATGTTAGGGCTCTGCTTCTCGACCTTGACCCCCTGGCGTTTAACCTCCTCGGGCAGTCTGGGCATCGCCTGCTGCACCCGGTTTTGCACCTTCACCTGAGCCATGTCGGCGTCTGTGCCCACATCGAAGGTGACATTGAGGGAGTAGCTACCGTCGTTGGCGCTCTTGGACTGCATGTAGAGCATCCCCTCGACGCCATTGACCTCCGCCTCTATGGGCTGGGCTATGGTGTCCTTGACGATATCGGCACTGGCCCCCGAGTAGCTGGTGCTGACGCTCACCTGAGGCGGTGCAATCTCGGGAAACTCGGCCACCGACAAGATAGGGATGGAGATCAAGCCCACCAGGGTCAGTACGGTCGAGATGACGAAGGCAAATTTCGGCCTATGAATAAAAAATTCACTGATCATAATGACCCCCGATTAGGCATCGTTAGCTTCTTGGAAAGGCACCGCCTGCTGCTCGACCGCCTTTACCTCGATACCCGGACGGATCTTCTGCAGACCATCTACCACGATACGCTCACCCTCATCGAGGCCACTGAGCACGCGCCAGTCGACACCGAATCTGTCACCCAGCTCGACCACCCGCTTCTGTACCTTGTTCTCCTTATCGACCACCATGACGAAGCGCCCCTGCTGATCTTCCTGCACCGCGGCCTGAGGGATCAAGATAGCCTGCTCGCTAACGGGCGACTCGATCACCAGGGTGACAAACAGGCCGGGCAACATCAGCTTACTCTCATTGTTGAAGGTGGCTCTGAGCTCCAATGTGCCTGTAGCGGCGTCGACCCGGTTACTGATAAAGTCGATATAGCCTGTCTCGTCAAACATGGTGCCGTTGGGCAGACGCAAACGGATCAGGATATCCGAGAGCTCCACATCATGTTTGGCGGCCTTGGCAAAATTCTGTTTGGCGGAGATGATGGTCTTCTCGGCGACCTGGAAATTGACCCACATGGGCTGTAGCTGTACCAGGCTGGCGAGCTCAGACTGAGGCGTGATGATATCCCCCTGGCTCACCTTGGCGCCGCTAATACGGCCAGAGATGGGCGCATAAACCTTGGTATAGCTCAGCTGCAACTCGGCGGCCTTGACCGCAGCCTCGGCCTGAACCACCCCGGCGGCCGTGGTCAACTTGCGACTGGTGAGTTCATCCATATCCTGGGCGCTTATCATGCCGTCGGGTAACAGGCGACGACCACGTTCCCAGTTCATCACAGCCACATCCCGCGAGGCGATGGCCTGCTTGAGCACCGCCTGTTGCTGCGCCAGCTCTGCTTCGAAGGTGGAGGGATCGACTTCAAACAGCAGCGCGCCCGCCTCGATATCGTCACCCTCGACAAAATTACGCTTTAACAGCTGACCCTGGATCTGCGACTTGATCACCACATCTTCCGATGCCCGGGTACGGCCGACGATCTCCGTCTTGGCGCGGATCTCCTTTACCTGAGCGGTGTTGACCACCACGCTGGGCATCATGGCTGGCCCGGGAGCCGGCGCCTTGCCACAGGCCAGCAGCATCAAGGCCGCGCTAAATAGAGTGAGTCGAGAGAGAATTGAGGTGTTTCTACCAAGCATTTGGGCCTCCATAGCGCCAAGCGACAATTCATGGATAACTTTGATCAGACGGCAGACAGATGTGAATGACGGCAGCATCATTTACAACCGCTTATCATATTAGTAACAAGCTAATGCTTTCACCAGGAATAGCAAGGGCAATTATCTGACTCATTTGGCATTTTCTAAATTTTTCAACTTGCGTAATCACCAGGGATCAGTGGGATTTTCTTAGGATAAATGTTAACAGGCCCCACCTGAACGTCCGCAACTTGTCTATTAGCTGATGCTTTATTAAGCAGATGGCAAAATGGACGTAAAAATGAGACACAGCACAAGGTTATGGCCGTTCTTATCGTGCTACAACAGGTCAAGGGTCTTCTCCCATGGCCGGCTAAATCGGTGCAAACCAGGCGAATAGTTGTTGACCCTAAAGAAATGCAGTGCCTATGATGGCCCTTGTATCCATAATCAGGAAGGTAATTTATGACAGCCATTTCTCATGTCTATAACTATACAGTCAGATGCCCGCATATTAAGGATCCCGCCCACCCAACCACCTGGCAAAACCATATCGAATTCAATCAGTCATGCGAAATTGGCCTGAATCGCATCACCAAGTGGCACGACAGATCCGGCCACCGCATCTTCGAACATGACGGCTTCATCGTCAGGGAAGCCGATGGCGAGAGCGCCTACTTCTCGATGCAGAGTGACCGACTGAAAAATGATGGCCATATCTTGGTCACCTTTAAGATCTTTATGGACGATGCCACCAAAGACAGCTCGGTGCAGGAGATCATGACGCACCTGATCGATGACTATCGTCAGCGACTCGCCAAACTCGCCTAGTCGCCGACTCAACCACAGCTAAAAGAGCCAGTTCGCCACCCGATCTGGCTCACACTTTTCCGCTCACAAAACAATCTAGATCACATTTACGACGCGCTAAAATGTGATACACGCCGACTTAAACCGCAAAAAGCCAAATCACAATAAACTACAAAACAAATAGTTAAAGGAAAAAACCACCTATTTCACCCACTTAATCTCGCCAACTTAGGCTAATTGTCAAAATATCGGCTCAAGCTTACACTTTTCTCGATTCGAGACAGTTTTGCTGGCAGAACAATGCCAGCCAATCATCAACTTAAGCAGAATATAGGAGCAATAGCCTCATGGGTGCAGTGGCCAATATCGTCATCGTCGGCGGTGGTGCGGGTGGAATGGAGATAGCGACCAAGCTAGGTCGTAAACTGGGACGTAAGGGCAAAGCTAAGATCACCCTTATCGACTGCGCCGACAGCCATATCTGGAAACCCCTGCTGCACGAGGTCGCCACCGGGGCGCTGGATATCGGCATAGACGCCATCAGCTACCGCAGCCATGCCGCCGCCCACGGCTACCATTTTCAGCAGGGGGCGATGACAGATATCGACCGAGAACATAAACAGGTGATCCTGGCGCCCATCTTAGACGACAAGGACAACGAACTCCTGCCCGCCCGCCGCATAGACTACGACTACCTGGTGCTGGCCATCGGCAGTATCGCCAACGACTTCAATATCCCTGGGGTCAGGGAGCACTGCGTGTTTCTCGACAACACCCAGCAGGCGATGCAGATCCGTACCATGCTGCTCAACAAGTTCATGCGCTATGCCAGCCACCACCAGCTGGACGACAAGATCAAGATAGCCGTCGTCGGTGCGGGCGCGACCGGGGTCGAGATGTCGGCCGAGATGCACCATGCGGTCGAGCAGCTCAGCGGCTTCGGCTACAAGATAGACACCAGCCTGTTAGAGGTGACCCTGATCGAGGCAGACTCACGCATTCTGCCCAAGGTAGAGAAGCAGGAGATCTCCCAGGCGGTAACGGACCAGCTCAATCAGATAGGCGTCAGGGTGATGACCAATACTCGCATCGACCGGGTCGATGAGAATGCGCTGCACACCTGTGACGGCCAGATCATCGCCAGCGACATGACCATCTGGTCGACCGGGGTGAAGGCGCCCGACTTCATGCGTGAGATAGGCGGGCTAGAGAGCAATCATATCAATCAGGTGATGGTTAAGCCCAACATGCAGACCGCCCGGGATCCTCACATCTTCGCCATCGGCGACTGCGCCGCCTGCCCACAGCCAGACGGCTCCTGGGTGCCACCTAGAGGCCAGTCGGCGCGGCAGATGGCACTGATGACGGCCGACAACATCAGCCTGATGTTAGCCGGCCAGGCGCCCAGCAAGGAGTATCTCTACAAAGATCTTGGCTCCCTGGTAAACCTGTCCAAGTTCCATACCGTGGGTAACCTGATGTCCTTCATAGGTGGCGGCGTCCTGGTCGAAGGTAAGATAGCCAGGTTCGTCTATACCTCGCTATATCGGCGCCATCTAATTGAACTCCACGGGATCTTTAAGGGCAGCCTGCTGATGTTCGCCAAGGGGATCAGCCGTATCATCCACCCTCACCTCAAACTGCACTAGGGGCTAGAAGACCTCCAAGGGTGAAGGCTTTCGCTTACCGGGCTAACGGGTTAAAATGTGACAACTTTCGTCAACATGAGATCATTATGAAAAAAATTATTAGCGCGGTTATGATCCTTGGCGCCCTCAGCGCCTGTGCCGATCTTAAAGAAGCCGGTCGCACCATAGGTAGCACCACCAAGGAAGTGACCACAGATATCGGCCACGCCACCCGAGACACCACCAAGGCAATTGGTCACGCATCGCGCGACGCGGTTAAATCGGTTAAAGAAGATCTCAGCAAAGAAAATTAAATCGGCATGGGCCTTAGTGGCCTTGAGCCTTAGTGGCCTTGAGCCATAGTGACCTTGAACCATAGTGGCCTTGAGCTAAAGATAAAGAGGGCATATCCGCCCTCTTTTTTATTCGCCATCTCTAGCTCAGCCAGCAGCACTATTAAGCAGCATTAGCCCTCATCCCATGAGGCTTAGGCAGGCCGTTTTCATCCACGTTAACGAAGATCATCTTGTCTATGGTCACCACGGGTAGCCGGGTCACCTTGTTGCGCACCTCACAGCAGACAGTGATGGAACTGACCCCGGCGCTGATCAGCGCTAGGCCAAATTCGATCACATCCCCCTGACGCGCCGGCGTCATGAAGTTGATTTCCGAGATGATCTTGGTGACTATGCTCTGGCTATTCATCTGACAGGCCGCGAAGATGGCCGCCTCCTCATCTATCCAACTTAAAAGCTGTCCGCCAAACAATGCATTAGCCGGATTTAAATGTTCGGGTTTAATAAAGCGTCGACTGTAATATTTCATTTGTGCTCTCCCTGATAGACTCAGACGAAAGCGTTACAAGAAACAGACCAACAAAATAAATCCATATAAAACAGGCAATTAAAAACAGGTCATCGACACGAAACTCACTAATTTAGTGCCCTGTGCACCAAGTTAACTCAGACATAAAAAGGGTTTCGACTTCTTAGCTTCATATAACTGCAATCTTAATTCACCAATTCTGTCATCTGGATACCTGACAATCAGGCCGCTTTATCTCAAATAGCGAACAATTTACTTCAACCCAATACGGATGATGAAAGTGATGATGATAAAAAGATTAGCTGCGTTGATCTCTTGCAGCCTAGTAACCATGGCCGCCAACAGCGCCGTGTTACCCAGTGTTCAGACAGACAGCCATTGGTATAAGGAAAGTGCCGAGCGGGTGTCAAACAAGGCCACACTAGAAACCAAAGCAAAGGCCAAAAACGTCATTCTATTTGTGGGCGATGGCATGGGGATCTCTACCCTGACCGCCGCGCGTATCTACCAGGGCCAGCAGCTGGCCGGTAACCAAGGCGGTGAAGAGAACTTCCTAAGCTTCGAGAAGTTCGACCATACCGCCCTAGTCAAGACCTACAACACCAACCAACAGACGCCTGACAGCGCCGGCACCATGACAGCCATCGCCACAGGTGTTAAGTCTAAGGCGGGTGTACTCTCAGTGTCAGAACAATCACTGCGTGGCAACTGCCTGTCATCTAAAGGCAATGAGCTGGTCACCCTAGTGGATCTGGCCAATGCCAAAGGCCTGTCTACCGGTGTGGTCTCTACCGCCCGTATCACCCACGCCACCCCGGCGGCTACCTATGCCAACAGCCCTGAGCGTAACTGGGAAGCAGACAGCAACCTGCCAGCCGAGGCGGTTGCCAACGAGTGTAAAGATATCGCCTATCAGATGGTGATGCGTGACAAGGACAACGCCCTAACGGTCGCCCTGGGTGGCGGTCGCCGCGCCTTCATCCCTGAAACCGTGACCGATGGTGAGAACAAGAAGGGTAAGCGTAAGGATGGCCTGGATCTGACCAAGGCTTGGGTCGAGAACTTCGACAACGCCGCCTATGTGTGGAACAGCGAAGAGTTCGACGCTATCGATGTTGCCACCACAGACCACCTGCTGGGGCTGTTTAACTCATCTCACATGGAATATGAGGCCGATCGCGCCGATGATGTGGGCGGCGAGCCTTCGCTGACCGAGATGACAGCGAAATCTATCGAGATGTTGAAGAAGAACGACAACGGCTACCTGCTGATCGTCGAGTCGGGTCGTATCGACCACGGTCACCACGCGGGCAACGCCAAGCGCGCCCTGGCCGATGCCGTCGAGCTGTCTAACGCCGTCAAGGCCGCGGTAGAAAATACCGACCCGGAAGAGACGCTGATCCTGGTCACCGCCGACCACAGCCACGTGTTCACCATCGCAGGTTATCCAAAGCGTGGTAACCCAATCCTTGGTCTGGTACATGGCGTAGACGGCAGCGTTTCGACCGCCTTGGATGGCAAGCCATACACCACCCTAGGTTACACCAATGGTCCTGGCGCCGTTGTGGGTAATCGTGACGATCTATCTTCAGTCGATACGCAAGACAAAGACTTCATGCAGCAGTCTCTTATCCCTATGGGTAGCGAGACACACGCAGGTGAAGATATCAGCCTGCACGCCACGGGCCCAGGCGCAAACCTGGTACAGGGCGTGATGGAACAGAACGTCATTTTCCACATCATCAACCAAGCCCAAGCGCTTGGCGGTACTAAGTATTAATTGGGAGCAGCAAAATGAATAAGAAACTACTTGTACTGTCTGTAGCAGCCATTCTTGGCCTAGCGGCTTGTGGTAGCGACGGTGACAACGGCAAAGATGGCGTAGCCGGCACGCCAGGTACCGACGGTAGCAACGGCACTAACGGTAAAGACTGGACTGGCGTCAACCAATGGTATATCGACGGTCAGAACCGCGTCACTAAGGCCGCGGGCATGAGCAAGAACAACAAAGCTGGCGCCGCCAAGAACATCATACTGTTCGTCGGCGACGGCATGGGCGTATCCACGGTAACGGCGGCGCGCATCTTAGACGGTCAGCTCAAGGGCCAAACTGGTGAAGAGAACTCACTCGCTTTCGAGACGTTGCCGCATCTTGGCCTGGCTAAGACCTATAACGTCGACGGCCAAACCCCAGACTCTGCCGGCACCATGACCGCCATGGTCACAGGTGTGAAGACAGACGTTGGCGTGATCTCACAGGCCGAAGGCGTCGAGCGCGGTGTGTGTTCATCGACCACAGGCCAGGACCTGGTGACATCATTGGAACTGGCCGCCATGGCGGGCATGTCTACCGGTGTAGTCTCGACCGCCCGTATCACGCACGCCACGCCTGCGGCAACCTATGCCCATGTGCCGGAGCGTAACTGGGAAGCAGACAGCAACCTGCCGGCCGAAGCCGTTGCCAACGGCTGTAAAGATATAGCCGCTCAGATGCTGGACTTCAACGACGGCAAGGGGATCAACGTGGTCATGGGTGGCGGTCGCCGCGCCTTCATCCCTAACACCACAGTGGATCCTGAGGGTAAATCGGGTAAGCGTGCAGATGGTCGCGACCTGACCGCCGAGTGGATGGCGCAGTATCCTAACGCCGCCTATGTCACCGACCGTGACGGCTTCCTGGCCATGGACACCAACACCACAGAGCACGCCCTGGGTCTGTTCAACTCGTCTCACATGGAATATGACTATGACAGAGTCGAAGATGGCGTTAAAGGCGAGCCTTCACTGGCCGAGATGACGGCTAAGAGTATCGACATCCTTAGCAAAAACGACAAGGGCTTCGTACTGATCGTCGAAGCGGGTCGTATCGACCATGCTCACCATGCCGGTAACGCGGCCCGTGCCCTGCACGACACTATCGCCCTGTCTGAGGCGGTGCGTGTGGCCATGGAGAAGACCTCGGCTAACGATACCCTGCTCATGGTCACAGCCGACCACAGCCATGTGTTCACCATCGCAGGCTATCCAACCCGTGGTAACCCAATCCTGGGGCTAGTGAAGAGCAACGATTCAAACGGTCAGCCCTCAGTGACCAACTCAACCGATGCCAACGGCATGCCATACACCACTGTTGGCTATGCCAACGGTCTGGGCTTTGGCTCGCTGGAAACCGGCGGCGATGAGCGTTACAACTACGCCGCCGAGCCTGGCCGTGTCGACCTGAACTACATCGACACCCAGAGCGCCGGTTTCCACCAGGAAGCCCTGGTACCGCTGGGAAGCGAAACCCACGCCGGTGAAGACGTTGCCATCTTCGCCCGTGGTCCGGGCGCCAGCCTGGTTGAAGGTACGGTCGAGCAGAATCACATCTTCCATGTGATGAACTTTGCCGGTGACCTAGTCAGCAAGGCGGAAGCGGCCGCGGCGCAATAAAGCGCAGCGACCCGCAGCCTGATACCCTTGTCTGCGCCTAGCTTCAGGCTGGGTGTCAGGCTGCTTATTTAGTTTTAAGAGAAATATCGGTAGGTCTACTATGTCTCGCTCAACACTCAAGTCAGTCTCACTCTTCTTAGGCGTCACCGGCAGCCTGCTAATGGGCAACCTGCTCCTTGGAAAACTAGCTATGGCTCACGCTCAGTCAGACAGCCAAGGGCATCAGCATGCCGCCGGTACTCTGATCTGTGACAGCGCCGCTCAGCCAACACGCTTTCAAGCCAGCTATCAGATAACCGCTGGAAATGATGATAAGGTGCAAGCCCACCAGCTGATCCTTACCCGCTTCGATGACACCATCATCTACCAGCGCGGCCCGGTCAGCTATGAAGCCTGGCAGAAAAATGGCGAGTATATCCGTTACTTCCCCGAGCAGAAGCGCTCGATAAGCTATCGCCGCAGCGATCTGCTGGCGCTCAATATCCATACGGATATCGACAAACAGTTTCATCTGATCTCTCCTGCTGCCTTAAGCCAATTCGACAAGGGCGAGCAACATCAGGCGACCTGTTTTACCCAGCAGCGATACTCACATACGAGTAAGAGCCAGCGGCAATCTTTGGCACTCGACTGGATAGACGAGCTTGGGCTCCCCGCCAGCCTGACCATTACCCAAAGCGGCCAGCAGCTTAACTACCGACTCACTAAGCTCACCCCTGTCAGTCAGCAAGAGTTCAACCTGCTAACCTCAGGCTATCAGGACCTCGACTTTGCCGACGTGGGCGACAGCGAGTCAGACCCTTTTATCGCCAAGATGATCACCCAAGGCTTTATTCAGCATGGTAGCTCGGGCTTCTACTCGGCAGACGGTAAACAACTTGAAGGCGGCCACGACCATCATCATTAGGCCGTTTACCTCATAACAAAAAAGCCATCCTGAGGATGGCTTTTTGCTTTCACTGTGGCTGTCTCGCCAGGCTAATCGCTCAGAGCAACGCCTTGAGCTTATCGATAAAGAAGTCGATATCTTCGCGGCTGATATCCGCATGGGTCACCAGCCTCAGCGTCTTACCCGGACTAATGAGAATGCCTGAGGCCTTTAGCTCCCTGGCAAGCTTGTCTATCGCCACACCGTCGGCCACACGGGCAAACAACATGTTGGTCTGCACCTCGCCAAGATCTACCTCAAACTCATCCAGGCTGCTCAACTGCTCCGCCAGATAACGGGCGTTTTCATGGTCGATTGCCAGGCGGGCAACTTGATCGTTCAGGGCGATTTCACCAGCCACGGCTAATATCCCGACCTGACGCATGCCGCCGCCTAGCATCTTACGCCAGCGACGCGCCTTGTTGATCAGCCGCTCATCACCGAGCAGCAGCGAGCCCACGGGGGCGCACAGTCCCTTAGAGAGACAGATAGAGACTGAGTCGAAATACTGGGTGATATCGGCGATATCCAGGTTCTGCGCCACCGCCGCATTGGCAACTCTGGCGCCATCCAGGTGGATCTTGAGCCGCTTGTTGAAGGCCAGCGCCTGGGCCTCGGCCAGATAAGACTGAGGCAACACCTTGCCGCCTATGGTGTTTTCCAAACTCAGGAGACGGGTACGGGCGAAATGGAAATCGTCCGGCTTAATGGCCGCCTCGATATCAGAGAGCAAGATGCTGCCGTCAGCCTGATTGGTCAACGGCTGAGGTTGAATGCTGCCCAGCACAGCCGCTCCGCCCCCTTCGAACTTATAGTTGTGAGCCTGTTGACCACAGAGATACTCGTCGCCACGGTCACAGTGAGACATGAGCGCCAGCAGGTTGGCCTGGGTGCCCGAGGAGGTAAACAGGGCACTGTCGAAGCCAAAACGCTCTGCCGCCATCGCCTCCAGTCGGTTAACACTGGGATCGTCTCCATACACATCGTCGCCAACCTGGGCATCTGCCATGGCGCGGCGCATCGCCGCCGTGGGCTGAGTTACTGTGTCACTGCGAAAATCAATCATCTTCCCCATCCTACTCATCTTAAAATGATACACCGAGCGCAAATAGTACTCCTCACCGCCCGCCCTCGCTAGAGCCTACCCTAACACCAGCCGAGAAAATTATCATCAGGCGTCACTCTCTCTTAGCTTTGACCTGAATAAACTAATAGGATGAAAGCCACAATGAGCCATATTTAAGGCAACAAACTGCTAACAAGCCAAAATTCACCAATATATAGAATTAAAAAATCTAATCCGAACTTTTCAAAAAATCTCGCTGTCATTTCCCGTAAGAGACTGGCAATATGCGCTCTCTTTTTTCCCGACTGAATCGACAATGCAAGAAGCTGAATTTATCACCCTCCTCTGGCTCATCGGCATACTGGCCGAGGCCATGACAGGCGCGCTGTGCGCCGGCAGAAAACAGATGGATCTGTTCGGCGTGGTCATCATAGGTTGTGCCACCGCCATCGGCGGCGGCACCCTACGCGACATTCTCCTGGGCAACTATCCCCTCATCTGGGTCGAGAACATCCACTACCTGTTGGCCATCGCCTTCGCCTCCCTGCTGACCGTGCTCATCTCCCCCGTGATGCGCTATCTCTCCAAGCTGTTTCTGACCATAGACGCGCTTGGGCTGGCGGTATTCTCCATTGTGGGCGCCCAGAAGACCTTGCTCTTGGGTTTTAGCCCGGCTCTGGCCATCGTCATGGGTGTAGTAACCGGCGTCTTCGGCGGGGTGATCCGTGACATCCTCTGTAATCAGGTGCCGCTGATCTTCAAGAAGGAGCTCTACGCCCTGGTCTCTCTGACCACCGCCAGCCTATACATGCTGCTGCGCAGCTATGAGATCACCGAGTGGGTCAACCTGGCCATCAGCCTGAGTGTCGGCTTTAGCTTCCGCATGCTGGCTATTCGCTACCACTGGGGCATGCCCAAGTTTGACTATCAGCACGGGGATCAGAGCAATCAGGACAGTCAGACCCATTAAGAAAGTTGGCCCTCAGCCCTGAATTTAGGCACAAAAAAGGTCGGCAAATGCCGACCTTTTTGCTGTCAATCAACCTAAGGCTTAAGCCGCCGGGGTCTCTTTGACATAGATATCCATCTGTGGATATGGAATACCGATATTGTTCTCATCCAGCGCCAGCTTGATCTGCTCTAGGATCTCGAAACGGGCTGGCCAGTAGTCGCTACCCTTGACCCATGGACGTACCACGAAGTTAACCGAAGAATCCGCCAACTCGGTCAGCGCGACCGTGTAGCCTGGATCTTTCAGGATATGGGCGTTGTTGTCCAATACCTGCTTAAGCACGTCTTTGGTCTGCTTAAGGTCGGCATCGTAAGAGACACCGATCACCAGGTCGATACGACGGGTTTCCATGGCCGAGTAGTTGGTGATGGTGCCGTTCATGATTGACGAGTTAGGCGCCACTATCACCTTGTTGTCCGGTGTGCGCAGCTTAGTCGAGAAGATGGTGATCTCATCGACGGTACCCGCGATACCAGCGGCCTCGATATAGTCACCCACGCGACATGGACGGAACAGTACCATCAAGACGCCAGAGGCGAAGTTAGACAGCGAGCCCTGCAGTGCCAGACCCACGGCCAAACCGGCGGCACCGATCACGGCAACCAGAGAAGCGGTCTGCACACCAATCTGACCTAAGGTCGCGATAACGGTGAAGACAAACACCAGGGCCCAGGCCATGTTGGCCACAAAGGAGACCACAGTCTTGTCGATCTTGCGTTTATTCATCAACTTAGTGGTAAGGTTCTTAGCCACCTTGGCAAAGTACTTACCGATAAAGAAGATGACGATGGCAAAGATCACCTGAAGACCATAGGTCACGATCAGCTCGGGCGCTTGCTCGATATATTTATCCAAATTTTCCATGTAACGCTCCCTAATAAAATGGACCAGGATTATCTGGCCTCAACTATAAACTCGACTCTGCGGTTTAAGGCTCGCCCGCCAGGACCATCATTGTCGGTCACGGGCTGGCTGGCCCCCTTGGCGACTATCGACAATCGCTCTGCCTCAACGCCATAATCTTGTACAAAAATCTGTTTTACTCGCTCGGCGCGCTGGCGCGACAGGTTCATATTGACCTCCTCGCTGCCGACGTTATCCGTGTGCCCGACTAGCGTTAACTTGGCATCGCTCGCCTTTAAAAAGCCATGCACCTTTGCCAGCTGCGGCCATTGGTCGATACCCACCTCGGCGCTGCCGAAGGCGAAATAGACGCGAACGACATCAGGCTCACTCGCACCTTGTTTAGCCGTGCTAGTTTGCTTAGCCGGCTCGACGCTTTTACCGGGCTCAGCCCCCTCACAAGCGATCAGTTGCGACGCCGCCCCCTTAGAAGCCATGCATGCCATCGCTTCGGCTCTAATCTCACAGCCCATAGCATCGACGGCGACATTGGGGCGCGAGTGTGGGCAGGCATCTTTACTGTCTGGCACCCCGTCTCGATCCCTATCGACCCAGCCCTGAGCCAGCACGGCACCGGCAAGCCAGACGCTGCAAAGCGCGCCTAACAGGCACTGACTCGCCTTTAAAACAAAGGCGCTGCCCATTACACGGCAAGTGCGCTTTACGCGACCACCCGCCATTAGCTTGCTTAGTTCAGTCATAGGAGTCACTCATGCCAATCACTCAAACAGAGCTGTCTCAAAACGCATGAAAAACAATCAAATATAAAGATGCAGACAGGGATACATTTTATATCCTTCTGCCTACATCTCCAATATAAGAATATCTATCTAGTGAAATTAATTCTCATTCTGGCCTTCACCTGGCCGCCGAGCCCAGTCTAGCCATTAAGAGCCCACACGCTGCCCATAAAACTTAGATCTTGCCCAGTCAAAAAGCCAGTTGAAGATAATGGCATAGAAGAAAAACACCACCAGGAAAACCGCTTCTAGTATCAGCGCCTGCCAGATGGAGATGGCTAAAAACCAAGCCACCACGGGCACGGTTACAAACACTAGTCCCCCTTCGAACCCTAGGGCATGAAGCACACGCAGCTTAAGCGTGCGCCTGGTGCGATCTTCACCGAAATACCTATCAAACTGCAGGTTATAGAAGTAGTTCCAGGTGACTGTGTAGAGGCTAAGACCAATACCGACGACGGTCATCTCACCCACACCATGGCCGGTGAACCAGATGGCGATGGGCACCACCAGCACCAGGGCAAATATTTCAAACAGCACAGAGTGTAGGATTCTCTCTGCCGTAGACATGCTGGTTGTAGGTATGATCTTTGTAGACACTATCTTGGTAGACATAAGCGTCGCTCCGCAAAATTAATTTGCGGCCATTTTTATCCACAAATATGATACTTAAAAGTTAGATACCATCTCATTTTACGATATGCCGACACTCGAACAGCTACAACTCTTTCTGGCAACGGTGGAAACCGGCTCCTTCTCGGCGGCGGCCAGGCGACTCAACAAGGTGCAGTCTGCGGTGAGTCAGCAGCTCATCAACATGGAGATAGATTGCGATACGCAGCTGTTCGACCGCAGCGGTCGCTACCCAGTGCTAACCCAGGCAGGCCAGACCCTGTTACCCCAGGCTAGGGCCGTGATTGCCCAGCACCTAAGGCTGCAATCTCTCATCGACTCGCTGGACGCCGGACTGCCGCAGCAGTTTCGTGTGGCCATAGATGAAGGGGTCCCCTTCGCCGAGTTCAGCCACCACCTGAGCCTGTTTGCCGACCGCTACCCCCTGATGCAGCTCGAGCTGCGCATGCTGCCCAGCAAGGAGATTATCGAGCAGGTCAGGCAACAGAGCGTGGACATGGGGGTGGTCTTTAGTGAGGAGATCTATCCCCAGCAGATAGACTTTGAATCCCTGGGCTCAGTGAAGTTTGAACCTGTGGTCAGCCCCAAGCATCCGCTGGCCAAGGCGACCATGAACAATCTCGACCAGTTGAAACTCCATCGCCAACTCACCATAGGCAGCAAACAGGGACCGCAGTGGAGTTTTCAGGCGGAGCACTCGCCCCAGCTCTGGCTCGCCGACAACTATTATGCCCTGCTGGATCTGGCTAAGTCTGGCTTTGGCTGGGCCCTGTTGCCCGAACACCTGGTACTGGACGCCTTAGAACAGGGGCAGCTATGCCATATTCCACTCACCATGGAGCAGATGGGCTGGATTGCCAATGTGGATCTGATCCAGCACAGCAGCGTCAATCAAGAGGTAAGCGGGGTATTCCGTCAGATCTTAAGCGCGGCCATCGCCTAAGGGACATGCCTAAGAGACATGTCTAAGAGACATGCCTCAGGTAGCGAGTAGACAACGACAGGATAGATGATTAGCGCGGCGAGCCAGCAGGCTCGCCGCAAATAGACTTAGTCTGGTCAACGCCCACTAGGGCCTGTTTATCTTTCGCGTTCATTTTTGCAGCATTCTGTATCGCTTTTATACAAGGCAAAGCGATTGTAATGTAGTGCACTACATCAATGAGCGATAACGCAGTAGAAAAATGATACAGACGCTGCCCGCAGGGTTCGTCTTGAGCACGTTCAACGCTTTGTTACTCGGCTTTTATATAGAATAACTATACTTCAAGCCTCATGCCGCGATTTGAACGTGCTCAATTAGAACAAAAATTGTTCTCAAAAGGTCAACAGGCCCTAGTTACTGAGGGAGGCCTGCTGATACCAATGGCTCCAGGCGGGTCTGGCGGTGGTGGCCATGTGGGACTGCATCCCTTCCAGCAAGCGAACCAGTAATGCCCTGTCTTCACTCTTGCTGGAATAGAACAGAGGATCGTAGAAGCAGCGACGCTGCAGGGGTTCGAGCTGGGTATCGAAGCCGCGATCGACCCCTGATACACAGAGATCCCGCGCCTTGAGCTGCAGGGCTAAGGCCGCCTCGTCTTCCAGCAGATGTGCCACAGGCCCCATGAGAAGAATAAGTGCCAGACGTCCCGGCGGATTCTTCTGCCAGTGCTCCAGCTCACCCGACTTGGCACCCACCAGCAGTTGCTGCCAATGACTCAAGGTCTCCGGGCAGAGCTCCTTGGCCTCGACACCTTCGCCCTTCTCATAGTGGTGAAACCACTGCTGTAAAAACTGTTCCACGCTGCCCCCCTAGATACGATTAAAGATACGATTAAATCATGAGGTTAAAAAATCTTGGTCGAGGCAGGATAACACCAGGCCAGCGGTCGGATAACTTGGACTTTGGTCGAAGGAAGTCATAAATGGGGGTGACGCGGCGTCGAGCGGCTCACACTTTTGCTTAAGCACTAAAGTAACAGAGGCAAATAGCAAAGGTACTAAATAGGGGAAACAAAATAGGGAAAACAAAACGACAGGCATAAGAAAAGCGGCCAAGGGGCCGCTTTAATAACAAACTGAAAGGCTATTTCGCCGCTTTCTGTGGTGGGTAGTTAAGCATCATGGCCGCTACCGCCTTATTAACCACCTCGACGCGCTCCTCTGGCGTACTCTTATCTCGGATGGTATCGGCAACCGAGCCGCGCCAGATGAGGTTACCCGTCTCTCTGTTGATCATATCCAGCACTAAGGTTCCCACCTCATACTCGCGCACCGTGGTTTGAGTATGCACACTGCCGCTCCAGCCCCAGCCTGGACGATAGTAGTAGGGGTCATAACCAAAGTTGGTATTAAAGGTATCGACATTGATCTTCTTGTCGACCTTAGTGAAGTAGTTCACCAGCACGTCGGCACTGTCTGCCTCGACTTTACTGATTCCCTTCATCTGCAGTTCACGGTCTACCGCCTCGCGAACACGCTGATCCATCAAGCCGTCTAAGTTATAGGTAGTATCCTCTGTCTTCTTAACCACCCAGGCATAGGTCTTCACCTCATCGAAGTTGACCTTAGGATCATAATCGGAGCTGGTTTTCAGTGTGCTACAGGCCGAAAGGGCAAGTGCAGCGGCCAAGATAATCACCTTTTTCATAGACTCTCCAGCATGTTTCAGACATGGCTTAAACAGGAATTTATCCTAAAGCTTACCTAGCAAACCTCTGTTCTACAACTCTTCTTTATTGTAAATGGCGTTTCATTCAGCTTGACTTCAGCAAAAACCTAAATGATAATGATTATCAATTGAGGTTAATTGAGATTCGTATCATGACTTGGTTTATCACAGCATTTGTTATCGCCAGCGCAGTGTTTATGTTCGCCCCTAAATCCTTGGCAACCCCCTTAGCGGAAGCCCCCAAGGTAAAGGCCTCCCAGTGGGTGCTCTTTACCCTGCCTATGCTGGCACTGCTTGTCATGATGATCGCCCTGGCAAAGGGTTATAGCTCGAGTCACGCCAGCATAGCCATCGGCTTCGCCCTCACCGCCTGTAGCGTGGCCATCAGCCGCTTTCATCGTTTCATCCTTCCCTGCGCCGCCTACACAGGCCTGTCACTGCTGATGTTGGCGCTGCAGTACCTTTAGTTTTTGCATGAGGAGTTATGCACAACCAGTTTTGCTCACTGATTGCGACAGCTCACCTGTCGCCTTGGGATGTTAGGGTCTGTTGACCTTTCCTGTTTGTTTTTGCAGCATTTTGTAGGGCATTTATACCAGGCAGAGGCCTGTGTAGTGGTTCCTATAAACCAGAGTGACATGAACGGACGATAACGCCGTTGAAATGGCCTACAAAAGCTGCCCGAAGGGTTCATCTAAACTCGCCTTGCCCTGTGTTGCGTGCTATTTGCATAGAATACTATGCGTCACAGCGCGCGCCTTGAGCAAAACGCGTTTAGATTGAACAAAAATTAAACCTGAAAGATAAACAGACCCTAGTACCGATACCTCCCTGCATTTGGTATCGGTCCTTATCCATGACCACCCTAGGGTGGTCTTTTTTTTGTATCTAGGGATTACTCCTCCCACAAGGGAGTTTCAATTTGATAGACTCAGGGTATCTTAGTTAAGTGTGTGACAGATGATGAGAATCGATCCCAATATTGCCCTAGTGTACAGCACAGATGGCGGCAAAATCGACCAACCCAAGGAAACCAAGGCTATCCCGGAAGGCGATGGCATAGTACGCATTCATAAAGACAGCAAGGGCCGTAAAGGCAAAGGCGTCTCGGTGATCAAGGGCCTGGGCCTGGACGAGAAAGCACTCAAAGCCTTGGCGCAGAAACTCAAGAAACAGTGTGGTTGCGGCGGTACGGTAAAAGAGTTCAACATAGAGATCCAAACCGACAACCGTGAACAACTGAAAACCCTGTTGGAAAAGCTTAATTATCAGGTGAAACTGGCGGGTGGTTAACCCATTGGAGCGCTAGATGGAAAGTTTGCAAAATCATTTACTCATTGCCATGCCCTCGCTCAAGGATACCTTTTTCGAGCGCAGCGTGATCTACCTGTGCGAGCACAACGAACAAGGTGCCATGGGGCTGATGATCAACCGCCCCATAGGGGTCGATGTCAATGAACTGCTCAGACAGATGGAGCTGGATGATTTTCATACCATAGAGAGCATCAACAGCAAGGTCCTGGTGGGCGGCCCGGTTGGGCAGGAGAAGGGCTTCGTGCTGCATACGCCGCAGTCACAGTGGAGCAACAGCCAGCAGATCAGTGATGATCTCATGCTCACCACCTCCCGCGACGTACTCACCTCCCTGGGCGGCAAAGAGGCGCCCGAGCAGTTTATCGTCGCCCTCGGCTATGCAGGCTGGGGACGCCACCAGCTGGAACAGGAGCTGGCCGACAACACCTGGCTCTCCATCCCCGCCAATATGGACCTGATGTTCAACACAGCTCATGAGCAGCGCTGGCAGAAGGCCACAGAGTCATTAGGTTTCGACATCTGGCAGCTCTCCTCCCAGGCCGGTCACGCCTAACAGTAAAGGATAAAATTCACTATGAGTTCAGCAAGTGTCTTGGGCTTCGACTTCGGCACCAAGAGCATAGGCGTCGCCATCGGCCAGCAGATCACAGGTAGCGCCACCCCCCTCGCCTCCCTCAAGGCCAACGACGGCATCCCCAGGTGGGAAGAGATAGAGGCGCTCATCAAGGAGTGGAAACCGGACCTTATCGTCGTCGGTCTGCCCCTCAACATGGATGGCACAGAGCAGGAGATGACCCAGCGAGCCCGCAAGTTCGCCAACCGCATCAGCGGCCGCTTCGGCGTCAAGACCGCCACCCAGGATGAACGCCTCACCACGGCCGACGCCAAGGCCAGGCTGTTCGAGATGGGAGGCTACAAGGCCCTATCCAAGGGTCAGGTCGACTCCATGTCGGCGGTACTCATCATCGAGAGTTATTTCGAAAATCTCTACTAAAATTTGAACGTTCGAAGGCGGCTAATCAAGGCCGCTTTTTTATGCGCGGAAACTCGCTTCCCCAGTTTTCTTAAGGTCTTAGCCCTCACCTTAATTGACAGTTTCAATGTCAACCGAACGTCAACCATTACTGTTTTGAATTGCTTGGCAGCAGGTGCAGTGCATGGATGCACCAATGTCGCGAACACAGGGATGTGTAAGAGCGACCTTTTTGTGTATTGGAAAGGGCTTAACCCCGACTTAGTTTGTTTCTTAGCAAAGTTAACTGTAGCGTTAACCGTCACTGTTTTGAATTGCTTGGCAGCAGGTGCAGTGCAAGGATGCGCCAATGTCGCGAACACAGGGATGTGTATGAGCGACCTTGTCGTGCAGATTCGTCTGTGAGACGCCGACTCTTTGTTTATGGAGAATAGTCCCTTTAGGCTCTACCGAAACATCTGATGTGAATGGACTCACGAATGCTGCGGAGACATGGATGTCAAAGAGCGGCCGTGTTTCGGAAGCTCACTGGCGTATCTACACCCAATTATCCTTCTCTTCGATTAAACGATATGGGAAAATTCTGGACATTTCTGCTTTATGACTTTAGCTCTATATATGAGTTTCAGAGTAATATGTCTATGAGATAACGCCCAAAGCAGCGGCCCGAGTTAGCGCGTCCAGCCCGCAGGGTGATGCAGCCTTTGCTTGTTAGTTGCTTACGCCTCAAGATTTGACACCTGTTCTTGAAACACTAAATTTAATTCTTCTTGGGTTATTTGAAACTCTTCATAATTTCTAGATGTAACTTCAAGCATTACATCTTGAAAGCAAGCTACGTAATGTGTAAGCCCAGAAAACAAAGAATTACTATGCCGAGTATGAACTTTGTTTAACTTGATTTGCTCTTTTATCCACGGCGAATTCTCTACCTCGAAGAATCCATAAAAACCCAAGCCGTATTTTATTAATGGGTGTCTACCTCTAGCTTCATCGTTTGGACCGCCGTACTTGACTTGCCTAGATTTGAACTTAATACCATATATCAAGCCTTCAGATTTTTCGATCAAGAGATAAATCTCATGCTGTGTTGCCAGTACAAAGTTTTCATATGAAAAATCATATTCACGACTTAACTCGATCTCTTTGACTATTGGTTTTTTCTCAAACAATGCACTGAATCCTTATGGGCAACGAACGCTTCTCTCACCGGATTATTAGGAGTGCAGCGAGCAATTTTTCCGAGTGCAGCAACTCGTTAGGCCTTTTCATTTGCTACAGGCAAAATTTTATCATATCCCCCATCAGGTCTATGCATACGGACTTCAAATTTTGATTTTGAAGGTTTTGTTTCATTTAAAAACTGCATTAATTCAACTAATTTTAATTGAGCTCCTACAGGATCAGCATCCTCACCTAAAGGTCGAGTTTCACTAAAAAAAAGAAGAAAATCTTGTCCAAATTTATCAAAGGCACATTTCATTATCGCTGCTGACATTCCTCTGGATTCCGTTTGAAATGAACAGCTTAATGCATTGCCCCAAGAGTCCATTTCGGAGTGTCCACAAAAAGCAGACATAAGAAAGCAAATTACCGCATTTTCAAACCTTTCCTCATTACTTAAGCTGATTGCTAAGTGAAACCAAACCTCTCCACAGAGAGCATCTTTCTCTTTTAGATACATTATAAAGCTGTCTTCAGTCCCCTTTATTAAAGCGTCTATATCACACTCTCCATGATAAGCCGGTTGCTCTTCTACATTTAATGTTTCAACGATGGCGTGTAAGCATGTACTTTTTAGATGCCATTCGGTATTAAAGCTGTCATTGTCATCAACCTCAAGATAACGGTGAAATTCATCAAGTGATTTTTTAAAACAACGAGAATACATCAAAGAGTCGGCATACAAGCCTAACACGCGCAAACTAAATTCAGCATCAATTGATGCTTTGTAGAACTTTGATGCATGTCTATAGCGCTTAAGCAGAAAAAGGCAACCTGCTACTTCTGAAAGCCAGTAGCTTCTTTCTTTGTATTCTTGAAGTAGTTTAGCCGCATTATTGTAATGCTTTATGGCATCTTTAAGTTTATCATTATTAGATCTCAACATATTTGCATGATTATATTCTACAACTGCAGCTATTTCATTTATTCCTCTTTCCTGTAAAGAGTTGCTAATTTGAGAAAGTGATTCGGACAGGAGGCTTTTGTCGGATGTATTGTTAGAACCAAAACATCTAATGATTGATGCTAGTGCGGCTTGAGCTGCATTTATTCCCTCTTCTTCACAGAACAAATCTTTCGTTAGTTCTAAAGCTTGTTCATGCTGCCTAGCTTGAATAAGGCCAGCTATAACCGCAGATACTACCTTGATATCGTGTTTAAGGGTTGATGTTTTGATGTTATCTGAAAGAAAGCGTCCAGCTTCAACCCTATAGCTTTTAAAGAACAAGCCAAGACCGATTGCTACAAAAATGTCACTGATGATATTTTTCCGTAATTTCTCGCTCAACCCATCTTTAAAATGCAAACACGAGCCGGTTCTGTTTGCTAACACTACATGCAACTTCTCACTATCGAATATTATATAGCTTGGTGGGAAGGACTCAGGTATTGTCGATAATTTTAAATCTATGAGTTCATCATACTTCTTTGAAGCAGTTATAATTTGAACAGCTAGTTTTGCTGCTTCATTAGCCAAAGGGAAGTCTGGAGTGAAAAACATTGGCAACGAAATTGGAAAAGGATATTTATTGCTTGTTAAGCTCAGATATTCAATTAATTCCGCTTCAATAGAATTTTCTCGCCCTTCACACCAAGAATTTGTTTCAGCAAAGTTAAAAGCCAAACTATTTTCGGTCACAGATTCCCAGTAAGGGTCAAAAGAATGAAACCATCTAGTATAGATTTTCTTGTTTATAGCCAAATATCTAACTATTAACACAGGTGAATTAAGGCTATCGAAATAATTAGCTTTTTCAATAGGTAGTCGTAATTTTAGTGCTTTTTTTAAATCACCTTCGTCAGTAGCTTTTAGTTGAAGCAAAAACTTCTTACCAGTTGCAACCCCCTCATCGTCAAAAATTTCCACTTCACCATCTATTCCATAATCATCTGTTGGAGTTCTATATACCCAAGTAGATGGTAGTTTAGACTGAAGTTCTCTTACCGATTCAGTTTCTAACTGATGATTACGGTGTCTTTTGGGAAGTTTCATTGTGAATCCGTTCTTAAGGGCCTAACAGCTTATTAGTGTGCATGCGCATTAACCTCGTTGGGCCAGTGAAAACGCGCACAGTTAACTATCTGTATGTAATGAACTTATCAGCATTTTGCTCAATACACCATCTGGAAAAACGCGCATGCGCGTTTCCCAAACCTACAATCTACTTCACGAATTTCGTAAGTGATAGATTTTAAAAATATTTATTTAAAGCGAAATGGGGAAACGCGCACGAATTTCGACTTGAAATCACCCAAAAGTCACATCATTTAAATACGACTGTCTACCTGTCCAGTTTCAACTGCTTGTTATGAGTTGCTTCAAATAAGCAAAGATGCGCTAAATCTTTTCCCTTTATCAGCAACAAATGATGTTAAATCGAAGAGACGTTTAGATACGGGTGTAAGCACGCTTTTGGCTCTCGGCGGCATGGACGCCGCCGTGAAGCCCACACGGACGTGCTTGTGGCGTGCCAAAAGAGTGCTTGCACATAAGCCTGCCGCAGGCAATTGATGGAAGTGAAGGTATAACCTTCAATACGCTAAACAGATAACAATCAAGCCTGCAACAAAGCAGATAACAATCAAGCCTGCAGCAAAGCAGATGCCCCCCCCTTTAACCTAACTCAGCTAAAGATAAGGCTTCACCAAATTCGCCATCATCTCGATATGATCATCCCTGTCATTGAGGCAGGCAATATAACGATACTTCTTGCCACCGGCCTGGGTGAACACATCCCGGTTCTCGTGTTCTATCTCCTCGAGTGTCTCAAGACAATCGGCGCTAAAGGCCGGGCAGACGATGGCGACATCATCCACGCCCTCTTTCCCAAGGGCTTCGAGGGTGGCATCCGTGTAGGGGCCGAGCCACTTGGCCTTACCGAAGCGCGACTGGAAGGTGGTGATATAGTCATTCTCACTGAGTCCCAGACGCTCTACCACCAGACGGGTGGTCTTCTGACAAAGGCAGTAGTAGGGGTCGCCTAGATGCAGGTTGCGCTCGGGCATGCCGTGGTAAGAAAGCACTAACTTCTTAGGCTTGCCATGCTTTGCAAAATCCTCGGCGATAGAGTCGGCCAGCGCGGCAATATAGTCAGGGTGGTCGTGGTAGCTATTGATAAAATGCAGCGACGGCAGGTAGCGCCAGGACATCAGCTCTTTAGCCATAGCATCGAATGCAGAAGCCGTGGTAGGCGCGGCGTACTGAGGATAGAGGGGCAAGACAACGAGTTTGTCGGTTCCCTCACTGTGGAGACGTCTCAGCGTCTCCTTGACGCTCGGCTGACCGTAACGCATGCAAAAATCCACATTGACCGCCATGCCCGCATCACTCAGGCTTTGCTGCAGCTTGTCGCGCTGGGCCTTAGTGATGGCCATCAGGGGTGAGCCCAGCTCGGTCCAGATAGACTGATACAGGGTCGCCGACTTGGCCGGGCGGACTCTGAGTATGATGCCGTGCAGTATCAGCATCCACACCAACTTAGGGATCTCCACCACGCGAGGGTCAGACAGAAACTCCGCCAGATAACGCCGCACCGCGCCCGTCGTTGGCGCGTCCGGTGTGCCCAGATTCATCAGCAGTACTGTGGTCTTGCCACGACCACCATGGCCCTGCTGTTTATTTAATCCAAAGTATTTTGCCAAAATGATTCCTTGTTTTTATCTGTTCAGGCGCCTGCCTTGCACTTGTCCGCTTACGCTCAACTCGATTGATTTTATCGAACTGGCTCTTATCTCACTTGCGCTCTCTCACTTACTCTAAAAGCAACTGGGCACTCATCTTGTACGCCCATTAGAGCAGCTTAGATCAAGGCCCGCCCATAAAAAAACCGATAAAAGGATTATCGGTTTTTTCAAAGTGCTATCAAAGGCTAGTCGAGATCCAGCGTCACACCTTCCATGAAGCCTGAGCTTGCAGACTCTGAGCTTTGCAGCTTGATCATCAAGCGCAGATCGTTTGGCGAGTCGGCGTGGTGCAACGCATCCGAGTAGCTGATCTCACCTTCCACATAGAGCTTAAGCAGCGCCTGGTCGAAGGTCTGCATCCCCTGCTCGTTGGATTTCGCCATGGTTTCCTTAAGCAGGTGCAGCTCGTTCTTCTGGATAATGCTGGCAACCCTTGGGGTGTTGATCAATACCTCGATGGCCGCCCGGCGCCCCGTACCGTCGCTCTTAGGTACCAGTTGCTGCGCCACGATGCCGCGAAGGTTTAACGACAAGTCGAACAACAGCTGTTGATGTTTACTCTCGGGCACCAGGTGCATGATGCGGTCCAGCGCCTGGTTGGCGTTGTTGGCGTGCAGGGTAGCCATACAGAGGTGACCGGTTTCGGCGAACGACAGGGCAAATTCCATGGTTTCCTGGGTACGGATCTCACCGATGAGAATCACGTCTGGCGCCTGACGCAGCGAGCTCTTAAGCGCGGCATCGAAAGACTCGGTATCTATACCCACCTCACGCTGGGTGATGATGCTCTTGCGATGGTCGTGCACGAATTCCACCGGATCTTCGATGGTCAGAATATGGCCACGGGCGTTGGCGTTACGATAACCCACCAGGGCCGCCAACGAGGTCGACTTACCCGTACCCGTACCACCCACCATGATAATAAGGCCACGCTTACTCATCACCAGGTCTTTCAGGATTGGCGGCAGTTTCAAATCTTCTACCAGCGGGATCTTGGTCTCGATGCGACGCATCACACAGCCCGGCGACTCGCGCTGCCAGAAGGCGCTGACACGAAAACGCCCCAAGCCTTTCTCGCCGTAGGCGAAGTTACATTCACGAGTCTCGTGAAACTCTTTACGTTGGGCCTCAGTCATCAAAGATTCGACAAACTCCAGCGCCTGGGCCGGGGTAAAGGGGTTCTCGGCAAGTGGACGCACCTCGCCATCGACCTTAGCACTGGGGGGAAAGCCGGCGGTGATAAAGAGATCCGACGCCTTACGCTCTACCATCACCTTTAAAAATGGACGAACTTCCATACTCAAACCTTATTAGAAACTAGCGTTTTTATTAGAACTCTTGGCCATCGCATCTTCACGGGTGATCAGGCCACGACTGACCAGATTTTGCAGACACTGATCTAGGGTCTGCATGCCGTGAGCCATACCCGTCTGAATAGCCGAGTACATCTGCGCTACCTTATCTTCACGGATAAGGTTACGAATCGCCGGGGTACCCATCATGATCTCGTGCGCCGCCACACGGCCACCGCCCACCTTCTTAATAAGGGTCTGGGAGATAACCGCCTGCAGGGACTCAGACAACATGGTTCGCACCATACTCTTCTCACCCTCAGGGAATACGTCGACCACACGGTCAATAGTCTTCGCCGCCGAGGTGGTGTGCAGGGTACCAAATACCAGGTGACCGGTTTCCGCCGCCGTCATGGCCAGGCGAATGGTTTCGAGGTCACGCATCTCACCCACCAGGATCACGTCCGGGTCTTCACGCAGTGCACTACGCAGCGCGGCGTTGAAGCTGTGAGTGTGTCTGTGCACTTCACGCTGGTTGATTAGACATTGCTTGTTCTGGTGCACGAATTCGATAGGGTCTTCGATGGTCAGGATATGGTCGTGACGGTTTTCGTTCACATAATCTATCATGCCCGCCAGGGTGGTACTCTTACCCGAACCGGTTGGGCCTGTGACCAACACCAGACCGCGGGGAAAGCTGGCAATCTTCTTGAAAATCTCAGGGGCGCCCAGTTTCTCCAGGCTTAAGATCTCGCTGGGAATGGTACGGAACACGGCCGCGGCGCCGCGCGACTGGTTAAAGGCGTTCACACGGAAACGGGCTAAGTTGGGCACTTCGAACGAGAAATCTATCTCTAAATGCTCTTCATAATCTTTACGCTGTTTGTCGTTCATGATGTCATAAACGAGGCTGTGTACGCCTTGATGATCCAGGGCAGGCAGATTGATCTTTCTGACCTCACCATCAACACGTATCATGGGAGATACTCCCGCAGAAAGGTGTAGATCCGACGCGTTGTGTTTTACACTAAAGGCAAGTAACTCTGTGATTTCCATAGTATGGGATATCCATTCAACCAAAAACTTACAACATGACAACAATAGCAGACAGACTGGCCCACGCCCACCAAAGAATCGCTCAAGCGGCGCAAAATTCATCACGTGATAGCAGGGAGATACAGCTGCTGGCGGTCAGTAAAACTAAGCCCATAGATCAGATAGTAGCGGCATATGATGCCGGGCAGCGGCTTTTTGGTGAAAACTATGTCCAGGAAGGTGAAGAGAAGATAAATGCCCTGCGCGAGAGCCATGGCGACATCGAATGGCACTTCATCGGCCCGCTGCAGTCAAACAAGACACGCACCATCGCCGAGCACTTCGACTGGATGCACACACTCAGCCGGGAGAAGATTGCCAGACGCCTGAGCGAGCAGCGCCCAGACCACCTTGCGCCGCTGCAGGTCTGCATCCAGGTGAATGTCAGCCAGGAGGAGAGCAAGTCAGGCGTTAATCCAGATGAGGTCGCTCACTTAGCCGAAACCATCGCCTCCCTGCCCAATCTGACCCTGAGAGGCCTGATGGCCATTCCCACCGCCACAGACGATGTTGCGCTGCAGCAGGCCGAATTCAGTCAGATGCAGACCTTATTTAACGCGCTGAAACTGCGGCACCCAGAGCTTGATACCCTCTCCATGGGGATGAGCCAGGACCTGGAACAGGCGATTGCCGCGGGCTCCACCATGGTGCGGATCGGCAGCGCCATCTTCGGCGCCCGGGATTATGCCAAAGCTTAGAATATCACGCCTAAGGCTGACCCCTTGTAATTAGCCTAAGCGCCCAAATATAGATAGTTAGACGAATAAATAGAGACCCTTATGACACAGAAGAAGATTTGCTTTATCGGCGCGGGCAACATGACTCGCAGCATCACCAGCGGCTTGGTCAAGGGAGGCTATGCACCGCAGCTTATTCATGCCACCAACCCAAGCGAAGGCAAACTCATCGCCCTGAAACAGGATTTAGGCATCCAGGTCTCCCACGACAACCTGAAGGCCGCCGATGAGGCCGACGTTATCGTACTGGCGGTGAAACCTCAGCTGATGCAGCAGGTGTGCGAGGCGATGAGCGGACTCAACCTGAAAGACAAGCTTATCGTCACCATCGCCGCAGGTGTCACGGCCGAGCGCTATCACGCCTTCTTCAAGCAGCCCATTCAGCTTATCCGCACCATGCCCAATACTCCGACTCAGATAGGCCTCGGCATGACGGGCCTCTACGCCGAGCCAGGCGTGAGCGCGCAAGACCGCGAGCTGTGTGAGCAGCTGATGCAGACGGGCGGCGAAACCGTATGGGTCGACAAGGAAGAAGATCTCAATCAGGTGATCGCCCTGGCGGGCAGCTCGCCGGCCTATTTTTTCCTCATGATGGAGGCTATGATTGACAGTGCCAAACAAGATGGCGTCGACGAGCAGACGGCCCGCGAGATGGTGCAGCAGGCCGCCCTGGGCGCCGCCTCTATGGTGAAGCAGAATCCACAGCTTTCACCGGCGCAACTAAGGGAGAATGTCACCTCTAAGGGAGGCACCACGGCGCAGGCCCTGGCGGCATTCGAGCGCGCAGGCCTGAGGGAGATAGTGCGCACCGCCATGCACGACTGCATGGATAGGGCCCAGGAGATGGCGAAACAGTTTTAGGGCTGGCCCTATATAGGTTTAACCCTAGTTTTATTCGATACAGACAAGTAGAGAAACACAATGGATGCATTAAGTTTTTTAGTGAACACCCTGTTTGACCTTTACCTCATGGTGGTCATCATTCGTATCTGGTTACAGCTGGCCCGCGCCGATTTTTACAACCCCTTCAGCCAGTTTGTGGTCAAGGCGACTCATCCCGTAGTCGGCCCTATGCGCCGCTTCCTGCCGCCACTGGGCGGACTTGATACCGCCTCAGTGGTACTCGCCCTGGCGGTGGTGGTGATTAAGTTTGTGATCCTCAGCCTGATGGCGGGCGCCGCCATTAACCTGCCTATCATACTCCTGGTGGCGCTGGTCTCTGTGGTGAAACAGGCGGGCGTGTTGCTGTTCTGGATGCTTATCCTGCGCGCCATCCTCAGCTGGGTCAGCCAGGGCCACAACCCTATCGAGATGGTGATGGCACAGCTGACCGAGCCGCTGGTCGCCCCTATCCGCCGGATCATCCCTCCCATGGGCGGCCTGGATTTTTCGGTGATGATCTTCATGTTCGGTCTGATCTTCATCAACAAGCTTTTGTCTCAGTACGTTCCCTTCTGGGCCAACGTCTAGATGGCGGTTGTCACCAAAGAAGAGGACGACCTCGTCATCAGGCTCTATATTCAGCCTAAAGCCAGCCGGGACCAGATTGTTGGTCCCCACGGCGACGAGCTTAAGGTGGCCATTACCGCCCCGCCCATCGACGGCAAGGCCAATGCCCACCTGTGTAAGTTTCTCTCGAAACAGTTTAAGACGGCTAAGGGCAATATCCTTATCGAGAACGGAGAACTTGGGCGCCACAAGCAGATCCGCGTGGTGATGCCTAAGGAGATCCCCGCGGAGATCTTGGCCTTAATCCCATGAAATGTGTAAGCAAATAAGCCAGGGCACCGCAGCCTAAGACTTTAATAGCTATACTAGAGTCAATTATCCCGTGACAGGAGATCACCATGATACGTACCCTTTTTTGTGCCCTGGCGCTGACACTGCTTAGCATGGGCAATGCCGCGGCGGAGCAGAAACAGAGCGTCGGCACTTTTGATATCCACTATGTTGCCCTGGGCAGCACCTTTATCACCCCCTCCATCGCCAAGACCTACGGCATCAAGCGCAGTAGCTATACCGGCCTAATCAACATCTCGGTGCTCGATACCAGCGCCGAGGGGAATCCGGCGATACCCGTTGAGATCTCGGGGATCGCCAACAACCTGCTCGATGCCAGGGTGGAGCTGACCTTCAAGGAGATCCGCGAGGGTGAGGCTATCTACTACATCGCCGAGGTGCCCTACCGGGACGATCAGGAGATCAACTTTCAGATTGCCATCAAATATGGCAACAAGCTCAACACCCAGCTGAAGTTTAAGCAGAAGTTTTACGTCGACTAGGCTCACCTGTCTGTACACTTCGAGCCGCGCTTTGCGCGGCTTGTTGCTATTTGCCCCTGTGACTCTATCGTTTCCCCGCCAGCTTGGGTATCATGGCGGCCATCTAGAAAGCAGTCACAACGAGTCACATCACATGAATCAAATCGTATTAGCCAGCGGCAACAAGGGGAAGCTGAAAGAGTTTGCTGAGATCCTTGCCGAGTTTGGCATCGAGGTCCTGCCGCAGAGCCAATTTAAGGTCGAAGAAGTCCCGGAAACCGGCACCACCTTCGTCGAGAACGCCATCATCAAGGCGCGTCATGCCGCAGAGGTGACCGGCCTTGCGGCCATCGCCGACGATTCCGGCCTGGAAGTAGACGCCTTAGAAGGTGCGCCAGGGATCTACTCGGCCCGCTACGGCGGCGAAGGCGCCAGTGACAGCGATAACTACAACAAGTTACTGAACGCGCTGACTAACAGCGACAAGCGCATCGCCCGCTTCCAGTGCATCCTGGTCTATATGCGCCACGCCAAAGACCCGACGCCCATCATCTGCCAAGCATCCTGGGAAGGGACCATCGGCTTCGAGCCAAGGGGCGACAACGGCCATGGCTATGACCCTATCTTTATTCCCGCCGAGCATGAGTGCAGCGCCGCCGAGCTAAGCAGCGACGAGAAGAATGCCCTCAGCCATAGAGGCAAGGCGATGCAGCTGCTACTGGCCGAGCTCAAGGCCAAGGGTGTTCTCGGCTAATGCTTAAGCTTCCTCCGCTCAGCCTCTATATCCATATCCCCTGGTGCGTGCAGAAATGCCCCTACTGCGACTTCAACTCCCATGGTCAACATGGTGAGCTGCCGCAGCAGGCCTATGTAGACGACCTGCTCGCCGATCTGGCTAACGATGCCGCCTATGTTCAGGGGCGCAGCCTGCACTCCATCTTTATCGGTGGAGGCACGCCCTCCCTGTTCGATGGGCCTCAGATAAGGCGTCTGCTCAATGGTGTAAGGGCGCAGATCCCCTTTGCAGAGGATATAGAGATCACCATGGAGGCCAACCCGGGCACCCTGGAGCACGATGACTTTAGCGCCTATCGCGCCGCCGGGGTGACTCGCCTCTCTATCGGGGTGCAGAGTTTTTCCAGCGATAAGCTGAATCTGCTCGGCAGAATTCACGACAAGCATGAGGCAGAGGTTGCGGCCACCAAGGCCGCCCAGGCCGGTTACCAGAGCTTTAACCTGGATCTCATGCATGGCCTGCCCAATCAGAGCTTCGAGGAGGCGATGCACGATATCGATAAGGCGGCGGCCCTCAATCCGCCTCACCTCTCTTGGTATCAGCTCACCATAGAGCCCAATACCCTGTTCCACTCTAAGCCGCCACAGTTGCCTGACGACGAGGCGCTTTGGCGGATCTATGAGCAGGGCCAGCAACGCCTCGCCGCGCTCGGCTATGAACAGTATGAGATCTCCGCCTACGCCAAACCCGGTTATCGTTGTCGTCACAACCTCAACTACTGGCAGTTTGGTGACTATCTGGGGATCGGCTGTGGTGCCCACGGCAAGATAACCCTAGTGAATGAGCAGCGCATCTACCGCACGGTGAAGATAAAGCATCCAAAGGGTTACCTGGGCGCCAGTGACTATCTATTCGATAAGAGTGAAGTGCTAGCGGAAGACAGGGCGCTGGAATACCTGATGAACCGCTTGAGACTGATGTCGCCTATCCCTAGGCGCGAGTTTGAGGAGCGCACCGGCCTCTGTGCAGATGTACTCGATGACGGCATGGCGCGGGCGGCGACAAAGGGTCTGGTGATCATAGAAGCCGATCACTGGCAGCTTACGCCCAAGGGACAGATGTTTGTCAACGAACTACTGGGACTATTTTGCGAATAATCTTTCCCCTCAGACGAGGGGAACAGAAACATTTTCTAACACTTAGTTTGCATATTTAATCGTCAGCTTTATTAGGATAACAGGCACTAGTCAATCTAAGCCAAGTTAAACTGATAAAGTTATGCCAATAAAAACAAAAACAACTATGCTCGCCATCACCTTGGCGACACTACTTTCTGGCGCTGTACACGCCGCGCCAGTTTCACTCCCTCTACTTAGCGCCAGCGAACCCGCACAAAAGATTAGCGCGCAAGAATCGGAAAAGGCTAACCAACTCTTCGAAACCATCTTCATGGAAAATGTGATGGCCAGCCCCATGAGTCAGACCCAGCTTGGGATCAAGACAGATTACGGCAAATGGGATGAGCGAGGCGAAGCCGCCGATAAGGAGAGCCTGGCTAGAGATAAGCGACATCTCGCGCAGCTCAAACAGATAGATAAGAGTAAGTTAGATGCGCAGACGCTGCTGAGTTATGACCTGCTGACCCAGAAACTTGAAGAGAGCATCAAGGACTATAAGTGGCGCCTTTACAACTACCCGGTTAACCAGATGTATGGCGGCCACGCCATGGTGCCCTCTTTCCTGATTAACCAACATCAGATAGACAGCGTCGCCGACGCCGAGGCCTATATCAGCCGTCTCAAGGGTGTGCCCCACTACATGCAGCAGCTGGAAGAAGCATTAGAGGAGCGCGCCAAGGCCGGCATCATAGCGCCTAAGTTTGTGTTTGCCTATGTGCTGTCCGACAGCCGCAACATCATCAGCGGCGCCCCCTTCGACCAGGCGGATGACAGCGCCATCTGGGCCGATTTTCAGCGTAAGGTGGCCAAGCTTGCGATAGCGGATAATCAACGCAATAAGCTGCTCGATGAGGCCAAGCAGGCGCTGACCGCCAAGGTCAAGCCCGCCTATGATAAACTTATCGCCTACATAGAAACCCTAGAGAAGCGCGCCGATACCAAAGATGGCATGTGGAAGTTTAGAGATGGTGACGCGTTTTACAACAACGCCCTGGCACGCACCACGACCACCCAGATGACAGCCGATGAGATCCATCAGCTGGGCCTTGCCGAGGTCGACCGCATCCATCAGGAGATGCGCGCCATCATGAAGAAGGTCGGCTTCAAGGGCGATCTCAAGGCCTTCTTCAAGTTTATGCGTGAAGACAAGCAGTTCTACTATCCTGACACGGAAGAGGGCCGCACCGCCTATCTCAAAGATGCCAAGACGCTGATAGATAACATCTCATCGCGTCTCGATGAGGTGTTCTATGTCAAACCCAAGGCCCCCATGATAGTCAAACGGGTCGAGGCGTTTAGAGAAAAGTCTGCCGGTAAGGCGTTTTATAATCAGCCGACGCCCGATGGCAGTCGCCCTGGAACCTACTACGCCAACCTGTATGATATGGACGCCATGCCCAAATACCAGATGGAGGCGCTCGCCTACCATGAGGGCACACCGGGTCATCACATGCAGATAGCCATCGCCCAGGAGCTAGAGGGGATCCCTAAATTCAGGAAGTTCGGTGGCTATACCGCCTATATCGAAGGTTGGGGACTGTACAGTGAGTTCTTCCCTAAGGAGATGGGCCTGTATAAAGATCCCTACTCTGACTTCGGCCGCCTCTCCATGGAGCTATGGCGCTCATGCCGACTGGTGGTGGATACGGGGATCCATGCTAAGCATTGGACCCGCGAGCAGGGGATCCAATACTATGTCAACAACACTCCAAATGCCGAGTCAGATGCGATCAAGATGGTTGAACGTCATATCGTGATGCCATCTCAGGCGACCGCCTACAAGATAGGCATGCTCAAGATTGTCGATATTCGCGAGAAGGCCAAGGCCATCATGGGAGATAAGTTCGATATTCGTGAGTTCCACACCCTGGTACTCAAGAACGGGCCGCTACCGCTGGATGTGTTGGAGTCTAAGGTGATGAACTGGGCCCACAAGGCCTAACAGCTGACCTTATATTCAAGATTGTCCATAAGAAAGGCCGCTCTTAAACGAGAGCGGCCTTTTTACATTTACCAGCAAATAGTCATTAACTCAGGCTCATGTATTCATAATGGCCTTAGCGCTGCTCGCTAAAGCCCGATGGCGTCACCTTAATAAGCTTAGTCACCAGCTTAGCAGGCGCCTCGGCAATACTCTGCTCGTCGCCATGGGTGAGATAACTCAGCGACACACTCGAAGTCACATCGAATGGCTCTTCAACTTGCAAGTCACGGATCTCGATTCTGTCTCCAATAAAAACACTGCCTAACTGCGCGATATCGCCGCGTTTATGATTGAGATTAAACAGGCCCAGGTAGGCGAACACGCCACTGCCCTGATTGGAGACAAAGAAGGGCGCCACAAACAGCATCTGGTCAGCGTCACTTGCATAGTTAAGAGTCAACATCTTCATATAATCGAGGCGCACGCTGCCACGCTCTGGGCCATCCTGATAATCGCCACTGGCAAAGCGTCTGTCACCACTGAGATCGACACGGGTCAGTCTCGCCTCGGCCGGGGGCTGCGACTGGGATTCGGGCAGCTTGATAGACCAGCCCTCATGAGTCTTTATGCTAAAGAGGGTCAGCATGACCCTGTCGATATCTTCATCTAATGGGACGACACTGCCATCCTCCTGCACCACATAGAGGTCATCATGGGTAAAGTTAAAACGGTAGATGCCCGCCAGAATGACTAAGCTAACCAGGGCGAGAATTGAAAACAGTAGTTTACGAGCCATAAATATCCCTTTACTCATTAGAGGCCGATTCGATTGAACTGTGCAGCACAATAACCTGCTCTGCATATAGGTGCCATCGACAACAGATTAAATTCTCTTTATCGAGCGGTCAAAAAGGCTAGGGCCTGTTGACCTTTTTAGAGCAAATTTTGTTCTAATTGAGCACGTTCAAATCGCGGCATGAGGCTTGAAGTATAGTTATTCTATATAAAAGCCGAGTAACAAAGAGTTGAACGTGCTCAAGACGAACCCTGCGGGCAGCGTCTGTATCATTTTTCTACTGCGTTATCGCTCATTGATGTAGCACACTAGATTACAATCGCTCTACCTTGTCTAAAATAGATACAGGATGCTGTAAAAATGAACGCGAAAGATAAACAGGCCCTAGGGGGATTGAAGGACAAAAGCAAGGTGATGAAAAGATAAAGGGCTAAAAGAAAAATACCCCAGCAATCTTTGCTGGGGTAAACCAAAACTAGGATGATGGTTTTAAGGCTAGCATTGTTTTAGTTCTTAAACCGCTGCCAGCATTGATTCAAGATTGCAGTAACGCCGACCTGTGTAACCAAACGAGAGAGGGGTCATTCTCTGGCTCGGCTAACTGATTCAGGTCATCCCGATATCAACTGCCACCATTGTATTAAATTAAGAACGGACTGCAACGTGAATTACTTTCAAGCTTTAGTTTGAGCTAAATAAGCCATCACGAAATAGAGTGGTAATACCAGTGTAACCACATGATTATAAAAGAATAACCCCCAACACAAAAAATACCGGGGGTTATCGTCTTGTTATCAGAACAATGTTTTTAAGTTATTGATAACTGAAAGTGGCAAAAACCTTAACAACAACATGGATAAAATGCTGTTTTTTCAGCCACATCCTGCTATTTACGCTGCGCATACAGGGCGGCGTATGGCTCATCCCAATAGGGAGGCGAACCGATATGATCCTTAATGAAGTCGATAAAGGCGCTAACCTTAGGTGCCAGGTGTTTACGTCTTGGGTAAACGGCCTGTAATGGCAGATGATGAGTCAACTGCCATTCTGGCAATAGCGGCACCAGTGTGCCCTTCTCTATCTCATCTTCCAGCAGGTAACTGGCAAGATAGACGACACCCAGGCCACTTACCGCGGCAGACTTGAGCGCAGGGGCGTTATCGACCCTGAAATTACCCGATACACCTATCTCGCAGTAGTCGTCACCCTTCTTAAACTGCCAGACGCTATGCTCGTGCCACTCACCGTGGTACACCAGACAGTTATGATCCACCAGCTGCTCGGGGCGCTCAGGGTAGCCGTGCTTGGCAACATACTCAGGCGATGCCGCCAGCAGGAACTGACACTTCATCAGCGGCCTGGCCACCATGCCGAGTGGTAACTGCTCAGACATGGTCAATAGCAGATCTAAGCCCTCACTGACCACATCCACCTTATGATCCAACAGGCTTACCTGTAGCTCCAGCTCGGGATGTCTGGCCATAAAATCGGGCAAGGCAGGAATGATGTGCATGGTACCGAAAGATTGGGAGATCCCCACCTTGAGTACACCGCGTGTGGCATCGTTAAGATTGTGCACGCTGGCAACCGCCTGGTCGGCATCGCGAAGCAACTCTTCACCCTGGGCATAAAGTAGCTGTCCGGCTTCGGTTAAACTCAGACTCCGAGTGGTACGCTGTATCAGCTGAACACCTAATTTATGCTCAAGATCGGCAACTTGAGTACTGACCTTTGATTTAGAAATCCCCAATTTTCGCGCAGCAGAGCTAAAACTCCCGGCACGAGCAACATGAGTAAAAATTGCAATAGGTTCTAAAAGTTCTAACATTTAAATAGCCTTAAGGTGTATGCGACCCTATAAATACCAATTATAAATCATGGAGATACCTCCTGACTTCGAAGTTATCCCCTTGACTATGCAGATTATTTTAAGAGTAGAGTCAGACTGTTAGCCATTTCGTTATCGAAATTTCGCCAGCATTGTTATTATTTTTTACAAGTATACCAAAGATTTGCTCTTTGATTCTAATACCTATTTTCTAGCCACTATACACCCAGTTAGGAGTGGAGGAAAAGTCATAAGAATAGCGGGCCCAGAATAAAAAAAGCCCTGCACCCAAGGTAAGTGCAGGGAAATGTGGATCTTGCTTTGCCAGAGGAAATTGTTTGCGACTTATTCGCGCAGGGTTTGCTGCTTAGCGCTAACCAGTGGATAGTCGCGCAGCGCCGGGACTTCGCTACGCATCTGAGACTCTAAGGCAACCAGTTGCTGGAAGTTGTCACACAGCCTGTCGGCGCGCGCCTCGAGATCCGTTGCCTGCTGTTCAATCTGGGCTTCGATATCGTCGCCCACCTTGTCCATCTTGGCAGAGAAGGCGTTCATCTTCTCTTCGAAACTCTCACCGTCGCCCTTCATCATCTCGCTACCTAGGGTCATCATCATGCTACCGATAGAGCTCTGCACCAGCTGCTCCATCTCCTGCTCGAACTCTTTACCGAAGGTATCTTCGATAGAAGATTCGGTCGCGCCCAGGTAAAACTTGTCGCCATTCTGATAGGCAACCGTGTCGATACGCTGAGACAGACCGTCCATCATCTCATCAATCTTGGCACCGGCGGCGTCGCCTAACAAAGGGGTGAGCGCCATGCTAACCGCGGTAGAGGCAATATCGACGGCATCATGCACCACGTCGATCACCTCGGGCAGCTGCTTTGACACCTCACCTGCATATTGGTTAACCAGGGCCTGCTGCTTATCGTTAAGCTCAACCTTGTCACCGTTAACATAGAGACGACCAAGCTCGATGCGATATACCTCTTTTTTGGCTTCACTGACCACCAGCTTGCTCGGCTCTACCGAGACATCATAGTTAAGGCTCACCTCGCACTGCTTGTCATCTCTGCCGAACGAAATATGGTTGTCCTTATCCTCGCCGGCCCAGGCGGCGCTGGTGGTGGCAAGTACGAAAGCTGTCAGTCCAAGAGATGCGGTCAATTTCTTCATATTCTTAATCCTTAAGTCATTGAAAATCACATGATGTGAAGCTTAAGGTGCACCATGTGTCATTGAGAGCTAACAATACAGGTATCGTGCCAATTTTAACTAATTAAATATAATCAATGAATTAGCTAAAATTAACGATATAAACCAAGACTATAAATCGGCTATGGGCTAACAAAAGTAAAGCCTTCAACCAGTTTTTAGTAAATTTCACCATCGAGAGAATGGGGGCTGATAGAAGGAAAGAAAAAGGGAGAAAAGGAACCAGCTTAGAGTGAAAAGGTAGAACAAAAAGAGCGCCTCGAATAGACGCACTATTAGAAGATAGAGCGTCCCAGGGCTTGGGAGAGTCTCTCCAGCGCGGCGGTGCCCGCCAGGGAGTTACCGTTCTTATCTAGCTCGGGTGACCAGACACAGATGCTCATATCGCCCGGGATCACGGCGATGATACCGCCGCCCACACCACTCTTGCCCGGCATGCCCACACGATAGGCAAATTCACCTGCTCCATCGTACAGGCCAGATGTCGCCAGCAGGGCGTTAAGCTTACGGGTCTGTATGGGGGAGACCACCTGCTGCCCAGAAAGGCTCTGGCCACGATTGGCCAGATAGAGCATGGCCCTTGAGAGATCGGCGCAGCTCATCTTAAGCGCGCAGTAGTGAAAGTAGTTTTTCAGTACTCTATCGACATCGTTGTTGAAGTTGCCGAACGACTTCATCAAGTAGGCAATCGCCGCATTGCGGGCACTATGCTCATATTCTGAGGCCGCGACACGCTTGTCATAAATCACATGGGGATCGGCGCTCAGCTTTCTGACCACCTCAAGCATATGATGCTTGGGCGCACCAAGACGACTCTGCAGCAGGTCGGCGATGATCAGGGCACCAGCGTTGATAAAGGGGTTTCTCGGCACCCCGCGCTCGAGCTCAATCTGCACCAGGGAGTTAAATGACTGCCCCGATGGCTCCTTGCCGACACGCGACCAGATCTCCCCCTCCTCATACAGAGTCAGGGCGACAGTGAGGCTAAAGACCTTGGAGATACTCTGGATCGAAAAGGGCTCGAGATAGTCTCCAGCCCCTATGGTTTGACCGTCTACTGTGGTCACGGCGATCCCAAGCTTGGTAGGATCCACCTCCGCCAGGGCGGGAATATAGTCGGCGACCTTGCCCTTTCCCAGCAGAGGACGCACCTGCTCGATAATGGTCTCGAGCAGGTCCTTCTGTGGCATTAGTTCCACCAGATGTCGTACAGCTCGCTAACCACAACATCTTTAGCCGGCTGCTTCTTCCAGAAGTCACTCACGGCTTGCCTGTCTTCTTCGGTGCACTTGCCAATGGTTTGAGTGGCAATGATGCCCTCCCACTCTTTATGGCCGCCACCGTGGAAACCCAGCTTTCGCTCTTCGATCACCTGGTCGATAAACTGATCGACGATAGCATCGATCTGCTTTTCGGTTACCGAATCATCGAAGGTCCAATTCACATCGAAGCCGAACTCTTGAAACTCATCAATGCGTAATTTTTTACGTAAACGACGACTACGTGTTGCCATGTGTATTCCCTCTTTTATATAGAAATAAAGCTTACTCGGTACGCTCGAACATCAGATCCCAGACGCCATGTCCCAGACGATGACCCCTGGCCTCAAACTTGGTCAGTGGACGATGATCCGGACGGGGCACAAAATCCCCCTCTTGTGCCTGGTTCTTGTAACCGGGCGCGGCGTTCATCACCTCTAACATGTGCTCGCTGTAGTTTTCCCAATCGGTCGCCAGGTGGAACACACCACCTATCTTAAGGCAGCGACGGATAAGCTGGGCAAACTCGGGCTGCACGATACGGCGCTTATGATGACGCTTCTTATGCCAAGGATCAGGAAAGAATAGCTGTACTCTGGCCAGGCTGCCGCTTTGGATGCTGTTTTCCAATACCTCGATGGCGTCATGGTGGAACACACGCAGGTTAGTGACGCCGGCCTCAGCCGCATCCGCCAGGCAGGCACCGACACCTGGCTTGTGCACTTCGATACCGATGAAGTTAAGCTCCGGCGCCGCCTTGGCCATCTCGACGAGTGAAGCGCCCATACCAAAACCAATTTCCAATACGGTATCGGCCTCGCGGCCAAACACCTTGACCAGATCCAGCGGCTCGGGCGAATAGTCCAGCCCCATGATAGGCCATTGTTGCTCCATGGCCTGTGCCTGGCCCTTGGTCAAACGTCCTTCACGTAAAACAAAGCTTCTCACTTTGCGAAGGTATTTACCCTCTTCGTTAAACTCTGCGGTGGTCACTTCGCTCATTATCTTTCAGCCTCAGATCTGCCATTGGTTGGCCATATAGCGCCGAGAAAAAGTCAGCATCAAGCGACTCTAGGCTCGCCTGACCAACTCATATGATCCCATGGGATCCTGACACTTATATGATTGGAAAATTATAAAAAGAAGGGCATTATCCAAAGTTACTGCTCTAAGGCAAGCCCTATGTTGCCAAAGTATACCAATTATCCCACGGCGTGCGAGCCATGCCGGCTTAGCAATGCCATTTGCCTTGAGAAAAACCTTGCCCCTCTATAGACTGAGCGCCATGAAAACAGAGCAATTTCACCAGCGCATAGTCTCCTGGTACGACAAACACGGACGCAAGCATCTTCCCTGGCAACAAGATAAGACCCCCTATAAGGTTTGGGTGTCCGAGATCATGCTGCAGCAGACTCAAGTCGCCACAGTTATCCCCTACTTCGAAGCCTTTATGGCGCGTTTCCCCACTATCTTGGACTTGGCAAGTGCCGAACAGGATGAGGTGCTGCACCACTGGACCGGCCTTGGCTATTACGCCAGGGCGCGTAACCTACATAAGAGCGCCCAGCTGATCGCCAGCGACTATGAGGGTGTGTTCCCCACAGAGTTCGAGCAGGTACTCGCCCTGCCCGGCATTGGCCGCTCGACCGCGGGGGCGGTACTCTCACTCTCTCTTGGGCAGCATCACCCCATATTAGATGGCAACGTCAAGCGAGTGCTTGCCAGACACGGCGCCATCGCCGGTTGGCCGGGTAAGCGGGAGGTGGAGGAGCAGCTGTGGCAACTCACTCAAACCCTGACCCCAAAAGCGGGCGTCACCCAATACAACCAGGCGATGATGGACATTGGCGCCAGCATCTGTACCCGCTCTAAGCCTAAGTGTGAACTCTGCCCCGTCGCCATAGACTGCAAGGCGCAGCTGATGGGGCGTCAGACAGAGTTTCCGGGCAAGAAGCCGAAGAAGACGATTCCGGAAAAGCTCGGCTATATGTTGGTGATTCAAGATGACGATCGGGTGCTGATGAGCAAGCGTCCGCCGGCGGGGATCTGGGGCGGGCTCTGGTGCTTCCCGCAGTTTGACAGCCAAGAGGCGCTCGAGGAGTTTGCCAAAACAAACGGCCTAACTCTTATTAGTGAGGAGCCCATAGACAGTTTTCGTCACACCTTCAGCCATTTCCATCTGGATATCAGCGCCTTTGTCGCCCGCAAGGCCACAAGCGCACATGAGATCATGGAAGAGAGCGCCTCTCTCTGGTATAACATAGCCAAGCCACCCAAGGTTGGTCTGGCCGCCGCCACAGAGCGGATCCTCACCAGCTTAGGTTCAGTATCAAATAAGGAGTAATCATGGCGCGTACAGTGAACTGCCAGTATCTTAAGAAAGAGGCAGACGGCCTAGCCTTTCAGCTCTACCCGGGTGAACTCGGTAAGCGAATTTTTGACAACATCAGCCAGGAAGCCTGGTCGCTCTGGCAGGCTAAGCAGACCATGCTGATCAATGAGAAGAAACTCAACATGATGAATGTTGACGATCGCAAGTTCCTCGAAGAGCAGATGGTGAACTTCCTGTTTGAGGGCAAAGAGGTCGAGATCGAAGGCTATGTGCCGCAAAAAGATGACGAGTAATAAATTACTCGCTCTATAAAATTAAAAAGCGCCTATTGGCGCTTTTTCTATAATGGAGGGTTTGTTTAAGCAGTCATTACTGACGAATGCCTTCGACGACGAGATCTAGGGTCACATGGCTGGACGCGGGGCCCAGATCCATTTTGATATCATAGTCCTTCAAAGCAAATTCTGTCTGGCCGACGAAACCGGCGCGGTAGCCACCCCAAGGGTCTTGCCCTTCACCGATAAATTTAGCATCGATTGCCACGGGCTTAGTCACCCCGTTAAGGGTCAGCATACCATTGAGCACAAACTTGCCGTCACCCAGCTCTTTGACTGAGGTCGATTTAAAGCTTGCCTCAGGATGCTTAGCGACATTCAGGAAATCCGCGCTTCTCAAGTGCTTGTCGCGCTCTGCGTGATTAGAATCCAGGCTCGCGGTATTTATCGTTACATTCACCTTGGCATCACCTATATGCTTGCTATCGAAGCTAAAGTCGCCGGCAAACTCGTTAAAGCGCCCCACCACGAAGCTGTAACCTAAGTGGCTCACCTTAAACTGCACCGAGGCGTGGGCTCCTTGGGTATCTATCACATAATCGGCGGCGTTGGCCCCCATAGGCAGCATGAGGGAAGCCGATATCAAGGCTGTGGCTAACGTCTTTTTCATTGTATCTCCTTAATGTTTAACATTCGTTTTAATGTGGCATCTCTGTCTAAAAGGTGGTGTTTAATGGCGCCTAAGGCGTGCAGGACCACCAAGGCAATAAATCCATAGGCCAAATACTTGTGTATCCAGCCGGCGATGTCGGCCTGATCCTCAAACAGCAGCCCTAGACTCGGAAGCTCGATAAGAGAAAAGACGACTATGGGTCTGCCGTCGGCTGTCGAGATCAGGTAGCCCGAGACCAACATGCCGAGCAACATCAAATAAAGCAGGCGGTGCATCAGGCCGGCGGCCAACTTCTCCCACCTTTTATGCTCAGGCAGAGTCTTGGGCGCAGGATTTAACCAGCGCCACAGCAGACGGCACAGGGTCACTACCATGAGCAAGACGCCTATACTCTTATGCAGATCCGGCGCTCGCTTATACCAGGGGCTGTAATAGGTCAGCTCGACCATCCACACACCTAAGGCGAAAAGCCCTAATACGGCTAACGCCGATAGCCAGTGCAGGCCTATGCTCACCACGCCGTAGCGGCTCTGGGTATTTTTAAACACGATTCATCCTCATTTATCACTTAACAGCATATTAACTTCGATTTAGATCGACGAATATCGCGTAATTTCGCCAATAAACTTCTAATTTTTAGAAAGGTAGCGCCAAGACAAACGAGATAAGTGGAGCATTGAGAAATAAGAGGCCTGAAAATGCCCCCTTAAAAACAAATAGTGGCTTAAACCTGGGTTTTAACCACAGCCACTGTGCTAAAAAACGGCATAAATGCCAAAAAGCCAGCACTTTGCACATTAACTAGCCATGCAGTTAAATTTCTCCAAAAAAGCGCTTGCAGGATAAATATCAGCGCTATATTATACGCGCACTCCAAACGGCAAGGGTCACAGAGACCTGGTTTGAAGTAGTTAGCTAGACACTTAGTTTAGTTGCCCGAATAGCTCAGTCGGTAGAGCAGAGGATTGAAAATCCTCGTGTCCCTGGTTCGATTCCGGGTTCGGGCACCACAATTTAGCCGGCATAGCTCAGTTGGTAGAGCAACTGACTTGTAATCAGTAGGTCCCGAGTTCGACTCTTGGTGCCGGCACCATATAAAACAGCCTCGACAATGTCGGGGCTTTTTTATATCTGTATGATTTCACTCTTTGCTTCAATTCTTTATATTTAGCCCCCTCCTCTTGCATTTAGCCGCCCTCCTATAGCAACGATTATCCAGCCTTTCCTGTTAACACCTTCATGGCATAAGCTAGAAAGCGGACTATGTTAGAAAGCAGACAGCAAAAAAGGAGCACTAGGCTCCTTTTTGATTTGATGAAATAACTAATACCAATCGTAATAAATAATTGATCATTCTAGCTTGTTAAAACGCTCGATAACTGTATTAGTATTTTTAATTGTAGAATAACTACTTATCTAAAAATCCTGCTTTGTTCTCAAGCGTTTTTCCTGCGCTATTTCTGATCACATACTTATTGTGATTGGTATAAGGCTACTTCCAGCTACGCATCTTATAACCTTTTACTGCGTAGAAGAGGATAAACAGGTAACAAGGCAACATCACCATATAGCCGCCCTGCTGACCGAGCGAGGTGGCAGAGCTGGTTAATCCCCAAAACAGCGGACCGAAGGCGCCACCTGCAATGCCCATCACCAAGAGCGCCGAGCCTGTGCTGGTCAGTTTGCCCATGCCAGACAGCGCCAGCGGCCATACCGCGGGCCAGACGATGGCGTTGGCCAGACCTAAGAAGGCGATCATCAACAGGGTGTCTGGCAACATGGCGCCGCCAAAGGGAACCAGCAACGCGTTGGCGATAGCATAGGACTCATTGTCACCAAATAGGATCCCCAGCGTCAGCATTAGACCTAGTATCGCCGAGATCATCAGCGCCTTAGGCTGAGAGATGAAACGGGGAATGGTCAGGATACCCAGCGAATAACCGATAACCATACAGATCATGGTATATGAGGTCATCACGCCATAGTTCTCGACTCCAAGAGAGAGGGCGAAGGTGCCTATGGTATCGCCGGCGATCACTTCTACCGCCACATAGAAAAACAGTGCTACTACCCCTAATGCCAGATTGGGATGAGACAGCGCCTCACGGGTATGGCCCTTGGTGCCCTGCTCTTGCTCGTCTTCATTTTCAAGCTCTGGCAGAGGCGATTTCTTCACCAACAGCGCCAGCACACCGATAAAGATAGCCATACCCAGATATGGGAACACCAGACCATTGGCCATCTCGTCGATCTGCGCCTGGGTCAGCTCAACGCCGACTCTGTCCTTAAAGCTATCCAAAATAAGGGCGGTAAACACCAGCGGCGCGATCACCCCTGCGCCCTTGTTGAGGATCCCCATGACACTCACGCGAGCGGCGGCCGACTCCTCGGGGCCAATTCTGACCACATAGGGATTAACCGCCGTCTGCAGCAGGGTCTGGCCCGTGCCCATCACCAGCTGCGCAAACAGAAACAACGCAAATACCTGCGTCTTGGCCGCGGGTATGAATAGCAGTCCGGCAATCATCATGATCCCCATGCCCATCGCCATGCCCGTCTTGTAACCCACCTTACGGATCACCCATGCCGAGGGCAATGCGGTAAAGGTCACGGCGATATAAAAGGAGAAGAGAATGAGGGAGGCTTGAAGCGGGGTGAGTTGCAGGATCTGCTTGAGGTAAGGCATCAAGGACCCATTTAGCCAGGTCGCAAAACCCAGAATAAAAAAGAGTCCGGCAACGATCGCCATGGGGATCACGCTGCTGCGCTTACTTTCACTATTTAATGTCATTTCCATAAGCCTGTTTTCTTATAGTAATTAATCTTTGGATATCAGCGCTGTGATATCGGCTTGGTACATTACAGCTTGGGCGCAAGTTGCCCCCTTGTTTCATCGATGTTAAAACATAAACACAAAAAAGACAACGCTGTCATTTTAGCTTTTTAGCCTCATATAGCCTAACTCGGCGTTTTCCTTGTTAAATTATCATCCACAAGGCTTAAACCTTGATGAAGATACCGCGCTTATACATCCAGTAGAGCAGCAGCCATTGAACCAAGAGCAAGGCGCAGGCAGACGCCAGTGGCTGCATCTCAATCGGCAGCGCCTGTATCGCGCCGCCAAATAGGCTACTGGCAAGGTAGTCCCATTTCACCAGACTCGAGGCCAGATAGATGATGATGGCATTGCAGCCGATGACTACAAACCCGAAGGCCAATCTATGCAGCTTGATGACATCCACCAGCGCATAGAAGATGGCGAGTAAGATAAGGCTCCAGCCTAGGGTGACCATGACAAAGCTGCTGGTCCAGAGATCTTTATTCACCGGAATATAAGGGTTCATCAACCAGCCCAGTCCCAGGCTGAGCAAACCGGCAAGTAACAAGATGCCAACCTTGACCCATTCGCCCTTTGCCCCTCCCCACTTCGGATGAGGCTTAACGATGAAGCGACCGGTGAAGACGCCGGCCAAGGCATTGACTATGGCAGGAAGGGTCGAGAGGATCCCCTCAGGGTCAGTCGCCCTGCCCTGATAGCTAATACCGGGTAGAAACTTGCCATCCACATAGGCGTTGATCGAGCCAGACATAGAGAAGTCCCCCGCCACTCCGCCAGGAACCGGCAGCCACAGCTGCATAGCGGCATATCCAATCAATATCCCGATTGCGATGATGATCTGCGTCTTCAGGTCGGTATGCCAAACCAATAATGCGGCAAAGAACCAGGCAAAGGCGATGCGTCCCAGCACGCTGGCATATCTCACCTCATCCGCCGCCATCGGCATGCCTGTACCCCAGCCGTGGTTATAGAGCACGCCAAACAGAAGCAACAAGAACAGACGCTTTATTGCATGACGATAAAGCGGCAGGCGCTCTGGCCAAGGCAGTGAATCCAAACGTTTTGGTGACAGGCCTAAGGCAACGCCGGAGAGAAAGATGAATAGGGGAAAAATAAGATCATAGAAGGTAAACCCATGCCACTGGCTGTGATGCATCTGGGCATCGGCGATACGCCATCCCTGCCAGCCGGTCCATACAAGCAGCGCCGCAAACAAGGCCTCGCCACCTAAGATCCAAAACATGTCGAAGCCCCTTAGGGCATCGAGCGACTTCAGCCTGGGCTTATTGGCTGGCATAGAGGCTGGCTTAGTTGCTGGCTTAGGATGGCTATCTAACTTTGGCTCCATCGAGGCGTCTCTCTTATGGTTATTATTATAATTAAGGCCCCAAGGTATAACCTAAGGGGCTAATAGCAATAGAATTTTAAGCACAGAACACAAACGGCTATGCACACAGAAGACTCGCTAGGCCTGATAAATCAGCAGGCCATCTATATAGGTTCGTGCAACCCTGTTGTCTTGATCCAGCAGCACCATATCCGCCTTGGCGCCTATGGTGAATATGCCACGCTGACGTTGACCAATAAACTCGGCGGGATATTTCGATGCCATGCGCAGTGCCTCTTCGCGAGCCACACCAAGCATATCAACACTATTATTGACCGCACCATTCATGTCCAGCACACAACCGGCAAGCTCACCCGTCACGGAGTTCAGCCTATCTCCCTGACGCACAACTTGCGTGCCAAATAGCTCGAAGCTGGCATCATCATCCATGCCGACCGGCGGCATGGCGTCCGTCACCAGCATCACCTTGCCTCTCGGCTTAGCCGCTATGGCCACCTTGGCCGACGCCGGGTGTACATGGTGCCCATCGACAATCAGGCCGCACCAGGCAGCTTGGCTCTCGAGCGCAGCGCCCACCATGCCCGGCGCCCTAGAATCCATGGGCGACATGGCATTAAACAGATGGGTAAAACCTGTTGCGCCGGCATCGATCGCCTTAACTACAGTGTCGTAATCGGCATTAGAGTGACCGAGACAGACTCTGACGCCACACTCGACTAAGGCACGGATCACCTCTGGCGCCACATTCTCCGGTGCTAGTGTCACCACCTTAGTGCCGAGATCATTGCGGGCGAATATCGCGAGTTCTTCATCTGAGATACGACGAATAAAATCGGCCGGATGCACTCCCTTCTTAGGCACACTAAGATGCGGCCCCTCGAAATGTATCCCTAGCACGCCCGGCGTTTTCAGGGCGATCGCCTCAGCCACCGCATCGGCAGCGGCATGCATCACCTGGATATCATCTGTGATCAGGGTCGGCAAGAAGCCCGTTGTACCAAACTTGGCATGAGCCAGGCCTATGGTCTCTATCTTCTCAATACTGGGCGCGTCGTTGAACAGGGCGCCGCCGCCGCCATTGACCTGTACATCGATAAAGCCGGGCACCAAGGTGCCGGCAAGCAAAATGGGCTCGACGTCACTCGCCTTGTCAAAGGAGACGATACGCCCATCCTCTATGGTGATGGCCTGGTTGTGGTGGAAGTGTTCACCGTCGAATACCCGCTCGGCAATGAGTGTCTGTTTCATTTATTCTCCTGGCAAAACATCATCTGCGACTCGCTATTTACGACTGGCTAAGTGACACAGGCTATGCCTGGCTCAAGCCTAACTGCTGACGCGCATAATAGGCGGCGCCTAACTCTGGCGGGGCAAGTATTGGCGAGATCTTGTCGACCACTCGCTTATCCAGCCAAGGTGCCAAGGGTTCGGCTAGACCACCTATCATGGAAAAACGCGGCGGATGGATCTCAAACAACTTGTGCGCCAATGCGCTGATATACTCTGCGCCCTCGACCACTATCGCCTTGGCCACTTCATCCTGTGCCTGCGCACAAGATAACACCGTGCGCGCCAGGGTGGCATAACAACCGGATGATTTCCCCGCCAGGTGCTCGACTATGCCCATGGCATCGCTGACCTTAAAGTGATCCAATAAACGCTCGGTGAGCTGAGTCGCCGGACCAAAGCCATCGAGATCTAACAGCACCTGCTGGGCGGCCTGCAGGCCTAACCAGGCGCCACTACCTTTATCGCCCAGAGCAAATCCGTGACCACCCAGGCTCAGGGACTGCTCGCCCACGTGGGCATAACCGCAAGAGCCGGTACCTGTGATGATCACCGCGCCATCGCCCCCTTTATGGGCGCCGATGCAGGCTGTGTGCAGATCTGTGGTGACATACATCTCTGCGAAGGGATGCTGCCACTCTTTGATCGCCTGATAGAGGTGCTCAACATTAACCCCGGCCAGGCCCACCCCGGCCACCAGTGTCTTGCTGTCGCTCGCTTTTAGCCCGGCGTCTTGTAGAGCAAGCTCAGTCGCGCGCGAGATAGAGTCGAAGGTATGTGTCAGGCCGTAAAGCGGATTCGCACGCCCGGCCACACCAGTGCCTATTACACTGTCATCTCCGGCATAGATAGTCGCGCGGCACTTGCTACCGCCACCATCTATGCCTATGACGAGGGCCTGTTCCTCTGTCTGGTTAAATCCCATTACCAACCTCATTCACAGTTTTATTATCCAGGGCATCTCGCTTCGCCCGCCCTGCCCACTGACTAAGTTAATGTCATGTTACAACAAAAATGACAACGCTGTCATTCAAAATTTTAGCTAAGTTTATGACAGCTAATCCTCGATGTTACTGTCCGCTTTAGACCTGTTAGGCCCTCTATTTGCTTTAGCTAGGCGACATGAAGAAAAGCGGTTATCGACTCATAGATAACCGCCCTGATTTAAGCGTTTTATTTGTGAAATGCTAATTGACCCTGAGTATGCGTCCCTTGCGCATACCATCCGCGGCAACGCCCCTCACCTCGACTCTACCCGAGACTTTAGCCGCCTCGGTATATTGCCGCCACTGGCCGCCATCGATGCGATACTCGATGCCGAGCCCAGGGTAGATGCTATTCGCCTGCAGGTAGCCATCCTTAATCTTGGCCCCTACCGTTGGCACACGATAGGCGATCCCCGCCTTATCCAATTTGGCCAGCTCCTTGTAGCCTAAGGTGTTGGCAAAGGTCTGCCATTGAATTCTCTGCTTCTCGCGCATCTCGGCCGTGAAGTAGTTAGTCTCGGCGCTGTATTTAGCCCCCTGATATTGATAAGGCACTTCCCAATCGGCCTTATGCCAGGCCCTTTCCGCTAGGACTAACAGGCGAGGAAACACCATATATTCAACTACTTGGTCTGAGCGAATCGTCTCGCTCCACAGCTGTCCCTGGATCCCTTTGAAGCGGACACCTTGATTAAGTGGGCCGCTGATTCGCTTGCCCGCATCATCGAGCTTAAGGGTATCGTCGGCCTCAAATGACTTACCTTCGATATCCGTCCACTGCTCGGCGTTGGCCGGTAGGTTGTCGGGCATGAAGCTAAAGAGTTTGCGCTCGTTGGTGCTGCGACTCGCCCAGTAATATCCATGCTCTTTCGGATCGGCTTCGTAGGGGAAGTCGAAATAGAGTACCTCGGGATTACTCAGTACCGTATCCCAGCCCAAGTTGGCCTGTGCATGGGCGCGCTTATGGCCGCCATGAGCAACCACGTCCCAGATGTTGGACTGATTTTTTGCCGGCATACGATCGGGTCGTGTATGGCTCATGCCATCACTCCAACCCGCAGTTTCAATCCCTTTATCGGCCAGCATATTCGCCAGCCGCTCGATGAAATAAGCACCAAAATGTGCCTCGCTCTCAAGGCCGCTCTCTTTGACTGCTAGCAGTGCCTGACAGACTGGCGACTCCACCCAGGCACCGGCGGTTTCATCGGCGCCGATATGGTAAAGATCCAGGCGTTGGCCTGCGGCCTGATGCAACTTGGCAATTTCGCTCACCACCTTATCGACGAAGTGATAGCTGGACTCCATACAGACGTTGATCGTGTTGTCATCATAATATTGAATCGAGGCATACTGCGTCTTATCGAGCGGGTCGATAAGCCGGTACTCGTTGGCTCCGGCCTCATTACCTTCGGCCATCAGGCGACGATACCTGGCCTCCATCGACTTGATGGCGGCGCGGGAATGCCCCGGCATGTCCATAGAGGGAATCACCTGAATTTGGCGGGCAGCTGCATACTTGAGGATCTCGATATAATCTGCCTTGGAGTAGTAGCCGTTAACCTTGCTATCACCATATGGACCACTGCCCAACTGAGGCAATAGACAGGTATCTTCCTGCAGATCGTGGCAGCGACGACTGCCCACCTGAGTCAGCTCGGGCAATCCATCTATCTCAAGGCGCCAGCCCTCATCATCGGCCATATGCAGGTGTAACTTGTTGAGCTTATAGGCCGCCATCTGATCAAGTAGATCTAAGATAAACTGCTTGCTGTGAAAATTACGCGCCACGTCGACGTGCATGCCGCGAAAGCCATATCTTGGTTCATCTTGGATCTGCATGGCATTAAGCGACAGGTTGTCGAGCGAGATGAGACTCGTCAGCGACGCCAAACCATAGGAAAAACCAGCATCGTCGCTCGCAGCGATGGTGATCCCATCTGCAGTAATGCTGAGTCGATACCCCCCCTCGGGAAGTCTAGTCGTCAGTTTCTCTAACTTAAGCGCGACTCCCTGAGGCGATGGCTTCACGCCCAGGCGCGCCAAGCGAGACAGCGCCGCCTCGACAGCGGTTTTAGATACACTGCCTGTATCCAGATGATACCCAGAGGCAAGCGATAATACCGGACTTTGACTCTCTATGATTTGTCGCTTCGGCGTTGGGATGATCGCGTTGACGGCAAGCTCAGGGCGGCTCTCGATATCTTGGTTCGCGTCAAACAATACCTTAGAGGTCGCCCATGCTAACCTGTCTGTATCGCTGCGCTTATATTGGCTTTCGGCGCTGACATATGCCTCAACATAGGGGCGCTGCTCCATGCCTGTGCTGGCATCCACGGTGAGCTGAGTGCTGGTGATAACCTCAGGTTGAAGGCCGGGAACGACAATATAGTAGTTGGGCATGGCATCGGTTTCCGACAGCTGCCATAGCTCCCCAAGAAAGGCGATATCGACCGGCTGACCCTTGTAAAAGCCCTTGAACTTGTCAGTAGGCGTGATGCGGTGCAGGTCCCCTTTCACTTGGGTTAGCTCAAAGGCATCGCTTAGCACCTGCTTCACCGGTCGCATCTGGCTGTAGTAGATGGCCCAATCCTTACGGTCAAAATCAACACCTGGGATTAGCTCAATCTGGGCGGCAAAACAACGACCGTCGACGCCGCTAGAAGTGCACTGCTGAGGATAATTGGTGAGTGTGTGATAGTTGACCGCCAGACTAGTGGCAAATTGATGCAGTGCCTGTTGCGGCTCGCTGTCAACAACTTGCTGCGCCGCGGCGCCTTCATCCTTGGGGACTTGAGTAGTGGTTGGCTGACTGCAGGCAATCAGTCCTAGGCTCATGAGTAATGTTATTGGTATGAGCTTATTATTCATTGTTATCCTCACTTTTCTCAACTTGAACGTTCAAGTCTCATTGCAGCTACCCTTCCCCATCAGCATCGGCAATAAGCTTCCTGCTATTGCGATATCTGAGACAGCCACCACTTTATGCCAATCCTAATAAATAACTGTTCAAGCGAACTTGTTAAAACGTTCGATAACTGCATTACTTTTTTGATTTTAGAATAACTACTTACCTAAAAATCCAGCCTTGCTCTCAAACGTTTTCCCTGCGCTATTGCTGATCACTTACTTATTGCGCTTGGTCTTTTTTGCCGCCGCATCTTGGCCGATTAACAAAAATGCCGCCGCGAAAATAGCTCATCGTCAGACTTGTACAAATCTAGCGGCTCCCCGAACCCCACCTGGCAATTACAGGCAATCTAGAATTGGCAAGTAATCAGGCTATAGAAAGCGTTCTGGCTTTAGAAACCACTCAGCCATCTGACAATGAAAGAAATCTGTTTATTTAATCTGAATCTCTGCAAGACAACGAACGCCCTGCTGTGCCGTGCCGCGCTGTGCTTTGCTCGCTCTTACGCATTTCCCTAGAGCCCACTCATCAGGCGTCACTCTAATCCAGAAAAAAGCGCTAGATGCATCATGTATCAAGTGCCACCGATAAAGGCGCCAATTGAGACATAACACATCTAGCCATCTCTAGTATCTGGGGAGAGACTATAGGAAAAAACAAACACAATAACCATTGCTACAAACTTAATGGCTACTGCCAATGCAAACGTTAGGAGACCTCTTCCTAACAATGCAAACCTTACAAAACAAACGTGCCACACAAGCAAATGACAACGCTGTCATTGGTTAATTTACCTAAGAAAGAACAGAATTTCTACATTTTTTTGACATTATGAGGCAGTTTTTTATCACACCGCTGTAAGCCGCCAAGCACAGACGCTGTCATAGAGGCCGAACAAAGCCTTCTTCACCACACAAATATGACAACGCTGTCAACTATTGATAACATTCAGAGAGGCTAACAGCACTCAGAGCCGAAAAAACACTAAACAATGAGTGTTAAGTGTCCATATTAGGAGAGGAACAGAACAAGGATGTGCAAGGCGAGAGATAACCAGAGTGGTGCACCCTAACACAGAAAAGTATTAAGACCCCCAAAGGATAGAGATCAGACTGACTTGACATCTTTTCACTCCAATTTAGGGCTTGTTTCGGGCCAGCTCGAAACATTAATACTTGCGCTTTTGCCCCCACTAGCGGTAAAAGATTAACCCAGCGTTTCTCAGGTTAGACAATTAACGCTTGAGACAGACACCACAAACTAAAATTAACTAAGGTAAGAATATGGCGAAGATAGTCCCCCTTTCAACGGAAAAACATCTCAACATCAAGCTGATCCATTCAAATGATTTCAGCCGTTTCAGCAAAGAGCACCTGATCCCGGTATTGGCCAGAGAGATCCCCAGCCTGGCGGCAGAATTCCCTATCGTCTTCGTGAAGAATGGTGAGACAGGCCAGTTCATCCCTGTGGCTATCATGGGGATCGAACCCGAAGTCAACCTATATTGCCAAAGCAACCAATGGAATGCCCCTATTAGCCCAATTGGCTTTAGCAATGCGCCTCTGTCGATCGCCAGAACCTCGGAGGAAGGTGACAACGTGATCGTCTGCATCGATGAGGAGAGCCCAATGGTGTCTGAGACAGAAGGTAACCGCCTGTTTACCGATGAAGGAGAGCGTAGCGAGTACCTGACGGCCAGAACCAATGCCCTACTGGATGTCGCCGCTATGCATCAACAGACCCAGGCGGTTTGCCAATTCCTGGCAGACAAAAACCTACTGGTGTCACAGCAACTGACCATTAAGCTGGAAAGATCTGAGCAGAAGATCAACATCAATGGCGTCTACCTGATCGATGACAAGGCACTGAACGAACTGAGCGATGAGGATTTCCTCGAGCTAAGAAAGAAAGGTTTGCTGCCGATTGTTTATGCCCACAGAGCCTCACTCAATCAGATGTCGCGCCTCATCACCAAGCAAAATCAGTTTGATAAGTTACAATAACTTATAAGTAGCAGAGCCGATAATATGAGAGTACATAAATATCGGCCCTGCTTTTTTGAGCCCTGATTCCCCTCGTCTGGCGAACACCTAGACCAGGCCCAAGTTAACATCTCTGCATACCATATTTGGCAATCTTCTCGAGCAAGTCTCGATGAGCAGGCAGCTCATTCACCAGATGCTCAGCCAAGTTGGCTATCTGTTTTCCCTGTACTTGCCAGGCTTCTCTTTGCTGCTCACTCGCCACCTGCGTGTTCGTTGGGTAGTGCATGCCATAGAGCACATAGAGGTAGTTTTCTAAATCAAACACCTCAAACTTACTGAAGAAGTCCTGCCTTATGGGGGCGTGATCTCGCCACAGCTTTAGCCGACTATTAAGCTCACACGGAATCGTCGCCGGATCGCGATTATCGACCCAGAACGCCGAGTCACTCCTGTCTGACAGGCAATAGTGCATCTTGATAAATTCGACGACACGCTCCCAGGCATAGGTCATCACCCGATTAAACTGTTCAGCCAGCAAAGCCAGCGCTTCACTATCTTTTGGTAAACGGTTGGCGATGTAGCCTGCTGCAAAATCGGTCAGCAAGATAGAGGTTGCCTCCAGGGGTTCGAGAAAGCCTTGCGCTAATCCCAGAGAGAGGCAATTTTTATGCAAGAACGCCTTGCGATAGCCAAGTTTCATCGGCAAGACCCGGTATTGATACTGAGCGACATCCTGCCCCAGATAATGTGACAGCTTTTTAAGCGCCGTGGCATCATCCATATACTTAGAGGAATAGACAAAGCCGACGCCACGCCTATGGGTCAAGGCGATATCCCATATCCAACCGGCCTGATGGGCCGTCGCCAGGGTATAAGGCGGAATCGCTTCTTCTTCACCTATGGGCACCTGAACGGCAATCGCCTTATCGGCAAATAACTGATGGGACTTATCGACAAAGGGCACCTTGAGCGTCTTATCGATAAGCAAAGATTCAAACCCACTGCAGTCTATGTAGAAATCGGCGCTGATGCTGCCCCGGTTATCGGTTTCCAGGGAGGCAATCTCGCCATTATCCTTGAGCATAACCTCACAGACGTTGGCCTTAATATGCTCGACATTGAAACGCCTGATGGCGTTATCCGCTAACAGCTTGGCAAACTTGGCAGCGTTAAGGTGATAGGCATAGCCCAATGCCCCTTCATATTCGCTGTGGGTGATACGTTTAGGCGCCCTACCCGCTTCACACACCTTGTGTTGGGGCGAAACTAGGTCACCATAGGCTTGTTGGCGATTCGCTAGCCAATGCTGGGTCAGGTCCTCCCCCAGAGGGCTCGGCATGTCGAACAGGTGATGATAGAAGTTCTCAGCTCCATGCCTGTCCTTATCCATCCAGTTGACGAACTTGATCGACTGCTTAAAGGTAACATCACATTGACGGATAAACTCAGACTCGCTGATGCCGAAGCGTTTCAGACTCTGACGAATGGCTGGCACTGTCCCCTCTCCGACACCTATGATGGGGATATCTGGTGACTCCACCAGCATAACGCTAACATCCTGCCTATGCTCAAGCGCCTTACCCAAATGATTGGCCGCCAACCAGCCTGCGGTGCCGCCCCCTAATATCAAGATACGCTTAATGTCCATGGTTTCACCTCTTCCCCACTCTTGGTCTAATTAAAGGTCGGTGCTAATAAAAAGCCCAGCTTATGCCGGGCTTTCTACACTCATGTGTCGATTAGAAACGCAGTGCGACACCGACCTTGTATCTTGCTTCGCCTTCGAAGCTCCATACCGGGTAGTTATCTTTAAATTCGGCAATCACATTTTCGTTGTCGACTGGTGAGACGCCTATCTGAATGCTGTCTTCCTCAGTGAGGTTAACGGCTTCGAAGGTCAAATCCATCCAATCGGTGACGCTGTAGTTCATGCTCAGATCCAACGAACCATAGTCTTGGTGCTGACGATTACCATAGAAGCCTGGCAACTCGCGGATCATATATTCGCTACGCCAGTTGTAGGCAAGACGGGCAGAGAAGCTATCCATCTCGTAGTAGCCCACCAGGTTAACTGTGTGCTTCGACGAGTCAGAGAATACTCCCACCTCATCAGGATAGTTCTCGGCAGGTGAACCGGCATCGGCGAAGGTATAGTTAACCGAGTAGCCTAAGCCATTTTCGAACGAGTCTTGCAGCTGCAGCTCAACCCCTTCTATACGACCACCGTTTGCATTGTATTTCTCACTGACGGTCCAGCAATCGTACACGCCAACCCCACAAGCGCTGCCGCCTTGCTCCTTAAGGTTGTTATCCTCGATGCCTATCTGCTGGTTAAGCTTCTGACGTGTGGTGATGAACGAACTCACGTCTTTGATGAAGTAGGTCAAAGAAGCGAGACCTTCGCCACCGAAGTACCACTCTAAGCTGACATCGGCTTGGGTCGCCTTAAATGGATCAAGCGCTACAGAACCGCGGTTTAACTTTTCGTTACCCGGCGTACCATCGTTTAAACCAGGCAGTGTCGATGTGGCAAACAGCTCCGCATAGTTAGGACGAGATATCACCTGAGCCGCGGTAGTACGCAACAAGAGATCCGGTGCTAAGTCGAACGTCACGTTGATGCTTGGCAATACGTCACTGTAGCTCGACTTGTCAGTGCTCAACTCATCGGCAAACTGACCGCTTGAGCTCAGCGCATAGTAGTCAGACTCGATATCGGTAGAGATGAAACGTAGACCGAAGTTACCGCGGATCCCTTCAGCTTCGAAGTTAGCCATGGCATAAGCGGCCAGGTTTTTCTCATTCAGGGTGCCGTAACCAGACTTGTCACGAGTAAAGCCGTCCACAGAAGCCTTGGCATCACGGATCATGGCATCAAAATTAGGCTTAGGCAGGGTAAAGCCTGCGCCAGAAGAGATAGTACCTGAATAGTATTCAGAGGCATCTTTAGCCACTATGTTACCCACGATAGCCGCGTCAGTCTGCTGTGTCACGTCATGGTCGGCATAGCGCACACCCGCCTTGATAGAAGTGATGGCACCAAGATCAACCGGGAAAGTCAGGTCAAACTGAGCATAGGTCTCTTCGTCAGTGTTAGGCTGCTTCTTCAGCGCCCAGCCAGCTGTTTCTAGCTGACCGTTAAAGTCGCCCGCACCGAAAGACTTGTTGGCGATGTCGATCAAAATCTTCTCGCCTGTCGCGTCATAATGACCGGCAAAGTCGCCAGGCTGACCAATTGAGTTACCATAGTTAGAGGTCAGGCTGGTACCGCCATCAGCCTTGGTGTTACCTACGCGACCTTCAAGGGTGAAGTTTTCTGCTTCATATTTGAAGTCCAAATCATAGGTATCAGACGACATCTCGGCTTCACGAGCCCAAGTCTGCGCCCAGGCAAATCCACCCTCACCGGTATGGGTGATATCGGTACAGACACCTGCGGCATTGGTCTGATTACAGGTACTAACGCCTTGCTGTGTCGGGAAGAGGAAGATAGAGGTGTTGGCGTTATTTGCCTTAAGATCTAGGCTAGTCACCGTTAGGCCGAACTCTAGGTTGTCGGTTGGACGATACTGAGCTGCGATGTTGTAGGCGGTGCGCTCGCGATCTTGCTGGAAAGTTGTAGGTACTATCTCACCCCAACCTAGCAAGGTTTCGATACCGTTACGTTGATAATCGGTTTGAGAGCCTGCGGCAGAGACTAAGATACCAAAGGTCTCATCGTCGTTTGCCCAGCTATACAGGCCTGAAACGGCAGGATCTGTCGCTTCAGAGACAGTACCGTAATCACCCTTGGCACTTAGAAATAGCGTGTTAGCATCTAAATCCAATGGCTTACGAGTCTTAACGATCACCGTACCACCGATACCACCTTCTGTGATGTCGGCCTGAGAAGACTTATAGACTTCGATGCCACTTACCATCTCGGGTGGCAGTAGAGAGTAGTTAAAGCTACGGTCGATAGCCTGTTGGTCAAACCAACCCGTTGAGGCAACTGAGTGGCCATTTAACAGTGTACGGGTTAACTGAGCAGAGGCACCGCGAATCGACACCTGTTGGCCTTGGCCAAACTGGCGGTTTACGGTAACACCTGGAATACGCCCTAAAGACTCACCAACGTCGCCATCAGGGAACTTACCAATGTCTTCGGCCGTTACGGCATCGACAACGGCATCAGAAAATCGTTTGGCGTTAATAGACGCCTTCATCGAAGCACGTAGACCACGTACTTCAATTTTTTCAATATTGTCAGTATTAACCGCTTCTGCTTCGGCCTCAGCCGCAAAAGCAGAAACAGACACTGCGCCACTCATGAGCAGGGCAATGTTTGTAGCTAGTACACTTTTCTTAAAAGTAGATGGTCGCATCTCGTTTCCCTTCCATAACTTTATTATCTTTTTTCGTATTCATAACCATTCCCGCAGGAATGACAACGCTGTCATGTGAGTACAAAGATTACACAACAATTAACAGATGCGCCACAACAAAATAACCAAAAGCGGGAATTTCTTTGGATTTATACATTCATCAAACAAAATGCACTCTTCAGATGACAATGCAATTGCTTGATAATAATGAGAAAAAATCACTTAAACCTGTAAAAAGACAAAGGTATTTCGGGATAGAAATCAATTTGATGATTGCTTAATAGTGGAAAACTTAGCAATATTGTCGCCAGGGGAAGTGAGATCTGCTGTGTAACCATACAGTACATTGTTTAAGACATATTTGAATTCTGATGCAGCTAGACTCTGCGCAGACACAAAGAGTATCCGCTAGATGAAAGTCACCATTAATGACGTCGCAAAATATGCCGGCGTCTCCATAAAAACGGTTTCACGGGTTACGAATAACGAACCTTCGGTTCGTCAGGCGACAATAGATAAAGTCAATCAGGCCATTGCCGCACTCAACTATCAACCCAATGTGGCAGCCCGTAATCTAGCCGGCACAAAATCCTATGTGATCGCCTTTGTCTACGACAACCCCAATGCCTACTATGTCATTGATATGCAAAATGGTATTTTGTCTTCCTGTAAGCAAAGAGGCTATGAGCTACTCATCCACCCCTGCGATGCCAAGTCCGACAATATCTGCCAGGAGCTGGTCGATATGGTGCGCCAGGCCAGGCTGTCAGGCTTGGTATTAACCCCGCCGCTATCGGAAGACCCAAAAGTCTTGGCGGCCCTAGATCAGATTAACGCCAACTATGTCCGTATTATTGCAGGTGAAGAGGTGAGCCCGACCGACGGTTTATCAATCCTAGTCAATGACAAACATGGCGCGGTATCCATCACTCAGCATCTTATCGACTTGGGACATAAAAATATCGCCTTCCTGAGTGGTGACCACCAGCACGAATCCACCAAGGAACGTCTGGCGGGGTTTAAGGCGGCCCTGCAAAGCAACAACTTAACACTGGATGAGTCAAACATCATTAACGGCCAGTATTCTTTTGAATCGGGCGTTGAAGGGGCTAAAACCCTGCTGGCTAAGTCGCATCGCCCTACCGCCATTGTGGCCTGTAACGATGAAATTGCCGCGGGTGCACTCTTTGCGGCAAGGTTAGCTGGGGTCGCGATACCCGAGGAACTCTCTATCGTTGGTTTCGAGGATAGCCCCTTCTCAAGGCAAACCTGGCCTAAGTTAACCACAGTCCATCAACCTAATAAGTTGATTGCCCAGACGGCGACCGAGTTACTCATCGAAAATCAAGGCAACAAGCAAAGTGAGACGACTCACCAGGTGTTTATTCCTGAACCCGTGATAAGAGACTCATCGACAGAGCCGAGAGACAGCTAATAAAGTTGGGCTCGAGAGACAGACATAAAAAAACCGCTGACTTATCATCAGCGGTTTTCTTTTGGCGAATTTAAACCGCCTCTTCGTTCTCTTCACCGGTACGAATGCGGATCACGCGTTCGACTTCGGTAACAAATATCTTACCGTCACCTATCTTACCCGTTCTAGCGGTATCGACGATGACTTCGAGCGCCTGATCTAGCAGCTCATCTTGAATAACCAGCTCAATTTTCACCTTAGGTAAGAAATCCACCATATACTCGGCACCGCGATAGAGCTCTGTATGCCCCTTCTGGCGCCCAAAACCTTTGACTTCAGAAACCGTCATGCCGGTAATACCGATCTCCGCCAGAGATTCACGCACATCATCTAACTTAAACGGCTTAATAATGGCCTCGACCTTCTTCATCAAACGCTCCCTAAAATTCTACTGACCAAATTCAACAAAACCTAAGCTTATTAGGCACTAGCTTACCACGTCCATCCAAACCACCAAAGATGATTATATCGAGAGATAAAATGATTCAATATTCATAGAGCAGAACAATATATGCCAGTCGCCTAAACCTGACCCAACTCTTCTATACTCAATGAACTCGCCCAAAAAACGAGTTCAGGTCATTGCAGGAAGCATAGACTAAATACAGCAAGGAATAGCCATGAAGCATAGTAATGGATTTACGCTTATTGAATTAATGGTCACTATCGCCGTATCGACCATCCTACTTTCTATAGCCATACCCAATTTGTCGGACTTACATAGAGCTTATCGAGCCGATGCCGCCATAAAAATCATCCAACAAACACTGCAGTTTGCGAGAAATAACGCCATCAACTACGGTGTGCGGGTTACTGTATGTCCGCTCAAAGACAATCACTGTAGCAATGACTGGCATCTAGGGCTCAGCGTTTTCACCGACTCTGGAACCAGTAATCAAATCGACGGCGCAGATAAGTTGCTAATGCAAACCACTACATTCGATAGCAGTGACATTGTCTACTACAACCGAGCCGCCGCTCGTTTTCAACCCGATGGGCTCGCATCGGGCAGCAACGGTACACTTAGGTATTGTCCAGATTCAGCAAACAGCCCTTATTCCAAAGCCGTCATCGTCAATCAGGCCGGTAGAGTGCGATTTTCGAAGGAGAAAAATATTAGCTGCAACCAATAACAAGCTCACAGTAATACTTCACGCCAATTTTAATCAAGCCGACAAATTATTGGCATTAAAAAGAATAGCTTATATATACTGAAATCCTAAAACTTCTCGCTTATACTTTGTATCAGTATCAGCGAGGAACTTTAGATGTGTAACAATAATAAAGGCTTTACCTTAGTAGAATTGATGGTCACCATTGCCGTTGCCGCAATACTCTTGACTATCGGCGTTCCCTCTTTAACCTCTGTATATGAACAAGTTAGGGTAAACAATAACGTTGAAAAAATTCACGATCTCTTCGCTTTTGCCCGCAACCAAGCCGTTAGTTATGGTGCAACGGTAAATGTATGCTCTTTCGCTACGGCAACGTCATGCGGAACAAGTACAGACTGGAGTGGTGGCATCAGAGTTTACATAACTGATGCGACAAATACAGACCATGAACTAAGAGCTATCGATAGTTTCAATAGCCAAGACAAAGTTAAAGCATCGGCCATCTCAATGACTTTTTCCGCTGATGGGCTTTCTTCCGGCGGGACTGTAATCTATTGTCCAAACGGTAGAGCCAGTGATTCGAAGAGCGTTTCTCTAAGCACCAGCGGTATAGTCTCTTATGGGACTGATGGTAACGCCTGCTAAAACTAGAATGTAAAAAGGCCCTACTTTTCGTTGGGGCCTTTTTACATTTGGCTAAATAAAAATATCTAACACTCTATCTTAGTGTTTGGCCATCAATCTTCCTGGCCTTACCACTCGAAAACTCTTCATTTAATGGCACGCATTCCTCAACACTCTTAATGAAATATTTCTTTCCACTGCTATCGCTTAGCCGCTTCCCCACCAAACTATTAGCTCGTATTTTAGCGTCTTTAATATCCCATCGATAAAAAACTACTTGCTCACCTTTCTTAGAGCTTTGAATGAAACACTTATAATCCTGTTTAGCAGCAAATACTGAAGAGGTTACACCTAGCGCAACAACGCTAGATAAAGTTGCAATTAACTTATTCATTTCCAACACTCCGCTGAAGGCCCCTTAACACCTGCCGATGTCATAGTAATAGTGCCACAGGTTGAGTCCCTGCTTGCCTGTGCCCCTTTCGCCGTTGCGGTAATAGTAAAAGAACCAGTACCTGCCGAGGCCAAGCTATAATGACCATGCTCGGTAACAAACGGATTTGCACTTAGCCCTAGCTTGGTCATATCCGTCGCATAAGCACGATTATCTAAATAATACTGCTCCTGTAAATTAGCTACTCTCATCACCGCTGCGACGCCCTCAGAACGTGCGCTCTTGGTGATGTAATCTACGTATGACGGATAAGCTATTGCGGCCAAAATACCAATAATTGCAACAACAATCATCAACTCAATCAGTGTAAAACCAACTAAACGACTCTTCTTCATTAAAACACTACTCATCTATGTGGTAATAAATTTTATTAGTAGTCAGGCCAGACTCTAATCCTACTGTTCCTGTACAGTTTTCCCCATCTTCATCACACTTGCCCTTACCAATAATAAGAACTGGTTCGGACTCGCTTCCTGGATTATCAGGATCTACAGGCGGCGTAATAATCTTAGGAGGTTGAGGGATACAGTTATCACAGACATCAATAACATACTCCTCAGTGAAGCGTCCCCCTTTATGTAAATCCAGCGTATATAGACGTCCAACCGAAGATACACTACAAACGTTTTGGTCTGCCGCAGGTTGAGTTGGAATGAAGGAAGTAAAATATACTTTACCCTTGATGACCACAGATGGAGAAAGGCTCTTCTCACCGGTTACAGCAAAGTTAAAATACCAGCCTTTCTTCGTACCAAACTCAATGTTTTCAGTCTCTGTTGAAGGTGACGCCGAAGTAACATCATAAAGATTAGCAAATGTTATCGGTGTGGGCACTGCTGTACCACCATCTCCAAATTGCTGTGAAATCACATATCGATCCTGTAAGACAAAAAACATATCATCTGTATTTAAATTCAAAGGATCGGCTCTATTACCTGAGCCCAAAGTCACAGCATCATAGGGAACATTTTGATAGGCGACGGTTGTCGTGGTTCCAGAACCATCCGTCACAGTAACTTTCGTTGTATTTGTAAAATAAGTTTGTGCGACGGTAGGCTCATAAAAGAAACGTCGATCGCTCGATGCAATACTCCCCCCCAATTCGGCAAACTTAAATCCACTCCAAGTGCTCTTTTCAGCAGACGGCAAATCCATACGCCAAATGTTTCCGCCTAAATCAGCTGCATAGAGTCGGTCGGTGTAGCCATCACTATTACTGTCTAAGGTCGCGATTGAACCAACGATCGAGTCCTCAATGCCAGCAAGAGATGTATTACCATTGGCGCCAAAACTATGAATTAAATTACCCGTTTCTGCATCTACAAGATAAACCAAACGGCCAACAGAATTAGATCCTACACCGGAATCATACCCCTGATTATATCCACCACCAAAAACAACTACAGGTTTATCTGAACCAGGTATTTTGGTAACCACAGGGGTAGACCAAGTCTGTCCCATATCAGTAAAACCATTGGTATTATTAGTTATCTGCCACATCAAAGATGGAGAATCTGGATTTGTGATATTAATAGCATAATAAGATTGGCCGCCTCTGCGCATCCCAACAAACAACCAAGCTTTGGTTATCGCTCCAGAAGCATTACGCTCAATATGAGCTACAGGAGAGCCATCCATACCGTAGACACTATGTCCCGCTAAATAGCTGTCACGACGTATGGTTGCTAGATTCGGAAGAAGCTGATACGGCATAAATGCCCAACTCTCATTCACTGATGGGCCATAATCCCTAAAAGCATGTAGCGCTCCATGGTTTGTACCTACAAAGATACGAACATTGGATCCATCACCGCCGTAATCAATAGCCAAAGGTTGAGAATGCAGCGGATCCCCCATGATATCCCCTCTAACACCGGAGAAATCCTCAGAGGTCAAAACGCCTTCTGAATCTCTATCGACATTTTTACCCTTGATCCAATCAAATGTAGCAGTCAATTCCGCATCAACATCCAATTTAGCTAGTCCAAGATAAGTCGCTAGAGCATCATCCCCTCCCGCATAACTTGAAGCATTTGTTCGGGTAAGTTTGGCAAACTTTCCTGCACCACCAATATCGCTCCAAATCGTTCGGCTATCAGGATCTATCGTACGCGCAGCGCCACCTAAAACAACATCATTACCGTCATTGCCACCTGTACAAGAACTCCACAGGCTACAAGAGCTTTCGGCAATACCGCCAGAACTGTCAATAGCAGGCTTCCCGGTAGAATCAACTAAGGTACCAGAGGAATTAACTTTAAGCTTCTTCAGATTTCCTGCCCACTTGGGACTCTGTTCTGGACGAAAGAGCGCATAGTAAGCTGAGTCTAATGTTCTCGTCGGATCCGCATTACTAAAAGCGACACCTGGGGCAGAAAAACGCTGTCCCGTCTGCGGAATTGAATCAATAATATTACTAACAGCTGCTTGCAATCCCCTTACATCATTGGCACTTCGATAAGTACCAAAAACCTTCTTACCTTCAGAAGTCATCAAATAGGATCGAGCGGCTGTTTCAACCAACAAAGGTTCTGCCTCAGAATCTTCGCCAAGACTAAAACCTATGGTATGAGTCACTACACGCTGCTTATTTTCTACATCTGGCAATAAATCATTGGCAAACATATATTCTGCTAATGCTGGCAGATAACTTACTTTAGCAGGTTGGTCACCGCTTGCTGCCTTATAGACATACGGATCATCATTTAAAGCCTTGATAAAATCATTAGCACTATCATCTAACACTGGAGCACCATCTGTAATATAGATGACATGCGCAACTTTATTACATTCAGATAAAGGCGTTTTATAATTCGCTCCATCTTCTATGCTGGTATCGTACATAGGGCGATTGGCGGTGTACTTAATATCCTTGCCATTATAATCGGAATCAGCATGCCCATAAGTTATTGGACCGCCTGAGAAGTAACGATATGCTTCAAACAGCGTTTCACATAGTGGCGTATTCGTTTTAGCTGGTAAGTTATTAATGGTACCAAGCAAAGTATCTTTTTCTGCAGATGTTCTAGAGCGTATACCAGCAACGATACGACCACCATCGCTATCCCCTTCATTAGGGAAATTCAGGTTAAAAACCGCTAGACCAAAATCCACCGAAGGTATGGAGCTAATAACACCAGAAATTGCCTTCTTGGCGATTTCTAAACGAGTAAACCCTTCTCCGTCGGGGGGGATTGGCAATAAATTATTCTTATATAGGGTATACCAGCGTAAATAATTATCGGTATAGAGAGTTACCAACTCCCCATTATTCCAACCTAAATTTTTTGCTCTCTCTTGTGCATTAGTTGAATCATCCCACGGCGAATTTACATCTCCATCTTTAGGAAAACCACGGGTAAAGCCAGTTTTATAAGCACTGCCATCATCATTGTTACTGTTGTAACCTAATTCAATGTCTTCCCAGCAATCTATGGGGTTATTCGTCTCCGCACCACTATTCTCTTTAATAGGCTGCCAGGTTGCTTTACCCTTACCTTTTTTAATAAACTCCCTGATATAACCGGTGAAACGTCCATACTGATTCAACGCATCCCTGGCGGCTTTACAGCCATTTAAGAAATCATTAAAGCGTCTGGATTCAGAAGGACTATCGGGTACGGGCAGCGATGATTCATCCATCCCGGTACCGACGGTAAAATAGATCATTCTTCCTTGATAAGAGTTCGAACTCCCCACCGCATCATAGACAGTTTCCGGTTCATACCCACCAGGGACACCATCCAAAATGGTATCCATACTTCCTGAATTATCAAAAATAATCAGCACTTGTGGACGTACATTATTCTGTGCTGGATTTAAATAAAGATCAGTATCATCAGCAAAAGACTGAACAGGCAAAGCCAATGCTGTAACTAGGCTTGCAAATAAAATTTTATTAAACTTCATGACCCGCTCCCACTGAGCACTTCCTGCTCAATACCTGTTACAACTAACACTTGTCCCAAATTATCTCGACCAAAACTAACCTGGCTCGAGATTTCAATCCTGCGACATTTAAATAAATCTGTACCACTGGCGGCCGCACTTCTCTGACAAGACACGTTTTTCGGCTGAACAATCAAATTTCCCGCACCGTCATCCACCAATGGCAAAGGCGTTAATACCTGCTTTCCACCAGAAAAAGAGTTCTGATCGTCAATTGTTGTCATGGTAGCCAAAAAAGCCTGTGTTTTATTTAATAGCACGGCAGCAACGCCACCATCGGCCAAGGCTTTTGCTTCAATTCGTTCGGCTCCAGCCCCCGCCATTCTTAAAGACTGAGTAGAATTAACCGCCAATGCAACGCCAATAACCGTCATAAGAATCAAAACGATTAAGGCAAAAAAGAGTACAACGCCTTTCTGTTTGTTCATTTGCAACCTCATTAATTCCTAATCAGCACTGGATTTTCAAGCATGACAGTGGTCGACATTACCTTGCGCCTAAAATGATCCTGAGGAGCTAATATCGTTTTATCGCCTAACTGATATTGAGTCTCATTAGTATAGCTAGAATCCTGATCCACAGAGCGAACAAGCAAAAACACTTTTAGTGCCACGATCCGTTGAAATGATTGGTTGTCCCACATTACGGTATTCACGTTACCAACGGGCACATAGCGATTAGGAATATCATCACCATCATCATCGACACCGTACAAAACCCTTAAGTTTTCTATCCCTTCAACGAGCTGTTCCTCATTATTCATTCCATTTGCGACGGTAAGCGTCCTTCTTCTTAAAACAGGAATCGTTCCATCATTTCTTATGAAATAGATATGATGTTGATACTCCCAAAATCGACTATTTGTGAGTACCGGGGTCACTTGATTGCCCGTAAAAAAAATCGCTTGACTAGAAGTGGTTGCTACATAGTGACTAGACACATTATTTGGAGCCAAGACATTAGGCCCAACCAAACGCTTAATTTGCAATACATCTGTATTAGCATTCACCCCAGTAAGACAATTAAAAGTTACGCCACTAACGCCAGCCTCATAACCCCAAATCCTCCTAAAATGCGAAGGTGTACCATTAGGTAAGGTCGCATTATTAACCCCGCCTCCGATGCAGTCATTAGGGACCGCTGCAGAGGATATTGTTGTATTATTTCCCACAATAAAGTCGGTGCCAGTCATATCCCCCATGAAGGCAAGCTGACTTATGTCTCGTTCCATAATGGCTAAGGCTATACGGCCATTTTCTTGCAGTTGATTAAACTGACTTGTTGTCGTGACATTAGAAGCAGACATGCTAAACATAGTGAAGATGCCTGCCGATAAAAACAGACTAATAACAAGTGCTACCATCAGCTCAACGAGAGACATCCCTGACTGAGTACGCATAATTAAAATCTTCATCCCGTTTAAATCACCGTTTGAACTGAATAGAGTCGTCGATTTGCAGTAGTAGATCCACAATCAGAAGTCGCTGAGGCAATTGAAGTTTCACGAATACCTTTCCAAGCCATGGTAACCAATACACTATTGCCATTAATCACAATACAAGCCGTTGGCGTATCTAACCCTCCAACATTCTGAGTACCTACCTGCTCAGCGGTACCATTGAACAATGTTTGCCACTCATACAGATCCCAAGCAACCATCTCCGAGGACGAACATATTGTAGCTCCTTGACATTGCTTGCTGACTGAACTTGGGGCACCACTATAGGTGCCCGCATAATTTGCTAACTGGGTAGGATTTAACTTCATACGATTGATAATATCGTTGGCGTAGTATGAAGCTTGGGTCTGCTGAAAAGACTCGAAGCTGCCGCGCTTGGAAACAACGTGCAGATTAAATATGCCGATCAGGCCAATAACAAGAATGACGAGCGATACCATCACCTCTATTAGGGAAAACCCTTTCCCACCTTTTACCATGATGTCAAATCTCCGATATTAGCCATACTTTTGACAGTCGTTCCAGCCGTTTAGTCTTTTAAAATCTGAAAGTTAGCATAACTTTAAACTATACTAGTTAATCATAGATTAGTCGAATGTTACTCGCTAGTAATATTAGGTCTAAAAATAAAATTCAATATGCCGAGTGTGATTTTTAGACAATAAAAAAGGAGGCTAAGCCTCCTTTTCTCATCAAAACAGCAAGATACCTATCGCAATTCCGCCGGTACGGCAAATACAGTATCTTCTTTACGCCCTTCTACCTCTGTAATGACACTCGGGGCCAGCTTGGCTATTGCATCGATTACCTGCTGAACGAGGACCTCTGGCGCAGACGCGCCAGCAGTTACGGCGACCTTAGAGATATTGTTAAACCACTCTAATTTTATGTCATCGGCATTGTCGACAAGATAAGACTGAGTGCCCTTCTTGATGGCAAGTTCCATCAAACGGTTCGAATTTGAGCTGTTCTTAGAGCCCACAACAATAAAGAGGTCAACATCATCGGCAACATTACGCACCGCATCTTGTCGGTTTTGGGTGGCATAGCAGATATCGTCCTTACGCGGCCCTTGAATTGAAGGGAAACGCTTCTGCAGGGCGGCGATCACATCTGCGGTATCATCCATAGACAAGGTGGTCTGTGTGACGAAGCAGAGGTTATCTGGATCTTTAACCACTAAGGCCTCAACATCGGCGGGGGACTCCACCAACAACACGCCCCCTTCAGGGTTATCGTATTGTCCCATGGTTCCCTCAACCTCAGGATGGCCCGCATGACCGATAAGAATGCACTCAATTCCCTTACGACTGGCTCTAGTCACCTGAAGGTGTACCTTAGTCACCAAGGGGCATGTCGCATCGAACACTCTCAGACCACGCTTTTTCGCCTCGGCGCGAACCGCCTGAGATACGCCGTGGGCACTGAAGATCACTATGCTGTCATCTGGCACCTGATCTAGCTCGTCGACAAACACGGCGCCCCTGTCTTTCAGATTTTCCACCACATATCTGTTATGTACCACTTCGTGGCGCACATAAATAGGTGGGGAAAACAGCTCGAGCGCTCTTTCGACTATGCTGATGGCCCTGTCGACACCGGCGCAAAAGCCACGTGGATTAGCCAGTTTGATCTGCAAGCCTTGAGGAGGTTGTGTCATGATTAAAGCTCCTGAACCACTTCCAGTTCGAATGTCACCGAGCGCCCCGCCAGCGGATGATTAAGATCGACGGTTACCGAGTCGCCAATCACCTCACGCACTATGCCAGGGATCTCGCTGCCACCAGGACCGGCAAAACTCACGATAACCCCTGTTTCGAGCGTCATATCGGCAGGAAACTTACTTCTGTCCATATGATGAATGGCATCTGGATTTGACTCACCAAAAGCATCGGCGGCGGCCAGGGTAAAGCTATGCTTATCCCCTTGCTTCAGACCCGTGATCTCGGCCTCAAACGCTGGGCTCAGGCTCTGGTCGCCAATGTTTAATTTAGCCGGTTTTCCAGAAGCTTTAGTGCTATCGGCGGTCGAACCGTCCTCCAGCACGATATTCATATGACACAATAATGAACGAGTAACAGTCACGACTTACCCCTTTGCAACGTCTTCGCCGTTTGGCTTACGCTCCGAAATAAACGAATCTAAGATGATGAGCCCTGCGCCAACACAGATCGCCGAATCGGCAATGTTAAAGGCGGGGAAGTGGCTCGTCTTCCAATAAAAATCGAGAAAATCGACCACAAAGCCATGCTGCAATCTGTCGATTAAGTTCCCCAGCGCTCCACCTATCACTAAGGTATAGGCCAGATTCAATCTCCACATCCCTTTGGATTGCTTACGTAACCAGACGGTAAGCAAGGTACTAAAACCGACGGCAACCAAGGTAAACAGCCAACGCTGCCACCCTCCGGCATCACTTAAGAAGCTAAAAGCCGCACCATAATTTCTCACATAGGTGAAATTAAAAAATGGCAGCAGGTTAATTGACTCTCTCAGGTCAAAATTGGCTAATACCCATTGTTTGGATAGTTGATCGGCAATAAACACCAATACAACTACCCAATACCAACGTAAGCCACTCTCTTTCCAGCTAGATGGCATTCGACTCCCTTATGCGAACTGACGCTGTTCGCCATCACCTTCGATGTTGGTCACACAGCGGGTACACAGCAGTGGATGCGCTTCGACCTGACCCACATCTTCTCTGTGATGCCAGCAGCGATCGCACTTGGCCGCTTCAGTCTTAGCCACTAATAGTTTCAACCCGGCCAGCTCAGTTTCAACTGCATCGGCACCGGCACTAGCCAGTGGTGCAATCTGAGTATTAGAGGTCAGCAGTACGAAACGCAGTTCATCGCCAAGCAGCGCCAAAGACTCGGTGAGCGCCTCATCGGCGTAGAGAGTCACTTCGGCTTCTAAGGAGCCACCGACACGCTGCTCGCGGCGTGCCTGCTCGATGGCCTTGTTCACCTCGTCACGAACCGTGATAAGGTTTGCCCAGTAATCATCGCTCAGGTCGCTATCCAGCGTCACAGAGGCCAAGCCTTCGAACCAGGTCTGAGTAAAGACAAACTCTTCACGCTCACCCGGTAGCGATTGCCATACTTCATCGGCGGTGAAGCTCAGGATAGGCGCAATCCAGCGCACCATGGCTTCGGCGATCAGGAACAGCGCGCTTTGACAGCTACGACGAGCCAGGCTGTCACGTTTAGCCGTATATTGTCTATCTTTGATGATATCCAGATAGAAGCTGCCAAGCTCGACAGAGCAGAACTGCATCAGTTTCTGAGTCACCAAATGGAAGTTGTATTGCTCGTAAGCTTCCAGGATCTCGGTTTGCAAGGCCGCAGCGCGACGTACCACCCAGCGATCTAACGCCACCATATCTTCGACGGCAACGGTGTCGTTTACCGGATCGAAACCATTCAGGTTAGCAAGCAGGAAGCGAGCCGTGTTACGGATACGACGATAGGCATCGGCACTACGCTTGAGGATCTCGTCAGATACCGTCATCTCACCACTGTAATCGGTCGCCGCAACCCAAAGACGTAGAATGTCTGCGCCAAGCTTGTTGGTGACTTGCAGCGGCGCGATCACGTTACCGATAGACTTAGACATCTTACGGCCCTGGCCGTCTACGGTGAAACCGTGAGTCAGCACCTGCTTGTATGGCGCCTTACCACTCATGGCGGTAGAGATCATCAGTGATGACATGAACCAACCACGGTGCTGATCGCTACCTTCGAGGTAAAGGTCGACAGGATGGCCGTTGTACTCGGGACGTGCGGCAACCACCGACGAGAAAGTTGAACCTGAGTCATACCACACATCTAAGGTATCTGTGACCTTACGATATTGGTCAGCCTCTTCACCCAATAGCTCTGCAGCGTCGAGATCCCACCAAGCCTGAATACCTTCTTGCTCGATTCTGTGGGCAACACGCTCCATCAGGGCGACGCTATCAGGATGCAACTCTTCGGTATCACGGTGCACAAACAGGGTAATAGGCACGCCCCAAGTACGCTGGCGAGAGATACACCAATCAGGACGGTTCTCAACCATCTTTTCGATTCGGCTCTGCCCCCAGTCAGGGATCCATTGGGTCTTCTCGATCTCGCTCAGTGACTGAGTACGTAAGCCTTTTTGGTCCATAGAGATGAACCACTGCGGCGTCGCGCGGAAGATGATAGGCGTCTTATGGCGCCAGCAGTGTGGGTAGCTGTGACGATAGGCCACATGATTCAGCAGCGCGCCCTTCTCTTCAAGCAGTGCAACTACATTGTCGTTGGCCTTAAACACGTGTTGACCGGCAAAGAACTCGGTATCTGGCTTATAGACACCGTTGTCTCCAACAGGGTTAGCCACTTCCAGGCCATATTTTTGACCAATCACAAAGTCGTCCTGACCATGGCCAGGCGCCGTATGAACCACACCCGTACCTGAGTCAACCGTGACGTGATCACCAATGATGACAGGCACATCGAAATCATAGAAAGGATGCTTAAAGCGCAACAGTTCAAGGGCCTGCCCTTTCACCGTACCCAGCACGCGATGTGACTCGGCGCCATAACGCTCAACGCAAGACTCTACAAGTTCCTGCGCCACGATGATCGCGCGCTTGTTACCTTCTTTAGTGTACTCAACCAGATCGTAATCGATATCACCGGCCATAGAGAGACCGCGGTTAGCAGGCAGTGTCCAAGGCGTCGTGGTCCAGATAACGGTCGCGACATCGGCTTCACACTGCTCTACACCAAACTTAGCCAGCACAGTCGCCTTATCGACCGCTAGGAAAGCGACATCTACTGCTGGTGAAGTCTTATCTTCATACTCCACCTCGGCTTCAGCCAGGGCCGAACCACAATCGGTACACCAATGCACCGGCTTAACACCTTTGTGTAGGTGGCCGTTATCGATAACCTTAGCCAAAGAGCGAACTATGTTGGCCTCGGTATCAAAGTTCATGGTGAGATAAGGATTCTGCCAGTCGCCCAACACGCCAAGACGGATAAAGTCTTCACGCTGACCATCTACCTGGGCAGCTGCGTACTCACGACACTTTTGACGAAACTCGGCCGCAGACACCTTCTGGCCTGGCTTACCCACTTTCTGCTCGACCTTAAGCTCAATAGGCAGACCGTGACAGTCCCAACCAGGAATATAAGGTGCATCGAAACCCGACAGGGTCTTCGACTTGATAATAATGTCTTTAAGGATCTTATTTACTGAGTGACCAATATGAATACTACCGTTAGCGTACGGTGGGCCATCATGCAGAATGAATGGCTTGGCACCTGTGCGGCTTTCACGAATCTTTTGGTACAGCTTCTTTTCTGTCCAAGATTTCAACATCTCTGGCTCGCGTTTCGCCAGATTACCACGCATCGGAAACTCAGTTTCCGGCAAGTTTAAAGTAGATTTATAGTCGCTCATTGATCCTATACCGTTAATTTAGCTGATCGCTCTCAGCCTGCATCGCAGCCAAGCAGGGCCTTGGCCCTGTCAGCATCATCTTTAATTTGTAGCTTCAGCGCATCTAATGACTTAAATGGCTGTTCATCCCTAATCTTTGCCACCAGCTCGACTTCGACTGTGCGACCATAGAGGTCTCCATCAAAATCAAACAAATGGACTTCTAACTGACAATTTTGTCCATTGACCGTAGGCCTAAAGCCCACGTTTGCCACCCCTTCATAGATGTCACTACCATCCCAAAATAGCCTGACGGCAAAGACGCCCCGTACCGGAGACACCTTACGTTTCAAGGCGATGTTGGCAGTGGGAAAGCCTATGGTGCGGCCAATTTTCTCGCCGTGGGCAACTTTGCCACTCAGCGCATAGGGATGGCCCAGCAGACGTCTTGCCTGCTCTAGGTTGCCTTTGGCGAGCAGCCCCCGAATCTCGGTGGAACTCACCCGCTTATCCCCCAAGATAAAGCTGTGAGTATTGACCACGGCGAAACCATATTTTTCACCGGCGGCCTTTAGCATCTCAAAATTACCGCGTCGCTGCTTGCCAAAACAGAAGTCATCGCCAACCACCAGGTATTTGACCCCCAGCTGTTGCACCAGGAGATCCTCGATAAAGGCTTCGGCGGGCATGGCGGCAAACTTCTGATTAAAATTGACGCATAGCAGACGATCTATGCCCAGCTCATCGAGCAAGACTATCTTATCGCGCAGCAGACTCAGCCTAGCCGGGGCATTATCCCCCTTAAACAACTCTTGCGGCTGAGGTTCGAATGTCATGAGTGTTGCTGGAACCCCATGTTGCTTGGCTTTTTTCACAAGTGCAGCAATGACTTCGGCATGCCCACGATGCACACCATCAAAATTACCAATAGTCAGCACGCAGCCCTGGTGTCGGGGTAAAATATTATGTATACCGCGGATCAGTTCCATTACATTCAATAACTAGCAAGCATAAGTTCGCGGATTATATACTAGCTCAAGATGATTATCAGCAATCAAAAGCCAGCTTTCATCCTCCAGGGGCGAATTCCTAACAATAACATAGCCAGCAGATAGACCACAGCCCCCGCACCAATCAAATATGCAAGCTGAGTTGCCCTGCCCACAAAGGAGAGTGTCAGCCAGGTTTCCATGCTAGGTAACAACTGATAGAGCACGGCGATCATCAGCGCGGCAGCTACCAAGGTTTTCCCCATAAACACAAGGGTTTGCCTTGAGATTTGATAAACACCAGCACGATGTAGACCGCGATAAAGCAGGCTGGCATTGAGCAGTGCCGATAGCGAGGTAGCTATCGCCAACCCCACATAGCCGAAAGGAAACACAAAAATCAGATTAAACACCATGTTACTGACCATGGCGACGATACCGTAGCGCACCGGCGTCTTGGTATCCTGACGAGAATAATACCCAGGGGCCAACACCTTGATCAGCATGAAACTCAGCAGACCCGAACCATAAGCCATTAAACTGTAGGAGGCCATATCGACATCATCTATCGTGAAGGCACCGCGCATAAACAGCACCATCAACATGGGCTTGGCCAAGACGATCAGCCCACACATGGCCGGAACCCCCATCAGCAGAATCGCCTTGATCCCCCAATCCATCGTCTTGGCAAACCCATCACCTTCGGCGTTGACATGTTTCTTCGACAGGGCCGGCAAGATAACGGTAGCAATCGCGATACCAAACAGACCTAAGGGGAACTCCAGCAGTCGATCTGAGTAGTAGAGCCAACTGATGGAGCCCGTCACCAAGAAACTGGCGATAAAGGTATCGAGCAGCAGATTGATCTGCGACACAGACACGCCAAACAGCGCGGGCAGCATCAGGGTGCGGATCTTAACGACGCCCGGGTGATGCCAGCCCCACGACGGCTTAACCAAGGCCTTCTCTCTAAATAGAAAAGGAATCTGAAACAGAAACTGGATCAGGCCACCGGCGAAAACGCCCCAAGCAAGGCCTATCTCCGGCTGATCGAGCTTAGGCGCCAGAAACAGCGCCGCACTGATGATGGCGACATTCAAAAAAACCGGGGTAAAAGCCGACACCGCGAAACGACCTCGGGTATTGAGTATCGAACCCGCCAAGGCGGTAAAGGTAATAAACCAAAGATAGGGGAAGGTGATCTTCAACATTAGTGATGCAAGTTCAAACTTCTGACCATTTGGCTCATCGTTTAGCCAGGCCAAAAACCAGCCGCCGCCAAACAGAGCCGTTAATAGTGGCGAGGCGATCACCCCCACCAGAGTCACCAAGGTCACCACCAGCCCGAGCGTACCGGTCACCTTGGCCAGCAACTCGCGAACCGCCTGGTCGTCATGTTTCTCTTGATATTCGGTCAATACCGGCACAAAGGCCTGGGCGAAGGCGCCTTCGGCAAATAATCGGCGTAAAAAATTTGGGATCTTATTGGCAAAAAAGAAGACGTCGGCGCTACTCCCTGCTCCCATCAAATTGGCGATAACCACGTCTCGCACTAAACCTAAAACACGAGAAATCAGCGTCATAGCACTCACGATCATGCCTGACTTAAAAAGTTTCTTGCTCAAAGCTCCCCCTGAAACGAGCATCACAGGTGTATCGAGCAAGTTAAAAAGTCGACTTACCCCCTGTCACCAAGCAGCAAATACTGCTAGAATTGCGCCCCATATTACACGAGTTAGGTTGAAGAAGGCCAAGTCTGCTCTGATTAATTTATCTTTAAGATAAAGATCCGATCATTGTCATTGACAAACTGACGAAAAAAAGGCATATTCCTCGACCTTTAAAAATATCTAACCCTTTTAGGAGTTGCACCTTGGCTAATAGCAAGTCTGCAAAGAAGCGCGCGCTTCAATCTGAAAAACGTCGTCAGCACAACGCTAGCCGTCGTTCTATGCTACGTTCTTACGTTAAGAAAGTTATCGCTGCGATCAACACTGGCGATCACAAAGCGGCAACTGAAGCATTCAATGCTGCACAACCAATTGTTGACCGTATGGCGACTAAAGGTCTTATTCACAAGAATAAAGCTGCCCGTCATAAGGCTCGTCTAAACGCTAAGATCAAAGCACTGGCTGCTTAATCTTTTAGCGATATAAAAAAACCGGCTTAGGCCGGTTTTTTTGTACCTGTCGCCCGAGTACTAGGTCAACTTCCCTTCAGTATTACAGGCATAGGCCTAAGCTAAAAAACAAAAAAGCTGATGGCCTACAGCCCATCAGCTTTCTATCTGCGCTATTCTCAAGCCGTTTAGTGGCAATAGATAGTGTTAAGTAACTTAATAATTTCAGATACTTCCTTGCTTTTTAGCGAATAAAATACCGTTTGCGCTTCTTTTCGCGTTTCGACCAAATTGTCTTTACGAAGCCATGCTAAGTGTTGCGACAGCGCAGATTGGCTAAGCCCCAGCTTTTTATTCATCTCACCGACGCACATCTCACCTTCGCTCAACAAGTAGCATAAGATGAACAGCCGGCGTTCATTTGCTAAAGCCTTTAGCAATACAACAGCATTATCCGCTCGTTGCTGCATCAATTCTATATTCATTACGAGCAATTTCTCCTAAAACAAACCCCGGCACTAATATAGCGTTGACTTAAAGATATAGTCGGGACATGAAGCACACTTTTTGCTAGATTGTTTTCAAAAATGGGACATACGTAATAAAAATAAAGGAAACTCATGAAAAGCTCCCCTATCACCCTCCTTTCCACGCTCTTTTTTACCGGGTTATTAGCATGCCAAAACGCGTTAGCAACAGACACAAATCAAAGTGTTAGCCAAATGCTTCAGCAAGAGGCGCTCGCTTCCAGCCTGGCATTCGATATTGTCGAATCGCTAACTGTCGAGGTAGGCCCTAGACTCGCGGGCAGCGAGAAAGATCTGATCGCCGTTCAGTGGGCAGAGAAAAAACTCGCCTCACTTGGGTTCGACAGAGTCTATAAGGAAGCGGTACAGGTGCCCGTATGGCAACGAGGCGAGGCCAAAGCCAATATTGTCTCTCCCTATGCACAGCCACTGGTGATCACCGCCCTTGGTGGCAGTATCGGCACGCCCGAAGAAGGTATCAGCGCGCCAATCGTCCGTTTCGAGACCCTGGATGCCCTTAAACAAGCCGATCCAAGCCAGGTCACAGGAAAAATCGTCTTTATCGATCACATCACCCCAAGGTTCAAGACAGGCAAAGGCTACGGCATGACGGTAGGCGGACGCTCGCGCGGCGCGATTGCGGCGGCAGAGAAAGGCGCGCTAGCCATAGTGATCCGCTCTATCGGCACAGACCATGACAGAATGGCTCATACTGGCATGATGCGCTACCAGGACGGGGTTGATAAGATCCCAGCAGCGGCCATGTCCAACCCTGATGCGGACTTGATCACCCTGATGCTAAAGCGCGATCCCAATGTCGTGATGCACCTAGAGATGAGCCCCAAGAACCTGGGCTATGCCACATCCTACAACGTGATTGCCGAGGTCACCGGCAGTAGCAAGCCCGACGAGATAGTGCTCATCGGTGCCCATCTGGATTCTTGGGACGAAGGAACCGGTGCCATCGACGACGGCGCAGGTGTAGCCATTGTCACCGCCGCAGGCCACTATATTGCTCAATTACCCACAAAACCTGCTCGCACGGTACGTGTCGTCCTCTACGCCGCTGAAGAGCTAGGGTTAATTGGCGGCAAGAGCTACGCCAAAGAGCATCAAGCGGAACTGGCCAAACACTATATAGCCGCCGAATCCGACTTTGGTGCTGGACCTATCTACCAAATCGACTTTAACGTCGCCGACAAGGCCTTCGGCGCCGTACAGGCCCATACAAGCTCGATGCAGGATAACGGCGTCGCTCCCGGCAACAACAAGGCCTCTGGCGGCCCTGATGTCTCCATGTTGCCCGGCTACGGAGTCCCGGTTGCGTCACTGAGACAAGATGGCAGCGACTATTTCGACTATCACCACACGCCAAACGATACCTTGGATAAAATCGATCCCAAGGCGCTAGCGCAAAATGCGGCGGCCTATGCCCAGTTTGCTTACCTAATGGCCCAGTCTGAAATCAAGCTAAGGCCACTTACCCCTAAGGCAAAATAAATAGCGAAAAACAGCGGCCGCCAGCACCTTTACGCCGACGACAGACAAAAAAAGCAGCCTATGGCTGCTTTTTTATCGCGCTTGCTGAGCCATTAACTAACTTAGCTTGAGAGTAGACTTTCGCTTTGATTCAATTCTTACCTGACATTAAGCCTGCTCTTCCCTTAGGAATACCGGCTCGTTGACGCTCGAGTCTGCCTCGCTATAGTAATAGCCGGCGGTGTCGAACTTGATCAGCTCATTATAACTACTCACCTGATTATCCAGCATATAACGCACCATCATGCCGCGGGCCTTCTTGGCGAAGAAGCTAATCACCTTATACTGGCCATTCTTCTTATCCTTAAAGACTGGCGTGATCACCTGACCTTGGATCTGCTTTGGCTTCACCGCCTTGAAATATTCATTCGACGCCAGATTCACCAGAATATCATCCCCCTGTTCGGCTAGCGCCTTATTAACTTCTTGGGTGACAATATCGCCCCAAAACTGATACAGATTAGCTCCTCGGCCGTTAGCCAGCTTAGTGCCCATCTCCAATCGATAAGCCTGCATCAGATCTAGGGGGCGCAGTAAACCATAGAGTCCGGATAAGATGCGCAGATGCTGCTGCGCGCGTCCAAGGCTCGCCTCAGACAGAGTATCGGCATCCAGCCCGGTATAGACATCGCCGCGAAAGGCAAACAGCGCCTGCTTGGCATTATCCAAGTTAAAGTCTCTGTTCCACTGGGCGAAGCGCGCGGCGTTGAGACCGGCGATCTTGTCGCTAACCTTCATCAAAGACGCGATATCTGCTGGTGTTAGCTCTCGACACACCTTGATCAACTCTTCACTGTGTTCCAGCAGTGCAGGCATTGTAAAGGTTTGGGTACTTGCTGGCGTTTCATAATCCAGGGTTTTAGCCGGAGAGACTAAGATCAGCATAAATTATCCTTTATTTCTAACATTAAGCGAGGTGACTATCATACTGACGCAGACAATAAAAAACCACGCCCAAAGGACGTGGTTTTTTAGATAGAACTAATAGAAAGCCGCGATTAGCCCAATATCCCTATACCTCTGGGACGGCAACCGACTCTTCTTCCTCTTTAGCCAGTACCCCCGCACTCGGCTTACCCTTCCAGATCTTCTCATCCAGACCATTAAGCTCGGGAAAATGCGCAGCATCGAAGGTTGGCACCTTGCCCGCCTTTAGCTGCAGCTCATAATCTTTGATCACCGCAAAGGCCACCTTAGAGAGCATGACGATGGCGGCAATATTCACCAGCGCCATCAGCCCCATGGAGACATCGGCGAAATTCCACACCAGCTGCAACGAGGCAACCGACCCCGCCATGACCATGGCCAACACCAAGGCGCGGAAGGTATACAGTACCTTCTTACTCTTGCTCAGGAACAGGATATTGCTCTCCGCATAGCTGTAGTTAGCTATGATAGAAGAGAAACAGAAGAGTATGATGGCAAAGGCAACAAAATAGGCTGCCCATCCGCCCACCTCGTTGGTGAGCGCCAACTGCAGCAGGCCAATCCCCTTCTGCTCGCCCGGCGCATCAAGGACGCCAGACAGCAAAATGATGGCGGCAGTCGCGCTACAGATGACTATGGTATCGACGAATACGCCGATCATCTGCACGAAGCCCTGAGAAGCAGGGTGGTTAGGGTTCGGTGATGCTGACGCCGCGATATTGGCCGCACTGCCCATACCCGCTTCGTTTGAAAAGAGTCCCCTGGCGATCCCCGCCATCATGGCCCCCATGGCACCACCGGCGGCTTCTTCCCAACCGAAGGCACTCTTCACGATATAGGCCAGCGCCGCAGGCACCTGCTCTAGGTTCATCACCAGCACAACCAAGGCGATAGCCAGATAAGCCACCGCCATCACAGGCACGATAAGCTCAGAAGCCTTAGCCACTTTCTTCAGACCACCGCTGATGATATAGGCCGCAACTGCGACGATCACCAGACCTACCATGGTCTTATCTAAGCCAAAGGCATTGTTGAGTGCATCAGTCATGGTGTTGGCCTGCGCGGCGTTGAACGCAAAACCGAAGGCGATGATCAGCAATATCGAGAACAGCGAGCCCATCCAGCGCTTGCCCAAGCCCTGCTCCATATAATAGGCCGGACCACCGCGATACTGACCGTCGCTGTCTTTTACCTTATAGACCTGAGCCAGGGTCGACTCGATAAAGGCGGTCGCCATCCCAAGCAGGGCGATGAGCCACATCCAGAACACGGCGCCGGCACCACCTACAGTGATCGCCACCGCAACCCCCGCCATGTTGCCCGTCCCCACACGCGCCGCCATAGAGGTACAAAACACCTGGAACGAGGAAATGCCATTAGTCTTTTCCCGTCCTTGCAGCACAAGTTTGGTGCCATGACCAAACATACGTAATTGGATAAAGCCCAATCTCAATGTAAATAACACGCCCGCAGCGACCAGCACGTAAATCAACACGCTGCCCCACAGCATGCCGTTTACCGCGTTGATAGTCGAATCGACTAAATTTAATACAGATTCAAACATAGAACTTCTATCACCCTTAGGACGTTTATGGCGGCATATCCAAACAAGCCGCCATCTTTGTTAAATTTCCTTCCCAATTTGATCGAATAATTTCGGCAGGATTTTCTTTTCGAATTATCCTTTCATGATGCCAAAACAACATGCCTGCCGAATTCGACACGCCAAAATAGCATACCATCAAAAAAGCGCCATGTGATACAGATCACACTTACCCATTTACATGACATTGGCATCACGCAATCAGACATAAATAAGCTACTGTATTAACGTAACTAACATGGTGTTTACCACCAAAAATTTAACATTTAGTAAATTTAACGACTTTTCAAAAATAAGATATTGAACACATTTTTGTAATAAAATTACAAATATAGTGCCTCACATGAGCTTTGATTAACTTATTGCTTACTATAAATGGGGTTATTTATGTCACAACAGCAAGAGATCACCGCACTAAAGAAATTTGTAAGAGCGACCAACTTCCTGGCCACCTCGCAAATCTATCTAAAGCAAAACGTACTGCACAAGCGTCCGCTAGAACATAGCGACATCAAACCCAGACTGCTAGGGCACTGGGGTACTTGTCCAGGTATCAACTTCGTCTACGCTAACGTCAACCGTCTCATCAAGAAAACCAATCGTCCTTTCCTCTACCTTGTCGGCCCAGGCCACGGCTTCCCTGCAGTACAAGCTAACCTGTTTATGGAAGGATCGCTGAGTCATTTCTATCCAGAGACGATTCCGTACAACGAGACTGGTATCGAAGATATCTGTAAGAAATTTTCAGCTGCCTATGGCTATCCTTCTCACGCTAACCCAGAAGCACCGGGTCAGATCCTAGAAGGTGGTGAGCTAGGTTACTCGCTCTCTGTTGCCTGGGGTGCCGTACTGGATAACCCTAACCTCATCGCTACCGTACTTATCGGTGACGGTGAATCTGAAACAGGCCCACTAGCAGCTTCTTGGTACGCTAACCGTCTGGTTTCTCCAGCAAACAACGGTGCCGTACTGCCTATCGTTCACATCAACGGCTACAAGATCTCTGGCCCAACCCGTATGGGACGCATGAGCCACGAAGAACTTGAGTTGGAATTTAAAGGTCTTGGCTATCATCCAATCATCGTCGATAGCGACCTTGAAGAAGATGTCTACGTGCAGATGACCAAGGCGATGGATGAATCCTATGCCATGATCGAAGCCATTCAAACCAAGGCTCGTAGCGGCGAAGATGTCGTTAAGCCTCGCTGGCCAGTGATTCTGATGCGCACCGCAAAAGGCTGGACAGGCGTTGCCGAAGACAATGGTAAGAAGCTGGAAGGCAACTGTGAATCTCACCAGGTTATCGTTAACAAGTGTGCGAAAGACAAACAACACCTTGAAGCCTTAGATCAATGGCTTGCCAGCTACAAGTTCGGCGAACTCTATAGCATCAACGAGCAAAACCAGATCGTGTTCGACAAAGACATTCAATCTTTGCTCCCACCAAAAGAGCTTTGCTGTGGTCGTCAACACCTGAGCTATGGCGGCGAAGTGGTACGTTCACTGAACAACCCTAAGCTGGAAGACCTGGCCTACGGTGCTGAAACACCAAGAGGACAGCGTGGTTACTCTATGTTGAAGATGGGTCAATGGATGCGTGATGCGTTCAAGCTCAACAGAGATCAGCGTAACCTACGTATCTTCAGCCCTGACGAAACCTACTCTAACCAGCTACAGGCTGTGTTTGAAGAGACAGATCGTGCATGGCAATGGCCTATCGAGAGCTGGGACGAAGATATGTCTCGCGATGGTCGTGTACTCGAGCTGCTATCTGAAAACCTGCTGTTCGGTATGCTACACGGCTACACAGTAACGGGTCGTCACGGTATGTTCCCAACTTATGAGTCTTTCTCACAAGTAGTGTCCTCTATGGCCGACCAATACTGTAAGTATGTCTATGCCAGCCAGGGCGTACACTTCCGTAAGCCTGTGCCTTCTTGTAACGTCGTGCTCTCTTCACTGCTAGAGCGTCAAGACCACAACGGTTATTCTCACCAGAACCCTTCTTTCCTTGGGGCTATGCTTGAGAAGCACCCAGAGATCATCTCGGCTTATCTGCCAGCAGATGCCAACTCGACACTGGTTTACACCGAGCGTGCCTTCGCCGACCGCGACAAGCTAAACATCATCGCTGCCGGTAAGAAAGAGCTGCCACAATGGCTGACACTGGACGAAGCACGTCAACAGGCTAAAGATGGCGTCATGGTGTGGGATTTCGCCTCTGACGACAACCCAGACGTCGTTCTAGCAGGCTGTGGTGACTATGTGACCCAGGAATGTATGGCTTCTCTAGTCATCCTGCGTGAGCTACTACCAAGAGTCCGCGTGCGCTTCGTGAGCGTAACCGAGCTAACCAGCAGCGGTCTGGGTAGCCGTAAGTTCCAAAGCAAGCCTTGGATGATGGATGAGATCTTCACCGCCGATAAAGGCGTGGTCTTCAACTACCATGGTTATCCAAACACTATCAAGAAGCTGGTGTTCGATTACAAGGGTAGCCACAGATTCCGTATCAAGGGTTATGAAGAGGAAGGTTCAACCACAACACCATTCGATATGGGCGTGCGTAACGGTACTTCTCGCTACCACCTGGTTATCGATATGGCTTACAAGCTATTCCAACAGGGTGTGATCGACGAGACACAACACGTCGCCATCACCACTGACATGCTTCAGCGTCTGGTTGATCACCGTAACTACATCAAGGCCAACGGTGTAGACCCTGAAAGCATCGAAAACTGGGTCTGGACACGTTAAGAATAGATTAACGCTAAGTTAATTATTCTACTAGAAAAAAGGCGATTCCTAGCGGAAACGCCTTTTTTATTGTCTATCGACCAATAATCCTAGAAAATTTGCCTGTTATTCGTGGCAATTTCTATATTCGCGTAAGATAATACAGAGGCTAGCGATAATACCAAAGGAATCCCCCCACAAAGTGCTGGCATGTTTTTACTGGATAAAAACAGCATGGGGGAAAGATAGTAAAACAAAGGAATTGGAAAATGATGAACAATACATTGAAAGCTATTCTGCTTACATCAATGCTCCCATTTGCAGCCAATGCAGCACAAGAACTCACCCCTTGGTACGTCGGTGGCGGTTTAGGCGTAAACAACTACGAGCCTAACTGCGATCAGAAGACCATGAAGCAATGTGGTGAAGATGATCCTTATGCTTGGGATGTATTTGGTGGTTACCTCTTTAACGACTATTTTGGTGTCGAACTGGGTTATCGTGACCTGGGCCGCGCCGAATGGGTCGACTATGCCAACAAACTTAACGATGTCGGTGCTCGCGGTATGACACTCGGCCTGGTAGGTTTCTGGCCGTTTGCCGACCGTTGGAGCCTGTCAGCCGAAGCCGGTGCAATGAATTACCTACTGTCTAACAACAAACAGTGGGGTAGCGAGTACTACAGTGACAGCGGTGTTGCACCTTACTTTGGTGCAGGTATCGGCTACAACTTTACCGAAAACCTCAAGCTGCAAGCCAAGTATCGTCGTTATGAAAATCTCGACGAAGACAAGTGGAACACCCTTGAGATGGAAAGCAACTACTGGGGTCTTGAGCTAAGCTACCGCTTCGGTCGCGCAGCCGCTGCACCCGCACCCGTTGCAGCACCTGTGGTTGTTGAACCAAAGGATTCAGACAACGACGGCGTGACCGACGATAAAGACCAATGTGCCAACACGCCGAGCAATCATAAGGTTGATGCCAGCGGTTGTACCCTTTACCGCGAAGTCACCGAGAAACATGAACTGGGTTCAATTCGCTTTGCCAATAACTCTGCCGTGGTGAACTCTGCGTCTTATGGCCAAATCGAAAAGCTGGCCAACTACATGAACCAAAACCCACGCGCAACCGTGTTGATCGGTGGTCACGCCTCTAACGTAGGTAACCCTGACTACAACATGGATCTGTCTGAGCGTCGTGCCAATGCCGTTGCCGAGCTACTGGTCAGCAAGTACGGTATCAGCCAAGATCGCGTCAGCGCTAAGGGATATGGTATCACTCAGCCGCTGATCGAAGGCAGCAGCGCCGAAGCCAACAAGGCTAACCGTCGCATCGAAGCCCACGTTACGGGTGTTCGTAAAGAGGCGATTCTAAAGTAAGTCTTTACGATTAACTTAATGATCGAGCTCAATAAAAATCGCTGCTTAGGCAGCGATTTTTTTTCCTGTCATAATTTAATGGTTATACTCTAAGTCCGTTTAGCCCAAACATCAGCCCGGCTATACGGCAATGGCTAAAATGCCTTTTACTGATATTTAGCAACTTTTCTGTAATTTTTTTTCATTCATGGTTGGAAATATCGGCAAAATCGCGTCTAATAGCCGTTAGTAAACCACACACTTAAGCTGCTTCTTAAGAAGGATGTAATTTTCATGGCTAATACACTCGAGCAATTCAAATCAATCACCACCATAGTCGCCGATACCGGTGACATCGAAGCCATCAAGCGTTATCAACCACAAGACGCTACCACCAACCCCTCTCTTATTCTCAAAGCAGCCCAAATTCCTGAATACAAACACCTGATTGCCAATGCCATCGAATGGGCTAAGTCTCAGAGTGACGATCTGGCGCAGCAGGTTGAAGATGCCGGCGACAAACTGGCGGTCAACATCGGCCTCGAGATCCTAAAAATTGTTCCAGGCCGCATCTCTACCGAGGTGGACGCTCGTCTTTCATTCGACAAGGCCGGCTCTATCGAGAAGGCGCACAAGCTGATCAAGCTTTATGAAGAGGCCGGCATCGACAAGTCTCGCATCCTAATCAAACTGGCCTCGACCTGGGAAGGGATCTGCGCCGCCAAAGAGCTGGAAAAAGAAGGCATCAACTGTAATCTGACACTTTTATTCTGTTTCGCCCAGGCCAGAGCCTGTGCCGAAGCCGGTGTTTACCTGATCTCGCCTTTCGTCGGCCGTATTCTCGACTGGTACAAGAAGGATACCGGCCTGGACTACAGCGCCGAGGAAGATCCTGGCGTTGTCTCGGTCACTAACATCTACAACTACTACAAGCGCCATGGCTACAACACGGTTGTGATGGGCGCCAGCTTCCGCAACACGGGTGAGATCATCGAACTTGCTGGCTGCGATCGCCTGACAATTGGCCCTGCACTGCTTGAAGAGATGGCAAACAGTGACACGCCTGTCGTTCAAAAGCTGAAACCAGCAGGCGAAGTCGTTGCCCCGGGTGCCGCCCTCAGCGAAGCCGAGTTCCGTTGGGAGTTCAACCAAGATCCTATGGCCGTTGAGAAGCTTGCCGAAGGTATCCGCAACTTTGCCATCGACCAGGGCAAACTTGAAACCATGCTAAAAGCCGAACTCGAAGCCTAAGGGAATAGACGTCATGACTAAGCTTACTCAGCAAGATGCGTGGGCCCAGCTTGAAGCGCAAACCGCCAAGCTGCCCCATATGCGCGAGCTCTTTGAAGCCGATCCACAGCGCTTTGACAAGATGTCACTGTCGGCATGTGGACTGTTGCTGGACTACTCCAAGAACCGAGCCGATGAGCAGACACTGACACAACTGTTTGAATTGGCTAAATCTGCCAAGTTAAGTGATAAGATCCGCGCCATGTTCAATGGCGAGATCATCAACAACACAGAGAAGCGCGCCGTACTGCACACCGCCCTCAGAGCCGAGACTGACGAGGTGATCCTGGTGGACGGCCAAAATATCGTCCCCGAGGTAAAACAGACTCAGGCCAAGATGGCCAAGTTTGTCGAAGCTGTCACCTCGGGCGAGTGGAAAGGCTACACGGGCAAGGCGATCACAGATATCGTTAGCATAGGTATCGGCGGCTCATTCCTTGGACCTAAAATCGTCACTCAGGCGCTGCGCCCCTACTGGAATCCGGCGCTCAAGTGCCACTTCGTTGCCAACGTCGATGCCACCTCACTGTGTGAGAAGCTGCGTCTGGTGGATCCAGAAACCACTCTGTTCGTGATGTCGTCCAAGTCTTTCGGCACCCAAGAGACGCTGACCAATACCCTGAGTGCCAAGGCCTGGTTCCTGGAAAATGGCGGCACTCAAGCGGATATCGCCAAGCATTTCGTCGCCGTAACCTCAAATGTGGCCAAGGCAACCGAATTTGGCATGGATGCGGATAACATCTTCCCTATGTGGGATTGGGTCGGCGGCCGCTATTCACTCTGGTCGGCGATTGGCCTGCCTATCGCACTGCTCATTGGCATGGACAACTTCTACCAGCTGCTGGCCGGTGCCAAGTCGATGGACAAACATTTTGTCGAAGCGCCTCTCGAGCAGAATATGCCGGTGATCATGGGGCTATTTTCCCTGCTCTATGGCAACTTCTACCAGGCACAGTCCCATGTGGTACTGACCTATGATCATTACCTCAGAGGCCTGCCAGCCTACTTCCAGCAACTGGACATGGAGAGTAATGGTAAATCTGTCACCCTCAACGGCGACAGCGTCGACCATGCAACCGGCCCGGTGATCTGGGGCGGCGAAGGCACTAATGGTCAACACGCCTACCATCAGTTACTGCACCAAGGCACGGCACTGATCCCGGCAGACTTTATTCTGCCGCTGCAGAGCCACAACCCCCTCGGTGAACACCATGTTCAGCTGGCGTCAAACTGTTTTGGACAGACCCAGGCGCTGATGCAAGGCAGAACCTTCGATGAGGCTCTTGCCGAACTCGACGGCAGCTCGCTGAGCCAGGAAGAGAAGGCATTGATCGCTAAGCACAAGGTGATGGATGGCAATAAGCCAAGCAACACCCTACTGATGGACAAGCTGACCCCGGAAACTCTGGGTGCCTTGATCGCCCTGTACGAGCATAGAACCTTCGTTCAAGGCGCGTTATGGGATATCAACTCCTTCGACCAATGGGGCGTCGAACTGGGCAAGACCCTAGGTAATGATGTACTCGCACGTCTGCAGAGCGATGAAGAGGCTAAGGCGCTGGATGCATCCAGCAACGCCCTCATCAATCTCTTTAGACGCGGCCACATTTAAGCTCGCGAAAGATTAGCCAATAAAAAAGCCAGTTTTCACTGGCTTTTTTATTATCTGCAGTAATATCCACCAGCAAGCTTAAGCTTTCGCCCATTCAGCGGGCAAAAAACCACCTGCCGCGCCATAAATGATTCACTCAGACTTAACATTATTGAAACATTTTTCTTGCACCATAAATTGGAAGTGTGATATTTAATTGTTGAGAAAAAATACAACAACAGGAGGTTGCCATGAATCGCTTAGATTATGGTAGTGCGCTAGATGATACCGTCATTGAAAGACCCAACAGTCGTTCGCGAAGCTCCAACAAGAAGCGAAAATGGCGCGAAATAGAGGCTATCAAAGAGAAACAGCGTTTGATTAAAGAGCTTCAGGATATCGACAGCAGTTTCGAATACGACTTAGATAACCTTCTGATGTAAAAATGATAAGAAAATAGCGCCTAAGGCGCTATTTTTATGTCTGTCACTCTTCGGCCTTGGCCAGATATTCTTTTAACTCCTCGAAGAGCAGATTGTCATCGTCGCTGAATAAGGGGTCGCTAATTAACTTCTCCTGACATCTGTCGGCCACCTGCTGCCACTGCGCCTCGGTCATCCCCGCCTCCCAGATGGGAAACAACTTACTCTCTTCATACATCATGTGATTTCGCTGCGCCTCTACATACTCCTTCAGCGCCTGACTCAGGGTTTCATTCTGTACCGGGACGTCACTCAAGATAAGGTTTAGGGTAGTCATCAGATTGGTCGAACTTTCGATGAGACCATGATGCTCTTCTCCCAGATTCTCTTCCAGGGCCTCTTCAGGGTGTGTCTGGATATAGAATTCGTTGATCAGATCCTCTACCGGGTGATGGCTGTGCTCGGCATAGCTCTGCATATATTCGACGATATCTCGGATCAGATTAAAGTTGACGGCCTCACCATTTTGCAGCCGCTGCTGCTTATTTTTGAGAATATTTAACAGTATCGCGATATGTTTATGGTCATTATGAAGTCTCGCTAACATCGTCACCTCCAACCTTCTAGACGCCTTTAGTTACTATAGTCAATTGTTGAACTTTTACTCACACTAATATGTAACCCGCCATGATGACGTGACTCAGATCAAGAAAAATGAACATAAAATAATCACTTAAGGTACGCTTGCCCCCAGTACATCCATCACCTTGCCCAACGCAGACTGTAGGCGGGTAAAGGCCTGCGAGGCCGACTTCACCTCCTTCAAATTACGCTCGATGAGCGCGGTAAAATAATCTTCCTGCTCTATGGTCATGTCCAGCACATGAAAGCTGCCGCGGATCTCAGTGGTCATGTTAATGAGTGCGGCACTGAATCTTTCATCATGCTCAAGGGTCGCGGCGTTGATGTCACCGATAAGTGCTTCGATATCGACAAAAACCTGTTTCAGTGTCTGCTGACGACCGATATCCATGACGCGCGCCTCGAGGCCTTCGACCACCACGGCGATAATATCCCGTAACCTGCCATAGAGCACCTCGTCATTTATCGGCATATTTTTGATCAGGAAGGAGACATGTTTATCGTTGCATATGGTACGGCAGCCAAAGTCATACAGGCGGCCATGTTTGTCCAGCAGTTCGAGAATGTTCGACTCTATGGGGCTGATCGCGGCATGCCTAGGCGCAAAATACTCCACGCTATCACCGCGTATCTCCAAGCAGGTATTGAGATTAAGCTGCTGCATCAGGTCAAAGAAGGCATCGGCCAGAGTCTGGTGATCGTGGCAGAGAAAACACTGGCGAAAGAACTGCAACACACAACCATACTGAGACGACTCGGTCATCGACTGAAAGGCCATGTTACGGGAGACTGATTCCGCCTGAATCAGCTCTCTCTGCTTCATCACATAGTGGGCGACGCTATGGACCTTGGCCAGTAACTCTTTTAACTCAAAGGGCTTAGCGATAAAGTCCACCGCATTCACCTCATAGGCCTTGAGCCGCTCCTCTAGGGTATTCATCCCAGAGACAAACAGCACGGCCACCTCCTGGTTTGTTTCCTGCAGCTCTTTGCAGAGAGTGATGCCATCGGTATCGGGCAGATTGATATCCATCAACAACAGGTCGGGTTGGCTACTTTGCAGGGCAATACGAAAATCGGCCGCACCATAGAAGGGAGTCACCTTAAATTCATCTTGCAACATCTCGACGATCAGCTCGCAGTAATCCCTGTCATCGTCGACAACCCAAATCTCCATGTTGTTCATCGCAATTCTCCTTGTAAAAACTCAATCCCTATCTCTTCGAGCCCACGCACGAAGGCGCTAATATCAAAGGGCTTCTGTAGTACCTTAAAGGGCAGATCTTCCCGGCTACTGATCCCGACATCACCGACATAACCTGAGATCAAGAGCACAGGGATAGCTGTGTGCCGATTCAAATCTGTCACCAGCTCATAGCCGTTTATGCCACCTGGCATCAAGAGATCTGAGATGATGAGATCTATGTTTTCTATGCCGCCGCTAAACTGCTCCCTGACCAACAGAGGGTCTGTATAGGCCAGCACCTCCATCCCCATCATCTGACAGTGATCGCAGAGCACCTCCAGTAGATCGGGTTCATCATCGACGATAAGCACCCTGATGGGCCGCGCGACCTTGGGATACTCGAGCGGCCTGTGATGTCGCTCGCTCTGTCGCTCGACCGGCTTGATGGCCGGAAACCACAGGCGTATCTCAGTGCCCTCTGCGCCCGTGTGCATGATACTCATGTAACCGTTAGAGCGTTTTACGAAGCCGTACACCATGGAGAGGCCAAGCCCGGTCCCCTTGCTCTTATCCTTGGTGGTAAAGAATGGCTCGAAAATCTTATCCAGCAGGTGATCGGCTATCCCCCCGCCCTGATCGATCACAGAGACCCACACATAGTCGCGGTTATCTGTGCTGACCGTATTGCCCACTCCTGGCAGATAGCCCGACAGATACTGCTCACCTGTCGCTATGGTGATCTGCCCTTCCCCATGCATGGCATCCTTGGCGTTCAATACCAGGTTAATCAGGGCATCTTCCAGGTCGCCACGATCGACACAGATATCCCGCATCGACGCTTGAGGCAAAATATTGAGGCTCACCTGAGTGGTTAACGACTTCTCCAGCAGCTCCTCTAAGCCCAGCAGCACCTCATTGACCTGCACCGGTTGGGCACTGAATTGCTCCTGCCGGGAAAACTGCAGCAGGCGCCGGGTCAGGTCGGTGCCTCGCTGACAAGCTTTGAGCGCCGTGGCCAGGTAACGTGCTATGGTATCGTCCTTGCCCTTGAGCTCCATCAGTTCCAGATTGCCCTTGAGCACACCTAAGATGTTGTTGAAATCGTGGGCCACGCCCCCTACCAGCTGACCCATGGCCTGCATCTTTTGCGTGCGGGCCATGGTATTTTGCATCAGCTTCTGTTCCGTGATGTCCCTCCCCACCAGGGTAAACAGGCTGCCATCTTCATACTGCTCGTTTAAGGCAATCAGATGGGTATGCAAGATCACCTTCTCCCCCGTAGCGGTCGAACAAACCAACTCGCCGGTAAACTCCAGGCGCAGCTCTATCGCCTCCAGCAGTTCCTGCGCCTTGTCATCCTGATCTCCGAAGAAGAGCTCAATGGACTTGCCGATCAGCTGACTGCGGGGATATTGGCTGATGGCTGTCGCCGCCGCGTTGGCATACATGATCACGGGCGCCATCCCCTTCTGGCGCGAAGCGACCACGATCATATCCTCGCTGTTACTGACGATAGACTGATACATCTGGGTGTCGATCGACTTGATGATCTGGGCATTACGGCTCTGCTGCCAATCCAGGCTCTGCTGCTGCAACATGCCGCTGATACTATCGGCAATAAAGGTCTGATAGGAGGTGAGAAACGACAGCCAGCCCTTGACCGGGCGATAGAAGAAGATATTGACGTCTAGCCCCTCGATGGGCCACACCACAAATCGCTGCCACAGATGTGCACCGCGTTGACCATCCAACAGCGGCCAGTCCTTTACCTGGCGCCACAGGGTGATATATCGCATAGAATCCCGGCACCAGCAGGTGACATCGGCCGGCATCTCGTCACAGGCCAGCAGGCGACGAGACAAGATCATCACAGACTCAGCGCCGCTGCTATCGGCCAGAACACGACACAGGGGCAAGAGCACATCGTCACCACGAATAAACTGTCCCTGTAACTTACCCAGCTGGGCGATCAAGGCTGGGCCGAAGTCCATAAATTCAGATTGAGAGAGATCCTTAAACACGCTAGAGTCCATTCCACTATCGAAAAATAAAGAATTAAGGCTAAATACCTTTCATTGAGCATAGTCCAGCCTAGAAAAATCGCTCAAAATACCGTGATAATTTATAAGCTTGTTGAAAGTTAGTGAGGAAGAATGTCAGACACTCATTGGGTTGGTGCCCATGTCAGCGCCGCCGGCGGTATCGCCAATGCGCCGCTAAACGCACAGAAGATTGGCGCCAACGCCTTTGCGCTATTTACCAAGAATCAGAGACGTTGGCAGGCGGCGCCGCTCTGTCCTAAGCAGATAGCCGACTTCAAGGCCAACTGCGAACAGGCCAATATCTCCTCCGATGCCATACTGCCACACGACAGCTATCTGATTAATCTGGGCCATCCGGATACCGAGCAGCTCACGCGCTCGCGTGAGGCCTTTCTCGATGAGATGCAACGCTGTGAGCAGATGGGGTTAACCCTGCTCAACTTTCATCCCGGCAGTCATCTCAACAAGATAGACATAGACGAGTGCCTGGCCCGCATCAGCGAGTCGATCAACCTGGCGCTGGATAAGACCCAGGGGGTCAGCGCCATCATAGAAAACACCGCGGGTCAGGGGTCAAACCTGGGCCATAGCTTCGAGCAACTGGCACAGATCATCGACAAGGTAGAAGATAAGAGCCGCGTAGGTGTCTGTATCGACACCTGCCACATGTTTGCCGCTGGCTATGATTTAACGACCCATGAGGCCTGCGAAGCGAGCTTCGGACAATTCGATGCCATAGTGGGCAACCACTACCTCAAGGCGATGCACCTTAACGACAGCAAGACGCCCCTCAACAGCCGGGTCGACAGGCACCACTCCCTCGGCGCCGGTTATATCGGCATGGATGCGTTTAGCTATATCATGAAACACCCCGCGACTAAGCAGATCCCACTCATCCTGGAGACGATAGAACCTGAGATCTGGCCACAAGAGATCAACTGGCTAAGGAGTCAGGTTCGCTAAAACAAGCACTTATAGACCACGGCAATCACCCTGGCCTGATTATCCCTGTCGAAGTGATCCTCCTGTAGCCAGACGATATGAGTGCCCTGCAGGGCCTCACCTTGCTGCTTGGCATTCTCCCGCGCCGCCCTTAGCGGCGCCTCCCCTCTGCCTATCCCCGTCACCATAGCGAAACTATCGCAATGGGTCACCTCGAAATCATAGGCCTCATTGATTCGCGAGTAGAGCTGTGGCTCATTTGAGGCGCAGGCTGTCAGTAAACAAAGGCCAGATAAAATCACTCTAAGATGCAACACGTCACGGCTCTATCAAATAATGGCTAAAGAAAAAGGCCCGTAAGATAAGTGATTTAGCAGAGCTTGGTTGTGATAACCATCACGCCGGTCTCAAGGTCATTGATACATTTGGCAACCTAGGTAATGGACGCGATTCGATGCAAACGCATTGCTGATAATGCTAATAAAATACGGCGCGGAGGTTAGCTGCCGCCCCATCTAAACAACTGGATTGAAACAACTGGATAGAAACAGCCTAATTGAACTAAAAAACAGTCCTAAGAGATAAAACAGAAAGAAGCGGGCATAAAAAAGCCAAGGCACTATCGCCTTGGCTGTTAAGCATAAATAACCAGACAGTGGTTAAGCTAAGGTCTCAAACAGGTGAGCCTTGAGGCGGGCAAAATCGGCAGGCAGTTCGGCCGACAGGATAGGCTTATCCTTCACCGCTTGTAGCTCTGGTGGCAGCTCAAGCTCGATATACAGCGCCTCTTCCACCACCTCTTTAAACTTGGCCGGATGGGCCGTACCGAGGAAGATCCCCTGCTCATCGGCCGACATGGTTAACGACAGTGCCTTAGCGGCGATGGCCGCATGGGGCTCAGACAAGTAACCGCCGCGATAGAGCTCATCCAGCGCCTCCACCGTATCCTGCTCCGAGAGACCGACGCCCACCAGCTCGCTCAGCGGCCAGTTCATCACCTCCATGATGGTCTCAACCCTGGGCCAGTTGCTCGGCTCGGCCACATCCATGGCATTAGAAAGGGTCGCGACGGTTGCCTTAGGCGACCACTGACCATCGGCCAGATAACGCGGCACAGTATCGTTACTGTTGGTGGCCGCCACGAATCGCTTCACCGGCAGCCCCATCGCCTTGGCAAACAAGCCCGCCGTCAGGTTGCCGAAGTTACCGCTGGGCACGGCAATCACAGGATCGCCTTGATTAGCTCGCTTAAACTGGGCCACCGCCTCGAAGTAGTAACAGATCTGCGCCAGCAACCGACTGATGTTGATAGAGTTCGCCGAGTTAAGGTGCAGACCGTCACGCACGTCGCTGTCTTCGAAGGCGGCCTTGACCATCTCCTGACAGGCATCGAAATCGCTCTCCACCGCCACAGTATGAATATTATCGCCCAGGGTGGTAAACATCTTCTCCTGTAGCAGGCTGATCTTGCCCTTAGGATAGAGCACCACCACCTGTACCTTATCCAGCCCATAGAAGGCATCGGCGACTGCGGCGCCGGTATCCCCCGAGGTAGCGGTCAATATGGTCAGCTTGTCTTCCTGTGCCAGGCTATTGAGGCACTGCGCCATGAAGCGTGCGCCAAAGTCTTTAAAGGCCAGGGTCGGACCGTGGAACAGCTCGAGGCAATAACGCTTGTCATCGGCCTTGCTCAGCGGCAGCTCAAAATTGAAGGCGCGCTCAACCAGGCTATCCACCAGCTCCTGGCCAAGCTCATCGGCCAACCAGGCGCCCAATATCGCCTTTGAGCGCTCGACGAAGTCCATCGCCAGCAGCGCATCCACATCGTCCAGCCTTGGGATAGTGACAGGGAAAAACAGGCCGCGATCCCGCCCTAGGCCCAATTTAACCGCCTGAGTGAAACTAACCTTCTGTGAGGGGTGTTTTAAGTTATAGAGTTCCATCTTACATCCGCCTATTAATCTAAAAGTGGTGCATCTACACGGCGCGTGCCGAGCATATCAATTTGACATATATGGGAAAAACCAGCGCCAGAGGTGACATAATTCGCATCTAACCAGGCCTTGGCCTGCTCAGCCGTCTCCAGGTTATCGGTCACGGTAAACAGTGTCGGGCCGCTCCCTGAGATCCCCGTGGTGGCCATGCCGAGTTCGGCCAAGGCGGCGCGCGCCTGCTCATAACCGGGAATTTCTGCGGCGCGATAAGGTTCCGCCAGCACATCCTTTAACACCTCTATGGCGAGCTCGGCATCTTGTCGATAACTGGCATGCACGAAAGCACTCAGATAACGACCGAAATCTATGGTTACTGACTTATCGTATTGCGCTGGCAGCAAGGCGCGCATCTTGGCCGTTGAAAGGGAGATGCCAGGATAAGCCACCACCCAATACCAGTCTTTAAAGACGGGCAGGTCCTGACACACGGCGCTCGGGGTATCCAACATCAGCTGCATGCCACCTAGATAACAGGGCGCAACATTGTCATAGTGCACAGAGCCGCTGATCTTGCCTTCAAATTCACCCATCAACCTCAGCAGCGCATCGCTGTCATAGGGACGATCGAAATGCTCGTTCAGGGCGTACAGGGCGGCGACCACAGAGCTGGCACTGGAGCCAAGGCCGCTGCCCACCGGCAGGTTCTTCTCTAAGGTCATGGCAACGCCAGCCCGGCTCCCTAGCTGCTCGAGGAAGAAGTGGGCGCACTGGTAGACGATATTCTCCTCGCAGGCGGCAGGCAACTTGTCGGCCCAGTGACCGGCCAATTTAAGCGAGACGCCATGCGGCGCCGACGCTATCGATACGCAATCCCCTAACAGACTACCGTCAACGGGTGCCAAGGCGGCGCCCAGCAGATCGAATCCGACGCCGACATTGCCCATGGAGGCTGGCGCGTAAACCGTTAAACTCATACGCCCATCTCCCGTGTCCAGTTGAGGGTTCTCAGCAGGTCGGCGAAGACTCCCGCCGCCGTCACCTCTGTGCCCGCGCCATAGCCGCGAAGCACGAAGGGGATCGGCTGATAGTATCGGCTGTAGAAGGCCAGCGCATTCTCGCCGCCCTTGACGCTGTAGAGGGGATCCTTGGCATCCACCTCGGCGATTTTCACCCGGCAGCCCTGCTCGTCTATCTGCCCCACATAACGCAGCACCTTACCCTCGGCCTTGGCGCTATTTACGCGCTCGGCAAGTTCGCCATCAAGTGCGCTCAAGTTCGCCATAAAGGTCTCGACATCGCCAGAGGCGTCGAAATGACTCGGCAGTACAGATTCAACCTGAATGTCACTCAGCTCTATCTGCATACCCACCTCGCGGGCAAGGATAAGCACCTTCCTGGCCACGTCCATACCGCTGAGGTCGTCTCTTGGGTCGGGTTCGGTAAAGCATTTCTCCCGCGCGATACGCGTCGCCTCCGACAGACTCATCCCCTCATCAAGCATACCGAAGATATAGGAGAGTGACCCCGAGAGTATGCCGTTGAATTTCTGTAGCTTGTCACCGGCGAAGAGGAGCTTCTTCAGGTTGTCGATAACCGGCAGGCCCGCGCCAACTGTGGTCTCATAGAGAAACTGACGACGCTGATGCAGCGCAGTCTGCCTCAGGGCACGGTAATAGTCATAATCACGTGTGTTGGCCTTCTTGTTAGGAGTCACCACATGCAGACCGGCATTCATTACCGCGACATATTGATCCGACACGGCTTCGTTTGAGGTACAATCCACCAGCACAGGGTTGAGTAGCTGCTGATCTTTGGCCCAGGCAAGCATCTTCTCCAGATCGCAAGCCTGCTGGCTGTCGGCAAGCAGTCCCTGCCAATGATTAAGATCTATCCCCTTAGCATCGAGCAGCATCTGGCGGGAGTTCGCCACTCCGCACACGCGCACCGTAATGTGCTGGGCCTTCAACATCTCTGTCTGTTGCTTGATCTGTTCGAGCAAACCAGCGCCCACATTGCCACAGCCCACCAGGAAGACATCCAGATAGTGCTGCACATCGAAGAAGCTCTGATGACAGGCGGCGATGGCATGCTTGGTCTTGCGCAGCTCGATAACCGCCGAGATGGAGCGCTCAGAGGAGCCCTGGGCGATAGCCACTATGTTGACGTTGGCCTGGGCCAAGGCCTGGAAGAACTTGCCGGCAACCCCCTTATGGGTGCGCATACCGTCACCTATCAAGGATACGATGGCCAGGTTGTGGCGCATGCTAATCTGCTCGAGGATCTCGCTCTTAAGCTCCAACTCAAACTCCTGCTCCAGCGCCAGGCGCACCCGCTCGGCATCGGCGGTGGCTACACAGAAGCTGATGCTGTACTCGGACGAGCTTTGCGTAATGAGAGAGACTGACACCCCGGAGCGGGAGATGGCCCCCAGAGTCCGGCTCGCCATGCCAACCATGCCCTTCATGCCGGGACCCGCGATGTCGAACATGGTCTGCTCGTCGAGATTAGAGATAGCCTTAACGTTCAGGCCCGTCTCGTCCGCCTGATTAGATACCAAGGTACCTGGAGCCTGTGGGTTGAAGCTGTTACGTATATAGCAAGGGATGTGATACTGAGCGATAGGCGCAATCGTCTTAGGGTGTAGTACCTTGGCGCCGAAATAGGACAGTTCCATCGCCTCCTGGTAACTGAGCTGAGTCAGCAGCTTGGCATCGGCGACGACACGCGGGTCGGTATTATAGACGCCATCCACATCTGTCCAGATCTCGCAGCAGCTGGCATCGATACAGGCCGACAGCACCGCCGCCGAATAGTCCGAGCCGTTGCGGCCAAGGGTGACCACTCGGCCATCCTTGTCTCCGGCGGTAAAGCCTGGCATCACCCACACCTGATGGGCATCGAGAGAAAGCTCGGCAAAACGCTGTTTGCTCACGGCGATATCGACAACCGATTCCAGCGCCGGCCCATGGGCCACAAACAGCTGTTGTGGTACAAGCTGGTTGGCCGAGACGCCGGCGGCCAACATCAACTGCTCCATCAGCGCCGCAGAGAGGCGCTCGCCACCGACCACTATCTCTGCGCGGACAAAGTCGGGGCACTCACCCAATAAGACCACGCCTTGTAGCTTGTCTTGCCAGTGCTTGAGCTGCGCGGCCAGGACACCTTCGAGGCCTGCTGACTGCTCGCTACCCAAGACCTCGCTGGCGGCCTTTGCATAGAGGGTCTTAAAGACCTCATGTACCTGACTCAAGACGGGAGAGAAATCATCCCCTGCAACAGCGAGATCCACCATCTCCAACAAGCCGTTGGTCACGGTTGCCGGCGCGCTTAACACCACTGCCGTCGGCTGTTCCTCGGCCGATGCCAAGACTATCTGCGCCGCACTACTAAACCTCTGCCAGTTGGCCAGCGAGGTACCACCGAACTTCATTACCTTCATCTTCTCTCCTTAGTACCGCGCCCCAGAAACAAAAAAACCCGCTCCTTGATGGGGAGCGGGCTTAATCATTTCAAATCATTTCTTTCGAGTATGCTTAGCCGGCCCCCACGCTAGTAATCGTGGTGGTTGTAATAATGGTGGTTACTACGAGATTAAGGCTAAACATTTAAATTCTATTCTGTCGTATCAAAACATATTCATTGAAGTCTCTACAGAATTGCCTTTTTTGCCCCAAGGTGTCAACCCCCAAAACAAAACTTTATAAAAATACACTTTCAGCGCCTGCGACGCTGCAAACGCTAAAATGAAATAACAGGACATAGATTTAAGTAAATAAAGGGAATGATAGGCTAAGTGACCTATCAGTATTCCGCTTATCCGAATCATCAAATAAATAGCTAATAAACATAGCGATAATCATGAAAGGTGAATTTTCACAAGGTATGAAATCAGGCTTTACGAGTGCTAACAAACTGACAGAGAAAAGAGACCAGAAATCGACGATTAACATGCACGCTAAGGCGTCAACAATGCAAAATACTTTTCCAAAAATTGTGAATAAACAATCAAAGAGAAGCAATTCCCCTTACCCGACTTCTCACTACACCTAGCCTGATAAAAAAAAATTTACCGATTTTCCCTCAAGAAGCTGCGCTAGGTCATCGCCAAGGCCAACAAAGCGAGCTAAAATGCCGCCACATTCTGAATTGGAGGCGATATGATAATCACCCAACACAAAGCTGTTAGCATCCATTACCGCTTAACGAACCAGCAAGGTGAGTTGATCGAGAGTTCATTTGAAGGTGAGCCAATGCTATACCTTCACGGTGCAGAAAACATGATCCCAGGCCTTGAGCAGGCACTCGAAGGCAAAAGTGTTGGCGACAAGCTTGAAGTTACCGTAGAGGCCGAGCAGGCTTACGGTCCTTACCACGATGGTTTACGTCAAGATGTCCCATTAGCAGCCTTCGGCGATATCGAAGATATCGTACCTGGCATGCGTTTCATCGCCGAAACAGAGATGGGCCAGCGTCCGGTACAAGTGACCGAAGTGAAAGACGATGTCGTCGTGGTTGACGGTAACCACCCACTAGCGGGTCAAACCCTTAACTTCACCGTTGAAGTACTATCAGTACGCGACGCCAGCGCCGAAGAGATCGCCCATGGCCATATCCATGCAGCCGGCGGCTGTGGCAGCCACGAGCATAGCCATGAAGGGGGTTGCTGTGGTGGCGAAGGTCATGATCATCAAGGCGGATGCTGTAGCGAAGATCCTGAGAAGCCAGCCAAAGAAGGTTGTGACGGCAACGGCGGTTGCGGCTGCCAGCACTAAGCTAAAGCAGCTCAACCTAAAGCCTTAATTTGACGCTTAGGCGTCAATCTCAGGTAGGATTCTGAATCGAGTCGGCCACCTTTTACTAGGTGTTGCCGACTTTTTTATTTTAAGCTCAAGACAACATCAGCTAGCTGCGTATAAACGATAAGGATATCGAAATGGTTGCTCAGCCCATCTATGAAAAACTTCCTGCCATCTACCTGCTCATCGCAGCAACGACCATACTGATGAGTCCGGCGCCCCTTCCAGTGCTCTTAGGCGTGATTATCTTCCTGCTCGGCGCACGTATCTTCAACATGCGCTCACAGAATCGGCGTAGCGATAAACCGAGTCGTCGTAAGCAAGGCATCTGGCCTGATGCGCTCTACAACCTGCTTCCTTACGCCTACCTTTTGGGCGCCCTGTTTGTCTTTCGCCACAGCGACTCCAGCTATCTTTCGTTTGCAGGCGCCGGGCTAGCCAGTTTCGCCTTATTTCGTCTGGCCCAGCGCCGCAACTATCGTAAGCCCCAACTGCCTATGCCAATACGGGTGATCTAACTAGAGAATGAGCGCCTTGATACGCTCGCGCTGAGCCGTGGGCATATGCTTGAGGTAGTTGGAACAACGTGTGATGGTGGCAATACTGATCTCGAATTCGGCGGCTATCTGTCGCTGACTCATCTCTCCCAAGAGCAGGGCTTGAAATACCTTCAGCCGCCCAGCAATGGCGCTACGCTCCTCCTCGGTGAGCAGTAGATCGAACAGATCCATCAAGGCATCGGTGTCTTGATGATTGACCACTTTTTCTAAAACCAGATCCCAGTTTGCGCGCACTTTAGCTCCTAAGCTGTCATAGCCTACCAGTACATCGAAGTGTACCAAGAAATCTGCCACGCTGGCTATCGAGCCAGTAGATGCGATGAGTCAGGCGTTCAAGAGTTAGACACATTCGGCAACATTTTGGCCAGCATTTTAAAGAAAAATCTATAGTATCTGATAGTTAATTACGATTAGAATGTTTGCGTTAGATCACATAAATCCACAAAGTAGTGAGAATGATTGCCATGAAAAAACAGTTTAAATTAAGCCTGCTCGCCCTAGCCGGCAGTGCCTTACTGGCCACAGCGGTACAAGCCAATAACTTCAAAGAGTCAGACGACGCCATTCATTATCGTCAATCTGCTTTTGGCCTGATCGCTCACAACTTTGGCGACATGGGCGCCATGCTTAAGGGCAAGAAGCCATTCGACGCCGAAGTCTTTGCCATGCGCGCGCAAAACGTTGCCGCACTGAGCAAGCTGCCAGCAGAAGGTTTCGTTGCCGGTTCTGACAAGGGCGACACTGGCGCACTGGCGAAGATCTGGAGCGACAAAGCCGATTTCGACGCTAAGATGAGCACTTTCCAAGACAACGCCGCCAAACTTGCCGTTGCCGCGCAATCAGACGATAAAAATGCGATTAAGCAAGCCTTCATTAATACAGGTAAGAGCTGTAAAGGTTGTCACGACGTCTACAAGAAAGACTAATAACAAGACGAATATTGACGACCAATATCGAAAGCCAATAAAAAAGGGGAGCCAATTAAGCTCCCCTTTTCTTATCCTGTTTCTCTAGCCTAACTTTTACCATTAGCCATCGCCCTACAGCATGGCCGCAATGGGCCAAATCAGATAGTTCACTACTAGGCCTGCTAGCACGCCCACCAGTGTCAGGGCCATCAAGCCCGAGCGAAACTTAAACTCGGTAACGCTCTCGCGGCTGACGCTCTTATAGCCGGTGATCATGGCACCAACCAGTTTGTCGCCTTTAATGCCGTGCCAGACCACTGCAAGAATATGCAAAACCGCCAGTAAAAGGAGTAAATTGAAATTTTGCTTATGCAGCCAGGTCAAGGTTCCGGCTGTCTCGCTGCTCACATAAGCGTATAGCGGCCCTTCGGTAAAGACCTCATCTGTGGCAAATAGTCCTGTGGTGAGCTGCACCATCAGCACCAAGATCATCACCACCACCATATAGCCCCCCAGAGGATTATGGCCAACGCTGCGGCACTGGGGCTGCCTGACATAGGCAAGTACCTTAGTCGGCGATTTCACAAAATGGCTAAAGCGCGACGTCTCACTGCCAACGATTCCCCAAAGAATTCGAAAACCGAGCAAGATCATTAGCCCGTAGGCAAACACCTGATGCCATTGCATCTCCCCCACCTCGGCGCTCCACCACAAACCGCCGAGCAGCGCTATCATGCTCCAATGAAACAGGCGCGTAGGCAGATCCCATACCTTAATTTTTACCTGGGCAGACTGAGGGTTTTCTACTGAGGACATCTTATAACTCATCGCTTTAGAAAATAATGAAATTGATGATATTTGAAGCGATGGGGAGAGGCAAATAGATTTATGTAAGCAGTGTTATCCAGTCAAATATGCAGCCTAAATTTGATAAAAACAAGCCATTCCTAATGTTTATTTTACAATTTTGTCTAAGGGCTCAAATAACCAACGAACGGAAAATAATGGCAGTCAAAAGTTGATCTAGATCACGTTTTCTAGGGACTGAATTGGTAATCTGAAGTCAAGGAAACAACGAAAGGTTCGACATATGATAAAGATTACAAGTAAAGATTTCGAAGTCACCACTCCTATCCGTGAACGTATCGAGAGCCGTTTAGAAAAACTAAGTAGACACGATGTACAGCTCATTAATCCACATGTAATCATAGGTCAAGAGAAGCAAGGGTTTAAGATAGAAGCTTCAGTCGGTATACCAAGCAACACCTTATTTGCTCAGGCGAAAGACAAAGATCTCTATGCAGCAATCAATGCAATGGGTCAAAAATTGGAGAAACAGCTCAATCGCCTCAGCCACAAACCGGAAGGAGCTCGCTACACGGCTCCAGCGATGAGCCCAACGCCAGAAAGCGCCGATATCGACGACGAGTATGACGAAACATTAGATGAGGAATACGCGGCGTAACAGATTAACGGTAAGTGGCGAATCATCGCCTCAGGCATAGGCCGAGGAACGAACGCTAACGAACTGGCACAAAAGCCACTTACCCAAACTTGGTGGACAGTTAAACCGCCACCTAAATCGAGGTACAGCGACAGGCAAGAGACGAGGACGGACAACCACTTCAGCCACAGGCATTCAATGAGAAGCCGTGGAACTCAGCTAACGAACTAGCTATGTTGTCCGCCCTTGTTATACTTACTATTAAGCGCCGTATCTGATGTCGAAAGCAAGCCAACGAAGGAGTAAGAGGTCACATTCACCAGACGCAAGACGTTAACTTTCACGTTTGATTTATTGAAGGCGACTCACACAACCTAAGGCTTAAGATTAGCCCAAATAGGAAATAGGCATAGCGCCAAACAAGTCGTCCCCAGCAGGCCATAGGGTTGCCGCTAAGATAATCTCGAAGCCTAGCACCCTAACGAGTGAGAAAGGAGCGCAGTCCCATTTTAATATTGAGTGCTTTTTCCGTAACTGAGGCAGCCAAATAGCCAATTAAGGCAAACCAACGTAATAGACGTTAACAGGCCATTGGATCACCGCTAGTCGATTAGCCCGCTGCCTCTCCCTTATCACCTGCTGCAGTCTTTTCATCTGCAGGCGACAAGCAAAGGAGGATGCCCCATCTTAAATTCTGATCTTTTACTCTCCCGGCGCACCCAAAGAGGTGCGCTTTCTATTTGTGGCAAGTCAATTCGCTCACGGGGGGCGCTTATTACCACAGGTATAAATTCTCACTTTATCCCTTTTTTGATTGACAGGATTTAGAGCAAGGCTTAATTTGAAGGCTATGAAAACGAACACCAACGCTTTTTTTACTTTCTTTTTTATTCCACCCTTCTAGGGAGGCGGAATTTCGGTGTAAAAACGAAAGTAAGAATTCCAGAGCCTCCCATTTATGGGGGGCTTTTTTATTTGCATGAGTAATCGAGAAGCGTTCAACGACAGAGGACAGCATGACCAAACCACATCCCCTTAACCATACCCGGGAACAGATCACCGCGCTCGACAATGAACTGCTGGCACTGCTGGCCAAACGACGGGCACTGAGCTTAGATGTCGCCCGCAGCAAAGAGGTCGATATTCGCCCAATTCGCGATACCCAGAGAGAGAAAGAGCTGCTGGCCAGACTGGTTAAACAGGGACGCGAGCAGGGACTCGACGCTCACTATGTCCTCTCCCTCTATCAAAGCATCATCGAAGACTCGGTATTAAACCAACAAGCCTACCTTCAGGGTCGCGCCAACCCTGACCTGCAGAAACAGCAATACAACATCGCCTACTTAGGCGCGCGTGGCTCCTACTCTTATCTCGCTGCCACTCGCTACTGCGAGCGCCGTCAGGTTGGCATGCAGGATCTGGGTTGTAAAAGTTTCGATGAGATAGTACAGGCGGTGGAATCGGGTCACGCCGACTACGGCTTCCTGCCGATCGAAAACACCTCATCAGGCTCGATCAACGAGGTCTATGATGTGCTGCAACACACCAGCCTGGCTATCGTAGGCGAAACCACCATAGAGGTAGGCCATTGCCTGCTCGCCAAGCCTGGCACTCAGGTTACGCAGATCAAAACCATCTATGCCCATCCTCAACCTATCAGCCAATGCAGTCGCTATCTGAGTCAACACGGTGAGTTCAAACTGGAATATTGCTCCAGCAGCGCCGAGGCCATGGAGCGTGTGCTCGAGGCCGATGATAACAGCGTCGCCGCTATCGGCAGCGTCGAAGGCGGTGCCCTGTACCAACTCGAGGCCATCGAGCGCGAGCTGGCCAACCAGAAGATCAACCAAAGCCGTTTTATCGTCGTCGCCAGAAAGGCCATTGCGGTGCCCGAACAGCTGCCGGCCAAGACCACGCTTATCATGGCCACGGGGCAGAAACCCGGCGCCCTGGTAGAAGCCTTGCTGATCTTAAAGGCCCATGATCTCAACATGAGTAAGCTCGAATCCCGCCCTATCCCAGGTACCCCTTGGGAGGAGATGTTCTACCTGGACCTTGACGCCAACCTCGCCAGCGACCAGATGCAACAGGCGTTAAAGGAGCTGGAACGTATTACCCGCTTCATCAAGGTACTTGGCTGTTACCCCTGCGAAACCGTCAACCCGACCCAGCTGAGCAACAGTCAGCTGATGATAGAGCCCACCACCAGCCGCGAAGCCGACCAACAGGCAAGAGAGAAACAGGACGCCAAACATCTACGTCATAGCCTGGCCGAACATCCACAGATAACCAGCGTTGTCACAAGACAGCTACAGATAGGTGACGGTCAGTTTGGCGCCATGGCACAGCTGAGTCTGACTCAAGAGCCTGGCCACTACAGCCAGCTGGCCAAGCAGATAAAAGAGGCGGGGTTCCAGGCCGTGATCGTTAGCGAGTTAAATGCCAACCCCATGGCGAACCGCCAGCTGAGCGAGATGCGCAGAGCCCTGAGCCAGTTTGATCTGGCCTGTATCGTCGCCATCGAACATGAGAGCGAACTCCCGCTGGCCGTTGATCATGCCGACATGCTGCAGATCAGTGGCAAGCAGATGCACAATCGCGATCTGCTCGAACAGGTCGGTGCGCTGCACATGCCGGTTATCTTAGAGCGCAACACTATGGCCAGCCTAGATGAATGGCTGGGCGGTGCAGAGACCATATTGGCCGCAGGTAATCAGCAGGTGATCTTGAGTGAAGCCGGAATCAGAACCTTCAACGAGCAGCAGCGGCCGACCTTAGATCTGTCCGGGCTCATCAGCCTGAAAGAGAAGAGCCACCTGCCGGTGATCATCAATACCCGCTATGCCTGTCAGCAAGATGAACTCGCTAGCCAGGCCTGTGCTGCAAGGGCCCTTAAAGCTGATGGCCTGGTGCTGGGCCTGAGCGATCCCCAGCAGCTTAATGTCCATAGCGACATCTTGGCTCGTCTCTACCGCGACTAACGGCTGGCTAATTAACAGACACCAGAGCGTATCTATAAACAAAAAAGAGGACCATAGGTCCTCTTTTTTGTTTATAGATACATTTAAATCGCCAGGCCATCGACCAGGTTCATCCAGCCTTTGATTGTACGATGACAAAACCACAGCAGAGCCAGCAGTGACAAGCTGACGGCCAACCAGGCTTGAGGTATTAAGTAGGCCAGGAGCAGAAGCGAAAACAGCGAGATAATCGACCAACGCTGCCAACGAATATGGGAATAGAGCAGACTACTCATCTTGTCGCCCTTCTGCCCAAGGCTAATAAGCAAGGCAAACAGAGGCGGCAACAACAAAAGCGGAAAGGCCGACATCAGGGCATAAAGGAGATGGCCAAGGCTATGGTCGTCTATAACGACTGGCTGTGACGTAGTCGATACCATGAGGGCGCTCCACACAAAGGGTCTAAGAATTGGGCTAAGCCAGCGTGATGCCATTCGCCTAACCCTCACATTAACCATACTGTGTCATCGCCCATAGCGCAAATCTTACGACTGTATCCCCTTCTTAAAAAGCCCCCTTATCGCTAAGCCAAACCTAACGCGCTTAGCCTTTCAACCTTAACCCAAGGCGAGCGTCACGTCGGATCTTATTCGCGTCGAGCAGGCAAGAATAAAGCCCTGCTCTACCTCGGCTGGCGTCAGTGTCATCTCACTGCTGGACTCTGTCTCGCCGCTTAACACCTGGCACTTACAGGCGCCGCAGACGCCCGAGCGGCAGGCGGCGATAATGGGCAGGCCTTTGGCCTCTATCCCTTCGAGTACCGTCTGTGCTTCGTTTAGCGGCGTAGACAGATCGCCAATTTGCAGCATGAAGGCCGCGTCATCCTCTAGCCCTTCGACTTGCGATGCAGGCGATGAGGTGGGCGCGCCGAAGCTCTCCTGATGATAACGACTCATGTCGAAACCTGCCTCCTCCAGCATAGTCTTAGCCGCCTGCATATAAGGCTCTGGGCCACAGACGAACACGGTTCGCTCGAGAAAATCGGGCACTGCCTCGGCGAGTATGGCTAAGCTTAGCCTTCCTGCGAAACTTGAGCAGGCCTCAAGCGCCTCGGCCGATTCCAGACTATAGTGCAATGCCATATTTGGATGACGCTGCGCCATCTTAAGCAGGGCGTCATGGAAGATCAGATCTTCCTTCGCCTTGGCACTGTGCACGAAGGCGATATCGCTGCCAACTTGGGTGTCGGTTAGCCAGCGCGACATGGAGTACATGGGCGTAATACCACTGCCGGCACTCAAGAAAAGATACTTATCGGCGGCAATATCGATCAGGTTAAAGGCACCAGCCGGGCCGCTCACATTGACACTATGCCCCGCCTGCAAGTTATCGACCAGGTAATTTGACACGCGCCCGCCAGAAATACGCTTAATGGTCACCACCAAGGAGTAAGGGCGGGAGGGCGACGAGGAGATGGTATAGCTGCGTGCAAGGCGCTCGCCAGCGATATCCAGCAGGAAGGTGATAAACTGCCCGGGCTTAAAATGAAATTTAACGGGCTGGGCGCCTTGAAAGCGAAAGCTGGTCACATCATGGGTTTCCTGCCAGCGCTCGACACAGACTAGCCTTATCTCGCCAGCCTGCCAGTTGGGTGATTGATAATCTTGTTGATTCATGGGCGACTCACCAAAAAATAAAAAACGCCCACGACACTGCCGTGGGCGTTAGGGACATTTTAAGCGACGTTTAAAATGGCATTCAGGTCTTGCTCTACCGTGGTGGTATTACGCAGACCAAACTTATCTTCCAGCACCTTAAGCAGGTTTGGCGTTAAGAAGGCCGGCGCACTTGGGCCCGTACGTATATTCTTCACGCCAAGTGATAACAGGGTCAGCAAGATAACGATCGCCTTCTGTTCGAACCAGGAGAGCACCAGACTCAGCGGCAGCTCGTTGATCTCACACTCGAACACTTCTGACAGCGCGATGGCTAGCTGAATCGCCGAGTAGGCATCGTTACACTGACCAATATCCAGCAGGCGTGGAATACCATTGATATCACCGAAGCTGAGCTTGTTGAACTTATACTTACCACAACCTAAGGTCATGATAATGGAATCCTTAGGTGCCGCCTTGGCGATATCGGTAAAGTAGCTACGCTCGGCCTTATCACCGTCACAACCACCCACCAGGAAGAAGTGCTTGATCGCACCATTCTTGACGTTCTCCACCACGGCAGGCGCGGCGGCCATTAACGCGTTGCGGGCAAAACCTATGGTGATGTGATGGGGGATCTCATCATAGGCAAAGCCCTCAAGCGCCAAGGCCTTATCGATCACCGCGGAGAAGTCATCCCCCACGATATGGGTCACGCCCGGCCAACCCACTATGCTGCGGGTAAAGATACGGTCGGCATAGTCGCCCACGTTAGGATCGATAATACAGTTAGAGGTCATCACCACCGCACCAGGGAAGTTAGCGAACTCTTTCTGCTGGTTTTGCCACGCACTGCCGTAGTTACCGACTAGGTGGGAATACTTCTTCAACTCGGGATAAGCCAGCGCCGGTAGCATCTCACCATGGGTAAAGACGTTGATGCCCTTGCCTTGGGTCTGCTGCAGGATAAGCTCGAGATCTTTCATGTCGTGGCCCGACACCAGAATCGCCTTGCCTTTCACCGCAACCGTGTTGACCTGAGTCGGCTCAGGGTGACCGAAGGCCTCGGTTTCCCCTTTATCCAACATGGCCATCACGCTGTAGTTTAGCTGGCCAATCTCCATGGCGGTGGCAAACAACTTGTCGGCATCGACAGAGTCTGAGCCCAAGAATGCCATGATCTGATGAAACTTAGCTGCCACCTCAGCGTCAGTTTGATCCAACACACGAGCATGCTCCATGTAAGCCGCTGCGCCCTTCAGACCGTACAGACACAACAGACGCAGACCCATGATGTCCTCATCGACCGCATCTTTTCCGCGATTCGGGATCGCCTGAGCGGCCTGGGCCAACATCTCTTCTTTCACGCTGGCCAGCACCAGGCTGGCGGCAGGGATCAGTGTCTCAACTGGTTGCCCCTGCTCCTTACATGCCGCCTCGTAGGCGGCCTGTAGCTGAGTACGGTAGGCGTAGGCCTGCTTGGTATATTCTATGATGCGCTCATCGTCGAAGTTCACATTGGTCAGAGTGGCGAAGAACGCCTTGGGCACGAAGGTGTCGATGGCCGGGTCTATGATGCCAAACGCGCGCGCCTTCTCGGCGTAGGCCGACACGCCTTGTAAGATGTAGATCAATAGATCTTGTAGATCTGAGGTCGCAGCTAACTTGCCGCACATACCTTGAGAATAGCTACAGCCGTTACCGGCCGGGGTACGAATGGTTTGCTCACACTGAATACAAAACACAACACTGCTCCTTTATTTAATCATGCTTTTTCTTTGCATGTTTTGGCGCAGTCTACTGTGCTAATGACACTCACAGAAGATAAAATTGACAGCAATGTGAGAAATTATGAAGCGGATCAAATTAGCAATTGCGAAACTAACTTGTTAAAAATTATGGTAAAGATATTTTAAAACAAGCTATTAGCCGGCTTAGGCTGCCAAATAAAAAGCGGCGCCCTGAGTGTCAGACACTCGGGCGCCGCCAGGGAGCTTTAATCAGTAATATCGATTAGCCTGTCTTCATATCATTGACCGACTGCAACATGGCGCGGCTCTCACGCTGGAACTGAGGCGCGAAATCTCCAAACCAGGCCGCCACGGCCTCGAACTCACGAATGAAGCCTTGTCTGTCGCCGCGTTTGAGCAACTCGAGTGCCTGGGCATAGTTATCCAGGTAATCCCCTATTGCGGTCAGGCTCTCCTGTTGGGCGAAGATGATATCGGCATAGAGTTCGGGACTCTGGGCAAACAGGCGCCCGACCATCGCCAGTTCCAGCCGGTAGATGGGCGAGCTGAACTGCAATAGATTGTCGATATCGGCCGCCTCGCGATAGAGGTTCAGACCGTAGACGAAGGAGGAGAAGTGGCGCATCGCCTGCACCAGCTGCATCGCCTTGTCGTGCTGCTTAGCATCGGCCTCGACCAGGCGAGCGCCCCATATGCCAATCTGCTCGAGCAGCCATTCATATTGCTCGCGACCTCGACCATGACACACCACCACCACCTGCTTGGCCAGGCTGCCCACATCAGGGCCGAACATGGGGTGCAGACCTACTACCGGGCCTTGATGGCTGGCGAGCATCGCCTCGAGCGGCTTCTCCTTGATGGAGGTGAGATCGGCCAGGATACAGCTGCTTGGCAGGCTGGTAAGCTTGTCGCGAATGAGCTCACAGGTGATGCTAATAGGCACAGTGACTATCACCATCCCTGCCCCATCGAAAATCGCCTCGGCCTGCTGCCAGTCGTCTTTATCAAGAGATTTCATCTGATAGCCGGACAGACTCAGCATCTGCGCAAACAGGCCGCCTAGCTTGCCCTGACCACCGACGATCACCACATGGCCCAGATCTGTCTTCACCTGCTTGAAGCCGACATCTTTCTCGTTGAGATAGGACTCGCGCATCAGGCGGCGCAGAATATCTTCGATCAGCTGAGGCGAAACATTCATCTTTGCTGCCTCTTCCCGACGCTTGGCCAACATGGAGGCCTCGCGCTGAGGCGCGTAGATAGGCACCCCGGCTGCATGCTTGACCCCGCCCACCTGGGCCACGAGGTCCAGGCGTTTACGCAGCAGATGCAGCAGCTGTTGATCGACGCTGTCGATATGTTCTCTTAATTTTTCAAGCTCTTTGGTGGTTTTCTCACTCATTTGCGCACTTTCCATCAGGCATTAACCGCCTTGAGCATAGCAAATCTGCTGGGTAAAACCGATGCCAATTGTGCGGCCCCCTGACGCAGGAGATCCTCTGTGGTCTGCCAGTCGATGCAGGCATCGGTAACCGACACCCCGTAGGCCAGCTCACTCATCGGCTTATCGCTGCTCTGGTTGCCCTCATTGAGGTGGCTCTCCAGCATGACACCTATGATCGACTTGTTGCCGTTGGCGATCTGCTCGAACACATCCTGACAGACACTCGGCTGCCGAGTATGATCTTTACTCGAGTTACCATGACTGCAATCCACTATCAGTCTGGCGTTGAGCTTGGCCGCATGCAGCTGCTGCTCACACTCGGCGACGCTCGCCGCATCATAGTTAGGCGTCTTACCGCCACGCAGGATCACATGACCATCCGGGTTACCCGCGGTTTGCAGCAAGGCGACCTGCCCCGCCTGGTTGATCCCCATGAATCTGTGGCTGCTGGCCGCCGATTGCAGCGCGTTGATCGCCACCCCCAGCTTGCCGTCTGTGCCGTTCTTGAAGCCAACCGGCATAGAGAGCCCCGAGGCCATCTCCCTGTGGGTCTGAGACTCTGTGGTGCGCGCGCCGATAGCCGACCAGGTGACCAACTCAGAAATATATTGCGGACTGATGGGATCCAGCGCCTCGGTAGCCACCGGCAAACCAAGCTCCGCCAACCAGATCATCAACTCTCTCGCCTGGCGTAAGCCCTTCTCGACATCGAAGGACTCATCCATGTCGGGATCGTTAATCATCCCCTTCCAGCCCACCGTGGTTCGAGGCTTCTCGAAGTAGACGCGCATCAGGATGTAGAACTCATCTTTAAGCTCGTCGTGTAGCGTCTTGAGGCGCAGCGCGTACTCCTTGGCCGAGGCGATATCGTGGATAGAGCAAGGTCCGCTGACCACGAGTACACGATTATCTCGCTTGTGTACTATGTCCGCCACAGTGCGGCGTGCATTGAGTACGTAGTGATAGGCGGCAGTCGACAGGGGCAGTTGTTGTTTTAACTCTTCCGGGGTCACCAGCACCTTCTCCGAGCTGATGTGAACATTATTAATCGTATCTTGCTGCATACCTGTCACCAACCTAGTGTGTCTTCTCTAAAATGCAATATCGTAATGGTACACCATTACATCTGTGAGCTAACTATGCCTGCTGCATAAATTTAGATCAAGCAGAAATTTGCTTTTCAAACAGAATTCACGATCGAAGCGGTAAAAGCCTCTATCAGCGCTGGCTGAAGAGACAGTTTTAGCCAAGATAGGTTTTACCAAAAGAGATATAGCCTTTAGGGGTTGCTGTGTGGGAGAGGATAAGGAAGGAAAATGGAAAGAAACAGCCTAAGGCTATGCTATGGATAACAGCACAACTCATTAGCGAATGCCTAAAAACAAAAACCCGCCATAAGGCGGGTCATTGTGCGAACACTGCATCTTTTTTTACGTTTTAGCGATAGCTTACTTAGCAAGCTTCTCGCGGATACGTGCAGACTTACCTGAACGCTCACGTAGGTAGTAAAGCTTAGCACGACGAACACGGCCGCGACGCTTAACTTCGATGCTAGAGATGAGCGGGCTGTGAGTTTGGAACGCACGCTCAACACCTTCGCCATTAGAGATCTTACGTACAGTGAATGCAGAGTGCAGACCACGGTTACGCTTAGCGATAACAACGCCTTCAAACGCCTGTAGACGCTCTTTACCGCCTTCTACAACACGTACTTTTACAACTACTGTGTCACCTGCACCAAATTCTGGTACGTCTTGCTTCATTTGCTCATCGTTGAGCATTTTAATGATGTTATTCATGAATAAACTCCATACTAGTAATAACTGACCACTTTTACTCGCCTGCTTGGGCGGTATTAACAAACTCGGCTAATAGCTTGGTTTGTTCGTCAGTCAGAGCTAGATTTTCAAATAATTCTGGTCGCCGCAGTAAAGTTCTTCCGAGACTCTGCTGCAATCGCCAGCGTCTAATATTTTCGTGGTTGCCACTAAGCAATACCGCCGGTACATCGATACCATCTAGGCTTTCGGGGCGAGTATAGTGGGGACAATCCAGTAATCCGTCAGAGAAGGAATCCTGCTCTGCCGACGCCTGCTTTCCAAGAACACCTGGAACCAAACGTGAAACCGAATCGATCAGCGTCATCGCTGGGAGTTCACCGCCCGAGAGCACGTAATCTCCAATCGACCACTCTTCATCCACTTCCGTCTGAATAATGCGCTCATCGATACCTTCGTAGCGACCACACACTAAAATCAAACGCTCCGATTTAGCTAACTCTTCGACGCCCTGCTGAGTCAGCTTGCGTCCCTGAGGAGAAAGATAAATCACCTTAGCCTTATCACCCGCAGCGGCTTTCGCTGCATGGATGGCATCACGTAGAGGCTGCACCATCATCAACATGCCAGGTCCGCCGCCATAAGGCCTGTCGTCCACTGTTCTATGTCTATCATGGGTGAAATCTCGAGGATTCCACGTTTGCAACTCTAACAAACCGTTACTTACGGCCCGACCCGTTACACCAAAGTCTGTTACGGCACGAAACATCTCTGGAAACAGGGTGACTACCCCTAACCACATCTGTTGCCCCTCGACTTAGAAGTCCGGATCCCAATCCACTAAAATTTGTTTTTCCGCCAGATTCACCTCGAGGATGAACTGCTCGGTAACAAAAGGAATCATACGTTCCGTTTTGCCAAAGCCATCTTTCGCGTTGGCCTTCACAAGTAGCACGTCGTTCGATCCTGTTTCCACGATCTGGTCGACCTTGCCCATGTTGTAGCCTTTAGTATTCACCACCTCACAGCCGATAAGATCACGCCAGTAGAATTCATCTTCCGGCAGCTCCTTCATCGCCTCGGCGGGAATGGCAATCTCACAGTTGGTGAGTATTTGCGCTTGGTCTCGAGTGGTTACGCCTTCCAGGGCGGCGATAATCGCCTTACCTTGGTAACGCCACTGTGCAACCTTGACTTCGCGCCATTCGCCTTGCTCTTTAATCAACCAAGGTGAATAGTCAAAAATATCTTCGACAGAATCGGTATAGCTAGTGATCTTCAACCAACCTTTAATGCCGTGACTAGCGCCTAATTTGCCTAGTAAGACAGGTTCTTGGTGACTACTCATCAATCTATACCTAAACGCTATTAAGCAGCAGCTTTACGAGCGTCTTTGATCAGTTTCGCTACACGATCTGTAGTAGCTGCACCGTTAGCAACCCAGTGATCTACACGATCAAGATCTAAGCGAAGAGCTTCTTCTTGACCACGAGCAACAGGGTTGAAGAAGCCAACACGTTCGATGAAACGACCGTCACGAGCGTTACGGCTGTCAGCAACAACGATGTTATAAAATGGACGCTTTTTTGCGCCGCCTCGAGCTAAACGAATGGTAACCATGCGTCTTTTATCCTCTAATGATTTGCTTCGTTCTGAAGCAAAAATAAAAACTGGAACCCCGTGTTCGCGAAGAGTCCCAGATAGAAAGCCGCACGATTCTACCTGAACCGGCGACAAATGCAACGTTTTTCACGCAAAAATAGCAAGCCCACCAAGGGTCGAAAACCCTTAATGGACTTAGCTAAATCTATACAAAGTCAGACGATTAACGTCCGGGCATTTTCATCCCGGGAGGCAGCATACCACTCATGCCACGCATCATCTTCTTCATGCCACCTTTACCCGACATCTTCTTCATCATCTTCTGCATCTGAGTAAACTGCTTGAGCAGACGATTGACGTCCTGGATCTGGGTGCCTGAACCCATGGCGATACGACGCTTACGAGATCCCTTGATGATCTCTGGACGCTTACGCTCGCCTGGCGTCATGGAGTTAATAATAGCCTCCATTTGCCCGGTTAGCTTGCCGTCCTGCACCTGAGCCAGGGCCTCTGGAGGGAGTTGACCGACACCGGGCAGCTTTTCGAGCATGTTCATCATGCCGCCCATGTTCTTCATCTGTTGTAGCTGCTCACGGAAGTCTTCTAAATCGAAGCTACCGCCTTGCTTGACCTTAGAGGCCAGCTTCATCGCCTTTTCTTTGTCGACGCCGCGCTCGACTTCTTCGATCAGGGAAAGCACGTCTCCCATACCCAGAATGCGCGAGGCAACACGGTCCGGATGGAAAGGCTCGAGCGCATCTGTCTTCTCGCCCACCCCCAGGAACTTAATCGGCTTACCGGTAATATGGCGAATCGACAGCGCAGCACCACCGCGGGCGTCACCGTCGACCTTGGTCAGTACCACACCGGTCAGCGGCAGGGCTTCGTTGAAGGCCTTGGCGGTGTTAGCCGCATCCTGACCCGTCATGGCATCGACCACAAACAGGGTTTCTACAGGTTTGACCGCGGCGTGCAGCGCCTTGATCTCCTCCATCATGCTCTCATCGACATGCAGGCGACCCGCGGTATCGACGATCACCACATCGATAAATTTGAGCTTAGCGTGAGCCATGGCCGCATCGACGATATCGATAGGCTTTTGTGATACATTCGATGGGAAGAACTCTACCTCGACCTCATTGGCCAAGGTTTCCAGCTGCTTGATCGCCGCCGGACGATAGACGTCGGCACTGACCACCAGCACAGATTTCTTCTGTCTCTCGCGCAGAAACTTAGACAGCTTGGCGACACTGGTCGTCTTACCCGCACCTTGCAGGCCGGCCATCATGATCACCGCAGGTGGCTGCGCCGAGAGGTTCAACGCCTCGTTGGCTTCGCCCATGGCATTTTCGAGCTCACTCTGGACGATTTTGATGAAGGCCTGGCCTGGGCTCAGGCTCTTGGTGACCTCTTGGCCTACGGCACGCTCTTTAACGCTGTTAACGAAGGCGCGTACAACGGGCAAGGCGACGTCGGCTTCCAGCAGCGCCATGCGCACTTCGCGTAACGTTTCTTTAATATTGTCTTCTGTTAAGCGACCACGACCGCTAATATTTTTCAGGGTGCGTGATAATCTGTCAGTGAGGTTCTCAAACATTATCGCGTTCTTTACCGTTTAGAATTTACATGATTGGGCCAGTATTATAGCGATGCACAGATATTATGCTACCGCACAGCGTAAGTTATGGCTTTGGCAAGTTAACTGCCATAGGATAAAAATGTCAAAACTTAGGAGTAACGCTCAGAAAGTGCTAATTTTTGTGTGTAAAGCCTCTGCCCAAAATAGCATCCATCGTGTTATTCTAACGATCAACTAAGGATAAAAACTCGACCGCCTCACGCGCGTCGATAACCACAAGAAAGCTCACATAACGATAGGTTAATTTTCGATGGTGATTTTTTCGGCTTCAGCCATTTTCTTCTACAGTATCGCGCTCGTCTTGGTCATCAGTCGACTGTTTCATGCCGATGGCCCTAACCGTAAAGCCGTTGCCGCCTTCGCCGCCGTGGCCGTGGTGCTCCATGCCGCCGCCCTGTCTCAGGCCATCTTCACCGGCGACGGTCAAAACTTTAGCCTGACCAATGTGATCTCCATGGTGAACTGGATCATTGCCTTCACCTTTACCATCTTGATGTTCCGCCTCAAGGTGATAGTGGTTGTGCCTGTGGTCTACGCCTGCTCGGTCATCTCAGTGGCTCTGCTGTGGCTGTTACCACCTAAATATATCATCCATTTCGAGCTTTACCCCGAGGTGTTGGCGCACGTGGTACTGTCGCTAATGGCCTATAGCGCCCTGATGATAGCGGCCCTCTATGCCATCCAACTGGCCATGATTCAGAATAAGCTGAAGAAGAAGCAGCTGATGCTGAGCCCGGCGATTCCACCGCTGATGACAGTAGAGAAGCAGCTCTATCATCTGGTGATCATCGGCGTGGTGCTCTTGAGCCTTTCACTGGCAACCGGCTTCATCTTCCTCGACGATATGTTTGCCGACGGCCAAGGCCACAAGGCAATACTCTCTATCATGGCCTGGTTTACCTATATTGCCATGCTGGCACAGCAGTACTGGGTAGGTTGTAAGATCCGGACTGCCGTGGCCTATACCCTGACAGGCGCCACCCTGCTATCGCTAGCCTACTTCGGCGCCCGCATCGTCAAAGAGTTGATCCTGCAATAGGCCAAACACGCTAATCACAGCTTGCTTCACCTAGGTCAAGATGGACTAAAGTGCGACCTAGGTGAACTTGACTCACAGCCCAAATCGCTGTATTTACTAAATCTTAACGCTTTTCTTACTCATCAACGCCAAAGTGGGGCCACTGATTGGAAGCTATATCCACCAGCGTACTTGTCATCATCCTGTTCGTACTCATTGTCATCTCCGCCTATTTCTCCGGCTCTGAAACCGCCATGATGTCGCTCAACCGCTATCGCTTGCGTCATCTTGCCAACAATGGCCACAAGGGCGCCAAACGTGCCATCAGATTGCTAGAGCGCCCGGACAGGCTGATAGGCCTGATCCTGATCGGCAACAACCTGGTAAATATCCTCGCCTCGGCGATTGCCACCATCTTGGGGATTCGCCTATTTGGTGACGTGGGGGTTGCCATCGCCACGGGTGTGCTCACCCTGGTAGTGCTAGTGTTTGCCGAGGTGACCCCAAAAACCGTGGCCGCCCTACATCCTGAACGTATCGCCTTCCCCTCGAGCATATTGCTCAAGGCCTTATTGGTGGTACTTTCTCCCCTGGTGAAGATAGTTAACTTTATCACCTCCAACTTCCTGCGACTGCTGGGGATCCGCTCGGTGAAGGCCGATGATGCCCTGAGTCAGGAAGAGCTGCGCACCGTGGTACATGAGGCCGGCGCCCTGATCCCTCAGCGCCACCAGGAGATGCTGCTCTCTATCATGGATCTTGAAAAGGTCACTGTGGAGGACATCATGATCCCCCGCTCGGACCTCTATGCCATCAACGTCAACGATGACTTTAGCCGCATCAACAAGCAGGTGATTCAGAGCCCACACACTAGGGTTCTGCTCTACCGAGACAATATCGACGATGCCGTCGGCTTCGTTCACCTAAGAGACGCCCTGCGCCTGCAATCCAAGCAGCAGTTTAGTAAGTCATCGCTACTACGCGCAGTAAAGGAGATCTACTTCATCCCAGAGGGCACGCCCCTTAATGTGCAGCTGGCCAACTTCCAGCAGAATAAGGAGCGCATCGGCCTAGTGGTGGACGAGTATGGGGATATTCAGGGACTGGTGACCCTCGAAGATATTCTCGAGGAGATCGTCGGCGACTTTACCACCTCGATGATCACCACGCCCAGCGAGGATATCAACAAGCAGCAAGATGGCAGTTTCCTCATCGATGCCACCATCAACATCCGCGATCTCAACAAGGAGATGGACTGGCACTTCCCTATCGACGGCCCTAAGACACTTAACGGCCTGATATTGGAATATCTTGAGGAGATCCCCGAGCCTAACACCTCAATGCGCCTGTGTGGCTATCCGCTCGAGGTGGTCGAGGTGGCCGACAACATGGTGAAGACGGTGCGGGTGATGCCCCAGCACTACAAGGCGCCAAAGGGCAGTCGCAACTAGTCATCACCATGGCTCAAAAAAGGCGCTCTAAGGCGCCTTTTTGTTATCCCATAGCGACCAAATTTTTAATTGTCATGCTTACTGGCGTGGGTCAGGGCGCGGCGCTTATCTCTTGCCAATGGGGTGATCGCCTCGTCTAAGTCGCGCTCTAATCCAAGCATGAAGTAAAGCTCGGCCATCAGGAAGAAGGGGCCGATCAACAGCTGGTTGAGATCGTCGATAAAGGCCGGCTTAGCCTTCTCATACTTGTGGCCAATCAGCTGAAAAACCCAACCAATGACGAAGACACTGATGGCGATAGGCCAGGCCTGCTCCATTCGAGATACAAAAAAAGAGGTGTAGAGCACGGGCAGGATAAATAGCACCAGCCCCAGCGCCAGTTTGGCATGCAGCGCAAAGTAATAGAGTAGGACGCCGCAGGCAAACAGCACGGCCACATTGAGTTCAAACCCTGTGGAGCCGAAGCTATACAGGCTAAAGGGGATGGTGTTTAACATCACGAAGGCCGACCAGATGATCAGCGGGATACCGACAAAGTGCGTCTTTATGTTGGTGGGGTTGAGGTGAACACTCTTATAGGTGGATAGCTGCTCGATCGCAGATTTCATGACTCGGCTCCATCGTCTTTTTATATTGCGAGACGAAAGCCAGCCCGATTGCGCTAACCGCTATGATTGGCCGGCAGGCTAAATGCGACGTTCGTCTCAGTTAGCCTAACCTAAAACATTTTATTAACACTTGCCAGCGCAAAACCGGAGAGAAATCGATGACAAGGAGACTCGCCTAGAACCTTAAAACGGCAGGCTCTGGCGAGACTCAATCACAATGGGAAACACAGACGGGGAGTTAAACGGCGATGCGCTCAACATCAATTAGACAGTTTCTATAATAACCGTGGCCGTCGCATAGTGCTTCTCGTCGGCGATAGAGATGTGGGCGCGGCTTGCCCCGAGCAGGGCTAATCGCTCAGCCGCACCATCGCGAAAGCTGATAAGCGGCGCACCATTGGCATCGTTGCTTACCTCGATGTGCTGAAAGGAGACGCCGCGGCCAATTCCCGTGCCCAGCGCCTTAGCTGCCGCCTCTTTGGCGGCAAACCGCTTTGCCAAATAGCGACCGGGCTGAGAGGAAGCGAGAAATATCGCCATCTCATCCTGGGTCAGGACACGCTTAGCCAGCGGACACTTAGCCAATGCCGCCTCATCACCGGCCTCTGGCACCTTGTTGGCGATGCGCGCGATCTCGACAATATCTGTCCCTAAGCCAACAATCATATGCCCTTCCCTACCAGCCACAACATGAAGGTTAATTCTAACAATCTGACGACTACTGACCGCTGCGACCTTCGATCATCAGCTGCTTCATGTCGCGCACCGCCTTATCTAGACCGTCAATCGCGGCGCGGGCAATGATGGCATGACCGATATTGAGCTCATACAGCTCAGGAATCGCCGCGATGGGCTTCACATTGTGATAGTGAAGACCATGGCCCGCATTGACCACCAGCCCCTGACCGTGGGCATAGGTTGCCATCTCGGTGATACGTGTCAGCTCCTTGGCCTGTTCGGCGTCTGTCTCCGCGTCGGCGTAACAGCCTGTGTGCAACTCGATAACAGGTGCACCCACGGCAACGGTGGCGTCGATCTGCGTCTGATCGGCATCGATAAACAGCGACACCTTGATACCTAGCGCAGTTAAACGCTCGACCGCGGCGCGAATCTTCTCCTGCTGCCCCGCCACATCCAAGCCACCTTCTGTGGTCAGCTCTTCGCGCTTCTCCGGTACCAGGCAGACATAGGCAGGCTTCACCTCACAGGCGATATCCAGCATCTCATCTGTCACCGCCATCTCGAAGTTCATGCGCGTCTTAATGGTCTTGGCCAGCAGATAGATGTCTCTGTCGCAGATGTGGCGTCTATCTTCACGCAGGTGCACGGTAATGCCTTCGGCGCCGGCATGCTCGGCGACCGCCGCGGCGTGCACAGGATCCGGGTAGCTGGTCCCACGGGCCTGACGTAAGGTGGCAATGTGATCGATATTAACGCCTAGATGAATACGGCTCATGGAAAGTCCTTAAGTGTAGAGTGTCGCGATTGGAATTTTCGCCTATTTTACTCAAGGTTAAGGGAAGGCCACAAGGAAAACACCCGATGAATATGCTCAACTGCCCGCCTCAATCGAGTCTGTGGTGTTACTTGCTGTAACTAGATGGCCTGTTGCCCTTTAAAAACAACGCCCGCGACTTGAGCGGCTTGTCACCCAGCAAGGGGGACAGCAGCTGCCTCATCAGCAACTTAGCCTGTTTAAAGTCGGCCTCATCCAGCTTATCTTCCTCTAAGGCCCGCAGCATCTCGCCGCTAAAATGGTTAGGCTTGGGCCCAAGGGCCGTGCTAAAGCCCTCTTCCGATAAGAGGCGATAGTAGAAGTCGTCTTCGATAGGACTGCCATCAATATCGAGATTCAACGAGGGCATCACACCAAGCTCCTTGAGCAGTGCCAGCTCAAACTGCCTGAGCTGCGCCTCGCTAAAGGCCGCTGCCATGGCCATCAGGGTCTTGTGATAGGTAAAAAAGAACTGCTCAGCACCATGCTCGACCGAGAGGCAGCGCACTAACAGTTCGTTGAGATAGAGTCCGGCAAAACTGTCGCTGCCGCAGAGGGGGACCGCAGGGCTTGCCGCCTCTACCTGATACAGGCTCTTTAGGCTGCTTCGGCCCGACAACTGAAACAGCAGCGGCTGAAAGGGTTGCAATATGCTCTTGATAGAAGTTTTGCCACTGCCCAGGCGCGCGACGGCATCGACCCTGCCCAGGCCGTCCACCAACAGATTGACCAGCACGCTCGACTCCCGATAGGGACGGGTGTGCAGTACATATCCCCTGTGCATTGCCCGCTTCCTTAATCCCTGTTTACCAAAAACAATGCTGACAAAAAAGCCGAGACAACCACAACGTTAGCGTGACTACCTCGGCTTACCTTTATTCTTGCTGGCTTAACTCTCGCCATAGCCTAATGAACGCAGGGCGCGCTCATCATCGGCCCAGCCAGACTTGACTTTAACCCAGACCTCGAGGAAGACCTTGTTATCGAACAGGACCTCCATATCTTGGCGGGCCTGGGTGGCAATAGTGCGAATACGCTCGCCCTTGTTGCCAATAACCATACGCTTTTGCGTCTCGCGCTCCACCAAGATTAAGGCATTAATCTGATAGACGCCGTTTTCCATCATCTTAAACTGCTCTATCTCTACCGTGGCATCGTAGGGTAGCTCGTCGCCGAGGAAACGCATCAGCTTCTCGCGCACTATCTCAGAGGCCATAAACTTCTGAGAACGGTCGGTGACATAATCCTCCGGAAAGTAGTGCGGCGACTCAGGCACAGACTCCAGCGCCAGCTCCATGATGCGCTGCACATTAGTGCCATGGGTTGCCGAGATCGGCAATATCTCATCAAATTCAAACTTGGCCGACAACTCCTGCAGATGCGGGAATAGCGCCTCTTTGTCCTTGATATTATCTACCTTGTTGATCGCCAGAATCGTCTTGCGGCCATCGTCGCGGCTATGGAGCTTCTTCAGCACCATCTCATCGTCGGCGGTCCAGTTGAGACCATCGACGACAAACACCACCAGGCTCACCTCGGCCAGCGAACTAGAGGCCGCACGATTCATCAGACGGTTGATAGCGCGCTTCTCTTCGATATGCAGACCCGGGGTGTCGATAAACACCACCTGACGAGGGCCCTCAGTGTGAATGCCCATGATGCGGTGACGCGTGGTCTGCGGCTTCTTGGAGGTGATAGAGATCTTCTGACCTAGTAGCTTGTTGAGCAGGGTGGACTTTCCCACGTTAGGGCGACCGACAATTGCCACCATGCCGCAGTAGGTCACCTCGTACTGGCTACCACTGCGACCACTGTTCATCCGCGCCAGCAGCTCGTCTAGACTCGGCTCTTGTGCACCTTCTGGCTGCTCGGGTTTATTACTCATTTCTTAATACGCTCCAACACTTCTGCTGCGGCAATCTGCTCCGCCTTTCTGCGGGAATTCGCCACGCCGACAACGGCCTCTTTTAGCTGCTCCACCTTGCACTCTACCGTGAAGGTTTGCGCATGGGCCTCACCACTGATGTTCACCACGGTATAGACAGGGAGCGGCTGTTTAAATCCCTGCAGGTGCTCCTGCAGCAGGGTCTTGGGATCTTTCTGATTCACCGGCTCGATCACCGCAAGGCGGCTCTTATACCAGTTTAGTACTAAAGCACGGCAAGTCTCGATATCGGCATCCAGATAGATGGCACCGATAATCGCCTCCATAGCATCGGCCAGAATAGACTCGCGGCGAAACCCACCACTCTTGAGCTCACCAGGACCCAACTTGAGGTAATCGCCGAGCTTGAACTCTTTGGCGACCTCCGCCAGCATCTTGCCGCATACGAGCGTCGCGCGCATCCGACTCAGATCGCCCTCGGTTGCCTTGGGAAACTGATGATACAAGGCGTCTGAGATGACGATTGAGAGGATCGAGTCGCCTAAGAACTCCAGTCTCTCGTTATGTTTGCTGGCCGCACTACGGTGCGTTAACGCCTGCTCTAGCAGCTCAATCTGCTGAAATTGATAGCCTAATATTCTACCCAAACGCGGTAGATTCTTAATGGGTTCCATCTACACTATTCCGCCTACACGGTTAAAGCGTACGCCGGTCGGCACCCAAGTGGGTAAAAAGTCCGACGGCTTGCGCTCAAATTCAAAACTAATCCAGATCGCCACGGCCTTACCCACCAGGTTGGCCTCGGGCACGAAGCCCCAGAAGCGTGAGTCGGTGCTGTTGTCGCGATTGTCGCCCATCATGAAATACTGGCCCTCGGGCACGATAAACTCGCCCACCGCCAGATTGCCTTCACGGAAATAATAGGAGGTCGGCTCGCCGCGCCCTGGGTTGATCAGGATGTCGTGAGTCACCTCGCCCAGCTGCTCCTTGTAACGCAGCAGCGGGATATTATCCTGGGTAAATTCACCTTGGTTCACACCGACGCGTGCTATCTTCTCGAGCTTAGGACACTCGCTCTGCCCCTCGGGACAGGCTTTCTGAATATAGAGATCCTTGTTGCGATAGACGATGCGATCGCCCGGCAGGCCGATGACACGCTTGATGTAGTCGATCTGGGGGTTTTCTGGGTATTTAAATACCGCCACGTCACCACGCTGCGGCTTACCCGTCTCGATAAGCTCGCTACGCCACACGGGGTCTTTCAGCCCATAGCTAAACTTCTCCACCAGGATGAAGTCGCCCACCAACAGGGTTGGCATCATAGAGCCCGAAGGGATCTGGAAAGGCTCGTAAATAAAAGAGCGGAGGATCAACACGAAAGCGATGACCGGAAAAATAGAACGCGAGGTCTCCACAATCGTCGACTCACGCACGATTTTTTCGGCGCTCTCTTCGCTAATCTCCTGGTTGGCCGCCTGTGCCAGGGCCAGCTTCTGCTGACGCTTAGGCGCTAAGACTAAGGCATCGAACATCCAGATCAGGCCGCTGCCTAGGGTCACCAAGACCAGGATAAGGGAAAAATAAGCTGCCATACGCTAACTAACTCCTGAAAAATGCTCCAGTAAAATAAGGTGTTCATCGCCTGGCTGGCAGGCCATTAGCCCATTTATACTGTAACAAACAAAGCGCCGCAAACCGCGGCGCTCATTATCAATCACTATTAACAATTCTTAACTAAAAAGTGATTACTCATTGATCTTCAACACGGCGAGGAAGGCCTCTTGCGGTACTTCGACGTTACCCACCTGCTTCATGCGCTTCTTACCCTCTTTCTGCTTCTGCAGCAGCTTCTTCTTACGAGAGACGTCGCCGCCATAACACTTAGCGGTCACGTCTTTACGCAGGGCTTTGACCGATGAACGCGCGATGATCTGGCTGCCGACGGCCGCCTGAATCGCGATATCGAACATCTGTCTTGGGATCAGTTCCTTCATCTTGTTCACCAAGGCCAGGCCTTGATAACGCACGTTTGCCTTGTGAAGGATCATCGCCAGGGCATCGACGCGGTCGCCGTTGATCAACACGTCCAGACGCACCATGTCCGCCGGCTCGAAACGCTTGAAGTTATATTCGAGCGAGGCATAACCACGGCTGGTCGACTTCAAACGGTCGAAGAAGTCCATCACCACCTCGGCCATCGGCATATCATAGGTGATCGCCACCTGATTGCCGTGGTAAACCATGTTGGTCTGTACGCCACGCTTCTCGACACACAGGGTGATCACGTTACCCAGGTACTCTTTAGGCACCAGGATATTGGTCTCAACGATAGGCTCGCGCATCTCTTCGATGTTGTTCATCGGCGGAAGATCCGATGGGTTATCGACGTAGATGGTCTCGCCCTTAGTGGTCACTACCTCATAGACTACCGTCGGCGCAGTGGTGATCAGATCCAGGTTATATTCGCGCTCGAGACGCTCCTGAATGATCTCCATATGCAGCAGACCTAGGTAACCGATGCGGAAACCAAAGCCCAGGGCAGATGAGGTTTCAGGCTCGAAGAAGAGCGACGCATCGTTCAGGCTCAGCTTGTTAAGCGCATCACGGAAGTTCTCGTAGTCGTCGGTCGAGATAGGGAATACACCGGCATAAACCTGAGGCTTCACCTTCTTAAAGCCGGGTAGCGGCTTCTCGGCGCCATTCTTGGCCAGGGTCAGGGTATCGCCCACAGGCGCGCCGTGGATCTCCTTGATACCGGCGATCACGAAACCTACTTCGCCAGTCTTCAGCTCGGCAGTATCTGTCTGCTTAGGGGTAAAGATACCGACGCGATCGGCGTTATGGGTCTGACCCGTCGACATCACCTTGAACTTGTCACCCTTCTTGAGCACACCATTCTTGATACGCACCAAGGAAACAACCCCCAGGTAACTGTCGAACCAGGAGTCGATGATCAGCGCCTGCAGCGGCGCATCCGGATCGCCCTCTGGCGGCGGAATTTGCGCCACGATAGTTTCCAGCACGTCGCCGATACCAAGACCCGTCTTGGCCGAGCAGCGCACCGCATCGGCGGCCTCGATACCTACGATATCCTCGATCTCGTCGGCAACACGCTCAGGATCAGCCTGGGGAAGGTCAATCTTGTTCAGTACAGGAACCACGTCCAGATCCATATCCAGGGCGGTATAACAGTTTGCCAGGGTCTGCGCCTCAACGCCTTGACCGGCATCGACCACCAAGAGCGCGCCTTCACAGGCCGCCAGTGAACGTGACACCTCATAGGAGAAGTCTACGTGACCAGGGGTATCGATGAAGTTCAGCTGGTAAGTTTCACCATCTTTGGCTTTGTAATCGAGAGTCACACTCTGGGCTTTAATGGTAATGCCGCGCTCACGCTCGAGATCCATTGAGTCCAATACCTGCGCCGCCATCTCACGATCAGACAGGCCGCCGCACTCTTGAATAAGACGGTCAGAAAGGGTTGATTTGCCATGGTCGATATGGGCAATAATCGAAAAGTTTCTAATATGCTTCATTGTGCGAAATGACTAAACTCGAAATTGAAATTGATCTAAAAGTGCCGAATTGTACCCGATCGCAAAATGAATACCAATTGGAATCCATCGGACAAGGAAAATAATAGGCTAGCTGGCGGGGGAAATGCCGTCTATGGCCCGGCCAAGGCGTGACAGAATGACAGGCTGACTGTTAGTCTCCAGGGCTTTAGCCCATCTCCGTCCCAGCCACCAGGCGCTCACTGCCCCACCGGCGCCTAGGGCGATAGCCAGCAGATCGCTGCTCGAAAGCCCCGACAAGTCGGCAAGGAAATGTCCCAGTGCGGCGCCGATAAACAGCCCCGCCAGCGGCATGAGGTAGACGATGGCGGCCGCCTTTAAGATCACGCTCTCGGGCAGGCCAAGCTTTAACAGTTCACCCGGCTCATACTGTTCGTCGCTGGGCAGCGAGAATCGCTGCACCTTAGGTGAGAAGGCCTTAGAGACGGCCGAGGTGCCACAGGTGTCATTGTTGTCGCAATGATTACAGGCATTTTTCACTTTGACTTCGACCGTGACCCAGCCATCTCCTGGGCACCTGATCACTGTGGCTGTTTCTTCCATCATAGCCTGATTACTCTATGGTGATGCTCTTGGCGATACGGCTCAGGGTCTCCGCCGGCACCTTGCCCACGGCAACCACCTCGGCATTGCCCACCCGCTCGGTCGCCAAAGAGAGTCCGTTGCGGGTCATCAGCTCGTCGGGCAGCGCCGTCTCGCCGGCTCTGGCCACATATACTGAGATATTCACCAGACCATCGCTCAGGGCGATATACTCGACCGCCTCGTGACTGCCGATAAGTCTGTGATTATCCTTGACTAAGATCTTAAAACCTTGAGGTAACCATTTGAATTGCCAGTTATCGGCCTGCTCTCGCTGGGGCTGAGGCATGATCTCAGGCCACTCCTGCTTGTAGGCTTCACGTAGAATCGCCGGTGCATCGTCCAGGACGATCAACTCCACCACCAGCACTTGCTCCAGCAGCTGCTTCTCAAGATTGAGCATGTCGTAGCGCAGCGGCAGATAGGTATCCATATCCAGCCATACCTGATAGCTATAGCGGTTATCATCGTTAGGGATGATGCGCACTAGCTGACCGGGGCGCCCCGCAAGGCGTGAGCGCCCGCCCAGGACAAACTGGTAACCCGACTCGAGATCTGAGATAGAACCGGCAAACGCAGGTGGCAATACCCCTTGAATACGTTCGGCCCTAACACTGTAGGCAGGCTGATCGTGCTCGATAAAGGTGACGGTATTGCCCACGCGCACGGCATTTTTCGGCGGGCCATTGAGGTGCTCGAGAAAAGCGACTTCATGGTCGTCGACCTTGCCGTGAAGATAAACCAGGGGGCGTATATGATCCGCTTGCAGATGGATCAGGGACATCTTGAATTCTTGTCCTTTTAAGGCGAGGCTCATATTTTCGAGCCAAGCCTTAGCGGACAACTCTTCCTGCGCACTGGCAGGGAAGACGAGGACTAACAAGGCCAACCAAATAAGACGCAAGCTAACTCCTTAATAATACCAATCGACACAAAGAGTATAGTCAGTGTGACCAGTATAAATAGCTTTTAGTGATTAACCGGGATCGGCGTAAGCTCACCATTGTCGTCTATATTGGCACTGTTATTCAATCTTTGCTGCAGCATATGATCTTGAATATAGGTGTTGATACGATGACGCTGCTCCATCACACGCTCGTTGGTATAACTTTGGTTCTGTTGCACAGGACCTGTCTGCAGGCTCACCGGCGACGCGCTGCCAATCAGCGGACGGGTATTGAGCACTGGCATAGGCGCAGCATCTTCGACGCCACCCTGATTATAATTCTGTACACCGATCACGGCGACTAAGGCGACGCTGGCCGCGATGGCATATTGGCCAAACTGCTTAAACAGTGGCACCACACTCGCAAGTCTGTGTTGAGTGGCTTGTTGAGGCGTCACCTCAGGCGTTTCGACACGCTTAGGCACAAGGATACTAGGCTCAAGCTCAATCGCCGCGGCAATGTTGGCACTGAGATCCAGATTGATCGCAGCCGGCAACTCACCACGCATAGCATCACCTATCATGTGATAATCACGCCACTTTTCATGTGAATCCGTATCGGCGGCGAGTTGCGCCAATTCCTGCTCGTCGACTTCACCATCAACGGCAGCGGAAACCCATTCCTGACCTAACTTATCCATTTATCACCCATATAAATTTAGTGTATCGAATAAAATGCTTCATCGTTCCAGCAAAGGCTGTAACTTCTTATCGATGGCTTCACGTGCCCTAAAGATACGTGAACGCACAGTGCCCACAGGACACTCCATCACATTGGCAATCTCTTCATAACTCATACCATCGAGCTCACGCAAAGAGATGGCCATCTTCAATTCTTCTGGCAAGGTATCGAGCGTATCGAAGACCACTTTTTGAATCTCATCCGACAACATGAGACGCTCGGGGGAGGCAAACTCCTTTAGCGCATCACTGCCGTCATAATATTCGGCTTCTTCCGCATCGACATCGTTGGCAGGCGCTCGCCTACCCTGTGCCACTAAATGATTTTTCGCGGTATTAACCGCGATGCGATACAACCAAGTATAAAACGCACTCTCACCCCTAAAGTTAGGCAGCGCACGATAAGCTTTAATAAAGGCTTCCTGTGCCACATCTGCCACGTCGGCCTGATTACGCACATAGCGTGCAATCAGGTTAATCACTTTGCTCTGATATTTATGTACCAGCAGGTTAAAAGCGTTTTTATCTCCTTGTTGCACTCGCTCAACGAGTTGTTGATCACTTATCTGTCCACTCATCCGAGCCGACTACTCCTAAATCTAAAATGCTGATTTCTCAGTCGCTCGAATCATATTCACATATGTAGACTAGCCCACATCGAAAAAGTTCTAAAAAAAATTGCGATATCCACATTTATTTTCTACGGCGAGATCAGTATCCATAAATGGCGTCTTGGTTTACCATAGACAATACTCGCATAACTTACCATGATACCTGATGAAACAAGTAGTTGAACATCAATCTGACGTTTTGGTTATCGGCAGCGGGGCTGCTGGTCTGACTTTAGCGCTACATCTGGCTGAAAAATCAAACGTAATCTTACTCTCCAAGGGCCCACTCAGCGAAGGCTCAACCTACTACGCCCAGGGCGGTATCGCGTCAGTATTCGATGAAGAGGATACCATCGAATCTCATGTTGCCGATACCTTGATCGCCGGCGCCGGGTTATGCGATGAAGAAGTTGTGACCTTTACCGCCGAAAACGCCAAGAGCGCCATGGAGTGGTTGATTCACTGCGGCGTCGCCTTCGACAAAGAAGAAACCGCCGATGGTGACGAGAGCAATGCCCCCTACCACCTGACCCGCGAAGGTGGCCACAGCCACAGACGCATCTTGCACGCGGCCGATGCCACGGGCAAAGAGGTGCAGGTGACCCTTCAGGAGCGCGCCCAGAACCACCCCAATATTAAGGTGCTTGAGCGATATAACGCCATCGACCTTATTACCACACGCAAACTTAAGCGCCCCGGCAACCGCGTCCTCGGCGCCTATGTATGGAACCGTGACGAAGAGCATGTCGAAACCGTTAAGGCTCGCTTCGTTGCCCTGGCCACAGGTGGCAGCTCTAAGGTGTACCAATATACCTCCAATCCGGATATCGCCTCGGGCGATGGCATCGCCATGGCCTGGCGCTCGGGTTGCCGGGTGGCCAACATGGAGTTCAACCAGTTCCACCCCACCTGTCTCTATCACGCCGATGCACGCAACTTCCTGTTGACCGAGGCCCTGCGTGGCGAAGGCGCCTATCTCAAGCGCCCGGATGGCAGCCGCTTCATGCCTGACTTCGACGAGCGTGGCGAACTGGCACCTCGTGATATCGTGGCTCGCGCCATCGACTATGAGATGAAGCGCCTCGGGGTCGATTGTGTCTATCTGGATATCACACATAAACCCGCAGACTTTGTGATTAAACATTTCCCGACTATCTATAAACGTTGTCTGGAGCTGGGGATAGACATCACTAAGGATGCAATTCCTGTGGTACCCGCGGCTCACTACACCTGCGGCGGCGTGATGACAGATCTTCATGGTCAGACAGACCTCAACGGCCTCTATGCCATAGGTGAAGTCGCTTATACTGGTCTGCATGGCGCCAACCGTCTGGCCAGCAATTCGCTGCTGGAGTGCCTAGTGTTTGCCCGCGCGGCGGCCGAGGACATTGAGAGTCAGCTGGCCAAGATCCCTATGCCGGGTGTGCTGCCCGCCTGGGATGAGAGTAAGGTGTCTAATTCGGATGAAGAGGTTGTGATCGCTCACAACTGGCATGAGCTACGTCTGTTCATGTGGGACTATGTGGGCATCGTTCGCTCAGACAAGCGCCTCGAGCGCGCCCTGCGTCGCTGCGCCATGCTGCAGCAGGAGATCCAGGAGTACTATAGTAACTTCCGCGTGAGTAACAACTTACTCGAGCTGCGTAACCTGGTACAGGTGGCCGAGCTGATCATCCGCTGCGCCATGGAGCGAAAGGAAAGCCGAGGTCTGCATTACAATATCGACCATCCCAACAAGACCAATAACCCACTGCCAACCATATTGCATCCTGAGCAATAGAGGCACCGCGAGTCAGCCAAACCTCAGCAGTAGACGACACAGGTGTCGATAACCTGTGTCGTCAAACATATCCCGCCACAGGATAACCAGGCGTTTCTGCTCTCCCTCGTATAACCAGAACAGCACCATGAAGGGACTGACCCAGACACGGCGATGGCTCAGCCTTGCCTCACCAGGTTCTTCAACTTTTGACTCTTCAAGCTGACTATCCAACCTGTCATGGATAAGGCCTATCCTGCCCGATTCATCTAGCCAGAAGGCAAGAGACCAACTTCTTAGCGCAATCAACTGATAGAGGAAGAAAACGATAGTGGCCAGCAAGAGGCCATACTTGAGGGTGAGAAACCAGAAAGAGGAGATTGGCGGCCAGGCCAGAAAAGCACTCAGGCACAGGGCCGCGAAACAGACCAGCGAGAGTCGCTGGTCAAAGGAGGCTGTCAGATGAAAGTTATGGCGCCGCCCGGCCACGAACCTTGATCACCATCTCGGCGAGCTGCGGATCTGGGCAGGCCTCATGGCCCATAAACCAGGCAAACAACTCAGGATCTTCACACTCTAGCAGACGAACAAAAACCGTCTTGTCGTCTGAAGACAGCTGTTCATATTGAGTCTCAACAAAGGGTTGAAACAATACATCAAGCTCTAACATGCCCCGTCGGCACGCCCATCTTACTCTGGCTATGTTCATTGGCTCTGACACACAACTACTCCCTTATTTTCGATTGGCGATAGTGTACCAGTTAGGCCGACGGCTTCACACCGTTTTATAGCCGCTCCACCTCGAGATCCTTACCGGCGAAGAGATCGCTAAAATCGGTTTCCAAAAGGGACTTTACCGCAGGATGCTGAATCATCCGCTCGGCAAACATCACATGATAAACCTCTTTGATATCATCCGTCTCACCGAGCAGCTGCATGTCATGGGCAAGAATATCCTGCTTATAGATAGAGGGCGCCACGAAGATCCCCTGCTTGAAGAAGCCAAATGCCTTCATCATGGCGGCATCGTCAAACTCACCGAGTATGGTGACATCCAGGCCATTCTCATCGAACCAGTGATGCAGCTGCTGACCCAGCGAGGTGCGTTTGCCTGGGATCAAGAGTTTGCCCTCCTCCAGACAGGCGGGGAAAGGCTTGTCATAGGTAGTGGATGAGAAAAACGCCACGCCGCATTCACCGAGCTTCTTCGATAAGATCTCCGGATACTTGAGGGATTCACCGGCGCAGTCGGACAAGATCATATCCAGCTTGTGCTCCCTGAGGCGCTCCATCAGGCTCTCGTGAGTTGCCTCGTAGCAGGCAAGATGCATAGAACCGTCACTGGGCACCACAGAGAGCAGCACCCGGCTGGCCAGGGCCTTGGAGAGCGCATCGGCGATCCCCACCTCGAACAAGATATTATTATCCTTTTGATAATTCAGGATATCTAACATCTCGTAGCTCAGGCTAAACATCTTATCGGCGTAGCGAAACACCAGTTCGCCCAACTCTGTGGGCTCCAGGTTACGCCCCACCCGCTTAAACAGAGTACCGTTGAGACGCTGCTCCAACACGCGGATCTGCCCAGTCACCGTCTGCGGCGTCAAACATAAGGTTTCGGCGGCCTTGGCCACCGACCCCTTCTTGTGCGCCATCCAGAAATAATAGAGATGGTTGTAATTCAGATGCGACATCAAGACTCGCGACTCTCCTGATTATTTAAGGCGTTGGCAATCCATCATGCTGTACATGATGTCACTCAGCGCCTCTATCGAGTCCACTTTACCGGCCTCGAAGGCCTCGGAGAGTCCCTGCACCAGGCTGTCACGATCCGGCAGGCGCCCCTCGCAGTAGGTGCGGTTAGCCTCCTCAAAGCGCTTACCGCTACGATACTTGAGTGCCCTGGACTCATAACCATTACTCTCCAGGCGCTTGCCCATCGCCTTAGGTTTAAACATCAGGGCACCGTCTACCACCCCTTCGAGATAATGCTGACAGGTGACGCTATTGATATCTTTATCGCAGGCCTCAAGCTGGCTGGCATAGGCGCCCCCGGTTAAACCGAATGAGAGCATGAGTGTCACGACGAGTTTTTTCATGATTTTTCTCCTTTCTCTGGAAGCACCTTAGATAACCAAAAATAACCTATCACAGCCGACATGATCGACCCGGTCAGAATACCAAGCCTCGCCAGATCGCCGTATACCTCGCCATCGCCGATAAAGGCCAGGGATGAGATAAACATCGACATGGTAAAGCCAATACCACACATCACGGCCACGGGCGCGATATGACGCCAGCCCATGCCCTCAGGTAATGCAGCCAGCTTCAGCTTAACCGCCACGAAGCTAAACAACAGCACGCCGAGCGGCTTACCCAGCAACAGGCCTAGGGCAATGCCCACAGGCACGGGCGATAACAGATCCCCCAGGCTCATGCCCGACAGGTCGACCCCGGCATTGGCAAAGGCGAAGATTGGCAGGATGACAAAGGTGCTCCATGGGTGCAGGCTATGCTCTAAATGCTCAGAGGGCGAGCTACCATCTTTGGCCCTAAGCGGGATACAGAAGGCGATGATCACCCCCGCCAGGGTAGCGTGCACCCCAGACTTAAGCACGGCGATCCACAGGATAAGACCCACGACACCATAAGGTGCGAGTGCGGTAACCCCTTTACGATTCAGACCCACTAAGACCACAATCGCCAGCGCCGCAACTACCAGGCTAATGGCCGAGAGATCTGTGCTATAGAACATGGCAATTATCACCACCACACCCAAGTCATCTATGATGGCCAGCGCCAGCAAGAAGACCTTAAGCGCCACCGGAACCCGGCTGCCAAGCAAGGCCATGATACCGAGTGCGAAGGCAATATCTGTCGCTGCCGGGATCGCCCAGCCCACCTGAGTCAAGGGGTCAGAATAGTTAAAGATCAAGTAAATCGCCGCGGGGAAGATCATGCCACCGATGGCGGCAAAGGTCGGCAGTGATGCCTGTTCGCGGCTCGACAGCGCCCCTTCGAGCAGTTCACGCTTCACTTCCAGACCGATCAACATGAAGAACAGGGCCATCAGGCCGTCGTTAATCCAGTGGATCAGCGTCTTATCAATGTCCAGACTGCCCACTCGCACCTGCATCTCAGTGTGCAGGAAGCCTTGATACAGGCCTGATAACGGGGAGTTCGCCATAATCATCGCCAAGATGACGGCGGCCATCAATAAGATGCCACCGGCCGATTCCTGGCTCAGAAAATTTCTAATCGCCTTTTCCATAAATAAACTCCAAAAACACTTAATGTATCGAGTCTAGCGGAATGCAACCTAGCTGAATAATCGTTTGCATCGGCATTATACATCGGTAATTCCGAGGTATTAAGTGTAGTCAGTCAATCGGAAGTAATCAATAGCATGCAGTGCTAACTGGAGGAAGAGGCGGCTAAATCCTTCTGTGATGGGGATCACAGGCAGATTCAGTTTAAAATGGAGATTTTTTATGCAGAATAGATTAATAAAACGCGGCGACTCAACTAGACCCCGCCGCGCTTTACCTCAGAAATTCCTCAGTCTTAAGATTGACCCTTAGACAGAGCCTTAGACAGAGAAGGGATACTGAATCGCCTCATGATGCTGATAGCCTGTGACCTCGAAATCATCCATGGTCACCCAGGTTTCGAGATCTTCCAGCGACTTGATATCAGGGTTGATATGCAGTTGAGGCGACGGGAACGGCTCACGCTTAAGCTGTACCTCCTGCATCAGCGGGAGCTGGTCTTCATAGATGTGAGCATTGACTATCTTATGATAGGCCTTACCGGGTTTGTGGCCGGTGATCTGCGCCACAATCGCCAATAGGGCAAACACCTGCACCTGATTAAAATTCAGCCCTAGTGGGACATCACAGGAGCGCTGGAAACTGTTGAGGTACAGGGTATCCCCCAGCAGAGAGAAATTATGGGTATGCATGCAGGGACGTAGGCAGCCCATGTGGAACTCACCAGGATTATAGAAGCTTAAGATCTCGCCGCGGTCATCGACCCCCCTAGAGAGGTTATCGATGATCTTTCTCAGCTGATCCACAGTGCCACCATCCGGCTTGGCCCAAGCCCTGCCCTGCACCCCATACACTCGGCCCATATCGTCATGGCCCTTACGGTGTGGGTTATTCAGCCAGGCGTTGTTCTCGTTGGCATTGGCATCCCAGGTCTTGGCACCCAATTTTCGAAAATCGGCGGCATTGTCATAGCCTCTGAGATACCCCAGCAGCTCGGCAATCGCCCCCTTCCAAAAACTCTTACGCGTGGTGATCAGGGGAAACTGGTTTGCGGCCACGTCGTATTCCAGATCGGCATTGATCACGGTTAAACAGCGCTTTCCCGTGCGCTCATTTTCAACCCAGACGCCCTCATTGATGATTCGTTCACATAATGCCAAATACTGTTTCATCTTATCCTACTTATCATTTTTGCTTAGATGCGCCCCGTGGCGCCTGCCTTATTCGAATCCTAGCCGCGCATTAGCCGCCCATCGCTAGGGCCTGTTGATCTTTGCCGTTTGTTTTTGCAGCAGTTTGAAGGTGATTTATACAAGGCAGAGCCTGTGTCGTGTAGTCTTCTACACAAACTGGCGATAACGCCGTAGAAATGGCCTACAAACGCTGCCCAACGGGTTCATCTAAACGCGCGCTGCACTTTATGAAAGGCTTCCTGCCTTTCACCGCAAGCGGTCAGCAATGCTGTTAGAAATCGTTCCAGACGATTTCTTTGTTGTTCGCCATTCACATAGAGTAACTATGCTTCATGGCTCTCGCCTCACGCAAAACGCGTTTAGATTGAACAAAAATTAAACTTGAAAGATCAACAGGCCCTAGGTGAGGGCTAACTTGATCCCGGTAAAGAATAACATGACGGCGAAGATTTTCTTTAATCTCGCCGTGGGCCAGACACTGGCCGCCTTCGCCCCCAGTGGCGCCGTCAACATAGAGGTACAGACGATGCCAAACAGGGCAGGAAGATAGATATAGCCCAGGGTATATTCGGGCAGCCCTTGTGTTCCCCAGCCCGCAAAGACATAACTCAGACTCCCAAACAGGGCTATCATCAACCCGGTCACAGAGGAGAAACCTATGGCGTGACGCATCTGCACGCCACACCAACTTAAAAACGGAATCAGCAAGATGCCGCCACCTATACCCATTAATGCGGCGATGATGGCGATAAGTCCGGCGGCGATAAACAGATAGGGCGCCGCAGGCAGGCTACGCTCCCCCTCGGCTGCCTTAAAAGGAAACACCATCTGCAGCGCCATCAGCACCACGAAACCGGCAAACACCTGCTTGAGCAGCTGGGCAGAAAACAGCGACGAGATAAATCCAGCCGACAGCGCGCCGACGATTAAACCGGGCAGCATAATGGTCAGTAGGTGCCAGGGCACATTGCCGCGGGCGTGATGCGCCCGGGCCGACGAGAGCGAGGTTAAGATGATCGCCGCCAGCGAGGTGGCAATGGCCACATGGGTAAGATGTTCAGGCACTACGCCCGCCATGGGCAGAAGAAACAGCAAGACAGGAACGGCTATCACGCCACCACCTATGCCCAACAGACCCGCCATAAAGCCGATGAAGGCCCCGAGGGCAATACAACTGACAACTATGGTGAACATGAAACCTCTAAGGCAGTGGCGAAAGGAGGCATTAGCTTAAAGGAATTACCGACAGATTGAAATTGCCTAACGCTCACAGAGAGAAACTCACTTAGATGAACTCATCGAGGCCCTTCTCTTTAAGATAAAGGGAGAGCAGCTCCCTCACCTCGAAGCCGTTGCTGAGGGACAGCGCCTGAGCAAGCAGCTCGCTCAGATCCTGATAAGACACCCGGCGGATCAGATAATTGATTCTGGCCAGGCTCCCCTGGTTCATGCTCAGCTGGGTATAGCCCATGGCCACCAGCAGCAAGACTCCCAAGGGTTCACCGGCCAGCTCGCCGCAGACGCTAATGGGCAGTCGGTATTCCCTGCAGGCCAGCCTCGCCTGGGTCAGCGCCCGTAAAATGCCCGGATGATAGGAGTCGTACAGGGTACTGACCCTGGGATTGTTGCGATCCACCGCCAACAGATATTGGGTCAGATCGTTCGAGCCCACAGAGATAAAGTCGACCCGCTTGGCCACCTCTTCGAGCTGGAACAGCAGCGCCGGCACCTCCAGCATGATGCCTATCTTCGGCCGCTGCAGATCCGGATGCACGTCTTGTTTCACCTCGAGATAGGCCTGCTCCAGGTAGGCGATCGCCTGATCTATCTCATCGAGACAACAGACCATGGGCAGCAGGATATGCAGCTGCTCACCGCCACCTGAGGCATTGAGCATGGCTCTGAGCTGCACCAGAAACAGCTCGGGATGATCCAGTGTCAGGCGGATCCCGCGCCAACCAAGGAAGGGATTCTCCTCTATGATAGGCAGATAGGAGAGTGGCTTGTCGCCTCCCACATCCAGGGTGCGCATCACCACGGGGCGACCGAGCGCCGCGTCCAGCACCTGACGATAGACCTCTACCTGCTCGGCCTCACTGGGGAAGCGAGTCTGCAACATGAAGGGGATCTCGGTGCGATACAGGCCGACACCGTCTGCGCCTTCTGCGATCTCAGAGGCCAGGCTGCTTAACAGCCCAGCATTCAGGTAGAGATGAATACGCCGATCATCCAGGGTAGTCGCAGGCTTAGAAAGCTCTTCGGCATAGCGTTTCTGCAGCGCCTTCTCCGCCGAGATCAGGCTGCGGTACTCGCCTATCAGGGTCGGTGTGGGCGAGATCAGCACCTGCCCACGGTTGGCATTCAAAATAAGCTGCTTACCGTCTATCCCCGCGTTGAGGATCCCCTCGACGCCGATTACCGCGGGCACACCGAAGGCCCGGGCCAGAATGGCCGCGTGCGAGTTCACCCCGCCCAGCTCTGTGACTATGCCGACTAATTTGTGCTGGGGAAACTCCGCCAACATGGTCGCCGTGGCTTCCTTGGTCACCAGGATCACGGGCACATCCAGCTCCAGCTGCATCTTCTGCGGCTCGATCAGTTCGCGCAGCACCCTCTGCCCCAGATCACGAATATCCGTGGCCCGCTCCTGCATATAGGGGTCTTGCATCTGCTGGAAATGATCTATGTAACGCAGAGACACCCGGCTCACCGCCGAGATAGCCGTCCAGCCCGCCTGGATCTCCCGCACATATTCACCGCCCAGGCTGGTGTCGTCCAGCAGCAGCTGCAAGGCGGAGAAGATAGATTGCACCTCTTTCTCATTCTCGCCATCGAAGCGCTGAGACAGGGCACTCAGGGTATTGCGACAGGCCTCCAAGGCCTGACTCAGGGCGAGCAGCTCGTCATCTACCTCTTGAGTGCGACGTCCCTGTTGCTCCAGGGGGATCTCGCCACCCAGCACCATGGCATGGGCGATCACCACGCCGCTGGCCGCCGAGGTCCCCGTGTAGACACACTTATTGGGCGTCGATTTGACCTCGGCCTTCTTACGCTGCTCACGCACCGCAACCGCCAGCTGGGCGGCTAGGGTCATCAAGAAAGCCTCTTCGGCCTCACTAAACTGGCGCGCGTCGGCCTGCTGCACCACCAGCACACCTAGGATTAATTTCTGATAGATGATGGGCACGGCGAGAAAGGCACGGAAATCTTCCTCGTCGACTTCGGTAAATAGCTTAAATCTGGGGTGTTGTTGGGCATCGGCCAGGTTGACCGGCTCTTCGCGTTCGGCCACCAGGCCAACCAGGCCCTGGCTCATAGGCATCTTGACCTTGCCCACGGCTCTGGGATCGAGGCCGTCGGTGGCCGACAGCACCAGCTCCTGCTCTTCTAAGATATAGATGGAGCAACACTGGGTTTCCATTGCCGACTTGGTCTGGCTAACAAGCAAAGATAGGGCAGATTGAAGATCGTCGGCTGCGGCTACGGCCTGAGTAATGTCTCTGAGCGTCTTTAACACAGCCTATCTCTCCTCTGATACTTATCGCCTTATCCTATCGGCGGCGACCTCTTCTTCTGCCACTGTGGCCGCTTTCCTGGGCCTGAAACGGCAATGCCGTCGGCGCAAACTCTTTCATCACCTTGCGGTACACGTCTCTTTTAAAGGATACCACCTGTCTGACCGGATACCAGTAACTGACCCAACGCCAGTCATCAAACTCCGGGTGGCCGCTCGCCGCCAGATTGATGGCAGACTCCTGACTCTTCAATTGTAATAAAAACCACTTCTGTTTCTGTCCGATACATAAGGGTTTACTGTCTTGCCTAATTAACCGTTTTGGTAATCTATAACGCAACCAGGAACGAGTTGAGGTTAAAATTTGCACATGCTCAGGCCTTAACCCAACTTCTTCATACAACTCCCGATACATGGCTTGCTCGGCGCTTTCGCCTTCATCCACACCACCTTGCGGAAATTGCCAGGAATGTTGACCAAATCGTCTGGCCCACATCACCTGCCCAAAGCGATTACAGATAATGATGCCTACATTTGCACGAAAGCCGTCACTATCAATCACATGGACTCCAAAATGAAATATTCTAATGAATCGATTGTTTCACAAAGCGGCGTCGGCGGCAATTCCCCATTAACAGATATTGCTTGGATAAAAAACTAAAATTTTTATTTTTATCAACAGAGACCGACACTTCAAACTGAGGATATCCACAAAATCTGTGGATATCTCTGTTTGAAACTCAGTTAAAATTGTCAATTGGGCCAAATCACTGATCGAATGTCTGGTAAATGCCAGCCTAGATTTAACCAGCAAGCATATGTATTTTAATAAAAATTAATTGTTCACACGGTAAGACCATTTGTTCACACCGAGAGATCGCACAAAAAACGGTCAAAGCGGATGTCAACAGAAAACCCGGATAAACTCCCCAAAGGTTATTCACAGATAAATAGTTTTATCGACCCCTACCGCGGAAAAATGTCATCAAAATCCCCTTGACAAGGGTTTTTCTATTCTGTCCCGTAACAGACTTATCCAGTTATCCAATAAATCTGTGGATAAGTGTGTTGGAAAGGGTGGGGAAATCACAGAGTAACTTAAATAACTGGCGAATCGAATAGATGAATATGAGAGTAAAAACACATTTTTTCATACACTTAATATAAAAATACTCGAGGATCTCTCTACCATAAAAAGATCGCACAATTTTTAACCTCGATTGATTAAGTGCATAACTCGGGTAAAATCCCCCCCATGAAGAGTCAAATTCTCCCCCCCGAATCCATCGATGAGTTGATGCACCGTGCCCAAGAGATGGCAGGTCTCACCCTGGGCCAACTGGCCGAACTCCACGGTGTCACCGTGCCTAATAACCTCAAACGGGACAAGGGCTGGATAGGTCAGCTGATCGAACTCGAACTGGGCGCCACCGCTGGCTCTAAGCCGGAGCAGGACTTTCTTCATCTGGGCGTCGAGCTGAAGACCATTCCCGTGGATGAGTCGGGTAAGCCACTCGAGACCACCTATGTCACCGTCGCCCCCCTGATGAATATCAACGGACTCAGGTGGCAAGAGAGTCTGGTGTATCATAAGCTGCAGCGAGTGCTGTGGATCCCGGTGGAAGGTATTCGCCATAAGCCAATCGGCGAGCGGCGCATCGGCTTTCCTATTCTCTGGACGCCGAGCGAGAGTGAGATGGCGCAGATACGCCAGGATTGGGAAGAGATCATGGAGCTCATCGCCCTAGGCAAGGTCGAGCAAATCACCGCCCGTCACGGCGAGGTATTGCAGCTCAGACCCAAGGGCGCCAACAGCCGTGCGCTGACCCAGAGCATATCCCAAGATGGCCAGATCAAGCTCACCAATCCCAGAGGTTTCTATCTCAAGATCCCCTTCACTCAGCAGATCCTGAGCCGCTATCTCACTTCGAGGGCCTATTGACCTTTTGAGAACAATTTTCGTTCTCATTGAGCACGTTCAAATCGCGGCATGAGGCTTGAAGTATAGTTATTCTATATAAAAGCCGAGTAACAAAGAGTTGAACGTGCTCAAGACGAACCCTGCGGGCAGCGTCTGTATCATTTTTCTACTGCGTTATCGCTCATTGATGTAGCACACCACATTACAATCGCTCTGCCTTGTATAAAAGCGATACAGAATGCTGCAAAAATGAACGCGAAAGATCAACAGGCCCTAGTTAAAAGGAGTGAGAGCTAAGGGTTATTTCTCCCACTTTAGACTTTTAGATAATCGACAAACTAGAGTTTTTTCTGTCAGCATCCCACAAGAAAAAAACAATCACCACGGTCACTTAACAAGTGTTCAACATAAATTTGTCGCTTTTTTGGCACATCTAGACTTCATTTGACTTAGATCACAAATATCACTGGAAATAGTAGGGGTGTTTTCTATACACTAGCGCATCCTGAGATTTGTGCAGCATTTAGGAATTTTCTGTCACCGTGAGAGCACGCATTCAAGCAAAGAAGCTCATATTTGCCATTTTCGCTTGGGCTATTGCCATGGCGGCCTTTGTGTTTTTCCGCTATGCGCAAACACCAGAGCTGCCCCAATGGGCGGTAGGCACTGCCGATCTCGCGACCCTGGCTATCTATATGGGGTTCATCTTTGGTAGCCTGCACTGGATGTCGAACCTGATCGCCGACTTTAGCGCCATCAATCGCCTGCCCTATCTGTTTTCGGTGATCTTCAAGGGACTCTTCCTGTTACTTGGTGCGACCACACTCGCCTACATGACCCAGTTTCTCAACATGTGGGCCATAGAGAATCATATGTCGACACTCAGGCAGATGTTGACCGCCCATATTCTCTACAGTCCCTCATTCCAGGCCCTGATCATCTACCTGGTGGTGGTGCGTGTCGGCCTGGCCTTCATCGAACAGGTGGCCCTGTTAGTCGGACCACGCATTCTGTTCAATATCGGCCTGGGCAAATATCACAGACCCAGATATGAGCAGCGCCTGTTTCTCTATCTGGACATGGTCGCCTCGACCACCCACGCAGAATCCCTCGGCGACTATCGCTTCAGCCGCCTGATCCAGGACTGCTTCAGCTTATTGTCGGATACCGTGGTCAACAACGACGCCGAGATCTACCGCTACATGGGCGACGCCGTGCTGATCCACTGGCCGCTGGAAAACGGCATCATCGAAGACCGCAGCTTCAATATTTATTATGAATTTAGCCAGCAGCTAAACTGGCAGCGTAAGTACTTCGAAGAGCAGTATGGCTTCGTGCCTAAGTTCAAGGCGGCGGCCCACTGTGGACAGGTGGTTGCGGCTGTGGTTGGGGTGCAGAAACAAGAGATCAGCTTCTTCAGCGACGTGCTCAATACCCTGGCGAGACTCCAGGATCAATGTAACCCGCTCGGACAGCGGATGTTGATCTCAGGCTCCTTGCAGTCGTTGATCGACACCAGCGACAGCAATTACGACTTTACCAATCTCGGTCCGATAAAACTCAAGGGGAAACAACACTCTATCGAGGTTTATGGCGTTTCCCCCAAGGGCAACAACAGCTAACTTTAGTTAGCCTTGCCCCTGCTCCAACAAGCTTTGAATCGCCTTGCCTAAGGTTCTGAAGGTCATGATACGGCTGGATGTCTGACGCCAGACCAGGCCGATATCCCGGTAAGGCGCCTCACCCGGCGGCGTTAAGGCCGTCAGCTCGGTATCGTTTAGAATCCCGGCATCGATCGCCATCTGCGGCAAGAAAGTCGTCCCCAACTTACTGTTCACCATCTGCACCAGGGTGTGCAGACTCGTCGCCGCGAACGGATTGATCTTGTCGCTGTCGGCCAGACTGCAGGCGCTGATGGCATGGCCGGTAATACAGTGCTCCGACTGCAACAGGAAGATGCTCTCATCGGGCAGGGCCTTGTAATCGATAGGCTGGCGCACCTCGCTGCTGAGCTCCTTGTGCATCACCAGCTTAAAGGGATCGATTCCCACCTTCATGCTGTGATAGCCACTGGTGTCGGCCGGCAGGGCCAGGAGCAAGAGATCCAGCTCGCCCTTGCCCAGCGCATCCAGCAATCGCTCAGTGGTATCTTCCTTCAGAAACAACGTCAGTTCGGGGTATTCCTGTTGACAGAGTTTCACCACCCGGCTCAGCAGAAACGGCGCAATGGTGGGAATACAGCCCAGGCGAATATCTCCCGTCATAGGCTGGCCCTGATGCTTAACCAGCTCCACCAGATCGTCGACATCGGTGAGCAACTTGCGCGAGCGCTGCACCACCTCCTCGCCGATGGCGGTGAAGATGAAGGACTTGTGATCACGCTCGATAAGCTGATGACCCAGCTGCTCCTCTAGGTTTTGAATCCCGCTCGACAGGGTCGACTGGCTCACGTGGCACAACTTGGCCGCGCGATTAAAATTCTGTTCCTGATAGAGATTGACCAGATAGTAAAGGTTTTTGAGGCTCGGCAGATGTTTCATAAAATCGATTACCAACTTCCATTTACATTCAATTACTCAATCTAACTCTAGCACAAGCCGCCCTAGGATTAACCCTCTCTTATGCCAGAAGTGTGAGGCGCTGCCCAAAAGCGAGCAAATAGTGCGCATACAAAAACGCCCCCGATGATCTCTCATCGAGGGCGCTATTAAACTTGGCAGGCCTTGGTTTATCGGCCTTGGTTTACAGGCTTTGGCCTATTAGGCCTTAGATTCCAGGTAAGCCTTCAGCTCGGCCAGATCTTTGCTGGCATTGTCCACGATCACCTGCAGCCAGTTGGCGTGCTCCGCAGGCCACTCGGCCGCCTCGCCATGTTGCAGCAACTGGGCATACTGCTGGATGCGCTTCAGTCCCACAGAACCGGCAGCGCCTTTGAATTTGTGCGCCTCAGAACATAAGGTATCTTTGTCTTGTGCTTCTTTAGCGTTGACCAGGTTGCCAACATACTCAGGCATCAACTGTTCAAACAAGACGACACTCTTTAGCAGAGTGCCTGCACCGATAGCGCTGCAGTACTGCTCAAGTGTGTTGAGATCCAATATTGATTCTAACTCGGCTGTTGCCATCTTAAGGCACCTCTCGAAAAAAGCTGACGGGACAAGAATAAAATTCACCCCATAATAGCGCCTAGAATGGCGGGCGCAACTAATTGAAGCATATGCAAGTTAAATACCTCCTTATTTAACCTTCCATTAACCATGCGTTAAATTAATTGCTCAATTCTTCACGTTTTTTGCCCCTAAATCGACATTTGATCACCTGCCGAATCGGTCAAATAATGACCCTGACCGCCGAGGCGTTCCAGATTCTGAACTATGGCCACCAGCCCCTCCCAGCGAAAGGCGCACCAGTCGGGAGCCAACAGCATAGGTTTCTTGGCATAGGCGGTAACACGATGAAATATCACCTCTTTAGGCGTTAGCCGGATCAACTCGCCGACACTCTCGGCGTAGGCCTGCTGAGACAGAAGGGTCATGCGTCCGGCCCGCCAGGCCTTGGCCATGGTGCTCCCCTCGACGATATGCAGTGGATGAATTTTGAGCCCATCGACCCCGACATCGAGCACCGCCCTGTGGCTGGCCAAAAAGTCTTCATGTGTCTCACCGGGCAGCCCCAAAATAAGGTGGGTACACACCTTGAGTCCCGCCTGTCTCGCCCGAATCACAGTATCCTTATACTCCTCAAAACCATGACCACGATTGATCCGTTTGAGGGTCTCAAGATTGGCGCTTTGCAGGCCAAGTTCCAGCCAGACCTCCAGGCCACGGGCCTGATAACCCGCCAGCAAGTCGATCACTTCATCGCTGACACAGTCGGGGCGGGTGCCGACACACAGGCCGACGATGTCACTGTCGGCCACCGCCTCATCATAGCGCTGCTTGAGCAGGCGGTACTCATCATAGGTGCTGGTGTAGGCCTGAAAATAGGCAATGAACTTAGTGGATTTTCCCTGAGCACGCTCGCGGCCATTGGCCAGCTGCACGGCGATGCTGTCTACCGTGCCATGCTCATGGCTGAACGAGGCCACATTACAGAAGGTGCAGCCGCCACGCCCCAGGCTGCCGTCACGGTTGGGGCAGGTAAACTTGGCGTCCAGGGTCAGCTTCTTGAGCCGCTGACCGTACTTATGCTTGCAATGCAGACCAAAGGTATTGACGTGACTATCCAGTCCCACGGGGTGCTCTCTCGCTCATTCAAAGGGCGTGGATTGTAACTGGCTTGATAGCGCCATTCTTGGTGCTACATCAATTTTTCGTCCCTTTCTCGACGTCCTAAGTCACAAAGCAGACGCAAACTTAGCGATACAGCACAGTATTGGCTAATACATTGGTCTAAGATTTGTTAAATCATTCACTGTATATGCAATAAAAATCACTTTTTTAGATTAAAAGACAATAATCCTTTTTGTTACATTTTAGTAAAAAAGATTCAGACACATATTCAAAATTCTTTTTATTCATAATGTTATACGTCAACTTTCACAGTTGACGTTAACGTAAGGTTAAAATGTAAACCGTATTAAACGCCCTCCCCTAGTCATACTTTATGCACAAATTTGAATTGACCTTTTACTAGGCAAAAGTTAATTTGGATGGTTCGGGTGCACATCAATCGCTTGAATTTCCCCGACGATGTATTGGTTAGTATTAGGGAGTTTTTATATGAGCTTGTATCACCCCAGTTTTGAACGGGATAACTGTGGTTTTGGCTTAATCGCCCAAATGGATGGCGAAGCCAGCCATAGAATTGTACGCACAGCCATTCATGGCCTAGATCGCATGAAACACCGTGGTGGTATTGCCGCCGATGGTCGTACCGGCGATGGTTGTGGCCTACTTATGCAACTCCCCATTAAATTCTTCGAAGCCGTGGCCAGTGAGAACGACTGGCACCTGAGCCGTAAGTTTGCCGTGGGCATGCTGTTCTTAAGCCAAGATGAGGCCAAGGCAGACCACACCAAGCGCACCCTGGAGCGAGAGCTTGAAAAAGAGACCCTGAGTGTCGCCGGTTGGCGCGAAGTCCCGGTCAACTCCGAGGTACTCGGCCCCATAGGTCAGGCCAGCCAGCCTAAGATCTGGCAGGTGCTGATCAACTCGCCCATTGGCTGGCGTGAAAAAGATCTCGAGCGTCGCCTCTATATGGCGCGTCGCCGTCTCGAGCAGCAGATGACTGACTGCAAAGACTTCTATGTCGCCAGCCTCTCCGGCCAGGTGATCGTCTACAAGGGCTTGATGATGCCCGCCGATCTACCCGCCTTCTATCCGGATCTGGCCGACATACGCCTGCAAAGCGCTATCTGTCTGTTCCACCAGCGCTTCTCAACCAACACTTCGCCTAAGTGGCCGCTGGCGCAGCCGTTCCGTTATCTCGCCCATAACGGTGAGATCAACACCATCACGGGTAACCGTCAATGGGCCCGTGCCCGCGCCTACAAGTTTAATGCGCCCCTGCTGCCAGATCTGCAGCAGGCAGCGCCCTTCGTCAACGAGAGTGGCTCAGACTCCTCTTCGCTCGATAACATGCTAGAGATGCTGCTCGCCGGCGGCATGGATCTCTACCGCGCCATGCGTCTGCTCATTCCACCCGCGTGGCAGAGTAACCCAGAGATGGACGACGAGCTTAAGGCCTTCTACGACTTCAACTCCATGCACATGGAGCCCTGGGACGGCCCGGCTGGCATAGTCATGACCAACGGCCGTCACGTGGCCTGCGCCGTCGACCGTAACGGCCTGCGCCCGTCACGCTATGTGATCACCAAAGACCGCATCCTGACCCTGGCCTCAGAGATCGGCATCTGGGACTATGCCCCGGACGAGGTGGTCGAGAAGGGTCGTGTCGGCCCGGGTGAGCTACTGGTGCTCGACACCCTCAACGGTCAGCTCTACTCCTCGTTTGAGATCGATAACGATCTTAAGCGTCGTCACCCCTACAAGGAGTGGATGGCCAAGAACAGTCATACCCTGATCCCCGCCGAGCAGATGCCGAGCGAGGCCCAGGGCGTATGTGAATTTACTGCCGACACCCTGCTGCAATACCAGAAGCAGTTTGGCTACTCCCGCGAGGAGCTGGAACAGGTGATCTGGGTGCTGGCCGAGAAAGGCGAGGAAGCCACGGGCTCCATGGGTGACGATACGCCTATGGCGGTACTGTCGAAGAAATCCCGCACCCTGTACGACTACTTCCGTCAGAAGTTCGCCCAGGTGACCAACCCGCCAATCGATCCGCTGCGTGAGAAGCATGTGATGTCGCTGGCCACCTGCGTCGGCCGCGAGCAGAACCTGTTTAACGAGACGACAGGTCACGCCTATCGGGTGATGTTTAACTCGCCCATCCTGCTCTACAGCGACTTCAACCAGCTGCTGGCGCTGGATTCGACCTACTACCGCGCCAACACGGTCGATCTCAATTATGACCTCAGCGAAGGGCTGGAAGCGGCAATTCGCCGCGTGTGCGACGAGGCCGAACGTCTGGCCCGCACCGGCACTACCCTGCTTATCCTTTCCGACAGGGCGACCGACAAGAGCAAGCAGGTGATCCCCGCCGCCATGGCCGTGGGCGCCGTGCAGCGCGTCCTGGTCGACAAGAGCCTGAGATGCGACACCAACATCATAGTCGAGACCGCCTCGGCCAGAGACCCGCACCACTTCGCAGTGCTGCTCGGCTTTGGCGCCACCGCCATCTACCCTTACCTGGCCTACGAGAGCATCTCGGCGCTAGCCAGCCGCCACGGCGTGCGCGAGACTCAGCAGCTGATGCTCAACTTCCGCCAGGGGATCGACAAGGGGCTGCGTAAGATCATGTCCAAGATGGGGATCAGCACCGTCGCCTCCTACCGCTGTAGCCAGCAGTTCGAAGCCATCGGCCTCTCATCTGACGTGGTCGAACTCTGCTTCAATGGCGTGGTTAGCCGCATCGAGGGGGCAAACTTTGCCCTGCTGGAGAAAGATCAACAGGCGTTGCAGAAACTTGCCTTCCAGGCCCACCAGCCACTGCCTCAGGGCGGCCTGCTGAAATATGTCGAAGGCGGTGAATATCACTGCTTCAACCCGGATGTGGTCAACACGCTGCAGCAAAGCCTGCGCGACCAGGACTATGGCGTCTACAAGCGCTTCACCGAGTTGGTGGACGACAGACCTGTGGCGACCCTGAGGGATCTCTTCACCGTCAAGGGTGGCAATGAGGCTGTCGAGGTTGACAAGGTCGAGGCCGCCGAGACCCTTTATCCAAGATTTGACAGCGCCGCCATGAGTATCGGCGCACTCAGCCCTGAGGCCCACGAGGCATTGGCCGTGGCCATGAACCGCCTCGGCGGTCGCTCCAACTCGGGCGAAGGCGGGGAAGATCCGCGCCGCTTCAACTCGGAGCGTAACTCGGCCATCAAGCAGATCGCCTCGGGCCGCTTCGGCGTCACCGCGCACTATCTGGTGAACGCCGAGGTGCTACAGATCAAGGTCGCCCAGGGCGCCAAGCCTGGCGAAGGCGGTCAGCTGCCCGGCGACAAGGTGAGCGTGGAGATCGCCGCGCTGCGTAACGCGCGCCCCGGCGTCACCCTGATCTCACCGCCGCCGCACCATGATATCTACTCTATCGAAGACCTGGCTCAGCTGATCTTCGACCTCAAGCAGATCAACCCAAGTGCGATGATCTCGGTCAAGCTGGTATCCGAGCCAGGCGTAGGCACCATCGCCACTGGCGTCGCCAAGGCCTATGCCGACATGATCACCATCTCGGGCTACGACGGCGGTACGGGCGCCAGCCCGATCACCTCGGTGAAATATGCCGGTAGCCCCTGGGAGCTAGGTCTGGCCGAGGTGCATCAATCACTGGTGGCCAACGGCCTGCGCCATAAGATCCGCCTGCAGGTGGACGGTGGCCTGAAGACAGGCACAGACGTGATCAAGGCGGCCCTGCTGGGCGCCGAGAGCTTCGGTTTCGGTACCGTGCCCATGATCGCCCTGGGCTGTAAGTACCTGCGTATCTGTCACCTGAACAACTGCGCCACAGGCGTGGCGACCCAGAACAAGCAACTGAGGGACAATCACTACCACGGTCTGCCCGAGCGTGTGATGACCTACTTCGAGTTTATGGCCCGCGAGATCCGCGAGTGGATGGCCGCCCTCGGCGTCACCGAGTTTGAACAGCTCGTGGGTCGCAGCGACTGGCTCGCGGTGCTCGAAGGCGCCACAGACAAGCAGCAACAGCTGGATCTGTCGGCCATTCTCTACAAGCCAGAAGTGCCGAAAGGCTGCGCCCTCACCTGGCGTGAGACCAACCCAACCGACGACAAGGGCGAGCTTAACCAGCAGATCCTCGGCCATTGTCAGGCGGCGGTGGATGCGGGTGAGCCACTGACCGCGCGCTTCGATATTAACAACACAGACCGCTCGGTAGGCGCGGCGCTGTCTGGCTACATTGCCACCAAGGTGGGCCGTCAGGGCGCTAAAGCGCCGATACAGCTCAAGTTCAACGGCAGCGCCGGACAGAGCTTCGGTGTGTGGAACAGCCCTGGCCTGTCGCTGGATCTGTGCGGCGACGCCAACGACTATGTGGGTAAAGGCATGTCGGGCGGCAAGATCACCCTCTATCCGCCAGTGGGCAGTATGTTCCAGAGCGAGAAGAGCGTCATCCTGGGCAACACCTGCCTCTACGGCGCCAGCGGCGGTAAGCTGTTTGCCGCGGGTCAGGCGGGCGAGCGTTTCGCGGTGCGTAACTCTGGCGCCATCGCCGTGGTCGAAGGCCTGGGCGATAACGGCTGTGAGTACATGACTGGCGGTATCGTGGTGGTTCTGGGTAAGACAGGGGTGAACTTCGGTGCGGGCATGACGGGCGGCTTCGCCTATGTGTTCGACCGCTTCGGTCACTTCAACCGCCGCCTCAATACCGAGATGGTGAATATGCAGAAGGTAACCGCGCCGATACAGCAACAGCACCTCAAGGGGCTTATCGAGGAGCACGTGGCTGAGACCGGCAGCGAGCACGCCAAGATGTTGTTGAACGACTTTGAAAACTGGATCGATTGTTTCGTGTTGGTCAAACCTAAGAATGTGGCGCTCGATGATCTTCTGCGTCTGGAACAAACTGAACCTGCATTAGCAGTGGTAGCGGGGTAATGGCCATGAGTAACGATTTTCAATTTATCGAAGTAGGCCGTAAGGATCCGACCAAGCATGACGCCAAGCAGCGCGCCACGCAATTTATCGAGATCTATCAGCCCTTTGCCCAGCCTCAGGTCAATGAGCAGGCAGACCGCTGCCTCGACTGCGGTAACCCCTACTGCGAGTGGAAGTGCCCGCTGCACAACTACATCCCCAACTGGCTGAAACTGGCCAAGCAGGGACGCATACTGGAAGCGGCCGAGCTGGTGCATGAGACCAACACGCTGCCGGAGATCTGCGGCCGTGTCTGTCCCCAGGACAGATTGTGTGAAGGCGCCTGTACCCTCAACGACGAGTTTGGCGCCGTCACCATAGGCAACGTGGAAAAATACATTACCGACACCGCCATCGCCCAGGGCTGGCGTCCAGACATGAGCAAGGTGGTCAAGCGTCAGGAGCGCGTGGCCATCATAGGCGCGGGGCCGGCCGGCCTTGGCTGCGCCGACATCCTCGCCCGCAACGGCGTCAAGGCGGTAGTGTTTGATAAACACCCGCAAATTGGTGGTCTGCTCACCTATGGCATTCCCGCCTTCAAGCTGGACAAGTCTGTCATGGACATCCGCCGCACCGTCATGGAAGGCATGGGGATAGAGTTCAGGCTCGGCGTCACCGTGGGTGAAGATATCGACTTCAACACCCTGCTGGAAGAGTACGACGCCGTCTTCCTCGGCATGGGCACCTACACCCCGATGAAGGCCGGACTGGACAACGAAAATGCCAAGGGCGTCTACCAGGCCCTGCCCTACCTCATCGGCAACACCCACAACGTCATGGGCACCACAGATGCCGAGACCCCTTACCTGAGCCTCGCCGGCCAGAAGGTGGTGGTACTGGGTGGTGGCGACACCGCCATGGACTGTGTGCGCACCGCCGTTAGACAGGGCGCCAGCGAGGTCACCTGTGTCTATCGCCGTGACGAAGCCAACATGCCGGGTTCGCGCCGTGAGGTGCAAAACGCCCGCGAAGAGGGCGTCAACTTCCTGTTTAACCGCCAGCCTACAGCGATCAAGACGACGGACGGCGTGGTAAGCGGCATCGAGTGTGTCGAGACCGCCCTGGGCGAACCAGACGACTCGGGTCGCCGTCGCCCCGAACCGATTGCAGGCAGCGAGCAGCTGATAGAGGCCGATGCCATCATCATCGCCTTCGGCTTCCAGCCAAGCCCCGCCAAGTGGTTCGGCGACTATGGCATTGAGCTGGATAAGTGGGGCCGCGTGGTGGCACCTAAGGTGGCCGACAACCCCTTCCAGACCAGCAACCCTAAGGTGTTCGCCGGTGGCGACATGGTGCGCGGCTCAGACCTTGTAGTCACCGCCATCGCCGAGGGCCGCGATGCGGCGCTAGGGATATTAAACAGCTTCGAGGCTTAAGTCTGAATCAGCTCATTCTCTGAGCTGCACAATTTGGCTTGTGATTGGCGCTTTAACTTTGAGTGAGAGTTAAAGCGCTTTTTTTTGCCAGGGGAAAACCAGGCTTGTTTTTTGGCTTTTGTTGCTTCTGGCGGTTATTGGTATTTGGTGGGGTGTTGAAGGTCGTACCTTCATGGCAATCTAGCTCCTGCCCGAAGAGGGCGTATGGGGATCTTATAGGTTGTAGCGTCTACCTGTTTGAGTATTTGATGGACTATTGAAGGCCGCACCTTCATGGCAACCTAACGCCTGCCCGGCGGGGGTTGTGCAGATACATCTGTGACACGCTGTGCGCCATCCCTGGCCGCTCTGCGGTTTCATCCCTGAAACCGAAGGTCACAGACGTATCTACACCCGGTATCTAACGTCTCTTCGATTTAGCGGTATATGATACGAGTAGCTAATCAGCTAGAGGGTGTCCCTTCATGGCAATCTAGCGCCTACCCGACGGGGGTTGTGCAGATACCCTTGTGAGACGCCGCAAGTACGCTCCCTGTAGGCTCTGCCGTTTCATCTGACCTCCAGGGAAGGAGGGAATGCCGAAAAATGTCGGGAACATTTTCGGCCCTGTCACGGAAGCTCACCAGTGTATCTACACTCGGTATCTAACGTCTCTTCGATTTAGCGGTATTTGATACGAGTAGCTAATCAGCTAGAGGGTGTCACTTCATGGCAATCTAGCGCCTGCCCGACCGGGGAATGTGGAATACTTTCGGGTTGTAGCGTCTGGCTCTGTTGTTATTTGATGGATTATTGAAGGTCGCACCTTCAATGCAACCTAGCGCCTGCCCGGCGGGGGTTGTGCAAGCACACTTTTGGCACGCCGAAATTCCATCCCTGGAGGCTTCACGGCGGCGTCCATGCCGCCGAGAGCCAAAAGCGTGCTTACACTGAGTATCTAACGTCTCTTCGATTTGGCCGCTTTTGATAACGTTTAGGAAAACTAAATCAGCATTCTGTAGATGGCTCGCCTTCTTTTGGACCAGCTCACTTTCTCCTTGTTATGTAATGTTGTTATTGATATAAATTTCAGATATTTAAAAATTTGTCGCAATGTACATTAGCTAACACCGATTTACATAGGCGGCATTGCGCTAATAAGCGTTAGTATTCGTTTTAAGTTCAGAGGTAAAAATTGGACGAGTATTCAAACCATTTAAAGCGTCAAGGATTTGAACTAATTGGAGACATTGGTAGCGGGCTTTCTGGTAAAACCAAAAAAGCTAAACAAGGCTCTTTAGAAAGATTTGTTGCAGTCAAGTTTTTCGACAGTGTATTCAATCAACATAACTCTGAACTCAAGAAAAAATTTAAAAGAGAAGCATTTATCCTAGCTGAGGCACAACATCCAGCAATACCGTATGTAATTACCCATGGTGAAGTAAAATGTGGCGAAGATTCAGTACCATACATCGTAATGGAGTACATTGATGGTACAAATTTAGAAGAATATATTCAAAAGCGTGGAGTGATTGAGCAAAGACAAGTAATTACAATTGCGACTCAAATACTTGATGCACTGTCACTTGTTCACTCGAAAGGTATCATTCACAGAGATATTAAACCGTCAAACATAATGCTATCTTCCGCTGGACATGCTTATTTAATAGATTTCTCTATTGGCTTTGCCCCTTCTGGAAACCCAAACTTTACAAGAGCAACTCGAACTGGTGATCATTTGGGATCTGTGGAGTATATATCCCCAGAGCAAAACATCGATATGAAAAATGTTGATTGCCGCACTGACATTTATTCTTTGGGTTTAACACTATGTAAACTGCTTACCGGAGAACCGACTCTTAAAGCATTAGACAAACCTGAACTATCTATTCCCCATGCGTTGAGAAATTTAATTAACAAAGCTTCAGAGTACGATGCGGAAAATCGCTACCAAAATGTCGGTGACATTCTGAGGGAACTAAAAAGTCTTTCTGGTGCTGGCCACTTTGCTATTAACACACCAAGTAAAGCACTTTGTTCTAACTTGAAATGCCCAGATGCTTCATGGTCACCTAATGGCTACTATAAAGGGGCTAATTTCATCGAAAATAGCATTGATATTCACTGTACTTCATGTGGCGAAAAACTAACTTATCAATGTGCATGCGGCTATCCAATTGCTGAAACACGCTTCTGTGGTGGCTGTGGAGCAGAGTTATTCAGGGTGCCTGAGTGCGATAGCTGCGGATCATATTTAAAGAAACAAGATATTGGTAAAGATACATCCTCAGGCTGTAGTAAATGCTTAAGTAAAAAGCAGGTACAGCCACAATTTCAGCCACCAGTTTGGGGGCAGCCTCAACAAATATCTAAAGATGTAGATTTTGATGATGATATTCCTTTTTGAGGACGGAATACTAACAAAAGCATGAACGGGACGTTTAATCGTGGTGCATTTTTTCAAAAAACGCTTTGATTTAGGTATTTCAATCAGTTTTAGCTAGCAATTGGCGTTAATTCGATACAATTTAGGACTTTGATTAGGTTATGGATACCAAATACGGCTTAATCGAAGAGATGGAAAACCGGGTGTAGATACGCCGGTGAGCTTCCGAAACATGGATGTTTCGGCAGAGCCTACAGGGAATGTATTCACGGCGTCTCACCGGCGTATCTGCACATGAGCCTGCCGCAGGCAATAGATAAACCATGACGTCATGGTTATAAACCACACCTCAAATACCAAGTCGGGTAGAGTTCAAATAGCAAAATGGAATTGCCTGCGGCAATTCAAAGAAATGAAGGCCAACGCTGCGACCAGCAAATACAAAGCCATAACGCTGATGGCCTCCAACAAAGAAACTTCCTAACTTGTTTTCCAACAAGCTAGCTTGCGATCCGCAACCTCGCCACCGAACCACTTTATTGCTATATTAGCGCCCATTATCTTAAGACAGGTTGCGCCTTCGTGCGGCCAGATCCACCTAGACCATAAAGGGTATTCAATGAAAATTGGTATTATCGGCGCCATGGAGCCAGAAGTCGCTCATCTTATCGCGTCTATGACAGACACTCAGACCCAGACCATCGCCGGCATAGAGTTTGTCGCCGGACAGCTAGAGGGCAAAGAGGTGATCGTCACCCGCTCTGGCATCGGCAAGGTCACCGCCAGTGTCGCCACCACACTGCTGATTGAGAAATATGCCCCGGATTATGTGATCAACACGGGCTCTGCGGGCGGTTTCGTCGACAGCCTGGCCATCGGCGATATCGTCATCTCCTCAGAGGTGCGTCACCACGACGTAGATGTCACCGCCTTTGGCTACGAGATTGGTCAGATGGCCCAGCAGCCTGCGGCCTTCATGCCGGACAGAGTCTTAGTCGAGGCGGCCAAGAAGGCGGTGGCGGATCTGGGCGAGGTGAAGGCGATCGAAGGCCTTATCTGCACCGGCGACAGCTTTATCTGCGACCCTGAGCGCACTAAGGTAATGCTGAATAACTTCCCGACCATGGCGGCCTGTGAGATGGAAGGCGCGGCGATTGCCCAGGTGTGTCACCAGTTCAAGGTGCCTTTCGTGGTGATCCGCTCGCTGTCTGACAACGCCAACAACGACTCGCCGGTAGATTTTGACAGCTACCTGGTGAAGGCGGGCCATCATTCGGCGCTGATGGTGATCTCGCTGCTGAAGCACCTGTAAGACGCAGGCGCTCACCCAGTAGCCATTTAGCGAAGAGCTAAGCGACCCGATGCACGATATCATCCAGCAACTACTGCTCGACAGCCCCTTCTACCAAGGGGCTGCCATCTTGTTGGTGGCGATCTTCATGGCGCTGCTGGCGCCGCTGCCACGGGAATATCAGGCCTTCTACTGGTTTTCCCTGCTGGCACGCAGCCTGTCGGCCAAGGTGGCTCGTAGCGATCGCTCCCCTGGCCAGCAGCGCCTGGCCGGTAGCCTGTCTGTGCTGCTGCTCGTGTTGCCCTTCTGGCTGATCTTAAGCTTCCTGCTGGAGCTGGCAGCCTTTCCCTGGTTCTTCGAGTGTCTGTTTCTCTATCTCTGCCTGTGCGACGAGCAGTTTCACAAGGTGGCGGAGGAAACAGGCCAGGCACTGGAGCGCCAGGACAAGCAGCGCGCCCGTCGCCTGCTGAGCCAATGGGTCTATCGCGACACCCGAGAGCTCTCGGAGGTGGGCATGAGCAAGACGGTGATCGAGAAGCTGATGACCACCTCCATCTATGGCACGGTCGCCACCATCCTCTTCTACGCCGTCGGCGGTGCCCCCCTGGTACTGGGCGCGCGGATGATCAAGCAGCTGGAATACACCTGGCCGGCCCTCAACCCACAATATCGTGAGTTCGGCCGTCCCGCCTATTTGCTGAGCTATCTCATCTACTGGTTACCCACCCAAGCCTGGAACTTCACCCTGGCGATCCAGGGTGGCCCAGGCGCCTTGGTGCAGATGTTAAGACCCGTCAAGAGCCCGCTGCCGATAAACAATCATCTAACCACCTGCGCCCTCGCGGCAAAAGTGCTCGACACTGAGCTGGGCGGCCCGCAAAAATTTGCCGGTAAGAGAGTCGATATCGCCCGTATCGGCACTGGCCCCAAGCCCACGCCTCACACCATCTCGGCGGCGCTGAAACTGCTGCGCCTGAGCAAGGGCATATGGGTGCTCTCGGTACTGCTCATCCCCAGCCTGTGGGCCATGCTACGCCTCCTGGCGCACGCTTAATCGCCACATCGACACCCTGGGTCTCGAGCCCGGCGCCTTTTAACTAGACAAGCCAAAAACCCTTGGTATTATTCCCCTCTGGCGGCAACATATTGACACAATAGGCATAACGACTTTGTTTGAGAATCTTCACATTTCCCTGACCACACCGGCGCTGCTGTTTCCGGCGATCTCACTGTTACTCCTGGCCTATACCAACCGCTTCTTCTCGCTGGCGGCACTGATCCGCAGCCTGAGCGCCGAGGGCAAACCTGTGCACTCGGGCCAGCTGAAAAACCTGCGTCGCCGCATCGTCATCATTCGCCGCATGCAGGAGGCGGGCGTCTCTAGCTTCGCCCTGTGCGTCCTGTGTATGATCTTCATCTATGTGGGCTTTAACAAAACTGGCTCGGTCATCTTCGGCTCCAGCCTGCTGCTCCTGCTCTACTCCCTGTTGCTGTCTGTGCTTGAGATCCGCATCTCGGTCGATGCCCTCAACTACCACCTGCAAGAGCTAGATCAATGAAGGAGTGGATCTACTTTTTCGACCTCTGTGGTACCGCGGTATTTGCCCTCTCTGGCGCCTTAGCTGCCGGGCGTCATCGCATGGATCCCTTTGGGGTGATAGTGCTGGCCTCGGTCACCGCCATTGGCGGCGGCAGCATACGCGACGCGCTGCTCGGCACCACACCGGTATTTTGGATCCGCGACCCCAACTACATCATAGTGATATTGGCTACCGTGCTGCTTGCGCTTATCTTTATTCGCAAGCCCAAGAAGGTGCCCCAGTACACGCTACCTGTGGCCGATGCCTTCGGATTGGCGCTGTTTACCGTGATCGGGGCAGAAAAGGCACTCAATCTTGGCCTCAGCGGCATGATTGCCGTGGTGATGGGCTTGATAACTGGCGTCGGAGGCGGCATTATTCGAGACGTACTCTGTCGCCAGATCCCCATGATATTGCGCACCGAAATCTATGCGACCGCCTCGATATTTGGTGGAATAAGCTATACCTGTGCCATCACCTGGGGCTTGGCCGATAAGGTGGCTCTGGCCATCGCCATGATAAGCGCGCTGGTCATACGACTGGCGGCCATCAAGTGGCACCTAAGACTTCCGGCGTTTGAATTAAAGAAAACATAAGATGATCAAGCAGTTTTTAGTTAGCATTCTGATGATATTGCCCCTGGCTGCCCAGGCGGCTCCCGGCGATATGCCCGCCGAGCAGCAGATGGCGATCAAGTATATTCAAGCGCTGACGGATCATGACTACCGCACCCTGGCCTCCTTCTACAACCGCGACAGCGTGTTTAAGGATCGCACCGCCAGCAAGACCTACACGGGTAGACGAGACATCATAGAGTTTTTCGAGCGTGCCCATCGCGGCGTGCTGGAATACGACTTCAACATAGAACACATGTACAACTCGGGCTCTCTGGTGGTGATGATAGGCAACTATCACTATCGCGGCCCTGGCAGCCTGTTTGGCAAGCCAGGTAAGGTGATCGAACTGGCGATCCCAGGGGTGACCACGGTCAAACTGGATCTGGCCAACCACAGGGTAAAGGAGCATGAAGATCTGATGGACTATCAGACCATGCAAGACCAGCTCGCCACCCAGTAATACAGTGCCACCAGCCTTCAGCCCGCTATATTGATCGCTAAATTGCTCGTGCCAAGCGAACATAAAAAGGCCTGCATCTGCAGGCCTTTTTATCGATTTCATCTAAGCATTAACCCCCGAGGGGTTAGCCAGGTCGTTACACCAGGGTGATCTTGGCAAACTTGCGCTTACCTACCTGGAACACGCCCGTCATGCCGGCGTTAAGCACTAGGCGGCTGTCTTCAATCTTGTCGCCATCCAGCTTAGCCGCGCCCTGCTTGATCATACGCATCGCCTCAGAGGTCGAGCTGACCAGGCCTGCATCTTTGAGCACGTTGGCGATGCCGATACCGTCACCGGCGGCAATCTCGATCTCCTGGATATCATCTGGGATCGCGCCCTTCTGGAAGCGATTGATAAACTCCTGATGCGCCGCCTCGGCAGCCGCCTCGTCGTGGAAACGGGCGATGATCTCTTTCGCCAGGGCTATCTTCACATCTCTTGGGTTAGTGCCGTTGTCGACATCGCTCTTAAGCTGAGCGATCTCTTCCAATGGACGGAAAGAGAGCAGCTCGAAGTAGCGCCACATCAGGTCATCTGAGATAGACATGATCTTGCCGAACATCTCGCCGGCTGGCTCGCTGACGCCTATGTAGTTGTGGGCAGACTTGGACATCTTCTTCACGCCGTCCAGACCTTCCAGCAGCGGCATCATGATCACCGCCTGTGGCTTCTGACCCGCCGCTTTTTGCAGCTCGCGGCCCATCAACAGGTTGAACTTCTGGTCGGTACCGCCAAGCTCGACGTCGGCCTCCAGCGCTACCGAGTCATAGCCCTGCAGCAGTGGATACATGAATTCGTGGATGGCGATCGACTGACCCGAGGCATAGCGCTTCTTAAAGTCGTCACGTTCCATCATGCGCGCAACTGTCTGCTGTGAGGCCAGACGGATCATGCCCGCCGCGCCCAGCTCCTCTAGCCAGCTCGAGTTGAACTCGATACGGGTCTTGGCCGGATCCAAAATCTTGTAGACCTGCTCCTTGTAGGTCTCGGCATTCGCCATGACCTGCTCGCGGGTCAGCGGCGGACGCGTGCTGTTCTTACCGCTCGGGTCACCCACCATGCCAGTGAAGTCACCGATCAGGAAGATCACCTCATGTCCCAACTCCTGGAAGGCACGCAGCTTGTTGAGGATCACAGTATGGCCAAGATGAATATCCGGCGCGGTTGGGTCGGCCCCCAACTTGATGCGCAGAGGACGTCCCTCTTTTAATTTTTCCAGCAGATCCGATTCGAGCAAGATCTCGTCGGTACCACGTTTAATTTCTGCTAATGCTTGGTCTAAATTAGCCATCTTGGCAGCTACTCCTAAGAGCCGATAGGTAAATAATGGGGACTAATGTTACTTGTTAGCCAGCACAAATGAAAGAGTGTACACTAACAGGATCGGCTTAAGTGTTAGAAATTGGTATCGGAGTCAATGGGAAAGATCATCACACTCTTAAAACTGTTACCCAGATTGCATCAAATCGTATTGAGTGTCTTAGTGATGATCACCATAGGCGTGATATTTCTCCCCTCCGAAGATGCCGAGGCATCGCGCAACACCAAGACGGCACTGTCGGGCAAGATCCGCCTCGGCGAGCAGGCCGGTAACGGCCCGTCCAGCGAAGACTCAGACAATGACATCAAGACCAAGGGCAACGCCTACCCCATTCCGCTGGCCTTTCGTACGCCTGAGCCACCCAGCGCCGATGAGATTGCCCGCAATACCCAAGAGAGCGGCAGCCTAGACCTTAACGGCAATCTCGACCTAAATGAGAGCGCCCTGACTCAGGTAGCTGCGACCCCAGTCGTCGCCGAGCCCGAAGAGGAACGGGAGACCAGCGAAGACTTTACCGTGCGCAGCGGCGACACCCTAGCGGCCCTGTTTAAGCGCGCCGGCCTGAGCGCCCGCGACGTGTATGAGATCACTCAGCTACCCAAGGCCAAGAAGAACCTGTTAAAGATCCTGCCCGGCGAAGAGATCAGTATCGTCAAAGACGATGCCGGTCAGCTCAAGCGAGTGGTCTACCATCTTGACCCCATCTCGACCCTGAAGATCTGCAAGGACGATAAGGGATACAGCGAAGAGATCATCAAGAAGACGGTGGAAAGCCGCACCAAATTTGCCAGCGCCACCATCAGCAGCAATTTCTGGAACGCCGGCGTCGGCGCGGGCTTAACGCCCAACCAGATCATGCAGCTGGCCACCATCTTCGGCTGGGATATCGACTTTGCCCTGGATCTGCGCCAGGGCGACAATTTCGCCATCCTGTTTGAAGAGGAGTATGCCGACGGCGAGTTCCTGCGTAACGGCAATATCCTGGCCGCCGAGTTCTACAACCAGGGCGATCGCTACACGGCGGTGCGCTATAAGGACGGCAACTACTATTCCGACGAGGGCCGCAGCATGCGTAAGGCCTTCCTGCGCTCGCCGGTGGACTTTAAGTATGTCAGTTCAAGCTTCAATCCGCGTCGCCTCCACCCAGTCACAGGACAGGTCAAGGCCCACAGAGGCGTGGACTATGTGGCGGCGGTCGGCACCCCCATCAAGGCCGCGGGTAAGGGCCGGGTGATCAAGTCCGGCTACAACCAATACAATGGTAACTATGTCTTCATTAAGCATAATGAGACCTATACCACCAAGTATCTCCATCTCAAGAAGCGCAAGGTCAAGCAGGGACAGACGGTGAAACAGGGACAGATCATCGGCACCCTGGGCTCCACCGGTCGCGTCACCGGCGCCCACCTGCATTACGAGTTTATCGTTAACGGCGTGCACCGTAATCCGCGCACGGTCAAGCTGCCCCAGTCTCTGCCCATAGATCGCAAGGAAAAATCCAGCTTCCTCGCCCTGAGTAAGCAATTGATGGCTAAACTTGAACAGAACAAGCAGGTGCAATTGGCCTCCCAGTGAGTCTCTCTTTTTGGGTCAACAGACCCCAGGACACCTAGATGAGCAAACATTACTATATCGGCCTGATGTCGGGCACTAGCATGGATGGCGTCGACGCCGTACTGGTCGACTTCACCGACGATAAGATCACCCTGGTCGACACCCATACCGAGCCCCTACCCAGCCATCTGCTGAGCGGACTGCAGCGCCTGTGTCAGTCGGGCTCAGATGAGATCAACCGAATGGGCATACTGGATCGCAGCGTCGGTAAGCTGTTTGCCCAGGCCGTCGAGGGTCTGCTAGCCAAGAGCGGCATCGACAGACATCAGATCATGGCCATCGGCAGCCATGGCCAGACGGTGCGCCACATGCCCAACCTGGAGCTGGGCTTTACTTTGCAGATTGGCGACCCCAACACCATAGCCGCCCTCACGGGCATAGATGTCATCGCCGACTTTCGCCGCAAAGATATCGCCCTGGGCGGTCAGGGCGCGCCTTTGGTGCCTGCCTTCCATCAGGAGCTGTTTGCCCGCACAGGCCATCAGCGGATGATCCTCAACATAGGCGGCATCTCTAACATCACCTATCTGCCGGGGGATGCCAGCGCGGTCATCGGCTTCGATAACGGCCCGGGCAACACGCTTATCGACACCTGGATAAAGCAGGTGCAGGGCGAGGCATACGACAAGGACGGCGCCTGGGCGGCCAGCGGCAAGACAGATGAGCAACTGCTCAAGCAGATGCTGTCGCACTCCTATTTCTCCCTCAGCGCCCCCAAGAGCACGGGACGGGAGTTGTTTAACCAGGCCTGGCTCGAGCAGCAGACCGCCGATTTCGGCTATCTGCATGAGGCGGATATTCAATCTACCCTGCTGGATCTCACCTGCCACAGCATCGCCAATGACTGCCGCAAGCTCACCGATAAGGCCGAGCTCTATGTCTGCGGTGGCGGCGCCTTTAACACCGAGCTGCTCAGCCGCCTGGCCAAGCTGCTGCCCGGCTATCAGGTACATACCACCGCCAGCCTAGGGATAGATCCTCAATGGGTAGAGGGCATCGCCTTCGCCTGGCTCGCCATGCGCCACAAGCTCGGCCTGCCCGGTAACCTGCCTGCGGTCACGGGCGCCAGCCGTGAAACTGTGCTCGGCGGCCTGTTCCCCGGCAACTAAGCATGATGCCCTAACTTGCGCCCTAGCCCACGTAAAAAACGGTTAGCGAGGGGCGCAAGCGATGTTATCATGAGCGCCAATCGGCCCAGCCACAAATAAATGAAGAGACTGCAATGACCAAGAGTGCAAAAGATGCCAGCCAGATGACCCCAGAGGCCCGTTACGACTATCTCGTCGAGCAAGCCAAGGCCACCAAGACACTGTGGACCCTACAGGATGTCGATGGCTGCGTCATGCTGACCACAGAAGATGAAGACTGCATCCCAATGTGGCCATGTGAAGAATCCGCCAAGCAGTGGGCCGTCGACGACTGGGCCGACTGCATCCCTCTGGCCATCCCGCTGGACGAGTGGCTGGAGCGCTGGGTGCCTGGCATGCAGGACGATGACCTGTTTGTCGCCGTGTTCCCGGTACAGGACGATCTAGGCGTGGTGATCCCGCCCTATGAGCTTGAGCAGCGCCTGACGCCTAAACCGCGTCACTAACCGGCCAACGTTAACGCTATCGGTTCAGATAATGGAAGAGAATAAGGTGTCGATGCCAGAGATGACTGAGACAAACAGCCAGGCTGACAAGGCACAAGCCGTTGAACTCACAAAAGCCGCTAGTCAGCAGCCAGTGAAGGCTAAGCTGCCCAAGCGCCTGCTCGCGATGTTGCTGCTCCTGACGCTGGCCTCTGTCAGCGGCTTGATGGCCAAGCAAGGGGTACTGTTTTGCATTCTGACCCTGCTGATGGTGATTGCCGTGCTGGGCCGGCAAAAAGCCGGGCTCTATATGCTAAGGGGCTACACCATTATCCAGCTCGCGCTGGTGAGCCTGCTGCCGGTGATCTTATATGACCCCGACAACCTGGTGGCCGGTCCGTCGACCTTTCACCTGGGCGATTGGCAGGGCAAGCTGCCCGATTGGTTAGTGTTCACTGTACTGATACTGCTCGCGTTGGTGCAGGTGTGGATAGCCTTTACCCCTAAGGTGAAGGCCTACTGCCATATCAAGAACAGCATGAATATCATGAAATAGGCCAATCGGTATTGGGCTAATACCAATCACAGTATTTACAGTGATCAATCCTTATTACGATTGGTATAAAAATGACACAAAAAAGCCAGCTATGCTGGCTTTTTGTTTATGCGCTCATCGGCGGCATTCGGTTCTCGCTACGGGAGGCTTAAACCGAGAAGCTGGCACCACAACCACAGGTGGTGGTGGCGTTAGGGTTCTTCACGAAGAAACGTGAACCTTCAAGTCCAGAGGTGTAATCCACTTCACCGCCTACCAGGTATTGCAGGCTCATAGGATCAACAACCAGTTGAACCCCTTGTTTCTCAACGGTAAAGTCACCTTCGTTGACCTTCTCATCGAATGTAAAGCCATACTGAAAACCTGAGCACCCGCCGCCGGTCACGTATACACGTAACTTAAGCGCATCGTTTTGCTCTTCCTCCAATAAGGTTTTTACCTTGGCTGCTGCCGCGTCGGTAAAACGAATTGGCATTGTATCTTCAGCTTGTTCAGTCATTACTACCTCTTACATCGGTTTGCTGAGCGGAATTATCCGATACCTGACTATTTTGTTCAAGTAATAGTCGTGGCTCTGTTGAAATCTGTGACCCTTCGCCCTCCTCGGCGGGGGCATAAGCCTCGTCCGCTTGGGGCTCCTCTATCGCATTAGGCTCACCGCCGGAGCGGGCGCCCACCTCGCTATCTGGCTCTGGTGTGGCAAGAAGTTCCTGGGCGCTGAAGCTCTGCTGCGCCTTGGCGCCCTTGCTCCAGCGGCTGGCGGGCACTATCACCTCAGTCTCCACCCGAGACAGCTCGAAGCCGGTCGGCAGGGTGATCTGCGCCTCCAGGGTCTGAAAATAGCGGAAGCTAAAGGCAAACTTGGCATCGGTTAACGCCGACAGTGGCAGATTCACCATCTTACCCTGCTGCACGCCGACGAACGCCAGCTTGGCCTGGCCCTTCAACGCCTGCTTGCGTTTCTGCAGCTGAGTGAGCACTAACTTGACCTGAAATTGATTGGCCAGCGGGCCCGGGGTCATCTCCAGGCCGTGGATGGCAACGCCATCGGCCTGATGCTCGGGCGCCATGATGCTGCGATAGAAGGCGAGTTCTCTGTCCAGCGACTTCTGTTTCTGATGCTGCTCGAGAAACATCTTCTGCATGTTGCTGTTGGCTTCACGCTCCAGGGACAGCTCGAGATTGCGCGAGGCCAATACCTCGGCCTGCTCCTTGAGCGCCTGGCGTAGCTCGGCTTCTTTCGCGGTGGAATGCGTCTGTGTCACAGAATGATTGGCTGACCAGAGGTCCCAGGTTAACACGCCGAGTAAGAAGGCGACGATCACTAAACAAAACAGATAAACACTCGAAGGTCTAATTTTTCGTTCGAGCACTTGCATGCGATCGACCCAGCGATGATAATTTGGCATTAAGTACTAGCCCCTTATGATAATTTCTTCATTCGCCCCGCGAAGCGTTACTAACGATTGATCCGGAAGGTTACTGTGCAGCTCAGAATAAACAGCGCCATACAGCAATGCCAGAAATACCTGAATACCGACCTCAAAGACAAACTGGCCCAAGCCAAGATCAGCGTTCAGCTTTGTGGCCTCGCCCTCGCCTTCGCCCTGGTGGCCTCTGGCGTGATCATCCTCTTTCGACTTCTGCTGCAGTGGCTTAACCACCTCACTCAGACCCAAGAGTGGCAGTTTACTGGCAACTTAGGTGACTGGCGAGTCCTATTGCCACTTTTAGGGGCGATCTTAATCTGGTTTGTGGCCATTTTGGGATCTAAGCGCTACAAACGCATGGGGATCGCCTATGTGATGCAAAGGATGAAACTGCATTACGGCAAGATCCCCCTGCAGTCTGCGCCGGGACAATTTTTCCAAGCACTGTTTGCCCTGGCGACCAACTTCTCCGTAGGCCGCGAAGGCCCGGCGATTCACCTGGGCGCGGTAAGTGCCAGCGTGATGGCGGAGAAGTTTAAGCTGCCCGACAACAGCGTGCGCATCATGTGCGCCAGCGGCATCGCTGCCGGCATCGCCGCCACCTTCAACGCCCCTTTAGCGGCGGTGATCTTCGTCTTCGAGGTGATACTGAGGGAATACAAGGTACATTACTTCTTCCCCATCATGCTCTCGGCCATCTGCGGCGCTCTCTCCAGCCAGCTGGTATTTGGCAATATCCACGAATATGACCAGATAGGGGTCAGCAGTATTCCCCTGTCGCAATATCCTGTTTTGGCACTCTGTGGCGTCACCTTAGGTTGTATTGCCGCCCTGTTTAATCACACCCTGCTGAAAGTCACCGCCAAGGGGCAGCAACATCCTCTGCTCTTACGCCTGCTCCTCGCCGGGCTTATCACCACCATCATAGGCTTCTTCCTGCCCCAGGCGCTGGGCAGCGGCGACTTGGCCATTAGCCACGCCATTAGCGAACACCCCAGCCTGGCGCTGCTGGTCGGCTTGTTGCTGGGCAAGATAGTCGCCACCATAGCCGCCATCGGCCTGGGCATTCCCGGCGGCATCATAGGTCCGCTTTTTGGCATCGGCGCCCTGATTGGCGCCATCTTGGCCGTGGTCAGCGCCATGTTGTTTCCCACCATCACCCCCTATGTGGGCCTCTACACCATCATAGGCATGACGGCCATGATGGGGGTCTGCCTCAGTGCGCCTCTGGCGGCACTGGTCGCCCTACTGGAGCTGACCAATAACGCCGCCATCATCTTGCCCTCTATGTTCGTGACTATTCCGGCGTTTCTAATAGCCCATCAGGCGTTCAATACCAAGTCGCTGTTCTACAAGCAGATAGAGTTGATGGGACTGGACTATAAGGTCTCCTCGGTCAAGCTCGGCCTGCAGAAGAAGGGGGTACGCGCCGTGATGGACAAGCGCTTCGTGATTGTAAGAGACAACGACGAGCTGCTGCTGGAAGTGCTCAAACGCGCCGAGGGCCGCTCGGTATTGATGCAAAATAATCAGGGCCAGATGGAGATGTTGCACCTGGAGCTGCAGGTCTCCGAGGAGATGAGCACACTCACCCGCCATCCTATCGAAGGCGTTGTCGACACAGCTACCCTGAAGGAGGTGTACGATATTCTGTCCAAGGAGCGTCGCGGCGAGGTCTTTATCTATCAGGACAAGCGTGAAAATGTAGTAGGGGTGATCAGCTGGGTGATGCTACAAAAAGAGATCAACCAGGGGCAGATATAGCAGGCGCCAGCTTTTATAAACCAGGCATAGCGGCACCTGCTAAAGACCTAAATAACCTCAACTCCGGATAATCTAAGTCTCTCAGCACGGCTCTTTTAGCGCCTAACGTCGTTAAAATCAACGCAATAGACCAGCTATTGTCTTATGATTTTGCCTTGTTTTGCATCTAAAATGGCCGCACTGAGTCATGAGATAATATTGCTATTATGCAAATCAAAGAATGATAGCCTTTCTTATCCAGAGTTCAGGTTAAATAATTACAGTCTACGCTTGAGTCGCTTCTCTATCTGACGCTTCTCCCAAGTCGCGCCAAACAGGCTAAAGGGCTCGAATACCGAGATGGCGTGCAGCACGGCCCCGCCGCCCCAGCCCAGCACGACCCACCAGACCCACATATAACCCGGGCTTATCATCAGATTCAGCAGATAAAGCAGTGGTAAGACAATCGCCATGGTCACCAGATTGCTGTAGAAGCCTTTAAGCTCTTTGACATACTCGATGGCGGCGCGCTCATCATGGCTCACGGGCTGCAATCTTTCCTCAGTTGCGTCCTTGGTTTGCTTATCCATTGTCGTATTCATATCCATCTCCTGTTGCAGCGCCTCCAGTGGCACCTCAAATACTGCGGCTAAAGATTTCAATGATTCGAGACTCGCCTTCTGACCACGCTCTATACGCTGTATGGTGCGCACGTTAAGGCCCGAATGCTGCGCTAGTTGTTCCTGCGACCAGGCCCGCTGAAGACGTAATTTACGAATGATCATTGTTTTCCTTAACCTCGTTAAATTGGAGATGCCAGCTTAGTCCTTGCCGGTTTGTCCCACCACGGCACCTAAGCGACTTTAGCACGACTGCTACACGACATAAGCACGACACGCCTATGACACTCATTTATTTTCAATAAGTTATAAACAGGAGGCAAGCCGCGCACGATGGAAAAACAGGATTTACCAAGCGGGGCGATGGCCAGTTGCTTGCCCCTGCTTGATGGCCAATTTGGCCCGAAGGGCTTTGGCCGCAAGCCTTGGCCCAGCAAAGCTTGGGCCAACACGCAAATATGCTCGGCAAGTTATTCCACCGCCTCGCTATGTCTGGTATAGTGTCGCCTCAGCCACCCTACATAACTTAGGGCGAAATGACCATCTGCTTCGGCCATTTTGCCCCCCGAAATTGGAAATAAAGGCTGATGACTCAGTTTCAAGGTTCACACATCCTCTCGGTAAACCAACTCAATCTAGATGCCGTTCAAGAGATCTTTAGCGTTGCATCGCGAATGACTCCCTATGCCCTCAGACAAAAACGTACCACGGTACTCGATGGCGCGATTCTGGGTAATCTGTTTTTCGAACCCAGCACCCGCACCCGAGTCAGCTTCGGCAGCGCCTTTAACCTGCTGGGCGGCAAGGTCAACGAAACAGTTGGTATAGGCACCTCGTCGTTGTCGAAAGGCGAGTCGCTCTACGACACCGCTCGCGTGCTGTCGAGCTACTCGGATGTGATTGCCATGCGCCACCCCGATGCTTACTCGGTCAGAGAGTTTGCCGAAGGCAGTCGTGTGCCCGTTATTAACGGTGGCGACGGCCCCAACGAGCACCCAACCCAGGCACTGCTGGACCTGTTCACCATTCAGAAAGAGCTGGCCGCCGGTGGCCGCACCATCAGCGGCATGCACATTGCCATGGTGGGCGATCTCAAGTTTGGCCGTACGGTACACTCGCTGTCGCGCCTGCTGTGCATGTACAAGGATGTGAGCTTCACCCTGATCTCCCCCAAAGAGCTGGCAATGCCAGACTATGTGATCGATGACATTGAAAATGCTGGGCATAAGATCACAATAACAGATCAACTTGAAGGCAATTTAGATCAGGCTGATATACTCTACCTGACGCGTATTCAAGAAGAGCGTTTTCCTTCACAGGAAGAGGCCAACAAGTATCGTGGTAAGTTCCGATTAAACCACAATATTTACACACAGCATTGCAAATCGAATACAGTGATCATGCATCCGCTGCCTCGCGATTCGAGAGAACAGGCCAACGAGCTGGACAACGACCTCAACAGTCATCCAAACTTGGCCATCTTCAGACAGGCAGACAACGGATTGCTTATCCGCATGGCGCTGTTTGCGTTGACATTAGGTGTTGATTCACAGTTGGAACAGCACGAATGTCCGGTAAATTGGTATTCACAAAAAGCCGATTTTTAATCTGGCAACGACTTTAAAGGATCTAGAATGACCCGTTCTGAAACCCTATTTGAGCAGGCTAAGAAAACTATCCCTGGTGGCGTAAACTCACCCGTGCGTGCCTTCAACGGCGTCGGTGGTTCACCACGTTTCATCGAGAAGGCTGACGGCGCCTACATCTATGATGCCGACGGCAAGGCCTATATCGACTATGTTGGCTCTTGGGGCCCGATGATCTTGGGTCATAATCATCCAAAGATCCGCCAAGCCGTACTGGACGCGGTAGAAAATGGTCTCTCTTTCGGCGCGCCAACCGAGCTTGAGGTGCGTATGGCCGAGAAGGTGATCGAGATGGTGCCTTCGATGGAGCAGGTTCGCATGGTGAGCTCAGGTACCGAAGCCACAATGAGCGCAATCCGTCTGGCACGCGGCTTTACCAATCGCGACAAGATCCTCAAGTTTGAAGGCTGCTACCACGGCCACGCCGACTGTCTGCTGGTAAAAGCAGGCTCTGGTGCCCTGACCCTAGGTCAACCAAGCTCACCGGGCATCCCAGAAGATTTCGCTAAGCACACGCTGACCGCGGTTTATAACGAGCTGGAATCGGTTAAGGCGCTGTTCGAGCAGTACCCAGAAGAGATCGCCTGTATCATCCTTGAGCCGGTTGCCGGCAACATGAACTGCATTCCGCCTATTCCTGGCTTCCTCGAGGGTCTACGCGCCCTGTGTGACCAGTATGGTGCCCTGCTGATCATCGACGAGGTGATGACAGGCTTCCGCGTCTCTAAGAGCGGTGCGCAAGGCCACTACGGCATTACCCCTGACCTGACCACACTGGGTAAGGTTATCGGCGGTGGTATGCCAGTCGGTGCCTTTGGCGGCCGTAAAGAGGTGATGCAGTTCATCGCCCCTACCGGTCCCGTGTATCAGGCAGGAACCCTGTCGGGTAACCCGATCGCCATGTCGGCGGGTCTGGCACAGATGGAAGAGCTGTGCGCCGAAGGCCTGTATGAAGAGCTGGCTGCCAAGACCAAGCGTATCGCCGAAGGCTTCAAGGCCGCGGCCAACAAGCATGGTATTCCGCTGAGCATCAACTATGTGGGCGGCATGTTCGGCTTCTTCTTCACCGAACTGGAAAAGGTTACCCGCTTCGATCAGGTGACTCAGTGTGATGCAGATGCCTTCCGCGCCTTCTACCACGGCATGCTGGACGAGGGTGTTTACCTGGCACCTAGCGCCTATGAAGCAGGCTTCCTCTCTATGGCACACGGCGAGAAGGAACTGGAAGAGACACTAGCCGCTGCCGACCGTGTGTTTGCCCGTATGGCGAAATAACTCACGCCGCGAGTGAAGTGATAAGAGTGACAATGATCAAAAGGACGCCCAGGCGTCCTTTTTTGTTACCCGGCGTTTACCGACGACGCACGCGATGCTCAAGCTAAATTCACCCGAGATCAAGCGGCCTTTACTCGATAAACCTGGCCAGCTGCCGTTCGTAAATAATTTATTCCACTCGATCAGTCGCTGACAGTAGAGACTATCGCGACATGAGAAATTATCAGCAGGATTAACCAAGGGGTAAGCGGTGGGTGATGAGAATTCAGCAGCTTTCACCACAGATTCAAGGAATCAAAAAATATTCCGCTAGTTCAAAAGGCTAGGCGTGCGCGAGATCGCATTTTTCAGCGAAATTAGACTAAGGTAACACTTGCGTATTATCTCATCCTATGGTCAGATCGCCGCCTAACACAACAACCTTAACCAAACCTTGATGTAAATCATGCCGCCTCTACTCTGCCGGGCGAGATTTAATATCAGCCGTAGGAACAAATGTATGCTCAACATTTTCCTGATCACACTTGCTGTGCTAGCGCTATTAAGCATTATTTTTGAGGAAGTTACCCACATTAATAAGGCTAAAACCACCCTCTTTTTCGGCTGTATCGCCTGGATCACCCTGTTTGTTGCGGCGCGGGATCCTAGCCACCAGCATCTAGTGGCAGAGGAGCTGGACCACAACCTGCTGGAAATCGCGACGCTCTGGCTCTTCCTGATGTCGACCATGACCTTCGTGGCCTACCTAAACGCCAAAGGCATGATTCAGATCCTGGTGCAGAAGCTGTTTCCGCAGAAGGTCTCTGTGCGCATGCTGATGATACAGGTGGCCCTCTTCTCCTTGGTGCTGTCGGCCATCTGTGATAACGTGACCGCGACCCTGGTTTCGCTGGGCTTGTTGACCACCTTCCAACTCGAGAGTCAGATGAAGCGCCGCATGTCGGTACTCATCATCTTCGCGGTAAACTCGGGCGGTGTGGCGCTGATCACCGGCGACGTGACCACCCTAATGATCTTCCTCGGCGGCCATGTCCATATCTCGCAGCTACTCCTGCTATTTATTCCGGCAGCTATCAGCGTCATGCTGCTGGCGGTACTCTTCTCGCTAAAGGCGGAAGGCCATGTGAGCACCACCCCCATCAAGCGTCAATACAGCAAGCTGGATGTATTTATTGCCCTCATCTTCCTGATCACCATCATAATGACTATGGTGCTCAATATCTTCTTCGGTATTCCGCCTGTGCTGACCTTCCTGTCGGGCCTGTCGGTGATGTTCCTGATGGGCACACTGCAGCGCAGCAACAAGGAGGAGTTACAGATCCTCGAATATATCCGTCAGGTGGAGTTCGATACCCTGCTCTTCTTCCTGGGTATCCTGCTGCTTGTGGGCATGCTGAAAGAGATTGGTACCCTACATCTGCTGACCGATGTGTATGCCAAGTTTGATCCTAACATCTCTAACTTCGTGACGGGTATCGGCTCGGCAATTCTGGATAACGTCCCCCTGACCGCGGCGCTGCTCAAAGCAGAACCTGTGCTTAACACCCCAGAGTGGTTAGGACTCACCTACTCGGTGGGCGTGGGTGGCTCGCTGCTGGTGATAGGTAGCGCGGCGGGTATCATCGCCATGAGTAAGGTGAAAGAGCTCACCTTCGTCACCTACCTCAAGTACGTACCCGCGCTGGCGCTGTGTTATACCTGTGGTTACGGCCTGACCCTGCTACTGGCCTACGAATTCTACGGCTAGAGGTGTTGGCAACAGCCAAACATGAAAAAGGCGATGAATGATTCATCGCCTTTTTTGTATCATCAAAAGTGCTCACGAGTCGCGCATAATGCTCGCTAGATAGCCGGCACCTTAAACTCTGTGCCCGCCACCTCTAACACCACGTCTCTTGGGCGTATCTCGACTATCTTGAGCTTACCGCCAATCATGTCACCCTGTTGTAACTCGGCGCCATCCACATTCAACCAGCGGTTCTTAGGATCGTTGGCATAGACATGAGCCAGAATGTTGAATTCGGGCACCTGTAGCTGGATCCCCGCCGGCAACTGACCATACTTTGGCAGCTCATCAGGTTGGGGCGAGGGAATGGGATCTAACTTAGGCTCGGTCACAGGAGTGGCAACGGCGTTCTCCTTCTCCACCTCCTTGAGCGCCGCCTCGAAGGCGGCCACCAGCTTGCTGGTATCCTTCACTACTGGGCGCTGCTGGGATGCAGGCTCTGCTTGTTGCTCAATTGCCTGGTCGAAAGCCTCTGCTAAGTCTTGATTTGCGCGCTGCTCCTCGGCATAAGTTGACTCCAGGCCGACATCGGCCGCCGCCTCATCCACCTGTGCCTTGAGAGAGCTGAGCAGCTCACGCCCACGCTGGTTGGCGTTGGCGCCTAATATGATCGGCTCATCTGCGCCCTGGTTATTTGCATAGCCCTGATTACTTGCGGCGCTAGTGTTTACGCTGCTTTGATTTGCACGGCTTTGGTTTATACCGCTTTGCGCGGCCTGCTGACGCCTTGGCTGAGTGGTAGATGCCGTCATGGGTTCACTCGTCCGGGCTTGAGCACTGGGGCGCTCCACCGGCAATGGCAGGGCGACCTTACCCGCCAGTTTGATGCCTGTCTGAGGATTCTGCTCCAGAGTCAGCTGAGCGGTCTGCTGTTCAGCCACGCGCTGTTGCTGGGACAGTTGCTGGGGCAGGGCTTGTGTCTGCATCGCTGAGGTTTGTTGACTAGCAATGTTAGATACGGTAGATACCGAAGCGGCCTGCTTTTGCGCGCCCAGCTCTCCCTGAACGCTGAGCACCCAGGCAAGGGCGATGGCTCCGCCAAGGCCAGTACCTAACAAGCCTAATTTGACGATCAGGGGCCACCTTGGCTGCATCGCTTCATACTGGGCCCTTGGGGTGATCACAGGGTCTAGCTGCTGATCTTGCTGTTTCGCGCGGGTCACCGCATCGAGAAGGATAGACATCAGTAGCGACCCTCGCCTTGCACTCTTCCCTGCAATCCCACTTGCTGCTCCTGCAATCTCGGGCCCTTATCGCTGAGGTAGAGATTGAGCTGCACTAAGGTCTGGCTACCGGCGATGGCATCGGCGCGCAGGCCATGCTGACGCTGGAAGTCCATCAGGGATTGCTCCAGCTCGGCATCGAAATAGTCGACCAGACGGGCGGGCTTGTTCTGGATCTGCGCCAGGGCATTCTCCAGCCACTGGATCTGCGCCGGCGCCGAGCCTCGGCCTATCTCCTTAGGCTGATAGCTTGGTGCCTGCCACAATAGCTCGAAGGTACCGGCAAAGTGGCGGGTAAACCAGTCTCTGTCGACCCATAGCTGCTGCTCCGCCAGTTGCAGCAACAGCTGCTCGCCCTGGCGAGACACGACTGTGCCGTAGAAGGGCTCGCCGCGCTCATCCTGCAAATAGACCACGGCCGGATAGTTGAGGCGTACCAAGGAATGCCAGTTACCCTGCTGCTGGAAGCAATCCAGCCCCTGCTGCTTGGCCGACTGACAGGCGGTCAGGCCAACATAAGGTGCCTTATCCCACAGGCCGAGTATGGCGGCATAGGCGGTGTCTATGCTGCGGCTCTGATTGATCGCCTGACGCAATATGCGCTGATCGGCGCTCAGGTTGGCATTGCTCTCTTCGACTTGACGGCTTGCCTGATTGTTCTGAGTTGGTTGCTGGACGGCTTGTGAATGGTTCTGATTGGCCTGCTGCGCACCGGTAGCACTCGGCTCATTGGTCTGCACTGCGCCAGTCTGGGCCATATTTGCCTGAGCTGTGTTTACCTGAGCTATGCCGCCTTGCCCCTGCAGATTAAAGAAATAGAAGGCTCCGGCAAAGGTCGCCAGGATAAGCGTTGCGGCCGTCGCTGGCCACAGCAGTTTGCGCTGCTTGAGCTCCTCGCCCAGGACTTCGCTGGCGGCGGTTCTCACCATGTTGGCGTCGATAGGCACCTTAGACTGGGCATAACCTGCCATCAGGGCACGTTCACACAAGAGGTTAATAAGTCGCGGGATGCCGCCACTGTATTGGTGGAGCGTCTTGATGGCGCTGCGGTGAAACAGCGGCTCGTGACGTCCGGCTACCTGTAGCCTGTGCTGAACATAGAGGGCAATCTCCTGCTGGGTCAATGGCAGCAGGTGATAACGTGCGGTGATGCGCTGGGCCAGCTGTCTGAGCTCCTGACGCTTGAGCAGCTGTTGCAGCTCGGGCTGACCAATAAGGATCACCTGCAGTAGCTTCTTGGTATCAGTCTCCAGGTTGGTCAGCAGCCTGAGCTGTTCCAACACCTCGGCCCGGAGATGCTGCGCCTCGTCGATGATAAGGACGGTATTGCGCCCCTTCTCATGGTTGGCCAGCAGAAACTGACTCAGCTTATCGGTGAGCTGTTTCAGGGTAGGCGACTCACCATAATGCACCCCCAGCTCGTCACACAGGGTGGCAAGCAACTCGAGTTCGGTCAGCGAGGGGTTGAGGATGAAGGCGGTATCGGTATTCTCGGGCAGCTGGTTGAGCAGGCAACGCGACACTGTGGTCTTCCCCGTGCCCACCTCGCCGGTTAACAAGACAAAACCACCGGTTTCACCCAATCCATAGGTTAAATGTGCCAACGCCTCTCTATGTCTGTCGCTCAAGAACAGATAATGAGGGTTGGGTGCGATCGAAAACGGGTTATCGCTTAGTCCGTAAAACGCCTTGTACATGCCGCCTCAGTCCCAAAATAATAATGACGATTCAAATTAATCCCTAGGGGAGACGTTGTCAAAACTTCCCCCCATTTAATTGCGCCACAGCAGCACCTAAAGCCAGCTATCGAGGTGGCGAAAGGATGCGGCCCGACGACTTGCCATGATAAGCTTAGGCCAAATATAAAGTTATCCCTTGGTGAGACGTGAAGATCTATTTAGTTGGCGGCGCCGTCCGCGACCAGTTACTCAATATTCCCATAAAAGATCGTGACTACATGGTGGTGGGCGCCACGGCCCAAGAGATGCTCGACAAGGGTTATAGGCAGGTCGGCAAAGATTTCCCCGTGTTTCTCCACCCCAAGACGCAGCAGGAGTATGCCCTGGCGCGCACCGAGCGCAAGACAGGCGTCGGCTATGGCGGCTTTAGCGTCTACGCCGCGCCGGATGTCACCCTGGAGGAGGACCTGCTGCGGCGCGATCTCACCATCAATGCCATCGCCCAGGATGAACAGGGGCAGATCTTCGACCCCTATGGCGGCAAATCCGATATCGAGCGGCGCCTGCTCAGGCATGTGTCCGACGCCTTCGTAGAAGATCCGCTGCGGGTGCTCAGAGTCGCCCGTTTCGCCGCCCGTTTTCAGCCGCTGGGCTTCAGGGTAGCCCCGGACACCATGGCGCTGATGCAAGAAATTGCCGCAAGTGGTGAGCTTGAGGCGCTAACGCCAGAGCGCGTATTTCAGGAGCTGGATAAGGCGCTTGCCACCGAGGCGCCGCAGGTGTTCTTCGAGGTGCTCAGAGAAGCCGGCGGCCTGGCCATATTGTTTCCCGAGATCGAGGCGCTGTTTGGCATCCCCCAACCCGAGCAGTATCACCCAGAGATAGATACCGGCATACATACGCTCATGGTATTAGAGCAGGCGGCCAGACTCAGCCAGGACAAACAGGTACGATTTGCCGCCCTGGTACACGACCTGGGTAAGGCGCTGTCTCCCAAGGAGCATCTGCCTAAGCATCACGGCCATGGCCAAAAAGGCCTGCCGCTGATCCGCGCCCTGTGCGAGCGCTTTCGTGTCCCCAACGACTATCGAGATCTGGCCCTCCTGGTGAGTGACCAACATCAGAATATCCATAACGCCTTCGAGCTACGAGCCGAGACTATCGTCAAGCTGTTCGACAAGGCCGATCTCTGGCGTAAGCCCGAGAGACTGCCGCAACTCCTGCTGGCCTGTGAAGCCGACAGCAAGGGACGTAAAGGTTTAGAGGACAGTCCCTACCCCCAAGGGGCCTATGTGCAGCACTGTTTTGAACTGGCTCGCAATGTGGCGATAAAACCTATCATAGAGGCAGGATTTAAGGGCGCCGAGATCAAGGCGCAGTTACACAAGCAAAGGGTCGAGGCTATCGCCCAGTACAAGGGAAAAACCGCCTTAAATGCAAAGCCATAGCTAAGTGTTCGTTAAGTTTTAGTGATCATAAGCCAAAATTTGAGCAAAAACCCTCGACAGGCTTGATTTTGCACAATCATGAGATATTGTATTACGACCTTAGGGTGAAAATTCATAGCAATATAAATTGGCTATGACATAATTAACCAGTTGCAGTTGTACTTTTCGGCTGCTCCATTTCAATCCAACTTATTTAAAGGGATTTCCCAATGAACAAAAAAGTACTGATGATTGCTGGCGTAGCAATGACTGCCCTTCTTGGTGGTTGCGCAAACACTACTGCTCTAGAAGAAAGCGTTGCTAACCTAGGCAACAAAGTTGACCAGTTATCTGCTGAAGTTAGCTCTCTGAAGTCTGAGCAAGGTGCTCTTGCTGCTGACGTTAAAGATGCAAAAGCTGCTGCGATGGACGCACAAGCAGAAGCTAAGCGTGCTAACGACCGCATCGACAACATCGCTTCTTCTTACAAGAAGTAATGTGTCTGTATCGGCAACACACATGTGTTGCCGATATGTTTTCCCCTCGGTTTTACCCCAAACTCGTTTCCCCAAGACTTAATATCTCCCCACGCTCCTAAGCCCCAGTTTTTCTCACTCATTTAAGCTAATCCTTTGCGTGAATCCTTTGAGCTAAGCCTTTGAACTAGTCATATGACTTGCCTTATGAGACTGTCTTTTAAACAAATCGCTTAGACATCCAGGGTTGACCTAAACTCGCTGACACTCACGCCACACTAGCCTTAGAAAAACGCCCATAAAAAAGGCGCCCAATGGACGCCTTAATCATTTAGCATGAGTCGCTCAACGCTAAACCTATAGAAGCTAAGCCTAAATCCTAGGGGGTTACCTCTAAGTCCTGAGACGCCGTCAGCGGTGGATGAGAGATCACCATAGGGATACCGTTCTGCGTCAGCAGGGCATCATTTGCCCTAGTATTGTCGACGCTTTCCTGACTGATAAACTTCACTACCTTGCTGCTCAGGCTGATCACCTTCTCACGGGGCTGATCTTCCGTCTTAGACAGGGGCGAGTGCACCTCGATGATCTGACGGCCATCGGGCTCCGAGGCAATCTTCACCGTCTGGTTGATCACCCTTACGCTGTCGCCATATTTGGCCTGGTGGAATAGCCACTCGATATCATCGGGATTGAGTCTGATACAACCGGCACTGACACGCATACCTATACCAAAATCCTTGTTGGTGCCATGGATCAGGTAGCTGCCGTCGCCATAGGAGAGCTGCATGGCATACTTACCCAGCGGGTTATCAGGGCCTGCGGGCACCACGGGAGGCAATACCTCGCCTCGCTCACGCAGGTGCTCGGCGCGCAGGCTCGCCGGCGGCGTCCAGCTCGGATTAGGAATACGCGCCTTGATCTTAGTGGTCATCTCTGGGGTTTCACGACCGATACGGCCAATGCCCACAGGAAAAACATGCACCTCACGACCATTCTTGGGGAAATAGTAGAGACGCAGCTCTGGCAGGTTGATCACTATGCCCTTGCGGGGCACGTCTGGCAGCAGCATCTGGGTGGGGATCACCAACTGGGTACCCGGTGTCGGCAGGAAAGGATCCACCCCAGGGTTAGTTTCCATCAACTCCAAGATACCGATATTGTATTTATCGGCGATGGTTTTGAAGTAGTCCCCCTTCTGAACCACATGGGTCTGCAACTCGCCGACGAGGCGACCGCCATTGGCTGGCAGGGAGTAGACATTGGCAAGTAACTGCAATGGCGCGAGACTCAAGATGAGCAACAGCAATTTACGCATCATCGAAACGGATTTCCAAAAATCGAGTTAAAGGTTTGGCTCAAAGGGTAACCCGAGCCGCCGGGATTTTCTAGTGGTGAATAATTGTACTTTCACCTAAGCGTCTTTCGTCGCCAGGGTGAGATAGAGATCGATCTCAAGCGATTCGAAATTCTGCTGAGCGATCTGACGCTTTATCTTGTCATTGGCCCGCCAGGCAAAGGGGGTCATCTCCAGCAGGGTCAGCGCCTGCTCGCCGCTAAGTGCCAGGGAGTAGCTAATACGTTCGCTCGCCACCAGGCTTACCCCCTTAGGCTGCTGCGGCTCCCCGCCCTTCTCGGTTAGGTTTGGATAGATAAACTCTCTTATCTGCCACAGATGACGGGGGCCCGGCGATAACCACACAAATGTGCCGCCGGGTTTAAGCACCCGCAGGGGCTCCTTGCCCTTGAGCGGCTTGTCAAACAGGCTCACCAAATCGAAACAGTCATCCATGAAGGGCAAGGTCTTGAGCTGGCTCTGGATCAGGCGGGCTTCAGGCTGCGCCTTCGCCGCCACGAACAGGGCGTTATCCGCCTCGGCGACCCCCGTCTGCTCGACAGCCAGGCCTAATGCCTTAAACACGCCATCGAGGGAGCGCAGGTAATAGCCCTCTCCGCTGTCGATATCCAGATGCGACAGCCTGGCATCCCTCGGCAATAGCTCACCTAGCTGACGCTGCAGCGCCTCGATAACGGGCGTGAAGATCCCCGATTCCAACAAGAAATGTTTGGCGCGCATCAGCTGGCGCGAATCGATATGGGGCTTCTTCGGCTGGCTGAACACCCAGTAACCCTGCGGCCCCTTATCGAAATGGTGTTTATTGGCGCAGTGCAGACCCTGAGAGTCTTGATGCACACTCATCGGCGCCTGGCAGAGGGGACACAAGTAATGACTCTTCATAGGACTCTCTTAAGTAAGATTGACTTATCGACCATTAGGCAAAAATCACCACACACAGGATAGCCCCTAAGACGAGACGATAGATAACAAACGGCGTCATCCCCATGCGACTGATGATCTTCAAGAAGTAATGAATACAGAGATAGGCGGCCACAAATGACAGCGCCGTGCCCAGTACCAGCGCCTGATAATCGATCGCCTCCTGGCTGGATAGCAAGTCTTTCACCACTAAGATAGCCGCGCCCAGACTCACAGGTACAGACATCAAGAAAGAGAAACGCGCCGCCGCCTCGCGGCTCAACCCCAGCGCCAAGGCCGCGGTAATGGTCGCGCCCGATCGTGAGGTGCCGGGGATCAGCGCCATCGCCTGTGCAAAACCGATAAGCAGGGCCTTCTTCCAGCCTACCTGAAACTCACTAAAGCCTTCACGGTTTAACTTATCTGCCCACCATAGCAATAGACCGAAGACGATGGTCGTAGTAGCGATCACCTCGATGTTTCTCAGATGCGTCGAGATAAAGTCTTTGGCGGTAAAGCCAAAGATCACCGCAGGAATGGTCGCCAGGATGATCCACCAGGCCAGCTTGCTCTCCTGGGTCTGCTTACGCGTCACCAGGCTGCCGGTCCAGGCGGTAAACATGGAGAAGAGCTCGCGGCGAAAATAGATCACCACGGCCAACAAGGATCCGGTATTCACCGCCACGTCGAAGGTCAGCCCCTGGTCCTGCCAGTCGAGCAACTGAGCGGGTAAGATGAGATGCGCGGAGCTTGAGATAGGTAAAAACTCAGTCAGGCCTTGGATCAGGGCCAAAACAATTACCTGAAAAATATCCATGATTATCCTTTAAGATTTGGGTCGGGTAAGAAAAATTAATAAGACCATTGAAATTCGACAGGCCACAGCTTCTGCTGCGACTTATCATAATTGTCCCACAGGGTCTGGTAGGAAAGCTGCGCCACCGGGTGTACCCGCTCGGGGGCGATCTCCGCCAGCGGCCAGAGCACAAAGGCGTTGGTGGTGATCTCGGCGCGCGGCAGCGGGATTGGGGAGTCTGTGACTAGGTCATCATAGAGCAGCAGATCCAGGTCCAGCGTGCGGGGACTAAACTTCTTCGCACCCGGCAAACGACCATTGTCTGACTCTATCTGCTTGAACAAGGCCACCACCTCGGCGATGCCTAACTCGGTATCGGCGGCAACCACCATGTTGAGAAAATTGCTGCCGTCGAAACCGACCGCCTCACTCTCAAACACACTGGAGAGACACAGGTTATCGAAATGCGCACTTAAGGCCTTGAGGGCGGCATTGAAGTAGCCCTCTGGGTGAATATTACTGCCAATACTGATGAAGATGCGTGCCATAAGGTTACAGATGACCTCGCTCAATCTCGACACCCACCGCCTGGGCACTGGGGACGGCGCCGGGCTTCATCACCCTAACCTTTACCCAAGGCACATTAAATTCATCCATCACGCAATCGGTACACATCTGCGCCACCGTTTCGATGAGTTCTATCGGCTTCTCGGTGATCAGGGCCGTGAGCCGGTTAGAGACGGTTTCGTAACACAGGGCTTGTTGGTAGTCGTCATTGGCTGCCGCCAGGCTGTTGTCCCAGGCCATCTCAAGATCGATTAACAGGTTTTGATGGATCTGCTTTTCCCACTCATAAATACCGATCACGGTTTCGACTTTAAGCTGTGAAATAAGTACCTTGTCCATGATGCCTCCCGATAGGCAAAAAATTAGGTAATAAAAGAGGTCTAATAAGCTACAACGACCAATATGGTTATAATGCCTCGGATCACACAGATAATCTGTGATTAGCCCTTTCGTGCAGCCGAAAACCCAAGTAGGATAAGCGACTGTAATGACAACGAATCAGGGATTAGAAAACGGATGCCAAATCGCCCGTTATCATTACATGGCCAATCAACCAGTGCGTAAAATACAAGGTTTAATCAGCCGCCTCAATAACTAGGGCGGGATAATACCTTAAGAAGGATAAGGAAACCAATTTGAGCTTAACGCTGCTGACTCTAGCGATGATATTGACCGCTTACCTTGCGGGTTCGATATCCAGTGCCGTGCTAGTTTGTCGACTCAGAGGATTACCGGATCCTCGTAGCCAAGGCTCAGGTAATCCAGGGGCAACCAATGTGCTGCGCATAGGTGGTGCCAGCGCCGCCGCCATGGTGTTGCTGTTCGACATGCTAAAGGGCGCGCTACCCGCCTATGTCGCCTTCCGTCTCGGCGTCGACGCCGTCTCATTGGGGGTGATCGCCATCGCCGCCTGTCTGGGCCATATCTTCCCCATCTTCTTTAAGTTTAAGGGCGGCAAGGGCGTCGCTACCGCCTTTGGCGCCATGGCGCCTATCGGTGCCGACCTGTCACTGGCGCTGATCGCCACCTGGATTGTTATGGTGTTGATTTGTCGCTACTCTTCACTCGCCGCCATAGTCACGGCCCTACTCGCCCCGGCCTATACCTGGTATTTCGACGAGCGCTTTACTGTGCCGGTGGCCATGCTCTCCTTGCTGATCATCATACGTCACAAGGAAAACATTCATCGCCTGCTTAAGGGCGAAGAGTCTAAGGTCTCACGTAAGAAGCGCACCGACGGCAGCTAAGCGGCAGAACGCCTCCCCCTTCTCCCTCCTTGTTCCGCTTCGACCTCTAGAACATACCTCTTGCTCAATCAGACCTCACAGACTCCAAGCAAGGCGCAACAAAAAGCCCTTCTCTCGAAGGGCTTTAAGGCAAGAATAAAGGCATTAGATTACACAGGCGGAAGCGAGTCCAGCGGCCAACGTGGCATCCCCTTAACGGAAAGCGGCTCAAGCTGATCGGCCTTGAGGCGCTGCATGCCGGCATAGGCGATCATGGCGCCGTTGTCGGTACAAAACTCTCCTCTGGGGTAATAGACCCTGCCGCCGAGTCCCTGCATCATCTCCGCCAGACTCTCACGCAAACGACTGTTGGCACTCACACCGCCGGCGATCACCAAACGATTATAGCCTGTCTGTTTCAGGGCGCGTTTACACTTGATGGCCAGGGTGTCGACCACGGCTTCTTCGAAGGCGCGAGCGATGTTGGCACGGGTCTGCTCATCATCCGGCTCATCGGCAATGGTGTTGGCCGCAAAGGTCTTCAGGCCAGAGAAGCTAAAATCCAAGCCTGGACGGTCCGTCATCGGACGCGGAAAGCGGTAGCAGTTTGGCTCACCTTGGGCGGCCAGCTTAGCCAGTCTTGGGCCACCTGGGTAATCCAGCCCCATCAGCTTAGCCGTCTTGTCGAAGGCTTCACCGGCAGCATCATCCACAGATTCACCCAGCACCTGATAACGACCTATGCCTTCTACTGCCACCATCATAGAGTGGCCGCCAGAAACTAGTAGCGCCAGAAAGGGGAATTCGGGCACATCCTCTTCGAGCATAGGCGCCAGCAGATGGCCTTCCATATGATGTACGCCTACGGCAGGTTTTCCCCAGGCAAAGGCCAGCGAGCGCCCCACACAGGCGCCCACTAAGAGCGCGCCCACCAAACCTGGCCCCTTGGTATAGGCGATGGCGTCGATATCATCCTGGGTCGAACCTGCCTCTTTCAGGGCCTGCCTGATGAGCGGGATGATCTTGCGCACATGGTCGCGCGATGCGAGCTCAGGCACTACGCCGCCGTAGTCGGCGTGCAGTTTCACTTGACTGTAAAGTGCATGAGATAACAGGCCTTTTTCGTCATCATAGACGGCGATACCTGTCTCATCACAAGATGTCTCTATACCTAAAACTCGCATTTTTCCTCATCAAGCTAAATAAAGTGGCGGCCAATTTTACCTGCTTGCCCGCGGAAATACCAATGGATTGCGCGCCCCTGTCGATTCACCCACTTATAAAGGCCAAGCCCAGATGCCATGCGGCATGCACTAGGCACCTTCACCTGGTCGGTCATGATAGGGACACAAGGAAATGCTAAACTTAAGGATGTTGCTCCGATAAAGGATCCCGAAAGGATCGCCATAAGGGGTTTACAAAAGGTCGACAGTCGGTATAGAATTCCGCACCATTTTTAAATTAACTTGGGTTAAGAAATTAACTCAATACAAACTACACCTAAGGGGTGATGGCGTATGCCAATTATTAAAGTACGTGAGAATGAACCATTTGACGTAGCTCTACGTCGTTTCAAGCGCTCTTGTGAAAAAGCTGGTATCTTAGCCGACGTTCGTGCTCGTGAATTCTACGAGAAGCCAACTACTGCACGTAAGCGCGCTAAAGCTGCTGCAGTTAAGCGTCTTGCTAAGAAGCTTTCTCGCGAAAACGCGCGTCGCGTACGTTTATACTAATCTCTTATGAGCCTAGTTGATCAGCTAAAAGACCAGATGAAGGAAGCCATGCGCGCCAAAGATAAGGTGCGTCTGGGAACAATTCGTATGGCACTGGCTGCCATCAAGCAGATCGAGGTGGATAACCGCGAGACGCTAAATGATGATCAAGCCATAGCTGTCTTAACCAAAATGGTTAAACAACGTCGCGACTCTATCGCTCAATATGAAGCGGCGGGTCGCAACGAGCTAGCAGAAGCAGAAGCCGGAGAGATTCGAGTCCTCGAGACTTTCCTGCCTAAGCCTCTTTCTGAAGAAGAAGTTGCCGAGCTAGTAGATGCTACTATCCAAGCGGTAGGAGCATCATCCATGGCGGATATGGGCAAAGTAATGGGAGCATTGAAACCTAAGGTACAAGGGCGAGCCGACATGGCGTCAATTGGCGCTCTGATCAAGGCAAAACTCAAGTAACCTTAAGTTCGATGTATGAATGAGCCGTGCCTACGCACGGCTTGTTTGTTTCTACTCTTTCGGTTTAATTTCGCGAAAAGGCGGCATTTATACAGCAATGGCGATACCTCGTGAGTTTATTAATGAGCTTGTAGCTCGCACCGATATTGTCGATCTCATCGACGCCAAGGTCCCCCTGAAGAAGGCGGGCAAAAATCATTCTGCCTGTTGTCCCTTCCATAGCGAAAAGTCTCCCTCCTTTACCGTCAGCAGAGACAAACAGTTTTATCACTGCTTCGGCTGTGGCGCTCACGGCAATGCCATCGATTTCGTCATGGAATATGACAGGCTAGACTTTGTAGATGCCATCGAAGAGCTCGCCGGCCGCTTAGGTCTGGAAGTGCCCAGAGAGCAAGGCACGGGCAAACGTCGCGACGAGGGGCTAAGCCGTGACCTCTACCAGTTGATGGAAGAGGCTAGCCGCTACTTTCAGAACCAACTGAAACAGCACACGGATAAGCAGAAGGTGATCGACTATCTCGCTCACCGAGGACTGTCCGATGAGGTGATCGAACACTTCAACATCGGCTTCGCACCCGATGGCTGGGATGGTCTGCTGGGACGTTATCGCCAAAACCAGGATGCCCAGGACAAGTTACTCACCGCGGGCATGGTGATCGAGAACGACAGCGGCAAGCGTTACGACAGGTTTCGCGACCGCCTCATGTTCCCTATCCGCGATCGTCGCGGACGGGTCATTGGCTTTGGCGGTAGAGTCTTGGGTGACGGTACACCGAAATACTTGAATTCGCCGGAAACGCCCATATTTCATAAGGGCTATGAACTCTACGGCCTGTATGAACTCAAACAGAGACACAGGGATCCCAATCAGATCCTGATTGTCGAAGGCTATATGGACGTGGTGGCCCTGGCTCAGTTTGGCGTCGACTATGCCGTCGCCTCCCTAGGCACCTCGACCACGGCGGATCAGTTCCAGCTATTGCTGCGCAGCGCCAAAGAGGTGATCTGCTGTTACGACGGCGACAAGGCGGGTAACGAGGCGGCCTGGCGGGCGTTGGAAACTGCCCTGCCCCTGCTCAAGCCCGGCGACCAGGTGAAGTTTATGTTCTTGCCCCAGGGGGAAGATCCCGATTCTCTGGTGCGCCAGATAGGCAAACCAGCCTTCGAGCAGCTGATTGCCGAGGCCAAGCTACTACCGGAATTTCTGTTCGATACCTTAGCCAACCGCTATGGCACGGACAAAGGCACCCTGGCGAAACAAGCCATGGGCCTGATAGAGAAAGTACAAGACACAGTTCTGCAGAGCCTATTGCTGGAGAATCTAGCCTACAAGCTCGGCATGAACAGTGCAGAAGAATTGCAACGTAAACTCGGCTTTAAACGCATTGACGCAAATAAGCCTCTGCAAAACAAAGCGCTTAAGGGACGCGGTACCCCATTGCGATTGGCCATCGCCCTGTTGGTACAGCATCCGCACCTTGGCAATAACCTACCGGTGCAGCCTGCGCTAAAACATATCAAGATGGCTGGCATAGATTTGCTCAGCCTCTTACTCGACAGAACTCGCGCCGAGAAGGTCAACAGCGCACAACTACTTGAACAGTTCAGGGGTGATCAACAATTAGACACCCTGAAAAAATTAGCCCAATGGGAGCATCAAGTGGCGGATGAAAACCTTCAGCAAGAGTTCAAAAAAGCCCTGATTTGGTTGAACAATCAATATATTGAACAACGTTATCAGGAATTGAGCTTAAAACAGCACCATACTAAAGAAGAGCGGATGCAACTTAAAAAGCTCATTGCAGTGATCCAAGGGCAAGCTTAGAGCAAAATTTGTCTCATAAAGTAAACACTTGGACTAGCACAGCACAGTGCACACGGCTATAATTGACGATTTGCGCGGCACACATTGCCCGTCGTTGTAACAGTTACCCAACTTGGATGATATCTATGGAGCAGACTCCGCAGTCGCAACTCAAATTGTTGCTTGCCAAAGGTAAAGAGCAAGGTTATTTAACCTATGCAGAAGTGAATGATCACTTGCCTGCAGATATGGTCGATTCTGATCAGATCGAAGATATTATCCAGATGATTAATGACATGGGTATTCGCGTCTATGAGCAGGCGCCGGATGCCGATGAGATCATGATGTCTGAAGACAGCACCGATGAAGATGCTGCCGAAGAAGCTGCCGCAGCACTGGCTACGGTTGAAGCTGAACTGGGTCGTACCACAGATCCCGTGCGTATGTACATGCGCGAGATGGGTACGGTAGAACTTCTGACCCGCGAAGGCGAAATCGTTATCGCCAAGCGTATCGAAGAAGGGATCAACACGGTTCAGGCGTCTGTAGCCGAATACCCTCAAGCGATCGCCATGATCCTTGAGCAGTACGACCGCTACGAAGCTGAAGAAGTCAGACTATCGGACATTATCTCTGGATTTGTTGACCCCAATGCCGAAGACGTGGCGCCAACGGCGACTCACATCGGCTCTGAATTGTCGGACGACGATCTCGACGACGAAGATGATGAGGGCGATGACGAGGATGATGACGGCGATGAAGACGATTCGCCAAAAGGCCCAGATCCGGAAGAAGCGCGCGAGCGTTTTACACAGCTGCGTGAAGCACACGAAAAAGCCTTAAAGATCATCGAAATTAAGGGTCGTGAACACCCTGAATCGACAGCTGCCCTGTTCGAAATTGGCGAGATCTTCAAAGAGTTCCGTCTGGTACCTAAGCAGTTTGACCGTCTGGTGAAGAACATGCGTGAAATGATGGACAAGGTGCGTATTCAAGAGCGCCTCATCATGAAGCTGTGTGTCGAACAGGCCAAGATGCCGAAGAAGAACTTCGTTAAGGTCTATACCTCTAACGAAAGCAGCATCGAATGGTTCAACGAAGAGATTGCCGCCAAGAAACCTTATGCCGAAGGGCTGGAGATGGTTGCCGAAGACGTGCAACGCTGCCGTGCCAAGCTCGATGCCATCGAGAATGAAACCGGCCTGGCCATTGCCGCCATCAAGGATATCAACCGTCGCATGTCTATCGGTGAAGCCAAGGCTCGCCGCGCCAAGAAAGAGATGGTTGAGGCTAACCTGCGTCTGGTAATTTCTATCGCCAAGAAATACACCAACCGTGGCCTACAGTTCCTGGATCTGATCCAGGAAGGTAACATCGGCCTGATGAAGGCGGTAGACAAGTTTGAATACCGTCGTGGTTACAAGTTCTCGACCTATGCGACCTGGTGGATCCGTCAGGCGATCACGCGTTCGATTGCCGACCAGGCGAGAACCATCCGTATCCCGGTACATATGATTGAGACCATCAACAAGCTCAACCGTATCAGCCGTCAGATGCTACAAGAGATGGGACGCGAGCCGTCACCGGAAGAGCTGGCCGAGCGCATGTTGATGCCGGAAGACAAGATCCGCAAGGTACTCAAGATTGCTAAAGAGCCTATCTCAATGGAAACCCCTATCGGCGATGATGAAGATTCGCATTTAGGTGATTTCATCGAGGATACAACCCTCGAGTTGCCATTAGACAGCGCGACCGGCGAGAGCCTGAAGAACGCCACTCACGAAGTACTTGCCGGCCTGACCGCACGTGAAGCCAAGGTACTGCGTATGCGTTTCGGTATCGATATGAACACAGACCACACCCTAGAGGAAGTGGGCAAGCAGTTTGACGTAACCCGTGAGCGTATCCGTCAGATCGAAGCCAAGGCACTGCGTAAGCTACGTCACCCGTCTCGCTCAGAGATCTTGAAATCTTTCCTGGATGAATAGACTCGCTAAAAGCAGCTAAGACAGACAGCTAAAACAGTGCCGAAAAGCCAGCCATAGTGCTGGCTTTTCTATTTTTGTCTCCGCCTAACAAGCCGATTGCACAACAGATAAGCAGTTGAATTCAAAGTTCAGAATTCTTGCCAAATCGGTGGTGACAAGCGCTTTTAAACCTCGTATACTTCTTTGCGCTTTCGATAGTGACGACTATCTTAAGTCGGCCCCTTAGCTCAGTTGGTTAGAGCACACGACTCATAATCGTTAGGTCCACAGTTCAAGTCTGTGAGGGGCCACCAATTCAAACAAAAAAGCCTGCATCTTGCAGGCTTTTTTGTTATCTGTATCGCCTCCCCCTAAGGCTTACCATGCCCAAGACTAACTCGGCACCTTGCGTCTGGCCTCCTGCTGCAACATAAAGCGCAAGAGATCCGACTGACGTTTCAGCTGCATCTGGTTCTTAACCCTCGCCTGGGCGATCACCGCATTGAGCGGTTTATGGATAAAATCTACCGCTCCCAACTCAAAGCCACTCACCTGCTGCTCTTCGTCATGATGTGCCGAGACAAAGATCACTGCAATCTCCTGAGTATCAGGTTGAGATTTCAGTTGCCGACAGACCTCAAAACCCGACATCCCCGGCATCTCGATATCTAGCAACAACAGATCCGGCTTAAAGCTATCGCACAGGGCAAGAGCCTCCTGGCCACTCAGGGCCGAAGCGATCTCATACTCCTTGCTCAATAGCTGCCTGAGAATGATGATATTGACCTGCATATCATCGACGATCAGTATTCTCCCCTTACGAGAAAAAACTAATGGAGACAATTCGTTATTCTGTTCCATTAACTACCTATCGACCTTTAATCGTTAAAATTTATGCGTTAAGTTTGGGCTGAGGCATTTTGTACCTCATCCTGGTTTTCGAGCGTCTCCTGCAGGCGTTCCATCAACTTCTCATAGCAAGGCTTAATCACCCCGAAGAGTAGATTCAACTTGTCACAGTTTTTCATCTTAGCCTCCATTTCCAGGCTCAGAAACTGCTCCTGCAATTGTATAGCGCCTAAGCTACTGGAGAGCCCCTTGAGCCCATGACTAAGCTGGCGAACCTTCTCAAAATCCTCGGCAGCTATCGCATCTTCAAGCTCCCTGAGTTGCCCAGGCGTCGTCTCATGATACATCTGACAGATCTCGGCAAACAAAACCTCATTGTCCATCAGCCGACTCAGAGCCAGCTTGCGATTCCAGACATAATCTTCATCGTTAACCTGGATCTCCTCATGGGGCTGGGATTCCAGCATGACCTCCTGATCGGCTTTCTCACAGACCGACACTAACCAGTCGACCACCTTCTCCTGCAGACGCTCAGCCAGGATAGGCTTGGTGATATAGTCATTCATGCCCGCCTCGATACACTTATCACGCTCGCCCATCAGGGCGCTGGCCGTCATGGCGATAATTGGCGTATCGACAAACGCCTCTCCCGCCTCCCCAGCACGGATCGCCCGGGTACAATCATAGCCATTGAGTATCGGCATCTGACAATCCATCAGGATAACCTGCACCGTCAGTCCTTCTTGCTCGCATTCCCTCAGCCTGGCTAGTGCCTCCTGCCCATTGGTGGCTCTGACAAACTCCAGCGACAGTTCCGACAAGATGCCCTGAGCAACCTCTATGTTGATCTCGTTATCATCGACCACCAGCACACGTGCGCCTTTGACACAGAGAGCCTCCTCGTCGCTGATCGCCAGTGCACGTTTACTCTTGCTCGATTCAACACCTGTGGCAGATTTCTGTGCGCCGAACTTGTGCATAAATTCGGAAAACAGCAGCGGGTTGTTCAAATATTCAAGCTCGATATTCTGCAGTGACTTATTACCGTCGGCACTCTTTTGAAATGCCAGCACCCTAGGCAAGCGTTTATGGGTCGCCGCCAGCGTCGGCCAAAGGCTATCGAGATCCGTAAGCAGTGAGTGACGCTGCTCGACAATCAACACATGAGGAAGCACCTCTGGAACAGGGGCATCCTGATTAAGCCAGTCACGAATAGGCGCGCCAGGCAGTAACTTACCACCTAGGCGAGCGACAGCCCCCTCGACACAGGCCTGCTGCGCCTCGTTGACCAGCAAGACACTACAGGTCATTTCATGAAGCAGCGCCTCGGGCGCCATCAACTTAAACTGGCCCTGATGCAACACCATGGTGAAGGTGAAGCTGCTCCCCTGCTCCTGATGAGACTCAAAACTCATCTTACCGTTTAATAGCTCACTGAGTTCCTTACAGATCGAAAGCCCTAAACCTGTGCCGCCATATTGCCCCGCAATACTAGAGGTCGCCTGGGAAAAGGCGGTAAAGAGCTTGGCCTGGTTCTCCTCAGCAATGCCTATGCCGGTATCAGACACCTGACAGGTAAACTCGAGCTCTCCCGTCTCTCGCAGACGACTATAGGCCCTCACCTTGATATATCCCTGCTCGGTAAACTTGATAGCATTGTTCACCAGGTTAGTAAGGATCTGGGTGAGTCGATGGGCGTCGCTCTCTATGCTCTGGCAACGAAGATCGACCACATCGATGACAAACTCGACCCCCTTCTCCTGCGCCTTCACCGCCATGCTGCTGCAGACACTCTCAACCAGGTTGAGCGGGCTGAAGGTACTGATGTCCAGATCTAACTTTCCCGCCTCTATCTTAGAGAGATCAAGCACATCATTGATCAGCGCCGACAGGGCATTTACGCTCACCTCGGCCATCTCCAGATAACGCTCCTGTCGCTCGCTCAGTGACTCCTTACGAACCAGATTCAGAGTGCCTACGATACCGTTTAACGGTGTGCGCATCTCATGGCTGATGTTGGAAATGAAGGTGCTCTTCACATAGCTGGCCTTTTGCAGCTCCTGAGTCCTGACGGCCACCTTCTTCTCTAACTCGGTGTTGACCAATTGGATCTTCTTAGCCGCCTGCTTCTCGATGGAGACATCACGCATGATGACGGCCACGCCTAAGGCAAGTTTATTTTCTCCTAAGATGGGGGAAACCGACACAGAGAGATCCGCACTACGTCCCTCGTTCATCGGCAGAACCGCCTCGAGGTTAAGCGTCTTATTGCCCTGATTAGCCTTGCTCACCAACTCGGCCAGATTGACCTCGGGCAGCAGCGCCAGCTCGCTAATAAAGTGCCCCTTGGCATAATCGGCGTCATAGCCAAACAACAACTCGGCGGCGCGGTTCCAATTATTAACCACCCCACTGGTGTCCACCCCTATGATGGCATCTTTGGAGCCATCTATGATGGCCGCAGATTGCGCCTTTTCCTTGGCGAGCGCCTGACTATTGCGGGCACTGCGCCCCAGGATAATGACCACAAATAGAAACAGTCCGCCAATGGCCAACATAAAGGTGTAGACACTTATGCGACGCGATACCGCCATCTCCTGAACATATTGTTTGGGAGCCATCAAAGTGACGGTAAGCCGACCACTCTGTGCTTCGTTTGACAGTGTAATTGTTCGCCTATAGGCATAATAAGGTCTATTGTCATGATAGCTATCCAGCACCAGCTCAAAATTGCGTTTAAGGGTCTTACTCACTTGATAGTGTTTATCCCACACCAACTCGGGCTGCAGATCTCGGCTATAGCGCATCTCCTCATCGGGATGCACCAGAAAATAGCCTTCACCATCGGTCAACACCAGGTCGATAGGATCTGGCACTAAACGTTTAAAGGAGGCAAGCAGTTCACTGGCATTGATGTTGACGATCAGCAGGCCAAATCGGCCACCACCGTCATCGAAAATCGGTGTCGCCAGGCGGAGCATGGGACGGTATGGATAATCAATCTTGCCAAACTCGCGGTTCAGGTTGATGGGTGAGGTATAGATCTCCCCCTGTTGCAACGCTTTGCTGGCTTGAAAGTAGTCTCGCCCCTGCTTGTCCTGTAAGTTGATATCTTCAACCACCTGCACCGAGCCACCGCGCCGGTCAACCCGAATCAACTCCATGCCATCGGCACTTAGTATGCGTAGCTGTTCATACTCACTATTGTTCTGAAGAAACGCGACAAAAATGGTTTCGAGACGATGACGCCACTGCTCGTAGCGGGTCTCATCCACGGGATCGATTCCCTGATTGTTTTTCGCCCGCGACAAGCCTGAGATGGGTGGCGTCTCAAACAGAAAACGTAAGTTATTAAAGTAAGAGTTGAGTCTGTGCTGAGCCTGGTTATTGACCTGCTCGCTTTGAGCCTCAAGATCGGCGCGCAGACTGTCGACGATATTCTGGTTTAATTGAGACTCGAAACTGGCGACGATGATCAATGCCACCGCCAGCACTAACATTGAGGCGATTAGCAGCAATGAACGTCCGCCAAAGAGAGAAGATAAGCGTGAAATCTGTCGCACCATGGACTTTAACTCCTTTTAATATCCAACCTCAGTAACACACTGTTATTAAAACAATACTCTTTAAGCATAAGCGACGCACTGCGCAGTACTCTATCGGAAGTTATGGCCATCTCACGACTGTTACTAACTCAAAAGTTGTAATCAAACGCAATTTCACCGCTTAGCATTAAAAATCCCTAAGCAAACTGATTATAGTCGGCTAAGCTAAATGTAGGCGGCAGATTTGAAAAGGAATTCTTTTATGCTTTTCGGCAACGATGTAGAGGCTCGGCAAAAAATATTAGTTGTCGACGATGAAAGCGCGAATCTACATCTACTGGAACAGTCCCTTACCGATCTGGCCGAGATCATCTGTAGCACAGGCGGCCAGGACGCGCTGGACAAGGCAGAACTGCATCAACCCGCCATCATATTGCTGGATATCGAGATGCCACAAATGAATGGCTTCGAGATGTGCAAGCGCCTGAAAAACAACCCCAAGACCTGCAACAGCGCGGTGATCTTCGTCACCGCCCATAGCGAGAGCAGCTTCGAATATAAGTCCCTCAGCTCAGGTGGGATAGACTTCATCCACAAACCCATAGATCTCACCACCTGCCGTCTGCGTGTCAAGAACCACCTGCTTCTCAAGCGTCAGGAGCAGACCATCATAGAGGCACGCCAGGACATGCAGGCCCTGGTCAATCAGATCCCCTCATACATCTCCTATTGGTCCAAGGATCTGCTCAACCGTTTCCATAACGACTACAACGGCAAGTGGTTCGGCACTATCCCCCAGGACGCGCTGGGCAAACCGGCCTCGAGCCTATTACCCAAGGCACTGTATGAAGAGGTATTGACGCGCATCGCCAGCAACAAACTCAAGCATCAATTTGAGATTTCCCTGGAAAATAAGCCAGACAAGATCGAGTATGCCCAGGCCCATCTCACCATAAGAAAGCACGAGGGCCGTATCGCAGGCTTGCTGCTGACCCTGACGGATATCACCTCCATCAAGCAGGCCAAGAGCCAGCTGGATATGGAGAATCGCCGCCTGAAGATCATGCTCAATACCATAGGCGACGCTGTCATCGCCACCGACAGTAAGGCGAAGATCACCTTTATGAACCCTATCGCCGAACGCCTTACCGGCTGGGTAAGCCGTGACGCTATCGGCCTGCATATCGAGCAGGTAATGGATCTTTGCGATGCCAAGACAAAATACCGTAGCCCCAATCCGGTCACCATCGCCATCAACGAGAAGCGCAACGTCGCCATGGCGCTCAACTGTCTGCTCACCAGCTTAGATGGCACCATATTTCAGATAGAAGATTCGGCGGCGCCCATTACCGACAGTGAGGGCGAGGTCATTGGTGGCATCATGGTGTTCCATGACTGCAGCGAGTCCGTGGCCATGTCGCTAAAGATGAGCCATCTGGCGAATCATGATCAACTCACAGATCTCCCTAACCGCATCCTGTTACATGACAGAATCAATCATGCCTGCTCCGTGGCCGACTCCTACGACACAAGCGTCGCCCTAATGTTGATCGACATAGACCACTTCAAATACCTCAACGACTCTTTAGGTCACAGTTATGGGGATCAGGTGATCAAGCAGGTTTCGAAACGATTACAGTCCCTCATCGATCCCAGCGCCACCCTGGGGCGCATTGGCGGTGACGAATTCATCCTGCTGCTCCCCTCTCTGAGCGCCACCAGCCAGGTTGACTCTATCGCTACGGATATAGTGAGAAGCCTCAACACGCCTTTTCGTATCGATGGTCAGGAATATACCCTGTCGGTCAGCGTCGGCATAAGCATCTACCCCTCGGACGCCCTCAGGCCCGAGGAGCTGATGACCCATGTGGATGCCGCCATGTATCGCGCCAAGGACCTGGGCCGTAACCGCTTCTGCTATTTTTCTGAAGATCTGGAGCAGGAACTGGTTAAACGTCACGAACTGGTCACCCTGCTACGAAACGCCATCGATACAGAGGCCATTGAGGTCTACTACCAGCCTAAGGTAGATCTAAAAACCAAACAGATTATCGGCGCCGAGGCCCTCGCCAGACTTTACGATCCCAACGGCAAGCTGATCTCCCCCCTGGATTTCATCCCCCTTGCGGAAGAGACGGGCCTGATCCATCAACTGGGAGAGATCATCTTAAAGCAGAGCTGCATGGCTGCTAAGGCATGGCAGGATAAAGGCAAACCACTGCAGATAGCAGTCAATATCGCCGCCAAGCAGTTTAACAACCCTGACTTTTGTGACTCTGTGGCCAAGGTGCTTGAACTCACTGGGCTCGACAGCAGTTTCCTGGAACTTGAGGTGACGGAAAGCTCCCTCATGTATGATTTCGATGAGGCGCTCAATGTACTCAACACCCTCTCCTCACTTGGGCTGAGCATCGCCATCGATGATTTCGGCACAGGCTATTCGAGTCTCAGCTACCTCAAGTTCTTCCCGGTAAATACCTTAAAAATCGATCAATCTTTCGTGAAGGATATGATGGGAGATGAGCAGAGCCTGGATATCGTCAAGGCGGTGATCCATTTGGGCAAATCCCTCAAGCTCAAACTGATCGCCGAAGGCATAGAAGATGCCGAGCAGCTGCAAAAACTGGTCTCACTTGAGTGTGAACAGGGCCAGGGCTATATGTTCAGCAAGCCACTCCCCCTAACAGAATTTGATCAACGCTTTATTCGCTAACCCTCCTTTCTTGTTCCCTTTCTCCTCTTCCCTTGACTCTAAGGGGAAATAACGTAACATCCTCAGCGCCTTAACCTGTGTGTAACACTCGTTACTCATGCGTACAATTGAGGCCTAGAGATACCGTCACGAAGGAGAGAGCATGACAACACTACCCAAGGATATCGCCAACCTATCGACCATAAAGAGCAAAGGCAAAGGCGCCATTGTCTTGGTCGCCGGCTTACTTTTCGCCCTGATTCTATTCAGCCAGACCATGTACACGGTTGACGAGGGACATGTGGGCATCATCAAGCGTTTCGGTCAAGCAACAGAGCAGGTCAACCCAGGCCTGCACATCAAGATCCCTTTTGTCGATAAGGTAGAGATCTTAGAAATACGTACTCGCAAGAACGTCGAGAAGCTCAATGCCTCGACCCACGAGCAGATGCCGGTCACCGCCGAGGTGTCGATCAACTGGACCGTCAATCGTGACCAGGCCTTCGATCTGTTCAAGAGCTATGGTGGCCTGAGCCAGTTCGAGTCTCGTATTCTGGATCCAAAACTCAGATCGGCCGCCAAGGATGCCCTTGCGCGCTATAAGGCCGAGGAGATCATCCAAAACCGCAGCCGGGTGATCGCCCAGATCGAAGATTTTCTTGTCGAGGAGATGAAGGAATACCCGGTCAAGCTCGACTCGGCGCAGCTGGAAAACCTCGGCCTGCCGCAGAAGTATATCCAGTCTATCGAGACCAAGCAGACAGAGAAAAACCTGGCGGCCGCCGAGAAGCATCGTCTTGAAAGACAGAATCTGGAGGCCCAGCGAGAGGTAAACACGGCCAACGCCAAGCGTGACGCCGCCAAGGCCACCGCCGACGGTAAGGCCTATGCGATTCAAACTGAGGCTATCGCCGAGGCTGAAGCCATTCGCTTAAAGGGTATCGCCGAGGCCGAAGCCATCAAGAAGAAAGCCGAGGCACTGAGAGAATCGCAGACTCTGGTGGATTATGTACGCGCCCAGCAATGGAATGGCCAGATGCCCACCACCATCATGGGCAGCGACCAGAGCGTGCTGTGGAACATGACCAGTAATACCAATCGTAATAAATGATTAATCATTCTAGCTTGTTAAAACGCTCGATAACTGCATTAGTATTTTTAATTGTAGAATAACTACTTATCTAAAAATCCTGCTTTGTTCTCAAGCGCTTTTCCTGCGCTATTTCTGATCACATATTTACTGTGATTGGTATGAGAAGCAGTAAGCTCGCTATACCAGCCTGATTCATAGGCACAATAAAGCCCGCATCGCGCGGGCTTTTTTAATGGCAATAACTTGGCTAGACACCCAGCTTGTCACGCATCGTGTAGTACCAGGCACCTATGGCCGAGAAAGGCACCTGCAACAGGTGACCGCCCGGGAAGGGGTAGTGAGGTAGCTGAGCAAAGGCATCGAAGCGTTTCGCCTGGCCATTGATGGTCTCCGCCAGTATCTGCCCCGCCAGGTGCGTATAGGTCACGCCATGACCGCTACAGCCCTGAGAGTAATAGATATTACCGCCGATACGCCCGACCTGTGGTAGGCGTGACAGGGTCAACAGGAAGTTGCCCGTCCAGGTATAATCTATCTTCACATCCTTGAGCTGCGGGAAGGTCGCCAGCATCTTGGGGCGAATGATCGCCTCGATGTTGGCAGGATCCCGGGCGCCGTAGACCACACCGCCACCATAGATGAGACGCTTGTCACCAGACAGCCTGAAATAATCCAGCAGATAGTTACAGTCTTCGACGCAATAGTCTTGCGGCAGCAACGAGTGCGCCAGCTCTTCACCAAGCGGCTCTGTGGTGATCACCTGAGTGCCACAGGGCATAGACTTGGCCTGTAGCTCGGGCAATAAGCCCTTGAGGTAGGCGTTACCGGCCACGATAACGAACTTACACTTCACCGAACCTTCCTGGGTGTGCACCACAGGGCTGTCGCCCTGATCGACGCGGATCACCGCCGAGTCTTCGAAGATCTGTCCCCCTAAGGACTCCACAGCATCGGCCTCACCCAGCGCCAGATTTAGCGGGTGAATATGGCCGCCGCTCTTGTCTAACATGCCGCCCACGTAGCGCTCGGTATCCACCACGCCGCGAATGCCCTGCTCATCCAGCAGCTCTAAGTGCCCCAGATGACCATGCTTCTCCCACAGCGCCTTTTGCACCTCGAGATGGCCCATCTGTTTCTTGTTCAGCGCCGCAAACACACCGCCATCTTTCAGATCGCACTGGATGTTGTATTTAGCCACCAGCCCCTTGAGAATGCGGCCACCTTCGAAGGCCATCTGACCAAACAACTTGGCCTGCTCTGTGCCCACAACCTTTTCTATGGTGTCGATATCCCGGCTGAAGCTGTTGACTATCTGGCCGCCGTTGCGTCCGGATGCGCCGAAGCCTACTCTGGCCGCCTCCAGCACAGTCACCTTAAAGCCCGCCTCCAGCAGATGGATCGCCGACGAGAGGCCGGTATAACCCGCGCCAATGATACAGACGTCGGTCTCTATGTTATCGCTTAACTTGTCGCGCAGCGTCTTGGTGTTGGCAGACGCCGCATAATAGGAATTTGCATGAGGTGTACAGGTCATATCATTCACCCTGAATCGTTATAATAATGGCTTGGGTTGACAGGCGCCGCGGGGCGCCTGCTATCTAGAGCTAACGCTGCGAGCCTAATCGCTGACCATACGGCTACGTTTGTCGGCGCGGCGGGCCAGGTACCAAGAGATAAAGGCAATCAGCGAAACGATTAAGATGATCAAGGTCGCCAACGCGTTGATCTTAGGTGATACCCCCATACGCACGGAGGAGAAGACCACCATAGGCAGGGTCGTTGCCCCAGGCCCAGAGGCGAAGCTGGCGATCACCAGGTCATCCAGCGACAGGCTGAAGGAGAGCAGCCAACCCGCTATCAGCGCCGGCGAGATCATAGGCACAGTGATGTGGAAGAAGGTCTTGAGCGGCGTCGCCCCCAGATCCTGAGCCGCCTCCTCGATAGACATATCCAGCTCACGCAGCCTGGATGACACCACCACGGCCACATAGGCGGCGCAGAAGGTCGAGTGGGCAATCCACACGGTCAACATGCCGCGCTCAGCCGGCCAACCCAGCAGGTCTGCCATGTGCACGAATAACAGCAACAGCGAGAGACCCGTGATCACCTCTGGCATAACCAGGGGCGCGGTGATCATGTTCGACAGCGTCATCTTGCCCCAGGAGCGAGCGAAGCGTGTCATCACGAAGGCCGCCATGGTGCCGAGGATCACCGCCATGGTGGAGGCGAAGAACGCCACCTTTAAGCTGGTCGCCACCGCATCGAGGATCTGGTCGTCGCGGAACAGCTCGCCATACCACTTGGCCGAGAAGCCGCCCCAAACCGTCACCAGCTTAGACTCGTTGAACGAGTAGAAGACCAGGATGAACATGGGCGCGTAGAGGAAAAACATCCCACCCCAGAGCATCAGGGTGGAGAAACTCAATTTTCTTAGTCTGTTGCTCATATCGTCTTCTCCATACTTCTGGACTGATAACGATGGAATAGGGTGATAGGGATGATCAAGAGTGCCAACATCACGATGGCGAGCGACGAAGCGACCGGCCAATCACGGTTGTTGAAGAACTCCTGCCATAACACCTTACCTATCATGAGCGAATCGGGACCGCCCAATAGCTCAGGGATCACAAACTCCCCGACCACAGGAATAAACACCAGCATAGACCCTGCAATCACCCCGCCTTTCGACAGCGGCAGGGTCACCTTCCAGAAGGTATTGAGACTGCGTGAGCCGAGATCTGCCGCGGCCTCGAGCAAACTGCCATCGAGCTGCGACAGGTTGGCGTACAGCGGCAAGATCATAAAGGGCAGATAGGTGTAGATAATACCGATATAAACCGCGAAATTAGTATTGAGCATCTGAATCGGCTCAGAGATCACTCCCAGCCACATCAGCAGGTTATTGACCACCCCGTTGTTACTCAGTATCCCCATCCAGGCATACACCCGGATAAGAAACGAGGTCCAAGATGGCAACATAACCAAGAGGATCAGCACAGTCTGGTGCTGCTTAGGTGCCCTGGCGATGGCATAGGCCATGGGGTAACCGATAAGCAGACAGCCGAAGGTGGTGACAAACGCCATCTTGAGCGAGCCCAGATAGGCATTGATATAGAGATGATCTTCGAAGATCAGGATATAGTTGCCCAGATTGAGCATGATCTGCAGCGACTCGTCGGCATATTGATACAGCGCCTCGTAGGGCGGGATCGCCACGGCCGGGGTCGACAGACTGATCTTCAATACGATGGCAAACGGCAAGGCAAAGAACATCAGCAGCCAGAAGTAGGGCACGCCTATCGTCCAGCACTGCCCCTTGGGCAAACGAAACTTCAATGACTTCTTCATAACGCCCCCGTTAAGATCTCAGTACAACGGCACTGGTCGCTTCCCAGCTCACGAAGACATCCTCTTCCCAGGTGGGCGAGTCGGCGCGGCGGTCGCTGTTGGTCATCACAGATTGAATGAGCTGTCCGTTACACAGGCGTATGTAGTAAACCGAGATGCCACCCAGGTAGGCGATATCTTCTACCTTACCGGCGCACCAGTTGCGCGCCTCGCCTGGCTGCTCGCGGCTGATGTGAGTCTTCTCGGGACGAATCGCTACCCATACCTGGGTGGTATCCACACTGGTCGACACACCGTAACCCACGTAGAAGGGCTGAGGAATGTTGGCCACATTGATCACCACGTGGTCGACCTCATCCTCGACAATATCCCCCTCGAACAGGTTCACGCTGCCGATAAACTCGGCCACCATGCGGTTAGCCGGGCTCTCGTAGATATCCATTGGCGAACCGGTTTGAGCGATCCAGCCATCGTTCATGATGGCGATCCGCTCGGCCATGGTCATGGCCTCTTCCTGATCGTGGGTAACCATCACACAGGTCACCCCGACCGCCTCGAGAATGTCCACCACCTCGAGCTGCATCTGAGTACGGAGTTTCTTATCCAGCGCCCCCATAGGCTCATCCAGTAGCAGGAGTTTTGGACGCTTGGCCAGCGAACGCGCCAGGGCCACACGCTGACGCTGACCACCGGAAAGCTGATTAGGCTTACGCTTGGCATAAGGCTCCATGTGAACCAGCTTGAGCATCTCTTTGACGCGCTGTTCTATCTCGTCCTTGGGCATCTTGTCCTGCTTCAGACCGAAGGCGATATTTTGCGCCACCGTCATGTGCGGAAACAGGGCGTAAGATTGAAACATCATATTGATGGGGCGCTCATAGGGTGGCATATCGGTAATATCCTGGCCATCGAGATAGATGCGTCCCTCGGTCGGCTTCTCAAAGCCGGCCAACATGCGCAGCAGCGTCGATTTCCCCGAACCTGAGCCGCCAAGCAGTGCAAAAATTTCCCCACGATTAATATTTAGCGAGACGTCGTCCACGGCGCGAACATCGTCAAATAGCTTGCTGACTCTCTCGATCTTCAGCAACACCTCTCCTTGCGTCTTTGTTGTCGGTTTGTTGGTGACGCCCGAATTGCTAGCCATAATACTTCTCCACAAAAAGCACCAGTAAGGCACCTACTGCAATAGTTAAGATGATCTTAAAGAAAGGAGGGCAAGCGACCTTGCCCTCTAATACAGGCATTACATGCCAGATTTGACCTTAGTCCACACGCGAGTCATGGCACGCTGCGCCTTCATCGGACGCACATCGGCCACATACAGGCGTGACAGCACTTCAGGGGTAGGATAGATAGCCGCGTCGTTACGGATCTCTTCATCCACCAGCTCCTGAGCAGGCACGTTAGGGTTAGCGTACGCCACATAGTTAGTGATAGGTGCAATCACCTCGGGGCGCAGCAGATAGTTAATAAAGGTGTGAGCGTTCTTCACGTTCTTAGCATCGGCAGGAATCGCCAACATATCGAACCAAAGGTTTGAACCCTCTTTCGGAATGGCATAACCAATCACCTGACCATTCTCGGCCTCTTCGGCGCGTGCGGCGGCCTGGAAGACATCACCCGAGTAACCGAATGCCACACAGAGATCGCCATTGGCCAGATCGGTAATGTAGCGTGATGAGTGGAAATAGGTCACGAAGGGACGGATCTTCGCCATCACCTCACCCGCCTTGGCGTAGTCTTCGCTCTTAGTGCTGTTAGGATCCAGCCCCAGGTAGATCATCGCCATCGGCAGCATCTCGTCGGCACTGTCCAGCAGCGAGAAGCCACACTTAGAGATCTTCTCGGCATACTTAGGGTTAAAGACCAGCTCCAAAGAATCGACCGGTGCGTCTTCACCCAATACTTGCTTCACCTTAGCCTCGTTATAGCCTATGCCAGTAGTGCCCCACAGGTAAGGCACGGCGTGCTCGTTACGTGGATCGGCGGTTTCCAGCTGCTTCATCAGTTCAGGATTGAGGTTCTTGTGGTTGGTCAGCTGTGACTGATCCAACTTCTGGAAGGCACCTGCCTTGATCTGCTTTGCCAGAAAGTTGTTTGACGGCACCACGATATCATAGCCAGAACGACCCGATAGCAGCTTAGCCTCGACCACTTCGTTGCTGTCAAACACATCGTAGACCACCTTGATGCCCGTCTCTTTCTCAAAATTGGCTAGGGTATCTTCGGCGATATAATCAGACCAGTTATATACTCTAACCACCTCTTCGGCGCTGGCGACAGAGCTTGCAAATACCCCGGCGGTGACCAGAGCGAGTGTTGTCATTTTCTTTAAAAGCTTCATGCTATCTCCTTGTTAGCTTGCCAGTAGTCTGATGATTACTGTCATTGCATTGCCGCTTGTGACGGCTTTCATTGTTATTATTGCCAATGCTACAGCTTACAACTGCATCGAACCTGTTTAACATTCATCGCTAGTGTAAAATCGAACATATCCACCATCAATATGAATTTATATCTATTTACACCGGTTAGTTATCCATGATTCAACCAGGGGGTTAATCCCCCGGCAATCTTGCTTCATTTTGTCGCCACCCCTGCCCCAGAGTGGTGCAGAGCCCCTAGACGGTCAGCAGCAGGAACTCGCGCTCCCATGAGCTGATCACCCGGCGGAAGTTTTCCAGATCCGCCTGTTTCACCGCGATATAGCCTGTGGTGAAGGTATCCCCCAGATATTCCCTCACAGCCGAACTTTCCGACATCACCGCCAGTGCTTCTTCCAGCGTCAGCGGCAGGCTGATCCCCTGACGATTTTCGTTGGCGCGTCCCTGTACCGGCGTCGATGGCTTCACATCTTCCACCATGCCCATGTAACCACACAGCAAGGTGGCCGCGATGGCCAGGTAGCTGTTGGCATCGGCACCGGCGATACGGTTCTCGATGCGGCGGTTCTGTGGCGACGACTCGGGAATACGCAGGCCACAGGTACGGTTCTCATCGCCCCACTCCAGATTGACCGGCGCCGAGGTGCCGGGCAAGAAGCGCCTGAAAGAGTTTACGTTGGGTGCCATCAGAGGAAGCAGCTCGGGAATATACTTCTGCAGGCCGCCTATGTAACTCAGGAACTTAGCACTTTTCGTGCCGTCCTCGTTGGTAAAGACATTCTTGCCGGTCTTGATATCCACCACACTCTGGTGAATATGCATGGCGCTGCCTGGCTCGTCGGTGACAGGCTTGGCCATGAAGGTGGCACACACGTCATGCTTAAGCGCTGCCTCACGCAGGGTACGCTTAAACACAAACACCTGATCCGCCAGCGACAAGGGGTCGCCGTGGCTGAAGTTGATCTCCATCTGGGCCGTGCCCTCTTCATGGATCAGGGTATCGATATCCAGTCCCTGAGCCTCGCACCAGTCGTACATATCTTCAAATAAGGGATCGTACTCGTTGGCGGCGTCGATTGAGAAAGACTGACGACCCGACTCCTTGCGGCCACTGCGGCCCACGGGCGGAATCAATGGAATATCGGGATCTGAGTTTCTATGGGTCAGATAAAATTCCATCTCGGGCGCGACGACTGGCTTCCAGCCCTTGTCTTCATAGAGCTTGAGCACTTTCTTTAGCAGGTTACGGGGCGACAGCTCTATGGGGTTACCCATCTTGTCGAAGGTGTCGTGGATCACCTGGGCGGTGGCTTCGACCGTCCAGGGCAACATGAATACCGCGTTGGCGTCCGGGACACAGACAAAGTCGATATCCGCCTTGTCCAGCAGGCTGTCATACAGGTCGTCATCCACATAGTCGCCGGTCACTGTCTGCAGCAGCACACTCTCAGGCAGGCGCATCCCCTTCTCGTCGATAAACTTATCCACCGGGGCGATTTTACCGCGGGCGATCCCCGTCATATCGCTGATGACACACTCCACCTCGGTGATCTTATTGGCTTTCAAATAATCGATTAACTTCTTCATGCTTCACTATCTCTTGCGTTGAGCTGCTCTGGCTTGGCAGGCTTGACTAAAGGCACTGAAAATTGAGCGATAGAAAGGGTTCTCTAACACCTTCCATTCGGGGTGAAACTGCACCCCCAGCGCGAAATTTTTCGCCTCTTTGACCGAAAACGCCTCGATTAATCCATCGGGGGCATAGGCTTCTGGCCGCAATCCAACACCCAAACGGTCAACACCTTGAGTGTGCACAGAGTTCACCTCTGCCAAATTGCGGCCCCAAGCCTCGTGGAGTAATCCCCCCGGTTCTATCTTCAACGGATGAGACAGGCCGTACTGCACCTCGACGTCAGCCGTCTTGTCTTCTCTGTGTTCAATATAATCGCCAACTTCATGCAATTTCTGATGCAGGCTGCCACCAAATACTACATTCATCTCCTGAAATCCCCGGCAGATGGCCAGCACAGGCACACCAGCATCGATCGCTGCCTTCAGCAGCGGCAGGTTGGTGGCGTCGCGCTTGGGATCGTGTAGGGTATCTGGGTCACTCGCCACACCGTCATAGTGATGGGGCTCGATATTGGAGGGCGAACCGGTGAACAGCAGACCATCTAATCTGGGCAATATCGTCTCGGCCGGGCAATGGCCAAGTGCGGGGATCACCAAGGGCCAGCCCTGGGTGGCATCGGCAATACTCAGTAGGTATTTCTCGCCAACGATATTGAATGGGTGCAGGCCTACCTGTTGATTACAGGCCGTGACACCGATAACAGCAAGTCCTTCATCGGACATAGTTCACCTTTAGCTTTGTTGCGTCTTCTTATAGTTATAACAATGAACAGACTTCAACCAATGTTCATTTTTTCACACACTACACTGAAATAGTTGACGAGGCAATAGCCCGCAGAAAACAAAATATACAACAGAATAACAATTAGAATAAAACTCAATTAAAACAACATTAAAAGAGAAATAAAATTAATGTAAAGCCGAAAACAGGCGAAAATCACGCCAAGGGTTTTGTGAACCAGCTCCCACAGAAAAGCCAACTTCAGAAATGGGCCCTATGGCCTTAATGGACAAAATTATTTACATAATCGAGCGTGCAATGGCTCAGCCATATGGGCATAGACATACCGAGATGGGCAGGGAAACAATAGAGAGGGGGAAGGATGGATAGGCCGGGCGATACCCGGCCTACTAATATTTTGTTAGAAGTTTGCCGGCGTCGTGGCGCTGACGATGCGACAAGGCTTGTCGAAAGGATTGCGGAACCTGTGGGGCAACTCACTGTTGAAGTAGTAGCTATCGCCCTCGCTGAGCACATAGACTTCATCGCCTATGGTGATCTCCAGTTGGCCCTCGATCACCATGGCCGCCTCTTCACCCTCATGCTGTAGCATCTCTTCGCCGGTATCAGACCCAGGGGGATAGACCTCGTTCATCACAGACATGGCGCGGTTGGGGTAGTCTCTGCCGATCAACTTGTAGTCCAGGTTGCCATCGCCTATATCCAGCAGCTCGCCAGAGCGGTAGACCACCTTCTGCTCGCTGGGCATGCTCTCCTCGATAGAGAAGAAGTCCACCAGCGACATGGGCAAACCCGACAACACTTTCTTCAGGGAACTCACCGAAGGACTGACGCTGTTCTTCTCGATCATGGAGATGGTGCTGTTGGTCACGCCGGCACGCTTGGCCAACTCGCGTTGCGATAACCCTTTCATTTTACGAACAGCTTTGAGATTTGCGCCTATATCCAAAAAACATCTCCTATCCAACAAGACTCAGGAAGAAACAATTTTCCATACTAGTTTGTATCAAACTAAAAAGCATGTTAAATATAATCAACAGGTGTGAATTATAACCAACTCAAGGGTCAAAAGTATACTTACTCTGGCCAATTTAGTCGAATAACAAGAATAAAACCCTCACTCGGAGCCCAAATGACCACCAAGCGCCCTGTCCACAGTGACCAATATCCCGACTCTTTCTATCATGCCACCGCCAATGCCCTGGAAGCGCTGCCGCAACTCACTGAGCGGATCAGCGCCGATGTCTGCATCGTCGGCGGTGGTTTCAGCGGCATCAACACCGCCATCGAGTTGGCCGAGAGAGGCTTCGAGGTAGTATTGCTGGAGGCGAAACGGATCGGCTGGGGCGCGTCGGGCCGCAACGGCGGCGAGTTGATCCGCGGCATAGGCCATAATGTCGATCAGTTTCGCAACGAGATAGGCTCAGAAGGCGTCGCGGCCATCGAGCAGATGGGCTTCGAGGCGGTCGAGATAGTGCGTAACCGCGTCGCCAAGCACAGTATCGACTGTAACCTGCAGATGGGCTACTGCGATCTGGCCACCAAGCCGAGACACATGAAGGAGCTCGCCGCCGACTATCAGGAGATGCTCCACCAGGGCCGTGAGGGCTTTAAGCTGCTGGAGAAGCACCAGCTTGGCGAAGTGATTGGCTCAGATCTCTACTGCGGCGCCCTGGTCGACATGAACAGCGGCCACCTGCATCCCCTCAATCTGGCACTGGGCGAGGCCAAGGTGGCCCGCAGCCTGGGGGTCAAGATGTTCGAATACAGCGCCGCCACCAAAATCGTCAAGGGCGAGCGCCCCTGCGTACATACAGAGCATGGCCGCGTCGACTGTCGCTATCTGGTCCTCGCCGGTAACGCCTATATCGGCCATGAACTCAACGGCTATATAGGTGGTAAGGTGCTGCCTGCCGGCAGTTATCTGTTGGCCACCGAGCCACTGTCCCAGGAGATGTGCGATGAGATTATCCCGCAAAACATGGCCTTCGCCGACATGCGTATCGATCTCGACTATTTCCACCTCTCCCAGGACAATCGCCTGCTATTTGGCGGCCTGTGCACCTATTCGGGTAAAGATCCTAAGGATATCGACGCGGCGCTGCGCCCCAACCTGGAGAAGGTGTTCCCCCAGCTCAAGGGGGTGAAGATAGAGTATGAATGGGGCGGCATGATAGGCATAGGCGCCAACCGCCTGCCACAGATAGGTCGGCTGCCGGACTGCCCCAACATCCTCTACGCCCAGGCCTATGCCGGTCACGGCGTCAATGCCACCCATATGGCGGCCAGGCTTATCGGCGAAGCCCTGACGACTCAGGCCGAAAGGTTCGATATCTTCGACAGGGTACAACACATGACCTTCCCCGGCGGGCCGAGATTCCGCTCCCCCATGTTGGCGGCGGGCATGCTGTATCACAGGCTGAAAGACCTGTTTTAGCCTAAAAACTAAAATAAAACAGTCAGCATAAAAAAAAGGTGCCCTAGGCACCTTTTCTGTTAGTAACGATTACGCCCCCTGCTCAATAGGCAAGTCGGCATTGCTGCCCCAGTCGGCCCAGGAGCCATCATAGAGCACCGCCTTGTCATGTCCCGAGGCCACAGAGGCTAAGATCAGGATACAGGCGGTGATGCCTGAGCCGCAGCTGAAGATCCGCTCTGCTTCCTGCTCACCCACCTGCTCTCCTACCAACTGCTCAAACATGGCCTGCAGGTCCTCGACCCGTTTCATCCTATGTTCGCGCAGCAGCTCGCCAAAAGGCAGGTTTACCGAGCCGGGAATATGACCGCAGCGCACGCCGGGTCGAGGCTCGCTGACCTCGCCTGCAAAACGCCCCGCTGCCCGCGCATCCAAGATAACACTGTCGCTGCCCAGAGATTCGAGCACATAGTTGGCATCACAGATTAGGCCCGGCTGGAAATCCGCCACATAGGGCACAGACTCTTCATCTATTACCGTGAGCTGATAGCTCTCGCTGGTCATGCGCTCCTCGCTGAGCCACTGGGGCAGGCCGCCATCGAGCACATAAACGTTTTCGTGCCCCATCAGCTTAAACATCCACCAGGCTCTGGGGGCGCTATAGATCCCCTGGTTATCGTAGATCACCACCAGGCTGTCTCTGTCGATACCCAGCGCCGTGGCCCCTTGCTCAAACTGCTCAGGGGTCGGCATGGCATGCAGCTGCGAAGAAGTGGTATCGCAAAACACCCGTTCGATATCAAACTTCTGCGCTCTGGGAATACAGATGAACTCATCGTATAAAATGGGCTCCTTGCCCACCACACTCTGCATACTGGCATCGAGCAATACCAGATTCGACTCAAACAGATTTGCCTCAAGCCAGGCGGTGGTAACTAACGGGTATTCCAATTCCATAGTGACTCCCAATGTGGGGGCTAATCAACATCTGTCTGGCCCCTCTTATCAATCGTATGACGCTTATCTGTAAAGACAATATACGATGCAAGGGGCTCAGGACAAGTGACTTATTTTACCCCTGCTAACAAACTGGCATAAAAAAAGCCCTTTATTGCTAAAGGGCTGTGATTAAAGCGTTTTGTATAAGCGGGTTGCTTGCCGCTAAGACGGTGGCTTTCCCTGAAAAGCTTTCCTAGAGCGCGATCCAGGTCGCCTTGATCTCGGTATACTTGTCGAAGGCATGCAAGGACTTGTCGCGGCCGTTACCCGACTGCTTATAGCCGCCAAAGGGTGCCGTCATATCGCCGCCGTCATAGTGATTGATCCATACCATGCCGCTGCGCAGCGCCTTGGCGGTCTTGTGTGCCTTGCTGATATCTGAGGTCCAGACACCCGCCGCCAGCCCATAGATGGTATCGTTACCGATACGGATCGCCTCCTCCATGCCATCGAAGGTGATCACCGACAGCACAGGGCCGAAGATCTCCTCCTTGGCGATAGTCATCTCGTTCTTCACGTTGGCAAAGATGGTCGGTGCCACATACACGCCACCGGTCTCGGCTAGCACCTGCTGCCCGCCATGACGCAGCTGTGCCCCCTCGGCCACTCCGGCGCGGATATAGGCAAGCACATTATCCAGCTGCTGCTTATCCACCACGGCGCCACAGGTGGTGGCAGGATCCAGCGGATGCCCAGGCTGCCAGGCCTGCATCTCGGCCTCGATCAGATTAATTAGCTCTTCCTTCACCCCCGACTCCACCAGCAGACGCGAACCTGCGGTGCAGACCTCGCCCTGGTTGAAGGCGATGGCCGAGGCCGCGGCGATGGCCGCCTCTTTAAGGTTCGGCGCGTCGTTGAAGACGATATTCGGGCTCTTGCCCCCGGCCTCCAGCCAGACACGCTTCATGTTGGACTCGCCGGCATAGATCATCAGCTGCTTAGCAATCTTGGTCGAACCGGTAAACACTAGGGTGTCGACATCCATGTGCAGCGCCAGCGCCTTACCCACGGTATGTCCGAATCCAGGCAACACGTTGAGCACCCCCTTAGGGATCCCGGCTTCTATCGCCAGCTGCGCCATGCGAATGGCTGTCAGCGGTGACTTCTCTGAGGGCTTTAACACCACGCTGTTGCCTGTGGCCAGCGCGGGCCCAAGCTTCCAGCACGCCATCAGCAGCGGGAAGTTCCAGGGCACGATAGCAGCCACTACGCCCACAGGCTCGCGGGTGATCATGCCGATCTCGTTATGGGCCGTTGGGGCTATCTCATCGTAGATCTTATCCACCGCCTCACCCGACCAGCGTATGGCGCGAGCCGCGCCCGCCACATCGACGGCGCCGGAATAACGGATAGGCTTACCCATATCCAAGGTTTCCAGTAGGGCCAGCTCGTCCCTGTTTGCCTCGAGCAGATCGGCAAAGCGAATCATCACCTGCTTGCGTTTCACCGGTGGCAGCTGTGACCAGTCGCCGCGCTCGAACACCTCTCGGGCATTGGCAACGGCGCGGTTGGCATCCACCAGATCGCAACTGGCCACCTGGGTCAGCACCCTGCCATCGATTGGGCTGATACAGTCGAAGGTGTCATTCGAATCGGCGGCGCAGTATTCGCCATTGATAAATGCCTGGCCCTGAATCACCAGGTTGTCCGCCATCTCTTGCCATTGTTCGCGATTTTGTGGAGTACTCATTCTGACCTCTTAACGGGTGATAATTGCTCTAGCGTCAATGCTATTGCACATCCACGCTCTCTGTGGCGCGACTGTGCCTGCCCTAGATTACGCTCAACCCTCAATCAATTTCAATATTTTTTACAAAAAGTTATTTTTTGCTATAAATAATGAACAAAAAGCTTTCATGTTCATTATTTCTGACATAGCATAGCGAATATCAACCACTCAATAAAACAACAATTACACAGAACCAGGGTAGATGATATGGAAGATTTTAATAAAGCTGACCAGGTAGCAACAGGCACGCTGGAACACTATTGGATGCCCTTTACCGCCAATAGACAGTTTAAACAAAGTCCCCGCCTCCTCGCGCAGGCAGAGGGGATGTACTACAAGGATGTAAACGGCCGTCCCGTACTCGACGGCACTGCCGGTCTCTGGTGCTGTAATGCCGGACACGGTCGCAAGGCGATCTCCGAGGCGGTCAGCAAACAGATCCACGAGATGGACTATGCCCCCTCGTTCCAGATGGGCCACCCGCTGGCCTTCGAGCTGGCAGAGCGTCTCGCCGCCATAGCCCCCAAAGGGATGAACAAGGTATTTTTCACCAACTCTGGCTCTGAGTCTGTCGACACGGCGCTGAAGATCGCCCTCAACTATCACAGGGCCCGTGGTGAGGCGACCCGTACCCGATTCATCGGTCGTGAGCTGGGCTACCATGGCGTCGGCTTCGGCGGCATCTCGGTCGGTGGCATAGGCGGTAACCGCCGCACCTTCAGCCAGCAGCTACTGCAGGGAGTCGACCACCTGCCCCACACCCTGGATATCCAGCAAAACGCCTTCTGTAAGGGCTTGCCGGAAAGCGGCGCGGAGAAGGCCGAGGTGCTGGAGCAGCTTGTTACCCTACATGGCGCCGAGAATATCGCCGCGGTGATCGTCGAGCCCATGTCGGGTTCGGCCGGGGTCATATTACCGCCTCAGGGCTACCTCAAGCGCCTGAGAGAGATCACCCGCAAGCATGGCATCCTATTGATCTTCGATGAGGTGATCACCGGCTTTGGCCGTGTAGGCGACGCCTTCGCCAGCCAGCGTTGGGGCGTCACACCGGATATGATCACCACAGCCAAGGCGCTCAACAACGGCACCATCCCCATGGGCGCCGTGTTGATCGACGATGCCATCTATGATGTCAGCATGGATGCGCCAGAGGGCGCCATCGAGCTCTACCATGGCTACACCTATTCGGGCCATCCGGTAGCCGCAGCTGCCGCCATCGCCACCTTAGATATCTATCAGGAAGAGCAGCTGTTCGAGCGCACCAAGTCGCTGGAAGGCTACTTCGAAAAGGCGGTCCACAGCCTCAAGGGACTGCCGAACCTTATCGACATTCGCAACACTGGCCTGGTGGCCGGTATCCAGTTTAGCCCGAGCGATAAAGGCATAGGCAAGCGGGGCTTCGGCATCTTCGAGACCTGTTTCAAGAACGGCACCCTGGTCAGGGCAACGGCCGACACCATTGCCCTGTCGCCGCCACTGATCGTCGACGAGGCCCAGATTGACCAGATGGTCAACACACTAAGCGATGCCATCACCACAGTTGGCTAATTCAGAATAACCAGAACACATTAGAGATTTTTGCAGGGAAATTACGCGCTATGCAGCAGATAAACCACTACATCAACGGCCAGCACACTCAGCCCAGCGCCCGCAGCGCCGCCGTCTTCGAACCCGCCACCGGCGAGCACAAGGCCAACGTCTCCCTGGCCAGCGCACTCGAGGTAGATGCGGCCATCGAGCTGGCCAAGAAGGCCCACGGCCCCTGGTCAGAGATGACCCCACTAAACCGCGCGCGCATTCTGTTTAAGTTTAAGGCCCTGGTCGAAGCCAACATGGATGAGCTGGCCGCCATGATCACCCGCGAACACGGCAAGGTACTCGACGATGCCAAGGGCGAGATCATCCGCGGCCTCGAGGTGGTGGAGTTTGCCTGCGGCATCCCTCATCTACTCAAGGGCGAGCACACAGAACAGGTCGGTGGTGGCGTCGATGCCTGGACACTCAACCAATCCCTGGGCGTAGTGGCCGGCATCGCCCCCTTTAACTTCCCTGTGATGGTGCCTATGTGGATGTTCCCCATCGCCATCGCTGCGGGCAATACCTTCATCATGAAGCCATCGGAGAAAGATCCCACCTCTGTGATGCGCATGGCCGAACTCCTCACCGAGGCGGGCCTGCCGGACGGCGTGTTTAACGTGGTCAACGGCGACAAGGAAGCGGTAGACACCCTGCTGACCCACAAGGACATTCAGGCGGTGAGCTTCGTCGGCTCGACGCCAATTGCCGAATATATTTACCAGACCGCGGCGGCCCACGGCAAACGTGTGCAGGCGCTGGGCGGCGCCAAGAACCACATGCTGTTGATGCCAGACGCGGATCTGGATCAGGCGGTCAGCGCACTGATGGGCGCCGCCTATGGCAGCGCTGGCGAGCGCTGCATGGCGATCTCTGTAGTGCTGGCCGTCGGTGACGTGGGTGATGCCTTAGTAGAGAAACTGCTGCCACAGATCCAGGCGCTCAAGGTCGGTAACGGCCTGGAAGGCGAGATGGAGATGGGACCGCTGATCTCGGCGCAGCATCTCGCGAAGGTGCGCAGCTATGTGGACACAGGCGTGAGCGAGGGTGCAAGCCTATTGGCCGATGGCCGTCAACTGAGCGTAGCCGATCATGAACAGGGCTACTTCCTTGGTGGCTGCCTGTTTGACCACGTCACGCCTGAGATGACTATCTATAAGGAAGAGATCTTCGGTCCCGTGCTGGCCATCGTCCGGGTGAAGGATTACGCCGAGGCACTGACGCTGATCAATGAGCACGAGTTTGGTAACGGCACCGCCATCTTTACCCAGAGCGGCGAGGCTGCCAGACACTTCTGCCACCATGTACAAGTTGGCATGGTCGGGGTCAACGTACCCATCCCAGTGCCTATGGCCTTCCATAGTTTCGGCGGCTGGAAACGCTCCCTCTTCGGCCCGTTGCACATGCATGGCCCAGACGGCGTGCGCTTCTACACCAAGCGCAAGGCGATCACCGCCCGCTGGCCTAAGGGTCACAGCGGCCAGGCAGAATTTGTGATGCCTACCATGAAATAAACTAAGCTTAGGGCGCCGCGCTGCGCCTTAAGTCTATCTGTATTTTGGAGCCGACATGACACAAACGATCGATGCCATCATCAACTTTGGCCAGCATAAGGTTAAGGCGGAACACTATGAGGTGGCACAGAAAAAGATCCTCAGCGGGGATCCCAAGCAGCAGCTGGAAAATCATTACTCCAGTCCCTGCGATCAATTTCACGCCGGGATTTGGCAGGGCCAGGTCGGCAGTTGGAAGGTCAACTACAGCGAACATGAGTATTGCGAGATCTTATCGGGCAGCAGCGAGATCATTGATGAGGCAGGCAAGAGCCTGACGGTCACCAAGGGCGATCGCTTCGTCATCCCCGCCGGCTTTAAGGGCGTATGGAAAGTGCTGCAGGAGTGCCGCAAGGTTTACGTCGTATTTGAGCAAAAATAAAGAAAATCATTGCCATGTCGTCTCAGCTGTTTAGCTGTTGTTTGGCTTAATCTGATCTATGTAGCTTGCTATGTGGATCGGTGTCAACCAAGTGAAATGGAGAAACCACCGTGTATAAAAAATTTAATAAGAAACGGATAGCCCAGCTAGCTGGCTTAACCTTGGCAACCGCGCTAATAACACCTTTGGCACAGGCCGAGGTCTCGGGAGAAATTGGCGTCACCAACGATTACCGCTTCCGCGGTATCTCACAAACTGCAGGCGACTTTGCCGTTCAAGCCAGCATAGACTACAGCATGGAAAGTGGTTTCTTCATCGGTGCCTGGGGCAGTAATGTCGATGATGAAAGCTATGATGCCGATGTCGAAGTCGACTTCTACGCCGGTTATGCCGGCGCCTTCGGTGAAGACGATGCGGTAGAATATGACTTCACCCTGACCTACTACACCTATCCGGGACAGGATGAGAGCACTAAGTATCTCGAAGCCTCACTGGGCTTCTACTTTGCCGACTTCCACTTCGCTCAGTGGTATACCAACGACTATGCCAACGCCGATGTTGCCATGCACTACAGTGAGCTGAATTACTCCTATGAGTTTGCCGAGAACTGGAGCATAGATGCACACGTGGGCTATAACTATGGCGACGGTGCCGATCTGGACTGGGGTGAGAACTATGTCGATTACTCTATCGGCGTGTCCACCGAGGTGGCTGGTGTCGGCCTGTCATTGGCCTGGTTAGACACTAACCTGAGCAGCGACAACGAGATTAGCGATGGCCCATGGAAGAACGAAGGCACCATACTGGCCACTGCCAGCTACGCCTTCTAACCCCATTTCTTTCCCAACCAAGTGATTGTAAAAAAACCGCCAATATTGGCGGTTTTTTWTTACAGCTTCAGGCTCTCTCCCCGGCGGACGCGCTCGGCCAATCCCCGCCAATAGTTGACTAACTCCTGGTGCGCCTGCGTGCGCTCGGGAAAAGTTTGTGACAACCCTTGTAGTATATCGGCTTGCTGATGGCAGAGTTTTTCCCAGCGGCGGGCATTAGACAGATGCATAGTGTTTTCCTTAACCTGTGATAATCCTTTGGAGAGTATAGCCAGTTTATTAAAATTTGATCTAAGCCGCTAGGAAAAACCCTTAGCTGGGAGTATCTTCAAACTATAACGCTAAGGAGTGACTATGACCGAAACCCTATTTAAAATCGCCTTTATCCTGGTGGGCCTGATTCTGATCTACAAGCTGATCTTCTCGGGCAAACGCGGCCTGACCCTCTTTGAGATGCATTTTAAAGATGGCCGGCTCATCTCCCACAAGGGCAAGATACCAGAGAAGTTTCAGCGGGAATGTAAATCGATTGCCAAGAGTGAGAAACTGACCTGTGTCGTGCGCGCCGAGAAAAGCGGCAGCGTCAGGCTACATGTGTCGGCCAATGTCAGCGACGCCATCATTCAGCGTATCCGCAACCAATTTCCTTTCGAATATTACGACAAGAAAACCGTCGATAATTCGCGTCAGGCTGGCTAGGCCCACCTTTCGCGAATCATAAGCTCTGGCCGCCGTTAATCCTTGTTCAGGCGGCCATCTTGCTTGGCATCATCTATGATGCGCTGATTGTCCTGTGACATGGGATCTTTCACTATGAGAGGATCCCCTTCTGGCTCTGCCTCAGTCGTCACACTCATGCTTATTCCGCTCGAGCAGGCACTCAAGCCGAGTGCAATGAGCAGTATCCACTTATTCATCTTTGCTACCCACACTTGCATTATCGCCTGCAAAGTATTCCAGCGCCCATACCAGGGCGATACCCACCAACATGGCGCTAATCGCCAGACCAAGCTGCGCCGGCTGCCCGGTTAGCTGCTCGAAACTCATGGGCGACAGGTTCTGTTCCAACAGGGGTACCTGCTCGCCCGCCGAGTTTTCACGCCAGGTGAGCACCTGCTTCCAGGGCCAGATCTTACCTAGGGTGCCGAGCATCAAACCAGTGAGGAAGATCAGCGTGGCATCATGGTATTTACGCAGCAGCGCCGACAACAGGTGACTAAACGAGAGCAAACCAGCCACGCAGCCACAGGCGAAGGTCAGAAGAACCGGGATATCCAGACTCTTGGCCGCGCCCAGCACCGAGGTGTAGAGGCCAAGTAGCAAGAGGATGAAACTGCCTGAGATCCCCGGCAGCAACATGGCGCAGATGGCAATACTGCCGCCAATGAACACATTGAGGTAGGTCATCTGCATGTCGATGGGGTGCAGCACTGTGATCCCCCAGGCGAAGGCTACCCCGAGGGCAAACAGCACCAGGCGTCCCATGGAGAATCCCTTCACCTGCTTAAGCATATGCACCACAGAGATGATGATGAGGCCGAAGAAGAAGGACCACACGGGGATCGGCTGAGTATGCAGCAGATAGGTAATCAACTTAGCCAGGGTAAAGATGCTGGTAAGGATGCCGCCAAACACGGCGATGAGGAAAGGCCCATTGATATGCATAAAGGCGGCCTTCACGCCTTGCTGGCGTATGATGCCGATAAGGCTAGGGTTAACCCTGCGTATGCTATCGAGCAGGGGGTCGAGAATACCGGTAATAAAGGCGATGGTGCCCCCGGAAACACCGGGTACCACGTCGGCGGCGCCCATGGCCATTCCTTTGAAATAAGTCAGCAGATATTTCACTCAAAATCCTTAAGTTAATGATTTTCTATGGGCCAAAAGCCTCAGGGGCCGATTATACGCGCCCAGCACAAACAAAGGAAAATGAAGTTTACTTTAGACAGGCGATTCACACCGCTATTGTTAACCGCTTGTTATTGGGCTAGTCTAACAACTCATCAGACCAGATGGGTTTTCTATTAAACCCAGAGCACTTTCTATTAAACCCAGAGTGCTTTCTATTAAGAAAGAACAGTTTCGACTAACGAGTAAGCCAATGACTAACAAACCGACAAGAGTGATGGCACTCTACCGCCGCGTGACCAAATGGCCACTCGGCCATAAAATTTTTTCAGTTATGGTGTCTCGCATGGCGCCCTACTTCGCTACCGTTAAGCCCCTCATCACAGAGCTCAGACCCAACTACTGCCAGGTGCTGGTACGTAAACGCAAGTCAGTACAAAACCATATCGGCACTGTACACGTGATCGCCATCTGTAATGGCCTGGAGATGGCCATGGGCACCATGGCCGAGGCCTCGATTCCGTCTCACTTACGCTGGATCCCCAAAGGCATGAGCGTCGACTATACCGCCAAGGCCGGCAGCGATATCCGCTGTATCGCCGAAGTAACGCCTGAGCAGTGGGTCGAAGGCGATATGCTAGTATCTGTTACCGCACTGGATGAAAATGACGTAGTGGTCGTCAAGGGGCACATCAAGCTGTGGATCTCCCTTAAGCCTGCCAAGGCTTAGCCGGTAACAAGCGGCGGTTTTAGGTCGCTTGTTCACACAGGAGAATAATGAAAAATTGCATAATCCCATGAAAATTTGACATTTTTGGCTGAGTCTCTCATGTTAGAGACTGACTCTAATTTGGCAACAGGGACGCGCCATATGACACCAGCATTGAAGACTCTCTCGAGCGGCATTCTCCTATTTGGACACCTCGGCCTTGCCGCAACGGTTTTTGCAAACAGTGATACTAGCCCGCAGGCACAAGGCGCGAAGATACTTGATAAGAAACCCAAGTGTATCGCAACCACCCTAGAGCCCATTACTCTCTCGGTGACCAGCAAGAAGTACCCCAGTGAGACCAAACCACTGGAAAGTGAAGCCTTTGCGGCAGTATTAGCCCAACTCAAACAAACCGCCACGGAAAAGGGCGCCGAAGCCATACTCCTTACCCAGGTGAGTAACCATATCCTCAGCAAAGTGAAACAGAAAAAACTGTCTCAACGCTCCACCCAAGAGATGGTTAAGACTTACCAACTGCGCACTCAACTGGAGGCCGAACTCTACCAGTTATGCGAGGATGACAAGAGCCTATCCAATGAGTCTGCAGCCTACGACAGCAAAGGCTACGAGATCCGCAAGTCAAATTTTGAATACACCTTCGAGCCGATCATGCCCAAGTCCGCGGCTAAGATCGCAGCGGCCAAGACACTGCCTCCGGCCATAGTATCGTTAGACAATGGGGTCTATGGCGCAAAACTCGGCATGAGCCCCGAAGAGCTCTACGAGTTACTGGGACCCGCAAGCATAGAGTTACCGCTTTCGGCACAAGATTTTGCCTGGGGTTACGGCAGACAGCTCTGGTTTGTGTTTACCCACCAACTTCTCAGTGCCATTTCCACCGACTTCAGCCCAATGAATAATACAGGTCTGAATCTTATCGAATATCGCGACGGATTCGATGGTGCCCCCTGGTTAATTAACGGCGAGCTAGGCTACCGCGCGCCCCTCTCTCAGGTGCGCCAATCCCTGGGCGCCAACCAAGCGAGGCTACAGGGTGACCAGCTCAAACTGAGTGACGGCAATCATCGCCTCACACTGAACTTTGACACCTTTCACCAGGGCAGCGAGGCAAGGCCAGAATCCCAGTTAACCGGTTTTAGCCTCTATCAAGACAAGACAAAGCTGGCGTTACAAGGCAAACAACCCGGCAAGAAAGCCCTCTCGCCGCTGCTCAAACAGCTCACGCCTTCCTATTCCGGTGAGCGGCCTAACTTACAACAGCTACAGAAAACCTACCCCTCCATGGCTAAGCTAGCTATCTCGAATGACGGTGAGTGGTGGCTGCTGGGCAACCATCTACAACTCAAGTTTGATGGCGACACCCTACATAGGGTTAGACTGGCTTCAGGCATCTACCCACAAGCAGACGATGCGGATCTCGCCGTGCTATGCGATAAGATGGCGGTTCCATCGCAAAAGGATAAGCTGCTTGCGCAATTTGAACAGGCTAACGATGAATTCGACAGCGTCGATATTTATGAAAAAAACTTTTCTCTGGTGGCGAAATATGACTCTTATGATGACGACGCGACGCTATACGAACTGGAGATCACCTATTTCTAAATGATATAAAACCCACAGCCCAAATTAACGCAAGAGCATCAATGAGACAGAACCGTCCTAACAGTCACAGTGCAACACCTAGGCAAAGCGTAAAACCTAGTCAAAGCGCAAAACCTAGGCAAAGCATAAGCGGGCCTGGAAAAACAACAGGCCCCAAGACATCAGGATCCAAGCGCCCTCATAGGGGAAAGATCAGACAAAAAGGGACGAGATGGACCCTAGCCGATAAACTACGCCTCCTGCTGATGATGGCACTGTTTCTCGGCCTACTACTTGCCAGCCTGTTGCAACGACTACCAATAGCAGTCTTCATCTATTACGTCGTCATAAGCCTCATCACTTTTACCAGCTACTCCATCGATAAACGCGCCGCCAGGCAAGACACCTGGCGCATTAAAGAGAGTCGTCTGCATTGGTTATCCCTACTGGGGGGATGGCCGGGCGCCATGCTGGGCCAGCAACACCTGAGGCACAAGTCCAGCAAGCGGGCTTTTCGTTTGGTGCTCTGGTTGACTGTCATCATCAACCTCAGCCTGTTGGGCGCCGTAATTTCTCCCCAGGGACAGGCCTTGCTGACACGGCTCGGGGTTAACTAGCCTATTGATTCAAATGAGCCCTACGCGTTTACCCAAGAGGCGCAATTGGCTATGATGAAGGCCGCACTTTTTCAGGAAAATCAATGATGAGAATGATATTAGCAGTCGTAGTGATCGCCGGCGTGTTGTTTTACTTCTTTACCAGCATGAATAACCAGAAGGCGGCTAAGGAAAACATCGCCAAAGGCGAGGCGTTTTTAGCCCAAAACAAGACTCAGGAAGGGGTTATCGAAACCGCCTCGGGGCTCCAGTATCAGGTATTGGCAGAGGGCAACGGCAGCGTTCATCCCAAGGCCAGCGATACCGTAACTGTTCACTATCATGGCACGCTGATCGACGGTACTGTGTTTGACAGCTCGGTCGAGCGCGGCGAGCCTATCGCCTTCCCACTCAATCGCGTCATCAAGGGCTGGACCGAAGGGGTACAGCTGATGGTCGAAGGCGAAAAGACCCGCTTCTTTATTCCTAGCAGCCTGGCCTATGGCAATCGCAGCGCAGGTAAGATCCCCGGCGGCTCTGTGCTTGTCTTCGATGTGGAGCTGATCAGTATAGATAAATAATGCCTCTACGCTGACAGCATAAAAAAACGCGCCCTAGGGCGCGTTTTTAGTTTCATACCAATCACAGTAATTTCGTGATCAAAAATAGCGTTTTAACAAGCTAGAATGATCAATTATTTATTACGATTGATATCAATATCCGAAGGGATTATCGATAGAGTGAGCAGGCTGGGTAAACCATTTGGGGCCACTCTGGGTCATATAGAAGTGATCCTCGTGGCGCACCCCAAACTCGCCCGGCACACACAGCATGGGCTCGTTACTGAAACACATGCCTGGAGCTAGCGGCGTGTGATCATTCAACACCAGATAGGGCCACTCATGGATATCCAGACCTATACCGTGCCCCGTCCTGTGAGGCAGACCCGGCAGCGCATAACCTGGGCCGAAACCCGCCTGTTCAATCACATCGCGCGCGGCGCGATCCACACTTGAGCATGGCGCGCCCACCTTAGCAGCCTCGAAGGCCGCCAGCTGAGCATCCTGCTCCAGTTGCCATAGCTGACGCTGACGCTCGCTCGGCGTGCCGTAGACATAGGTGCGGGTAATATCCGAGTTGTAACCATGGAGCTGACAGCCGGTGTCGATCAGCACGGTATCGTTAAGCTCCAGCGCCTTAGGCGACTTGACCCCATGAGGATAGGCCGAGTCTTCCCCGAAGAGCACGATACAGAAATAGGAGCCCGCGGGAGCGCCCACGGCTTTGTGTGCCTGGTGAATAAAGCTCTCCACCTCGCCGACAGTGATCCCTTCACGCAGGATACGCGCGGCGGCCTTGTGCACCTCCAGAGTCATATCCTTGGCACGCTGTAGCAGCGCCAGCTCAGTCTCAGACTTGATCATACGACAAGCCGCCGTCACCGCCTTACCATTGACAAATTCAAGAGCCGGCGCCAGTTGACGCACGCCATCGAAGATGAAAAACGCCGCCGACTCATCCATCGCCAGCTTACCCTGGCTAATGCCTAGCTCACCCAGGCGCTTAACGAAAAGCGCATAGGGACTCTCATCCTCATGCCAGCAGTTAACCCGCCCCTCGATCACCATGTAACCCTTGAGGGTGTCTAGCTCGAACGCGGGAGCGATATATTCCAGCTCACCCTCGGCCGGCAAAATAGCCCCCACCATACGCTCGCTGGCGTACCAGCGTGTGCCGGTGAAGTAGTAGAGATTAGTGCCCGCATTAAGATAGATAGCGGCGATCCCCTGCTGACGCATCAGCTGCTGCGCCTTGTCGATACGCGCCCTGTATTCTTGCTTCGTGATCCCTTCGACCCCTTGGGTCATATCAGACAGCTTGGCCAGCTCCAGCTCAGGGCTCGAACCGCCCACGCCCACAGTGGCAATCTCACTCGTGGTATTTACACTCATAGTTAACACCTTTGACGGCAGTCAGAGAGGCATGCCCGCAACCACCGTGGAAAAGAATAATGACAGGCAGCCTTTTTAGCATAATGTATACAAAAAAGCAGTAGCTAGCAGAAAGAAAAATCTTCAAAATGCACCAAAACTCGGCAATCAGCTTGGCGTGAAAACCCTTAGCGTTAAGGGAGGCCTTCAGCGTTAAAGAGAGCCCTTAGCGTTGTGGGAAGCCCTTAGCCAGATAAAGAGCCCTTAGCATGTAAACAAACCTGGCACTATCGAGCTAAGCGTTCACTCTCGATAAAGCCTGTTATCACAGAGTGCAGGATAAAGGCCTAACTGGCTTATAAGCCCAAACACTTACTCGCCGTGCTGAGCATGCTTAGCCAGCAGTACCTTGAGGCCGCGACACACCAGAGTCTCCATATCGTCGACCCGGGCGATATTCACATCACCGAGCGGCGAGGTTAAGGCCAGTTGTTTCAGAGACTCGACACAGCCCTTGTAATAGTCGGGTTGGTTCATCATGGGGCCCGCAAGCCAGATTCGATTTGGATTTAGCAGGTTGATGGTCCAGGCAATCCCCATTCCCAGGTAGCTGCCGGCTCGATAGAGCTCCTGCGGACTCTTGAGGCCGCGTATCCTAATCGACTCGCCACTGGCCAGCTGCTCCAGGCTGTACTCGCCCCCTTCGGTCATCACCCGGCAATGACCGAGCTCACCGGCGACGCCACCGGCACCGAGAAAAGGCTCGCCCTTGATGGCGATCGCCATACCTATGCCGGCGCCGCTCATCAAGAGCAGCTCGCAGGCGTTTTTGGTCTCGCATACCGCCAGCATGCCGGCATCGATATCATTATGGAGCAGACTAAAACGTGCCCGCGTCTTGAGCTGTGCCAGCGACAGGCCGTTGAGCTTGGGCGCCGCCTTACAGGCGATGAGTGTGTCTTGCTTCACCAACCCGGGCACCGCTACCCCGAGGGCATAGTCACTCAGGTCGTAGTCGGCTTCGATATCGGCGATATGGCCATTGAGATCGTCCAGGGTAAAGTGCTCACCCGTCGCTATCTTGTATTGCTCGGTGCGCCCCTGAGTCTCAATTTCGAACAGGGCGGTCGTCGCGCCAATATCTATGGTCAGGGATTGCATATCGAGCTCCGTAGCCGCCTCGCTCATTGCAGCAAGACGCTTCTCGATGCCATGAGTAGAGAGAGTTGTGTATCGCTAAATTTTATCACAAAAAGCATCGGCTGATACTATATAAAATGCGACTAACACTTTGCTTTGATTGAATTTCCACCAAAGGCCATCAGGTTTCATCCACTTTCTGTTGGCCTGCCAGCTTCAGCGGCACCCTGCCCCAGGCCATCAACAGCAGATGTATCGCCAACAGAGGGATACAGGTGAGCAACATCACCTCCCAGCCTAACCAGTGCAATACCCAGCCGGCGCTCAAGGAGGCTATCGCCTGGGAGCCGAAGACGAAGGCATCGTTAAAGGCCTGAACCTTAAAGCGTTCTTCGCTGTGATAGTGACGAGGCAACAAGACGGTGCCGGCGACAAACAACAGGTTCCAGCCGATCCCCAAGAGCACCAGAGCCGTCCAGTAGTTAAGCAACTCGCGCCCGAGCAAGGCCACCGTGATGGTCACGCCATAGGCCGCCAGCCCCACCAGCATCATGCGGCTGGTGCCAAACTTGGCCACCAGGTATCCACTAAACAACGAGGGAAAATACATGGCGATGATGTGGCTCTGGATCACCCACTTGGTATCGGCCAGGGAATAGTGCTCCATATGATGCATGTGCAGCGGTGTCGCCGTCATGATGAAACTCATCATGCCATAGCCTATGGTGGCGGCGCCGATGGCGGTCCAGATAGCGGGCTGCAGCAAGATGTTGCCAAGGGGACGTACGCCTTGATGCGAGATCACATGAGCGGGTCTGTCCTGATCATTATCCTGATAGAAACAGAGCACCAGTCCCGCCATCAGGCAGACACAGATCAGAAACAGGAAGGCGCCCACGTGGGGCGTAGCGAACAGGTTCTCACCCATCACCGCAAGCTCAGGCCCCACGATGGCGGCCACCAATCCACCGACCAAGACCCGTGACGCCGCCTTGGCGCTATCGAGCGCGTCAACCGACTCCATCGCGGCAAAGCGGTATTGCTGCACTATCGCCCCGGCGGCCCCAAGCAGTAGCCCACTGAGGCAGAAAGGCACAAAAAGCTTTGCCTGGGTCGCAAAGGCCGCCAGAGCGCCGGCACAGACCCCCAGGCCCGTCCCCAGCAGAAAGATCTTCTTACGGCCGAAGCGGCGCATCAAACGGCTGACCGGCACTACTGAGACAGCCACCCCAATCACCATGATGGCTATCGGCAGGGTTGCCAGGGCGGGTGTTGGCGCCAGTTCCGCGCCAATCAGGCCACCGAGCAACATCATCATGGGGGTCGCACTCATGGCAAAGGCCTGGGCCAGGGTTAACACCCATACATTTCTAGGCATAAAATTAATCACAAATGTTTTACTTACGAGCAAAATACTGACTCATGACGAAATTTACCAGCCTTGAACGCCGTTATTGGGGATTTCATCCCTCCCCTTCGCCGCTATCTGATTCAATCGCCTCAATAAATCCTCTCCCTCTGACTCACATCCCCTCAAAGGCTGGTCAGACTTTACGGCGTCGCCCCTGGGCTTTTTCGCGCTTCCCTTCCAACTCCCTCCCTGAGCTGCGATAATCGGCGACAACTCGGCCATATCTCAATCTGTAGAGACAGAGCCAAGCCTATTCGCTTAACCCCAGAAGGCCACGATTAGATGGCCCCGCAAGTGGGTACTAAAGGAGACTTCATGACATCTGTAACCGCACAACGTCTACACGCCGTAAGAAGCGACATGCTCAGCCAAACACTCGATGCCTTCATCGTCCCGCGGGCCGACGAATATCTGGGCGAATATGTCCCCGAGCGTAATGAAAGACTCCACTGGCTCACAGGTTTTACCGGTTCGGCGGGCATGGCCATAGTGCTCAAACAGCGCGCCGCCATCTTCGTCGATGGTCGCTACACAGTCCAGGTTAAGCAGCAGGTAGACAATAGCCTGTTCGATTATCAGAGCCTACACGATACCCCACAGATCCCCTGGCTTATCGCCGAGCTAGGTGAAGGCACCCGCATCGGCTATGACCCACGCCTGCATACCCTGAGCTGGCAGCAGCAGGCCGAGGCTCAGTGCCAGCGCGCCGGCATCGAGCTGGTTGCCGTCCAAGAAAACCCTATCGATCGCCACTGGCAAGAGAGACCGGCCGCATCCAGCGCCCCTATTAGCCTGTTTAGCGAGCAGAGCGCCGGCGTCAGCAGCGCAGTGAAACGTGAGGAGATAGGAAAGGCCGTGGCCGCAGCGGGTGCCGATGTGGCACTGATCAGCGCACTGGACTCCTTCTGCTGGTTACTGAATATTCGCGGCAACGACGTGCCGCGCCTGCCCGTGGTGCTAGGTACCGCCCTGCTGCATAAAAATGGTGAGATGACACTCTTTACCGATCTGACCAAGCTGCCTGAGGGAATTCAGGCTCATGTGGGTGACGGCGTCAGCTTCAAGGCCGAGTCTGAACTCGAAGGCGTATTGTCTCAGCTCGATGGCGTCAAGTTGCTGGCCGACCCTGACAGCGCAAATGCCTGGATGCAGTTAACGGCCCAACAGGCTGGTGCAAGGCTTATCGCCGGTCAAGATCCGGTTGCCCTGCCCAAGGCACAGAAAAACCCGGCTGAGCTTGCCGGGCTCAGCGCTTGCCATGTTCGTGACGGCGTTGCCGTGAGCCGTTTCCTCGCCTGGCTCGACGCTGAAGTGGCGGCAAATCGTCTCTATGACGAAGGCACCCTGGCCGATAAACTGGAGAGCTTCCGCCTGGAAGATCCTCAGTATCGCGAGCCAAGCTTCGATACCATCTCGGCCACTGGCGCCAACGCGGCCATGTGTCACTACAACCACAACAATGGCACTCCCGCCATGATGACCATGGACAGCATCTACCTGGTGGACTCGGGCGCCCAGTATCTGGATGGCACCACAGACGTCACCCGCACCATCGCCATCGGCGAGGTCACCGACGAGCAACGTAAGATGGTCACCCTGGTACTCAAGGGGCATATCGCCCTTGATCAGGCCAAATTCCCTAAAGGCACCACGGGTCAGCAGCTCGATGGCTTCGCCCGTCAATATCTGTGGCAACATGGCTTCGATTACGACCATGGTACGGGCCATGGCGTGGGCCACTTTCTCAGCGTACACGAGGGACCGCAGCGGATCGCCAAAAACAGCAATGGCGTCGCCTTGCTGCCGGGCATGGTGGTGTCGAACGAGCCAGGCTACTACCGGGCCGACGCCTTCGGTATCCGCATCGAAAACCTTGTCGCTGTGCAGGCCTGTGAAGCGCTGGCCGGCGCCGAGCGTGAGATCTATGAGTTTCATGCCATCACCCTGATCCCCATCGACACCCGCCTGGTCGATAAACAGCTGCTTACGGACGCCGAGGTCAACTGGCTCAACGCCTACCATCAAAGAGTCAGGGAGACCCTGAGCCCGCTGATGCAGGGCGCTGAGCTAGACTGGCTGCTCAAGGCGACTGAGGCCATCTAACCCTTAAAAAGCCATAAAAAGAAGCATAAAAAAACCATTAGAAAAACAGCACCCCAGGGTGCTGTTTTTCTAGGCCTGAACCAGACGCTCCCGCGCCTTTAGCCAACGCACCAGCTCACTGTAGGGTTTAGGGCGACAGATGAGATAGCCCTGCAAGGAGATATCTTTAACCTGCTCCAGGTAGTTAAGATCATGGATATCCTCGACCCCTTCGGCCACCAGATGAATGCCGAGTTTGCCGCTGATCGCCTGCATAGAGCGCAGTATGGTCTGGGAGACGGGATCTTTGTGTATACCATGCACCAGGCTACGGTCCAATTTCAACTCGCTGATGGGCAGGGTGCATAACTGGGAGAGATTGGTATAGCCTGTGCCGAAATCGTCGATAGCGACGCCGATACTGTTCATCCTCAGTTGACTGATGGTCGAATGCTGGCGCTGCTTGTCCAGCACCTGATTTTCGGTGATCTCCACCGTCAGCCGTGAGGGCGACACCAGGTTTTGCTCGCAGTACTGCAACAGCCGGGTATGCCAGCCACTCTGATTGAGCTGCTTTGGGGTCAGATTGATCGACAGATGGCATTGTTTGCACGACTCGAACTGGCTGATCAGCGCCCACTCTGGGATCGCATTATTGAGCAACTTAGTCGTCAGGCTGTTGAGGGCGTTGTTGCACTCGGCGACATCGATAAACTTATCCGGGGTGATCAGCTGCAGGCGGTTGCCCTGCTGTAGGCGACAGAGCACCTCGAAGCCCTTTATCTTGCCACTGGCGATGTCCACCTGCGCCTGATAGTAGGGGATGATCTTGTTAGAGTTGATGGCGCGGCGGATCTCATCGATGCTCATCTGTCCCTTGTGACGCACACCGGCGACCTGGAAAGACATCAGACGATAGCGCTCTACACAGACCCTGAGCTGCTCCGTAGTCACCGGCTTCATCAGGGCCCCCAACAGCCTGAGTTTAGAGGCCTCCACCAGCTGGGAAGCCGCCTCGACGATGCGCGACTCCATGCCCGACGCGATGATGATGCCTCCCTTAAACTCCATCTTGCTCAGGCGCATCAGAAACTCTATGCCATCCACCTCGGGCATATGCAGGTCCACCACCACTATCTGGTAGTCATCGCTATATTTGCTTAGGGTACGAATGGCGCTACGGGCGTCGCGGCAGAACTCGACCTTGTCCACATCCAGTAGCAAAAAGTGACGACTGAGCACCCGGCAGGCGCTCAGCGAATCATCGACGATCAAGACATTTATCGACATCTCATCCCCTCTTCCAAAGCAGGTTGCTGCCTTGCAGTTGGGGCAAATAACGATACACCTAAGCCTCCATGCCTGTGACAACCTCCAAACGTTAACTTAATAAGGTTAGTTCAGCGCGCTTAGGTGTCAAATAAACCCAATAGGTTGAGAGACATGTGAATCACGGCAGATAAAAGTGCAGGTTTTAACCGAAAATTTTGCTATACTCCGCGCCCGCCTTTGTGACCCAGAGGCGTTATGGGTTAAGGTACGGCTCGAGTCTGGACTAAACTCAATTTGATATGTCGTTATTTTAAAGGTAAACAACAGGATATCCCAATGAGATTTGAATCTTTCAGTTTTGCACCCGAGATTTTGCATGCCATCTCAGAATGTGGGTACCAAAAAATGACGCCCATTCAAAAAGAGGCCATCCCGGCGATTCGCCGCGGACAGGATGTGCTGGCCAGCGCCCAGACGGGGACCGGCAAGACGGCGGCCTTCGCCCTGCCTATCCTGCAGAAGATGTTCGACACTCCAAGCGATACCCAGCGCTCCAACACCCGCGCCCTGATCTTGGCCCCCACCCGTGAACTGGTGGCCCAGGTGGCCGATAACATCAAGCAGTACAGTCGTTACCTGCCTGTCTCGGTACTCACAGTCTATGGCGGCGTCAAGATGGATACCCAGGCGGCCAAGGTCAAGAAGGGCGCCGACATCATAGTCGCCACCCCGGGACGTCTGCTGGAGCACCTGCAAGCCTGTAACCTCAACCTCTCTAATGTCGACTTCCTGGTGCTGGATGAGGCCGACCGCATGTTGGACATGGGCTTCATCACCGACATCCAGAAGATCTTGCAGCAGGTGAATCGCGATCGCCAGAACCTGCTGTTTTCGGCGACCTTCTCCAGCGCCGTTAAGCAGCTGGCCAACGAGATGCTGGTCAAGCCTAAGCTGATCGCCGTCGACAAGCAGAACACTACTGCGGTGACCGTCAGTCAAGTGGTCTACCCGGTAGAGCAGCGTCGCAAGCGTGAACTCCTCTCCGAGCTTATCGGCAAGAAGAACTGGCAACAGGTATTGGTATTTACCGCCACCCGCGAAGCCGCCGACGTCCTGGTGAAAGAACTCAACCTAGATGGCATCCCATCGGCTGTAGTTCACAGCGAGAAGGCCCAGGGCAATCGTCGCCGTGCGCTGCGAGAATTTAAAGAGGGCAAGGTACGCGCCCTGGTGGCCACCGAGGTCGCCGCCCGCGGTCTGGACATCCCTGAGCTGGAATATGTGGTCAACTTCGACCTGCCCTTCCTGGCAGAAGACTATGTGCACCGTATCGGTCGTACTGGCCGCGCCGGACGTAGTGGCGTCGCCATCTCCCTGGTGAGCCGTGAAGAGGAGCGCACCCTGGCCGATATCGAGAAGCTGATCGGCAATAAGATCCGCCGGATCACCATCCCAGGCTACGAGGTGGGCAGTCGCGATCTCCTGATCAAACAGCTGCAGAAGCGCCGCAGCTTCGCCAAGAAGCAGCAGCGCAGCGACAACGTGGGCGCTCAGGTGATCGCCGAGAAGAACATGGGTACTCGCCGGGTGAAGGTGAAGAACTCATCCAACGCGAAAATAAAGAAGCAAAAATAATCGACGTACGGTCACAAAATTATTATCTAATCAAATAAGGCACTTAACAGTGCCTTTTTTGATCGCATCGATTAATTCTACATCGGGGTGACAGATTAACGCCTCCACCTGGGTCTGTTCGACACCTAAAACAATCACGAGAAGGCCAGCCTATGACCAAGACGAATAATTCCTACACGCGCGCGCTGTTGAGCGCCCTGATTTTTACATTATTGAGCCTGCCATTTGCAGCAAATCTCTTCGCGGCAGAGTCTGCCAACGCTCAGCCCGTTACCGATAAGTCCATAGCTGCCAAGGCCATCGCTGAGAGCCCAACGGCAATCTCACCGCTACTCAACGGCCAAGAGGTGCCTTCGATTCAAGTCAAAGCACTTAATGGTGACAACATAGATCTACAGCAGCTGATTCAGGGAAAACCCAGCGTGATCTTCTTCTACCGTGGCGGTTGGTGCCCCTTCTGTAACGCGCAGATGGGTCAGCTGCAGGCGATCGAAGGCGATCTCCTCAAGATGGGCTTTCAGTTGATTGGCATCTCGCCCGATGTACCAGAGGATCTGCGCGCCTCCATGGCCAAGAACGATCTCAACTACACCCTGGTCTCGGATGCAGACCTCAACGCCATGCGCGCCTTCGGCCTTGCCTATTTCACCAGTCAGACCATCTCGGATAGATACATGGCCAAGATGCAGCTGAAAAACAAGCTGTGAAAGAACGCCGCCGGCGAGTCTCGTCTGGTGCTGCCGGTGCCCGCTGTCTATATCACAGACAAGACGGGACTGGTGCACTTTCAATACATCAACCCTAACTACAAGGTGCGCGCCGAGCCTAAGCTTATCCTCACCGCGGCGAGCCTCATCCCCCTGTAGGCAAAAGTGCCAACAGCGCTAGCAAAGATTAGCCCCTACAACGCTAGCAAATATTAATGCCGACAGCCCAAGCAAATGACAGGGCTTACAGCTAGACAAACCGCCGCGTAGCCACACACCGCGGTGGTTTTCTTTATGCTGCCGATATTGATAAGCGCGCCGATAGGGTATACTCGCCACCGCATCCCTTTTTCTTTTGCGTGGAGACGCAATGACTGAGCAAAGCTACAACCAGGCCCTAGTGGCATTAGCCCAGGCGGGCCTCGCCGACCTGGCGGCGCGTAACGCCAATCCAGGCAGCATCAAGACCCCGGCGGCAGAAAGCCATTTCCTCTGCAACTGGATGGTGCAATCACTCAAGGAGCGACGCTTCTCCAAGTTGGTGGCAGAGGATCTGACCCGCTGGATAAGAGAGGGACGCAGCAAGGGCGCCGGCGCCCAGCTCCCCCAGCTGCTGCAACGAATCGAAAATCAATACCTACCGGCCATGGAAAACGCCGAGGTAGGTCAGTCGCTGCTTGCGCTGATTGCCGACCTCGAAGCCCAGGGTTGGCTGGTCATCCTCGACTGTGAGGTGAGCGGCAAGCTTAGGCTCGACAGCGATGGTCAAAACAGCCTGGTGATCTCGGTCGAGCAGTATGAGCAGCATCTGGTCGAGGGTAAGCTTATCAAGTCCATCACCCTCTATATGCGCGCCGACGAGCAGCTGATCGCCCAACACGCCGTCAAGCACGCGCTGCTGCTGAGCCAGGGCGACAAGAAAGCCAGCTGCATCAAACACCATAAGGCCTATCGCCTCTATCCAGGCAACCGCCTGCCGGCGCTGGCGCTGCTGAAAGCCTAAACACACCTTAGCTCGCCTTCTGTTACAGGCCGTCTTAACCAAGACGGCCTTGCTTATCGACACTCGCATATCGACACTCGTTTCCGGCCATTCTCGTGTTAGCATGTCAGCCAATAACTTAAGATCGACAGACACTATGGACAGAGGCTATGACAGCAGACAAGCAAGATTCGGCGACGCCGCACTACGACGCCTTGTGCGCCGCGTTTAAACAGATCCATCACTTCCAGCACCTGCAAGCCCTGGGCGACTGGGATCAGGCCACCATGATGCCAAGTGGCGGCAGCCAAGGAAGGGGCGAGGCGATGGCCGAGCTGGCCCTGCATATTCACACACTCAAGACCGCCCCCACTCTGGTGGATGGATTAGCCGCGGCAGGCGAAGAGGCCTTAACCGCGCAGCAGAAGGCCAACCTGAGAGAGATGCGTTATCACACGCTACAGGCCACCGCCCTACCCGGCGAGCTGGTGCAGCAGAAGACGGCGCTCACCTACGCCTGCGAACATGCCTGGCGTCAGCAACGCAAAGACAATGACTGGCAGGGATTTAGGCCAAACCTGGAGAAGGTGATCGCCCTGGTGCGCGAAGAGGCGCAGATCCTAGGCGAGGTCCAACAACTCTCCCCTTACGATGCCCTGCTCAATAAGTTCGAGCCAGGCTGTCAAACGGCGGCGCTCGACAAGGTGTTTGGCGAGCTCAGAACCTGGCTGCCCGATATGATACAGCAGGTACAGGCCAGGCAGCGGAGCTGGCAAGTCGTAGCCATCCCCCACAGCAGCGCCCGCACCCAGCAGGCCCTCAACCTGGATGTGATGAAGCTACTCGGCTTTGATTTTAATCAGGGACGCCTGGACACCAGTAGCCACCCCTTCTCGGGCGGCGTGCCCGGCGATGTGCGCATCACCACCCGCTACGATGAGGCCGACTTTGTCACCTCTCTCTATAGCACCATCCACGAGGTGGGCCATGCCCGCTACGAGCAGGGACTGCCCATCGACTGGCGTGGTCAACCGGTAGGACTGGCTCGCTCCATGGCAATCCATGAGAGTCAGAGCCTGTTCTTCGAGATGCAGCTGGCCAGAAGCCCGGCGATGATCGCCCTGCTGACAGAGAAGATTAATCATCATCTGGGCAGCCAACTCACTCAGGAGTCCCTGGCACACCTAGTGCAGCGGGTCACCCCAGGCCTCATACGAGTCGATGCCGACGAGGTAACCTACCCTTGTCACATCATGCTGCGCTATGAGGTAGAGAAAGGCCTTATCGACCAAAGCCTAGAGGTCGCCGACCTTCCCGAGTTCTGGGACCAGCAGATGCAGAGCCTTTTGGGGCTATACACTAAGGGAGATTATCGCAACGGCTGCATGCAGGATATCCACTGGCCTGTAGGCGAGCTGGGGTACTTCCCGAGTTACAGCCTGGGCGCCATGTACGCGGCCCAGTTTAAGGCGAGCATGGTCAAGGCGCTGGGCAATATCGACAGCCTGATTGAGCAGGGCAATATCACCCAGGTTATGGATTGGCTCAACCAAAACATCTGGTCTCAAGGATCGCTTCTGACCACAGATGAGCTGGTGACGCAAGTGACCGGCGAAGTGCTAAACCCGGTTCACTTCAAGCGTCATCTGGAGCAGCGCTACTTAAGTTAAGTTCGGTTAAGTTAGGTTAAACTCGCAACAAGGCAAACAAAAAGGCTAGCGCAATGCGCTAGCCTTTTTTCTTCTATTACCGACAGCTTTATTCTGTAAGCTGACTCGTCATCGTCATGTCGCCTAGTTGGCGGCATCGCCCTCGCGCGGCGTCTTACCGTTCAAGGGAGAGTGAGCCCCTTGACTCTCGTCACTCATCTCGCCGGCGCCCAGCATATCCTGGGTGATCATGTTGTGGCCTTTAAGCAGGTCGTTGAGTCCGCCATGCTTGCCATCCACCATGCCGAGCTCTCTGAGCATGGCATCGACGATTGGTGCGTTGGCGCGATAATTCAGCGCCGCTGAGGTCACCTGCTCTGCGATACCGCCCTGGCTAAGTACAGCCTCGCCATTGCCCTGAGTCGCCCCCGAGATGCCGTAGCCCTGAAGGATCTTGATCCCTTCGATGTTCTCCAGCGGCTTGACCGCTTGAGCCACCACTTCCGGCAAGGCTTTGAGCATGGCCAGCGCTTTTTGCAGTTCGATCTGCTCGCTGCTGAGCACGTTTTCCGCCTCGTGCAGCGCCTGCTTACCGGCCGCCTCGACCGCGTATACCTTCTCGTCGGCCTCGGCCTTAAGCTTCTTGGCATCCGCTGCCGCCTTCGCCTCGGTAAGGATCGCGCTTGCCTTATCTTCGGCGGCGCGTTTCTCGGCTTCCGCCTCGACCGTCACGCCCACCGCATCACGCTCGGCTTCCTTGCGGGCATCGATCACCTCGATCTCCTTGCGACGGTTAGCCTCGGCCACCTGACGCACGGTAATAACCGCTTCCTCTTTCTCAACCTTAAGCTTCTCGGCCTCGGCGGCCTTGGCGCGCGCGGCTGATTCCTCTTCCGACTTCTCGGCGACCGCGATCTGCTTGTCCTGCTCTGCCACCTCGATATCGCGCTGCTGCTGAATGCGTGACTGTTCGATCGCCTTCCGCTTCTCGATCTCCCGGGTCTCGATATCTTTGGTCTTCTCGATCTGCGCCGTCTCTACCGCACGTTCCTTGGCGATCTCCGCCTCTTTCTCTTCGCGGCTCTTCTGTTCCTGCTTCTTGAGGATCTCCGCCTTCTGCTCGGCACGCTTAAACTCCAGTGCCTGTTGCTGCACCAGACGCGCTTCCTCTTCGGCCTTCTCGATCTCCAGCGACTCCTTCTCGGCTTCCAGGTTACGCTGCTCTATCTTGATGCGGTTTTCCTGTTCGATGTCGTTGGTCTCTTTGCGCTTCTCTTCGATGATCTTCGCCAGGCGAGCACGACCCTCGGCATCGAAGGCATTATTTTCATTAAAGAATTGCAGGTCGGTCTGATCGAAGCCCGTCAGAGAGACAGACTCCAGCTCGAGACCGTTCTTCTCCAGATCGTTGGCAACGTTGTTCTGCACCCGCTGCACGAAGTCGGCGCGCTGCTCATGCATCTCTGTCATGGTCATCTCGGCCGCTACGGCACGCAGTACGTCGACAAACTTAGACTCCATCAGCTTCTTCACCTCTTCAACCCGGGTAGTACGGGTACCTAAGGTCTGCGCGGCCATGGAGATCCCCTCCACACTCGGCGCGACACGCAGATAGAAGTCGGCGCGCACATCCACCCGCATACGATCTTTGGTGATCAATGCATCTTTCTGCATCTTCTCCACCTCGATACGCAGGGTGTTCATGTTCACCGCGATCGTCTCATGTAGCACAGGCAGCACTATGGCGCCGCCATCTTTGATGATCTTCTCACCGCCAAAACCCGTTCTCACAAAGGCGGTCTCTTTCGAGGCCCGTCGATATAACTTGGCAAATATCAGGCCGATCACCAAGATGCCAATTAACGCCGCGCCCGCGGCGACAAACACAAAGCTGCCACCCAATGACACGCCTATTCCTTCCACTTCATTCATGTTTCATCCTTAATCTAAGCTTGTTGTAAGCAGGTTTTCCGGCAAACCTTAAGGCTGCCAAAGACTAAATTTCATTGTTAAATTGCACCACAGACCAGACCTGGCCATTACGGTTTAACAGCACCACAGAGGTGCCCTGAGAGAAGGCCTCCCCGGCCAGCTCAGGCTCGACCAACACATAGTGCTTCTGCTGATAGGCATCTTTCACCACGGCCTCGCTGGGAAATCCCTTGCGGGCACAGCCCAGGGTCACCACCCCAACCAGGCCGCTGAGGTCATCCACAGAGATCGCCGACGTTTCGTTCTTGGGCAGCAGATTAGCGAGACGGGCGCCGAGAAATCGACAGGAGAGTGCGCCAAGCACTATGGCGAGCGGAATGCTTAAAGAAGCTGGCAAGGCAGTATCAATCGATAGCGCCAGATAGTTGATGCTAAAGCCTGCGATGGCAAAGCTGGTCAGGGCCAGCACCAGCCAGATGAGCAGGGGCAGACGGTCAAGGCAGAGCCAGCCGGCGACACCTGTGACACCCGAGACGCCAGTGTCTACATCGGCGTCCATCTCCATGGGGGTCAGATCGTCCAGCAGCCCAAACAGGCTGAGGCCAAATACCATAGAGAAGCCCTCGACCAGGCCAAGGAGGATCACTAAGGCCAGCGCCAGGCTGTAGGGTAAGTTATCGGTAAGCAGTAAAAAATCCACAGTCTCTCTCCATGAGAAAATGCCTCTTGCCCCAGGGGGATTTAAGGCCCGCTTAATGTCGCGCACGTATATTGCTATACGCCTGTTCCTATCCAAAAAATGGCTAACTGGGCGGCTCAGACAAGATACGACTTGCCAAGGTAGGCGAGCCACCGAGATTAGAGAATAACAGACTGAATAATTGAGTAAATAGCCAATATTCACATTTGTTTTTGCTAATCTTAACGCCCTGGCCAACACCATTGATAAGGCCTGAAAGCTGTGCGAACATCTAGCCTTTGCCCCATCGACCTTTACCCTTACGACTAGAAACATTAGCGATGCAAATACGAGCTATTCAGGCCCAGGACTGGCCAAGCATTTTACACATTCAGGATGAGTGTTATCCCAATATCGAGCCCGAATCCCTCGACGCCCTGCAGAGCAAGGCGATGCTCTCCCCCGATACCTGCTATGTGGTCACCCAGAACGACTCGGTGATCGGCTATTGCCTGGCCCATCCCTGGCAACGTGATCTGCCGCCGAGCCTGGAGCAGGTACTTGAGCAGGCACCTTTGCAGGAAACGCTATATCTTCATGACATCGCCTTTTCCGCCAAGGCTCGGGGACTAGGTGCGGGGGCGGCCGTGTTTAGCCGCCTCATCGAGCGGGCGCAAGACAAGGGGCTAGACAGCATCTCTCTAGTGGCCGTGGGCGGCGCCCACACATATTGGCAACGTATGGGCTTTAAATCGCGTATAATCGACAAATCCCTGGACAGCTACCCGGAAGATGCCTGTTATATGGTGTATGCCATAGCTGCGCACGCCTCCGGCGCCTCACTTCAAGAATAAGAGATTACTATGGCCCGCAGAGTCGGTTATACCTTTAAAAATCAATACAAAGAGATCAACTTCGTCTACGACAAGTTTCATGACATCTATGAAGCCGTGGCCGCGGCCGAAGGGATCGATCTGACCCGCTATCACGCCATGGAGGCTCAGGTCGCCATGACATCCAAGGGTTCCCAGGCGGTGAAAGACTATCGCCAGAAGGAGTTCGCCCGCTTTGGCTTTAGCGACATCCACTTTATTCGAGATGAAAGCGCTCAGGATGAAAGCTAAGGCCAAGTTAGCTAGAATAAGCCACCCATTTTCGCCTTTTACCAGATGATGTAGGCCCTAAATGTCTAATATTGAACATGCCAATTTTCCCAGAGCCGGCTTCTTTCGCCGCCTGGGCGCGATAGTGTACGACCTCCTGCTGGCCGTTGCCGTCTACATGGTGGCCGGTGCCATCGGCTTCGGTGCCTTTACCGCCCTCACTAGCAGTGGCCTGCTTGCCATGAATGGCTTCGAGCATGTCTCGGATCTGCTCAACGGTACCCCACTCTACAAAGGCCTGTATCAGTTGTGGATCACCTTCTGCGTCGGCCTCTTCTATGTGCTGTTCTGGAGTTACGGCGGCCAGACACTGGGCATGCGCGCCTGGCGCCTGAAGATCCAGCACCCCAACGGCCAGAGCCTGAGCATGATCACCGCCACGGCCCGCCTAGTATGGTCGCTACTTGGCATAGGCAACCTTTGGATCCTAATCAACGGCGATAAGCTGGCACTACAGGATATGATGACTCGCTCGGAAGTGGTAGTACTGTCAAAAGAAGCCAACCAGATGCGTAACTGGCACGGCGTATAAGCTAAACCCAGACATAAAAAAGGACCCTAAGGGTCCTTTTTTATTGAGCTCATTTCTAATGGGCTCTTTTCTCACTGCCTTAGACCTAAAGAATGGCCTAGCGGCGTATATAATAGATGGCCGCGCTACTGAAGATGAGCGGCGGCATGACGGCGCCCAGCACGGCTGGCAGGCCGTAAACCAAGGTCATGGGACCAAAGATCTCGTTACAGATATAGAAGCTGAAGCCCGCCACCACGCCCAGCAGCACTCGTGCGCCCATGGTCACGGTACGCAGCGGACCGAACACGAAAGAGAGCGCCACCAGCATCATGACCGCCACGGTGATCGGCTGTAAGATCTTGCGCCACAGCGCCAGCTCATAGCGGCCGGAATCCTGGTTGTTCACCTTGAGGTATTCCAGATAATCCACCAAGCCTTGAATCGATAAGGCCTCGGGTTTTACCGACACCACGCTGAGCTTATCCGGCGTCAGGGTCGACTCCCAGCGATACAGAGTCAGATCCGTCAGGCTCACCTGCTCTGGCGTGATCTTGGTCTGACGCACATCCAGCAGACGCCAATGATCCTTGGAATAGACGCCGCGGCGCGCCTCTATGGTCCCCACCAGGTTCAGGTGATCATCGAACTCATAGAGCACTATATTGTGCAGGCTCTTGATATCCTCTATCTCGCCGATATTGACGAACAGATCGCCATCTTTGGCCCAGATACCGCGGCTCGACTTGAACAGGCTACCGCCCGAGAGCTTGACCGCCTGCAGCTCCTTACCGTGACGCTCGGCAACAGGTGCGCCCCACTCACCCAGCGCCATCACCAGGATCATCAGGGGCACCGCCGTCTTCATCGCCGACAGGGTGATCTGAAAGCGGGAAAGGCCCGCCGACTGCATCACCACCAGCTCAGAGTTGGACGCCAACATCCCCATACCGATCAATGCCCCCAGGAGCACGGCCATAGGGAAAAACATCTCGATATCGCGGGGGATCAGAAACAGCACATAGATGGCGGCATCCACCATGGTGTAAGTACCACGGCCGACGAGACGCAGCTGATCCACCCACTTGATGATGCCAGACAGGCCGGTTAACACCAGCAAACACAGGGCCGAGGTGCTGACCAGGACGCGGGCGATATAGAAATCTAAGATTCTCATGCATTCACCTTCTTACGCTTGATCAAGCCAGAAAGCTTGGCACCTGTGGGGCGCTCCTTACTCAGGAGCAAGATACCCAAAAACAGCGCCGAGGCATGGATCCACCACATGCCGAGATAAGCGGGGATCACCTCATCCTCCAGCGCCTTACGCCCGGCGATCATCAGACCGAAATAACCCAGATAGAGCAAGATGGCCGGGAACATCTTGGCAAACTTGCCCTGACGAACATTGACTCGCGCCATGGGCACGGCGATCAGCGTCATGAAGGGGATCGCCAGCGGGATGGCCAGGCGCCAGTGGAACTCGGCCACCGCCTCGGGCCCCTCGGTGTCGAGCAGCTGGTCGATAGGCAGGGCTGACAACTTGCGACGACGCTGATCCACCTCCTGCTCCTTGATCTGCATCTCGTAACCGGCAAACTCGACCACCTGATAATCGAGCCGATTCGGCTTGTTCTGATACTGAATCCCGTCGTTAAGTTCCAGGCGCTGCTCACCGGTATCGTCCTCGATCACCCGGCCCCCTTGGGCCACCACGATATTGGTCTGGCTGGCGCCATCTTCCGGGTCGGGCAATTGCGCCACGAAAACCTTGTCCAGTTGATTGTCGCGGCCGATACGCTCGACAAAGAGTACCGCGCGGCCGTTAGGGCTGGTCTGGAAACGTCCCTGGGTCAGCGCCGCTAAACCGGCTTCCGACTGGGCATTCTCCAGCACGCGGTTTTGCGTCTCTTCCGCCCAGGGAGTGACATAGATAGATAGAAAACCAGTAAACAGCATATTGACGACGGCGAGCAGCAGGGTCACCCGGGTGACATACCATTCACTCACGCCGACGCTATGAAAGACCACCATCTCGCTTTCGGCGTACATACGGCCATGGGCCACCAGAATCCCCAAAAACAGACTCAGAGGTACCACAAGCACGGCAAGATAGGGAAGATTGAGCCCGAGTAGGGTCATCACCAGAGAGGCGGGAAACTCGCCATCGGATGCATCAGCGAGTACACGAACAAAATGTTGGCTAATAAAAATAGCTAACAGTACTAAAAGCACTGCCATCTGCGCTTTTAAAACTTCACGAATCAAGTATCTAAATACAATCACAGGCAGGATCCAGTCCCTAAACTTATATTTATGCTGGTATCAGCCCACTTTTCATGTAGACTGTCTACTTTTGGTAGTTTTGTGACCAGCCTTTAACTAAAAATGGCAGAAAAACACCTGAAAAATTAACATTGGTGTACCAATTTTAGGTCCGTTTTGGACACAAGCAGACATTATCTAATAAATAATAATATTTGTCTTTAAGAATCTAGGAGAGCTCATGGAGTTTAGCGTTAAGAGCGGCAGCCCGGAAAAACAACGTTCGGCCTGTATTGTCGTTGGTGTCTATGAACCTAGACGCCTCTCTGGTATTGCTGAGCAACTGGATAAAATCAGTGAAGGCTACATTAGCAACTTACTTCGCCGCGGCGACTTAGAGGGTAAGCCAGGTCAGATGCTACTTTTGCATCATGTACCCAACGTGTTGAGTGAACGCGTCCTTCTTGTAGGTTGTGGCAAAGAACGAGAACTAGACGAACGCCAGTACAAGCAGATCATCACTAAGACCATCAACACCTTAAACGACACAGGTTCTATGGAGGCCGTTTGCTTCCTAACCGAACTGCACGTTAAGGGCCGTGATACCTATTGGAAAGTACGCGAAGCCGTTGAATCGACTCAAAATAGTCTGTACAGCTTCGACGCACTCAAGACCCGTAAGGGCGAAACCCGTCGTCCGCTGCGCAAGCTGGTCTTCAATGTACCGACCCGCCGCGAACTCACTGTGGGTGAGCGCGCCATCGAGCACGGCATGGCCGTATCGACAGGTACCCAGCTGTGTCGCGACGTGGCCAACATGCCACCTAACATCTGTAACCCGGCTTACCTGGCCTCTCAGGCACGTCAGATTGCCGAGAACCATGAAAACCTCACCGTCACCACGGTAGGCGAAGAGCAGATGGCCAAGCTGGGCATGAACTCATACCTGGCCGTCGGCCGCGGCAGCCATAACGAGTCGGTCATGACCGTCATGGAATACAAGGGCGCGGTAGACAGCACAGAGAAGCCTATCGTACTTGTCGGTAAGGGCCTGACCTTCGACTCGGGCGGTATCTCGCTCAAGCCAGGCGAAGCCATGGATGAGATGAAATATGACATGGGCGGCGCCGCAGGCGTGATCGGTACCATGCTGGCCCTGTGCGAGCTGAAGCTGCCGATCAACGTGGTAGGTGTATTGGCTGGCTGTGAAAACATGCCGTCGAGCAACGCCTATCGTCCAGGGGATATCCTGACCACTATGTCGGGCCAGACGGTAGAAGTGCTCAACACCGACGCCGAAGGCCGTCTGGTACTGTGTGACGTGCTTACCTATGTAGAGCGTTTCGACCCTGAGCTGGTCGTCGACACGGCAACCCTTACCGGTGCCTGTGTGATCGCCTTGGGTAAACACGCCTCGGGTCTCTTCTCTTCACACAACCCGCTGGCCCACGAGCTACTGAACGCCGGCGAGCAGAGTGGTGACCGCGCATGGCGCATGCCGCTGTGGGACGAGTACCAGGAGCATCTGGAAAGTCCGTTTGCCGACATGACCAACCTGGGTGGTCGTCCTGCCGGTGCCATCACAGCTGCCTGCTTCCTGTCGCGCTTCGCCAAGAAGTACAACTGGGCGCATCTGGATGTGGCCGGTACCGCATGGAACAGTGGCGCCAACAAGGGCTCAACGGGTCGTCCCGTACCGCTGCTGACTCAATTCCTGATCAACCGTGCAGGCGTTGAACAGGGCGAGTAATCCACTCTTCTAAACACGGCATAAGACTGTGTTTAACACAAAAAAGGTGAAGCACTGCTTCACCTTTTTTTATGGGATTTACTCTTCCTCAATGGGTTTATTTAAAAACCTAGCCCGCCTGCTTAGTCCACCTGCCTGGTCTTAAGCAGCTGCACCATCATCAGCAAGACGCCGCCGAACACGCTAAAGGAGGCGATCGCCAGGAAAGGGTCAACCACTTCCAGCGCCACAAACTCGCCATAGAGCAGGAACAGGCCGATGGCGACCCCTATGGTGCCCAGCTGATGCAACCAGAACTGCGCCGTGACCAGCTTACCCGAGTGCTCCCCCGTAGAAGCCTCTAGCCAGAGGCGATAACAGAGGGCATAACTGAAGGAGATCAGAAAGCCTATCATCATGATATGGGCGTGGGTCACCAGCTGTCCATGGTCGTGGGAGGCCGCCATGTAGAGGCCCAACGCAAGCCCGAGCAGGGCGTAGCTAAAGGCCGTTAAGAGATATCGTTTATCCATGAGAACACTCCCCCAGAGTGCTGAATTACAATCTTTGGCTATCTACCCAGTGTAGGCCAAAGCCAGCAAAGTCACCTCCTCAGGGTAACCTGAAATAGATAGAGGCCTCCTTGACTGGTGAGGCGACAAGTTTAATGATTCCAATGGGTTGAGATATTTAGACAAAAAATAAACTCGGCGATATCCTTGGTGGCCTGCCGCCGTCTTGCGAAGGCTTCAAATGGATCCCGACATATTAAATCTAAAAATGATAACTATACTGAGCTAATTAACGTCTAAAAAACGTGGCCAAAGGACGACCTTGAATCACAAATTGGACGATAGACAGTGCGCGCTAAAGGATGACTCGATGGAAGCTGTACAATCGCAATTGACAATGAAAGGATGTCAGCAGTGTAGCAAAAATGTTGCTCTCGACTTCGATTTCACTATGGCATTCCAGCCAATCGTCGATATCGCCAACCAAAAGGTATTTGGCTATGAGGCGCTGGTGCGCGGCCCCAATGATGAAGCCGCCTATTCGGTGATCTCAAGGGTCAATGACGACAACCGCTATGCCTTCGATCAATCCTGTCGAGTCAAGGCTATCGCACTGGCGGCCAAGCTAAATTTGGAATCCATATTAAGCATTAACTTCCTGCCCAACGCCATCTACCAACCCGAACGTTGCATTCGTACCACTCTGGCGGCCGCAAGGGAGTATGGCTTCCCGACGGAGCGGATCATGTTCGAATTTACCGAATCCGAAAAAATAACCGACAGCGGGCACGTCAAACGCGTAGTGGAATACTACCGGGAACTTGGCTTTATGACCGCCATCGACGACTTTGGCGCTGGCTATGCCGGCTTAGGTCTGCTCGCCAACTTCCAGACCGATCTCATCAAGCTGGACATGGAGCTGATCCGTAACATAGATAGAGACGAGACCCGGCAGGTCATAGTTACTCACCTGCTCGGTATCTGTCACCAACTCAAGATAAGATGCCTGGCCGAAGGCATAGAGACACCAGGCGAGATGCGATGGCTTAAAGGTGCAGGCGTTGCGCTTATGCAGGGCTATCTGTTTGCTAAGCCGGGCTTCGAATGCCTACCCGAAGTGGCTTTCCCCTAGGGCCTGTTGATCTTTTGAGAACAAATTTTGTTCTAATTGAGCACGTTCAAATCGCGGCATGAGGCTTGTAGTATAGTTATTCTATATAAAAACCGAGTAACAAAGAGTTGAACGTGCTCAAGACGAACCCTGCGGGCAGCGTCTGTATCATTTTTCTACTGCGTTATCGCTCATTGATGTAGCACACCACATTACAATCGCTCTGCCTTGTATAAAAGGCGATACAGAATGCTGCAAAAATGAACGCGAAAGATAAACAGGCCCTAGCCTAGTGGACCAACAGCCCGACTAATTGACCTTTTCCGTCTGGCAATTAGATTGGCATCAAACGCCCTATGTTGTTAGTGTGACCCTAGATTAGGACGACTCACACTAAGTTAACGACCTAAATTAAAGACGGAAATCTGATATGCCACGCTTACTTTGCCTGTTAATCGCCATTATTTCACTCACCACGACACTCACGGTCCAGGGGGCCAACGAGCCCCAGATTGCCCCGCCACAGCCCGCCTTGACCCATGCTCAGCAGCCGATTTTAGACAAGCCCCTGGTGGAGCGTTACATACTCGACGAGCTCAAGGCCCTTAGGATGGAGCAGCAAGATCTCGAGCGCCGCATGACAATCGAGATCACCGACCGGGAGCTGGCGGTGGCCGACAAGTCCCTCAACTATGCCAACGTCACCGTCACCTACTTCTTCTACATCATCGCAGGTGTGGCATCCTTGATCGCCTTCATCGGCTGGCAGTCCCTCAGGGAGATCAAGACCAACACCGCCAAGCTCGCCGCCGAACAGTTGCAGTCGATCACCGAGCAATATGAGGAGAAGTTCAAGGTACTCGAGCAAGATCTCAAGCGTAAGAGCCGCATCATCACCAAGAACAATCGCGAGATCGAGATCATCAACGAGATCCACACCCTCTGGCTGCAATCCCAGAGTGCCCAGACCCCGGAGCAGAAGATCGCCGTCTATAACGAGATCCTCACCATACGCCCGGGCGATCTCGAGGCCATGACCTACAAGGCCGACGCGGCCATGGAGATGCGCGAGTTCAACTGGGCCCTCAGCCTATGTAACCGGGTGCTTGAGGTCGACGGCAGCAACGCCCACGCCCTCTATCAACGCGCCTGCGCCTTCGCCTGTCTGGGACAGGAGGAACGTGCCCTGTCTGACCTTGAGCAGGCCATCGAAAACAGCGTCTCCTTCAAGGAGGTCGCCGCCAACGAGGATGACTTCGCCAACCTGAGAAACAACCCAAGGTTTGACCTCTTGATCTCCACCAGCGAGAACTAAGGGCTGCTAGATATCGGGCACAGCGGCGCACCAAAGCCCCAAAGCCCAAAGCCCAAAGCCCAAAGAAAGCCTTAAAGATCTAAAGATAGTCTTAAAGGCCTAAAGATAGACCACAGATGTGTCTTTTCGGTATCAGGGCCCATACTTAAATAAGTCATTCATGATACGCCGCCGGCTCTTTGGTCGCGGCGTGTGATCCGGAGGCCAAGATGTCTCGCATCATCGCCTTTTGTTACGACAGTTTCATGCGCGGGCCCGAACAGGCCTGCCTCATCGACTGGCGCCGGACCCTGCTCAGCCAGGTCAGCGGCCGCGTGCTGGAGATCGGCGCGGGTACCGGCGCCAGCCTGCCCCTCTACCCCAATGTGCCTGGGCTCGAGCTAGTGCTGACCGAACCCGACGTGGACATGAGACGCCGCCTGGAGCGCGCCGTCGCCGAGCTACCCGATAGCAATATCACTGTACTGGACTGCCCGGCGGAAGCCCTGGCCTGCGAGGATGAAAGTATCGACTGGGTGTTTGTATCCTTGGTCTGCTGCACCGTGGTGGATCTGCCCACGACACTGGCGGAGATCTGGCGGGTGCTCAAACCCGGCGGTCACCTGCTGTTTCTCGAACATGTCGCCGCAGAAAAGGGCACCCGCAGGCGACGCTGGCAAGACAGGGTCAACTTCATCTGGCGCCGCATCGCGGGCAACTGCCACCTCAACCGAGAGACGGAGGCGCAGATCCGCCGCGCAGGCTTTCAGATAGAATCGATCACCCGTGAGAGCATGCGTAAGGCGATGCCCCTGGCCCGACCCACCATACGTGGGGTGGCGCTCAAGCCCAGGCAGGCCGGCAGCAAGCCCGAAGAGACTCAGGCCTCATCGCGATGAATGCGCACCGCGATGCGCCGTGAACCGAAATCTTCCCGCCCCTTAGCAAAGCGGCCCGGCAGCGGCACGCCGCAATAGCGACAGGCCCCCTTCTCATCCAGCGCATATTGCCCCAGCTGATACCAGTCGCGCTCGATAAGGCGTTTGTGACAGCTGGCGCAGTAGGTGGCGTCCGAATCTGGGTCGTGCACGTTGCCGCAATAGACATAATGCAAACCATGATTGAGGGCGATACGCCGCGCCCGTTGCAATGTACTCAGGGGCGTCACCGGCTTATCCAACAGCTTAAAGTCGGGATGAAAGGCGCTAAAATGCAGCGGCACATCCGGGCCTAAGTTTTCCACCAGCCACTGGCACATGGCGTTAAGCTCCTGGTCGCTATCGTTCTCGCCGGGGATCAACAAGGTAGTTACCTCAAACCACACCTGGGTCTCATGCTTAAGATAGAGCAGGGTCTCCAGCACAGGTTGCAGCTGACCATGACAGATCTTGTGATAGAAGGACTCGCTAAAGGCCTTAAGGTCGATATTGGCCGCATCCATATATTGGTAAAACTCGGCACGCGGCGCCTCGCAGATATAACCCGCGCTCACCGCCACGCTCTTAAGCCCCAACTCATGGGCTGCCTGGGCGGCGTCTATGGCGTACTCCATAAACACCACGGGGTCGTTATAGGTAAAGGCGAGACTCTTGCAACTATGGCGGCGGGCCGTGGCGGCCAGCTCATCTGGCATGGCGCTATCGCACAGGGTGTCCATCTGCCGCGACTTACTCATGTCCCAATTTTGGCAAAACAGGCAGCTCAGGTTGCATCCCGCGGTGCCAAAACTCAGCACGCTGGAGCCCGGGTAGAAATGGTTCAGGGGTTTCTTCTCGATAGGGTCGATACAGAAGCCTGAAGAGCGGCCATAACTGGTCAGCACTATCTCGCCTTGATGGTGCATGCGCACGAAACAGGCGCCGCGTTTGCCCTCGCGCAGGGTGCACTTGCGCGGACAGACATCACAGCAGACACGCCCATCGTCTAAGGCATGCCAATATTGGGTGGGAAAATATCTCGGCGGCGTTTGATTCATGGCGCGCTCCCCCTGCCGATGGCCTACACTGAAAGTATAGTTGAGCACCGCTCGGGAGAGAGCCATGAGGTACAGAGAACCCGCGGTTGCCGGGCGTTTTTATCCCGATAACCCTGGTGATTTAATACAGCAGATCGCCAGTTATTTTGACCAGCCGAGCCACAGCACTATCGTCCCCAAGGCCATCATCGCCCCCCATGCTGGTTATTTCTATTCCGGCGCCATTGCCGCAGCCGCCTATCGCCTGCTTGCCAACAAAAAACCAGCCTATAACAAGGTCTTGCTATTAGGGCCGAGTCACTATGTCGGCCTCAGGGGCGCCGCCCTGCCCCGCAGCGACCGCTTTATCACCCCCATGGGCGAGGTCGCCATCGACCGCGAGTTGGTTGAGGCCCTGCTCTATCAAAGGTTAGCCATAGAATCAGATACCGCCCATCAGCAGGAACATGCGCTGGAGGTCCAGCTCCCGCTGCTGCAATACTGCCTACCAGATTTTAGTCTGATACCCGTGGTGGTAGGCGACTCTGGCAGCGAGGCGATCAGTAAGTTGATTAAGGCTACCCTGAGCTATGCCCCCGATAGGCCCGCGCCCCTGGTCGTCGTCAGCAGCGACCTCAGCCACTACCACCCCTATCCTCTGGCTAATCGCCTCGACCTAGAGACCCGCAGCACAATTCTGGCCCTGGACACCCACCTGACGTCCCAGCAGGCCTGCGGCTGTCATGCCATCAACGGCCTGCTCGACTATGGCAAACAACAGGGCTGGCAGATCCAATGTGTCAGCCACGCAAACTCGGGAGATATCATGGCGCACAATGAACATCGCGCCCCCAGAGACAACGAAGAGGTCGTCGGCTATGCCAGTTTCGTCCTCTATTGAACTCAGCGCCGGCGATAAAGGCTGCCTGCTCGATCTGATATGGCAGGTGATAGACCAGGGGCTAACCCAAGGGCGCCTGGTGCTGCCACAACCGCCAGAAAGTGAGGCCCTGCTGACGCCAGCGGCCTGTTTCGTCACCCTGCACAAAGCCGGCGAACTCAGAGGCTGCATAGGCCGGGTGGATGCCAGCGATCCCCTGTGGCAATGCGCCTGCGAAAATGCCTATAGCGCCGCCTTTAAGGATCGCCGCTTTGCACCGCTACAAGATGACGAGCGCGACGCCCTCAGCCTAGAGATCTCCATCCTCTCGCCCCTCGTCCCCATAGACAATCAGGGCGAAGGCGCTCTGCGATCCACGCTACGCCCCAATGTCGATGGCTTGCTGATGGATGACGGCCAACGCCGCGCCCTGTTTCTACCCTCGGTATGGCAAAGCCTGCCCGCCCCCAGGGACTTTGTCGATGCCCTGAAACAGAAAGGCGGCTGGCCACAGGATTATTGGCGTGACACCATCACGCTGCACAGGTTTACCACTCAGGTCATTTCATCATGACCTTCGGCGCTGCTTTGGCCAGGTAGCAGTTGGTGTGGGCTGGGGGTTTAGCATTTGGCATAGGCTTGGGATTTAGCGTCTGGCTGATTGGATACTCGGCAAGGGTGTTGAAGGTCACACCTTCATTGTTACCTAACGCCTGCCCGGCGGGGGTTGTGCAGATACACCTGTGAGACGCCGTGAATAAGTCCCTTTAGGCTCTGCGAAATCATCTGACCTCCACGGATGGAGGGAATGCCGAAAAATGTCGGGAACATTTTCGGCCCTGCTTTCGAAGGCCAAAATCGTGTTTACACTCGGTATCCAACGTCTCTTCGATTTAACTTCATTGGTTTTCGATAGAAGAAACCAAGCACTCTTTTGGGCACGGTGAGTGAAGTAAAGCTTCGAGCTTACGAATGAGAGGCATGGATGTAGGGAATGCCGAAAATGTCGGGAGCATTTTCGGCCCTGCTTTCGAAGGCCAAAATCGTGTTTGCACTCGATGTCTAGCGTCTCTTCGATTTGACCTCATTGGGTGGCATTAAGACCAGTTATTATTTTTAAGAAAAAAACGTACAAAAATGTCACCGAAGATGTTGATTACTTCCTGACCAATCGCTTAATGTGCAACCAATCAAGGACAGAGCTAGGCCCACTCGAATCAAACATAGATCATGCCATTCTGGGAATGAAAAGACTTAGCAGCATGTATCGATAAAAACCTTTAAAGGTTTGCTCAAGCCCCAATTATTCACCATCCCACCTACTTAGCCGGAATATCGCGTTATAAGGGAAAATTAGCCCTTTCGAGTTCAGAGACATAGACATTTAAGCTAATACTAAAGTTAACAAGTTTATTTAAAAATGTTGCACTTTTGTGTGTAAGTCTGTATTTTTCTCGCTCAATTATTCTGTTCATTTCCTCCACTAATTCAATAAAGCGAAATGCTCAAAATAATCGCTAACGCTAATATAAGCGGCGAATAAATAGCACACTGACTTTGGGTGTGCTTTAGGAATTTTTACTATAAATGGATGTTGCCCCATATGATCACCACTAAACCTCTCTGTTGGTTGGCTGCTCTCGGCCTATTGTCTTCATTTCAATCTTACGGCGTTGTCTATAACGAAACCCAAACAACGGCTATCACCGAACACATGCAGCATGCTCTGACCGTTGAAAATACAGGCGTAATTAATGAAGGTCATATTCATGACATCTATCAAATTTATGCATCGAACAAACTAGCCGTTGGCGTAGACAATCATTACTTGCATACTTTTTTTGCCAACGATGACAACACCATAAGCTATATGGGTAAGCAGAGCATCGGAAAAGAGGATTACTATAACAACCGCGACAATATCTCTCTGAGTCCCGACGCTAAGTTTATGTATTTAAAGAAAAGGGAAGACAGTCACTATCAGATAGAGGTGATGAGCTTAGATTCTGATAATAAAGTTTGGCAAACCAAATTTACCTATACCAGCATAGGTACTCATTCTATCGATTATAGTACCAAGAGCCAGATCTCTGATGATGGAAGCTATCTCTTCAGCTGGAATAGTTACCAAAATCACCTATCTATTGCCAAAAGGGATAAAGTCACCGGAGAGCTAAGCCCCTTTATTCTAGTCGACAGCGATAAACTCCCTTCGAGCGTATCGGGAGTTGAATATAATGAAGCCAACCAAACTTTACTCCTTTTTGGCCGCGGCACCACCTATGATTCGACCTCTGCATTAATTGCACTCAAACTCGACTCAACAAATGGCTCGACAACTGAAATTGCCCGGCTCCCCCTGATCGGCACCTATCAAAATATTGATAACATCCAGTTCGATCCTAATACCAAGAATATATTTATAACTGAGAGTGGTAATATTAATGTCTACCACTTAGATGAGACGAATAAGACGTTAACGACCAGCTACAGTGACACCATCTACAATACTTTCAATACCTATGTAAATAGCAACTCCATCAGGCTAATTGATGGCAAACTATTTGTTCAGAAAAGTGACAGTCTTGGTAAAATTTATCGCTTCGATGACGGTGTTTCACCCACTTTTACATTGGAAGACACAGTCACCACCAATGTCTACCTTAATCAACTGACTGTAGCAGATGGAATCGGCTGGAGAATGAAGAATGAAAAGGCCGAACTCTTTGCCAACAGCTCCACGGCTTATGACTTTGTCAAAAAAGATACCCTAGTCGATGGACAACAAAATATGCCGATTTTCGGCGATTCAAGTACCCAAATCGCCTTTATCGAGTCACTCGATATCATTGTTGCTATTGATAGACAAGGCATCTATTCAATGCTCGCCGACTCAAGCGCTCAAACCCCACTCTATTCTACGACTTGGGAACAATTGGGTTTCGATTACGGTGCATCGCCGTCCATAGATAGGGTCGTCGTTAAAGGCAACAACATACTCCTCGCGGGGAGATATTTTAACTTTACACCGAATTCACAAAATGATCGCTTTATGGCCCTAGAGGTCGATGATAAAGGGGTTATTTCGACAGAGATGAAACCTCTGACCGCATCGGGAAATCCATTTTACTACCACAGTAACAGTAATTCTGCCCAGTTTGACCCGAGCAGTGGAGTCGCGGCGTTTCTGTCACAAGATGGCGGCTATGCATTCTTTAGCCTGGATGCGGACAATAATCCGACCTTTATCGACACCTTAGATTCAGCGCTCTTTAATACCTATTACAGCTATAGGAGCATAGGCTTCGTCGACGGAAAACCCTATGTCTGGGACAGAGAAAACACTAAATTCTATTTCGTCGGTGTGGACATTGCGAACAAGGACGTCGATCTTGAAGAAGGCATAGATCTCTCTGGTTCGGTCCCCGACAACGCAACGATCATCACAAACGGCAAGAACATCTATTTTATAAACGACTCCGCAGTCTCGAGTTATAAGATTAATGACGATCTCAGCCTGTCATTTATGTCGACCTCTTTTGTTTCAGGGCTTTATTCCAATGACTTAACCTTCATATCTGAAGATTACGTCGTAAACGCTAATTATAATAATCTGAACACCTATGCTATCGACAGACAGAGCGGCGTCTGGAAACAGCTAGAGAGCATCATGGCTCAGGACTTAGGGGTGTCAGGCTTAAATACCAGGAAGATAGCCTATGACGATTCGGTAAAACAGAACCTGATCTTTAACGCGAGCCTCAATTACTCCAACAACCTACTGATGCGGGCCGATATCGCCACCAGTCCAATTTTGACCTCAGCACTCATGCCCCTACTAGCCAATGAAGGGGAGAAAGTAGAGCGTAATATCAGTGAGTTCGTATTTGACGCCGACAATGATGACCAGCTCGTCTTCAGCTCGAGCAATCTTCCCTCTGATGCCGAGCTCACTGAGTCGGGCATGCTCACCTATGACACGACAAGCCATGACTCGGGCGAACTCGACATCCTGGTGACCGACAGCAAAGATATGACGCTCAGCATTAGTCTGCCTTTCTTTGCTAACTCGGCTCCGGTCGTTGAAGCCATAGACACCTATTGGATCAATCCAGGGCAGAATATCACCTTTAACCTCGCCGATGCGGTAAGCGATTCAGAGGGCCAGGACTTAACCTTTACAACGGATGAAGGCTCGGCGCTCGAGGTAAATGCCCTCGGCATGGCTTACGGACAACTCACCCAGGCAGGTGAACATCAGGTGCTCGCCACAGTTACAGACACCTTAGGTGCCAGGGCCTCTGTGTCTGCTACCGTCCAGGTGAATTCAGCCCCAACAGCCTCAGGGCTGGGTGCTGTGTCACTCAAGACAGGCGAAGCCGTCTCTCGCGATTTAGCCAGCGCATTTGCCGACGCCGATGGTCATGCCCTGAGCTTTACAGCCGTAGGCCTACCATCGGGTATCAGCCTAAGTGCACAAGGCCAACTCAGCGGTAGCAGCAAGATCTCGGGTAAATCTAGCGTAGTGGTCACGGCCACCGACGCCATGGGACTCAGCACAAACGCAAACCTCTCAATCGAGGTCAAAGAAGAGAATTCAGGCGGCGGTAGCCTGGGATACCTGGTCTTGCTGCTCCTCCCATTGGCCATCCGTAGAAAATTCCATTAATGGTAACCTTGGCCTCTAGCTCGATGGCAAGACGCTCATCAGGTTAGAGGCGCTCCCTTTGCCACGATTCAATGGCACCCAAGTCCCCCACCACCCCGGGGGATTTTTTTTGCCGCAACACGCGGCGGGGGATTTGCCGCTTATCATCGCCGTCCGCAGATGCATCTACACCCGGTATCTAACGTCTCTTCGACTTGGCTTCAATGTTGCCGATTGGGAAGCAGCATTTGGCTGCATTGATATTGGTGGGAGATTTGAAGGTCGTACCTTCATGGCAATCTATCGCCTGCCCAGCGGGAATAGAGGACATTGTGGTTAATGTCAAAAAAACTGAGTGTTAACGCTTCACGTCGTGGTCTTTGGCGAAGTGGATTTGAAGGTCGAACCTTCATTGTTACCTAACGCCTGCCCGGCGGGGGTTGTGCAGATACACCTGTGAGACGCCGTGAATAAATCCCTTTAGGCTCTGCCGAAACATCCCTGTTTCGGAAGCTCACCGGCGTATCTACACCCGGTATCAAACGTCTCTTCGATTTAGCGTCATGGGGTGCCCATTGGTGAGAAACATTTGGCCAAATTTGTATTTACAGGAGATTTGAAGGTCGTATCTTCATTGCAACCTAACGCCTGCCCGGCGGGTGCTGTACATGGAAGTACGAATGTCGAGATCACAGGGAAGTGAAGGAACGACGTATGTGCAAACACTATTTTGGCTCGCCGCCAGCACATCCATGTTGGCTCTGCGAAATCATCTGACCTACATGGATGGAGGGAATGCCGAAAAATGACGGGAACATTTTCGGCCCTGCCGCCGAGAGCCAAAAGTGTGCTTACACTCGCTATCCAACGTCTCTTCGATTTGGCTTCATTGGGGGGAGGCATTGAGACAAGTTATTATTTTTAGACAAAAAAGCAGACTGAAATGTGACATAACATGTTGATTGACATCAGCTAAGTAGATTAAAGTATAACCAGTTAGGGACAGAACTAGGCCTAATCGAATCAAACATCGATAAGCCATTCCGGGAAGGAAAAGCCAACCACATGCGCCAATCACCTCCCATAAAAGTTTCCCCTGCCATTTTTTAGCAATTTATTCAATTAGTTAAATAAAATAGTATTGTAATAATAGGGATATTATAATGAGTCGATTGATTTTATTTTTTATTCTCACCGTTTACAGTTTAACTCCTGTTTATGCAATTGCTGATTGGTTCGGTCCAGATGACTACGATGAATGCATCATTGCAGGAATGAAAGGTGTACAAAGCGATGTTGCAGCACAGTTAGTTCATCGCTCATGCCTTAAGAAGTTTCCTTTAAAAAAAAGTAAATCTCAAATTTCACAAAAAATTCCGCTTGAATCAAAAGAGCAGATAACAGGGCGAGCCAGCATAACTTCCTATGGGTACTTTTCTGGAAATATTTATAACGGAAATCCTGATTGGACGATTACAGAGCTAATCATTAATTTGACTGAGAAGGGGTGGCTTGAAAAAAGGATATTAGCTAAAGAAGAAATGCCCCTTCCTAGGCAGAACAAATATAGGATAGAAATAAATGTGCCACCATACACGAATAAGACGTTTTCAATCTCAGTTGATTGGCCAAAAGGAGAGCCTTATGAATGGAACATTTATGAGGCGCAAGGTCATAAATAATCGACTTTCGGAGCCTCAGTTGAACAATTATGTTGTTAAGAGGATTAGCGATTCAAACTTGCTATAAAGAATGTAGAACATCGCAAGGTGTTCAAATTCGCTCCCTAGAATTTAATGAACTTCGATAAGGGAAAAGATATTGGTAAACCCCGAATCATTAAAACACCTTTTAAACACAATTAAACTAGATGATTATGATCATAAAGGCGTGAGCGTTAGTGAGCACTCCCTTGTGATGTGTTGAACCGACTAAGTCATAAGGATATGCAAATGGAAAATGCAATTAGTACAAAAGACGGGCGATTTTTCACGGCCTCAGAATTCGAGGCGTTACCAAAGGAAATACAGCAAACCTACAAAGCTAGTTTACTGTGTATTGGATGTAATGATGTTGCGTGGTTTCGTTCGGCAACAAAACCGACTGCAAAAGTATCGCGTGGGGCGCACTTTAACTCTCATCATCATCAAGGTGAGTGCGAACATAGAACATCTTATCTAGTCGTAGATGATGGAAGTGATGCAGGAAAGTCTGTAGATGTGCCTGTTCCAGCAGCAACTGACTACATTATTAATTTAGGAGATCAATCTGGCGGGGTCATAGCAAACGTTGATCTTCCCCCTATACCTAAAGAAGGTTTTGTTACTCCTCGTGGAGGTGCGACAGGTACAGGGCGTGGTTCTTCCTATGAAACAAGTGTTACTCGAACACTACGTCAAATTTTATCTTACCTAAAACGTTTCCCTGATTTTAAGTATTCAGATAAGTTAGTTGAAATTTACTCGGAAAGTGGGCAGTTGAAAGTAAAAGGTGAAATTAAAGATGTTGCTGTCCATTTTGACGATATTTCACCAGCAGTAGATGATGATAGGAGCAGACTATTTTGGGGACTCATTGTTGACTCTTTTGACGAGACTTATGGTGGAATATGGCTAAATGCAAGTGATTCCAAATCAGGATTGAGTGTAAAAGTCTTTGCTGACATTCGGGATGATTTCTTAGAAGCATTTAAAATTAAAGAACTAGATGATCTACAAGGAGTTCATATACTGCTCGTTGGTAAATTGCACTATACGGGTAGAAACAATAAGCCTGTTATTTTTTGCCCTCTTGTTAACTTGGTTACAATGCAAAAATATCGAGAACGGCAAATTTAGTGGGGACAGAGTAAACATTCAGACCAATACCAATTCCCATAATGATTTTACGTCTAGACCTTCTCACAAGGTCAAATCGAAGAGATAGATAACTCGGTGTAAACATGCTTTTAGCCTTCGAAATCATGGATGATTTCGCAGAGCATCCAAGGATGGACTTGCTGCGTGCCAAAAGAATGTTTGCACGAAAAGCCTGCTGCCAAGCAATTGATAAACAGTGAAGCTATGGTTTAAAACTCACCATACAAATACCCAACACAGGTAAACGCTTAACTGAATAAATGGAATCTACATGACGTAGCACAGTCCCCGCCGGACAGCGATTGATAAACCATGAGGCTATGGTTCAGAACCTCCTATCCAAGTACCTGAGTCAGGTAGACACTCCAACCAAAAAATATTACCCAATTTGTTATTCGACAAATCCCCTCCCCCTCTGGTTTACCAACTCACTTTTAGTGTAAAATCCTCTCTTTCGTCAACGCCTAGCCAGACACGAGCGACATAGAGCCAAATAATGCCTAACGCCTTGTTTTACTTGATGCCACAAGCCAGTTCTGCCGCAACCAATGTTGCCAAGGCGGAGCAAGAGAGTGTCTATCTTTTCGCCTGCCGACTCGCCCAGCAGGCGTATCGTGGTCAACAGCTGGTGTATATCCACTGCAATGACCAGCAGCAGGCCTATGAAGTTGACGAAATTTTATGGCAATTTGAACCCAGCGCATTTGTGCCCCATAACCTCAAGGGCGAAGGGCCTACGGGTGGCGCGCCGGTGGAGATAGGCTTCGATAAATTGGGCCCAAATAAAAATCGTCACCTTCTGATTAATCTTGCAGACCAAGCGCCGCAATTTGCGGTAAACTTTGGCCAGATTATCGACTTCGTTGCCAACGATGCTGCCATGAAAGCGACCGCGCGCGATCGTTATCGCCAGTATCGCGAGTTAGGGATCCCCCTGACGACCCAACAACCAAATTAATTAGTTTGAGAAGCACACGCTCCTATGGAAAAGACATACAACCCACAGTCAATCGAACAGGCTCTGTACCAGAACTGGGAAGAGAAAGGATACTTTAAGCCCCACGGCGATGAGTCAAAAGGCAATTACTGCATCATGATCCCGCCGCCAAACGTGACCGGTAGCCTGCACATGGGTCATGCCTTCCAAGACACCATCATGGATACCCTGATCCGCTACCAGCGAATGAAGGGCAAGAACACCCTGTGGCAGGTAGGTACCGACCACGCGGGTATCGCCACTCAGATGTTGGTGGAGCGCAAGGTAGAGGCCGAAGAGGGCAAGAGCCGTCACGACCTGGGCCGTGAGAACTTTATCGACCGTATCTGGGACTGGAAAAATCAGTCTGGCGGCACCATCACCAAGCAGCTGCGTCGCCTGGGCGCCTCGGTCGATTGGGATCGTGAACGCTTCACCATGGACGAAGGCATGTCGGCCGCGGTACAAGAGGTGTTTGTGCGCCTGTACAACGACGACCTCATCTACCGCGGTAAGCGCCTGGTCAACTGGGATCCTAAGCTACACACAGCTATCTCAGATCTCGAAGTCGAAAACAAAGAGAAGCAGGGCAGCATGTGGCACTTCCGCTACCCGCTGGCCGACGGCGAACTGACCGCCGACGGTAAAGACTATCTGGAAGTCGCCACCACGCGTCCAGAAACCATGCTGGGCGACAGTGCGGTTGCCGTACATCCAGACGACGAGCGCTATCAATCGCTGATCGGCAAGTTCATCCTGCTGCCTATCGTTAACCGTCGCATCCCTATCGTCGCCGACGACTATGTGGACATGGAGTTCGGTACCGGCTGTGTGAAGATCACCCCGGCCCACGACTTCAACGACTATGAGGTAGGTAAGCGTCACAACCTGCCTATGTTCAACATTCTGACCATAGACGCGGCCATCCGCAGCCAGGCAGAAGTGGTTAACTCAGACGGCACCGCCAATGACGAGCTAGATGGCAGCCTGCCAGAGCGCTTCGCCGGCATGGACCGTTTCAAGGCGCGCACCGCCATCGTCGAAGAGTTCGAGTCACTCGGCCTGCTGGGCAAGATTGACCCACACGCCCTCAAGGTGCCTTATGGCGATCGCTCTGGCGTGGTGATCGAGCCGCTGCTGACAGACCAGTGGTATGTGGCCGTGGCCCCTATGGCCAAGACTGCCATCGAAGCAGTTGAAAATGGCGACATCAAGTTTGTGCCGCAGCAGTATGAGAACATGTACTTCTCTTGGATGCGTGACATTCAAGACTGGTGTATCTCGCGTCAGCTGTGGTGGGGTCACCGTATCCCGGCATGGTACGACGAAGCCGGAAAGGTGTATGTGGGCCGCGACGAAGCCGAAGTGCGCGCCAAGCATAACCTGGACGATTCTGTCGTGCTGCGCCAAGACCCAGACGTACTGGATACCTGGTTCAGCTCTGCGCTGTGGACCTTCTCAACCCTAGGCTGGCCAGACGATACCGAGGCGCTTAAGACCTTCCACCCAACCGATGTGTTGGTAACAGGTTTCGACATCATCTTCTTCTGGGTGGCGCGCATGATCATGATGACCATGCACTTCATCAAAGACGAAGATGGCAAGCCGCAGGTGCCGTTCAAGACGGTGTATGTGACCGGCCTTATCCGTGACGAGCAGGGCAACAAGATGTCCAAGTCTAAGGGTAACGTACTGGATCCGCTGGATATGATCGACGGTATCGATCTCGAAGCCCTGGTAGAGAAGCGCACCGGCAACATGATGCAGCCACAGCTGGCCGCTAAGATCGAGAAGAGCACCCGTAAAGAGTTTGCCGACGGCATCGAGGCCCACGGCACCGACGCCCTGCGTTTCACCCTGGCAGCCATGGCCTCTACCGGCCGTGACATCAACTGGGACATGAAGCGCCTGGACGGTTACCGCAGCTTCTGTAACAAGATCTGGAACGCGTCGCGCTATGTGTTGATGAACACGGAAGAGCAAGACTGTGGCCCGCAATCTCCAAACGGAAAAGCTGACGGCGAGATGCAGCTGTCGCTGGCGGATCGCTGGATTATCGGCCTGTTTAACCAGACGGTTAAGGCCTTTGACGAGCACATGGAAAACTACCGTTTCGACCTGGCTGCCAACACCCTGTACGAATTCACCTGGAACCAGTTCTGTGACTGGTATCTGGAGCTGACCAAGCCGGTACTGCAAAACGGCACCGAGGCCGAACAGCGCGGTACCCGTCATACCCTAGTAACTGTACTGGAAGCCATGCAGCGTCTGCTGCACCCTATGATGCCATACCTGACAGAGACCATCTGGCAGCGCGTTAAGCCGCTGGCTGGCGTCGAGGGTGACACCCTGATGCTGATGCCTTTCCCTGAATATCAGGCAAGCAAGGTAGATGAAGCCGCCATGGCAGATCTGGAATGGGTCAAGCAGGTGATCGTCGCCGTGCGTAACATCCGCGCCGAGCTGAACATAGCCCCAAGCAAGCCGCTTAACGCCCTGCTACGCAGCGTCAGCGAGCAAGACAAGGCTCGCGTCGAAGCTAACCAGACCTTCTTCGCGACCCTGGCCAAGCTGGAGTCGATGACGATTCTTGCCGACGATGAGACGGCGCCTATGTCGACCACCCAACTGGTTGGCGAGATGGAGCTGCTGATCCCTATGGCGGGTCTTATCGATGTGGCCGCCGAGATGGCCCGTATCGACAAGCAACTTGAAAAGCTTGCGGGTGAAGCCAAGCGTATCGAAGGCAAGCTCAATAACCAGGGCTTCGTGGCCAAGGCGCCAGAAGCGGTTATCGAGAAGGAGCGCGCCAAGCTGGCCGAGTTCCAACGCGATATGGACAAGCTCAGCGAGCAGAAGGCCGAGCTGGCCAAGCTGGAAGGCTAAGCTAGAAGGCCAAGCTAGAAGCGTAAGCGCTTATCTGAGCGAACGAAAAAGGCAGTCAATCGACTGCCTTTTTTATTGCCTCATTTTATTAGGCTGATACTACACCTTATAGTGGGCGATATCCGCCTCCATGGACTCCGCCAGCCTGGCGAGATCTTCGGTGGCATCGCTGCTCTGTCTGGCGCCCTCGGCGGTCTGATCAGAGATCTCGCTGATGTTGGTGATATTGATGTTGATCTCCTCGGTCACCGAGCTCTGCTCCTCAGAGGCGGTGGCGATCTGCGCGTTAAGCGCGTTGATCTCCTCGATGCTGTTTAAGATCTGCTGCAGGGCATCGCGCACCATCAAGGATTTATCCACGCTCAGTTGTACCTGATCTGTGCCGCTCTGCATCATCTGCATCGAGTCTCGCGCCCCCTGTTGCAGGCGTTGAATCGTCTTCTGGATCTCCTCGGTGGAGTCCTGGGTACGTTTGGCCAAGGAGCGCACCTCATCGGCCACCACCGCAAAGCCTCTGCCCTGTTCGCCCGCCCGAGCCGCCTCGATGGCCGCGTTGAGCGCCAGCAGGTTAGTCTGCTCCGAGATCCCCTGGATGACATCCACCACAGTGCCTATCTCATTTGAGTGCTGCGCCAGCAGGGTCATCGCATCACTGGCACGGCTTAGCTCCTGCGCCAACGCTTGGATAACGGTGATACTCTCATCCACTACATCCTGAGCACCGTGAGCGGCACCGTTGGCATCCTCTGAGGCACTGGCCGCGGCCGCGGCGCTCTGGGCGACCTCGCGCACCGTCGCGGTAAACTCATGAATGGCGGTGGCAATCAGCTGGGTCTGCTGCTGTTGATCCAGCACGTTACGCTGGGTCTGGGTCGACACCACAGCATTCTCTTCGGCCGCGCTGGCCAGGCGTGAGGTAGACGCATGGGTGTTGGTCACCGCCTGCTGGAAATCGCTTGCGATACGATTCACGTGCTCGGCGATATGGGCAAACTCGTCATGGCCGCCGAGACGAATGCGTTTGGTGAGATCGCCCGCGGCAATATCCACCGCCGTCTCTTCGAGCTGCACCACAGACAGGCTTACCCGGCGAATGATAAACACTGAACTGACACTGATGCCAAGCATGGCGACGCCGGAGAAGATGGCCACCAGCCAGATATAGAGAGAGACGGTTTCCTGGGAGGCCTCATAGCTCTCCTTGGCCTCACCTATCTGCATATCCAGGAAGGCCTGGGCCTGGCTGGTAATATCCTTAAACAGCGGGTTGATCTTCTCCAGCAAGAGCTGGTTAGAGCGCTTGTATTCCCCCTGACTCAAGGCATCAATGGCAGGGTTAAAGCCTTGCTCTGTCACCTTATCCAGCAGCGACACTAGACGGTCGACCTGAGCACGCTCATCATCGGCAAGGTCTGATGCCAGGATCTGATTGTCGATGATCTCATGCAGCGCCTTTATTGAGGCGCGACTGGCATCGATGTGGAAACTCAAGGGATGATTGTGCATATCGGCGAAGGCGTTGGCGGGGTCATGCTGAAACCCGAGCAAGAGGCCGCTTCTGGCTTTTTCGAGCTCGTTGAGCACCTTACCGGCCCTGATGCTATGCTGCATCCCCTGTCCGTAGAGTTCACCTATGGCATCTCCCGCATCCAGCATGCCAGTGATCCCCTTGTAGCCGAGGAAGATAAAGGCAAAGATGATCAGAAACACGTTGAGTCTTAGTTGAAATCTTACCGACTTGATCCGCTCCATCAAGCCCGCCTCCAGCTCGGACGCTCCCGTCATCGCCTGTATCTCCTGGCGGTTTTGTTCAGACATATTCGCTTCCTTTTATGGCCAATTCACTAGATCCGGGTCGACAGGCATCAAAGCACCTGGATTAAAGCGCCTGGATTAAAGTACCCAGATAAAAAAACCTGAACCAATTTGGGCTCAGGCAAAATCAGTTAAGCTGATAATACTTAAACTAATAACCCTTAATACATCAGAGTGCCAGCAGATATGATTACCCAATTAGTAGTAGATCACAATTAGCCAATCTTTTTAACCGATCTTCACATTAACGCCTCGCCCAAGAACTCAGAAATAGCTGGATATCGGCATTAGCGAACTGCCACGGTTCGAGATGTTACTTGTCGGTCGATTCCAGGCGTTAAATCGCTTGGTCATCTCACCGTCAAAAAGTTGCAGGTGTCAAAATACCGTCTTAATCATTGTTTTTATTGAATAATTTTTTATTTTCATTTGCATTCGGCGACGATTGCTATCAGAATGTCGCAAAATGGAAATGAGGTGTTAACAATGAAACCATGGATACTCCCCGCCTGTATCGCCCTAGGGCTCACGGCCTGCGGCGGTTCAGAGGATAGCAATACGGATACGGGTAACGGCGGCACCGTAACGCCCCCCTTGGCCCAGGCCCCGAGTGTCGAACTCGGTCCGGATCAGCAAACCTGGAATCATGAAACCCTCTCCCTCAAGGCAAGCGTTACCCTGTTTAATCCGGGTGATGCCAGCTACCAGTGGCAACAGACCAGTGGGCCAAGCATCAAACTCAGCGGCCTAAGCAGTGATACCCTCACCCTGGATGCCAGTGAACTGCTGCAGGATGAAGAGGTCGTCCTCTCCCTCAAGGTCACCGACGGCGCCGGCCTGAGCAGCGAAGACAGCCTCACCCTCAAGCTGAAGGATAAGATCAGCGCCGCCAGCCTGAGCGGCGATGCCAGCCTGATTAAGGACCTGGAGCCTAAGGTGATCGCCCGTGGCCTCACGCTAATCCAAGACTATCGCAGCGCGCAGAAGAGCTTCTTAAACACCATCTATCAGGCAGACAGAGTCAGCTACGACTCGGGTCAACACTCACAGATGATCCAGATGCCCCTGGCCAGTAAGGGTTTTCCACTCAACCAGAGTTTCGAGCTGGTGCGAGGCAACCAGGGCCGCCTGTTTGCCGCGGCGAGTGACCTGCAGGGCCAGCGCAATGCCGCCTTCGGCACCGACATCATCGCCAGCATGCAGAGCGGCAATAACCTGGCCTTCGAGCCTAGCATGATGCGCCTGCTAGCCTGGCTGACGGGTGAAGCACAAGAAAACCTGGCGGCGACCAAGCAGGTCCGCCTCTTCCTTATCAGCGACTGGAGCAAGAGTCGGGTCACCGACTGGCTCACCAGCCACTACCCCAACTGGCAGGTGAGTCGCTGTGATGTCGCCAGCGAATTGGCGAGCTGCCTGGATGAGGCCGAGCTGGTGATCGCCGGCTCCATCGAGGCCTTCGATGACGCCGAGGTCGCGGAAAGGTTAGCGACGCTTAAGCAAACCAAGACCCCACTGCTCTATCTTCACAGCCATAGCTGGAACAGCGTGCCGCTCACTCAAACCGTGCTGGGGACCATGGGATTTGCCATGCAGGGCCCAGGCGGTCCGGGCAATTACTTCAGCCCGGATAAGGCGGATTGGAGCGACTATCTCGCCATGCAGGCGGCTAACCCGGCGCTGAGCCAGGAGGCGCTCTGGCTGGAACTGCTGCAAAGCGAAAGCCCAAGCTTTAATCTGGCCAAGTGTAGCGATACCTGTGATCCCGTCTTTAGCGAGGAATACCGCAGCGCCCTGGCGCATATTCGCAGCAGCATTAACCGCCTGGACACAGAGAAGACGGCCATCTTCGACAGCGCCGAGTATCAGCTATATAAGTATCTGATTCTGCTTGGCGATAGCTATCGCAGCGAGATCCAATATCCCATGGATGTCAGCAGCACGGCGCCGATGAGCTACCTCAAGGCGCTCTTCGCCGACAGCAGCGTGTACAACACCCGGTCCATCAACCCTGTGCCTGTCGATCTCGGCAATTTCAGCCGCACCGATTTTTCCCATGTCACCCCGGTAGACAAGACGGTATCACTCAGCAGCAAGGCGCCGTTTCGCGCCGCGGGCGTCTACGCCCTGCCGGGACAGACCTTTAGCGTGAAACGCACCGACAACAGCGCGGTGGAGACCAAGGTGTTTATCAATACCCAGCGCTCTGGCTCGACTCACGAGTATGCCAGCCAGGGCTATAACCGCCCCAAGTACCTGCAGTCGCCGGCCATATCCATTAAACCAGGGGAGACCCTCAGCCTCACCTCCCCCTATGGTGGCCCGGTGCAGATAAGATTTAGCGCCAACGATCAGCCGGTGGAGTTCGCCTTTAGTAAGGTTGGCCTGCACCCCTTCTGGCGCAGCGACAAGGATGACCAAAGCTTTACCCAGGCACTCGCCAAGGGAGATTATGACTGGGCAGAGCTGGCGACCGAACACTTTGAGGTGCACTCCAGGCTCACCAAGATGCGAGAGACCATGAGCCACGAGCCCAGATGGGACACGCCGCAGAAGATGAGCCAGGCCATTAGCCAGTATGTACACAACTACCCGCACCTGCTGGCAGGCTTTAAGGGGCCGGGGATCGACAGCGTCGATGAGATCACCAACTTTGCCGCCAGTAAGGGCTGGCAGCTGGATCAACTCGACATGGTCAAACATATGAACGCCGACCAACCCACCTGTGGGTCGGGCTGCTCGGGCAACCCTTACGATGCCTCCTGGTCATTTAGCCCCACAGGCCACGGCGACATCCATGAACTGGGCCATGGCCTGGAGCGGGGACGCCTGAGATTCGACGGCCACGAGGGACACGCCTCCACCAATCCTTACTCCTATTACACTAAGTCGCGCGCCTACATAGAGACGGGCAAGCTTCCTCAGTGTCAGGGCCTGTCGATTCAGGATGAATTTGAGGTATTACAGGCCAGCCAGCGCCAGGCCGATCCCTTTGCCTATGTGCAGGCCGCCAACCTGACCAGCTGGTCGAGCGGCATGGCCACCATGTTACAGACCATGGTGGCCGCCCAGAAACAGGGGGCGCTGCAAAACGGCTGGCATCTTCTGGCCAGGCTGCACATCTTACTGCGCGAATTCGAGCGCGCCCAGGCCGACGAGGCCAGCTGGCTGGCCAAGCGCGACCAACTGGGCTTTGGCCGCTTCGATTTAGCCTCGGCCAAGGCGATGAGCAACAACGATTTTCTGATGATCGCCATGAGCTTCTCCACAGGGCTCGACTATCGCGACTTCTACCAGATGTGGGGACTGGCAACCTCAGATGCCGCCAAGGCACAGGTCGCCAGTTTCGCCTACCCCGCCGTGCCTAAGGCGATTTATGTCTATGCCCCTGGGGATTACTGTTTTGGTTTAGATCTGCAATCGGTTGCCGTCGACGGCGAGCAGGCCTGGCCACTATAACCCTGAAAAAAACATTGTTGTCACACCCTTTTTGGCGGGCCGGAGTGCTCGCTTTTTTTTACCTGCTGATCACACCAGTGCCACCCAATGTGAATGGTTTTGGTCTTTAGGGTCATTTTTAGGTAAAGTGTGCTGTCAAATGACGAGCTATCACCCCTATAGCGAGCGCTTGTCACTAACCAAGACGAGATGTTGCCAATAAGCAGCACAACAAAAAGATAAAATTAAGGAAGGGTATGAGCGACGCCAATGATGCTTACGCAGAAAATGATCTGCGTGAAGTTAAGCAGCTGGGAATGTGGGCCTCCATTGCTAGCCTAAGTTATATTTTCTGGATCGTCGGCGGCATGGAGCTGGTCGAACGTATCGCCTACTACGGCGTGAAAGCCAGTGCCGGCCTCTACGCCAAGGCGCCTGTATCACAGGGCGGCCTGGGGATCAGCCTGCACGACTATGGCATTATCATCTCCGTCTGGGCCTTGATGCAGACCTTTATCCCTGTATTTACCGGCGGCATCTCAGACCGTGTCGGCTACAAGGAGACCATCTTCGCCTCGACGATCATCAAGATCTCCGGTTACCTGATAATGGCCTTCTTCCCCAACTTCTGGGGTTTCCTCTTCGGCGCCATCCTGCTGGCGGGCGGCACGGGTATCTTCAAACCTGGGATCCAGGGTACGCTGGTGCTCTCCACCGGCCGTCAAAATACCTCTATGGCCTGGGGGATCTTCTATCAGGTGGTCAACATAGGTGGCTTCCTCGGTCCACTGGTCGCCGTGCATATGCGTCAGCTCTCCTGGGACAACGTCTTCTACGCCTGCGCCGCCATCATCTCGCTCAACTTCCTCTTCCTGCTGGCCTACAAGGAGCCGGGCAAGGAGGAACGTATCGAACGTAACCGTAAGATCAAGAGCGGCGAGCTCACCCAGGAAGCCCTGTGGAAAGATGCCCTGCATGAGCTGAAGAAGCCTGTGGTGATCTACTACATGCTGGTGTTCGCCGGCTTCTGGTTCCTGTTTAACTCATTGTTCGATGTCTTGCCGATCCATATCGCCGAGTGGGTCGATACCAGCGTGATCGTCACCAGCCTGTTCGGCCCGGAAGGCACCTCCAACGGCATATTGCAGTTCTGGCTCGGCCTGGATAATTCGGGCACTAAGGTGATGCCAGAGGGGATGCTAAACCTCAACGCCGGCATGATCATGACCAGCTGCTTCCTGGTGGCGGCGCTGACCGCCAAATACCGCATCACCACCGCCATGCTGGCTGGCTGTCTGCTGAGTATCATCGCCTTCGTCCTCATCGGCGCCACCAACGCCGCCTGGATGATAGTGTTGGCGATTGCCATGTTCTCCTTCGGCGAGATGATGATCAGCCCCAAGAAGAATGAGTTTATGGGTAACATCGCCCCTAAGGGCAAGAAGGCCATGTACCTGGGCTTCGTGATGCTGCCTCAAGGGATAGGCTGGGGACTGGAAGGCTACTTTGGTCCTAAGCTATATGAGATGTTTGCCTCGAAAGAGATCTTCTCGCGCGAGCTATTGCTTGAGCGCGGTATGAGCGCCAGCGATATCGCCGCCATTCCCCAAGGGGAAGCCTTTACTACCCTGGTAAGCTTCACCGGCGAGTCGGCGCAGTCGCTAACCACCCTGCTCTATAACAGCCACAACATAGGCATGGCCTGGTATATCATCGCGGCCATAGGCACCATCTCTGCCGTGGGGATCTTCATCTACGGCAAGTGGTTGCTGACCCTGCAACGGGCACGCGCCTAATCGTGACAGAGGGAGCCTATGGCTCCCTTTTCATTTCCGCCTCGCCAGCCTCTTGGCTAGCGCGCCCTTGTAACAGGGCATACTGTCTGGCCTCATCGGCAGGCAATGCCTTGGCATATAGCCAGCCCTGTACCGTCGAAACACCTGCCGAGGCAACGAAGGCCTCCTCCTCAGGGGTTTCTACCCCTTCGGCCACCAGATTAAAACCTAGGCTGCGACACAGCATGCAGGTATGGCGATAAAGCACCTGCCCCTTACGATGCTTGATGTTCTCCAGGATAGATCTGTCTAGCTTGACCCCCTCTATGGTGATCTTACTCAGCAGGCTAATACTGGAAAACCCGGTGCCGAAATCATCGAGCACGAAGGAGAAACCAAACTGGCGAAGGTGAGCCATGCTCGCCTCGACGGCGTTAAGGTCTGCCACAAACATAGACTCGAGCACCTCGATATCGACTCTGTCGGCGATATCCCCCAAATGTTCGATCAACATAGACTGAATATCCTGGCTCAGGACGCTGTTGGGATTGAGGTTAATGCTGACCCTGGGCCGGAAACCTTGTCGAGCCCAGGCCTGCATATCGTCTCGTACACGTTTAATCACGAAGGTATCGATGAGATTGAAGTAACCCGCCTGATCGAAGGCAGGAATGAAATAGGGGCCTTCCAGCTGACCACGCTCATTTCTCAACCTCAGCAGCGCCTCAAAACCCACCACCTGTCGGTCACTTAGGCGCACCTTAGGTTGATAGTGAAGTAGTAACTCGCCATTGAGCACCTCCTTGATGGTCTTCTCCAGGTTGAGGTTGGCCGCCAGATCCTCAGACTGCTGGCGGGCATAGTTTCGCTCGCTGATCTTGTCGATATCCTGCTGCAGCTGCACCCGTTTTATCAGATCCCGCTCGAAGCCCTTATTGCCCACCAACAGGCTGTAGCGTCTAACAAAGGGGAGATAGACAAATACCCCAAGGCAGACCAGCAAGAGTTGCACCAGGGGCAGTGCCAGGCTACCACCGGCCACGTAGCCGTTGAGAAAGATGGGGGTGATCCAGGGAAAGTCATTGCCACTGAAACTGACCCAGCCGCTGACGACCAACAAGGTGCCTATCATGGTATTTAGCAGGGGCACCAACACGAAGGGCAGTATCAGCCTGGGATTAAAGATGATCGGCAGGCCGTAGATGAGGATCTCATTGATATTAAACAGGGCGAAGGGCAAGGCGAGCTTGGCCACATTGACGGCATTCTTATCTTTCGAGGCGATAAACAGGGCGATCAATAGCGAGTGTGTAGCCCCGCTGCCACCGAGCAACACAAAGAGATCGGTAAACTGCGACAACGTCAGGTTGAGTACCACCGGCTGCAGTCCATTATCGACGCCAAGCACCAGCATATAGGCGATATCACCATGGACACCGAAACACCAAAGCAGATGGGTGGCCAACACCCTGACAAATAGCTGAAACAGGGGACTGCTCGCGGCTAAGGAGTCGATCAGCGGGCTCAGCACTAGCCCTAGGAGTTCGCCAACCCAATAGATGCCAGTGGTGACCAGAAAGAAGCATAAGATCAATGGAATAAGCAGGTTAAGGTGCAGTTTGAGGTAGCTGCTCAGGCTGCTACTCTGCAGCAGATTAAGCGCCTTAATCGCCATCAGGCGTTGCAGCAGGTAGGCAACCAGGATCGGCGTGATGATGGCCCTGGCATCGCCAAACAGAAAATCGAAGCCATGGCTGAGATCGATAGCCTCACTCCCATGAATATGCAGGGCAATTTGACTGCCGATGGAGAGGGACGCCACCACGACCGCCGACACATGGAGATACTTGGCAAAATGAAATGATAGCGAGAGCAGCGCCAACAGGGGAAAGAAGCTGAACAACAGGCGGCTAAACTGACTCAGCCAGCCATAGGCCTCACTGCCGTGCCAACTGGGTTGCCACACATCGACCAGGGCAACAATCAGCGCCAGCAAGGAGTTAACGAAGATAAAGGGCAGGAGGGCAATAAAAGACTCTTTTATCGCAATGAGAAACAGGCTGGATGAGGTGTCTTTAACCGCCAACTTATGGTCCCAATATTTGCAGATTGAATCTATTTAACTTAGACCAAGATACTGAAAACGGACAATGAACTGCGGGAGTCTGGGCAAACTCCGCCCATAAAAAAGGGGAACCTGGTCAGGTTCCCCAAAATTACTGCTTTCTCAGTGGGCATTTAGCAGGGGTATGCCCACTTAGCGAGAGTTATTATTGTTGGCGTCTAGTGACCACCACCGGCGTGAACTTTATCAACACCGTATGTCTTGCCTTCGGCGTGACAGGTTGCACAAGACTCGACAGGTAGGTCTGCAGTTGTATCAGGATTACCGTTCACGGTCGCACCATTGCTCTCGAAGTGAGCGAGTGCAGAGGCGCTGATGTGACATGAGCGGCAAGTTTCGGCTACAGGTGAGATGAACTCAGTTGCAGAAACTTGAACTGAACGCTTACCAGAAGTCAAACCACCATCGGCTGCGAAGAAGGTCGCACCATCTTTGTGACAAGCTTCACAGTCAGTCGCTAGCGCTGGGTAACCTACAGTTTCCAGGTTCTTATCTAGATAGATACCACCACCGTAAGTACCAGAGTGGAAACGGTGAGCCGCAGTCATCAGATCTTTGTGCGCGAAGGTTACACCTTCTATTGGCGCAGTGATTGGAGCACCGCTTTCGTCAACTTCACCAGTTTGATACTTGGCTTGTGGGTAGTAAGTACCAGGATTTTTATCGTTGTGACAATCCATACACTGAGTAAACTCGGCCACACCATGGTGTCCTTCCTTAGGATAAGTCAGGCTACCGTGACAGCTGTTACACTTAGCTTCGCTCACAGTGACACGAGCAGGGTCGCTCATGCGGGCTTGCATTGGTGCAACCGCAGGGTCATCCAGGTTGAAGTACTTAATAGGTGAGCTTACGGCCACTTTCGAAGGTCGATCTTCGTCAGCACACTTAATAACCTCACCACTAGCCGCACAAACCAACATATCAGCGGTTACGTAGATAGAACCTGTCAGACGTGCAGAGTCGAAGCTCTTAGTCGTGGTCAGGATACCGCCTGTAATTGCCACACCTTTAACCGACATACCTAATCCAGTAATCGGAGCTCCTTTACTATCAACATTACCAATTAACAACTTGCCAGCCATAGTAATATATGGATCTAACATAGTACCATCGACAGGTGCTGCACCGTTGATAGTGACCTTAGTCTTCACTGTCAATGCGCTAGTACCATCGCCATTGTCAGTCACAGTCACACCTTGGAATTCAAATACAAGCTGTTCCTGTTCAATCGCTCTGTTACCTACCTTATGCACTATTTCTGGGCTCAGGTTACCTATGTGACAGTTCATACATTGTGAATCGTCAGCCTGTGGCAACTGGAAGTCAGAGTGACCTTCACCAGTTTCGAAATTAACCGTTACGTGACAACCTACACAGGCCTCACGATAAACGTTCTCTTTCCACTGATTGCCATTGTCGTGACAGGTCTTACACTCGTTGAGCTCAGCTGGGAAGTGAACGCCAGCAAACTCTTCTAATGCTTCACCTTTCAGCACACCCCACTCTGCAAGATGACCACCCGCGTGAATGGTATGGATCATAGCGTTGAAGTTAGGGTTAAAGCCTTTTTCAGGATCATTTTGATCGGCGGCATAAGCAGGGTTATGACACGCGATACAGTTTTCCACTTTCTGATAGTTGTGGTGAGCACCGATATTAGCAATACGCTTATCGTCATCACCATAGCCCATCAACTCGCTGTGACACTGAATACATGCGGCGCTTGATACCGAATCTTTGGCCGATACGGCCATCTCACCCGTTGCAGGAATGAAATCGAGCGGAGTAGAGAGTAATTTATCGGAAATCGATTCACCGTTGGCATCGGTCACGTTGTAGGTACGCACCATGACGCGGAACATGCTGTTAGGATCACCAGCCGCGGCCACTACAGGGGCATTACCGTCATGCTCCCAAGTACCTATGTATGTACCTGGATTTTCAGGATCTTCCACCAGAGTACAGGCATTAACTTCGGCGCCGCCACGGGCAGTTGCCTTACCGGTAGGTGTACAGTACATGCTAGAGCCAAACTCGTTTGCGATCGCATTGTTTGACCAGAGCATAGGTGCGCCACTGTCAGTAGCGTTAGCGACCTGGTTGGTAACATAGAGGGCAACCTTGTCCAGGCCAGTGAACGGAACATCATCTCCTTTACTATTTTTACCTGTCGCGGTGAACTTAATAGAGAAGTCATCAGCTCCTACTACTACGATATCGGCAGGTTGTAGAGTCAGTTTGAAGTCTGCGGCTGTGGCTACAGCATCAACAGTCGATCCCGCGGGTGCACCAGGTGTACCAGGAGTACCAGGAACGCCAGGTTCACCTGGCGCGCCATCTTTACCATCATCACCATCACCACACGCACTCACACCAATGGCACAAAAGAGTGCCATGGCTAATAAGGTAATTTTATTTTTTTTCATCGCCATATCCCTTTGTAGGTATTTTCTGCTATTGCAGTACCTCAAATATAAGGGAGTAACGACAAAATGTTAGATAATTGAGTCCAAGTTGTGACTGCAATTTAAAGATTCATTAACAGAAATTTCAAAATCTGAAAGTGTAAATTTCAATTTGTGGAATTAACATTTAACCAGTAGCTGTTTGATAAGCTGGATAATTAATTCTCTCTGCTCCATCGAGTAACGGCGATACTCGGCAGGATTCTCCAGCAGCAGGTATTGGGGCGACATGCTTTCACCATGAAGCCGAGCCACCTCCTCGTCAGACAGGCGTACCACACGGATCCCGGGCAAGGCACCGCAGATCTCGGCCTCGGAACAAGGCAGGAAAGCCACCGAGTTCATGGTCAACAGATGGCTATACCATTCATCTCGCGAACTGACTCTCTCTATACAATCTATGTCGGCACCGTTTTGGCGAGCGAACACCTCTAGTGGGTCGATCTTGTCGTTAAACCCCTTACCATCCAGGCAGAGAAAGGGGTGACGACAGATAGTCTCTAGGGTCAAAGGCTCACTCTGAGTCCAGATGGCATGCTCCTCATTAGCCGCCAGACAGACACTACTCAGACAGCCTAAGGTCTCGACCGATAATGAATGCTCGTTGCAGGCATCGAAAGTCACCCCCATATCCAGCTCACCGTTATGGATCTGATCGGCTGAGTCATCCCCCCAGATCACAAACTGAAGTTGACTAAAGGCGGTCTTGGCGTCGCTACGGGCAAAAGCCAGGGAGAGGCTGGCCATGATACTCGAGGTGACAGCGATTCTCAGGCGATCGCTGGCCAACTCACTACTCTTTTCGCTGATAGACTGTTCTATTTTTAAGACGGCTTCACAGAACTGACACACGGGCTCGTAGAGAAACTCCGCCATAGGGGTGGGCTTGAGCCCGAGTTGGCGACGATAGAAGAGCTCATCGTCGAAGGTGGCACGTAACATATTCAAACAACGGCTAATTTTAGGTGCAGATACGTTAAGCTGCTTTGCCGCTATGTTGGCATGTCCAGTTTGAAAAATGACTTTAAACACCATCAAACAAAACACATCGAGTTCGCTGATTTTCTTAAGTGTTTGATTGCTCATCGATACTATTGTTTATGTGAGTAATCTAATATTTATAACACAAGAAATATAGAAAACGATATAGCCATTAGTCACACAATGATACTTGGCTTGTCGAAGTCAGAAATTAGTGCTAGACGGGGGAAAGCAAGGAAACATGCCGGCATAAGCCTTCTAACCGGAAATGCCCGCCACCTCGGATGGCGTTAGCGGGCGATATTGGCCAACGGGCAGGGTCTCATCCAGAGTCAGCTCACCCACTGAGAGCCTGTGCAGTGCCATCACCTGATTACGAAAACGGCCAAACATCCGCTTAATTTGATGGTAACGTCCCTCATGCAAGGTAACGCGTGCCAGATGAGCGTCGAGGATCTCCAGCTGTGCCGGCTGAGTGGTGATGTTCTCATAGGCAAAATAGAATCCCTCGGCGAAGGCTTTCACATAAGCCTGGGTGAGTGGTGCCTTCAGGGTAACCAGGTACTGCTTGGCCACCTTATGCTCGGGTGACATGATGCGTTTCGACCAGCGACTGTCATTCGTCAGTAACAGCAATCCCGAGGTGTTGAGATCCAGCCGCCCTACGATATGCAGCCCCTTGTCCTGATAGTCAGGCAAGAGATCCATCACCGTCTTGTGCTCGCTATCCTTGGTCGCGCTCACCACCCCCACAGGCTTGTGCAGCATCAGATAGATGGCCTCCTCCTGCCTGAGCGACTGACCGTCAAGCATCACATGGGAGAACTGATCTATCTGACAGTCGGCGTCTCGCACCACCTGACCGTCGACGCTCACCCTGCCCTTGGCCAAAATCAGCCTCACCTGTTTGCGCGGGATCTGACACTGCTGACTGATAAACCTGTCCAACCTGGCTCGCTTAGCGGACATTGTCATCCGCCATAGCTTGCTCGGCCTTTTCTACTTCAGAGAGAGGCACCAGCTTATAGGCGCAGCGTCTGGCCCCCTCTATGATATGCTCCTCTCGGCTAACCTTAGCCAGTCCGGTAAACAGCTCCTGGAAGAGTTGTAACTCGGAGCGGCAAAAATTGGCGCAACGAGTCGCAGCCGCGCAGATGGGGCAGTGATTTTCCAGCAGCCAATAGACACCATCTTGCGCCTCGACGGAGGCGACATAGCCCTCCTGTGTTCTGAGCCTTGCCAGCGCCGCGAGCTTGTCCGCCAGGCCGGCGGCTCGCGACAGCGCCTCTTGGTACAGGCGCCGACTCGCCTGCTCTCTGTGCTCGATCAACTGATCCAGCCCTTGGTCGCCAAAGATCACCCGCACCGAGTCGATCAGCTGACTGGTGAGTTCATCGTGACGATCGGGGAACAGCTTATAGCTCTTCTCGGTAAGTCCCCAGTATCGGGTAGGGCGACCGCGACTGGCCTTTCTATCTTCGATACTCAAGATCCCCTCATCCTCCAGGGCCTGCAGATGCTGTCTGACCCCCATGGTGGTCAGCGCAAATTGCTCGGCCAATACCTTGGCGGTACTAGGCCCCTGGGTCTTGATATAGTCGATGATCTTTTCGCTGGTCTTCTTACTCACCCGCCGTCTCCTCTGAACTCACATGCGCCCATTATTACCTATTCAGAGATTAAGTAAACTTTTTTATTTACTTTAGTCTTTACAAAATTAAATAAAGCAACTAGTGTATAAAACATTAAATAAATAAAAAGGTTTACATAATGAAACTTCTTATCGTCAGTGCCAGCCAACGTCCAGGTTCTCAGAGCGCCAGAGTCGCCGGATATCTTAGCGAACATGCCAGTCAATTCAGTGAGATACAGCATGTCGAATTGTGTCGCTACGATCTGCCCTTCTGGGACGGCGACAGAAATGGGGCCGCACTCCAGGCGAGCGACTGGCACAAGCTCGACCCTCTGGTAAAGCAGGCCGATGCATTGGTGCTGATCACCCCTGAATGGGGCGGCATGGCCTCGCCAATGCTGAAAAACTTCCTACTGCTTTGCGACAACCAGGCTACGGCCCACAAGCCCGCCCTACTGGTCGCGGTCACCAGCGGGATCAGCGGCGCCTACCCTATCGCCGAGTTAAAGATGAATGCCCTGAAGAACAACAAGCTGGTACCTATCCCTGATCATCTGATCATTCGTAATGTCGAGCAGGTGTTAGGCGACGGTGAAATCGATGCCAGAGAACAGGGACTGAGAGAGCGTATCGATTACAGCCTGCATATGCTCGGTCAATACGCCGACGCCCTAGGCGCCATACGCCGGCGTCACAGGGAACAAGCCTACCCCAAACAGCAAGAGTATCAGTACGGCATGTAGCAGGCCGCGAGCGCTAAAGCCAGCGCGCTAAATCCAGAGCGCTAAATCCAGAGCGCTAAAGCAGCACAAATTTAATGGAATACCACCAAGCTAACAGAGAAGGAATTTAATCATGATCCAGCTAGAACATATCAATCTCGTGGTCACAGACTTAGACGCCAGTCTCAACTTCTACCGCGCCGCCTTCCCTCACTGGTCGGTGCGTGGCGGCGGTAAGGGCAGCTGGTATGGCAAGCCACGCAACTGGGTTCACTTCGGTGACGACTATCAGTATCTGGCCTTCAACGATGACGGTGAAGGGGAAAACCGCGATCTCAAGGGCCATCGGGTCGGCCTAGCGCACTTCGCCTTCACCACCCAAGATCTCGAAGGCGTGATAGCCAGGCTGAGTCGAGCGGGTTTCGAGGTCGACAAGGTGGGACAGGACGATCCCTTCCGTCGCAACGTCTATTTTATCGATCCCGACGGCTATGAGGTGGAGTTTGTGCAATATTTAACTGACCTGCCAGCGCAACGCAATCGCTACGACGCCTGATCACAGCCTCGAACTTTAAGTCAACTGGGTATGATAGGCCGCAATATTTTGCAGCGAAAGGCCTATCCCCAGTAAACGACTAGGGTGAACAGCAGAAGATAGAAGAAAAAGCCTGCCAGGTAGACGGCATAAAAATCGTTTTTCGCTAGGCGTTTCTCCCGATGGAACAGCGCCGGCCAATACAAGGGCTTCTGTACCCGGCCAAGGGTCAGCAGCGCGATCACCACGGCCCCGGTAGTATAGAGAACAAATGAGAGGCATATCTCCCAGACAAACCAGATAAAGAGCTCGGTAAGACTCGCAGCTAACATAATGCCTCCTAGTATTGCGCCGCCATCTTGAGAAGAAACAGCGCAAACCCGGCCCCTGCGAGCAGAAAGATGATCACCATGATAGTGAGCGTCTTGGAGCGCATCATGGACTGCAGCAGGGCAAATCCGGTATCCATCTCAAAATAGTCTTGCATGAAAGAGGAGCCGGTCTGTGGCGCAGTAGCTATATTAGGCTCGGTTGCGGCAGCCTTATCTGGCGCTGCCATCGATGCCTTATCTGTCGTTGCCATCGATGCCTGATGTTTCAAGGCCTGAGGTGTCGGGGCCTGAGGTTTCAAGGCCTGATGTTTCAAGAAATTGTTTGGGGAGGTTTTCATCGGCTTTCCTTAGCGAGAAATATCGTTGGACTCTATTACTTAACCTAGGGAAAGTCAGGTTAACTTTTATTCACTTCTCGCTTGTGAAGCGCCAATTTATCGCTATCGCAGCTCGAAAAGAGCTGCTGTTAGAAACAGTTGATAAGAGTCCTCAAAATACATGCTTAAGCCTGATCGACCGGCCCATCGGGTTTGATGAAGAAATGAATTTCGAAACGGGTATCAGGGGTAAGGGGCTTGATACTGTGCCAGTAACCGGGATGGGAAATCGCCGTTTCGTTAGCCAACAGGCGCACCTCGCGATTGACCTCTCCCTGTTTGTCTAGGTAGCCGAAAAACATCAGCTCCCCCTGGATCACATGGATCTGCTCATACACGCCGTGACGGGTAAAATGCCGCTCACGGTAGATGGCTGGCATATCCTGCTCGCTATACACAGGGGTCTTCTTACACTTCACATATCCTTTAGGCACAAATGACATTATAAAGCTCTCTTATCGCGGCCGGTTGCCGTCTATCCGAAAGCTAAACTTAGTCTAAATTTTGCCAAAGATCTAAGACAAGCTAACGGCAAGATTGCACTTCATCCATAAGGGATTACACTGTGTCCAAAATTCAGCTATCTCAATGACCATGACAGCTTCATCTGACTCTTCGTTTCACTACAGCACACACTTTATTCTGGACAAAGCCTATTATGGCGAGTGCTTCGATGCCTCTGTGACCCAAGATGCCCCCCGCACCGCATATGCTAAGACACTGGGTTTCCTGCTCGTCGGCCTGGCGCTGCTATTAACGGGGGTCAACGCCTACGCCTCCTGGTTTATCATCGCCCTCGGCGTGCTGGAGGCCTTGAGTATCAAGTTTAAGCGTCCCTGGTACCTCGCCCGCCAGATGATGAGTAAGGCCGCCGGTAACGAAGCCTGCCTCACCCTGGACGAGCAAGGAGTCAAAACAGAATCTCTCTATGTTAAACAACTCCTGCTGTGGGACGATATCGACACCATTCAGGAGACCACCACAGGTTTTCTGCTACTGTCTAGCGGCCAAAAACACTATCTCTCGAAACGCTTTCTCGATGAAGCCAGCCGCGAGTTTGTGCGCAACAAAGGAGCCTAGCAGGGCTAAATTTGACGCAGTTATATTAAAATTTGTATAGATTCCGATAAAAACGCCTCGCTTTGTTATTATGCAAGCAAAATGCGACAATAGCGCACATAACAACAAGCCCTAAGGACGGTCTCCGCCCCAGGGCAAACCAAATATGGAGTAACGATGATCAGTAATCAGAAACTCGTCGCGGCATTCTTAGCCGGCTCGACACTTTTTATTTCGGCTTGTCAAACAACCAACCCGTATACCAACGAGACCCAAAACGCCAAGGCGACTAACGGCGCCATCATAGGTGCCATTGCCGGTGCGGCGATCGGTGTAGCCTCTTCGAGCAAGAGCGACCGGGGTAAAGGTGCCCTTATCGGTGCAGCCTCAGGCGCCGCGGTCGGTGGTGGTATCGGCTACTACATGGATGTGCAGGAAGCCGAGCTGCGTAAACAGCTACAATCGACAGGCGTGAGCGTCACCCGCAACGGCGACAACATCATCTTGAACATGCCAAATGAAGTGACCTTCGGCGTCGATCAGTCGGTGCTAAGCAGCCGCGCCAAGAACGTGCTGGACAGCGTCGCCCTGGTGGCCAAGGAATATGACGAAACCATGCTGAATATCATGGGCTTCACCGACAGTTCGGGCAGCGAGTCATACAACCTGCGCCTGTCTCAGGTACGTGCCGCTGAAGTGGCCAACTACCTGATGTCTCGTGAAATCGAGAACCAGCGCATCAGCTCTATAGGCATGGGCGAATCTCGTCCGATTGCCGACAACTCGACGCAACAAGGCCGCGCACAAAACCGCCGTGTCGAAATCGTACTGAGCCCAATGCCAAAGGGCTAACCCGCTAGTATTTTAGCGTCCCTCGCTCTCTGCAGCCGAGGGACGCTCCTTCCAAAGCGTTCCCGCAAAAAAGATTCACAAATCCATTCCCCAAAATTGCTCACATAGGTCTAGACTTATTCTTAAGCAATAACAAGGATGTGGATGCCATGGCGCCTACAGGGAAAAGCATTGACCACTCACCATTTGCGCAGCTTATCTGCGATGAGCAAGGACTGATCATCGAGGCCAACGACGCCCTTTGCGCCTTGTTTAAGCTTAATGATGCGGCCATCATCGAGCACCCACTCGATCAGCTATTGACCCTTAATCAAATCGATTCAAGCACCTCACTCATTGATGCCATCACCCATGCATTAACAGAGGAACGATCCCTCGACGTACGTCTCCACCGCCAGTCTCAGACTCCTTGGTACCAACTGCTCCCCCACCGTCTAGACGACAGTCACTACCAGCTGCTGTTTGTCGCGCAGAGAGATGATCCCAATATTCAGCAGGCCTACCTCAAGCGTTTCGAGGATTTTCTCTGCTCGGCAAATATCGGCATCTGGCATTATGACTCAGCCACAGGCCAGACGCGTTTCTCCAACAGGATGAAGGAGCTGCTGCAGCTGAGCCATCACAGTCCCCTAGACTGGCAGGTGCTACAGCAGATGGTCAGGGTGAAAGACCGCCATAAGTTCGATAGCTTTCTCGCCCCTTCGCCCTCGGGCAAACATAAGACTCAATTTCGTTTTCGTATCGACTCAAAAGATGTGGAGAGGGTCTATGAGCTATTCGCCGAGCATATCTTCCTGGACAATGGCCACTTTAAGCTGCTCGGCCTCATCAAAGATCAGACAGAATCCAACGCCATGCTCGATGCCCTTAACGAGGCTAACGAGTCGAAGAAGCTGGCGCTCGAGGCCGGTAACATAGGTAACTGGCGGGCACAAATAGATGAACGGGGACGATGGATCTGGCAGTGGGATCAAAGAGCCAACGAGATGTTTTGCCTCAACTTTGAAGATATTGGCGTATTAGAGAAGTGGGCCGAGCGGATCCATCCAGAAGACTTACCCACAGTAATGACGGCCGTCGAGGACTCTCTGGCCAACGGCACCCCCTTTCATCAGGAGTATCGCGCCATTCTGCCCAACCAGGAGACCATCTACATACTCGCTAAAGGCAAGGTGAGCCAGGGACAGAACAATCAAAATAGCCGCATCGACGGCATCTGCATCGATCAGACCCCCATTTATCAGGCCCGTCTGGCGCTGCAGGAAAGCTACAAATCGTTGGAGAGCCGGGTCAAGCAGCGCACCACAGAACTGCAGCTTGCCAAGGAGCGAGCCGAAATCGCCAGCCAGGCCAAGAGTGAGTTTCTCTCGATGATCAGCCACGAGCTTCGCACGCCGATGAATGCGGTGATCGGTGCGCTGGAGCTGCTGTCGCTGGCAGATAAGTCGAGCGAAGAAAGAGATCTTATCGAAACCGCCTCGACCTCGGCCAATAACCTCATCTATATCCTTAACGACATACTAGATATCAACAAGATAGAGTCGGGCAAGATGCAACTTGAGCAGCAAGACTTCCACCTCACCGGAGTCATCGCCGATCTGATCAAGAGTTTCTCGCCGGTAGCCAGCCGCCAGGGGTTGAGGTTCGCCGTAGAGGAAGCCCTGGATCTGCCCGAATGGGTCGAAGGAGATATCGTCAAGGTGCGACAGATCCTCAGTAACCTGCTCAGCAACGCGATGAAGTTCACTCACACCACAGAGGAACAGACGGGCTGTGTCTCGCTAAACATCGCCGTGAGCGAGCAGAATGATATCGTGACCCGGGTGCGTTTCACTGTGACAGACAACGGCATAGGCATAGACAAGGCGACCCAGAAACGTCTCTTTACCCCCTTCGTACAGGCGCAGCGCTCTACCACGCGTAACTATGGCGGCACGGGACTCGGGCTGGCTATCTGCGGCAAACTCACCAACCTGATGGGCGGTAGCGTCAATCTCGAAAGCGAACTGGGTCAGGGCGCCCAATTCTGTGTCGAGCTTCCCTTCTGGCGCGCCCATCGCCATGAGCAGAATCAGACGCTTTCCCAACACACCATAGGGATAGTGAACCTGGGCCAGCCCCAGAGTAAGATGGACTGGATTAAACAGTGTTTGACCGACAAGGGTGGCAGGGTCAAATGCTACCAGGCCGAGCACCTGGGTTTCGACACCCAAAGCCTGCAGCTGGTGATTATCCTCGCCACAGGCGAGGCAGACGAGCTGAGTTTTCTGGTCAATCAGGCGGCGAGCCCCAAGGGGCATAGTAACTGGCTTGTAGCCCTGCCCCAACACCAACGCAAAGCGCTAAAACAGGCCATTCCCCAGATAGACACCCTGGATATCTATCTGTTATCCAAGGCATTACTGCTCAAGGCGGTGCAGAAACGTCTCGACACCGACCTCGCCATCGATCTCGAGGAGATGGAGTTAGAGCTCTTTGACTCCTTAACTCAGGAGCCAGAACCTCGACTCAAGGGGGATGCCGACATACTGGTCGTTGAGGATAACCCGTTAAATCAGAAGCTTATTCTTAAACAACTCGACATGCTTGGCTATCGTTGCAACCTCGCCGAAGATGGCCTCGCCGGTGTACACCTGTGGCAATCGGCGAATTACAAACTGATCCTCACCGACTGCCATATGCCCAATCTAGACGGTTATGACATGTCCAAACAGATCCGCCAGATAGAAACCAGCACCCAACGTAAGTCGGTGCCCATTGTCGCCATAACAGGCGCCGCCATGGCAACCGAACTCGACGACTGCTATCGATCGGGCATGAACGACTTTGTCAGTAAGCCCGTACAGCTGAGAGACCTGAAGAAGGTCATACAAAAATGGTATCGCCATGAAGAATAGTCCCCAGATCCTCAACCCTAAGATCATGCGCGATCTCATCGGCAATGATCCTACCCTCATCGCCCAGTTCAAACAGGACTTCGTCAACCAGGCCCGCTCCAGCCTTCGCGAACTCGCTACCCACTACAACAACCGCGAATTCAAGGGGCTCAAGCAGGGGGCGCACTTTCTCAAGACCTCTGCCAAGGCGATTGGTGCCGAAGAGGTTACCGACAAACTACAACAACTGGAGTTCGCCGCCATCGAGCAAGATATGGCTCAGTGCAAGCAGCTCATCATCCAGCTCAAGAACGCCCTGCAATCCCTGATAGAGGTGATCAACTCATGACCCGAAAACCTAGCGTCGCCAGCCGTCACCCCGAAGTGATCATGCTCTATGAAAAGGAGGAGGATATCTCAGGCGCGGCTAACATCATTGCCGAACAGGTCGACGAATACCGCACTGTGCCTGTCACCAGGCTGGTGGGCGAGCAGATAAAAGAGCATAAACCCTCGGTGATCCTCTTTGCCATGAGCACGGTGAAACTCAGCATAGAGCTCTATACCAAACTCCTGAAGAACCAGCAGATCGTCCACAGGCATTACGCCATTGTGCTGTGTAAGAACAAGGAATCTGGTTTGGCCTTTCGCAGCTGCATCAAGGGGGTGTTCGACAACTACTTCGTCTATCTCCCCCTGTATGAGAAGTTTCGCCTGAAGATGATAGTCCACAACGGACTGAGACAGAGTCAGGGGGATGACCATTACGCCGGTCTGGATGACGACCAGCTAGAGCGGATAGACACTAACCTCGCCTCGCTGATCGAACTCAGCAGTCAGTGTAAGCGTCAACTACTGGATTCAGTCGACTCCTGCAAGGCCTCCATGGAGCAGTCGACCGAGCAACTCCCCCATGGCGACGAGGGCATGGGTCACGACAAGGCACTGGTCAAATCGCTGGCGAAGCAGCATATCGAGCCCCTACTGACCCAGCTTGAGGTGGAGATCAAAGATGGTCTGGATCTCATCCTGGCGCAGCTCACCAGTCGCCACAGCGAGATCAAAGATATCAAGCAGAAGGTACAGGCTAAACAGAAAAGCAGGCTCCCCAGTCAGGCCCTGGTTTCCTCCCTGTTTGATGAGCATGACGCCAAGCCGCCCAAGAAGAAGATCTTAGTGGTGGAAGACAATCAGATATACCGCGAGATGATCGTCAAGGTGCTGGAGCAGGATGAATATGACACAGAGCAGGCCTGCGACGGCCTGACCGCCCTCAAGATGATCGAGGGGAACGATTACGCGTTGATCCTCATGGATCTCTATATGCCTCACCTAGATGGCATCAACACCACCAAGCAACTCAAGGTCCATAACGACGGTAAGGACATTCCCGTGGTGGCGCTGACCAGCAACAACAACCGTGAGCTGATCAAGCGCTGGGCTCAGGTGGGACTGAAGGGATACATTCTTAAGCCCTCCAATCGCACCGAGATCCTACAGGCGGTCAAGACCGCCATCGAATATGGCTAAGCTTTAGCCTCACCGATAGGCAGGATCACCCGGCCATATTCCTGATTAAGCACCTGGGCCATAGCAAAGTAGATGGCGCTGGCGCCGCAGAATATCCCTTCGAATCCGGCGATCAATCCAATCGACTCGCTACCGGTAAAGTCGCGGGCCGCCAGCAGGAAAAACAGCAGGGTCAAGGAGCCAAATACCACTTGCTTGGCGCGTGGATAACGCAAAGAACCGACAAACATGAAGGCGGTAAACACACCCCAAAGGCTTAGATACCAGCCCATGAAATGACTCGGACTGGCGGCGGCAAGTCCAAGCTTAGGCAGCATAATGAGTCCCACTAAGGTCAACCAGAACAGGCCATATGAGGTAAATGCCGTGGTGCCGAAGGTGTCTCCCCGTTTAAAGCACATCATGCCCACCAGCACCTGGCCCAGACCGCCGTAGAAGATCCCCATCGCCAAGATCATGGCATCGATGTCAAAAAAACCCGCATTGTGTATGTTCAACAGCACAGTCGTCATACCAAACCCCATCAGACCCAGAGGCGCAGGATTGGCCAATTTTGTCGACATTTAATTCCCCTCGTTATCGCTCGCAGTAAATGCGCCACCATGGCGCGGTCAAAATCGCGGCGGATTCTAGAGAAGTCTTAAGGACACTACAATGCCTGCCCGAGTGGGTGATGCGTCATAACAAAAACAGATACAAAACAATAAGATAAGAGTCACAGTCTAATAGTGACATTAACGAGGAGCCAAAATATCCAATAAATTCATTGAGATAAATATCGCCCCACAGATAAAGCAATCAAGATCACGTTAACTCACTTTTTTGATAGGAGTGTCACAAAGCTTGTTTCAGGTCATCTCAGGCGAGCGCTCCTACAACAAGTAAAACCCGGGTAGACAGGACAAGCCTCACATTTTACGGCTTTACGTGATCTACCTATCAAAAAAATCAGCAGAAGATCTTAGTTAACCATCTGCTGATCTAGATCAGTTTTACGTCTCAGATAGCGCCTGTGCCTGGGCGCTTAGAGAGCATTCATAGCTTATGCGTAAAGCCAATGTTTAAAGCTAATGCTAGAAGCTATGACTCAAGCCCTGGCCTTAAAGACAGGCATCAAAGACAGGACTCAAAGACGGAGCTCTAAATCAGGGCTTAGCTGCACCTCGCCATCAGGAAGGCGTTCACATAGCCGCCGTCCCGAAAGGCATAATCTTTGGCCTCGCCTTCTATCACAAAGCCATGGGACTTATAGAGCGCAACCGCGGCCTCGTTATCGGTATAGACCTCGAGTTCGATACGACGCACCGCCAGCCAGTTGGTCGCCAGATCTATCATGGCGGCCAGCAAGGCACTGCCGATCCCCTGCCCACGCGCCGACTCACACACCGCCATGCCAAAGTTGGCCACATGCTTGCGCCTGGCATTGCTGTAGACCTCCATGCCAAGCTGCCCCACTATCTGCCCATCACGCACGGCCACCAAGCTGTAACAGTTCTCCGGCAGATCCTTTAGCCGTTTCTGCCAGAAGGCCAGCGACGGATAGGGACGCTGCAGTGTACCGGCATAACAGCTAGGCTGACCGTACAAGGCGAAAATCCCCTCTATGTCGCCATCTGTGCTGTGACGAATAGTGATCTCCGGGGCTTGGGGGGAGTTGAACTGCTGCTCGGCCATAAACGTCCTATATTTCCTTATAAAAGAAGGCAATATGCCATAGGTACAACAGGCATAGCAACGCCCTTATTCTCCCGTGGCAATGGGTCGCTGCGCAGGGTTGCCCATGGCGATCAGCTTAGGCGCCAACTTCTGCGCCTCGCTGAAATCCTGCTTGCTCTGCCAGTCAAACCATTGGTTGGCGATCAGCGTCTGCGCTACGGGCCCGCCTAAGGTGTTACCCGGCCCCAGCACTATCACGCAATCTGGGGCAAACTCCTTGACCCCCACGGCCATCGCCTGACTAAAGTCATAGGGCGCCACCACCTGATGATCTAAGGTGTAGCTGTGCAGTCGTGCCATATCAGTGGAGAAAGGACTCCACACCTGCCCCCGGCCATCGACCATGGGCAATCTGGGGCGATGAAACAGCGACTCCGGCAGGGCCTTCTGCCCTCGGCGGGCGATCTCTTGCAGCAGTGGCGAGTGAAAGGCGCCATGGTTATACAGTCGCATAGGGTAACGCTCTTCAAGCCTTGGCAGTCGGGCCTCAGCCTGAGTCAGCCCCGCCTCGTTACCCGCCAGCACCCTATATCCCCCCAGATGAATAGAGGTATAGAGCTCACAGCCGGCCTGCTCATTCACCTCGGCGATCACCCTGTCCAGCAGTGCTGTCTTGGTCTTGTCCCGGCGCCAGTTATCGTCCATCTCTGGATAGATCATCTGTCCGCCAATCAGGCCATCACTCATCATGCTGCCCATGGTGTTGATCACCTCAATCGCGCCGCGCTCATCCAGGGCGCCGGCCAGCGCCAGGGCGATATACCAGCCCATGGAGTTACCCGTGACCGCCACGATATCGAAGCGCTCACGGTCGATATCCATAAAGTCGGCCATGGCGCAGGCATAGATTAAGGCCGAGGCATTTTCCCCCGGGGTGTGCAGCTTAAAGGAGTATTTACCCTGAGCATCGAGCTCGGCGACGGGCTTCTGCCCCAAATCACGCCGATAGGCATCGATCGCCTCGATAAAGGCAAGCTTGTCGCTATGGTACCTGGCGAGATAACCGAGCTCCTCCTTGTTGTAGCAGCCTCTTCCCGGCGCGACCACCAGCGCTCTTAGCTTGCCTGTCGCCGCCGTTTCGCCTGTCTTCATCATCTTAGCTTCCTGTGTCATAAGGCTTGTCTCACTCCTGTGCGCTGGATGGTTTCACTCCCCTCGTCGTCCTTTGCCTGCTCACCAATCAGGGCCAGGGCGGCCTCGACTATCTGCGAGCGCCCAGGCAGCGGCAGGGTCGCCGCCTCCGCCAGTGGAATAAAGCAATCCTCGGCGGTCAGCCTGGCCATCTGCGGCGCAAGATCCCCCAAACGCTCATGCACACAGGTGACTATCGCCTCGCTTACCGAGCCACTGCGGCGGCATTCATCGACGATCAACAGGTGTTCACACTCGCTGACCGCAGCGATGATCGCCTCCTCGTTAAGCGGGATGAGGTAGCGCAGATCGATAACCCGGCAATCTATCCCCTGCTCGGCCAACTCACGCTCGGCCTGACGGCTGAGGTAATAGCCGTTGCCATAGCTGAGGATAGCCAGGGTCTTGCCCTTACCGTAGACACCCAGCTCACCGTAGGGCAGCGCCTTGGCCTGCTCCTGAGGACAATAGGCATGACTCCAGAGGCCGTCGCCCTCCTGGTGCAGATCCCGCGTCATGTAGAGGGCGATCGGCTCAAGGAAGATCACCAGTCGCTGCTCCTGCTCGGCCAGCCGCACGCATTCACGTAGCATGCCCATGGCATCGGCGCCGTTGGAGGGACAGGCCAGGATGAGGCCAGGTATATCGCGAAACACTGCCAGAGAGTTGTCGTTATGGAAGTGGCCGCCGAAGCCCTTCTGATAACCCAGACCGGCGATGCGGATCACCATGGGATTAGTAAATTGGCCGTTAGAGAAGAACGGCAGGGTCGCCGCCTCGCCGCGGATCTGATCCTCGGCGTTGTGCACATAGGCGAGGAACTGGATCTCGGGAATCGGGAGCAGGCCGTTGTGGGCCATGCCGATGGCCAGCCCCAATATGGAGGTCTCATCGAGCAGGGTATTGATCACCCTGTTAGGCCCGAAGCGCTCCACCAGGCGCGAGGTGACATGATACACCCCGCCCTTCTTGCCCACATCCTCGCCGCAGACCACTATGTTCTGCTGACGTGCCATCAACTCTGTGAGGGTCATATTGATCAGCTTGCCCATGTGCAGCGGTTTACCCAGGGAGTTCTTGTCTGCGCTGAATAGCCGCGCAAAGGCTTCTTTGGACAGATCTTGGTGTGACTGAACCTGGTCATTTACAGGCGGGACCACCGCCGCCATCGCCGTCTTGGCACTGGTCAGTTTTGGCCGCTCGACCGCGACCTTGGCAATGGCCGCGATGCGCGATTTGAGGCTTTGGTACTGCTCGACGATTTCATCCGGGCTCATCAGCTTGGCCTCGATGATCTGCTTGGCCGTGAGCAGCAGTGGATCCTGCGCCTCGTTGTCTAAAATCTTCTGTTTGTTCAGATAGGCAATCTCGGCGTCGCTGCCGGCATGGCCCATCAGGCGAACCGTTCTGACATGTAAGAAGACGGGACGGCGCTTGACTCTGGCATACTCAGCCGCCTGGCGACTGACCCGGTAGCAGTCCAGTAGATCCCGACCGTCACAATAGAAATACTTGATGCCGGCGCGATCTTTAAAGTTGGCTGCGATCCAGCCGCTTGGGGTGGCGGTGGAGATGCCGATACCATTGTCTTCGCAGACAAACAGCAGCGGCAGTGGCACCTGCTGATAGGCGGCCCAGCCCGCGGCATTGATCGCCGTCTGGGCGCTGGCGTGGTTCGCCGAGGCATCACCAAAGTTGCAGAACACCAGGCTGTCCTCGGGCAGGGCACTGTCGATATCCAGCCTCTGAGTCAGGGGAATACTCAGGGCTGCCCCCACCGCCTTAGGCAGGTGAGAGGCGATGGTGGAGGTCTGCGGCGGTATCATCAAGCGCTTACTGCCAAGTACCTTATGGCGTCCGCCCGAGATGGGATCTTCGCTGGAGGCGGCGAAGGAGAGCAGCATGTCCCACAGAGACGTCTCGCCGGGCACCTGGCGCGCCCTCTCTATCATGAAGGCCGCGCTGCGATAGTGCAGAAACGCCATATCGGTCGGGCGCAGGGCCGCGGCGCAGGCGGCGTTGCCTTCGTGGCCCGAGCTGCCTATGGTATAGAAGCCCTGATTACGGGCTCGCATCTTACGGGACTCGAGATCCAGCAGCCGGCTCTTCATCTGAGACTCAAACATGCCAACAAAATCGGCATCGCTGAGCCCCAGGCGAGTGTGGCACCAGCCCTGCTCTATCTCCAGGAAATCTTGCTGAGATACACGTTCGACAAATTGCCTGTCGAGGGCAATAGCTCTATCTTCCAAGTTGATCTACCTCAATTGGGCGCAACAAGGCCTATACCACGGGCGTTCAACAGGCCGCTGCGACGAGAAGGCGGAGCGACGCCGTCGCTCCGAGCTGAAGGAGAGGAATTAGCCGAAGGCCTGGATACCGGTCTGCGCACGACCCAGGATGAGCGCATGAATATCATGGGTGCCCTCGTAGGTGTTGACGGCCTCAAGGTTCATCACGTGACGGATCACATGGAACTCGTCGCTGATGCCGTTGCCGCCATGCATGTCGCGGGAGATACGGGCGATCTCCAACGCCTTACCGCAGGAGTTACGCTTGATGAGTGAGATGGCCTCGACGGGCAAGGCGTCCTGATCCATCAGGCGACCGGCCTGCAGACAGGCAAATAAACCAGTTGTGATCTCTGTCTGCATGTCGGCCAGCTTCTTCTGAATCAGCTGAGTGGCCGCCAGCGGACGGTTAAACTGGATACGGTCTAGGCTATATTGACGCGCCGCGTGCCAACAGAATTCGGCGGCGCCAAGCGCCCCCCAGGCGATGCCGTAGCGAGCCTTGTTGAGGCAGCCAAATGGGCCCTTGAGTCCCTCGACGTTAGGCAATAGCGCCTCTTCACCCACCTCGACATTGTCCATCACTATCTCGCCGGTGATCGATGCCCGGAGGCTGAACTTACCCTCAATCTTAGGCGCACTCAGCCCCTTCATCCCCTTCTCTAGGATGAAGCCGCGGATCACCCCATCGAGCTTGGCCCACACCACAAACACATCGGCGATAGGCGAGTTGGTGATCCACATCTTGGCGCCGTTGAGACGGTACCCCCCCTCGATGCGCTCGGCGCGGGTCTTCATCCCACCGGGATCTGAGCCCACATCCGGCTCGGTCAGACCAAAACAGCCTACCCACTCGCCGGTAGCCAGCTTAGGCAGGTACTTCTGACGCTGCTGCTCGCTGCCATAGGTATAGATGGGGTGCATCACCAATGAAGACTGCACGCTCATGGCGCTACGATAGCCGCTATCGACCCGCTCAATTTCACGGGCCACCAGGCCATAACTGACATAGTTGGCATTGGCACAGCCATAGGCCTCGGGCAGGGTCGCCCCCAGGAGCCCCAGCTCGCCAAGTTCGTTCATGATCTCACGGTCGAAATGCTCCTCGCGATTGGCCATCAATACCCGGGTCATCAACTTCTCTTGCGCATAGTCGTGCACCATGTCGCGGATCATGCGTTCATCTTCGCTAAGTAGCGCATCGAATTGCAGTGGATCTTGCCAATCAAATTTCACTCGAGCCATGAGTCTGTTCCTTGCTGTCGTTATTGTTGTGGTTGTCGCTGGTGACTAATTCATCACTTGCTAATTCGACTAGCATAGGCATAATTTATCCGTAGGAAAAATATTCTTTTTGTTTAGCTTACATAGTTATTTTCTATATCTTACGTAAGGGTAAAGATGAACCTGAGAGCCCTGAGCTACTTCGTCGCCGTCTACGATAAGGGCACCATCAGCGCCGCCGCTAAGCAGTGCTATATCGCCCAGCCGTCGATCTCCTCGGCCATCAGTCAACTCGAAGACGAGCTCAACACTCAGCTGTTCCAGCGTCACGGCAGAGGTGTGAGCCCCACAGAGTCGGCAGAGCGCCTCTATCCCTTGGCCCAGCGGCTGCTAAACGAGTCCAAGGCGATCGCCTCGCTGTTTAATACGCCAGAGCAGCGCCAACCCTTCAAGCTTGGGCTGATCAACTCCCTCGGGGTACAACGCATGAGCATGCTGCTCAAAGACTTCAGCCAGGCCTGCCATGATATGGAGCTTACCCTGGTCGAGGCCAACGAGCCCTGCGACGCCCGCATCATCACCACCAGTCAGCTAAAGTCGGACGAAGTGTTTCAGCCCATCTGGCATGACGACTACCTACTGGCGATCCCCTCGACCATGAGCCTGGCCCTGAAAAAGGAGATCCGCCTGCAGGATCTCAGCGGCCAGCCCTTCATCCACCGCGCCCCCTGCGAGGCCCTGGCAGATCTGCAGCAGCTGATGGACCTCGAGGGGATAAAGATGCAGATCCGCGCACGGATCCAGACGGTGGAATATGCCGTGGGTTTAGTGGCCGCCGGCGTGGGTATCGCCCTGGTGCCAGCCCTGCCGGTATTGATGGAGCAAAGCAACATCATCTATAAGGCGATTGGCGACTTGCAGCTCAGGCGCACCGTCGGCCTGGCCATGCCCAGAGAGGGGGAGCGCACCGAGCAGCAGAGGCAGTTGCAACAAGTCAGTAAACTCTATAGCTAAAAGGGATCACAGGCTCCCTGTTGCTGCGCAACATTTCGCCAAAATGCAACCAACACAAGGCATCAAGCTGTATCATTTTGCATCAGGAATAGCGAAAACGCTGTGCATATATGACGTAAATGGTAATCTTTGTTCAGACTCCTGTTTGATCCAATTTAGTGTATCTATACCCATGAAAAACAAGCTGCTGACAGGCCTACTTACGACTCTGCTGTTCTCCTTTGCCATCCAGGCCGAAGAGCAGAAGGTTTGTCATATGGATGATGAATGCATCGAGGTTGGCCAGTGGCAACTCGGCCTGGCGTTAGGCTATGGTGAGCGCAGTAACCCCATCCGCGACTACGACGATATCCCCATCTACCTGGCACCGACCCTAGCCTACTATGGCGACAGCTGGTTTTTCGACAATGGCAATCTGGGCTACACCCTGGCGGACGAGGAGCTGTTCAGCCTCAACCTGACCACCAGCTTCAGCAGCGACAGTGCTTACTTCTACCGTTGGGATCCGTCGAACATCTTTATCTCTGGTACCAGCCAGCTCAGCTCGACACCGGCGCTTACCTCGCGATTTCAAGCTTTTGGCGCCGAGCCCGAGCCGTTTTTCAACGAACTCGAAGACAGAAAATTTACACTTCTTGGCGGAGCCGAAGCGTTTATTTACACTCCGGTGGGTATAATCAACCTCGCCTTGGCCCACGACCTTTTCGATGTCCACTCCGGCATGGAAGGCAAAGTCAAATGGCTCTACAACCTGTCGCTGACCGACTGGAAATTTGAAGTCGCCGCGGTGGCCAACTGGAAGAGCGAAGAGATCATCAACTACTATTACGGCGTACGTCCAAGCGAGAATGCATATTGGAGTGAACGCTATCGTGCCGGTTCTGGCACTAATTTAGGATTAGAATTGACGACACAATACATAATGAATGAGCACTGGGAGTTGCTCTTCCTGATACGCTATACCGACCTGGCCGATGCGATCACCGACAGCCCGCTCGTCACCGAAAGTTACACCAACACTTACTTTATCGGCACAGCCTATAGGTTTTAAGGTTTGTGTTTTCAATGACTTTCAGGCTGATACAGGCAATTCTTGCCATTATTTTACTGTGTAACATTACCTATGCCGCGGGCCAAGAGTCTACGGCCAGCTTGTCATTGTCACCCCAATTTTGCATCACGGCCGATGTCGAACAGAGCTGTGAAATTGAGTTGGTACTGAATTGGGAAACCACCTATCCCCAGGTGGTTTGTATCATGTCGGATCATAGCGACCTGGAAAAGTGGTGCGCCGATTCCCCCAATACCCACTCGCTCACCGTGAAGGTTGAGACACAAAAAGATATTCAATTTGTCATGATAGACAAAGAAAGCCACCAAACATTGGCCGGCGTAAAATTAAAAGTTACCCCTACTTCGTCGCCTCAGGTGAGGCGTCGTTATCGCAACCCCTGGAGTCTATTCTAATGACAGAATCTCAATCGACCCATAGAGTCTTGCTCGTCGAAGACGATATTCGTCTGGCAAACCTGATTGTGGATTATTTAAAGTCGCATGGAATGCACGTGGAAGTTGAGCGTCGTGGTGACACAGTACTGACCCGACTGATCAACTACAAACCAGATATCATCTTGCTCGATATCATGCTGCCAGGGATGGATGGCCTTACTCTTTGTGAAAAACTGCCCGACTACTTTGCCGGCCCTATCCTGCTGATGAGCGCCCTGGGTTCCAACGAGGATCAGATCAAGGGATTAGAGCTGGGCGCCGACGACTATGTGGTAAAGCCAGTCGATCCTGCGCTGCTTATCGCCCGCATCAATAATTTGCTGCGCCGAACCGCCAAGCCACCACAGGCGGAGTCTCACTGCCTCAGCTTCGGTAAGCTGAGCATAGATCCCCACACTCAGGCCATTCGCCTGGGCGATCTCGAGGTGGACCTCACCAGTCATGAGTTCGAGCTTCTCTGGTTGCTGGCCTCACAAGCCGGGCAGGTGCTGAGCCGTCAATATATCTATCAATACCTGCTCAACATAGATTTCGACGGCAAAGACAGGAAGATCGACGTGCGCATCTCACGGCTGCGTAAGAAGTTAGGTGACAATATCGAAACCCCATTTAGAATTAAGACGGTATGGGGTCAGGGATATCTATTCGCCCCAGAAGCCTGGAACAACTAACGGAGCTGCGTTGAAACGACTCTTCATCAGCCTATACCTGCTACTGAGCCTTAGTTTTCTCGGTATCGGCTGGACCCTGGACAGCATCTGGCAAAACAATGTCGACGACGGCGGCGCACAAGACGCGCCGCTCATCGCCTTAGCTCAGCTGATCGGCAAGCTGCCCAAGGCCCAGCGCGAGGCGTTTCTCTCCCAGCTCAGCACCCGACACAGCTACCCACTCAGCCTACTTCCTAAGGCTCAGGTGGCGGTCAACCTAGACGACTCCCTCGCGCGCGACAGCGTCCTGGTCACGGCGCCGGACGAGCAACACGAGCTGCATTTTATCGAGATCGATGATCAGCAGATCCTGATGGCCGGCCCCATAGAGATAGATCCCAGGGAGCAGCTGCGCGGCCTGTTTACCCTCTTCTTCTACCTTTCCCTTGCATTGGTCGCGCTGATCTGGGTCTGGCCCCTGTCACGGGATCTCAAGACGCTGCGACTGGCGACCAAGGCATTTGGCCAGGCCAAATGGGACACCCAGATACAACTCTCCAGCCGCTCGCAGGTACAGCCCCTGGCGTCAACCTTCAACGAGATGGCACGCCACATCAGCGCGCTGATCGAGAACCAGAAGCATCTCTCTAACGCCGTCTCCCACGAGATCAGAACGCCCCTGGCCCGGCTCAAGTTTGCCCTGGCCCTGGTGCCTCAATATTGTGGCCCCGACTCAGATCCCGAGCGGCGCCAGGTATTTCTCGACGAGATGCAGCAAGATGTGAAGGAGATGGAGACCCTACTGCAGGAACTGCTCACCTACGCCAGCCTGGAGTCACAACAGCAGGATTTAGAGTTTGAATGCTGTGAGCTTACTCGGCTTACCCAGCAGACCATCAGCCGACTGMAAAACCGCCACAGCATTCCGATTTATTTTGACGAGCAGACGCCCGAACTGAAGGTGATGGGAGACCCTTCCCTCATCGAGCGTGCACTGCAAAACCTGATCATCAATGCCCAGCGTTTTGCCAAGAGCCATATCACCATAGAGATCAGCCAGGAAAACAAGTCGGTGCAGCTCAAGGTGATCGACGATGGCCCGGGTATCGCGGCCGTGGATCAAGAGAAGATCTTCGAACCTTTCTATCGCAGCAAGGTGGTACAGAATGGCAACAAGGGTCATGGACTGGGGCTGGCCATCATCAAGCGGATCATGCACAAGCACAATGGCCGGGTGTCACTGGCAAGCGAGCCGGGCAATACCGTCTTTACCCTAAGCTGGCCCAGGGTGAACGCGAACAGACAAAGAAAATAGCAGACGGAAAACGGGCTTAAACGAGTAAGTGGTATGTTGATGCGGCCGAACTCGACATTGGGTTAACGCCAGCCGAGATCATTCGGCATCGATGTCGAAGTCCAGTGATTGGGTCGCGGCGGCGCGCTCTTCCAAGATGGCCGTCTTCTTCGCCTTTAGCAGGGCCAGGCGACGACGGCGATGACGCTGTTTACATAGGCGAATCACCTCATTTTTTTGCGCATCGGAGAAGTGCAGCCAATTAAAGCGCTCCTCTCTGCTGCGCAGGCAGCCCTTGCAATAGCCCCGAGCGTCTGTCTGGCAGACACCGATACAGGGACTAGGGATCTCGAAAAACTCTAACTGTTCCATGGGGGCTAGCTACACCTAATTGTCTGCGACATCTTGAATATGGGCTCACTTAAGGGGTCGCTAAATGAGCCTATAGTTAAAACATAACCTAAATCTCGGCAACAGGCTAAACTTTATTCATACACTAAAACTAAAAACTCTTGTATAAATAAGCTGATAGCATCAAATTATGATTATTAAGGAGTCTCATGAGTTCACTACGCCTGCTCATCCTAACAATGGCCGCCTTACTCGTAGGCGCCTGTGCCAGCAAACCTACCACAGATTACGATACCCAGTATGACTTCGATACGCTTAAGCGCTTCACCCTGCAGAGTCCTGCCAATATCGGCGACCCCCTCAGCACGGCGCGAATAGACCAGGCCATCGTCGATAGCCTGACTCAGAGAGGCTACAGCCAGGTCGCCGACCAGCCCCAGTTTATGGTGACCTACGGCTTCAAGGTGGTAGACAAGCCCAAGAGCTCCGGGCTCTCCATCGGCCTGGGAACCGGCAGCTGGGGCAGCTCAGGCAGTGTCGGAGTCGGCACCAGCGTCGGTGTGCCACTGGGCAGCGACAGCGCCAAGATGCAGCTCATCCAGATAGACATAGTCGACAGCGCCAGCAACAAGCTTGTCTGGCGCGGCAGCGATAAGTTTGATTACGATGATGGCGGCGAGAAAAAGGCCAGAGAGACCAAGGAAACCGTGAACAAGATTCTCTCTCAGTTCCCCCCTAAGCCCGAGTAGACTCGCACCCGCTATTGATGGGCGTTGACGGTACGCCCTTGCGCCCAGTGACGCAGCGCGGCCAGTTTTTCCCGCATCACCACAGATAGGGGGCGGGTCTTCATCAACTCGCCCAATAAGAGCGCCTGAGACACGCTTTGCTCAGCCGCTCGCGCCGTATAACGCGCGGAGATGATCGCCTGCTCTATCTCGGCGCCGGAGAAGCCCTGGCTGGCCTGTGACAGCTTAACCAGGTCAAAATTGAGCGGGTCGAGCCGACGACGCTGCAGATGGATCAGGAAGATCGCCTGGCGCACGCTATCGTCGGGCAGATCCACAAAGAAGATCTCATCCATCCTGCCCTTACGCATCAGCTCGGGTGGTAGGGCACTGATATCGTTGGCCGTAGCCACCAAGAACACCTCAGATTTTCGCTCTGCCATCCAGGTCAGCAGCGCTCCCAGGATCCGCTTAGAGGTGCCATCGTCGCTGCTACCACTACTGAGCCCCTTCTCTATCTCGTCTATCCACAATACGCAAGGCGCCATAAGATCGGCCAGCGCCAGGGCGTTACGCAAATTCTTCTCCGTCTCGCCGATATACTTGTTATACAGGGCCGACATATCCAGGCGCAGTAAGGGACGCTGCCACATGCCCGCCACGGCCTTGGCCGCCAGGCTCTTACCACTGCCCTGTACCCCCAGCAGCAAGATCCCCTTGGGATGATCGGCCCGCCCTTCTGCACTCGATACCGGACTGCGATGGGAGAGCCATTTCTTCAGGTTATGCAGGCCAGCCACCTGAGAGAAGTCGCTGGTGTCATATTCAAATTGCAACACACCTTCCATATCCAGCAGCTTAAACTTGCCTTGGTTGATCCTGTCCACGTCCGAGTGAGTGATGGCCCCATCATCCACTATCGCCTTATGGGCCAGACGGCGGGCATCGTCGAAGGTCAGCCCCCTGAGATTCTCGGCCAGCTTAGCCACGGCATCATCATCGACACTCTGCAGCAGACCTTCGCCACGAGCCTTGTCTATCTGTTCATAGATAAGGTTTTGCAGCTGCACGGTATCGGGCAGCGAGATGGAGAAATGGGCGCAGTAGCGTTTGATCTCGGGCGGAATATCGAAGGCATGGCTCACCAGGACTATAGTATGTTTCAGCGCCTCATACTCTAAGGCGATCTCCTTGAGCAGACGCACATTCTTGGGGGCATTGTCGACGAAGGGATGAAAGTCGCACAGCACATAGATCCCCTGCTGACTGGTGGACTTGATCTGCCCCAGGATCTCTGTGGGATCTGTGTTGAATTTCTGAGTCCCCATCTTCACATCGGCACGCGCCAGCCCTTGGGTGATGCTCCAGGTAAACAGCGGCTGATATAGGATGGTCGATACCCTTTTTAACAGCTCGATCACCCGATACTCTTCATAGGTTTCGATCACGACGATCGGGGTATTGGAGCGCAGCACGGCGGTGAGATCGCGAATATCTTGCATAGTCATCCTTAAACAGAGCCGCTAGCGATATAAGATTAGTCACTAGCGATAGAAGCATTAGCCACCAGGGCTGGCCCTGGTTCGCCAACCCAAGCGCTATTGATACCCCAGTATCTCAACAAATTCAATTGTTCACGCCATGAATTACCCCACAAAAAAGCCCGCAACGCGGGCTTATCTATTGGCGGGACTCTATATGACTCGCCAGGCTGGCAGGCTATCAGTTAATGAAATAGATAGTTCAACCAGCCCTGCATGCGCAGCAACACCTTGCGCATCACAGCCACGTGGGAGAAATGCTCGGTATAGACGGCCGCCTGACCCGATACCCCGGCGGGAAAGTTACGTTTCGCCTCGTGATCGTCAAGCTCAATCAAGACTATGGCACGCCCCCTTGGTAGTAGCACTCTGGAAGAGACCAATGCCCCCTGAGACTGAAACTCGCCCTCGGCCATGGCTGGCAACACCTTGGCCACCCGTCCCTTAAACACCTGACCCGGCGCGGCGTCCAAGATCATCTCGGCTTCATCTCCCTCCTTGAGGCGCAGCAGGGAGTTTTGCCAGAAGGCTCCGGCAAAGTAGCGCTCCTCGTCGGGAATAAAACTCACCAGGGAGCGTAGCGGCATAGGTACGGCAATCACCCCGGGACGCAGCGCCATCTGAGTGACTATGCCATCGGCCGGCGCCCGCACCACAGTTTGCTCGAGATCGTACATCGCCTTATCCAGTTCGGCCCGGATCCCGGCCACCTTGGTATTAACGCCATCGACATTGGACTCATAGGCGAGCCTGACTCTCAACTCTTCAGAGCGCGCCGCGGTGAGCTGCGCCTCGGAGGCCATGTAGAGCTGGCGTTTGTTATCCAGCTCCAGCTCGGTAAAGGGGGAGTTGGCACCGCCACGCTTGCGCCCCTTCTCGTATCGCTCGAACGCCGACTTGCTTCTGTCTCTGTCGGCCGTGGCCCGTTCCACACTGGCCTGAGCCGTCTGCCAGGCCGCCTCTAACTGAGGCACCTCGAGTTCGGCCGCCGCCAGTGCCGCGCGCTTTTGCATCACCACCGCCTCGAAGGGCTTAGGATCGATGCGAAACAGCACATCCCCCTTCTTCAGGGGCACATTGGGTTTGGCCTCGACGCTGGTCACCAAGCCGCGCACCGCGGGGTTGATGGGAACCGTGGCAAACACCTGACGCGCATAGGGCGTGTAGGGGTGGTTATAGTTCATCAAGAGCACCAGGGCGCCGACGATCACTATGCCGCCGAGAATCGCTGTGGGCACTGTCCATTTGTTTAAGGGTATCTTGAAGATCTTAAAGATGGCGATGCAGATGGCGGTGTAGGTCAGAATGAGTAATAGATCCATCTTATGACTCCTTCTCTTGGGAATCTGACTGTGTCTCGACCACATGCAAGGCCGTTTGCCCGCCCTCGACGGCGCTCAGACGCTGCTCAAGCTGAGCTATGGTTTGATTGAGCTGTTTGACCTCATCTTCCAGCGCCAGCTCTCGCTCGACCACCTTGTTGAAGCCCCAGCCTCTGTCCTCGCGATACAGGGTCGCCCAGATCCACAGGAAGGGCCAGATAGCGTGCAGGGTAAAAAGGCTTACCCAACCGGCAACATGCAGGGCATCTTGCTGGGGATGATTACGCTTCTTGGCTATCTCATAAGGAATATCGTGGATCACGATCACCCCATAAAACAGGAAAACGGCGACAAAGATGATGACACCTAATGCAAAGTAATCCAAAAACACGGCTCACTCCTTATTGTTATTGAACCTATTTAACCACAACACGCCGCGCCATCGAGATTGGCGCAAACAAACAGATCTCGCAGTTTTACTTTATCCATACTAGCCATAAATTGCTGATAATGCTTTCCTAATTCGCGTCATAATCTTGATCCAGTACACACTTGTCTGCGTAAGGGGTCTGCATATTCCTTGCTAAGAGGTAAGATAGTCGCCAAATAATCGAAGCTGGGCGCACGACCCACTCAAGATAAAAAGGTACCCACACCATGATAGGCACACCCTATTCAAAAGGCGCTAGGCGCGCCATGCTGCTAGGCTGCGGCGAACTCGGCAAAGAAGTTGCCATCGAACTACAACGCCTGGGCGTCGAGGTCATTGGCGTCGACCGCTACCCCAACGCGCCGGCCATGCAGGTCAGCCACAGGTTTCATGTGATCAACATGCTGGACGGTGAGGCCCTGCGCGCCATCATAGAGCAGGAACAGCCCCACCTGGTGATCCCCGAGATCGAGGCGATCGCCACTCAGACCCTGGTCGAGCTGGAAGCGCAAGGAGTGAATGTCGTCCCCACCGCCAAGGCAACCCAGCTCACCATGGATCGCGAAGGCATTCGTCGCCTCGCCGCCGAGACATTGGGCCTCCCCACCTCTCCCTATTTCTTCTGCGACACCCAGGCAGAATTTGAGCAGGCAGTCGCCGACATCGGCCTCCCCAGTGTCGTCAAACCTGTGATGAGCTCATCGGGCAAGGGCCAGAGCATCATACGCAGTGAGGCGGATATTGTTTCGGCCTGGCAATATGCCCAGGAAGGCGGCCGCGCAGGTGGTGGCAAGGTGATCGTCGAGGGCTTCGTGCCCTTCGACTATGAGATCACCCTGCTTACCATCAGTGCCGTCAACGGCATCCACTTCTGCGACCCCATAGGTCATCGCCAAGAGGATGGCGACTACCGCGAGTCTTGGCAGCCCCAGGCCATGTCTGATGCCGTGCTCGCCAAGGCGCAGGCGATCGGTCGTAAGGTAGTCGAGGCACTTGGCGGCTATGGTCTGTTCGGCGTCGAGCTGTTTATCAAGGGCGAGGAGGTCTATTTCTCCGAGGTGTCGCCTCGCCCACACGATACCGGCCTGGTCACCCTTATCAGCCAAGACCTGTCGGAGTTCGCCCTGCATGTGCGGGCCATCTTAGGCCTGCCTATCGCCAACATAATGCAACACGGCCCATCGGCATCGGCAGTGATCCTGGCCGAGGGCACTAGCCATAACATCAGCTACCGCGGCATGGCGCAGGCACTCGTTGAGCCAAACACTCAGCTGCGCTTGTTTGGCAAGCCGGATATCGACGGCCGTCGCCGTCTCGGCGTAGGCCTGGCTCGCGGGGAAAGCATTGATAACGCCATCGACAAGGCGCTCAAGGTTGCCGCTCAGGTAGAAGTTTTGCTGGATTAAATCCTCCGCAACTGAGATCAAAGAAAAGGGCGCCTCTTCTCAAGAATCAGGCGCCCTTTTCTTTTCGACCAGATGACCTTGGCTTAATTCACCTGATTAATCGGCTGCCCCGCCAGATAGCCCCTGAGGTTATCGATGGCAATGGTCAGCAGATTCTGCCTCGCCTCCCTGGTCGCCCAGGCATTATGAGGGCTGATGCTGATATTGGCCGCACTCAGCAGGGGATTGTCTGCCTCTGGCGGCTCGCTCGATAGGACATCCACGCCGGCAGCGGCAATCTCGCCGCGACTTAAGGCATCGGCCAGGGCCTGCTCATCCACCAGACCGCCCCTAGCAGTGTTGATCAAGATGGCGCTGGATTTCATGGCCCTTAGTCGCTCACTATTGATCAGCTGCAGGGTATCCGGCGTTAGCGGACAGTGCAGCGAGATAATATCGGCACTGCCGAATAACGCCTCACGCTCGCACCAGCTGACCCCTTCCGGGAGATCCTGCTTAACGGATGGCGTGTTGACCAACACCCGCATCTGAAAGGCCTTGGCAATAGCGGCCACCTGCCGACCTATATCGCCAAAGCCCACCAGTCCCAGCGTCTTGCCCTTAAGCGATTGCAGCGGCGCCAGAGTAAAGCAGAAATCTGGCGCCTGAGACCAGGCCCCAGCCACCACGGCATTGTGATGATCAGACAATCTCTGGGTGTGGTGCAGTATATGGGCAAATACCATCTGCGCCACGGCGTCAGGGCCATAGCCGGGCACATTGGTCACCTTGATCCCTAGCTCACTGGCAGCCTTGAGATCCACCACATTGGTACCAGTGGCGAGCACGCCGACATACTCGAGCCCAGGCAAGGCCCTAAGACCCTCGCCATCGAGAACAGTCTTATTGGTCAGCAACACCTGGGCCCCCTGAGCACGATCGATAAGCTCGGCCGGAGCGGTTCTGTCAAAGCAGTGAAACTCGCCCAGCGCTGTCAGCGGCTGCCAATCGAGATCGCCAGGGTTGAGGGTGTAGCCATCGAGTACGACTATCTTCATGAAGACTGCTCTCTTAAGGGTTAAAAAGTGTATTTAAAACCGGCATTCAGCTGGCCCTGCCAGATGACATCGGCGCGGATATTCCAGATACAGCGGTTAGCATCGCAAAACAGCTCGTTGTCACTGTTGATGAAGGTGGCATAGCCGCGACCATCGGCAAACAGGCTGAAGTTATCCCCGAGCTGGTATTCCACGCCTCCCCCTATGCCCATGGAGAAGCGTGACTCGTCGGAGAAATCCCCGGACGGACGCATCTGTGTCATGCCGACGCTGACGGTAACATAGGGGCGCAGATCTCCCTTGGGAAAATAGAGCGAGCCACCAAGGTGGGCGTAATCCAGCTCAAGCTTTGCCAAGCGGTTGGGATTAAACATGCCACCAGCGTGCATATCTGTGCTCTGGTGGCTGTAGAGTAGGTAGACATCGCCAGGATCCCGGGTCTTCATCCCCACTATGATGCCGTAGTGGCTGGAGTCCTTGATGCTGATACTGCCTTGGGTGCTAGTGTCGATATCTGTGGCATCGAGTTCACTGGTGCCAAAGCTATAACCACCGAAGGGAGCGACAAAGATATCCGACTTTGCCCAGGCAGACTGAGCCGTCATCCATGCTAAGAGTCCCGTTAATAAGATCAGCCTTATTCCCTTCATCGCCCTCTCCTTTACTTGTTTATGATTATCTCATGGCGCGGTCTTGCTTTACCCTGTCATAGGCGGCCTGAATATCCTGCGCCTTCTGTTTGGCCAGTTCCATCATCTCGGCGGGTAGCCCCTTGGCAACTAACTTGTCGGGGTGATGCTCGTTCATCAACTTACGATAGGCACGCTTTACCTGCTGATCCGAGGCCTGCTCGTTGAGGCCTAACACCTCGTAGGCATCGTTAATGGAGGTCTGCTGGCGGCCGTGGCGCTGGAAGTTCACTTCCGCCTGCCAGCGCTTGAGTAGTTCATCGAGTTGCTCGCGGCTAAAGCCCAGCTCCTTCGCCACGGTTAAGAGTATGGCATGTTCTTTGGCATCTAGCTCGGCGTCCGATAGTGCTGTCTGGATCTGGATCTCCAGAAACATCTGTAGCAGTTCACGTCGCCCCATGGAGATCAGCCTGAAGGTGCGCAGTGAAGCCTTCAGGTCGAAATCGGCGGCCTTGCCCTGAGTAAAGGCCGCCTGAGCCTCGCGGCGGGCATCGCCGCTGAGCCGCAGCTGATCCATCAGCGCCGTCGCCAGGCGGATATCATTCTCGGTCACCTGACCCGAGGCCTTGGCCACATGGCCCATCACCGCAAAAGCTGTGTTGAAAAACAGCGCCTGTCGATCGCTGCCCTTACCCATCAATTGCTCCACCTCGCCGCGCTTCTTGTCATAGAGGTGGCCCAGCCAGAGACCTATGATGCCGCCTATGATGCGGCCAAACATGAAACCTATGGCAAACCCAAAAAACTTTCCCCAAATCTTCATCTAACAACCTTTATTGTGTTTTTGTGCCGTGCGCAGTTCGGCGTCCAGTGACTGCAATCGCTCCAGGGTGCCCACGTCGCACCAGAGGTGAGAATAGTGCTCACCAGCTATCAGTCCCTGCTGCATCTTATCCCTCAACATCGGCGCCAGGGCGAAACGCCCGCTGGGCGCGTCATCGAAAAAGCGCGGATGATAAATGGCCATGCCGGAGAAGGTCAGCCTGGGCTCGCCGCTGTCATTAACCTTGCCCGCCTCCAGGGCAAAATCTCCCTCTGGATGCTGCTTAGGGTTATCCACCAACCAAAGGTAGGCCTGGTGCTCGCCCATCAACTCGGCGACTCTTGCCTTATCGAGCGCCGCTTCGAGGGACAAGCCCTTCACCCTGGGCAGGCTGTCGATGTAGACATCGCCATTGAGCACCACAAAGGGCTCATCCCCAAGCAGTGGTAAGGCCTGCTTAATGCCGCCGCCTGTCTCTAACGCCTCTGTCTCAGGGCTGTAGCTGATGCTGACGCCCCAGGCGCTGCCATTGCCCAGATAGGCTTCGAGCTTATGCCCTAACCAGGCGTGGTTGATCACTATCTCTGTTATGCCTATCTTCGCCAGACGCTCTATGTGATAGACGATCAGCGGCTTGCCCGCGACCTCTGCCAGAGGTTTAGGCAAGCTATCTGTCAACGGGCGCAGGCGCTCGCCGCGACCGGCGGCGAGTATCATGGCCTTCATCGCTGTACCTCCACATGACTTGTCAGCTGAGACAATTTTTTGCAGGTCATGTGCGTCATCACCTCACGCCTTAACCAGGCGATGAAAGGCGCAAACTCAGGATATTGCTCCCCTATGTCGCACACGTAGCTCAAGGTCAAGGGAATATCTTTCAGATAACCCGGCTTGGCATCGCGATAGTTGAGGCGGCAGAAGATACCCGCAGCTTTCAGGTGACGCTGCATCCCCATGAGATCGAACCAGCGGCGATACTGGCTCAAGTTCACCTCATCGCCTAGGCGGCCCAGGACGCGCATCTGATTATAGTGCTGCTCGAGTAAAGCCTCGACCACGTCGAGCGGCCAGCGCACATAGCAGTCCCGCAGCAGGGAGACGGCATCATAGGTGATAGGGCCGATAACCGCGTCCTGAAAATCGATCACCGCCAGCTCGTCATCGCAGAGCATCAGATTACGACTATGGTAATCCCTGTGCATACCCACCTTGGGCTGCTGGGCAACGTTTTCTATAAGTAGGCTAAAACACCCATCTATCATCTGCCGCGTCTGACGATCTAGGGTCAGCTGCAGGTGATGCTCGACCAGCCACTCGATGAAGATAGTAAGCTCCCGCAGCACGAAGGCGTCGTCATAATCGGGCAAGGGCTGCCCAGCCGCCGAGGTGATGGTCTGCAGCGCCTCAAGCAAGCCAAGGGCCTTGCCATAGTATTGCTCGACATTCTCAGGCGTCAGCACCTCGAGCAGCTGGATATCGCCGAGGTCGGAGAGCAGCAGAAAGCCCTGCGTCAGCTCGGCGGCCTTAACTTCTGGCGCTAGGATACCATGATCATGATAGGCGTTTGCGAGGGCAATAAAGGGGGCGACGGGCACCAGATCCGGCGGCGAGTCCATGGCGATAAAAGTCTGGCTTAGATACCGAACACGATAGTAGCGACGAAAACTGGCGTCACCGGAAATTAAGGCTAGCTGCGCCTCATCGCCTAAAGTTCGCGCTATCCATGAATTAAGGGCAAGAAATCTTGGATCTGACAAGGGCACCTCATGGCTCTTAGAAGAAAATTGCTTTATTATAAAGCAAAATAGAAACAGCAATTAAGATGATTCTATCTCTTTTGCTAAGTTGCTTCCTAAGGGGGATGCAACTATTCTCACCGATAACTTGTCTAGACGAAGAAATCACAAAAACGATAAAAGATGCATATCCGTTACTTATTGGCATTGGCGCTACTCCCGCAGCTAGTCTTGGCAGACGAATCGGAAACCACTCCCGCGCCCGGTGCCCAGTGCCTGGTACTTCCGCCCGTACCTATTCCAGAACCCAGCACAGACGAACGCCCTCTGGATCTGCAGCAGATTAAGATCGTTTCCGACTCATCCAACGCCAAGATGGGTGACAAGGCCACTTTCCAGGGAGATGTGACTTTCAGTCAAGGCGGCCGTCATATCGCCGCAGACAGTGCCGTGCTGGATCAGGCCAACGAGCGCCTGGATGCTAACGGCAACCTGGTGTTCCAAGACAATATGTTTACCGTCACGGCAGACTCCCTGAGCGCCGAGATGCGCAGCAACAGCGCCCAACTTAAGGGTGCCCAATATTGGCTCCACGGCCAGCAGATCCACGGCGACGCGGAAAACCTGGAGATCACCCAGGACAACAACCTGCACCTGTCTAATACCAGCTTCACCACCTGTCCGCCGGGCGATACCTCCTGGCTGCTTGAAGCCGAGACCATCAAGATAGACAGCAGTGAAGAATGGGGCGAGCTCTGGGACGCCAAACTGAAAATCGGCGATGTACCAGTCTTCTATCTGCCCTATATGACGATTCCCGTGTCGGAGAAGCGTAAGTCGGGCTTTCTGTTCCCGTTTTTCAGCACCAGTACCACAAATGGTGTCGAGGTGGCGACGCCCTACTACTGGAACATAGCACCAGAGTATGATCTCACCTTTACCCCGCACTATATGTCGGCCCGCGGCCTGTTCCTCAAGTCCGAGTTTCGCTATCTTGCCGGCGAGGCGCAGCAGGGACAGTTAAATGTCGAATACCTAGGCAAAGACGATCTGGTGCCCAACCGCGCCGACCGTTACCTCTACCACTGGCAGCATCAAGGGGCCATCGCCGACAACTGGCGGGTACTGGCCAACTTTACCGATGTGTCAGATAACAACTACTTCAACGATCTACCCTCTGACGTGCTGCGTGCCACGGACAATCAGATCTCGCGCATAGGCGAAATCGCCTATTTCGACGATAACTGGGACATGTCAGCCAGAGTGCAGGACATCAAGGTACTGGGTGAGGAAGAATCTCCCTACCAGGTGATGCCGCAGATTGGCTTTAACTATCGCGCGCCAGGATTGTGGCAAGGCATAGACTTCAACCTCATGGGGGAAGCGAGCAACTTCCGCCACAAGGAAGATCAATATGCCACCGCCAGCCGTCTGCACTTCGAGCCAAGCGTATCCCTGCCGATCCACGGGCCTGCGGGCTCGCTGACCAGTGAACTCAAGCTGTTACAGACCAACTATTGGCAGGACACCAAAAACTACACGGGTACAGAGCCGCTGGACAGCACTGTGAGCCGTACCCTGCCCCAGGTACGTATTCACGGTCAGATCAACTTCGAGCGTTTCACCGATTACTTCGATACTAACTACCGCCAGACTCTGGAGCCACAGTTCCAGTACCTGTATGTAGGCTATGAAGATCAGTCCAACATCGGCATCTATGACACTGCGCTATTACAGGATGACTACTACGGCCTCTTCAGGGATCGCCGCTTCTCGGGTCTCGATCGTATCGCAGACGCCAATCAGATGACGCTGGGTTTGACCACCCGCCTGTTTGACGATCATAACCTGGAGCGTTTCAAGTTCAGCCTAGGTCAGATCTACTACTTCGAGGACAGCGAGGTCGGCATCACAGATCCCTCACGTCCGAACGAGATCTTCAAGCAGGAAAACACCTCCAACTCGGTGCTGGCGGCGGAACTAAATACCCAACTCTACAGCGACTGGTTCTTGAGCGGTGCCATTCAATATGACACCAAAAACAAGAACAACAAGAAGAGTGAGGTCACCCTGGATTTCCGCCCCGGGGTCAACAAGCTGTTGCAGCTCAGCTATCGTTACGTGCCCGATTTAGTTAACAGCAACACCAACGAATCTGTTAATGTGTCGCAAACCGGCCTACGCACGGCCTGGCCGATCAGCGACAACTGGTATATCGTGGGCAACTGGTATTACGATCTCAACGAGAATCGTAGCGTCGAGACCTACACAGGATTTCAATACGAATCTTGTTGCTGGGCGGTGCGCTTAAGTTATCATTACCGCATTAAAACCAACTACGATGACAATTTAGATCCAACGTTCAACGACAGGGAGCTGTTCGAAAGCGGCTTCTACCTGAACTTTGTGATCAAGGGACTAGGTGGCTCCGGCCCGCTTGGGGTGTCGGACATGCTTAACGATGGCCTGTTTAATTATCGCAAGCCGCTCTACCTGAAAAACTAGTTTTAATATTTTAATCGGCTCCGCGCTGAACCTAGATACGGACTTGTAGTCCAATCAGAATAGTCGAATTAGATACTCGGTCGACGCCTAAGTTGACCGACCTGAATATGCCAAGGATTTTTGTGGATGAAACCCTGTAAACAACTGATTTTTGCTTTACTTACACTGGCGATGAGCCACGGCGCGATGGCCGAGAACGTTCCCCTGGATAGGGTGACGGTTCAGATCAACGAAGGCATAGTGCTGGAGAGCGAAATCGTCAACATGTTGAAGACAGTCAAAGCCAACGCAAAAGCCGCCGGCCAGTCATTACCTTCTGACAAGGCGCTACGCACTCAGGTGATCGAGCGTCTGATCGTCACCCGCCTGCAACTGCAGATGGCCGACCGCATCGGTCTGCATATCGGTGACCTTCAGCTGGACCAGACAATCGAGAACATCGCCAAGGAACAGAAGTTGACGCCTGAGATGATGCGTGAAAAGGTTGAGGCCGAGGGCATGAGCTGGAGCCAATACCGCGAGCAGCTGCGCGAAGAGATCACCCTGGGCGAGATCCAGCGTATTCAGGTTCAGCGTCGTATCCAGGTGTCTCCACAGGAGATCAACAGCCTGGTTAAGCTTATCGAAGAACAAGGGATGCAGCAGGTAGAATACCAGATCGGCCATATTCTGATCGAAGTGCCTAGCAACCCCAACAGCGAACAACTTGAAGCCGCCAGCAGCCGCGCCAATGCGGTGCTCAAGCGCCTGCAAAACGATGGCGACTTCAAGCAGACCGCCATCGCCTCCTCTTCAGGCCCTAAGGCGCTGGAAGGCGGTATCTGGGATTACATGAACGTCAATGAGATGCCAACCCTGTTTGCCGAACTACTGGTCGGCGCCAAGACGGGCGACATCATAGGCCCTGTGCGCAGCGGCGCCGGTTTCCACATCATCAAGGTGATGGATGCCCGCGGCCTGCAGACCAAAGAAATTGACGAAGTACGTTCACGTCATATACTGATCAAGCCGTCGCCTATCCTGTCGGAAGAACGTGCCAAGGCGATGCTCGACAAGTTTGCCGACCAGCTAAGAAGCGGCGAAGCAGACTTTGCTACCCTGGCCCGTCAATACAGCGAAGACCCAGGTTCGGCGGCCAAGGGCGGTGAATTAGGCTGGGCGGATCCCACCGTCTATGTGCCAGCCTTTGCACAAACACTGGGCGCACTGAAGATTAACGAAATCAGTGAGCCTTTCCGTTCTAGCCACGGCTGGCACATAGTGCAGCTGGAGGAGCGACGTAAGACGGATGCGACAGATAAATTTAACACTAATCGGGCACACCAGCTCATCTTCCGCCGTAAGTTTAATGAAGAATTACAGAACTGGCTGGATGAAATGCGAGCAGAGGCTTACATTGAAGTATTCGATGCCGATTTCAATCGAGGTTAACCATATTGACGACTAAACGCATCGCCATCACACCGGGAGAACCTGCCGGTGTGGGCCCAGACTTAGTCATTCAACTTGCTCAGCGCGCTTGGCCCGCTGAGCTTGTTGTTTGTGCCGATCCCACTTTGCTGACCAGTCGCGCCAAGCAGATCGGTCTGCCGATCCAGCTGCGTCCCTTCCAGCCCAACCAGCCACCTAAGCCACAGGAAGCCGGCACACTGACCATAGTGCCCTTTCCGCTGGTCAACGATGCAGTTTGCGGCAAACTCGACGAACAGAACAGCAGCTATGTAATCGATACCCTGGCCTATGCAGGTGAGAAGAACATGAATGGCGAGTTCGACGCAGTGGTAACTGGCCCGGTGCACAAAGGGATCATCAACCAGGCGGGCATCCCCTTTAGCGGTCATACCGAATTTTTTGCCCACCAGGCCAATTGTCAGGATGTGGTGATGCTCCTCGCGGCGCCAGGCCTGCAGGTGGCACTGGTGACCACGCATATTCCGCTGGCCTATGTGTCTAAGGCAATCACCCGTGACCGTCTGCACCAGATCATCAAGATCTTGCACAAGGATCTGGTAACTAAGTTTGCCCTAGACGATCCTAAGATCTATGTCTGTGGCCTCAATCCCCATGCGGGTGAAGATGGCCACCTGGGGCGCGAAGAGATCGATGTGATCATTCCCGCTCTCAACGAGCTGCGCGAACAGAACATGAATATCGTCGGGCCACTGCCCGCCGACACCCTGTTCCAACCTAAATACCTGGAAGATGCCGACGTGATCCTCGCCATGTATCACGATCAGGGCCTGCCGGTATTAAAGTCACAAGGGTTTGGCAGCTCGGTCAATATCACCTTAGGCCTGCCCTATATCCGCACCTCGGTCGACCACGGCACGGCGCTGGAGCTGGCGGGCACAGGCAAGGCAGACATCGGCAGTTTTGTCTGCGCGCTTAACAAGGCTATCGAACTAGCCACCAAGAATGAGTCACTTAAAGAGTAGTAATGAGTAATAAAGTACATTTAGGCCACACGGCGAGAAAACGCTTCGGACAAAACTTTTTGACCGACAGCAATGTGATCAATCGTATCGTCGGCGCCATCTCCCCCGACAACGACCACGTGATGGTCGAGATTGGCCCAGGCCTTGCGGCGCTTACCGAGCCTGTTGCAGAAAGCATCGACAAGCTGACCGTAGTCGAGCTGGATAAAGATCTGGTGGAACGCCTGCAGACCCACCCGTTTCTCAAGGATAAGCTGGAGATCCACCAGGGCGACGCGCTGAAGTTCGACTTCATGCAACTGGTGGAAGAAGGCAAGCAGATGAAGGTGTTTGGCAACCTGCCCTACAACATCTCCACGCCGTTGATGTTCCACCTATTCGAATTTGCCGAGCATATCGAGAATATGCACTTCATGTTGCAAAAAGAGGTGGTACTGAGACTGTCAGCCGCCCCCGGCACCAAGGCCTATGGCCGTTTAACCGTGATGGCGCAATATTTCTGCCAGGTGATGCCTGTGCTCGAAGTGCCCCCTGGCTGCTTCACGCCACCACCTAAGGTCGACTCTGCCGTCGTAAGGCTAGTGCCCTACAAAGAGAAGCCCTACCCCTGCAAAGATGTGGATCTGCTAAGGCATCTGTGTACCACGGCCTTTAACATGCGCCGTAAGACACTGCGTAACAACCTCAAGCAGTTGTTGAACGATGACGACTTCAGCGCGTTGGGCATCGATGCCAGCATGCGCCCAGAGCAGATCACAGTGCAGCAATATGTCGCCATGGCCAACCATCTGGCCGACAAACGCCAAGCCTAACCATGAAGGAGGCGCATAGCGCCTCCCACTCGTTAACCTTTTAGGGATCCGAATGAAACAACTCGAATCCTCAATCAGGATTGAGGTCAAAACCGACTATATCGAAGAGCAATCTTCACCGGAAGAAGAGAGATACCTGTTCAGCTACACCATCACCATCATCAACTTAGGGGATGAGCCGGTCACCCTTAAGAGCCGCATGTGGTGCATCACAGACGCCAATGGCCATGAGAGCAAGGTCGAGGGTGCCGGTGTGGTTGGCGAGACGCCCACTATCGCGCCCAATACCGCTTATCAATACACCAGCGGCACGGTATGCGAGACTCCCTTTGCCGTCATGCAGGGCTACTATGTGATGGTGACCGAGCAGGGCGAGACCTTCAAGGCCCCCATCGCCCCCTTCCGTCTAGCGGCCCCCGGCCTGCTGCACTAATTCGAAACAGCGATCCGAGAGCATCTATGGCGACATACTTCGTAGGCGACATTCAGGGCTGTTTCGATGAACTTCAGGCCCTGCTGGCCAAGGTAGCCTTTAACCCTTCCAAAGATGAGCTGTGGGTCGTCGGCGACATGGTGGCCAGGGGGACCCAATCGCTGGAGACACTGCGTTACCTCAAGGGGCTAGAAGGCTCGGTAAAGCCTGTTCTGGGCAACCACGACCTGCACCTCATGGCGCTGCACGGCAAGGTGAAACGGGTCAACCCCAAGGATAATCTCGACGCTTTACTCGACGCGCCAGATCTCAACCAACTCATTGATTGGCTCAGGCTGCAGCCCCTGGCTCGGGAGCACAAGAGCCATTCCATCTTGATGGCCCATGCTGGCATTCCCCCTCAGTGGGACGCCGAGACCGCCCTCAAAGAATCCAGCGAGGTGCAACAGGCGCTAGCAGAGGATGGCTACATAGAACACCTCATCGCCAAGATGTACACCAACTCGGTCAGTGAGTGGTCACCAGAGATTCAGGGGCTCGAGCGCCTCGTCTATACCATCAACGCCCTCACCCGAATGCGCTTTCTTTACAGCAATGGTCGATTAGACTTCGATTGCAAGCTGCCGCCAGCGAATGGCGAGAAGGAAGGCTTGATCCCTTGGTTTAAACAACCAGGACGGGCTATGAAGCACCATACATTGGTCTTTGGGCATTGGGCTGCCTTAATGGGCGAAGTCGACCAACCGGGTCTACAAGCCCTGGATACGGGATGCTGTTGGGGCCACTATTTAACCCTCTGGCACCTTGAATCGAATCAAAAAATTACCCAAAATAAGTTAAAAAAGAGTTAAACTAGGCCTTAGCTTGGCCGATAAAAAAATAAGCGGATTTCACCGCCCTGCCCTGAGAATGTGTTATGTAATTAGGGATATAACAACAAAAACCGGAGTGCCCTATGAAATTGAACGTCGCCACTCGAGTCATCGGTGGATTTAGTGTCGTCACCTTACTGCTTATCGTCTTAGGTGTGGCGTCTCTGGTCACCAATGACAACATCAAGAGCAGCACCCTCGTTTTGCAAGACCTGAGCCTTCCAGCCCTAAAGAGCAGCAATGGCCTGACTCAAAATCTTGCACTACAGGAAAAACAGCTACTGGTGGCCTTCCATAGCAAGCAATCTAAAGAACTGCCTCAGGTTCGTACTCAATTCTCCAACCTAAGCAAGGGCTTTATATCCGAGCTGGATCAACTTAATCACATCATTCAGGGCCATGGCGACAACCTGGGCGGCCAGATCAAGTCCCTCAGAGCCAACTACCAGTCCTTCAACGACAACAGCCTCAAGATGATGCAGGCCAGAGAGCAGTCGCTACTGACGCAGGAGTCCTTAATCGACAACCTGGACAGCCTAGAGGTCGCGGCTGACGATACCGCCTCTCTGCTGCTGGACCTTATCGATCTAGAGGTCAGTGAAGATCCCACCGAGCGCGAAATTGCCGCCACCGCCAGCAACATAGACAACAGCTTCAGCAACCTGATCACCAGCAGCTATGACCTGGTCAATACCAAGGAGAAATCCAAGTACGAGACCATCCTCAAGGAGCTGGACTACATCATCAGCGAAGCGCAAAACAAGCTGGAATATGTGGGCCGCCACTGGGAAGGCGTCATCGACCAAGAGATGCTAGACAACATCAACGCGGAGGCAGGCAAGGTCTTTACCATGCTCAACGGCCCTGACTCGATCCTCAAGCGTAAGGGTCAACAGCTTGACTTCAACCTCCAGGCAGGTGAACTGCTTAACACGGTCGAAGCAAATGCCACCGCGGTGAATCAGAGCATGGGCAGCCTGAACAAGGCGATTGAATCTACCTCACAGGCCGTTAGCGTCAAGGCGATCGATGAGGTCGACAGTGCCAGCTATAAGACACTAGCGCTGGTCCTGATTGCCATAGTGGTGGCCGTGCTGGTGAGCATCGCCGTGATCCGCCCACTCAAGCATTCACTGGATAAGGTCAACAACGCCCTCAATATCCTGGCCTCTGGCAATCTGACCCATAAGCTGGACGATAGCGGCCATGACGAATTTGCCGAGCTGTCTCGCAACTGTAACCGACTAGTAGACAGCCTGCGCACCCTGATCCAGGGGATCCTGGATCGCTCAAACCAATTGGCCGCCGCGGCCGAAGAGACTTCTGCCATTACCGCACAAACCACCGCAGGCATCCAGGAGCAGAAGAACCAGGTCGATCAGGTGGCAACCGCCACGACACAGCTCAGCTCTAGCGCAATGCAGGTGAGCACCAGTGCCGACGAAGCCCTGAATCAGATCAGGCAGGCCGATGAAGAGGCGCAACATATGCGCGCCATCGCCGATGAGAACAAGCGCACCATACTCGCGCTGGCCGATGAAGTAGCCAAGGCGAGTCAGGTGATCAACAAGGTTCACTCCGACAGCGCCTCTATCGGCTCGATTCTAGACGTTATCCGCGGCATCGCCGAACAGACTAACCTGCTGGCGCTGAACGCCGCCATCGAGGCCGCCAGGGCCGGTGAACAAGGCCGAGGCTTTGCCGTAGTGGCCGATGAGGTTCGCAGCCTGGCATCGCGCACTCAAGACTCGACCCAAGAGATCCAGCAGATGATTCAGGTGTTACAACAGGGCACCCAGGAAGCCGTTTCCGTGATGGAGCTGGGCCGTGAACAGGCAAGCAGCTGTGTCGAGAAGACAGAGCAGGCCAACGTCGCCCTGGAGAGCATCAGCAATGCGGTTCACTACGCCCATGACTCGGGCACCCATATTGCCAATGCCGCCCAGGAACAGAACCTAGTGAGCCAGCAAGTGTCTGAGAAGCTCGAGCATATCGCGGCTATCTCCGAAGAGACGGCCACGGGTGCCGATCAAACGGCGCAGTCGAGCCATCAGGTTGCCCAGCTTGCCGAAGAGTTACAGGCCTCGGTGGGCGAGTTTAAGGTGTAAAAGCTAAAGACAAAGTTAAAGACACAGTAGCGCCTTTAAACAGGCACAAAAAACCGGACTTAGGGTCCGGTTTTTTTATGCTCGGCTAAAAGCGCTTTAATAGATTAGTTACCCGCGAGGCGATCCTTGACTGCTGCAGTAATTGGGCTGCCGCCATGACCATTACCCTCGGCCCACTCAACGACGGTCAAACCATCGGCTTCCTTCACGCTCAACTCTTCGGTGGATAGACGCTTGGTCATAAACTCACCCACGTCGTTGGCGCCGCTCTTCATGGCAAAACGCAGCAGGCTGTCACCATTACAGCTCACCCCTTGATACACGTTACGTAGCTTAACGCGCGCTTCTTTTAATTTCTTACGTAAACGGTTTTTATCATCGGCCTGAACATAGTTACAGATGTTGGCAACGAGTTGATCGTTGGCTTGAACCGGTGCAGGAACAGTATAAACAGAGGCTGCAATTACCACAGCTAACGTAGTCGGTAAAAAACGCATCGGGTACTCCTATAATATTTATTATTTTTTTCAGTAAGCTATCACTAAAGTGATGCCTAAAGACAACTCGGGGTAACACCATAAGTTAACATTTTTTTGCCAAATTGATAAAGCGATATTCCAAACCTATATCATTTATGTGAGATTCACTGTCGAGCAGCTGCCAACTGCCATCGTCCCACTCAGGGAAATGGGTATCTCCCTCGACATCAAGATTGATCTCGGTCAGATACAAGCGATCCGCCTGGGGTAAGAGCTCGGCGTACAGCTGACCGCCACCGATCACCACCAACTCCTCACAGCCTTGCACCACTTCCTTGGCCTGCTCAAAAGAGGTCACACAGGTCACCCCCTCGATAACCAGATCTTTTTGTCGACTCACCACCAGGTTGTGGCGCCCAGGTAGGGGTCTGCCAATGGATTCGAATGTTTTGCGGCCCATGACCACAGGCTTGCCTAAGGTCATCTGTTTAAAGTGGCGTAGGTCTTCGGGCAGATGCCATGGCATCTGATTATCTTTGCCGATAACCCGGTTATTTGCCATCGCGGCAATCATCGCTATTTTCATGGGCTCTCCAACGGTCTTATGCCGTTTCTAGGGTTAAGAATTAGATCACTGGGCGGGTACGAAAATAGAGCAGACTAGGCATGGCGAGTCCGACAGATAGCGCCCCTAAGATAAAGATGGTCTTCAAGCCATTGCTGATCACCTCGGCGGTCAGCTCAGGGCTCACCTCTGACTGGGCAGACAGCTGCACCAGGGCGATCACAGTGTTGTAGGCATAGGTTCCGGGGATCATAGGAATGATCGCTGCCACCGCGTACATCAGAGGCGGTGCCAGATGCTTCTTCGCAAAGCCTATGGTCAACACGCCCACCAAGGCGGCCGCGGCAAAGGTGCACCACTCTATCGGCATGCCGAAATGCAACAGCAGGGTACGCAGGCTGTGACCCAGGGCGCCGGCGAGGGCGCAATATGGCAAGAAACGCCTGGGAACATTGAAAACCATGGCAAATCCCACGGCCGGAACCGCGGAGAAGGCGGCGTCATTGAGCAGCTTAAGCAGGAGCTCCATCATAGGAAGAGTCCTCCCAGTTGCATGGCAATGGTGATCCCTATGACGGATGAGACGGTCAACAGGGTGGCGTGTCCCCAACGGGAGATCCCCACGTTAAGGTGTCCCTTCACCATATCCGAGATGGCATTGATCATGGGAAAGCCCGGCACTAACATTAGCACGCTGGCGGCCATTGGCAGCTTAGGGGTATCGGTCAGTTGCAGGTGATAGCCCATCTGCGCCACCAAGGTGGTGATAAATGCGGTCACCGCAAAGTTAACCAGCAGGTTAAAATGATGCTTGGCAATCGCCAGACGCACAGACATACCGACCGAGGAGGCTAATATGGTGATCAACACCGCCATGGTATCGCCGCCAAACAGATGACAGAAACTGCCACAGGAGAGGCCTATCATAGGCACCAGATAGCGCCTAGGATAGCTCTTAGGCTGAATCCTAGAGACACGCTTGCGCACCTCGTTGAGGCCGTAGATCCCCTTCTCGGTCAGCAGGCAGATACGCTGGAGCTCGCAGATAACAGTCATATTGATGCCATGTTCACGAATGCGCCGGGTAGTGGTAATACAGCGACCGTGCACCAGGCTGGTTAGCACCAAGGAGTTAGAGGAGATGGAGATCTCGACGCTGGCGAGACCTAATGCCTTACCCAGGCGCTGGCTGATCTCTTCGACGAGGTCAGACTCAGCACCATAGGCTAGCAAGAGTTGAGCAACCCGGACAACTTGCCGGGTAATATCATTTTGAGTATCGGCGTACACAATTCTCTCAGAATGAAAGGGGTAGCTTAATAAACTTACCTTTGATAGATGATTTCGACATCATAGTCATCATCATCGAAGTCATCGTCGAAGTCATCATCATAGTCTTCGTTGACCACTTCCTGGGTCTTCTGATGATAGTTGTCCCACTTGAACTCGACCTCGGCATCGGGATCTTCCTCGACCTCTGCAGGCAGCGAATCGATAAAGTCCATCAGCTTGAGTGCCAGCTCCTGGGTGCCTTCACGGTTGTAGGCCGAAATACAGTAGACCTCACCCTGCCAATCCAGCTCTTTGACGATGCGATCGACACGCTCTTGCAGCTCTTCTTCGAGCAGCAGATCAGTCTTGTTAAACACCAACCAACGCGGCTTACTGGCCAGCAGAGGTGAATGCTTCTCTAGCTCACCCACGATGGCGCGGGCACTGTCGACAGGATCTGTGCCGTCGATAGGCTCGATATCCAGGATATGCAGCAGCACGCGACAGCGCTCGAGGTGCTTGAGGAAGCGAATCCCCAGGCCGGCCCCTTCGGCTGCGCCTTCGATCAGACCCGGAATATCGGCGATCACGAAGCTCTGACCATGTCTTGGCGTCACCACACCCAGGTTAGGTACCAAGGTGGTAAAAGGATAATCGGCAACCTTCGGCTTGGCGCGAGAAACGGAGCGAATGAAGGTCGACTTACCGGCGTTTGGCATACCCAGCAGCCCCACGTCCGCCAACAGCATCAGCTCGAGTCTCAAGCTGCGCACCTCACCCGGTGTACCCAATGTCTTCTGACGCGGTGCACGGTTGGTACTGCTCTTAAAGCGGGTATTACCCAGGCCGTGAAAACCGCCCTTGGCGACCAACAGCTTCTGACCATGGGTCTTGAGATCCCCCAAGGCTTCCTGGGTTTCTTCATCGACGGCGCGAGTCCCTACGGGCACCTTAAGAATAAGGTCTTTACCGCCATGACCGGTACAGTCACGACCACGACCATTCTCACCGCGCTCGGCAAAATGAAAGCGCTCGAAACGGTAATCGATCAGGGTGTTGAGGTTTTCATCGGCCTGCAGATAGACACTGCCGCCATCACCACCGTCACCGCCATCTGGGCCGCCATCAGGCACATACTTTTCGCGTCGAAAACTAACGCATCCACTACCGCCATCACCAGCTTCTACTCTGATCACGGCTTCATCGACAAACTTCATACCAACTCCAGGCGCCAAACAATAGACCGATTATACTGCCTATCGAAACTTACCGCCAAAAAACAATGATGCAACTACCCCAGCTCAAAAGTGGCAGAGGCAATATTGGACTGGTGCTGGAGCGATATACAGGCTCATTCACCAGTAATGATTCTTCATAAACAATAAAGCCCCACCAGAGGCAGGGCTTTAGAAACTAGCTTGGGTAGCTAAGTATTAAGCTTCGATGCTAATGAACTTGCGGTTCTTAGGACCTTTAACTTCGAACTTAACTTTACCGTCAGTTAGTGCAAATAGAGTATGGTCACGACCGATACCTACGTTAACACCTGCGTGGAACTTAGTACCACGTTGACGAACGATGATGTTACCAGCTAGAACTGACTCACCACCGAAACGCTTAACACCAAGACGTTTGCTTTCTGAATCGCGGCCGTTACGAGTAGAACCGCCAGCTTTTTTATGTGCCATTAGTTAGACCCCTTATTAAGCGTTGATAGCTGTAATTTTAACTTCGGTGAACCACTGACGGTGGCCCATCTTCTTGTCGTGGTGCTTACGACGACGGAACTTAACGATAGTTACCTTCTCGCCACGGCCATGGCTGATCACTTCAGCTACAACCTTACCACCTTCAACTAAAGGTGCACCAACGTGTACAGTTTCACCATCGGCAACCAAAAGAACTTGGTCGAATTCGATAGTTTCGCCTGTAGCAACTTCTAATTTTTCTAGACGTACAGTATGGCCTTCAGCAACACGGTGTTGCTTACCACCACTTTGAAAAACAGCGTACATAGCTATTTTACTCCGATATTTCTAGCACGCAGACCCTTTTTGTTTGGCTGGGTGCTATAAAAGCTTTAATGACAATGGTCGCGGAGTTTACGCTAAGTTCGCCTGGCTGACAAGTCCTAATTCACTTTGATCAAAAAAAGATCGGAATTACTCGCACAATACTCTTCTGCTACTGTCAGGCGAGGCTTTTTTAGGTAGAATCTAATAATTATAACATTTTTCGCCTTAATTTGGGCTGTCTGAATTACCTTACAACCCTCAAAGTAGAGCCATTATATGGATTTGAATGCCATTCGTCAGCTGGCAGACGCTGATATGAAAGCCGTCGACCAACTTATCTATAAGCAGTTGGAATCGGATGTCGCCCTTATTAATCAACTCGGATTCTACATCATCAACGGCGGCGGCAAACGCATGCGTCCGCTACTGTCTATTCTGGCCGCCCGCGCCATCGCCTATGAAGGTGAAGCGCATGTCAAGTTGGCGGCAATCGTCGAATTCATTCATACCGCCTCCTTGCTACACGACGATGTCGTCGACGAATCCATGCTTAGACGTGGCCGCGAGACGGCTAACGCCCTCTTTGGTAACAGTGCCAGCGTACTGGTAGGTGACTTCCTCTATACCCGCTCATTCCAGATGATGACTGAGCTGAAAAACATGCTGGTGCTAGAGGTACTGGCCGACACCACCAACGTGCTCGCCGAAGGTGAGGTTCTACAGCTGATGAACTGTAACGACCCTGACACCAGTGAAGAGAGCTATATGCGCGTCATCTACTGCAAGACGGCCAAGCTATTTGAAGCCGCCACCCGTCTGGCAGGCGTGCTGGCCGATAGTAGCATAGAGGTTCAGACCGCCCTGGCCGACTATGGTAAATACCTTGGTACAGCCTTCCAGCTGACCGATGACCTGCTGGACTATACAGCCGATACAGAGGCGCTGGGCAAGAATATAGGTGACGATCTCGCCGAGGGTAAACCCACCCTACCGCTGATCTACGCCATCGCCAACGGTAACGAGGTAGAGCGTCAGCTGATCCGCGATGCCATCGAGAAGGGCGACGGCACAGAACATATCGACACCATATTAAAGGCCCTGGATCAATGTGGCGCCCTCAGCTACACAGAGAAACGTGCTCAGGAAGAAGCAGAGAAGGCCATACGCGCGTTAGATCCGCTTGCCGATAGCGACTATAAGCAGGCCCTGATATCGCTGGCGAAAATCGCCGTGGCGCGTAATCACTAACGAACTAGTTAGTCGGTTTGTCATGACGAGTTAAACATTACCCATAAAAAATGGAGCCGATTGGCTCCATTTTTTTATTCAGGACTCAACCTTACTCACACAGTGCCTTACTTAACAAAGTCTACACCCAGTGTGATATCGGCTTTCAGCGTGTCTAGCATAGCGTCGCGTGCGTTGGCTTCGAACTCGCTAACCTCACCATAGGCAAGTACCTGCTCGATACCCTTCTTACCCAGTAGTACAGGTTGTGCAAAGAAGTCGGCATGCTCGCTGCCACCATCTACATAGGCACATTCAACAACGTTAGCTTCACCCTGTAGGCCACGAACCAGTGACAAACCGAAACGACATGCCGCCTGACCCATAGACAGAGTCGCGCTACCGCCACCCGCCTTAGCTTCAACCACTTCTGTACCCGCGTTCTGGATACGAGTCGTCAGAGCCGCCACTTCTTCATCAGAGAAGCTTACGCCTTCGATTTGAGACAGTAATGGCAGGATGGTCACGCCACTGTGTCCACCAATAACATTGACTTTAACGTCGGCAACATTCAGGCCCTTCGCTTCGGCAACGAAAGTTTCAGAACGGATCACATCAAGGGTAGTCACACCGAACAGACGGTTCTTGTCATATACACCGGCCGCCTTCAATACTTCGGCAGCGATAGCCACAGTCGTGTTAACTGGGTTAGTGATGATACCGATCAGTGCCTTAGGGCAAGTTGCGGCACACTTCTCAACCAGGTTTCTCACGATACCCGCGTTGATGTTAAATAGATCTGAGCGATCCATGCCTGGCTTACGCGCAACACCAGCAGAGATAAGTACCACGTCGGCACCTTCCAGTGCTGGCGTTGGATCTTCACCCGCAAAACCCTTTACTTCTACCGCAGTAGGGATGTGGCTTAGGTCAACAGCAACACCTGGGGTTACTGGCGCGATATCATAAAGGGATAGTTTTGAACCGGCAGGCAATTGAGTTTTGAGTAGTAGGGCAAGAGCCTGGCCAATACCACCGGCGGCACCAAGTACAGCAACTTTCATAGTTATCTCCGTTAATTCTTGGATATTATGTGATATAGATCTAGATTTACCGATGGCGCAACATTACTGGAATCACGGTAAAAATTCAATTATCCCTTAGTCGTGTGGCCAGATAATTTCGAATTGTCCCAGTCAGCTGCCATTTACAACAGATATAAGTTATACTGGCCGGCCTTGCCCGCGATGCTCCGTCACAAGACCGCCACAAAACCCACCCGACAAACCTGAATTTTTATTCACACAATCCGAATAACGCTTGACTAATGGCGCAAAAATATTCAAAATAAGCCAGTTTTTTGAATATAAGAATAATTCGATATGCAAGCCAATAAAAATCAAGACGAACTTGTAAAGACCTTTAAGGCTATCTTGAAAGAGGAGCGTTTTGGCTCCCAGAGCGAGATAGTCAATGCCCTGCAAGCTGAGGGCTTCAACAACATTAACCAATCCAAAGTCTCTCGTATGCTGAGCAAGTTTGGCGCGGTGCGCACCCGCAACGCCAAGCAAGAGATGGTCTACTGTCTGCCCGCCGAGCTTGGGGTCCCGACGGCTGGCAGCCCGCTGAAGAACCTAGTACTGGACGTCGACCATAACCAATCTATGATAGTGGTCAGAACCAGCCCTGGTGCTGCGCAGCTGATCGCCAGACTGCTGGACTCTATCGGCAAGCCCGAAGGTATACTGGGCACCATCGCCGGTGACGATACTATCTTTATCTGCCCTTCCAACATTCAGGAAGTGGACAAGACACTCGAGACGGTGAAGTCGCTGTTTAACTACGCCGACTAAATCCACCGATTAAATCCGCCGATTAAGTCCGCCGATTAATCCACACTCGAACTTGGCCTCGGCAATACTCCTCGGCGAAATACCTCGGCAATAAATATAGAGACACCCTTTGCGCTAATAACGCCAAAGGGTGTCTTTTTTTATTTACGCTCAAATTGAATACTGTATATACGATAGGATACACTGATGCCAAACCATCCCCTCTGTCACCCGATGGTTAAGGACCCGAGATGAATAACAATAAGATAATCAATATCAACAACCTTTGCTGGGAATCTTGGCAACACTCAGATCAATACGCCAGTCATCAGAAACATATCGGCGATGCCGCCGGTTGCCAGCAGATAGGTGTCACCATGGAGCGACTGGAACCCGGTAAACTCTCCTCCGTCGCCCATTATCACACCAAGGAAGAGGAGCACCTCTACGCGCTACAGGGCGAAGCCACCCTGTATATCGACGGCGAGCCACATCCCTTTAAACAGGGCGACTATATCTGTTTTACCGCCAACTCAGGTATTTCCCATACCTTAAAAAACGAGTCAGATGCCGACTTTCTGTTTATGGTGTTGGGCAATCGCGATCCCCACGATGTGGTGGTGTATCCAGAGCACAATAAGGTGCAGGTGCGCTCCATCGACGAGGTTTATGCCAAGCGGCCGACCAACTATTGGGACCCAGACCGCTAATCCGCTTGTAAGCGAGCATAAAAAAACACACCTTAAGGTGTGTTTTTTGTTGGGCTAGGCCCTAGCTATCGGCTTCGCGCTCCATAAAATCCAACGAAGGGGCAAAGAATGCCGATCCGGTCAGCGCCTGAGTAAAGTGCATCAGGTGATCGTGATTTCCCTCGCCGTCACCATGGATCATGCTGTGTAGCATCTTCTCGAAATTCACCGAGTTGCGACAGACGGAAATAAACATCAGCCCCTGCTCTTTCATCGAACCGTAAGGCATACTCTGACGCAGGATCTCCATCGACTTGCCGTCGGCATCTTTCAGGTTAACCCGCTTGATATGACTGGTAAGCGGCTTGTCCTCGGAGGCATACTCGATATTGTCTATCTTAGTACGGCCTATGATATCTTCCTGCTTCTTCTGTGGCAGACGATTCCACTTGCTGAGATTATGGGCGAACTTCTGCACATGGATATAGCTGCCGCCTCGGAAGTATTCGTCTTCGTCTCCCACCAGAGCCACATCCTGACGATGACGTCCCTTGGGGTTCTCAGTGCCGTCGACAAATCCGGTCAGATCTCGGGTATCCATAAACTGGAATCCCCGCTCCTCGTCCACCAACTCGACGAGATCTTCAAACATCTGACACACCTCGTTAGCCACCAGATGCAGGATATCGTAGCGATCGCAGCGCAGATGCACGAAGAGATCATACTCATGGGCCGGTGCATCGCGGTTGTCGGCATGCATGGCCGGGAAAGGCTTGAGCTCTAAAGGTCTGCGCTCGCCATAGAGGCTATCCCAATAGTTAGCACCTATGGCCACGAAGCCGTTGAAGGCACTGTCGGCATACTGGTCGGCCAATTCATAGATATACTGAGCGACATTGGCGACGCAGGGGCGCAGCTGAGACTCGACGCCATCATTGGCGTTGAACATCAGATACACGCTATGTAAATTTCCTTCGGCACACACACCCAGCTGTTCACGTGGCATAACCAGATTATCCATAAATAAACCTACCCTTCGTCAGTCTCAATTTCGGCGCTATTATCCGAAACTTTAGCGATAATTAGTATTACACAACCCACAAACCGTTAAAGCGAAACGTCATTTAATGGCTAGATTAACTTTTTTTTAAGTTGGCAACCATAGCAAGACGTAAATGCGCTTCACAAAAGTGTTACATCAGCCCAGTTTAGAACAATACCGCCGGATGAGGCGTCACCGACAGGGCAACATTCTGCCCCTCTGTGAAATGATGCAAAGGCGAGCGCACCGCCAATACCTCCTCGCCAATCAAGATACTGTAGTGGCAGAGGTTACCGAGGAAGCGCCGCGCTATTATAGTGCCCTCCCCTCGCTCATCCTCTGCTATCTGCAGCTGCTCTGGGCGCAGCAAGAGCTCACCGCGATAGCCTTTGGCCTTGTCCAAGTCACTACTGCTTTGCACCTCGCCCAGCAAGGTATTTAGCCTATTACGCGCACTCACCTCACAGCTGAGATAATTCACCTGACCGAGAAATTCCGCCACATACTTGTCGGCAGGCAAGGCATAGAGGGCCTCTGCATCACCGTATTGCGCGATAGCCCCCTCTTTAAACAGCGCCAGCTTGTCGGCAAAGACGAAGGCCTCATCCTTACTATGGGTCACGAACACAGCACTGACCCCGCGCTGTTTTAAGATCTCGCGGATCTCCACCATCATCTCGCCGCGCACCTTAGCATCGATATTAGAAAAGGGCTCATCGAGTAGCAGCAGCTCCGGCTCATAGGCGAGTGCCCGAGCAATCGACACCCGCTGCTGCTGACCACCGGAGAGCTCGTGGGGATAACGCCCACCTAGACCTTCCAGCTTAACCAGCGCCAACATCTCACTGAGCCGCGACTGCCTGCCAGACTTGTCTAACCCTTTGACACCAAAAAGTATGTTCTCGGCTACGGTCAGGTGAGGAAACAGGGCGTAATCTTGAAAGATCATGCCGACCTCACGCTGCTCGCTGGGCACAAAAACATCCGGACCAGACAATAGTCGGCCATTGATACTGATGCGTCCCTGAGAGATAGGCTGTAATCCGGCTATCGCTTTGAGTAGCGTGGTCTTGCCACAGCCACTGGGCCCGAGAAGGGCGGCTATTTCCCCCTGATGCAACACGAGATCTAAGCCTTTCAGTATCGCCTGCCCCTGATAATCGCTATGCACTTGTTCTATGGTAAGAGTCGACATTTTAGTTACCTTGCTCCAGGGAACGATTGAGATAGATGAGTGGAACCAGACCTACCAAGACGATCACTATGGCCCCCAGGGCCCCCTGCTCGAGCTGCTCATCTGAGACAAACTGATAGACATAGGTGGCGAGATTTTCAAAGCCGACGGGCCTGAGTAGTAATGCCGCCGGTAGCTCCTTCATGCACTCGATAAACACCAGCAAGATGCCGGCAAAGATGCCGCTACGCAGCAATGGCAGGTGGATCCGTGTGAGTATGCTCCCAGGCCTCATCCCCATGGTCACTGATGCCATATCCAGCGAGGGGCTGATCTGTTTATAGCTGTTTTCTATGCTGCCGATGGCAATGGCAGCAAAGCGGATGGCGAAGGCAAAAATTAACACAAACAGAGTACCGCTGAAGATAAGTCCCGGCCCATTCAAGTCAAAATAGGCATAGAGATCATTCACCGCAAAATCCAGGTAGCTGAGGGGCACTAAGACACCGATAGCCAGCACTGTACCTGGCAGGGCATATCCGGTAGAAGCCAGGCGCGAGGGCAAGATATCGATTTTCCTTGGGCTACAGCGCCGGACAAACATCAACAGCAAGGCAAACATCACGGTGATCAGGCTAACCACCAGGGCGATCGTCAGACTGTTCAAACTGTATTGCCAGAAATCCTGATTCCAACTCACCTCAAAGTAATCCCAGGCGTAACCCAGCAACACCCACACGGGAAGGCCGAAGGCCAATAAGAGCAGCACCGCGCAATAACCACTGGCCAGCCACGCCTTACTCCCCGATAGCGCGTATCTTTCGTGGGAGGTGATTGGTGTCTGTTTCTGAAACAGCTGCTGCTTACGCCGGGCAAAACGCTCGGCGCCGATCAGACAGAAGACCACCAACAGGATGATGGCAGACAACTTAGCGGCCGCCGCCAGACTGCCGTAGCCCAGCCAGGTATCGTAGACCGCCGTCGTTAGCGTGGGTACGGCAAAGTAGCTGACCGTGGCAAAATCGGCAGCCGTCTCCATCGCCACAAGAGCCGCTCCCACCGCCAAGGCCGGCCTCGCCATAGGCAGGTTCAGGCGCCAAAAACTGCGCCAGGGGTCGGCCCCCATCACTCGGGAGGCGTGCAGCAGGCTAGGCGACTGCTCCATAAATGCGGTGCGCGCCAGAAGATAGATATAGGGAAACAACACCAGCGCCAGCATCACAGACGCGCCGCCTAAGGTACGCACATCGGGAAAGTAGTAATCCATGGGCGACTGCCAGCCATTGACCAGCCTCAGCCAGCCCTGCACTGGCCCGGCATAGTCCAGTAGATCCGTATAGACATAGGCCACCACATAGGCGGGCATGGCTAAGGGCAGCAGCAGCGCCCATTGAAACCAGTTGCGCCCAGGAAAATCACAGCGGGCCACACACCAGGCGGCAGGCACGGCGATCAGCAAGGCACCCAAGCTGACAAACAACATCAAGGCCAAGGTGTTGAAAATATAGGTAGGCAGTACAGTCTGCATCAGGTGACCGAATACCGCCTCATCTGGCACCAATGCCTGAATGCAGATGGCCCCCAAGGGTAAGGCAAAGCAGATGGCGGTCAGATAACTCAGGGTAGACCAAGATTTGGGGAAGCCTAAAATCATAGAAAATCTCAATAGATCGAGTCAGGTCATTATCGGTGACCAACTTAAATCTAAGCTTAAACGCAAACGATAATTAGTTGAATGATGACCCATCTGGCATAAAAACGAGATAGCCTTCCCGAGGGAAGGCTATCAACTGATGAGTATTCGAGCTCGATTTAGAGGTCAAACTTCACCTGGTCGAGCAACTTCACCGCCGCGCCGTGGAATTCCGCCAGCTTGTGGATAGGCAGCTCATCGGCCTTGTAGTCTCCCCAGGATGCCACCAGCGTTGACGGCTTTACGTCCAACTTAACCGGGTATTCCATGTTAAGTTCGGCGTAGGTCTGCTGCGCCTGTTGACCCGAGAGATATTCCATCAGCTTGATGGCGTTCTGACGCTCTGGGGCATACTTAGCCAAGGCCATGCCAGAGACATTGATGTGAGCGCCGCGATTTTTCTGATTCGGGAAGTTGATGTTAACCGCCTCGGCCCAAGGTACCTGCTTGGGGTCTTGCAGCATCTTACCCAGGTAGTAGCTGTTACCTATGGCGATGTCGCATAAGCCTTCCTTGACCGCCTTCACCTGCGCCCTGTCGTTGCCCTGTGGCTTGCGAGCAAGATTTGCCTTAACGCCTTCTAGCCAGGTCTTGGTATCCGCCTCGCCATGATGGGCGATCATCGACGCGACCAGAGAGATGTTGTAGGGATGCTTGCCACTACGAGTACAGATCTTACCCTTAAATTTAGGATCCGCCAGATCTTCATAATCGATATCCAGCGGGCCAAGTCGCTCTTTAGAGGAATAGATGTTTCTCACACGCTTGGTGAGGGCAAACCAATCGCCATCGGGCGAACGAAGATTGGCAGGGATGTTCTGCTGCAAGGTCTCGCTGTCGACCGAGGCCACAAGCCCCTTGTCAGCCAGCTCCATCAAACGGGAAAAATCTGAGGTGAGCACAAGATCCGCCGGTGAAAGACGCCCCTCTCGGGCGATGCGTTCGGCGATGCCCTGCTTGGCAAACACCAGATTAACCTTAATCCCTGTCTCCTTGGTAAAGTCAGCCAGAATAGGATCGATAAGGAAAGCCTGTCGATAGGAATAAACCGTGATGCTGTCGGCCGCATTGGCCATTGAAGTGACACAAGCAAAACCCAAAACAGCCAAACGTTTCATGAATCTCATGCAGATACTCCGCGCTAAAGTTAATGATAATAATTATCAATTGCGACAAGAGTAATCAATCTGGCATGAAACGGCAAGCCAGATTGGTCAAAATTTGCGAGGCCGCTCATTTTGACCAAAAATGCCTCGCTGACTAGACTCAAAGGACTCGGCCAATAAAAGGATCTTATATGCTACTGGAAATTCTCGCGCTGATGCTTGCCGTCATTCTGCTTCTGTTCCTCTTTAAACATAGATTTACTCGGGGACGAGTCCGCCGAGCCCGCAGAGCCGCCATGACTCAGGCAAGCCACGGCACCAGTACGATTAGCGAAGAAGTTCCCCATACTCCAATCCATGATCAGAGCACTAGTCACCCCTATCACTGCGTCGAGATTGTCAACGACAAAGGTCTGTGTGACAGCGCGAAGAAACTTAAAGATAAACGTTTTCTCTCCAAAGACGCGCCGACACTCCCCCTCCCTGACTGCAACGAGGCCGACTGTCACTGTCGATATCTACATCATGAAGACAGAAGAGGACAAACCGAGGACAGGCGGGTCGACTTTGGCGTGACCAGCGAACTCTATGGCGTTTTCGGCGAGCCCAATCGACGCAATCAACCGGCTAAGGGGCGGCGCCTTACCGATAGCCGCCACTAGAGGCAGAGCCTCAAATGCAAACGGCCTGACGTTAGGCAAAGGCTAGCCGCGGGGACGCGTGGTTAACATGGCCGCGCCCATAGAGAAAGTCTGTAGCCATCTAGCCGTGGCGGGCGCCACCTTACGCCAATCCAGGTCAGGATGTCGAAAATCCATATACTCTAACAGGCAGGCGAGACAAATCTGCTGCAACGACAACTTGCTGTGCCCAGAAATGGCCATGAGCTCTATTTGTGCCAGCCCCCTGAGTAAGGCTTGCTCGAATCTCGCCGTCCAGAACGGACTACGCAATCCTTCATCGTCACGCATCTGTTCCTGCCTTAATGCCACCGCACTGTCGAGCAGCCCCTTGATCAGGGAGTACTGAGTCTCGCCATACCAAGAGTCCCCCGGCTGACCAAACAGCTCACCACCGCAATATTCATGATCCAGGTAGCGCAAGATCACCTCGCTGTCATACAAGGCGCCGCCATCGTTTAACAACAAGCAGGGGATCTTGGCCAGCGGATTGGCATCTAGCAGTAGCTCGGTATTGTCCAATGGGTTCACCGCTACCGGCTCGATCCCCCTGATGGCAAACTGTGCGATGACGACACGCACGGTTCTTGCGTAGGGTGATGCGTCAGAAAACAGTAATTGCATCTCGCTTCCTCTACCAATATTTCTCGACGGTGATCTGTCCTGGCGCGCGGCGAAGATTTTTAGCCAGGCCACGGGACTGCAACAGGGTATTAAGTTCTTTTATCATCTCGGGATGACCACAGATCATCACCTGTGAATCTTGTGCGCTTAGGCTGAGGCCAACTTGCTGCTCTATCACGCCGCTCTCTACCCCTTGGGTGATGCGGCAACTCAGCGCCCCTTCTACCGGCTCTCGGGTCACTGAGGTGACTAAGGTAAACTGCTCAGGGTATTGCGCTTCGAACGATTTAAGCTCCTGATAATAGGCGAGATCGTCTTGATACCTCACCCCATATACTAAGATCACACGCTCAAACCTCTGCCAGGGCTCGGCGGTTCTCATCATGGAGATAAAGGGGCCCACTGCTGTGCCCGTGGCAAAAAACCACAGATGTTTGCCCTGCTCAGGGAGCTCATCCAGCGTCATGAAGCCCGCCGCCTTGGTAGAGATATCGACGCTATCCCCCGGCCCTAAGGCCTGGAGCTTAGGCGAAAGCAGCCCGTCGTCGACACTCACCGCCAGCACCTCAAGCAGCGGCGCATCGGGCGCATTGACCAAAGAATAGGCCCGGGCGACACGTTTATCGTCGATATGCAGCGACAACTTGATAAATTGCCCAGCAATAAACTCGCCGATATCCGCCGACAGCTTCAAGGTAAATAACTGATCGCTCCAGTCAATCCGCTCTACAACCTTTGCCTCTCCCCACATATCGCCACCTCTGCTGGCATCAATCGACACTGATACTCCCATGATTCATAGATTTTCTATCCGAGTCAAGACAACAAAAAACCCCTTATATGAAGGGGTTTATCCTAGGGCCTGTTGATCTTTTAAGTTTAATTTTCGTTCAATCTAAACGCGTTTTGCGCGAGGCGAGAGCCATGAAGCATAGTTACTCTATGTGAATGGCGAACAACAAAGAAATCGTCTGGAACGATTTCTAACAGCGTAGCTGACCGCCTGCGGTGAAAGGCAGGAAGCCTTTCATAAAGTGCAGCGCGCGTTTAGATGAACCCGTTGGGCAGCGTTTGTAGGCCATTTCTACGGTGTTATCGCCAGTTTGTGTAGAAGACTACACGACACAGGCTCTGCCTTGTATAAATCACCTTCAAAATGCTGCAAAAACAAACAGCAAAGATCAACAGGCCCTAGCCAAATGGTATCGAAAGAGACGCTATTCTTGCTCAGGCTCCTGATTGAAACTGTCTCTGAATGCCTGCAGCCCTTCCTGTACCAGCCCGTAGGTCTTGTCGACCCCGGCCTCAATGTCACCTTCAAGCACCTTGAGCCCAGAGAGGATATCTTTGGCCTCATCGAAACCTTGGTCTATCGCCCCGCCGATAATGTCCATGAAGGAGCTCAACTGTTCGTCGAACGACATGCCACTGTTTTGCTCCTGGTGTATGGCAAAAAACTGGGTGGCAAAGCTAACGATGCGCTCGGCCGTCGCCTCAGGCGAGGTATCGACCCCTTGAGCCACAGCCGTCTCAATGGCGTGCTCTCCCATAGTGGGCGCCAGCTCCTCATTGATCGCCTCGATTGCCGCCTTATAGAGCAGCTGCATGGGCTCATTGCCTGCGCTCAAGTTCACATCTTGTTGCGCTTCCAGGATCGCCGTATTCATCAACTGTTTACTGGCCGCCAGGGCCGTCTTGTTCTTAGCCACTTCGGAGACTTGCTGACCATGGTTAGTCGTCGAATCTGTCTTGTTATGCGCCGCCGCAGATACGGCTCCGCCGTGATTTTGAATCTCCATAATCGCCTCGCTCACCAAATTAAATTAACCCTCAGCTATAATTATCGTCCATTTTATAAACAACTTTAGCCCTAAGGCCCAATTAATCTGTCATCGGCATACTCAGCGAAATAGGATATGCTAGCCAACTCGTTTAGACAGATAGGGATGGTTATGTTCCGACTCATCAGCTTTGGGCTTCTCGCCCTATTAGGTTACCTGCCTATAGCACAGGCCAATGCGGCGATTGTCAGTAAGACAGTGATTCTGGTACGTCATGGGGAAAAGACCACTCAAGGTCGCGACCCTAGCCTGAATGACGCAGGCAAGTTAAGGGCACAAGCCTTGGTAGAGAGCCTGACCGATACCCCACTCACCCTGGCCATATCGACACAATTTAAGCGCACCCAGGAAACTTTGGCGCCGCTTATCGCCGCGAAAGGGATTCCTCTGATCGTTATCGACGCAGGCAGGGAGATGGACAAGCATATAGCGGCTATCGTCGATAGCATCATGGCGCAGGAAGGCAATGTGGTCATTGCGGGGCATTCCAATACTGTACCACTGATCATCAAGGCACTGAGAGGACCAGAGATACCTCAATTGGGAGAGGATGAATATGACAATTTATTTATCCTTTCCCTGCACCAAGATGGCCCAAGTAGTCTGATAAAAACCCAATATGGTGCAAGTTCAAGCAATACCCAATAAGGATTAGACATTAGTCTAGATAGCGCTAGCTTTATAGACTAAACTTGATTACATTAGCGATATATGGATTAGCAGCAGGTGCTGGCAATAAGCCCAGCCATGGAGAGTCACAGGTGAGTAATTCGTTTTTTGGAGCGGGAAATAAAAGTAAACCCTTGTCGGTTAGCTGCCAAAACTGCAACCGATTAACGGTTATCGAAGGTGAGACCATCTGCTTCAAGGGTGGAGAGATCATTAGGCTTACGCCTTATGAACCTCAAAATAGCAAACTCAGCCTCCTTTGCGACGGCTGGAGACCGGTCAATACCTCAAAGTCAGCCTAATCTTTCTACCTGCCACTCAGGCAATAACCTCTATAACATCCCCGCATAGTCATTCGCGCAGTGTTTTACCTCGCGAGTCAGCCCCTCGATCACGGTCGAGGGTGGTATCATCGCCAGGGTCAGGCCCCGAGTCGTGACCCTCAAGTAGGAGCTAAGTTGGGCATAGACGGTTACCAACTCCTCCTGTTCCAGCCCCCGCTCTTTCAAGGTCGCCATGATGGCTAGCCAATCGGTATCCACAACCCGCGCCTGGCCTTCGATACTTGCATGTATAGGGATATTTTTCATGGGACCGCCTCCACAGGTTTGTTATTGACAAATATTATGCAAATCAAACCTGAACGAATACTTAATCCCCTACAATTAATGTTGATTTTGTACCGTCCACAGCTTCTTGTAGAGACCATTAGCTGCCAGCAGGTTCTGATGATCGCCGCGCTCGACGATCTTCCCTTGACTCAGCACCAAGATCTGGTCGGCATCCACGACCGTCGACAGCCTATGGGCGATAACCAGACTGGTATGTCCCTTGGCCATCTCCTTGAGGGCATTGAGGATCGCCTGCTCCGAATGACTATCTAGGGACGAGGTCGCCTCGTCGAACACCAACAGGGGCGACCCCTTAAGAATCGCCCTGGCGATCGCCACCCTCTGCTTCTCGCCACCGGATAGCTTTAGCCCGCGCTCGCCCACCTTGGTATGCCAACCTTCGCTGAGTTGTGAGACAAAATGAGAAAGATGGGCCAGTTCTATAGCCTCCTTCACTTGCTCATCGCTCGCCCCCGGCAGACCATAACGAATATTTTCCAGCAAGGAGTCGTTAAACAACACAGTATCTTGCGGCACTATGGCGATGGCGCTACGCAACGCGTGTTGGGTCAACGCCTTAGTATCATGCCCATCTATGGTGATAATCCCCTGCTGCGCCTCATAGAAGCGAAACAGCAGCTTCACTATGGTGGATTTACCCGCGCCGCTATCCCCCACAATCGCCACCTTATGCCCGGCAGGGATCTCGAAACTAACATCGGACAAGATAGGCCTGTCGCCGTAACGAAAACATACTCCCTCAAATCTAAGGCTCCCCTGCGTGATCTGGGGCGACTTAGCGCCGGGCGCATCTTTAATCTTTGGCACTCTATCTAGCAGACCAAACATGCGCTCGATATTGGCCAGCGCGCCGCGTATCTCGCGATAGACAAAGCCTAAAAAATTCAGCGGCATAAACAGCTGCATCATGAAGGCGTTGATCAGCACGAAGTCACCTATGGTCATGGCTCCCTGGCTGACCTGGCTCGCGGCCAATGCCAACATCAACGTCATCGCCAGCGAGATGATCAACGCCTGACCGGCATTGAGGGCAAACAGAGAGAGTCGATTCTTTCGCTTGGCCACCTCCCATCGCTCGAGGGCCTGATCATATTGCTCAGACTCATAGGCCTCGTTGTTAAAATACTTCACCGTCTCATAGTTAAGCAGGCTGTCGATGGCGCGGGTATTAGACTGAGAATCCGCCATAGCAGCCTCACGCACGAAGCCGGTGCGCCACTCGGTGGCAAAGATGGAAAAGAGGATATAAGCGACGACGGCGCTTAACGTAATGATGGCAAATGCCCAGCCATAGTTATAAAGCAAGATACCCACCACCAGTGCTATCTCGAGCAGGGTCGGTACTATATTGAACACCATGAAGCGCATCAAGAAGCTGACCCCACTGGTGCCCCGCTCTATATCTCGAGACAGGCCGCCGGTGCGCCGCTCCAGGTGAAACGCCAGATCCAGCCGATGCAGATGATCAAACACAGACAAACCCAAACGCCTTATCGCCCGTTCGGTAACCCGACCAAATAGCGTATCTCTCACCTCGGAGATCACTGTGTTCAGCAGGCGTAGACTACCGTATGCCAGCACCAGGGCGATGGGCACCGCAATTATCTGCTCACTCGAGGCCTCGCTCAGGGTATCCACCAGGTGTTTGAGCACGAAAGGCAGGCCGACGCTTGCCATTTTCGCCACCACCAGACAGGCCAGCGCCAATACCACCCGCCCCTTGAACTCCAATAGATAGGGCCAAAGCAGTTTCAGGACCTGCCAGTTCAATTTATCGATAGGACCATCAAAATAGAGCGTGGGACGCATGGCAACTCCAGCTAGCATCAATATTGGGAGGATGGCATTTAGATGAAATCGAGATAAAAGCCATAACATACACCATCTTACCTTAGTAGACTCATCCGCCACTAGCGCAATTGTTCAGCTTTGCCAAGGGGTTAGCATTTTGCCCTATGCAAGCTGTCCAATATCAGACTTTAGGAGCATTCGCCCGTACAAGTCAGTACGACTTTTGAATGACAAAATGATGGCAAAATTAGAAAAAAGCATTATTCTTGAAAGAATAATTATCACTTTAATGTTTCAACGGGGTAATTATTGTTATCTCTTGCCGGAGATTTTGATAATCTCAAGATCAGCTAAAGGCAGTTCAAGCCGAGCAAAAGCAGAGCGGGAATAACCCCAATTTTTTAAAGGAAGCCGATATGCCACAATCATCTGACGTGCAATACCCTCCACTGCCATTGGTACAAACTTGGGTATGGATGATGACAGAATCGAACAGCCCAGAAATTCAGCAAAAGGGTCAAAACAATTTAATATCGTCTTTTGGCAGTCTGGCTAAGGCCAATGAATATCTGGTGAAACAACAAGCCAAATAAACAGGCCAGCAGAATGCAAAAAAGGAAGCCAATTGGCTTCCTTTTTAGTTTCTCGTCGACTCCCGGCTGAGCAAGCTCAGCAGATAAAGGCCAGACTAAGCGCGACGTTCGAGCACACTCTGGTTGAGCTGTGCCAGCAAAGTCTCGGTATCTTCCCAACCAATACAGGCATCTGTGATGCTCTGACCGTAACACAGCGGCTGCCCTTCGATATAGTCCTGACGTCCCTCAACTAGGTGACTCTCGACCATTACGCCGAAAATAGCCCGCTCACCGGCGCTCACCTGGCTGGCCACATCTTCCCCCACCAGCATCTGGCGCTTAAACTGTTTGCTGCTGTTAGCGTGGCTAAAATCCACCATGATATTTTGCGGCAGGTTAGCCTTCGCCAGCTGTTCACTGATCGCCTGAACGTGTTCGGCGCTATAGTTAGGCTCCTTGCCTCCACGCAGAATGATGTGACAATCGGGGTTGCCCTTGGTGGAGACGATCGCCGAATGGCCATACTTGGTCACCGACAGAAAATGGTGCGGCGCACTGGCCGCGCCGATCGCGTCGATAGCGACCTTGATGGTGCCATCGGTTCCATTCTTGAAACCGACGGGGCAAGAGAGGCCCGATGCCAACTCTCTGTGTACCTGTGACTCTGTGGTACGAGCGCCAATTGCGCCCCAACACATGAGATCCGCCACATATTGTGGGGTGATCATATCCAGAAATTCACCCGCGGTAGGCACACCTAAGTCGTTAAGATCTAACAGCAGTTTACGCGCGGTACGCAAACCATCGTTCAACTTAAAACTGTTATCCATGTAAGGGTCGTTGATCAGGCCTTTCCAGCCCACAGTGGTACGCGGCTTCTCGAAATAGACCCGCATCACCACCTCTAATTGATCCTTATATTGCTCACGCAATTTGGCGAGTCTCTCACCGTATTCAAGCGCCGCCTTAGGATCATGGATAGAACAAGGGCCAATGATCACTAACAGGCGATCATCTTCTTTTTTCAGGATATTGTGTATATTCTGCCGTGCATTAAACACTGTTGCCGATGCATTTTCGCTTGCCGGAAATCGCTCAAGAATGGCGACAGGGGGTAACAACTCTTTAATTTTATTAATGCGAACGTCATCAGTTTGATAATACATGATATTTATTTTCCACTCCGGCTCTGGATTAAATAAGGGTCTCTCTATTACACTACTGATTTCAATTTATCCAGTATCCTCCGCTATTGCAACCAAACATTAATAAAATTAAAAATATAAAAATAACCATCTGTTATATAAGATTAAATTATTATTTTTATTTAAAACTTTCCCAGCTAAGCCAGCGATATAAACGGATCCAGACAAAACAAATTGTTAACATTTGTCTGGAAATCGGCTAGAAGCCTATCTATAGTAGATTATTAATGGTCATAAGAGAGTGACACAGAGGCTCTCGAGATGGCGCAACAGCCCCTGTTGAGGTAACCATCGCCCCGATGAGAAAATTGCTGCTGGCATCAGGTTTTATACTTTTTTCAAACCCGCTTCTGGCACACGCTGCTGACACAGAGATCTCCTTTGCGGTCAGCAACACCATTCCCCCCTATTTCTTTGCCAACGGTCAAAGCGGGATTCAATATGAGCGTCTCGCGGCAGTGTTAGCCAGGCAGTCGTTATCGATCGGGCACATTCATCTATCCCCCAATAAACGAGCGTTCCGCCAGGTCGCCAGCGGCAATGTCGATTGCCTCATCAATGCCCCCGAGAAGCTAGCGGGCCTCTACTACACCCGCAGCCTTATCAGTTACCAAAACAGCGTATTTACTCTGGCCAGCAATAAACTGCTCATCGACTCAATCACCGATCTGGCGGCGATCTCTGTCATGGGATTTCAGAACGCAACCCAATATTTAGGTAAAGACTTCTACCAGATGGCACTCAATAACCCGAAATATGGCGAATCCAACAGCCAGAAAAGCCAGGTGATGATGCTGTTTTCTGGAAGGGTCGAAGCCATTATCTTGGAAGGGCGCATATTTGAATATTACCGCGAACAGCTCAAGTTTAGAGTCGACACCCTTCAGGCAACGGTTCGCCATCCTCTGTTTGCGCCGGCTCCACGCAAGATAGCCTGTCACAGCCAAGCCATTGCAGAAAAGATAGACTTGGGTATCGCCCAGTTGGACAGAGAGGAAGCTGAGGAAAAAAACCAAAGTATCGACTCAGCGCCAGAGCCTGAGAAGATGCCTGTAGAGCTAAAATAGTGTCGGTATACGCTGGCGATTCAAATAGCGTCATTCAACCAGGACAGGCGTGATATGAAAGACGCCTCTCACAGGCGCCTTATTTATGAATACCTTGGTAATAAAATACCTTAGTGAATAAATGCCTTAATTAATAAATACTGGGTTAATGAATACCTTGATGCGACTGCATCGCCTGCAACTTGGCCTGATAGCGTCGCTGGTTATATTCATCCACAGATAAGGACAAGGCCTTTTGCATATTCAGCTTAGCCCTGCGCTCATCCCCCGTGGCCCAATAGGCTCTGGAGAGACCAAAGTAAAACTCATGGCGATAGTCTGCCTTCTCCACCGCGCGTTTGTACCAGGCCAGCGCGGTCTGGTACTCATGTTCTGAGTAGGCCTGCTGCGCCATGTCATAGTAATAATAGGGATTACGGATCCTGACCAGTTCCAGGGTCTTATGTACCTCAGCCCACTCCTCTAATCTGTCTTGGCTGGCCAGCAGCACACTGTAATTAAACAGGGCATTCATATCCTCACTGTCTTGGGATAACGCCAGCTTATAGAGGGTCTCCGCCCTGTCATCCAACCCCTTGTAGCGGTAGAGAATTGCTAGGGTATTCAATGCGGGAATAAAGTCGGCCTTCAACATGAGACTCTGTTTCAGGTAGGCATAGGCCTGATCGTAACGTCCCTCCACCAGCGACTCCGCCGCGACATTGTTATAGAACATCGCCATGACGGTAGTTCTATCGATACGCCGCTTAGCGTAGCCACGCATGGTACGTTCGGGCAGAAAATCGATCTGCAGCGCATTCTTGTCGGCAAGGAAGGTATCACTCGTCTCTCTTGGAATGAGGCGCAGATTGATGTGACCATTCACCAGATAGAAATCACCTGCCTTGTCCCACACGGGCGGAACCTCGACCTCTTGAAACTCGACATCGACCCCTAAGGCATCGGCCAGCGAGGCACTCAGCAGCACCAGCGACAGGCAGTTACCGGCCCGGGCATCAAAGGTATCGGCGGGGATCTTGGTCAGATTATCTCGGTACTTGAAGCCACCCTTATCGGCGTTGATGTAATTAGCCAGCCACAAGTTAGCGGCAATATAGTCCCTTGCCATTCGGCTACGCTTATAATCTTGCCGCAGATCCACAGTTACCTGTGTGGGCAATGCAAACAGCTTATCTGGGGTGACTTGAACCGCTACCGCCGTGAATTCTTCGTCGGCAAAGTATTGATCTATATTAGCGAGGGTTTCCTTACCCGGGCCGCTGGCACAACCGCTCACTATGAAGAATAACAGCAACATAGCGCGCCTATACTCAAATAGCCTTTTCATATTAAACCTACGCTGATGAGGGCACCGTAAGATCTATCATAAAGTAGGCTTTTTCATTTTGCCCCACGCAAAGCGTTACAAAATATTAACAATCAATGAGCAACTGGCGGATCGACCTGAATATAGAGCTGCCGAGGAGCCGTGCCCTCGTCTCGATACTGATAGGGACGATAAAAATTCGCGCCACAACGATAGTAGGCATAGGGCAGCTTAAACATCACGCAGCCTAGGGGGAGACTCTGCAATATATTGATCTGTTGCTGCATTCGCAAAGATTCTCGCCACGCGAAATCCTGCTGCACCTTATCACGCACGGCAAAGGCATCGAAAGGCTCACTCGACTTACGCACCACCACCTGGCCCGCCTGCAGTTGAGCCGACATCATCAACAAAACTAATACCCAGAGAGACTGCTTCATGTTAACGCTCCTCACACCATCCCTGTCGATAGCATAATACAAAAAACAGGGTCCGCACCATGAGGCAGGGACCCTGTTTATCAGACTATCTAGTCTAGAGGAGTATCAGCTGGCGCTCTTGAGCGAGACAAACTCAGGATAGGCATCGATACCACAGTCCGATGCGTCCATGCCGTTGTACTCTTCCTCTTCAGAGACACGGATACCCATGGTGACCTTGAGTAGATACCAGGCCGCAAAGGAAGCCGAGAACACCCAGGCGAAGATAACAGCCGCGCCATAAAGCTGACCCAATAGCGTCGCATCGGCATTTGATAGTGGCACTAACACCAGACCAAACAGACCGGCAACACCGTGCACCGAAATCGCGCCAACAGGATCGTCAATCTTGATTCTATCGAACATCACGATAGAGAAGACCACCAGACCACCGGCTACCAGGCCGATAACCCCGGCCAGAGGCAGCGAAGGCGATAGCGGATCGGCGGTGATCGCCACCAGGCCCGCCAAGGCGCCGTTTAAGATCATGGTCAAGTCCGCCTTACCCCATACCATCTTACAGACCACGAGGGCAGAGACGGCGCCGAAAGCGGCTGCAGAGTTAGTGTTAACGAAGATCTTCGCCACCGCCGACGCGTTCTCGGCGTCAGACACCAGCAGCTGAGAGCCACCGTTAAAGCCGAACCAACCCATCCACAGAATGAACATACCTAGAGTAGCCATCGGCAGGTTTGAACCTGGGATAGGATTAACCTGACCGTTAGGGCCATACTTGCCCTTACGAGCGCCGAGCAATAAGACGCCTGAGATCGCTGCCGCTGCGCCCGCCATGTGCACTATGCCACTGCCGGCAAAGTCGACAAACCCAGCCTCAGAGAGGAAACCGCCGCCCCAGGTCCAGTAACCTTCTACAGGATAGATAACCCCAGTCATTACCACGGAGAAGATCAGGAAGGCCCACAGCTTCATACGCTCGGCAACGGCGCCAGAGACGATAGACATAGCGGTCGCCACAAACACCACCTGGAAGAAGAAATCAGACTCCAGCGCGTGGTCGGCGTCACTTGCCTGAGCACCGATGAGACTGGCGAACGATGGCAACCAGCCCCCCTCGGCGTTATCCACATACATGATGTTGTAACCCACCACCAGATACATGATACAGGCGATAGAGTAGAGACAGACGTTCTTGGTTAAGATCTCTGTGGTGTTCTTGGAGCGCACCAGACCCGCTTCCAACATGGCAAACCCGGCTGCCATCCACATCACCAGCGCGCCTGAGATCAAGAAATAAAAGGTGTCGAGAGCAAACTTTAACTCAGATACTGTCGCACCTAGTGTTACTAACTCTTCCATTGGAATTCCCCCTTAAAGTGCTTCGTTATCGAGTTCGCCGGTACGGATACGGATCACCTGATCGAGATCCGTCACGAAAATCTTGCCGTCGCCTATCTTGCCCGTGTGCGCCGCCGCGACGATGGACTCGATAAGGTGGTCGACGTTTTCAGCCTTAGTGGCGATATCCAGTTTGACCTTAGGCAGAAAATCCACCTGGTATTCGGCGCCACGATAGAGCTCAGTGTGGCCTTTCTGACGTCCGAATCCCTTCACCTCGGTCACCGTCATCCCCTCAATCCCCAACCCTGCAATGGCTTCTCGCACATCATCGAGTTTGAATGGCTTGATTATTGCGCTGATTAATTTCATTACCGCCTCCGACTCATCTTAGTATTCTTGCTGATGCCAAAGGCAATTCAATCATCAGGCCAATATTACAAATCCTTAACATTCATGGGTTTAGTAATACAGGTTCACTTAGGGTTGAATACAAATGCACCAAATAGGTGCGGCTATGCATTGGCTGCACAGAAATAGCGCAGCCAACTATTCGACTTATGACGGATTGGTAGAGGGGATTATCTGGGTATCATGGAGTCACCACCCATTGAGGAGCGCCCCATGTTAAAACCACAGGAATGTGTACTCGTCATCGTCGATGTTCAAGGAAAGCTGGCTACCCTGATGCACCAAGCCGAGGAACTTGAAGCCCGGCTCATCACACTGATCAAGGCGGCCGAGCTGTTTGAGATCCCTGTCATCTGGCTCGAACAACTCCCAGATAAGCTAGGCGCCACCAGCCCGGTGTTAGCTGAGCTACTTGCGCCTCACTATCAGCCTATCGCCAAGGCAACTTTTAGCGCCTGGCAGGCCGAGCCCTTCAGACAGGCATTACGCCAGTATGACAGACCCAAGGTGCTACTCGCAGGTATAGAGACCCATATCTGCGTCTATCAGACCTGCCGGGATCTGCTGGACAACAGTTACCAGGTGCATCTGGTGACAGACGCCGTCTCCTCGCGAACCGAGGCCAATAAGATCTTGGGCTGTGAGATGATGGCGCAGCACGGCGCGCTATTGACCAACAGCGAATCTCTGCTATTCGAGCTGCAGGCTGAGGCCAACGGCGACAGGTTCAAGGCCTTATTGAAGATGATTAAATAAGATCAGACATAAAAAAGCCCCGGATAACCGGGGCTTTTACTATGCAGGGGGGAGAAATTAGTAAGTTGCTTCGCGCTTCTTAGCTTCGGCATCCCACTTAGGAAGTACAGTCTTCTTGAACTCTTCCTTGTCGCCATTCAACTTCTTCATATCCATACCCAGCGCAGCTTGTGCCTTAGCCTTGGTAGAGACATCAGGGAAGGCGATAGGTTGCTTAACACCTTTCTTCGCTAGCAGCTGAGCAAGCTTAACGCGAGCATCACCAGCCTTATCTACTGAGGTACCTAATATACGCAGTGCTTCATCAGCCGCGTGAGCCGCAACACCGTGAGAGGCAGTTGCATAGTCCCAGCGCCATTGTGAATGACGGATATCCATTAAGATAGGCTTCATTTCAGCTTCGGTTGCACCGGCATCCCAAGCAGCTTTAGCTTCGAAGTGCGCCTTAACTAACTGAGATTCAGCTCGTGCTTTAAGGTCAGCAACTTTCGCTTTACGTTCTTTAGTTAGGTTAACCATGAACTCTTTGCTTTGAGTATGACAAGTCGCACAAGTCTCTTCGAAGCGATCGAATGGATTACCTACCTTATGGTCTGTAAACTTACGGCCTTCAGCATTCTTCACCTTAGGCATGTGACAGTCGGTACAGGTCACATTGTTCTTACCATGCACACCCAGCTGCCAAGTTTCATAACCTGGGTGCTGTGCTTTCAGCATAGGCGTCTTAGAAACAGCATGTGTCCAGTCTTTGAACTCCATGTTGTCGTAGTAGACTTCCATCTGCTCAACAGTTGTACCCATATCCCATGGGAATTTCACGAAGCCCTTACGATCTTTGGTCTTCTCGAAGTAGTACTCTACGTGACACTGGCCACAAACCATAGACTGCTTGTCTTTCTTAGAAGCCTTGTCAAACGGTGTGCCTAGTGTAGCCATTGCGCGCTCGGCGAATGGACGTGACATGCGTAGCTTAGAAGAGCCTTTCTCGTGACAGTCTGAACAACCGATAGTGTTAACGATTTCGGCGCCGCCTTTGTACCACTTACCAGTGAAGTAGCCATCTTCGCCCTGCTCTTCGATAACGCGCGGTACGTCTGGGCTCTTACAAGACCAACATGCCATCGGCATTGGACCATCGTCGGCAGACTTAGGCGCACCGGTACGCAGTGTGTTACGTACGTCAGTTACCGCATACATATGACCACGTGGCGCATTGTAATCTTTCGCGAAACCATAACCTGCCCACAATACGACTAGGCTAGGAACCTCTTCAAGCATATCGACAACTTCTTTGCTTTCGGCTGTGTCATGCCAGCTGTTGTACTGCTTTGAAAACTTGTCTTTGTAGACTTCATTGCGTGGCTCGGTCTTGTCGCTTGCCATCACGCCGGTAGCCATCAGGCCCGCGGCGACCAAAGCACTCAGTGCAAAGGTTTTTGTTGTTAATGTTCTCACCATCTCATCTCCGTGTTACTTTTTTATAGTAGTCTTTAAAACCACAACATCTCCAGGGCCAAAGTTAGTCCCTTAACCCCGTTAAAAATATACCCCTTATGGGGTATCCTGGTTAAAACTTGAGGCAGATCATAATGTGAATGTGTTGTTGGTCACATTTTTACCACATTGTTAATTTTATCAGCGATTGCTAAACAAGTATGATAGTCCAAATTTCCGATTTTTCCCTATTATTTAATGAGTTCTAATACATGAAGAAAGGTAGTCTTACCTCCACCATCTTAAGGTTAATGCTGGCCTTAATTTTACTTTCCACTGGACTTGCCACCTTCGCCATAGCTAATTTGGCTTATAGCCTGGGAGATGCCAGAGCCATCAACGCCTCCGGCTCTCTGCGTATGCAAAGTTACCGCTTAATGTTCTATGCCAACTCGGGCAGCGAAGAAGCCGACGAGAAAATTAAGGAATTTGAGGCCACACTCCACTCGGATGCCCTGAAACGCTCACTCGACTGGATGACGCCGGACGATCTCGCCTCCCAATATCTGCTGGTTATCGAGAAATGGCAGGTAATGAAGCAATATATCGAAGAGGAGAACTCCCGCCTCTATGTCTCCGCCCTCAAGGATTTCGTCGACACCATAGATCTCTTCGTGCTGGAGACTGAAGAATTCGCCGCCTTCAAGCTTAAGCTGCTGGCCGCCAGCCAGATCAGCGGCCTGGGGCTGATGCTGTTGATTGCCTTCTTCGCCGTGCGCTTTACCAAGCGCAAAGTGGTCAAGCCGCTCAATCAGTTGATGGAGTCGGCCAACACCATCTCTAAAGGCGAGTTCGATGTCACCATGCCAGACAGTGAATATGTTGAGCTCAGCTCGCTGAGCAACGCCCTGGCCACCAGCGCCAGGGAACTGTCAACCCTGTATAACAACCTGGAAAATCAGGTTAAAGAGAAGACCTTCGCCCTCACCCGCGCCAACAACGAGTTGAAGCTGCTCTATGACAACCTGGTGATGCTGCATTCGGGCAAGCTGGAGATCAGCACGTTGAAGCAGGCACTGAATCAACTCAGGGCCCATGAACCCCATAGCTTCCTCAGGCTAGTGATCGCCCAGGACGACAAGGAGAAGCTCTACATAGATGCCGATGGCGGCTGGCCGATAGCCTCCCTGAGCCAGACACGCTTCCCGCTGAAGTTTGCCGACAATGAGCTGGGCTATCTCGAGGTCACCTCCCTGGGCGAGATCAATCACCCCCTGTTTGAGAACTTCGCCATCATGTTGGCCCGCTCTATCGTCATCTATAACGCCGGCGAGCAGCGCCAACAGCTGGCACTGATGGAAGAGCGCGGCGTGATCGCCCGTGAGCTACACGACTCCCTGGGCCAGCTGCTGTCGTTTCTTAAGATTCAGGTCAACCTGCTCTCCAAGGGACTCGATAGCCAGTGCCGCAGCCCTCAGGTGGAGGAACAACTCCAGGAGATCAACGAAGGGGTTAACACCGCCTATGTTCAGCTGCGAGAACTGCTATCCACCTTCCGCCTGACCATTAAGGACCCCAACCTGAATCACGCCATCGAGATGATGCTGGACCAACTCAGGGGGCAAACCACCGCCGAGATCACCCTGGAAGATAAACTGCCGATCCAGCTGCTGGGAGCCCATCAGCATATTCACGTGCTGCAGCTCACCCGGGAGGCGACCCTCAACGCCATCAAGCATGCCCAGGCGAATCATATTCATATCTGCTGCACCCGTAGCGGGAACAATGTGAAGATCAGCATCAGTGACGATGGCGTAGGTCTGGAGAAGCTCAAGGAAAGAGACCAACATTTTGGCATAGGAATCATGCATGAACGCGCAAGTCGCCTCTCGGGTGTGGTAGACTTCAGCAGCAACGAACAGGGCGGGACCACGGTCACCTTAGTTTTCCCTCCCGAAAAAGAGCCAAACCAGTAGGATGCTGGTAATATAAGACACTAATTTTTAAATAAAACAGACCTCAGTGGAGGCATAAAAAATGGGCAAACCCTATTCAGTTTTGGTTGTAGACGATCACCCCCTGTTACGTCGCGGGATCTGTCAACTTATCACCTCTGACTCAGACTTCACCCTATTTGGTGAAGCAGGCAGCGGCCTAGATGCCCTGTCGGCAATTGCCGAGAATGAACCGGATATAGTGTTACTGGATCTCAACATGAAAGGGATGACAGGACTAGATACCCTCAATGCATTGCGTCAGGAAGGGGTCACCAGCCGCATAGTGATCCTAACGGTATCCGATGCCAAGCAGGACGTTATCCGCCTGGTCAGGGCCGGCGCCGACGGTTACCTTCTCAAAGATACCGAGCCGGATCTGCTGCTGGAGAAGCTCAAGAATGCCATGCAGGGTCACCGCGTGATCTCTGAATCGGTGGAAGACTTCATCTATGAGCTGAAAGATGGCGCCGACGAGCAGGCCTGGATAGACAACCTGACACCGAGAGAGCTGCAGATCCTCGAGCAACTGGCCGAAGGCAAGAGCAACCGGGTGATCTCAGAGCAGCTGCATATCAGCGAAGGCACGGTCAAGGTGCATGTAAAGAATCTGCTGCGCAAGGCCAACGCCAAGTCGCGCACCGAGATGGCGGTACGCTACCTAAACCAATAGGCCTTGGTGTAGCTTGATTTGGTTTGATTAAGCTCAAAATGCTCATTAGACGCTAAAAAGGCAGCCCAGGCTGCCTTTCTTCTTTGTAGATTTTTCCCCTAAGCTTTCCCCTAGGTTTCAGGTTCCCCCTAGGTTTCAGGTTCACAGCTATCGACTCTCTTCGATGAAGGCCTGCCAGCTCTTTAGCGCCGCCTCAAAATCCTCCAGGCCACAGAAGGCCTGGGACTCGCCGTCATATAGCGACATAGACTCATCTAGAGGCGTATCATCATCCATCTCTAAGGCGTTGGCAAAGACTCTCGCCTGCTCCTCATCCAGCTCGAGAGAGATGGCTTTACCGATAAAACCTTGCTCTGTCAGCTTACCCTGCTGCAATGCCTCGATAGTCGAGGCAATCTGAGCGATAAGCGCCTTATCTTCGCCCAGCTCATCGACAAACCAAAGCCCCATAATCTCATGATCCATGGTGAACTGTGCCACCAGGGTGCCGGTCAATGTGTTGCGGCGAAATTCATATTCCATAAGCTGTCTTCCCCAAGGTTACTTTGCAAATTCTAACCTAAGGCCAAGACAATTGCAGAGATATCCAAGCCGCCTGACGCTAAGCGGCGAAAATTCCCCCTCGGGCAGTTCACTCTGGCATTTCATACAGACGCAAAAAGGGCGCCGAGGCGCCCTTTTTCAATCTCTTTAGAAGAACAGCGAATTACTTAGCCGCTGCCTCCTCTTCTGCTGCCGGTGCGGCCTTCTCGATAGAAAGCAGCTCAACTTCGAAGATCAGCGTCGAATTGGCCGGGATGCTGCCGGTATCGCGGCTACCATAGGCCAGCTCGGCTGGAATCACGAAACGGTACTTAGAACCCACAGACATCAGCTGAACACCCTCGGTCCAACCTGGGATAACGCGGTTTAGCGGGAACTTAGCGCTCTGACCACGGGCGATAGAGCTATCAAACTCTGTGCCGTCGATCAGGGTACCGACATAGTGCACTTCAACCGTATCTTCTGCAGCCGGCTTATCACCAGTACCTTCGGTGATCACTTCATACTGCAGACCAGATTCTGTCGTCACAACGCCTTCTTTCGCCTTGTTAGCTTCTAAGAAAGCCGCGCTCTCTGCCTGGGCTTTCTCGGCCAGTGCAGTCGCCTGGGCCTGACGCTTCTCGTTTAGTTGCTCGTCAAGGCCTTGCAGTACTGTCTGCATCTCTTCTTCGGTCAGCTTCAGTTCGTCGTTCAGACCGTTGCTAAAACCTTGAATAATCAGGCTACGATCTACGGGTAGACCTAGCTCTTCCTGCTCCTTGATATGACCAGACATATATTTACCGATAGACGCGCCTACGCTATAGGCTTGCTTCTGCGCCTGGGTCTCGAGTTTAACTTCTGCCGGTTTTGTTGTTTTTTGTTCTTGGTTACAAGCAGTTAGACCAACCACCGCCAACGCGACCAGTGACATCTTATAAATGGACTTCATTAAAGCTTCCTCAGCATTTTCTTGTGGTTACAATAACCTTACTCTTCTAAGACGAACCACTTTATACTAGTTAATTAACATATACCAATTACATTGATTAAGTTTCATCAATGATGGTTTGGTAGCCTTGCGCAAGGCGAAAACCTTTGAGCTAAAGACAACTCAACCAGGAACAAGTTCATGAGCAGAACCGGCTTGCTGTATTTTTGTACACTGATTGCTTGTACACTCCTGCTGAGTGCTTGTCAGCCTAAACCTGAGGTCGATAGCCTGATCGCCGAACCTAGCTATGATGCCAGCCTCTCCCCCCAGGCGCGTTTACTTCTGGTCAGCACCACCAGCAACAACCTGCAACTCTGGGATCTCACCCAAAAAGCGCTTAAGTATCAGTGGCTACACGGCAAAGCGGGCGGCACCGCAATTGCCACCGCCCTGTCGGACAACCTCAAATACGCCGCCTCCCTCAGCCGCGATTCGGTCGCCCTGTGGAATATACAAGATGGACAGCCCCTGGGATGGTGGTCCCTGCCCGCCAAGGGGCAGTGTCTGGCGCTGGCCGACAATGGTACCCTGCTGATCGGTCTCACCGACGGCAGCGTCATGTCACTCAATCACCAGACCGACACCCTAATCAAATTCCTCGGGCACAGCGAGAAGGTTAACAACGTCGCCCTCTCTGCCGACGGCCGTTGGGCACTATCGGGCGGTAACGACAACCGGGTCATTCTTTGGCAGGCCAACACGGGGCAGCCCCGGCAGCAGTGGCAACTTCCCAGCCGGGTACTCAGTGTCAGCCTGACCCAGGACGCCAGCCTGGCTTTCGCCGCCGATAGCACCAATAGGGCCGAGATCTGGCAGACACAGACAGGCGAATCTGTGTCTCGCCTTAAAATAAAACGTCGCACGATGAACTTTTCCACCGCACGCTTTACCAAAGATAACCAGACACTACTCACCGGCACCCCTGCCAGAGAAGTGAGCGTTTGGCGGGTAGCCGATGGAAAAATGCGCGCCAACTGGCAAGTTACCCGCACCGAGCGTGCCCAAATCAAGGGCGCCGTTGTATACTCTGTGGCTGAAACCCTTAATGGGCAGATCATCAGCTTTAGCAGTAATGGCTTGCTGGAAACCTGGCCCATGCCCGATTGATAGAGGACTAACATTGGTGCAACTAGAACAAAGAATCGAAGATCTTGAGATGAAACTGGCTTTTCAGGACGACACCATAGAGTCGCTGAACCAGCAGGTGATCAAGCTCAACGACCTGCTGGCCGAGCAACAGGAAAAACTGCGCCTGCTCACCAGCAAGCTCTCCCAGGTCGAGCCCAGCAACATCGCCAGTCAGGCGGAAGAGACGCCGCCTCCCCACTATTAGACCGGCGTACATCGCCCAGGCCATTGAACGGAACTTGCTTCACAAAGGAACTGACCAACTATGCCACACCAAAGCAGCCCTCATAGTCGAGTCTCAAGGCGATACCGCACGACATTTGTTGGCGCGCTCTTATCGCTCACCTTGTCGGGCTGCGCCTTTAACAGTGTCTTTATCAGTTATCCGTCACAGCTTGCGCCGGTAAAGGCCGATCTCACCAGACAGAGCGATGCCGCCCTCTATCGACAGTTCGACGATGCTATCACGGGGCAAGATGGACTGCTGTACGCCCAGGAGGCGGGGCGTATTGCCCAGATCACGGGAGACTTCGAGGCCAGCAAGGCCTATTACCGGCAGGCCGTCGATGCCTACACCAAGTTTGACGACCAGGCGGTGATCAGCGCATCTGATCTTGGTGCTACCGCCAGCAGCCTGTTTATCAACGACAACGTGATCCCCTATCGTGGCCCCGGCTATGAGCGGATCATGTTGCATCAGTATCAGGCCCTTAACTACCTCTTTAGCCGAGATAGCCAGGGAGCGCTGGTCGAGGTGAGGCGCAGCAACGAGCTACAGCAGAGCGAGCAGGCCAGATACCAGAAATCCCAGGCGTCGGTACAGGCGATGGCCAACGGCACCATAGACGGCGAGGTCAATCGACTCGGGCAAGCGGCCGGCACCACCACAAGTTCTTTCCTCAACGCCTATAGTTACTACACCACTGGGCTGTTGCACGAGCTGCTGGGCGAAGAGAATGACGCCTTCATCGATTATCGCAAGGCGGCGCAGATAACCCCGGACAACCCCTATCTACAGCAAGATCTGGTGCGTCTAGCCAAAAAACTGGCCATGCCGCAATATGAGGATTTTAAGCGCCGCTGGGGCGATGCCAAGCTGGCCAAGCCCGGCCAGGGCCAGGTGGTGATCCTGCTCGAGCGAGGTTTTGTCCCCGAGAAGCAAAGCTTCACCGTGCCGTTTCGCATTAGCGGCAACTGGCAGACGGCCTCCTTGGCCACCTACGTTCCCAGCCGGATCAGCGTCCCCCAAGGGGAAATCATTGGCCTGGGTACTGTGCTGAAGACGGCGCCGCTCGCCAATATCGACGCCCTGGCAATCACCGCGCTTAAGGAAGAACTCCCCAGCGCCCTGTTTCGCCAGGCCGCGAGGATCTACGCCAAGGCAGAGATGGCCCGCAGCGTGCGCAGCGAGTCCAAGCGACGCAAAGATGAGTTTGACGCCGGCGCCATCGCCATGCAGATCTTCAATGTGGTTACCGAGCAGGCCGACAGACGCAGCTGGTTAACACTGCCCAGCCAGGCCCAGTTAGGACGTCGTTATCTGGATGCGGGCCAGTATCAGATCCGTCTGGGGCAGTCTCAGGTGCAAGCAGTTGACGTACAAAGCGATAAAACCACATTAATTTGGATAATTGAGACTGGTAATTTCACCCGTTTTCATTCAATAATCATCTAATCAAGACTAAGGAATCGGTATTTTTATGAAAAAGTTCAACCTCATTTTTATCATCGCCGTGGCGATTGGCCTGGCGGGTTGTCAATCTAAGGTGCAGTACGGTGATGCTACTGAAGTCGAAACCGTCAATGAAAACTTCGGTTCTACGGATCTGCAGGCGATCACCGCCAAGATGGTCGACAGCATGCTGAGCTTCCCGCCTGTGGTAGCCATGACGGCCAAAGATCGCCCTGTCATCTTTGTCGACAAGATCAAGAACAAGACCTCAGAGCATATCGATACCGAATCTGTCACAGATTCGATCAGCAACAAGCTACTGCGCTCGGGTAAATTCCGCTTCATCGACATGACCAAGGTCGACGCGGTACGCAAGCAACTGGATTATCAGAACAACGCCGGCATGGTAGACCCATCGACCGCCATCAACTTCGGTCGTCAGATCGGTGCCCAGTACATGCTGTACGGCAACCTGTCGAGCATAGTTAAGCAAGATGGTAGCACCAAGGATGTCTACTACAAGATGACCATGCGCCTGATGGATCTGGAAACCGGCCTAATCGAATGGTCAGACGAGAAAGAGATCCGCAAGACCAAGTCGAAATCTTTCCTCGGCATGTAAGCCAGGTTCACCGTTAAAAACCAGCCTAGTGCTGGTTTTTTTATGCCTAAACCTGGATAGCGAAGAGAAATTTTGTCGATAAATTCTACTGCCAAGGGGCAGAGTCGGGTAGAATGTGGCGGCCTTTGGCACCCATGTATGGCGCGGGGTTTTGCCCGCCCATTGAATGCTAACCGAACCGATAAGCCCTCGAGCCAATAATATAAGAAGGACCCGTTTTGAGACTGTTTTCCCTGTGCGCTAGCCTCCTCTGCCTCCTTATCGGCGCATGCCAAAGCACCTCCCCCGGCAGTCAACAGACAGACGAGAAATCCCTCGGCATCAGCGCCAGCGTCGCCAAACAGCGTGCCAGCCGAGTCAGTCAGGTCAGCTACCAGCTACACCTAGATCTAACCCAGGCGAGACGCTTTAAGGGCGAGGCGCTGATCCAGTTTGAGCTCGCCGACAGCGAACAAGCCTTGAGCCTAGATCTGGAGCAGGCGCTTATCAGCCAACTGCTCATCAATGGTCAGAAGCTCTATCCCAACTATGATGGTCACAGGCTAGTGATCCCGGCCAGCCTGTTACGGGGCGGCAGTAACCAGATAAAGGTAGACTTTAGCAGTCCCTACAGCCATGAAGATCAGGGCCTTATCGAGTTTATCGACCCGCAAGATGGCCTGCGCTACCTCTACAGCCATTTTCTGCCCTCCAGCGCCCAGACCCTGGCGCCACAATTTGATCAGCCGGATCTCAGGGCCAGCTACCATCTGAGTATATTGGCCCCTAAGGGATGGCAGGTCGCCAGCGCGGCCAATATGCAGAGCCGTCAGCCGATGGGCGAGAACAGCCTGTGGCAGTTTATGCTGAGTAAGCCGGTCAGTCCCCATAACTTCTCCCTGCTCGCCGGGCCATATCAAACCTGGCAGAGCGAGGCAGAAGGTGTTGCATTGAATCTGTTTGCCCGTCAATCTCAGGCACAATCTATCGATGCCGAGGCCTGGCTTTCCCAGACCAGCCAGGCCCTTAGTCATTATCGGCAGCGTCTTGGCAGCCAATATCCCTTCGGCCACTACACCCAGGCGATAGTGCCTCACTTGCCCAGCGAGTTTCGCGCCAGTCAGGCGCAGACCAGCTTCAGTGAGGAGAGTCTGCCTAGAGTCACGCCTCGGCGGGCTATCCTGCGGGCATTGGCCGAGCAGTGGCTTGGCAATCTGGTCACCCTCAAGTGGTGGGATCAGCTCTGGCTCAATCAGAGCCTGGCCTATCTGGTTGCAGATGACGGCGAGGCGCAGCTATTTGGCCAGGCCCATACAGGCAGCCAGGCTAGCTTTATTCGCAGCCCTGAACAGGTGCAGCAGCAGATCGCCAACAGCCTGGAGCTGTTCTCACAAGATCGGACGCCGAGTCAAAATAAGGCTATCGCCCAGCTCAATCAGCTCAAGTTCATGCTGGGCGACGCCAGTTTCTACCAGGGTATAGGCCAGTATCTCGAGCGCTTTGCGCTGCAAAATGCCGATCTGAATGATTTTATTTCAAGCCTCGAGCATGTCACCAAGCAGCCCCTGAGCCAGTGGAGTCAGACGGCCTTTAAACGAGCGGGCATCATCCGCCTGGAGGCAGAGTTCAGCTGCGCAGGCGATCGCATCTCACGCTTTAACCTCATACAGTATAACGGTGATGCCGAGAGCATGCAGAGGGTCAAGGTGGGCCTGTTTACCTTGGGCCGTCATGGCCTGCACAAGAACCTGGTGAGCGAGGTCAATTACCAGGGGGAGCGCACTGAGGTGAAGCGCCTCAAGGGGGTGCGCTGCCCGGATCTCGTGTATACCAACTACCAGAACAAGGCCTATGTCAGGGTCAAGCTGGACAAGGCCTCTCTCGAGACAGCCCTCTTGCACCTTGGCAGCCTGGAAGAGGCAGAACTGAGGCGCATGCTGTGGCAATCCCTATGGGAATCCGTACTAATTGGTGAGCTACCTCTGCCCCGCTTTATTGGCAGCGCCCTGGTGAACCTGCCAGCTGAAACCGATCCCCAGGTGCTGCTCAGCGTGCAAGACCAGCTTAGAGAGGCCAAGGCCCTGCTGGAGCAGATGAGTCCCAATCAGCGGCGCTATAGCCGACAGGCGCTCAACGCCATCGCCCAGATGAGCCTGCGCCTGACCATCACCAATAAGGCCGAACCCGAACTGCAATCTCTATGGTTCGACAACTACCAGCATTTCGCCGTCAGCCATCAGGCAAAGCGTCATCTGGCGGCGCTGCTCGAGGAGAGAGAATCGCTACCCGGCATCACGCTCACGCCCGAGCGTCGCTGGCAGATAATTACCCACCTCAATCGCTATGATTACCCGGGCAGCGAACGACTCCTGCTCAAGGAGAAACAAAATGACGGTTCGCCCGAGGGCGAGCAGGCGGCGCTCGGCGCCCTGGTGGCCCGCCCCAGCGCCAAGGAGAAACGCCAGTGGTTTGAGCGTATTCAGGCCCACACCAAGGAGAGCGACCCTCAGCTACTGGAGAAATTAACTCAGGTGATGCGCCACCTCTACCCCAGCGAGCAGAAGGCCCTGAGTCAGGCCAGCGCCGAGCAGCGCCTGACGGAGCTGGCAAGCCTGGATAGACGCAACAGCCAGCGCTTTATGCAGAGCTACACCGCCAATCTGCTACCCAGAAGCTGCAATTACGCCAGCCTGGTGAGACTGCAGGCATTACTCACCCAGCCAGAGGCCTTTAGCCCAACGACGCTGAGAGGCATTAACCAGACGATTGCCGCCGAGCAGGAGTGTATTCGCGTGCAAGAAGCGATGCAGCAGCGGCCCTAGCCCACTGCGCAGCCTGATAGACTCAACTAAACAATTTATTTGAAACGGGCTAAGGGGCTGGTGACAAGCCTGTTTTGGGTTATAGTGGGATAATAAGTACAAAGGACGCCTAACATCGACAGGAGCACGACATGGGCATTTTTCAAATCGCCGCCATCGCCATCATAGGCGCCTTCGCCTTAGCAGCCTTTAAGGAACACAACCGCCGAAAAGCCAGCGTGGACAATAATGAAATTGATGCGCTTAAGGCCGAGATAGACAAGCTAAAATCCCGCATCGCCACGTTGGAGAAGATAGTCACCGACAAGGCCTACCAGTTGGGTGACGAGATAGACAAGCTCTAGCCTGGCTAGAGCAAGACTTAGCACCAATAAAAATGCCACCCTAGGGTGGCATTTTTTGTTGGGCTCAGAATATTACACGAAGAGCTCTTTGATGTTCTTCAGATCGCCCTTACCGTTGGCAATCTCCTCTGGCGACAGGCCAGACACCTCGTGCGGGAACACCAACCAGTCTTCAGATTCATGGATGAAGTAATCCGGCTTCAAAGATACCGCGGTATTCTTTGGCTTGTAGTATGGGCAGGCGATGCGCACGTCTCTTGGCATATTGAGACGCATCAGCTCCGCCAGCTTCTCTTTCAGGGCGTGGATGCTGCGGCCAGAGTCGAACACATCGTCGACGATCAACAGGCCATCATCGGCATTGGCGTTCTCGACGATATAGTGCAAACCATGCACCTTGATCTGCTTGCTCTGCTTGTCTGTGCCTATGCCATAGTAAGAAGAGGTACGTACGGCAATATGATCTGTCTCGACCTGCTTAAAATCGAAATATTCTTGGACTGCGATCCCTATCGGGGCACCACCACGCCATATGCCGACAATAAACTGTGGTCTAAAACCGCTCTCATAAACTTGCGCCGCAAGGCGAAAAGAATCTTCCAGCAATTCCTGTGCGGTAATAAAGTGTTTCTCAGACATCAGGCCGTCCCCATCTTGTTCTAATTTGGTCTTTGAGAGGGAGGAAGGTAATCCATCGATTAGGCTTCGCCCCAAATCCAGCGTAGCACAAGGGGCGCGTATTGAACTTCAACACGACGACAATCGGCGCTGCGGGATTTGGAGCTGAATTTTATACTAAAAAAGCCCCCCATGCAGAACTAAATAACGAAACTTGGACGGGGGATGCACTTTTTAAGACAAAAAAGCCGCCTCTAAGGCGGCTTCAGTTACTTTGAGTCAATTTGCCTCGACTTATGCCGCGCTGATCTTGGCCTCACCCGCCTTGGTCATCGCCGCGTAGTGCTTGTCAGTTGCCTCGCTAAACTCACTATCGAGAATAGTATCGACGAAGTGCCAGTCGCTGCGTACCGACTCAGGAGTGAAGGTCAGCACCATGAAACCGCGATCCCTCAAGTTGGTGTACTTGAGGCCATCGACCAGGTCGACGACACCGGCCTCGGTCACGCTCTGCTGATCGGCAGGAATACCAAGGTAATACTCGAGTCCTGGTGAAGAAACCGAGCTGGTCGCATACTCGACGCCAACGATATCGCCATGGCTGTCCTTAAGCTCGTTGGCCCAGGCGTTATGGGTATCACCGGCGATCACCACCAGGTTAGCGCCCTTCTGCTTGGCCGTCGCCAGGATCACCTCACGCTCATAGGCATAGCCATCCCAGGCATCCAGGTTGTAGGGGATAGAAGGCAGTTGCAGCAGCGCCATCACCTCGGGTGTCAGCTTGTACTGATTCCCTAGAAGGAAGCTGTATTCCTGCGCCGTCAGAGTCGGGTCATTGGCCGCCGCACGGGCCGCCAGCTGCGCCAACGCGCCTAGCTCGGCATATTCATAGACAGAGAGCTTCTGCATGGCGATCGCCGCAGGCAGCATCATGGTGCCCATCAATATCTGTTGTCCCAGCACCTGCCACTTACCCGTTGCACTCAGCAGACTGGCCTGCAGCCACTGTAGCTGATCGGCGCCCAGTAAGGTGCGGTCGCTGCTGGTGACATCCGCCATGAAGCGGGCACTGTCCATGGCACCTGTGGTGGCATCGACATAGTCGGCGTAGTCCAGCTGCTTGTCACGAGCCAGTACGCGGGTGTCTAACATGTGCAGGTCGACTAGATCGCCGAAGCTAAATGAGCGATAGATCTCCTCGTGGTTACCCTCGCGCCATGGGCGGATAGGCAGCCACTCGAAGTAGGCTTGTAACGCAGCCGTCTTACGGGCCTCGAAATCCCCTTCGCCCTCGTTATGATTTTCGGCGCCGCCAGACCAGGTATCATTCGCCACCTCATGGTCATCCCATACGGTAATGAAAGGTACCTTGGCATGTAGGCCCTGCAGTGAGCCATCGCTACGGTATTGACCGTAGCGGGTGCGGTAATCAGACAGGGTAAAGAGCTCACCCGCAGGCATGACTTCACGGCCCAACTCGGCCGCATTTTCGCTGGCATAACCGCCGCGACCATACTCATAGATGTAGTCGCCAAGGTGCACCACTGCGTCCAGAGCGTCCTGCTCGCTTGCAAGCTGATACACATTGAAATGACCGGCCGGGTAGTTAGCGCAAGACATCACCGCCAGCTTAACCTGCTCAACCGCGCCCTGCGGCAGCGTCTTGGTCATGCCAGCATTTGATACCTGCTCGCCCGACATGAAGCGATAATAGTAGGCCGTACCCGCGTCCAGGCCGATGGCATCCACCTTGACGGTATAGTCGCGATCAGCATTGGTGGTGGTCTCGCCGTTGGAGATCATCTGGGTAAAGTCGGCATCGGTTGCGATCTCCCAGCCGACCTTGACGTCACCGTCGGTGTCAGGAGTGACTCGGGTCCAGAGGATCACTGCGCTGTGGGTAGGGTCACCACTGGCGATACCGTGTAAAAATTGAACCTTAGGGGCGGTTTCTTGCTTGTCGTCGTCACTGCTTGAACAGCCCATCAGGCCATAGGAGACAACGGCGGCACCAACACCCTTGGCCGACATGGCCAGAAAATCCCTGCGAGAATACTTGGTTTTCATTATTATTCCTTTATTTGAGCCGGTTATCCCTTGTGCCCTCGTTTCACAACATGTGAAGCTGAAAACGCCTACTGCGAAAGATAACTGACCTTGTTATTGTTATTCCTGGTAAGAGGTCTAATGACTCTAATTATCAATTAACAATATTGCAAAATTATTATGATCACGGCAACCGCTAGTTTCGACTGAGGGAGATAGCCAAGGCAGCAGAACATCTCGAAAGGGGCAGGGTTAATGCCATGCAGCAGCATTTTTCGCCGTGCGGATATCTGCGCCCTCAGGCCGATGGCGTGCATTTTTTAATCGCGCCGTAAATAACTGTTATGATAAATGCATCCCCATAGTTGAAGGAGTCGACCATGAGAGTCAGCGATATCATGTCCAAAGACACTGTGTGCATCAGCGATCAGGCCACCACCAAGGACGCCCACCTCTTGATGAGCAGCCGCGGCGTGCGCCATCTGCCCGTCATCAGCGAAGTCGACGGCACCCTAGTAGGCATACTGACCCACAAGAAGATGATCAGCACAGTCATGGGCATGCTGACCCATTACGGCAACGAAGGGCTGGATCGTCAGGAGCGGCGCACCTCGGTGGCCGAGATCATGGATAGAGAGTTTCAGAAGGTGACCCTGGACGAGCCGCTGGCCGTGGTGGTGGACTACTTCGTCGACAACAAGCTGGGCTGCCTGCCGGTAGTCGACGAGGCCCACAAGGTGATCGGCATCTTAACCTCGTCGGACTTCGTCAAGCTATGCGCCGCGCTACTGAAACGCTAGATACGCGAGTCGTCTAAGCCTGTAACTTAGGCTAACTACACCAAGAGATAGGCGAATAGCGGCGCACCGATCACCATGGCGATGCCGGTAAAGATCATGGTGAGGCTGGCCACTACGCCCTCCTCACGGCCATATTCGGCGGCCTTGGCCGCCCCCACCCCATGGGCGCTGGCGCCTAAGGCGGCGCCCTTAGCCAAAGGGCTAGAGATCTTCGCCAGCCTGAACACAGGACCACACAGCAACATGCCCAGCACACCCGTCATCAACACCAGTACGGCGGTGAGGTCCGGCACGCCGCCAAACTCGCGGGTCGCCTCCAAGGCAAAAGGGGTCGAAACCGACCGCACCAGCAGGCTGTGAGACAACTCGGGCGGCAGATAGATCACCCGCGTCAGCAGCCAGGAGGAGACCAGACCCGCCAGCAGACCGGTCAGCACACCCAGGCTCAAAGTCAGCGGGTAGCGACGGATCAGATGACGCTCACGATAGATGGGCAAGGCGAACGCTATGGTCGCCGGCGCCAGTAGCAAGCTGAGATAGTGGTTATATTCGAAATAGGTGGGCAGCGGAATGGCAAAAATGACCACCAAGCCCAGCAGTATGGCCGGTGTCAGCACCATGGGCGATAACCACCAGTGACCGAAGCGACGATAGAGGTACTTACTCAGGGCATAACTGACCAGGGTCGCCAGCAAGCAGCCTAGGCCGAGCAGCGACAGATGCAATGAGTTAACCATGTCGAATATCCAATGTCTGGGCCGCGCCGACGCGTCTAATGCGGCGCTCATATTTAAAGACTCGGTCGATGACAAAGCCGGTGATCAGCAGGACGCTGACGCTCCCCAGCACTAAGGTGCAGAGTAGGCTCACACCATACTGCTCCAGCAGCGGCGCATAATGCATGGAGGCGACAACCGGCGGAATGAAGAAGAGTAGCAGCTCACCCAGCAGCCAGGCTGCGCCGCGGGCCACGAAACGCTCCGGCAACCAGTTGAGTGACAACAGGGCCAGCAGCGCAGCCAAGCCAATCACCCCGCTCGGCAGGGGTAAGGCCAGGCGAGTCACCAACCATTGGGCGGCAAGGGCCAGCAGAGACAATAGCCCCACCTGCAACAGGAGTTGCAGCAGATTTCGAAGTGGGGGAAGAAAAGTTGCCATGAAAAACTCTGTATAACGAGAAGATGTAGCGATCTTACGCTTGCCATTTAAATAAAAAAAATGAATATTATTTATAAAATAGATTACCAAAAGCTATTCAATGGATCTCAAGGCATTACACTACTTTGTCGAAATCGTCACCTCGGGGGGGTTTAACCGCGCCGCCGAGCGGATCCATATCAGCCAACCTGCCCTGTCAAAGTCTATCGCCCAGCTCGAGCACGAGCTGGATCTACCCTTGCTCACCCGGGGCAAACGCGGCACTAAGGTGCAGCTTACACCCCATGGCGAGGTGGTCTATCGCCACGCCATTAGGCTACTGGAAGACAAGCAGGCAATGATGGAAGAGCTGGCACAGCTCAAAGGACTTAACTTAGGGATACTGCGCCTGGGTCTGGCGCCACTGGGCAGCGCCGAGCTATTTGCGCCCATCATCGCTAAGTATCGTCAGGCCTACCCAGAGATAGAGACCCAGCTGCTGGTTCGCGGCGGCGTGGAGCAGACTCAGGCACTGCAACAGGGTGAAATTGAACTCGCCACCGGCATTATCGATCTCAAGGATCGCTATGAGGGGATTGCCATTCATACCGAGCCCATGGTGGTGGTGCTCCCCAGCGAACATCCGCTGGCGAGGCACGCTGAGATCCCCCTAGGCGAACTCGATGACCAGCCACAAATACTGTTTGAATCGGAATTTTCACTCCATGAGATGGTGATCAGGGCATGTCAGCAGGCAAGCGTTAACATCAAGAATCCGACCCAGGTGAACCAGCCCGAGTTTGGCGTCGCCCTGGTGGCCGCCGGGATCGGCGTGATGCTACTGCCTAAGTTTATTGCCGAGCGCTACCGGCCCAAGGGCGTGGTCATCCGCCCCCTCACCCAGACTGCACTCAGCTGGCAGATGAGCCTATTTTGGCGCAAAGATCTCAGCCTCTCCTTCGCGGCTCAGGCGATGATAGACCTGGTCAAACGCCATCAGGCGAGCGGCGAATAGCCTATTAGTCTTCCACGATGGGACACTCGCTGGGGGCGATACGCTCGATAACGACCTCCTCCAGCGGGAAATCGCTGTACTCCCCTACCCGAGTGGTGGCCACTATGCCTATCTGATCCACCACCTCCATGCCGAAGAGCACCTTGCCGAACACGGCGTAGCCTGGGCTGCTGGCGCTGTAATCCAGCTGAGGGTTGTCTAGGATGTTGATGAAAAACTGCGAGGTGGCCGAATCACTCTGACGCCCACGCGCCATGGCCAGTGTTCCCCTGAGATTGCTAAAGCCTACGCTAGCCTCGTTAGATATGGGCGCACCTCCCGGCTTAGGTACCATGCCCGAGGTGAAACCGCCCCCCTGAATGATGAAATTATGAATCACCCTGTGGATCAGGGTGCCATCGTAAAATTTAGCATCGACATAGCCGATGAAGTTGGCGGCCGATTGCGGCGTATGGCGGCTATCTATACCTAGCCCAACCTCCCCCAGACTCGTGGTCATGGTGAAGCAGGCATCTATGCTCATATCGGGCACTGGGCCGGTCACCGGCGGATTGACTATCACCCCGTTACTGCCTGCCTCACTGCCGCAGCCACTCAAACCCAGGAGCAACAGAGCCCCCAGGACTAACTTGCCTCTTAATTGCTTTTTCATCACAGTCCCCAAAGCGTGTCACAAGAGGGATGTTACGAGTCCGTAAATTAGAAAACAACATAAGATACAAGTTGTTACTGATACATTATGCTACATCTAACGGCCAAATATCAGTTGCGAAGCCGCCCAATCAGCGACATCACAACAAGGGCCACCGCGCCCACCAATACACCAAACAGGGCGTTGAGCAGACTCGGGGTCATCCAGGCCAAGACAGGCCCGACTATAGTAAACCCTGCCACCCAATGGGCTGCCTGCTCAAACACCTCGGCAATCTGATGAATACCATGGGTGAGGATACCGCCCCCCACCATAAACATGGCGATGGTGCCCACCACGGTCAGGCCGCGCATCAGGTAGGGCGCGGCGTTCACCAGGGCGCCGCCTAACTTACGACCCAGACGTCGCAGCAGGCCATCCCCCTGACGCTGACTCAGGTAGAGCCCGGCATCATCCAGCTTCACGATACCCGCCACCAGGCCATAGACACCGACCGTCATCAACACGGCAATGATTGCCAGGGTCACCACCTGAGTCATGAAACTGCTCTCGGCCACCACGCCTAAGGTGATGGCGATGATCTCCGCCGACAGCACGAAGTCGGTGCGGATCGCCCCGGCCACCTTCTGCTTCTCGAAGGCCTTGAGATCCACAGCCGCCTTGGCCATCTCGCTCTCACTCATGGCAGGCTCGTGCTTATGGGTCATGGAGTGGTGGACCTTCTCGAAGCCCTCATAGCAGAGAAACAGGCCGCCGAACATCAGCAGAGGCGTCACCGCCCAGGGGATGAAGGCGCTAATCAAGAGCGCCGCCGGCACTAAGATCAGCTTGTTTCGCAGCGAGCCCTTGGCCACAGCCCACACCACGGGCAGCTCACGATCGGCGTTGACCCCTGATACCTGTTGGGCGTTTAACGCCAGGTCATCCCCCAGCACCCCGGCCGTCTTGCGCGCCGCGACCTTACTCATCAGGGCCACATCATCCAAAATGGCTGCAATATCATCCAACAAGCTCAATAGACTCGCGCCTGCCATGCTGTCTCCTTTTCTCTACTCAATATCCTTTACCCGCAACCCGAACTGGGCACGGGGCCTCTAACCAATTAATCGCTAGAGGGCTAATGTTGACAGCTAACGTACTCTGAACCCGGGTATTTTTCCAGTAAGACCCATGCAAATCCCCCACCACAGGCCTAAGTTGAGAGATTTCACACAAATTTCCCCTAGGGCCTGTTTATCTTTCGCGTTCATTTTTGCAGCATTCTGTATCGCTTTTATACAAGGTAGAGCGATTGTCATGTAGTGCACTACATCAATGAGCGATAACGCAGTAGAAAAATGATACAGACGCTGCCCGCAGGGTTCGTCTTGAGCAAGCTCAACGCTTTGTTACTCGGCTTTTATATAGAATAACTATACTTCAAGCCTCATGCCGCGATTTGAACGTGCTCAATTAGAACAAAAATTGTTCTCAAAAGGTCAACAGGCCCTAGATAAATTCTTCGCTAAAGTAACAAACTGCGTCATTTGACATACTCCCGAGGAGAACTAAAGGTATAATGACGACAAAATGCTTCGTTTATCCTTATAGGAACTCCTTATGACTCAAGATGAAATGAAAAAAGCCGCCGGATGGGCTGCGCTCGAGTATGTTGAGAAAGACAGTATTGTCGGCGTAGGTACCGGCTCGACCGTTAACCACTTTATCGATGCCCTGGCCACCATGAAGGCCGACATCGAAGGTGCAGTGTCTAGCTCTGAGGCCTCGACCGAGAAGATGAAGGCGCTGGGGATCCCGGTTTTTGATCTGAACTCTGTCGATCAGCTCTCTGTCTATGTCGATGGTGCCGATGAGATCAATGGCCACATGGACATGATCAAGGGTGGCGGCGCGGCATTGACCCGCGAGAAGATTGTCGCCGCCGTGGCCGACAAGTTCGTCTGTATCGTGGATAACACCAAGGAAGTCGAAGTATTGGGCGAGTTCCCGCTGCCAGTCGAAGTGATCCCTATGGCGCGCTCTTACGTAGCACGTGAGCTGGTGAAACTAGGTGGCGATCCTGTCTACCGCGAAGGCGTTGTCACAGATAACGGCAACGTGATCCTCGATGTCTACAACATGAAGATCGTTAATCCAAAAGAGCTGGAAGAGCAGATTAATCAGATCGTCGGCGTGGTCACCAACGGCCTGTTCGCCAACCGCGGCGCAGACGTGCTGCTGGTCGGCACCCCTGAAGGCGTCAAGACGGTTAAGCCATAGGCCAGACTAAGCCTTTTAAAACAGCCTTATAAAACAGTCTTAAAATAAGGCCTCATAAAAAAGCCACTCATAGAGTGGCTTTTTCTGTATCAGGGCCAGGTCCCCTTGTCGCTTCTTAGTAGGCGACGCTGATCCGCTGACGGCCATAGTCTTCTGAAGCGATGAGATCTAACATCGCCTTAGCGTAATCCGTTACCGAGATGCGGCTGCGTCCCGCGTCATCGGTGAAAAACTTGTCACCACCGATACGATAGGCCCCTTCGCTGGCGCCGGGGTAGATCTCGGCGGCCGGGCTGACAAAGGTCCAGTTAACGGCCGAGTCGCTCTCTCTAAACACCTTAAGCGCTTCGCCCTGCGCCAAAGCCTCATCCTTATACTCTGGCGGAAAGTCCGGCGATTGCACTAAGGTCACACCGGGAGCCACCTCAAGGCTACCTGCACCGCCGACCCACAACAGACGCTTCACCTGCGTCTTAGGCAGCACCTCGAGTAGCGCCTTGGCGCTCGATGGCACCAGCTGATGCTGACCCGAGGCGCGTCCGCCCACGGCGGCGATCACCAGATCGATCCCCTCAAACACCTGAGGGTCTATGGCCTGCTCAAGATCTAAGGGCCGCGCCGTAACCTGATCTGCTAACTCACCGGTTAATTTAGCTGGGTCTCTCACCAAGGCGGTGACCGGCAATTGGCGGCTCAAAGCCTCCTGCATCAAGGTGCTGCCTATCCAACCCGTGGCGCCAATGATCGCTATATTCATCTTCTGTTCCTCACAATCTGACTAAATTGGCATCAGTTTACTTAGCCCGCTTATCGTGATAAACAGCTTAGATAGAGCATCATTGTTTCAGTTTAGGTTACCAATTTCGGTTGCCAATCTTAGTTACAAAATAAGGTTACTAGAATGGATAAGATCAGCGCTATCCGCAGCTTCGTCGAGGTCGCCAGCTGCGGCAGCTTCACCCAGGCCGCCGAGCAACTGAACCTGAGCCGACTACAGGTCTCCCGCCATATTCAAGAGGTGGAACGCTGGCTGGGGCTGCGCCTGCTGCATCGCACCACACGTAGCGTCAGCCTGAGCGTGCAGGGCGAAGAGGCGTTTCTCTATTGTCAGAAGATCCTCGATGAGGTCGCCGCCCTGCAAAACCGCGCCCAGCGCCACCGACAAGAATTGGTCGGCAGCATACGCATCGCCAGCCCCATCGGCCTGGGTCAGGCGCTACTGTTCGATGCGGTAGACGACTTCACCCAGGCACACCCAGAGGTCAAGGTACAGCTGGTGCTGTCGGATGAGATGGTGCAGCTGGTCGACGAGCGGGTGGATATCGCCCTGCGTTATACCCAGCAGCCCGACGAGAGCCTGATCGCCCGCCGCCTGATGCAGATTGACTCGGTGCTGTGCGCCTCGCCGGACTATCTCGCCGGGCATGAGCCCATCACTGAGCTCGGCGATCTCGCCGTGCACAACTGCCTGATCCATGTCAGCCAAACCAGCTGGCGATTTGTAAAAGACAATCAAAACATTGAGCAACCGATTAGCGGCAACCTACAGGCTAACGACATGGGCGTGCTCCTCAAGGCCGCGCTGCGGGGTAAGGGCATCATCCATCTGCCCTGCGACCTCGCCAATACATACCTGAGCTCGGGGGAGCTGGTCGAGCTGCTGCCCGACTATCATCTGTCGAGCAAGCAGCTGTGGGCCGTCTATCTGTCGCGAAGCTATCAGCAACATCTCATTCGTCACTTCATCGACTTTCTCGCCGAGCGCTGGCAGCAAGACATAGTCAAACACCAGCCCGAATAGCGCTGTCGAAGCAGAGTGAGAAACAGCGAAACCAAGCAAGGCCTGTCTTTAACAACAGTAAGTGCAACAGAAAGTGCAACAGAAAGTGCAACAGTAAGCGCTGCTATATGAGAGTCTGTAAGGAAAGCTGTGCAGGTGTAGCGATAAACTTGCAGCCAGGCCGCCTCGCCAGTTTAGGTGATGACTTTACACGCCTGCCATTCAGGATATGATGCTGAGTCCGGGTAAATGGGTTACCCAATGGAATATGCGTCACAAGGAGCCTGGCATGTTGGAATCACTACTTTCGTTAATCGCAGCAACTGGATTACTCCTGGGCTCGCCAGGGCCCGCGCCACTGGCGCTTGCCGCCACAGGGGCCACCTTTGGCATCAGACGCGGCGCCCCCTTTCTTGCGGGCATACTCCTGGGACTCTCGGTCGCCATTGTTGGCGCCAGCATTGGACTCGCCGCCCTGTTTAGCCGCTTTCCCGAGCTAAGGCTCACCTGCCAACTACTGGGCGCCGCCTATATCGCCTTTATCGCCTATAAGATCGCCAGCGCCCCCTGCACCCAGTTGGATGCGGCCCAGCGTGCGCCGAGTTTTAGGGATGGCTTTGTCCTAAACCTGCTCAACCCCAAGGCCTATGCGGCCTTTCTGGCCATCTTCTCCCAGTTCTTGCTGCCACTCGAGAACACCAGCCTGGGCTATCTGGCCACAGGTATCTGCGCCCTGCTGGTCGCCACCCTGGTAGACAGCCTCTGGCTAGCCTTCGGAGGCCTGCTGCGACCGCTGTTTTCCCGCCCGCGCGCGGCAAGAGCGCTGCGAATTTTCTTCGCCATCGCCATGCTGATCGCCGTCGGCTACGCCCTGTGGGCATAAAAGCCAGCAGCAGACCGCCAGTAATAGGCCCTACACTTTAACCATATCAACAGGAGCAGCTCATGAACAAAGCCGGGCGAGATTGCATCACCACATTTACCATGATCCCCAATGTGGGCAAGGCCACCGCTGAGGACTTTCAAAAGCTTGGGCTAACGCAGCCGAGCGATCTTATTGGGCAAGATCCTTACCAGATGCACGCCAGGCTCGAAGCCATCACGGGCGAACGTCACGACCCCTGCGTCATCGATGTCTTTATCGCCGCGGTGCGTTTCATGGAAGGGGAAGAGGCGCAGCCCTGGTGGCACTACACGCCCGAGCGTAAGGTGCATCTGGCCAAGCAAAATCAGGGTTAAGCTCATTTTCCTCCTGGCCTTTTATGGCATCGAGAGATTAAAGATGCCACTATTGATCCAAGCTCATCTCAATCCGAATAAGCCATGCTCACCACCTTAGCCATCAGTAACTACCGTTCATTACGCGACATACGTCTGCCTCTTGGCCAGCTCAATCTGGTGACAGGCGCCAACGGCAGTGGTAAATCCAATCTCTATAAGGCGCTACGCCTGCTGGCACAAACGGCACAAGGCGGCGTAGTCAACGCCCTGGCTCAGGAGGGCGGATTAGACTCCTGCTTCTGGGCGGGACCGGAAAACCTTACTAAAGGAATGTTAAGCGGCGAGACAGAAATCACGCCTACAGTTCGCCAACAGACTAAGCGGTTAAAACTGGGCTTTGCCGGCGACGAGTTTAGCTACCTGATTGAGCTTGGCCTGCCTAAGCCCGACAGCACCACCCTCTTTGGGCTAGATCCTCAGATAAAACGTGAGGCGATCTGGGTCGGCAACAAGTATCGACCCGCCACCGTACTGGTGGAGCGACGTGGCCCCATGGTGAAGGGGCGCGCCCAGCAAGGGGGGCAAGATGGCTGGCAGAGCCTGAATCAGCATATGCAGCACGGCGACAGCATCTTCACCGAGCTGTCGGATCCCACTCGCACGCCCGAGGTGTTAAGACTCAGAGACAGCATCCGCGCCTGGCGCTTCTACGATCATTTTCGCAGCGACAGCGAGGCGCCCGCGCGCCAGCCACAGCTGGGCACCCGCACCCCAGTGTTGCACCATGACGGTCGGGATCTGGCCTCGGCGATTCAGACCATCTTCGAGATAGGCGATAAGGAAAGCTTCGACGAGGCGGTGAGTGATGCCTTTCCCGGCGCCCATGTCACCATAGACTACCAGGCAGGTGGCCTGTTAAGCGTCAACTTTCATCAGCAGGGACTGCTCAGACCCCTCAATGCCAAAGAACTCTCCGATGGCACCTTAAGGTATCTGCTGTTGATCGCGGCCTTGCTGACACCCAGGCCGCCGGAGCTGATGGTATTGAACGAGCCGGAAACCAGCCTGCATCCGGATCTGCTACCGGCACTGGCCAGGCTTATCGCCAAGGCATCTGAGGTGTGTCAGCTATGGGTGGTCTCCCACGCCAATCGGCTGATAAATGCCCTCAACGAATTTGAGCAGTGCCAGCTCATCGAACTAGATAAACAATTGGGGCAGACCAAGGTCTTGGGGCAAGATCTGCTCTCGACGCCAAGCTGGCACTGGCAACAAAAAGCCCAGGCCTAGGCCTGGGCTTGTAAGGGTCGATAAGGCGACTAAATCGAGGAGTCATCGCCTAGAGTGAGAAGTTAGCGATCGTCTTCTGGATACCCACCACGTCTGTGCCCTTCTTCAGCTCCTTCACCAGGGGATCTTTCTGGCCCGAGATCCACAGCTTTAACTCGGCGTCCATGTCGAAGGTCCCGGCGGTTTCCACCTCGAAATGGGTGATCGCCTTATAGGGCACAGAGTGATAACTCACCTTCTTGCCGGTCACGCCCTGCTTGTCGATGAGGATAAGGCGCTTGTTAGTAAACACAAACATATCACGCACCACTCGGTAAGCCAGGGCTAACTGCTCGTTGTCGCCCATGATAGGCCCCAGATCCTGGGCTAATTCATCCAGGTTCACTTCGGCAGCATTGCCCATCAGCGCATCTAACAGTCCCATATTTGATCTCCTTGAAAGTGAACTTAATTTGTTCCCTAGCCTATACCTGACGGTTAGCGCCGACAACCATCATTTCACATTTAGGGCAGTCGAACACCAACTTGAGCACATCTTTACCTATCTCTATCTGCAGTGGCTCGGCCTTGATACCGGGCACCTCTTTCGGGCAGAGGTTGAAATTAAAGCGCAGGCAGTGCTTGGTCACCATCAGCGGTGCATCCTCTGTGATGCCGTTCTTCTCATAGGTATCTTCTATCTCGATCACCCCATGACGTGTGTAGAAGTCTTTCGCCTTCTCGTTGGCCACGTTGCCCATGAAGCTCAGATGCTTAAAGGGATAGGTGGCGTCTTGATTGTATTTCCACGCCTGCGGGCGCACATAACCCTCGACGCGCGCCTGCTCCAGAGCCGCGACCGTGTCACGGCGCAGGCCGTTAAGCTGGGAAGCCGGCATAAACCAGGCGCTGGCGGTCTCAACATGGATCTCGCGGGCCTCGAAGTCTGTGCTGCCCAGCTTTCTTAGCTGCTTGTTCAGGTTCTGCATCGCCTTCTCGACGTCTGTGGCCGGGGTCTTCTCCATCGCCAGCTCACAGGTGGCGCTCAGGCCATATTGGTCGGTCATGGTCAGGGCGACCCCCTCCGGGGTATCGCTCAGCGTCATGTCCACCTTGATGATCCGCTTAGACGACTCCTTGGCCAGCACTGTCTCGAACGCCTGATCATGGTTACGGTATAGGGTAGCGCCCACCTTAAGATCGCCCGGCACGGCGATCACATACAGCTTGTTGCCGTCGGCGCGGTTGACCCTGAGCCCCTGTAGCTTATCGTCAGACTGCTTGGCCTTCTCATAGTTAGGCGGGAAGTAACACAGGCCGTCACCATTGTTGAAACTGTGGCTCGATTCTACCTGAATAAAGTCTTTGCCCAGGGCCGCCACCTTGCCCACCTCTTCGCCGATGTATTTTGGCGAACGGAAGTCGCTGACCCCCTGGCTACGCTCGTTAACGAAGTAGTCGGTGCGGCCACGATTAAAGGTCTTCTCTGTGTTAGGCGTAAAGGTGTGCTCGCAGCGGCCATGGCTCGAGGCGACAAACTCGGGGCGGCGCGCGATGATCTTATCTAGCTCCTGACGATAGTGAGCGGTCACGTTCTTTACATAGCTGAGATCTTTAAGACGCCCCTCAATCTTGAATGAGCGAATGCCCGCGTCGATCAGCGCCTCTAAGTTATCCGTCTGGTTGTTGTCTTTGAGAGACAAGAGGTGTTCATTCTGCGCCAGCACCTCGCCCTGACGAGTCTTGAGATCCCCCGGCAAACGGCACATCTGCGAACACTCGCCGCGGTTGGCACTGCGATTGCTAAAGGCGTGACTCAGGTTACACAGGCCACTGTAGGCGACACACAGGGCGCCGTGGATGAAGAACTCCAGCTGCATATTAGTCTTAGCTGCCACGTCGCGGATCTGACTCAGGCCAAGCTCTCGGGCAAGCACCACCTGTGAGAAGCCTACCTGCTCTAAGAAGGCGACCTTCTCTGGGTTACGGTTATCCATCTGGGTACTGGCGTGCAGGGCGATAGGCGGAATATCCAGCTGCAGCACGCCCATGTCCTGCACGATCAGCGCGTCGGCCCCGGCCTCATATACCTGCCAGATCAGCTTCTGCGCCGCGTCCAGCTCATCGTCCATCAAGATGGTGTTGATGGCGACAAACACCTGGGCGTGATAGCGGTGGGCAAACTCACACAGACGCGCGATATCCTCGACGCTGTTGCCGGCAGTCGCCCTGGCACCGAAGGCTGGGCCACCGATATAGACGGCGTCGGCACCATGCTTGATGGCCTCGATACCATAGTCGGCATTCTTGGCGGGGGCCAGGAGCTCGAGGCGGTTTGAGCGGGTGGTTACCGGCGCACTGGCGGCGCTATCGGGGATAAAAATCTCAGGCTTGTCCATGAGGAGTCTCGAATCAGATCACAGATAGATAAAAATTAGGGGCGCGATTATAACAGACCTGGCTCACAAAACACTTCGATATCGCGCGTTTTTTCACCAAGCCAGCCATTCATCAGGCTCAGATACCACTCGAGCCTCGGCTTTAACTAATGCCGGTCGCCATATACTCAATAATGCACCGCCAGCCATATAGTCTCTTCCTGCTCGCTGGTCCAACTGACCCTGTGGCGACAGTGGGCAGGAATATTAAGGTGATCGCCCACCTTAAGGTGCACCACCTCGGCGCCCTCGAACACTAAGGTCGCCTCCCCCTTAAGCACCATGACCCACTCGTTTCTGTCCTGATCGTACCATTGCCCCTCTGGCGTGCGGTGGGCCTTAGAGACGATTCGCTCGATCAACACGCCGCCAGTTTCCACCAAGGGTTCGAACGCCTCTAGGGTTAGATCCTCCGGCAAAGACGTAAAGAAGTTGTGCTTTTCCATCGCCATCTCCCTCAGGTTCACTTGCTCTCGAGTAGGGTCTTGAGGTTACTCAGCCCCTGGCTGAGATCCCGCTCGACCATGGCATCCACCTGCATCAGCGGCAGCAATATATTCATTGGATAGGCCATGTGGCCGCTAAAGCCCCAATGCACCTCGGTCTGATTCGGCCCCAGGGCGTCGGTAGTGATATAGGCGGGCGAGACCGCCTCGAAGGGTGTCTTAAATCTCAGCTCATATTCGATACGCTTGCCGGGAAAGATCGCCATGATCTCCTGCTCGCCCGAACCCACATCGGGATTATCGCTGCGCCAGCCGGAGACGAACCCCACAGTACCATCCTCGCCGCGATAGTATTGCTCCATGGCCGGATCCATCTTGGCCCACACGCTGAACTGATCCTGATTTTTGAGCCTTCTCAGGAAGTCGAACACCTGCTCATTGGGTATATCTATGACGACCTGGGTATCCACACGATAATCTTCTTCGATAAAGAGGGCGGCAATAAAGGGCGACGAGGCTAGCAGCAACACGAGTATCAAGAGTTTCTTTAGCATGACGAGTTCCTTAGGACTGGCACAAGCTGCCCCAAAGATCTGCTCAGGGCTTGCGCTACTTGTCATAACATAGTCAAGATTGCGGCGACAGGAAAGCCATCGCACGATTAAAATGAAACAAGAGTGGATAATTAACAAGGCGTTGCGACGCCAGCTCTCCCCACATAAACAAAAAAGCGCATCACAGATGGTGACGCGCTTTACACCGACGTACAACACTCGACGATAAACAGCAGAGTGAGACTAACTTAAGTAAGGCTGGCCTGAGTGAACAGAGCTTAGCGATTGACCTTCAGTGCGGCCAGTCTTGCCTGCAGCTGCTGGTTTTCCACCTCGATATGACGATAGAACGCCTTGTCGGCCAACTTAGATGCCGCCGCCTCATCGATCACCAACACGGCGTCGCGATGCAGCTGTAGCGCAGATGCGGGACAGGACGCACTTAGGGCGCCCTCTACCGCGGCGCGAATCGCCTCGGCCTTGCTCTCGCCGGTTGCCAGCAGCAGTACCTTTCTAGCATCTAGGATAGTGCCTATCCCCATGGTGATCGACAGGTGGGGTTGATATTCCCCCTCGCCGAAGAAGCGGGCGTTATCTTCAATGGTCGCCTTGGTCAACGTCTTCACCCGGGTGCGTGACATCAAACCCGATGAGGGCTCGTTGAAGCCGATATGCCCGTTGCGCCCTATGCCGAGCAGCTGAATGTCGATACCGCCAGCGGCCTGGATCTGCGCCTCATAGGCTTCACAGGCGGCGATGGGATCCTCGGCATCTCCAGGCGGCACATGGGTGTTGGCCTTATCGATATCTATGGCATCAAACAGCTGGCTATTCATGAAGTAGCGATAACTCTGGGGATGACTGCCCTCCAGCCCCAGATATTCGTCCAGGTTAAAGCTGGTCACGCCCTCGAAGGAGACCGTGCCCGCCTGATTGGCCGCAACCAGACGCTGATAGAGGGATACAGGGGTCGATCCCGTCGCCAGTCCCAGGACCGAGTCCGGCTTACGCTTAAGCTGATTGATGATGAGATTGGCGCCATATTCGGCCACCTCGTCGCTGTCTCTTAGAATAACAATTTGCATGATTTGATTCGTCTCGGCCCTGGTAATTAACACGCTCTCTCGACGCCTGTCAGCATCACAGCTGAGCGGCGACAAGAGAAATTAACATTACTATAACCACAAATGACAGCGTTGTCATTATTAATCTGATGGTAAAATCAACACGCCATTCGTGGTAAGCTAGCTCAGCCCTTTATCACAGAGAAACCTATGTCAGTACCCCTCAATCAGACGCTCAATCAGACATCCAATCAGACGCACATGCAGGCAGCACCTGGGTCATCAGAACATACAAGCACAGAGGCGCAAGATAACACTCAGCCCCAGCACTTCATGATCTACAAGCCCTATGGCTACCTGAGCCAGTTTGTCGCCGAGCGGCGCAAACGTAAGCCCCTGCTGGGCGAGCTAGCCGACTTTCCAAGCGGTATCATGGCGATCGGTCGGCTGGATCATGATTCAGAGGGGCTACTGCTGCTGACCACAAACGGCAAGACCAGCCATGCGGTGCGCAGCAAGTCGATTGAGAAGGAATACTATCTGCAGCTCGATGGCGAGATCACCGATCAGGCTATCGCCAGTCTCTGCGAGGGAGTTGAGATAGGAATCAAGGGTGAAAAATACCTTACCCTGCCCTGCCGGGCACAGAGGCTGGCGCTGGCACCTAACTTGCTAGGCAGAGGGCGCAAGATCAGGGATGCTCGTCACGGCCCCACCAGCTGGCTGGCGATCACCATCACAGAGGGCAAGAATCGTCAGCTACGCAAGATGACCGCCGCCGTAGGCTTTGCCACCCTCAGGTTAGTCAGGGTGCGCATCGGCGATATTCACTTGGGAACCTTACAGCCGGGCGAGGTTCGCCCGCTTAGGACGCTCGGCTAGCATTAAGCGCTAACTCAAACGCTAGCTTAATAGCTAGCTCAAGCGCCGAAACGAGCACTCAATCTGCGTCTAGCCAAGAAACTCATCCAGCTCATCGACCACCCTGGGCTTACTGTAGAGATAGCCCTGGGCCTGGTCACATCCCGCCGCTTCCAGGAAGGCCGCCTGCTCAGGCGTCTCGACCCCTTCGGCTATGATGCAGAGGTTCAGCGCATGACCGAGAGCGATCACTGCCTTAGCAATCGCCGTGTTGTTGCCGTCTCTTGGGATATCGCGAATGAAAGACTGATCTATCTTCAACTTATGTATGGGCAGGCGTTTCAGATAGTTTAGCGACGAATAGCCGGTACCGAAGTCATCCACCGACAGCTCGACGCCGAGCTCGCCCAGCTGTTTTAGCACCTCGATCACCGCCAGTGGGTCGGACATCATGCAGCTCTCGGTCACCTCGAGCTCCAGATACTCGGGCGGCAAGCCCGTCTCGTCGAGCACCTGTTTGACCTGAGTGAAAAACTGCTTCTGTTGCAACTGAGGCCCAGCCACATTCACAGATATCCGCCCGAAGGTTTTCCCTTCGGCCAGCCAAAATGCACCCTGAGCGGCTGCCTGCTTCAGCACCCAGAGGCCTATCTCGTTGATCAGGCCAATATTTTCCGCCACAGGGATGAACACCGCAGGCGAGATCAGCCCAAGTTGCGGGTCTTCCCAACGCAGCAACGCCTCGAAGCCGACACATTGGCCAGTGCCCAATGCCAGCTTGGGCTGATACACCAGATAGAAGGCATCCTTGCTGATGGCATCGTGCAGGGCGCTCTGCAACTTGAGGTGCTCTACCGACGCCAGAGTCAGGGACTGGGTATAGAAGGCATAGTTGTTGCGGCCATTGGCCTTAGCCCTGTGCATGGCGGTATCGGCGTTACGCAGCAGGGTGTCGCCACTATCACCGTCGCCGGGATAGATGGCCACGCCCATGCTGGCGGTCAGGCGCACACTGCCTTTATCATCCAGCAGGAAAGGCGCATCGAAGGCCTCGCGCAGCCGACTCACCATGAGGGAGACACTATCGTCACTCTCCACATGGGGCAGTACGGCAATAAACTCGTCGCTACCTAGCCTGGCCAAGGTGGCTTCCTCGCCCAGCTTCTGCTCCAGGCGCCTGGACACCTCCATTAGGATGGCATCGCCGGTCACATGACCATAGCTATCGTTAATATGTTTAAACAGATCCACGTCGATGAAGATCAGCGCCAGTTGCGTCTCTTCACGGGCCGCGTGGCGCAGTTCCTGTTCCAGGTTGGCCGACAGCATCAGGCGGTTGGGCAGCTTGGTCAGTGGGTCGTGATACACCAGCCTTGCCATCTCCTTCTCGCTCTGCTTCTGCGCCGAGATATCGGCGAACACGGCGACAAAATAGCGCACCTGGTGGTCGTCGCCATACATGGAGCTGATGGTCAGCTGCTCGGGATAGATGGCGCCACTCTTGCGCCGGTTCCAGATCTCGCCATGCCACTTGCCATTGGTCAGCAAGGATTGCCACAGGCGTTCGAAAAAGGCCTTGTCGTGGCGGCCGGAATTCAAGATGCGTGGGTTCTCGCCCAAAACCTCTTCACGGCTGTAGCCGGTGATCTCGGTAAAGGCACCATGAACCTCGACGATATTGCCGCTGGCATCTGTGATCACCACGCCTTCCACCGAGTTCTCGAAGATATTCGCGGCCAGTTCCAGCTGTTCCTGGGCCGCCTTATGGGAGGTGATGTTACGGGAGATGCCGATCACCCCCTCGAGGGTGCCATCGGATGAGACGACGGGGACCTTAGTGGTCTCAAGCCAGGAGTTGGACTGGTCTATATCTTTAGCCTCGCACTCGGCAGCCGTCACCTGCACGCCGCGCACGATAGACTCATAATCTCCCTGCACAAACTCTTCGGCCACCTCGGGGGAGAAGATCTCATCATCGGTGCGATTAAGCAGCTCCTGCCGACTTCTTCCCCAGGCCACCTCGACACTGTGATTGATCAGCACATAGCGCCCCGCTACATCCTTCATCCATACATGCTCAGGCAGGCTATCGATAAAGAGCTGCAGGTCCACATTAGATGTCTCTGACGGGGCAAGTTGCAGCAACTGCTGGCGATGGTCCTGGTATAGGTTAACCAGCCCATATTGCATTGACTGGCAGGTCAGTTTGACTAAGACGTCTAGCTGCTTGTCATGATGAGGCTGTTCGTTGGGCACCAGACACAGGGTGCCGAAGAGGGCCTGAGACGGCCAGAAGAGCGGATGCAGTATGATACCGCCGACATCGACAGGTTCACGGGGATGATGGGGATGTTCGATATAGTCGCGAAACAGGGTGAGTCCCTGAGCGCAAAGCTGATTCACACTCTGGCGATGTGTCTCGGTGTCGTCGCACAGGCTGAGCATAGGTGTCAGGCCATCGGTCGCGGTTAAGGCCAGCAAAAAAAGACTGCCGTCAAATGCCAGGGCTAGGGTCTCTAGCGCTTCCTGCCATTCTTGCAATGCATCATCTGGAATCTTGATATCTATCACTATCCTTCTCCGAGAGTGACCGTGAACAAGGGCCTGTTTATCTTTCGCGTTCATTTTTGCAGTATTCTGTATCGCTTTTATACAAGGCAGAGCGATTGTAATGTGGTGTGCTACATCAATGAGCGATAACGCAGTAGAAAAATGATACAGACGCTGCCCGCAGGGTTCGTCTTGAGCACGTTCAACTCTTTGTTACTCGGCTTTTATATAGAACAACTATACTTCAAGCCTCATGCCGCGATTTGAACGTGCTCAATTAGAACAAAAATTGTTCTCAAAAGGTCAACAGGCCCTAGCACTCTCCCATCTTCCCTTCGCTATTTGCAAGCATATCGTCTATTCATGCTAATAGACACCCACAAACGCTAGAAAATTAACCCTAAATTAACAAAAGTATACGAACCGCGACAAAAAATGGCTCGTGGAGAAACTTAAGCCATCTTACACTAAAAATAGGATAGATTATCAGTGATTTAATCTAAAACTTCTGTTCGGATGGTTATTTAGCCTCCAATCGATAGCGATAAAAAAACCAGCCCTGAGGCTGGTTTTTAGTGTGGCGTAATGGCTTATCCCTGAGGACGCATTGCCGGGAAGAGGATCACGTCACGAATGGTGTGAGTGTTGGTAAACAACATCACTAGACGATCGATACCTATACCCTGGCCCGCAGTCGGCGGCAGACCGTGCTCCAGCGCCGTGATGTAGTCGGCGTCGTAGAACATGGCTTCGTCATCACCCGCGTCTTTAGCATCTACCTGCGCCTTGAAGCGCTTATCCTGATCTTCCGCGTCGTTCAGCTCGCTGAAGCCGTTGGCCACTTCACGGCCACCGATGAAGAACTCGAAACGGTCGGTGATGAAGTGGTTCTCATCGTTACGGCGGGCCAGCGGCGAGATATCTGCCGGGTAGCCAGTGATGAAGGTAGGCTGCATCAGCTTAGGCTCGGCGGTTTCACCGAAGATCTCTTCCAGCAGCTGACCACAGGTCCAGAACTTCTCGATAGTCATGCCCAGGCTCTTGGCCAGGTTACGCATAAACTCGACGTCTTTAACCTCTTCATAGGTCATAGACTGAATCGTCTCGTTGTCTGGGTTGTACTTCTTGATCGCATCCAGCATGCTCAGACGCTCATATGGACCGCCGAAGTCGATAGTGTGATCGCCATATGGCAGCTTGGTATCACCCAGCAGATCTTTGGCGATTGACGAGAGCATCTCTTCGGTCAGATCCATCAGATCTTTGTAGTCGGCATAGGCCATATAGAATTCCATCATGGTGAATTCTGGGTTATGGCGTGGCGACAGGCCTTCGTTACGGAAGTTACGGTTGATCTCGAACACGCGCTCGAAACCACCTACCACCAGACGCTTGAGGTATAGCTCAGGCGCGATACGCAGGTACATCTCGATATCCAGCGCATTGTGATGAGTAATGAAAGGACGCGCAGAGGCACCACCCGGGATGCTGTGCATCATAGGGGTTTCCACTTCCATAAACTCTTTGCTTACCATGAAGTTACGAATAGCGGTTACCACTTTAGAGCGCATGATGAAGGCCGCACGTGACTCTTCGTTCACGATCAGGTCTACATAACGCTGACGGTAGCGGGTCTCCTGGTCGGTCAGGCCGTGGAACTTCTCAGGCAGCGGACGCAGCGCCTTGGTCAGTAGCTGGTACTCTTCCATGTTGACATAGAGGTCGCCCTTGCCAGACAGGTGCAGCTGGCCGGTAACACCGATAATGTCACCGATATCCAGACCTTGATACTTGGCCTTAAGATCTTTCTGAACGTCTTTACCGGCATAGGCCTGGATACGACCGCTCACATCCTGGATCACCAGGAAGGGGCCACGCTTGGCCATGATACGACCGGCGATAGAACGCTGGACATTCATCTCTTCCAGCTCTTCCTTGCTGTATTGACCATACTCGGCCTGGATGTCGGCAGCCTTATGTTTTCGATCGAAGTTGTTCGGGTGACCGTTAGCAGGGCAAGAAGCGCGAACGTGATCTAACTTGGCACGGCGCTCTGCAATTAACTTGTTTTCGTCTTGAGTTTGTTCAGTCATCTTCTTCTCTCGTTAAAGGCCAGATTTCAGGCTAGCTTCAATAAACTTGTCCAGATCGCCGTCGAGGACGCTCTGGGTATTACGGTTTTCCACGCCGGTACGCAGATCTTTGATACGGGCATCGTCCAGCACGTAAGAGCGGATCTGGCTGCCCCAACCGATATCAGACTTGGCGTCTTCGGCGGCTTGCTTCTCGGCGTTTTGCTTATGCATTTCCAGTTCGAACAGCTTAGCTTTCAGCTGTTTCATCGCCGTGTCTTTGTTCTTGTGCTGTGAACGATCGTTCTGGCACTGCACCACGGTATTGGTCGGCAAGTGGGTAATACGCACCGCAGACTCGGTACGGTTAACGTGCTGACCACCAGCGCCCGAGGCGCGGTAGACGTCGATGCGCAGATCCGCCGGATTGATATCGATCTCGATAGAGTCGTCGATCTCCGGATAGACAAACACAGAACAGAACGAGGTGTGACGCTTACCCGAGGAGTCGAACGGCGACTTACGCACCAGACGGTGTACCCCGGTTTCGGTGCGTAGCGACCCGAAGGCGTACTCGCCGGTAAACTTGATGGTGGCGCCCTTGATACCGGCGACATCGCCGTCGGTGACTTCGATAAGCTCTGGCTTATAGCCCTTGGCTTCGCCCCAGCGCAGATACATACGTAGCACCATGTTGGCCCAATCCTGAGCCTCGGTACCACCAGAACCCGATTGAATATCAAGGTAGCAATCAGAGGCGTCGTTCGGACCCGAGAACATGCGGCGGACCTCCAGCTCTTCCAGGCGCTTCTCTAGACCAGCCAGCTCGCTGTTGGCGTCGTTGAAGGTGTCTTCATCTTCCTCTTCGACCGCCAGCTCCAGCAGGCCTTCCACATCCTCTAGGCCACTGTCCATATCGTCTATGGTCTTGACCACGGCCTCGAGAGAGGCGCGCTCTTTACCCAGGGCCTGAGCATTATCGGGATTGTTCCAAACGTCGGCGCTCTCTAGCTCTCGACTGACTTCTTCTAGACGCTCACTCTTGGCATCGTAGTCAAAGATACCCCCGAAGAAGTTGGGTGCGCTCGGCCAGCTCCTTGATTTTAAATTTAACCGGATTTACTTCAAACATGACTCTTTCTACTTAAAATTCGATTGGCAGGAATGCAAACGCGGTATTTTAACGCAATCGCCCCAATTCGCATAGGGGCACACTCAGTCTTATTGAGCGAATTTCATCGCAAAAAACAGCATTATTGCTCCCAATGACTCGACGGGAGAATCCCCGCCCCTTTTCGACAGGCTGGCTATAATGTTCAATATGAAACAGACGAACCAATGCTGCTATCACGAAGACGAAGGTTTCTCCTGCACCGAGCCAGCCGAAGCCTCAGGGCTCTGTTATTGGCATGATCCTAAAATCATTAAAGATAAGCCGGAAGATGTCGCCCGTCTGGAGGCCTTCGCCCGCAACGGCGGCATGCTGCGGGGCATCTCCCTCAAGCGTGCCAACCTGCCCGGCATCGATCTGGTGAGGCACCATCAGAAGACAGGCTTCGACATGAGCCACGCCGAGCTGTACCGCGCCAATTTGCAGGGGGCGCACATGTTTAACCTCAACCTGCAACACGCCAGCCTGATGAAGGCAGATCTACGTGAGGCCAACGTCCACTGCGCCAACCTAGTGGGTACAAATCTCTTGGGGATCAAGTGGAACGGCGCCAAGATAGAGAACATCAACACAGGCAAGGTGCTCAAACAGGAGCGACTGGCCAACGAGGCGGAAAGGGTCGGCGAAACCGAGATCGCCCTGGATTACTTCGAGCAGGCCGAAGAGATCTACCGAGATCTGCGTAAGGCCGCCGAGCGGGAGGGGCTGTTTGCCATGGGCGGCGATTACCTGCGTAAAGAGCTCACCATGCGCCGCCATCAGATGCCCAAATACAGCTACTCGCGCATCCTCTCCAAGATGATCGACATCTTCTGCGGCTATGGTGAGGCCCCCACCCGGGTGATCGGCTTCTCCATGGGGCTCATCTTCGTCTGCGCCCTGCTCTACCTGTTTACTGGCCTCAACTATGACGGCAATATTCATGTCTTCAACTGGCACAACGATCTCACCACCAACCTGGCGCTCTTCTTCAATTGCATCTACTACTCGGTCGTCACCTTCACCACGCTAGGCTATGGCGACTTCACCCCCATAGGCTATTCCCGCGCCATCGCCGCGGTTGAGGCCTTCACCGGCAGCTTTACCATCGCCCTGTTCGTGGTGGTATTCGTCAAGAAGATGACCCGCTAAACCCAAAGTGTGATCCGCCTCAAATCAAGCCCTTCAAAGCATGGCGTAAGCCAACAAACCCAGCGCAATTTGTGAGCACCCCTGCAAATGCTGCACAAAAAATCACTACTAAGACCTGTGGTGAAAAAGGCTCTGGGTATACTCCAGAAAACCTTGTTTCGCTAATTTACCGATACGCCTTGTTACCCATAGGCAATCCATAAAAACCATCAACGAGAGCAAGGTTGTCGAGCTCAAGATTACCAAACTAAAGACTGTCGAGCTCAGGCTTAGATTCTAATAAAAGGTCCCTACCATGATAGAACTCACCTTCGACGGCCAGGTCGTCAAAGCCAACCGGGGCGACGATCTGCTCAGCACGGCCAAGGCCGCAGGCATAGCGATCCCAAATTTATGTCATCTGGGCAAACAACTGGATGACAAACTCGCCGGCAAACAAGATTGCAACCTCTGTTATGTCGAGGTGCGAGACAGCCGAGGCGAAACCCGCACCGTCAAGGCCTGTAAGACACAGGTCGAGTCACCGCTCGAGGTGATCCCCCATTCTGCCGCCCTAAGCAAACGCCGCCAGGCCGCCCTGAAACACCTTTTGAGCGATCACTTCGCCGACTGCGAGGCGCCCTGCCAACAGGCCTGCCCCGCTGGGGTAGACGTGCAGTCTTATCTGTTACATATCGCCCAGGGCAACCACAGAGAGGCGGTCAAGGTGATCAAACAGACACTGCCTCTGCCGCTCTCCATCGGCCGCGTCTGCCCGGCCTTCTGCGAATCGGCCTGCCGCCGTGGCAAGCTGGACGAGCCCCTGGCGATTCGTCAGCTCAAGCGTCATGCCGCCGATTTTGATCTCGACAGTGAAGACACCTATGTGCCGCCCAAGGCGCCCGCTACCGGCAAACGCGTCGCCATCATAGGCAGCGGCCCGGCGGGGATCAGCGCGGGTTACTACCTCTCTAACGCAGGTCACGAGGTGACCATTTTCGAGTCCATGCCCAAGGCGGGCGGCTGGCTAAGATACGGTATTCCCGAGTACCGCCTGCCCAAGGCGATCCTGGACAGGGAGATAGATCTTCTGTGCCAAAATGGCCTGATAATCCAGACAGATACCCGCCTCGGCCGCGACATTCACCTTAAGGAACTCGTCGATCAGTACGACGCCGTGTGTCTCGCCATCGGCGCCCAGAAAGCCGTGCCCATGAACTACCCAGGGGTGGACCTCGAGGGTTGTTATCTCGGGGTCGATTACCTTAAGGATCACTGCACCGACAACCGCTACCATACGGGCAAGAAGGTAGCGGTGATCGGCGGAGGTAATACCGCCATCGACTGTGCTCGCACCGCCCTGCGTAAAGGCGCAGAGGTGACCCTGGTCTACCGCCGCACCCGCGACGAGATGCCGGCGGAAACCTATGAGATAGAAGAGGCCGAACACGAAGGCGTGCGCTTCCATTTCCTCACCAACCCTGTCGAAAACCATGGCGACGCCAATGGCCGTATCGAAGCTGTCACCTTCGAGAAGATGCGCCTTGGTGAGCCCGATGCCTCGGGCAGACGCTCTCCCCAGGCCACGGGCGAGACCTTTACCGAGGCCTTCGATACCGTGATCCCGGCCGTCTCCCAGACCCCGGACATGGAGTTTTTGATCCATCCCGAGAGCCAGCTCTCGAGCGGCGAGGTGGCGCTGACACGCTGGAATACCTTCTCCGGTTGTGAGCACACCATGTCATCCGGGGTAGAGAAGCTGTTTGTGCTTGGCGACTCGCGCACAGGCCCGGCCACGGCGGTGGCCGCGGTGGCCGACGGTCGTAAGGCCGCCGATGCCATCGAGAAGCTGCTCAGCGGCGAGCTGAGCTGCGAGCTGACGCCAGCCCCCTTTAACTCGCAAAAACAGACCGACAAGAAGCCAGATACCCGCCACTTCCCCGCACGCCTGTTGCAAGCCAAGGCCAAGATGCCCGAGCTGGCCATCGACAAGCGCCTGAGCAATTTCGACGAGATTGAACTTGGCTTCAACGATGAGGCGGCGATGCTGGAGGCCGCTCGCTGTCTCGAGTGTGGCTGCCAGGCCAACACAGAGTGCGCCTTGCGCGACTATGCCACAGAATACCGCATCGACGGCGCGGCGCTGGACAAGCAAGGCCACCGCGCCTTCACTCAGGATGACAGTACGCCCTTTATCAACTTCGATCCCAACCGCTGCATCAGTTGCGGTGCCTGCGTCAGCGCCTGCCATCAACAATCGGGCCACAAGGCGATCAGCTTCGAGCCCGACAGCTACCTGGCCCTGCCTCAGGAGAACGCCCAACAAGCTATCCGACAGGCCCCTCGCGCCGGTTTTCGCGCCACCATGGCCGACAGCCAGTGTGTGCAGTGCGGTAACTGTGTGCAGGTCTGCCCGACTGGGGCGCTGACCGACGCCAGAGACAAGCGTCAGGGGGTTAAGGCGCAGCCGAAACAGACCTCCACCGTCTGTACCTACTGCGGTGTGGGTTGCCGGATAGTGATCCACAGCGACCCCGTGAGCAACGAGATAAAGCGCGTCACCGGCGACAGTCGCTCATTGGTCAACGAAGGCATGCTCTGCGTCAAGGGGCGCTTCGGCTTCGACTTCATCAACAGCCAGCAACGCCTGACCCAGCCACTGCTGCGCAAGGCAGGTGAACTGGTGCCCGTAAGCTGGTCCGAGGCGATCGACTACATAGGCAGTGAACTTAGCCGCATCAAGGCAGAACATGGCGGCAACGCCATCGCGGGCCTGGCATCGGCCAAGGCGACCAACGAAGACAACTATCTGTTCCAGAAGCTGTTTAGAAGCGTCATCGGCACCAACAACATAGATCACTGCGCCCGCCTGTGCCATGCCTCTACGGTGACGGCCCTGCAGGAAAGCCTGGGCAGCGGTGCCATGACCAATGATATTCCGTCAATCAAATCCTCGGACCTTATCTTCATCCTAGGCTCGGATACCGAGTCGGCTCACCCCATCATCGCCTCCAAGATCAAACAGGCGGTGAAGCAACACGGTGCCCGCCTGGTGGTGGCCGACCCCAAACGGGTGAGCATCGCCGACAGCGCCGAGCTCTACCTGCGTCACCGCCCCGGCAGCGACGTCATGCTACTCAACGCCATCATGCAGGAGATCATCAAGCAGGGCTGGCACGACAGCGACTACATCAGTCGCCGTGTCGAAGGATTCGACGCACTGCGCGCCGAGGTGATGAAGGACGACTACAGCCTGAGTAACGCTGCCAAGATCACAGGCGTCGACGCAGAGGAGATAGCCCAGCTGGCCCGCATGATAGGCACGGCAGAGAAGACCGCCATCTACTACGCCATGGGGATCACCCAGCACACCTCGGGACATGACAATGTCACCGCCATCGCCAACCTGCAACTGCTGTGCGGCAACATAGGCATCGAGGGCGCGGGGATCAACCCGCTGCGGGGCCAGAGCAATGTCCAGGGCGCCTGCGACATGGGCGCCCTACCCAACTACTTCACCGGCTACCAGAAGGTCACCGACCCCGAGGTGCAAGCCGCTTTCAGACAAGCCTGGCAGCAGGAGTGGCTACCGGATCAGATAGGCCTGGCGGCCACCGAAATGATGCACGCCCTGGCCCACGGCAGACTCAAGGCCCTCTATGTGATGGGGGAAAACCCTGTGCTGAGCGATCCCGATCAGGCCCATGTGATGCAGGGGCTTGAGTCGGCCGAGCTGCTCATAGTGCAGGATATCTTCATGACGGAGACGGCCCAGCTGGCCGACGTGGTATTGCCAGCCGCCAGCTTCGCCGAGAAGCCGGGCCACTTCACCAATACCGAGCGCCGGGTGCAGCGTCTGCAGGCGGCCATCGAGAGCCCTGGGCTGGCGCGCCGCGACTGGCAGATCATCTCAGATATCGCCAAGGCGCTCGGCGCCGATTGGCGCTATGAGGATGAAGAGGCTATCTGGCGGGAGCTGACCTGCGTCACGCCCCAGTACCGCGGCATCCAATGGCATGACACAGACCCCTGCACGCCACAAGGCCTGCTGGGTAAGCATTGGCCCTGCCCAGAGCCTGGCCATGAGGGTACCCGCCTGATGCATAAAGAGCTCTTTACCCGCGGGCTTGGCAAGATGACGCCCGTCGGCTACCGCCTGCCGGCCGAGCTGCCCTGTGAGGATTATCCCTTCACCCTCTCCACCGGGCGCCTGCTGGAGCAGTTCCACACCGGCACCCTGACCCGCAAGACGGACGGCCTCAATACCCTGGGCTCGCCCAGGGTGATGATGTCGGCCATCGACGCCGACCGCCTGGGGGTGAACAACGGCGACGTGCTGACCCTGTCCACGAGGCGTGGCAGCATCAACATCGCCGCCTTCGTCACACGCCGCGCCCAGCCTGGGGTGCTCTTCCTGCCCTTCCATTTCGCCGAGGCGGCGGCCAACAAGCTGACCAACAATGTGCTGGATCCCGTGGCCAAGATCCCCGAGTTTAAGATCTGCGCCGTCAGGGTCGAGAAGGCCAGCGAGGCCATCTGCTGGCCCTGATGCCCGGCGAATAGCCTAGACTGATAGTCCTGGCAGATAAGCCTAGCTGATAAACTGATGAAAAAAGGCCGTAACTTAGGTTACGGCCTTTTTCTATTTTTTAGCCCTTTGACTCGGCAGAGGCATAGCTCCCACGGAGCCTTAAACTGCCCCTAAACCTTAATCTGCCCCTTATACCTTAAACAGCCCCCCTAAACCTTAAATTGGCCTACCAGGGTATCCAGGTTGCTGCCCTCGTTGGCCAGTCCCTGACTGGTATCCGAGGCGCTGTTACTGGCCTGTAGCAGCTCGTTGACGATCTCCTGAATCGCAAACACGTTGCGGTTGATCTCCTCGGTCACCGAACTCTGCTCGGTAGCGGCGGTGGCGATCTGGGTACTCATGTCGTTAATGGAGGTCACCGCCGAGGTCACCGCGCCCAGGCTGTCTGAGATCGCCCGCGACGAGGTCACAGAACGATGACAGCTCTGCTGACTCGACTCCATGCTGCTCACCGCCAGCGACACCAGATTATGTAGCTCGGAAAGCATCTCGTTGATCTCTAAGGTACTGGCCTGTGTGCGGCTGGCCAGGCTGCGCACCTCATCGGCCACCACGGCAAAACCACGCCCCTGCTCACCGGCACGGGCGGCCTCGATGGCGGCGTTGAGGGCGAGCAGGTTGGTCTGCTCGGCGATGCCACCTATCACAGTCAGTACGCTGTTGATCTTCTGCGACTGTTCATTGAGCGAGTTGATGTGTCCCGCCGCCATGTCGATTTCGGCCATCAGGGTCGACACCTCATGCAGCGAGCTGTCGACACACTCCTGAGCATTGCCCACATCCTGGGTCGCCGCCTGAGTCGCCTCGGCCACCTGAGTCGTGCTCATGGCCACCTCAGAGGCGGTCGCCGACATCTCGGTAATGGCCGTGACCACCTGATCCGTCTCGTTGTTATGGCTTATCAATTGCTGAGCCATGGCGGCGGTCTGGGAGGAGATATTGTCGGCACCACTCTTCACCTCCACCGTGGCCCTGGCCACATCCTTGATGATCCCCTGTAGCTTATCGACAAACTGGTTGAAGGCGCGGCCCAGCATGGCGATCTCATCGCTGCCCTGCACATCGAGGCGCTTGGTCAAGTCCCCCTCACCCTTAGCGATATCTTCGAGGTTCTGCACCATGTTATGAATGGGATTGACCATGCGCTGGGCTGCCACCAGAATCACTACCGCGGTAATAGCCACCAGCACCAGGGCGAAGAGCATGATCATCATCGCCTTGTCGTTCATGTGCTGGGTCATCACCTCGCGGTAGCTGTCCACCTGCGCCTCGATATCGTCGGTATAGGCGCCGGTTCCTAAGATCCAATCCTTTCCTGGTATCGTCACCGCGTAGCCGATTTTGGGTACCAGGCCCACCGCACCAGGCTTGGCATGTTTATAGGAGAAGAAACCATCACTACGACGAGCGGTATCGATCAACCCCACCACCACCTTCTTACCATTGGGATCTGTCATGCCGATCATATTCTTGCCTTCCTGATCCGGCTTCACCGCATGAAAAATGCTAATGCCATTAAAGTCATAGATGAAGAAGTAGCCAGCACTGCCGAAACGCACATTACGCAGCGCCTTATTCACGTCCCCGGCTTCGCCAAGACTCATCTGATAGTTAACAATTTCGAGGGCTATCTGAACTTGCTCCTGCAACTGCGCCTTTCTCTCTTTGTAGAGACTCTCTTTGAAGGTCGCCATATTCTCTTCGAGAGAATTGGATTCCAAGTTATAGGTAATTGAAACTAAAAATAGAAAACTTAATATTAGGGGTAGGAGAGCAAATACCAACAGCTTATTCTTCATTTTTAATTGCCACATGACCAACTCCAACAGGATTTGTTACATTTGTAAGTAAAATATAGCTAAAAAGTACCAGTGTCAGTGCCTAATGCTAGATAAATTGTAGTAGATCAATAATCCCTGCCAAGTTACTCAAATTTTCCACCTAACATAAAAAAAGCCAGCATTCCATCCCTGGAATACTGGCAATCACTTCACTTTTTGGTTTCTGCCTAGGTATCGCCCTGATAGCTAGGCACTAGGCGTTTATCGATTTGTCAGGCGGCTCAGTGACAAACCGCCTGAACGCTCTCAAGATTAGCGTGCTAACTTGCGGCGCAGGCCGGCAAACATCAGCAGCATGAGAGCCGCGAAACCGAGCGCACCACCGTCGTCTTTTTCTTCGACTTCGGGTTCTGTCTCTGGCTCAGGCTGTGGCTCGACACCGTCAGAGACGATCGTCAGCATGAAGCTGGTCGATGCCGCATCTGCCGGGTTTTCCACATCACTCACGGTAACCGTCACTTCAACCTCACCGTAGAAGTTCTCTTCTGGTGTGATGGTGATTTCGCTGCCCGAAGTATGGCCATCGACCACAGCGGTAATGTGCTCACCGGTAACGGTGATCTGATTAACGCTGTTTTGCTCATCGGCGTACATCACTGTGATGCCTTCCAGACTCGTGTTCTCGGTAACACTCTGGTCGGCGATGGCGCCCAGGGTGATGTTAGAAGCAACACTAACTGTGTGGCTCATGCTGATATCGGCCATGCCTTCGACCTGGCTGACGGCATTGACCGTCAGGTCCTGACCGGCGGCATTTTGCTTAACACTGGTCCAGGCGGTTACCTCGAACTGTGAAGACTCAGGTCCCACATAGTCGTAACAGATCACCAGACCGTCAGATAGCTTCTTATCCAGCTCACCATAGCTGAACTGCTCTCCAAGAAGTTTCTCTAAAGGACCATACTGATACACCCCACCTCGGAACCCTTGCACACCGATAGAACCGCGACCATCTTGTGAACCGAAGTCCAGATTGTCATAGGCCATCATCATCTCGTACTCGCCGTCACCATGACGGGTATTGACGTTGAAGATCAGCTCGAAGTCAAATCTGTCATCCAGCTCTTCCCACTGGTAGACGCGGTTTGCATCGCGGCCCGCAGGCAGGTATGTACGGGCATTGTCGTATTCCAAGATAGCCCAACCAGTTTGCGTGCTGGCAATTGAGATACCCGAGCGCTCGCTGAAGTTGTTGATCAGTGGTGCCGACAGGATAGCTTTTGGTGCATTGACATCCAGCACCTCGAAGCCACGCCACATCATGCCGATCGACTCGTATGGGAAGCTGTTATACGGGAAGATGTCGTGATATGGGAAGAAGAAAGGTTGACCTTCCCATAGCGATACTATGCCGTGAGCATGGATATCCAGTGCATTCTGCTTTCCTACGTTGAGGTTTTCGCTGTTGTTATACAGATGGAAATTGTCATAACGACCACCAAAGATCACGTCGATTGGCAGCGCAATGCCCTTGCGGTAAAGAATATTATTGTCTTTACCTGTGAGGGCACGACCATTGGCATCGTATTCCACCGGCGCGAAACCACTGAACATAGGGTAGATACGGAACTCTTCGAGGTTCACATAGCCACCTGGGTTGCTGTTGCCAAAGTTCGGCGTACGGCACATGGCATCTTCTAAGTTAGTGGTTATGTTATAGCTGGCTTCAACATCCGCCGTATTAGGCTGAATACCGCTAATGGTCAGAGTGCCATCTTCTAAAGTGATATCTGTGACTATCTCTTTTGATGAGGTCAGTACATCTTCCACATTTAGGCTCAGGCCTGCAGGGATATCTGCGCTAATGGTGAAGGCGCGATCGATACCACTGTCGTTAGGCTGCACCTCGAAGGTGAAAGGCACCTGCTCACCCAGATGGGCACCGGTTTGCGGTACATCCAGATGCACATCATCGATACCACGTTCCAACTTGAAGGCAACCTTGCCTATGTTGCCGGCGTTAATCTCTGAACTGCCAAAGTCGATCAGCGAGTAGTAAACGTCGCCCTCAACCATCTCAGGCAGGTTCCAGTTAACCTGAACATCTACAGCGTCCTGACCATTGCTGGCTGGCACGTCGATGCTCATGTTTGACGCCACAGTGTCAGTCACTACCGTAGTCGCAAACTGGAAGGTCTCTTCCATGGCGTCATAGTAGTTGTTCTGCGCCGAGCCCTTTCTTGGGTTGTAGAAGACCGCCCAGTACTGGCCCTCTTCCGGCTGGTTGATGTTACAGAAGTTGTCGTACTGGATGTGGTTAGAGACACAGAGTAGCTCTTCATACGGATCCGCTTGACCGTTACCGTTGTAGTCCTTACCCACAAATACTAAGAGGTTACCCTTATCCAGGGTGCCTTCGAGTTCACTCTCTGTAGTACCGAAAGACTCGACCATCAGACGACGGGCGTTGGCTGGCACATCGATCATCTCGACATGAGTCGCCTCATCCAGACGTTCTTCCATAGGCACAGTCATGTCGCCCGATGCGCTCCATGGGAAGTTACCATCATCATCTTTTGGCAGGGTAATGGTCTTCACATCGGCCTTGACCGGCGCGAAGATACGGCCGTGGATGTTATCACCTTCAGGCAGGTTGATGCCCTTAATGACGACATTGCCGTCGTTACGATGCGCGGTTGCCGCCAGACGTCCAGGCATACCGTTCTTGTCGTACTTGAAGACCACTGGCCAGTGGGCCTCTGAGGCATTGCCTGTGGTTTCGGTGAAGATCAGGTTAGAGTGCAGCTCAACTTCCGCGTTGCTGAACCAGTCCTGGGTATCCATGATTGAGGCTTCGACCACGATATCCATGGTCTCACCGGCTTCGAGGCTAAACTCGCTCGGGGTCACCTTGATAGACACACCATTCTGCACCATCTGAGAACGAGAATCGAAGGCCCAGTTCATCACGTCATCATGGGTCACGCTCCAGCTACCGGCGGTTGTCGCCTTGATAGTACGGATCCACTGACACTGTGGCTTACACTCGAAGTTCACCAGCTGTGGAATGTTGAGCTTGTGCACAGCACCGCCATTTTGCGGATCGGCAGCCTTGAAGTTCTCGGCAGTCTCATCCAGGACAAAACCGGCCTTGGCGGCGTTAGCCACGTTGATACGACCCGTACCTGCACGGTAGGTCGAAGCCAGTGCCACATCACCATTTTCATCGTCGAGTCTGTGATATTGCACCTTGTTCTCGGCAGTCATTGCCAGCGCAGACTGGATCTCGGTAGCACTCCAGTCCGGCTTAGCCTGCTTCAGCAGCGCCATGGCACCAGCCACATGTGGCGAGGCCATAGAGGTACCGCTGAGGAAGGCGAAGTCACCGGATGCGCCACTGCTGACAAACGGATGCTCATCGGCAAAGGCGGCGTAGATATTTACACCAGGCGCCGCTACCGCTGGGATCAGGGCTTCAGGCGTCGAAGGGCTCGGGCCACGTGACGAGAAGGCGGCCAGCCAGTCGGCGCGCTCAGGATCCAGATCACGATCTATCGTCGTCTCTGAGATGGTCAACACATGGTCGCTGCCTTTAGTCAGCCAATCACTCAGGCCGTAACCAGACATGCCGTTGTCCCAGCGACCATCCCACTCCTGCTTGGTGATATGTATGCTTGGCACAGAGTAGGCTGCGGTTGCTACGATGGCGTCGGCATTGGCATAGTTGTACATGATCATGCCATCGGCGCCGCCCGCCTTGATGTTGTCGGCCTTGGCGGTACGGGCGATACCGTTAGGATCGCTAAGACTGTTACGCTTACATACCACAATCACATCGGTTGGGTTTCCACCAGAATCGGTCAGGTCGAAAGTCCCCGCCGGGAACGGCTCGCCACAATACTCGTCACCATAGTCGCTGGCCTTCACCACCATACCTGTTACCGAGCTGGTGTTTACCGCACCGCCGACAATCTCGCTCCAGCGAGGCATTTCGGCGCCGCCCATAGGATCGACAAGCTTGGTCTCCACCAGAATCTCGCGCGAGTGAGTGCTCGCCGCCACGTTCATCAGCCAAGGCGAGGCATGGTCGATGGCACCGAAATACTCTTTATATCCCTGAGGCTGACCCGAGTTACCCGCCGCGGCCGCCACAGAGATACCAGCTTCGCGTGCCGACAGGAAGGCCAGTTCCACATCGTCGCTCCATGGGTGAGAATCCTGACCACCGATAGAGAAGTTAATCACATCCACGCCATCGCTGATGGCATCTTCGATACCGGCGATAAGCGCTTCACCCGGACAGCCAGCGTTTAATGCGTTCGAAGGATGACATACCTGATAAGAGACGATGTTGGCATGAGGCGCCACACCACTCATGCGTGGGAAGAGTGCCTCTTTCACCACGTTGCCATCGTTAACCGCCCCCGGCGCCGGGTTCACAAAGTCGACATCCAGCAGCACGTTACCCGCCGCAGTCGAGGCCACGTGAGAGCCGTGTCCCTGGTAATCTTCACCCACTGCCGGACGCGTATCGCCATAGACACCGCTGGTGAAGTTATCAGTGATCACAGGATATGAGCGAACGCCGATCAACTTGTCGTTACACAGGCCTTCGAAGCCCTCTTTCAGACAGTCGCCCACATACTGGCCCGCGCCCCATGGGTTTTGATGGTCATAGCCATCGTCGCCCACATCGGCAAAAGATCTGTGGTCTGTGTTTACCCCGGTATCGATAATACCGACGATCACGTTCTCACCCTTGTAAGGTACAGAGTCTGTCACTGTGCCGGTCCAGATCTTGTCGGCGCCAATCAGCTCTGGGCCAACATCGCTAAGCAGATCATAGGTCTTAGAACGACGAACAGAGGCGACGTTCGCCATCTGAGAGACGCGCTTGGCCTCTTCCTGGGTCATGGTCATAGAGAAACCGTTGACCGCATTGGTAAACTGCTGACGCACAGGACGATCGCCCAGAGTGGCCGACAGTTCAGAAATGACCGACTGCTGCTCGCTCAGCAGCTGATCGCGGTATTGTTTAATCTCGCGGTTAACCGGCTGACCGGCCACAAACAACTTAGCCTCACCTGGTTTACCCTTGACCGAACTACGCTCGGCGCCGCCTTGCGCCAACAGACTCGCGCCCGCCTGTGCCAACGGCTTCTGATAGAGTCTGACGATATAGACGTGCTCGCCAGTCAGCCCCTCTTCGGCGACGAACTTCTGGTTCTGATGGCTGATCTGTACGTTCAGACCATCGTTTTGCAACAGGTTAACCTCTTGCGTGCTACCGGCGTTGAGCTTTTTCGCCTGCTCGGCGGTGATCTTCAACGGCTCGAGTCTTTCGACCTTACCCGGCTGTATCGCCGCATGGGCCATACCGGCACTGTAGAGTGCGGCTGCCACGGCTGTTACTAATGTTTTCACTCTCATGAAACTTCCACCTTTTTTGTAGTTATGCCCTGATGAAGCTTGTTGTTTGCATACTTATTCACCAGCGAACTAACATATAATCATGATGACTTAACTAATGTGGATAGCTTTGGTGTAGCATTTTGTAGTTTTGTTAAAAAACAAACATTTGGTTAACAGCGGATTATTTTTACAACTTTCAGGTCAGACCACAGAAAAACCAAAGCCTAAAAACAACGACAACCACAATTAAAACAATAAATTAAATACAATAACCCGAGTTCCCCCAAAAACGCCATCCGATAACAAAATCACTACAAACTAGGCGTCGAAATGCAGTAAGCTCAAGAGGCAAGTGGGATAAGAGATCATCTTGCTACATGATAGAAGGAGCTTCTGCGCTAGCAAATGACCAAGCATGATTATTCAATCATTCAGTGCAAGTCGAGCGCTACAAGTCGCACAGTACAAGTCAAGCTGTACAGCCGACCGACACGGGTGGCTGTAGCGAAAAGAAGAAAAACGCAGTACGCGAATGACGGGGGAATACAACAAAGTCACAGCTAAGCTTGGCAAGGGACAGATCTTAAATGCCTCGATTAGCGCTAACCTAAAGGCTCTACTCGAAAAATCCTCCCAAGGCATGTAGCATTTTGTACACTTATATATATTTTTACAGACTTTTAACCTGAGATGGTTTTAGATGCTAGTTTCAGTTTCGGGATGTGGATGAAGGCCATGAAGTACCTCTTGTCCGGTCTTATTTTCCTCACAGGGCTGCTCCTGAGCGAGGCTAGGGCCGAAGAGCAGATAGATGACATTACCACGGGCGAATTTCATTTCACCCTCGCCTTGGGCTATGGTGGCATCGAGAACCCCAGGGCCAAGTCAGACGATATCACCACCTATGTCCTGCCGAGCTGGTCCTACTATGATGACCGCTTCTATGTCGAGAACTTCACTCTGGGCTATAGCCTGTATGAGTCAGACAGCCTATTGGTCGACCTGCAGACCCGCCTCAACGAAGATGGCTTCTTCTTCGAACTCGATGGTTGGAACAAGGTCTTCTTGAGTGACATTCTCGGCTATAAGCCCAACAAACAACCCCTGTTTGGTCCCGAAATCCCCGAGGTACCCATTGAGCGTCACATCTCCTACCTGGGTGGCCTCAGCACCACCTGGCTGACTCCCTACAGCGATTTCACTCTGGGCTATTTTCACGATATCAGTGGTGTACATCAGGGCAACGAGATCCACTTCAAGGCCAAGAAAAACATGGCATTTTCCTGGGGGGCACTGGGTTTCGAAGTCGGTGCGATACGCAAGAGCAGCCAGCTGATCAGCTACTACTACCACTTTACCCAGGAGGAACTGGGCCGCGGCCGGGCGCAACAACCCCAATCGGCGGCTATCAACTACCATACCAGCGGCGTCGTCAATGTCCCCCTGTGGCAAGATATTAATTTCGTAGCCATTGTCACCTACACTTGGTTAGGAGATGAGATCACTAAGAACCTCATGGTAGAGAAGGATGGCTACCTATCCGGGTTCATTGGAGTCAGCTATGCCTTCTAACGCCATCAAGCTGATACAGTGCATGTTGTTGCTGGCCCTGACCACCAGCTTCTACTGCCAGGGCAATAGCACCCAGGTCAATATCAAGCCCAAGACCTGCGCAGTACTCGAGGCGGGAAGTCCCTGCCATCTAACGCTCAAGATAAGCTACAGACTAGAGGCCTTGGAGCAAACCTGTATCTGGGTCGCCCTCAAGGAGAAGCCAGAGCAGTGTTTCGACCGCCTGAGCGTGGATCACCTGCTCGAGCTGACTCTCACCAAAGACACCCAGGTACAAATTAAAGATCTCAACAACAAGGTGCTCGATGAGGTGACCATACAGATCGCCACCTATCAGCCCGTCAACACCCGCAAACGCCGAGGACTCAACTGGAACCTGTTATGAGCAAACCTAAGATACTCCTGATTGAAGACGATCTGGATTTGGCCGAGCTCACCCTGCTCTACCTGACGCAGCAAGGCTTCGACCTGACCCACAGCGAATCGGCCCAGGCGGTCGCGAACCTGCCCGCCGATCTCAACTTCGATCTCATTATCTGTGACATCATGTTGCCCGACACAGATGGCTTTAGCCTGTTCGCCGAGTTACAGGCGCGCTACCAGTGCGTGATCATCTTCATGACCGCCCTCGACGGCCAGCAGGAGCAGATAAAGGGCCTGGAGTTGGGTGCCAGCGACTATATCGTCAAGCCGGTCAACCCTGAGCTGTTGGTGGCTCGCATCAAGGCCAACCTGAGGAAATTCCCCGGCGAGGCAGCCCCTCAGGCCGTCACCCTACACGACTTCACCATAGATCATACCCATCAACTGCTGACCATAGGCGATCGCCCCCAGAAGGTGACCACTCAAGAGTTCGATCTCTTGTGGATCTTCGCCCAGCACCCGGGCAAGGTACTCAGCCGCGAATATCTATTTGAGCAGTATGTGGGCCGCCCCTACGATGGCCTCGACCGGGCGATCGATCTCAAGATCAGCCGCCTGAGAAAGAAAATCGACAGCTATCAGATAGACGGACTCACCATCAAGACGGTACACGGCCAGGGCTACCTGTTTAACTATCAGCCCCAGACCTCGGAAAAGGGATGAAATTTCAATTCTACCGTCTCTACGCCCTGCTGATCTTAAGCAGCGCGCTGATCATCTGGTCTTTCAGCGAGATCCACGGCGCCATGCAGCATCAGGTAGAATCCTACCAGATAGATATCGACAGCGTGTTTCACAGCCTGAATGAGGCAGACAACAAGCTTCTCATCCGCGAGCTGTTCAGAGACGAGCTCGCGCTGCCTCAAGATCTGGCCGACAAGCTCGCCCGCGGCGAAACCATCGCCCTCACCCTGAGCGGCGGCAAGACCTACTACTATCGCCAGGCCCCCGAGATTAGCGATTCAAACAACAAAGAACCAGCCAAGGTGATCGCCTTCGGCCCTGTGCTGCGTAAGCCCACTCTGGCAGTGCCCACAGAGCTTATCATCTTCGCCCTCTATGCCAGCCTGGGCTGCTTGGCCCTGCTGCTTATCTGGCCCCTGTTTCGGGATCTCGCCCAGCTGCAGGCATCCGCGGTGGAGTTCGGTGCCAACCCGAGAAAGATGGAGCAGACGATCAACAAGCGCTCGGCCATCTATCCCCTGGCCAAGGTGTTTAATGAGGTCACACTGCAGATAGTGGATTTTCTGCAGATGCACAAGGAGCTGTCGCGCACCATCTCCCACGAGGTCAGGACCCCCCTGGCTCGCATGCGCTTCGCCCTGCAGCTGAGCAAGGCTGAGCTAGATGAGAAATACTGGCAGCGACTCAACGCCGATATCGATGAGATTGAGCAGCTGGCCAACAACTACCTCTCCTTCGCCAAGCTGGAGCACAGGGAGGCGAAAATACAGAAACAGACGATCGCCACCCAAGCCTTCCTCGAACAGTTAGAGGAGAAGTTTGCCCTCTATCAAGACAAGATAAGCATAGAGTTTATCGCCGACGATGGGCAGGCCTTGTTCGATGCCAACTCCATGACCATCGCCACCCAAAACCTGATCATGAACGCCCTGCGCTTCGCTAAACATAAGATCCAGGTGCGCTTTTGCTGCGACAAGGATCAATGCCAGATCACGGTCGAAGACGATGGTCCCGGCTTCGAAGGTAAGGGCAAGCAACTACTGGCCGCTTTTGCAAGGGACAAGGAGCAATCCGACGGCTCGGGCTACGGTCTGGGGCTCTACATCGCCCGTAAGATAGCCATCTGGCATCAGGGCCGGCTAGAGGCGGCAAAGTCAGATGAACTCGGCGGCGCCAGCCTCACCCTAGTCTGGCGCAATCAGCCAACAAAATAGACTCGGCTCGCCGCTGCGTTAAACTTGTCTCATCCTAAAAAAGCCCAGCCAGCACGCCGAGCAGCATCCCCGCCAGCGCGAAGCAGAGCAAGAGCATGAGAATGCTGGGGCGATAACGCAGCTGCCAGGCCAGCCCCGCCAGCACCAACAAGGCATCGGGCCAGGAGAGGATGGCACTGGTTATCACAGGTGAGATCAACGCCGCCAACAGCAGACCCACCACGGCGGCGTTAAGCCCCATGATGGCGCCGCGAAATCTCGCCCGCCCCATCAAGCCATGCCAGCTGCGCAGCAAGGAGAGTTGCAGCAAAAATCCCGGCAAGAAGATGGCGAGGGTCGCCACCAGGGCCCCCACCAGCGGCGACGCCAGCCAGGATTCGGCGCCAAGAAAGGCCGCTAGGGTAAACATGGGGCCCGGCACCGCCTGCGCCAAGGCATAACCCGTCAGGAAACGCTCATTGGTCAGCTGCTGCCCCACGCTCGCCTCCAGTAGCGGCAGCACCACGTGACCACCACCAAACACCAAGGAACCCGCCTGATAGAACTGGGCAAACAACTGCGCCAGACTATGGCCAGTCCCCAGCCAGAAGAGCGACAGGCCAAACAGCGAGATAAACAGCGCCAGCGGCAGCATCTGAGGTCGCAAGGTATCAACAACATCGCCTTGAAAGCCTTTCTGTTCGCCCTTCTCGCCATCTTGCAGCGCTGTTGGTGCCAATAACAAGCTCCCAAACACACCGGCCAGAAGCAACATGCCCAGCTGGCTAGCCAGGGTGCCGACAAACAGGGTCAGCGAGGCGCAGAGCAGCATCAAGAGCCGGGTCGCGCCGCGACGGCAGAACTGTTTAAACATGCTCAGAACGGCGTCGGTCACCACCACGACCGCCATCAACTTGAGGCCATGGATAAGCCCCTGAAACCAGCTGGTATCCAGCCAGCTGACACTCGCCACCGCCAAGAGATAGAGCAGCAGAAAGGAGGGTAAGGTAAAGCCGAGAAAGGCGGCGATGGCACCTTGCAGCCCCGCCCTGTGATGCCCGATGGCGAAGCCCACCTGGCTCGAGCCCGGCCCTGGGATCACCTGACTCATGGCGACTATGGCACCGAAACGCTCCGCATCCAGCCAGCTGAGTTCATCTACGAAACGTCGCTTAAAATAGCCTATATGGGCCGCAGGCCCCCCAAAACTCATCAGTCCCAAGAGCAGAAACTGCTTAAACACCTCACCCAATTGGTCACCCTCCGTCAAGCCAGAGCCGAGATTTGGCCGCGCCGCTATGTTGCGCGCAGCCTTTTGAAATACAGGTTAATGAGATTATGACAGACAGATGACCGTCTGATGACAGACCGGGAAGTGTTAGGCGGGCTTAGAGAGCTCAGCGGCTAGTCGCCGATGCGCTGCAGCATCACCAGCACCTCGAAATGATCTGTGTGGGGGAACATGTCAAACAGCTGCACCTTGGTCACCCGGTAGCCTGAGATGCAATGTAGATCTTTGGCCAGCGTCTTGGGATTACAGCTGGAATAGAGAATCGCCTTGGGCGCGAACTCGCTCAACGAATGACACAGGGCCTCGCCGATACCGCGTCTGGGCGGGTTGACTATGATAAGCTCCGGCTTCTCTTCGCCGCGGCTGTCGCTGGCAAAGCTGGTCGAATCCAGGGCGGTGAAGCGTACCTTATCAAGCCCCAGCGTCTCGGCGGACATCTTGGCGCAGGCGATGGCCTCAGCCTCGATCTCTATACCGGTAAGCGCTACCTCTTTCGAGGCGCAGTGCAGGCCGAAGCCGCCGACGCCGCAGAAGAGATCCCAAATAGACTTAGGCGCCAACTCACGAGTCCACTCCCGCGCGCTCAGGTAGAGCTTGGCCGCCACCTCGGGATGGGTCTGGAAGAAGCTCTTGGGACGAATGTAGAGGGGCACGCCATTAAATTCCTCCTCCAGCCGAGTCGCCTCTGTGAGGAAGATCTCCTCCTCACCTTCCAAAATGGCCATATGCACGGGTTGCAGGTTCACCGACACCACCTTGATCTCAGGGTGCTCGGCGAGCAGCGCGGGGAGTTCACGTTCGATACGGGGAATCGCCTGCTGGCTTCGCATCACGAAACGCAGCATATACTCGCCGCGTACCTGACTGCGGGTCAACAGAATAAACTTAAGCTCGCCCTTGGCCTTATCGACCCTATAGGGCGGGATGCCTGCCTGGCGCACGAAACGCTCTAATCTGTGCAGCAACTGCTGCATATCTTGAGGATAGAGGCTACAGTCACACAGGCTTACCGCCTCGCCGCTGGGGCTCACCAGTCCGAGTATCGGCTCATGGGCCGCGCCCAGTACCACCATCTTCGCCTTATTACGAAAACCACTCTCGGGCCCCACCACGGGAGGAAGCCACTGTGCCACGGGCAGATCCTTTAGCAGCGCCTCAAGGGTCGCCGTTTTCGCCGCCACCTGTTCATTCAGGGGCGTCTCGATATGACGGCAGGAAAGACACTGATTAGCATCGAAATAGGCACACTTCACGGATGGTTTGCTCGCAGCTTGGCTTAAAAAAGGCGCCCTACTTTAGCCTTTTTGGGGAGAAAAATCACCTGTCGCCGTGGGCGATTCGCTTAGCAGCGCCTCATCTGTCACGGGAGTGAGGCGCAACTTATCGACATCGGCGCGTATCGGCTTGGGGCCGCGGCGATTCTTGACCCAGGCCAGCGCCTCCTTGGCCGTGTGCCTGAAGGTGGTGAGCTTACCGCCATAGACGGTGAGTAGGTTGGGATGGGTATCCCGTGACAGCATCATGGTATCCCTGGGCAGATCGAATGCCTCCCCGCCTTGTTTGGGCAGCACGCGCACGCCGCAGTATCGCCCTATGATGCGCGCCTCCAGCACGCCATCATTCTCACACAGGGGAAAGTAATGGCGGTAGATCCCCAGCAAGTAGGCCTCCTCTGCTGGCGTCACCCCCGCCGCCTCCACATTATCGATTGGGGTCTCGGTAGTGCCTATCATTGTCTTGCCCAGCCAGGGCATGACAAACACCACTCGCTTGTCGAAGATAGACTCCAGATAAAAGATGCCGCTCGGCGCTGGGATATCCAGCACCAGGTGACTTCCTTGCACCAGCTCAACGGGCGAGACCTCGACCTTAGGGATGACACACTCAAGCGTCTGATTCACCCAGGGGCCGGTGGCATTGATGACGCAGCGACTGCTGAGGCGGCGACGCTCGCCGTCAGCACTAAAGCTTACGATACAGGAATCAGGCCTATGCTCTATCTGCTCCAGGCTGACATGGGTCAGCAGCTCGGCGCCCAGTTGCCTGGCACTCTCGGCCACCGCGCGAGTCAGGGCACCATCGTCCGTCTGGGCGTCCCAGTAACGAAACACGGCGCGCAGCCCCTTAAGCTTGAGACCGGCCAGCTCACTCCAGCGACTGGCCGCCACAGACTGAAACTGTCCCAGGGGATCCAGCTCGCTCAGCAGGGCGTACAGACTCAACCCGGCGCGAATGGCCAGGGGGCCGCGCTGACTGCGCCGATAGATAGGAATATAGAAAGGCACAGGCTTGACCAGCTCGGGGGCCAAGGTCAGTAGTGCCTTGCGCTCGGCCAAGGATTGGCGCACCAAACCAAGTTGGCCCGACTCTAAGTAACGCAGGCCGCCATGGATCAACTTGCTCGAGTTAGATGAGGTCTTCTCGCCCAAATTATCCTTTTCAAGCAGCACCACTGAGTAGCCAGCCGCCTGGGCACACTGGGCGATGCCCACCCCGGTAATACCGCCGCCAATCACTACTAAATCCACTGCTTGCATATCGCGTCCTTTCGCTAAATGAATCTAATTAGATTACCCCTGGCCCGCCGCTTCCAGATAACGGTAGGCCTTGTCACACAGGCGCTTGAGTTCAATAAACTCCTCGGGCTCACCTCCCAGTTTGCAGCGCATCTGCATAGGAATAGACCTAGCCTGCTGCTGTAACGCCTTGCCGGCATCAGTCAGCTGGAGTACCCGCACCCGCTCATCGGCCTCGCTGCGCCCACGGGTCACCAGTCCTTTGGCTTCCAAACGTTTCAGCAGCGGGGTCAGGGTGCCCGAATCCAGATGCAGCTGCTCACCTAGGGTCTTGACGCTGATCCCCGGCTCTTGCCATAAGACCAACATCGCCAGATATTGCGAATAGGTCAAGTCCAGCGCCTCCAGCAAGGGACGATAGGCACGCACCATGGCATTGGCAGCGCTATAAAGCGAGAAACAGATCTGATTTTCGAGGGCCAGGGGGTTAGGCTGAGTATCTTGGCTCGTGGATTGACTCATGAATTGGATCGCCATTATTAAATTGCACACAACTTTTACCAAGTTTACGCCATGTGCTGGCCAAAGTGAAAAATTATCAAAAAATTTTTTTACTGCATAGTTAGTCAATAATCTGTCATCTTTACAGTGACTTATTAAAATAACTAAGTAAAACCATTTAGATGCGGTTCGACTGAAACCTGACGCCGGGTTAAATACGCAAAAAAGCTGGAATTTTCGCCCATCCCCTACATCAAACATGGTTGCTTTTCGAGCGATAATCCCCTAAATTCCCCCTCCTAATTCAGCTTAAATACTCTAAAAACACAATGGAGGTGTTCACTATGAAGCGATTGCTACTGGTGATGTTGTCATGTCTCTTTACCGCCCAAGCCGGTGCTGCCTGCCCGCAAAACATCAGCTTTGGCGATATCCCCTTCGAGAAAAACAGCTCTTACTTCAATAGCCGATATGCCAAACAGCTGCAGCAGCTGATCGAGAAGACTCAGACAGATAGCGGTTACCTGCTACTGGAGTTTCCCCTCTTTAAGGGCGAGACAGATAAGAAGCTCAGAGAATACAATTTCTGGCTCGCCAACCGCCGCATCGAACGGGTCAAGAGTTTCCTGACCAAGGCCGACTACAACCAACCTGTGGTCACCAAGTTGTTAACCGCCAGCAAGGAAGATACCCGCACCCTGAGCATCCACTGGTGCCAGCAGAGCGAGCAGGCAACTGTCATCGCCAGCACCACAGCTCCAGCCCACCAGCAGCTGAAATAATAGGTTTAGGGTATATACAATTCCAGAGCCCGCCTCCCTGTAAAAAGGCGAGGCGGCAAGTTGACGATAGGTTAAAATCCGCGCCAGTTAACACTTCCTGTACATTTCAAGATTTGCGTTGCAAATCTGAAACATAAACTTAGCCTCCCCCACCACGCGCAGTACACTAGAGGCAGAGGATTCACGCCTTTGTCATCGTCTTTTGGCAAATCAGCTCCCGGGGAGGGATTATGTTTAGAGCCCTGATTTTTTGTTTTCTAATGCTCTCGAGCGCACAACCCAGTTTCGCACAGGCCGAAGGACAGCCAGCACCTCAAAATGCCACCTGGCATTATGTCGACGCCGACGGTCAGCTGAAAATTAAGCTCTATTTCTTCTGGTCTAAGACCTGCCCCCACTGCGCCGAGGCCCACCCCTTTATCGACAGCCTGCCGGAAAAATATCCCTGGATAGAACTGGAGTCACACATGGTGTCTCAGGCGGGCACCCGGGAGAAATGGCAGGCGGTCGCCGAGCAGACCAAGGTTGCCGCCCGCTCTGTGCCCTATATCGCCGCCTGCGAACAGGCTACCGTGGGCTACAGCAGCGAGGCCGTGACCGGACAATTTATTCTGGGGCAGCTCAAGGCCTGTTATCGCGCCTTGGGCGGCGTGGTGGAGGATAACGACCAGGCGACTCAGACTGGTACGGCTGCCACTGAAGGCGAGCCGCTGTTTGCCACCTGTAGCGCCAGCAGCCAACCCGGCACCTGTGACCTGGGACTGGAGGAAAGCACCGCTGCCGCGCCAGCCACTAAGATACAACCCATAGAGCTGCCACTTATCGGCGTGGTTGCCCCCGAGCAGCTCTCACTGCCCGTGCTGACCGTGGTGCTGGCCGGGGTCGATGCCTTTAACCCCTGCGCCTTCTTCGTGTTGTTGTTCTTGCTCTCTATCATGGTCAACGCCAAGAGCCGCAGTCGCATGTTGATCGTCGGTGGCATCTTCGTCTTCTTCTCTGGCTTTATCTACTTCCTGTTTATGATCGCCTGGCTCAACATCTTCGAGCTGCTGGGCGCGGGTAGCGACGGTGGCCTCATCATTCTTGGGGCGGGGATCATGGCGCTGATCGCCGGTGCTATCAACATCAAGGAATACTTCTTCACCAAGGGGGAAGTCAGCCTCTCCATGTCGGCGGAAAACCGCACCGGCCTTATCAAGCGTATGGGTAAGCTCACCAGTGCCAGCAGCATGGCGGCGATGATCGCCGGCACTGTGGTGTTAGCCATTCTGGCCAACGCCTATGAGCTGCTGTGTACCGCGGGCTTCCCGATGATCTACACCAGCGTACTCTCTATGCATGAGCTGCCGGCCTTCGAGCGCTACCTCTACCTGGCCTTCTACAACATCGTCTATGTGATCCCACTGGCAGCTATCGTGATCGCCTTCAGCGCCACCCTGGGCAAGCGTAAGCTGACCGAGAAAGAGGGCCAAACCCTGAAACTCATGTCGGGGATCATGATGATAGGTCTGGGCGGCATGCTGGCGCTCGACCCGACCGCGCTGCAAAACGCTGGGCTGGCCATTGGCTTGATCTTCGCGTCCATCGGCGTCACCTTCATCATCAGCATGGGACGCAAGTTGCTTGAGAGACGGCGCGCCACCAATTAATTTGGAATAGGCTAAAGTTTTCCCAAACCCTGCCGATAGCACTATAGTTAACCTTAGCGAAAGTTTTTCGGTTAACTATAGGCTCTCACCCAGTTTAAGGCGGTAATCATGGCAATAACAGTTGGAACCAGTAATCTACAACCTAACCTAAGCAATGGAAGCGTTGGGGTTAAAGTTGCACAGCTCGCCAAAGAGCAGCAGCAGGCAGAGGGAGAGATTGCACTACAACTGATTGAAGCGGTTGACTCAGCGCCTAGCGCTGGGCCTGTGGGAAATAGTGGTCACAACATTAATACCACAGCTTAAATCAGAGCGAACTTCGTAAAGCCCTCATCATGAGGGCTTTTTTTATAGTGGCTCAAAACATACAGGTGACGACTATCACCTTGCGGCAAAACATATTAAGCTGAGCCAATCCGGTCACTAAGGCGCTTATCATAGCGCTCATCGAAGCGATGCAATGTAGCCAGTACTTGGAATAGAAAGTGGAAGCTTACACATGGAGGATAGACGAATGAGAGGAGCCGGCGGCAGTTCCGGAGGAATAGGCCTGTTTTTAGTGGGCCTGGTAATGATGTGCGGCGGTTTCTACCTGCTGCTGAACGCCATTTCCGTGACGTCAAACTTTAGCCTTGGTTATCGACTGTACAACGTCGGCGGCATGGGGATCACCGGGGGCACCATACTGATCCCGCTGATCTTTGGCATAGGCATCATCTTCTACAACGCCAGAAATCTGCTGGGTTGGCTTTTGACCCTGGGGTCACTCACGGCGCTTATCTTCGGCGTGCTGGCCAGTGTGAGGTTCAATCTCAGGACCATGACCACCTTCGACCTCTTGGTCATCCTGGTTCTGGCCGTGGGCGGCCTGGGACTGTTTTTACGCTCACTCAAAGCCATAGATGCCAAATATAGCTGAAGCAAAGTCCCTTCTGCCTGCCTTGCACTCAGGGAGATTCACAGGGATCAGGCTAAGTGGTGGCTGACAAGCTTGTCGTCGGCCTCCTCCACCTTGGCTACCCCACAGTTAAACCGATCCCGCCCCTGGGACTTACTCAGGTAGAGCAACCTATCGGCGCTGGCCAGCAGCTCGTTGGCATCCAGCCCAGGTTGCCAAAGGCTGACCCCTTGAGAGACGGTGACATAATCCCCCAGCATCGAGTCTGGATGGGGAATCTCGGCGCTCTTTAGCCCATTACGGATCTGCTCGGCAATATGACGCGCCCCATCGAGATCGGTATCGGGCAATATGATGGCAAACTCCTCACCGCCATAGCGCGCCGCCAGATCTCTAGGCCGAGACGCCACGCCGCGCAGCACCTCACCGAGCCGAATCAAACAGCGATCGCCTTCGCCATGGCCCAGGCTATCGTTGAGGCGTTTAAAGAAATCCACATCCAGTAAGATGATGCTCAGGGGGTCGCCGGTGCGCTCGGACGCCTTGATCTCAAGGGCCAGCACCTCGTCGAAATGGCGTCTATTGCTCAGGTCAGTCAGGCCGTCTATCAAGGCCATCCGCTTAAATTGTTGCAATAGCTGCAATTTCTCGGCGTTACGCAGAATTGCCTTACGAAACCACTGCAGCAACACCTTCTGCCCGGTAAGTATGATCACAAAGAGACAGATAAACTTAGTGACGGCAAAAATGGGATTTTCCGGGATCTCGATAAGCCGCGTCACCATACTCACCGTCAGCAAGGGCACCACGCTCACCAAGAGCCAGCCGCGCAGGGGATAGAGAGAGATGGCAAAGGTAAACACCAAGACATCGACAACAGAATCGACTGCGGCAAGGGAGCTATATTCCCATTGAATACTTAAGGTGCTGGTCAGCCAGTAATGTCCAATCACAAAATAGATCCAGGCGACTTCGAGTACCAAGAGGTAAGCCAGCACTAGCCCCATGCGATGCTGCTCAGGCTGACGATAGAGAATCCCCGCCAACCCAAACAGGGCGATACACAGAGTGGGCATCTGCAATACCAAGAGATCCTGTAGGGTTAAAACATGATGCTTCTGAAGCATGGTCGCGAGGAAGATGGCAACCAGCAGGAACACCGAGAGATAGGCGGTCCACTTCACCGAGCGGCAAAGATAGAGGTGAGTCTCTTGGGTCAGGAGTTCGTCAAAGCTTTTTGGCTTACTGTTCATCGTATCTGCGCCCGCCCCTCTTCTGCTATCGTCATAAGCTTAAGTAATTATAAAGACGAATAAAAAAACAGCCAGCATAAAGCTGGCTGTTTATCTGTAGCAATTTGTTCCCTAAGCCGCAACCGACTCCGCCGGCTCGCCGAGACGGATCAGATAGTCGAAGGCACCCAGGGAGGCCGTTGCGCCGCTGCCCATGGCGATAATGATCTGTTTAAAGGCCGAATCGGTCACATCGCCCGCGGCAAATACCCCCGGCAATGAGGTCTGGCCCTTGGCATCGACCATGATCTCGCCGCGTTCGCTGAGATCGACCGTGCCCTTGAGCCACTCGGCATTTGGCACCAGGCCAATCTGCACGAAGATCCCCGACAGCGGTACATGGTGCTGCTCACCCGTGGCTCTGTCTGTGTAGTTCAGGCCTTGTACCCGTGTGCCATCGCCCACCACTTCTGTGGTCATCGCCTGGGTGATGATGTCTATATTGCCCATGGAAGCCGCCTTACGCTGCAACACCTCGTCGGCGCGTAGCTTGCTGTCGAACTCCAGTACGGTGACATGCTCGACGATATTGGCCAGATCTATGGCCGCCTCAATGCCAGAATTACCGCCGCCAATCACGGCGACACGCTTGCCCTTAAACAGCGGGCCATCACAGTGTGGGCAGTAGGCGACGCCTTTGCCGCGGTACTCTTTCTCACCCGGTACATTCATCTCGCGCCAGCGGGCGCCCGTAGCCAAGAGTACCGTCCTGCTGCGCAGCAGTGCGCCGCTTTCGGTCTGGATCTCAAACAGCTCGCCTGACTTGAGGCTCAGGGCGCGTTGGTTATCCATGATATCGACATCATAGTCGTGAACATGGGCTTCCAGATTAGCCACCAGCTTAGGCCCTTCGGTCGCCTTGACCGAGATAAAGTTTTCGATACCCACAGTCTCGGCCACCTGGCCGCCAAATTTGTCCGCCAGGATGCCGGTTCTCAGCCCCTTACGGGCCGCATAGATGGCTGCAGAGGCGCCAGCTGGGCCACCACCGACCACAAGCACATCGAAGGCCTCTTTCTGGCTGAGCTTTTCCGCCTGACGACTGGCCGCGTTAACATCCAGCTTATTGAGGATCTCGACCACGCTGATACCACCGACAGAAAACGGCTCGCCGTTAAGGTAAACAGAGGGCACCGCCATGATATTGCGCTCGTTCACTTCATCCTGGAACAGGGCGCCGTCTATCATGGTGTTTTGAATATTAGGGTTGATCGCCGACATCATGTTGAGCGCCTGCACCACCTCGGGACAGGTTTGACAGCTGAGTGACACATAGGTCTCGAAGCGATACTCGCCCGGCAGGTCGCGGATCTGCTCGATCACCTCGGGGGCGAGCTTGATAGGATGGCCACCTGTGTGCAGCAGTGCCAGCACCAGAGAGGTAAACTCGTGCCCCATGGGCAGACCGGCAAAATGGATCTGACTACCGGCGTCAGGGCTGGTCACTGTCATCGACGGAGTGCGCTCACCCTCAACTTGGGTCAATGACACTAATTGGGAAAGCGCGGCAATATCGGTTGCCAACGACAATAGTTCTTTTGCTTTAGGACGCTCATCTGCCGATACGACAAGTTCAACTGGGCGCTTGAGGTTTTGCAGATAGGTAGTCAGCTGATTTTTCACATTCGCATCTAACATGATAACTCCTAGGAAAAAGTGGCTCCCATAGGGAGCCAAAACATAGGGAAAAATTGCCGGCTCGCATGCAGGGGGAGGTGAACCGGCAATGAAAAAGAATGATGATTAAACGATTTTGGCTTTCGCCGGGTCGCCCGAGATGATGGGGCCCGGGAAACCTTTAAGAGAGATCTTAGATCTTACCGACCAGGTCAAGTGAAGGTGCTAGGGTCTCTTCACCTGGCTGCCATGCTGCCGGGCAAACTTCACCATCGTGAGTCGCAACATACTGAGCCGCTTGAATCTTACGAACCAGCTCAGAAGCGCTACGACCGATACCCAGGTCATGAACCTCGGCAACCTTTATCTGACCTTCTGGGTTGATCACGAAGGTACCGCGCAGTGCCAGACCTTCCTCTTCGATCATCACGCCAAAGTTACGTGAGATAACACCGGTTGGGTCGCCGATCATTGGGTAGTTGATCTTACCGATAGTGTCTGAGCTATCGTGCCACGCCTTGTGAGTAAAGTGAGTGTCGGTAGAAACTGAGTAAACTTCGACACCCATAGACTGCAGCTTCTCGTAATGGTCAGCCATATCACCCAGTTCAGTCGGGCAGACGAAAGTGAAGTCGGCTGGGTAGAAGAAAACCACAGACCACTTACCCAGTAGGTCTTGCTCAGTCACAGAGACGAAATCGCCATTGTGGTATGCAGTGGCTGAGAAAGGCTTGATTTCGGTGTTGATGATAGATTGAGTCATTGCTTGCTCCAGTGCTCGTTATTAACAGTAAATTTGTGGGGGTGAGGCGTTTGCCTTAACCCCGTGTTCTTTGTCGATGAAGAGATAATAACGAGACTGGATAATTAAATATAACGGATAAAAACTATCATACTAATCGATTTTTAAGATTGAACTATCTATGATGGCAAAAAACCGATTAGGCCAACACCTCTGAATCATGACTCCCAGGGTTCGAAGCGCGTCAGGCTGCGACTCAGGGGGAAATCCAACTGTTGCGACAACTGCTGCGCCTCGGCCTTAAGAGCACTGGCACTTATCTGGCGCGCCTGTTTACCGGCGAGTACTACCCAGTTGCCACCACCGGTCAGACAGGCGCGCACGTCACCGAAATGTTGCTCTAGTTGAGCTAGCAAGGCGGTGTTGCGACTATGTTCCTTCCAGCAGTTAAGCACCAAATAACCTTCACTCTTGAGCAGGGCGGCGGCGTTGGCGATGAAGGTCTCGCTTAGCTGCTGCTCGTCCACCCCGTCACCATGGTAGATGTCGGCGAAGATCACATCGGCCTTCTTGTGGTTAGCCTCGCTCAGGAACTCATTGGCATCTTGGTGGATCAGGTTGAGCTTCTTCCCCAGTGGCAACCAGAAATAACGCTTGGCCACCTCAATCACCGCCTCCCTCAGCTCTACCGCGGTAATATTGATCCCGCGGTCGAAGTTACGCAGTGCATGAATGAGGCCGCCACCACCCAGGCCGAGTACGATGACGCGTTTTGGCTTGATAAACAGCAACACCAGCAACATGGCCTGCAGATAGGTATGCATGGGCACATGCAGCGCAGACTTAAGCAGCTTGCTCTGCTCATCGTTATCCCCGAAGGAGAGTAGGCGAACCTCCTTATCTTCCATGACCAGCAGTGGGCCGTGGTCATCTTCGCCGGTATATAGGGTGGTATAGTCTGACATCTGTCTCTCCGCAGGCACGCCTCATCTTAGGCGTAGGTCTTCAAACGCAACAAAAGATAGGCGAAATAAAGGCGCTAGTATGCCGCAAAAGCCCCCACAACGGCAAAGGCAATAGCAAAGACAACAGCGCACACAACAACAGACAAAACCTTTTCTTAGCCCTTTTACAGAGCCTTATACAAAACGAGAGGCAGGCGCGCGGGTTTATTTCGTGAAGTAAGGATTAGAGCTAAGCAGCATCGTCCAATGCCGCCCCCTCCCCTCATTCGGCCCATCATTCTCGCGTTGCAATCGGGCAAGCCTTGTAGTATTTGTTTGAAATCTTTGGCTCATTTGCGATTTACCATGACACAAACCCTACTCATCAGCTGCCTCTATATCGGCATCTTCATCTTCGCCCAACGTCTACTGACCAACTGGATCGCCAAGCTTTCCGAGGCCAAACAGGTCTCCTTTAAGCGCACCAAGATGGTGACCCAATATATTACCTACCTGCTGTTTATCATCATCGCCTGTCTCTGGGTGATCTCACTCGGCATCGAATATCAGCAGGTGTCACTGTTTATCTCCTCGGTATTTGCCGTACTCGGCGTGGCCTTGGTAGCCCAGTGGTCAATTTTGAGTAACATCACCGCCGGCATATTGATCTTCTTCGTCTTCCCCTACCGTATTGGCGATCGCATCAAGATTATCGACAAGGATGAAGATGTCAGCGGTATCATCGCCGAGATCAGCCTGTTTCATGTGCTGATAGAACGCAGCGATGGCATCACCATCACCTATCCGAACAACCTGATGCTACAGAAAGGGGTGTTGAAACTGACTCAGGCACACACTCAGACCAAGCCATTGAGCGAATCGTCCGAGAAAGACCATACTCAAGTACAAAGCGATTAACCTACAGGGGGCCGCGATGCTCACGACATTACTCTATGATCCGCAAGATGATTCGCTCACCCGGGGAGACGCGTCTCAGGTCGCCAGCTGGCAGCAGCGCGACGACACCATACTCTGGCTCAATATCGACGGTGAGATAGACGATGAGTTGAGCGAGTCGCTGCAGCGGGATTTCGGCCTGCACCCATTGGCGCTACAGGACGCCTCGCGGGATCGCCATCCTCCTAAGATAGAGGACTTCGACGATCATACCTTTATTCTGCTTAGGGGCTTGTCGGCCGATTCAGACTCCATCAACTGCGACAACATAGTACTGGCGCTGTTTGTGGGGCCGCGTTTTATCGTGACCCGACACAGTAAGCGTTCCCTCTCCATCGAGCGCACCATGACCTCGCTTGAGGCGGGCGAGCTGTCGCTGCAAAACACAGGTGCCGTGGCGCTGAAACTCAGTCGCTATGTGATTAAGCGCTACCATAAGATCCTATTCGATCTCGAGAGCCGCCTGGAGGAGCTGGAAACTGTGATGCTCACCACGGCGGACGATAAGATCTTGGCCGAGGTGGTACTCTACAAGACAGATCTCACCCGGCTGAGACGCAACTTTCACTACCATGTGGAGCTGTTCGACAGCCTGCGCAGCGAGCCCTCTGTCCCCTTCGACGACAGCCTCTACCATGAGATCAACGACGTGTGCGAGCATCAACACAGGGCGGCCAGTCTGGCGGACCTCTTCTATCAGGTCTCAAGCGATCTCATCGACGGTTACATTTCCATCAGCGCCCACAGGCTAAATAACATCATGAAGGTGCTGACCATCATTACCGCCATCTTCGTGCCGCTGACCTTTATCGCCGGTATCTATGGCATGAACTTCGAGTATATCCCAGAGCTGAAACATAAAGATGGCTACTTCATCGTTTGGGGCGTGATGCTTAGCATCACTGCGGTACTGATCTGGCTGTTCAGGCGCCGCAAATGGCTCTAACCATTATCTAGGCCAAAGTAAAAAGGCGAACCTTAGGTTCGCCTTTTTGTTCATAATACTTCTACATAATCAGTTTAGCGCAGCACCCGATGGAAGAAGGCCACCGCCTGCTGATAGATCTGCAACGCCAGCGCGGGATCGTATCTGTCGCCCTCATCACGCATAAAGGCATGCTGGGCATTGACCTCGAGATAGGTAAACTTGCGCCGCGTCTCCGTCAGTCTGTCATAGATGAGCCTGCGCCCCTCGCTCGGCACATGGGGATCTTGCTTGCCAAACACCAGCACTAACTCACCGTCTATATCGCCGGTACGGCTCAGGGAATCATTGCCAGGATTAGCAGGTAAGGTATTGGAATGTATGTCCGTAGGATAGAGGCAGAAGGCACCGACAACATCGATATTCAGTGCGGCGCGGAAGGCCAGATGACCACCGATACAGACGCCCATGGCCCCGATCTGATTGGTGCAGAATGCTTGGCTCATGGCAAAGTCGACTAAGGCCTGAGTGTCGCTGTCGTGATGCTCCAGCGCCTTGGTAAACTTGTCCTGATTGCCCTTATCTTTGCCCTCATCGTCATAGGCCAACACTGTGCCTATGGGGTTGAGCTCATGGAAGACTTCCGGCACCAAGACCACGAAACCGTGACCGGCCAACATGGTTGCGGCTCTCGCGATGGGTGCGGTCTGTTGGAAAATCTCCGAGTAGAAGATGATCGTCGAGAACAAGCCCTCGCTGTCGGGACGATAGAGATAACAGCGCATCGTGCCCGTGGGCGTGTCTATGTCGTGAACTTCCTGTTTTACCATCATAATCTTGCCCTCAGGCCAATAAACTTATCCCTAAGTTATCAGCCTGGGCTCCCCTTGTCAGGTGAAACCCGGCTGACGAAACTAAAGAAGTGAAAGAAGTAGAAGTGAAAGAAGTTAAAATAGCTGGTTCGGGCACTCTTCGCCATCGAGCAGCTGACGCACATTGGTCAAGCTAGTGTGAGCAATGGCGCCGAGCGCCTCCTCGGTGAGGAAGGCCTGGTGACCGGTAAAGATCACGTTGTGGCAGGCCGACAGACGTCTGAACACATCGTCCTGGATGATCTGGTTCGACTTATCCTCGAAGAAGAGCTCTTTCTCATTCTCGTACACGTCTAGCCCGAGGGAACCTATCTGTCCGGTCTTGAGCGCCTCCATGGCATCGAAGGCATTTAGCAGGCCGCCACGGCTGGTGTTGATCACCATGACCCCAGACTTCATCTTGTCGAAGCTCGCCTTGTTGAGCAGGTGATGATTCTCTTTGGTTAGCGGACAATGCAGACTGATGATGTCGCTCACGGCATAAAGCTCATCCAGTGACAGGTATTCGATGCCCATATCTAACACCGCCTGGTTGGGGTAAGGATCGTAAACCACGACCTTACAACCGAAACCAAGGAGAATCTTAATGGTCGCCACCCCAATCTTGCCCGTGCCAATCACCCCGACGGTGCGGCCATACATATTGAAGCCCACCAGCCCCTCAAGGGAAAAGTTGGCATCACGGGTACGTTGGTAAGCCTTATGTACCTTACGGTTAAGGGTCAACATCAGGGCCACCGTATGCTCGGCCACCGACTCGGGCGAATAGGCGGGAACGTTTACCACCCTGATCCCCAAACGTTTGGCTGCATCGAGGTCCACGTTATTAAATCCGGCGCAGCGCATCGCAATGATCTTAGTGCCATTTTTAGCTAGCTCTACCAACACCTCTTCACATAGCGAATCGTTAACGAAGGCGCAAATCACCTCAAAACCATAGGCCAGCTTGACCGACTGCATACACAGACGATAATCGAAATACTCAATCTGAGCGCCAAAGGCCTGGTTGGTGCGGTTGAAATGTTCCATGTCATAGTGCTTAGCACTAAAAAAACCTATTCTCATCTTAGCTACCTAAAAGTGGTTCAACATTAAGCAGAGATTTGTCACCCTAGTATCACAAAGCCTCTGCCTGTCTTGGCTCCATTATAGCCAAGGAAACATGTGCCTTAGCAAAGATAAATCGCCCTTAGATCACGAAATAGTTAACTTTGTGAGCCGCCAATGTGTTTTATGTGAATTTCCTGCTAAGCTGGCGCAAATTTTCAGCCTTCTTTCGCCCCATGAGTCAAAAGCATAAGCCGATTTCCGAGAAACAGTTTTGGCTGCAACGCCTAAGCAAGACCAGTCTGCGCGCCCTTCACATCTTAGGCATCACTGGCGCCGGTGGCGGCATCTTACTCGGGGTGGATAAAACCTTGTGGTGCAACTACTGGATCTTGGCCATGGGCACTGGCAGCTTGTTGATGCTCTGGGAAGTGGTCAGAGACTGGCGCTGGCTGATCCAGCTCAAGGGCGTGTTGACCCTGGTGAAACTCTGCCTGCTGGCGCTATTTATTCCCTTAGCCAACTACAAGCCTGAGCTGCTTATAGTCATCGTCTTGCTGTCGGTGATCGTCTCCCACGGCCCCGCTGGGCTCAGACATTTCTCGGTAATACATGGACGACGCCTCGATGGACGAAAAGAGATTAAGGGCTGAAGCCGCGCCGCTGCTGACGCAAAGCAGCCAGCTTCTCGAACTCGATAGCCATCCCGAGGTGCTCGACCTTGCCTGCGGCACAGGGCGTAACGGCATATGGTTAGCGGCCCATGGCGCCCATGTCACCTTTATCGACAAAGACCTTGGCAGGCTAGCAGCTGTTCCTAAGCAGTGTCAGGCCTTAGCCCTCGACTTGGAAAGCGGCGAGCCACAACTCCCCACGGCGCGATATGACATAGTCCTAGTGTTCAACTACCTGCACCGCCAGCTGTTTGAGCTGATTAAGGCGAGCATCAAGCCCGGCGGTCTCATCGTCTATGAGACCTTCATAGAGAAGCAGGCCGAGGTGGGCAGACCTAAGAATCCCAACTTCCTTCTGGCCGAAGGCGAATTATCACAGCGCTTTTGTGGCTGGAAGACTTTGCACGCTTTCGAAGGTGATGTAGGCTGTGAAGAGACGCCCTGCTTCAAGGCGCAATATATTGGCCGCAAGCCGGCTAACTAGGATCTCACAGCGTTAAGGACGATAGATGTTTCCCTATCCCGAACAGTACCGGCTCGCCGCGCCACCATTGGTCACCGCCTTCATGGTGTTATGGTCAATCCTGTCACGCGCCCTGTTCGGCGATGACAGCGCCATCGCCTTCTACCCGCTGTTTATGCTGTTTCCTCTCAATATCTTACTGCACGGCAAGTTGATCTGGCAGGCCAAGGGAATAGAGCGGCTGGATCAGGGCATCTACGCCTTTATCCACCTCAGCCTAGCTTTCGTGGTCTGGACCTTCGCCATCATGCATGTCAATGGCCACAGCTTTTAGCCCCAAGCTCTACCGATACACCCGTCTAAACCACATAGGTTTCGTCCACAATACTTGCGCCGCCCGCGCCCTAGGGGTATCTTTGCAGCCCGATTTAACCCCCAAGGTTTGCTATGACTGATTTTGTGTATGCGCCGCCTACCGAGCCCTGGCTCGAGATCCTCCATGAGGATAAAGATATTCTGGTGGTCAATAAGCCCTCAGGCCTCTTGTCGGTGCCAGGACGCGACCCCGCCTATCATGACAGCGTCTACACCCGTGTCTTACACGACCACCCCAACGCCCAGATAGTACACCGCCTGGATATGGCCACCTCTGGCATTATCGTGGTGGCGCTCAGGCGCAGCGCCGAGCGGGAGCTTAAGCGACAGTTTCGTGATAGGGAGACCCATAAGATCTACTACGCCCGCGTCGCCGGCCACGTGAAGGAAGAACTAGGTAGCGTGGATTATCCGCTTATCTGTGACTGGCCTAATCGCCCGAAACAGAAGGTGGATCATCAGGTTGGTAAGGCCTCTAAGACGCTGTTTGAGGTCGTCAGCCGCGCCAAGCGCTCGACTCTGGTCAAGCTCACCCCGATAACGGGGCGTTCTCATCAGCTGCGTGTTCACATGATGGCCATTGGGCATCCCATTTTGGGCGATAACTTCTACGCCGATCCTCTGGCTAAGCGTCTGGCACCGCGTCTGCTACTGCATGCCCAATCACTGAGCCTGACCCATCCCTACAGCAAGCAGCCGATGACTTTTAGCACACCTATTCCTTTTGTAGATGTCACCGAGCAGCAATAGGCCCGTCATTCACAGAGAATTTTGCGATAAAATCTACTTAACTCGCTAAAAGGTTAGCAGTTTGCTAACCAATGCCGTAAATTACCTCATAATATTGACTTAAAACGGTATATGGCAATGGATAGTTCATTTCAACGAGACCAACTCGACAACCAGATCCTCTCGGCACTCATGGAGGAGGCACGCACCCCCTTCGCCGAACTGGCTAAACGCTTCGGCGTGAGCGCCGGTACCATACATGTGCGGGTAGAGAAGATGAAGCAGGCTGGCATCATCACGGGCGCCCAGATCACGGTCAACCCCAAGGCCTTAGGTTATGATGTCTGCTGCTTTATCGGCATCAACCTCAAGAGCGCCGGAGACTATCCTGCCGCCATCGCTAAACTCAACGCCTTAGAAGAGGTCACCGAGGCCTATTACACCACGGGCAACTACAGCATCTTCGTCAAGGTGATGTGCCAGTCGATCGATGGCCTGCAACATGTGCTGATCAACCGCATCCAGTCGATCGATGAGATCCAGTCCACCGAAACACTCATCAGTTTACAAAATCCAATCAGCCGCGCGGTGAAGCCTTAAGTCAGTACCACTGGGGCTTACAGCCTTAGTGGATACTACTATTTAAAAACCGCTTACAACTTTTTCTTCTACCAGCTTTAACTTTGGTAATCTTTTGTGTTAAAAAGAACAAGCCGTCAACATAGCGGCAACAAAATAAGAAAAGATTAGTAACCAAAGTTACAGCAATACCAATAGTGTTTTGTGTCTCAAAACACTTCTATTTGACAAGGAAGAAGTTGTGAAAACTAAATTATCTCTAGCCATTTCAGCGGCGCTGATCTCGAGTGCGGCTGTTGCCAGCAACCAGTACACCGCAAATCCCTACGCACCGGAAATCACTTCTGCCGATAGCTACAAGAAGCCAGCAGCTTCTCAGCCTTCACAAGTGGCTCCGCAGCGCTTCATAATTGAACTAAACTCTCCAGCCGTCGCTAAATACCAAGGCGGCATTGAGTCAATGGCAGCTACAGCCCCTAAGAAAGGCCAAAAGGTTAACGTACAGTCTGCACCAGCTCAAAGCTATGCCAGCTTCCTCGCCAAAGAGCAGTCACAATTTGTGAGTGAACTGGCGAAGAAAGTGCCTAACGCCAAAGTCGAGCAAAGCTTCAAGACCCTATTTAACGGTGTGACTATCGTTGGTCAAGGTCTAAGCATCGAGCAGCTAGCGGCCATGCCAAACGTTAAGTCTGTGTACCCAGAGACCATGTACGAAGCTAACATGGACTCATCTCACGACGTCATCAACTCAGCGGCGATGTGGGAAGCGGTTTCTGGTATGGAAAACGCTGGTAAAGACATTCGCGTAGCGGTAATTGATACAGGTATCCGCCCAGAAAACCCAATGTTTGCTGGCGAAGGTTTCACAAAACCAGCCGAAGGAATGCCTAGCGACGACTACTGTTCGACAGTAGATGCAAGCTTCTGTAACGACAAGCTAATCGTTGCCCGTTGGTCACAACCTACTTTTGAAGTGTGTGCCGAAGAGCACATGAGCCCACTGGGTTACGGTGGTCACGGCTCTCACGTTGCCGGTACTTCTGTAGGTAACAAGATCACCACTACCTATGAAGGTGTTGAAGTTGAACTGTCAGGCGTTGCACCTGCTGCCTACCTGATGGTTTACAAGGCCCTATTCACTAAGACTGACTGCGCTCGTGGCAGTGGCTCTAACATCATGCTGATGGAAGCGATGGAGCACGCGGTAAACGATGGTGCAGATGTAATCAACAACTCTTGGGGTGGTGGCGCCGGTGGCGACCCAGCCAACAGCCCATACAAGGCGATGTATGAAGCCGCTGAAGCCGCTGGCGTAGTGGTTGTTACCGCTGCGGGTAACGACGGTAACGGCCCTCAAACTATCGGTTGTCCAGCCTGTATCGAATCTGGCATTACCGTAGCCAACACCACAACAGGTCGTTTCTTCGCTAACACGCTAACCGTGGATGGGGAAGAAATTCTAGCTCTTGAAGGTAACAATGGTCTGCTAGAAAGCGATATCTCTGGACAAATTATCGCTGCAGCTAATATTGATGCAGAGAACACTATTGGCTGTACGCCATTTGCTGCCGACTCTTTCAAAGACGGTATCGCGCTTATCTCTCGTGGTTCATGCTCATTCGCGACTAAGGCTGAAAATGCAGAAGCTGCTGGCGCGAAAGCTATGATCGTTTACAACAGCGTACCAGGTGCTCCAATCACTATGTATATGCCAGATTCAACACTGCCAGCAGTGATGGTCTCTGACGCTGATGGTGCTGCAATTCTTGAAGGCCTAGGTGATGACACCACAGGTACGATTGCTGCCGAAGTTACTCGTATCGTTAACAGCAAGTTTGCCGATATCCTGAACCAGTCTAGCTCTCGTGGTCCTAACGGTAACCAAAACATTCTGAAGCCAGATCTTGCAGCGCCAGGTACCTCTATCCTGTCTGCAACCTCTCCTGATGAAGATGGCACTGACTTTACCACTATGTCAGGTACAAGTATGGCGAGCCCACATGTTGCAGGTGCTGCAGCCTTGATGAGCCAGCTACACCCTGATTGGTCTGCTAACGACATCAAGACTGCTCTAACCTCTACCGCTCATATGGATGGCGTGCTTGATGATGATGCAGCCACACCAGCCGATCCATTTGCAATGGGCGCGGGTCGCATGGATTTAGATGCTGCGGCTAAAGCAGTTCTGACCTTCGACAAGCCTTCAATCGCTTCTGACTCTTGTGTCGGTCCTTGTACTTTCACTCGTACCGTATACAACAAGAGCGACGAGAAGACCTCTTGGGAGCTTTCAGCTTCTTCTGACAGCGCAGGTATCAGCGTATCGCCTTCATCACTGGAACTGGAAGCTGGCGAATCAGCAACCTTCACTGTGACTGTTGATTCAACCTTCAGCGAATACGGTGCTTGGATCTTCGGTAACGTAATGATCAAGAGTGCTTCTCACCAAGATGCTCACCTACCTGTTGCCATCTTGGCGAAAGAATCTAGTGATGATTCACTGATCTCTACCATGGCGACCAAGGCGGATCTAACAGCCGCTGAGGATATGCCAATCAAAGCCGTTGTAAACAACACTGTGTTTGAGAACACTGTGACTGTTACCGCTATGGCACCAGAAGGCACTAAGCTCACTTCTGCCGATGATGTTGAGGTGACACTAAATGGTGCAACGCAAAACGGTTTTGAAGTTGATGAAGCACTTGGTCGTATCACTTGGGTAGGTAGACTGGATCTTCCAGAGATCAAATCGGCTAAAGGTACTGGCGCAGCGCCAAGTATCTTCGACCTAGACCTGGCTTATGTTCCAGCTTGTACTGATGGTTGCGATGAGAAGTCATTCACCTTCAACCTGCCTGAGTTCAAATACAACGGTGCAACTTACACCCAGCTAACCATCTCTGACAACGGTATCGCTATCGTTGGTGGCGGTTCAGCTTCTGGCACTTGGAACAACAAGGAACTACCAGATAGCGCGAATCCAAACAACATCTTGGCACCGTTCTGGAGTGACTACGACCTGAGCGATGGCACTGTTGGTGACACTGGTGGCGGACAGCTAGGTATCAGCGTTGTTGCTGCTGGCGACAAGAAGTGGATCGTTGTCGAATGGAAAGATGCCCAGCTCTATGCAGACGATTCTGGTAACAAGTACAGCTTCAGCCTGTGGATTCAAACTGGTGACGTAGAAGATATTTGGTTCAACTACCTAGACATCCCTAACATGCCTAGCAATGTCACTATCGGTGCAGAGAACATCAGCGGTAGCGTAGGTACAACCTTCCACTACAATGGACAAGGTGGCACTGTTACTTCTGACGACTATGTTGCACTTCAAGCAACCTCTTCAGGCAGCGTAGAGATCGACTATCTGGCAACACCAACTAGCTTCAACCCAGGTCAAACAGACAACTTCTCAGTTGACGAAGAAGCGACCTTGGAAGCAAACGTGTTAGAAAACGACACTGTTAGCCAAAAAGTGGCTCGCGTCTCTATAACTGGTGACGGCATGACGGCTAATGCGCAGCGCATTATCGATGTTGCGCCTGCTGGAGCCCTAGGTGAAGCGACACTGGTTGATGAGCCTGAGCATGGTGAAGTAACTGTAGATAAAGATGGTTCTATTACCTACACACCAGAAGATGACTTCTTCGGTAAAGACTCATTCACCTACACCTCTAAGGATGCCGAAGGCAACCTGAACGCAGCGACTACTGTCAACGTGATGGTGAACAACATCAACGATGCGCCAACTGTGGCGCCTAGCGGTATGACAAGTACCGAAGGCTTCGTGGTTACCGCTAAGGCTAACGGTAAAGACGTTGATGGTGACAAGCTAACCTACACTTGGACACAGACTGCAGGTACACCTGTTACCTTTAACAACGGCGGTGCAGAAATTAAGTTCACTGCTCCAGCGGGTAACAACACCCTGACTTTCTCTGTTGTCGCCAGCGATGGTGAGCTAGAGAGTGCAGCAGGTACTGCAACAATCACAGTTAACGCCAAGGAAGAGAAATCTTCAGGTGGTGGTTCACTGGGTTGGTTCGCACTACTGATGCTACCATTTGCAGCGCTACGTCGTCGCAAGTAAGCATCTAGCATGAACAGAAAAAGGGAGCCATTTGGCTCCCTTTTTTATTGGTAACGCTTCGGGCGATTAGACCAAACTCTACGCTAACACGCTAAGTCTTAACCAAGCCTATAACTAAAGCGCAAACACCTTGGTCATCACCTTGTAGAGTTCCGTGCCTTGGTAGACAGATGCCGAGGCAAAATGCAGTACTGGCACGCAGTCTACCCGCAGACTCAAAGGCACTATCGCCTGCTCCTCACCATATCTGTCTACGCGCAGGATATTGGCTAAGGGTTCACCGGCGAGCAGCGGCTGCCCGACCTTGGCTTTGTACTCCACCAAACCACCCAGTGGCGCATGATACTTCTTATAGTCTTTCAGGTAGCAGGCATAGCGTGGCATGCCCGAGGGCGAAATGCGCTCACCTATCACGCCGCGCAGGCTGAGATAGGCCAGTATCCCTTCGACATCCACCAAGGCATCTTCTAGGTCGACATTCTCCTGACTGCCCAGCTCCAGCGTAAAGGCCGACACAGGCACCTCAATCTCTCGCCCCTGAGTGGCCAGATATTCACTCAGCTGCCACCAAGGGCAAAAAATAGACTCATCCATGGCCCCGCCAAACTCATTAGGAATAAGCAGGGTATAGGGAATAGAGAAGTACTTGGCGGCATCTTTATCATACTCGGGGCAATAGAGGTGCTTACACGACTTAGGGCCGGTATGCAGATCCAGCACGATATCCGCCTCATGGCCCATCTGCTGCAGGCTCACCGCCAGACGATGGCCCGTAGTGATCCCCCAGGGCTCATGCAGACGGCTATAGCAACGCTCGACCAACAAGGCCCTGAAATGGGCGATCAGCTCGGCATCATTAAGGTGATTATGACCCTGATACCAGCTAGCAATATCCAGCTTATGGTCGAGATATTCACGGTTCCAGTTTACCCCGGTAATGGGATCGAACCGGCCCAGGGTAAACTCGCCACTCTTTTGATTAATTCCCAGAGGATTGGCCAGGGGCACCAGGGTGATCTTGCCGCGCAGTTCACAGCCTTCGAGCGCCTGCATCAACTGATAGATCACCGCATTGCCCTGCACCTCGGCGCCGTGCACATTCGCCTGAATATAGACGCTCGGGCCGGTCACGACCTCTGGGGCAAACTCAAACAGGTTGAGTTCGAGATCTTGGCCTGTGGCGAGCTCGCCAACCTTTAGCGTAGAACGAATTGGTTTCATCATTAGCCTTCGAACAGATTCTGATGCAGCGCACTCACCACCTGAGCCGCCTCAGACTCGGCCACCAGGACACACAGGTTGTGCGGGCTCGCCCCCTGACAGATCATGCGCACATTGTGGGGCTCAAGCACCTCGAAGACCCGGCGACACACACCTGCCGTAGTGGCAATCTTATTGCCGACGATCGCCACCAGCGCCAAGCCCTCTTCTACCCGCACCCGGCAGTGCTGTGACAGTTCCTGCAACAAGGCCTCGCTCAGCAGGCTGTTTCCGGCCGAATCTGATCCCGTCTTATCTAAGGTCAGCGAGACGTTTACCTCTGAGGTGGTGATCAAATCCACACTGATCTTATGCCTTGCCAGGGTGGCAAAGGTTTCGGCCAGGAAGCCCTGGGCATGCAGCATCTGCAGGCTATGCAGGTTAAGTAGGGTCTGGTCGCGTCGTACCGCCACGGCGCGATAGATAGGCTCGTCATTCACCTGATGACGAATCCAGGTGCCGCCTAGCTCAGGGGCCTTGCTAGAGCCGACAAACACCTGAATCTTATGTCTGACCGCAGGCAAAATGGTTGCCGGGTGCAGCACCTTGGCACCAAAGGTGGCCATCTCGGCCGCCTCGTTGAAACTGATCTCAGGGATAGGACGCGCATTCGGTGCAAGGCGTGGATCTGTGGTAAAGATCCCCGGCACATCCGTCCAGATCTCAACCGCAGACGCATCCAGCGCCTCGGCAAGCAAAGCCGCAGAGTAATCGCTACCCCCACGCCCTAGCGTAGTGGTGGCCCCCTGTTCATCGGCGCCGATAAAACCTTGGGTCACGATTCGCTGCTCACTAAGCAGCGGTAGCAGATGCTCTGAGCAAAGCTGCTTCACCGCCTCTATCTGCGGCTCGGCGCGGCCGAAATGACTGTCGGTGCGCATCACCTGACGCACATCAAAGGCACTCGCCCGCTCGCCCTTCTCTCTTAACACGGCAGCAAAGAGCACAGACGAGCACTGCTCACCCTGAGCCAATAATTCATCTATGGTCGCCTTGCTGCGATGCTGGCAAAGCGACTCGCTCAGGCTGGCAATCTTACTTAAGATGGCATCGAGGCGGGCGGCCACATCATGGGGCTGACCCAACTCGTCGAGGATCTTATATTGAATCGAGGCGATCGCCTTGAGCAGCTGCTGACGACGCTCAAAGTCCACATGCTCCTGAGTTAGCTCCACCAACAGATTGGTCACACCGCTCGAGGCGCTAACGACCACCACGCGGGTTTCAGGGTTGGCCAATACGATATCGGCGCAGCGGTTCATCGCCTCATAATCGGCAACCGAGGTACCACCAAACTTAGCAACAACAATAGACATTAGCGCACCTCAACCCAAGTAGCTGACGATGACACGAAAGAAATAGATAACATTGAATACGCTCCGAACTTACTTCGTTCGAAGAGCCTGGTGCAAAGATGACGCACCCCAAGACGGGAAACAGCGATTGCCACCAGAAGCTCTCCACCAAAAAACAGGTGACAATCGATGGGATTCAGCCCAGTCGACCGATAAATAGATGAAACCAAACATCTCTTTACCTCGGCGTTAATCTCCCTCATAAACCGTCAACGGAGTTTGGACTCCTCGGGCTTACTACCTAGTTAACGCTCCTCTTCTGTATCACTAACCTTAAGGTCAGGATGCAAGAAAACTATCAAATAACAGAATAAAAAGTCAACGATATTTTAGCTTGTCTTGATGAAAGCCTCTCAAGTTCCCCGCCTGCTAGCGGCTGATGTCGGGCAGCTCGCTGACCAGACAGACCCGGGCAGAAAACTTGCCCAGGGTGAGCTCGTCATACTCCACCAGACAAGGCACCAGTTGCAGCTCGTCCTCATCGACAAAATAGATGGCGTTTTGATTAAACACCTTGCCAAGATCTACGGCTGCGGCCTTATCGATAGACACGGCCCAGCTCTTCTCCATATGGCCTCTGTCACTGGAGGCACCGATCAGGGCACGATAGGGATATTGGAGACGTTGAATATGACGTTGAAGCTGTTTGTCGAGGAGACGGTTTTGCGAGGGAGAAAGGTGTTGGCCTTTAGGATTATGAGCGGTAATGATTGCAAATGATAACGAAGGGGAGAAAGGTTGTGTAAGTAAGAACTGCGTTTGCTGATAGCATTGCCAAAGGTGTTCGCTTGCTGTACTCATCACTAAAATATTCCTAAATTAGATTCCGTCGATTATAGCAAAATTCCTCCGCCTTCCTAGAGGTGTGAGACAGGTCACTTTATTAAATTTTATTAATACCATTAAAATCAGAACCTTATGCACACAAATGTGATTTACATCAAATCTCAAAGGAATTTTGTTAACATTTCATTTGTTAACAAATGACTAAAACGAGTACAATAAGTTCGTTGATTCACTTCCACTCATCTCACGATGAAATACTTTTTGTTACATCTTGTCGACGACAAGGTCATCAAAAGTTAGTCAATTTCCTGTATAAAATGTGAGCTTAGGCTGATTTAGCATTTAAACTTGAAAATATTAGATAGTTAACGGAACTATTCCCAACTATTGTTAATCGAAGTGAGTAACAGTTCGCGTGTCTTTTGAAAGAGATACGTATACTTTACTAATCATGAAGTGTGTTGCTGTACCAATTGGGTTTGATAAAAGCACTACGTGAGTTCGGTAATTGTCGCGAAGACAGATAGGGCGCAGCAGCACCAACTAGCGCTCATGGTTAGAACAGTTTTAAACAAATATTAGGTAAATAAATATGCAAAACCCGCACATTCTGATCGTTGAAGATGAAGCCGTTACCCGGAACACGCTAAGAAGTATTTTCGAGGCTGAAGGATATGTGGTAACTGAAGCCAATGACGGCGCAGAGATGCATAAAGCCATGCAGGAAAACAAGATCAATCTTGTGGTAATGGATATCAACCTACCAGGCAAGAATGGTCTACTGCTTGCGCGTGAACTTCGTGAAATCAACAACATCGGCCTTATCTTCCTTACCGGCCGTGACAACGAAGTTGACAAGATCTTGGGTCTGGAAATTGGTGCAGATGACTATATCACCAAGCCATTTAACCCACGCGAACTGACTATCCGTGCACGCAACCTGCTGACTCGCGTCAACAGCACTGGCGGCGAAACCGAAGAAAAGAGTGCCGTAGAATTCTACCGCTTCAACGGTTGGAGCCTAGAGATCAACAGCCGTTCACTGGTAAGCCCACAAGGCGAGTCGTACAAGCTGCCCCGCAGTGAGTTCCGCGCCATGCTGCACTTCGTTGAGAACCCAGGCAAGATCCTGACCCGTGCCGACCTGCTGATGAAGATGACAGGCCGTGAGCTTAAGCCACACGACCGTACCGTGGACGTGACCATTCGTCGCATCCGTAAGCACTTCGAAAGCTTACCAGATACGCCAGAGATCATCGCCACCATCCACGGCGAAGGCTATCGTTTCTGCGGTAACTTAGAAGAAGCATAAATCACATCCAGCTAGCGCAAATGTGATTCGATTAAAAAGCCAGTCTAACGACTGGCTTTTTTGTGTCTGGAACACTTATGCCAAAGCCCATGGATGGATAGCTTTGGTATTTGTACATGGACTGTACTTATCCCCGGTGGCCAAGGAAGGCCAAAGAGGGGATTTGTACATGGATTTTCTGTTTATGGAGAGGTATCCCCAATGGCCAGGGCCTGAAATGTTCCCGACATTTCAAGGCATTTCCTACCTGACCCACAGGGAAGTGGGGAATGTCTAAAATCCTAGGGAAGGATTTAGACCTGGAGGTCAGAAGGCCAAAGAGGGGATTTGTGTCTGGTACACTATGCCAAAGCCCAAGAATGGATAGCTTTGGTATTTGCACCTACAAATTTTGTCACACTAACCTAATTAACATCATCACACTGCATTGCTTTGAATCGCCTGCCCGGCGAGGGATGTGCAAACACAATTTTGGCACGCCGAATTTCCATCCTTGGAGCCTCCACGACGATGTCCTGTCATCAAGGGCCAAAATCGTGTTTACACAGGTATCTTCTATCTCTTCGATTTAGCTACATTTGATTAGATGCACAAAAGTTCTAAACCTAGGCTAACTAAGATTAGTTAGGTTTATTCGTACCTTGTTAAAATTTATTCAAAACCAACTCAACTACTTCAATACTTATTCCCCAACAAAAAGCCCTGCTGCTTTCGATAAGCAACAGGGCTTTTGTTTTGCTAAGGCTTAAGAGCGATAGCCTAGTGCTTCAGCTGCTTATCGAGGAAGTCAGCCAGTGAGCGGTAGAGGTGGGTACGCACCTTCTCACCGCGCATCGAGTGCTTAGAGCCAGGGTAATCAATCATTTGGAACAGCTTGCCCTCATCCTGCAGCGCCTTGTAGACCCGAGTACTGTTTTCAAATAACACGTTGTCGTCGGCCATACCGTGGTACATGAGCAGGCCAGACTGATAGCCTTTGACGTATGGCAGTACGCTAGAGGCCTCATAGCCTTCGGCATTGGTCGCCGGATGCGACAGGTAACGCTCTGTGTAGTGGCTGTCATACAGAGACCAGTCGGTCACGGGTGCGCCCGAGATAGCCGCCTTGAAGTAATCCGGCGCCTTAAACAGGCTCATCAAGGCCATGTAGCCGCCATAGCTATGGCCATAGATAGCGATATTCTTGCCATCGACATAGCTCAGGCTACGCAGGTAGTCGACACCGGCCTTCTGATCGTTCACCTCGGCCTCCCCCAGATGTTTATAGATCACTTGCTCGAACTTAGTACCACGATGAGCCGAGCCACGGTTATCCAGCTGGAACACGATAAAGCCCTGCTGCAACAGATACTGGGTAAAGTAGTCATGCTCACTCCAGCTGTTAACCACCAGCTGGGCATGGGGACCACCGTAGACGCGCACCACCACAGGATATTGCTTAGTGGCGTCAAACTGCGTCGGCTTAAACAGACGATATTGCAGTGCCTGACCGTCTTCAGCCTTTATCTGGCCAAACTCGGGCAGCTGCCACTGACCAAAGTAAGGATAGAGAGGGTGCGCCTTATCCACCTTGTTCTGCTCCACCCAGGCCAGACGCTTGCCCTGCTCGTCGTGCAAACTAATCTGCGGCGGCTGCGCCAGGCTGTTGAAGTAATCCAGATAGATTGCCTGATTGTCGGCAAATACCGGCGCGTGCATGCCGCTACGCTTGCTCAGCTGCTCTATCTTGCCGCCCTTGAGTGACACGCGAAACAGATGCTGCTCGACCACGCTCGCCTTGCGGCCGGTAAAATAGACCCAGCCTTCCTGCTCATCCACATGCACCAGCTCATCCACCGCCCAATCGCCCTTAGTCAACCGCTTAAGCAGTCGTCCCTGCTGATCGAACAGATACAGATGGTTAAAGCCATCGCGCTCCGATGCCCACAGCATCTGCGTTGATTTTTTGAGGAAATATAGGTCGTTATTCAGGTTCACCCAGGCGTCACTCTCCTCGCGGATCATGGTCATTGGGGCATCCTGGCTACGTAGATCGACAATACGCAGATCTAAGGTTTTCTGATCTCGGCTCTGCCACTGAAAGGAAAGCTGCAGGCTGTCTGGCAACCACTTCACTCCCGGTAGATAGATATCCTTCTCCTCTCCCAGGTCGACCCAGCGCACTTTTTTATCGGCCAGGGTCACCACGCCCAAGTCGATGACCACGTTGTTCTTACCCGCATAAGGGTAACGCTGCTCGGTTAGCTTGATGCCATCGGCATAGATCTCGTTGCGGGTCACCAGCTCTACACCGGACTCGTCGATACGTGTAAAGGCGATGGCCGACTCATCCGGCGCCCACCAGTAACCCGTCATCCTGTCCATCTCTTCCTGGGCGACAAACTCGGCCATGCCATTCTTGATGGCGCCGCCCCCATCTGTGGTCATGGCAGTAAGCTTCTGGGTTTTCAGATCGAATACATAGAGGTTCTGATCTCTAACGAAAGAGACAAAATGCCCCTTAGGCGACAGCTTGGCATCCGTGGTAAAGCCCTCCCCCACAGGCAGCGGCGTCACCTTGTTGTCACTCAGAGAGTAGTAATAGAGCGCCCCCGATGCCGGGATCAGCAGCGCCTGACTGTCATCCGCCCAAAAATATTCCATGATCCCCTGACCATAGATGCGCTGGCGCTCACGCCGCGCTTTCTCTTCGTCGGACAGTTCGGCACTTTTTAACTTATCGGCATCGAGCAGCAGGCTCTGTTTACCCGTTGCCACCTCCATCTGCCAGAGATCATAGAAATGTTGATCTTCCGCCCGCCCCGCCAGATAGGTCACCCGCTTACCGTCAGGCGACAGCTTTAATCCTCTTGGGCTACTCCCCGCCAACGCTGGTGAGGCATAGAGCCTTTCGATAGTGAGGGGCTCGTTGCCGCCAAGTGGCTGTACAAGTTGGGGTTGTGACGCACTTACCGCATGAGATAAAAACATAGGCACCGCCATTAAGGCTGAACTTATCCATTTTTTAGTCATTATTATGTCCGGATAGAAAACAGTTAGGTCAAATTGCAGGCTGACATTGTGCCCTAAAGTGACCCAAAACGAAAACCGCGATCCAGCCGACCTAAATTGCCGCTGAAAAAATGATTCATCTGGGGTAGAATCGCCCGCATAACAAGATAAGCAAGATCTGACCTCCAGTGCGAGCCTAGCTCCCATTTGTCATAGGAAATAACATGCAAACTCTGGCACAACACCTTAGTTCACAAGGAATTCAAGCTCCGCTAGCCCAGCTGTTAACCACGCTGGCCGATACCTCCAAAGCCATCAGCCATGCGGTGCGTCACGGCGCCCTTGCAGGCGTGCTGGGCGCCACCGAACAGGAAAACGTTCAAGGCGAAACCCAGAAGAAGCTCGACGTGATCACCAACGACATGCTCAAAGAAGCCTTAACCGCCGACAGCACGGTACGTGGCCTGGCATCTGAAGAGGAAGATCATATCGTCGAGGTAGGTCAGAGTGGCGATTTCCTGGTTTGTTTCGACCCGTTAGATGGCTCGTCAAACATCGACATCAACTCACTGGTGGGCACCATCTTCTCGGTACTGCCGGCTCCTAGCGGTGAACTGAGCGAGCAAAGCTTCTTGCAGCCGGGGCGTCAACAAGTCGCCGCAGGTTATGTGCTATACGGCCCTTCGACCATGCTGGCACTGACGACTGGCCAAGGGGTACAGCTATTTACCCTCAACCCTGAGACCAACGAGTACCTGCTGACCAACGACGCCATGTCCATCAGCAAGGACACAAGCGAATTTGCCATCAATATGTCTAACCAGCGTTTCTGGGAAGCACCGATGCAGACCTATATCGCCGACCTGCTGCTTGGTAAGATAGGTCCGCGCGAGAAGTCATTCAACATGCGCTGGATCGCCGCCATGGTTGGCGACGTGCATCGCGTACTGTCACGTGGCGGCCTGTTCACCTACCCCACCGACAACAAGAACCCAGAGAAGCCATACAAGCTGCGCCTGATGTATGAGGCCAACCCTATGTCCTTCCTGGTCGAGCAGGCGGGCGGCAAGGCCTCTACCGGCTATGAAACCATCATGGAGATCCAGCCAAGCGAGATCCACCAGCGCGTCGCGGTGATCTTAGGCTCGGCCAACGAAGTCGATGCCTGCCTGGAATACCATGGTCAGGATTACAGCGAAGAGCCAAGCCTGTAAACTAATCTTCTCCTGTTTATTAAATGAAAAAGTCGCCAACTGGCGACTTTTTTATTGCCTCACGGGAAGCATGTTAAAAGCCAATTCACGACTTTGATTCCAGCAGTTCCCTAAGTGGCGCCGGCAGTAATGCTCTCGATTTTTCGGTAATGGCTTTTTCATGCTTCTGCCAGAGCACGCCGAGATAAACCACCCCGAGCCCGATTAACGATAATGCAATCGGGAACAGCCAGCTATCCTTAAAGACGTCGTAAGCCAAGTAACTCAGATAGCCGCAACTGCCAAGGGCGCCAAATATCACGAACACTCTTCGAACTAATAGCGCGCCAACCCCAATCATCAACAGGTTAATGCAGAAATAGATGAACTTTGATAGTTCACTGTCAGAGTGCTGGAAAGTTAAGCCACACCAAAAGGCGATAACCCCAAAAATGTAGATCCAAAAGCCATAGTCAGCCTTATGGTGAGACCTAATATCGACCCAAAAGGCGAGCCCTATCATTAACAGGCCTAAATACATTGAGACTAAGGCTCTAAGCTCCCATGTTATATCATCACCCGAGATCACTACCGTCATGTCCATCGTCATATACCAGAGCGTGACCGCAATAGGCATGATTAAAAAGGGATATTTATATCGCCACGCGGTGATGACGCCGATGGCTAATGTCCCCAGTTCCATGTATAACCAATGCCATTTTATGACTCTGTGATAATCCCTGTATCTACTCTCATCTGGCCATACATCTAACCATTGTTGCAGGCCATAAATCGCTAGCGGGGTTAGACAGACGACAAAGGTGGCACAAATGCCAGCTGGGATGATGAGGCCTCTTGCCGAAAACCTGTTGGTCAGGGTTAAGCCAACAGCCGCATACAGCATCGAGATAAACAAAATACCTGCGCCGCCGAAGGACTCCCAACCTAAGTTCATGAAAAGTGTCATTGCGCCGATGGCGATAAGCCCACCCAAGTAATAGAGCACATGGGTAAAAGTAAATTTGGGGTTGGCACCAGGCTGAGCGGCTAAGAACTGATAGAGGGCTTCAGCTTGCTGAGCTGAAATGATATTTTCCCGCGCCGCAGCATCTAACTGTTTCTTACTGACATCCATGTTTACTCCCTGACATTAATTTTTGTCGAACACTGTGGCTACAGTGGTATTGCGATAATCACTTGTTATCTTTGACTTTCTCGATTGAGCGTATCGACAAGGGCACGCAATTTTGTCAACTTAAGCTCGGTAAGCAGCACGACGACAAACAGCCACAGGCCTCCAGCAATAAAAACGGAACTAATAAAGCTGCCACTCTGGTGTTGATATCCATAAAGGCCGAGCATAAGAACCAAAGAAGCGGATAACGACTTGCCCCAATCGTTGCTGCCCAGCTTATACTCGTTCTTCGCAATATCCTTGGTGACAGTGACGGGGTTAGCGAGACCATCGAGCTTCACAATGGCTTTGCTATCCTTCTGACGAACGTTAAACCCTTCGCTCTCTAGCACTTCAACAACGCTTTGCATAATTTAAGGTCTCCTTTCCTTATCGTTTCTCAATACCCAAATAGATACAGTCAATGCATAAAAGCTATCGAAAGACAGCACTCACCTCTTTCGCAGCCTAAACTCTTTATTAGCTGATTTTTCCTAAAGCGCTGCGTCTAAACCAGTAGAAACAATATATCCAGCCAACCGGCGGCATAAAAACATTTAGGATGCACGTATAAAAAACAACCAAAGAAAGATTGTTAGAAATGCCTTTTGCATACCTAATTGTCAGATAAATAACGATAAGAGCAAGAACCAAATACACTTGCCCCCAAACAGTTGCGTTTAAATCCATTCGACTTAACACTCCATTTTCTAAACTGCGCTTAATTATAAGATGCGAAATATCCTACTTAGACAAACTTAAGACTCTAGGTTCGAATCATACAGGCAATTTGTTTCTTTGCTAACTTTGACTTTTCATTGGTAGAACCTCGGCGCTTTCATTATCGAGCAAACTCAATACACTCTCATAACCATATTTGGGCTGCCAGCCAAGCTCATGCTGTGCCAGGCTTGAATCATACACACGATCGAGCGATTGTGGCATGCTCCAACCTCGAACCGCAAAGCTCTCGGCAAGCCCCGGTATCGCCTCTCGAATAACATCATTGGCCTCTCGATAAAGCCTTTCACAACATGCTTTGCTAAAGGGGGTCTTACCGGAAATGATGTAACGCCTGAATCCCGACAACCTGCGCTCCACGGCACAGGCATGGGCACGGGCAACGTCTCGAGCATCTATGCCGCGGGTCAAACGATAGACAGCCATTAAGTTCACCGGTTCAGGAAAACAGCGCGACATCTGCAGAACCGTGACAGGTAAATCAAACGAGCTTGAGATATTTTCGAGTAACTGCTCAGCCTTAATCTTTGAATGATGATAGATCGTCTTAGGCCTTGGCATCACAGTTTCATCAACCCATCCGGCACGTCCTTCGGGAGTTGACGCAAAACCATAAAGGGCAGTAGTGCTGGTGAATACAAAGTGTTTGATCCCCTTTTTTACCCCCATCAGAGCCAACTGCTCTGTCGCTTTGATATTGATCTCTTCAAATTCATCATCTGGTACCAACCCAACATGGGGCGCATGCAGCGCCGCGGTATGAATGATCACCTCGACACCTTCTAACGCTTCTGCCAATAAGGCAGTGTCACGGATATCTCCGACAACATCAGCGGTCGAACATGGTGTCCTATCGATCCCAACGACTTCATGCTCTTTCATTAGGTGAATATAGATGGCCCGACCGACCCTACCCGCAGTGCCTGTAACTAAAATTTTCAACTTTGCTGCCTATTTGAATACAGGAAACCATTCTAACAACGAAAAGCCTAATAGTACGAAATCCCAAACGCTTAACCCTTAAATGACAGAGTTAAAGCCTAATCTAAGAGGTAAAACTTCCTGTATAAATGCATCTGCGAACGTCGATAGCAGGGCCACCGGGGATAACGTCCCCATAAACGTAAGTCCCTATACAAACACCAAAGCCTTCCATCCCTGGGCTTTGGCATAAGTGTTCCTGACACAAATCCCCTCTTTGGCCTTCTGACCTCCAGGTCTAAATCCTTCCCTAGGATTTTAGACATTCCCCACTTCCCTGTGGGTCAGGGAGGAAATGCCTTGAAATGTCGGGAACATTTCAAGGCCCTGGCCACCGGGGATAAGCATATCCCTATACAAACACCAAAGCCTTCCATCCCTGGGCTTTGGCATAAGTGTTCCTGACACAAATCCCCTCTTTGGCCTTCCCTGGCCACCGGGGATAAGCATATCCCTATACAAAAAAGCCACGGCGGAGACCGTGGCTTTTTTAGCGGTGGCTTCCTAGCCACCTTTGGGATGTTGCTAAACTATGTTAGTAACCTATGAGTTAGGTTAGTTAAGAAGATTTAGTTCTTCTTAGAGTATTTCGCTGCTTCTTCACCCGCTAGGCGACCGAAGGTGATGATGTCAGAGATAGCGTTACCACCCAGACGGTTTGCACCGTGAACGCCACCAGTTACTTCACCGGCACCATATAGACCTGGAATGACCTGCTTCTTAGCATCCATTACCTCAGCCTTGGTATCGATCATCACGCCACCCATGGTGTGGTGAACACCAGGAGTTACTTCGATGGCATAGTAGTTACCTTCGTTTAGTGCACGTGGCAGGTTAGGACGCTCGAAATCAGCATCTTTACCGGCAGTCACGAAGCTGTTGTAGCGTGCAACGGTTTCGGTAAGTGCTTTACCGTCGATACCTTCCAGTTTACCTAGTTTCTCTAGGCTATCTGCGCTAGGTGCAACACCCAGGCCGATATACTTATCGATCTTCTTCAGAGACTTACGAACTGAATCATCGAAGATCAGATAGGCAGACTTACCAGTTTGCTTCAGGATAGCCGCAGAAGCTTTGTCTCGGGTGGTAATTTCGTTAACGAAACGCTTACCTTCACGGTTAACTAAGATAGCCCCGTTACCACGTACCGCTTCAGTTACCATCACACCACCTTTAACAGATAGGGTTGGGTGAGCCTGGATATATTCAAGATCTTTCATCGCTGCGCCAGCGTTTGCTGCTACGTCGATACCATCACCTACAGCACCTGGTTGGTTAGTAGAGATGAAGCCTTTTAGCTTAGGATCCAGCTTAGACACGCGCTCGTTGTTCTTAGCGAAACCACCGGTAGCAAGAATCACAGCATCTGCTTTCACCCAGTAGTAACCCTTGTACATACCCTTAACCAGGATACCTTTTACCTTGCCGCTGTCATCTTTTAGGATCTCAATGCCGCGAGTGTTCATACGGATATCGATGTTACGCTTAACAGCATTATCGTAAAGTACTTGTACCACGTGTGCGCCAACACCAGCACCACCTGTTGGACGGTGTGAACGGTTAACCGATGCGCCACCCATACGACCCACGTCGTTCAGGTCAGCACCCATAGCGGTCATCCAATCAACTGAACCTTTAGAATGAGAAGAAAGAATCTTAACCAGCTCAGGATCGTTGATGTTACGGCCACCTTTCATGGTGTCTTTAAACATGATCTCTGGGTCGTCTTTGATGTTTTTCGCTTTTTGCTGATCTGTCCAAGCGGCGTTCATACCACCGGCCGCCAGCTTAGCGTTACCACCGATAACAGGCTCTTTCTCAATCAGAATGACTTTGGCGCCGTTATCATGGGCCGATACTGCGGCAGAGAAACCTGCGCCGCCTGAACCCACAACCACTACGTCAACGGTATCGCGAGGTGCGCTAGCAAGAGCCGCTTGACGTTCTGCCTTGTCTTTCGCCAGTTCGGCAATAGTAGGCTCGTGACGCTCCCACTTCTTGGCATATGGCATGTTGAAATCGAAGCTATGGCAAGAATCACAGTAGACCATAGACTTTTCGTGGGCGCTGTGACATGAGGTACAGGATACATCGCCAGGGAAGTGAGAATCGTGGGCGTTGTAGTGTTCATGCTTAGTGGTTTCAGCCACTTCAGCTAAGGTACCATGACAAGATACACACTGCTCGTTCTCATAGGTCAGGCTGTCGTTTGACAACTCACCATCGGGTTGGTGGCAGCTATCACATTCTTGATTTTGGGCGTGGAAGTCAGCCAGGTTATCGGCTGCCATGGCGTTACCCATGAATCCGGCTGTGCCCATTAATGTGGCTAGACAAACCGCAAGTTTCATCTTTTTCATCTTTGCTCCCCCTTCTAAACTTACAGGCTTAACCCGCTGAATTTAGAAGCACTTACATTATATTTAGATTAAAGTGATTCACACTTAACTTTAGAAGAAAGCCTTAACAGGTATTGATGAGTACCTAGGGCCTTCACTATCGCTCGATATAAATGATTAACCAGGGATGACAAAGCGGCAAACGGATACCCTAAATAACCCTCAGAAATGACACCTCAATCACATGCCCCGAGATCCCCTATGCAAGTATGCATAATCACAAAGAGGTATATGCAAAAATGCATAACTCACGGAGATCGGGATCACCCAAATGTTAGCTAGGGCCTGTTGACCTTTTGAGAACAAATTTTATTCTAATTGAGCACGTTCAAATCGCGGCAAGAGGCTTGGAGTATAGTTATTCTATATAAAAGCCGAGTTACAAAGAGTTGAACGTGCTCAAGACGAACCCTGCGGGCAGCGTCTGTATCATTTTTCTACTGCGTTATCGCTCATTGATATAGCACACTAGATTACAATCGCTCTGCCTTGTATAAAATCGATACAGAGTGCTGCAAAAATGAACGCGAAAGATAAACAGGCCCTAGATAAGAAATCGCTAATTCGCGTAATACAGCACAGTTTATTGCATCGGAAAAATGTAACATTTCCGCATGAAACGCTTACTTATCTGCCTACTATTTATCAGCTTTCCTGCACTGACACAGGAGAGCATCGTCTTTGGCGTCCACTCGAAGACCGCGCCGCTAGAGTGGCGCAACAACGGTGTTGACCAAGGCTTCAACATAGAGCTGATGCACAGGATCGGCCAGCTGATCGACAGGCGGATCATCATCCGCCGCAAGAGCTTTCAGCAGCTGGTAAAAGATGTGCACAATCCCGGCAGCGACATAGATGTGATCGCCGTCGTCAGCCCGGTGAATCTGGATCGCAAGCTAGCCCAGTCGGATCCCATCTATGCCACCCATGCCAAGGCCTATACCCTGCAAGGTAAGGCGCTGATCAACAGCTGGACAGATCTGGTGGGTAAACGGGTTGCCATCAAGAAAGGCGCCTTCGTCGACGTCTATCTCTCAGGCTATCCGCAAAAATTTAACCGCGTCGATGTCGACCTGTATGAAACCGGCTTCAAGCAGCTGATTGAGGGCGAGGTGGATGTGGTGATCGCCGAGAGCTTCGTGGCCCGCCGCCTGCTGCCACTCTACCCTTCGGTGCGCAGCTCCAGCGACGCCCTCATCTACGGTGCCTTCAACTTCGTCTGTAACGGCAAAAAGTCGCAGCTGATGCATGAGATCAACGACGCCCTGCGCCAGCTCAAGCTGTCGGGTGAATATGACCGCCTGGTCAACAAGTGGTTTGGTACCGGCCGCGAGAAAGTCGACCTGACCTCGACAGAGAAACGTATGTTTTCTCTGGCGATCTTAGTCGCCATCGTCTCGGCGAGCGGTATGATCTACACAGGCTTCATCAGTGCCAGCCTGCGCAGGCGCAAGAAGGCGCTGGACGCCGAGCTCATTCAGCGCCGCCGGGTCGAGGCGGAGATCTCCAACATCTCCAAACAGTTCCAGTCTGTGCTGGACGGTATTCCTCACGGGGTCACCATAGTCAACCGCGAGCTACAGCGCCTGTGGAGTAACGACAACAATGTGCACCTGCTGATCTCGGAAGCCTTTCATTACATAGATAACCAGGCGTTCGACCTCAGGCCCGCCGTGCTGCAGGTACTCACCCAGCAAAAATCACTGATCGCCGATATGATGTATCAGGAGCAATATTGGCAGCTGCAGATCCACCCCATCGCCAACGATCAGGTGGTGATCCTGCTTGAGGAGAGCACGGAGCAGCATCAATTGCGTCAGGCCAACGAAGAGGCCAGTCGTCTTGCATCCCTTGGGGAGCTTTCTGCCGGCATCGCCCACGAGATCAATAACCCGACCGGGCTCATCCTGCACGCCATCTCGCTATTCTCGGCGGCGATGAAAGACTTAAGGCCCGCAGCCAACTACTATCAGCAGCACAACCCCTTCTGGCAGGTAGCCGGCCTGCCTCCCGGCCAAGCCATAGATGAGATGGGCGTGAGCTGCGACACCATAGAGGAGGCCGCCAAGCGCATCAGCCGTATCGTCAAGGATCTCAAGCGCTACGCCCTGCCTAATCTCACCCAGGAACATACTCCGGTGTGCCTCAACGAGGTGGTCGAGGTGGCGCTGCGTCTCACCGCTAACCAGACCAAGACCCGCCAGATCACTAAACTGCTGCACCTGCCCAGCCCGAAAATTATGGGGGATGCCCAGCAGCTGCATCAGGTGTTAATCAACCTTATCCAAAACGCCTGCCATGCCTGTCCACCCCATGAGGGCAGCATTCAGATCAGCACCCAGATTAGCCAGGGGCGCGCCATCATCAATGTCAACGACAATGGCTGCGGCATGGACAGCAATACCCTTAAGCGCATCACTGAGCCCTTCTTCACCACCCGGCGCACCGAGGGCGGCAGCGGCCTGGGCCTGTCGGTCTGCAGCCGTATCATCAAGGAGCATCAGGGGCAGATGCAGATCCACTCGACACCCGGTAAGGGTACCCGTATCCAACTTAGTTTTGCCTTGGTTCAGGAGTAGCAACGACAGATGAAACTTGCACGCAATATCCTATTGGTCGACGACGAGGCCTCCTGGCTACGCACGCTGGCGGTAACCCTCAACCGTCTGGTCCCCGAGGCAGAGATAGATACCTGTGTCGACAGCCGCCAGGTGCTCAACCGCCTAGAGGTAGGCGACTATGCCCTGGTGCTACTCGATCTCACCATGCCATTTCATTCGGGCGAAGAGCTGCTTGGGATGATCCGCGCCGAACATCCCAATACCCGGGTGATCATAGTCACTGGCGTCAACGAGGTGGATACCGCGGTGCGCTGCATCAAGCATGGCGCCTACGACTACTTCATCAAGACAGACAATGTCAGCGACTTAGCCCATACGGTACGCCGCGCACTTGAAGTGGTGGGGCTAGAGCGCAACTATCTACATATCAAGGAGCGCTTTCTCAGCCGCACCTTAGATAACCCCAAGGCCTTTAATAATATTCTTACCTGCGAGCCTGCGCTGCTGGATCAGTTTCGCTATCTCGAGGCCGTCGCCTTCAGCCCTGAGCCTCTGCTGATTTACGGCGAGAGCGGCACGGGCAAGAGTGAATTCGCCCGCTCCTGTCACCAGCTGTTCAGTCCAGAGCAGCCCTTTGTCAGCCTCAACCTGGCGGGCATCAACAGCGACACCTTCGAGCTCAAGCTCTGTGGCCGCCTGAGCCATAAGCCTAATGGTGAGCTCGATGCGGTGACCGGCTTGCTCCATCAGGCAGGCAGTGGCGTCCTCTACCTGAGTGAGATAGGCGCCCTCCCCCTGAGCGCCCAGATCATCCTGCTGGAGCTTATCGAGAGCAGAAGCTACTCCCCCCAGGGCAGCGACAGTCGTTTCCCCATCAAGTGTAAGTTTGTGGTCTCCACCCAGGATGATCTACTTGCGCTGAACAAGGCGGGCGAGTTTCGTAGCGATCTCCTCTACCGCCTGCGCGCCCACAAGATAAAGCTGCCTAGGCTGGCGGAGAGACCGCTGGATATCGCCATGTTGATCAACCACTTCATTGCCGAGGCCGCCGAGGAGATGTCCCTTAGTGCTCCACAGCAACCCAGGGATCTGGCGCCCAAACTACTGGACTATGACTTTCCTGGGAACCTCAATGAGCTCAAGGGTATGGTATTCGATGCCGTCAGTCGCAGCGACGGCGTCACCCTCAACATCTCCCCCTTCATGGAGGCGGTGAAGGAGCATAAGTCACTCACGGCTACGCCTGGAGATCACATCATCTTTCCAAAGTCCCTGCCGACGCTGGCCGAGATGAACCAGGCCCTGATCGACGAGGCCATGAGCCGCACGGCCAACAATCAGACGGCGGCGGCGCAGATGCTGGGAATAAGCCAGAGCGCCCTCAGCCGGCGATTGACCAAGGGACACTGACCAAGGGACACTGACCAAGGGGCACTGACCAAGGGGCACTGATCAAGGGGCACTGACCAAGGGGCACTGACCAAGGGGCACTGCTCCGAGTAGCCTATCGAGAGGTTAGAAGCTAAAGCAATAAAAAAGGGACGCGTAGCGTCCCTTTTTACTCTCAAGCGAATAAGTTAAAGGAGCTCCAATGTCTTAGTCGCAAGCAAGTTATTATTGAGATCAGATAATTCCACTGTCAATTTACCCTTGAACAGCTCATCGTCGCCAAACGAGATACGCGTACTCCATGTGTCCTCCTGGCTTCCCCACAAGAAGTTCGTCTGCACTATCTCTTTGCGTCCCTTATCGTCCTCTTTAGTCCACTTGGCGATAAAGGCGACCTTGCTCTGTTGATCCACACCTTTTTGCGGCTCAACTTCGAAGACCATTCCTAACACCAGGCTGGGTGAGGCATCAAAACGCTTACGCTTCTCGTAAATCCTATACTTCTTGTAATAACGACTATATTCGATTGCGCCGGCTTCAACACCCTCTAACATCACTTGCACATCCGAGACGCCGTACTCCTGTTTAACCAAATCCTGGATGAGCTGAATCTCTTTGGCATCAAAATGTCCGTAAGTATAAAGCTGGCTTATTATCCAATGCAGCAACTTACGCGAATCGTCAGTCACGGCATTTTTCTGATCTTGCTTCGGCAAGTCCGCCAACTTAGAGAGCGCAAGCAGTTCGGTGCAGCGCTTCACATCTCTCAACTCATCCTTGGCGAGGCAGTATATTTTCCCCATCCTCAGTTGAGATCGCGCATCATAACCCTGCTCCACCGCAGCGCTATAAAACTCCACCGCCTTGGCCAGATCCTGAGTCACCTCTTCGCCATCATCGTATAACAAGCCGAGCCAATTACTGGCCGACGCATAACCTAAGGAGGAACCTATCTCTACCCAGCTTATCCCATCCGCCACCAGACGAGTGCCTTCCTGACTGTCATCGCCCCCCATCAGCTCTGTGGTCTGCTTCCCTTGAGTCTCTTTAAGCAACTGCTTGCCCTTTTGCACCAGCTTAACCCCATAGTTATAAGCAGAGCGTCCATCGCCGGCTAACGCGGCTTGATGATAATAGGCAAGTGCCTGAGAAGGACTATTTTCAACTTTATTATCAAAGTTATAGCCATCGGCAATGATAGCCAGGTCATAGCCCAGCTGGTGTGCAAGTTCAGGTTTTACGCCCGCCATCTCATGGTATTCAGACAGCGCCAAGGTTCGTTTCAAATAATCGGCCACATAAGCATTTTCATGTTGCTGCCAATACCAAGTATTCTGACCGTGCGCCGTCTTGTCATAATAAAGGTGCTCGACCCGCTTACCTTGTTTCTCGAGCACATATTGCATACGTTGCGAGTGTTCAAAGTCGGCGATACGATCCTCTTTACCGGCAATTAGCAGCACTGGTGCTTCTATCTTATCGGCCAGATAGACGGGGGAATACTTCAACAAGTCGTCACTCAGTTCACCCACAACTTCACTCACTGCCTTGCGATATTCCTCTAGCACCTTGTAGTTGCTACCATTAAACAAAAGCGGGAGGTCATAGACACCGTAGGCACCAATGGCGCATTGATAATCTTTAGGATGCTTGATCGCTAACATCAATGCAGAATAGCCACCATAACTCGCCCCCATGGCGCACATCTTCTCGAAGGAATATTGTTTCCTGACATGATTAACCGCAGCCGTGATATCTTGCTCAATCGCCTTACCAAACTCGCCCTTACCGCTATTTAGGAAAGACTTGCCATACCCCTCGGAGCCTCGGAAATTTACCCTTAAGACAGCAAAACCACGGCTTGCAAAATACTGAGTATCATTATTGAAGTAGTTATAATCGCGTCTACCGATAGGCCCACCATGGGGCATAACAAGCAAGACACCATTACGACTCTGCGAATTAGGCAAGGTGAGGTAGCCTTCGACGTTAACACCGGGCACACTCTCTACGCTAAAGACCTGAGTGTCAGACAAGTCAAAGGCCATCAGTTCAGGATTCAGCTCAGTCAACAACTCAACTTTGTCCGCCTCTTGGTCATAGAGATAGTAGCTACCGGGATCATTTGAGGCATAGACAAATAATACTTGATGCTTGTTATCAGGTGCGTAGGCACTAACAACCCCTTCTTTACCCTTGAAATGATGCTTAATCAGTGAGTCGCCTTCTGTCGTGCCACTATCGAGAAATTGGATAACATGCTGGCCATTCTCAACATAGGTCACCGAACTTATGCCATTGCCAGCATTATTCACCTCTCCGCTGACAAGATCATACTTAGGATGTTCATAGATAAGCTTACCAAGCTTTTGGCTAGCAATATCAAACTCATAGAGCGCAATCTTATCTGTGTTTTCGTTGCTCAAGACCGCCAGCTTATCATCGCCAATGAAGCCAATGGGGCTAAATTGCACCTTCTTATCAGTGATCTCAAACAGCTGCTTCCAGCGTCGATCTGTCAACTCTCGATAAAGCACTTCCCCCTTCATCGCCTCAATATCAACGGTCACGGCAAACAAGGCTTTGCGTATATTGTCCCAACCAAAAAAAGCCACATCTTTAAGTTTTTGTTCAACAAGGCTGCCCTTGTCGAAATCTTTATCCAGCAACTGTGCCAGGGTCAGTTTATAGAGTTGGTAGCTGAGTCGTCCGTCATAGCGATTCTTGGCGAAAAGCACATGGTTGGGCTCATCAACAAGCGGATCCACCAGGTAGCTATCGTTTGGCAGCGGCACCAACTCAGAGGTAAATTTTCCCTCCTTCTCTGACAGCTTGAGTAGCACATGCCTAGATTCACCACGCTTTACATAATGGATATAGAGCACCTCATCATTGATCCAACTATATTCACTCAGTCGCTCATCGCTATCGAATGAGCCGATATGTTGATACTCCTTATCGCGAGTATCGATAAGTGAAATATAGGATTTGCCTTCCTCCACGATAAGCGCAGAGATATGCTTACCATCAGGCGTAAATGTCACGTGGGACATCATGGGAGAGCGATAAAGCGTCGAAGCTGGGATAGGCAACGCATGAATCGAAAGGCTAATGATTAACAGCGCTAAGGCGATCAAATACTTCATAGTGCAGCCTCCTTCGACTCGCTTAAGCCTTCTGCAAATTCGAGAAAGTTATCTTTTCCAGGGCCTGAATAACGCACCTGACGCGACTGCAAAATGTTAGGAAAAGAGGATTCGAGAAAACGCAGTGCCTTGGTTGAACGATTTTCGAGGATAATCTCTGCCGACGTGATTTCCCACAATCCCTGAATTTCTATGTTCAAGTCCCCCACATAGCTCACCTGATTCGGCCGGACTTCAAAATCCCAGTAGCCCTCCTCAAGCTCCATATAGACGTAGCGCCCAAACTTCACATCTTCGATTCGATAATGACCGGCTGGCACATCCACCAATATATAATTACTACCAAACTTAAGATCGCGCTCGGTCAACATCAGCTTGTTATCACCGCCGATAAGAATACTGTGTAATCCCCAATTGGTATCAACACCGATCAGCAGGTAACCACTGTTTTCAGCTAAGGTTTTATCAACATCTTTTGAAATGGACTGCAGCCTTTGGGCACAGCCAGAGAGGGTACTCACCACTATGATGAGTAATAAGGTCATGAATTGTTTCATCGAATTCCCTTTCGTCTATCTATTACAAGCGACGGTTAATTACCGTTTCTCATTTTCTAGTAATAAAGTGCTATATCAACCGCTCTAAAATACCCAAATAAAACAAAAAATCAACACTTTTAACAAACACTTAATTAACCAAGCGCTAATACACATCGCTGATGAATGACGCTTGCTGGCACCCCTTTCCTCACAATCAAATAATAAAAAGGCCCGCCAGAGGCGGGCCAATTATCGATAAAATGAAACCGTAAGATTAACCTTAACTCACCTCACTGGTACGAGGCACAGTGACAGCCTGCTCCTCTTCATGGGCGTTCTCTGTGGCGTCGACTATGGTGAGCACGGCGGCGTCACCCACGACGTTACAAGAGGTCAGTACCATGTCGATCAGTCTATCCAGTGCCGCGACAATCACGAAGGCCTCGACTGGCAGACCCATCTGGTGAATCAGCACGCCGATCATCACCATGCCGCCGCCTGGCACGCCGCCTGCGCCAACAGACAGCAGGAAGATGCTGAACAGCAGGGCGGGCAGCTGATCCATGGCGATAGGAGCACCGAAGGAGTTAGCCACGAAGAAGATGGCGATGGTGATATAGATAGAGACGCCGCCCATGTTCATGGTCGCCCCCAGCGGCACGCCGAAACCGGCCACGGCGCGCTTCACGCCCAGCTTCTCGGTCAGGGTACGCATGGTGACAGGAATGGTGGCATTCGAGCTGGCGGTCGACAGAGAGAATAGGATCTGCTCCTGGGTCTTGGCGCGGAAGGTCTTGGCCGACACAGGGGTAAACAGGCTCACCGCCCAAGGGTAGACCACGAAGATCCACAGCAGCAGCAGGCTGAGGATCACCACCAGGTATTCGACAACGCTGAGGAATAGGCTAGCCTCCAGGGTCGCGCCCAGCTTAAACATCAGCGCAAACACACCAATCGGCGCCAGCTGCATCACCACACTGATAAGTTTCATCATCAGCTTGTTGCCTTCCGTGAAGCCTTGTTGCAACAGCGGCACGGCGCCATTCATCGCCTTGATGACACCACCTACCAGCAGCGCCATGAAGATCACCTGTAGCATGTTGCCCGAGGTGAAGGCGGCTACCGGGTTGCTCGGTACTATGTTGACGATAAGCTGCATCAGGTTAGGCAGCTCGGTTGCAGTGATCTCTGCGCCCGTGCCCCCCGTCATGTCTACCCCGAGTCCTGGCTTAAGCAGCAGGGCCACGGTCAGGGCGGCGAAGATGGCCACCAGGGTATTGATGATATAGAAACCGAAGGTCTTGCCGCCAAGGCGACCGAAACTCTTGAGGTCGTCGAGTTCCAGCACGCCGCAGACGATGCTGACGAAGACCAGGGGCACCACCATCATCATGATCATGTTGACGAACATGGTACCTAAGCCGGAGGCGACCTCGACCAGGGTACCGGAGAAAAACCCGACATCGGCCAAGAAATATTGAATGATGCTACCCAGAACCAGGCCAGAAAAGAGGCCGATAAAGATGCGCGTTGAAAGTGATTTAGTCATATGCTTGCCTTGTTTTGCCGCGCATCTATCGTGCGCTTTTTTTCTTCTCCATCTAGCGTGGAGATAGTGATGAGAGCCGTGGCTCTGCCGTTACTGGTCAGTGATAGTGGATCATGCTAGTGATAATTTCAATCATAATCTGGGCAGGTTAACAGCCTACAAAAGGTGAAAGCAAAGAGAATTACAATGCAAGCCATTGATTTAAAAATACAAACATACACACCACCCGTTTAAGGCTAAATAACAAGTTTTACCTGTTAGCACAACAAACCAACAAGGCATTCACAAAAGCCTCTCTCAAGCCAGTGAAACACGCCAGCAAGAACAAATTAACCAACATTAAACTCTGACATAACCACGATATTCAGTGAGAGTCATTACTCACAGGCAGAGGCTAGTGAGATCCACTAGGCATAGGCGAAAACACAGCAGATAGCCAAGAAGGCAGATAAACAAAAACCGCTAAACCAGCATTTTGATAAGCTACTGATTTAACGGTTTTAAGTGATTTTTAGCATCAGATAGCAACCGGATAAGCAGTCACTATATTGGTTAACACCTGATCACGGCTAATGCTTAAGCTTAAACTTAGGCCAACCATAACTCCACGTCACGTATGATGAAGTTGCCGCTATAGACAGGATGACGCTCGCCTATGGGCTCAAGCTCGAAATAGCGCCTGTGCTCCTCGGGCAGGCCTTCATAGCCACAGATCACCTGATACAGCCAGCTCTCGGTATCCCAGCTCAGCTCGTTGGCTCTATGATAGTCCAGCGCCGATTGTCTGAGTCCTGAGTCGATCACGGCGCAGAAATACTCATCCACCGCTAGCTTGAGCGGATTATCGGGAATATCGAAGTCTTCCGCCTCCACTAGCGCAAAAGGCACATCATGGTCACGCACCGAAAGATCACGGCCCGCGCGGCTGATGCTCTTGATCTGCGACACCATGGCCAGCAGTTCGGCTTCCTGACCTGTGTTGGTCACATCCACCGCCGCCGGTGCCAGAATCGCCTCGGCGCGATTAAACAGGGTCGGCAGCTGCTTGTGACTCACATGATCCGCCACCTCATAGTCTGGGTGCATATCCGTATAGAGCAGCCAGCCCTTGAGCAGGCGAGTACGCCCCTGGATCTGACGGAAACGGCCAAGTAGCTCCAGCAGGCGTCCCTGCACCACACTCAGTTCCTGGGTACAGTCACTCAGGGTCTCTTGTAAGCGGGTCACCAACAGCTTACGCAGCTCGCGGATATCGCCGGCAATCTCACCCAGCTCGCTAAACTGGAACATCTCCAGGCCGTTGAGCAGCTCGGTCACCTGACTCTGGGCCAGCTCATTTTCACGTATCTTGGCGTTGATGGTGCCTACATAACCGAATTCGTTGTTGATCCGGCTCCAGAGCACACGAATAGAGTACTTCAGCCCCTCGGTAAAGCTGTAGACCTGCTCGCTGAGATCGGCCAGATAGGCCTCGCTGGCGCCGTAATCGGCCGCCTGGCGAGCCTCCTTATAGTGATCCGCCAGGGTCTTGATGGTGGCAAGCGAAGAGCCAACATTGGCATCGATCTGTCGATTGCGCTCATCGCTCAGCACCTCTTCGAGCAGGGCGCGCACCGAGCGTTTCAGCCTCAGTCCCTGCTCGCCGTCGGGTTGCCACAAGATGTCGGCCTTACGCAGCTTGTCGATGGCACCGGCGCGTTCGCCCTCTTCGGTCACAGAGCCAGACAGATAGACATCCATGATGAGATCCGCATGGCGCCCCAGCTGCTTGAGTAGCGTGACCCCCGCCTGATGTAAGTTGCTACTCATATCAGATCAAGTCCCTCTGGGTTGCGGTTTCCGCCTGGGCCTCCAGGCTGAGTCCTTCGGTTTCATCGATAAAGCGGATCACCTCATAGAGATAGTCCAGCTTACCGGTGGCGATATAGATCTGCTTCTCCTGGTTGGGACGCAGCAGATATCCCAGCTCCACCAGGCGCTTAAACACCAACTTGATCTGCGCGTCCACCTGAGTAGAACTTGAGCCAAACAGGCGATAGTGGCTGATCTTGGCCAGCTGCTCACGAAACGCCGGCGTATCTTCGATACGTGTCTGTAACTCATTGAGACGCACCGCCGCACCTTCTGACAGGGGCGCATCCTGGCCGCTGGCCTCTTGCACCAGCACCAACCACTCCACTAGCGGGATCAGCGCATGACAGATGTCGCGAAACTGACTGGAGATCACCTTACGCTCATCGTCCCCCAGTTGCAGATAGCCACAGAAGAACACCTCGCCCTCCCCGGCTGAGGCCAGGGTGCGGTTGATCTGATTCAGGTATTGCTCGACGCTGTCACGCGTGGTCTGGGACTTGAGCGCGCGCCAGGCGTCTTCGTTACTGGTTCGGCAGATAAACTCGCCGCGCAGCAAGGCTTCGATCAGGGCGCCCTGGCCCACGAGTACGGTTTGTGTGCTAGTGCTCATTTACACAGCCTCCTTGGCAAAACGCTGGCTCAGCTTATCGGCAATAGGGTTAACTTGCGGCTTAACCACCTGTAATTTCTTGGTTTGCTTATTGATGATGTATCGGTTGGCAAACAGGTTAAGCACCTCTGACTCAGGGTTCGGGAAGGCGCCCAGTACCGAGATGTTGTTGTTCTCACAGGCATCGAAGATCTTCTTCACGTTGCCGTGGTGCAGGGTACCCAGCTCGTCGATCGGCCAGTGGATGGTGACGTCGGCGCGGCCACGCAGCAGGCGGGTGAAGGCCAGCAGGAACTTACACAAGATCAGATAGGCCATACCATGGCTCGACGACTCGTTGAGCTGACGGTCGGTACGGATCACCAGATCGCTGTTGCCCTCCTTCAGGCGCAGCTCGATCTCCAGCAGCTTGGCGATACCGCCAGTCAGGGCGGCGCGGCCAATAATATCCAATGCACGGCGCATGCTGCTGGTGTAGTGCTCGTCAGGCAGATCGGCAAAGCCTTCGGCCTTCCACTGTTTGAACGCCTTAACGAACTCCTCCAGCTCGGGCCAGAACTCGAGCTCGCTGATGCGTGAGCGGATACGCACCGCCGACTCGCTCACCCCGTCGAGGAACAGCTCTTCACCCACCTCGCGGGTGATGCGTGCACTCTGGGAAGCGATGCGGCGGTCGATATCCGCCAGCACGTCGTAAAACGCCGTCAGATCGATACCAAAGTTACGCCCCTGCTCTCGCAGCCCCATGATCGCCTGTGGCACCATTACGTTGAGCAGCTGCTCAAGCTGCGGCACCAGCTTGCGATAATCCAGCAGGCGAATGCCCTTGTCGTTGACGAAGCTCGACTCCTCGCGGGCGCGCTCCCAGGTCTCAGACAGGCTAGAGCCCGACTTGCTGGCGATCACCGAGTCGAAATGCTCGATATACTGCTTCACCGATCCCATCAGCTGATCCCGGCGCAGCAATAACTCTTCGCCCTGACGCAGACGCTCGGTGAGTCCACCCTGCATCTCATCCTGGCTCGATGGCAGCTTAAGCTCTGCCAGCTTGCGCATCACGGCGCGCAGCTTGGTCAGGTTCTCCGAGGCCTCCACCTGGATGGCATCGGACTGTTTACGCTCGCTATCATATTGCTGGCGCTGATGTTTAATCTCGTTGGCCTTAGTGGTGAGCTGTTGCGTCAGCTCGGTCACCGCCATCTTGACCTGACTCAGCTCGGTCTGCAGCTTAGGCTTACGGGCCAGCCAGGTGTGTTGATACCAGTCGTCGAAGCGCAGTACCTCGCTGCGGCGCTGCTCCGCCTTGCTGATGTTGCTCTCCAGCTCGCGGATCTCCTGCTTAAGCTTAAGGATCTTGTCTTCATCCACGCCGCGGGACTTCAGCTCATCCTTATACCACTGCTCGCAGGCCTTCTGCTCCGCCTTGGCCGCCTGGCGGCGATCGTTAATATTCTGCTTCACCTGGGAGAGCTGGGCATCCAGCGCGCCGACCACTTCCTGCCAGTAGGCCTTCTTCTCCATGCGCGCCTCGAGCGCCTGCTCGTTTTGTTCCTCGAGCCACTCCTGATGCTGAGCCTTAAGCTGTTTCATCTCGCTGTCGAGACGGGCGAGACGCTTCTGCGACTCGGCCTTACGGGCAGAGAGTGCCTGATTGATCTTCTCCTGCTCGGCGCGTTTCTCGTCGAACAGGCGGCGCAGATCGTCGCGGCTGTTCTTGTAGGCCGTCTTGGCAAAGGTGAGTTCGCGATTAAGCTTATCCAGCTCGGCATTGATGGCCACCAGGGCCTCCTCCGCCTCGGCCTGCAGCTGCTTGGCGCTGGCCAGCGCCTCCTCGGCCTCGCTGTAGCGGCCCCTGAGCTCCTGCTCCGAGGCAGCATATTCTGGAGTTGCCAGCGCCTTGAGATCCAGCTCGACGCCGCAGAAGCTGTCGCCGCCGGCCGACTTGGCCGGGTGCAGATCGCTGCGATGTAAAAGCTCTGGGTTGATCAGCTTGCCTATGCTCTCCTCCCAGCCGTCGACCTCCTTGCGCAGGTACTCAAGCAGGGTATGAGACTGAGGAAAGAGCACCTGATGCAGCTCATCCAGTGCGCCCTGACGCTCGATAACCCTTAGCCCTGCCTGTCTCAGGCTCTCGTTGGCCTGGTCCCGCTTGGCTCTGAGCTTGCGCTCCTCGCCTGCCAGGCGATCCACCATGGCGTTGCACGCCTCCTGCTCCTCGTCGGCGCGGGAGATACGCTCGTCAAACACCGCCAGGGTCAGCTTCTCTTCTTCGCTGTAGGTGACGCCGTTAATCTGCATCTGCAGCTCGGCCGCGGTCAGCTTGAGCTGATATTCCTGCTCGTTGTGCTTGGCGCGGCCCACCTCCATCTGCTCACGCCAGCTTTGCTCGAGGGCGGCCAGCTCCTCACGGCCCGCCTCCTGCTGCTTGTCTCTGGCTTCGCGATGTTTATCTTGTTCTTTATCTAGCTGTTCCAGTTCGCGGTTGAGGTTCTCGCCAATCTTGCTACGACGGGCATTGTAGGCCGCCTCGATATCCTGGTGCTTCTCGGTCTGCAGCTTATGACGCTCGGTCAGATTCTCCAGGCTGGCGCGCCAGCTAGGCAGCTGCTCAAGGTCCAGCTTGGCCTGCTCTATGTCGGCATCGAGAAAACCTGCGTGCTGATCTTCTATGATATCCAGCTCGTGCTCTATCTTGGCCACGTCGCCCTTGGCGGCTGAGAGGTCCAGGTTAAGCTCGTCGCGCAGCTCCTTCCACTCGTCGTCGAGCTGACGCAGCTTGTTACCAAGATCTTTCGAGCGCTGTTGATTGATCTCCTGACGCTCTATCTCCTGGGCCTCATCCTTGCCATAGCCGCGTTTGAGTCCGGCCAGACGCTGTTCGGCGCTCAGTAGCTGATTAAATTCCTGCTCTAATTTGTCAAATTCGGGACGGATCTGCTCGAAGCCCTGGATTAATTGGCTCTCGCGGATCCAGGCCTCTACCCGCTGAGGGTTGAGACGTGAACTCGGCGGGTTAACCCCATCCTCCTCCAAGATGGCGGCGATCATCGACTTGATGGTCTCCATCTTGCCTTCTTTGGAGTGCACCGCCTTAGCCAACTTCTCTATGTGGCGCAGCGTATGTTCGTGCTGACACAGGGAGAACTGACGGGCATAGGCGCGTAATTCGCTGCGGTTGCTGCCGGTGCTGAGCAGGGTGCGATCGTTTTGGATGATGGCGCGATACTCACGGGTGTTCAGCAAATTAGTCACCGCCACCCCGGCGCGTTTCATCTCCCGGCCGAGCTCGGCCATGTTATGGCAAAGAATCGACTCCCCTTGTTGCGACTTGACATAGTCTTCCAGCTCGAAGCCCTTGCCGATGAAACGGTAGTTGACCCCCTTGCCGTCACCTGCAGAGGCCAGTACAGCCTGGGTCAGCAGGCCATCGTCGCGGCGATACTCGTAGATGATATAGCTGGAATCATGGGGCAGATACCAACGCTCGAAGCTGTCACGGGTCGAGGGCACCACGCGGCTGGGGTACTCGCCATAAAACACGGGCACCAGACGCTGTAGTGTGGTCTTGCCCGAGGCATTGGTACCACAAATATTGGTGTGTCCATCGAGGGCGAGTTCCACAACGCCAGGGAGGTGCGTATTGATCAGCACGATTCGATTTAAGCTTGGCATCTCTTTCCTTATCCAAACGAGCTTGTCGGCCGCCCAGCGGGGCGAGCAGCAAAGGGGAATAGCAAAACAATCCCACTAAAGTAAAACAAAGCTATCGGCTTGGCAATCTGGCCCGAGACTTGCGCGGGGTAGTCGTTTAAAAAGCGTGCGTAACGCCCGATTTCAGACGGTTTTCACGGCAGGAATGAAGAAGACGGCAAGCATAAAGAGAAGGAGTGATGTTCAGGATCGGCTCGTGGCGAATGCCAATGGCTAAATGCTTGGAACAGAAAATTGAGAGCTGGGAACAGGAAATGGAGAGCTGGGAACAGGAAATGGAGAGCTGGGGCCGCAATTTAGGCGTCGGGAGCAGAAATAGAAAGGGCCGGCAAGCGCCGACCCCAATTCAGCATGCCAGCAGACTAGTCGGCTTGCTGATAGCTGACGCGGCGCGCCTCATAGCGGGCCACCATCTCATCCATGCTTGCATCTTCCAGTGGACGCAGGCCGCTAAGCACCAGGGTCTTCTCACCCGTGCCCACCAGGGTGTCGCCGCAGTGCAGCTCAAACTTCAGGGTCACGTCGCCGCGCTTGCCGTCTATCTCAAGCGTCTGCTCCACCAGGTTGAGGGCGATGCTGTCGAAATCTAAGGTATTGAGATCGAACGACATGCTCTCATAGATCACCAGAGGACGGGCCGGGTTGATCATCATGCCGTGCTGCTTCATCAGCGGCACCAGCACATGGGTAAAGTTGAGCCCGGAGAAGGCCACATAGCTACGCACGAAGGACTCTGTCTGCACCTCGCACTCGGTTGTCTCGCCGCTGCGGCTCACACTCAGGTACTGCTTGTCCTTATCATCCAAGATGGCAAAGCTGTCACCGACCGCATCGGGAAACACCAGATTGACACCGCTGCCGACCATGCCCTCGAAACGAAATGTCATCTTCTGGCTCAGCCCATATTGTCCCAGCACCAAGGCAAACAGGAGATCTCCGGGTACGCAAAACTTCTTGGCATCGACATCGTGGATGGGATTAAAGTCCTGTGCGACCCCTTTGGCAAATTCGCTCGCCTGCTGGGCTGACACAGAGACCAATTGCTGTGCTTTATTAAAATAAGGACTTAGAAACATATCGGCTCGTCAATCAGGTGGTGTAAGAGTTAACTATAACAGTCAGTTAAAAATTTAAGGAGGCACAGTCTATAGCAAAACCCGCCAAACACTTCTCCGATGACTTGAGGAGCCCTTGTTTTGCCACCAATCTAGGCCGAAAGATCCGCCATTTCCCTGACGCAACTCTCCTATTCCCTTGACTCGTCTATGACTTAAGCCCATCTACTCGATCGCTCAAACTGTGCCCAAACCATGCCTAAAGCTGAGCCTCAAACCAGAAGCAAGAATGCTGATTTTCCCCAAAACTCCTCTAAAGCTGCAAAAAAGATAAATTTTTTAAAATTAACAATGTCAGTCAACGTCAAGGGTTAAAAATCAGGAAAAACAACATCAAGACATTGTTATAAAATGATTTTAAACCACACTAACGCTGCACTACCTGGGTACAAGCTCATTTACCTTGACTTTACATTTGTTGATCTCAATCAAAAAACTTAATGATAATAGTTTGCATTACGATACCTAGTTGATAGAATCGCCAGCAACTTAATAACCCTGATACAACAACTGGGAAGAGAAATGATGAAGAAAACGCTAATTGCCGCAGCACTGGTCAGCGCATTCGCTAGCCAAGCCGCTATCGCCTCAGATGAGACTCAAGAACTGCGTAAAGTGATCGAACAGCAACAGAAAGTGCTGAAAGATCTTGAGAAGCGTCTAGAGCAAACCGAGCAGCGTGTAGAGAAAACTGCCGACGCCGTTGAAGAAAGCAGCTCTGCTAAGAGCGCGACGACTATCGGTGGTTATGGTGAGCTTCACTACAACAACATCACTGACAACAAATCAGGTTCAGACAAGAAAGAGTTCGATTTCCACCGTTTCGTACTTTTCTTCGGCCACGAATTCACTTCAAACACACGTTTCTTCTCTGAAGTAGAGCTAGAGCACTCTATCTCTGGTGACGGCCAGAACGGTGAAGTCGAGCTAGAGCAGGCTTACATCGAGCACGATTTCAACGACATGCTGACCGGTAAGGCGGGTCTGTTCCTGATGCCAGTAGGTATCATCAACGAAACTCACGAGCCACCAGCATTCTACGGTGTTGAGCGTAACCCAGTTGAGAAAAACATCCTGCCAGCCACTTGGTGGGAAGCAGGTCTAAACCTAAACGTTAAGGCAGCCCCAGGCCTAGCCTTCGATGCAGCGGTCACTTCTGGCCTGAACGTTGGCGAAGACTACAAGATCCGTGGCGGTCGTCAGAAAGTTTCTAAGGCAAAAGCTGAAGATCTGGCTTACACAGCACGCGTTAAATACACTGCCGTTCCAGGTCTAGAGCTGGCTGCTACCGTGCAGTACCAATCTGATCTGACTCAAGGCCGTGGCGATGTCGATACCGCTTCTGCGACCCTATTGACTGCACACGCTATCTACAACATCGAAAACTTCACCGTTAAGGCACTTTATGCTCAGTGGGATATCGATGGTAAAGAAGCTGAAGCACTTGGCCGTGATGAGCAAACAGGTTGGTATATCGAGCCATCTTACCGTTTCAACGAAAGCTTTGGTGTCTTCGCTCGCTACAACGAGTATGACAACAACGCAGGTAACGGCGCCGACACTAAGGTCGAGCAAACTAACGTAGGTATCAACTACTGGTTGCACGAAAACGTTGTCTTCAAGGCCGACTACGAAAAAGTTGGTGGCGCTAAGGATGCCGACGGTTTCAACCTAGGCGTTGGCTACCAGTTCTAAGCCTTTGGCCCATCTAAGCCAATAGCACATACCGCAGTGCTCAATGCTCCCATTGAGCACTGCCTATGGCTAAGCCACTTTACGAGGTGTCTTAGTCATAGTTAACAAGCACAATGAAACAACAGCTGAACGGATTCATTACCACAGGCCTCCTCCACTCTTGCTACCGGGTCATCCAATGAAGTCTCTCTCTATCAAACTTATATTTGCCTCACTCTTCACCGCCTTCTGCGTACAGGCCGCCAGCGTCTACCAAAGCAGTGAAGACTTTATCAGCCAGGCCTTTGCAGGCCCCATGCCCAAGGCTAAGGTCTACTGGTTAGAGGATAGCGACAAGCTGGTGATCGAAGATATCCTGGCGCATAAATTCAACAAGATGCGCCTTCGCTACTGGCTGCAACAAGGCGAGACAGTTTGGATCCTCGAAGAGATAGGCAAGGAGTCCCCCATCACGGTCGGCATTCATGTGAAAGACAAGGCGATAGTGCAGACCAAGGTGCTGGTCTACCGTGAGAGCCGCGGCGACGAGGTACGCCACGAGTTTTTCACCGATCAGTTTAAGCAGGCCAGGCTTACCGAGGAACATCAGCTGGATCGCAAGATAGATGGCATCACAGGGGCCACCCTGTCGGTACGCGCCCTGACTAAGCTATCACGCATCGCCCTCTATCTGGACGACAAGGTCAACAAGCCCTAAGCCTAGGTTGGCGTTATTCTAAAGGCTGTTATATGATGACCAGCGAGCAGGCTAGCCCTGCTCTTTTCGTATCCAACAGGCTGTCAGCGCCGGGCATCCATGAGTCTGCTTTCGGCCGCGCGCCAGATAATAGTCAGAATAAAGAACGCCATAGATGACAAACAAGCCCCGCCACCCCCATCGTAAACCCCTGTGGCAGAAACTCGCCAAGATCTTCCGCCCCTGGCACAGACGCTTAGGGATCGCCAGCGCCCTCTTAGTGGTCATGGTTGCAGTCACTGGCGTCTTAATCAACCACAGCAACGACTTCGCACTAGACAGCGCCCATGTACATCAGAGCCGGCTGCTGGATCACTATGGCATCAAGGCGCCTGGCCGGGTCGCCATCTTCGAAACACAGCCACTGCTCGCCACCAGCGATAACCTGCTCTGGCTAAAAGGCAAACCTGTATTAGAAGCCCAAGGGCCGCTGCTTGGTGCCCTCGCCTATGGCGAGCACTATGTGGCCATCGACGCCCAGCACCTCTATCTGCTGAGCCAAGACGGCGCATTGCTTGAACAGCAGGGCCGGGCAACCGGCCTGCCTCAAGATCTCAAAGCACTGGGCCTGCTGCCCACAGGTGACGGCCAGCAGCTATGGCTCGACACAGATTCGGGCAGTTATCTGAGCGATGCCGATCTCATCGAGTGGCAGGCGGCAAAGCCTCTGGTGGCCCTCGACTGGCAGGCGCCGCTGGCCGATGACAAGAGTAACAAGCTCATCCAGGAGTTATCACTCAGCGCCCGCGCCATGCACCTCACTTGGGAGCGTGTGCTGCTGGACCTGCACAGCGGCCGCATCGTCGGGCTAGCCGGCTCGCTGATGATGGATCTCGTCGCCCTCTGTCTCATCTTCATGGCGATCTCCGGCCTCTATCTATGGCAACAGGCCAAGCCTAAGAAACGCCGTAAGTAACTAGGCCCTAGGGCCTGTTTATCTTTCGCGTTCATTTGTGCAGCATTCTGTATCGCTTTTATACAAGGCAGAGCGATTGTAATGTGGTGTGCTACATCAATGAGCGATAACGCAGTAGAAAAATGATACAGACACTGCCCGCAGGGTTCGTCTTGAGCACGTTCAACTCTTTGTTGCTCGGCTTTATATATAGAATAACTATACTACAAGCCTCATGCCGCGATTTGAACGTGCTCAATTAGAACAAAATTTGTTCTCAAAAGGTCAACAGGCCCTAGCTCTGCCACCAAGACAGAGAGCGCCATATAGCGCGGTTCAATCCAGCGATACAATAAAAAAGCTCACCTAAGGTGAGCTTTTTTATTAACTATGGAAAGCCTGATAGCGCCTAGCCGCCCATCAGCTTCTGCCACCAGGACAGCGGATCGCCACAGTTCTTGGCCGGATGATAACTCTCACTCAAGGCCGGTAGCGCCACCACATTGTTGCAGCCCTTCTCCTTGGCGACCCCCGTCTTGGCATCGAAATATCCAGGCACCACTCCACTTACCGGCGTGCGTCTCAGGCTGATAGGCGCGCGCTGCTTGAGGAAGGCCTGGTACACGGCCATGGCGCCACTACTGCCATAGAGGCTGGTCTTGCCGTTGTCATCCAGCCCCACCCAGACAGCCGCCACGTTACGCTCATCGAATCCGGCAAACCAGGAGTCGCGCGAATCGTTACTGGTACCCGTCTTACCCGCCAGGGTCACGCCCGGGAAGGCTTGGCCCAACCTAGCGGCAGTGCCCGATTGCACCACCTGAGTCATGGCATGTTGCACCAGGAAGTCGCTGGCCACGGGGATCGCCTGATCCGTCGCGCGCTGACTGGCCGACAGAGCTTGATTATCGGCATCCAGCACATGGGTCACCGCACTCAGCTGACGGTAGCGACCGTTATCGGCCAGGGTCTGATACACCTGGGCCACCATCAAAGGCGAACCGTTGACCGCCCCCAGCAGCATGGAAGGATACTCGGGGATCGCCTCGTTCCAGCCAGACTTGGCCAGGGTGGTTGCCACCGCGTCTGTACCAATCGCCATCCCCAGGTTGACCGTCGGCACGTTCATCGACTTCTTGAAGGCGGTCAATAGCGGCACCTCGCCGGAGAACTGCTTGTTGACGTTTTGCGGCGACCAGGTCTTGCCATGGGAGTTGGTCAGAGTGATGGGCTCATCCTTTAACGGCGTCGCCAGGGTGTACTTGTCTCCATGGGTCAACGCCGTGGCATAGACGAACGGCTTGATCAGCGAGCCTATGGGGCGGCGGATCTCCACCGCGCGGTTAAAGCCTTGATAACTAGGCACCTTGTCGCCCACCATGGCGGCGATACCGGCAGAGTATTTGTCGGTGACCACCATGCCCACCTGCAGCGCCTTGTCGCGCTGCTCCAGTTTTTTCATGGTCGAGCGCACCGCCTGCTCCGCCGCCTCCTGGGCCAGGGGATCTAGGGTGGTGTAAACCTTGATGCCCGACTGCTGCAACAGGCTGTCGCCGAATCGGCGCGACAACTCGCCGCGCACCACGGCGAAGAAGGCCGGCAACTTCTGATGCACAGGCTTGCTCGCCTTACGCACACCGAGGGGAGATTCCACCGCGGCCTTGTACTGGGCCACCGGCAGCTGTCCCGACTCCATCAAGAGGCGCAGCACCAGATCCCGTCGCTCCTGAGCCCGCTCAGGATAACGCCAGGGGTTGTAGTAGGAAGGCCCCTTGATTGCCGCCACAAGGAAGGCCTGCTGCGGCAGGGTCAACTCGGCGATCGGCCGACCGAAATAGAACTGAGAGGCCAGGCCCATGCCGTGAACGGCGCGAGACTTATCCTGGCCCATATAGACCTCGTTGAGGTAGGCCTCAAGGATCTCATCCTTGTCGTAACGAAAATCGATAATGATCGCCATCAAGGCCTCTCTGAGCTTACGTATGATGGAGCGCTCACTGGAGAGGAAGAAGTTTTTCGCCAACTGCTGGGTCAGGGTCGAACCACCCTGCACAGTGCGCCCGGCGCTGATGTTGACCATGGCGGCACGTATGATGGCGAAGGGGTTAACCCCGTGATGCTCGTAGAAGCTCCTGTCTTCCACCAGGATTAGCGCATCGACGATCGCCTGGGGGATCTTATCTGTGGCCACAAACAACCTGTCTTCACCGTCGCCGGTGATCATGCGATCCAACAGCACAGGCTCAAGGTGGAACACCGCCAGCTCGCGGTGATCGCTATTGCGCGACACCGAGGCGACCCCCTGGCTGTCGAAGGTGATCATCACCCGCTGCGCCTCTTGGGATCCTTGGGGATGCAGGAAGGGACGACGCCAGAGATCCACCTTGGTCATGGAGGCAGAAAATTCCCCCACCTGGCGGGGGTTGGCCACCTTGCGGTAGCCCAGTAGCTTGAGCTCAGCGATCAGCTGAGCATGACTCACAGCGGCGCCGGGATAGAGGGCCATGGATCGGCTGAATACCTGCGCCGGCAGGTGCCACTTCTGCCCCTCAAACTTGCGGGCGATGATCTGATCCAGATAGATACTGTAGATGGTCATGGCGGCAATCAGGATCAGACCAAGCTTCCAGCTTAACGACCAGATCCTGCGTCCCCAACCCGGCCTCGCCGCAGCGGCACGCTTGCTCTTGGCCGTCTTACTCTTGCCCGACTTGCTACTAGCCGACTTGCCAGTAGAAGGCTTTCGATTAGAAGACTGGCGGGGTCTGCGTGGTTTTGGTGTCTCTTTATTCGTCATCGTATTTCCAGTCAAACAGCAAAGGGGCTAAAGCCCCTTTGCTGACATCTTTTTCTTGGTCAATTTAGTCGGCAAGGTGTTGGCGGGATCGTCCGGCCACAGATGCTTGGGATAGCGCCCCTTCATCTCTTTCTTCACCTCGACATAGGGGCCCGCCCAGAAGTTGACCAGATCCGCAGTCAGCGCCAGCGGTCGCATGGCCGGCGACAGCAGTTCCATGGTCACTGTCAACTTGCCCTGAGCCAGCCTGGGACTCTCGGCCATGCCCAGCGCCTCCTGCAGGCGCACACTCAGCAGGGCTCGCCCCGAATTTTCATATCGTATCGCCGCCCGAGTGCCCGTCTTCATCGGCCAATGGCTCGGCAGCGCCTCGTTTAATATCTGTTGTTGCCCCCACTCCATCTGGTTGTGGAGCAAGGTATAGAAATCCAGTCCCTTGAGCTGGGTAAGACGGCGCACACCGTCGAGATAGGGGCCGAGCCACTCAGGCAAGGTCGCGAGCAAGGCCTGATCACTCAGATCGGGCCAATCACCCGCTAGGCCGAGCTTGCTTGCCAAGGCGACGCGCAGGCGAAGCTGCTCCACCTTATCATCAAAGCCCAGTAAGGAGAGACCCTTAGTGCGGATCAGCTGATAGATCGCCTGCTTGATTGTCTCTTCATCCAGGGTAGCCAGGGGGCGCTCGCGCAATATGATAGCGCCGATACGCGCTTGAGTTAACCCGTAAAAACGCGCCTTCTCCTCATCCCAGCCAGTCTCAACAGCCGACTTCACCTGACTGGCCAGCGCCCCGTCAAACAGCGTCGCATCCAGCTTGGCCGCCAGCAGCACCCGGCCGCTGCTCTGGCCTTCACTCTCCTGAAACTGTGCTACCACCAGCCAGGGCTCACCCTGCAATGCATCGTCATCATTGAGGGCGACGCCTGCGCCGCAGGCCAGCTGATAGCCCTTGGCACCGCGTGCCTTGGCGATGCGATCGGGAAAGGCCAGCGCCAGCAGGGTGGCGATATCCTGGTCGCGACTCTCGCCGATGACCTTGGCTATCTGATTGCCTCGACCAGCATTCATCCTGGCCAGATATTGCTGCGCCAACTTGGCCGTTTCACCGCCCCTGGCATCGCTCAGATAACGGCTGATATCGGCGCCGCGTCGCGCCAGGGCGCGAGATTCCAGCAGCGCCGCCAGCACCGCCGCGATCGGCAGGTAATAGGGCTCGTCCATGCCGTCCATCTCCCTGGCGGCCAGCAGCATATGTGCCAGGCGCGGATGACAACCAAGCCGATAGGCGGCGCGGCCATGGGCGGTAATACGCCTGTCGCCATCCACCAGCGCCAGGGCTTGCAGCAGCTCCCAGGCCACCGTCTCATTGGCCTCGGACGGGGGCGAGATCAGCGGCAGAGCCCCCAGGGCGTTGACCCCCCAGTAGGCGGCATCAAGGGCTGAATTGGTCAGATCCCCATGGAGGATCTCGGGCTCATCGGCCTTGAGCAGACGCTCATGCTCCTGCTGCGGCCAGAGGCGAATGCAGTGGCCTTCACTCAGACGCCCTGCGCGGCCGCTACGCTGCGCCGCCGACGACTGGCTGATCCGTTTGAGTGACAGGCGGCTCACCGCCGTCTTGGGATTGAAACTTGCCTGACGCTTAAAGCCTGCGTCCACCACCAGACGGATATCTTGGATGGTCAGACTCGACTCGGCCACGTTGGTGGCGAGCACCAGCTTACGCATCCCAGGCGGTGGCGGCGCGATGGCGCTGTCTTGCTGCGCCGGCGGCAGGGCGCCATAAAGCGGCGTAATTAAAAATTGCTTAGCATCGAGCCGTTCCGATAACAGGGTCTGTAGCCGCGCTATCTCTCGCTGGCCGGGCAGAAAGGCCAGCAAGGAGCCCTCTTGATGCTCGGTCACCGCCTCGACGATCACCTTGGCCATGTGCAGCAGCCAGTCCTGATGGGCCGCGCCAGGGCGGTAACTCAGACTCACGGGAAAACTGCGGCCCTCACTCACCAGACTCGCCGCCTCGGGCATCAGCGCCTTTAGCGGCAAACCGTCCAGGGTGGCCGACATGGCGAGTATCTTAAGATCTTCGCGAAACGAGGCCTGCACCTCCAGCGCCAGTGCCAGACCGAGATCAGTGCTGAGGTGGCGCTCATGGATCTCATCGAAGATGACAAGCCCATAACCGTTAAGCTCAGGGTCTTGCTGGATCATCCGCGTCAGCACCCCTTCGGTCACCACCTCGAGGCGGGTCTTGGCGCTAACGCTCGACTCGCCGCGCACCCGAAAACCCACAGACTGACCCACGGCCTCCCCCCGCCTGGCCGCAATAAAATGCGCCACGCTACGGGCCGCGATGCGTCTGGGCTCCAGCATCAAGATCTTACCCTCAATCTCAGGCCAGTCGAGCATGGCCAGGGGCAGCGCGGTCGACTTGCCCGCGCCGGTCGGCGCCTGCAAGATCAGCTGGGCATTGTCCGCCAGCGTCCGCTGGATCTCGGGAAGGAGTGTCTGGATCGGGACTTGACTAAATTCTTGAGTAGCTACTTGGTTCAAAGGGCGCATTCAATCGGCAAAAACTGGCGACAGTTTACTAAAGATGAGGACAAAGCTAAACAGAGGAGTCCCCGCTTAGGCCTTGCCTTAGGTTAACATCTCTTAACCTTCCAGCTCGCGATACCAGTGCAGTCCCTCAGCCGAGGTCAGGGTCGACAGCGGCGCGGGACACGCTATGCCATAGCCCTGGCCAAACTCGACGCCCAGTTTTAACAGGTGTTTGGCGATTTCGAGCGACTCGACAAACTCGGCCACTATCTCAAACTCCATGTCACGGCCGAGCTGACAGATGGCAGAGACGATGGCCTGGTCGGCGCGATCCTCACACAGGTGCTGAATGAACTGGCCGTCAATCTTCACATAATCGACATTGAGCAACTTAAGATAGGCAAAGCTGGAAAACCCTGAGCCAAAGTCATCCAGCGCCAGCTTACAACCAAGTGGCTTCACCGTATTGATTAGCCCAGTGGCATGATCCAGCTGGCTCACCGCCGCCGTCTCTGTGATCTCGAAACAGAGCTTACTCACCAGCTCAGGCTCGCCCAGCAGGCGCATCTCCAGCCAGTTGATAAACTCGCTGTCGCTGATGGAGAGCGCCGACAGGTTCACCGACACCATAGAAAGTGACTGCCACAACGCCAGGTGTTCACTGCCCCAACGCAGCAGCTTATCGATCACCCAGCGATCCAGCTTGGACGCCAGGTTAAAACGCTCGGCGGCGGGCAGGAAGATCCCCGGCGGGATCAGCTCCCCCTCGGGCGAACGCATGCGCAGCAAGATCTCAAAGTGCAGCCCGTCGTCGTTGACATTCAGGGGCTCTATGGGTTGATAGAAGAGTTCAAACCTGTCATTCGCCAGGGCACCGACGATATCCACCGAGGCATTCATCTCGGTATTGAGTTTCTCGACCACGGGATCTTGGGCACTATAGAAGTACCAGGCGTTACCGCCCTTCTCCTTGACCAGACGACAGGCGGCACCGGCACGGCGCAGCAGATCCGAGACAGAGTCGACCTCGCTCTCGCAGCGGGCCAGCCCCATGCTGACGCTCACGCTATGGCGGCGCCCCTCCCAGCAAAACTCATGGTTGGCCATCGCATGACAGATACGCTCGGCGACCTGCTCGGCGCTCTGCGCATCAATATTGGGCATCAGGATGCCAAATTCATCGCCGCTGAGACGGGCGATCACATCTTCCTTGCGTACCAACTGACTCAGGCGGGCTGCCAGCTGGCACAAGAGCTGATCGCCGGCCCTGTGACCGCTGACATTATTGACCACCTGAAACCTGTCCAGGTTGATGAAGCCGACGAAGGTAGAGCGCTCGCACTGACAGGGATTGGCCAGATCATACAGGGCCTCGAAGTAGGCGCGATTGGGCAGCCCAGTCAGCGAGTCGAAATTGAGCGAAACGCTGCGCTCTTCGCTCTCCACTGCTGGCTCGCCCACAGGCTCCACCAGCATGAGAATGGGGCCATCTTCACCGGACAGGCAGAGAAATGTCACCTTGGACAAGTCATCGTCCAAGGCATATTTCAGCGGTACCTCGCAGCTGGATTGCTCCAGCAGCTGATCTCTTACCAGGGCCATGGTCTCGAGCAGACGCTTCTGCGCCCGCTTGGGCACCAGGCTCTCCACCTTCTGCAGCGTCTCCACACGCAGTATCTCGGCCGCACTCTGATTGTAGCGAATCACCCTGTCATCCACGCCGATATGCACGCAGGGAATCGGCAGACGATAGAGATGCTCGATACAGACCAGCTCGTTACTCTTGGCATTTAAGCGCTGGCGCGCCGCCTCCTGTACCAGCCCCAGCATACTGCCGGCCAGCAGCAGATTGTGGCGAATAGCCTCTGGCCATATGCCGTTGCAGTCGTAGCGATAGGCGCCGAAGATATAGTGCCTCTCTCCTCCCACGGGCAGCAGCAGGACGCTGCGGATCTTGGCCTGGTTGAGGCGCAGACGGCTGTCCTCATCATCGATGATCGCGGCCACATCTTCGACTATGGCGGGTTCGCGCAGGGAGGTGTAGGAATGCAGGTGACGGTTATTGGCGACCCGACTGAGCAACATCTCGGCGTCGCGCTTACTGAAAATAGAGGCGTCGGACTGGTACATGGCTTCGATCTGCACCGGCAAACGTCCCTTGCCGATACGTAACAGAAACAGGCCATCACACTGATTGCTGGCGGCAAGTTGCTGCAGGATAAGCTGCAGCTCCTCTTCCAGATCGTGTTCGCATAAGTAAGCAAGCGTCTGCTCTAGCGATAGGGGGCCCTGTTGCGTATCGGATGACATATACTATCTAGTCCTTAGATTGGCTAACCTGATACAAACACTGATTATAGTCAGAAATCATAGGATTACCTTATGATTAAAGTTGTAACGGCTAGCTGTGAGTGACTATAGGTTATATTTCGCTTTTACAGCGACACCAGCAAAATAAGTCGCTTAAAAATCAAGCCAGTAGAAAGCTCAACTCGTAGCATTTTTGTAACACACTTTAACCTTTATCGGCAACCAGGGGACACCAATGAAACGACTCTTTCTCGCCATCGCCCCCGATGCGGTGCAGCTGGCGCAACTGACCCAGTTACAGGCGAGCTTAGACGGTGAGGGACGCCTAGTCCCCAGAGACAATCTGCACATGACGCTAGCCTTCCTCGGCCAGTGCAGCGAGGCGCAGCAGGAGGCGCTATGCGACACCCTCGACAGGCTCGGCCATCAACGCCGTTTACCGGCTTTCGAGGTGACCCTCAACACCCTGGACCATTGGCTTAAGCCTAAGATTATCTGTCTCAAGGGTGTGGCGCGGGATCCCGGACTCATCAGCCTGTTCGATTTATGCCAAGGGCTGGCCCAGCAGCTGGGTCTACACACCAGCGAGCACAGCTTTACGCCCCATATTACCTTGATGCGTAAGGCCAAGGTGCTACCCGAGTTCAAGGCGCCTTCCCTCACCCTCAGCGGCAACGCCCTGCATCTATATCACTCTCAGAGTAGCGAGCAGGGCGTGCAGTATAAGGTATTGGCCTCCTGGCCGCTCACGGCCCCAAAAGCATAAAAAAACGCGCCAAATGGCGCGTTTTTCTCTTTCACTACAACTTAGTCCTGCAGCAGCTCGGCGATGGTCAACACGCCATGTGCGGTTGCCCCAGCGGCCCACAGGCCGTTAGCCGTGTCGGCGAAGGCCGAGGCGAGATCCATGTGCAGCCACTGAGTGTCATCGGACACGAAACGCCAGAGGAAACCGGCGGCATTTGAGGCGCCACCCGCACCGCCACCCTTCACTGGGCGGCTGTTAGCGGTATCGGCATAGGCTGATGGACACATCTCTTTATGCCAAGGCTCAAGTGGCAGCGGCCATACCTGCTCGGCCACGGCGGATGCCTTCTCCTGCGTACGGCTGATCAGCTCACGGCTAGGTGAGAAGATGGCGTTGTATGATGTACCCACCGCCATCACGGCGGCGCCGGTCAGGGTCGCGGCATCGATCACCAGAGGCGCACCGGTTTCACAGGCGGCCTGCAGACCATCGGCCAGCACCAGACGCCCCTCGGCATCCGTGTTTACCACCTCGACCGAGACACCATTCTTATAGGTGAGGATATCCCCCAGCTTATAGGCTCGGCCGCTGATCAGGTTCTCGGCGCAGCAGAGGAACAGCTTGATACGCTTGTTCAGGCCAGACTTAATAGCCAGTCCCAGGGCCGCGGTCACGGTCGCCGCGCCGCCCATGTCACACTTCATGCCCAGCATGCCTTCGGATGCCTTGATGCTGTAACCGCCAGAGTCGAAGGTGATCCCCTTACCGACCAGGGCCGCCGACACAGGCGCGTCTTCGCCCAGCGGGTTATAATCCAGCTCCAGCAACGCAGGTGGACGCTCGCTGCCACGACCGACAGAGTGAATACCGATCCACTTCTCTTCCAGCAGGGCTTCCCCTTCGATGATGCGGTAGCTCACCTTGTCGCCGCCCACTTTAGTCAGCCACTGGGCCGCCTGGTTGGCCAGGGTCATTGGGGCCAAGTTTTCAGGAGTCTCGTTGATCAACTGTCGGGCGAAGGCCGCGCTATCGCGTCTGTCGTCCAGAACCTTCTTGACGGCATCGTCGCCGGTCCAGGCAATCTTGCCGATCTGCTTGGCGGTAGCAAAGCCCTGGGCGAAGGCCCACTGAGTGTGAAGATCCCACAGCTCGCCCTCGAGCGCCACCTCGTTAATCCCCTGACCGCGCAGCTTACGTGCCGCCTGCTGCACCTGGCGTAGCTGATCCCCCGCCTGCAGATGGATATTGGCTTGGCCAGTCGTAAAGGTCACATCTGCGCTGCCCCAATGGGCCGCTGGGGCGTCCTCGGTCAGATAAATCTTCATCACGTCGCTCATAATTGTTCCTTGTCAGTACAGAGAGTGGCTAGGCATTAGGGCCTGTTAATCTTTCAAGTTTAATTTTTGTTCAATCTAAACGCGTTTTGCACGAGGCGAGAGCCATGAAGCATAGTTACTCTATGTGAATGGCGAACAACAAAGAAATCGTCTGGAACGATTTCTAACAGCCTAGCTGACCGCCTGCGGTGAAAGGCAGGAAGCCTTTCATAAAGTGCAGCGCGCGTTTAGATGAACCCGTTGGGCAGCGTTTGTAGGCCATTTCTACGGCGTTATCGCCAGTTTGTGTAGAAGACTACACGACACAGGCTCTGCCTTGTATAAATCACCTTCAAACAGCTGCAAAAACAAACGGAAAAGATCAACAGGCCCTAGTGGGCCTGCCTAATAATGCAGCCAAGTATAACGCCAATCGCCCTGCTTTATCTAACCTACTCACACTTAACCTAAAAGGGCGCCGCGACAGCACGCCGCCTAATAAGGTAGAATCCGGGCGCTAAGTATCGGCGTATCTCAACAGGGAGTCTCAGACACTCGGGCTCCAGACAGGCCCAAGACAACTCCATGCTCAGCCCTAAGCTCAGTCCCTAACTCAGCCAAAGACATATAAGCAGAACAACAAGGTCAAAAAGATGATTTTTACCCCCGCATTTGAACAGGGAAAGTTACTCAGACGCTATAAGCGCTTCCTCGCCGACGTGCAGCTCAGCGACGGCTCGGAGATCACCATCCACTGCCCCAACACGGGCTCGATGCGCAACTGCCTGTTTCCCGGTGAGCCCGTCTGGTTCTCTACCTCAGATAATCCCAAGCGTAAGTATGCCCACACCTGGGAGCAGGCGGCCTCCGATGAGGGTCACATCATAGGGATCAACACGGGAAGGGCCAACGCCCTGGCGGCCGAGGCGATTGAGGCCGGGGTAATAAGCGAACTGACCGGCTACGACAGCCTGCGCCGCGAGGTCAAATATGGCAGCGAGAACAGCCGTATCGATCTCCTGCTGGAGAGCAAGAACAAACCCGCCTGCTATATAGAAGTCAAAAGTTGTACCTTATTAGAGCAGGATCAGGGGTATTTCCCGGACGCGGTGACCACTCGTGGTCAGAAACATCTGCGCGAGCTGATGGAGATGGTCAAGCTAGGCCACAGGGCGGTGCTGCTATTTGTGGTGCAACATACTGGGATAACCACTGTGGCAGCGGCCCGCCATATCGACCCTGAGTACGCCGATCTGCTCGCTCAGGCGCACCTGGCGGGGGTAGAAATTCTCGCCTACCGCTGCGAACTATCGCCCAGTGCCGCCAAGCTGATTAAATCCTGCCCTGTCAAGTTGTAAATAGACGGTAAAAGTTGAATTAATACGTAATAGAGGACATAGTCAAAAGATAAACTCATGGCAGCTTAAAAAATTTGCGTGGTATATCAGATTCTGATATAGATATCGGCCTTTAATAAAAGACGCCCTACAACGCAAATGATTAACAGGAGATGCGTTATGCCTGAAGGCACTAAAAAACTTGGCGTGCTCGCTATCGCAGGTGTAGATCCTTACCAGGAAAAACCGGGTGAGGAATATATGAATACCGCTCAACTGGGTCACTTCAAAAAGATTCTCGATGCTTGGCGTAGTCAGCTCCGTGAAGAAGTGGATCGCACCCTGAATCATATGCAAGATGAAGCGGCTAACTTCCCAGACCCTGTCGACCGTGCGGCTCAGGAAGAGGAGTTCAGTCTTGAACTACGCGCCCGTGACAGAGAGCGTAAGCTGATCAAGAAGATTGAAAAGACATTGCAGAAGATCGAAGACGACGATTTCGGTTTCTGTGATTCATGCGGTATCGAAATCGGTATCCGACGTCTCGAAGCCCGTCCGACGGCCGACCTTTGTATCGACTGTAAGACGCTCGCCGAGATCAAAGAGAAACAGATGGCCGGTTAATCTGGCGAGAAGCGGGGCTTAGCCCCGCTTTTTTGTATCCAGTCGCCCCAATCAGCGATATAGATAGTGTTAACAAAGGTTTTGCCGTGAGCCCCCAAGCAGACCCAACCCTCTTCCCCAATCACCCTAAGCTAGACGACAAGGCCTATATCGGCCGCTTCGCCCCCTCGCCCTCTGGGCCGCTGCACTTTGGCTCCCTTGTCGCCGCACTGGGCAGCTATCTGCGAGCCCGTGCCGAGCAGGGTCAGTGGCTGGTGCGTATCGAAGATATCGACCCGCCCAGAGAGGTAGCCGGCGCCAGCGAGCTCATACTCAAGACCCTAGAGGCCTACGGCCTACATTGGGATGGCGCCGTGCTCTATCAGCGTGAGCGCCTAGAGGCCTACCAGGCGAGCCTCGATAGCCTGCTGGCAGAGGACATGGCCTACTACTGCCAATGTACCCGCAAGCAGATCCAAGCGATGGGCGGCACCTATGATGGCCGCTGCGCGACCCGCACAGCTAAACATACAGCAGGCGCTATTCGCATCCGTAACACGCTTGCCATAGATCATTTCGATGACGAGCTGCTGGGGCCTATCCAGGTCGAGCCAGTGTTTGCCGCCGAGGACTTTATCATCAAGCGCCGCGACGGCCTCTACGCTTATCAGCTGGCCGTGGTGATGGACGATGCCTTTCAGGGCATTACCGAGGTGGTGCGCGGCGCCGACCTGCTCACCTCCAGCGCCCGCCAGACGACCCTGTTTCGCCTCTTTGGCGAACACACGCCTAAGTGGCTGCACCTGCCTCTGGCCTGCGCCGAGCCCGGGATGAAACTCTCGAAACAGAATCACGCCCCGGCCATCGACCTTAAGGCGCCACAGGCCAGCATCAATGCGGCGCTCGCCTTCCTCGGACAGCCCCTCTGCGACCCCGACAGGGTCGAGACCATGCTGACCCAGGCCGTCAGCCAGTTTGACCTGAGCCGAATCCCGCGCCAGCAGGAGATCATACTTCCGCCGGGCGCTTAAGTCCGCTAAGGCCATAAACCAAACCGCCGTCACGAAACCCGATTTGACAGGCTAAGTCCGGGTATACTCTTTAACCCATAATTGAGTTATGATAGCGGCCTAATTTTAACCCTGACTCAAGATCCAAGTTCGAGGTGTCCTATTTTTCGCCGTATTAGTCAATTCTGTAAACAGCTTTTTGAAGACAATCAAAACACCACAGAAACCACACCAGCGGGACTAAGCCTGGAGATAGTTGCACGCAAACATCATGCAATCTCTCGCAAGCACATTAGCGAAAACGCTATTAAGGTACTCTATCGTCTACACAAATCTGGCTTTAAGGCCTATTTGGTGGGCGGCGGCGTGCGCGACATCCTCCTCGGTCTAGAGCCCAAGGATTTCGACGTGGTCACCAACGCCACGCCGGAAGAGATTAAGAAGCTATTTCGTAACTGCCGCCTGGTGGGACGCAGATTCCGTCTGGCCCATATCGTCTTCGGTCGCGACGTCATCGAGGTCGCGACCCTGAGGGGCCATCATGTAGATAGCGGCGAAAAGATCTCTAAGATCAACGCCGAGGGTCGCCTGCTGCGCGACAACGTCTACGGCACCATAGATGAAGACGCCGAGCGCCGCGACTTCACGGTTAACGCCCTCTATTACGATATCAGCGACTTCTCCATCCACAGCTATGGCGGCGGCCTGCAAGATCTCGAGTCTCGCACCCTGCGCCTCATCGGTGACCCACAGAAACGCTACCGCGAAGATCCCGTGCGTATGCTGCGCGCCGTACGTTTTGCCACTAAGCTGGGGATGAACATAGACAAGGCAGCGGCCGAGCCGATCTCCGAGCTGGCGCCCCTGCTGAAAGATATTCCCGCCGCCCGCATGTATGAAGAGGTACTCAAGCTCTTCTTCGCCGGTCAGGCACAAAATAATTTCGTCATGATGCGCGACTTTGGCCTGTTTGCCCCCCTCTTTCCCCTGGTGGATAACCTGCTAGAGGAAGATCCCAAGGGGCCTAGTCACAAGATGATCAAGGCGATCATGCGCAACACTGACGAGCGGGTGCAGCAAGATAAGTCGGTCACGCCGGCCTTCTTCTACGCCGCCATGCTCTGGTACCCCCTCAGTCAACGGGCCGACGATATCGCCCTGGAGAGTGGACTGAGCCAATACGACGCTTTCTACGCCGCCATGGGCGATGTGATGGAGCAGCAGTGCCGCACCATCAGCATTCCCCGTCGCTTCAGCACCCCGGCCAAGGATATCTGGCAGCTGCAACTGAGGTTCGAGCGCAATCAGGGCACACGTGCCTTCAAGTTTATCGAGCATCCTAAGTTCCGCGCCGCCTATGATCTGCTATTGCTGAGGGCCGAGGCCGAGGGCGGCAACCTGGCCAAGACGGCCGCCTGGTGGAAGAGCTTCGTCGAAGGCAGCGAAGAGCAGCGCAGCGTCATCGCCCGCAGCACCAACAAGGGTAGCCGCAACCGCAACAACCGCCGTCGTCGCAGCCCGAAGAAGACACCGAAAGCCGAATAATGAACATCGTCTATGTCGCACTGGGGGCTAATCTCGCGTCCCCTAAAGCCCAATTGGATCAGGCCTGTCAGGCACTGAAGGCCTTGGCAAGCGACGGACAACTTAGCGTCTCCCCTTATTACCAGAGCGCCCCCATGGGCGATGTACCGCAGCCCGACTACCTCAATGCCGTGGCTAGCTTTACCACTACCCTAGCGCCACTGGCGCTGCTCGATGCCCTGCAGGCGATCGAGAACGAACAAGGCCGGGTGCGCGAGGTACGCTGGGGCGCCAGAACCTTAGATCTGGACCTGCTCCTCTATGGCGACTGGCAATTGGATATCCCACGTCTTCAAGTGCCACACTACGGCATGAAGACCCGCAGCTTCGTATTAATTCCCCTGTCAGATCTGGCGCCAACGCTCATTCTCCCCTGCGGAACCCAACTCAGCTCACTGATCACCGAGGAACTTAAGAGGCAAGTTCAACAACTCGGCCCGGATCATTGAACTTAGGCCCCAGTTAGCTTATAAAGCACACTACTGCCCAGGCAGAACCCTTTTTTAAATCAAAGTTAAGACCAGCATTATGTCTAAGATAACCAGCTCTACCCTGCTGAAATTCAAGCAGGAAGGTAAGAAGTTCACTGCACTCACCGCCTATGATGCCAGCTTTGCGGGCGCCTTCGACAGCGAAGGGATCGACGTCCTACTGGTGGGCGACTCGTTAGGCATGGTATTGCAGGGACACGACGACACCCTGCCGGTCACAGTCGAAGATATCGCCTACCACACTCGTTGTGTGCGTCGTGGCATCAAGCGTTCACTGCTGATCGCCGACATGCCCTTCATGAGCTACGCCACACCAGAGCAGGCGATGACCAATGCCACCGCCCTGATGCAGGCAGGCGCCAACATGGTGAAACTCGAAGGCGGTCACTGGCTGCTGGAAACCGTCACTAAGCTAACCGAGCGCGGCATTCCCGTGTGTGCCCACCTGGGACTCACCCCGCAATCTGTGCATGTCTTCGGCGGCTTCAAGGTACAGGGCCGTGACGCCGACAACGCCCAGCGCATCATAGATGAAGCCAAGGCGATCGAGGCGGCCGGTGCCCAGCTATTGGTGCTCGAGTGTATCCCGGCCGCGCTGGCAAAGAGCATCACAGAGGCCCTCACCATTCCCGTTATCGGCATTGGCGCAGGCGCCGACACCGACGGTCAGATCCTGGTGATGCACGACGTGCTGGGGATCTCCAGCGGCTACATTCCACGCTTCTCGAAGAACTATCTGGCCCAGACCGGCGAGATCCGCAGCGCCATTCGCGCCTATATCGAAGAGGTCGACACTGGCGTCTTCCCCGCCGCCGAGCATACATTTAGCTAAGAAAGGTTGCTGTAACATGTACACCACCCAAGATATCGCCGCGATCCGCACCCAGGTGCGTCAGTGGAAACATGCCGGCGAGACAGTGGCATTCGTGCCCACCATGGGCAATCTGCACCAGGGGCATATCACCCTGGTCACCGAGGCGCTTAAACGCGCCGATCACGTGGTGGTCTCCATCTTCGTAAACCCTATGCAGTTTGGACAGAATGAAGATCTGGATGCCTACCCGCGCACCCTGGCCGCCGATCAGGCCGCCCTCGAGGCCGCCGGTGCCGAGCTGTTGTTTACCCCAACACCGGCCATCATCTATCCCAAGGGGATGGATAAGCAGACCTTTGTCGAGGTGCCGGGCCTGTCTGAAGAGCTGTGCGGCGCTAGTCGCCCTGGGCACTTTCGCGGCGTCGCCACCATAGTCTGCAAGCTATTCAACATAGTGCAGCCAGACGTGGCCCTGTTCGGCAAGAAGGACTTCCAGCAGCTGATGGTGATCAAGGCCATGGTGGAAGATCTGTCTCTGCCTATCGAGATCTTCGGTGTCGATACCATTCGTGAGCGCTCTGGCCTGGCCATGAGTTCACGCAATGGCTACCTCAGCGAGTCTCAGAAGCAGCAGGCGGCTCAGCTTAAGCGCACCCTGGATGAGATGGCCGAGGCGATCGCCCAGGGTCAAGCCATCCCTAATGTAGTGCAGCAGGCTCAGGAGCAGTTGCACCAGGCTGGGTTTAAGCCTGATTACCTGTCGGTGCGCAACGCCGCCGATCTGCGCGAAGCCAGCGACGACGACAAGCAGCTGGTGATCCTGGCCGCCGCCTTTATGGGCAGCACACGCCTTATTGATAACTTAACCTTCGAGCGTCCCTAAACTTAGGGACGTTCGCGCCTAAAAATCGCTTCTCCGACCGGGGAAGCGATTTTCTATATTTAGCGTATTTTTCATCCTGAGATTTGCCCCAAAACACCGCAATTTGCTCTAAACCTTGCCAGCTAAGTCCCTGGTAATGCACCAAAGTCGATCGGCCTGCCAGGCAAAAATGCCATTATTTTCAGAAATAAAATTACTTATTTGAGCGAAAGCCAATAAAGTGACCTGGATCCAGATCCCCTGCAATTCATTTACATGCATTTCAAGCGATTAAGCATGCTTTCTGGCTAACCTACTGAAATTAATTGGTAATACCTATTTACCAGAAATGCCAGGCTCCAACAGAGGTTTCACAAGGTGATCTGGATCACTAAAGCCAAATTTCCACCACTAACTGATTAGATTCTAAACTGAAATTATCCGATCAGATATTTCCACTTTTGAGACCAAATTAGAGTAATAACTCTTAGTAAAATCCCATTTTCAGCTAAAAAGCGTCATGTAACTTTCAAAAAGTTATAAAAGCCCGCTCCGACCAGTGATATCGATCACACTTTCAGTTTAAGTGGTCAGACAAAGTTCACACCCATCTAACCCCATCTCACATAATCGGCACATAATGATCTAGATCATATTTGCATTTGGTGAATTAGCGTTTATTACGCATCAAGGATGAAAGGATTCCATTTGGGAATAGCTTCCGACAACACAAGATGCTGCAACGGACGAGTCAGCATCAACAACAACTAAAATAACCAAGTAAAGACAGTAAGAGGCAATCATGACCCTACTTCAACTACTCGCCAGTTTGACGCCTGTAATCAGCGTTATGCTATTTTTGGTGCTACTCAAGATGCCAGCATCTCGCGCCATGCCCATCTCCATGGTAATGACAGGCCTTGCCGCCGTCTTTATCTGGCAGATGGATACCACTATCTTAGGTGCCTCAGTGGTAGAAGGCCTACTCTCGGCCCTGACCCCACTGAGCATCATCTTCGGCGCCGTGTTCCTACTGAACACCCTTAAATACTCGGGCGCCATGGACACCATCCGCGCCGGCTTTACCAACATCAGTGGTGATGCCCGCGTGCAGGTGATCATCATCTGTTGGTTATTTGGTTCGTTTATCGAAGGCTCTGCCGGTTTCGGTACCCCGGCCGCCATCGGCGCGCCGCTGCTGGTACTGCTAGGCGTGCCGCCTGTGGCAGCCGCCGTGGTTGCCCTGATCGCCGACTCTACCAGCGTCTCCTTCGGCGCCATCGGTCTGCCGGTGCTCTTCGGTATGGAACAGGGTCTGATGCAGGGTGGTGTCAGCATGGCTGCCGACCAGATTGCCCAGCACGGCACCAGCTTCGCCGACTATGCCCAGTTTATCGCCCTGCATATGATCACTATCGATCTGTTGACGGGTACCCTGATCCCGCTGGTATTGGTTTCTGTTCTCACCGGCTTCTTCGGCCGTAACAAGTCCTTCAAAGAGGGTCTGGCAATTTGGAAGTTTGCCCTGTTCGCCGGTCTCGCCTTTACCGTACCGGCTTGGCTTATCAACTACTTCGCCGGTCCTGAGTTCCCATCGGTTATCGGTGCACTAGTCGGTATGGCCCTGGTGATCCCAGTGGCGCGCAAGGGTCTGTTGCTACCTAAGACCCCCTGGAACGATTTCGCCGAAAACGACAACCAGACTCAGACCAAGATTGAAACCAAGGCACAGTTCTCTCAGGTTGCCGCCTGGACGCCTTACATCATCATGGCCGGCCTGCTGGTACTGTCTCGCACCGTTGCGCCGCTCAAGTCCTGGCTCACTAGCTTTAACATCAGCTGGACTAACCTGCTGGGTACCGAGCTAAAAGCCGGTTTCGCGACCCTGTATGCCCCTGGCGCCTTCTTCGTGCTGGTGTGTATCCTGGGCTTCGTGCTCTTCAAGATGAAGTCGCCAGCCATCAAGGAGTCGATCACCGTCTCTTGCAAGTCTATGCTGCCGACCATCATCTCCCTGGGCGCCTCTGTGCCTATGGTGAAGATCTTCCTGAACTCTGGCACCAACGAGGCGGGCCTGCAGTCTATGCCTGTTGCCCTGGCCGACATGCTGGCCGGTTCTATGGGCGCCATCTGGGCCTGGATGTCACCCATAGTGGGTATCTTCGGTGCCTTCCTATCTGGCTCGGCCACCTTCTCTAACATGATGTTCTCAGGCCTACAGTACAGCGTGGCCGACAACATCGGCATGAACCACGCGTTAGTCCTGGCCCTACAAGGCATAGGTGCCAACGCAGGTAACATGATGTGTGTCATGAACGTGGTCGCCGCCGCTACCGTGGTGGGTATGGCAGGCCGAGAATCAGAAATTATCCGTAAAACCATGCCCGTTGCGCTCGGTTATGCCTTGATTGCAGGCACTATCGCTACCCTGTGGGGCGGTCTATAACAGATAACTCGAGAAAGGCGGACGTGATGAACCCGCCTTTTTGTGGGTCAAATAAAAGAGTAATGTTATGTCGATTAATTATTCAGCAGTAGTCGCAGATTTACGTGCAAAACTTGGTGTAGAAGCGGTATCGGACGATGCGGTACGTCGTTTCGCCTGGTCAACCGACGCCAGTTACTTCCGTATCGTGCCTGAGGTCGTGGTCCACGCCGAGACCCTGGAAGATGCCCGCGACACCCTAGAGGTCGCCCGCGCCCATAATGCCCCGGTCACTTTCCGCGCCGCCGGCACCAGCCTGTCAGGCCAGGCCATCGGCGAAGGCATCTTGTTGATCCTCGGCCACGACGGTTTTAGAAAGATCGCCGTCAGCGAAGATCACAACCAAATCTCGTTAGGCGCAGCCGTCATCGGCAGCGATGCCAACATGGCGCTCAAGCCTTTCAACAAGAAGATAGGGCCGGATCCGGCTACCCTGGCCTCGGCCATGGTGGGTGGTATCGTCTCTAACAACGCCTCGGGCATGTGCTGTGGTACGGCCCAGAACAGCTACCAGACCATCGCCTCGGCCAAGTTACTGTTTGCCGACGGTACCCGTCTGGACACAGGCTGTGAGCGCTCAAAAGAAGCGTTTCGCGAGTCACACAAGCAACTGCTGCAGGAGCTCACCGATCTCGCCAAGCTCACCGCCAGCAACCCGGTACTGGCCGACCGTATTCGCAAGAAATACTCCATCAAGAACACCACCGGCTACAGCATTAACGCCCTGGTAGACTTTGAGGATCCGTTCGAGCTGATCAACCACCTGATCGTCGGCGCCGAGGGCACCCTGGCCTTCGTCGAAGAGGTCACCTACAACACGGTCGATGAGGCCAAGTTCAAGGCCTCGGCCATGGCGGTATTCTTCAACATGGAAGATGCGGCCCGTGCCATTCCGCCGATCAAATGCGACAGCGTAGCGGCCGCCGAGCTGCTGGACTGGGCGTCGATCAAGGCGGTGACCGGCAAGAAAGGGATGCCAGACTGGTTGAGCGAGCTGCCGGAAGGTGCCGCCATCCTGCTTATCGAATCCCGCGCCAACGACGAAACGACCCTGGATGCCTACACCCAGGACGTAATCGCCAAGCTGGCCCATATCGAAACCGAGCGCCCTATCAGCTTCAGCCGTGACCCAGAGGTCTATAGCAAATACTGGGCGATGCGCTCTGGCCTCTTCCCTATCATCGGCGGCGAGCGTCCAAAGGGCACCTCGGTGATCATCGAAGACGTAGCCTTCGAGCTGGAACACCTGGCCAATGCGGCGACCGACCTGACCGCGCTGTTCCACAAGCATGGCTACCCTGAAGGGGTGATCTACGGCCATGCGCTGGCGGGTAACTTCCACTTCATCATCACACCGACCTTCGCCTCACAGGCTGATATCGAGCGCTTCCACGGCTTCATGCAAGACGTGGCCGAGATGGTGATCAACAAGTACGACGGCTCCATGAAGGCGGAGCACGGCACAGGCCGCGCGGTAGCACCTTTCGTCGAGATGGAATGGGGCGCCGATGCCTACACCCTGATGAAGCGCATCAAGCAGATCTTCGATCCCCAGGGCCTGCTTAACCCAGGCGTGATCCTCAACGACGACGCCAACGTGCACGTCAAGAACATCAAGCCATGCCCTGTGGTCGATGACTTTGTGGACAGATGTATCGAGTGTGGCTTCTGTGAGAAGACCTGCCCGACCTCGGCGCTTAACTTTACTCCGCGTCAGCGTATCGCCACCCTGCGTGAGATCGCCCGCCTGGAGGCCTCTGGCGACAAGCAAGCCGCCGAAGAGATGCGCGCCGCCGCCAAGTATGACGTGGTCGACACCTGCGCCGCCTGTCAGCTCTGTACCATCGCCTGTCCGGTGGACAACAGCATGGGTCAGCTGGTACGTAAGCTGAGAACCCCATACATCACCACGACCGAGCAGAAGGTGCTGGACTTCCAGGCCAAACACTTCGGCGCCGTCAACCAGGTGATCAGCACAGGCTTCGACGTGCTCAACATCATCCACAAGGTCACAGGCGACAGCGTCACCAACGGCCTGATGAAGGTGGGCCGCATGGTGTCCAAAGAGGTGCCTTACTGGAACCCGGACTTCGCCAAGGGCGGCAAGCTGCCTAAGCCTAGCCCAGCCTCGCCAGACAAGGAGACGATAGTCTACTTCCCGGCCTGTGGCGGTCGCACCTTCGGCCCGACGCCGAAAGATCCCGACAACCGCACCCTGCCTGAGGTCGTGGTCACCCTGCTGGAGCGCGCCGGTTACAACGTAGTGACTCCTGATAACACCCGTCACCTGTGCTGCGGCCAGATGTGGGAATCTAAGGGTGACTTCAAGAACGCCGATGCCAAGCGCGATGAGCTGATCGACGCCCTCAGCGCCCTGAGCGACAACGGTAAGGTGCCGGTGGTGGTAGATGCCCTCTCTTGTACCTACCGCACACTGACGGGTAACCCTAAGGTGGAGATCACCGATCTGGTCGAATTTATGCACGACAAGATCCTGCCTAAGCTCACCTTCACCAAGAAGGTTAATGTGGCGCTCCACCTGGGCTGTAGTGCCCGCAAGATGAAGCTTGAGCCTAAGATGCAGGCCCTGGCCGATGCGTGTAGTAACGGCGTTAAGCTGCCGGAAGGAATTGAATGTTGTGGTTACGCCGGCGAGAAGGGCTTATACAAGCCTGAGATCAACGCCAGCGCCCTGCGCAACATCAAGAAGCTGATCCCAGTGGACATCAAGGAGGGCTACTATGCCAACCGTATGTGCGAAGTGGGTCTGACCCAGCACAGCGGCATCTCCTATCGCCACCTAGCCTACCTGCTCGAAGAGTGTAGCCGCTAGGGGAGCAGCAACCGATTTAAGGTTTAGATAACCCCACCCAAGCAAACTCCGCGGTGTGACATTAGCTCACATCGCGGTTTTTTATCTCTACGCCTCTGAAAAACCGTGAAAACCACCTAAGTCATGCAAAATACTGGTGTTATTCCAGGAGTTGCGCCATAGTAATAGCTGTCCATGCCAGTGGCACACAGGCTGAAGATTTTAGCCATAGCCTGTAGAAGCTAGGGCTTGCCGACATGAACAAGGAATCAGGGAAATCACTCGTCGCGGCGACGCTCACCCAATTGATGCCGCCACCCCAAGACTCGACGCAGATAGAGGAATTATCGCTCCATGGGAAAACTGCTCTTAGCCATCGCACTCCTGCTGCTTCCCGGCCTGAGTCACGCCAGCAGCATCTATAAGTGTATCAAGGGCGATAAGGTGGTCTTCAGCCAGACCTCCTGTCCGAAAGAGTTTAAGCAACACCATATTCAGTACCAACTCGGCATCACGACTGAGATCGATAGCGATAAGCCTAAGGAGAAGCTCGACCCCCTGCAGGCGCTACTCAACAAGCGCACCCTGTCCCAGGAAAAGCTGTTACAGCTGATCGATGCGGAAGTCTACCGCCTCAAGCAGGAAAACAGCTATTATGAGATCCTAAGGGCCAGCGAGAAACAGAAGCTGGATCGCAAGCGCTACTGGCAGAAGCAGGCCAAGGACGACCCCGAGTTTCTCACCAAAGTCGATGAGATGAACAGCTACTTCGACGGCCTGATAAAGCTCAACAAGGACGCCATGTTCATGCTAAAGCAACATAAGCGGCGCATCACGGCGCCGGAGCAGGAAGAGCAGAGGGAGCAGGTCGACAGGGGCGCGCCCCAGGTAGTGCAACACTAACATGAGCCGTAAAGCTTTGATGAAAGCCTTGCCGCATTGACCTCAGTCATGCAGCACTAACTTAAGTCGCGAGGCCACCATGAACAAGACCCAGTTGAGCCTGCTCATTATCGGCCTGCTTCTGCTGGGATTCTATCTGCGCCAAACCTTCTTCACGCCTGCCGATGACCCCAGAGAGATCAACGTCGACAGCTTCATCGACCATGCCCAATACCTGACGACTCAGAGCGAGGTGATAGCGCCTCTGGTATGTGCCAAGCTCGCCATCGACATGGGCTTTACCATAGACCAAAACCAGGTTAACCAAGCGCTGCGGCAGACCCTCAAAGCCTATGACGACGATAAAGACGCCGCCCTGTATCTGTTTATCTATGTCAAAGGCTACGCCTTCGGACTGGCCCACGGCATAGAGGACAAACCCGGCGCCTACTTCCACCTGGGCTGCGACCAGAACCATCCCGAGGTTCAGATGGCCCCAGAGCAGACTCAAATATGACTATCCACTGGCCCTTACTGCTCAAGCTCACCAACGACAAGCAGTTGATGCTGTTAGATAGCGAGCGAGCCTGGCTCGATGAGCGCGACCATCTGCTTGGCCAATCCCTGCTGCTTATCGACAGCCAAGGCATCTGTTATCACTGCCAAGATGGCGTTCTACTCCCCTCGGACGAGCAGATAGCCCTTTCACGAATAGTCCAATGGGTCAGCGACTATGCCTGCCAAAATGGTCATTTCTGCAGTGCCAAGATAGGCGCATACAGCCTGGCGCAGCTGTTTGATATGGTGCGCTATTTGGAAGATAGCTAGTCGATGCACGCCATGCATTAAAGAATACAGCCATAAAAAAGCCCCACCAATGTGGGGCTTTTTAGTTGGATTTGTCTGTCATGAACCAACTAGGTTCTCAAGCCTATGCCGCGGCTGATCAGGTAGTAGGCCAGCAACCAGAGGCCGGCGCAGAAGCCCACCATGACGGCAATCGACAGGCCAATGCCTATGTCGGCATAACCCAGGAAACCGTAACGGAACACGTTGATCATATAGACCACAGGGTTCAGCTGTGACACCCCCTGCCAGAAGCTCGGCAGCAGAGTCAGCGAGTAGAAGACACCGCCCAGATAGGTCAGCGGCGTCAGCACGAAGGTGGGGACTATGCTGATGTCGTCATAGCTCTTGGCAAAGACCGCATTGATGAGGCCACCAAGGGCGAACAGGATAGAGGTCAGCAGCACGGTCAGGGCCACCAGCCCGGCGTGATGCAGACTGATATCCACGAAGAACATGGCCACCAGGGTCACTATGGTACCCACACACAGGCCGCGAGCCACACCGCCGCCCACGTAACCGGCAATCATCACATAGTGAGGCACGGGCGCGACGATCAGCTCCTCCAGGTTGCGCTGAAACTTGGCACTGAAGAAGGATGACGCCACGTTGGAGTAGGAGGCGGTGATCACCGACATCATGATGAGGCCGGGAGCGATAAACTCCATGTAGCTGACGCCGCCCATCTCACCGATGCGCTTACCCACCAGATTACCGAAGATCAGGAAATACAGAGTCATAGAGATCGCCGGCGGCACCAGGGTCTGCACCCAGATACGGGTGAAACGGGTCACCTCCTTGATCAATATGCTCTTAAAGGCGGTAAAATAGACCTGCTTCATGTTCATGCTAGTGCTCATGCCTTAGCACCTCCCTTACCTTGTTCCACCAGCTCCACAAACAGCTCCTCCAATCGGTTAGCCTTGTTACGCATAGACAACACCTCTATCCCCTGCTCGGTAAGCTGGGCGAACACGCTGTTGATGCTATGGGCCTTCTCCACATCCACCTCTAATGTGTGTGGGTCGGTCAGGCGACAACTAATTCCGTCGAGGGTCGGCGCCTCGTTGATATCGGCCTTGAGGTCGAACACGAAGGTCTCCATGTTGAGGCGGCTGAGCAAGGATTTCATGCTGGTGCACTCCACCAGCTCGCCCTTGTCTATGATGCCAATGTTGCGGCACAGCATCTCGGCCTCTTCCAGGTAGTGGGTGGTCAGTATGATGGTCACCCCCTGGCGGTTAAGATCCGTCAGGAAGGTCCACATTGAACGTCTGAGCTCGATATCCACCCCGGCGGTAGGCTCATCCAGTATCAGCAGCTTAGGTTCGTGCATCAGGGCGCGGGCAATCATCAGACGGCGCTTCATGCCGCCCGAGAGGGCGCGAGACGGGCTGTTGCGCTTGTCCCACAGGTCGAGCTGGCTCAGGTACTTCTTGGCGCGCTCGAAGGCCACCTCACGGGAGACACCGAAATAGCCGGCCTGGTTGACCACTATCTGCTGCACCGTCTCAAACTGATTGAAGTTGAACTCCTGGGGCACCAGGCCGATGGACATCTTGGCCAGCTCCAGCTGGGTGTCGATATCGTGTTCGAACACCTTCACCTTGCCGGAACTCTTCTGCACCAGGGAGCAGATCACCCCGATCGTGGTGGACTTGCCGGCGCCGTTGGGGCCCAGCAGGGCAAAGAAATCCCCCGCCTCGACCTTAAGGCTGATCCCTTTTACCGCTTCGACGCCGCCCTTGTAGGTTTTTCTGAGCGAGTCGATAACTAAAGCATATGGCTCTTTGGTCATTAGTGACTTCCGTTATCCTGATCTTGAAATTGGTATTGCTATTGATATGAAAAAACAAAAACTCCCGCACAAAGCAGGAGTTTAAGATCTTAACTAAGGCGCGATTAATCTAAGGGTACGACTTTCGCTATGTAAGGCAGGTTACGATACTGCTCGGCATAGTCGATACCATAGCCGACGATAAACTCATCGGGGATGGTGAAACCGATAAAGTCTACCGGTACATCCACCTCGCGGCGCTCTGGCTTGTCCAGCAAGGTGCAGAGGGCCAGGCTCTTAGGTTCGCGCAGCAGTAGCATCTCGCGCACCTTGTTCAGGGTATTACCCGAATCGATCAGGTCTTCGACGATCAACACGTCACGGCCTTCGATATCCGACTGCACATCCTTTAGGATCTTCACGTCGCGCGAACTGGTCATGGCGTTGCCGTAGCTGGATACCGACATGAAATCGATCTCAACGTGGCCCTTGATGCGGCGGCAGAGGTCGGCCATAAAGACCACTGACCCCTTCAGCAGGCCAACCATTAGCAGGCGTTCGCTATTGGCGTAATGGGCATTGATCTGCGCTGCCAGGATATCCAGTTGTTGTTCAATCTCATCTGCCGAGATCATCACTTCGGTAGTGTGTTTCATACTCTTCTCAAATTTGTGTTAATTGTCGCGGTTGTCGGCACTGTGCTTATCATAGCCCCAACGCTTGGTTAACCCGTGGTCGACACCCAGATGGTCTAAAATCCGAGCGACCATGAAGTCTACCAGATCTTCAATCGATTTGGGATCATGATAAAAGCCCGGCGCCGCCGGCATTATGGTGGCTCCCAGGCGCGAAAGTGACAGCATATGCTCTAAGTGTATGCTGCTAAAGGGGGTTTCTCTGGGTACTAAGATCAGCTGGCCACGCTCCTTGAGCACCACATCGGCGGCGCGCTCTAGCAGGCTATTGCTCATGCCGGTGGCCACCGCCGCCAGGGTGCCCGTGCTACAGGGGCAGATCACCATCTGTTTGGGCGCCGCCGAGCCAGAGGCTGGTGGCGAGAACCACTCCTCCTTGCCCAGCACATGCAATTCACCTGTTGGCTTTAGCCCCTGCTCGGCAAACAGCGCCAGCAGTTGCTCCTTAGCCTTGTCGCCGTTAGCACTGAGCTGCAAGCCGTGTTCGGTAGCCAGCACCACACGCGCCGCGCTGGAGATCATCAGAAACACCTGATAATCCGCCATCAGCAGACACTGCAATAACTTAAGTCCATATGGCGCCCCGCTGGCGCCGGTCCAGGCCAGGCTGATCGCCTTGGCCCGCTTGGGATAATTCATATCACTCTCTTCGTTGAAGACCCGAGTCTAACCCTTACAGGCTAGACTCATGCCTTGTTCTGTTCCAGCTTAGCCAGCAACTTGCCGTGTAGGCCACCGAAGCCGCCGTTGCTCATCACTATGATGGTGTCGCCCGGCTTAGCCGCGCCAGCGACCGTGTCTGCCAGTTCATCTATCTGGTATAGCACAGTCACGGTCAACTCGGCCTTGGCCATCGCCGCCTCGACGTCCCAGTCGATGTTGTCCGCCTGATACAGGTAGGCGGCATCGGCCAGCGCCATAGATCCCGCCAGGGTATCCTTATGCACGCCGCGCTTCATGGTGTTAGAGCGAGGCTCGAGCACCACCAGGATGCGACCATCACCCACCTTGGCGCGGCAGCCCTGTAGCGTGGTGGCAATGGCCGTTGGGTGGTGGGCAAAGTCATCATACACGGCAATATCATTGACAGTGCCGATAAGCTCCATGCGCCGCTTTGGCGGCGCGAAGCGGGTCAATGCCTCGATAGCCGCCGCGGGCTTGACGCCCACGTGACGGGCCGCGGCAACTGCCATGGTGGCGTTCTCCACGTTGTGCTGACCGATGAGCGACCAGTCGAGCACGCCCTGGGACTCGCCATCGAGGAACAGCTCGAATCTATGGCCATCCTCACTCAGCAGCTCGCTGTACCAGCCTGGACTACCCGCCATCAGGTTAAAGGTCTCCTGCTCGCTCCAGCAGCCCATGTCGATCACCTCGCGCACCGCGTCGCTGGCGGATGGCCAGATCACCTTGCCCTGACCCGGTACCGTACGTATTACGTGATTAAACTGACGCTGGATCGCTTTTAAATCATCGAAGATATCGGCGTGGTCGAACTCTAGGTTGTTAATCACCAGAGTACGCGGCTGATAGTGAACAAACTTGGAGCGCTTATCGAAGAAGGCGCTGTCATACTCGTCCGCCTCCACCACGAAGAAGGGGGAATCCCCCAACCGCGCTGACACACCGAAATTTTGCGGCACGCCGCCGATCAAGAAGCCTGGCGCATAGCCGCAATCTTCTAAGATCCACGCCAGCATGCTGGAGGTCGATGTCTTACCATGGGTACCCGACACCGCCAGCACCCAACGATTGGGCAGAATATGTTCGGCCAGAAACTGTGGCCCGGAGGTATATTTCAGGCCACGATTCAGCACAGCCTCGACACAGGGATTACCGCGACTCATGGCATTACCTATCACCACCAGATCCGGCGCCTCGTCCTCGTTTTGCCCCAGCTGACTTGGGTCGAAGCCCTGGATCAGTTCTATCCCCTGCTCCTCGAGCTGAGTGCTCATGGGCGGATAGACGTTGGCATCGCTGCCCGTGACCTTGTGACCGTTAGCGCGAGCAAGGAGTGCGAGACCACCCATAAAGGTGCCGCAGATCCCTAAGATATGTACATGCATTGGGGTTGGCTCTGGATAGGAATAATCTGGGGGTTATTCTAACGATTCGTGTCACCATTGTCAGTTAACAATGGTTTAAATAACTTTTTGATGACTAACGTCATGTTGATGGTTTATCCAAACTTCGTTTGGGATGGCTGACGCCGGTGCGCGGCCTTACGGCCGGATACTGATTTTCCAAACTTCGTTTGGAGGTGAAAGTCGTGGAACTCCGTTCCACACCAGGGTAGGTGTAGCCTTTCGACCGGAATTACGTTTTCCAAACTTCGTTTGGAAGTGAAAGTCGTGGAACTCCGTTCCACACCAGGGCAAGAGGGGGATCTCCAGCAATCCCCCTCTTGCATCTCCCCGTGCCGCCCCAGACGAAGTTGTGATCCCTACGTGGATATTTGAAAATGACTGACGCTTCCGATGGGGCGTCCAAGCCCCCCGAAAGCTAGCCTCACATCCATGTGAGTCTCACGCCATTTCCTGCTATCCACTCCGGCAACTTCGATGGGGACCTGTCGTAGCTTCTACCCGCAACAGCAATAAAGAAATGCTAATTTAAAAATCAAGCTAAAACCTAATTATATAATTAAAATAAACCTTTACTTCTGCTTCCTTGGTAAAGACAATATTTCTTTCTCTGATATTTCTAGAACATGGCAAACCATTCTATGCACGGCCATTTGATTCGTTCTTTTTATCTCACTTTTTTTCAACTTTGGCTGATCTTTATAAGACCAACTAAAACTATCAAGCGTACTGATTTTTGCCCCAATAACCCCCACTTGATACAAGCAGAGAAGTGATTCATACATAAAATCTGACACTTCTAAATTTTGACCAGCTTCATACATTCTTTTAGCTAAAACAGTGCACGGATCACAATTACCATCATCACTATTAATAGCTAAATCAGAAGCAATAGCTTCAATCTTATCATTAGACAAAGTTGTTCGAGTAAATGGTGAAACAATACCACGCAACATCTCAACCGTAGTCTCAAGACTTGGAAATATTTCGTGCCATTCCTCCTTCAAAGAATCTAGTCGCTTAGCTGAATATGTCGACTCAGCAACATGAATAGAACGCCACGAAATCCTAGGTGTATTTAACGCAGCAAAAAAACACTCATTAACAAACTGAATAACATCTCTAGGCCGCATTAAAGTACGCTGAATAATATATGACAACGCATCCTGACCATGCTTTGGTGACGGGAATACATCGCTAAACCCTACATCAACTGATGTATATTGTCGTTTATAAACCTCTCTCAACCTAGACTCTATCAAGTTCTTTAAATCTTGTTCACTCCAACTAATTTTCACAAGATAAGATTCATATTTATCCTGCTGAAAACCTGAGTCCCTAGTTTTATCAAAAACAATGTCTAACAAGTCAACCCTTAAAGCTGTTATTATTTTCACTTGAGGAATATTTCGAAATGACTTTGTTTCTTCAATCAATGCCCTTATTAGTCTACACCTAGTTTCTGTTCCTGCCCAATCCTCATCTAACTTATCAATTAAAATATAAAATTTCTTTTGCTTGTCATTAAATGCATAATCTGATAACAAATCAAAAACTTCATTTAACTTTTGAATTTGAATTTGACTTATAACTTGCGTAGCAAGAGATTTAACTTCAGTCCTCACGCTATCCGATAGATGTTTTGCCCCTTCAAGAGAAATATCTAATGATGAGAACTTTGAGCCTAAACCTGATTTTAAATCCTGACTAAGTTTATTTGTTATTTCTTTAAGGTGCTCACTTGTTTCCAACCAAAATTTATCACCCCAATCCCTGAAGTAATTTAACGCTCTTTGCTTGGTCTGATCTCTACTTACACTTTCATAGAGCCTACGAATGAAGTTAGCGCTAGCATCTTCGCTCCTTAACTCATATCTTAACTTCAACAATTCAACTATTAGGATATGTCGCCAAAGCATGCGATAAAACAAATCAAGCTTTATCCCCAACTTATTTAAAAACTGAATTATATTTGAATGTTCTACAAATTGAACAGAAATAGAATGAGGATCTAAAATAACCGAATGCTCTACTGATTTTGAAATATGATAAACAAAAGCACTCTTCCCAGCCCCTGTACGACCAACTATAATAGACTCTGTCTTACTTACATCAAGTAAATCTTCCAACTGTCCATTATCAATAAAGCAGTTATCTAGCAAGCTAGAGTCAGATTCAGCGTCTAACTGCCCTAACTTAACGCCTTTCTTTATAACTATTTGCTCCAAAGTCATGTCCTATCTCAGTGATTTTGTAGAATACTAATGACAAATTAAACCAGCAATTATCGAAACATTAAAAATCATGTCCAAACAATCGTAAAGCCTAACCAATAAATCTAGCAAAAATCATGTAAAAAATACGGTTTAAAATACAGATGATAAAGAAGCATGTCTAGTAGTAGGCTCGCATACTTTCGTTGTATAAATTCAAACATCTTAAATACTTAAGCAAGCTCTAAACAATATATCACCTCAAATAAATGCCGGTTGTGGCTACAACTGATCCCCATCGAAGTTGCCGAAATGCGTAGATGAAAATGCCGTATAGCCATCATGGACGATGGCTAAGACTCGGGGGGACAGGAGTCCCATCCGAGTCGTTAGGCGATTTTCATTGAAGCATGAGGATCAACAACTTCGTCGGGGCGTCAGGGTGGATGCAAGGAGGGCGAGGACGAGCAGTCCTCCTTGCCCAGGTGTGGGATGGAATCCCACGACTTTCATTTTCAAACGGAGTTTGAAAATCAAGTAAATGGTCATAGGTCCTATCCGTCCCACAACATGGGAAGACTCCCACGACTTACCTCGACCATCAGGTCGCACATCCCAGTGTGTGAGATGGAATCCCACTCCGCTAATTCAAACAGAGTTTGGAAAACAAGTGAACGTCCGCATTCATAAAAATATCAACCACTTCCCTAAGTGCCTATACTACAAGTACAATGATAAGTCTTAGGATAAGTTGGCAAGACCAAAGGAAAGGCGATGACACTGAAGGAAGATGTCAACAAGCTCACTCAGGCCCTGGAGGCGATGCAATCACAACAGGCATCGGACCGCGCGGCGCTCACGAGTCAATTAGCGGAGTTTAGCCAGCAGCTGGCTGAGCTCAATGCGCGGGTAAATGCCCTGGAGGGCTATGACCAGCCCGAGGCTTCAGATCTGGCGCATTCCACTCCTACACACTCAACATCTGCGCACTCAACATCTGCGCCAAGCCAATCAAGCCAATACTTGCCATGGCAGACGCATTCTGGACAAGCCCAGCCTGAGCAAACTCACTTAGCGTCAGCGCAAGTTCAGTCAGCGCAGCTAGAGTTAGAGCAGACACAGTCCCCCCAGCAAGGCGAACTCAGCCAGCAGGCCGATACCAGCTATCGCCACGACGCCTGGCAGCGCCAGACGCCTCAACCAGAGGAACAAGTTAAAACTTCGGCTCGCACAACGAAAACCACAAAACAGAAGGCCGCCACTCCAGGTATTGGCCAACAGCTGGCCAACTCGGCGGCTCAGCTGCAGGGCTCATTGGGACAGCTGGTCAACCTGCTGCTCGGCCCCTTCGGCGGCCTCGGCGAGCAGGCCAAGGCCTTCTATCAACACTATCAAGCCAAAGGACAAGGCGCGGTGTTTCTGATGACACTGGCAGGCATCATCACCCTCACCCTGGGCTTTGGCTACCTGCTGCAATACTCCATCAACCACTGGTTCTCCGAGCTGGGTAAGGCACTGCTCGGCCTGGTAACGGCCAATACCGTCATTGCTGTCGGCCTCTTTATCCGGCGGGCCAGGCCCGGTATGGAGGACTATGCTTCGGGCATAGTGGGCCTTGGCGTCATATTGAATTATCTCTGTATCTATTTCCTCGGCCCCTATTTTGAGCTGATCCCGGAGAGCGCCGCCTTCTCGCTGATGCTGGTCAACACCCTCCTGGGTTATGGCCTGGCGATGAAGCTGGAGACCAAGGTGGTGGCCATCATCGCCCTGTGCGGCGGCTCCTTGGCGCCGCTTATGCTGCTCGATGCCAGCCAAGCACCGCTGCTCTATCTGCCCTACTTGCTGATCATAGGTGCCTGCTCCCTGGTGCAGAGTCATAGGCTGAATTGGCCCGTGCTGATCGAGATAACGGCACTGCTGCATATCGCATGTGTGCAGCTGCTGGGCTTCTTTCTGTTTCTGCCGCTGGCCCCCATCGGCCCCATGAAGATGCTGGCGCTGGGGTGCATCAACGCCCTCTTCTATCTCTATGGCCTGGGTAGCCTCAGGCTCCAGACCAAGCGGGAGCCCAGTGCACGCCTGCTCATGGTGCCCGTGGCCATGCTCTGCTTTACCCTCTATACCCTGGGGGAGTTTACCTCTTACGCCGGCGAGCTTTTCGCGATCAACGGCGTTATCTGCGCCCTGCTCTATTGGAAGATACGGCGTGATAGCCTGATTGCGCCGCTGATGCTGGCGGCGGCCGGGGTGTTCGCCGGGGTGGCTGCGCTCTACCTCATCAGCGCCGATCTGCTTGGTTTAGTGCTGTTGATCGAAGCCCTACTGCTGCTCTGGCTCGGCGCTAAACATGACTTTATCGCGATTCGCACCGAGGCCTATATCCTGTTGGCGATGGGCCTTGGCAGCAACCTGCTGACCCTGTTCGACAGCTTGGCAGTGAGTCACCGCGAGCTGGGTGGCGCCGCGGGAATGAGCGATAACCTCATCCTCATTCTCACCCTTACACTAAGCTGCGCCGCCTGTTATCAGGCGATACGCCTGATTGATGCCCTAGGGGATAGGCTTGCCGGGACGGAGCGACTCCTGCGCCGCGCCCTGCAGGGCGTTTTTGGTCAGCTGCTGGCGATCACCGCGCTGTTTATCGGCTACTGCTTGAGCCCAGACTTCTATCTCAATGGGCTGCCACTGATCGCCCTGATGCTGCTCTATCTTGGTAAGCGAAACGAGCTGCGCTTTACCGAGATCATGGCCTGGTTCTGGCTACTGCCGCTAGGTGGCCTCATCATGCTCGGCATGCTAGAGGCGGGCAGCGTCAACTTTGCCCAGCAGCCTCTCAACGCCAAGCTGGCGCGTATCGAGCTGTTTACCAGTCTGCTGTTGGCCTACTACTGGTACAAAAAATACTCCCCGCAATCGCCTCTGGTGCGTCTGGCCTACTATGTGCAACTGGGCTGTTATCTGGCCGTGCCACTCATCCTGCTGCCCAAGGTGCTTCGCAGCTATCTGGCGCTGCTGCCCATCTACCTCTGGTTGGCCAGCGCCATGGCCCTCGGCCTCGCGAGGTTCGTGCGCCATAGGAGTCTGGTGATTGAGACGCAAGTGCTGTGTGCAACGGCCATGCTGTTCACCGCCATTAGCTGTCTGGACAATCAGTGGCAGGGGCTTGTCGCCCTCGCCATAGGCGCGCTAGCACTGGGCACAGTGCACGGCCGTTATGAGCAAATGAACCGACACTGGCGTCTGTTGCTACGCTTCCCATGGCAGTTGAGCCCCTTCTATTTTGCCTTGGTAGTCGCCGTCGCCGTACAGACCCTGTCCGGGCTCATCGCCCCGGGATGGACGCTGGTGTTCCTCGGGTTAACGACCTACTTTGCCTTGCTGCTTGAGCGAGACAATGCCCTGGGCAGACGTTTCGCCGAGGCGCTAAGACCCGGCTATGGCCTGGCCTACGCCTCGCTCATCTCGCTGCCGCTGGCGCCCATCATATTGCATGGCGATCGCCCCCTGGGGCTGGATATCAGCAGCCTACTGTTTAGCCTCAGCGAGCTTGGCATATTGGTGGTGCTCGCCTGGTATCTCAGGGGCAAGCGACTCGGCATAGCGTCCCATAAGAAGCTGCTGCCAAAACCTGCCCTGCTGTGGGGCTGGCACAGCCTGCTGGCGGTGAGCTATTTCCTCTGGAGTTATCAGCTGGGGGATCAGATAGCCGCGCCTGTCAGCAGCATCTTTCTGGTGAGTCACGGCAGCGCGCTCATGTTCCTCAGCCTGCGACCTCGACAGGCCAGCCTGGTACGACTGGCCGGCATCTTGTTTGGTCTCGCCTGTCTCAAGGTGCTGTTTATCGACATGGCCTCCTTCGTGCTGGTGCAGAAGGTGGTCGCCTTCATCATCATAGGCATCATTTTGCTGACGGTGGCCTACTTCTACCAGAAGCAGAAGAACCGCCTGCCGACGCCTCAATAGTCACTCTTCCCCCCATGTGGCAGTTAAGGCTGCCACATGGGGAACTTTGGCTTACTCCCCCTAAAGCTCGGTATCGGCAGACTTTGATGAAGCTCTACAGCAAGGCTTACCGCCGGCTAACTGTGATGTCACCCGCAGAATTTTTAACCAATCCGTGCTAAAAGAAACCTTCATCAACTGGTTAATTTTTAGGCATAAGATCTATAATTTTTGCCTGTTAACGCCATCGAAACCTGCCGATAGAGGGATATGTCATGCTAAAGAAAGTGAGCCGACTCGATTACTATACCCTGCAGGTATTTATCGGACTGGTTGAACTCAAGAGTGGCAGTGCGGTGGCCGAGCGATTACGTACCACTCAGTCTAAGGTAAGCCGCAGCCTTACCTGCCTGCGGGAGGTGCTGGAAGACGAGCTCTTTATCCGTCAGCAATATGGCTTCGAACCTAATCAGGTCGCCCTCACCATCTACCCCATGGTCAAGACCATAGTGGAGCAGTACGACAAAATAGTGGCCGCCACCATAGACAAGGTAGCCGAGCCCTATCAACTCAGTGTCGCCATCTATGAGCAGTGGTCGCTGATGGCGATGAACTGTGTACACAACACCTGCAACTGCATCGAGGGTGGGGTCAATATCAATATTCAACCCTGGACAGATAAGGTCAATCAACGCCTGTGTCAGGGCAAGGTCGACTGCAGCATCTCCACCGAGCCGATCAACCACCCCATGGTGAACAACTTTAAGCTGGGGGATATCACCCACTTCTTCATCGTCGCCCGACAGGATCATCCCATTCTTCACAGCGAGGATCCGCTGCGGCAGATGTTTGATTACCCTATCGCCCTGGTTAATACCCACCTGCAGGAGCAGGAACCTCATCCCATAGAGGTGTATGCCAGAGCCAGGCAGATAGAGATCCGTGTGGCCCTCAAGAGCCCGAGCCTGAGGATGTTGGTGGATCATGTCAGTCACAGCGAGGATATCGGCCTGCTCTCCTCGGCCATGTCCATGAGCTATTTCGAGAATCGCAACGACGTGGACTACCTGGATATCTCTAAGATCTGGTTAGAAATCACAGACCTTGAGACGCAGAGCTACTATCTGCACTGCCACAAGGGGATCAAGCCTGAGCTGGTGAACTGCCTGCGCAGGATTTTAACGGAGAAATTACTCGAGATGCAGGCACACTGTGCTCGAGTGACCCAGAAGCGCGCCCCCCTTGCACGGGCCTTGGACCAAGCCTAGACAAGCACAGAGATAAGTTTAACCGCCAAGAACACTTAGCCGCTACAGGCCGCGCCGAATGCGCTGGCTAGTGCACGTTCTGCTTGATCAGCAGAGTTATCTCCCGCTTTAACCAGTCGAGATGGGTAGCGCAGCGACCGCCGCGGCTCAACATATAGAGCCTGGGATAGGGTTGCTCTTGATACAGACGCTTGGTATCCATGCTCGACAGGCAGCATACATGCAGGCCAGGTAATAGCTCACTGTGTTCGTATACCTTGCTGTAAGGCAGCAGGCTCACCGTCTTATCGTCCGACAGATACCGATAAAGCTGATTAAAGGCCAGCCCCTCTCTTCCTATCTCGGTAGGCGCAGGATGGCAGCTGAGTCTGTGTTGGGCGCAGTAACGCTGGAAGGGATCCGGCGCCAGCTTATCAAACTGGCCGAATGCGCTTAGGTAGGGATAGTTGGCGATATTGGCCAGACTGATCTCCTGCTGCAGCAGGGGATGCTTGAGGGAGCAGAGTAGATACAGATGGGTTAACTGTTTGAGTGGTTCGACACTGAGCCTATCATCTTGCAATGCCTTATCCGAAGACTCGCTGACAATTGCCAGATCGATAAGCCCCTGGGCCAGATCTTCTACCAGATCCACACTGCCGCTACGCAGCTCATAGCTAATAGGCAGCTGTGCCTCGCTGATGGCGCCACTCAGGCGTTGAGGCAGCTCGGCAATCAAGAGATCGCTGACATAGAGCACCATGATCTGGCTCGCGGCCTGATCGTGACAGATCTCCAACTGATGCAGCTGCTCGCCACATTGCACCAGCGCCTTCACCAGAGGGTAGAGTTGACGGGTAAAATCGTTGGGTTCCAGGCCATGCTTCTTACGAATAAACAAGGGATCGTTAAAGATCATTCGGGCATGCTGCAGACAGCGGCTTACCTTGGGGGCGGGTATATTCATCTCCATCGCCACCGAAGAAGCGGAATGCTTTTCATACAAATTAACTAATATATTGGCGCTCAGCATATCTAAACTATCTAGAGTCATATTTTTCATTTAAAAATACCTCTCCCGACATCGAATATACCCATTGAGAGTATAGTAAATATTATTAAGCAGACAATACTTTTATTCTGATTCAATAAAACAAATAAAATAGACCTAGATCATATTTCTAAATTTCAATCATTTACATAAAAGTTGCAATGAACTAATTTTCATGCGAAATATTTTGAAAGCCCCACCAACACCCAGATATCCAACAATTAAAAAACACATATCTACTTATTGATTATCTACAAAATGAAATAACTAAAAATAAGTATCTGACCCAAGGCTAAATTTTAATAATCCGATTTCAATAATTATTGTAAATAAATCCCATGGCGTAATAATTAAATCGAGAGTTAAAAATCAAAATAACCTTGGAGGTTTATCATGAACGCCACCGCTACCGTTATTTTAAGCTATGCATTTATGTACTTTGTTTTGTTTATCATTTGCCCTCTCGTCATCGTGACTTTCGTCATGACGTGCATCAAGTTCTTTAGATCAAGCGAGACTCAGCTGGTCGATGCTGCCGTAAGTATCAAGCCTCACCTGCTCGATAAAGAGTCAATGCATTTTCTAAAAGGCTTAAAGGCCATCGCCGCCAACCGCTACGATGTCCTTTACGGCGCGTCACTGGTGAATGTCGTCGACTTAGATGACTCCCTCAAGAATCACGAAGAGGTACAGGACTTCATGGAGCACTGTCACCTGGATTACGTGGTCGTCGACAACGAATCTTCTGCGGTCAAACTCGTGGTGAGCGACCCTGCGGCCAGCTCTCCAGAGCAGATGAAGTTTGTCGAAAAATGTTTGGATTATATAGGGGTACAGCTGATTAAGCTGGACAAAGACAAGCATTGCGACGAAGCCTTGCTGCGCACCGCACTCGCCGCCTGATGAGTGTCCCTCACCGCAACGCCCACTGAGCGTCAAACCGACCACTTGACGCTCCTCTTCCCCACAACGTCATGCTCACTGAGGTGTAAGGATGCATTATGTGTCAGATTACCCCTTGTACTACTTTGCTGCTGGCCAGCGTCTTAGCACTTGGCCTGGTGGGCCTAACGCCCAATGCCTTAGCCGCCGACGAGCAAACCAGCCGCAGCTGTATCAAGTGTCATAAACGCAATGGCCAACTCGAGGGCATACACGCAAGCCCCGGCCTGGCCATTCTCTGTCAGGACTGTCACGGCCCCAAAGGCAGCCATCCCAAGAAGGGATCGACCATCATAACCTTTGGGCCCGATAGCCCCTTCTCGGCTCAGCAACGCGGCGCCGTCTGCCTGACCTGTCACGACCATCAGGCCTTGGGTGAAGTCGAATGGACCCACAATGTACACGCCAATCACCTTGGCTGCGATCAGTGCCATAAGCTTCATCCCGAAACGGATCCTATGCTGTCGCTCGATACGCAACAACATAGCCAGCTCTGTGTCGGCTGCCACCAAGTCGAACAATAGGAGGCCTGTGATGCAAGTTTCTAAACGCCAATTTCTCAAGGGAGTTGGGGCCCTACTGGCCGGTGTCTCTGTGTATGGTGCCACCCGGACGCCCCAGGCCGATTCCCTGCTTCAACCAGAGCAGGAAAGCGAGATCAAATACGCCATGGTGCATGATGAGAATGCCTGTATCGGCTGCAACGCCTGCGTCGAGGCCTGCCGCGAGGTTAACCATATTCCCGAGGGCGTCACCCGGGTGAAGATAGAGCGCAAGGGTCCCTTCGGCGAGTACCCAGATCAGAGCTACCGTTTCAGCCGTGTCTCCTGTCAGCACTGCGAAGCCGCACCCTGTGTAAGGGTCTGCCCCACAGGCGCCGCCTATATAGATAAAGAGACAGGCATAGTCGCGGTCAATAGCGACCGCTGCGTGGGCTGCCAGTATTGCATCGCCGCCTGTCCCTATCAGGTCAGGTATATCCACCCCGAGACCCGTACCGCCGACAAGTGTGATTTCTGTCAGAAGAGTCGCTTGGCCCAAGGGCTTCAGCCTGCCTGTGTCGAGGCCTGCCCCACCAAGGCACTGACCTTCGGCAACCTCAAGGATCCCGAGTCGGATCTGGTCAAGCTGCTTAAGCGCAAGCCCAGCTACCGCGCCAAGGTGGACCTGGGCACCCGGCCTAAGCTGTTCCATATTCAAACCATAGATGGGGAGATAATGCTATGAGTGCTTTTCATTTCGAAGGCCTGGTATGGCATTGGCCTATCGCCATATACCTCTTCCTCGCCGGTCTGTCAGCCGGGGCGGTATTTTTCGCCATCATGCTGAAACATTTCAAGCTATCCCATGAGGCCTGGCATTCACCCTTCGTGCAGGCAGCAGCCATCATAGCACCGGTCGCCGTGTGTGCAGGCCTGGGGATCTTGGTATTCGACCTCACCCGCCCGCTGGATTTCTGGAAGATCCTGGTGTTCTACAACACCAGCTCAGTGATGTCCATGGGGGTACTGGTGCTGATGGCCTACCAGCTAGTGCTGTTTGCCTGGATAGCCTGCGTCTTCCAGCGTCGCATCACTCAGCTGCTGGGTAAGCGTCTGCCTATCGCCCACAGGCTGCTTAACTGGCTGGTGAAGCAGGAAGCGGCGATCACCGGCGTCTTGGTGATCCTCGCCATCTCACTTGGGGCCTATACCGGTTTCCTGCTGTCGGCGTTGATCGGCTTCCCACTACTAAATAACCCGGTGTTGCCGCTGCTGTTCTTGATCTCCGGGCTCTCCTCCGGCGCCGCCGCGACTCTGCTGGGTGGTGTACTGCTTCGAGGTAATCCCAATGGAGTCGAGGTACGTTTCATCCACGGCATAGAGATCCCCTTGATTTTAGTGGAGATTGGCCTGCTGTTTACCTTCTTCGCCGGATTGATCCTCTCAGGCGGCCAGAGCCAGGTCGCCGCGCTCAACGCCTTGGGCTTCGGCTTCTGGGGTTGGATCTTCTGGGCCGGTGTTATCGGCATAGGCCTCACCCTGCCACTGGCCTTCAACCTATGGATGAAGGTATCGGCAGATCGTAAGTTCGCCTATGTAGCGGTTACCGCCAGCTTCAGCCTGATAGGGGTGTTCCTGCTGCGCAACTTTATCCTCTATACCGGCCAGATGACGGGGACCTAATCAAAGCTGGGCAATCACTCACGGGCGTCGTCTGCGCTAATAAGGTGCAGCGGCGCCCCATCACTCAGGTAAGCCTCATCCACCTGATCCAGGCCGTTGTAGCGGATCATATGGCGTATACCATCGATATAGGCCTGACCGCGCTCGGAATATCGCTCCAGGGTACCCGCCAGTTCCAGGCCTGTGATTGGCTTATTGCCTTCGCGCAGCTGCGCCCTTAGCTCTCTCAGCGACTGGTAGGCGGCGTTGGTGTTGAGGTTAAGCAGGTAGCCCTCCACCGAGGCCAAGGGAGTATCGAAACGTGCCAGACCATAGTTACCCAGCTCCTTGCGCTGGGCCTTAGGGATCATTCCCTTACCACTAAAGTCCCACTGACCAAAGAATGCATTACCCTCGACGGTAAAGCGTGACGTCGCCCAGCCACTCTCTTCTGCCGCCTGGGCCAGCACCAAGGAGGGCGGCATGATGTCGACCCTCGCTAAGAGCTGCTGACGCTGCTCCTCGGTCAGGCTGCCGCTCTCATCGGTTAACAGGCGATACTTACGAGCCAGAGCGAGCAGCTCGGGAGAATCCAGCGACGACTGGGCGACAGTTTGCCGCTCCAGCAATATCTGCTCATTGGCCACCAGAATCAGCGGCGCCATCAGACGGAAGAACACCATCTTCTTAAGCTGCACCGGGATCTGCGACGAGGTCTTCTGCCAGCGCTCACTCACGGCCTCGAAGGTGAGTCTGGGCACCTCACGATTGCCAGCCTTCCAGGAGACCTGGTTATATTCCAGACTATCGAACAGGGCGATCAGCTCATCGAGGGAGTTAAGTACCACATCCTTGGGTGCCTTGGTCGGCCTCGCCTTGGAGACAGTCTTGAAGCTGGTCTGTGTCTGTTTACTGTCCGGCGGAGTGACCAACTGGCTAGCATCTGCTACTGGCGGCTCCATCCCCGCAGCGGCTAGTGCTGTAGACAGACCGCCGATGTTCTCGGTGGAGCGGTACCAAAACGCCCACAGTATAAGTAGCGAGGCGATCAAGAGTAGCAGAGGCAGTGCAATCTTAAAGCGGCTATCACTGGGCATAAAGGCTCCTTTTGACGATTAGACGAGAGATATTAGTTATCAATGTTATTATCTACTCTAATCCATCTTTCGATGCCCGTCTTTAGCCAAGCTCTCAAGCAAGACCCTGAACCCTCACCTAACGAGCAGCTTAGACCTGCTGCAGGCCTCGGCATGCCCTCAGTTGAATGCCTTGAACTGTCGCTGCTATCAAAACCAGAGCTGTGGGACGACTTGTTCGCACCTTCCCTAGTCCTTCGCAAGAACTGTAACGCAGCAAATACCGCAGTAAGCCTCCCTAACTCATAAACTTCATTACAAGATTATTTGCTTAATTAAATAAATCTTTTATTCAGCCATTACGATTAAGAGCTAAAACCTAAAGTTAAAATCAAGTTAAATTAAGCATTTTAAAGTAAACTTATAAAACCAGACAATAAATAGCATCTAAAATTAGCACCACAAATTATTTCTAATTTAGAATAACCAAGAACCAATCCCTTTCTGGTAAACAACTCGATAATAAAAAGTTAATAACTTTTAAATTAAAACCCTAGTTCCACAAATGAATGTGACAAAGACCTCAATATTGACGTTAATGTTATTTTAATATTGATTAAAATTTGCCTGTTTCATACATTGAATATTCGCCTCAAAATTAAATGTATCTTTTTGTATCATTCGAGCGATATATAAATTTCTACTTAGCTGGTTATATGTTGAAACAAGGAACAGTCACACTATCAAGCTTAACTCTCTTGCTCGGCCTACTGGTACTCAGCCACCTGAGCACCTGTCTAATGGCTGAGGAGCAAGGCATTCGCTCCGAACAAACACTAATCTGTAAAGCGATAAAAGCAGAAAATCTCGCGACCAAGGAGGTAGCTCCCGCCGGACAAATAGCATTAATCGCACTGTATTGGCAATGCGCTTGCCAGCAGCCACATAAAGTGTTTATGCAGCTTAACGGCGAAACCCACGAAAGTGAAAGTAGCAATGTAACGCAGACTGCCGTCATCTTCTGCCTATTATTTCTCTCTGCTGGCCTTCCTTGTTACGGACAGAGAAAATATCGTACACCCAAAAGTATTTTGGAATCTATCTCATTACTCATGAGCTGGATTAAACCTATAAAGGGCACACCTTCATAGGCCAACACAGTGAATATTCAGTGATAGATGTTGCTACTGATATTCACATCCAAAACCAATTCTAAAACTCTAGCCACATTATTACTAAGCTTGGCTGATTCTTCTAACTTATTCAAATGAGGTTTATTTAATGCCTTATGCACACTCACGTCTGTCGAGTGCGAATTATTGCGCGCGCTCCACGACACGGCATGCAAAATTATCCCTGGGACTAATAATGAGCCTGATGCTGTCGAGTCAGGTATTGGCAGACAATGAAAACGTTGCCGCCGCCATAGACACCAAGCGCTCCCACTGGTCCGGTTATCTCAGTGCCAGCGCCGCCAGCAACACCTTCGAGCAGTCGGCCCCCAGCTCCTACCAGGCCCTCAGTGCCAGCGGCAGGATAGCCTACCGCGACACCTGGGGCAGCATACGTCTCTCCAGCGGCGGCGAGGTGGAGACGCGCCATAACCAGAGCTATTTCTACGACACCTTCTTAGAGTATCGCACCCCGTCCAAGGCTCTGGGCAATGACTGGAGCTATGTCGGCAGTGCCGGGATCTATCTGCCTACCGGCCATACGAGCAAAGAAAACAAGTTGAGGGCCGCCCCCAGGCTGGCGGGCTATCTCTTCTACCGCCCGAACCAAGACTGGAACTTCTATCTCTCACCCCGGCTTAAATATAACGCCTATGAACATGAGATAGGCCGTCACGGCGAGCACTTCATCGAGCACAGCATCAGCCTGCTGGCCGATGCCACCTGGCAGTTCATCGACAATTGGTATCTGGATGTCAACGCCTCCTACACCATGAACAAGCCTTTTAACACCAGCCGTTACGACAACCGTTTCACCATCAGCGAAGAGATCGGCTGGTCGTTTGCCCCCACTTGGGTGGCGGCCATAGGCCACAACAACAGCGGCTATTTCTTCGACCCGGATCGCGGCCCGTCCCACAGCTTTACGCTCTACGACGAACGCAACTCCGTGTTTTATCTATCGATCACTAAATATTTATAAAAAGCACTTATAAATCAAACAGCTAGGAGAGGTTTCAATGTACAAGAGCACTGTCGCCATCGCCATATTGAGCGCGATAGGATTGAGCGCCTGCGGCACAGACGAGCCGTATCAGGAGGTCAAGAAAGATGAGCGGATGATCGCCGTCAAAGACTTCAAAGATGCCACCACCAGCGGCGCCGCGGGGGATCAACTTACCTCCTCGACCACCACGGGCGAATTAGCCAGCAAGCAGCCCGAACGACTCTTTCTCTACACCCGCAGCCTGGGTGAGGCACCGCGCTACTCGGCCCCCATCCATGGTTTCTCTCAGGGGGAAGCCAAACTGGTGACCCTGCGCATGACGGAAAACGGCATCCAGCTGCGTCAGATCGACAGAGACAACATAGGTCTGGACCACGACTCGCGCTTCGATAACGAGTACAACAAGGCACCTGTGCTCACGATTCCCGGCGATTACATCGATTTCCAGTGCCAACAAGACAACTGGGGTGACTGCACCAACCGCGAAGAGGAAGTCACAGATCGCAATATCACCTGGGATCAGAAGAAGTTCTTCATTCCTAAGTTTGAAGGTGCACAGATCGCCGAAGAGAACTACACAGATCTGGTCACCTTCAAGCAGTGCACCACTGAAACCGAGTCGGCCCACCTGGTAAAAGATGGAAACTGGGAAGGCTATGAGATGGACTTGGCCAAGGGGGTGATCAACTTCGAAATCGAGCACACCTATCAGGCCAATCCCGCCTGTTTCGGCAAGTTCTTCAAGGGCAGCTTCGACAACCTCTCCTTCACCACCACGGAATATATCTCTGTCGTGGCCCTGGATCAGTTGGCCAGCAAGGACTTTGTCACCATCCCTTATAGTGAGGATGAGAACGGCACCTTCGGCTTCTTCCGCACCCAGCATGAATACCGCGACGGCAACAATGCCGATGGTAAGGATGGCTATGTGCGCCAGTACCTCAACCATTTCAATCCCAAGAAGGAGGCGATCACCTACTTCTTGAGTAACAACTTCTTCGAGCCGAAGAATCAGCCCTTCCTGGACGCGGCCAAACAGAGCATTACCGCCATCAACATCCAGAACAAGCTGTTTGAAACAGGCTTACCCGAACTAAAACTGGCCCAGGCAAACGAACACAGACATGGGGATTTGCGTTACAGCAACATCACCTTGTTTGACGAACCGTTAGACAACGGCCTGGCCGGTTACGGTCCTTCTGCCGCCAACCCACTCACAGGCGAAATCGTCAGCGGCCGAGTAGACCAGTACAGCGCTAACCTGCAGCAGGGCTCGACTCGCTATTACCGCAGGGTTCAGCTGGACTACAACCGCGGCATGCTAGATCCTAACTCGGTAAAAGATCTCACCGGCATCGACTATACGCCTTCGCAAGAAGCAGTGGATCGCGCCAATCAGGTGGCGGCCAACAAGCTGATTGCCGAGCAGAACAGTCAGAGCCAAGATCCTATGGTGCAGCAACCGCGCACCGAGGCTCAGCCGCAAACCGTCATCCCTGATCTTTCAACTGATGATGCCAACAACGCCCCCTTCGAGGAGCTGGTTAATCAACACAATAAAACTGAAGCCTTCTGGGCAGAGCACAATCTGATGAGCGTGGATCAAGCCTTCGGTCTGACAGGCGGAGCACTGCGTGAACTGCCACGAGGCATACAGGGCTATGAGATCGATTGGAAAGACACAAACTTCTGGGTCGATGGCATCATAGGCGGCAAGCTTAAAGATATCGAGAAGATGCCCACCAGCTTCCAGGCTGATCTGGTGACTAAGCTGGCAGCTCAGGCGTTTGCCGGTACCCTTACCCACGAGCTAGGTCATACTCTGGGGCTAAGACACAACTTCGCAGGTAGCCGGGATCAGGCCAACTTCTTTAACGAGGAGGAGATCGCCAAGTTCAGCCAGGCCTTCAGCGAGGCGGGTTATCCACACCTGACGGTCAAGGCTGACTTCTCCAGTCAGATGGACTATAACGCCGACCGTTTCGCCACCACCTTCCAAAAATACGATTTGGCCGCACTGCGTTTCGGCTATGGTCGTCAGGTAGAGACCCAAGATGGCACGCTTGTCTCACTCGAAGCCGCCGATGCCAAGCGTCGCGAGGAGCTACGCCAGGGTAATATCACAGGCGAAATCCAATATGGCGCCCTGCATCAGATAGGCAAAGAGAACGACCTGCGTTACTTTGCCTTCTGCACCGACGGCCATGTTACCCTCAACAGCAACTGTAACCGCTTCGACGCCGGTACCAACAACGACGACATAGTGCAGTACTATATCGACAGCTACCATGACAGCTATGACACAATGAACGTGCGTCATAACCGTCAGACCCTGTTCGAAGACCATATTCTGCCCTACACCATCAATCGTCTGAGAGGCTTTAGCGACATACGTCAGTTTGTCGAAGACACCGCCACGGTAGAAGAGCTATTTTCCTTCGATCAAAACGAGCTGACCGAGTTCTGCCCAAGCCATGAAAACTACTGGTTCTGCGCCTCACAGCGGGCAGTTGAGAAGGCGGCCGATACCTTCCTTACCGCGGCCGGTCTGAGCGACATCTATCTGCATGTCACCTATCGCATGAACAGTGACGACAGCCGCGCGCTGACCAAGGTTCACTCACTGGAAGATATCTTGACTCGCCTCTATCGCCTCAATGCCAGCAAGCTGGATGAAGGTTTCGAGCTGGGTCAAATTATCACAGGCTACGAGCAAGCCCCTGAAAAACTAAAAGAGCTGTTGCTCAAGGCCGATATCGTCGAGGCCTATCAGGATCTGCTCTATGCCGACGTCACTGCCAACAAGGGACGCCTGCTTAACGGCATCAAGGCCCCAGCGTCGAGCCCGAACCACCCTTATGTTAATGAGCGTGACGTGCTGGGCATGTGGCCAGATAAACTGCTGGCGATGCGTCAGCTGCTAACCCGCAAGTCGCCTCGCAGCACCACTGGTCGCACCTACTACGCCCTGGCAGATTATCCTAAGGTGAAGGAACAACTCGAAGGTATGCTGTGCCAGATGACCATGGGTAACACGGTTCAGGATATCAACCAGTATCTGACCAAGCCGGTACTGAGCGACAGCTGTAAGTCGGTGGATGCCAAGTACTATGTCAACGACGTCGATTATGCCGACCAGCATATCGAGGCGCTTCCTAGCTATGCCACCTCCCTGGGACGCTACTTCGGCTTCCCTCAGAGTAGCTATGAGATGAAGGGTAAGAGCAATCTGCTGCAGATGATGCTCAAACAAGTGGTATTAGCATCACGTGATAGCGATTATCGTGGTGAGGAGAAGGCCAGAGTATGGCGCGAGTATGTGGGCATCCATCTTGCCAGCGACGCCGTTGCCGCCAGCAAGCAGATCGCCCTGCAGGGTAAAATCTATGTCGCCACGGAAGAAAACCAGCTGGCTCTCATGCTGATCGATCAGATTACCACCCTCAAGGCGCTTATTGTCGACTCACCCGAGCTGATGAAACATCAGATGAACAGCAAGGGTGAGACCTTCCAGCAACTAGTCGTCGATCCTATCATCTCTCGCAACGAGCGAGTGATCACCTACCTGCCTATACTCTAAGGTCTGGTTTATTCAACCCAAAAGAAGCCGCCTGTCGGCTTCTTTTTTTATTGGTGCTAACCACTTAGCTGCGCACCTTGTCCAAAAAATCCATGGAGGTCATCTCTACTCTTCATGAAAACCTCACCGAATCGGTTGCCAGGCCTGGGCTGCAACAAACGTAGCGAAATGTATCATCTTGTTTAAACGGTTGTTTCGCTACCCAATAATGGTTAACTTATGCTTGATAAACATATAGGAGATCCCCACTGATGGAGCCGGATGAGCAAGCATCCAATCAGTCAGCGCTTACCGACCTCATTGCCGAGCTTAAAGCCGAAAATGCGGCGCTCAAACGCGAAAACGCCAAGCTAAAGCTACTCAATGATCGCGCCGAAGAGAAACTCTTCGCGGCGCTGGACGGCAACCGTCTCTGCCTGTGGGAGCAACATATTCCCAGTGGCAACCTGACCATCTTTAACATGCGCTGGGGCGAGCTGCTGGGCTTTAGCCGTGAAGAGCTGGCGGCCCATGTGGACAGCTGGAAACGGAATCTGCATCCCGAGGACAGAGATTGGGTGATCAAGGCCTTCGAGGATCATGTGGAGGGTAAGTCCGACTACTATCAGGCGGTGCACCGGATGATCCACAAGAATGGCTCGGTTACCTGGGTGTCCGATCGCGGCCGTATCGTCGAGCGCATGGGTGACGGCACGCCACTTAGGATGATGGGCACGCATATGGATATCACCCAGGAGAAGCGTTACGAGCAGGAGCTATCTGAGCTGGCACACTGCGACCCCCTCACCAACCTTAGCAACCGCAAGGCGATCACCCAGGCCTTTGAGGAGCAATATCGACACGATGCCGGGAGCGTCTTCTTCATCGATCTCGATGGCTTTAAGGAGCTCAACGATAAGCTGGGCCACAAGTTTGGCGATCACCTGCTGATCCATGTGGCCGACACCCTCAGAGGCGTGATTGGCACGCAGGCCGACATCGCCCGTCTCGGCGGCGATGAGTTTTTGATCCTGCACCCAAGCCAGGACCAGACGCTGCTGCAGGCGCGGGCTCAGTCTCTACTGGATGTCTATCGTCAGCCAATCATCTTAGAAGGAACAGAGGTTAAACTCGGCCTCAGTATCGGCATCTACTGCTTCACCCCGAGCGATGACTTTGCCAGCGCCTGCGAGTTCGCCGATGCCGCCATGTATCGGGTCAAGGCCCAGGGCAAACACGACTACCAGTTCTGGCAGCCCGAGCAGGCGGCCGAGGGCTAACCGCAATACTCACCTGAAGATTTAACTTACCCGAAGATTTAACTTATCTGAGCACCTTGCTCAAGAATGCCTGGGTGCGCGGCTCCTGGGGCTGACCGAACAGCAGCGAAGGCACATTACTCTCCACCACATAGCCGCCATCCATGAAGATCACTCGATCGGAAACGTCTTTTGCGAAGCCCATCTCGTGGGTGACAATCACCATGGTCATCCCCGCCTGGGCCAGCTGCTTCATCACATCCAGCACGTCGCCCACCATCTCAGGATCCAGCGCCGAGGTGGGCTCGTCAAACAGCATCAGCTCGGGCTTCATCGCCAGGGCGCGGGCGATGGCGACCCGCTGTTTCTGACCGCCTGACAGGCTGGCGGGATAGGCGCTCGCCTTATCGCTCAGCCCCACCTGCTCGAGTAGCCTCATCGCCTCACTGTCCGCCTCGGCCTGAGTCATCAAGCCCAGTTTCACCGGTGCCAGGGTGATGTTCTGCTGCACCGTTTTATGGGGGAAGAGGTTAAAGTTTTGAAACACCATGCCCACCTTCTGCCGCAGCTTGTCGATGCAGGCATCGGGCGCGGTGATCGACTGACCGTCGATCACTATCTCCCCCTGGGTGGGTTGTTCCAGCAGATTGATGCAGCGCAGAAAGGTGCTCTTGCCGCTGCCACTGGGACCGATGACGCTGACCACCTCGCCTCTTTCGATCGACTCGTCGATCCCCTTGAGCACCTGGTTGTCGCCGAAATATTTATGCAGATTGCTAATCTTAATCACTTTGCTTAAGCCTCTTCTCAAACTTCGACAACATAAAGGTGAAGCTATAGGTCAACGCCAGGTAGATGAGTGCACAGGTAAACAGGGGCACGCTGTCTTCGAAGGTGCGGCTACGGATGATCTCGCCCGAGCGCATCAGATCCACGCCGCCGATGAAGCCTATCACCGCGGTTTCTTTCAAGAGCACGATAAACTCGTTACCCAGGGCGGGAAGGATATTCTTAACTGCCTGGGGCAGGATCACCTCCTTCATGGTCACCGCCTGCGACAGGCCGAGGGAGCGCGCCGCCTCCGTCTGCCCCTTATCCACCGCCTGTATGCCGGCGCGGATGATCTCAGAGATGTAGGCACCGCTGTTGAGACCGAAGGCGATAATCGCCGCGCTCACCTTGTCCACATCCCAGGTGGCCAGCACGATAAAGTAGAGGATCACCAACTGCACCACCACTGGGGTGCCGCGTATCACGCCCACATAGAGGTTGGCAGGCCAGCGCAGATACCAACGGCTCGACATCTTCATCAATGTGGTGGCAACACCCAGTATGGCCCCCAAGATCATGGCGAACAGGGTCACTATCAGCGTCACCTTTAAGCCATTGAGGATCAGGTAGATACCTATGAGTCCATCTTCACCTATGGGGGTAAATAGTGAGGTATTAATTGCGTCTAACATTGCGGCCTACTTCATATGCTTGGCAAGCAGGGCGTCGTATTGACCGTTTTGCTTCATGGTTGCCAGCGTCTGGTTGATGCTGGCCAGCAGCTCGGGCTGACTCTTGGCCACGGCAAAACCGTAGAACTCGGGGGGAAAGTCCAGGGTAATGAGCTTTAGATCAGGGTTCTTGGCCAGGTAGTTGGCGGCCGGCTCACTGTCGAACAGCACGAGATCCACCCTAGCGTTCTTCAGCTCCATGATCGCCTCGAAGCCGGTATTGAAGGCTGTCACCGACTGGGTATATTTCTTGGCCATCATATCTGCCGTGGAGCCTAGCTGTACCGCGAAGTGTTTATCGGTGAGATCCGCGAGGCTGTGGATGCTGTCGTCCTGTTTGTTGACCAAGACCACCTGGGTCGCCTCATAGTAAGGCTCAGAGAAATTCACGCTGGCCTGACGCTCAGGGGTGATGGTCATGCCCGAGGCTATCATATCTATCTTGCCTGCGTTCAGGGCCACGATCAGCGAGTCGAACTTCATGTTCTCCACCTTGAGGGTCTTGCCCGCATCCTCGGCTATTTGACGCGCCAGATCGATATCGAATCCCATCACCTGATCGCCGCTGACACCGCCCACATATTCGAAGGGCGGGAAGGCCGCATTGGTACCCACCACCAGATAATCTTGCTCTTTGCCACAGCCACTCAGCACTAACAGGGCTGAAAAACAGGCTAACATGATAGATTTGTTCATTATTTACTCGCTTACTCAGAATATTCACCGAATTGGCAACGACTATAGGCAGCCCATCTCACACAGTCAATACTTATGCGATAAAAATGATTATTTAGTCATTTTGTTTGCTTTTTATTAACATACGCGCACCTCTTAATCAGTGTAGTCCTCAATGCACGGGACGACCTTATGGCTGACGGCCGACTTGCACCAATGCAAGTCACGAGGGCACCAAGTTGGTGAGCGCTGTGCGCCTGGTCACACTCGACCGCCCCAAGCGAAAATAGAATATATAGTTAAAAATCAATAAATTAACTTATCATTATAAAGTTGGCACAGAACTTACATACTACTTTATAGGTAGTTGCTAAGGCGGGCTTACCAGAAACAGATTTAAGCCCATAAGGAGTAGAAGATGAAACCTTGGTTATTGGCAGTCAGCCGCTTCGAAGATTGGCAGTTTATCCTTCACCTCGGCATCAGCCAGTGGGACGTCGAATAGGCAAACACGCAGATTCATCCATAAGGAGTCACAGATGAGTACAATATCTAAGAGTATCTCGCCTAAGATGGCAGAGCGGATCGTCACCGAAGTCAAAAGCAATAACTGCCTGTTATCAGAGGTCGCCAAACAGTTTGGCGTCTCAACCAAGACGGTCTACCAACTGGTCAGGCAGAGCGAGCAGCAAGGTGGACGCGTGGGTGTGCTAAGGGCGGAAATAGACCGCCTCACCCTACAACTCAATCAGCTCATGCGTGAGCTCAAACTCATCCAAGGATGAGACGGCGACAGAACAAAATAACAATAATATAAGAAAACAACGGAATAAGTGGTCTGCAGGAAGCATGGGATTTCAGGTTAGAGGGCAGCAAACATAATAGCCTAAGTCGAGGGCCAGAGACCGACGACGGGCCTGAATCCCAAAGCCATTTAAAAGAGGTGTTTTACAGGTGGCACCTCTAGGGAAGATGCAAACGAGTCCCACAAGGACTTATTCGCAGCTTCCCCAGCGCTCCCCCAAAGGCGCTTTCGCCTGGTGATAGGCAGGACGCTCTATCACCAGGTTTTTTCTTTTAGGCAAAGCACCAAATCGCCCCAAGAAAAACTTTTCAATTTATTTAACCCCTTTTCAGATCCGCTCCGTCTATATGCTCAAACAACTGATTCATATCCGCTAACTTTATAGAGCGTTTGGAGTATTCGATGAAAAAGACCCTGATTGCCACCCTATTTGGTTCATTGGTTTTCACCGGCAGCCTGCTTGCTTTACCTAACGCGGCCGCCGCAGAGCTAAACTTCCCCCATATCGAAACCGTCGGCACCAGCGAGCTGGTCGTCAAGGCCGACATGGCCGAGCTAACCGTCGAGGTGGTGACTAAGGCCGACAACCCGGCCAAGGCCAAGGCGGGATCAGACAAGGCGGTCAGCGACTTCCTGGCCAGATTAGCCAAGGCGGGAATCGCTCGAGAGGATGTACAGAGCGCCAACCTGAATCTACGTCCCGACTATCTGTACGACCCTGAGACACGCACCAACAAGGAGATCGGCTACCTCGCCAGTCGCCAGGTTGTGGTCACCCTAAGGGCCCTGGACAAGCTTAACGACCTGCTCGACAGCGCGCTGCAGCAAGGGATCAACCGCATCCATCAGATCAACTTCAAATCCAGCAAGGAGGCGGAGATGATTGAACAGGCCAGGCTGATGGCGATCAAGGACGCCAAGCAGAAGGCCGCGGCACTGGCGGAAGGCTTCGGCGAGCGCCTGGATGGCGTATGGGAGATCCGCTATCAGGCCCAGGGAGCGGTGCGCCCCATGGTGTATAAGATGAGCGCCGCCCGTGGTGATGTGGCCGAGAGTTACCAGGAGGCGCAGACTAGCATCAGCGATCGCGTCGAGGTGATCTACCGCCTCAAGTAATGCTCCGGCAAGACCGGATCCGCTCAGGCCCGCCGGCAGACGCCAGCGGGCTTTTACATGTGTTATGCTCAGCTAACTCCCTGTAAATGAGCCTTATCCGCTATCCCCATGTCTACACTCAAACGCCAGTGCCACCTCTTAAGCCTAGCCCTGTTACTCGTCGCCCTCTCAGGCTGCTCAGATAAGCAGACAAGCCAGCCACCGCAGAGCCTCAAACGTCTGGTGGAAAATAGCTTGGTGGCTGGGCTACTGGCAGAGGATGCCAGCCTGGCCATCACATTGAGCCGCAGTCGGGATCTCAGCGTCTGGACGCTGCCCGAGGGCAAGCAGCGTTTTCACTGGCCGGCGACTGCCTTCGAGCATCCGGGTTATCAACTGGCTTTATCGGGCAACAAGCGTTATCTAGCCTATGCCGGCAAACGCCAAATTACCCTGATAGATATCCAGCAGGGCAATATCCAGCTGACCTGGCAGGTCAACGGCTTTAACGACTATGCCAGCATCTCGACCCTGGCACTCAATCAGACGGGAAGACGCATCGCCATCGGCATGAATGAAGGCAGCGTGATCCTGGTGGATCTCACGGCGCAGCATTTTTCTCTGTTCAAACAACACGACACCGAGGTGTCCTTCCTGAAATTTGGCACCACGGACGATCGCCTCCTGTCCGCAGGCCACGATGGCAAGGTGCTCTGGTGGGAAAGTGCCAGCGGAAAGATCATCAAGCAGTTCTCTCTGCCTCAGCGGATCACCAGCCTAGCCTTCGATGAGGCCGATAGGCGCATCTTCTTCGCCGACAACCTGGATAATCACCAACTGCTGGCATTCGATACGGGAGAGGCGCTGAGTCAGCTGAACTATTTCGAGCGCTACCGCTATTTTCGCCGCGCCCTCTTCATTCACAGGGGCGATGAGTTGATCACCGCCACCTCGAAGCAGACTATCTTTCGCTGGCAGGTCGCCACCGGCAAGGAGCTAGAACGCTGGCAGCTCACCCCCTTCTCCATGGGCACGACCGTCATGGATATGGTGAGCCAGGGTGGGCAGCTCATCACCCTCAGCTCAGACGGCGCCCTAGAGCAGTGGAAGTTGGGCGCAGGGAATTAAGCACTTTTCTCTGAGCACTGAGATTTGAACACTGTGAGTTGAGCTTAAAAAATAGAGCGCAAGGCTCTGAGCAATGCCCCTTAACTGTCGCTATTGAGCCCAAGCCGCTTGGCCAGTGGCTCTATGGCCGCCCCCTGTAACAGGATGGAGAAGAGCACGATGAAGAACACCAGATGCACCATCTCCACCGCCCCCTCGACACCGGCCGCCGCCGGGATCAGCGAGAAGACGATGGGGGTCGCCCCCTTGAGACCGATGGAGGAGATAAACAGCCGCTTCTTCCAGCTCGCGTGACGAAACGGCAGATAGCAGATCTGCACCGCCAAGGGGCGGGCCACCAGCATCAGTAGCGCCGCCGGAATAAGCGACAGGAAGAACACACTAAACAGGGTCTGGGGGAAGATCTGCAGCCCGAGTATGATGAACATCAGCGACTGCGCCAGCCAGGAGAGGCTGTTAAAGAAATGCCGCGTCACCTCCACGCCCCGGCGTATGCCGTTGCCCATCACCACGCCACACACGTAGGAGGCGATCAGGATATTGCCGCCGGCCAGCTCGCTGCCATAGGCCGCCAGCACGAAACTGGCGAGCACAAACACTGGGATCAGGCCATATTCCTCGAGATGTATGCTGTTCAGTGCCCACACCGCCAACTTGGCCACCACGAAGGCAACGCCTATCCCTAAGGCGATCTGCAAGCCTAGCATCTGGCCTATCGCCCAAGGCGATACCGGCGCATCCGGCGCCAGAGCGATACCTGTGAGTATCATCACCATCACCAGGGCGACCGGGTCGTTGGTGGCCGACTCGAACTCCAGCACGGTATCCGTGCGCTCCTTGAGCTTGAGCTTCTTGGACTCCAGAATCGAGAACACGGCCGCCGCATCGGTCGAGGAGACCACGGCGGCAAACAGCAGGCAGATCACCAGGCTCCAGTCCGTCAGCGGATAGAGGAGCGCCCCCAAAATAAGCGTGGTCAACAGCACCCCAAAGGTTGCCAGCACCCCGCCCTCCTTGTAGGCCAGCTTGATGCTCTCCGTCTTGGTATTGATGCCGCCGACGAAGACGATCATGTTAAGGGCGACCGCCCCGACCGTGGAGGTCAGGGTGAGGTTATCGTAGACAAAATTAAACTCGCCATTGCCCAGGCTCAGGCCCACGCCCATGAAGATCAACAGACTGGGCAAACCCAGGGTCTTTGAGGGGTGATGCAACAGGATCCCCACGGCGATTAGCGCGGCGATCCCTAACAAGATAACCTGGTAGGACATAGGTCTCCTTCTGGCAGATGAATAGGCTGGGACAATCAGATTTGCCCCCCTATTTTAGCAGAGGAACTATTAATTGGAGATGAGTTAAATGATTGATTAACTGTTTTTAATTGAAAAAAAAGCCCGAACTGAGTCGGGCTTGTTTATCGCTATTTGGTCTTGGATGCCAAATAGGGCTTCACCAGCAGGAAGACCCCCACCAGCAGGAAAGGAATACTCAGCATCTGACCGGCGCTCATGGTCCAATCTTGGGCGTAGGCCGCCTGCTTCACCTTGACGAACTCTATGGCAAAACGGGCACTGAACACCCACACCAGAAAGAGGCCAAACAGGGCGCCCTGCTTCTGCTTCATCTCTGTGGTCTTGTAGATAGCCCAAAGGGCGATGAAGATGCTCAGGTAGGCCAACGCCTCATACAGCTGGGCCGGATGGCGCGGCAACATGTCCACCCGCTCGAACACTATTGCCCAGGGCTTGTCGCTCGGCACGCCAAGGATCTCAGAATTGACGAAGTTGGCCATGCGCACGAAGAAGCCGAAGATGGCCGTGGCGATCGCCAGTCGATCCAGCAGGAAGAGGAACGGCAGCTTCATCTTGCGATGGTAATAATAAAGCGCCAGGATCGCCCCCAGGCCGCCGCCATGGCTGGCCAGACCGCCTTCCCAGATCGCCAAAATCTTGGCCGGGTGAGAGAAGTAGTAGCTAGGATCGTAAAACAGCACATGGGCTAACCTGGCCCCCACCACAATGCCTATTACACAATAAATCAATAGGTTATCTAGAGATTCGACATCCAGCCCTTCGCGCACATAGATGTGCTTCATCACCTGAAAGCCCGCGAAGATCGCGGTAGCAAACAAGACGCCGTACCAATGAATCGTCAGCCCCATGAAAGAGACCAACACAGGGTCCATATTCCAAATAAAGTGATCCAAAAACCTAAACTCCCTCGCCTGAGGCCAATTGGCCTGGTGAATAACGCTGCTGACAGGCAGTTTTACGCGCTTCGACTTGCTTATTCAAGGTCTTGTGGCGATTTTCAACATGCAGATACAAAAAAGCCCGGAAGATATCTCCCAGGCTTTTGGTGATGGCTCGCAAACAAGGGAAGGTGCGAATAAGTCCCGTGCTTGCTCTGCGTGTGCTTAAAGTGGATAGATGCAAGGCACAGTTCTTGCGAATGGCCCTAGTCCTTCGCAAGAACTGTAACGCAGCAAATACCACTGTAAGCCTCGCCCTGCGGGGCTTGGATAGCAACACTATTTCGGCGTTATTCAGCTTCAACAGGCCTCGGCATGCCCTCAGTTGAATGCCTTGAACTGTCGCTGCTATCAAAGCCAGAGCTGTGCGACGACTTGTTTGCACCTTCCCAACGCGACTTAGTCCACCAGGCTCTCGAACAGCGCTTTAAACTTGGCCAGCCCCTCGGCCATGATCTCATCGCTTATGGTCAACGCCGGCAGGAAGCGGATCACGTTGCCGTAGAAGCCACAGGCCAGCAGCACCAAGCCATGGGCCGCGGCGTTGGCGATAATAGCCTGGGTCAATGCCGTGTTTGGCTGCTCACTGTCACCGTCGATCACCAACTCCATGGCGATCATGGCGCCTTGATTGCGCACCTCGCCAATCAGCTGTGGATATTGCTCCTTGAGGGCAGAGAGCGCCTGATTGAAGCTGTCGCCTATCTTAACGGCGCGCTCCACCAGCTGCTCCTCTTGCATCACCTCGAGCACCGCCAGCGCCGCCACGCAGCCCACGGGTGAGCCGCCATAGGTGCCGCCAAGGCCTCCCGGCAACGGCGCGTCCATGATCTCGCTCTTACCCACCACGGCGGCGAGTGGGAAGCCACCGGCGATCCCCTTGGCCATGGTCATTAGATCCGGCTCGACCCCCGCGTGTTCGCAGCTGAACATCTTGCCGGTACGGCCAAAGCCGGTCTGGATCTCATCCATCACCAACACGATACCGTGCTGGTCACACAGCGCCCTGAGCGCCTGTAAGAACTCAGGCGGCGCGGCGTAGAACCCGCCCTCACCCTGCACAGGCTCGACCACGATCGCCGCCACATCACAAGGGGCGATATCCACCTTAAACAGATGCTCGATCGCCTTGAGGGAGTCTTTCACGCTCACGCCATGGAAGGCCACAGGATAAGGCGCGTGGAAGATATCCCCGGCGAAGGGGCCAAACTGATGCTTGTAGGGGGTGATCTTACCCGTCAGCGCCATGGTCAGGTTGGTGCGGCCATGGAAGCCACCGTTGAAGGCGATCACGCCGCGACGCCCGGTATGGGCCCTGGCGATCTTGACGCAGTTTTCCACCGCCTCGGCGCCCGTGGTCACGAAGATAGCCTTCTTGTCTCTACCGCCGGGGGCGATGCGATTAAGCTGCTCCGCCAGGGCTACCGCCGACTCATAAGGGTTCACCATCACACAGGTGTGGCTGAAATTATCCAGCTGCGCCTTGACCGCCGCCACCACCTTGGGATGGCTATGGCCAGTGTTACACACGGCGATGCCTGTGCCGAAGTCGATGTAGCGCTTGCCCTCGACATCCCACAGCTCAGCGTTTAACGCCCGCTCTACATAAACGGGATAGGCGTTACCCTGTCCCCTGGCGATTGCCTGTACCTTACGTGCCTGTAATTCTGCGTTGCTCATCGTCTCTATCCTTACTTCTATTTATCCAAGCCACTATTTATCCAAGCCACCGAGGCACAGGTATTTAATTTCCAGGTAATCGTCCAGGCCATACTTGGAGCCTTCACGGCCATTGCCCGACTGCTTCACCCCGCCAAATGGCGCGGCGGCGTTGGAGATGATCCCCTCGTTGACGCCGACCATGCCATACTCCAGCCCCTCGGCGACGCGGAAGATGCGGCCGATATCCCGGGCGTAGAAATAGGCAGCCAGGCCATACTCGGTATCGTTGGCCATGGCCAGCGCCTCTGCCTCGCTGTCGAAGCTGATGATAGGGGTGACGGGACCGAAGATCTCGTTGCGAGCCAACGGCATCTCGTTGGTCACCTCGGTGACGATCACGGGTGCCAGGAAGCTCTCGCCCAGCTCGCTCGGCTGACCACCGGTCACCAGCTTGCCGCCGCTTGCCACTGTGTCATCCACCAGCTTGAGCACGTTTTGCACCGCGTCCTTTGAGATCATGGGGCCGACGGTCACACCATCGCCCAAGCCATCGCCCAGCCTGAGTTTGGCCACGGCGGCGGTAAATTTTTCGATAAAGGCCTGCTCGACCCCCTTCTGCACGAAGATACGGTTGGTACAGACACAGGTCTGCCCGGCATTACGATACTTAGAGATGAGCGCACCTTGCACCGCGGCGTCGATATCGGCATCGTCGAACACGATGAAGGGCGCGTTGCCCCCCAGCTCCATCGAGACCTTCTTCACACTGGTGGCGCACTGGGCCAGCAAAATCTTGCCCACGGCGGTAGAGCCAGTGAAGGTAAACTTGGCCACATCTGGATGCTGGGTCAGCACCTTGCCCATGCCCACGGCATCTTCGCCCACCACTATGTTGAACACCCCAGCAGGAATACCGGCGCGCTCGGCCAGCTCGGCCATCGCCAAGGCAGACAGCGGCGTCAGCGGTGAGGGGCGCGCCACGAAGGTACAACCGGCCGCCAGCGCAGCCGCCGCCTTACGGGCGATCATTGCGTTGGGGAAGTTCCAGGGGGTGATAGAGGCCACCACGCCCACAGGTTGCTTGATCACCAGAATACGCTTGTCGTTAGCAGGTGCCGGAATGGTGTCACCATAGACACGCTTGCCCTCCTCGGCGAACCAGTCGATAAAGGCGGCGCCATAGGCGATCTCCCCCTTGGCCTCGGCCAGGGGCTTACCCTGCTCCAGAGTCAGCAAGCGGCCCAGATCTTCCTGGTGCTCCATCATCAGGTTGAACCATTTACGCATCAGGGCGGCGCGCTCGTTGGCCGATCGCTTAGACCACTCCGGCAGTGCCCGCTTGGCGGCCAATATCGCCTCCTGGGTATCGTCGAGACTGGCGTCAACCACCTGGGCGATCACCTCCTGGCTGGCCGGATTCAACACGTCGAAGCGCTGCTCGCCCGCCGTCCATCTGCCGTCAATATAGGAGGAAAGTTTGATTAACTGAGTGTCTCTAATTCCCTGCATAACAGTTCCCTGCATAAATAGTCCGAATCTAAAGGGCTACGCCTGAGCTTGAATCAAGACGGGCGCGCTAATTTCTCTATTGAATAGCAAAACTAACTCGGGTTAAATACCAAATATTCAACATAAAGTTTGAAACCTATAAAACTAATGAGTAAACAGTCCATCATCCCTAAGGCGATCACCGAATACGATCTGCGCTTGCTACGCATCTTTCGCACCGTGGTAGAGAACGGAGGCTTCGCCGCCGCAGAGAATGAACTCGGGGTCACCCGCTCCACCATCAGCGTGCACATGTCGAACCTTGAGAGTCGCATGAAGCTCAAGCTGTGTAGCCGGGGACGGGGCGGATTTGCCCTCACGGAGGCTGGCCAGGCCGTGTATCACGCCTGTATCGAACTATTCGATTCCCTCAACGATTTCTCGATGTTTGTTAACAACTTGGGGGAAGAGTTGATCGGCGAATTGGTGATCCTCTGCGCCGATCAGCTGGACTACGGCATGCAGCAGAAACTGGCCCAGGTGATCGCCTACATACACCAACGCCAGCCTCAGTTGCACCTTATTCTAGACGGCGAGGCGCTGCACCAGATTGAGAAGTCGCTGCTACAGGACAAGGCCCACGTCGGCCTCTTGCCCAGCTATCAACAGATCCAGGGCTTAAACTATCAGACTATCTTCAGCGAGCCCATCTACCTGTGTTGCAGCGCCAAACATCCCTACTTTCACCTGAGCGACGAAGAGATCAGTGCCGAGATGCTGGCCAAGACCCCCTCTGTCCACCCAGGTGTCGATATCGATCCCGAGGGCCGAGAGCAACTAAAACGCCTCAACCTGTCGGCCAAGGCGTATCAGTTTGATACTCGTAAAACCTTAATTCTATCGGGTTGCTACATAGGTTACCTGCCCCAGAGCTACATTCAGGAGGAGCTGAAACAGCAGGAGATCAAGATCATTCACGGGGATGAGGCCTGTTACCAGTTCAACCTCTCCATGGTGGTCAAGCAGTCGGCGCGGGAGAGCGCCAAGGTAGAGCTGCTCACCCAAGCCTTCAACGAGGTGTTTGGCCTGGATAAGCCCCGTGGCGAGCAGAGATAGAGGAGCTAAAACTTCTCCAGCAGCGACTCATCAAAACCTTCAGGGCCGATATTAAGCCCAAGTGCAGCGATGCGCGCCTTGACTGCCTCCAGCTCCTTATCGACCTGGCTCAGGGTCAGGGTGTTGTCGTCCAGCAGATAGACCAGCTTCTGGCTGCTGAAATAGAACATCTGTATGGTGAGGGCGTCGATGTCGTTACGTTCGCCCGCCTGTTTGATCTGCTTAAACTTGCGGTAGATACGGTTCTGCAGCGCCTTGAGGCGAGACACATAATAGATCTCACGAAAGTAGTCTTTGTGCCTCTGCTGGTAGAGCCCCCAGGCGCAGACGGCGAACCCCAGTAGCACGCCGAGAAAGTTCAGGTGCAGATTACCTGTCGACTCGCCGCTGACCACCGCCTGATTGCCAAACAAGGCGATCAACAGCTGACCAGATATCAGAGACAGCAGGGCCAAACTTGCAATAAACACCGCAATCACCCTATTTAAGTGCTGGCGATAACGCGCCTTATCCACCTCGACTAACATCATTTTTCGATTTCCAATCCGTTTTAGGCTAAGCCACATGAGGCGCAAGCCTAGCATGAGTAATAAGTTAAGTGACAGTTTTCACAAGATAAAAAATTTGATCTCTCGGCTTTAGCTAGGCAAGTTAAGCAGATGCTTAATTTTGAATGTTAACAAGCCTGTCAGAGGATTTAACAGCAACCAAACATTTAGAAGTAAAAACATCTAGACGTCTAAATTGACAGACGTCTTTCGATCTCATATCCTCTCACCTATTGAGATGTGCCATTTCGCCACAGGCGAGATGTTCCAGCTAGGAGGGCAAGGGAAGAGCATCCAGTTTTAATGACACGTCTCCATAGAGATGTTTAGTGAGAAGAGAGAGCGTTTTGACAACACCAACACAAACCACGGCCCCCAAGGCATCATTTATCGCCCTACTGCCATTATTCCTGTTTCTGGCCCTGTTTATCGGCGCCGGCGTCTACTTTCAGAGTCAGGGCGTCGACTTTGCCTTCTATCAACTGCCGAGCGTGATCGCCATCCTGCCCGCCATCATACTGGCGATAGTGATCTCGAAAGAGAAGCTAAATCAAAGCATAGAGACCTTCATCGGCGGTATCGGCCACTCCAACATCATCGCCATGTGTCTCATCTATCTGCTGGCCGGTGCCTTTGCCTCGGTCGCCAAGGCCACTGGCGGCGTGGATGCTACCGTGGCGCTGGGTCTGTCGTTAGTGCCCTCTAACCTCTTGCTACCCGGTTTCTTCGTGATCGCCGCCTTCATCGCCACCGCCATGGGCACCTCTATGGGCACCATAGCCGCGGTCGCTCCCATCGCACTGGGCGTCGCCGAAGAGGCGCAGATCGATCTGGCGCTGATGGCCGGGGCTGTGATTTCAGGCGCCCTGTTTGGTGACAACCTGTCGATCATCTCTGACACCACCATAGCCGCGACCCGCACCCAGGGATGCGAGATGAAAGACAAATTCAGAGAAAACCTGATCTTCGCCATTCCCGCCTCGCTGATCACCCTGGTGGTGTTCACCCTGGCAGGACAGGGTCAGGCCGAGGTGGCTCCTCAACAAATAGATTTTCTTAAGGTTATCCCCTACCTCACCATCTTAGTGCTGGCGGTCGCCGGGCTGAACGTGTTCGTCGTACTGACGGTAGGGATCTTGCTGGCCGGCATTACAGGCTTTGCCACCCTGGACTATGGCCTGATCCAGTTTGGTAAGGATATCTACACAGGTTTTAGCAACATGCAGGAGATCTTCATCCTCTCCATGCTGGTCGGCGGCCTGGCGGCCCTGATGCAGCAACAGGGTGGACTGGCATTTGTCAGCAAGCAGATAGAGAAGCTTATCGTTCGCTTCTCCAGCGCCAAAGGCGAGGCCTCGACCCGCGCCTCTGAGCTGGGCATGGCGGGCATAGTGGCCCTGACCAACACCTGTGTGGCCAACAATACCGTCTCTATCGTGGTGACCGGCGATATCGCCAAAGATCTGGCCGAGAAACATGAAGTCACGCCTAAGCGCGCCGCCAGTATCATGGATATCTTCTCCTGCATCATTCAGGGCTTAATCCCTTACGGTGCTCAGGCACTGCTTATCGCCTCCACCTTCAGCATCAGCCCGCTACAGGCGGTTGCCCACGCCTGGTACTGTATGATTCTCGCCATCGTGGCCATCGCCATAGTGGTACTACGCAAGCGCCACTAAACTCAAATTCGTGCGCCCTATCCCTGGGTGCACGGATCAATTTGTGACAATCCTCACTATAGCAGTTCCACTATATGGGGGTTTTCACTTAAACTAATAGCATAGGGATATAATTGCGACGCAGTGAAGTAGGTTAAGCATTTACTGAAATAAACCAGGCGTCGAGACGAAAGGAGTACCACAAGATGGGCTCCTTTTTTATATTCAAAAAATAACAAAAAATGGCATCGCTATGGCCCTACACCAACCCATAAACTATGACCTGCAACGCATGGTGGTCTTCACCATTCAAGCCGGTGCGCTCATCTCTGCACTGGGCATCTCTATCTCCCTGTTCGCCAAGTTTCAGGTGATGGGACTAGAGGCGTTAAACCATAGGCCCGATCTTCTGGGCAACTATGTCGACTCCCCCCTGGCCTATATCTTCAACATGGGGCTGATCCTGGCGGGTTCCTGCATACTGCTGGCCATGTATGGTCTGTTACAACTCAAGTTGGGACACTTTGGCAACTATATCGCCTTCGCGGGTTTTGTGGTGGGAATAACCATCATCCTTATCGGTATTTACCCCATCAACTACCTCAAAGAGCACAGGCTGTTTTCTACCATCTTCCTGATCGCCACCATAGTCCTCTACTTCCTAACCCTCTCGGCCAGGGTCAATCATAAGGGTCTCTGCTCGACGCCGCTGTTTATCGTCAGCGGCCTAGGCCTCATCGCCGCAAGCAGCCTGGCCCTCATGATCGACTGGGCGCTCCTCGATTTCGCTCCCTGCAATCACCAGGACGGTTCGATATGCGGCGTCGCCGTGGCCATGTGGGCCCAGACCAATCTGGTGATGATCTGGTGCGTCACCCTGGCACTCACCATCAAGAAATTAGCCAAACACAGCTATCAGGATAACCTGATCAGCCAAGTCTCGGCCCAAGGCTAGGCGCACCAATGCGCCTCGCCCAGTACATCGCCTTAACCGGCCTCTGCTCTCGGCGCGCCGCGTCGAGACTGATCCGCGACGGACGAGTCAGCCTGGGCGAGCGATTGGCCAATCACACGGATAGGGTCGAGCTTATCCAAACTCCTGCGGGCAAGCAGGCATCGCTTAGCGTCTGTGTCGATGGCGAACCTATGCCGCCCATTGCCGACAAGGCCTACTGGATACTCAACAAGGCGGTAGGCACAGACTGCCGCCTCCTGGCAGAGGATACAACCAGCCTGCTACACCTGCTGCCAGCGCAGCCACGTCTCTACCCCGTGGGTCGCCTGGATAAGGACTCGAGGGGGCTGCTGCTACTCACCAACGACGGCGAACTGACCCAGAAGCTGATGCACCCAAGCTTCGCCCACCACAAGCGCTACCATGTCAGGCTAGACAGGCCCTTCGATGATGATTTTGTGGTTCAGATGGCGGCAGGCGTCAGCTACAAGGATGTCACCACACTGCCCTGCCGGGTGACACGCCTGGGGCCAGACAGCTTCGAAATCATCCTCACCCAGGGACTCAACCGCCAGATCCGCCGCATGAGCCAGGCACTCGGCTATCACGTGATTGACCTTAAACGCGTCGCCATCGAATCCTTAACCCTGGGCGATCTTCCCGAGGGCGAGATGAGGGAGTTAACCGAGCATGAGATTGTCATGCTTCGGCGGTGATCATCCTCAAGCTCTCTTACCTGAGCCCACCAATGCATTTGTGAGTAGCCTATATAAGTAGGCTGTGGGTTTATGATTTGAGGTTTGAATGTGAGGTATGTGATCGAATATCAGACTGAATGCTTATTTGGTAGGTATTTGAAGGTCGTACCTTGATGGCAATATATCGCCTGCCGACGGATGCAGTACATGGAAGTACCAATGTTGTGGTCACAGGGTCAGTGATGCTCCCTACATCAGGCCTACATTCCCCATATCCCTATGGGTCAGATGTGAAAGAACGACGTATATACAGATACGCCTGTGGCACGCTACGCGCAATCTGACCTGAATGGATGTTGGGGAGGTAAATGAAGGCCTTATCTTCATGACTATCTATCACCTGCGGTGGGCTTATGTGCAAACACGTTTTTGGCACGGCGTGCACCTTTGGCCAGCATCGATGTTGGAGAGGCAGTTGAAGGTCGTACCTTCATCGCCATCTATCGCCTGCCCGGCGGGGGTTGTGCAGATACGCCTGTGAGACGCCGTGAATAAGTCCCTTTAGGCTCTGCCGAAACATCCCTGTTTCGGAAGCGCACTGGCGTATCTACACTCGGTATCTAACATCTCTTCGATTTGGCTTCGTTTGATGTGAGTAGGAGGGCTAGATGAGTGTTCGGCAGGTTGCCAAACTCTACTCGCTAGACTGCGCATCTATACAGGTATAATGGGATTTTGCAAAAAAGCGCCCCTTTCGCTTCCTACTATGTAATCTTGCGGTTCTCGCTTTGTTTTTTGAAAATTCGTAACCAATTGATTAAATTCAGTAAAAAACTGAGCATCAGCCATTTAATAGGGAGTGGTGGAGGTCTCGTTAAATGAAGTCTCGCTTTGTTTTCGGGCTGCTTATTTTGTCCTTGTTATGTAATGCTGTTATTGATATAAATTTCAAATATTTAAAAAAGTTTGCCGCGATGTACATTAGTAGCAAGTGATTTACATAGGCGGCATTCTTGCTAATAAGCGTTAAGCGCTACTACGAAAAGGTCAGCATCGTGGAACAAAAAATCATTATAAAAAATCGTTTCTTTAGCTTATTGGGTGAATCTCTTCGGCTTTTGAATGAAGCTGAAAAATGCGATGATGAGACTTTGAAAAACTGCTTGATTACATCTTCAATCCTCACCTGTGCATATAGTTTGGAAGCTGCTGCAAACAGCGTTCTGGAGACAGTTGAGCCCAAAGTGAGTGAGAGAGATTATTCAACTCTTGGGAAGTTTACATTAGGACTTGAACATCATCTTGATAAAAAGATGAATAAAGGTTGTCCTGAATATCAAAATGTAAAGGCATTACTAGAGCATAGGAATGAACACGTTCACCCAAAGGTGTTTACCAAGGACGTAAAAATTCAAACTAAAAAAAGTGATGATGATTTTTCATGGCATCACAAAAGTATTGAGAAAGAGCCAAAGAAACGTAATTTACAAAATATCTCTTCAGACTCAGAGCATTGGCAAGTTTCAGATGCAAAAATAGCCATAAAGGCTGTAATCGAGTTCTTAAACATATATGTTTGCGAGTGGTGGGGATTAGATGAAAGTGTAAGAGATTATGTATTTTTACCTCAAAGCAATATTGCAAAAAATGGCGAAACCAGAATGTACGATATCAATACTCTGAAAATGCTTAAAACGTACGAAAGCAGTTTTACCATCAATTTTATATCAATCCCTGCTTTACCTGAGGGATGCGCTTAACAAGCAAATCCAGGTGACGCCTACGGCGCACCTGATTTGGGCGTTACTGATCAAATAATCTAACTCGTTTCTATCTGAAAGTGATTTTTCTTTAACCAGATGATCCAAACTCGGCTAAATCGAAGAGATGGATAACTCGGTGTAAACATGCTTTTGGCCTTCGAAATCAGGGATGATTTCGCAGAGCATCCATGGATGGACTTGCTGCGTGCCAAAAGAATGTTTGCACATAAAGCCTGCCGCAGGCAATTGATAACAGTAACGGCTAACGCTAAAACAAGGGTAATGAATTTCAACTAAATACAAAGAGTTAACACCAAAAAAGTTACCCCTTTAACGCAAAAAAGGGCTTAGATTCTCATCTAAGCCCTTTTGATCTTAACGCTGACTAGATACTAAAAGCTTCCAACCAGCGCCTCCACTAATCGCTAGAATTAGTGAACAATCTCCATTTCCGCCAGCAAGTTATCGGCGTTGTCCAGATACTTCATCACCCATAGCATGTAGCGGCTGTCTACCTGGATAGAGCGGTTGGTGTCGGTATCGTAACCCCAGTCGCCGATGATTGACTCATAGACGCCGTCAAACAGCAGCCCAACCAGCTCGGCGCGGCCGTTTAGGGTTGGTGAACCTGAGTTACCACCTGTGGTATCCAGAGTCGACAGGAAGTTCACCGGCACAGAGTCGATAGACTTCACATAGTAGTCGCCATATTGCTTCTGCTTAATCAGCTCAAGCTGCTTCTTAGGCGCGTCGAACGGATCTTCACCCGTGTCTTTGGCCACTATGCCTTCCAGGCGAGTGAAAGGTACGGCAACCAGACCATCTTGTGGCGAGTAGCCCTTCACATGACCCACGGTCACACGCAGGCTAGAGTTGGCGTCGGCGTACACCGGCTTACCCAGCTCCTTGTTGTAGGCGATGATGGCGTCCATATACTGAGGACGCACCTTCATCAGCTTGCCATACAGCTCCTTCTCTTTCTTCTCCTGGGCCATATCTGTGTCATACATGGCGACGGCAAACTGAATGAAAGGATCTTTAGAGGCCTTGAAGTCGGCTACCGACTTGTCCATCCAGGCAAGACGAGTCGCCTTATCGCCCAGCTCGGTCTTGGCGTACATCTTGTCCAGCACCTTGCTCAGCTTGGCGGCGTCGAACTTCTTGCCGATGCCGAATGCCTTGTCCAGCTCAGGGATACGCTCTTCGCTAGGCAGCTTGGCGTAACGGGTCAGCAGATCCAGTACCACGGCCTTATCCACACTCGGTGCATAACGACGGTCGATACGCTCGAGGCCCGACTTGAAGCGAGTCATGTCGCGATCCTGGTAGCCAGGCTCGCGAGCCATGTCGTCCAGCTGCTTCTCGTTAGCCAGACGGTATAGCTTACGGGCAGTCGGCAGCATGGTGGTGTAACCGATATAACCTAAGATGATGTCGCGGGCCTGGTGCTCCTGGCTCTCCTTGATCAGCTTGTCCAGCTCGGCCATGGTTTGGCCATACTTAGCCTGACGCTTGCTGTCTTTGTTTATCCAGCTGGTCAACGCCGCCTCACGCGCCTTGCGATCGTCGAGCATGGTCGACTTGCCATAGAACTCGATCATCGAGGTGAAGTTTTTGGCATAGTTGGCCAGACCGGCGATCAGGCTCTCGTACTTGATGCGCTCGTCGCTGCCCTCAGGCGCGGTTTCCTTGATGATCTCGATGAAGCGTTCACGCAGCATCTTACCTTCTGGATAGGCCCACTCGAACTGATTTTCCACCTCGTTGGCGGTGCGGTAACGATTGGTGCGCCCAGGGTAACCGGCAACCATGACGAAGTCGCCATCGCTGACGCCCTTGGCCGATACCTTAAGGAAGCTCTTTGGCTCGTAAGGCACATTGTCTTTGCTGAAATCGGCCGGCTTGCCGTCTTTAGAGACATAGCCGCGATAGAAAGAGAAGTCGCCGGTATGACGTGGCCACATCCAGTTATCGATGTCGCCGCCATACTTACCTACGCTGGCTGCCGGGTTGTATACCAGACGCACGTCGCGGATCTCCAGCTGCTTCACCAGGTAATATTCCAGGCCGCCGTGGAAGCTGTAGACCTGACAGCGATAGCCGTCATCAGCCTCACACTGAGCAACCAACTGCTTCTCTTTGGCTTCGATGCCCTGATAGAAATCGTTACCTACCTTGTTTTCCAGCCCCTGCTTCACCTTGTCGGTCACATTGGTAACTTCCTCGGTGACATAGATGCGTGAGCCTGGGGTAGCTGGCAGCTCTTCGCCATAGTTCTTGGCCAGGAAGCCATCTTTTAGCAGATTCTTCTCAGGCGTCGAGTTGTATTGAATCGAGCCATAGGCACAGTGATGGTTAGTCACCACCAGGCCCTTTGGCGACACGAAAGACGCGGTACAACCACCTAGGCTGATCACGGCGTTCATGGGGAATTCGGTGAGTTTAGAGATAGATTTGGCGTCGATCTCCAGCCCTTTAGCCTTCAGCTCATCTGCCATGGCAGGCAGTTGATAGGGCTGCCACATCCCTTCATCGGCTTGGACGCCGAAGGCAGCGGCAAGCGCCACTGACACGAGTAACTTTTTCATTTGCTAAGTCCGTTTTATCGTTATAAAAATTTTTATAATACCCAATGGGTTGTTAAAGCCTCAGTTGCTGGGGCCTTAAAATCCCTACAAAAAAGTCGGGCAATGGCCCGACTTTATCATAAATTGTTGAGTAACAAACAGCTTAGCAAATCAGCGAAAAGGTAAGCAGGTATTTCCAGCCTCCTCCCCCTTCGCTTTAGCAACCGTTGTCAGGCGCTTTTTAGAGTGCGACCCAGAGCTGAGCGGCAATAATCACCAACCCCACCAGCGCCGCCGCACCCAGGGCAAACTGACCACCTGTCACCTGGTAACCGCCCAGGCTCTGCTTACGCTGTCCCAGCGCCATGGCGATAGGCAGGAAGATGATCATCACCACCAGCGGCAGGGCCGCGAAGCCTAACACCTTAATGAAACCATCTGGATAGTAGAGCGCGCACAGCAGCGGCGGCACAAAAGTCACCAGCCAGGTCTGAACACGGCCCAGCAGGTTTTCTCTGGCGCGGGTCAGTTCGGCTATATAGTCGAACAGGCTCATGGTGACCCCGAGGAAGGAGGTGATCAGCGCCAGGTTGGCAAACAGGTCGATACATTGCTGCAATATGCTCGAGTGGGCAATCCCCTGCAGCGCGGCGACCAGCTTAGGCAGAGAACCCTCGAAGCCGTGCACGGTCGCACCGCCCACAGTGCCCAGGGTCACCATCAACCAGAGGATGTAGCACACCAAGGGGATGGTCGAGCCAATCATGAGTACCTTGCGAAGCGACATGGCATCACCATCCAGGTAGCGCACTATGGTCGCGATACAGACATGGAAACCGAAAGAGGTAAACACCACAGGGATGGCCGCCAGCCAGAGGTTACCCAGCTCGCCTTTAGACACGAGTTCGGTGGCCGATTCACGCAGGATATAGTTTGGGCTGACTTCGGGTAGCAGGAAGAGCACCACGATGACAAACAGGGCCACCATGGCGGTAAACAGTACCCGAGAGACCTTATCGATCCAAGAGACACCTATGGCGATGAAGCCACCGAAGATAAAGGTAAAGAGTAATACCGCCGCCTCATGACTCACCTCGATCCCTAAGGGTTCGAAACGGGATTTGAGCAGGGATGAGCCACCCATCAGATAGACCATGGTCAGGGCGAATAGCAGGCTCAAGAAGGAGCCGCCTTGAATAAGCTGTCCTACTTTACCTAGGGTCTTGCCCGTGATGGCGTGAACATTTAACCCCACCCCGGCACGTAAATTAATCTCTAACATGAGTAGCGAGGTGTAGATGGACACCGCCCAAATCGCTACCAGTAATAGTAAGGCTGGAATCGTCCCCAAAGAAGCCGTTGCCAGAGGCAAGGCCAACATGCCTCCCCCAATTGCGGTACCCGCAACGATGGCAATAGAGCCAAGCATTTTTAAGTTCACAAATTAGTCCTGTCTTTATTTATTATCTCTTTTTGGAAGGTCAGATTTAGAACGACTGCGAAGGCGGGATTTAGTCATGAAACACGCTAAGTGATAGCCTCCTAACCGAACTAAGGATCTCTGCCCTAGCACGCGTTGGGTTGGCCTCAACAGCTTAGCTTTTACTATCTTACGATCTAGCTAAGCCCCTGAGGCTGCCTAAATCGGTAACAATATCGATAGGTTTGTTTCATCACTACCTTTACTCTATAAATTTGACTGTTTGGCACATTAACAGAGCCACAGGCGGCGCACAAGGTATGCAAGATGATCGGATGCAAGTTTGTACAAAGGCGTAAAAGGCCCGAAACAAGCTGTCTACAGAGTGATCACCCCAGGCGAGTTGGCAGCGCCTTGCGCCGCTAACGGATTTGAGTATAATGGCCGCCACTGCTTCAGGGGAGTAGCTAACAAGGCGAGACAATTTGCCTTGAGTGAGTGTCAACATACTTGGCCACATGCCATGGTACTCACGGTAAGGGGAGCACCTCTTACTTTGCAAGACCTGAGCACGGTTACCGTTCATTCATTAGGGGGCGGCGGATCGTGCTTGGATTTTTTGCCCCCTTAGGAACTATGATGGAAGCATTACTCGCCTCAACCTTCACCGTCGCCATTGCCGAGATAGGTGACAAGACCCAGCTGCTGGCACTGATCCTCGCCGCAAGATTCAAGAATAAGACCGCCATCATCCTGGGGATACTGCTATCTACCCTGGCGAACCACTTTGCCGCCGCCTGGATAGGCCAATGGGCCATCAACTGGATAAGCCCAGAGATGGCCACCTATATCGTCGCCTTCTCCTTCTTCGCCATCGCCCTCTGGGTACTGGTGCCCGACAAGGTTGACGCCGAGGAGAGCCGCTTCTATCAGATGGGCCCCTTTATCGCCACCTTCATCCTGTTTTTCCTCGCCGAGATGGGCGATAAGACCCAGGTGGCCACCGTCGTGCTGGCGGCCAAGTATGATGCCCTGCCGCTGGTCGTCCTGGGCACTACGCTGGGGATGATGATCGCCAACGTGCCTGTGGTGATCGCCGGGCATTTCAGCGCCGAGAAGCTGCCGCTCAAGTGGATCCACCGCGGCTGCGCCGCCCTATTTGCCCTGCTGGGCGTAGCCACCCTGCTCTACTAAGTTAAGTCAGCCAGGCGCAGGACGTTAGCCCTGCTGGATAGCAAAAAGCCAGTGACTCAGATCACTGGCTTTCTATTTTCGGCTGTTATAAATCGAGTTGCATAGCAGCCTAATAGGCTATGAACCTAGTGACCTAAAGACCTAGCCCCTGCTTGATGCGCTGACCATAGTCTTCATCGGCCTTGAAGAAGTGGGCCAACATGCGCTCCTGCACCTCCAGGCTTGCCTGACTCAGAGAGCCCGAGATGGTCGCCGCCAATCTTGCCTTTTCTTCCTCAGAGAAGATGCGATACAGGTTGCCCGCCTGGGTATAGTCGTCCTGATCGTAACGGCTGTAGCGGTCGGCTTCGCCATCGAGTCTCAGCGGTGGTTCGGCAAACTGTGTAGGCTCCACCAGGGCATCTTGCATGCTGTTCGGCCCATAGTTGGCGCTGGCATCGCCGCCCGTCTGACTGCCACTGAATGGACACTGAGTCCCCGCCATGGCGCCACCACGCTGATGATGATTCGCCTGAGCGGCGTGCGGGTAGTTAACCGGCAGCTGGTTATAGTTGGCACCTATGCGGTAACGCTGGGCATCGGCATAGGCAAACAGGCGGGCCTGCAACATCTTGTCGGGCGAGGCCCCAACCCCAGGTACCAGATTACTCGGCGCCAGAGCCACCTGCTCTACCTCGGCAAAATAGTTCTGTGGCAGACGGTTAAGCTCTAGCACGCCTATCTCGATCAGCGGGTAGTCGCCATGTGGCCACACCTTAGTCAGATCGAATGGGTTGATATGATAGCTGTTGGCATCAGCCTCGGGCATGATCTGCACATTCACCGTCCAGCGTGGGAAGTTGCCATCCTGTATCGCCGCCACCATGTCACGCTGTGACGAGTCGGGATCGATACCTTTAAGCTTATCCGCCTGCTCGTTGGTTAGATTCACCACACCCTGCTGTGACTTGAAGTGGAACTTGACCCAGAAACGCTCTCCCTTGGCATTCCAGAAGGAGAAGGTGTGCGAGCCGTAGCCGTGCATCTGACGATAGTTGGCGGGAATACCGCGATCTGACATCAAGATGGTGACCTGATGCATAGCCTCAGGGTTAAGCGACCAGAAGTCCCACATCGCCTGTGGATCTTTCAGGTTCGTCAGCGGGTTACGCTTCTGAGTGTGGATGAAGTCAGGAAACTTGATGCCATCACGCAAGAAGAAGGTCGGGGTGTTGTTACCCACTATGTCGTGGTTGCCGCGTTTGGTGTAGAAACGCAGGCCGAAACCACGGGGATCGCGCTCGGCATCGGCCGAGCCCATCTCACCGCCCACGGTCGAGAAGCGCACGAAGGTCTCAGTCTGCTTGCCTTCACCGTTAAAATGGTCGGCGATGGTGTAATCACTCAGATCTTTGGTCAGGGTAAAGGTGCCATAGACACCCGTGCCCTTGGCATGCACCACGCGCTCGGGAATGCGCTCACGGTTAAAGTGAGCCAGCTTCTCGATAAGATGCCAGTCTTGCATTAATAGCGGGCCACGCTCGCCGGCAGAGAGTGAGTTTTGGTCGTCGGCAATTGGGGCGCCGCTCTGGCTGGTTAAGTAGTTGGTTGTCATAATTCGCTCCATCCTGTTTAGCTTATCTGGCATTTGTTTTCGGGGTTAGATTAGGTCTTGCGCTAGCGATTGGTTTGAGCCTTGAATCAGCTCAACCAATCTTCGATAACATCAAATATTGTGGCCATAGCGTTTACTCCGCTAAGTGCTTACTCCAAAGCCGGCGATAAGCCCTTGCACCAGATGCTTCACTTAGCTATTTAACTTGTCGATGAAGTAAGATTAGGCGAGCGACAGATTAAGTTAAAACGATTAAAACAAATAACCTTAACCTAATTTATAGATTAAAGTTAAAACCAGCCTTGCCGCTATGCTCTCGAATCGATCTCGGCGAGCGCCTTCGCGCTAGATGGCAGGTGTGAAATTAACTCGAAAACAGCAGGTTAAAGTCGGGAGCTAAAAAACAGGTAGAGCAGCCTACAATAAATGCCGACTCAAACCCGACAGGACAGGAATAGGTAACAGAAATAGGCAACAGATACAGGCAACAAGAATAGACAAATGTAGCCGGAGTAGGCGGATAGCCCAAAAGAGCGAGGGAAAGTCAGGTGGAATAAATCGTCTGAATTGAGTCACTTAAAATAGAGAAGCTGACATCGATAAACAGGAACCGATAAACAGGCATAGATAAACAGTAATCGATAAATAGAAATCGATGAATAGAAATCGATGAATAGAAATCGATGAATAGAAATCGATGAATAAATAGGACAGTGGTATTCGCCGGGCAGGCTACAACCAGAGGCTGAGCGCATTTTCCCGGCGTCATCTTTAGGCTCAGCTCTCCTTGTCGAGCTTAACCTTTGAAACCTGATACAGCTTCACCAGATAGAAGGCATCGATCAACACGATGAAGAAATTCACCAATGCCACCGGCAGGGCACCAATCGCCAGGCCATAGGCGACAAACAATGCGGCCCCAATCAGGTTCCACCAACGCAACTTCTTGATATTTGACATCATGAGGGAGATGGCAACCACCACAGAGGCCAGATAGCCTACCCACTCCCAAATTGTTGCCGTATCCATAGGCACTCCTTAACCCTAAAACACATCTTCCCTAATTATGGCACCAGGCTGCTCAGCTGGCAGCCAATCTTTCAAAATTATCTCACCAATTCAGGTGCATGTCAGATGAATGCGAGCTTTACGCCAGAGCCGTTCAGCTCCTGGCGTCCAGCCATCAGACCATCGCCTGTCGCTTAACCACGGCCGCCGTCATACGTGAGATACAGCAGAGCTCACCGGCGCTGTTGTGGATCAACACCTCCCACACCGAGCTGCGTTTGCCCAGGTGAACCGGCTTGGCTGTCGCCGTCAGGGTACCGTTGCGTGATGCCTTGAGATGGTTAGCGTTGATCTCCTGACCGACACAATAGTAGTGCTCAAAATCCACCACGAAGTTGGCCGCATAGCTGGCAACCGTCTCGGCCAGGGCCACATTGGCACCGCCATGAACTATCCCCAGGGGATTATGCACCGCTGGCGAGGCTGGCATGGTGGCTTTCATGTAGTCTTCACCAATTTCGCTGATGGAGATCCCCAGGGTCTGCATCAGGGTGCCTTTGCCGTGCATGCCTGCGTCCATCTTGGCGCAATCTTCCAGAGTGACGGGTCTAAACCAAATACTCATGTCTCTTTCCACTGCTTACAAAAATCAACAAATAGTCTACTTGGTCACAGGTCAATAAGATATAGGAGAATAAGCTGAGGGAACCAAGGCCTGAGATCGGCACATGCCCAGGGAAAATGGTCCGTCTGGAGAGCAGCGAATTTAGGCAGCAAGTTGGGCATTGGATGATTCAACATGCTGGGAGTGGCCTTCATCCGCCCTGAATTATTAGTCTCGTTTGCCGCCAAATGGCCGCATCAAGTGGGTTTGTGTGACGAATGAAGGCCTAGGGTAACTGGTAAAAATCTCGCACCAAATCAAGGCGCTGACGCAGCACTTAAGCTGGGCCGGTAACGCGCGACAGTTTAGCCTGAAAACGCAAATTAACAAGCCCGATGAGTTAGTGAAAAACAGAAAATTATCACGGCGTTACCTGAGCCGCAGAAATGGCAAGGCGGCGCTACACAAACCAAGAGAACCGCTAACAAGACGCTAAACTTACGTCTAAAGAGATGAAACACAAGCGAATGCAATCTGTAACAGGCATAAAAAAAGCCAGCTGGGGAGAACAGCTGGCTTTGGGGAGACTCGGCAGACTAGTTGCGGCGACGCAATCCAGCCAGTCCAAGTAACATCAGTCCTAGGTAACCTAACGAACCGCCGTCATCCTTTTCTTTCGGCTCTGGCTTAGGTTCTGGCTTAGGCGCAGGGTAGCTTAGGGCCACGATCACTGGGTCGTGATCCGATGCAGAGAAGGCATTTTCAGACTTCTCAAGCTCGCCTGTGTACTTGCTGCTGTATTCGAACAGGTTCGACTCGACTGAATTGATATGCCAATCTTGAATATCAACCACTCGCGCAGCCAGGCTAGTGTTGGCTAGCGCATGGTCGAGATTACCTAACTCACCGTTATAGCTGTATGAGTAGGTTGCAGTACCGTGAACCTGAGTATTCAGGTTGACCATACCGTAGCCCTTCTCGATCTTACTGCCTTCACGCTCGTACACCTTACCGCCCAGCGTAGTCCAAGAGGCGGTCATGATGTCACGATCCGAGTTTGCCGCGTCATAATCGGTCAGCACACGGATAGGATCTTCCAGGCCATAGGCATTCATGTCGCCGATAACCAGTAAGTCACCTTCAACATCTTGCAGGGCATCACCGATCACCTTAGCGGCCGATACACGGAACTCGTTACACTTGCCCTGAAGATCCGCAGGATCGCTGCTGTCTTCGAAGTTAGCCCAGTCTTCGATACAACCCGAACCCTTAGACTTTAAGTGGTTAACCACAACGGTCAGCTTCTCGCCATTAACGCTAAAGGCTTGACCTAAGCTGTGACGCTGGTACTTATCGAACGCAGGGCTTAGCTCAAGCTTGTCGCCTTCGCCGCGTGTTACTACGCCTTCCATCGCATGCTGTTCAGGCGTCTCGATAACAAAGGCGTCACCCGTTGGCTCAACCTTGCTTGGACGATACAGCATGCCTACCGTGATGGCGTCACCGCCGACATACTCACCCTTGTACTTATCCGCATCCGCAATCTCGATAAACTTATACGCATCGGCGGCTGGCAGGTTAGCATTGAGATCATTGACTAAGTACTGAATCGAACTGTCTTCGCCAAAGCCATTGTTCTCGATCTCCATCAAGCCAATGATATCGGCGTTCATCTCGGTCAACGCGCTGACAATCTTAGTACGCTGCAACAGGTAGTCTTCTAGGGTATGGGCACCACGACCACAACCTCTTGAAGCATCGGCATCGGCCTGATCCTTACAAGACGCATTTAACGCACCACCCACATCGCTGTCGCTGGTAAACAGGTTCAGTACGTTGAAGCTGGCGACACGAATATCCCCCTTGGTCGCTACCTCTGGCGCGTCGACACGATCGTCTTCGCGAATAAAGTCGCCAGCAACGATCTCGTTTGTGGCAACCAAACGATATTCGTTGTAGCTGTAGCTAACGACACCTTCGAGGTTAGTCAGCTGATCGCCCACACGGATATAGCCAGTCTCGGCATTGAAGGTTGGGAAATAAGGCACTTCACCGTTCTTCGCCTTAAAATCAGACTCGACGAACAACTGGTTCGCACGATTTTTCTTCTCAAGCGCAATAGCCTCGTCTGTCATGGCAGGATAAAGCTGTGTAGGCTTCATCAGCGGCGCCTTGTGCGATAACATCATGTTGTTACGACGCGCAGCATAATCATAGCTAAATGTGCGGCTGACCTTCATGTCGCTACCGGCATCGAGCACCACATTCATGCCTTCGAAACGCTCTAGCGCATCGCCAAGATTTTCGCCGTCAGCCACATAGAAAGGCGTTGCGGCTGGCGCACCCAGGTTCTCGCCCACTTCCATCTTCTTGTCGGCTTTAATATCGAGCTGAGTCAGACCATAGTATTCTTTTACCAGACCTTGAACACAGACTTCAACGCCAGGCTGGATCTCTTCACCGGCCGCTTCGCCCAGGTAAACAAAAATACCGTCAGAGGTATAAGGCGAACCGTCGCCCTGCACTTCCTGCAGGTAGAAGCCTTTGAACAGGCTATCACCACGAGCGGTAACCACACCGCGAATAGTGACTTCCTCTTTAGAAGCATACTCGCCGTCGGCGATCAGCGGGCTAGACTTACCGGCGCCCTGTACGCTGTAGATAGGAGTGATCTTGGCACCTGTGCAGGTGAAGGCTGGCGCTTCAGGTTCGGTCGGTGCGCTGCTGGCGTCAAGATTACCCAGGCCGCTAAAGGTATCGACAGGCAACACCTTCCACTGGCTCTCGACGAAGACGTTTGATGCGCTAAGAGCATCGGTATTGCGCTGCATGGTGGTATTCATGCCCCAGCCACTAGGCGTTGGCACAGCACCAATGATGTCCACCACGGCACCGTCTTTGACCAGTGCTACGGCATCACCACCGTTGAAATAAAGATTACCCGTGCTGCTGTCGACATCGCTACCTAAGGCGATTTCGGCACTTGGATGTACGATCACTTTGAGTTTTTTGGCATCTATGGTGAGACCGTCTAGGGCGACCATATCTAAGGCATTGGTAGCGCCATCTTTGTAGCGCACCAGCTTGTAACCGGTAAGATCTAAGGCGGCGTCGCCTGAGTTATACAGCTCTATCGCCTTATTGTTGCTGTTGCCTTCAACGTATTCGCTGATGAGCAGGTCGGCTTTCGCAGAAACGGGCAAAGCCGCGGCTATTGACAGTGCGAGCACTGACAACTTTTTAACATTATCCATTGTTCAACCCCATTTTTATAATAATGCCGCTAATTTTTATTAACGTGCGGCGAGATTGTTACAGAAGTGCCCAAGCCGATTTGTGATATAGATCACATTCCAAAATAGCGAACATTATGTTTATAAAATGCGGTTAATATCTATACAGGAGATGGCATACATATTAGTAAATTGTGATTAAGCGATTGGTTTCGCGGCACAAAAGTAAAGGCCGTCGATATTCATTCGTGACAGGTTCAGAGAATATCAAATAAAACAATAGATAAGTCTGAGCATTTAAACGCTCACCATCAGACCTGATTAGTATAAATACTCAATGAATTTACAAACCGCGGTTTTAAATTTTGGTCAATTTAACTTTTTTAACGGTGAGAAGGTGAAATGTCGAAAGTGTGACAAGCCGCAACCTGGGTTGGTCAGAATAGCGCTCAAAATCAAATCAGCTTCGGCCAAGCGCCTAACGCATTGGGACAATTAAGTGCCAAAACTAAGCCAAATGCTAAGCCCAGCATCCACCGGGCTTTAACTCACTGTCTTTAATATCCCAAATGGATTAACAAAATTCGAAGTGACAGGCGTTTGCCTGGGACCAGCGCAGCAGCTCGACCCGGTTACGTGATTGTGTCTTACGGAAGATAGAGGAGATATGGGCCTTGACCGTATGCTCGCTGATACAAAGGCGATCGGCGATCTCCTTGTTACGGGCACCGCTGGAGACCAGCTGTATGATGGTGCGCTCACGACTGGTGAGCTTTTGCAGCATGGCAACCATATCCTGGGTCAGTTCGACGCCACTATCCTGGCGACTAACAAGCTGTCGAAACACCTTAGAGATCAATGGCCTGTCATACCAAAGCTCATCGTTCACCATCTTACGCAGGCCGGTAAGCGAGAGATCCATACGCTGATCGGAAAACAGCAACCCACGTACCCCAAGCAGCAGGGCAGATTCAGGCTCCAGGCTGCCACGTTCGACCTGATAGAGGGCGATAGGCACATGGGGTAATAGACGCGCGACGATCAAGGGCACGCCCTTGCTGTCAAGCGCCGCGCCTTTCTGGGCAATAAGGTAGAAACTGTTGCGATCACGCTCGGGGTCCAGGTCGCTGACCTGACGTGCTATACGTGTCTTTAAGCCGATGGATTCGGCCAGAACGGCCAGATGGCACGGTGTTGAATCTTGGTGTAGAAAAACCAGTTCATCAATTTTACTCATACGCTTCTCTCCCTGAAAAGCACCTCAACGCAATTAACCATATGTGAGTAAGCTATCCCTGTTATTGATCTTTATGAACTTCATTCCTCCTAGCCATAGATAGCACTGAATCTATTCAGCCATGACTAGTAAAAAAGTATGTCAGCTATATTAACTAACTCGAGTGAGAATAGTTATCACTATTAGTTATATAAAGCTGAATAATCACATCATTAGCATATAATAATACTTCTGATGTGATAGGCAAGCTACAGATTATTATTACTTTTTCAGGTTCAGCAGCAGTCTGTCATGCCAGCGGGAGAGAAGCAGCACGCTCGCCAGGGCCCCAATTAGCGCCATCCCCATGTCAGACTGGGTGTCCCACACGTAACCCTGAGTACCCAGGAATGCCTCGGCATCTTCACCGGTTGCCAGCGCCACCCACCACTCGATCAACTCATAAAAAGCCGACAATGCCAGGGCGAAGCAACACACGAGGAAATGACACCAGGCGCCTTGTTTCACCACCTCAAGCCGCAGAAACACCTCCCTTGCCAGCAGCGCGGGAATAAAGCCCTGGGCAAAGTGCCCTACCTTGTCATAGTTGTTGCGCTCGCTGCCCATCCAGTCGGCCAGACTGTCAAACAGGGGCACCTCGGCATAGGTGTAGTGTCCCCCCACCATGAGTATGATGGCATGGATCAAGATAAGGCCGTAGGCCAGAGAGGTCAGCGGGAAATTTTTACGGGTCAGAAACAGGATAGGCAGGGCGATCAGCGCGGGGACGACCTCTAAAAACCAGGTAAAGCTATCTTTTGGTTCTATCCCTGACCAGATCAGCACGGCGAAGAAAATTGTGAGCCACACGGTGCTTTTATTCAAAATAAGAACTCCTTAGATGATATTGTTTTAATATCAGAATAATAACTTTAGCCATCTAGCCCTCCACACTGACCAAAAAAGATGCTATTTTGTGGAGGCATTGACAGGCAACAGATAAAAATCACCACAAGAACAGGGCTTGTAGACCTTTCTGGGCGCATTTTTACCAAGGTTTAAAGGGCTTTGCGCTAAAACGCTTGCTCTGTGTAGTCATTCTACACAAGTCAGCCGGAAACCGTATAGCATCCAAATAACCTTGCCCGACTGGGCTCAGCGTCCTGCCATCCGTAGAAGCTCATCGTCTCTGGCCCCAGGCCAATAGCGAGACGACGAAGATTCATTGGTATCAGGCCACAGAGCGAAAGCCGAGTAGAAATTGTCCTCGAGAGCGATACTCACCTAGCAACAATTGAGCAAGAGGGTACCTAAATCATGGCGAAACATTCGCTGGACAAGGATAAGATCAAGATCCTGCTGTTGGAAGGCGTCCACCAATCTGCGGTAGATGTATTCAAGCGTGCAGGTTACAACAACATCGAATATCACAAGGCATCACTGGGGGAAGAGGAGCTGTTAGCCTCGATTAAAGATGCTCACTTCGTTGGCATCCGATCCCGTACCCAACTCACCAAGGCCGTGCTGGGCAAAGCTGAAAAGCTGGTCAGCATAGGTTGCTTCTGTATCGGCACCAACCAGGTCGATCTCGCCGCCGCCGAAAAAATGGGTATTCCGGTCTTTAACGCGCCGTTTTCCAACACCCGCTCCGTCGCCGAGTTGGTACTGGGTGAGATCATCATGTTGCTGCGTGGTATTCCACAGCGCAACGCCCTGGCCCACCGTGGTGGCTGGCTCAAGAGCGCCAATGGCAGCTTCGAGGCCCGCGGTAAGACCCTTGGCGTGATCGGCTATGGCCACATTGGTACTCAGCTGGGGATCCTGGCCGAGACCTTAGGCATGCGCGTCATCTTCTTCGATATCGAAGACAAGCTGCCACTGGGTAATGCCCAGCAGATCCACTCGCTGGAGCAACTGCTATCCCTCGCCGACGTGGTGAGCCTGCACGTGCCAGAGACGCCACAGACCAAGAACATGATTGGCACCAAAGAGCTGGCGGCCATGCGTCAGGGCAGCATTCTGATCAACGCCTCACGCGGCACTGTGGTAGATATCGACGCCCTGGCCGAGGCGATCCGCGGCGATCATATCGTCGGCGCCGCCATCGACGTCTTCCCGGTCGAGCCTAAGTCGAACGACGACGAGTTTGTCAGCCCACTTCGCGGCCTGGATAACGTCCTGCTCACCCCACACGTGGGCGGTAGCACTCAGGAAGCTCAGGAAAATATCGGTATCGAGGTTGCAGGCAAGCTGGCGAAATACTCAGACAACGGCTCGACCATGACGGCCGTCAACTTCCCTGAGGTATCGCTGGCGCAGCATAAAGACACCTCGCGTCTGCTGCATATTCACCACAACCGTCCGGGTATTCTGATCAAGATTAACCAGGCGTTTGCCGAGAAGGGGATCAACATCGCCGCACAATACCTGCAAACGACCGCAGAGATAGGTTACGTGGTGATGGAGGTCAACTCAGACCAGGCCGATGAGGCCCTGGAAGAGATGAAGGCAATCGACGGCACCATCAGGACCCGTCTGCTGCACTAAGACGGCCCCCGTCTTTTCGATAAAAAGCATCGCGATATAAAGGCATCACTCTGTGATGCCTTTTTCTTTAACAGCGCTTTATTTCACGATTCAGTCTCTCGACCGCTCGGCAGAATCTGGCACCTCAGGCAATACATAGGATATGATGCGCGCGGTCGGCGGCCTTGCAACTTGGGCTCATCTTGGACTCATAAACGGAAATCGAGCAATCATGGATAAGCAACACGTGTTAGTCTCACTGGTGATCACAGCGCTGATATTGTTTGGGGCGGCGCTCTCGATCCGCGGCGGACTCAACAGCTACCAGAGTCTGCTCAGCTACGGCTGGCAGGAGACTCAGGCCAAGGTGCTGACCAATCATATCGGCCGGTTTCACCCCAGCGGTGCCCGTCACGGCACAGATTTCTATCTTGCCCAGATCAGCTATAGCTATCGCTGGCAGGGCGTAAAATACCATGGCCAGCTCCTCTACCCGGACTACAGCGGCGATCGCACCGAGGAAGACGCCGAGGCGCGCCTGGTTCCCTATGGCGTAGGTCAGCAGGTACCCGTGTATGTCGATCCAGACGATCCGCGCCAATCCCAGCTTATCAGGGGCGTTCAACTTCAGCAGCTCGGCGACATCCTCTTGGGCCTGGCAATCATTCTGTTTGGCCTGTGGAGCCTGAGAATCTTCCATCGCCGCTAGTGACGACTCGCTCAGTAACTTCTCTGTCAGTCCGTTCTCGCTAACAGCGCCAAGGCAAAAGCGTTTAGGGATCATAATTTTAAAGATTCATCCCCTGGCCCCTTTAAATTTTTCCCCGCGCCCCTATATTGATGACAATGAGCCCATTAAGGGTACAATCAAACCTCTGCCCAATCGCCCAGGAACATGATATGACGCTTACCGTTTCTCAACCTCAGTGGCCCCTCAATGAGGCGCAACCGGCCATCGTTTTCAGCCAACTCTCCCATCTCGGCCTTATCTCAGTTACCGGCGAGCAGGCGCGGAGCTTTATTCATGGTCAGGTGACCACAGATATCACCTCACTGACAGACGACCAGTGGCGCTGGGGCGCCCACTGCGATCCTAAAGGTAAGATGCTGGCCAGCTTTAGAACCTTCGCTCATCAAGATGCCCTGCTGATGATGATGCCAAGAGACACGCTGGCGCTCGACCTGCCGCAGCTGCAGAAATATGCCGTGTTCAGCAAGGCTGAACTGGTCGATGCCAGCGACGACTGGTTCCTCCTGGGGGTTACCGGCGAGCAGGCCAGCGCCTGGCTGAGCCAGAACTTCGGCGAGCTCAATGCTGAACTCACCACCATCCCAGCTGGCGTCATCCTGCGAGACGGCGAGCGCTACATCATAGCGGTCAAGGCCGAGGCACAGACTGAGCTAGCGACCAAGATAGATCAGCCCATCTATGATGCCAGCGCCTGGCAGGCGGTAGAGATAACCGCCGGTCTGCCTAATATCTATGCCCGTCATCAGAGCCAGTTTGTGCCGCAGATGTGTAACCTGCAGGCGGTCGATGGCATCAGCTTTACCAAGGGCTGCTACATGGGCCAGGAAACCGTGGCCCGCATGAAGTATCGTGGCGGCAATAAGCGCGCCCTCTATATCGCCAAGGGCTCGGCCAGTGTGGCTATCGATGCGACCAGCCAACTCGAGATCAAGCTAGAAGACGATGAGGGTTATCGCCGCGCCGGCACCATTGTGGAAGCGGTGCAGCGTGACGATCAGCTGCTGCTGAGCGCCGTACTGCCCAACGATACGTCGTTAACGGCTCAGCTGAGAGTGGCGGGCGATGAGGCATCAGCGCTCACCCTGGTACCGCTGCCCTACTCGCTAGATGAAGAGTAACCGATTTAATCGAGAAGGCGCCCATGGCGCCTTTTTTAATACACAGTCTTGGCACTTTTTAATGCACGGTCTTGGCACTATGCAGCGCGCCTATCCCTTACCTTAATGCCCTTGCTCTAAATCTTCTCGCTCTAATCCCCTTGCCCTTATCACCTTGCACTGATGCCCGTCATGAAGCCTGTCATGGCTCTTGACCGACTCGCCAGCCTTCCCGCCTGCTTCTCGCATCCATTATTTTAGGGAAAGGCTCCCGCTAAACAGATAAAAATAAGCCTATTTAATCAGTCCTCTGGGTGTCATCCACAGGCATAAATTCCCCGGGGTGTCACAGCAGAAAGATCCTTTAATCGAGGCGCTGCGTAAGTAACAGATATCACCCAACAATTGAGCTAGGTTGGCGGTTGCAATCTGCTATCGATAAGGTTATCAATGGGTTTAATGGAAATTGTGCCAGGAGCGTTTCCCTACACTTGGGCAAGCTAAACGATAAGGACGGGCAATGACGAGTGTCGCGACCCTGAGCGAGATCTCAAAGGGCTTCAACGATGGCGATAAGTTTCACCTGGTGCTGGACAGGCTCGACCTCAGGCTTGCCCTTGGCGAAACGGTCGCCCTCACAGGCCCGAGTGGCAGCGGCAAGAGCACGTTGCTGAATATCATCGCCGGTTTCGAGCGCCCCAGCTCGGGCACCCTCTCGCTGCTGGATCAAGATACCCGAGGCTGGGACGACAGCCGCTGGAGCCAGTTCAGGCACCGGCAGTTAGGCGTGGTATTCCAACAATTTAACCTGCTCACCCCTCTCAATGTCGCAGACAACATCGCCTTTCCCCTGCATCTGCAGGGAGATGACTGGAATCCCTGGTGCGATCACCTCGCCGACGCGCTCGGGCTAAGACCCCTGCTCAAGCGCCATGTGGATGCCCTGTCCGGTGGTCAGCAGCAGAGAGTCGCCATCGCCAGGGCCCTGGCCCACAAGCCAGCCCTGCTGCTGGCAGATGAACCCACGGGTAACCTGGACCAGACCACCAGCCTGGAGGTGATGGAGCTGATCTGTGCCCTGGCGGGCGAGCACGACACCAGCATCTTGATGGTGACTCACTCCATGGAGTGCGCCGACTTCATGCAGCGCCGTTGGCACCTGGATCTTGGGCGGGTGCATGAGTAGCCTAGTTGTTAACTGTCAGGCCAGCGACGGCGTGAAGGCGCTGCTGCGCGCCACCCGCCTCACCCTCAGAGTCTTTGCCGCCCACTATAGGAAGGCGCCGCTGCAGGCCGGCGCCATACTCATAGGCATAGTGCTGGCGGTCACCCTGCTGACTGGCGTCAGGGCCACCAACGAGAGCGCCATCGAAAGCTATGGCCAGGCCAGCGAACTGCTGAGCGGCCAGGCAAGCCATCTGATCACGCCGCTACCGGGTAAGCCACTGTTAGAATCGCTCTATTTCGAGCTGAGAGCCCAGGGATTCCATCCTAGCCTGGCAGTTCTCGAGGGCACGGCGGTCGACGACACCCAGCAACGCAGGCAAGTGACCGGCAGCGATCTTATCGCCGCCCTCTCGGCCGCCTCCTCCTCAGCCTTAGCCCCAGCCTCCGCAGGCCAGCGGGCAGCAGCTGCTCCCGCTAAGCCCGACATGCCGCTAAAGGGCCCGCTGCCCCTGGCGGCCATGTTGGCGGGCGAGCCGCTAGTTGTGATGAGTGAGCAAAAGGCGAGTCTACTCCCCGAGCCCTGGCTTACCTTGAATGATACGCGTCTCAAGGTGATGGCCGTCGATGAGGGTTACCGCCTCGGCGATCGCCTATTGATGGATATCTCCCTGGCCCAGCAGCTGCTGGATAAACCCGGCCAGCTCAGCTATATCGCCCTATTTGACCCGCCCGGCGAAGGTCAGCAACGACTCACATCACTGCTCGATGGTCGCGGCAACCTGATCGAGAGCGACCAGGGCGAGGCGATGAAGGCCCTGACCAACAGCTTTCACCTCAACCTCACCGCCATGAGCCTGCTGGCCTTCATCGTCGGCCTGTTTATCGCCTATAACGGTGTGCGTTACAGCTTGCTCAAGCGTAAGCGGCTGATCATCCAGCTGCAGCAACAGGGCGTGCGCCGCGCCGCCATCATGATATCTCTGACTTTGGAGCTCACCCTGCTGGTGCTGCTAGGCTCGCTGATTGGTTTCATCCTGGGGCTACAGCTGAGCTACTGGTTGCAGCCTATGGTGTCTGTCACCCTGGAGCAGCTCTATGGCGCAAACATACTGCCGGGGCGCTGGCGTTGGCAATGGCTGGCCCAGGCAAGCCTGCTGACCCTGATCGCCGCCCTGCTGGCCTGCACCTCCCTGTTGAGGGAGCTGCTCAATCAGCCCCTGGCCCAGAGTAGCGGTCAGCTCAGCCTGCAACGCAGCAGCCAGCAAGCGCAAAACCGCCTCATGATCCTTGCCTGTGTCTTGGGCGCCATAGCCCTCATCCTGATGCCGCTAAGCCAGGACTACCGGCTCACCATGGCGCTGCTCGGCCTGGTGGTTATCGCCATCCCGCTGGCCTTGCCCTATCTGCTGAGACAGCTTATTGGCCTGCTACAGAAAATTAGTCCCAAAGGGCTGATGAGTTACCAGGTGAGTGAAACCCGGGAGCTGCTGGCACCGCTATCGCTAGCCATGATGGCCATGTTACTGGCGCTCACCGCCAACATCGCCATGAACAGCCTGGTGGGTAGCTTCGAGATCACCCTCAAGCAGTGGCTGGATGCCAGGCTGCATGCCCAGCTCTATCTGCGTCCCCCCGCCAATCAGATGGCCGAGGTGGAGAAGGCGCTGAGCGATGCGCCCGAGGTGAGCGGCCTGTATAAGCAGTGGCTGCTAAGGAGTCATTATCAACAGACCCCCATCTTCCTGCTCACCAGAGACCCTTACTCCATAGAGCACACCACCATCATCAAGCAGGCAAGGCCGTATCTGTGGCGAGATTTTTTCTCGACCGAGCCTGAGACTAAGCCACTCGCCCTGGTGAGCGAGCCCTTCGCCATCAAACACGGCAAGCAGCTTGGGGATAAGATACAGATCGCGGCGCTGGGAGAGACAGATCTCACCATAGGCGCCATCTATTATGATTACGGCAACCCCTACGGTGAGGTGATCATCCCGCCATCCCTGTGGCGCAAGGCCGGTCTGGGTGAGCTGCCCTTGAGCCTGGCCCTCAACCTCAACACGGATGTGGCCAAGTTTAGCCAGACACTCAAGGCACGCTTCGACCTGCCCGATGCGCTGATCTACAGCCAGGAGAAGATCAAGGCCCAGGCGATAACCATGTTCAAGCGCACCTTCTCCATCACCCAAGTGCTTAACAGCCTGACGCTGATGGTGGCCGCCATCGGCCTATTCAGCGCCTGCTATATGCTGACCCAGGCGAGGCTGGCGCCCATCGCGCGCCTCTATGCCCTGGGGGTAAATCGTCGTCAGTTGATATGGCTGGTCATAGGTCAGATGCTGCTCATGGTGCTGCTCACCTGTCTGGTTGCCCTGCCCACAGGCGCCCTGCTGGGCTATCTGCTGATCCATAAGGTCACCCTGCAGGCCTTCGGCTGGACCATCGCCATGGTGTGGGACTGGCTGGCCTACCTGGAACTGGTGGGGCTGGCACTGGTGGCCAGCACACTGGCGGTCGCCTTCCCCCTCTATCAGCAAACCAGGCGCCCCTTGGTATCCAGCCTGCAACGGGAGGTACTATGACGCGGATACTAATCTTCACTCTCTTCGCCCTACTGATACAGGGCTGCGACTCGCCCCAGCAGCAGTCGAGCGGCGGCATGGGCGAGCTCATGGGCGCAGACACCGGCGGTTACGCCGAGGTCATCGAGGGAAGAACGCTCAGCTTCCCTGCTGATCATCTGGCCCACGACGACTTCAGGCAGGAGTGGTGGTATCTCACCGCCAATCTCACCACAGACACGGGCGAACCGCTGGGGCTGCAATGGACCCAGTTTCGCATCGCCCTCTCGCCCGAGGCGCCAACATCTGACTCTCCCTGGGCGACCAACCAGCTCTATATGGCCCACGGCGCCATAACCAGCCCGACCACACACAAGGCGAGTGAACTTTGGTCCCGCGGCCTAGACCCAATTGCGGGCGTCCAGGCCTCGCCCCTGACCATAGCACTGGATGACTGGCGCTGGCAGAGCGAAGGAGAAGATCTGTTTCCGGCGACACTAACGGTTAACAGCGAAGACTTTCGCTATCAACTGCAACTGACAAGCACGGCGCCACAGCAACTACAGGGGGATGAGGGCTACAGCATCAAGAGTAAGGATGGCGAGGTGGCCTCCTACTACTACAGCCAGCCCTTCATCGACATCAGGGGTACAGTCACACTCGAGGGCTTAACTCACAAGGTGACGGGACAGGGCTGGCTCGACAGGGAGTGGAGCTCGCAGTTTCTCACCCGTCAGCAACAAGGCTGGGACTGGTTCGCCCTGCGACTCGATGATGGCTCGGCGCTGATGCTGTTTCAGCTGAGATCAAGCGCTGAGCCCTTCTACAGCGCACGGCGCATGTTCGCCGACGGCAGCGGCCGCAACATAGCGAGCCATGCCATCACGATGACGCCCAGCGACTGGCGGCAGATAGACGAGGCCAACTACCCGGTGGGATGGCAGATAAGTATCCCCAGCGAGCAGTTGCAGCTAAACATCGCCCCCCTCAATCCAGATAGCCTGATGCCGCTAAGCGTGCGCTATTGGGAAGGCCCCATACAGATTAGCGGCTCCCATCGAGGCCAGGGATATATGGAGCTGACCGGTTACTAGCCGGATATGAACTGAGTTGAGACCGGCTAAGGCAGAGGCCTGCGCTTCTTGCCGGTCCACATGGCTCTCACCAGGTTTTCCCTGTGGGCCAGGCTACCGACAATCACCCCCACGATGTGCACCACAACCAGCGTCAGGCTGAAGTTGGCAAAGAACTCATGCACCTCTTCCAGCGCGCCTTCGGGCCAGGCGGCGATGAAGCTGCCCGCAAGGGGGCCATGACCTGTGGTGGCGTAGAGCGCAATGCCGGTGAGCGCCGTCAGCGACACACAGACGATCAGCGCCACTATCATCAGTCCGCCAGCGGGATTATGGCCCAGATAGTCCTTTGACCTGCCGGCAAACAGCTGCTTTAGATATTCCATGGCCTCTGCCGGTGGCCTGACAAAACTGCTAAAACGAGCATATCGAGTGCCCACCAGCCCCCAGATAATGCGCAGCGCCAATATACCTAAGATGATATAGCCGCCGTAGCTGTGCACCAGCATCCATTCATCCTCACCCTCGGTGAGATAGGTCAGGGTAAACAGCAGCACCAGGGACCAATGAAACAGACGAATAAACAGATCCCATACGGGGATCTCCCGCGTATTTTCGTGCGTCATATCGGTCTCCTCTCGGGGCAAAACCCAAATCACTAAATTAGCGCCAGCCCAACTAAGCTTGGGCTTTCGCCGCAAGGGCAGATATCACCTTTGCCCCTCTTTTGGTTATACGCCCCGATGCCACATTGAGCAAATTAACCACGGTTAAGGTGTTTGAAAACCGTAGATGTCCAGCCCTAAAAACTGTTTAAATTTCGAACTGAGAGGCAGGTCACACGAAAAACTTTGATCTCGATCTATAAAAACCTCAGTTACCTCTCAAGAGGTATACCCCTATCAAAAGCAAGGATTAGACTGAATCCTATCCTAATGCGGCCAACCCCTAAATATCGCCAATATCCCGGGAAGCAAGGCCGCCACAGAAAGGTTAACCCATGACACAGGAATATCATGTGACCAGCCTGGTGGTACACGCCGCCCCCGGCCAGCTCGCAAAAGTTACAGCGGATATCGACGCCCTTGCGGGTGCGGATATTCACGCCATTACCGACGAGGGTAAGTTCATCATTACCCTAGAGGGGGCCACCCAGGGTGCAATCCTCGATAACGTCGAAGCCATCAACGCCCTTAGCGGGGTGTTATCAAGCAGTCTTGTCTATCACCAAGTTGAACCATTAGAAGAAAAGAGTGAGGAAACACCATGAGCATTAGCCGTCGCGAGTTTCTAAAAGCCAACGCCGCAGTTGCCGCTGCGACCACGGTTGGCGTCACTCTGCCAGTGAAAGTAGTTGAAGCCGCTGAGCAGAATGACAACATCAAGTGGGATAAGGCCCCCTGCCGTTTCTGCGGCGTGGGCTGTAGCGTATTGGTCGGCACCAATAACGGCAAAGTCGTTGCCACCAAAGGCGATCCAGAAAGTCCGGTCAACAAGGGCCTTAACTGTATTAAGGGCTATTTCCTGTCGAAGATCATGTACGGTAAGGATCGTCTTACCACGCCATTGCTGCGCATGAAGAACGGCCAGTACGACAAAGAGGGTGAGTTTACCCCGGTCAGCTGGGACAAGGCCTTCGACACCATGGCCGAGAAGTGGAAACACACACTGAAAACCAAGGGCCCAACCGCCGTCGGCATGTTCGGCTCGGGTCAGTGGACAGTATGGGAAGGCTACGCCGCGTCTAAGCTGCACAAGGCAGGTTTCCTCACCAACAACATAGATCCAAACGCCCGTCACTGTATGGCATCGGCCGTGGGTGGCTTCATGCGTACCTTCGGTATCGACGAGCCTATGGGTTGCTACGACGACCTAGAAGCCGCCGACCAGTTTGTGCTCTGGGGCGCCAACATGGCAGAGATGCACCCTATCCTGTGGGCACGCCTGTCAGACAGCCGCCTGAGCAAGCCAAACAGCCGCGTGCACGTGCTGTCGACCTTCGAAAACCGCTCTTTCGACCTGGCCGACAACCCTATGGTGTTCCGCCCTCAGTCTGATTTGGCGATCCTCAACTTCATCGCCAACTACATCATCCAGAATGGTGCGGTAAACAAGGAGTTCGTCAGCAAGCATACTAAGTTTGCCCTGGGCACCACAGATATCGGCTATGGTCTGCGTCCCGACCATCCGCTGGAGCAGAAGGCCAAGAACCCTGGCAACGGCAAGTCAACCGCCATCAGCTTCGACGAATACGCCAAGTTCGTCAGCACCTACACCCTGGAATATGCCGCCAAGATGAGTGGCGTCGAGCCTGAAAAACTCGAGACCCTGGCCAAGGCCTACGCCGATCCTAAGGTGAAGATCATGAGCCTGTGGACCATGGGCATCAACCAGCACGTGCGCGGTGTATGGGCCAACAACATGCTCTACAACATTCACCTGCTGACCGGCAAAATAGCCACCCCAGGTAACAGCCCATTCTCGCTGACGGGTCAACCTTCGGCCTGTGGTACTGCACGTGAAGTGGGTACCTTCGCCCACCGTCTACCAGCAGACATGGTTGTGAAGAATCCTAAGCACAGAGCGGTTGCCGAGAAGCTGTGGCAGCTGCCGGAAGGCACGATTCCGCCTAAGCCTGGCTTCCACGCCGTACTGCAGAGCCGCATGCTCAAAGATGGCAAGCTAAACTGTTACTGGACCATGTGTACCAACAACATGCAGGCCGGTCCTAACATCAACGATGAGATCTACCCTGGCTTCCGTAACCCAGACAACTTCATCGTTGTCTCGGATCCTTACCCAACGGTTACCGCCATGGCGGCCGACCTGATTCTACCGACCGCCATGTGGGTCGAGAAGGAAGGCGCCTATGGTAACGCCGAGCGCCGCACCCACATGTGGCATCAACAGGTGAAGGCTCCCGAGGGCGCCAAGTCAGATCTCTGGCAGCTGGTCGAATTCTCTAAGCGCTTCAAGATCTCGGAAGTCTGGCCGGCCGAGCTGGTGGCCAAGAAGCCTGAATACGCCGACAAGACACTCTATGAGGTGCTGTTTGCCAACGGGGTGATCAACAAGTTCCCAACCTCTGACTGCAAGGGTGATCTCAACGATGAGTCGGAAGCCTTCGGCTTCTACCTGCAGAAGGGTATCTTCGAAGAGTACGCTCAGTTCGGTCGCGGCCATGCCCACGACTTAGCCGACTTCGACACCTACCACGAGACCCGCGGTCTGCGCTGGCCTGTGGTCAATGGCAAGGAGACACTGCGCCGCTTCGTCGAAGGCAGCGACCCTTACGTCAAGGCCGGTGAAGGCTTCAACTTCTACGGTAAGCCAGACGGTAAGGCGGTGATCTTCGCCCTGCCTTACGAGCCAGCCGCCGAGGAGCCTAACGCAGAATACGATCTCTGGATGTCGACGGGCCGCGTGCTCGAGCATTGGCATACAGGGTCTATGACCGCCCGCGTACCCGAGCTGTACCGCGCCTACCCAGATGCACAGATCTTCATGCATCCGGACGACGCCAAGGCCCGTGGTCTTAAGCGTGGTGATGAAGTGGTCGTGGCCTCGCCTCGCGGTGAAGTCAAGACACGTGTTGAAACCAAAGGCCGGAACAAACCGCCACGAGGCGTGGTATTTATGCCATTCTTCGACGCGCGCCAACTGGTCAACAAGTTGTTACTGGATGCCACGGATCCCCTCTCGAAAGAGACGGATTTCAAGAAGTGTCCGGTAAAAGTGATGAAAGCCTAAAGCGGTTCATCGAACCCTTTAATCGCTTGAGTCAAACATCAGATATGAAGAGCTAGATATGAGCCAGGTCAATCGCAATAGCAAAGCCAAGGGGGTCAATCGCCGCCAGTTCTTAGCCACTACGGCTAAGGCGGGCTGCGCCATGGGCCTCTTGGGATTGGGCGTCAGTGGGGTTGCCAAGCAATCCTCGCACCTTGATCCTATGGCGATTCGACCGCCTGGCGCGTTAGATGAGCAAGATTTCTTGTCGGCCTGTGTACGCTGCGGACTCTGTGTCCAGGCCTGCCCCTACGACACCCTGAAACTGGCACGCTGGTTTGAGGGTGCGCCAACGGGCACGCCTTACTTCACGGCGCGCACCGTGCCCTGTGAGATGTGCGAGGATATCCCCTGTGTGAAGGCCTGCCCCTCTGGGTCGCTGGATCACGCCTTGACCAATATCGACGAGGCCAAGATGGGGATAGCGGTACTGATCGACGAGAAAAACTGCCTCAACTTCAAGGGCCTGCGCTGTGACGTTTGTTACCGCGTCTGCCCCTTGATCGACAACGCCATCACGCTCGAACGGCAGCACAACCAACGCAGCGACCATCACGCCATGTTCCTGCCCACAGTCAACAGCGACACCTGTACCGGCTGTGGTAAATGCGAACATGCCTGCGTGTTGGAAGAGGCGACGATCAAGGTGCTGCCGGCCCATATCGCGCTCGGTAAGACGGCAACACACGATACCTATATCAATACCGAAGAGACCACGCTTGAGATGTTAAACAAGGGGCTCACACTATGACAAACGGCATGAGTAATACGAAGATGAAGACGCCAGGTGCGGCTCAGACACGTTTCGCTCAGGCGGCGATCGATGAACTCGGCTGGTGGCGCGCCCACAAGTTCCTGTTCCTGCGCCGTGCCAGTCAGCTGTGTGTGCTGCTCACCTTTGCCATCGGCCCTTGGATGGGCCTCTGGGTACTCAAAGGCAATCTCTCTTCCAGCGAGCTGCTGGGCACTATCCCGCTGTCAGACCCCCTTGTGACCCTACAAGTACTGATGACGGGACACCTACCCGAGACAGCGCTGCTTGTCGGCGCGCTGCTGATCGCCCTCTTCTACCTTCTTGCGGGTGGACGGGTATTCTGCAGCTGGGTTTGCCCGGTCAACCTGGTTACCGACAGTGCAAGCTGGCTAAGGCGCAAGCTGCGTCTGCCACGCACCGCCGAGATGCCTAGGAACCTGCGCTACTACCTGCTGGCCCTGGTGCTGCTGTTGCCCCTGGTCACTGGGATCACTGTGTGGGAGTGGGTCAACCCAGTGCCTATCCTCTATCGCGCCCTGCTGTTTGGTGCCGGTAGCGGCCTGTGGATACTGGCGATGATCTTCTTGCTGGATCTCTTTATCAGTGAACGGGCCTGGTGTGGTCACCTGTGTCCCACAGGCGCCCTGTTTGCCCTTCTGGGCAAGGCGAGTCCGGTCAAGATATCTGCGGTCAATGCCAGTGCATGCGACAACTGCATGGATTGCTTCGAGGTCTGCCCCGAACGGCAGGTGTTGAAGCCAGCCCTCAAGGGCAACAACCCCATGATAGTCGACAGTGATTGCACTCAGTGCGGCCGATGTATCGATGTTTGCGCCCAACGCGTTTTCCAGTATCAAAATCGAATTGCCCTAAAGGCGGAGAACAACCAATGAAAAAAGTACTCACTTTAGTCGCGCTGATGGCGCTAGGAGCCTGTTCTGGTCAGCAAACTAAACCTGCGGCCGAACCCGTGAACATCAGTTCACTCGGAAAAGGCGAAATCACCGCGGTACGCGCCGCCGACGAGATGCCGACCTATCCTAGGAAAGGTCAGTCAATTGAGCGCGGCTTCGTCCACCAGCCACCGCTGATCCCCCACAAAGCGGACTATAAGATCAGCATCAAGAAAAATGGCTGCATGACCTGCCACAGCCCGGAAAAGGCCAAGCGCATGAAGGCGACCCAGATCCACTCATCGCACATTCTGCCAGACAGCAAGCTCAACTATGAGTATTTCAACTGTACTCAGTGCCACGTGCCACAGGCGGAAAACAAGCAGAAGTTGGTTGATAATAGCTTCTCGAATCAATAAGGCTTGAAGTTCGGGTCTTGCAGACTTGAACGTTAGACGCTGAAACATAAAACCACCCGATAATGGGTGGTTTTTTATTACCTGGCGGCAATGGGACGCTTGGTGTTGAGGGTTTTAGATATCTGATCTTTATGGTGTTTACCCAAGAAATGGAGGGTCGCATCTGAAATACAGCATTCGTGGCACACTTGATTAACCTTACGGCCCGCTTCCACTGCTTTAAGGTATTGACCTTCTGTATTTGTAAGTAACGCGATTCCTTCATCGCGAGCTCTCCTTCTCTACTCAGCCTTAGTTGAAGAACTCTAAAATGGTATGTCGCTAGTTTAGAGGAGGTTTATACAGACACTGTCTTATTAGGCCATATCATTTTATCCATTCCCCCATCACACGAAATCACTCTAAATCTCTCACTCTGTTCTAGACTAGTAAGAAGCAGTGTAACACCTTGTACAGTAGGACTTTTACAATGTCAGTAGCCAGAGGCGAAATGAATATCAACTACTCTAATAAGCATTTACAAATAGGTGTAGCCTACGGAATCCCTATACTGTTCTTTGCCTGGGCTTTTCATTATATCGCTACTCACCCTCACGATTTCGTTAAGCTTTTCTCACTATCTCTTTCGCTCGTATTGCTATTAATATTCATACAACTAATCTCAATATGGATATCAGGTCTTTTTACTTTATTAATGGTAAAACCTTACGGCATTGTATTAACATTCCATGATTACTTTGGAATCACTGTAGTATCACGAAGCTTAAATATTATTCTACCTATGAAAGGAGGTGCGGCGGTAAGGGGATTATATCTAAAACAGCAACATAACTTGTCGCTAACGGACTTCTCCGCAATATTTGCATGGCAGTCATTGCTCACTCTATTTATCGCATCCTTATTAGGCCTTTCAGGGCTAACTTGGTTGTTTTTACAAACGAATGAGATAGATCGACTTGGGTTGATTATTTTCAGTAGTGCAGTACTAATATTTGGCACTCTTATATGTTGGTCACCAACAATAAATAACACTCATAATGAAAAAATAAAAAAACTAAAAAACGTACTCGATAGCTGGAAAAAACTGCGTGCAAATAGAACTGTCATTATAAAAATAGGCCTACTTTCCTTTATTAATACTGCGCTATCGACGGCTTCCATCGCACTTATTTTCTACGCTTTAGACAATCCGCAAGCACTAGGCGCTGCACTTTACTTAGGAGGAAATCAAGATGTTATGTATCACGCTAGCATAACCCCTGGCGCTTTGGGGGTAGTGGAAGCAAGTACTGTTTTTCTGAGTAAAAACATATCAATTAATGTCAGCGATGCCCTATTGGTCGCTCTAATAAATCGCACGTTAATATTTTCAGTGTCAGGTTCACTGACTCCGTTCTACATTCATCGAATCTTAAAGAAACAGAGTTTAATACGGACAAAAATATGACTAAATCTGTTCAGAATGACAAAGATTATGGGGGCTATATAAGTGATAGTTGGGTCCCAGCTCCGCGCTTTGCAATGCGCCGCCAAAGAGTACTCAATTTGTTAACCTCTTATCCTAAAGGAAAGCTGCTTGAGATTGGTCCTGGAGCTGGTTCGTTAATGAGGGACTTAGCTTTAGAAGAATTCAGTTGTATAGGTTACGAAACGGCAACTGAGGCTCGCAAAATTTTCAAATTGATGACTGAAGGAATGGGAAATGTACAATTAACTGGGAGGCCATCTGAAAGCTGGAATGCCCATTTTGATTATATTTTATCGTGCGAAGTTTTAGAACATATTGAAGATGACAAAGCGGCTCTAAAAAGCTGGGTCTCTTACTTAAAAGTTGGTGGGCTCGCAATAATTACGGTCCCATCTCACTCTAGAAAATTCGGTCCTTCAGACGAATGGGCTGGCCATTGTCGGAGATATGATAAAGACGTACTTATATCCCTAATAGAAAGGTCTGGATTAAGCATCATTCACTTTGAAACATATGGGTTCCCACTGGCCAACATTAGCTCGTTTGTGCTAAAAACATTAATTAAAAGATCTAGCTTAAAACAGAAATCAAATGACAAAAGAACAGCTACAGCTCGAAGTGGAGTTGAGCGCACTGCAGAAGGTAAATTATATCGTTTTCAGACAAATCTGCTGGGTAGATCACTTATGCGCATTGCGTTTAAAACTCAGTATTTGTTCAGAAACACCGAATTAGGTGATGGTTTCATAGTTGTAGCAAAGAAAAATGCAAACTGAGAATAAAATCATATTTTGGGGGACCTATGATATAGGAAAACCTCGCGTTCGATTGTTAGTACAAGCAGCACAAGCGCTTGGCTATCAAACCGTACAAGTTCATAGTCATGTATGGCGGGGAGTTGAGGATAAAAGTCAGATTACTAGCTGGAATAAGAAGCTGAAAGTTTTATGGCACCTGTTACTAGCATACCCCATATTAATTGTAAAATATTGGCGAACCCCAAAACACAAGCACATCGTTGTCCCTTATTTGGGCCTTTTGGATGTCATTGTACTTTGGCCTTGGTCCAAATTACGAAATGCAAAAATTCACTGGGATGTTTTTTTATCTCTCTACGATACAGTCGTTAATGATAGAAAAATTATCTCTAAACACCATCCATTAGCCAAGCTACTCTACAGAATAGAGCTATTAGCGAGTAAACTTGCCACATCTTGCTTCCTTGATACACCTGCTCATGCAGAGTATTTCGGATCGATATACAAGCTCACACACAAAAAAATCAGTTGGGTTCCTGTTGGGGTCGAAGCTGATAACTTTCATCGTAATTCAGCCCTTCCTAAAATTGACTTAAATAACATAAAAGTGCTTTTCTATGGACAATTCATACCGCTACACGGCCTGGACACCATAGTCAATGCTGCAAAACTCGATTTAGACAATGATAAGCGTATAAATTGGTTAATCGTAGGAAAAGGGCAATTATCTAAACAGATTGATGATCGGATAGCCCAAGAAAATATCTCCTCCATTCGTCGGTTAGAATGGGTTGATTACAAAGAACTTAACAACTTACTACAGAGTTGCGATATTTGTCTCGGTATATTTGGCACATCAAATAAAGCTAAGAGTGTGATTCCAAATAAGATTTATCAAATCATGGCAGCAGGCAAGCCATTTGTAAGCGCTAGAACAGCTGGCCTAAAACCTTTATGTCTAGAAAAGAATATCGCTGTACGTTTAGTAAGAGAAGGAAGCCATAAAGAACTACTAGATGGTATTTACAATTTGGCGGAGAGTATCGCGGAATGTCCAGATGAAATGCTTGAAGCAACACGTGCTATGCCTATTGTAAACGCAGAGGCTATAGCGTCGCACTTAGATAAGCTATTTACTACCCCATAACCTAACCCTTATGCACTTTTTCTAGCGTTCTTGCTTCGCTGCTCCAATTCATGGGCAGCTATGAGATGTTCTTTCTGATCTAACTTTTCTTCCAACACTTCAATTCTATGCAGTACCTTCTCCGTCAACTTTCGATTGAAACCAATTAAGTCAGCGACCAACCCCATTAAAATAGTAATAAAGCCTAAAATCAACAAGGTAGAGCCGAGCACTAAAGACTGCACGTGGCCATCGCCAGCCCCATGAAGAAAGAAGTATAAGAAACGCACAATCGGAAGCACACCACAAGCCATGGCAACAAGCCCAATAAACAAGAACACCTGTAAAGGACGATACATAGTGTAGATCCGAGCTAGGGTCGAAACCGACATTTTTAAAAATTGCGGGATACTCCTAAATAGGCGTGACTCTCGCGTTTTTTCATTGGTTCTAATCGGTACAGAAAGCACGTTTAAACGCTTCGCACTGGCTTGAATCAGCATCTCAATGGTGTAACTGAAGTCAGACACAATATTGATTTGTTGCGCAGCACTGCGGCTGATAGCACGAAAACCACTCACGGCGTCACTCACTGGAAGCGCAGTCGCTCTGGCAATCACAAAACTGCCAAACACTTGTAAACAGCGTTTAAAAAAAGAGAAGTGTTTATTGCTGTAACCACCACGATCTCCTACCACAATCTCAGCTCGCTGCTCTAAAATTGGCTTTACTAAAAGAGCAATGTCTTCCCCCTTGTATTGGTTATCACCATCTGTATTCACGATAATGTCCGCGTGTTGACGTACACACTCTTCCAACCCTTGACGAAAAGAGTAAGCCAGTCCTTTATTGCTACAGTTAATAAGAATATGATCCACGCCTAAAGTTCGAGCCAGCTCTGCCGTTCCATCCGTCGAGCCATCATCTATGATTAGGATTTCCACCTTATCTATGCCTTCAATGTTTCTTGGAATCGCCTGTATAACCGCCGCGATATTATCCGCTTCGTTGTAGCAAGGTATCTGGACTATTAACTTCATCAATTCATCCCCTTCTTATACTTCAACCAAGTTCAAAATCCGGTAAACAACGCTTGTGAATGCATCAATGCTTCTGGTCGATACAAATGGTTGCCCCAGCGTATAACTACCTCTCCAACATCTGTAGCGCTCATTAGATATGAGCCTTTTGATAGAAACCGAACCTGGCCACTTTTCCAAGTATGTCCGTCTATCCCGACATCGAAACTTCCCTCTAATGTGTACTCACCTTCAATGCTAATTTGCATCGCTTGCTCTTTATCCCCTTTAACAAACTTTAGCACTTTTCCAGCAACAAACAGCTCTGCCCAATGGTGGATGTAGTTAGATTTAAGTGCCTTGGTATCTTGCTCCAATAACCAGTCACTAGAATTCACTCCATTTAATGCATTGAGATAATGGCTATTGGCGATGACGAATACCGGGGTATTTTCTTCTACTACAGACTGAATCACAGGAATACCTCTGGTGTAGTAATCTTCATAGCCCCATGTACTCATAAAAAAGCCTTGCTTCGAATATCTAGAAACCATTGAGCAGCAATCTATGTAAGCTACTGGCTCAGGGAATACCTTGTGAACCTCATCGATGAATTGGCGTTGATAGTTAAGTGACCTTTTCGTCGGTAAAACAAGACCATTTGCCACAATAGAAACCGTGAAGAGACTTGCTAAAATGAAGAAGGTGAAACGGCACATCCTATGATTCAAATAACCTCGTGCTCCATCCCATGCAACGGCGGATAACACACTGACAGAGGCCAACATAAAGGTGTAGTAGTAAGGAAAGGCATTCCGGTAAAACAACAGCGTTACAAGCGGCAGACTTATACCAAACAACTTTAACGACATTTCACGACTAAATTGCGTTTGTTTGAAGTAAGAGAACACAACAAAGCCGATACCCAATGCCAACGTAAACCAATAGCCAAAATCCGTCGCTAATGAATACTGGAAGTAATGCCAACGTGGAAAGAGCTGTCTTTGGCTCAACGTTTTATCGGCTGCATCCAACATTGCACCGGTATTTGTGCCACCAATAACTCCACTGATGGTGAAGTTATGCCAACTGTAAAGTACCGCAAACGAGACCAATATTGAGCATCCATAAATCAAGATTTGCTTGGCGTAACCCATTCGGTCCTCTGCCCAATAAAAAGAAACAAGCACCATCGCCAAGAAGGTTGGAATGTATAAAGAGGCTTTTAGTGTGATTAACGCCGCTACTGAAGTGAAAACGCCCGCGGCAACTGAGCTACGCCAAGAAAGCTGATTACTAAAGACATAATACAAAGAAAGCATTATCAAAAAAGTCGCAATAGGGTCAGTTCTAAAACTTGCCCCCATACGGACGTTGAATGAAAACGCAAAGTAAGAAAGTACCGCAAACAAAGCCCCCGAAACACTGCATTGGAGGCGACAGAGCCTGTATATACACAGTCCTGTACCCATTTGAAAGGCGATCATAACCAATCTGGCCACAATGATTTGATCGACTTCATTGTTAGATACATAGCGTATCCAAGTGAAGAAGTGAATATGAAAGGTCTGAATATTGCTGATTGTTTCACCATTGATAAATTGGTGAACAAAAGAAAGGAAATAAAATTCATCCCAGTTTATTTCGTAGCGAAACGCCACATAAAAACGAGCGGCAATGGCAAAAAAAAGCACCGCCCCTAATATTAAAGCTGAATAAGGAAATATATCACTCTTTGAATGGTTAGACTTGCCTATCCGATCGGTTGTTTCCATAGGTACACAATTCTTGTTGATCTACTTACCGTCCATAGCCTTTATATAATGCTATAATTTTCTTAAATAATTTTTCGAAAATGCTAGTAGCCAGTATAGTTGTTACCAATTAATTATGCAGAATTGTTACTCAAAGCCAAAGAACACCACTCGCACAGCCGAGTAATTAGATGAGTACGGGACACAGTACAAGAGTTACACCACATAGAAGGTCTGGACGGCGTTCTAGATCGAGTGCATATTCCCCATTAACCCCAATCTAAAATCCTAGATTACTGAGTTGCTCACACCAGAGTGGCCCTCTATTCTCACTCTAAGAGTTACTCTACCTGACTTCCTGCGTCATGTAGTTTCAGCAGCTTTGTCGACGACGTCGTCGGTGCGATCTTTAGCTGTGTTTTTGGTAGATTGACATCTGATTCTACTCACCCAACTCTTAGCCCTAACTCATACCTGACTCGCACTCTAATCGAGTGTGACATTGGTAATACTATTCTGAGTATGAATACCAGCCCAGTGATTAGCACTCGTATTATGGGTGCTCTTGGAGTTTGCCAGGGCAGTAAGTCCACTTGATTTTCCTATCTGACACCCATTTAAATTAAGACGATGAATTGATAGGTTAGGCAAATGGATTTTGTTGGGCGATTAGGTGGCTGGGAGCCGCTGCTAAGCTATTTTATGGTGGGTACTCTGTTTATCCTGCTGATTTTAGGGCTGGCAAGGTTAATCCGTTGGGCCAAGGGGATGCCCGCCGGGGCCTATCTCGCCTTGGCGCTGTTTCCTCTGATTTCGCTGTTTCCCATACCGCCGACTGAGATCAAGAAACTGCAGCGTATCAAACAAGAAGAGATTAAACGGTATCAGGAGTCTGGCGACCCGGCTGGCGATGAGCCGCCCTCAGGTGCTTTGTAATTAGCGAATTCAAAAAAGCGTCTGTTTGGCAGGCACAAACAACATAAGGAGTATGTGTGAAAATCTACGGCGATCTGCAGTCTGGTAACTGCTACAAGGTGAAGTTGTTATGCGCCCTGCTGGGCATTGAACATGAGTGGATTCATGTGGATATTCTTGCGGGCGATACCGGCAATAGCGAGTTTCTGGCCAAGAACCCCAACGGCAAGATCCCCCTACTGGAACTCGATGATGGTCGATGCCTATCAGAATCCAACGCCATCTTAAACTACCTCGCCGCCGGCAGCGAACTCCTTCCCCAAGACAGCTTTGCCCTTGCCAAGGTGCAGCAGTGGCAGTTCTTCGAGCAATACAGCCACGAACCCTTTATCGCCGTGGCGCGCTTTATCGCTAAGTACCTCGGGCTGCCCGACAATTGCCGCGCCGACTACGAGGCGAAACAACAGGGCGGCCATAAGGCGCTGGCAGTAATGGAAACCCAGCTACTCAAGACACCCTACTTAACCGGCGAGCAACTAACCACGGCCGATATTGCGCTATATGGCTACACCCATGTGGCCCACGAAGGCGGTTTCGACCTTACTCACTACCCGGCAATTCAAGCCTGGCTCAAACGCATCGCCGCGCATCCCAAGTATATGGCGATAGCCTAATGTGACTGTACGTAGTGTGGATGTGACCTAATGCGACTGTACCTAGTGTGGCTGTGGTCTAGTGTGGCTGTGGCATAAGCATGTAAGAATGGCCTAAAACGGATAAGGGACAATAAAGGGGCAACAGATGACACATAAGGGAAAACTCTTTCTTTTCTGCGGAAAGATGGGCGCGGGAAAGTCGACCAAGGCGAGGCTCATCGCCGATGAAAACGGGGCGCTGTTACTGTCGGAAGATGAATGGTTAGCGGCTCACTTCCCCGATCAGATTGAATCGTTTGATGACTATATTCACTATTCAATCCTCATCAAGCCCTTCATCAGAAACCATGTGGCGCGCCTGATAAACGTCGGCACTAATGTAGTCATGGATTTTCCCGCCAACACCAGAAAGCAGCGGCAATGGTTTGTCTCGCTCTGCAACGAGCTAGCTTGCGAGCATCAGCTCATCTACCTGGATCTCAGCGATCAGCGGTGCCTGGCTCAAATAGACAAGCGACGCCAGGAGCAGCCCGAGCGCGCCCGCTTCGATAACGAAGCCGTGTTCCGTCAAGTGACGCAATATTTTGAGCCGCCAACTGACGATGAGGGCCTGAATATTTTGCTGGTCGCAAAGGAAGGCTAGATTTGAAGTAAAAGGGTGGCCCCCTTTATTTGCTTTAATCGAATTTGGCTGCATTTTAATTTATTGAAAGTATTTGAGGGTCGTACCTTCATGGCAATCTATCGCCTGCCCGGCGGGGGAATATGGAGACACCTTGTAATTAGTGTCTGAGAAACTGAATATTAGCGCAAAGCTTCATGGTCATTGGCGAAGTGGATTTGAAGGTCGCACCTTCATGGCAATCTAACGCCTGCCCGGCGGGGGTTGTGCAAGCACTCTTTTGGCACGCCGAGGTTCCGTCCCTGGAGGCTTCACGGCGGTACTGACCTACATGGATGTAGCGAATGCCGAAAAATGTCGGGAACATTTTTGGCCATGCCGCCGAGAGCCAAAAGTGTGCTTACACTCGGTATCCAACGTCTCTTCGATTTGACCTAATTGAATGCCATTGAGACAAGTTATTCTTTTTAAGAAAAAAACGTACAAAAATGTGACAGAGCTTGTTGATTGCTATCTGACAAATAGCTTAATGTGTAACCAATCAAGGACAGAGCTAGGCCAACTCGAATCAAACATCGACCAAGCCATTCAGGGAATGAAAAAGCCAATCTCCACACGCCAATCAACTCCCTCAAAAAGTTAACTCTGACCCCATTTATTTCATGCTTGGAGCCCTACCTTACAAGGTAGCGAATCTTGCAAGGTCTCACTAATAAGTTGTTAGAAGATCTAATTAAGTAAGGCTAAAAATTGTTTAGATACGTGTTCGTTTTTTTTAATGCAAAAAAGTTTTTTCTTAGAATTGTTAGAGTATTAAAATTTTGGGTTTATGGACTGTTTTTGCAGAAGAATATTCAACCAAAGGTGGGCAAAAATAAAGCTATGAATTTTGCAGGGCGTAATTGGTATTATAGTTACCGAGAGTTATTCTCAATAGGTACCGAGAAAAAATTCAAAAAAGCGTCCAATGATATTGCTAGCCGCTATGCGCTGCTAACCAAATCTTGGAACGAAGACCTTAATTCACAGTGGACCTCACGAACTTACTTGTCCACCAAAATGATCCTCAATGCGACTGTACTGTTAAAGCAGCGAGAGTTTGCACAAAAGTCGAATCTACGCGTGGTTGTTCCATACCTTGAATATTATGCTATTTTGTCTTTGCTTCGTGGTGTGGTTTTTATGCTTCCTGATAAAGACTGGGAAGATGGTAAGCTTATTGAAATTTCTCACGCAAAAGCAATTAGATTAACCTGTGATTGGATTGCTAAGTTTGATCAAGAGAAAGCTAAAGAAGTTAAGAGTTTTTGTAACCAGCTAAAAGCTCAGCGAGAACTCATATCTTATAAAGCACCTGCAAGTGGGGATGCTAATCTTGGATTTGATTATGATATAGAACATTTTGCAACGTTATTAGCTGAGGTTGCACAGTTTAACTCTGAACTACTCGAGTCATCTGTTAAGAAAAATACTTCAAAGGATGATCACGTTCTGCTAAATAAACATGCAGAGCAAGTATGTAATATAGAAATCGAAGGTTTCGAGTTCCTTGATGGTGAAGATCGCCATCGTATGGGCTATGTACGACGTAAGCAGCCGTATCCGTTAAATTTAGAGCTATTCATGACAGAAGGTCAGGTTGAAGATTTCATTGGTGCTTGGGATGCCGACGATTATGAAGAAGGCTCTGAAGAACAGATGTTTTACTCAGGTTCTCCGTCAAGTTGGCAAGATATATTCGACGTGCCATAAATCTTCTAACAATCTGTTTAAGAGTGATTCGCAACGCGTGGCATTTTTACTATACGTTGCGTTTAGTGTTTAAGGTGGTATGCGGGAGCTTTGGCATTGCGTTGCTCACACCTTAATGCGGCGTTTGGTATTCTTAGGAGTAGTAGTGAATTAAATATGACTAGAGAGCCGAAGTACCCGATAACAGTTCATTTTCTTGAAGACACAGAGATTGAAACTTATGATTCGGAATTGGAATTAGTTACTTCTTTAGAGTGGTTTGATAGTTCTGATCCTGAATGGAAAGTGAAAGTACAGGATGTGACTGGAGCGTCGATCAACTTAAAAGTTGATGCGTTGCAAGTCACCCTGCTTGAGTATAAATACCTAACAAACCGCTGACCATACATAAATGAATCCGAATCTGATGAAATAGATCTAAAGTTCTAACTCATTTCTGTCCAAAAAGGACTTAGCTTTTAGAAGATGATGGCTGCCAAGTGCGGCTACATCGAAGAGACAGATAACTCAGTGTATGCGCGCTTTTGGCCCTCGGCGGCATGGATGCCGCCGTGGAGCGTATAGGGATATATCCACAGCGTGCCAAAAGAGTGCATGCACACTCCCCGCCGGACAGGCGATTGATAAACCATGAAGCTATGGTTTAAAGCTCCCACCCAAGTACCTAAGTCAGGTAGATGCTTCAATAACAACTTACGGCTGCAATTAAACAATGACCTCTCAAGGCAATCGCAAATCCAATACGTTCGGATATCAAATCCGGCCAAATCGAAGAGATGGATAACTCAGTGCATGCACATTCCCCACCGGACAGGCGATTGATAAACCATGAAGCTCTGGTTTAAAGCTCCCATCCAAGTACCTAAGTCAGGTAGATGCAAAAACATCAAAATGAACCAACACTTCATTCAATCTGTCACAAATGTGTAAGCACATAAGGGTCGCTCTTTTGCATTCCTGCAATCGCGACATTGGTGCATCCATGCACTGCACCTGCTGCCAAGCAATTCAAAACAACTTAGGTTAACGCTACAGGTTAGTCGTTTAAAACCCAAAATATCCCCAACTTGAGAATGAGGAGTCTCAGCTACTCCTTAGCTACCCCTTTCGCCAACTTCAACTCCACCACATTCCCCTCGGGGTCATTGATATAGAGGGAGCGCCCAAACCCTTGGGCACCATATCTTTTGGCAAACCCTTGAGTGGTTATGCCCTGCTCACTGAGATAATCCAGCAGGGTCTGTTCCTCCATGGCCTCGATGAGCAGGCAGACATGGTCGACGTTGCGGCCATCTTGCTGCGGCGGCCCACCGCCGAGTCGCCCCAGGGGGCTGTCGCAGGTGACGATATCGATCAGCGCCTTGCCCGCCCGCAGCTGGGTTAGCCCCTCATCAGGGAGTTCCCGCTCGATGAGGCAGCCGAGCACGCCCTGATAGAAGGCCAGCATGGCAGGCAGATCTGTGGTGCGAAACACCAGATGATCTATCCCCAAGATCGCTAACATAGTCGCCTCTCCTCTGCTTATCTCCTGTGTTTATCTCCCCATGAGTATAGCCCGCCGCTAATTGTCACTGACAGTCGTGGCGAGCTAGTCTCGGCTAACCGTTTCGGCCAATAGTTGTAGCTAATATTTTTGGCCAAGCGCCCACTCCGGGTAATTGGCGGTAGGCTTAAGCCCAAAATTGGCGTAGCTTGTCATTATCAGGTTCCATGGAGATAGGTGATGAAACACGGTAAGCACGACGCACAGCTGTTAAAACTGGCGCTGGAGATAGGCGTAGGCTATGCCAAGAAACGCGGCTTTAGCGACTTTGGTCAAGGCATCTCCCCCAAGGACAAGGTGGAATGCATCTACCGCCTGTTGGTGCAGGACAAGCTCATCCAGCCACTGGCCACGGATAAGGAAGATGGCCCCAACATGAAACACAAGTTGATCCTCTGGATCCATCGCCAGCTCCCCGAGGATCACCCCCTCAAAGAATGACCCTAAGCCTGAGCATGGCGGGCCATTCAGACCTTTGCTCGCCCTCAAGCCGTTGATCTCTATCAAACCTTAGGCCGATTCCCGGCAGCGAGGGCTGAGATGAGCTATAGATCTAGCATCACCTCAGCCTAAATGCACAAGGAGTTTCCGTGGCCGGGCCAGGACTCTCGAGTCAAGTGGCGGCCGAGCGGCTCGAACAACATGGGCCTAATTGCCTGCCCAAGCCGGCAAGACTCAGCTTCGTCCGCCTGTTTATCCTGCAATTTAAGAGCGCCTTCATCTACGTGCTGCTCGCGGCCTTCATCGCCTGTCTGCTGCTGGGTCAGTTACTCAATGCCATCTTTATCTTCGCCGTGCTGCTGCTCAACGCCATCATAGGCACAGTGCAGGAATACTCGGCCCAGCAGGCGGCCGACGCCCTGAGTAAGATGGTGCCCTCCCAAACCAAGGTGATCCGCGACGGCCACCCCAAGCTGGTCGACAGCATGAGCCTGGTGCCCGGCGACTATATTCTGCTCACAAACGGCGATCGCATTGGCGCCGATATCCGCATCGAGCGTCACAACCAGTTTAAGGTGGATGAGTCGGCGCTCACAGGCGAGTCGCTGGCGGTGAACAAGACAGACCTCGCCTTCGCCGGCACCCTGGTCACCCATGGACGGGCCGAGGGCGAAGTGGTCGCCACCGGCGCCCGCACCCAGATAGGCCAGATAGCCGCACTGGTGCGTCAGGGCGGCAGCGCCAAGCCCCCCTTGATGCAGCGTATCGAGCGCTTCACCCTGATCATCGCCATCGCCACCTTAGTGATCATCGCCCTCATCTTCGGCCTCACCCTGCTGCGGGGCGCCGATCTCTCCCAGGTGTTCCTGCTGGGTGTCGCGCTGGCGGTCTCCGCCATTCCCGAGGGGCTGCCGGCGGCCATCACGGTCGCCCTGGCCATCGGCATGAAGCGCATGTCTCAGGCCAATGTGATCGTCCGCAAGTTGGTGGCGGTGGAATCCTTAGGCTCCTGTACCTATATCGCCTCGGATAAGACGGGCACCCTGACGGTCAACGAGATGACCATCAGCCAGATCAGTCTGCTGAGCGGCGAGCGCTACCATGTGTCAGGTACAGGGCTGTCGCCGACCGGGCTGGTGCATAAACATGGCCACGGGGTGCCTGTGTCGGCCGGGCGCGATCCCCAGTTGCACCGCCTGGCACTCACCGGCGTACTGGCCAACGAGGCCCACCTTATCTTCGAGGCCGAGCAGGGTCATGCGGATCAGATTCATGCCGACGGTGACGGGGTAGATCTCGCCTTCCTGACCCTGGGCTATAAGCTCAACCTCGAGATGGATAAGGCCAAGCAGCCGCCCCAGGAGCGACTATTTGCCTACGAATCGGAGAACCAGTTCAGCGCCAGCATCAACCTGATAGAGGGGCGCTCTGTGGTCTCGGTGAAGGGCGCGGTGGAGAAGCTGCTGACCATGTGCCAACTCGATGAGCAACAGACTCAGGCGGTACTGGATGAGACCCATTGGCTGGCGAGGCATGGCTACCGGGTGCTAGCACTAGCCAGCGGCGAGGTCAGCGACCCACACCATCTAGTGCAAGAGCCGGATTTTCTCGGCTTGGACTTTCTGGGTTTAGTGGCCATGAGCGATCCCCTGCGGGAAGATGCCATCGAGGCGGTGGCCCTGTGTCAGCAGGCACAGATCAAGGTGGCCATGATCACCGGCGACCACCCTGTGACCGCCCTGGCACTGGCGCGTCAGCTCAAGCTGGCCAACGATCAGGATGGGGTGATCACAGGCGAGCAGCTCACCCAGGCCCAGCAGCAGAGTCTGACCGACTTCGACAGCCTCATCGCCAACCACAGGGTATTTGCCCGGGTACAACCCAGACAGAAGATGGAGATCACCGAGTCCCTTATCCGCCAGGGCGAGTTTGTCGCCATGACGGGCGATGGCGTCAACGATGCCCCGGCGCTGAAGCATGCCCACGTGGGCATTGCCATGGGCCGCAAGGGTACAGATGTGGCACGCGAGAGCGCCGATCTGGTGCTCACCGACGACAGATTCAGCTCCATCGTCAAGGGGATCATCGAGGGGCGCATCGTCTACAACAACATCCGCAAGGTGATCTATCTGCTGATCAGCACAGGCGCCGCCGAGCTCTTGCTGTTTATCTTAAGCGTGCTGTTTGCCCAGCCTATACCGCTGTTTCCGCTGCAGATCCTCTGGCTTAACCTGGTCACCAATGGTGTGCAGGACGTGGCGCTAGCCTTCGAGCCGGGGGAAGGCCATGAGATAGACCAGCCGCCGCGCAAGCCCAGCGAGCCCATCTTCGATCGCCTGATGCTGGAAAGGCTTATCGTCAGCGCCCTATGGATGGGGATAATGGCCTTCGGCCTCTTCTCCCTGGTACTGGCCATGGGCAATAGTGAGAATGACGCCCGTAACCTGACCCTGATGCTGATGGTGCTGTTTGAGAATGTGCATGCCCTCAACAGCCGCTCCGAGCGCAACTCACTGCTGCGTATGCCGATGCTGAGCAACCCGCTGCTGCTGTTTGGTATCGTCTTGGCCCAGGGGATCCATATAGGCGCCAGTTATACGCCCGGCTTGAGCCAGGCGCTGGGGATCAGCCCCATAGGGCTGGGACAGTGGCTGATACTGCTGAGCGCGGCATCGACGCTGCTGTTTATCGATGAATATCACAAGCGTCTCTGGCGTCAGCAGCACAGACCCAAGGTTAGGCAGGCAACAGCTGATCGTCAGCTGGAATGATGAGCACATTGCTGCGAATGCGACTTAACATGGCCTCGGCGGTATTGCCTATGACCATGCCCATCAGCCCCTTACGCTGGCGGGCGCCCATCACCAGATAGGCCGCCTTAAGGCGACAGGAAAGCTCATACAGGCAGAGATCGGGATCGCCCGCCAGGAAGTGGACATGCTCCTGATGCAGACCTATCTCATCCAGCTGGGGCTGATACCTGTGATAGGCGTCCTTCACTAGAGTGCGGGTGTCGATAAGATCCATGTCTCGCAAGATCTTGGGCACGCGTATGATATAGGCCAGATGCAACTGGCAATTCATGGCCTCTGCCAGCTGCTGGCCATGTTGAATGACGCACTGATTGAGCTTCTGCTTGATGGCGTTGTCGCTACCCAGATCGACCGCCATCAGCACGGTTCGGGCACGCTGCAAGGGGTTGTCGCATAACATCATCAGGGGAATACGCACATGGCGGATAAGTTGCCAGTCCATCGGCAGATAATGGGTCTTGTGATGCACCGCCTTAACCATGAGGTCGAACCCATGACGAATAGAGTGATGACAGGCGTGTTCGAACAAATCTTTGCTCCAGACGCTATGTACGGCAACGTCATCGGCCTTAAGCTGTTTCAGCTTGGCGGCGATCTCCTCGCTACGCTGGCGCATCAGCGCCACCTTGGCCGCCGCCGCGAGCCTGGGGTTGTAATGCTCCTTACCCGCAAAGGATTCGTAGCTGTAGGCAAACACCTCCGCCTCCTTCTTCAGCCTCTTGGCCAAGGCGATCCCCGTCTCGATGGCATCGGCCTGCTGCTCGGCTTTCTGGGAAATAATAAACACCTTGTCCATGGTCATCTCCTGTCGGCAAGTATCCACTTGAGCTTAGTCACACTCCGTGAGTTACGCCTTGATCTCGGTCATCAAAATGATCAAGATCACATTATCACCACTGCCGGGGAGTCTCGCCTACCATGGCCATAGATAACTTCGTCTTGTCCCTGTGTTTGATTCTGCTCTTTGGTCGCTTGCTCGGAGAGGCCTTTAAGCGGCTGCAACTCCCCGCCGTGGTCGGTGAGATCCTGGCCGGGATCCTCATCGGCCCCAGCCTGCTGGGCTGGATAGCCCCCAACGAGACCTTGGCCGTGATGGCCGAACTCGGCGTGATCTTGCTGCTGTTTTCTATCGGCTGCGAAACCTCTATCAAGCGTCTGTTTCAGGCGGGTAACAGCGCGGTCGGCGTCGCCCTGCTTGGAATCGCCCTGCCCGCCGTGGTCATTGGCCTGGTATGCCTCCTCTATCTGGAGCTGCCTGGCTTTACCTCCCTCTATCTGGGCTGCGCCCTTACCGCCACAAGCATAGGCATATCGATACGGGTAATGGCGCAGGCCAATCAGTCACAGAGCCAGGAGGGTCACATCATCTTAGGCGCCGCGGTGATCGACGATATTGCCGGGGTGATCCTACTTAGCCTGCTGTTTAACTTTGCCAGCTCGGGCGAGGTGGGACTGATCTCGAGCGGCCTGTTGATCCTCAAGATCGTCGGCTTCCTGCTGCTGGCACCGCCCATGGCGCGGCTGCTCTTATATCTGTTTCGCGCCGTCAAACCCAGAGAGGAAGAGACAGGCTATGAGGCGATCGTCACCATGATCCTCATCTGTCTGTTTGCCTGGCTGGCCCACGCCCTGCACGCCCCCGCCCTGCTCGGTGGCTTCGCCGTCGGCCTGGCGCTCAGTCGCCAATTTATCTCGCCCCTCAATCGTTACCTGCAAAACCCCTTCGCTTTCACCCACGAGATGGAGGTGGAGTCCAAGCCTCTGGTAGACATCTTCGCCCCCATCTTCTTCGTCTATGTGGGGATAAGCTTAGATCTGAGCCAGATAGACCTAGGCTGGACTGGCCTGTTTACCCTGTTGATGCTGTCCGTGTTGGCGATAATCACCAAGATGATGGCCGGTCTTAGAGTGCCTGGCTCGCTGAGATCTAAAACGATCGTCGGCAGCGCCATGGTGCCACGGGGCGAGGTGGGACTGGTGTTTGCCGAGATGGGGCTGCAGATGGAGATCATCTCGCCTAAGCTGTTCACCGAGCTGGTGCTGATCATCGCCATCACCACGCTGGCGGGGCCTTTGCTGCTCAAGTTAGCACTGGCGAAAGAGGTTAGAAAGGATGGCTAACACGGGTCTAAAACCCGACGCTAACTCACGGGCAAAAAAATACCCGCCATCAGGCGGGTATTTAGCATTTAGGGTCTTAAGTTAGACAGGAGAGACTACGAAGAGCAGCTCACCCTGTGAAACCTGCTGACCATTGCTGTTTAGGATACGCTCGATGCGGTACTGCTTATCCTCTGGATAGAGTACGGCGCCCTGGCGGTTGAAGCCAGCCAGTGTCACCTGAGAGAACATCTTCATCGCTTCGGTCAGTGCCAGTGTCTGATCCACAGTCACTATGTCACCTTCCTTAACGAAGTCGGCTTCACCCGGTGCCGGAGAGGTGTAGAAGATACCTGCACCTTGAGCCAGTACCTTAAGCTCGTTACTCTCACCCACACGCAGCGACTCGGTATCTACACCTACTGTCTCGGCGGCGGCTTCCATCTCGGCGATCAGTGCCGGAATATCCAGCTCGGCCATGAAGCGTGGCAGGTAGTTGGTGTCGTAAACGCCTTCGTTGAAGGTGCCATCTTTCAGGATACGAGTCAGCAGTGGGATGTTGGTCGCGATACCCTTGATCACTACCTGGTTAGCCAGGTAGTCATGCAACTTGTTGATCACATCTTCACGGCTCTCACCACGGCAGATGATCTGGGCGATCAGGCTGTCGTAGTATGGTGAAACCTCTTTGCCTTCACCGGCGATAGAGATGATCTCGATATCGTCACGTTCTGGGATCACACACTCGGTGATCAGACCTGGATGCGGCAGTAGCTGCAGCACACCGTTGCTGTCCAGCGCGGCCTTCTCGGCAGTCACACGAACCTCGATGGCGTAGCCAATCTCTTGTGGCTCGAGATCTTCGATAGAGCGACCCGCGGCGATGTCGAAGCCGGCGCTCACGATATCGATACCAGAGGTAGCCTCGGTCACTGGGTGCTCAACCTGCAGACGTGTGTTCATCTCCATGAAGTAGACTTCGTTGGCATCCAGGTTGTAGATGAACTCTACGGTACCTGCACCCATGTAGTCTGTCGCGTCACCTAGGGCACGGGTGTATTCCATCACCTTCTGCTTCAGCTCTTCAGGCAGCATGGTTGAACCAGATTCTTCGATCACCTTCTGGTTGTTACGCTGTACCGAACAGTCACGCAGACCCAGTACCTTGGTATTGCCAAACTTGTCACGCAGCAACTGAACTTCGATATGACGCAGTGAGGTCACATACTTCTCTAGGTAGAGGTCGCCGTTACCGAAGGCCGCAGCCGCTTCGGTAGAGGTCTTCTGGAACAGAGAGATCATATCTTCTGGACGCTCAACGACCTGGATACCCTTACCGCCACCGCCTTGTACCGCTTTAAGCAGCACTGGGTAGCCAATTTCGTTAGCCACGTTCACCGCCTGCTCGGCATTGGTCAGAATACCGTGGCTACCTGGTACTACAGGCACGTTTTGCGACTGCGAGGTCTTGATCGCGTTCGACTTGTTACCCATAGTCGTCATTGAGTGCACACTTGGACCGACGAAGTTAACGCCGTTGTTCACACACAGAGCCGCAAACTGCGGGCTTTCCGATAGGAAACCGATACCTGGGTGCAGCGCGTCGACCTGCTCGTACTCGGCAACCTTCAATACCGAGTAGGCATTGAGGTAACTCTCGTCTGAGGTGTTACCACCGATACAGACCAGCTTGTCGTTTTCGTTCAGCATGTCGGCTGGTACCGAGGTCATATCAGGATCTGACGCCACCAGTACCACCTTGATGTCGTTGTCGTGAGCCTTGCGGATCAGTTTCACCGCAGTACAGCCACGGGCGTGTACCAGTACCTTGTCGATCGGCTTCATCAGCTGACGCGGATCGTCCTGTACCAACTCTTCCTCGGTGATCAACATCTCAGGCACCAAGGTCGACAGGGCGTTGCCAATCACATCCACAACCTTGGCCGTTGGCTTAGGCATGAGTGGATCTATGCTGCTGAGCTGATCGTCAATAGTATCGCTAAATGGGTTGGTGACCAGGGCGTTCATGGCGCCAGGTACCTTAGACAGATAGTTCGACAGGGTCGAGGTAGACGGCAGGTATGCAGGTACTACCATCTGACCGGCGAACGGCATGTTGGTGCCAGAGAAGTAGTAGGTCTGTACTAACGGGTGCGTCACGAAGCTCGCCTGTGCACCACCGGTACAGTCACCGAAACCAAACATCAATACCGGCAATTCGTTGTCACGAATGAAACGGGTAATACGGTCGTTCACTACCGCCATAGAGAAGAGCGCCGCAGCACCTTCTTTGGTCTGCATACCACCAGAGCTGATAAAGCAGATCACCGGCAGCTTACGCTTAGCACATTCGATCAGCAGTGCTGAGAACTTCTCTGCAGAAGCCATATCGAAGGCACCGGCCTGGAAGGCGGTGTTAGACACGGCGACACCGACACGCATGGTTTGTCCATTGTGCTCGAAGTCCGCGGTACCTGTGATCAGGCCGCAAGGACGAATCCCCTTGTCTAGCGCGTCTTCGATAGAGAGACGGAAGCCAGGGAAGTTCAGCAGGTTAGCCGACATCTTGTCGCCGTTTAGCTCTTCAAACTCGGTGAAGAACTTGGCAATCACACTATCCCAGCTCATCTTACCGGCGCGCTTCTCGTCACGCAGCACCTTCTGGATCAGCAGATCCTGATAACCCATGGTCAAACGGTTCCAGAAGTCTTTACGACGACCGATACGCACTGGGTTGATGGCACCCGTGTACTCGCTGCTCTCCTCTTCGCTGGCGAAGTATTCTGGCAGCAGACGCTCGAAGAAATAGGTCAGGATAACGAATAGAGAGTCGTTAAGCTGAGGGAAACCAACACTCTTCCACTGCTCAGTCTTGGTCAGCAGATCGGCGCGGTTAGACTGAGACATGAAGTACTTCAGCCACTTGTAGAACTTGTTCTTGTCGTTCGCGGTATCCTGCTTAGAGATAGCACGGTCGATAGAGTCATGCAGCAGGCCGTCAACCGAGGCGCGCGACAGGCTCTTAGACATCATGGCTTCTTTCGCGATAGAGGCAAGGTTGCCCACGACGTTGTCGTACAGCGCGTTGAAGATCAGGATGTTATGACATTGCCAGATGAAGTCTTCGCGCAGCTCTTCGTGCACGATCACGTCCAGTACTGTCAGCTGGTTCAGCTCAGGCCAGTCTGCCTGAGTCACCTCGTCTGGAAGGCTCTCAAGGTAGTGGATCAGCCCCTTGAAGTTGTTCTCGGCGTTGCTCTTCCATCTGTGGTACAGCGACCAACCGATGTTAAACAACAGCGCCTTACGGGCCTTCTTATAGTTCTGCTTCGGCTCACCCAAGATGAGGCGAGTCAGCATGTTACGCTCGGTAGAGACTTCGTCACGCTTGGCGGTGAAGTTGCCCCACAGCTTGTTCAGCTCTTCATCGTATACCAGCTTGTCTGGGCTAGAGAGCCAAGACTGGAACACCTTGTCCTGCTCCTGCTGAATACGCGCCAGCAGGTCACCCTCGGGCACACTCACCTTAGACAGGCGACCGTACTGCTCCTGAGAGATCGAATGGATACGGCTACGCAGCGTCAGATAACGCAGGTAACGGTATGAGCTACCAAACAGGTTGAGGTGCATGGTGGGGTTGTTGGCCACCGACAGCTCGGCGTGATGCTCAAGCGCTTCCAGGTTCTTTGAAGGCTCAAGGAAACGGTTAAGGCTGCGATCATAGTGCTCGCGCAGATCCTTAGATTCGCGAACGAACTGAACCGCCGCCTGCTCAACCGCCTCTATACTGCTGATGATGGCGCGGCGTAGGTTGTGCTGACGCTCATCCTTGTCAGATGGCGAGAAGTCGATGATGCCATCGATACAACCTGAGGTGTAAAGCTCCTCTGGCGACACGCCTACCGACTTAGCACACTCCTGCCAAGAGAGGTTGTACTTGCGGGCGATGCTCTGCAGACCCTGTGGCTGAATGGTGTTGAAGATACCGTCGCGCAGGGACAACAGAATGTTAGCCGCGGCCAGTGGGATGGCACCACCAGAGTAACCGGCACCGATAACGATACCTACGGTAGGCACGTCGACATTAGCACTCTCGGCAATCGCCTTAGAGATGGAGTGCGCCTGGTTCTGGCTGTTGGCAATTTCACCAGCATCGGCACCCGGTGTGTCGATGAGGTAAACGATAGGCATTGAAAGTTCGGCAAAATGACGAATGGCCGTGCAGGCCGCCAGGTGATGCTCTGGCATCCAGGCACCATTGCTCGTGGTACGTTCCTGGGCGATAAAACCGATGCGGCGAGTGCGAGATCCAAAATTCAGTTCGATCTCGGCACTATAAAAAGGCCCCATATGTTTTTCGACAATTAACTTGCCTTTCAGATCCGCAATCACGCGCTTGGCGCCTGGGCGGCTCTTATCTAAGGTAGGTTGAATGACTTTGGCCACATAGCCGTCAACATCCAACTGTTCTAACTCTTTTAAGTTAGCTTGTATTTCATCGTCGCTGAGCAGACCGTTGATCTGCTGTGAAAGACTCTGCTTGCTATGCTTAGGAAACAGAGAAAAATCCTGTGCCAAATGTTCAGCTTGAAGAAAAAGCGGATCGGCTGTTTGAACCTGAGTCGTGTTTGTGGGCTGATTGTTGCTGGTCATCAATAGATCCTCTGCTTTAGCCTCTAAAATTTTTAGCCCATAAATATAGCTTTGTTATAGGGTCAAATGCTATTAAACTGGCTTAGACGCTTTGTTCCATATTTGAGACAGTGATAAATAATGCCAGATTTGAACGGTATGATGCTCTTTGCGGCCGTCGTTCGCGCCAAGGGTTTCTCCCAGGCAGCCCGCAATACGGGCATGCCAAAATCAACCATTAGTCGTAAGGTGGCTCAGCTCGAAGAGCAGCTCGGCGTGCGCCTGTTACAGCGCGATACCCGCAATCTTAGCCTGACTCAGGTTGGGGCGCTTTTTTACCAGCATTGCAGTAGTATTAGCGATGAAATCGAGGCTGCCAAGGCGACCATAGAAAATACGCATAATGACGTATCGGGTTCACTGCGCATCGCCATCCCGGTTTCCTTCAGCCAGGAGCTGATTGCCAGTCTCTGCAGCAGCTTCATGCGTCTCTACCCTAACGTGGATCTCGATGTCCAATTTACCGATAGCGATGTGGGCCTAGTAGGCGAAGGCTATGATATCGCCATCAAGTACGGGCCGCTGCAATCCTCCGACTTAGTCGCCCGCCTGTTGTTTGAGCGCCAACCCATACTGGTGGCCAGCCCAGGCTACCTCAAGGCCAAAGGTACCCCGGCGACTCCCCAAGATCTCAGGGAGCATAGCGGCATACTGCTGGGGACCTCACGCTCGGCGCCCATCTGGCCCCTGGGCAAGGGCGATCGCAAGACCATGGTCAATTTCAAGCGTAAGGTCAGGGTGAATAGCGCCATCATGGTCAAACAGCTAGTATTGGATGATTTCGGTATTGCCATGCTCTCTAACTCAGTGTGTAAGAACGAGCTGGCTGGCGGCAGCCTGGTGCCTCTGCTGCAGGAGTGGCCCATGGAACCCTTCAAGGTGTATGGCGTCTATTCCAGTCGACGACAGCTGGCCACCAACATCAGCGTCTTCCTCGATTTCTTTACCAAACGCTTCAACAGCCACGAGTCGCTGCAATCTTTGATGATGTAGCTTATGGTCTTACATCTGGCAGCCTTAACAGCTTCCTAGCTTCTGCCATCACATCCTATCCTTACATCCAGCCCTTGGCCGTGAGGAGCTGTTTCACCACGCGCTTGCGTAACGCCAGATCATTATCTGTGGCAATATCCATATTCATGGCGAAGAAGTAGGTGTTCTCCTCTCGCTCGAGCCAGCCGACCCACCAGCCAAGCTTCTGTCCCTGGCGCACGCCATAGCCTGTCTTGGCTCTGAGCACCCATTCGCCGTTGGCCTGGTTAAGCATCATAGTCTTGACGATACGCTGACTGCGCTCGGACACCGGCAGTTGATTGTGATACAGGCGCCGCAGGAAGTGCACCTGCTCAAGGGCCGAAATCGCTAAGTCACCGTCGAGCCAGAAGCTGTCGAGTCCGCCGCCGATATTGGCATTGCCATAGCCGAGATGAGCCAGGCCTTGGGCCATGCGCTCGGACCCCAGCTGCAATGCGAGTTTCTGGTAGATGGGCACCACGGAATACTTCATCGCACCGGTAAAGCTGTGGTCGCGATTCCAGGGATTATAGGTGCGTTTCACCCCATCCCAGGCAAACTGGCTATGCTCGTCTTTCACTATGCCCGCCTCGAGCAGCAACAGGCTATGGGGGATCTTAAAGGTAGAGGCGGGTATATAGGCATGGCGGCTGCGGGCGAGATCGTTGGTGCTTAGGGCTCCCCTGTTATCATCCATCAATACCAGGACGCCCCTTGCACCGAGCGCTTCGAATGCCGCCTGTATCTCACCGTCTAGCTCGATCGGCTCGGCCGCCTCATGTTCGGCGGACTTATGTTCAACCACCTTATATTCGCCCACCTTATTTTCGAACACAGATAGTGAAGCCGCCTGCGCCTGAGACGCCGCGGCCGCACTACCCGCCCAGATAAACAGGCCTAAGCTGAGCAGCCCCAGATAACTTAAGGTGCAAATCAATCGATAAGCCAAGCCATTACTCAGGCCATAACTCAAGCCACCAGTAAGGCGACTACTCAGGCTGTCACCCCGCCGTTGACCTAGACTAACCCGCATTGTCATCGCCCCTCCTCCCCAAAAAACAGTTAGCCAAAATTCACCATCAGGCCCATCAGATTACCAGGCTCAAGTCTAGCAAGTCATCTCATAGCCAAGCGGGCAAACTCATGATGATTTGTGTCAAGAATCTGGCATTTTATCAAGCCATCTCAAGTCTTTATTTGCAGGCAGATGTCGTGCATACTCAGTTGTTGACTATAATAATTTCAAATTGATAACCGCCCTGAGCCATCATTGCCCAACATCGGCCATTGGCTGAATGTCAGGGTAAGAGGTTTTTGCAAAGGAACCATCTCATGCGTAAAACAGCCATAGCCCTGGCGATGACCAGCTTACTGAGTACCAGCGCCTTCGCCAGTCTGGATCTCGAAGAACTGCGCCTGCCTAAGGCGACACAGGCCATGCCCGACGTCGTCAATCGCTATCAAGCCCTGGTCGACAGTCTGGACGAGAAATATCGCCAGCAGAAAGATGAACTCATCATGACACAGATGGTGGCCCACCAAGGCGAGCGTCTATGGCAACAGGCCGTCAGAGACGTGCAATCAGGCGGACAGGATGACAGATCCCTCTACTGGAGCCGTCTGGCGATGAAGAAGACGCTCAAGCAGTCGAAGCCCGCCTTTAACATGGCCGACTGGCAGCGCACCATATTACTCAAGGCGGTAGAGAAATCTTCCCGCGGCTTCAGCGACATCCACTTCGATGAGGACAGCCAGATCCGTATTCTGCTCACCGGCTTCGACCCCTTCTTCCTGGATCGTCACATAGATCAGAGCAATCCCTCGGGATTAACTGCACTCGCATTAGACGGCTACAAGTTTAGCGTCGACGGCAAGAAGGTCCAGATAGAGACGGTGATGATTCCGGTTCGCTTTGCCGACTTCGACCAGGGGATCATCGAATCCTTACTGACCCCTGTCTATCGTGAAAACAGCGTCAACGCCATCTTCACCGTCAGCATGGGGCGCGACGACTTCGACCTAGAGCGCTTCCCCGGCCGCAACCGCAGCGCCGCCGCGCCCGATAACCTCAATGTGCTGACTGGCGCCACGGCCCAGTCGCCACAGGCGCCTATGTTCGATGGCAAGCCCCTCTATGGGCCTGAGTTCGTCGAGTTCTCGCTACCGGTCGGCGCCATGCAGTCGGTCAAGGGGAGATGGAAGGTCAACGACAACCATACCGTCACTACCCTTTCACGGGGCGAGTTCGACGCCAGCTCATTGGCTGAACTGCAAAACGCCACCTCGGTCAATGGATCTGGCGGGGGTTATCTCTCCAACGAGATCTCCTACCGCGCCGTATTACTGGGCCAGCGTTTCAACAGTGGCATCAAGGTAGGTCATATCCATACGCCAAGGGTAGCCGCCTATGAGGCCGAGACAGAGATGGCGATAGTGGATCAGGTCAAGGAGATGGTCAAAGCTGCGGCAACCCGGCTATAATCCTCCCCCTAAGACGCCCGCCAAGACGGTGGGCGTCAATGACCCTAAGCCCTAATATGTTTCGACCACTGCAATCCCTGTTTCGCTCAAAGGCGCAAGACACACAGGCGCCCAAGTCAAAAGTAGCTAAATCCGATCTCAATGCCCATCAGCAGCGCATCGTCGCCGCCGTCGAGTCTTGCTATCAGACTGCCGAGCAGAAGCTTGGACGCAGCTTTCCCCGCCCCGAGGTCAACTTCAAGCTCAGGGGCAAGAGCGCCGGTACCGCCCATCTGCAGCTCAACAAGCTCAGGTTTAATCCAGTATTGCTCGAGGAGAATCCAGAGGAGTTTGTCGACCAGGTGGTGCCCCATGAGATCTGCCATCTGCTCGCCTATCGCCTCTTTGGCCGGGTCAAGCCCCACGGCAAGGAGTGGCAGGCGCTGATGATAAACCTCTATGGCCTGACACCCAGAACAACACACAGCCTGAATACCGCTTCTGTCGCCGGTCAGACCTTCGATTATGCTTGCCGCTGCGGCGTGGTCCCACTGAGCATTCGCAGGCATAACAAGGTACAGCGCCAGCAGACCCAGTATCGCTGTCGGCGCTGTAAGAAGACCCTGAGCCGAGTCCATGACCAACCATGATGAACCCGGCTTAACTTGCCTGAACTGAGTCGATTCCCGTAGAATCGGCTTAACTATCTGCTTAGATATCGAGTTAACTTTCGGGTTAGATATCGACATAGCTATCGGCGTCCTCACCATGGGGCCGAACACTCACCTTGTCACCAAGCCAGCCAACCCAAGAGCCAGGCAGAGATAGGCAAGGGACTTTTGTTTTTTAGGGAATAAATGTGCTAACAACCTCATACGGTCTGAGGCCACTGCTGCGTGGCGCCTTGGCGCTGCTTGCGCTCGGCCTCTCGACAGGCGCCCTCGCCTCCCATCCCACCAGTTTCAACCAGGCCAAGAAGGTCGCACGTAGTATTTACAGCGACACGCTTCCGGCCAAGAGCTTCTACTGTGGCTGCGACATCAGCATCTCAGGCAAGCTATGGCAGCCCGACTTCGAGCGCTGCGGGTACCAGGTGCGTAAACAGGAGAAGCGCGCCAAGCGCATCGAGTGGGAACACATAGTCCCCGCCTGGGAGTTTGGCCATCAGCGTCAGTGCTGGCAAGAAGGCGGCCGTAAAAACTGCGGCAAGACAGACAAGCAGTTTAAGAAGATGGAGAGCGACCTGCATAACCTGGTACCCGCCATCGGCGAGGTCAACGGCGATCGCAGTAATTACCGTTTCAGCCAGTGGAACGCCAAGGCTGAACAATATGGTCAGTGCGCCATGGTAGTCGACTTCAAGGGCAGAAAGGTGGAACCGCCGAGCCAGACGCGTGGTCAGATAGCCCGCACCTATCTCTACATGCAACAGGCCTATGGCCTCAAGATCGCCAAAAGTCAGCTAAAACTGTTTCAGGCATGGGATAAAAGCTATCCAGTTGATACTATTGAGTGCCAACGAGACCAGGCCATCGCCGCCAGACAGGGCAACCACAACCCCTTTGTTCAGGCACAGTGCCAAAAACTGACCGAAACCCAGCGTATCGCGGAGTAATGCATGAGAATTCCAAGGATCTATCAGCCCGGCGACTATGCCCCTCAACAGCAGCTGATGCTGGATGAAGAGGCCGCCGGCCATGTCGGGCGCGTCTTGCGCATGGGCGCAGGCGAGCAGCTCGAGCTGTTTAATGGCGACGGCCACAACTATCTGACCGAGATCGTCGCCGCCAGCAAGAAAAATGTCGAAGTGCGGGTCCTATCTAAGGAAGCCAACGACAACGAGTCCCCGCTTAACCTGCACCTGGGTCAGGTGATCTCCCGCGGCGATCGCATGGACTTCACCCTGCAGAAATCGGTCGAGCTGGGGGTCAATACTATTACGCCACTGTTTTCCGAACGTTGCGGTGTCAAACTGACCGGCGAGCGTCTGGAGAAGAAGATACAGCAGTGGCAGAAGATAGTGATCAGCGCGTGCGAGCAGTCCGGTCGCAGCACTGTGCCCCAGGTGAGACCGGCGATGCATTTGGCCGATTGGTGCGCGGAGCCAACCCAGGCGCTAAAGCTTAATCTTCACCCAAGGGCCGCCCACGGCATTCAGGGGTTGACGATGGCGACCGACAGGGTGCGTCTGTTGATCGGCCCGGAGGGCGGCTTGTCGCCCCAAGAGATCGCCATGACGGAAACCCAGACCTTCACCGACGTGCTGCTCGGCCCGCGTGTGCTGCGCACCGAGACCGCCGCCCTGACGGCTATTAGCGCACTACAACTGAAATTCGGCGATCTGGGCTAAAGGCCCGGCTCCCTTCGCATTAATATAAGGAAAGATGAGATGATTAAGCTTGGCATAGTGATGGATCCCATCAGCGACATTAACATCAAGAAAGACTCCAGCTTCGCCATGCTGTTGGCGGCCCAGTCGCGAGGCTATCAGCTCTATTATATGGAGATGCAAGATCTGGCCATGATAAACGGCGTAGCCATGGGTAACATGCGTCGCCTGAGGGTGAAGCAAGACCCTGCCTCCTGGTATGAATTGGACGACGCCGTCGATACGCCGCTGGCGGATCTGGACGTTATCCTGATGCGCAAGGACCCGCCATTCGATACCGAGTTTGTCTACGCCACCTATATGCTGGAGCGCGCCGAGGAGCAAGGCACACTGATCGTCAACAAGCCCCAGAGCCTGCGCGACGCCAACGAGAAGCTGTTTACCGCCTGGTTCAGCGAGTTTACCCCAGACACCCTGGTGACCCGTGATGCTCAGCGCATCCGCGCCTTCTATCAGGAGAAGGCCGATATCATTCTTAAGCCGCTCGACGGCATGGGCGGCAGCTCAATCTTTAGGGTCAAGGCGCAGGATCCTAACCTTGGGGTGATCATCGAGACCCTCACCAATCATGGTCAGCAATATGCCATGGCCCAGGCCTTCATTCCCGATATCACCGCCGGCGACAAGCGTATTCTGGTGGTCGATGGCGTACCCGTACCCTACAGCCTGGCACGCATCCCACAGAAGGGCGAAACCCGAGGTAACCTGGCCGCCGGTGGTCGCGGAGTGGCTCAGCCCCTGTCCGAGAGCGACTGGGCCATCGCCAACGCCATAGGCCCTGAGCTGAAGAAGCGTGGCCTGATCTTCGTCGGCCTGGATGTGATCGGCGATAAGCTCACCGAGATCAATGTGACCAGCCCTACCTGTATCAGAGAGATCGAGGCCGCCTTCGACGTGGATATCACTGGCATGCTGATGGATGCCATCGAGGCGCGTGTCGCCCGTTAAACTGGAGCCAAGATGAAGTTCACCCGTTTATGTAACCTGCTCTGCCTGAGTGCCGCCCTGGTATCGGGCAGCCTCTGGGCCGAAAACCTACTTGGCCCGCAGACGGCGCCGAGTCGTCCCAAGAACATCGTCATCATGGTGGGCGATGGCATGGGCCCTGCCTACACTAGTGCCTATCGCTACTATCAGGACAACCCAAGCACCCAGGAGATAGAGCAGACGGTGTTTGACCGACTGTTAGTAGGTAACGCCAGCACCTATCCGGCGCCCGTCAGCGGCTATGTCACCGACTCGGCCGCCGCCGCGACCGCCCTGGCGACGGGGGTAAAAACCTATAATGGTGCCGTATCGGTCGATACCAATAAGCGCCCGGTACCTACCCTGCTTGAGCTGGCGAAAAAGCGCGGCATGAGCACGGGCGTCACAGTCACCAGCCAGATCAACCACGCCACCCCGGCCGCCTTCCTAAGCAACAACGAGAGTCGCCGCAACTATGAGGCACTGGCCGAGAGCTACCTCAATACCGAGGCAGATGTGATGCTTGGCGGCGGTCAACGCTACTTCTCCGACAAGCTGATCAAGCAGTTCGAGGCTAAGGGTTACCAGGTACTCAAGGACGCCGCCCTGCTCGATAGCGTGACCCAGCCTAAGGTGATGGGCCTGTTCGCCGACGTGCAGCTGCCCTGGGCAATCGATGAGCCAGAGGCCAGACGCCTGAGTACCTTGACGGCCAAGGCGTTAGATCTCTTGTCACAGAATGACCAAGGCTTCGTGCTTCTGGTGGAAGGCAGCCTGATCGACTGGGCTGGCCACAACAACGATATCGCCACCGCCATGGCCGAGATGCATGAGTTTGCCGGCGCCATCGAGGTGGTCGAGCAATACGTACGCCAGCATCAAGACACCCTCTTGGTAGTTACCGCCGACCATAACACCGGCGGCCTCTCTATCGGTACCCATGGCGACTATCGCTGGGACAGTCAGGTGCTGCGCCAGGTTAGTGCCAGCCCAGCACGCATCGCCAGCCAGGCGCTGGCCGAGGATGAATGGCAGAGCGGCGTAAGCGGCGCCCTGGGCTTTACCCCAAGCGGTGAAGAATTTAGTGCACTGGATAGTGCCCGGATGCAGGGCGAGAAGGTGTTGACCAGCCAGCTTAAGAAGCTTATCGACCAGCGCTCGAATACCGGCTGGACCACGGGAGGACACACGGGTGTCGACGTGCAGGTGTTCGCCGCCGGCCCGGCCTCGTCACTGTTCGCCGGCCACCAGGACAATACCGATATCGCCCATAAGCTGATCAGCCTGCTGCCTAAGCCCGCTAAGGCTAAGCCAGCGAGTGTTCTGCCAGCAGAGCCTGAAACAATCGAATCACCTAAAACAGAGGCGCCCGAAACGGCGCCGCTAGAGGCCGAGGAAAAGGCTGAAACCACAGCCCAGGACATCGCTGCCATGAACACCTCTGCCCAAGCTGATGTGGAGGCGCAAGCGGCTGAACTGTCTGCAAAGGTGCAATCGACGGCCAGTGAGCCCGATGCCAAGGAGGCATTTCAACAGGCAAGCGAGCTGCTTAGCGAGGGCGCCGAGAGTCAGTCTGCCGCCCCCGTCTCTGAGGTGGATAACCAAGACTAATGCCATCCTCCAGGCTTGTCTCTACCACCAGACTTGTCTCTGCCACCAGATTAGCCCCAGCCCCCTGATTAGCCCCAGTCCCCTGATTAACCTCAGGCGCCAGGCTAGCCCCCCTGCCTGACCAGCTTAGGTTGGGGAGCCTGGCTGATGGGCCAGAGGCGAGTCTCCTCTATCTCCTGCAACACCACAAACACAGATGCCACATCCAGCGGGCGAGAGAAGTAATATCCCTGACCCAGTTCACAGCGCTGACAACTCAAACATTCGGCCTGCTGCTGTGTCTCTATCCCCTCGGCCACCACCTCACGTCCGAGGTTATGAGCCAGCTCGATAACCGTAGTGATGATATGGGTATCGGCCTCACCGTCGAGCACGTTGGCGGTGAAACAGCGATCTATCTTCAACAGGTCGAAGGGCAACTGCTTAAGATAGCTCAGCGAGGAGTAACCCGTGCCAAAGTCGTCGATGGCGATCCTTACCCCCAGCGCCTTGAGGGATGCCATGGCCGCCATTGCCTGCTCCACCTGCTCGATCACGCTCTCCTCCGTCACCTCTAACACTAGTGAGCCCGCCGAGATCTGCTGCGCCTCTACTTCCTGGCGTACCACGGTAAGCAGGTCGGCGGCCAGGAAGTGCTTGGCCGACAGGTTGACCGCGATATAGAGGTCGTCCCATCCGGCGGAATTCAGCCGGGCAATTAACTCGGACGCCTTGCGGATCACATAGTTACCCACCTCGATGATCGCCTCACTGTTTTCGATATCGGGAATAAACTCCCCCGGCATGATGAGCCCGCGTTCGGGATGAAACCAGCGGATCAGCGCCTCAAATCCCCGCAGACGCCCAGACGGGAGTTCGACTATGGGCTGGAGGAAGAGCACCAGCTGCTCCTCGTTGATGGCGGTCCCTATGCTCTGTTCTATCATGAGGCGGTTATTGGCCTGATGTAGCATCTCCTCGCTAAACACCCGGTAGTTACTGCGCCCGGCGCTCTTGGCCTGATACATGGCCAGATCCGCATGCTGGATCAGCTCCTCCGCACTGAGGCGAGAGGAGTTACAGTAGGCCAGGCCGATACTAGTGGTAACAATCAACTTGTGGCTGCCCAGCACCACTGGATGTTGCAGGGCAGAGAAGATCCTGTGGATCACATTGCTGACCTCCTGCTCGTCGTGTACCTGCCTGAGCAAGATCAGAAATTCATCGCCCCCCTGGCGAAATACGGTATCCATCTCACGCACGCTGTTTGTCAGCCTGGCCGCCACTATCTTGAGTAGCTCATCCCCCTGAATATGGCCCAGGGTATCGTTGATCCGTTTGAACTCATCGAGATCCAGAAACATGAGCACCACGCAATCTTCCTTACTGGCGATACAGGCGATGGCGGTCTGTAGCTCATGGTGAAGCATCGCCTTGTTGGGTAGGCCCGTAAGGGTATCTAGCATGGCCAGGCGCTCCAGCTCATGGGTGTACTCATCCACCTCATTTTCCATGCCCTGCATGTTATCGGCCAGCTGTCGCGTCGCCAGATGGATCAGATCCACCTCGTCGGGAAACAGCGAAGGCTTGCTAGGTAAACTGGCGCGCACGCTCGCAAAGTCGTGGTCGGCCAGCAGCGGCAAGAGGTTGGCATGGCGCGCCAGGCTGATCACAGGTGACCAGGCCACCAGCATCACCAACCCCGCCGCCAGGATCAGCCCCACCAACAGGGTAACGACCATCCCCAGCTGAAAGGTCGATAGCATCTGTTGCCACTGCCCCAGGCTCATCAGCACCACTATGGCGGGGGCATTTTCCACCTTATCCAGGGGGAAGGACCACACAGCCCAGTGGTTATCCTGATAGTTATAGACGCCGTCGCCCATAGAGATCTGCTGCCAGGAGTAGCTATCGGCCATGTGACGCAGCAGGGCGAAGCTGCTGGGGCGATTGCTGATACTGTAGAGGTGACGCCCCCACAGCGGGCCAGGCTCGGCATCGCCGGACTGAGCGCCCAATACCGCCAGCTCTATCGACTTGTCGGTGCGAAAGTGGCTGATCACCTCTGTGAGTGCCGACTCGAAGAAGAATAGATGGGGCCTACTGTTCACCAGCGTCGGTACCAGCACCTGGATAACGCAATCCTCGACGCAGACTACCCTGGAAGTCAGCTCAAATGAGGCCTCACTCTGCAACAGCCACCTGAGGTCGTCCTGAGAATGGGGCTCGCCCGCATGGGCCAGTCGCTCACCATCGAGCTGATACAGACCAAACCCCTTGAGATCCCAGTAGAGCTGTACGTCGGGCCAGTTCTCCGCCAGCAAGAGTTGATAGCCCTCGGCGCCATCATCACCCTTGGCATTGGCCACAAAGCCTAGCTGCATCGCCGCCTGCAGCGAATGCTCTACCGCTGTGTTCATGGAGAAGGAGAGAGACTGGGCCAGCTTATCCCGCTGGGCCTCGAGTAGCATCTTCTGTTGATTGAGTAGTTGCTGATAGGCCAAGGTACATATCACTCCCCCCACCAGCGTCAAAATAAGAATCACCGCGATAAGTAATTTCCACTTAATACTCAAGAAGCGATCGGGGTGATTCACTATCATGGCATCACCACTGGAACTTGTAGGATATTTCGATGGCAAACAGCGACCAATCCTTGTCCTGCACCGCCGGATTAGGCATCAAGATAGGGGTCACCCAGGCGGCGCCGCGTACCTTGTGATATTCCGCCGCCACCATCCAATCTTTCGCCGGTAACCAGCGCATGCCGAGCGTCCAGTCGTGGGCATAACCAAAGTAACCGGGCACCCCGCGCTCAACTAGCTTATCGCCGTCGGGATCGCTCTCATCAAGCACCTGATGATCGTAGCGAACAAACACCTCGACATCACTCGGCAGATAGCCACGGACATCCAGGTAATAGCCATAGCCCCTCACCTCATAAATCCCCAGCTCAGGGGGGACAAACACCCCGCCCACATATCGGTCCCAGTGCAGATACTCGCCGGTAAATTCGAGGAAGTTTACCCGGTACTGTGCCGACACTATCCAGTGCTTGGAACGCAGGCTGCCATCGCCGAAGGGACCGCCAAGATGGGATTGATAGCGACTCTCGGCATCGAAATAGGTGAGCCCTAGTCGCAGGCTATCGTCCTGATACTCGAGATCCGCCCCCCAATAGCCGTCGGCATCGAAGTGACCGAACTCCTCGGAGCCTACCACGTTGCGGGTTAGGTCGTCTGAGGTTTGCGCATCCCCAAGTGTCAGATGCCACTCGATCGAGCCGTCCAGCACGGGATGGCCACCAAATAGCTCGCCGCCGGTAATATGCAACAGGGCATCGCGAAGATAATCACTGTATACCGACTGTGGCAACAAGATCCCCGGCCGGGTGAAGGAGACGTCCCGGGTACTGGTATAGAAACCTGCCTCACTCTTAAACAGGCCACCTCTGGCCCCCACATAGCCCTGATCTAAGATGAACTTATACTCGGCAAACAGGTAGTCGGCACTCAGTCCCGACTCATCCAGGTTGCCCCACTGACGGTAACGTGCGGCGCCCGCCACCCGAAAATGTTCATCGGGCACCCAGGAGAGATGCAGCGCCGCCTCGGTGACATCAAATGCATCTCCCGACTCGCCGACGATAAATTCACTGCCATCGGCGGCAATATAACCCTGACCGACAAAACCATTGACCTGCCACTGACCGACCTGCGCCAACGCAGTGAAAGAGATGCACAGGGCCAGTGACATCCCAATCGCAAAGGCCAGCGGGCTTAGGCGTCTCAGACTTAAGTGACTAATGCTCGACTTCATCTTGTCCTCCTTGACGCTCGACACCTATCTCGACGGCGACCTCACCGCCTCCGGACACATAACCTATGGCACCGGGCGTATTTGCCACCCTCTCTCGCATCTCCACCTCCGAGTCTAAGGTGATCGGCCGCTCGCCTACTCCGGAAAACACCAGACGATCCCAGCGATGCCGCAGCACATAGGGCATAAGCTCCAATTGCTGATAACAAAACTCTTGATGTATGGGGGAATCGCTGGGGAGGATGAAAACCTGGATCTTCTGGCCGTCAGGCCAATAGAGCTTCTGCATGGCGAAGATTAATTTAAGATCTTTCGGGGTAATATCTATGCTCTCCACCGAGGCATTGACGATCACCTGAGCGGCAAATACATTCGCGCAACAAAGGCCCAGAAGGCACATCCATGTCGACAATCGCCGCATCCCCGCTCCTCTATCTCCTACCTACCCATGTCATGCGCCAAATCTCACATAACAAAGGAAATTTATCGTCTGATGAGATATAGCTTAGGCAAGAATCGGCGAACTGGCATAATAAATGTTACTGATAATATAGAGGCTTGGGCTATAATTGCCGCAAATTCCCCTTTGGCCTGTGGTTGCGCGTGTTATCTAATCCTTCTCAAGTCGTCCTAAGAAATATCGAACTGTTTGAATCAAAAAATGTTTTACTCATCAATCATGAGTGCGATCTTCTGGCGACGACCCTGTTGGAACATGCCACAAAAGTCACCACTTTGGCCCTGGATTTCAACCACTATCAGCATGTGCAAGGCCATGAAAACGCCCGCCTGCAATGCCATTTCGGCCATAAGCTGCCATCGGCGCAAACTTTCGATGTCGTGCTGCTCTTCTATCCTAAGTCCAAGAGCCTTAGCCCCTACCTGCTCAACCTGGCCGGGCGCCATCTTCTCCCCGGAGGCGATCTGGTGATCGTCGGCGAGAAGAAGGGCGGCATCCGCTCGATAGCCAAGCAAATGCCGGACTATTTCGACGCGGCCATTAAGCGTGACAACGCCCGTCACTGTATGCTCTATACCAGCACCTTGCAGAGCGAGGCCCCCGAGATAAACCTGAGTGATTGGGTCAAAGCGTATTCGCTGAGTACACCACAGGGCGAGCTGACCATCTGCAACCTGGTGGGCGTCTTTAGCGAGAAGCGACTCGACGAGGGCACAGAGCTGCTGCTTGAGCACCTGCCCACGCTCAAGGGACGAGTACTCGACTTTGGCTGCGGCGCCGGGGTGATCACCGCCGCCCTGCTCAAGGCCAATCCCGCCCTCGAACTCGAATGTGTCGACATCAATGCCATGGCTCTCGCCTCCTGCGAGCTAACCCTGGCGGCCAACGGCATGCAGGCCAAGGTCTATGCCTCCGATGGCTTAACGCAAACCCAAGGAATGTTTGACGCCATCATCTCCAACCCGCCGTTTCACGATGGACTGGACAGCACCACAGAGATCGCGACCCGCTTCGTGCAGCAGAGCGAGGCCCAGCTCAAGTCTGGTGGGATATGGCAGATAGTAGCCAACCGCCACCTGCCCTACAGTGACACCATAGCCCAGTTCTTCAAGACGGTGAATGTGACGGCCGAGAACAACAAATACAAGATCTACGCCAACCAAAAGGCGTAACTACTTTAAAAAGCACTGTTTAATCTGTTAGGGAAGGTGCGAACAAGTCGTCGCACAGCTCTGGCTTTGATAGCAGCGACAGTTCAAGGCATTCAACTGAGGGCATGCCGAGGCCTGCTGAAGTTGAATAACGCCGAAATGGTGTTGCTATCAAAGCCCCGCAGGGCGAGGCTTACAGCGGTATTTTCTGCGTTACAGTTCTTGCGAAGAACTAGGGCCATTCGCTGCAACTGTGCCTTGCATCTATCCACTTTATGCACACGCAGAGCAAGCACGGGACTTATTCGCACCTTCCTTAGTTATCGCCGGGATCACCCGGCTTTTGTCGTACAAGATCTCATTTCAATCATGCGCTTCATCTGCATCATAAAATAGGGCTTCATAGGTCAAACTTTATGCTGTTATACTCGGGAGAATACTAACTAAAATAATAATTAACCTGCGGAAACTTCTATGCTGGATCCTGGACTGATTGAACTGAGTAGTGACGGAAACTTAGCCGAATTTAAAGTCATTCCCAATACCCATGGCCCATTGACGGTGGACGCCATTCTCGAACTGCTCACCCTGCCCGAATTTTGCCAGCTTTATCCCCGTAAGAATGTTATCGAAAAGGCCGTCGCTCAGGTCAACAAGGTGATCGGCCAGGACGATGGCCAGTATGAACTCTTCTTCGAGATCGCCGAGCGCCGCGACGCCGAGATCGCCATCAGCCTCAGCGACGACAAGATGAGCGCCGAGATGACGCTCACCGCCCCCTGGGGTGGCAAGTCTCTGACGTTGCAAGATATCTTAAGAGCCCTCAAGACAGAGCAGATCAGCATGGGGCTGAGCAAGGTCAAGATTGAAGCCCTGCTCGCCAAGCTACCGACCCTGGCACCGGGAGAGAGCTGCAGCGAGGTGTTCGCCCACGGCAAGCCCGCCATCAATGGCACCAACGCCATCGTCGAGCGCAAGGTGCCACTGGCGAGGGAGCGTCTACTTCAGCCTCAGGAGCGCGCCGACGGCACGGTCGACATGCGCAACCTGGGTGAGATCATCATGGTCAAACCCAACGACAAGTTGATGATTAAGATCCCCGCGACCGAAGGCACCAAGGGCTACAACGTTCAGGGTGAGCCTTTGCTACCGATCGCCGGTAAAGATCTCCAACTCACCGCAGGCACAGGCACAGAGCAACTGGAATCCGACCCCAATGTATTGGTCGCCACCGTCGCCGGCCAGCCGGTAGAGACCAAGAGTGGCATGCAGGTCGATGATGTGCTGCAGATAAAAGATGTGGATATCGGCTACGGCAATGTCGACTTCAAGGGCAGTGTCCTAGTTACCGGCGACGTACATGAAGGCATGGTGGTCAAATCCACCGGCGATATTACCGTGATGGGATTTGTCGACTCGGCTCAGTTGATCGCCGATGGTGATATCACAGTTAGCAAGGGGGTTATTGGCCGCCAGCTCAAGGAAGATCAACTCTCCACCAAGCTCTCTGCCAAAGGGCAGATCTCGGCCCAGTTCGTCCAATACTCAGAGCTAAAGGCCGAAGGCGATATTCTGGTCACCAAGCAGCTACTGCACAGTCATACCCAGACCGCGGGGCACCTCATCGTCAGCGACGCCAATGGCCGCCGGGGCGATCTTGTGGGTGGTGTGGCCCAGGCCGACAAGGGTGTCAAGGCGGTGATCATTGGTGCCACGGCCGGTACCCGCACCGAGGTCTTCTGCGCCATGAAGCTTGGCGAGCTCAAAGAGGAACTCAAGCAGCTGGATCAGGGGATCAAACAGATGGTGGTGGCCAAACTCAACATAGAGGCCAGCCTCAACAAGCTGCCCCCTAAGGCAGAGTGGCAGGACGACGCTCTCATGGTCGAGCAGGTCAAGGGGATGCTGGAAGAGAAGCGCCGCATCACCCAGGAGTGGTCCCGCGAGGAGCAGGAGTTCAACGCCATTGAGCAGGAAGTGGAACGCTACTATCAGGAGTACCGCATCGAGGCCTGCAAACATATCTTCGCCAACGTCGAGCTACATATCGGCCCCGCCTTTAATCGCACCCAGCGTGAGCACGGCCCCTGCATAGTGGTCAACGAAGGCCAGGAGATCAGCTTCGACTACAGCAATCGCAAGTGATCGCAATCTATTAGCAGATCAACGAGGCCCGGCAAAATTGTCGGGCCTCTTTTCTTTGCCATGACTTTACAGGCATAATCCCCGCCAGATAGCGGTAACGGATAACGGAAAACAAGTGGAACTACTGAGAATAGACTGTTTAGGCAAAGAGTTGCGCCTCGAAGGCTCGCTGGCGGGCTGGCAACAACTCTTCTGGGACAATCAACTGGTGTCGGTCAAAGAGGCCAGTGCCGATAATCAGGGACTGAGAAACCATGAGTTCGAGTTAAGCCGCCATAACCCTCAAGATCAATCGGTACAGAAGATCCCCCTCACCCTGGAAGTGGATCTCATCTGGCAACCCTTTAGCCTCAACTATCGCCTGCTGAGCGAAGATGCCGTACTGAGCCAAGGTAGCCGTGACGCCAAAGACATAGAGCGTCAGACGCCCGTCACCCCGGTTAAGGCTTCGCAGAAACTGAGCCTGGTGGGCCTGGCCTCCCTGGGCTTTAAGCTGCTCAAGAGCGCCAAGGTGATTAAGGTTGTGCTGGCCGGTGCCAGCGTGGCCGCCTACTCCTGGCTCTTCTCCTTCGAATTTGCCCTGGCATTGATCGCCTGTCTCATGTTCCATGAGTACGGCCATATTCGCGCCATGAAGTATTTCGGCATGAAGACCAAGGGGATCTACCTCATCCCCTTCATGGGCGGGCTGGCGCTGAGCGACGAGAAGATCAACACCCGCTGGCAGGATGTGGTGATCTCTATCATGGGGCCTACCTTCGGCCTCCTGATGTCGATAGCCTCCCTGATCGCCTATTGGATCACAGACAACCCACTGTTTGCCGGGCTCGCCGCCTTCAACGCCCTCCTGAACCTGTTCAACCTGCTGCCCATATTGCCCCTGGACGGGGGGCATATTCTCAAGAGCATCAGCTTCTCCATGAACAGTCTGATGGGGCTGATTGCCTGCGTGGCGGGCGCCGCCATCGGCGTCTTTATCAGCTACAGCCTGGGACTGGCGCTACTGGGCTTCCTGCTCCTCATCGGCAGCCTGGAGATCGTCTTCGAATGGAAGACACGCCATCAGAGTCACCTGCTGCCGCTGGACAGATACGGCCAGGTGTTTTCAGCCATCTGGTACCTGCTGACCGTCGGCGCATTGATCGCCATCATCTGGTACCTGGCCGGCAGCGGCGACGACATGCTTGGCCTACCGCTCAAGATCTTGCAAAGCTAGTCCTCTGATCTTTGCATCATCATTTAAAATACTGCCTCGCTCTTTTAGATGAGAGCCGAGGCAGGCAACCAGATCAACGAGACAATACAACATCCACATGCGTCTCCCATTTGTAAGGCCCTCCAATCCATTAATCTGTCGAATCAGACAATAGGGAATAGCTCTGAGACAACATGCCAAAAGCCTTCTTTCTAACCCGAAAAACGCTCAAAAAACATCCTCACCATCCTGTCCCTCTTTTTTTATACCTTTTTATAGTTAACTTTTTACGACAGCGATTATCGCTTTACCCCAAGATACTAAAAACTTTTCCAGGTAATCAATATTGTTTTTCAAGGCAAAAATCATATAAAAAAACAGTACACACAACTAAATTAAGTAGCACTTTTTAATCTTTATTAGGGTAGATGCCAATCCAATACACAAATTTATCCATTAAATTTGTTGTCGTCTCTATACCATGATAAAAATGAATAAATATCTCGAATTGCCTTCTCTTTATGAACATAGACAAACTCGATTATCAGTCACTGATCATTTTCGAATCCATAAGCCGTCACCTGAATGCCGGTTTGGTCGCTAACGAACTAGGCATAAGCATCTCCTCCGTTAGTCGCCATCTGGGCATCCTGCGTGACATTTTCAAAGATGTGCTTTTCATTCGTCGAGCACAAGGATTTGTTTTATCTGATAAGGCTGTTCAACTCCTTCCTTATATCAAACAGTTGCTACATGATTATCAGGTAATTAAACATAACCATATTCATTTCAACCCACTTACAGCAAAGGGTCACTTTAAGATCTACGCCTATAATGAGTTTACCTATGTGATAAACAAGGTAATCAACCAACAAATATTACCTCAGGCGCCTAACTTAACCTTCGAAGTACGCACCCTTTCCAGCGATTGTAGCCGCGCTATCGAGCATGGTGAAATAGATTTCGCAGTGGTATATGAAAACTTTAAAGATCACAAAATAATTCACGAAATGTTATCACCGACGGAGGAGCTTTTTTTAATAGCCAAGGAAGGACATGCAGTATTTTCAGAGGAGTTTACCTTGGCCAACTTATGCCAATATGATTATTTCACATTGGATAATTATAATGACCTAAATCAGCCCCTAATAGAACAACTCGCTAAACAGCAGGGAATAGCTGTGAATGTGGTCGGTGCCACCGACAATATCGCCGCCCTGAGTCGCCATATTCTCGATGGGCGCGCTATTTCCATGAGCTGCAACGTTTTTACCCGTGAGTTTTATTCGCTGGTCAAGGGAATACAAACCGCCCCCCTTCCGAGAGAGCTCACCGAGCAATTACTCGCACAAATCAATGTCGGACGGACAGTTGGCAATTACCTCATCTACTCGGAGATTAACCAGTCACCTACCCACCACTGGCTGAAACAACAATTATTTACGCACTTAAGCGAAGAGTGGCAACTGGCCATGGGTCGTTAAAAAGAAAAACTCTATTTATCAAAGATCCGGATAAATAGAGTATCTAGGTAAAGTCTTTGTCGCTAAGACAGGAGATGGGGGAAAGTATCCTATCCGAGTGATTGGCAACAAAGATAAGCCTAATAACAGAGCACATCTAATCTGAGCCAAGCAATTATGAGCGTCGTCTCACTTAAGACGACGCTCATATTGCAATTACACCTTGCGAATAGCTACCGGCACTCCGTGTCTCGCAGTCGAACCAAAAGTTTTATCACGGTAGAGACTGGCGCCCTTACGACTAGGATCCACTATGTTGAAAGGGTTAGGGCAGACACCCGTTCCTCTCAATGGAATGCCAGGGATCACCTGACCATCGACCTCCAGGTCGCTCGCGCCAAAGCACCAGTGGCCATAACCCATTCCCACCACTATGGTGTTGCGGGCCACAGTTTTGTCTGCCTGCACTATTCCCTCGATATACTTCCCCTTAGGAGACAACACCTGCGCCCTATCGCCATCCTTGATATCAAACTTGGCGGCATCATCCTCATGCAGATGGATATAGTTGGTCTCACCCAGGGCAGTGATGCGCGGCAGCGCCACAGAATAAGGGCTACGAAGATGCAGCTTGAAGGTGGAGAGATTAAAAGGATACTCATTCACCTTCCACAGCTCACGCACCGCCGAGCCGTCCCAGAACCGATCCACATCATAGACAGGTTGGCCGTCGTTATACTCGCCACTGTAGGAGTCTTTCACCCGGGCCAGGGACTCGTTGTACACCTGGAACTGAGTGTCCATGCGCATCATGGGGTTGAAAAACTCCCCTTCGTAACGCTCATCCACCCGCTCGTAACGACCCCCACGGGTCAGCATATAGGCGGTCGGCCCCACTTCCTCGGGCTTGAGTCTGGCCTTGAACAGCGGCAGCACACGATCCACGCTGGTAAAGGCGATATCTTCCTCCGTGGGCGATGGCAACACAGATCCTGTGTGAGCGATATTGGCAAACAGCGGCACATAGAAGTCGGCCGGCTCATGAATCGGCAAGTCTCGTCCCTCGACGTCCTTGAACGCCTTCTCACCAAAGCCTGGCAAACCTATCGCCTTGCTAATATCGATCAAGAATTGCTCCATGTTGACCTCTTGGCCCTGAGCAGTCTTGACGTTACGTGAAGTCACCACGGGTACACAGGCCACATCGCCGACAAACTCGCTGCCCCACATGCGTGAGTTGGCCCACTGCTCATACTGCAAAGAATCGGGCACTATGTAATCGGCGAACACATTGGTCTCGTTGATGTAGGGATCTAGGGCGATGATCAACCCAAGCTGCTTAGGATCTTTGATTGAGTCCTCCACCTGATCCTGCAGACCTGAGCAACCATAAATCGGGTTGGTCGCCCAGGTGATCCAGGCTTTGAACTGAAACGGGTTCTTGTTGGCATGGGCCACCAGTAACTCGCCACTGTTGTCCTGCACAAAGGTATTATTCCAGGGCTGATCTGCAGGGTAAGGATCTAGACCCTTAGCCAGCTTCTGCTGATACTCATGGCTCAGTTCATAGTCGCCAGAGCGCTCGGCATTAAAACCGGTCAGCGAGGTGTGTTCAAAATCCATCAGGTTATACAGAGGACCGTCATAGATATCATACATGGCGGCGTAGCCCACACCGCCCATGTGCATCATGCCGCCCTTAGCATTATGGGCGCCCACCAGGGTCGCCAACATAATCATGGCAAAGGCGAATTGTCCGCCGTCTGAGGCATTACAGCCGGTATTAGTCTCGATAGCCACGCTGCGGCCATGGGAGGTGAACTCTTTAGCTAACTCCTCTATCTTGGCCACAGAGATGCCACAACGCTCAGAAAGCTGGCGCATCGAAGTTTCGTTGACCCGGTGTTTAAGCAGTGAAAAGGCTGTTTCCACTTGCAGCTCGACGCCATTACCGATCGCCAGCTTACCCTTGTAGAAGAGCTCCGCCGGTTGTTCGCTCTCGCCTGTCACCAGCAGACCCGTAGCCTTGTCGATCACCATCTTGATCTCGGCCTCGCCCACACCGCAAGCTTCGGCGGTCAGGAACTGGTTAAACAGGGGATGACCAGGCTCTTTCACCACCAGATAGGTGGCATTGGTGTAGTTGATCTCGCCTATGGCATCGGCGCAGGCCTGACTCGGCGCCTCAAGATAGGCTCGGCGATAGCGATCATGATTGATGATGTATTGCATCATAGCGAACATCAGCGCGGTATCGCCGCCCGAGACAATTGGCAGCCACTCACCCTGGCTGTTATCCACCTCTGAGGTCAAGGAACGTAAGATAGGATCGATCACCACATACTTAAAGTCAGGACGATCGCTGCGGGCCTTGGCCAGACGACGCGAGCCCACGTTGAGGCCGTTACCACTGAGCCCCGGGTTGGTGCCTATGAAGATGGCAAACTTGGTCTCTTCATAATCCACCTGGGGCAAGGCCATCTCGTCGACGGCATCGAAACAGCCCAGGGCGCAACCCGCCACCTGTTGGTGACCACAGTAAGAATCTTTATTGCCTATGTTGGGCGTACCCCAGGACTCCTTGACGAAGCGATGTAAAAAATCGGCCCGCGCCCCCTGCTCAGAAGAGGTAGAGACCAGCAGTTGATTCTTCACCGGACCAAAATCTGGATAACGCGGATTGGCCAGCGCAGGGTTGTCGTGGATCGTCCTCAGCCCCTCGACCTTGCCCTCGCCGAACAGATCGCCGCCCTCAATGACCTCCTTGAGCAGCTGCTCATAGGAGATGCTCTGCCAGCGATTCTCACCTCGCTTACCCACCCGCTTGAGGCACCGGGTGATACGGTGCTTATCCTCGAACGCATCGGGCACCGCATTGCCGCGGCCACACAGAGTAGCGCGATTGCTCTGGCTCAGGCCGCTGACGGCGGAGAGTTGTAACATCGCCTCCTTAGGCGGCGTCTCCATGGTAAAGGGCTGACCTGCGTTGTTGGTCAGGGTATAGGGATTACCCACGGCGCGTAGCACCTTGTCCGTCTTATTATCTATGCTGACCCGAGCGCCGCAGACGTTAAAGCAACCGAAACACTTGGAGAAGGCGAAACGCTGCTCAGGGTTTTCCACCAATTGCTTGTCCTGATCAAAATAGTACTCAGGAGTCAGCGAGGTCGGGGCATAACGGCTGATCTCGGCGTCGCTGGTGCTCGCCTTTGTTGCGGCCTTGGCACCTAAAGTGCCTGTTGTCATCACGGCGGCAACCGAACCCGCCTTTAAAAAATCTCTACGATCCATGCTGCTACCTCTGCCAGGTTTGAGGAGAATTGATACTGTTTGCCCTGTTGCTCTCGTCTTGGGTCAAGCCGATATAGAACACATTTGGGGAGGTTTGCTTACCGGCCTGCAACACTAGCGGCCTGTGCTGACGTATCAGCCTGGAGACCTCGCTCTCGGGATCGTTAATGTCACCAAAGACACGGGCGCCACCGGTACAGGTCTCGACACAGGCAGGCAGCAAGCCGCGGCTGGTTCGCTGAATACAGAAGTTACATTTATCCACAGTGCCCGTGGCCGAATGGGTGAAACGCACCCCATCGTAGGGGCAGGCCTGGATGCAGTAGTTACAACCGATACACAACTGTGAGTCCACCACCACTATGCCATCCTGCTCGCGCTTGAAGGTAGCGCCTGTCGGGCAGACAGACACGCAGGAGGGCTTGTCGCAGTTGTTGCAGAGGAGCGGCAAATTAAACACATACTGCTTACCATTTAGATCCACGCTGTGTTGCGGCACTTGGGTTCTGTGCTCGTCAGGCAGGTTGCCGTTCTCTATACCACAGGAGACCACGCAGGCCTTACAACCGTTGCAGCGACCGAGATCGATCACCATGGCCAGACGCTTCTTACCCTGACGACGAATATCGGCGATCACAGGATCGGCGGGGATAAACATCATGCCTGTGGTTGCGATGGCGCCGCCAGCCAGGAGTTTGAGTGTTCTTCTTCTATCTAACATCTTTAGCTCCTAATAAGACTGACCAGCCAGTAAGACCGAATAACGTAAACAGAAGGCGCCAACCAAGGTTAGTGCGGCGATGCCATATTCCTTAGCGTGAGACACGCCGACTCTGCCCATGATGGAGGTAAGGTTGAGCAGCAGCGGCAGCAACAGGCCAACCACTACGGCGCCAAGCCACCAGATCTTACCGGCCGATGTCGCCATCCCCAGCAGGTTATCCAGGCCATAAAACTTGCTCACATTGGCGATGACGTAAACGAAGATGCCCAGTACAAACAGCTCGATGAGCATCACCATGGAATCTGCCTTGGCGAAGTGATGATGTGGGTCGCTCTGCTTTAGCCAAGTCTTGACGATCAGCACCACTGCGGCGCCGGAGGAGATGGCAGACACCAGGAAGATCACCACCAAGATGCTGTTAGACCAGACGATGTTGTGCTTGATGTCGCCAATCAACAGGGCTGTATAGGAGGCGACGCATACAGCGAGGATAAGATTGATTAGCGCATAGCCACGGCTGGTAAAGGTCTCCTGATCATGCCGCTTGAAGGAGAAGCAAAACAGCAGCGCGAAGATGATCGCCAGCGTCAGCAGCCAGGTACCTATACTCATCATTGAGCTGGGCTCGAAGGTCATAAACAGGCGATAGAAGCGCAGCAGCTTACTCATGTCGCCATTGAAGATGCCGTACTGGAACGAGGTCAGATCGAAGACGATCATCCCTGTGCCCAGCATCAAGAGTAACAGGCCCGCGATGGCGCTAAACTTCGCCGTCGACCAGTGGTGGGCGTGAACCACCTTTTCGGACAGAACCAGGGCGCCACTGATAAACAAGGCCCCCGCTCCCGCACCGGCCAAGAACAGATAGGCTGCCACCAACAGCCCCCAATGCACTTCGCTCATAGACATTCCTTATTATTCTATATACCTCTTTATTCCAGCCGATTAATTCATTGGCATAGAAATAAAGAAATTCAAAACGATATATAACAGACCAAACGGGCGAAATTGTTTTTCACCTTGGTTAAATCATACAAACCAAAACGGAATAAATAAGGAGCCAGATCACACTAGTTATCAAACGTACCAGCTGAATACCAAGAGTTTGAATAAAGTGGTTATTTTTACTTTATAAAAAAAATATTTACTAAGAAACAAAAAACTCCACCAACAAAAAACAACAATAAAATCAATTTAAAATCATATAGATGAAAATGAAAAACCTTTACCGCCATACGATACTCACTCCTAAAAAATGCAATTTGTATTTTTAAAAAATCAAAAAAAACAAATCACATCACAAACAAAAGATATTTCAACAGCTGGCAATTATTTTATTTAAATCTATTTATTACAATCTAAAAGCCACAAAGACGTGGCAAAAAACAAGCGCCAAATTATGTTGGCATTGATTAAAGACAAAAATATTTTAAGGGTTGATAATGAATAAAGTAATACTCTCCTCTTGCGCCTTAGCTATCGCCTGCACCATGAGCCAACCTCTATTGGCCGAAGAAAGCCAGTTCGCTACCTCAGGCGTACTCATGGGACTAAGCAACTACCTGTGGCGTGGTCAGACTATCAGCGACAACAAGCCTACCCTGCAGGGCGACTTGATGGTGGAACATGAAAGTGGCTTCTATCTAGGCACCTCATTCGAGACCTATCGCTATGAGGATGAAGGTAGCGTCTACAATGATTATGAAATTGATTACTACGGCGGTTACTACCAGATGCTCACCGAGGATCTAGGCCTAGGCTTCAACGCCATGAAATACACTTATGGGGCTGGCGGCTACAGCGTCGAGTATTCAGTCAGTCTCGACTATAAGGCACTTAATCTGATGGTAAACTATGACCAAGATGTAGAAGCTTGGTACACAGAAGTTAACTATGGCCTCGACCTTTTTAACGAGAGCCAGTTAACCGCCCATCTAGGCCTGTTTACCGATGCAGAAAGTTATGAATATCTCGACAAGGGCAAGGTGGCAGACAGCATCTATGATATAGGATTGCGCTATCGCTATCCTCTGCTATCTCAACTCGATCTGATGTTAGAAGTCAGTTATCAGGAATTCGAACATGATCACTATATGGTTGGCCTTGCCTACAACTTCTAATTACCAGCAATTAATCAGATAAAAATAAGCCAAAATGGAGCGCCGATGGCGCTCCAAAGTCCAAGGTGGGGAATTGCCGAGCAGCGACAAATTTCAGGCATAAAAAAACCTGCTATTAAGCAGGTTCTTATCTCTTCAAGAGAGGATTGCATCAACAAGTTGGTACAGATGGCGAGACTTGAACTCGCACGGCCGTTAAGCCACTAGCACCTGAAGCTAGCGTGTCTACCAATTCCACCACATCTGCATCTTGTCTGTCTGATCTTACCGCTATTCTCTCAAGGAGAGCAACTGATAATGGTACCGAAGGACGGACTTGAACCGTCACTCCCGAAGGAAACGGATTTTGAATCCGTCGTGTCTACCAATTCCACCACTCCGGCTCATCAATCAGACCTTACTCTCTGTCTCGAGTAAGTGAACGGAATTATACCTTTGCTTTTACTAATGGCAAGCCTTTTGCGACAGCTTTATTACCGACTGCCGATTTTTCATCCTAAGCGCCTAAAACTCGGCACAATCGGGCTATTCACACGGGGAAATTTTGCCACCAGGCTCACAAAATTCTCAAAACGATGACAAGGCGTTATCAAATTGACAGCATTAATTGATCGAGATCAGCATTTCTCATATCCATTCGCGCTAATTTAGCTTGGACAACGATATAAACAGCTGCGAAAGAGGACTTCTCACATGGCATTTTGGTTAGATTTAATGTTTGGTAACCCCATTGGTCTGCTATCTATGATAGTTATCTTCACAACCATTGGCATAATGTCATACATCATGTGGTTGTTTATCTCGAAGTCGAAACCAGAATAGATAGGACCTTGAAGTCCACAAAATCATATTTCTAATGCAAATGGGGGCTTATGCCCCCACTTTTTTATCTATCGATCTGCATATCCCACCAATTCCCCAAAGGAGATCAGGCGGCGTGTTTACGACTGGGCACCACACTGTGAATGAAGTGGGGTCTGGCCTTAATCAGCAGCTGTAGCTGCTCGGGATTGGGTTCGCCCTGAGGCAGACGCAAGACCTGGCGATTGAGATGGGATCTTGCCTCCATGGCAATCTTAAAATCTGCGGTCGGGCCATGAATAGCGTACTGTTGCTTGTTACCCAGATACTGCAAGATATTGGCCTCCAGCAGGCTCTGCACCGCCGCCTCATTCTCTGGCAGGGTCAGCACTGTCTCCCCTTGCAGGAAGAACTCTCTTAACAGGGCGCGCTCGGTCGGATCCAGCAGCCGCACCTTCTTCTCTATGGTCTCAGTGGTGCGCTTGCCCTTGAGATGCTTGATCGTCTCATCGAGAAAATAGTTGGCCACCTGGGTCAGGAGATAGGCCGCGCCGATAATCAATCCCAGGCCGATAAAGTGAGCATATTGACTCACCAGCTGCTCTAGCCTCAGAGCCTGCATCAGGGAGGTGGGCGCAAAGAGTAAGGCGGCGCTGATCAGGGTCAGCCACAACATCAAATTGAAGATCACTTGCTTGGGACTCGTCTGTTTAAACAGCATCAGATTTAATTTTTCCATCTTGATACCTAGTGTCAAAAAACCTGCAGTAAGCAGAATAACTGCAAGTAAAATGCCAACCCGCAGAGCCACATAAAGACTTTACAAACATCATCTTGGCGACATTTTTATTCCTTTGCACGAGCAGAACATAAGAATCAGGCTATGCTTAAAGCTATGTGATCTGGACAGCGCACCTAACGTCAATTGTCGGCCGTGCTTATGGTGCTTGGGATAAGCGATACCATAAATGGCAAACCACACAGCTCAGCTACTCAAGAGTCCCATCGGCAGAAAACTCACCCTGTCGATCATCCTCTTCAGCTCCTTAATCACCCTGCTCACCACGGGCTTCCAGCTGGTCAACGACTATCGCAGCGACGTCAATCGCATCACCCGCCAATTCGACAGCATCGAGAAGGTCAATCTGGACGTGCTGGCGGCCAGCATCTGGGTGATCGACGAGCGCCTGATCAACACCCAGATCGACGGCCTGATCCAGCTGCCTGACATCACCTACATAGAGATAAACGACGACAGCGGCCAACACTGGCAGGCGGGCACGGCAACCCCGGAAAACACCATAGAGCGCAGCTTTAAACTGGTCTATGGCTCAGGCAACGAAAACATAGACGTTGGTACCCTGTTAGTGCAGGCGGATCTGAGAGTGGTATATGAGAAACTGCTCGATCGCGCCATCATCATACTCCTCTCCAACGCCATCAAGACCTTCATCGTCGCCGGCTTCATCCTCTTCCTGGTGTGGTTTCTGGTCACCCGCCACCTGCATAAGCTCAGCGACTACAGCCAGAACATCAACCTGGACGGCGAGTTCGAGCCCCTGGTGTTCGTCAAGAACAGCCATAAGAATGACGAATTCTGGCTGGTTGCCAAGGCAATCAATGAGATGCAACAGCAACTCAGGCGCTCCTTCGATGACATCAAGGCCTCCAAGCTGGAACTGCAAGAGGCCCTGGCGGATCGCGAGCGACTGCTGGAACTGGAACGCAGCTACAAGGATGAACTGGCGCGCCAGGTGAAGGAACGCACCCAGGAACTGGAGCAATCCCTGCTGGTACTTAAACGCGCCCAACAGGTATTGGTCGAACAGGAGAAGATGGCGGCGCTCGGCGGCCTGGTATCTGGCGTGGCCCACGAAATCAACACCCCTATCGGCATCTGCCTCACCGCCGCCAGCACCCAGCTGATCCATATCGAGGAGTTGATCAAGTTGATCCACAGCGAAAACGCGACCCTGGAGGAGATCAATGCCATCCTGGAGGAGTATCAGCAAAGCTGTGAGTTGATCATCAGCAACATCACCCGCGCCAGCACCCTGATCCAGAAGTTCAAGACTATCGCCGCAGAGCAGAGCCTGGAAGACAAACGCAGCATCAACCTCAAACAGGGGCTAGAAGAGCACCATGAGTCGATGCATTTCATCTACGGCGACAAGCGGGCCGAGGTGGAATACCGGGTCGATCCCGACCTCAACATACTCACCAATCTCAGCCTGTTTAAGCAGATCGTCACCAACCTGGTGTCCAACGCCTATGCCCACGGCTTTAAGGATCGCAAGCAGGGGAAGATCAGGATAGACGCCGAGGTGGACGATGGCATGCTCAATATCCGTATTCAGGATGATGGGCCGGGGATCGGCAGCGAGGCCAGCAGTCATATCTTCGAGCCCTTCTATACCACCACTCGCTCGGAGGGCGGCACAGGCCTGGGACTCTCGGCCGCCTTCAACGCCGTTACCCTGCTCAAGGGCAACATTCGCTATCGCGACGACGGCGAATTAGGCGGCGCCTGTTTCGAGGTGAGCTTTCCGGTTGAGGTCCTCGACAGCCCAGCCATCGAGCTCAACCTCTCCAATCAATCAGGCATTTAACCGCTTAACTCTGGGTCCTTTAGCTACTTAGCCCTTTAGCTGCTTAGCCCTTTAACTGCTTAGCCGTTAAACGGCAGATCGCCATGATCACCTCGGTCGCCTTCACCATAGACTCCAGACAGATGAACTCATGCTTGCCATGGAAGTTGTGACCACCGGTAAACAGATTAGGACAAGGCAGGCCCATATAAGAGAGACGACTGCCATCTGTGCCGCCGCGAATAGGCTTGATCTTCGGTGTGATCCCCAGTTCTCCCATCGCCTGCTTGGCGATATCGACAATATGAGGGTGCGGGATCAATTGATCGCGCATATTGTAATAGCTGTCTGTGATGCTGACCGTTAATGAGCCCTGGTGCAGCTGGGCGTTACAGGCCTCGACCCGCTCGGTGAGCCAGCGCTTACGCTGCTCGAACTGATCCAGATCGAAGTCGCGAATGATATAGATAAGCTGCGCCTCTTCGGTAACCCCTTTCATCTCAGCCAGGTGGAAGAAACCGGCGTAGTCCTGACTATTCTCTGGGGTATCACCAAGGGGCATCTTGGCATGAAATCGCGCCGCCATGGTCTGGGCGTTCACCATGACACCATAGGCGGAGCCTGGATGGCAGTTGTTTCCCTTGGCCGTCACCACGGCCGTGGCGGCATTAAAGTTCTCAAACTCCAGGCCCCCTAGCTCGCCACCATCCACAGTATAGGCCCACTCGGCCTTGAAGGTCTCGAAGTCAAACTTGTCGGCGCCGCGGCCTATCTCCTCATCGGGGGTGAAACAGAGATAAATATCGCCATGAAGGCTACCCGGCTCTTGCATCAGGGTCGATAGTGCGGTGACTATCTCGGCGATCCCCGCCTTATCGTCGGCGCCCAGCAGGCTTGTGCCATCCGTGGTGATCAGCGTCTGTCCCAGATACTGATCTAACTCGGGAAACTCCTTGGGGGAGAGCCGGTTCAGCTCACCAAGGGGAATATCGCCGCCATCATAGTTCTCAATCAGTTGAGGGTGCACATTGGCGCCGCTAAAGTCTGGCGCCGTGTCCAGATGGGCGATAAAGCCGATGGGGGGAACCCCTTCAACTGTCGCGGGCACCAGTGCGGTCAGATAACCCGTAGAAGATAGCGCCACCTGACTGAAGCCTAACTTGATCAGCTCCTCTCTGAGTTGATCCGCCAGCGCCAGCTGTCCCGGCGTACTGGGGCAACCTGTCTGACTCGCATCAGACTGAGTATCAAATTGCACATAGCGTAAGAATCGATTTAACAGGGCCTGTTTCATAATCAATCACCAGCAAAAAAAGTCGACTGAGTCTAACAAGTGACCCCAAGGTGACTTTAGACTTAAATCAAGTTTTTGGTGATTTACGCCTCAGGTCAGCAGGCGATTGGGTTCACGTCTTGGCGGCAAGCTTAGTGAGCACACGACTCACGGCGGTAAAGCCGAAGCTGCCGGTGACCACGGTCACGGCGCCAAAGCCCGAGGCACAATCCATGCGCATACTGCCCTCTGCCGTGGCCTTGACATTACAGACGCTGCCATCGGCCTGAGGGTAGACCAGCTGCTCGGTGGAGAACACCGCCTCTATGCTAAAGCGGCGCTGTACATTCTTAGAGAAGTTGTATTCGCGGCGCAGCAGGTTACGTACCTTGGCCAGCAGTGGATCTTGATAGGTCTTAGCCAGATCCGCTACCTGGATCTGGGTCGGATCTGTCTGGCCGCCGGCGCCCCCTACCGTCACGATAGGAAGCTTCTGGCGTTTACAGTGGGCGATCAGCGCCGCCTTAGGCTTGACCGCATCGATACAGTCCACAACATAGTCCAGGCTACCGCCCTGCTTACGACCAGTAAAATAGTCATGCAGGTTGTCTGTGGTGATGAAATCTTCCACCTGATTCACCCGGCACTCAGGGTTGATCTGCATGATACGCTCGGCCATCACCGCCACCTTAGACTCGCCAATTGTCTCCTTGAGGGCGTGCAGCTGGCGATTGGTGTTGGTCACACAGATATCGTCGAGATCGATCAGGGTGATCTCACCGATGCCGCTACGGGCCAGCGCCTCGGCCACCCAGGTACCTACTCCGCCAATGCCGACTACAGCCACGTGGGACTGCGCAAATCGGGTCAGCGCCTTGGCGCCATAAAGGCGGCCAATACCGGCAAAGCGATTGAGATAGGCATCTGAGAGTTCAATTTGGCTCAAGGTGGGCTCCGAGTAAGATAACTAAAAACCCGCCGATTTTACCGCAATCCCAGGCAAAATCCTAAAAAGAAAAAATGCGACAAGTGTTACACCTATGGGGCGATTGCAGCAACTTGGCAAGTAGAGGGTGACGCAGCGTAAAGACCAAATTAACCCACTGTTTTTAAATGTAAAACAACATGATAAAACTCACATAAAACCAATGGTTTGCGACATAGATCACATCTCAAGCTTGCACTTCTGGGCACACTGACGCCGCAACACAGTAATGCGGCCAAGAAAGCTCCCTCTGGGCCCGTGACTCTCGTTAGCCAAAAATTCAAAGGCCCTCTTCGAGATGGGCATAATCGCTACAGGAAGATGACAATGAAAAAATCTGTTCTATCGGCAAGCATTTTCGCCACGTTCGCAGCCACCTCATTCACGGCACTCGCCGACGGTCCTCAGTTCTACGGCCATGCCGATCTTGCCTTGACTCACTCAGATAACGGCATCGCGACCCAGAATCAGAAAGATGGCACCATCATAGAGAACAACTTCTCCTGGTTAGGGGTGAAGGGCAGCGAGAAAGTCAGCGATGGTCTGGAAGTGATCTACCAGATGGAATTTGGCGTCAGCAACTACGACAACTCCGGCGACACCTTCAACGCCCGTAATACCTACCTTGGTTTAAAAAGTGTTGCCGGTACCGCACTCATAGGTCGTAACGACACTGTGTTCAAGTCTGCTGAAGGCGGTTTCGACCTGTTTGGCAACACCAACTCAGACATAGATCTACTGGCTGCCGGCCAGTCGCGTAAGGCTGATGGTATCACTTACTACTCGCCTAAGATCGCCGATCTCATCACATTAAATGCCACCTATCTGATGGAAGACAACTATGTCACCTATGATGGTGACGAGCGCGTCTCTCCAGATAGCATGTATGCCCTAAGCGCAACCATCGGCGATAAGGCACTCAAGGCGCAGAACTATTATGTTGCCGCTGCCTATAACGAAAATATCGATGACGTTAAGGCCTATCGTGGTGTTGCTCAAGTCAAATTCGGTAACTTCATCGTTGGCGGCCTCTATCAGAACAGTGAACATATTGACGCCAAATATGCCAACCTAGAGGGTGATACCTACTTCGTTAACGCCGCATATGTGCTGGGCAATGTAAAGATCAAGGCCATGTATGGTAGTGACGACTCAGGCCTGGGTAAATATGTCAGCCGTTTCGTGGGTAATGCCGATGGCGCTGGCATGGAAACCGTATCAGACGTTGACTTACAACAGTTCAGCATTGGCGCCGATTACCGCATCAGCAAGAGCACAATGTTTTATGGTCACTACACTAAATATGATGGCGACCTGAAACTGGCCGGCACCAAGCAGGATCTGGGTGACGATATTGTCACTATCGGCATGCGTTTCGACTTCTAATACCAATCATAGGCAAGTATGCGCTCAGATAAAGCGCAGGAAAAACGCTTGAGAACACAGCTGGATTTTTAGATAAATCGTTATCTGCTGATTAAGAGGCGGCCACTGGCCGCCTTTTTTAGTGATAATCGCCACTCAATCTCAGTTGCCGCACAAAAGATTCGAATGACCTGCTGGCGCGTCAATCGCTCGTGGAAAACCGATTATAGAATATGGCGATTAACCATCCTATAAGACCGGCGACCAGCGCCCAGACGATGCCGCCAAGCACAAATCCACTGAAGGTTAGCTGCCACCCCATAGTCTGCCAGTCGGTATGCAGCATATGCCCCGTCATGTCAGACATCATCATGGGCATGGCCACAACCAAGAGGGAGCAGACTATCCAGGCTAGGGCGAAGGCAAGTGCGCAGGCAAAGGCAAATGCCGCTTCATTTAATTTCATTTTACCCTCCTATCGCCTCTTCGATGATCGAGGCGTCGGTCGAACCCTGCTTGGCGCATTCAGTCCATAAAACATCAGGCTTAAAGGCTCGACCTTGCTATAGCACGTCAGTGATGACCACCGTCATCTTCCTCATCTCTGGCCGTCAGGATCTGATATTGCTCTGGCGTCAGCTCGGGCAAACGCTCGAGGAAGGCCACCATATTCCAGATCCTTTCATCATCATGTGTGGGTCCCCAGGCCGGCATCCCAGAGGCTTTGATGCCATGTTTGATGATCCAAAAGTGCTCTCGCCGCCTCTGCGCAATATCCGCCTCCCTCTCGGATGCTGAACGGGTCAGATTGGGCGGCGCAGGATAGAGTCCCTGAGTGAAATCACTCTGTGCACGTCCCGGCCTGAGGTGACACCCAGAACACATCTCGTTGTAATCGGGACCACCCGCCAACAATCGAGACGGTGTTGCTATATCGGCGGGCACAGTGATCGCCTTGGCGGCACGCGCCACCGAGTTTTCCCTCAGGGTTTCCAAGGCCCAGTAGGTCAACTTGTTATGTGGCGTATCGGCACCTATAGGATAAAGACCTGAGTACAGATACCCGCCCAGAATCACCACGCCCAACAGCACTATCACCACTAGCGTCTTTACATAAACCATTAATCTCACTGCTATTGTTCTCCTCTGCCTATTCGGTTTGCCTCGACGCTAAACCTGATATCCGATTACCCGTGTGAATGACCCTTGTCATGCTGCTCCATCTTGTGGTGATCGTCTTTTTCCTGCTGCTCCTTCATGCACTTTTTCCTTAACGCCTGCATCACGGGGTCGTCCATATCCATCTGATGCTGATCTTTATGCATATCTTCCTTATTCATGTGCATCTGGCTTTGATCCTTATGCATCTGACTCTGATCCTTATGCATCTGGTCCTGGTTCATATGCATCTGGCTCTGGTCCATTTGCATTATGCTGCTACAGTCTGGCTGCTCGTCTTTTGTCATATGTTCCTTAGGATCATGGGCCTGCGCCGACAATGACAACAAGAGCGCCGACACGGCGACCAGGGAAGTTTGTATACTCGTTTTCATGAATGACTCCTTCTGTTGTTTGACCAATAGGGTTAAAACCAAAATCGGATCCCTGCCAGCACACGGGTGTCTCCCGCCGATTCACCGGCCACCTCGAGATAATCAGCCGTCGCGCCGAATGTCTCTCTGCGCTCGATACCCACATAAGGTGCGAATTGACGAGAAAACTCATAGCGTAATCTGAGGCCAAGGCTGACATCAGATAGACCACTGCCTATGCCGTTTTGCGGATCGTCCTTGCCATATAGGGTCAGTTCGGCTCTGGGTTGTAAGATCAGCCGCGGGGTCAGCAGCCACTCATACTCGGCCTCCAGACTCAGGGCGCTGCGGCCCTGCTCTCCCAGGTAAGCCGTTAGATCCAACTCGAACCAATAGGGTGCTAGCCCTTGCACGCCAAGGGCCAGCCATTGACGGTTTTGACCATCTGCATAGTAGTCAAAGCGTGTCCCCAGCTGAAAATCGAAGTAGCTGCTGATGGCATGCCCCCAGAGCAACTCTGCCTGGGTCTCCTCGAGGCCATCCTGGTTATAATCTCCCTCTAACTTTAACCACACTCGGTCATAGGTACCGCCGTACCATGCCGAGAGAGCAAAGGCGACATTGTCATCGTTATCATATTCAAGACGATCGCCCATGACGGCCCAAAAGGCATCCTCATCCGCCAACCTGAGGCGTTGTGAGCCAGGCAATGCATAAGGACCTTCACTCAGGGTGTGCCCGCCTGAATAGGCGTGGGGGTCACGACTATCTGCCGGTGCATCGCCGCCCTGCATCTTCATCTCTGGCATGGCATGCATGGAAGATACTTTCATCGCTTCATGCTGCTCCTCGCCATCCGTGCTCGGCATGGCGGCACTCCCCGCCACAGCCTGAGCCGATAGCAAGCACAAGGCGGCTGTGATTGAATGGATTAGGTGATGATTTTTCATGACACTAGTACCTCCCTGAACATGCCGGCATCCATATGGAACAACAGATGGCAATGCCAGGCCCAGCGCCCGACCTCCTGTGGCGTCGCCAAGAAGCTAAGGCGTTGAGCGGGTTGTACTGGAATAGTGTGACGCCTGACCCTTAACTGCCCTTGGGCATCTTCGAGATCGCTCCACATGCCGTGCAGGTGCATGGGGTGGGTCATCATGGTGTCGTTTTGTAAGATGATACGAATACGTTCGTTATGCTTGAGGGCGACCGGCGTACTCTTACCAAACTCCAGCCCGTCGAAGGACCAGGTGTAACGCTCCATATTGCCGGTAAGATGAAGTTCCAGCTCCCGAACGGGCATGCCGGTGTCGGTCAGCACACCCTCGGCGGCGCACAGATCGTCAAGCGTCAACACCCTACGGCCATTGTTTCTCAATCCTGCACCCGGGTCATCTAGGCTGGTTCTTGGCATATCGACGCGCATGTCCACCGACGGGCCATACTCGCTGGCGGCGTGACGCACCTGCTGTGACGGGGTCGCGAGCCCATGCATGCCTTGATGCTGGCTGTGATCCATCGCCATGCCATGGTCCATCGACATGCTATGCCCTTGATGTTGCATGCCACCATGTTGCATTGAAGATTGGTGGTCCATGGCCCCCATCATGTCGGCCATGGTCAACCACTGGATCTTATCGAGTGTGGGTACGGCTGCCGACAGGCCGTCGCGCACCGCGAGCGTCCCCTTGGCATAGCCGCTTCGGTCCATCGACTGGGCAAAAATGGTATAGGCATCATCCTTGGGATAGACCAGAACATCATAGGTTTCGCCAGGACCGAAGCGAAATTCATCCACAGATACCGGCTCGATATTTTGTCCATCGGCCTGAATAACCGTCATCACGAGTCCGGGAATACGAACATCGAAAAACGAGTTGCTCGCGCCGTTCACAAAGCGCAGACGGATGGTGTCGCCCGGCTTAAAGATGCCGGTCCAATTGCCATTGGGGGGCTGTCCGTTAAATAGATAGGTGAGCGTGGACGCCGATAGGTCGGCCAAGTCAGTCGGGTTCATCCGCATCTCGTTCCACATCTCGCGCTTCACCATTGCGGTGCGCAGATCATAACGCGATACATCTTCGAAGAAGTCAGCCACTGTCGGCTGGGCATAATTGTAGTAGTCGCTCTGCTGCTTGAGCTTGGCAAACACTTCCATGGGGTTTTCATCTGTCCAGTCCGACAGCTGCACCACAAAGTCCCTGTCGCTCTTCACGCCGTCTCCATCACGGGGCAGGATAACCAGGCTGCCGTACATGCCCGACATCTCCTGGAAGCCAGTATGTGAGTGATACCAATAGGTGCCCGACTGCTGTACCCGAAATCGATAGGTAAAGGTTTGGCCTGGGGCGATCCCCGCATAGCTCAGGCCGGGAACGCCATCCATCTGATAGGGCAGGATTATGCCGTGCCAGTGCACGGACGTGGGGACCGATAATCGGTTGGTCACCCGCAGCGTAATGGTATCGCCCTCCCGCCAGATCAGAGTCGGCGCGGGAATCGAGCCATTTATCATGATCCCTGTGTTGGCCTGGCCGGTAAAATTCACCGGCCCTTGGTCGATAACCAGGTCAAACTCGGTCCCCGTCAACACATCTGGGCTTCTGGTGCCATAGGCGGTCGGTTGCCCCATGGCAAAACTGGGCATGCTGGTGCCCAATACGCTTGTTCCAGCTATCAGCCCCTGCACAAAACGGCGGCGACTGAGGCTAAACGACTCACTATCTCTCATGTCCATACTCGACTCACATTTTAAGTGTATAAGTTAAAGATAGTGGCCAGTACCTGACCAAGAAATGACGTGATGATTACAAAGCTGTAATCTTGAACTTATGTGAGTAAATACATGGTTAAATAGGCAAATCAGCTTAACCCTAGTTAAAGGCTTGCGGGCAAATGCGAATATTAGTGATCGAAGACGAGAGCAAGATAGGCGACTATCTCAAAAAGGGATTGGAAGAAGCCGGGTATACCATCAGCCTGTGTCGAAATGGCTTGGACGGCTATCACTGCGCCATCTCTGAGTACTTTGACCTGATAATCTTAGATGTGATGCTGCCCGACATGAACGGATGGCAAATCCTCGAAAAAATCCGCCTCAACAATTCGAATATCCCTGTCATGTTCCTGACGGCAAAGGACAGCCTGGAAGACAAGATCAACGGGCTCGAGTCCGGCGCCGACGATTACCTGGTGAAGCCCTTCGCCTTTGCCGAATTACTGGCGCGGGTAAAAACCCTGCTGCGCAGAGGCACCAAACAGCTGCAGTCTGACATCCTAGCCGTTGATACCCTGAAACTGGATATCGCCAAACGCCGGGCCAGCCGCGAGCAACTGAAACTGCATCTCACCAATAAAGAATTTTCCCTGCTTGAGTTATTGGTCCGTCACCAGGGGGAGGTACTCACTCGCGCCTTTATCGCGTCGCAAGTATGGGACATGAATTTCGACAGCGACACCAATGTGATCGACGTCGCCATCAGGCGCTTAAGGGCCAAGGTTGACGACCCCTTCTCGATGAAACTTATCCATACCGTGCGTGGCATGGGATACAAACTGGACACGGAAGCCTGACATGTTTAGCAGCCATCCGAAGATCTCATTAAAAGCCCGTACGCTCAGTTTAGTGGGGGGCACACTGATCGCCTGCTTCCTATTGCTTGGCCTCATGATCGACGCCCAAGTTAAAGCGCATTTCCTGCATCAGGATGAGGAAGAATTGAATGTAGTCGCTAACTCGGTGAAGGGCATCCTGACTTCCCTATCAATGGCTCAAGATAGCCATCAGCTTGATACCGCCCTATCACAAGCGGTCGTCGGCCATCACGGCATCTTCTATGCACTCTACAGCGATGACAATCAGCTGATTTACAGTAATAAAACATCCGATCTTTCTCAGTTTCTCAAGCAAGGTGCCGAAGAGCGAGTCGAGGCGACAGCGCTAGTCGTCATCGAGGCGCAGCAGCGGCACCTACGGGGCACCTTACTCAAGGTGACGCTTCCCAATGGGGCAACCGCTAAGTTAGTGGTGGCCAGCGAGATCGACTTTCACCTGGCGTTTCTTAGCGAGTTTCACCGCACCCTCTGGTCGACATTACTCCTGGTATGGCTGTTAACCATGCTGGCAGCCTGGCTGGCCATTAGGTTCGGCCTGCGCCCACTGCAACGATTGAGTAAAGACATCAGCGAGATAACAACCGAACGTTTGCATCTGAGATTGAAGCCGGAATTAGCCCCCGTTGAATTATCAGAATTGATCGCCAGCTTCAATCACATGATTGGTGAAGTCGAACTGGGTTTCAAACGCCTTAGTCACTTCTCGGCAGATATCGCCCATGAACTTAGAACGCCACTCACGGCGCTGGCGATGCAAAATGAAGTCCTGTTGGGTCAGGGGCGAAGCACAGAGGAATATCAGGAATTACTCTATTCCAATCTGGAAGAATTAGAGCGCCTCACCGTCATGGTCAATGATATGTTGTGGCTGGCCAAGTCGGACAATGGACTGATTGAGCCCAAGAAACAAGAAATTGCCCTAGATATGGAAGCAGACAAGATCATCGATTATATGAGCCTGCTCGCCGATGAAAAAAATGTCTCCATCATAAGAGAAGGTAGCGCTGCGCTTATTGCCGATAAGGGAATGGTGCAGAGGGCGCTGGGCAACCTCATAGGCAATGCCGTGCGTCATGCCGAGCCAGGATCAGAAATCGTCATTGCCATTGAACAAACGCCTCAGGCCACCAGCATTAAGGTGAACAACCAGGGCACGCCTATCCCGAAGCAGCATGTCAATCACCTGTTTGATCGTTTCTATAAGGTTGAAGCCGCGAGGCAAAGAGAGGGGAGCAGTAACGGCCTGGGGCTGGCCATCGTCAAGTCCATCGCGGATATTCACGGCGGAAGCGTCACCGCCGAGAGCCATGACGGCAAGACCTGCTTCACTCTGCTTCTGCCAACAACTAGCTCTACCAACTTCTAGCTCTGCCAACTTCTAGCTCTGCCAACTTCTAGCTCAGCCAAATAAGGTCGGCTCACCAAAGCATAAGGTGTAGACCCGTTCCTATAGGTTTTCAGCTTTCTGCTTTCAGCCCGCGGGGGTCTTGCCTTCCCCGACGAAACGATGCTTTTTGTTCACCTAACACGCAGATGTCAAACCGCCATAAAGACCAAGCTCACAGGCTATTTTTTATCCCAACTTATGTGCGCGAGCGCACACTTTCCAAACATATTTGAGCTTTCCCAAGCAAAATACCTACAATTTTAGCAACCTCTTAATAAGTTACAGTTTGTTTACATCGACAGCAGAGCGCATACCCCTTTAGAAGTATGCTCAATACGTTAAATTTACAAGGATTGGCTGTTTTTTAAACGCCCGAGGCAGATCTGTCACAAATTCCTCGTAAAGCTAACCTAGATAAGCAGAAATTTGATCTGCACCACACTCTTACTGCCATAAAACTGTAAACTTCTGGCCAACTTTGTTACGAGAACGGACCCTCGGAGCAAATTATGGAAACTATGTTAATAACCATTAAAAAATGGAAAAGAACTCAGTTCTTGGGAGCACAAAACATGAAAAAATCTCTAATCTCTGCATCAGTCGCATCTGTTATTGCACTGACCTCATTCGGCGCGCTAGCCGATGGCCCTAACTTCTACGGTCGTTTAGACCTTACTGTGACTAACTCTGACACAGGTCTAACTACTCGTGAAGCTAAAGAAGGTACTGTACTTGAGAACAACTTCTCTCACCTAGGTGTGAAGGGTACAGAAAAGATCGCTGACGGTATCGAAGTGATCTACCAAATGGAATTCCAAGTTGAAAACACTTCAACAAACAGTGACGTATTCAAGGCTCGTAACACTTACCTAGGTCTTAAGAGCGCCGCAGGTACTATCCTTGTTGGCCGTAACGACACTGTATTCAAGCAATCTGAAGGTGGCATCGACCTATTCGGTAACTCAAACGCCGATATCGACCGTCTAGTAGGCGCACAGACTCGTAGCGCAGACGGTATCTGGTACTACTCTCCAAAGATTGCTGACCTATTAACCATCAATGCAACTTACCTGATGGAAGATAACCAAGCTTCTGATGACAGCCAGTACGCAGTTAGCGCAACTCTGGGTGACAAGAAGTTCAAGGCACAAAACTACTATGTAGCTGGTGCATACAACAAAGGCATCTCTGGTATCGACGCATACCGTGGTGTGGCTCAAGTTAAGCTAGGCGACTTCAAGGTTGGCGGTCTATTCCAAAACTCTGAAAGCGTTGCTATGCCAAACCTTGAAGGTAACTCTTACTTCGTAAACGTTGCCTACAACCTGAACGGCGTTAACCTGAAAGCCGAATACGGTAAAGACGAAGCAGGTCTAGGTGTATACGCTAAGCGTTCTGGCATCCAAACTGCTGATACTACTGATGTAAACATCACTTCTATCGTTGTTGGTGCGGACTACAAGGTAGCTAAATCAACTATGGTTTACGGCCACTACGCTATGTACGACGGTGACTTCAAAGCTGCCGGCATCAAGACTGACATGGAAGATGACAACGTATTCACCGTTGGTGTTCGTTACAACTTCTAATTCGATGAGCCTCAGGCTCTGACGAAAAAAGGCGACCATAGGTCGCCTTTTTGTTGTCTAACGCGCGCGATTTAAACGCTTTAGCCTAACGCCTTACCAGACGATAGACGGACTCGGTCAACCAAGGCACCTGCTTCTTCACAAACCTAGGGTTCTGTGCCAACACATCAAGGCAGCTCAACTGCTCTATCTCGAAATAAGGACTCATGTGCGCCTGAATCCAGGCATCGGATACCGCAAATGGCGGACCATTGAGGGCTTCCTGGGGATAATCTAGGGTGATGAGCAAGCCTATGCTCTTAGGGGGCAATAACTCGGCCAGACACTCCACATATTGCTGGCGCATCTCGGGAGGCCAGGCGATCAGTGCCGCCCTGTCATAAAACCCGCTCACCGCCTCGAGAGACTCTTTCGGCAGCCTAAACAGATCTCCCTGGTAGATGCTCACCTGCTCGGTGCGATAACACTCATGCTCGCCTTGCGTCTGACGCTCGACGGGCAACTCATTGTCGCTGAAGAACTGCTCCACCGCGCTCTGATTGAGTTCACAGCCGATCACCTCCAGCCCCTGCTCGGCCAGATAACAGAGATCTAAGGTTTTACCACATAGGGGAACGAAGACCTGGCTGCCGGCAGCTAACTCGAGCTGCGGCCAATAGTCGATAAGAAGGGAGTTGACCTCATCGAGATGAAAACCTATCTGCTGAGAGGCCCATTTGTCATGCCAAAAACTGGGTTGCATCGGTAGCTCCACATAAGCAAGTGTTTCATTATGCAGGCTACTCTAATCTGTCGCCGCCTAAGATGCCAGCTTACCAGGCAATTTAGACGGCCGGTTTATCTCTGGGTACAGGCGAGAACCTATTGGATATCCAGAACCTTCTGAACCCGCCTTAACCAGACACAGTTTTCACATTGGCAGTTACGGCGCGACAGGTGATGGGGGGTGAGACTGGAGTCGATAAAGTCGACGGCGATCAGCAGTTGTTGTTTCAGCTCTGCCACCGACTTACGCTCGACGGCCACCAGCTCGTCGTTATGGTTCATCCAGACACACTCCATGCCTTGATGGCAATGGATACACTGGGGGTCAGTACTATTGAAAAAACCCGCGTGAGGACAAAATTTTAGCTCCATCGACTGTACGATGCGCTTCCTCGGATATTCTAATAACTCTATCAACAGGGCTTTGTTTAGTTCCGTCATTTCGCCCTCCTCACTCTTCAATGTCGCTCAAAAATGAAGCTTAGTTTTATATTAGCTTCAGGTTACCTGTATGTGTATGTAACAGATTTGATGTAGGTCAACATCTCTTCCGAAAATATCGGTTAGGTATCGCACTGCTGAAAAATCTAGCTATTGTGCCTTACGGTCGCTTCTTGCTATAAAAACATATCGATATTCAGTGAAGTGCCCCATGCCCGACAACCAAGCCCCCAGCCCAGAACTGCAACATTTTTACATCTCCGAAGAGCAGTCTATCTACCTGCTCAAGGCCGATGATGCCCGCAAACACAGGGCCTGGATAAGACTCTGTAAACAGCAGCTCAGCAAGCTAGGCTACTCAGACATAGAACTGGTGGGCAAGGGGGCCTACGGCTTCGTCTTCGCCGGCATCAATCGTCATGGCAAGGCCCATGTGTTCAAGTTTTCCCGCATCACCCTGCCCCAGCAGATCCAAGACAGGCTGGAAGAGGAAGCCTATATGCTGTCTCAGGTGATCCACCCCAATGTGCCACCTGTGATCAAGTTTGAGCATGTGGGTAAGCAGGGGATCCTGGTGATGGCCAGGGCACCAGGGGAAGATCTCGACAAGCTCTGCCTCAGGCATGGCGCCCTGCCGGTACGTATCATAGTCAGCATCGCCCGCCAGTTGGCGCAGATCCTCAACTATCTGCACAATGGCCGCCCCCTGGTACATGGCGACATCAAGCCCTCTAACCTGGTGTACGACATGGAGCGGGATCATCTGTCGCTCATCGACTGGGGCTCGGCGGTATTTGCCCAGCGCGATGGCGAGGGCAATCCGGTCAATGGCAATGTGATGGATCTGCTCTCCAGCGATCAGCAGCACACCAATGCCCGCATGGGGGATGTCTACTTCATCGGCGAGGAGCAGCTCAACGGCGCCCTCTCCAGCCCCAGGTTTGACGAGCAAGGGGTGGCCGCCACCCTCTACGCCCTGGCCTCGGGTCAGGCTAGCCGTTTCGGCAGCAAGGTGATCCCCGCCAGCAGCATAGGCCTGCCCATAGAGTTGGCCCGCACCTTAGATGGTATGCTCAGCGACGATCCAGTCACCCGCAACCGCGCCGGAGACTATTTCCTCAGGAGCATGGCCCACAGCCACCGTCTGCACCTGCCGGATCTGCCCGCGGCGCCGCTGCAACCCGAGATCCCGGTATGGACGCTCAAGCAGGCCAAAGATGTGGAGACGGTCACCTACAGCTCGCGTAAATCCTTCCTGAGAGAACACAACGAGGATGAGCCGATAGAGAAGATGGACGATCTCCAGCTGGAGAAGTACTACCGCAACTTCATGGCAGGCATGGGGGATACCGAGAAGGGCTTTATCGCCGCGGTCAGCCGGGTGGGACAATACTCTCTTGTGGGCGGCCTGGCGATCCACTGGCAGGAGTCTGGCGTGTTTATCGACTCCAACCTGGCCACCTATAACGCCGAGGAGAAGGCGGCGCTCATCTTGGCAGTGAACAACATGGTGACCCTGGCACGGGGCATTCGCCGCATCGGGGTGTTTAAGGCCTGCTTCTTCAACGCCCGCGACACACTGCACCTTGAGCGCGACGACACCAGTCAGCCCTTCAGGCCGAGTCCAGACCAGCAGCTGCCCTTCGAGGTGGGCGATGTGCCCTCGCTGGAAGATAAGTCCAGACTGCACTCCTACTTCGAGGATGGTCGCGACCCGGATGAAAACCTGGAGCTGCCCAAGGAGATCATGACCGAGCTGGGCTGGATCAACCAGATCCACCACACGGGCTGCATCATCTTCGAGGTGCTACCTAACCATATGAAGATTCATAGCTATCTTAGACTGTTAAATCCCCGCAAGCAGGCGGCCTTCAGGGCAAGCCTCGACAGGATCCTCAGCCATGTGGATAAGATTCAGGGGAAAGGCGTTTCGGGCTTCATGAAACTTCCCTATAAAAATACCCGTCGCTTTCAACATATCGACAGGAAGGCGGACCACTTCTACCCCAGAAACCCCAAGGAAGTCATGGCCCAACTGGAAGAGTAATGGCTCAGCTGAAAGAGGAATGACTGAACCGAATTACTTCGGCTCGCGCTTGTCCTCGTCGCTCGCCTTATCATCCTCTGGCTTGTCGCCCAGCTGACGCTCTTCGTCCAGCTTGTCGGAAGGATCCGGCTTGCGCTCATAGTCGCCATCGAAGGTGTTGCCCTGCTCATCGAAGGGTGAGCGGTCGAAGGGTGAGCGGCCACCGGCCGAACCATTTGACCCAAATGGCCCCTGCCCAAACTGGCCGTGAAAACCTCCCTGTTGACTCACCTTGACCTGCATCCGCTTATAGAGGAATGCGGCGATAGGGGCGCGCGTGAGCGGGGTTAATAGCAATAAACCGATAAAGTCGGTCACGAAACCCGGGATCAGCAGCAATAGACCGGCCATGGCCAGCATCATCCCCTCGACGATCTCCTGACCGGGCGCCTCGCCGCGCGCCAGCTTCTGCTGCACCTGCATCAGGGTATGTATCCCCTGGCTGCGCACCAGAGAGACCCCCACCACAGCGGTGAAGATCACCAGACCCACGGTAGTCCAGCTGCCTAAGGTTTCGCCAACGCGGATCAGCACATTGAGCTCAATAACGGGAATGAGAACAAAGATAATCAATAGGATGAAAAACACGCTGACCTCACAAACTGACGAAATTTCTAATTGATTGAAAACTAAATGGGGGCGAACGGGTCTACTTTCAAGTCGGACGGCTTTTTTAGCGAATTTATCCCAGTGACAAACTTGGGATAAGCTCACTATTTTAGCAATAGCTTAATGCAAGTCGCCGACAAAACACGTAAAGTAGCTATCGCCCACAATACCCTTGTGAGCCAGTATAACCCGGTTACCTTAACGCCCAATTAATGACCATACAGGGTAAAAGCAACAGATGCAGGAAAAATGTCTACTCGTCACCACCAGCTGCCCGGACAATGACACGGCCAGCACCCTGGCCCGCGCCCTAGTGGAGGCCAAACTGGCGGCCTGTATTCAGATCTCTTCCCCTGTCACCTCACTCTACACCTGGGAGGGTGAAGTGTGCCAGGAGACAGAGGTGAGCCTGCAGATAAAATGTCTCACCCGTCATTACGACAAGTTGGAGCAACTCCTCTTGTCGCTGCACCCCTACCAAGTTCCCGAGCTGATCGCCACAGAGATCCACACAGGTTCGGCGGCTTATTTAGCATGGATAAAAGAAACCTCACTATCATGAAGAAAATACTGTTCCTCTTCCTCTCGACTCTGCTGTTGATCGCCCCCGGGGCGCAAAGTGAAAGCCTGTTCAGCAAGAGTAAGTTTGATTTTCTGAAAGACGAACCTCAGCTGATGCCTGTGGATCAGGCCTTCGTCTTCGATGCCCAGCAAGAGGGCAATCTGGTCAAGATCAGCTATGTGATCGCCGACGGCTACTACCTGTATCGCGACAAACTCAAGTTCGCCGCCGACGGCGCCACCTTGGGTGAGATCCAACTGCCCAAGGGCAAGGCCCATAGCGACGAGTATTTCGGCGAGCAGCAGGTCTACTACTCCTATGTCGAGATCCCTGTGGCACTCAAGGAGGCCGGCAAGGATTCCAGCATCGAGGTGACCTTCATGGGTTGCGCCGAGGGTAAACTCTGCTTCCCGCCCACCACGCGCAGCGCGCCCCTCACTCAGGTGAGCGCCAACGCAGGCCTACTCCCCGAGGTTTTGAAAGAGGCTTCAGCGGCCAGTGAAACCGCCGACCAGCAGGCGCCCATTACTCAGCAGGACTCTCTGAGCCAGATGCTCTCGGGCGACAACCTGCTGTGGACCCTGGTGATCTTCTTCGGCCTGGGTATCGGCCTGGCGCTTACCCCCTGCGTCTTCCCCATGTACCCCATCCTATCTGGCATCATAGTGGGCCAGGGTGAGAAGCTCTCAACCGGTAAGGCGTTTAGTCTCTCCATGGTCTATGTACAGGGGATGGCGATCACCTACTCGCTGTTGGGGCTCATCGTCGCCTCGGCGGGCATGAAGTATCAGGCCGCGCTGCAACACCCGGCAGTATTGGTGGTGCTAGCGATCCTCTTCTTCGTGCTCAGCCTCTCCATGTTCGGCCTGTACGATCTCAAGCTGCCATCGAGCTGGCAGGAGAAGATGAACCGTTTCTCTAACAACCAGAAAGGCGGCAACGTCGCCGGTGTGTTTGTCATGGGGATCATCTCGGGTCTGGTGGCATCTCCCTGCACCACGGCGCCGCTGTCGGGCGCGCTGGTCTATGTGGCACAAACCGGCGATCTGCTGCAAGGCTTCCTGGCACTCTATGTGCTCAGCATGGGCATGGGGCTACCGCTGCTCATCATAGGCTCGTCGGGCGGTAAACTGCTGCCACGTGCCGGCGCCTGGATGGATGTGATCAAGACTGTGTTCGGCTTCCTGATGATAGCCGTCTCTATCCTGATGATAGGCCGTATCTGGACAGGTCTAGTATCTGACCTCCTCTGGGCGTTGTGGGGTATCAGCCTGACCGCCTACCTGATGCATCAGAACAAGCTCACCGAATTTAACTGGAAGCAGACGGTGCGCTCCGTACTACTGTTACTTCCCCTGCTGGCTAGCTTCTCCTATGGCTTCCAGGCTGTCATGAACAGCCTGGGCTATGAGACCCAAACCGGTGCGGTAAGCCACAAGGTGAGCCATAAGACCATCAAGAGCCTGGAAGATCTGCAGGCTGAGGTGGCCGCCGCCAGTGCCCAGGGTAAGCCTGTGATGCTGGATCTCTACGCCGACTGGTGTGTCGCCTGTAAGGAGTTTGAGAAGATCACCTTCGTCGATCCGGCCGTGCAGTCTCGTCTGTCGCAGATGGTGTTCCTCCAGGCCGATGTGACCCGAAACGACACCCTAGACATAGAGCTGCTGGAACACTACGACGTACTGGGCTTGCCCACACTCTTGATGTTCGATGCCAATGGCGAGATCCGCGACGACCTGAGAGTCACTGGCTTCATGAAGCCTGAGGCCTTCGCCGCCCATCTGGATCACTTGCTAGCCAAGTAATCCCGAACCGACTAATAAAAAACCTCCTACGGGAGGTTTTTTATTAAGAGCGAAAAGATAGCTCGCTCATCAAAGTTTTCATTTATAGTTAACCCAATTCCTATACAATCAGGGGTATACCTCACGGAACACAAGGAGCAACATGGAACCCGCCATTCTCATCATCACCTTAGCCTGTGGCATGCTTGTCAGTCGTATCGGCCTACCGCCACTCATAGGTTATCTGGTCGCGGGCTTTGTGTTATTCCTCTTTGGCATAGACGAGAGCAGCCTACCGTTGCTTGAGCAGCTGGCCGAGCTGGGTGTCACCCTGCTGCTGTTCGCCATCGGCCTCAAACTGGATATTCGCAGCCTGTTTAAGGCCGAAGTCTGGGCGGGATCCAGCCTGCATCTGCTGGGCTCCATCATCTTCTTGGTGCCCCTACTCAAGCTCCTCGGCCTATTAGGGCTGGAACAACTGAGCGGCCTCGCCTTCAACCAGCTGACCCTGCTAGCCTTCGCGCTGAGCTTCTCCAGCACCATCTTCGCCGTTAAGGTGCTCGAAGATAAGGGCGACATGCAGTCCCTCTATGGCCGTGTCGCCATAGGCATTCTGATCATGCAGGATATCTTCGCCGTCGCATTCCTCACCATCTCCAAGGGGGACATTCCCTCTGTCTGGGCCCTGGGACTACTGCTGCTGCCCTTCGCCAGGCCGCTTATCTACAAGGCCTTTGATAAAGTCGGTCACGGTGAACTCCTGGTCCTCTTCGGCCTGGTGATGGCCTTAGTCGTGGGTGCCGGCCTGTTCGAGCTGGTCGGCCTCAAGCCGGATCTCGGCGCCTTGATCATCGGCATACTACTGGCGGGACACGCCAAGTCTTCGGAGCTGGCCAAGTCGCTCTTCTACTTCAAAGAACTGTTCCTGGTGGCCTTCTTCCTCACGGTTGGTCTCAACGGCCTACCGAGTTTCGGCGACATCGGTCTGGCGGCCCTCTTGGTGCTTATCGTACCGGTGAAGATAGTCCTCTTCCTCTACCTGCTGACCCACTTCAGGCTGCGTTCGCGCACCTCGCTGATGACATCGCTCAACCTGGGCAACTACAGCGAGTTCGGCCTGATCGTCGCCGCCGTGGCCACCAGCAAGGGCTGGCTACCGGGGCAATGGATGGTGATCCTGGCCGTGGCCCTCAGCCTCAGCTTCCTGTTTGCCGCGCCGCTTAACGCCGCATCGGCCCGTCTGTATCAGAAATTTCAGAGCCAATTGCAGAAACTGGAGAAACACCCGCTGCATCCCGAAGACAGGCAGATCCCCGTGGGCAATCCTCGCTTCCTCATCCTGGGGATGGGCCGCATCGGTAGCGGCGCCTACGACGAGCTGGCCAATCAGTTCGACGGTGAGATCCTGGGGATAGAACACAAGCAAGAGTTGGTGGACTTTCACCGACAGCAAGGGCGTAACGTGGTACAAGGCGACGCCTCGGATACCGACTTCTGGGAGAAGCTGGACAGGGCGCCAAATCTTGAGCTGGTGCTGCTGGCCATGCCCCACCACGCGGGAAATCAGTTTGCGGTGGAGCAGCTAAAACGCCTGGATTACCAGGGTAAGCTCAGCGCGATCGTGCAATACAGTGAGGATGCCCAGTCACTCAAGGCATCCGGAGTGCACAGCGTCTTTAACCTCTACGAGGCCGCCGGTGCCGGTTTTGTCGAGCATGTGATTTGCGAGCTGAAATCCGGTAAGCAGCACGAGGCCGATATCGCCGTCGAGCCCCAGGAGGCCACAGGCTAATCCTGTGTCATCTCTAGACCACAGATTGTATACATTATTCTAAATATCTTGTATTGTACTTGCCATCCTGCGATAAGATGGGAAGTACAATACTGTGCCGACAAAAAAACTAAAATCTAATCAATACCATTACTTCGGAAACATACTCAGGGCAGGTGTCTGGCTCTTAGCTGGCATGGCCGCACAGGTCGGTGCCGCTGGCTACGACATCTGGCTCTATCCCCTGGCAAAGCTGGAAAAGGCACCTCATTGGCGACTGGGCGAGCCTATCAAGGTGAGCGACCGTGCGGGCTATGACAATCAGGCGGCCTTCAGCTTTGATGGCAAACAGCTGGTATTCGCCTCCGACCGCGCTGGCAGCCACAACGACATCTACCGCTTCGACATCGCCACGGGCCGCATCGATGCGCTGACCCACACCCCGGAAATCAGCGAATATTCGCCTCAGCTGACAGCCCATGCCCTCACCTATGTAGCCGAACAAGGCGTGCCCCATCAGAGTATCTGGCAGCAGTCACCGAGCGAGCAGGCAAGCCCCCAGCGTGCCGTCGCTAGCCTGATCCCCGCCGGTTACTACGCCAAACTGGAGGGGCTCGGCACCCTGATCTGGGCGAGATATGCCTACAGCCTCTACTATGAGCCCGAGGGCGAACAGGCCGATGAACGCCACTTCGTGATCAATAATGCCGGGCGTAGCCTGCACGCCCTGCCAAGCCTCAAGCAATTCAGCTACCTTCATAAACGCATCGATGGCGAACGAGTCATCAGCCTGTTCGATCCCCATACCGGCAGCCACACGCCCCTTATCGACGTCGGACAAGGCAGCGAAGATTACGCCTGGAGCAGTGATGGCTGGTTGTTCAACCTGGACGGTCTTAACCTGCGCACCTGGCCCTATGGCCCCATCACCAAAGGCACTCCCCTGGCGTCCTGGCAAGGGGTGAGCACACTCACACCGCCAAGCTCCCATCACCACCAGCCCTCGCGAATCGCCATCAGCCCCAAAGGGAATTTTATCGCCATCACCTGGCAACGTAAGGACACAGACCAATGATCAAGCGTTCATTTTTCTCGCTGGCGCTCGGCCTAGCCTCAGGTCTAGTCTCATGCCTGACGTTAACCGCTAACCCGGCATTCGCCAGCGATCGCTGGCAGGACCACACACTATTTGAGGTCAACAAGTTGGCGCCCCATGCCAGCTTCTTCGGCTATGAATCTGAGCCGCTGGCGCTGCTAGATGAGATGTCTCGCAGCCAGAACTACTTAGATCTCAACGGCCGCTGGGTGTTTCATCTGGCAAAGAATCCCGCCGCCACACCCAAAGAGTTCGCCGCGGCCGATTTTGATGCCAGCCATTGGGGCAGCATACAGGTGCCGGGCAATTTCGAGACTCAGGGCTATGGCCACGCCATCTACCTGGATGAGCGCTATCCCTTCGACACCGAGTGGCCCGATGCGCCTGATGATCACAACCCCACCGGCCTCTATCGCAAGACCTTTACCCTGCCCCTGCAGTGGCAAGACAAGCAGGTGTTCATCCACATAGGCGCGGCGCGCTCGGCACTGACTCTATATGTGAACGGTCAGGAGGTCGGCTACAGCCAGGGAGCCAAGACCCCGGCGGAGTTCGACATCACCCCCTATCTGCAGACAGGCGAGAACCTGATCGCCATGCAGCTGATCCGTTGGAGCGACGCCAGTTATCTGGAAAGCCAGGATATGCTGCGCATGACGGGCATAGAGCGTGAGGTCTACCTCTACGCCACGCCGAAACAGCACCTGCAAGATATCGAGGTGGTCAGCGAGTTAAGTGCCGATCTCGGCCGCGCAGAGGTGAGTGTAAAGGTAGATCTTGTCAGCCACTCGACTAACAAGAACAAACTAAACCTTAGTTATCGTCTGCTCGATCCACAGGGTATGACTGTGGCCCAGGGTGACCAGGCCGTCTCCCTTGGCGATAAGGCCAGAGTCTCCTTCGATGCCAAGCTAATACGCCCTTTGCTGTGGAGCGCCGAGATACCGAAACTGTATCGGCTGCTATTAAACCTCAAGACGCCTGAGGGAGAGACGCTCCAGGTGACCAGTCAGCAGATAGGCGTACGTAAGATCGCCATCGAGAAGGGCCAGCTTAAGGTGAACAACAAGGCGATCATCATACGCGGCGTGGATCGTCACGAGACAGATCCCCAAACCGGCCATGTGGTCAGCCGCGAGACCATGGCGCTGGATATCCGCCTGATGAAGCAGAACAATATCAATGCGGTGCGCTCCAGCCACTATCCAAACCATCCCTACTGGCTCAGCCTAGCAGACCGTTATGGCCTGTATGTGATCGATGAGGCCAACATAGAATCCCACCCACTGGCGATAGACGAAAAGACCCAGCTGGGTAACGAGATGAGCTGGCTGCCGGCCCATCAGGCACGTATCGAGCGCATGGTCGAGCGCGACAAGAACCATGCCTCGGTGATCATCTGGTCCCTGGGTAACGAGGCGGGCGAAGGCAAGCTGTTCGAGCGGCTCTATCAGTGGATAAAACGGCGCGACCCCAGCCGTCCCGTGCAGTACGAGCCCGCGGGCGAGGCCGCCTACACGGATATCGTCGCCCCCATGTACCCCTCCATCGAGCGGATACGCGAATATGCCGAGCGCGCCAGCGACAGGCCGCTGATCATGATCGAATACGCCCACGCCATGGGTAATTCGGTCGGCAACCTGCAAGACTACTGGGATGTCATAGAGGCCTACCCTCATCTTCAGGGCGGCTTCATCTGGGACTGGGTGGATCAGGCGCTAGCCTTCACTAACCCGCTGGGTCAGAGATACTGGGCCTATGGTAAAGACTATCACCCCGACATGCCCACCGACGGCAACTTCCTCAACAACGGCCTGGTGGATCCCGACCGCAATCCCCATCCGCACCTAAGCGAGGTGAAGAAGGTCTATCAGCCCATCAAGCTGAAAGAGTTCCACATTGAGGGCAAGCAGGCCTCCGTCAATCTCATCAACGGCTTCGACTTCGTCTCAACCCAAGGACTGAGCCTCAAGTGGACGCTACAGCAAGATGGTCAGGCGATAATGAGTCGCCGCCAAGCCATGCCGCTACTCCCCCCAGGCGAGCAGGCCCGCGTGACCTTCAGCCTGCCAAACGAACAAACCTTAGTCGAGCCCTTCGAGTATCATCTGCTACTCGAGGTGCTCGTCGATACCCCAAGGCCACTGCTGCCGAGCGATCACCGCATCGCCTTCGAGCAGTTTGCCCTGCCGCGCCCACACAGCAAATCAGTAGAGAGAAGCAAGCGAACAGGGAGCAGCGAGCAGAGCGTCAATCAAGCAAGCATCACAGAAGATAACAAGGGCTATCGTCTCACTGCAGGAGAGCTGAGCTATGAATTTGATAAACGCAGCGGCTGGCTGACCCAGATAAACCTGGGCGGCGAGCCCCAGCTTAAGGCGCCGTTGATGGCCAACTTCTGGCGCGCCCCCACCGACAACGATCTGGGTAATCAGATGCCCGAGTGGGCCGGCGCCTGGCAAGACGCGGCAAAACAACTTAAGGTCAGTAAGATAGCGAGCGACCCCGCACTCGGTCTAACCATCAGCCAGACCCATCCCGAGATGCATTTTAGCCTGCGTACCCGCTACAGCCTGAATGAGTCGGGGCGCCTGACTATCGACAGCCTGTTTATCCCGGGCGATAAGCCGCTCGCCGATCTGCCCCGCTTCGGCTTCAGCACACAACTCGGTTTCCAGCACAGGTATCTGCGTTATTTCGGCCGCGGGCCAGAGGAGTCCTACGCCGATCGCCAGTCAGGCAATCCCCTGGGTTGGTATGCCCTGCCGATAGCACAAACCTATCACAGCTACCCAAGACCTCAGGAGACGGGCCAGCGCACTCAGGTGCGTTACGCCGCGGTGACAGATAGTGCTAGCCGAGGTTGGTTGGCGATTGCCAACCTGGCAAAGCCAGAAAACCAGGCGAATAGGCTCGCCACTCTACAGACCAGCCTCTGGCCGTTCGCCCAGGCCGACATCGATTTTCGACGCGGCGATGCCCAGGACTCGGCCTCGGGTCTGGTAGCGGTCACCCGTAACCACGGCGCCGAAGTCCCGCAACGTGAGTTCGTTACCTGGAATATCGACTACCGCCAGATGGGCGTCGGCGGCGATACCTCCTGGGGACGTCCGGTACACGAGGCCTATCGCATCAAGGCAGAGCCAATCCATTTCGGCTTCAGCCTGATGCCAATCACCACAGATGACGATATCCGTACCCTGGCAAGAGAATAACAACAAGGAAGCATGCAGATGGAACAGACAATACAGGTGGCAATTTTTGTTGCCCTGACGACCCTGGTCGCCCTGATCACCTACTTAAAGTGCCGCAAGGTGACGCGAGACGCCAACGACAGCCGCGACTACTTTCTCGCCGGTGGCGGCCTGAGCTGGATAGTGGTAGCAGGCTCCTTGATGATGACCAACATCAGCGCCGAGCAGATCGTCGGCATGAACGGCGCCCAGACCCTGCTAGTTGCCTGGTGGGAAATTGCCGCCGCAATCGGGCTTATCATCCTCGCCAAATGGCTGATCCCCATCTACTACCGCTACAACTGCACCACCACAACCGAGCTGCTGGAGCGCAAGTACCAGGACAAGGGGATCCGCGCCATGGTTTCTGTGCTCTTCATGCTGGGCTACGCCTTCATCCTGCTACCTGTGGTGCTTTACACGGGGTCGCTGTTCATGAAGTCCATGTTCGGCCTCTCCATCTCTGTCACCGTACTGGCGATCATCTTCGCCGTGGTGGGCGCCATCTATGCCATCTTCGGCGGCCTGAGAGCCATCGCCATCTCAGATACCCTCAATGGCCTGGGGCTGATCCTCATGGGGCTGGCGGTCTCCTATTTAGCGATGCACGCCGTGGACTGGGATCTCTCCGGCGTGCCGCTGGAGCGCCTTACCCTGATCGGCGATAGCCAGTCGGATATTCCCTGGTCGACCCTGCTCACCGGGATGATCTTCATCCAAATCTTCTACTGGGGCACCAACATGGTGATCACCCAGCGCGCCCTGGCCGCCAAGTCGGTGAAGGAGGCGCAGAAGGGCCTGTACGCCGCCGTGGTGATGAAGCTGATTATCCCTGTGATCGTGGTGCTGCCCGGTATCGTCGCCTTTAAGCTCTATGGCGATGTGGGCGACGTGGCCTACGGCAAATTGGTGGGCGACCTGCTGCCCAGCTGGTTATCCGGCGCCTTCGCCGCGGTGATCGCCGGTGCCGTACTCAGCTCATTCAACTCTTGCCTCAATTCGGCCGCCGCCCTCTACACCTGCGACATCCACCAGAACTATATCAATGCCGATGCCGACGTGCGCAAGATAGGCACCCGCATCGCCCTGCTGTTTACCCTAGTCTCAGTCGCCCTGGTGCCCCTGTTTGCCCGCTCGGAGAGCATCATCGCCCTGCTGCAACAGCTGAACGGTCTCTACTCCATGCCGGTGCTGGCGGCCTTTATTTGTGCCCTCGCCTTCAAAAATGTCAGCGCCAGGGCGATAAAATGGGGGCTGGTCTTCGGAGTATTGCTATACGCCTTGTTTACCTTCGTCTGGAGCCCACTGCACTTCATTCATCTGATGGCCATCACCCTACTGGCGACGATTCTGGTTACCCTGGTCTTGAGTCGCCTGATTGCCCAGCCTGTCGTCACCCCTATCGCCGAGCCGACTCTAGACTAAGCTATTTGGCTAGGCCAAACAGAGCCGTTCCAGACAGACCTCAGCCGAGCCCATGATGGCTCGGCAACTGGCCAAGATAAAACATCAGGTTAACACTAGAGCCTGTCGGCGATATTTTCCCGATCCCAGCTTACAAATCCCAGTTACATCAATGACTGAGACGTGATATAAAAATGACAAGGATGACTCATGGTTGTTGCCACCATGAACAAGACTGCCCACCGGGGCAGAGAACGCTAACATTTTTTGAGAAGTTCAACACCAATGTCGAATACCGCACAGCGCGCCAATAAACTATTTGTGCAGACCTTTGGCACCACGGCCGACGACCTGTATCGGGCGCCCGGCCGGGTTAACCTGATTGGCGAGCATACCGACTATAACGATGGGTTCGTCCTGCCTGCTGCCATCAACTTTCATACTATCATCGCCGTCAAACAGCGCGATGACGACAAGTTCCGCGCCGTATCCGACGCCTTTCCCGGCAAGATCCACACCTGGCATTTCGGTCATGAGGGAACAACCGATCCCGATGACACCTGGGTTAAGTACCTCAAGGGCTTTACCGCTGCGGTTTGCGCCAGCGGCCTACCCGCCAAGGGGATGGATCTGGCCGTGGTGAGCAATGTCCCTCTGGGGGCCGGCCTCTCCTCATCGGCGGCCCTGGAGCTCGCCTTCGGGACGGCACTTAACGATGCTAGCCAGCTCAGACTCTCTCCACTGGCGGTGGCCCAGATGGCCCAGCGAGGTGAAAACCAATATGTCGGCTGTGCCTGCGGCATCATGGATCAGATGATCAGTGCCATGGGCGAGGAGGAACATGCCCTGCTGATCGATTGTGAAGATCTCGACAGCGAACCCGTACCGATTCCCGAAAGCCTAAGCCTGATCATAGTCAACTCCAACGTGCCCCGCGGCCTAGTAGACAGCGAATATAACCTGCGCCGCGAGCAGTGCGAGCAGGTCGCCGAACATTTCGGCGTCGAGAGCCTGCGTCATCTGGAGCTGCGCACCCTGGAAGGGGCCAAGGATGAGCTGCCGGAAGTCTGTTACCGCAGGGCGCGCCACGTGCTGAGCGAAAATCGCCGCACTCAGAACGCCGCCCATGCCCTGGAGGCAGGCAACATCGCCAGGCTGAGTGAACTCATGGCTCAGTCACATCAGTCGATGCGCGATGACTTTGAGATCACCGTACCCGAGATAGACAAGCTGGTCGAGATCATCGACGCCGTGGTGGGCGATCGCGGCGGCGTACGCATGACAGGTGGCGGCTTCGGCGGCTGCGTCGTGGCACTGGTGGATCACGACCTTACCGACGCCGTGGTCGAGGCGGTCGAGCGCCAATATCATACCGCCACAGGCCTGGAAGCCAGCGTCTACCTCTGCTCGGCAAGCCAAGGCGCCTCCAGGTTGGACGAGGAGCTCTACTAATAGACAATTACTGGTAGAGAGTTATTAGTAGAGAGATGCTAGCCACAAGCCTGCAATCGCTGTTTAGAATACGTATTCATGCCTTCGACCGGGAGCAAGGTTATACAATAGGCAACAACCGATTTAATACGATGTAAATTAACCGCTTAAGGAAAAGATTATCATGGTACGTTTTCGCCCGCTCGACGCCTGGGACGATCCCCGTGGTGGCCAGATAGAACGCATCATCATAGACAACGGCATACTGGCCATGGAGGTCCTCAGCCTGGGTGGCATCATCCGCTCCCTCTGGGTACCGGACAACAAGGGCGAGCGAGGTAACGTTGTGCTGGGCTGCGACAGCGCCCAGGACTATCTGACCCAAGACGCCCACCTTGGCGCCATCGCCGGGCGCTACGCCAACCGCATCGCCGGTGCACGCCTGATCCGGGACGGTCAGCAATTCACCTTAGACAATAATCATCAGGCCAACTGCCTACACGGTGGCCGCGAGGGCTTCAATCGTAAGCAGTGGCATATCGGCCAACTCAGCGATGGCGTGCGCCTCAGCCTGTTCAGCCCGGATGGTGACATGGGCTTTCCCGGTAACGCCAATATCCAGCTCGACTACCGTCTGGTGGGCAATAACCTCTATGTAGAGATCCTCGCCAGCACAGATGCCCCCTGCCCCATCAGCCTGACCCAGCACAGCTATTTCAATCTCGACGGGGCCAACGAGGCCAGCAGCCTGGGCCACCTGATTCAGAGCGACTGCCAAGACTACCTCACAACAGATGAGCAGGGGATCCCGACCCAGGTGAGTAAGGTAGCTGATACGCCGCTGGACCTTAGACAAGGCAAGTCACTCGACAGCCTCAAGACGGCACTGGCAGATAGTCCGACGAAAGGCATAGATCACTGCTATCTGATGCCGGGCCATGATGGTAAGGCCCTGAACCGCTTCGGCGCCATCAGCGCGCCGAATTCGGGACGTTGTCTGACTCTTTACACCAATCAACCTGGGGTCCAGGTTTACGGCAGCAACTTCCTCGAAGGCACCATAGGCAAACAGGGACAGACTCTGGAATCTTATCAGGCGGTCTGTATCGAGCCGCAGCAGCTCCCCGACGCTCCCAATCAGCCAGACTTACCGGGCACGCCATGGCTCATGCCGGGCGAGGTGTATCACCACATGAGTCGCTATCAATTCGATCTGATTAAATAACAGGTTTAACGGGGAAGAGAGATAGAGTAGGGAAAGGGTTTAGGTAGGGGTTCCAGATAAACCGGAACCTCATACCTAAAGATGGCGGCTAACTAAACTGGGGTTCTAGTTGCGGTCGTCATCGTCAGACCAATCATCATAACCGTCGTCCAGGCTATCGACTTCGAGCTCGACATCGTCGTCATCATCGTCGCTGGCGACTTCTTCGGCTTCCACCTTCACCTTCTTAGGGGCCGGGGCAGGTTTAGCATGAATCGCTTCAACCCAGCCTGCGTGCTGCTGCATGAAGGCGGTTCGGGTAGCTAACCAGTTCGCGTCATATTCGGCTTTGGCAGCCTTAAGTTCCTCTTCCGTAAGGTCATGCAAGTTCACCTTAACGATGTCCTCGGCATATTCAATCACGGCATCTCTTACCGTGTTATAGAGATAAACTCGTCCCGCACTGGCTTCGGGAAAATCTTTGTCGTGAATGAGGATAGTATTGCCTCGAGCCGTACGAAGTTCACCATACCAAACAGGTTCTTTAGACGTGTCATACATATATGCTAATACCCTTAAATCAACACATACCAATATAAAATTATAAAGCTGACAACAGTTAGCTTAGTCGCTGCCATCGTCAGAAACGCCTCTGGACAATAGCCCACACATTTTTAATAAATACCGCCAGAAATCAATAGCCAAATAGATCTATTTTATTTAATTGCTATCAAAATGCTCACTCGGTAGTTACTAGTAACGAATTTAGCCGATCAAATCAGTTATTCAAGTTTTTTCTAACCGACTTTATACCAAAGTTAAAAAAGCCCTCTACCCCTTTAGAGCAGTAGCTGACGCCATACTTAGCCCTCAGCTTTAGGCGAGTTACCGGCCACCTTGAGCACCAGCTTTCCCCTGTGCTGGCCGGACTCCATCAAGGCGTGGGCCTTGGCCCCATCACCCAGGGCAAACTCGGCAAACAGATGGGGCACCAACTGACTCCCCTCAGGGCTCGCAAATCTTGGCCACACCTGCTCACGCAGGCCATCGGCAATCGCCTGCTTGGCCTCAACCGATTGCGGCCTCAATGTCGCCCCAGTCCACCAGATACGCTTAGCCATCAGCAGCGCCACATCCACCTCGGCGCGCCTGCCTCGCTGCAGCGCTATGGTCACCAGGCGGCCCTCGATCGCCAGCGCCTTGAGGTTGAGATCGATAAGGTCACCCGAGGCCATATCCAGCACCAAGTCCACCCCTTGAGGCGCCACCGCCTTTATCTGAGCCAGCAGATCCTCGTCATGATAGTTAAAACCGTGATCGGCCCCCAGGGCGAGGCAGTAATCTATCTTCTCCTGATTGCCGCAGGTGACCAGCACCTTAACAGCGAATTGTTTCGCCAAGGTGACCGCCGCCGAGCCTATTCCCCCCGAGCCACCATGGATCAATACCGTCTCCCCCGCCTTGAGGCCGCCGCGCATAAACATATGGCCCCAAACGGTGAAGAAGGTCTCGGGCAGCGCCGCCGCCTGAGCCATGCTGAGCCCTTGTGGAATAGGCAAACAGTGTACGCCCCAGGTCGCCACATATTCGCCATAGCCACCGCCGGGCACCAGGGCGCAGACCTTGTCTCCCAGCTGCCAGCCTGTCACCTGCTCACCCAGGGCGACCACAGTGCCTGACACCTCCAGTCCCAGGATCTCGCTGGCACCGGCCGGCGGGGGATAGACGCCACGGCGCTGGGCAACGTCCGGGCCATTCACCCCGGCGTACGCCACCTTGATCAGCAGCTGATCCGGCGCGATGGCGGGCAAGGTGCTCTGCGTCAGCTCGAGCACCTCTGGCCCGCCCGGGGCGTTAAATTGCACATGGGTATAGCTTGTGGGAAGCGAAGACATATTGGCTCCTGGCTTAGAGGGAGTTGTTGATGCCGAGGCTAGCGCGAAAATGGTTAGCGGGGCAAGCCTTAGCCACAATCCTTGCGCTCAGAGTATGGATAAAACAAACAACAGCTCACAAATATCTTTACCATTAGTAAGTTAGCTATAAAAGATTTGTCGCACCGCTTAGGCTTTATGTTATGGTGTTTCTGAGCAAGCAGGCTTTAAGCCCAATTATCACCTAAGCTTAAAGACCTATATGCTGCGATCTGTTATCACCAGAAGGGGCTGCACCTGCGATGAATGTTGACTTTATCAATCCTTTTCTCGACTCCCTGCTCAATGTGCTCAAGACCATGGCCAACCTGGAGCTTAAACCCGGCAAACCCAACCTGAAAAAAGATAATCTGGCCAAGGGCGATGTGTCGGGCCTCATCGGCATGGTCGGTCCGCAGACCAAGGGATCTTTATCGATCACCTTCGAAGAGTCGCTGATCTTAGAGATCATGAACAAGATGCTGGGGGAGAAGCCCGAGAGTATAGATGAAGAGGTGACAGACTTGGTGGGCGAACTCACCAACATGGTGACCGGTGGCGCCAAGAATCTCCTCAGTGACAAGGGCTACGAATTCGACATGGCCACCCCTATCGTGGTGTCGGGTAAGAATCACACCATAGCCCACAAGTCCGACGGGCAGAAGATCATCATGCCTTTCAGCAGCATCTACGGCACCGCCTACATAGAGATCTGCTTCGAGAGCTAACCGATACCTAGCTCATCAGAAAGGCTGGTTCACCATGATCCAGAACTGGCCTTCCTCCTCGCCGATGGCGAGATCGGTGCGCACCACCACACCCTCGACCTCAAAGCGGATACCGGCACCGAAACTGGTTTTCATCTGGCTGTGAAGGCTATCTAGACTGAACTCGTCGCTGACCTTGCCCGCCTCGGCAAATACCGTCCACTGCCACCAGGGAATGTCAAACCAGCGAAATACGGGTAGGCTCTGCAATGGATTCCACTTGGGAGTCAAACGATATTCGGCGGCGTACAACACAGCGCTGCGGCCAGTAAATTGATTGACGCTGTAGCCGCGAAGACGCTTGAAGCCCCCCAGGCTCACCCCGGCAAAGCTCGGCGGGCGCTGGTAGGCTTGGCTGGCCTCATCATAGCTATTCCAGGTGGGGGTATCGGCCAGATACACATCGAATGCCAGCACCCGACTGTCGAACCAATCGCTCTGTCCAAGGGACAGGTAGAGGCTCTGCTCAAACTCCCAGGTGGTCCAGCTCTGACGCTGACTGCTACCCCAGTCTCGCGTAAAGGTCAGGCTGGTGCGCCCACCCTGCTGGCCGTTCTCGCGGTTATCACGATTGTCCCAGGCCAGCTCCAGCTCAAGCCCCCGCGCCGATTGTGGCAGCGACTCATATCCCTCCAGGCGTTGCTCGGTATAGAAGGGAGTCAGCTCGATACTGCTCACCCCAGAGGTGAGTGGGTTCCATTCGTGGCTGCCTAAGGGTGCGCTGCGCAGACTGGCAACCGCCCCCTTGGCGCCCCGCCCCCAGGGCAGCACGTATTTAAGATGCAGCCTGGCAAAGGACTCATCCCCCTGGGTCACCACCCGCGTAGGCTGACCAGCCATACTCGCAGGCGCCTGCCCGGGCACATAGAAGATCCCTTCGGTGTAGCGGGCACGGTAATACTCGCCGGAAAACAGCCAGCTATCGACACCCGGCAGCTGATAGTCATAGGCGCCAAGATAGCTCACCCAGGAATCGTTGGCCGAGCCTAGTCCCAGGGCAAACAGGGAGGCCTGACGCTGCCCCGCGTGTTTCACCACACCGGCGGCGCCCATAGAGGTGCTCAGGGTCTCGGTGGCGAAGATAAAGGGCACGGCGACAAACTCGGCGCACGCTCCATCACCGCTATTGATCTGTACCTGAGGCGCCAGATCATCACTGGCCAGCGCCTGAACGGCAGGTAGGGCGAGCGTTGCGGCAAAAAACAAACGGCTAGCCTGAGAAGCTAGCCGCGTGAGCGATGCTTTAGGGGTGAACAGATCCGGCATCGATTACTCGAGACAGACGGCGACGCGCGGGGTCAACTTAGTCACCAGCTCGTAGGCGATGGTTCCTATATGCTCGGCCACCTCTTCGACCGGCAGCGCCTTGCCCCAGAGCACGGCGGTATCACCCACCTTGTCTGTGGCATCTATGCCCAGATCCACCGTCAGCATATCCATGGAGACACGGCCCACCACGGGCACCAGGCGGCCATTGACCCAGACAGGAGTACCTTCTGGGGCGTTACGGGGATAACCGTCGCCATAGCCGATGGCCACCACACCTAGCTTGGTGTCTTGCTTGGCGCGCCAGTAACTGCCATAGCCGACGGGGTCGCCGGCCTTATGGTCACGTACCGCAATCAACTGAGACACCAGCTCCATGGCGGGCTCAAGACCATGGTTGCGGCCAAGATCGCCAACGACCGGTGACACGCCGTACAGGGCTATCCCCGGGCGGATCCAGTCTGCCTGGGTCGCCTGCCAGTAGAGGGTCGCGGCCGAGTTGGCCAGGGTGCGATCGCCAGGAAGGTCTGCCGTCATCTGCTCGAAGCGGCGCGCCTGCTCGGCGGTCGCGGGATTATTCGGCTCGTCGGCGCAGGCAAAATGGGTCATCAGATTGATGGGCTTGGCCACGTTGGCACAGGCCTGCAGACGCTGATAGATAGCCTCAAACTGATCCAGGTTAAAGCCCAGACGATGCATGCCGGTATCTATCTTCATCCACACGGTCACCGGCTTGGCCAGGCTGGCGGCCTCCAGCATCTCGAGCTGGGACTCATGGTGCACCACGGTATCGATGTCGTGCGCCACCAGGGTGGGCAGATCGCTTGGGCGAAAGAAGCCTTCCAGCAGAAGCAGCTTGGCACTCACGCCACCGGCCCTGAGCTCCAGCGCCTCTTCGAGGCGCGCCAAGCCGAAGCCGTCGGCACTGGCCAGACAGTGGGCCACATTTAATAAACCGTGACCATAGCCGTTGGCCTTCACCACGGCCATCACCTTACTCTGGGGTGCCAGCTGGCGTAATCGCTTTAGGTTAGCTTTCAGCGCATCGCCGCTGATCTCTGCTCGGGGAAAGGGTTTCAAACAATAACCTTAATGTTAATGGCGTCGAGACTCGATGAGGGTAACGCAAAATAGCGACCCATAGGGCTAATTAAATCAAGTTTAATCTCACCCTATGAGCTTAGTCGGATTAATCTTCTTCGAACTGCGGACCGGCGTAGTTATCGAAACGGGAGAACTGGCCCTGGAAGGTCAAACGTACCCGGCCGATGGGGCCGTTACGCTGCTTACCTATGATGATCTCCGCGGTACCCTTATCTTCGGAATCGTCGTTATACACCTCATCACGATAAATAAACATGATCAGATCCGCATCCTGCTCAATAGAGCCAGATTCACGCAAGTCCGAGTTCACCGGGCGCTTGTCGGCGCGTTGCTCCAATGAGCGGTTAAGCTGCGACAGGGCGATAACCGGGATCTCCAGTTCCTTAGCCAGCGCCTTGAGCGAGCGGGAGATCTCGGCGATCTCCAGCGTACGGTTGTCGGACAGAGCGGGCACCTGCATCAGCTGAAGGTAATCGATCATGATCATCGACAGGCCACCATATTCGCGGGCGATACGTCTGGCGCGGCTGCGCACCTCGGTCGGTGTCAGGCCCGAGCCATCGTCGATATACATCTTGCCCTGTTCGAGCATGATCCCCATAGTCGAGGAGACGCGCGCCCAATCGTCATCGTCGAGCTGACCCGTACGTATCTTGGTCTGATCCACCCGGCCCAGTGAGGCCAGCATACGCATCATGATCTGCTCCGAGGGCATCTCGAGACTGAAGATGAGCACTGGCTTGTCTTCATGCAGCGCCGCCTGTTCACACAGGTTCATGGCGAAGGTGGTCTTACCCATAGAGGGACGCGCCGCGACGATGATAAGGTCGCCCGACTGGAAGCCCGCCGTCATACGGTCGAGATCGTTGAAGCCACTGGACACCCCGGTCACACCGTTGTGCGGGTTGTTGTACAGCTCCTCGATCTTATCCACCGTCTTCTCGAGGATGGTCTTGATCCCCTCAGGGCCCTCGTTGGCGTTGGCGCGCTGCTCGGCGATCTTAAATACCTTGCTTTCGGCCAGATCCAGCAGCTCACCTGAATTACGCCCCTCGGGGTTAAAACCGGCGTCGGCGATCTCGTTAGCGACCTTGATCATCTCGCGCACCACGGCGCGCTCACGCACGATGGCGGCGTAGGAGAGAATGTTGCCCGCGCTCGGGGTGTTCTTGGCGATCTCGCCCAAATAGGCGAAGCCACCGGCATCTTCTAAGTGATCTTCAAGCTCCAGCTGTTCGGAGACGGTGATCAGATCGATAGGCTGACCCGCGGCCACCAGGGCCTCCATGGCGGTAAAGATCATCTTGTGGGAGCGGGAGTAGAAGTCATCCTTCACCACGGCCTCGGCCACCTTATCCCAGGCATCTGAATCCAACATCAAGCCACCGAGCACAGACTGCTCGGCCTCAATCGAGTGGGGCGGCATCTTCAATGCGTCGATCTGTATATCTCTAGGCTTTTTCTTAGCCTGAAATCCACCTTGCTGTGACATTAACTCTCCAAATTTCCAACGATTAGGCAAAATATGATATAAAACCCGGGTCAAGCAGAAACAGGCCTCTGACCTGTTCGTCCTACAAACTTACACATAATAATTAAGGAATAAACATGCGCAAAGCATTGGTTGCAGCCTTAATGCTGTCATCTGGCGTTGTCATTGCCGATGAAGGGCAATGGCAACCGTATCAAATGCCATCGATCGCCGACAAGCTGAGCGAACGCGGTATCCAAATTCCAGCAAAACAACTCGCCGATCTGACCCAATATCCGATGAATGCAGTTGTCGGACTGGGGTATTGTACCGCCAGTTTCGTATCCCCCCAAGGGTTAGTTGTGACGAATCACCACTGTGCCTACCGTGCAATTCAATACAACAGCAAGAAAGAGCACAACTATATCGCCGATGGCTTCCTGGCGCGCAAACAAGCGGACGAACCTTCTGCCGGCCCTAACGAACGTCTCTACATCACAGAGGCGGTCACCAACGTGAGCGACCAGGTCACCAAAGACCTCAGCGACGACCCGCTGAAACGCTACGAAGAGATCCAGGCTAACCGCAAGGCACTGATCAAAGAGTGTGAGAGCGACGACAACTATCGCTGCTCGGTGCGCAGCTTCCACAACGGCCTGGAATACTACCTGATCAAGCAGCTTATCATTCGCGACGTGCGTCTGGTATACGCGCCACCTAAGAGCGTCGGCTCCTTCGGCGGTGACATAGACAACTATGAATACCCACGCCACTCGGGCGACTTCACCTTCCTGCGTGCCTACGTGGGCAAGGATGGCAAGCCCGCGGCCTACTCGCCAGACAACGTCCCCTTCAAGCCTAAGAGCTACCTGAAGATCAATGCCGATGGCGTCAAGGCGGGCGACGGCGTATTCGTAGCCGGTTACCCGGGCTCGACCAGCCGCTACCGCCTCACCAGCGAGCTAAAATTTGCCAGCGACTGGCTCTACCCTACTCTAGCGACACGCTATCAGCAGCGTATCGACACCATAGAAGCCATGGGCGCCCAGGACGCCGGGGTTAAGATCAAGTACGCCGGCACCCTGGCCTCGATGGCCAACCGCATGAAGAAATATAACGGTCTGCTCGACGGCTTCAAGGCCACCGATATTGCCGGTATCAAGCAGGGCCGCGAAGACGATTTCCGCAAATGGCTAACCACAGACAGCCAGTACCAGAGCTATCAGGCCAAGTTCGACCAGCTAGAGACACTATTAGTGGAGCAGCGCCAGGCGCTGCAGACCCGCTACTACTTCGAGAACGCCCAATCGAGCGACCTGCTCTCTGCAGCCAACCGCCTCTATCGTCTGGCCAAGGAGAAGACCAAGCCGGACGCCGAGCGTGAGGAAGGCTATCAAGAACGCGACATGAAGATGTTTAAGGCGCGCCTCAAGCGGATCGACTCGAGCTTCGCCATCAGCGTCGACAAGACGCTGTGGATGCAAGATCTTAACGCCTACCTGGCCCAGGACAACCGCGTACCTGAGCTCGACGCCATGCTCAAATCAGACGATCCACAGGTGAGCCTGAGTGACAAGCTCGACGGCCTCTACTCGCTGACCGGCCTCACCAACCAGGATGAGCGTCTGGCCTGGATGGACGCCGATGTGAAGGCGTTTGAAACCAGCGCCGATCCTTTCATCCGCATCGCCGTAGCCCTGTACGACACTAACCTGGCCCAGGAAAAAGCCAAGAAGACCCTGGCCGGAAAGCTGTCTAAGGCACGTCCTGGCTACATGGAAGCCGTTATCGCCTACTACAAGGCCAACAACTGGCCCGTGTACCCAGATGCCAACGGTACCCTGCGTATCACCTACGGCATGGTGGATGGTTATCAGTCGAAAGACGCCCTCTACAAGCAGCCCTTCACCCGCCTGGAGGGCATAGTCGCCAAGCATACTGGCGTCGAGCCGTTTGATGCGCCCAAGAAGGTACTGGATGCCATCAAGGCCAAGCGCTATGGCAGCCACAAGGTAGAGTCTGTCTATCAAGACCCAGCCTCTTGGTTATGCCGTCTCTTCTCTTGCCTGGACAAGCCTGAAAGCTTTGGCTCAGTGCCGGTGAACTTCCTCTCCAGCGTCGATACCACAGGCGGCAACTCTGGCTCGCCCGTGTTTAACGGCAAGGGCGAACTGGTTGGCCTGAACTTCGACTCTACCTATGAGGCGATCACCAAAGACTGGTTCTTCAACCCAACCATCACCCGCGCCGTGCACGTGGATTTCCGCTACATTCTGTGGATGATGGATGAGGTGGATCACGCCGACAACCTGATCGGCGAGCTGGACCTAGTCAGAAACTAGTCAGAAACTAGTCTTACAGCAGTCCGTTTACACCATAGACAAATACCCGGCAATGCCGGGTATTTTTTTACTTGTCGCTAACTCGTCAGTGGCATAGCTTAGTAAGATGCCAACCGAAATGAGATACAAGATGAGCAGCCCATTAGGCGGATTCTATCTCTCTGCCCAACAACGAAAAATGCATGCCGAACAGCGCGAGCGCAACACACCTAAGTTCCGCCTCAACTTCAGCCTCACCTGCGACCATCAAGTGCTTATCGAGCAGTTACTCACACTCGAGCCTGGGACGAGTGAACTTGCCAATCGAGCAGTGAGTATCAAGCTTTGCTCAAGCTTCACCCCTGCAGGTCTGCTCAAGGTCGTCAGTGACATCTATCTATGCGCTACTACTGAACCTCGCCACATAGGCAGGCAAGAACTCTATCTTAGCCCGAATGAAGCCGTGACCAGCCTGGTAGCAGGCAACCCTCACTATCGGCTCACCTTACTGGCGACACAGATAGAACCCGGCGAATCGCGCTAGGCAAAATAACATTAAGAGTACGCCGCTTCTTCGTCTATTTCAGGCATAAAAAAACACCGCACTAATCAGATTAGCGCGGTGTTTCTTTAATCTTTTAAAACTGTGTATTAGTCTTCTGCAACAACAGAAAGCTTAACAACAGCCTTAACTTCAGCGTGAAGCTGAACGTCGATTTCGAATTCACCAGTAGTGCGGATAGCACCTAGTGGCAGACGAACTTCGCTCTTAGCCAGTTCAACGCCAGCAGCAGTTACTGCATCAGCGATGTCACGGTTACCGATTGAACCGAACAGCTTGCCTTCGTCGCCCGCTTTAGAAGCGATAACAACAGCTTCAAGAGCAGCCAGCTTCTCAGCGCGCTCAGTAGCAGTTGCTAGTTCAGCAGCTAGCTTAGCTTCTAGTTCAGCACGACGTGCTTCGAATACTTCAGTGTTAGCAGCGTTAGCAACTACCGCTTTACCTTGAGGTAAAAGGAAGTTACGAGCATAACCAGCTTTAACTGACACTTGGTCACCCAGGTTGCCCAGGTTAGCGATTTTATCAAGTAGAATAACGTTCATTATTAATTCCTCTAAATTGATGCGCTATTACTGATGTAGATCAGTGTAAGGCAGTAGAGAAAGATAACGAGCACGCTTGATAGCGCGAGCCAGTTGACGTTGGTATTTAGCGTTTGTACCAGTGATACGGCTAGGAACAATTTTACCACTTTCAGTGATGTAGTTCTTTAGAGTAGCGATATCTTTGTAATCGATCTCAGTAACGCCTTCTGCAGTGAAACGGCAGAACTTGCGACGACGGAAATAACGTGCCATTTTGACAGTCTCCTAAGTTTTCAATTCGACATTTTCAGCGTGTAATACCAGGCGGTTTTGACCATTGCGTCCTCTCTGGAGGGCGATGAAACCTTTGACCTCGATATCCACACCGGTTTTCAGTTTGTCTGTGATGCTGTTAAAGCGTTCGCCACTGAATATCACTTGCATCTGGCAGTATACGTTTCTCAGCATCTCTGCTTCATAAACCTGCGATTTGTGTTCCAGCATGATCACACAATGTGGGATGCCTGCCGGGCTACTAAAGCTTCTGGACCGAGTGATGGTTCCAGATAACACCAAGTGATTGGTGGCCACAAATAAACTTACTCTGCTGCGTTTTCAGCGGCTTCTTCAGATGCTTCAGCTTCGGCAGCTGGAGCTGGGCGCTCTTCGCTAGAACGACGCGCTTCGCGCTCGTCTTTCGCTTTAGCCATTGGAGAAGCTTCGGTGATGGCACCCTTGGTACGCATAACCATGCTACGAAGAACAGCGTCGTTGAAACGGAAAGCTGTTTCTAGCTCTTCAACCGATTCTGCAGTCGCTTCTACGTTCATCAGAACATAGTGAGCCTTATGCAGTTCGATGATTGGGTAAGCCAGTTGACGACGGCCCCAGTCTTCTAAACGGTGGATTTGACCGCCAGCTTGGGTAAGGATACCCGTGTAACGTTCGATCATACCTGGCACTTGTTCACTCTGATCAGGGTGAACTAAAAATACGATTTCATAATGACGCATTTTTTGCTCCTTACGGTTATCTAGCCTCGTTGTTGGCTCAGTCAGACCAAATGGAGGCAAGGAACTAAATAAAGTGACTGAATTAAGCCGCGGAATAGTACATGGTCACACCTCAAAACTCAAGCAATATCTTTCCTTAATCACTTTGCCCATCGCCCGGTGAAACGGTATGATAGTCCGCTGTCATTTTTGTGTTCCAGACGCGTGCAAAAAATAAAAATAATGTTAAGAGCAACAAGTTTATTTATCACACTCGGCCTCAGCCACAGCGCCTGGGCCTTGGTGCCTCCGGACTATCAGGAACCCCCCAGCGACTTCTCTGCCGAGATAGAAGCCGGCCTGCAGATCAACACGGGTAACACAGAGTCCAGCAGCTTCAACGGTCGCACCAAACTCGTCTACGACACAGACAAGTTTCGTCAGGAAGGGGTATTCAAGGCCTACTTCGCCTCCGACTCGGAAAAGACCACCTCGGAGAAATACGACGTCCAGCTCCAGTCGAGCTACAAGATCTACTCGGGTTATATCTTTGCCCGCGGCGACTTCACCGAAGACAGATTCGGTAGTTATACCCGCATCTCAATCGTATCGACCGGTTATGGTTTCGACGCCATCAGCGACAGCAGCACTAAGCTGAGTCTCGAAATCGGTCCTGGTTATCGTTACAACCTGCCCCAGGTGAGCGAGTCGGTGCCCGACCCCGAGGCCGATCGCGAGGCGATTCTGCGTACCGCCGCCAAGTTCGAACAGAAGATCCACGAATACACCAGCTTCAACGCCGACCTCACCGCCGAAACCGGCGAGTCCAACAGCACGGTCACCCTGGACATGAGTTATAAGAATACCCTGTTCCAAGACTGGGCATTTAAGATCGGCATGAACGTCAAGTACACGGAAGTGGTGCCCGAAGGGTCGAAGCAGACGGATACCGTCACCACCTTTAATCTGCTCTATACCTTCAAATAAAGGTTTGAGTGCCCCCAAATGATGGGGCAATTAATCTGCCTTGCCAGTCGTGGCCGCTAGCCACTTTGATATTTGCTCGGTGACTTCAGACTATAGCTTCATGGTGTACTTGTCACCTGCGGTGGGCTCATGTGCAGATACGCCTGTGAGACGGTGAGTGAAGCGTAGCTTCGTGCTCACGAACGAGAGGCATGGATGCCGAACTGGCCTTCAAACACGTACGTTGTTTAAATATATCCCTTTAGGCTCTGCCGAAACATCTGAAGTGAATGGATTCACAAATGCCGCGGTGACATGGATGTCAAAGAGCGGCCCTGTTTCGGAAGCTCACCGGCATATCTACACTAGTTATCCAACGCCTCTTCGATTTGACGTTATTGTCATGACCCTAACAATCAAAGGCTAAGTTATTTTTTGAACAAAACCTTGATAGAAGCTTTGCTTACTTAGCATTTGACGAATTGTCAGAGTATTGCAATACACTCTAATCTAGTGGCCAGATTCACTCATCCACTACTTTTCTGAACCTTGATCCTTGATCCTTGCTCCTTCTCAATACAGTGTGAATGGTTGAAAGATAAAAGTAAAACATCCAACTCAACCACACTGGATCATAGTCGTCTTTTTGCTTATTGTTCATGTGCCTGATGCCAAAGTTATTGGCAATATCGAATAGAGCTAGTTCGTCTTTCTTGGATAGGTGTTTCTTTATGTCGCTTCTTACACTCTCAAGAATATCAGCCAAGTCTCTCACAGCATGTTTACGATCATCGATACTCGACCCATGACGCCGAAATCTTGAGACAGCACTATTTACTTTATCGATAATACGTTCGTCTTTTGTTGGTATCCTTGCTTTGAAAATCTTATCAAAACCATACTCAGGCTTGACGACAACCATCCCTTCTTGAGTCAGCTCATGAGGCTTCTCGTACAAAGCAAGAATCGCATTTATCTCTTTCAGGTATTCTTGGATACCCTCTTCCTTGTGGAACGTCATACTATGTTCTTCCTGACAATAACCGCAGTAGAACGATTCAAATGGACCATACTGTGGACTACTCACTTTAGCAAAGAAGAACTCGATCAAATCGAAGATATCCTCTTCACTGTACTTATGGTACTTATCTTGGATAGGCCATAACTCATCTTTACGTAAGGACACCATTAGATGATGCTCAACATCTACTTTGATTCCTACGTTGTGCTCTTCGCACTCTATAGCGAGATATTCCTCAAGTAGTCCATTCGAAAATATGATGTTGTATGTGTGTAGAAACAGATTACGAAACTCGATAATCCCAAAGCCGTTTGAATTTGGATTAAGACCATTTCGTATTGAATATGGAACAAAACTTGATGAGGGTTCATAAACTTCAATTGAACGCTTTCTCAATTTGTCTACGATCGACATATATTCCATTGAAAGGTGATGGTCATCTTCAGACCATGCTGCGCCACTAGTTTCTTTTTGCTTTTCTTTTGATAGTGCGTACAGAACATTCGCCACCAACACTTCAGGAGATTGGTTGATGAATGACCTTAGACGATTGGCCTTCGAGCCTGAAGCGAAATTGAATCTTTCTTCATAAATATCGACATCGTAATTCTTCATGAAGTCAGCAAAATTTCTATTGCTAAACCCCAGAACGTGTCCTGGCTTCATACCTAAGTACTTCTCAATTGTATCCATATCAGATGAACTAAAAGAAGCCATACATTACCGCCTCAAACTATTTAACTGAAATCCTGAGCCGATAATACCATACTCATTCAAAGTGCATTATAAATCGATTCAATGGGTTGAGATTAGGCTACCCTGTTATTAGCAAGTGATGTCCGGTATCTGGAGATCGCAAAAATCAATCAACCAAACGTGATGGCATTATTAAAAGAATGGGAAATTGAAGGGCAACTATTAGAATAGAGCAAATTCCCTAACGAGGGTTGGGGCAAAATCAAGTTAGCTTTTGCCCCCCCACTTCACACCAAACACGGTCAAATCGAAGAGACGTTTAGATACGGGTGTAAGCACGCTTTTGGCTCTCGGCGGCATGGACGCCGCCGTGAAGCGTATAGGATATATTCACAGCGTGCCAAAAGAGTGCTTGCACATCCCCCGCCGGGCAGGCGATTGATAACAGCGAAGGTTAACGCTACAAAACCCAACCCAAGTACACATTCCCCCACCGGGCAAGCGATAGATAACAATGTGGGTTAACGCTGCACAACCCGCCCCAAGTACATATCCCCCGCCGGGCAGACATTAGATAACAATGAAGGTTAACGCTACAACCCCCTTGCTAAACGACCATGTCGTCAAACGACAGATACAAAAATGCCGATGAAGCCTAAACCTCATCGGCATTCCTACCACCTATGGAAACCCAATAGGCTAAATCAAAAATTCAACGATCGAATTCCCGATCACCCCAACCTTTGGCGAACCGCCTCGAACAAACAGATCCCTGTGGCTACTGAGACGTTAAGGCTAGATACACTGCCCGCCATCGGGATAGAGGCTAGCGAATCACAGCTCTCGCGGGTCAGGCGGCGTAGTCCTTTATCTTCGGCGCCCATGGCGATGGCGATAGGGCCTTTGAGGTCGGCCTTGTAGAGGTCGTGCTCGGCCTCACCGGCGGCGCCGACGATCCAAACCCCCTTATCTTGCAGGCTCTTCATGGTGCGCGCCAGGTTAGTCACCTGGAACAGGGGCACCACTTCGGCGGCGCCACAGGCAACCTTGCTAACGGTAGGCGTGAGGCCGACCGAGTTGTCGCGCGGCACAATCACCCCGTGCACACCGGCGGCGTCGGCGTTGCGCAGACAGGCGCCCAGGTTGTGGGGATCGGTGACGCCATCGAGGATCAACAGAAACGGCGTGTCTGTCTTATCTAGCAGCGCCAGCAGATCGTTGTCATTGAGCTGCTTAGCAGGCTTGGCGCGTACCAGCACCCCCTGGTGCTGACTGCTGCCGGCCTTGTCGTCCAGCGCCTTGCGTGACGCCTGCTGCACCGAGACGCCATACTCGGCGGCCATGGCCAGCAGTGGCATCAGACGTTGATCGTCGCGCCCCTGCAATACCCACATCTCGATCACCCGCTCAGGGCTGTTCTTTAGCAAGGCCTCGACGGCATGGATGCCGAAGGTGAAATCTTGTTTCTTCATCTGGTTTGAGTCTCTTATTTCTTACTGCTGCGTTTCTTCACGCTCTTACGTTTCTTGGCACCCGGCTTGGCTGATGACTTCTTGGCCCCAGTCTTAGACTTACTCGCGCCAGCCTTACCCGCACCGGACTTATCGGCTGCGGGCTTGCCAGCTCCAGATTTGCCTTCGCTGCGTCGGGCGGTGCGGCGTTTACCGCTGGGCTTGTCATCCTCTTTACCCTTGCGGGACATCTTGGCCCCTTCCAGGTTGACCCGCTCGCGCGCGGTCAGCGGCTTCTTGGCGCGGCGCGGACGTGATGTCTTACCATCGTCGCCCACCATCATGAGATCGATCTGGCGATCGTCCAGGTTAACCGCGGCCACCTTGACGGTAACGGCATCGCCTATCTGATACACCTGACCCGAGGCCTCGCCCACCAGGCGCTGACGCATATTATCATAGTGATAATAGTCACCGCCCAGGGTGGAGATATGCACCAGGCCGTCGATGAAGAGGTCGCTCAGGCGGACGAACATGCCGAAGTGGGTCACAGAGGCCACCACAGCCTCGAAGGTGTCACCAACATGATCACGCATAAACTCACACTTGAGCCAGTCGCTGACGTCGCGGGTCGCCTCGTCGGCGCGCCGCTCTGTGTTAGAACACTCTTCGCCCAGCAGATCCAGCTCTTCGATCTGATAGTGATAGCCACCATCAGGCGTCCACTTGTCACTGGCCTCGCCACGCTCCTTGGCCAACAGGTAACGGATCACCCTGTGCAGGATCAAATCCGGATAGCGACGAATCGGCGAGGTAAAGTGCGAGTACTCCTCCAGCGCCAGGCCGAAGTGGCCTTCGTTGTCCGGGTTATAGGTTGCCTGACGCATGGAGCGCAGCAACATCACCTGAATCAGCTCGGCATCGGGCCTGTCGATCACCTGCTCCATCAGGGCCTGATAGTCGGCCGGCTCCGGCTCCAGGCCACCGCCCATGGACAGGCCGCGCTCCTTGAGGAAGTCCTTGAAGTTAGTCAGCTTCTGCTCCGACGGCGCCTCATGCACCCGGTAGAGCACCTCGCCCTTATGCTTCTTCACAAACTTGGCCGCCGCCACGTTGGCCAGGATCATGCACTCTTCGATGATCTTATGGGCCTGGTTACGGGTGCGCGGCTCGATGCGCTCGATCTTACGATCGGCGTTGAAGATAAACTGAGTTTCCGTAGTCTCGAAGGCTATGGCACCGCGCTGGGCGCGGGTATCATCCAAGGTCAGGTAGAGCGACTGCAGGGTCTGCAAATGCGGGAAGATTGGCTTGAGCTCATCGCTCACCTCGCCGCCCTCGAGCATATCCGCCACCTGGGTATAGGTGAGGCGGGCATGAGAATGCATCACCGCCGGATAAAACTTGTATCCCGACAGCTTACCCGCCGCCGAAATGGTCATCTCGGCCACCATACAGAGGCGGTCGACACCCGGGTTGAGGGAGCAGAGGCCGTTAGACAGCTTCTCCGGCAACATGGGGATCACCTGAGACGGGAAATAGACTGAGTTACCGCGGGCACGGGCCTCTTTATCCAGCGCCGATTCGGTGCGCACATAATGACTCACATCGGCGATGGCTACCCACAGGCGCCAGCCGCCACTCTTCTTGGTCTCGGCGTACACGGCATCGTCGAAGTCGCGGGCATCTTCACCGTCTATGGTGACCAGCGGTAGCTTACGCAGATCGACTCTGCCCAGCTTGTCCTCTTCGGTCACTTCGTCGGGGATCTTGCGCAGCTTCTTCTCGATCAGGCTCGACCAGGTATGGGGCAGATCATAGTTACGCAGGGCGATCTCTATCTCCATGCCCGGCGCCATCTCTTTGCCCAGCACCTCGGTGACCTTGCCTGCCGCCTTCATGTAGCGGCCGGGACGGCGGGTCAGCTCGACCACCACCACGTCACCCTGACGGGCACCGTTGCGATCGCCATCGGGGATCAGGATCTCCTGGGTGATACGCTTGTCATCGGCGATCACGAATGCCATGCCGGAATCCAGGTGGAAACGCCCCACCAGTGGCGCGGTGCGCTCATGGGTGAGACGGACGATGCGCGCCTCACGGCGTCCCTTACGGTCGACACCGGCTTTCTGGGCCAGCACCTTGTCGCCGTGGAAATACATCAACATGTCACGGTTATTGATGAAGAGGTCGTCGCCGCCTTCATCGAGTTTAAGGAAGCCGAAGCCATCCTTATGCCCCAGAACTGTACCGCTAAGCAGATCCATACGCTCAGGCAGGCCATAGGCCTGACCACGGGTAAAGACCAGCTCGCCGTCACGCTCCATGGCCCGTAGGCGACGGCGCAAGGCTTCGAGCTGCTCTTCGTCGGTTATCTTGAGCGCCTGAGCGATCTTCTCGCGATTGAGGGGTGATTGCTGTGAGCGTAAGTAATCTAAAATATACTCACGACTAGGAATGGGGTTGTCGTACTTCTCTTGTTCACGCTTTAAATGCGGATCTTTGATCATTCATTATCCATAAATTTTGCCCAGGCTCTCCTTTTATTGTTAAGGGGCTAAGGGCGATTACCGGGATCTCAGGTGCGCCTGCTTAGCCCTCTCAACTGCACTTGCGGGCATCTTCGCTTCCAGCACCATCAATAATTTTAGGGCTTCCTGTTTGGTCGCCTCATCACTAAATACATCGTTATACAGCCAGTGGTAACCCATCTCATAATCTCTGGGGCTACCATAGCCTTCGCCAAACAATCTGACCAGCATCATACGCGCTGGCAGATCGCCACCGGCGGCAGCGGGCAGTGTGTATTGCACCGCACGCTCCTTATCTTGGATCACGAACTTACCGTCATGGTAATACTCGGCAATCCTAACCATAGCCTCGGCGCTCCCCTGCTCTGCGGCGTCGCGCAGCATAGAGATCCCCCGTGGCGGGTTGGCCTTGACGCAGATGCCATAGTTAAGCATCTCCGCCCATAAATATTGGTACAGCGGCTGCTTCAATACCTCGGCACGCGCCTCGATATCTTGCACCAGCTGACAGTCGTCTCCCGTGACGCGGGTCAGGTAAGACTTGTCACGGATCATCTCGATAAGCTGCTCTTGGCTGTAGATATTGACCGCCTTCAACCCTTCCGACCTGTTTTCGGTGGGCTTATTATCAACCGCCTTAGCGGTTTCGGGCTCGGCATGGGCCAGGGTTGATAGCCAGGCCAGCAACATAACACACACTAATCTTGCCATAAGAAAGCTCTCTTGGTTGATCTCACGCCTTATCTCTCAAACAGACTCAGGCAGTATACCTTATCTTATCGGCCGCTGCGGCATTAGCTTAAAAAGTGATCGCATGCTTATCGCTAATAGATCTCAATTTACCCACGGATATTCGAGCCTGGTGCGCTCAAAGTATCTACGACAAAGTCATTTGCGGTAATAGCATTTGCAATAAAATCGCTTGCAATAAAAAGGCCGCTTAACGCGGCCCTTATGATTAACTGAACGGATTCACTAGAATCATGGTCTCGTTTCTGTCGGGACCCGTTGAGATAATATCGACTGGCGTTTCCAGTAGCTCTTCTACACGCTTGATGTAGTTGATCGCTGCCTGTGGCAGTTGATCGATAGAGGTCGCACCAAAGGTGTTCTCGCTCCAACCAGGCATAGTCTCGAGCACAGGAGTAACCTGCTCGTAGCCTTCGGCTGCCAACGGCGTAACCGTTGCGATGCTGCCATCTGGGTACTGGTAACCCACACAGATCTTAACTTCTTCAAGGCCGTCGAGTACATCAAGCTTAGTCAGACAGAAACCGCTGATGCTGTTGATCTGTACCGCGCGCTTCATGGCAACGATATCTAACCAACCTGGACGACGCTTACGACCAGTGGTCGCACCGAATTCGTGACCCTTAGTACCTAAGTGATCGCCGATCTCGTCTTGCAGCTCAGTAGGGAAAGGACCCGCCCCCACACGTGTGGTGTATGCCTTCATGATACCAAGCACATAATCCAGGTGACGTGGACCGAAACCTGACCCCGTCGCCACACCACCTGCAGTAGTGTTTGAAGAGGTTACGAATGGATAAGTACCGTGGTCGATATCCAGTAGGGTACCCTGTGCGCCTTCAAACAGGATAGGCTCACCGGCCTTACGTGCTTGATCCAGCAGCTCAGTCACATCGGTACACATGCTCTTCAGATAGTCGGCGATGGCCAACGCATCTTTTAGCGTGGTCTCGTAATCAACCGCTTCGCAATCATAGTATTCGGTCAGCATGAAATTGTGATATGCCATCACTTCCTTCAGCTTCTCGGCGAATAGTTCTGCATTAAACAGATCGCCAACGCGAAGACCGCGACGAGAGATCTTATCTTCATAAGCAGGACCGATACCACGACCCGTTGTACCAATAGCTTTATTACCGCGTGCTTTTTCACGTGCGATATCTAAGGCACAGTGGAAGGGAAGGATCAACGGACACGCTTCGGAGATAAGCAGACGCTCCTCTACAGGGACGCCACGCTCTTTAAGCATGTTGATCTCTTTCATCAGGGCGTCGGGCGCAAGCACAACACCATTACCGATAATGCATTTTACATTATCGCGTAAAATTCCTGATGGAATAAGATGAAGAACGGTTTTGTCACCATCGATAACAAGAGTATGACCAGCATTGTGGCCACCTTGATAACGAACGACATATTTGGCCTGTTCGGTAAGTAGATCGACTATCTTACCCTTTCCTTCGTCACCCCATTGGGTGCCGAGAACTACAACGTTTTTGCCCATTATTTGCTGCAAGGTAGTGGTTAAAACGGGATTTTAGCAGATCTTGGGGGGGAAGTGGCAAGTAATTTATGAAAAAATAATCAATATGACCACGCCCGCGGTCACTAAAGCACCACCCAACCTTTGCAAAACTCGTTGATTTTGGCTGGAAATTTCTTGCAAATATGCCCGCCAACGATTCGGAAATAAAAGCGGACCTATCCCCTCGATAATCAGCACTATCGCCAAAACCAGCATCAGGAGTTGGAATGTCATCTAGGTGTGTTTCCTATAGCGAACAATTGAGCCTTAAAAATAGCAGAAAACGGCAATAAAAAAACCCAGCACAAGGCTGGGTTTTTCCAATCTTCGCGGCGTAATATTAACGCTTTGAGAATTGTGGCTTACGACGTGCTTTACGTAGACCGACTTTCTTACGCTCAACTTTACGAGCATCACGGGTAACGAAACCAGCGGCGCGTAGAGAAGGACGTAGAGCTTCATCAAGCTCCATCAGGGCACGAGTGATACCGTGACGGATTGCACCTGCCTGGCCAGTGATACCACCGCCCTTAACAGTTACATAGATGTCTAGCTTTTCAGTCATTTCAACTAGCTCTAGAGGTTGACGAACAACCATACGAGCAGTTTCACGACCAAAATATTCGTCAAGTGGACGTTGGTTCACGACGATGTTACCACTACCTACTTTAGCGAATACGCGAGCAGTAGATGTTTTGCGACGGCCAGTGCCGTAGTACTGAGTTGCAGACATTAGCTTACTCCCGGATTAGATATCAAGAACTTGTGGTTGTTGTGCAGCATGGTTGTGCTCTGCGCCAGCGTAAACTTTCAGTTTACGGTACATGGCACGTCCCAGAGGACCTTTTGGCAACATACCTTTTACTGCTTTCTCGATAATCATTTCTGGCTTATGATCTTGCAGCTTATCAAAAGTAATCTGCTTGATACCACCTGGGAAACCAGAATGAGAGTAGTAAGTCTTAGCTGCTGCTTTGTTACCAGTTACAGTTACTTTCTCAGCATTGATAACGATGATGTAATCGCCAGTATCAACGTGAGGAGTGTATTCTGCCTTATGCTTGCCACGTAGACGACGAGCGATCTCAGTAGCGATACGACCTAAAGTTTTACCTTCAGCGTCAACAACGAACCATTCGCGCGTCACTGTTTCTGGTGTAGCAGTATATGTAGTCTTCATTTACAAAAACCCAATGTTTAAATTCTGTCTCAAATGCCATTATTTTTAATAAATAACAACACAAAAAATGCCATTCTCCGCCCCTTCGAGCAAAGAATAAGGCTTTACAACTTCCGCCTTTTTGACGGAGTAACGAGGGCAGGTCGCGAATTATAGACAAAGCTGAGTTAAAAATCACCTAATTTTTTCAGCTAATTTAAATGATTTACTCAGCTTTGGATCGATTTGGCGCCGAAACGGTAAAAAGCGCCATTTATCGGTTGAATCTCGCCCTATGGCAGGTGTTCCAGCGCGAGATAGTCGTGCGATTGCATCTCGGTCAGGCGCGAACGACAGCGTCTGAATTCGAAACTCAGCAGCCCCTGGGTATAGATCTCCTCCAGTGCTACCTCGGCCGAGATGATCAGCTTCACATGACGCTCATAGAACTCATCCACCATGGCCAGAAAACGGCGGGCGATGTCATCCCCCGAGCTCTGGCTTCCCATCTGCTCGACGCCGCTAAGTAGTACGGTGTGATAGAGACAAGCCAGCTCCATATAGTCGCGCTGACTACGGGGGCCGTCGCACAGGTCACGAAAATCGATCAACAACACGCCCTGTGCCTGCTGGCGGATGGCGATCTCACGGCCATCGATATCAATCGCCTCGCGGGAGACCTCCGACTCCGGCGCCAGCTGCTGGAAATACCCCAGCAGGTTCTTATCGGCCTGAGGGTCTAGTGGATAATGATAGATCTCGGCCTGCTCCAGGGTGCGCAGACGATAGTCGATGCCGCTGTCGACATTCAGCACCTGACAGTGCTTGTTAATCAGCGCAATCGCCGGCAGGAAACGCGCCCTTTGCAGGCCGTTACGATAGAGCTCATCGGGAATGATGTTCGAGGTAGCGACCAGGGCCACCCCTTCGGCAAATAGCGCCTGAAACAAAGTACCCAGCAACATGGCGTCTGTGATGTCGGAGACGAAGAACTCGTCGAAACAGATCACCTGATAACGCTCGGCCATCCGCTTGGCGATCACCAACAGGGGGTCTCGTTGCCCCTTGAGGTTGTCCAGATCCAGATGGATCTGATGCATGAAGCGATGAAAGTGCGCCCTGAGTTTACGCTCGCCCGGCAGCGCATCATAGAAGGTGTCCATCAGATAGGTCTTGCCGCGCCCGACTCCTCCCCAGAGGTAGAGGCCTTGCACCGAAGGCGCTGGCTTAGCCAGGAACCCCAGCAGTTTCGCCATCCCCGTCGGCTTTTGCTGCGCCGCAATCAACTCATCATAGACACGCTGCAGGGCCTTAACCGCCTGCTCCTGAGCGGGGTCATAGGAAAAGTCATCACGTTGTAGATCGGCTTGATAATGCTGCCAGGGGGTGAGATGCGACACTGAAATTATTCTCTTCTATCCTTAATCCAATCGCTAAATGGTATCACGACACGCAATCTCAGGGTATATGTGCACCAAGCTTAAACCTGAGCAGACACAGACAAACGTAAAAGGGACGACCAGGGCTGTATCGCTCGCTAGTCGATGAAGACTAACGAAAAATTAACCTTTGTTAATCACCTGAACTTTATCGAGAAGGCGAGAGTCGGATTGAATAACACAGTCTTTTAATCACTTGATTTACGTCCGAGTAGCCTTATATCTACAGAGTCATAAGTTCATAATTGCAACATTGGAGTCATGAATAGATGAAAACGAAATTATCACTACTTTCCGCCGCACTGCTCGGCGCGAGCCTGATGGTTATGCCTGCCGTTTCTCAAGCCGCCATTCCACTGGCCGTAGACGGACAGGAGCTACCTAGCCTGGCCCCCATGCTGGAGAAAACCACCCCAGCCGTGGTGGCCGTCGCCGTATCTGGCACCCATGTCTCTAAGCAGCGTCTACCCGACGCCTTCCGCTACTTCTTCGGCCCTAACGCCCCGAGAGAACAGGTGCAGGAACGTCCCTTCAAGGGGCTAGGTTCTGGGGTCATCATAGATGCGAAGAAAGGCTATATCGTCACCAACAACCATGTGATCGACGGCGCCGACGAGATCTTGATTGGCCTGCACGATGGCCGTGAGATAGAGGCCAAGCTTATCGGCACAGATGCCGAGTCCGACGTGGCCCTGTTACAGATCGAAGCCAAGAACCTGGTCGCCCTCAAGCGCGCCGACTCAGATGAACTCAAGGTAGGTGACTTCGCCGTGGCCATTGGTAACCCCTTTGGTCTTGGCCAGACAGTTACCTCGGGTATCGTCAGCGCCATGGGCCGCAGCGGCCTAGGTATCGAGATGCTGGAGAACTTCATTCAGACAGACGCCGCCATCAACAGCGGTAACTCGGGCGGCGCCCTGGTAAACCTCAACGGTGAGCTGATCGGCATCAACACCGCCATCGTCGCCCCGGGTGGCGGTAACGTAGGCATCGGCTTCGCGATCCCCGCCAACATGGTCAACAACCTAGTAGATCAGCTGATCGAACACGGCGAGGTACGCCGCGGCGTGCTGGGTGTCAGCGGTCGAGACCTAGATAGCGAGCTGGCCCAGGGCTTTGGCCTGGATTCTCAGCACGGCGGCTTCGTCAACGAGGTAATGCCAGACAGCGCGGCGGATAAGGCGGGCATCAAGGCCGGTGACATCATAGTCAGCGTCAACGGCAAGCCGATCAAGTCCTTCCAGGAGCTGAGAGCCAAGATAGGTACCATGGGTGCCGGTGCCAAGGTGAAGCTCGGCCTGATCCGCGACGGCGATGAGAAGACAGTCACCGCTGTGTTAGGCGAGGCTAACCAGCAGACAGAAACCGCGGCCGGTGCCGTACATCCTATGCTGGCGGGTGCAACGCTAGAGAACAATAAGAAAGGGGTCGAGATCACAGAGATCGCCCAGGGTTCTCCGGCGGCGGCTAGCGGTCTGCTCAAGGGCGATATCATAGTCGGGGTCAACCGCACCCGTATCGAAGATCTTAAAGAGCTTAAGGCGGAACTTAAGGAGCAACACGGCGCCGTAGCCCTGAAACTGCTGCGCGGTAACAACAGTCTCTATCTGGTGCTCAGATAGGGCGCCTTGGGGGCCATGGCCAGGCTTAACCGCCTGCGCCATGGCCTCTTTTATTTCTCGCTTTATGCACTTAGGCCAATAGTGCCCTATAAATAAACATGTTAATCTAACGCTACTTTCCCCATAACACCTTAAATCATGACGCTTAAAGACACGGTAATTTACATCGCGAAAGCTGTTTTTTTCGGCCTCATCATGGCCGCCGTCTTTCTGGTCATCACCCCATGGATCACAGGCACGGCTAACCACGGCAACTTCTTCCAGAGCCGCGGACAGAACGGAATAGAACTCTCCTTCTCCCAGGCAGTACGCCGCGCCGCACCGGCGGTAGTCAACATCTACAGCCTGAGCATAGATCAGAGTCGTCCGCTCAATTCGGGCTCGCTGCAGGGGCTGGGATCGGGCGTGATCATGAGCAAAGAGGGCTATATACTCACCAACTATCACGTGGTCAAGAAGGCCGACGAGATAGTGGTCGCCCTGCAAGATGGTCGCAAGTTTACCTCTGAGGTCGTGGGTTCTGATTCTGTCACCGACTTGGCAGTGCTCAAGATAGAGGGCGATGCCCTGCCCGTCGTCCCCATCAACTTAGATGTACCGGCCCAGGTCGGCGACGTGGTACTGGCCATAGGCAACCCCTATAACCTGGGGCAAACCATCACTCAGGGGATCATCAGCGCCACGGGTCGTAACGGCCTGAGTTCGGGCTATCTGGACTTCCTGCAGACAGACGCCGCCATCAATGCGGGTAACTCGGGCGGCGCGCTCATCGATACCAGCGGCCGACTGATCGGCATCAACACCGCCGCCTTCCAGATTGGCGGCGAGGGTGGTGGCCATGGCATTAACTTCGCCATCCCCATCAAGCTGGCTCACAGCATCATGGGCAAGCTGATTAAAGATGGCCGGGTGATCCGTGGTGCACTGGGCATAACTGGCGAGGCGATCAACCCTGTGATGGCGCAGATCCTCAACCTGCCGGATCTGACCGGTGTCATGGTGACGGGTGTCGACCATCAAGGGCCGGCCGCCCAGGCCAAGCTCAGACCCAGAGACGTGATCACTAAGTTTAACGACGAAACCGTTCCCGGTGTCGAGATGCTGATGGACAGAATTGCCGAGACGCCACCAGGCACTCAGGTCACCATGACCATCATACGCAGCGGCAAATACTATGAGGTGCCCGTCACCATAGGGGAAAACCTAGGCAGTGAGTAAAAGCCTGTGAATAAGAGCCACTGAGCAAAAGCCAGTGAATAGCCCACATAGAAAAGCCAGCAATCGCTGGCTTTTCTTTTATCTGTTCTATGGCTGATAGCCCAACCTAAGTGTAACGGCTCAACCTAAGTGTAACGGCCCAACCTAAGTGTAACGGCCCAACCTAAGTGTAACGGCCTAACCTAAGCCTAACCGCCCAACCAGAGTTGTGGCAGGCCAATTGCTATCTACTCGGACGCTTAAATAGCCGGAGCCAGAAACCACACTCGAGCAGCGCGCCGACGACCAGCAGGCTCAAGGCCCCCAGGTGCATCCCCACGCCGTAACAGATAAGGGCGCCGATAAGCAGCGCGACTAACAACGCCATCCTTTTGCTATGTGCCATATACTCTCCTTAGCATAATTAAATTGGCCGACCTTTTTATACTACAAGTATAAGCAGATCTGTACCGCCCAGATGAGATTAAATATGTTTCATCCCTGCCAAGGAAGGTGCAAACAAGTCGTCACACAGCTCTGGCTTTGATAGCAGCGACAGTTCAAAGCATTCAACTGAGGCATGCCGAGGCCTGCTGAAGTTGAATAACGCCGAAATGGTGTTGCTATCAAAGCCCCGCAGGGCGAGGCTTACAGCGATATTTGGTACGTTACAGTTCTTGCGAAGGACTAGGGCCATTCGCTGCAAACTGTGCCTTGCATCTATCCACTTTTAGCACACGCAGAGCAAGCACGGGACTTATTCGCACCTTCCCTAAGCCTTACTAAACCTCGCATGGCGATTATCGCCAATTTCACCGCCTAGACCAGCGGCGAGTCTTGACCTGCATAGCGATCACTCATCCTCCCCAAAAAAAAGACCACCTTAGCGCAGTGGCTGAGATGGTCTTCACCTATGGGGAAGGGCAATGAATCACTTTTTCACTTCATTATCGTGGGCACAACCCACACTTATTATCTAAGCTGTTATTTATGGATCTTAGTCAGGGCCGCCGCCTTCTCTGTGTAGTCGCCATGACAGTTACCACAGGTAAACTTGGCCGTACCCCAAGGCATTTGATACTTACCATCGTCGGTAAACTGTTTTGCATCGGGTGACAGATCTAGGGTGAATAGGTGAGACTTGATATCACCAAACACCACATCGGCACTGCCTAACTTAGGTCCAGTGGTTACCGCGCTCTTAGCAAGTTTCGGCATATGACAGTCGGTACATTCGGCAATGGAGCTATGACCGTAAGATCCGCCACCATCGGCAAACGCCATGGTATGACAGTCGCTACAGGCCTTCACCGCGCCCGCATGCAGACCATCGCTGCTATCCTGATTCTTGGTTGACTTGTGCGCATCATGACAGCTGGTACAGCTCATGCCTTTCTTGGCACCAATCTCATCGCCGGCTTTGTAGGCACCATGATCTTGCGGTACGACACCCAGGAGTTCATCGGCGGTTTGGTGATGCTGAGCCAAGCCTCCCTTAGCAATGATACGTCCCCCTACCTGACTGCCCGCAGGGAAAGCACCGTTGTACTTGCTGACGAAGCTTGGATAGTCCTTCTCACCGTCACGGGTATGACATTCGGCGCAGGTAACTGCCTTGCCATATGCCATATCCTCGGCGAGGAAATCATCCGTGGTGCGCGCCGTCGCTATCTTGGTGATGTTGTCTTTCGAAGGCGCCTTCACGTGAAGACTACCGGCACCGTGGCACGATTCACACTGAATACCCTGCTCGGCAAAGGTTCCGTTCATGCCGGGTAGGTCGCCTTGACGATCCGGATTACGGCTGTCGCCACCGGCCACGTCTGTGGTGCGCTTCCAGCCCGTGGTGTGACAGTTACCACAGCTGTACTGTACATCAAATTCGGTATCTTTGTAGTTACCCATGACGTCCGGGTCGGCGGGGTGATTGTCGGGAATGTTCAACTCGCCTTTACTGTTATGTATGTTGTACTGGACATTCTTACCCGTCACTATGTAACCGTCTTTATCCAACCAACGCATCTTCCAGTGATAACCGCCCACCACATAGCTCACCTCATCATAGCTAGTCGGCGCCCCCAGGGTATTGTTTGGCGTCGAGTCGACCAGCAGATCTATGGCTCCGGTGATGGTGCTCTCTGGCGTATAAGGAAAACTCGGCTGCTCGCCAGCGGTGATCTTCTGAATCTTGAAGTTATGGCCCGTCTTGGCGAATGAGGCATGCTGATCCCCATGACAGCCAGCACAGGCGGCAGAGCCGACATAGGCTAAGGCTTCAGGCTCTGGCAGCGCCTCGACGGTCACGGTAACCTCACCAACCGCCTCATCTGTGCCATCTGTGATGGTATAATTAAACTTAACCTCTCCCGCCGCGTCACCCGCGGTATATTCAACCTTACCCTCCTTGATGACCGCACTATCGGAGCTGACAGAGACGATTGATAGGGTATCGCCATCGGCGTCGGTATCGTTTGCCAGCACATCTATACTGACCATTTCTGACACGGTAACGGTTGCGCTATCGGCAACGGCAACGGGCGGGGTATTGCTTTCAACTGGTGGAGGGGTGTCGTCATTATCACTACCACACGCCACCAACATAGAGATCATGCTAGCAAGCAATAGCTTTTTACATGGAATTTGGCTGCTCATATATTCATCCTCTCGTGGCTTATGACAATCACCAACTTGCAGGAAGGGTGACTGATATGTCTCTTCGGACATGGTCACAGTATTTGCGACTTACCACTTAAGGGATAGATTAGGCGATTTCACAATAGCCTGACTATTGTGAAGTTTCCTTATCAGAACAAGATTAACCTACTGATTATTAGGATTTTATGACGTCATGAGAGATTGTGATTTTGTAAAACAAATTGCCCAGTTGTTGTCAAAATATAGACCTTACTCTCATTTTGTTGCACCAGACCGGCCTTCTTTAATTGGCGCAGATGAAAGTTAAACCTGGTGTGATCTTCGACGCCCACCAGGCGGCAAAGATCCATAAATTTAAGTTGCTTATGAGTCCCCAGCTGTTTCAGGGTCGAGCGCCGCAACGGATTGGCCAGGGCGGCATAGACGCTATCGGCGTCGATATTGACGGCCGACTTCAACAACTGCTTCTCGGCGATACTGCGTTTAATCCCCATCAATAGCTCACCGGCATTGAAGGGTTTGGTCATCACGCTATCGGCGCCCTTCTTCATGGCATCGACGGCGGTATCGACCGTGGCGTAGGCGGTGACTATGATAATGGCGATGAAAGGATTCAATTGGCGTAGGTTAGAGATCGCCTCGACCCCTGTCATACCCGGCATGAGCAAATCCATCAGCGCGATGTCGAAGGTGTGCTGCTGGCAGGCCGAGATCGCCGCCTCGGCGCAATCGACCGCAACAACCTGATGGCCTTCCAACTCTAAGATATCCACCATATTGGTGCGTAAGTCGGCGTCATCTTCGGCAATTAAAATGCTGGCCATCAGGCCTCCTCAAATAAAATCGACACCTGGGTTCCCTGCCCCAGCTGGCTGTGAATATCCATGCTTCCCCTGTGGGCCCTGACTATCGACTCGCAGATGGCCAGCCCAAGTCCGGTACCCTTACCTATCGCCTTGGTGGAGTAAAAAGGCTCTAGCGCCCTGGCAAGACTCGCATCGTCCATCCCCTGCCCCTGGTCCGTGACCGACAGAGAAATGCCACCCGCTTCGCTTGCCACATCGACGCAGATAATGCCGCCCTGTTCACTGGCATCCATGGCATTGTTGAGCAGATTGATCAGCAGCTCTTCAAGCTTAATCTTCTGCCCCAACATCGACAGCGATTCGGGACAATTGACCCGGATCTCGAAATTACGTTGCTTATGTGACAGCAGCTTAATCGACGAGCGAATCACCTCAGCCAGGCACACCGGCATCGCCTCCTCCGAGGTCGGTCTGGCATAGGCCAGTAACTCCTTGCTGATCTCGGCGGCGCGGCTGATCCCGAGTCGAATGCGGTTGATGTACTCTTTGTACGTGTCATCTTGTGGCGGATGCTTTCGCTCTAACAGATCCAGCGCCAGGGTCGAGGATGCCAGCGGATTGTTGATCTCATGGGCCACCCCCATGGCCAGCTGACCGATCGCCTTATACTTATCGGCCTCGATCGCGCGCTTTAACTTCACCTCAGTTTGCTGCTCCCGCTCGATGTCGAAGATCTTGAGCGCCTTAAACAGGGTGATCAACACCAGGCCACTGGCTAGGGTACGCAGCACGGGAATGGTCATATGCAGATCGGTCGGCACCAGACCCGCAAGCACGCCGTAAATCCACAGGCCCACACCGGTTGCCACAAAATACTGGCCATAGTCATGACGCGCCTGTAGCAAGCCATGACCATAGATAGCCATGCCGGAGCCGGCTAGAAACGCGCTGCCAAACCCCAGCAACAGACGCGTACAGTGGGCCGCCTGTGAAAACATCTCATCGGAGAGATCCAAGGAGCCAGATAGACGCGCCACTGAGATGCAGTAGGCCAGCAGAACCAGCAGGATCGCCCCATGACCTATGCGGGCTATGCGCCGCTGTAAGATAGCGAAGAGCAGCCAGGCAAACACCATTAGGCTGGCAAACGAGAGTGCCAATTTAAGTAGCCTAAGCCACTGCACCAATACCTGATATTGTTGACTGATGTCGTCGGCAAACAGGATGACGTATAACTCAGACCACTCGTGGAAGGCGTGGGTAAAGCCAAACAGGGCCAGGGCCCAGAGCGTGGGCGAGATGGAGAGCTGACTGTACTTAAAATTGCGAAAAACGACTACGCAGCCAATGGAAAAAAACACTAGGCCATAGAAGAGGTAGATGTTAAACACGATAAAAGTCAGCATAGGAAGACATTAACACTGGCTCAACATAGGCCGCCGTGACAGTCTCGACAATATCGATGCAAATTTATCTCGGCCACAAAAAAGCCACCCTAAGGTGGCTTTTTCATGATAAAGAAAAGGTTAGCTGACCCGCACGACTTCGCCGCCTAGGCCCTTAAACTTCTCTTCGATATGCTCATAGCCTCTGTCGAGGTGGTAGATGCGATCCACCGTAGTCACACCATCGGCCACTAGACCGGCAATCACCAGGCTCGCCGAGGCACGCAGATCCGTCGCCATCACCTGAGCGCCGTTGAGCCGCTCACAACCCTTGATGATACAGGTATTGCCTTCCAGCTCCATGTTGGCGCCCATACGGATAAGCTCAGGCACATGCATGAAACGGTTCTCGAAGATGGTCTCGGTAATGGTCGCCGTACCTTCCGCCAGGACGTTTAGCACACAGAACTGCGCCTGCATGTCCGTAGGGAACCCCGGGTAAGGCATGGTCTTGATGTTGACCGCCTTAGGGCGTTTGCCCTGCATATCCAGTTCGATCCAATTTTCACCGGTTGTGATGCTGGCGCCGGCGTCTTCGAGCTTGGCGAGTACGGCCTCCAGGGTCTTAGGATCGGCATCGACACAGCGTATCTTGCCTCGGGTTACCGCAGCGGCCACCAGGAAGCTACCTGTCTCGATACGGTCTGGCATCACGCGATATTCACAGCCACTTAGCGACTCGACACCCTGAATACGAATGGTATCACTACCTGCACCGCTGATCTTAGCGCCCATGGCGTTGAGGCAGTTGGCCAGATCGATCACCTCAGGTTCGCGGGCCGCGTTCTCGATGACGGTCTCGCCATCGGCCAGGGCCGCCGCCATCAGCAGGTTCTCTGTGGCACCGACGCTAATCATATCCATGAAGATATGGGCACCCTTGAGTCGACCATCGACACGTGCCTTGATATATCCCTCTTTCACTTCAATCTTGGCCCCCATCTGCTCCAAGCCATGCAGGTGCAGGTTAACCGGACGGGCGCCGATGGCGCAGCCACCAGGCAGGGATACGTCGGCGGTGCCATAACGGGCCAGCAAGGGGCCCAGGATCAGGATAGAGGCACGCATGGTCTTCACCAGTTCATAGGGCGCGCAAAACTCCTTTAGGTGAGTCGTCGAGATGGTGATCTTGCCGTCATCGCCACGGCTCACGTCGGCACCGAGGCAGCGCAACAGCTCACAGCTGGTGTTGACATCGCGCAGGTTCGGCACATTGCTGACCACAAAGTCGGTCTCGGCGAGCACACCGGCCATCAGAATCGGCAGGGCGGCATTCTTGGCGCCTGAAATCACCACGTCACCGGCCAATGCACCACTGGCCTGAATTGTTAATTTATCCACTGTGAGTCTCTAACCTGGCATGTTGAAGATTTTTTCACGCTTCCACTGCGTCGGGGTAAAGGCATTGATAGTGATGGCATGTAGCGCCCCACTGGTCACATGTTCCATCAAGGGGGCATAGATCATCTGCTGCTGCTTGACGCGGCTTACACCGTCGAAACACTCGCCGACGGCGACAATCTTATAGTGTGTCCCATCCTGGCTCACGTGTACTTCATCTAGTGCCAGCGCTTGAGTAAGCAGCTGTTCAATCTCATTACATTCCATAAACGGATAACCCTTTTATTTGGCTTCTTCGGTGAAGAAGTCTTGTAAATCATATAAATCTATTAGCTTTTGCAGTTGCAATGGTGGGTTGCAAAGCGCCAGTGATTTTCCCTTCGCCTGCTGCTCTGCCACCAGATGCAACAAGAGGGCGACACCTGCGCTATCGCTATAGGCGACCCCAGAGAGATCCAATCGCTCACATGGCCCGCTCAGCAGTGTCTCCAGTTTAGGCCAGAGCTGCACCACGGCCGCCTGTGACAGCTGGCCGCTCACCTTGCACTGGCCAGCGTCCTGCTCAAAGGCCAGCATTATAGCTTAGTCTCCTTACTCGCCAAGCTGATACGATCTGCCGTGTGCGTCTCTAGCTCCTTGATCACCGCATCTATGCCATTCTGGCGGATGAGGTTAGTGATCTCGGCGCTCTTTGAGGAGAGCAGGCTGACCCCTTCGGCCACCAAGTCGAACGCCTTCCAGGTGTCGTCTTTGAGGCGGCGAACCCTGAAGATCAGCTTGATAGGCGGACGTCCCTGCTCGATGATCTGCACATTAACATCCACCATCTTCTCATCGTCGAAACGCTTGGCCGGCGCAAACTCTACCTGCTGATCCGTATACTCGGTAAAGGCCTGAGCATAGGTGGCAATCAGATAGGCCCTAAACGCCTCGGCGAAACGCTCACGCTGATCCGGCGTACTCTGGCGTAGGTAAGGCCCCATCACCTTGTAAGAGGCATACTTGTAATCGATATAAGGCATCAGCTCGTCAGAGACTATCACCTTAAGATGGTCAGGATTGGCCTGAATTGTGGCAATATCCTGATGAAATCGGGCGAAAGTCTTGTTGGCGACCGATTCCACCATGGCGTAGGGGTCTTTAGTATTGACCGAGATCTCCTCGGCGCTTACCAGATTGCTAACTAGCAACACCAAGGAAGAGAAGAGCACTTGCAACAACTGTTTCATATTCGTCCCTATTAATTTTCTTTAGACTTCATACTGTATAAGAACTGGCCAATAAGATCTTCGAGCACTAAGGCCGAATGGGTATCGTCGATACGATCGCCATCTTTCAACATGCCGATATCGTCCATCACGAAACCCGGGGTCAGGCCTAGGAACTGCTCACCCAAGAGGCCAGAGGTCAAGATAGACAGGCTACTGGTCTCGGGGAATTGATCGTACTCTTTGTCCATCGCCAACTCGACCACGGCCACCAGTTCATCGGGATCCAGGCCTATCTTGGTCACCCGACCGACCACCACGCCACCCACTTTGACCGGCGAGCGCACCTTGAGGCCACCCACATTGGTAAACTTGGCATACAAGGTGTAGTGGCTCTGCCCAGGCTTCACCTCGACGTTGGCGACATTGAACACCAAGACCAGGAAGGCCATCAGGCCCGACAGAATAAACAAACCAACTAAAAGTTCAATTTTGCGAGTCAACATACCCAATTACCACTCAGTTCTATACATACCACGAAGGCAGGTATATAGGTTTATCCATAAACAAAAATTCATCAGCGGCCAAACATCATGGCCGTCAACAGGAAGTCCAGCGCCAACACAGCCAGGCTGGACTGCACCACGGTCTGTGTGGTCGCCCTGCTAATCCCCTCGGGATTGGGGATCACATGATAGCCACGATACAGGGCTATCCAGGTGACCACTACGGCGAACACCAGGCTCTTGATCAAACAGTTCACTATGTCCTGACGCCACTCTACCGAGGCCTGCAGTATCGACCAGAAGCTGCCGCTGTCGATCCCCTTCCACTCAACCCCCACCAGATGACCGCCATAGATGCCCACGGCGGTAAACATCAGCGCCAACAGCGGCAGGCTGATCACCCCGGCCCAGAAGCGCGGCGCGATCACCTGACGCAGAGGATCGATAGCCATCATCTCCAGGCTGGAGAGCTGTTCGGTACTCTTCATCAGGCCTATCTCTGCGGTGAGCGCCGAGCCTGCGCGTCCTGCAAACAGCAGCGCGGTCACCACGGGGCCAAGTTCACGCAGCAGACTGAGCGCCACCATGGGCCCCAGGCTGTCTTCGGTACCAAAACCCACCAAAATATTATAGCCCTGCAACGCCAGCACCATGCCGATAAAGAGGCCAGAGACCAGGATGATCACCATGGACTGCACGCCGATCACATACAGCTGCTTAATCAGTAGCGGCGTGCCCTTACGTACCCTGGGCACCTTGGCGATGGCGCCCCACAACATGAGTCCGGCGCGTCCCAGGCCGGTGACACTGTCGATCGCACCACGACCTAAGCGGGCGATTTGATCAATCACGCTCACCTAACATCTCCTTCTGGTAATCCTGGGCGGGAAAATGAAACGGCACGGGCCCGTCGGGCTCGCCGCCGATAAACTGTTTCAATTTCGGATTGTCTGCGGCCCTTAATTCGCTAGGCGTGCCGTGGGCGATCACTTTCTTATCGGCCAGCACATAGACGTAGTCGGCGATCCCCAGCACCTCCTGTACGTCGTGAGACACCACCACAGAGGTGAGGCTCAGCGCGTCGCTCAGCTCGCGGATCAGTTTAACCAGGACGCCCATGGAGATAGGGTCCTGACCGGCGAATGGCTCATCGTAGAGTACCAACTCGGGCTCCAAGGCGATGGCGCGGGCCAGGGCCGCACGTCTCTGCATGCCGCCAGAGAGTTCGCTCGGCATCATCTGAGCCGCGCCGCGAAGACCGACCGCCTCGAGCTTCATCAACACGATGCGGCGAATGATCGCCTCGGGCAGCTCGGAGTGTTCCCTAAGGGCAAAGGCCACGTTGTCGAACACATTCATGTCGGTAAACAGGGCGCCGCTCTGAAACAGCATGCTCATGCGCTTACGCAGGGCAAACAGCTCGCCCCGATTGCATTGATGCACATCTATGCCATCGACCTTGATGACCCCTTTGTCTGGGCGCAGCTGGCCACCGATGAGCTTGAGCAGTGTGGTCTTGCCTATGCCGCTGGGTCCCATGATGGCGGTCACCTTCCCCCTGGGGATGGTGAGGCTGACATCATCATAGATAACATGGGTGCCACGACTGAAGCCCAGATGACTGATCTCGACCAATGGCTTCGCTTGTTCCATCGGCGCTTGTTCCATCGGCTTAGTCTCACCCTCTGCTTGGTTGTCATGACTTAACGATTGATGACTCATAACGGGACCTAGTGCGTTCCATGGTTAGGCGGCAGGAAAAGAGGCAAATTGTACGAAATTGACGGATTGTGCACAACTGAATCGACACTATCTTTGCGCAATACTTTCAATTTTGTTCAAATCCAGCGAAAATGCGCGGCAGACTCTTAAATAAAAAGATTTTCAATGCTATTTAATATTTTCTTACTGATTGCTGGTTTGGGTGCACTGGTTTGGAGTGCCGACAAATTTGTCTTCGGCGCCGCGGCATTCGCCCGTAATCTCGGCCTGCCGCCTATGTTGATTGGCCTCACTATCGTCGCTATGGGCAGCTCGGCCCCGGAAATGTTTGTGGCAGCCACCGCCTCCCTCGAGGGAATGACAGACACGGCCATAGGTAATGTGCTGGGCTCCAACGTCGCCAACATCACACTGATCTTAGGGATCACCGCGCTGTTAGGCGCAATCTCGGTAAGCTCACAGACACTCAAGCGGGAAATCCCTATGATGCTTGGCGCCACGGCGCTGGCAGGATACTTTCTCTATGATGGTCAGCTGACCCGCATCGAAGGGCTGGTGCTGTTGGTACTCTTCTTCGCCCTCATGGGATACCTGATCTGGCATGCGATCGCCAATAAGGAAAAGGATCCACTCATCGATGAGGCAGAGAGCGAGGTGCCTAAAGATGTCCCCACGCCCAAGGCGATCCTCTGGCTCGTCATCGGCCTAGTGCTGCTGCCCCTGTCTGCCGACTGGATGGTGCAAGGCGCCGTGGGTATCGCCAAGGCCTTCCATATGTCAGACTTAGTCATAGGCCTGACCATCATTGCCGTCGGCACCAGCCTGCCAGAGCTGGCGGCCTGTGTGGCAGGCGTGCTGAAGAAGGAAGACGATCTGGCCATAGGTAACGTGGTCGGCTCGAACCTGTTTAATATTCTCGCGGTATTGGCGCTGCCCGCCCTTATCGCCCCAGGCGCGGTAGATGCCGCCGCCAGCAGTCGCGACTTTTACATGGTGATGGCAACCAGCGTTGCCCTGGCCATACTGATTTTATTAACCGGCAAAGCCCGCCAACTTCGCCCTTGGCATGGCGGCGTGTTATTAGCGACTTTTATCGCGTACCAAGTCACGCTTTTCCTATCCTAATAACGTTTAGGCCGACAAAATAGAGAGAACAAGATGGTAGATGCAGATCAATTACGTCATTGGGGACGCAAGGTTATCGATATCGAGCGCAACGCGCTGGACAACCTGTATCAATATGTCGACTCAAGTGAATTTGCCAAGGCCTGCCAGCTGATCCTCGCCTGCACCGGCAAGGTAATTGTGATGGGCATGGGCAAATCCGGCCACATAGGTAACAAGATCTCAGCCACCCTGGCCAGCACTGGTACCCCCGCCTTCTTCGTCCACCCCGGCGAGGCCAGCCACGGAGACCTGGGCGTACTGAGCGAGAACGATATCGTGCTCGCCATCTCCAACTCGGGTGAGGCCAGCGAAATTTTAACCCTGATGCCGGTGATCAAGCGCATGGGACTACCGGTCATCGCGGTGACGGGGAAACCCGAATCCAACATGGCCAAACACGCCATAGTCCACCTGTGTATCGAGGTGCCGGAAGAAGCTTGTCCGCTGGGGCTGGCGCCGACATCCAGCACCACGGCCACCCTGGTTATGGGCGATGCCCTGGCGGTGGCCCTGCTTCAGGCTCGTGGCTTTACCAAAGATGATTTCGCCCTCTCCCATCCAGGCGGTAGCCTGGGCCGCAAGCTGTTGCTCAAGGTGAGCGATGTGATGCACAAGGGCGATGAGCTGCCATTGGTTAGCGAAGATATCTGTATCACTGAGGCCCTGTATGAGATCTCCAAGAAGGGGCTGGGCATGACTGCTGTGGTCAATAACCAGGGGCTGCTGGTCGGCATCTTCACCGATGGCGATCTGCGCCGGGTGATCGACGCTGAGATCAACCTGCGCAAAACCTCGATCTCAGAGGTGATGACCCATGGCTGCGTCACCGTCAGCGACGGTATCTTAGCCGCCCAGGCGCTCAAGGTGATGGACGAGAAAGAGATCAACGGCCTGATCGTCACCGACGATCAACAAAGACCGATTGGCGCACTCAACATGCTGGACATGGTTAAGGCGGGGGTGATCTAACATGGCACATCAAGGTTTCTACGGCCCCATCAGCGACGAAGTCTGGCTGAAGGCGAAACAGATCAAGCTGTTGATCTGCGACGTCGATGGCGTCTTCTCCGACGGCCTGGTCTATATGAGTAACTCGGGCGATGAACTCAAGACCTTCCATACCCGCGACGGCTATGGCGTCCGCTCTCTGCTGACCAGCGACATTCCCGTGGCCATCATCACGGGGCGCAAATCACAGATAGTAGAAGATCGCATGACGGCACTGGGCATCACCCACATCTACCAGGGTGTCGACAACAAGCTAGAGCCCTACCAGGAGCTGCTAAGCCTCTACAAGGTCACGCCAGAGGAAGTTGCCTACATAGGTGATGACATGGTGGACCTGCCTGTGATGGAGAAGGTTGGCCTGTCTGTCTGCGTGGCCGACGGTCACCCCTATGTGCGCCAACACGCCGACATGGTCACCCATATCAAGGGCGGTCATGGCGCCCTGCGTGAACTGACGGATCTTATTCTGCTGAGTCAGGATAAGTTTGCCTCGGCCCACGGAATGAGCATATGAACAGAGTCACCCTGGCGATCATCGCCTTCTTCGGCACCGCACTGCTGCTCTATTGGCAGGTACAGTCGAAAAAGGGCAACGAAGATCTGGCCCTCAAAAACGTCGATCGTCCCGACTATATAGTCCGGGATCTCAAGAGCGTGCAATACAATGATGAGGGTGGCATCAACAGCCGGGTATCGGCCAGCCACATGGAACACTATGCCGAGCGCAACCTGACCTACTTTACCCAGCCCATCTATCTGGTCTATCCCGACAACGGCGATGCCCAGTGGCGCCTGAGGTCCACCAAGGGCACGCTAGACAAAAATAGCGGACGGGTCACCCTGGAAAATAATGTTATCATTGATGCCATTAGCCCAGAAGAACCGATTCAGACCATAGAGACCACCTATCTGGAGCTGGATCTCAATACTATGATTATGACATCCGACAGAAGCATTCGGGTCACAGGGCAAGATTTCCTCATTACCGGGGAAGGCTTATATGCCGATCTCAACGCACAAAATATACGACTGACGAGTCAGGTAGAAGGAACATATGAAACTAAATAGCCTTATTCTTGCGGGCCTGCTGTCCCTGGTCAGTATTGGCGCCCACGCCAAGGAAAACGACCTGCTGCAAGAGGTTAAGATCTCTGCCGCCAGCCAGGAAGCCGACATCAAGAACAACCAGATCATCTTCCACGGTCCGGTAGAAGTCACACAAGGCTCAATCAAGATTTTGGCCAGTGAGCTGCGCGCCTTCAGCAAAGAGAAGAATAGCGGCAAGATCCTCATCGCCACCGGCAACCCAGCCACCTACTCTCAGGTGATGGAAGATGGCCGCCTAGCTTCTGCCAGTGCCAAGGAGATACGCTACGAGCTTTCCAGCCGCACCCTAACACTGATCGGCGACGCCACCCTGGAACAGGAAGGCAGCCAGGTCACAGGTTCGCAGATCCGCTACAACATAGAGCAGCAACAGCTGATCGCCGAGAGCAGCGGCAAAGACAGAGTGATCACCATCATTCAGCCTGAGAACTATCAGGAGCAGATCCAGCCAGAACAGAAACCCGAACAGCCCAAACAGGAAAAACAATGACACACCTAACCTTGAAGGCGGAGAACCTCGCCAAGAGCTATAAGAGTCGTGCCGTTGTCCAAGACGTGAGCCTCACGGTCAAGACCGGGCAGATCGTCGGCCTGCTGGGGCCAAACGGCGCCGGCAAGACCACCACCTTCTATATGGTCGTCGGATTGGTGCAGAGCGACAAGGGCCGCATCTTTATCGACGATGACGACCTGACGCTGGATCCCATGCATCTGCGCGCCCGCAAGGGCATAGGTTATCTGCCTCAGGAAGCCAGCATCTTTCGTAAGCTCTCGGTACGCGACAACATCATGGCCGTACTGCAGACCCGCAGCGACCTGAACAACGACGGCCGTGAAGAGGAGCTGGAACACCTGCTGGAAGAGTTCCATATCACCCACATCCGTGACAGCCACGGCATGGCACTCTCTGGTGGTGAACGTCGCCGGGTAGAGATCGCCAGGGCGCTGGCCGCCAACCCTAAGTTTATTCTTCTCGACGAGCCTTTCGCCGGGGTCGATCCCATCTCGGTCATCGACATCAAGAAGATCATCGAACAGCTCAAGAATCGTGGCCTGGGGGTGTTGATCACCGACCATAATGTGCGCGAAACACTAGATGTCTGTGAGAAAGCCTACATCGTCAGCCATGGTAATCTGATCGCCGAGGGCACACCCGCCGAAATCTTAGACAACCAGCAAGTACGAGCAGTGTACTTAGGTGAACAATTCAAGCTATAGTTAATCTTATAACGGGGCCACACAGAAAAACCTATCTTAGATTGTGGCCTTAGCGACTATTCGATATATTTGTCCGGCACATATAGCCAGAGCTTTCTCATTTTATAATTAGAAACAAGGGAATAGCAGTACGATGAAAGCGTCACTTCAGCTCAAAATGGGTCAGCATCTCACCATGACGCCCCAGCTACAACAGGCCATTCGTCTGTTGCAGTTATCGTCATTAGAGTTGCAGCAGGAGATCCAGCAGGCATTAGAATCTAACCCGCTACTGGAGTTGGACGAAGAGCAGGAGAGCGCCAACGTCGAGCTGCAAGACGATGCCGTCAGCGACAACTTCGACACCAAGTACGACGACAAGATAGAGCTGGATTCGAGCCAGGATAATTCAGGTGTCGAGACCTCTGACGCCCTGACCCAGGACTCCATGCCAGACGAGCTGCCGGTCGATACCACCTGGGACGAGGTCTATACCGCCTCGCCCAACTCCAGCTCGGGCGCCATGCGTGACGACGACATGCCTTTTCAGGGAGAAACCAGCGAAGGTCTTTACGAACACCTTGAGTGGCAGAAGAACCTGACCCCCTTTTCCGATAACGACCTGGCCATCGCCACCGCCATCATAGATGCCATCGACGAGCGTGGTTACCTGACCCAGACCTGTGAAGATATTCTCGAAGCCATGGGCGATCCTGAGATCGAACTCGACGAGGTCGAGGCGGTACTCAAGCGGGTACAACACTTCGATCCCATAGGCGTGGCGGCAAGGGATCTCAGCGAATGCCTGACGATTCAGCTCGCCCAATACAGCGACGACACGCCGCACATCGCCAACGCCCGCATGCTGATCAAGGAACATCTGGATCTCATCGCCGGCCGCGACTTCCGTCTGTTGATGCGCAAGACCAAGCTCAAAGAAGATGACCTAAGGGATGCCATCGCCCTGATCCAGACTCTCAACCCTCGTCCCGGCCTCGCCATCACCGCCAGCCGCGACGAATATGTAATCCCGGATGTGACCGTCACCAAGAAGAAGGGACGCTGGGTGGTCGAGCTCAATCCCGACAGCATGCCCAAGATCAACGTCAATCAGCAGTATGCCGCCATGGCGCGCAGCACCAAGAGCCAGGCGGATGGCCAGTTTATTCGCGGTCACCTGCAGGAAGCCAAATGGTTCCTCAAGAGCCTGGAGAGCCGCAACGAGACCCTTCTCAAGGTGACCAACTGTATCGTCGACTTCCAACAAGGCTTCTTCGAATTTGGCGAAGAGGCGATGAAGCCCATGGTACTGAACGACATTGCCGAGGCGGTGGAGATGCACGAGTCCACCATCTCACGTGTGACCACACAAAAATATATGCATACCCCGAGAGGGATCTTCGAACTCAAATACTTCTTCTCCAGTCACGTCGGTACCGACGATGGCGGAGAGTGCTCTTCAACAGCAATACGCGCCTTCATCAAGAAGCTGGTTGCTGCGGAAAACCAGAAAAAGCCATTGAGCGACAGTAAGATGGCTCAACTCTTGGCCGAACAGGGTATCAAGGTAGCTAGACGCACCATTGCCAAGTATCGTGAAGCGATGCTGATACCGCCGTCGAATCAGCGCAAGAGCTTATAAAACAAACCTGGAAACTGGAGGACTATCTTTATGCAAATAAACCTGACTGGGCACCATATCGAGATCACCCAATCTCTACGAAGCTACATCGAAGAGAAATTCACAAAGCTTGAACGTCATTTCGATCAGATCAATAATGTGCACGTTGTATTAAATGTCGAAAAGTTGCAACAGAAGGTTGAGGCAAAGTTACATCTCCGCGGCGGAGAAGTGTTCGCAACATCCGAACATGCGGACATGTATGCCGCGATAGACTCCCTGATTGACAAACTCGATCGTCAGGTCATTAAACACAAAGAGAAGCTTACTAAACATTAACGATGGAACTGAGTACCATCCTGCGGCCGGAGTGCACCACCTGCGCCACTCCGGGCAGTAAGAAAAAGGTACTGGAGCTTATCAGCGACTTAGCCGCTGTCCAGTACCCTACCCTCTCCTCTCAAGAAATTTTTGAAAGCCTTCTGGCTCGAGAGAAAATGGGCAGCACAGGTATAGGCAATGGTATCGCGATTCCTCACGGGCGGCTGACCAACATAGATCAACCCGTGGCCGTACTGGTGAAATGTGCTGAACCAATCGCATTCGATGCCATTGACAATCAGCCCGTCGATATTCTTTTTGCATTATTAGTGCCCGCAGATCAATGCGAGCAACATCTTAGCACCCTGGCCGCCATGGCCGAGAAGCTCAATGATAAGGCGATCATTAAGCAGCTAAGAAAGACCCAAGATGAATCCGAACTCTATCAGGTGATCACCCAATGAAATTGGTTTTGGTATCAGGACGCTCAGGATCGGGAAAATCCGTCGCGCTTAGGGTCTTAGAAGATCTGGGCTATTACTGTGTCGACAATCTGCCGCTACAGATGATGGAATCCCTGCTGGAGCAGCTCAAAGGACGCAACGATCTCGTGGCCATCAGTGTCGACGTGCGCAATATGCCCAGCGAAGAGATCCAGCTGGAAAAGCAGCTGGCCAAGCTTCCCAAAGATACCGAAATCTTAAGTTTCTTCCTGAACTCCAGCGATAGCGTACTGCTCAAGCGCTATAGCGAGACCCGCAGACTACACCCGCTGTCACGCTCTAAGGTCTCCCTCAAGGAGGCGATACAGCTCGAAGGTAAGTTACTGGATCCCATCGCTAAACTGGTGGATCACTACATAGATACCTCCAACCTCAACATCTATGAGCTAAGCGACAAGGTTCGCGAGATCCTGCTTGGTACTGTGGATAAAGAGTTGGTGATCAACTTCGAATCTTTCGGCTTTAAATATGGTATGCCAAGCGAAGCCGACTTCATGTTCGACGTACGCTTCCTGCCCAACCCCCACTGGGAGCCAGAGCTGAGGCCATTAACCGGCCTGGACGAACCCGTGCAGCAGTTTCTCAGCCAGCAGCCACTGGTCAACAAGTTCATCTGGCAGATCGAAAACCTGCTGGAAACCTGGTTGCCTCATCTCGAGCGCAACAACCGCAGCTACCTCACCATCGCCATCGGCTGCACCGGCGGTCAGCACAGGTCTGTCTATGTGACCGACCAGCTCGCCAAGCTGTTTAACAAGGGCCAGCATAAGGTTCAGGCCCGCCACAGAGAGCTAAAGCATGACTAAGTTGGCTCGCCAGCTGACCATCTGTAACAAACTGGGGCTACACGCCAGGGCGGCGACCAAGCTGGCGGTACTCGCCGCCAAGTTCGACGCCGAGGTCACCCTAATTCAAGGCGATAAACAGGCTTCCGCCGCCAGCGTACTCGGCCTCCTGATGCTCGAGACCGGCATGGGCAAAACCATCACCATCACCAGCGAAGGCAAAGATGCCCAGGCGGCCCTAGATGCCATCAGCGCCCTTATTGACGCCAAATTCGATGAGGCCGTATAATCGGCTCGCTTTGCGGTACCAGCTTAATTCCGTCCTATACTTATCATAGACTTACAAGCCTACCACCCATGCCGTTCAACCAACTGCCAAAGGAGGAGCTATGCCGATCGAAGTGTTAGATAGTGAGACCACAGATCAACGCCTTAATCAGCTGACTCAAGCCTTAGGCAGTGGCATGTTTGTCCATGTGCGCAGCATGCTGCACGACATGGCCGCCTCAGATATCGCCTTCATCCTGGAATCTTCGCCGCCGCGCACCCGTCAGGTGCTCTGGCAGTTGATCGACCAGCAGCACACGGGGGAGATCCTCGACGAGCTGGGTGAAGAGCTCAAAGATACCCTGATCACCCAGATGAGTCCCGAGCGGGTCGCCAAGGCGGCCGAAGGCATGGACACCGACGATCTGGCCTACATACTGCGTAGCCTGCCCGACAGCGTCTTCAATCAGGTGTTGCAGTCGATGACGGCGCAAGACAGGGCCAGGGTGGAGCAGGCACTCTCCTATCCGGAAGATACCGCCGGCAGTATCATGAACACAGATACCGTGACAGTGCGGCCCGATGTCACCATAGATGTGATTCTGCGTTACCTGAGGATCCGCGGCGAGCTACCCGACGCCACAGATACCCTGTATGTGGTGGACAAGCGCGACAGCCTACTGGGCGGCGTACGCATTACCGACCTGCTCACCTGCGACCCTAACGCCTCGGTGAGAGAGATCATGAACGACGATCTCGAGGGGATCCCCGTGGCCATGGACGACGGCGAAGTCGCCCAGCTGTTCGAACGCCATGACTGGGTCTCGGCGCCCGTGGTCGAAGAGGAGACCAATCGTCTGCTGGGCCGTATCACCATCGACGATATCGTCGACGTGATCCGTGAGGACGCCGAACATTCCATGATGGGGATGGCGGGTATGGATGACGATACCGACACCTTCGGCCCAGTGGTCAAGAGTACCCTGAGGCGCTCCCTCTGGCTGACCATCAACCTGTTTGCCGCGCTGCTGGCCGCCTCGGTCAGCAACATGTTCGAGAACACCCTGGAGCAATTTGCCACCATCGCCATCTTGATGACCATAGTTCCCAGCATGGGCGGCGTGGCGGGCAACCAGACCCTGGCCTTGGTGATACGCGGTATCGCCCTGGGACAGATAGGTCAGAGTAACTCCCGCTGGCTGATCGGCAAGGAGCTGGCTATCGGCTTTCTCAACGGCCTGCTCTGGTCCTTGCTGGTGTTTGCGGCCGTCTGGTTATGGAAGGGCGATATCGCCCTGGGCGGACTAATCGGCGGTGCCATGCTGATCAACATGACGGTGGCCGGTCTGGCTGGCGCCTGCATTCCCCTGCTGCTGAAGAAGTTTAATGTCGATCCCGCGCTGGCTGGCGGCATGGTGCTGACTACAGTCACAGATGTGATTGGCCTGTTCGCCTTCCTCGGCCTCGCCACCCTGTTCCTGCTGAATTGATTCTCGAGTGCATCCCAAAGCCCAATAGGATGCGCTTGAATTTCAATGTTAACGACATCTTTTTCACGCTAGGATAGGTAGAGTCACCCGGCGAGAGAAAAGCCATGCAAAATACTCAAATACTCATCATAGAAGATAATGCCGATGTCGCCGGCGTCCTGGGAGACTACCTGGAAGCCCAGGGGGCTCAGGTGGATTACGCCAGCAACGGCGAACTCGGCCTGCGCCTCGCGACCGAGGGACACTTCGACGCCATAGTACTGGATCTCATGCTGCCTAAGATGGACGGCTATGCCGTGGCCAAGGCCCTGAGAGAGCAAGGCTCCAGTGTCCCTATCCTGATGCTGACGGCACTGGACGACAAACAGGATCTGCTGCAAGGCTTTCACAGCGGCGCCGACGATTACCTGACCAAGCCCTTCGATCTCGATGAATTACATGTGCGCCTGCTGGCATTGATCAAACGCCAGCTGGGACGGGTCGCTCAAGGCTGCCAGCAGTGTGGGCCGCTCACCCTCAACATCGCCGAGCATACCGCCTACCGCGATGGCAAGAAACTGCAGCTGACTCCCAGTGGTTACCAGATCCTGCATCTGCTGCTCTCCCGCGCCCCCAATGTGGTGAAGCGGGAGGAAATAGTGCAGCACCTGTGGGGGGAAGAGCCCCCCAACAGCGATATCCTGCGTAGCCACATGTACCAGCTGAGAAACCAGGTGGATAAACCCTTCGACACCCCCATCATACTGACCGTGCCTAAGATAGGCTTTCGGTTAGACGTGAATCAATAGAGGTCCAACAGGTGCGAAAAACCGCCAAGAGTATGACTCGTAAACTCAGTTTCTACTTCGGGAGTATCGCCCTTCTGGTGGCCGCGATACTCTATATCTTGAGTATCATCATTCTCTACTGGGTCGAAGATGAGCTCAACCGCCGCACCCTGGAGCAGATCGCCCCCAGTGCTCAGACGGCGTTCGAACAGGGCGCCATGTCGCCGCTGGTCTTAAGCACCACGATCGTCGCCTATAATGACCCGGACACCCTACCCAAGGAATATCAAACCATTGCCGATCTCCCCATCGGCTTTCTCGATGAGCTACACGACACCTTTAAGGAAGATATCTTCATCTATCGCAGCCAATATGACGACACCAAGGCAACCCATCCCCTGATTCTGGTGATGGACGCCGAGCAGGTAGAGCTGAGCCGCGACGAATGGAACAATATCAGCCTGGTGATCCTGGCGGTCACCCTGATGTTGTTTGCCCTATTTGGCTTTGCCATCACCATCCTCACCCGCAGGCTTATCGCGCCAATTCGCGCCATCAGCGAGCAGCTCGAAGGCTCAAAGGGCAACCAGAGCTTTCAAGTTTCCAAGGACGCCACCCAGGAGTTTCATGCCCTCACCGCCAGCCTCAATCACTATCAGCAGCAGATCGCCCAGCTGATCCGCCGCGAACAGGCCTTCTCTCGCTATGCCAGCCATGAACTGAGAACCCCGCTGACCATTATTCAGGGGGCCAGCCGTCTGCTCGAGCAGGAAGGCAAACCCGAGTTTATGCAACGACAGCGAAGCCGTATCGCCAAGGCCGCCAGCAATATGCAGCACATCATCGACGCATTGCTGAGCCTGGTGAAACAGGAGAAGGGGCTGAGTTCTCCCGACCTCAGACCCCTACATGAGAAAGAGCTGAAACAGATCCTTACCGAGGTCGAACCGCTGGCGAGCCAGAAACAGATCCAATTAAGCCTCACCCTAGATGCCACGCCGCAGATAGCCCCCAGCGAGGCCGTGCTGCGCATGTTACTAATCAACTTGCTCAATAACGCCATCAACGCCAGCGACAGCGGCCACATCAGCATCAGCGTCGACGACGAGGGGATCTCGGTGAAAGATCAGGGCCGCGGCATGAGCAGCAGCGACACCCGCCCCCAGGGCCATGGCCTAGGGCTGGAGATCGTCGAGGCCCTGTGTCAGCGTTATCAATGGCGTTTTAGCCTCAGCAATTGCGATACGGGCTGCATCGCCAGGTTGCACTTCCCAGCGCCTATGTTGCACCCTAATGGTGCAACATAGGCGCTAAGCCAGGTTATAGCACGCCCCAGGCCTGAGTTTCTGTCTGTCATCTAATTGGCATAAGTTTCGCTTATCCTAACGCGGTCACGCACTCAGGAGGCTTTCCCTTGTACAGGCTCGAGACACAAAGACACACCAAAGACACAGACGCGTTTTGGCAGCCGCAATTCGACGGCGAGCCAAATCATCAAGATGAGTACTACCCGCACCATCTGGGCGGTCATTCGCAGTCGGGCACTATCAATGACAGCCTAAGTGCGCTAGCCAGGGAAGCGATAGATCAGAGCCGACAACGGCAGCTCAGCCTCAATCGTGAGATTGTCGCCCTGGTCGCGGAGCAGGCCAGGCTATCGCTCAACTAAGACAACTTAACTAGGCCTACTCGCCTGATGTGACTCATGTCAGAGCAACACATGTCAGGGCGAGTCATGTCAGAGCGGCTCATATCAGAGCGTCCAAGTTCGAGCGACTAGGTTCGAGTCGCCAGGTTCGAGGAACAGTTCTCGCGAACCAGGCGATAAGGAGTGAGGTAACCCCTTAAAGAATCAAGAGACCGCTAACGGGAGCGCGGCGTGATATTAGAGAGGCTGTCGAAAAATCTCTGTCTCTGCTTCTCGGCATCGAAGCGGCGCACTACCTGCCACTCCTGATACAGGGCTATTGCAAACCCTACGACCACTACCAACAAGCATCCGGCTCCCAGGTAGGTGATGATGTTTACGGCAACATCTGCTCCTGCAGAACTACTGGCGCTGCCAAAACCTATCATACACAAGCCCTTCACATAGTCTCTGGGTGACCACAGGTCACCTTCGAGCTCAGGGTAGCGATGAAAAATGAAACAAGCCTTAAGCCAGCCCGCCCTCCAGGAGCTGCGCCGGTTAGTAGATGCTAACTCACTGAAGTAATGTGAGTTATGGCAAGCAGCTAAATTGCGACAAAGTGTATCTCTGCGCGATTTACACAAGGGTGCGACTACTGGGTCATGATCACCAAGAACTGACTCTGCAAGGCCGGCTTATCCTGCCTGCCATACTTGATCAGCAGATCTGCCTTACCGTCCAGATTTAGATCTTCGCTACTCAGCATCTCGCCATCTTTAGGCAGGGCGATCTTCAGGCTCTCCCTGCGAGCAAAGAGCGACCCCTTGGCATTGCCCAGAAACAGATCCAGCTCCTCTTCACCATCGGAGAGCAGCAGGTCCTGACGCCTATCGCCATCGATATCCGCAAGCTTTACCACGGGCGCGCCGCTCTGCCCCGAGGTCAAGCTGAAACTCAGCTCCACCGACTTGTTCATGTTTGGCTTGGCAGCGAAACGCCGCTTATCGTCCATGGTAAACAGGTGCACATCCTGATCGATACTGCCCGACACCAGGGCGCCGATGATCTGCGACAGGCCGATATCGAAGCCAGACACCAGCACCTCGCTGCGACCATCTAGGTCGATATCCACCAGCTCGAACCCCGTCAGGGTACCATCGCCGCGGATCACGCTCTGGGGCTGCTTGCCAAAGCTCACTCCCTTGTCGCCCTTCACTCCCAGATAGATCTCATAGTCGTTAACCCTATCGAGCACGCCCGAACTCTTGGTATAGCGCACCACCATATCCACTATCTCGTCACCGTCGACGTCTTGCAGGGCCTCCACCTTACGGTAGACCAGGTCGCTCTGATCCAGCGCCTCGCCATAAGCATCGCGTCTGTCCCACCAGTCCAGGCCACTGATCGCCTGGCTCACGGGCTGAAACCTAGGGTAGGTCTCGAACCGGCCATCCCTGTGTTGGGCATAGATCTCCAGCTCTCCCTCGCCAACCTTGATGATATCGTCGCGACCATCGCGATCCATGTCGGCAAAATAGAGCTTGGTCTCGCTGTAGCGGGCACCGTCGCGATACAGGAGCACCTTAGGCTGAATCGCCAGGGTCTGAGCCTGCCAGCCGTCGTCCTGGCTGAGGAAAAGCTGCGTCTGCTCAAACTGACCCAGGATAAAGTCGTCACGGCCATCGCCATTGAGATCCCGCACAAACTCACCGCGGGCGATAAACTCGATGCGAGGCTTCAGCACCAGCGGGGCGACATCAAACAAGGGCTCTAGTACCAGCCCCTGCTCCTTAACCCTGAGCACCGAAAGCTGAGCGCGCGACATGAAATAGACCGACTGCAGCGCATCAGCCTGCTGTGAATTGCCCTGCTGTGGCTTGGCACTCACATCGTATCGATAGAGATCGCCAGGCAGCGGCAGCTTATGCAGCAGCCGATACTGGCCAGTATCAGTGTCTAGGCCATAGACGGCGAGCCACTTGGTCTGGCGATCATCGACGCCGATCGCCAGCAGCTCCTTGTTGGCATCGCCAAGCAGGTTCAGACTCTCCAGCGGATGGGTGAGCTTAAAACCGGTATCGATTGTTTGGGACACGAAGGCCAGCGGCGCAGCCTTATCGGCCCAGGCCTGCATGGCGCAGAGAAGCGTCAGGCTCGCGGTGAGCCAAGGCGCGAGTGCACGAGTTGCCAGTTTTTTCACAGATCATTTCCCTATGTGAAGCCAAGTGGGTTCTAATCTATCGATTCCCGGCAAAAAAGAAAGTTCAGTTAATGACTTGTTACAAACAAAAAAAGTCCGCGAGTCAGAACGGAATTTGCCTGACTATTCTGGCTTGGGCTTCCATGCACGGGTCATCTCCCGTCGCCCTAAGGCCCCCGGGTGGGGCTTCACCCTGAAACCTGCGGCCTTCAGGTTACGCTTGAATTGGCCGTTGGCGCAGTAGCTGACCAACATGCCCCCCGGCATCATCATAGGATAGAGACGATCGAAGTTATCCTGGGTCCACAACTCTGGCTGCTTGCTCGGCGCAAAGCCATCGTAGAACACCAGGTTTATCGATTCACTCGGCAATGCCAGGCTATCCCAGGAGGCATGGATCTTATGCAGCACGAAGCCGGGAAACAGGGTGACATCCTCGCCCCAGGGCGCGCTGTGCAGGCGATCGAACAGATCTTGCAGCGCAGGCGCTAGATGCTCCTTATAGTTCAGCTGGGCGATCACATCACTAGGGACTGGATAGGCCTCGACCGTCACGAAGCGGATCGGCCTGGTCAGTTTATCTGGCTTACCGTCTGCATCTAGCACCTGCTTGAGTGTGAGCATGGCATTCATGCCCGAGCCGAACCCCAGCTCGAGAATGTTCACCCGCTCGAAGGCGGGATCCAGCGCGGCAAGGCCCGAGTGAATGTAGACGTGTTCAGACTCGCTGATGGCACCATTGTGAGCATGGTAACTGTCGTCAAACAGGCTGCTCATCAGGGTGTGGGAACCATCTTTGGTCATCTGTACATGGATCTTGTTCATTCTCGGCTCGTCAAAAAGTGTTTACTGGCGTCGATTGTACCTTAGACCCAGGCTTCGCATGCAAGTGTTTCCCCTTAAGAGATCTAGCCAGACTGGCGCCAAAACCAAAACCAAAACCAAAACCAAAACCAAAACCAGCCAAGAGTGATCCATCTCACAGCCAAGTAGCCGCAGTAATGGGAAAATCCGCGCCACTTTCGGTCGGGATTTTCCCGGTAACCCCATGCACAGCTAACTAATACCAATCACAGTAAACATGTGATCAGAAATAGCGCAGGAAAAACGCTTGAGAACAAAGCAGGATTTTTAGATAAGTAGTTATTCTACAATTAAAAATACTAATACAGTTATCGAGCGTTTTAACAAGCTAGAATGATCAATTGTTTATTACGATTGGTATAAACCGCCTTCACGCGCTCACCAAGGCCCAAAACCTCGAAGGGAAGCCGAGTTAAGCGATGGCAAAGTCGTGCATGACACACAAGCCAATGCAACCAAAAGCAAGATAACACCTAGAGCCCCTATGCCCAGCCACACCCAAGTTAGCGCCAAAGGCAACGCCCTGGCGATCGTCTCATTCCTACTGTGGGGACTCCTGCCCCTCTACTATCAGTTTCTGCCCGGTGCGGATATCAGCGAGATGCTGGCGATACGCCTGCTCTGCTCTGTGCCCTTCATGCTGTTGGTCTTTCTGCTACTCGGTAAGCCTCTGCCCAGTCTGGCAATACTCAAGGCCAACCTCCCCTCGGTAGCCTTGTGCGCCCTGGCGTCTGTCATCATGTGCGTCTCCTGGTACAGCTTCACCTGGGCACTCACCCATGGTCAGGTGTTGGCGGCGAGCCTGGGCTTCTTCATCAACCCGCTGTTTGCCATAGGATTAGGCGTGATCTTTCTAAAAGACAGGCTATCTGTCGCCCAGAAATGGGCTGTCATGCTTGGCGGATTGGGCATAGCTTACATGGTGATGGCATATGGTCAGCTTCCCTGGCTGGCACTACTCATGGGCAGCTTCTTCGCCCTCTATGGCCTGTGTAAGAAATATATCCACTTCGATTCGCTCACCTCAGTCACCATAGAGGCGGCCCTACTGACCCCCATCGCCGCCGGCTATCTGCTCTGGCTCAGCGCCACGGGGCAGAGTGAGGCGCTCTCGAGCGGGACCGGCACTCTGCTGCTCTACATCGGCTCGGCGCCCGTCACCCTGCTGCCGCTGATCTTCTTCGCCCTGGCGATTCGTCACACTAGCCTCTCCATGGTCGGCCTGTTGCAGTACATAGAACCCAGCATGCACTTCCTGCTGGCGATCTTCCTGTTTAACGAGGCATTTGACAGCGTCAAGGCGGTAAGCTTCGCCCTCATCTGGCTGGGGCTAATCCTCTGCTCGCTGGAGGCCCTGCCCGGCCTGTGGCGTAGCCTCGCCAACCGACGCCAGCTGAACCACTCCCGCTAAGATCTCGGCCACCACCCGGCGACTGAAGATCATCGACAGATGAAGCGGTCGCCAGATAACTCTATTGTCGGCGCCAGGCCAGTGAGAGCTGCGACTCGGCACTATGGTAAAGTCGATGGGTGTGCGAAACGAATAGAGGGCGATCCCGTTAAGCGACTCCTGGCTGCCGGCAAGCTGTGACAGCAACTGACTATTTGGCCTCAGCTCACGCATCGCCCGCGACGGATAGGGCAGCCAGGCGAGATAGCTGCCGTGATGGGGAGAGGAGATGGAAAACAGCGCCTTGGTACGTTTCTCGCCCCCCAGATGCTGTAGGTAATAACGGGCCACTATGCCGCCCATACTAAAACCTATGAGGCAGATCGCCTCATCCTCGCCCAGGGCCGACTCGATATAGCTTTGCAGCTGCTTAGCCGCAAAGGCGATACCCCGCCGGCCATCTAAGGGACTCAGGGTCGGCGTCAGACACTCATAGCCCTGGCGCTCAAATTGGCGACGCATCCATCCCATCACATGACCTGTATTAAAGATCCCATGCACCAACACGAGTTTCATCCCTAGGCCCTCATCCTCAACATCTGAGTTAATCACCCCCAAGGGGTAAATATTTGCTATGATCCGCGCTCACCTCAGCATACCACCGATTAGGGATCATAAGCTCATGTCGAACGCCGACCTGCTGCGCCAGGCGATCAGCCAAAGAAGCGAGCTACTCGCCGCGGCACAAGCCGCCAACACCAACTGTTTTCGCGTGTTTCACGGCACGGTCGAGGGGATAGACGGACTCACCATAGATCGCTATGGCGACGCCTGGCTGATCCAATCGTTTCACCAGAGTCTGACCCAGGAAGAACTGGATAGCCTAGGCGATGAGTTAAGACATACCCAAGATCTTCCCGTCATCTACAATGATAGATCCAATAAGAACTCACGTATTCTCAACCCGCTAGCCCCCGAGCTCGACGCCTTTGCCCGCGACGAGCAAGAGATGAGCGAAAATGGCATCCGTTTCATCAGCAAGTTGCGTCACGAGGGACAAGATCCCCTGCTGTTTCTCGATATGCGTGTCGGCCGGGAATATGTGAAGGCCCATAGCCAAGACAAGTCGGTACTGAACCTGTTTTCCTACACCTGTGGCATAGGCACGGCCGCAGCGGTTGGCGGCGCCGATTCGGTGACTAACGTCGACTTCTCCTCCTTTGCCCTGGCCGCAGGCCGTCGTAACGCCGAACTCAATGGGGTGAGCGACAAGTGCGAGTTTATTCAAAGCGATGCCTTTCCTGCCATGCGCCAACTGGCCGGGATGAAGGTTGGTGGACGCCGTAACCAGAAACTCCCCAGCTACCCTAAGCTGGCACCGCGTCAGTTCGATCTGGTGTTTCTCGACCCGCCGCGTTTCGCCAAGAGCCCCTTCGGCACGGTAGATCTGATCAACGACTACCAGAGCCTGTTCAAACCCGCCATGCTGGCCACTAAGGCGGGCGGCACCATAGTCTGCTGCAACAACGTCGCCAAGGTGGAACGCCAGGACTGGCTTGACGCCTTGATTCGCTGCGTCGAGAAACAGGGACAAAGTGTCGCGAGTCACCAATGGATCCACTGCCATAAAGACTTCCCCTCCTTCGACGGTAATCACCCGCTGAAGATAGTCGCCCTCACATTAGCCGAGGATTAACCGGCTCGCCCTAAAATTTGTCATGCTCATCCTTGGTTAAACTTAGCCTGGATGAGCATGGGGACGTTATAACGGGCATAAAAACGGTAAAAAATTGACCGCAAACCTGAAAATTTACACCTTTAACCAATAAATTTCCAACCAGAAACAATAAAGCAACAAAAGACGAGTAACAAAGCCGCCAAAACAACCCTAGAAATTTAAAAATAGCTATCAAAAACCAAACCTAAAACTGATTTCACCGCGAAGTTAAAGCGTACATTCCTTAATCAAAAAAGCGATTCTGAGAGCAAAAAACCTACTGTAAACACAAATTTTCTATCAAAAAACCATCAAAAATCAAAATTCACTTTACTTGGTGCCTCACTCGCACTACATTTCGCTTCCCGCTAAACACTTAATAAATGACGGCCCAACAAGCATATCCCTCCAAGCTGCCATTTACACAACTTAATTTGGAGATTATTGGTGTTAGACGTCGCCGATAACTGTAAATCGAACAATCCTACGGCACCCGTAATAGGCCTCTCTTTCTTTGCCGTCGCCTCCGGTTTTCTGATGAGTCTGATCCCCCTATCATTGGGCAACTTTGGCCTCTCGCCAGATCTCGCCCCCTGGCTCGCCAGCATCTTCTATCTGGGCCTGCTGCTGGGCGCGTTACGGGTAGAGCGACTTATCACCAAGATGGGCCACAGACGCGCCTTCGTCCTCTTTCTAACCTTGCTCATTGCCAGCATAGTGGCCATGTTGTTATTGCCCCATGCCGGCATCTGGCTTGGGGCGCGCCTGTTGGCGGGTTTTGCCGTCGCGGGCGTCTTTGTGGTGGTCGAATCCTGGCTGCTGATGGCAAACAGCGTCAAGGCGCGTGCCAGACGACTGGGGATCTACATGGCAGCCCTCTATGGCGGCAGCGCCCTCGGCCAACTGGCCATCGGCGAGCTGGGCACCCAGGGGGTCTTACCCTATCTATTTGTCATCATCCTTCTCATGATGGCCATACTGGCACCTGTACTGATCCGCTCCGGTGAGCCGGCCCATCAGGCCCAGCTGAGGCTCTCTTTTGCCGAGAGTGCCAGCCTGAGTCGCCCGGCCATCATAGGCTGCCTGGTCTCTGGCTTACTGCTTGGCCCCATCTATGGACTGATGCCTGTCTATATCGACAATCAGGTCGACGAACCGACCCAGACGGGACTCTTGATGGCGGCGATTATCCTGGGGGGCATGGCGGTGCAGCCGTTGATCAGCTATCTCTCGCCTAGAATGGATAAACGTCTGTTGATGGCCATGTGTACCCTGGTGGGCCTGGTAGGTGTGGTCGGCGCTATCGAGACCAGCGCCTTGCAGCTCAAAGCGGTGAGCTACTTCATCCTGGGGGCGGCCAGTTTCGCGCTCTACCCTATCGCCATCTCGCTGGCTTGCGACAGACTACCGAGCACCAAGATAGTCTCGGCCACCGAGGTGATGTTGCTCTGCTATAGCCTGGGTTCTGTGGCGGGGCCACTGCTGGCGTTGACCCTGAGCGACAAACGCCACGGTATGATGCTCTACCTGGCTATCTGCCTGCTGAGCACCTGTCTCTATATGTTGCTCAAGAGTGTGCAGAGGCTCGACGGCCAAACCGATAGCCTGCAGAGTTAGACCTTACTGTCCTCACCATCGGCCTCAGGCTCGCCCTGCCGATGGCGTTTAGCATACCAGTTAGCCAGAGGCTGAGCCGAAAGGCCATGGGCCAGTATGCTCATCAACACTGTCACTGTCACCACGGCATAGAGGGTCTCGAACCCCTTGATGCTGCCCATCTCATGGGCGACGATCAACACATAGAGAATAGAGGCGATCCCGCGAGGGCCAAACCAGGCGATAAAGGCGCGGGTCGACAGGTCTAACTTGGTGCCGATCAGCGAGATCATCACTGGCAGCATGCGCAGCAAGGTCAGACTCAGCAGGGCATAGAGCATCACCTCCACTGTGACATAGGGCAGGGTCATGGGCACAAATGCCAGACCGAAGATAAAGAAGCTGATCAACACCAGCAGCTCCCCCTCACTCTCGGCAAAGTCTTTAATATGCCCCCTGGCCATCTTGCTGGTGTTACCGGCATAGAGACCGGCGAAGAAGGCGGCGATGAAACCATTACCCGAGAACGCCTCGGCCAGATAGAAGGCCAATATTGCCAACGCGATGGGGATCAGGTTGAGGTAGGTCTCCACCATGCCATCACGCTTAAAGCAGAAGGTTTGCAGCTTGGTGCCAAAATAACCGACGGCACCTCCCACCAGGGCGCCAAACAGGATCTGCTCCATCACATAAACCATCCAGTGTTGATCCTGGGCATGCTCCAAGCCACTCATGATCAAGGCCACTACGGTAATTAACACAGGAAAAATAATGCCGTCATTCAGTCCGCTCTCCACATTGATGGTGGAGCGTATCGTCTTGGGCACCTTAGGATCTGAGACCACTGCCTTGCCAAGGGCCGCATCTGTAGGCGTCAGCAGCAGCGCTAGCATCAAGAGATAGAGAAAGGGCAGGCCGGGAAAGAAGAGCCCGGCCACCAGGGTCCCCACGGCGACCGTGATGGGCAAACCAACAAACAGCAGGCGCGCCGGTAACTGCCATGACTGCTTCAGCAAGCTGAGATCCAATAGGGCGGCGTCGCTAAACAGCACCAACACCAGGGCTATCTCCACCATGATGGTGACAAACTCGGCGTCGACCTGCACCTGAGTCACATCCAGACCGAAGGGAGACAAGAACAGCCCAAAGCTGGTAAACACCATGGGCCCTGAGATATCGAAACGTGCCAGCCACTTAGAGATATAACCATAGAGCAATACGACTAAGGCAATGATAAGTATGACGATATGTTCATCCATTGAGGCTTTCCTTGGCGGTTTACTATTGGTGGACTTCTCGCACCTAAGCTAACAGAAAATATATTCCATGGCGCTAACTGAAACGGACTATTCTTGGCCAGGCAACCAAAGCAGTTCGGGCAAGGCGGTAAGATCTAAGGTATCACCCCGCTGGGCTATCACCACATGGGGAGACCGACTCCCCTCTGGCGCCAACTCAGCCTTGAGCCGCTCCTGGGCCTCACGCTCACCATGGATCAGTATCAGCGGCGGCGTGTGTTTAAAGTGTCGATACCAATGGATAAGCTCGGCCTGATCCGCGTGCGCCGACAGGCCGCCGACCGTATGTATCTTGGCCGCCACCGGAATGTTGCGGCCATGTATGGTGAGTGACTCGGCACCATCGACCAATAAACGCCCCGGCGTGCCTAAGGCCTGAAAGCCACAGATGATCACATCCGACTGAGGATTCGCCAGGTTATGTTCCAGGTGGCTGCGGATCCGGCCACCATTACACATGCCACTCCCTGCTATGATGATCAAGCCCTGATGGATCTCGTTGAGCTCCATCGACTCCTGCGTGCTGTCGATAAAATCCACATTCGAGAGCAGCGGATGTTTACCCGGTGACAGCCGGGTGAAACGCTTAAAATCCTCATCCATCAACTGATAGTTGGCCACATAGATCTGGGTCGCCTTGATCGCCATGGGGCTGTCGAGACAGATACGCCAGTTGGACAGCGCCCACTCCTTGGCATAGAGATGAAACAGATAGAGCAGCTCCTGGGCCCGGCCGACGGAAAATGCCGGTAGCAGAATGTTGCCGCGACTCTCCTTGATGGTCTTGGCGAAGATCGCCTTGAGCTCCTCAAGGGTATCGTCCCAACTGCGGTGCAACCGATCGCCATAGGTACTCTCCATCAACACCAGGTCGGCGTCATCAACAAGCGTGGGATCATCGAGAATGGGCATGCCCGCCCGCCCCAGATCGCCACTAAACACCAGTTTCTTACGCTCCTCTCCCTCGCCCAGCCACAACTCGACCACGGCTGAGCCTAGAATATGCCCGGCATCACACAGACGCGCCGTCAACTGGGGCACCACCTGTATAGACTGGCCATACTCTAGCGCGACAAATTGCTTGATGACTAGAGCCACATCTTCCTCGTCGAACAAAGGCTCCAGCGGTGGCAGATCCATTTTCACCCGCTTCTTGTTAAGCCGCTCCACGTCGCGCACCTGCAGCATTGCCGCATCTTGCAGCATCACCTCACACAGCTCAACCGTCGCCTTATGGGTATAGATGGGGCCGGTGAAGCCCGACTTAACCAGCAGAGGGAGCCGCCCCGAATGATCGATATGGGCATGGCTGAGCACCACGGCATGAATGTCCTTGGGCTCGAAGAGGAAGGGCTCGTGATTGCGCAGTGCATCGAGCTTGCCTCCCTGGATCATGCCGCAGTCGAGCAGCACCTGACGACCCGAGATATCGAGAAGATGACAGGAGCCCGTCACCTCCTGGGCCGCGCCGAGAAAAGAGAGTGTCATCTGCATAACAATGTCCTGTGCATAACAATATCCTTAGTATGCCCGCGACGAGCAAGGCAAAGAGAATACCTGGCCCAAACGCGCCTGGAAAAATGTATCGGCTTATGATCAAAAGATAGTCTTTTTAATGGCTTCCAACCAGGCGCATCAAAGAGAATCACAAACCCAGAAGCGATAAATCTAGTTCTGCCCCGCACCATGAAGGCCAATGAGCATTCCGACGAGTAAACTCGAATATTCTCATTCCTTAGTCTTATTTTATTGCCTCTTTATTATTGACCGTGACGCAACAAGTAAATAACATACCAACAACAAATATTATTGATGTACAAAGACTTAGTTAAGTAAAAGCGAATCTAATACGAGATAAGATACGGGTGATGTGATTAAGCCTCGCCCACAATAACAACAAACAAAAAAATAGGGATATTCACTATGCTTAAGGGATTAATGCGTATAGGCTGCATGCTTATACTCGCAACGCAGCTCAGCGCCTGTGGCGGTGGAAGCGGCTCATCAGATACAGAAAAGGTTGCTGTAAAACTCGGTCAAACTCTGAGCTTTAGTCAGGGCGGCCCCATAGATAAAACCTTCGGTGATGAGGCTTTTAGCAACTCACTTCAAGGGTTTTTAGGAACTGGAGCCATTAGTTATACCAGCTCTAACCCAGAAGTTGTCAGCGTCTCCAGTGATGGCTTAGTCACCATAATAAGCTCAGGTTCCAGCACAATAACAGCCCAGGTAGCAGAAGATGCCAAGTACCTGGCAGCCTCCGCCGCCTACCAAGTCAATGTCGCCAAGGCCGAGAGGGCTATCGCCTTCGACAACACTGGCACTGTGGCGCTCTTTATCGATCAAACTTATCTGAATCCCGTCAATGTCGAGGTTGCTAACGTCACCTTTAGCAGCCAAGATCCTGCCGTGGCCTCGGTGGATGCAAGTGGACAGGTGACGGCGCATACGCCGGGCGAGACGCAGATCTTTGCCGAGATAGCCGAAACCGCTAACTACCTTAAAGCCAGCAGCAGCTTCTTTGCTTCTGTCGCTCCTACATCGCTAACACTCAAGTTGCTGATAGGTGCCGATGGCACAGAAGTGTTTACTGATGTAGATACTCCTCTACAACTAGCTAGAACCACTCAGGCTGACTGTGACTTTAACAATCTCAGCAACTGCGATAACGGGCTGGTCGACAAGCTATCCACACAGCCGCTAATAGACAGCAGCTTAACCACGACGAGTGATGCCTACTTTAACCTCTTCCACGGCCAACATGCTGGTCAGGCAAGCTATGTCGCCAATAATAACCTCACTCGCCGCACTTCGGCCAAGGCTGTTTCCTTCGATGGCTATCTCTGGCTCATCGGCGGCTATGAGCAAGCAGGTAATGATGCCAGTATCTGGCGCTCAAAGGATGGCAACATCTGGGAAAAAGTGGTTGATGAAGCTCCTTTCGGCGAACGCCACCCCATGGCAGTTTATACATTTGCAGACCATATCTGGCTCGTAGGTACACGAAGTAATAGTAAGCTTAACGATGTATGGCGCTCAGCAGATGGCATCAATTGGACGCAGGTGAATGCCGATATTGGCTTTAGCGAGCGCAACGGCTATTCGATGACCACTTTCAATGACAAGATGTGGATATACGGCGGCTATGACTTTCAGGCCGGAGACTATGTCAAAGAGATCTACTCCTCTACCGATGGCATCACCTGGAAGCTGGAGTCGTCAGACTCGACAGCAACCCAGAGAGTAAGCGCAGCCTTTGTCGAATTTAAAGATAAACTTTGGCAATTTAGTGGCAGAAACGATACCCAGAAGACTGCCGATATCTGGAACTCAGACGACGGTATTCACTGGACGAAAATATCAAATGACGCTGGATTCTCGGGCAGAGAACGCCATGAAGTAAGGCAAATCGGTAATCAATTAATTTTGCTGGGCGGTTATATCGATCAGCTCGATCCAAATCGTTCAGCCTTTCCAAATGATGTATGGATCTCCACCGACGGTGCCTCTTGGACGTTAGCAACTGCAGACGCAAACTTCGGCTTAAAATCCTACATGGTAGATAGGGTACGTAAATACTTCACCACTGCGGTACATAATGATGCCCTGGTCGTTATCGGCGGCAGAAGTGAGAATGGCATCATACTCAACGACAACTGGCAAACAACAGACGGAAAGCATTGGCTGCCGCTCAATAATCAGATACCAGCCATGACAGACATTCAGGCAGTCAGTCACCAGGGAGAGATACAACTGCTTTCTGGCACCAACGAAGATTTCGAGAAAGTAAATACTCGTTGGCACTCTACTGACGGTTTCAGGTGGACATTAGATGATTCCACGACGCTTCCCTTTCCGACGGACAGCAAACTACTTACTTTTTCAGGCAAGATTTGGGCCTTGCACGCAAGTGGTAGCTACTCATCACTCGATGGTAAAACCTGGACCCAAGAGGCACTTACCGGACCAAATGTTGGCACGCAAAACGGTCAATACTCAGTCTATTCATTCGACAATAAATTATGGGCTATCAACACACAAAACGGCGTCGTATATCGCTCGGAAGATGGCATCAACTGGACAGATGTGGGCAACAATAACTTTCCCACGCGCGCCGTAACCCAAATCAGCAGCTTTGGCGGCAAACTCTGGGCTGTTGCGGGTCATGAAACCCAATCACGAACGACTCAACTCAGTGACATCTGGTCCACCACAGATGGCATCACCTGGACAAAAGAGACTGATACCACAGGGTTAGGCGCGAGACATATTCATCATCTCGTTGAATTTGATGGTAAATTATGGGCCTTTGGCGGATATAGCGCTAACCAAACCTTGACCGATCTCTGGTATTCGCAAGATGGCTCCAGCTGGACCAAGGCCATGGATAACTTCCCCTTCGATGCTAAGCGTGGTTATCGCGCCATGGTTCACGGCAGTCAGCTTATTATTTTAGGTGGATTGATGCCCCATCCTCAGGATCCAGACCTTCAAATCAACGCCAACCAAGTCTGGATGACGACTAACGGCACTGAATGGCGCCGAGCGTTACAGCAAACGCTGAGTTTCTAAGCCCAAGCGGCTAACGGCAAGAACGAAAAGGCTCGATGAGATAACCAATCATCGGGCCTTTTTTTTATTTTTCAGCCTATGTCATCGCGCCAACCAAGTAAGTTTTTGCGTTAAAGCAAACCGAAAAGAAAAGCAAAAAATAGCCCTAAACCTGCCACTGATTAAAAAAACAACAAACCAGCGAAAGACAGGGATGAAATCTTTAGGTTATAGTTAGTTAAATGGATGGCACACACGCTTTTCAGGATCCCCTATGAACCCCTATCAAGACGCTCTCTCATTGCTGGAGCAAGACCCGCTCTTCAGCCAGACTCAGGTCAACACTGCCCAGCTTGCAGTGCCGGATGAGATGTTTAACGGCTGGCAGCAAACCTTAGATCTGCTATCGGAAATCGTCGACACTCCGGCCATCCTGATCATGCGGGTGACGGAGAAAGATATCTCTGTCTTCACCACCAGCCATCACCCGGACAATCCCTACAAGCGCCACGACACAGAAAGCCTGGGCCACGGTCTCTACTGCGAGACGGTGATCCAGCGCCAAGCCGAGCTTGTGGTGCCCAACGCCCTCAAAGATAAGGAGTGGGATCGCAATCCCGACATCAAACTAGGGATGATCGCCTACTGCGGCTTGCCGCTCACCTGGCCCAACGGTCAGCCCTTCGGCACCCTGTGTATGCTGGACAACAAAGAGAGAGATTATGGCCGCACTTTTCGCCATCTGCTTGCGCGGTTTCAAAATGCCATCAATGCCAATCTCGCCAGTCTGTACCAGAGTGCCAAGCTCTTTCATCTCAACCAGATCTTAGAGACCAAGGTGCAGCAACGCACCCAGGAACTCACCAGGCTCAACAAGAAGTTATTAAGCGAGATAGAGCAGCGCACCTCAATTGAAAACTCGCTGCAATTTCATAAGGATCACGACCCATTAACCGGCCTTGCCAATCGGTTGGGCTTTGTGAACCAGCTATCGCAGCAGCTCAGTCAACCCGATGACTTGTCGACCTATGTGATCTATTTTGGTCTGCGTAACTTCAAGTCGATCAACGAGAGCTATGGCTATGTGGTCGGCGACAAGGTACTGCAACTCTTTAGTCAGCGTATCAAACGCATCCTGGATAAAGAGACCCTGTTTGCCCGCATTGCCGGCGCCGAATTTGTCATCGCTCACAGGGGCAAGAATCCCCTGGAGATCCCGCTGATCGACAGCATATTACAGACCGCCAATATCCCCTTCGCCCTGGCAGAGTTCAGCATCAAGATCCCCTGCTGCATTGGGGTCGCGGTCGCACCAACCGATGCCCACGAGGCCTCGGAGCTGATGCAGAAAGCCGGTGCCGCTATGAGCATCAGCAAGGCCGAATGCACACCCTACAGCTTCTTTAACAAGTCGACCCAGACCAATATCGAACGCCGCTGCCTGCTGGAGTCACACCTGGTGGACGCCCTGAAACATCAGGAGCTGAGCCTACACTATCAGCCGCTATTAAGCCTGCAACACAAGCGGGTTATCGGTGCCGAGGCGCTGCTTCGCTGGCACAGCCCGCAGCTGGGCAATGTACCGCCAGATCAATTTATCAGCCTGGCTGAGCACAATGGTCAGATCATCGCCATAGGTAACTTCGTGCTGCATACCGCCATCGAACAGGCCGCCAAGTGGCGCAGCCAAGATCCCAGCAGGCCGTTTAGGGTGGCGATCAACATCTCGCCGCTACAGTTTCGCGACACCGATTTTGCCGACTATATTGCCAACCTCTTGAGCCTGTACCACTTACCTCCCTCCTCCCTGGAACTGGAGATCACGGAAGGGGTGCTGCTACAGGATGAGCAGCTGGCGCAGCATATCATAGGCCAGTTGCAGGCCCTGGGGGTAAGGATCTCCCTCGACGATTTCGGCACCGGCTACTCCTCACTGAGCTATCTGCAAAAATACTCCTTCGACACCCTGAAGATAGATCGCTGCTTCATTACCAATCTGGAGAAAAACGAGCAGGACAGAGAGCTAACCCGAGCCATCATCGCTATGGGCAAGAAGCTGACACTCAATGTGATCGCCGAAGGGGTAGAGACTCAGGCGCAGGATGCCTTTATCCGCCAGGAGGAGTGCGACTTCGGCCAGGGTTATCTGTATGGCAGACCTGTGGATGCGCAGACCTTCGAACGCGACTATCTGAGCTCAGACTAAACTCAAGTCAAGCCACGGCTGAGAACCAACAGTTAAGGCCAGACCGAATCCCCCAGCGCCGCGAAACCTGATAAGCGCGAGCGCGCTGACGGACAAGATGAAGATAACAATTTAGTAACAAACAGTTTCACTCGACGGCACTGCTGCTTTATAGTGTAAAAAAATAAAAAGATCGCTTATGAATATTGACCCCATTGCCGAGCTGCTGGTGTTATTTATCTGCCTGCTCGCCAGTACCTCTACCTTAGCCTGGGGCCTTATGGCCTACCCTTTAGGCATAGCTCCCCGCGCCAGCAGCTATTTCTCCCTTGGCAATGTGTTAATTCTACTCGGCATACTGCTCACAACCCTCAGGGATCAGACGCCGAGTTATCTCTACTGGTTGGGGGCAGACATGCTGCTGTTACTCGGTTTCGTGTTGCTTCGTAGCGGCACCCAACGCCTGTTTCGCCTGCCAAGCAGCATCAAAATAGATCTCGCCTTACTGCTCCTGACGGGGCTCTTGATGTTAACTCAGCCACCCAACATAGAAGCCAGCGATACCCTGGGCATCTTCTTCTCCTTCATGGCCGCCAGCACCTTCTTGCTGATGGCCAAAGACAACCTGGTCGCCCTGGAAAACACTGTCAAACGCCCCATCGCCGTGATCCTCTTGAGCCCCATAGCCCTGATGGGCGTCATTTTCGGCCTCAGGGCGCTGTTGCTGCTCATCGAGCCTGCGCTCAAATCCCATCTGGCCAGCATTCAGAGCGCCGACGCCATCCCCATGTTGTGGCTGTATGTCGTCATGACCTTGTGGATAAACGTGATCATGATGGGCAACGCCCTCACCCGCCTGGTGCAGAAGATGCGTCAACAGGCTGACAGGGACTACCTCACAGGGCTGTGGAACCGGCGCGCCATGCAGCAGCAACTGGAGCAGCTACATCAGCGCTGGCTCAGGGATGCTCAAGCCTATAGCCTGATCCTGTTCGATCTGGATTTTTTCAAACAGATTAACGACAAGTTTGGTCATTCTGCCGGGGACGCCGTGCTCGTTAAGACGGCGCAGCAGATAGGTAAGGTCACCCGCGCCATGGACATCTTCTGCCGACTCGGCGGCGAGGAGTTTCTGCTGGTGTTACCCGGCACAGATGGCGAGGTGGCGGAGATCATCGCCCAGAAACTGCAGCAGGCCCTGAGACAATCCAGCCTCAACTGGCAGGGCAGCCTGATCCCCATTAGCGCCAGCTTCGGCATAGTCACTACGGCAACAGGCGATACGCCGGACAGCCTATTGGCGCTGGCAGACAAGGCGATGTACCGCGCCAAGGAAACCGGCAGGGATCGCTGCTGCACGGCAGAGCGGCTAGAACAGGCTCAGGCTACACCATCTCAATAGCAATCTGCTGACAGGGCGCCTTATTAGAGCGAATAAGGGGCTCACTAGGATTCATCCCTTGATTGGCCAAGGGCAAGTTGGCACTGGTATAGAGCTTAGCGAGATCGTTAATGTCTATGGCACCACGTGACTCGCTGATGATCCCTTCGGTTACCATCTTCTTCATCAGGCGGGAAAAGGTTTCCGGCTGAATCGATAGGCGCGATGCCAGCACACGTTTAGGAATATCCAACTCGACCCGTCCCTGGTTGTCGCCTATCTTTTGCATGTTTCGCAGCAGAAAAAGCAGCAGACGCGACTGGGCATTCTGCACCGAGAGCAGCTCTACCTCGTTAATATCCTTACGCAGTCTAACGCTCATCTCCGCCATCACGGCGATACAGGCATCGGGATTGCCCCTGAGCATGGCGAGATAAGCCTCGCTATCGAAGCTCACTAAGGTGCAGTGGGACACGGCCTGGGCCGACACGGGATAGGAGGCCTGACGGCTAAACATCAGCGCTTCGGCGAAGGTGCGTCCCTCGCGTACTACCTCTATCACCTTATCCTGCCCCTGCAGGCTGGTGCGATAGAGTTGCAGATGCCCCTGGATCACTAAGTAGAAACGTTTAGCCAGATCCCCCTGATAGAACAAGTTTTCATGGGCGGCCAGGGTGATCTTGGCTGCCTGACCGAGCAGGCGACAAAGCTCCTCTTCGCCCAGTGTCGAAAACAGATGGTGTTTGTGAATGCAGGCCTTAATCTGTGGATCGGTTATCATCGCGCCTTCCTTAGTCCTGTTGCTCCGTTAATCTAAATCACAACCTGCTGGCAAGTCGTGATCTAGATCATAATGAACAGGTATTAAAGATGAATCAAATCAAAAAGCGCGTGAAGGCATTTTTAGTGATGCATGCTATGGTCGTGAGCCTCTCCCTTGGCCGTCACTTTTGCCACCACAGACAGGATCTCACCATCGGCCAAGGTCAGCGTAAGCGCCACCTCTTCGCCGAGCGCAGGCACCCCGGCCTTAAAGTCTGACATCATGCCGTGGTAGCCACCGGGCGCCAATTTCACCATGCCATGGGGTGGGATCTGAATCGCCTCAACGCCCTGCATGCGCATCACCTCATTCTCCATCAGGGTCTGGTGAAGCTCGACGATGCCTCTAGGGCTGCTGATGGCCTTCAGCACCAGTGGTTTGTCGCTGGGGTTATGCAACGACAGGTAGACAGGCACGACCCGAGAAGTGGGCGGCATGCCGCGGATCCAGGCGTCGTGTACCATCAACTCGCTGGCCTGAGCGGCACCAATCCAACTACAAAGCAAAACAAACAAACAGAATCGAGCTTTCATATAATTTCCTTCTTTCATGATTAAAGCAGACTCTCTATCTGCTGACGCATCTCATCTATGGGGGTACCTGTGTAGAAGAAGCCACGTACCCGCTGTTTACCGTCGAGCACGAAGATCTTGGCGGTGTGGGAATAGAGATAACCCTGACGCTTAGGCGCCTTGCTATCTTCCAGACTCAGCTTCTTATACTCTGTTGTCACCTTCTCTTCGGCCAGCTTGGTGTAGTCGGCCTTAAAAAGCGCGGCCACTTCATCTATCTTCTCCCGCTCGTCGACCAGGCCAATAAAGCTGGGGTCGAAATAGCTGAGGTATTTATTCAAATGCTTGGGCGTATCATAGTCGCTGTCGATGCTGATGAAGAGCACCTGAATACGCTCGCGGCTCTCGCTCGGGAGTTGATTCATCAGCTGACTGATATGCGCCATGGTGGTGGGGCAGATGTCGGCGCAGTTGGTGTAACCGAAAAACATCATCACCACCTTGTCGCTAAAGTCCGACAGGCGTACCTCACCCCCCTTGCTGCTGCGCAGGCTAAAGTCGCCGCCAATCCCCTTGAGGATAGGCATGTTCGCCATGCTAGTGCCGCTAATCAGGCTACCCATGAGCAGCAGGCAGAGGCTCAGCACCAGATGAAACTTACGTTGAATAGCTTGTGTCATACTCAATTCCTTCTCTGTCAACAACGCACCTCGGCGCCGAGATCGGTTACCGGCGGCAGATACTCTGCACGGTATAGCACCACCTTGGCCCCCTCGGGCGTGACGACCAGCAACATAGTGACGCCGACCCTCGCCAGTTCCACGTCGCCGTCGCTATTGGTGGCGGTCCACTGATACTCGAAACTCAGACGATATTGCCCATCCTCTGGCGTGAGGCTGTAATTCTTAATCACCCGGCGACTGTTACTGTGATTAAGGCTGTGCAGATAGGCGAGATACTGACTCGGGGTCTGGCTAGCATCTTCCGGACCGGTAAAGCTTGCATCCTTAGCCAGCAGACCGAGCAGAGTCACGTCATCCAGCCTGTCGAGCGACTCAGTCCAGCGGTATAGCGCGGCGCGAACCAGGTTTATCTCTGCCGCAGGGCGGTAGCGAGAGGTAAAATCATCATACTCGTTGACCAGGGTGACGCTGCTGCGCACCAGGCCCTGGCTATCTAGGCTCAGGCGCTGCACCACGTATTGGCCCCGCACCTCTGTCTCGCCCTCGTCAGTAGCGGGGTTGGGAGAGAGATTAGGAGAAGTGAGCTGAAACTCTGTCTCCACCTCTACCTCTATACCATCTTGGCTGCGGCTGATGAGGTTGATAGACATCAGATGATGGGCGCCGTTCCCGGGTTGGCTACCGGCATATTCGGCGTGATCGACCAGATCGCTCTGTGGCGCAAGACGCTTGTCTGCTTGGCCCATATCCAGACTGGCGTACCAGAGATACACGCTGGCCTCCAGGCCATAATCCACCTCGGCGGCCTCTGCGCGTGGACTCATAGAGACGAGTCCCAGCATCATCAGCAATCCCATCAGGAATAACCTTTGCATCTGCACCTCCCCAAGTCGTGATGATAGGTGGCTCGAGCCTAACCTAGACTCGAGCCTTGTGGCCTTAGGCCGTGGCTATGCTAGATGGCTTCTTGATCTGCACCATCAGGTTGTCATCCCACTCACCGTCGACCTTAATGTGGGCGGCAGCCCCTTTCATGATCGCCTCGATCAGGTTGTGGTTCACATAGGCATAGAGGCCAGGCTGACGGAAGTTATACAGTGCGGCACAGGCGCTACCACCGGCGACCATCCAGGTTTCCAGGTTGGTCTGAGGCGCATCGGTGAAGGAACCGGCAGGCCAGACATAGTCGCCGTGTCCGCCGATGATGTGAGGACGGGTATCACGGTTGGCCTGAGAGTGAATGAAGAGTACAGACTCACCCACCTTGGCGGTCATGGCATTCTTGCCTGTCAGGGCACCCACACCACCGTTAAACACTACATGAGAAGGGGTAAGCGTCTTCATCACTTCCAGCACGTCATTCATGCTGCCCATCACAGTGTCATAGGCCTTGTATTTACCCTTGGCATCCTTAGGCACATAGAAGTCGGCTTCACCAATATAGTAGGCCTTGTCATATTTGATTGGCTTGCCGGCGGCGTCTGTTAGCCCCTCACGAGGCAATACCATTATGGCACCATGCATACCCATGGCCACGTGCCAAGGGATCATCACCCCGCCCGGCGCACAGTGATAGACGAAGGTACCCGCCTTGGTCGCCTTGAAGCGGAAGGTAACCTCCTGACCTGGAGAAACCAGGGTCAATTCGCCGCCGCCCAGCGCACCTGTGGCTGCATGCAGGTCGATGTTGTGAGCCAGGGCATTGCTGGCAGGGTTAACCAGTGTCAACTCGACAAAGTCATGTTGATGGCAGACGATGAGCGGACCAGGCACGCTGCCATTGAAGGCGCAGACCCAGGCCTTGGTGCCATTTTCCAGCTCTATCTGCTTCTCTTCTACCACCAGTTTCACCTGTACAACCTTGGGCTTACCCTTGGCGACCTGATCATGCTTAGGCACCATAGGTGGTGGCACTAACTCTTGAGTCACGCGTTCCAGCTGATCCGCCTTGTAGTTAGCCATGCGGTCCGACTTAGTCTGTGTGGTGGCCGAGGCACTGCCAGAAACCAGGCCTGCCGCCATACCCGCACCCACTATGCCCAAACCGACTGAACCACTTAAGAAGCTACGACGTTGCTGATCGACATTGACTGCAGGGGTAGAAGATTGCTTTTTCATAAAATACTCCGTTGTTAGCGCATTTCACCAAAGGGGTTCAAACTGCCAGAGCCACTGTGATGAAGGTGTTATTACCTTGTTGCGCTAAGATTATTCCTTTGGCGCGGATTGAAATTGACTTTGGTCAAGTCGCTCAATAAATTTCAATTTGGCTAAATTAGCCCAAAAAGGCGGCTAAATGTCGGCGAAAAGATGGGCAGGAATTGAGGTAAAAATGCTCGCTAACCCAGACGGCAAGCGAGTTAAAAGGACAATAGAAAGCAAGTATCAGGCTGTCAAAGTGACCAAGCGAGTCCCACCAACCTAGACCAAGTGTATACTTTTATTTACAGAGAAAATGGGAAGGAGCGGTGAAAAAGTCGGCAGATTCAGGTTGGCCTCTACCGACAGATGAAGGGCAAACTTAAGACTCAAATGCCTGCAACCAATGTTTAAATAGCGCATTAACTTGCTGTTTCTCATCGAGCGACAGGCGGCTGGTTAGGGCCTGCTGCACCGCCACATGGGCCAGGATAGCCTCGTCGATCAGCGCGAGCCCAGCCGCCGTCAGCCCGACACTGACGCTACGCCTGTCTTCCTGACTGTGGCTGCGTAACACCAGCCCCTTCTTCTCCAGTCCGTCGACGCGATTGGTCATGGCCCCCGAGGTGAGCATCATGGCCGCGAGCAGATCCGACGGTGTCAGGCGATAGGGCTCTCCCGAGCGACGTAGGGTCGCCAACACATCGAACTCCCCCATACTGATACCAAACTGCTTGTGGCAGGCGCTTACCTCTGCCTCCAGATGTTTATAGATACGCATCAGACGGCCGAGAATCGCCATAGGTAGGGTATCGAGTTGCGGCTTCTCCTTGGCCCACTGGGCTGTGAGGCGATCGACGCCATCGAGGTGATCTGAGTTCATCTGCTCTCCGGGAACAATTGGGGTTAATGATTACGACTTACTTATCCCGCGCTCAGGATAGTTAGGTGACAGTGCTACCATCGTAATTTATCTTCAGGCAAAGATAATTAATCCTGAGGTACTTTACAAGCAGAAACAAAAGGCGCAGACTAATATCTTTACATAAAGATACTTTTTGTTGAGATAAATATGAACGTCCTCCTTGCCATGATCCCCGCCTTCTTCTGGGGCACCACCTATGCGGTGACCCAATATACGCTGCCGGACTGGCCTCCCCTGTTGCTTGGTGCCTTACGGGCACTGCCGGCTGGCCTTATCCTGCTGGCAATCAAACCCAGCCTGCCCAAGCGTCAGGAGTGGAGCCTGTTGTTTCGACTCGGCTTTATCAATATCGCCGCCTTCTTTAGCCTGATCTTCGTCATGGCACTCACCCTGCCCTCGGCCATCTCGGGCGTCGGTATGATCTCTGTGCCTGTATTTGCCATGCTCTACCAGTGGCTGTTTCATGGGCGGCGCCCCGGCCTGACCCAGGGTTTCTTCGGCCTGGTGTTGATCGGTCTTGCCTGGCTACTGTTTAACCCCAACTCCATCAGCCTCAACCCCATAGGTCTTCTCGCCATGTTGGCGGCCATCAGCTGCATCATAGTCGGTAGTGGCATCACTAAGGCCCTTGGGGATCGCATGCATTGGTGGACGGTATTGACCTGGCAGCTGATCATCGGCGGCGTGCTGCTGAGCATGGCTGCAAGCGTGCATGCCTGGCTGGCGCCCCAAGGCTATGGCAACGCGCTTAGCCAGCTCAGCCCGAACAACCTTGTCGGCATCGGCTGGATCATCCTGCTCAATACCGTACTGGGCTATATCATGTATGTCTGGCTGTTGCAGCGCATGAGCGTGGTGGACTTTACCTTTGGTGGCATCGCAAACCCAGTGGCGGGTATCGTCTCGGGCATGGTACTGCTGGGCGAATCCTTCACGCCCCATCAGTACCTGCTGATGCTGGCCATGATAACCGCCTCCCTGATGCCACAGATCATCGGTCTGATCGGCGAGCGCAGGCGTGTCGCTCAGGCGAAACTCCAATAGGCTTCACAAATATCTATGTCTGAGTGTCCCCTGTTTACACTAAGGGTTACCATGGCTTTTTCATTAATTAACAGGAAGATAAATTAGTATGAAAATTAGCGCACGCAACAACCTTACCGGCAAGATCAAGGCAATCGAAGAAGGTTCGGTAAACAACGAAGTGGTGATCGAGCTAGCCCCAGGCGTTGAGATCACCTCTGTGGTCACCAAGAAATCATGTGAACAGTTGGGTCTGGTGGTGGGCGGCGAAGCCTATGCCATCATCAAGGCAAGCAATGTGATGATCGCCGTCGACTAATCACTCTTTCGAGATTGATTTAGGCATAGGGCTGAAAGATGCCTTATGCCGACACAGCTTAGTCTAAACGATAAAATCGAGACGCTTTAATCTAAGCGCCTTTAATCTAGGTGCTTTTAATCTAGGTGCTTTTAATCTAGGTGCTTCTAATCTAGGCGACTTTAATCTAAGTATTGCCAGGTGTCGGCACCATCGAAGTGGCGGATCTGAATGTTCTTGCGCAGCGCCTGTGGCACCATCCTAAAATTCAGCGCTATCCTGGGCTCGCTCACCTTGTCCGTCGTCAACGTATGGGTCACGCAGCCACAGCGCTTGCAATGGTAGAAAACCAGATACTTATCCCCATGGCTATAACCCACAGACGCACTCTCCTCCTGGCCGGACGTAGCCTGCTCGTTAAGGCTGACGTCCTTAGGATCGAAATAGCCCCATAGGGCGGCGTAACGACTACAGATGGAGCAGTTGCAAGAGGTTAAGGTGTCCGGTGGTGTCGCTAGGGTCAGCTGTACCTGCCCACAATGACAAGAGAGTTGCATGCTAAAACTTCCTTATTTTTGAGTCATGCCTAACCTATAAGGTTAACCCTCTCATATCAAGGCGCTCTCTATGAGCGCTCTCTATCAGGCCTCGCTATATCAAGGCGAACTCTATCAAGGCGAACTCTATCAAGACGAGCTTATCAAGCGATGACGCGCGAGTGTCGGTTACTGTTAGCCGTTAGTTATATCCCAGGACATAACAATCTGGCTCTTCATCTTTAAGATCTGTCTCGTTACCCGCCAGCATCTCCTGTAGCCATTGTCGACGTGTCATGGCGCCGTGATCAGAATCGGTTTCGGTTACGCTACGCGCTGTATTTGTTTCATGTTCCATAATCAATACCCAATTTATCTTAGCTCGCCGGTAAATCACCCAGCCCTAATTAAGCATTTGAGAGCACAACAAAACGCCCGCCGCGTTTAATTTATCAAACACTTGAGTTTGATTAAAAGACTGAAAACTATTGATGTCAATGAATTTTATTGGTCATACAAATAAACCAAGAAACATGACAAGGGAAACTGCAGACCAAGTAAGTGTTTAATTAAATTGAGTTTTATAAAGTGAACTTTATATTCAATCTTACCAAAACAATAAACCAAGCCAGATTTATCCTTAAAATAATTAATCTTCAGACCATAAAAATCACTACTTACACACTGATTAATAAAGCAAACACTTGTTTGAATCTCTGCCTAATGGCGCCGAAATCCTGAATCTTAGATGCCAATCCCCTGGGGTGCGCAGCGGGTGCGACACCTTGTCGCACTATCTGAGTTTGCCTTTGTCACGCCTAAACCGGGCTGCCAAAATGCCGCCACCTAATAACCTAAGAACTCAAATATTATGGCGCTGCGTCTCTCTCACCTTACGCTCTCTATCGGCACAGCCTTGCTGACCCTTCCTCTTGCCCAGGCTCAGGAAGCCGCATTCGAAATCATTGAAGTCCACGGTGCTCACCAGGGCAGCTACGCCTCGGTAACCCCCGAGGCACAGGCCCCCGTCAGCGACATCAGCGGCTTGCTGACCCAACTGCCGGGCACCGCCGTCAACGGTAACGGCCCGCTGACCGGCATCGCACAATATCGCGGCCTGTTCGGCGACAGGGTCAATACTCAGGTCAATGGCGTCTCCCTCGCCGGTGCAGGCCCCAACGCCATGGACACGCCGCTGAGTTATGCCAGCCTGATCAATAGTGAGCGTATCGAGATGCACCGTGGCATCGCCCCCGTCTCCGCCGGCACAGATACCCTTGGCGGCAGCATCAAGGTGATCGAGTCCCAGGCCAGCTTTAACGACACCCAAGGACGCGTCGCCGCCCAGTATCAGGGTAATGGCGCCCAGAGCCATCTTGGGGCCAAGGTCAATGTCGGTGGCAAAGAGCACGCCCTGCTTGTCTATGGTGATCTCATGCAAGGGGATGAGGATATGAAGTCCGGTAACGATCTTCGCATCTCCCCCAGCGGCTATGATAAACAGATCGTCGGTGGCCAATATCGCTTTAACCTCAGCGACAAGGGGCTAGAAGATGAGTCCATCGCCATCGGCTATCAACATCTGGAAACCACAGAGGCGGGCACCCCGGCGCTGCCGATGGATATCGACTTCATCCGCACCGACAGGATAAAGCTCGAAGGCCAGCACAGGCTCAACACCTGGGAACTCGACTGGCATCTCGCCTATAGCGATGCCAGACACGGCATGGACAACTTCAGCGAACGCCAGAAGCCCGAGAGTGCCAACGCCCGCTACAATAACGCCGAGAGCAAGAGCTATGATATGGCACTGACCCTAGGCAGAGACGCCTGGCTATTTGGCCTCGACAGCCAGCTCAGCGAACACAACTCGGTGATCACAGATCCCACCAAGCCCATGTTCAGGGTCGATAACTTCAACCAGGTGCAAAATGACACCTACAGCGCCTTCGCCCAGTGGCAACAGGAATTCGATCTGTGGCACTGGCAGTTGGGCGCCAGGGTCAAACACTATCGCAGCGATGCCGACGAGGTCAGCCACTCCATGGCCGGCGCCATGCCCGCCATCAAAGTCTTGATGGACAGATATAACCAGGCCGATCGCGCCCAGGCTCAAACTGGGGTGGATCTGGTGCTCAACGGCCGTTACCGCGTCAATAAGGAGTTAACCTGGATACTGGGGCTGGCCCGCAAACAAGACAGTGCCAGCTACCAGCAGAGATACCTGTGGATCCCGATGGAGTCCACCGGTGGACTCGCCGACGGTCGCACCTATGTGGGCAAGATGGATCTCGACCTGGAAACCGCCTATCAGCTGGAGCTAGGTGCCGACTTCAACCGCCAGGGACTGAACATCAGCCCACGCATCTTCCTGCATCGTATCGACGATTATATCCAGGGAGTGAAGTCGAATGATCCTGCGGTGATCATGGCCGCCAACATGATGGGTAACCAAGATCCCATGGAATTTGCCAATGTCGATGCCCAGCTGTTGGGTATGGATATTAACGCCAGCTACGAGCTCACCGACCAATGGCAATTGGATCTTATGGCCAGCTATGTCAGTGGCGAGCGCCGCGACATCGACGATAACTTGTACCGCATTGCGCCGCCACGGGTAAATCTGGGCCTCAACTTCACAGAGGGTAACTGGTCGGCCCGCATCGAGGGGGTCATGGTGGCGGCTCAGGACAAGGTCTCACATAGCCAGGCCGAGCAAACCAGCGCGGGCTACGGCCTGGTCAACCTGATGCTGGCCTACGACGGGCAGAACTGGCTGATTAAGGCGGGTATCAACAACCTGTTCGACATCGACTATGAAGATCACCTCGGCGGCTACAACCGGGTGTTCAATGCCGACCTAACGCCAGGACAACGCACGCCGGGCACAGGCCAGAGCGCCTGGCTCACAGGTGAATATCGCTTCTAAAGCATTAACTCGTTTTGGGAACCCTCCACTGCGCTCCCGTCCCCGAGCACCCTGCACGCTCGGGGATTTTTTTATCTAGAGGGCCTGTTTATCGCGCTTACGCCTAAACATATCCTCATCGGCCTGAACCAACAGAACATCCAGGCGGACATCCTGATCCGCTATCTTGTGGCCTATGGTCACAGTGACCTCGGGCAGATGGCTGTCGAGCATGGCGTTATCCAACCCCTGCATGATTCGCGTCTCGGTGGCTATCACGTCCTCGTCATTCTGACACATGAGCAGCACCACAAACTCATCGCCGCCGATACGCCCCACCACATCCGAGCCACGTACACTCTGCTTGATGATCCCCGCCAGCAACTTGAGCACCTCATCGCCCACCGAATGGCCGTGGCCATCGTTGATCCCCTTGAAGTCGTCGACGTCGATATAGAGCAGGGCCAAGCGGCTCTCGTTTCGCTGGGCAAGCTTCATACGCTGCCTGGCGAGCCCCTTAAATCCACGACGATTATTGATATGACACAGGTCATCCAGGTGGGCCAGTTGCTTGAGTTCACCATAGATATCCAGCAGGGCAAGATCCGCCTCGATGATCTCCTTAAGTTGGTGGATCAGCTCGAAATAGCTGGCCTGGTAATCTGTCTTGTCGCGATCCATCACGCAGAAGGTGCCGAAACAGCTACCATCGCCCCAAAACACCGGCACCCCGAGATAGGAGGAGAAGCCATCTTTCTGCACCTCGGGGTTGGTTTCCCAGCAGGGATCTATCTTGGCGTTGGGCACATAGAGATCCGAGCGGGTCTCGACGATGCGCCGACAGAAGATATTGGTATCGGGTGCGATAACCACTCCGGGCGGGTAGGGATTGCTGACCTGTTTACTGGCGATGGTTACCTGAAATCCCTTGGGGGTATATTGCACCAGAAAACTCGCCGGTGCGTTAAAAACCTGGGCCAGCAGGTTGACGGTTTTCTGCCATTTATCGAGTGAGATGAGATCGATAGGATTATCGAGAAGAAAGCGCTCACTGCTGTACAAAGAATCTGTCGACATCGTCTTTCCTTTCTTGAGGATAACGAAATCGCCTTCCTAGCGTCTCAACCTAAGGTCAAGCGCACCTGCCTGTGAACTAGCCATGTCTTAGAGCATAGAGGCCAACGGAGAGCAATTCAAACCTCAATAATAAACATAAAAAATACATCTTTTATCAAATTATGGGACGAAAGGCTCGGTAGGGCAATGATCCAATCTGGTTATTGACTGATATCCTGCGGCTTCTTGAGTAACTTACGTTGCAGGGTTCGTCTATGCATCCCGAGTTGGCGCGCCGTCGCCGACACATTGCCCTTGTTGGCGGTCAACACCTGCTGCAGATGTTCCCACTCGACCCGCTTGGGGCTCAGGGGCGCCTCATCCACCTCGGGAGCGATCGCCTTGGGCGCCTTATCGTCCAGCACCTTAAGCAGGGTGGCGGTATCGGCAGGCTTGGTCAGGTAGTTGTCGGCGCCAAGGCGCATCGCCTCGACGGCGGTGGCTATGCTGGCATAGCCGGTCAACAGCACCAGCACGGCCTGGGGCACGGCGCCCTTGAGCGGGGGAATGAGCGCCAGGCCATTGTCATCGGCCAGCTTCATGTCCAGCAGAATATGGCTGGGTTTAAACTGACGGGCCTTGAGTAGCGCCTGAGTAGCATCGTGCGCCAACGCGCACTCGTAGCCGTGCTTGCTCATGCGCCGTGCCAGGATCCCGGCAAAGCTCGGCTCATCTTCGATGATCAAGAGTCGTTTCATGCTGCCCCCTGTATCGGCAGATAGACCTGTGCCACGGCGCCACCATCCACATGACTGCCGAGGATTAATCGCCCGCCGAGACGCTCCAGGCTCGCATGACTAAGCAAGAGGGCAACGCCCATCCCCTTGGGCTGCTCGACGATCTGATGACCGAGCTGCTGCAACAGTGACGCCGGAATACCCGAACCAAAGTCACGCACCCCAAGCACCAGCTCATCCCCCTGACGCTGGGCGGAGAAGCTCACCTTCTGCTCCCCCGTCGCCTCCTGGCTGGCTCTGGCACCATTCTCGATGAGTGCCAGTAACGCGGGCTGCAGGCTGGCATCCACCCGCAGCTGCAACTTGTCGAGTCCTTTGTCTGGCTCCAACGACAATTTCACCGCCGGCATCAGCAGATTGACCTGCTCTGTCAGGCCGCTCAGCACTTGTTCGGCCGACTCCAGGCGCCTCGCCCCCTCGCGGATCGATTCGGTAGCGCTGCGCAGCGCCGTCAGTGTGGACTCGCACACCGCCAGTGCAGACTTCATCTCCTGCAGCGCAGGACTATCGCCCTCCTCCTGCAACTCATCCACCAGCAACCTCATGCTAGCCAGTGGGGTCGCCAGCCGGTGGGCCATCTGCGCCGAGGCGGTACCGAGGGCGATCAACTTCTCCTGACGCAACTGCGCCTCACGCATAAAGGCAAGCTGAGCATCCTGGCGCCGCATGCGTTTGGCCAGCAAGGCCACACTCGTGGTCAATACTAGGGATGAAATGATGAAATTGACCCACATCCCCAGGTAGTGAGACTGCATATCCATACCGTGATGACTCATGGCACTTGGGGGCATGTTAAACAACATCAGGCTGTAGGCAACATTCGACAGCAGGGCCAGAGACCAGGGCGCCCAGAAGGGCAGCAGAACGGCGGCAATGGCTATCGGCAGCAATAGCAGGGAGATGAAGGCGTTGGTGGCGCCGCCGGAGAAATAGAGCCAGGAGATCCACAGCAAAGTGTCGAGCACCAGGGCGATAAATAGCCCCGAGTCACTGCTAAGCAGGGGCTTTCTCAGCCAGAAGGTAAAACTTAAATAGAAGGCCTCGAGGATCAGGGTCAGGTTCAATGCCGGACTGTGAAGCGACAAGCCAAAGGTGTCGGCAAACAGGAAGGTGAGACAGAGTTTCAGCATCAGGGCCATGATGCGCAGCAGGGCCAGTTGGTCGGCGGCGCGGTAGCGGCCGTAACTCAGGGTCGTCACATTAGATTCCTATTTTAGATCAAAGGCTAATCCTATCTTCGCCAGGGCATCGCCCGAGCGGGACAGGCTGTATTTTACCCCCTGTTCGAAATCGATTTCACTCTTTATTGCCAAAGAGTTGAGGCGCGCCATGCTCAGGCTGCAATCCTTGGGTCGCTGGGCCAGGTCGCTCGGGCTCGACTGAGGCGAGACGTGCTGGCTGCTCAGCCCCAGGATCTCGGCCATCTTAAGCAGCATCTGGTACTTGGTCATCCGTTCGCTCCCGGTGAAATGATAGATGCCCGCCACACCACCTAACCGCTGCTGACGTGCCACCAGCTTAACCAGGGCGTTGGCGATATCCAGTGTCGAGGTGGGGCTGCGCACCGCCCAATCATCCTGCTGGGTGGGCGCCTGATTCACCAGCTGTTTGAGCATCACCAACACCGCCGACTCATCCAGCGACTCGACCCGACCATAGAGGATAGGCAGACGTAGCACGGCGAACTCACTGGACACCTCAAGCAAGGCTAGCTCCCCCTCACGCTTGGTCTCGCCATAGAAATTGAGCGGATGCGTCTGATCCTCTTCGTCATAATCGGGTGAGGTGCCATCGAACACATAATCTGTGGAGATGTAACAGAGCCAGGCGCCATTGGCCTTAGCCGCCTGGGCAAGCTGCCGGGTGGCGGCCAGATTGAGCGCCTTTGCCGCCTCGGGGTCGCGCTCGGACACATCCGGTCGCCGCTCTGCCGCGCAGTGTAGAATCACCTCGGGTTTGTGGGTCTCGATAAATTGCTTTACCGCACTCTCGTCGGTCAGATCCAGCCTATGCATATCGGCTCCGGCGCGCGAATAACCGCAGGCCAGCAGCGTCACAGGCTCTTTTGCAAATTGCTCAACTAAAGCGCGCCCCAGCAAGCCTGTGGCCCCGGTTATCATTATCTTCAACATTAATGGGTTTCTCTGTTAATCGGCTCGCTGCCCGGCTGTAGCATGGGGCAATCCTTGGGCAGCACCATGGCGATCGCGCCAGCCTGAAGCTCGAACTCCACCCGCGACTCGGCGATAGGCTCGCCATCGAGATTAATGGGCATAGGCGGGGTGGAGCGCCAGCTGGCCTGGGTGTCGCGATGATACTTCACATACTGATTATCGGCCTTGGGCGACTGCAGCTCGGCGATCACCTGCGCCAGTGCCTCGATGGGAAAGTGATGCAGGGCCACCAGATCCATCAGGCCATCGTTGATATAGGCATCCGGCGCCAGTACCTGGCCGCCACCGGCCTGACGTCCGTTACACACGGCGCCCACCAGCAGCTGCTGGGTACTGGCCTCGCCATGAATAATAAACTCGCCGTCATAGGGCTTGAAATTAAGCGCCTGCACCAACCCAGACAGAGTATAGGCACCGCCACCGAGAAAGTGTTTCAGCGCCACCGGCGTGTTGGCGGTGACCTGGGCGCCGAAACCGCCACTGGCAATATTCATCACATACCTGTCGTTGGCACGGATCACATCGACGCCATAGGCCTCTCCCTGGGCCGCTAGACGCAGCGCTTCCTCGAAGTCGCCGGGCACCCTGGCCGCGGTGGCAAAGTCGTTGGCCGTCCCCATAGGCAAGAGTGCCAGCTCGCAGCGTTCGTCGCTGGTATGCCGCATCAGGGCGTCCACCAACTCATTCACCGTGCCGTCACCACCCGCCGCGACGAGGCGCCGGCAGCCCTCGGCGATAGCCTCATCCACCAGCCGGGCCACATCCCCGGTTTCAAAGGTCACGCGCACCTGAATCTCGTGATCGGCCCGCACCCTGTCGATCGCCTGGCGAAGCACCTCGTCACCGGCCTTCTTACCATTGAGTATGATGCGAAGTTTCATTGCTAATCTCCTGCCTGGGGCCACCTGCTCAACTCATCATAGCAGCAAGACAGTATCGGCTAAACTGGACTCACACCTTTGTGCCCCATAAAGCGAGTTTCATCTCTCGTTTCATATCTAAGCTCTGTTGTGGCCTGCTGACTTCTCTAAACGCGCCCTGCCCTGGATTGTTCAAAGCTCACAGCGTGCAAGCATGCGTCATAGCCCTCGACTCGCGCCAAACACTTGTAGATAAACAAATATTAAGGCTGGGGGATAAACAGGCGCCATGGATTTGCCGCGCCCGGCACAACAGGATATGCTCATGTGTTATCAAGGATATCTGGCCCAAGCTTGGAGCTTAACCATGAACAAATTAGCCATACTCGCCATTGCCAGCATACTGCTGCCAGCCTGCAGCCAGCAGGCCATGCAAGCCAATAGCGAGTCTTCTTCAAAAGCGCCCTCTGCAGCGCAAACCGAAAATCAGGCGCCCAACAAGCCAGAAAATCACATGGCCAACCAGCCCAGCTTCGACTGTAACGGCGACAAACTCTCCAGCATAGAGACCCTGATCTGCCATGACGCCGATCTGGCCGCGCTTGACCAACAGATGGCCAAGGTGTTCCGAGCTGCCGATGCCAAGGCCGTTAACGAGCATCCCCCCATGTTGAAAGCCGAACAACGCGGCTGGATAAAGGGGCGTAACGAGTGCTGGAAGAGTGAAGATAAAACACAGTGCGTGCGCGACAACTACCAGATGCGTATCGCCGAGCTGCAAGCCAGATATCGTCTTATCGCCCCCACTGCCGAGGTCAGCTACCAATGCAACGGTATCAAAGCCAAACAGGTGATGGTCAGCTATTTCGCCACCGAGCCTGCAACCCTCATCGCCGAATTTGGCGATAGCGTCTCGCTCATGGTCAGCCAGCCTAGCGCCAGCGGCAGCCGCTATCAGGGACGCAACGAATTACTGTGGGAACACCACGGCGAGGCGCGCATCACCTGGGGCTATGGCGCCGACCCTATGATCTGCACCCTCGCCGACTGATATGACACTACCTCTGCTGCTGACCGGACCCATGCTGCGTCACTGCGACGCAGACCATTTCACTCTCACCCTGGTGACCAGTGCGCCGCTGTCACAGTTAACGCTCACCCTGGGTGAGACTCGGCACTTGCTTGAGGGTGACGCCGTAGAGTGTCTCGAACTCGGCACTCACGCCTTCTTCTACTTGATCCATCTTAGCCAGCCAGGGCTCAATCCTGTCGGCACGAGTATTCCCTACCGGCTCAGCGACAGCCAGCATGGGGATCTGTTCGCGCCGCTCGAGCAACTGAGCTATGGCGACGGCGAGTGCACGGATTTCGTGATAAAGCCTGAGATAGACACCCTGCTGCACGGCTCTTGTCGCAACGCCCATCACCACAGCAGCGATGCCATGGTTGCCGCCGATACCCAAGTGGAAATCGCGCCGGATGCGGCAAAACGGCCGGCACTGATGATGCTCAGCGGCGATCAGATCTATGTCGACGATGTCGCCGGCCCCATGCTATTCGCCATTGGCAAGGTCATAGAAAAATTAGGCCTGTATGAGGAGGAGTTTCAACAGGCGCCACTCGGCCACAGTAAGCAGATAAGCTATCATCCGGCGGCCATGTATCAACGCCACAAGAAGCTACTGCCTCGCACCGAATATCCTGCGGGCAGCGCACTGGTACGTTGGTATATCAATCACCCCATCTTTACCTCGTCGATCGCCGAGAATCACCTGGTGAGTCTGTCCGAGATCGTCGCCCTCTACCTGCTTAGCTGGTCACCCGAGCTGTGGCAGTTGATCGATATCCCTAAGGAGGTGACGGGCCTGTCACCCAGCAATCAGCAGAGATGGCAGAAGGAGTGGCTACACCTGCTGGAGTTTAAGGCGGGGCTGACCAAGGTGCGGCGCCTGCTGGCACACCTTCCCACCTACATGATCTTCGACGATCACGACATCACAGACGACTGGAACCTCACCGCCAAATGGGAACAGGCGGCCTATGGCCACCCCTTCTCGAAACGCATCATAGGCAATGCGCTGATCGGTTATCTGGTGTTTCAGGGCCTGGGGAATCAAAAAAGCAAGTTTAGCGGCGACATTCTGCCCCAGCTCAAGCAGTTTCTCGCCAGTCGCGAGGAGGCGCAGCACGACACCTTAATCGAGGCGCTACTGGATTTTGACGAGTGGCACTACAGCCTCAATACCTCCCCCAAGTTGGTGGTACTGGACACCCGCACCCAGCGTTGGCGCAGCGAGTCTAACCTGGCCAAGCCTTCTGGTCTGATGGACTGGGAAGCCCTGATGGAGCTTCAGCAACAGTTAGTGGGACAGGAGAAGGTGATTATCGTCTCGGCGGCGCCCATGTTCGGCGTAAAACTGATCGAGGCGGTGCAGCGCGCCGCCACCTTTATCGGCGCCTCCCTCCTGGTGGACGCCGAAAACTGGATGGCCCATCCCGGCACGGCCAACACCCTGCTAAGCATCTTCCTGCATCGTAAGACGCCGCAGCAGTTCGTGATCCTTTCGGGCGATGTGCATTACTCCTTCGCCTACGACATAGGGATCCGCTTTCGCACTCAGGGGCCGCAGATCTATCAGATCACCTCGAGCGGCATCAAGAATCAGTTTCCCGAGAAGCTGCTACCCGTATTCGACAAATTGAACGGTTGGCTCTATGGTCACTTCTCGCCGCTCAACTGGTTTACCAAACGCAAACGCATGTCCATTCGCGGTCGACGCCCCAACGGCATGCGCAGTCAGCGGCTGATCAACGCCAGCGGCATAGGTGTGGTGAGCTTCGCTACAGATGGTGCCCCCTCGAAAATCGCCGTGCTCCATGGCGACATGAGTACCACAGAGTTCCTGCCGCCACGCCAGTCTCGTAACGGCTAAGTCTTATCCGGCAGGCCTTTAAAATGAGGTTTTTAAAGTGAGACTTCTAGAGTGATGCTTCTAGAGTGAGAGTTCCGGCAGGCTGATATCCAGCTGCCGACCCGTCACAGGATCCGTGAAAGCCAGGCGACGCGCCAGCAGCTTCATCGGCTGTTCATAATCCTCACTGCCTTTGGGCTGAAGAACGGGATAGAAATTGTCGTTGAGAATAGGCATGCCCAGGCTGTTCATGTGCAGCCGCAGTTGGTGAGTCTTACCTGTGACCGGCATCAGCTCGAAGCGCCCTATCTCCCCCTCGACGCTCACCAGGGCGATCTCCGAGTGACTATTGGCCTCACCCTCGACGATGCGCATGGTAAAACTAGGGCTTCCCTTATCGATACGATTCTTCACCGTCCAACGCTTGGGCAGGCTGAGTTTTCCCGCGCTATGCTCCGCCAGTAACTCAGGAGTGAGCCGCGCCAAGGCCTGATATTCCTTGGTGATCTGCCCATGACGAAACAACCCATGATAGGCGTCGCGGTGCTCACTCTGCTTGACCAGCAGGACGATGCCGGCGGTGGCGCGATCCAGCCGATGGGCGGCGATCAGCTGTTTGCAATCGGTACGTACCCTTAGACGGTTGATTAAACACTGATTAATTACCTCGCCTCCTGGGTGCAGGGCCATGAAATGTGGCTTGTTGGCCAGCACTATCTGCTCATCTTGATACAGAATAGACTCGCTATAGGGAGGCGTCGCCTCATGGGCGACCTCGCGGTAGTAATACACCTTCTGCTGTGGCCGATAGGCGGTGCTGAGTGCCAGCGCCTGACCGTCTTGCCAATGCACCTTGCCCGCATTAAAACGCTCTCGCCAGACGTCGGCTGGAATATTATCGAACCGCTGACAGAAATAGTCATAAACGCTCGCCGGGGGATTGGCGGTTTGAGGTAAGACGATAAAGGAGGCTTGAGCCGCGCGCACCATGACAGAAAGGCCTAAAGATGAAGGAGCGACCATGGTAACAAAAATTGCCGCCCGGATGAGAGCAAATTATCCCAATCACAGTCAGTGGTATTTATATATAGCGGGAAAAAACCTTTGAGAACCAGGCAGGATTTTCGATGACAAGTGCCTGTTGAACTTTAGCGTTCACGCTTGCAGCATTCTGTATCGCTTTTAAGTCCTAGCAACTCTGCAATCGAAAAGAGTAACGCCCTCATCGAGCGTTTTAACCAGTTAGGATGACCATGAGATCGGTATTACTGCCCCGCGTGGGACTTGATCAGCTCCAGCACGAAATCCATAGTCTTATGGCAATCGGGCTGATTGACCAGCACCTGCTTATCACGGTTATAAAGTGGCAGCACCTCAAGCCAACGCTGGCTGACCCAGGTAGCATCTTCCAGATGCAGATCGCCATAGAGCTCCTGCAGGGCGGGGTTGACCAGATAGAACTGCTCTAGTGCTGCACTGATCAGCTCAAATTCCCCCTTGATGGGCTCTTCGCGCCAATTGCTACAACTCAGGGTTCTAGCTATCCAGTTACCGTCACGTCGCTTGGCCGCCGAGAAGATCTTCACCCTCTGCTTACCTTCCAGTACCAGACCCAGACAGTCGTCTTCGAGTTGATTGAAGTCTATGATTTCGCACTGAGTCGCCAGTGGATAACAGGGGGGATTCGCCTGAGGGCGAGACATGGCAAAGGCTAGCGGGAAGTGCCCCTTGAGCACCTCGGCAATCAGTTTCAAGCTGCTAGGCCCCGCCACTCGTATCTCTATTCTGCCATCGGGCAAAAGTAGTTCGTCGCGGGTGATCAACGCCATCTCTTGAGTCAACATAGCAACCTCCTCCCCCTTGGTGGGTGATCGCCGTGAGTGTCGAGTCAGTGCGACTGAAAAATAACCAAGGAGCAATAATGATAAAGTGTAGCAGTTGTCGAAATTACTGCCCGAAACGCCATTATTGGATCGGCGATGCCATGCCAATCAAAATACCCGGTCCTTCGCTTATTAGACCCTAAAAGATTCCCTTTTGTTGCAGCCAATTAATTAGAAAGTGTTAATGTAACGCATAATATCGCCACTTTTTAATACCTTATCTAAGTCTTCTGCCAGTACTTCACTCATCTGCGCCGCCTGTCGCCAATAGCGCATCCGCTCCTCCGTACTCAGTCGGCTGAAGTCATTTCTGTCCGGCAACTTGCCATAGGGAAGCTGCTTTAAATAGGCCTCACTAGGGGCCAAGATCAGGGCGTTGTCATAGTTGCGTTTGGCGCTGCGCCAGGGCAGCGACTTGTCAAACCAGCCGGGCAGAATCTTGCTGTAGAAGTGGGGATAGAGGGTCAACCCAGGCGCGTGGGCCAGGGGAAGATCGAAATGATAATCTGTGATGCCACCATCGTAATAATGGCCGGCGGGAGCGCCTTCGATGCGCTCAACAGGTGCCAGCACCCAGGGGATAGAGCCGGTGGCCAGCAGAACCTGGGCGATGTTCTCCCCGGTCAGGGCCAGGTGACGACCCGGCAGATCCTTTAACTCATTAAAAGGCGAGGCTGCGCCGCCGCTACCAAACAGGTAACGCTCGAAGTGCCATCCCAGGGTGCGCCGACTCAGCAGATTAGTGACCGCCGTGGTGGCAAGACCGGCACCAAGTGCGGCTCTGTGAGACAGGCGGTTGAGATGACGGCCACGACAGGCGATGAAATGGCTCTTAATCACAGGATTGCTGACGATATCCGCCCCCTGCTGCGCCCCCAATATGCCCGAGACGATCCCCGCCACCTTATGCGACACCTCGCTTGCGCTGGGTTTGGTCTCGTAACGTTGACCAATATATTCCCGCTCCAGGCGCTCGTAGGCCGCCAGTGGGTCTTGCTGGGCCAAACAGGCCAGACGCCAAGCACCGGATGAGGCGCCCAGGGTATAGAGCGGAGTCTGTCTCGTCTTGAAGAAGGTGCCAAACAGATACTTATCCAGCGCGGCGATACCGAGCCATTTGGGCCCACCCGACGCCGCCAACACCTGGGTAAATAACTCGGGTTTCAGTCCCTGCTCGGCGATCTGTTTGTAGGCTTTCGGCCCGGCGAGAAAACGTAACTTAAGCACCTAACTCGGCTCCCTGAATTTATCTGTGTGCATGCCAAAAGCCATTCTATAAGAATTGCACTAAACTTGTCAGCGCGATTAAAATAGGGCGGTGGCAGGAGGTCACTGAGGAACAAAATGGACGACACGGTAAAAATTAAGCCCAACCAAACACTCGCCTACGTCATCATCACGCTGACGGTCAGCCTGTTTATCATTAAGCAGCTCTTTTTGAGTGACTTAGACGGTGAATGGCTACTCTTCATGGGTTACTGTCTGGCCATGCTCGTGTGGGCTGGCGCCCTGCTGAAACAAGAGATCATTTTTACCCCCCAAGCGATCGCCTTTGCCAATATTCCTCTCACGGGCCGTACTTCCCTTGGCAAGCAGAGCCTGATCGCCTATAGAGATATTATCCGTTGCCACGCCAGACTCGAAGGCTTGGAGATAGTGACTGACACTGAGGCCATCAGGGTTAGCCTATCACTCAACGACGGGCTCATCTCCCGTCTCAGTGCTGGCTTTGAGGCCCACGGCCTGCAGCTGACCCTTGAGGCGAGCAAGCAATAGAGGCGAGCCTAAGGCCAACAATCTCTTAAGGGGGCAACTTGCCGCAGACTCACGTCACCTCGATGCTCAAGGCCCTTATGCTTATCAGCCTCTTGCTGTCGCTAGCTGGCTGTCAGCGGGCCAAGGATGTAGATTATCTCTGGCAAGACTATAGTCAGCGCCTGGCCCATGTGATCGATCAAGCCTACTCGCCGCCTCCTTTCGAGCCACTACAACTCGGCAAAGCCAAAATAGCAGAGCTGGCCCCGATCACCATCTCGATACTCGAGACTCTGTCTCTGGGTCACTGTCCCTTAGGTCGCCTCATCGCAGACCACAACAGCACGCTCGGCAAGGTGGCGCCCCCAAGCCAGCAACTCATCTACCAGATAAGGTTTATTCAACTAGCGCCCGCCTGCATCGATACCTTAGAAGAGGGAGAGCTCAAGACCAAGCTGAAACAGGCCCTCGAGCAGAAACAAGATAATGCGATGGCCTACTTTAATCGGGTGCTCACCAGAGACAGGATCGGCTACGACTCTCTGGTGCTCGGCGAGATGCGCGCCGGTCGCTTCGAGCTAGAGTCGGCCATAGGCCAGCTGCTGAGCATCAAGCGCAACATCACTCAGGAACAATGGCAGCAGATAGACACGACGCAGATCGAACCCGCGCTTGCCCTCATGGCCCACCAAACGCTGCTACAAAGGTACCTTCGAGCCCTGGCCTACAGCCAGGCGCAGCTCCATGGCCTCAATGACTATCTGTCAACACATAGCGCGTCGGTCGCCTGCCGCCCCGGTCATGCCAACCGCAAACAGGAGATACTGCAAAATGTGTTTCATAAATACTACCTGGCGCAAACCCAGGCCTACCTGTCACAGCTCAACCAGCTACATTACCGCCTGAGTGAGCCGCTACTTTCCCTGTTCGAAGGCAGCAGCCATCAGCCCTTCATCGACCACTATTTTGGCCAGCAGCCTGATGCCCTGCCAGAACAGCTCAAGACCCAGATGCGCAGACATGTGAAGTGGTGGCTGGCCTTCAGGCAGAGCTGCAATATTGCCCCGCCTAGCTCCTCCACCTAACCGCTAGATAAGCTGCTACACCAGAGGCTATCCTGCCCGTCGAAAAGCCTGCTACACTGTCGCCACCTTATTGCATCCTACCAGCCTGAGCATCCGACCATGATCTTAGACACCCTAGATAACCTGGCACACTACACCCACCTGGGGCCGCGCATTGCCAAGGCGCTACAGCACCTCAAGGAGACAGACTTTACTCAGCTGCCCGTGGGCAACTATGAGCTTGAAGGCAAAGATATCTTTGTCATCGTCAACGACTATGAGACCAAGCCCAGAGAGGTAGAGCCCTTCGAGGTGCATCGTAAATATATCGACGTCCAGTATGTGGTGAGCGGTGAGGAGGAGTTTGGCTATCTGCCTCTGGCGGATCAGACACCATCCAAGCCCTATTATGACAAGCACGACTACGCCGAATATGACTATGAGTCCAACAAGGCGCGCGCGGCCTTTATCCCCTTCAAGGCAGGGATGTTTGCCCTCTTCTTCCCTCAGGACATGCATATGCCTGGCGTCTCGGCGACCCCGCAGGCGGTGAGAAAGGTGGTGATCAAGGTCAAGATCTAGTCCCCCTGCTGCCCGCGCCCGTCGCGGGCATGTTCACTTCCCGTCGCTCATTCAGGCGGCCATTCAATAGCCCATTCATCTGATACAAATTGTCACCCCCTCTGTTGGACACATCAGCTCTTAGGCAAATCTGCTAGGAGACGCAATAGATCTTGGGCAAATTAGCTTATCTACGCCCTAGCGCCTCTCACCAAATCCCCCATTGCGCTCCAACAACACACACATTTCGCCCTATGGGCGGCAAAAACATGATCTTGATCAATACTCACAAGCTGCTAATATAGCCACATCGAATTACATATACCATTTTGTTATATGGGAATTTTTTCTAATAATAAAAATAATCAGCAGCGAGTATCCCATGCATCACACATCCCCACTTAGCCAGATCTACCTCGACGCCAACGCGACCACCCCCGTATTACCCCAGGCCGCCAAGGCAGCGCTTGGCGCCATGGAGGAGCTTTTCGGCAACCCCTCGAGCAGCCATATTACAGGCCTGAAGGCCAAGAGCCTGATGGAGCAGACCCGCCTTCGGGCCAAACAGCTGCTGGGCAGCGGCCAAGGCAAACTCATCTTTACCAGCGGCGCCACAGAAGGCATACAGACCGCCATACTCTCCGCCCTCATCAAGGCCAAAGCCAGCCTGGAGCCAAACAGGCAATATAGCCTGCTCTATGGTGCCACCGAACATAAGGCGGTCCCCAACTCCCTTGCCCACTGGAATGATCTGCTTGAGATAGGTGCCCAGCTCAAGGCGATTCCGGTCGATGAGCATGGCGAGCTGGATCGCGACTTCATCGCCAGAGAAGTGCCCAACGCCCTGATGATCTGCACCATGGCGGTCAACAACGAGACGGGCGTGTATCAAGATCTCGATGCCCTGGATACCTGCATTCGTCAGCACAATCCTGAGGTGTTCTGGATGGTGGATTGTGTCCAGGCGCTGGGTAAACGCCCGCTGGCACTGGCGCAAACCAGCATAGATTACGCCCCCTTCAGTGGTCATAAGCTGTATGCACCCAAGGGGATCGGCCTAGTCTATATTCGCGAAGGCGCACCTTTCACCCCCTTCATCGCAGGTGGTGGTCAGGAAGGTGGACTGAGATCGGGTACCGAGAACCTGCCGGGCATGGCGGCGCTCAACGAGGTGTTCGCCATGCTTCTGGCCGAACAAGACAGCGCCTTCTATGGCCATGCAACGCTTAAAGGCTACCGCGAGCAGCTCGCTCTGGCGCTGCGCCGCGCCTTCCCGACGCTGGTGTTTAACCACAGCTTCGATAACAGCGTGCCCACTACCTTAAACTTCGCCGTGCCCGGCTTTAGCAGCAAGGAGATCATGGATCTGTTCGACGCCGCCAATATCCGCGTCAGCTCAGGCTCGGCCTGCAGCTCAAAGGTGACCCGCAGCTTCGTGCTCGATGCCATGGGACTGCCCGCCTGGCAGAGCGAGTCGGCCATTCGCCTCTCCTTCGGCCCCGCCATGACCCAGGCTGAGGTCGATCAGGCCTGCGAGCGCATCCAGTCTGCCGCTAACGCCTTGGGCAACAGCTGCCTGACCTTGAGCGGCAATGACGCCCTCGCAGATAAGAAGCCGCTTAACGGGTTGGTTCAGCTCAAGTCTGGGTCAAGCTGCAGCTGGATCTACGCCGATCAGCAGAGTAAACAAGCCGTGGTGATCGATCCCCTGCCCGAGCTGAGTCAGCGTATCGACACCCTGCTGCAGTGCCAGCAGTTATCCCCAGTCGCCTTTATCGATACCCATGGTCACGCCGATCATGTCTCGGGACGTGCGGAGTTGGCCGCACGTTATCTGCCCGAGCAGTCAAGCGATCATCTTGGCTGGCCGGAGGCACATCAGATCACTGAGATAGGTGCCAGACCGGCACAGTCGATCTCCCTAGGTCAGTTCTCTCTGGTGAAATTGGCGACTCCCGGCCACACCAATGACAGCATCAGCCTGCTGCTGTGCTCGCCCCAGGGAGAGGTGATCTACGCCTTCTGCGGCGATCTCGTCTTGATGGGTAGCCTGGGACGCACCAACTTCGACACCAGCTGCGCCAAGCAGATGTACAACAGCCTCAAGCTACTACACAGCCTGGTAGGTGACGACACCCTGCTCTGCCCGAGCCACGACTACTACAATGAGTTCACCACCAGCTTCGCCGCCGAGTTCAGGGGCAATCCGCTGCTGAACGAGGTGATCAACGGCACCATATCTATGGCACAGTTCGAGCAGCAAAAAGCGAGACTGGACACTCATCTCAAGGATGAAGCCGGCAGCGAGATCATCTGCGGCGCCTACACAGGCGATTGCGACAAGGCCAAGGTGAAGGAGTACGACAGCCAGACGCTCAGGCTGCAAGTAGGTCAGTCACCTAAGATTAAACTGCTGGATATTCGCGAGCCCCATGAATATGCCCTGCAACATGAGCTGGGTGCCCTGGGTGAGCAGACCATCAACGTGCCTATGACCAGGCTGGTGCAGTTCGTACAGGAGCACAAACAGGAAAGCGATGTCGAGTGGGTACTGGTCTGCCGTAGCGGCAGTCGTTCACTGGTGGCGGCCCAGGCGCTGCACAGACTCGGCTTTAACAAGATAGCCCACCTCAAGGGCGGCTATGCGCTGAGCGACAGTTAAGGTTTGCTATTACCCCTCAGCTGACCGACACAAAAAAACCGCATCAAATGATGCGGTTTTTTATTGGCGCACACTAGCCCACTAGCCCACTAGCCCACTAGAAGTAGTAGCCGAAGTTGATGTTAAAGCGCTTATTAGTGCCGCCATCACCCACCATAGAGCCGCCGATGAAAGGCTGGTTCTCGGCCACCACGAAATCGAAATAGGTATAGAGACCACCTGCGGTGACCGCCACCCCGGTCACGTTCATGAAGGTGTCTTCCTGGCCACTCGGCTTGTCGGTAACAAGCGAGTAGTCGTTATAGAAGGTCAGGTTTGATACTGGCCCCCACTTTACCGGCAGGCTATAGGCAAGGTCGGCCACATAACTGGTCGCCTCGGCAGGGATAGAATCGTAGAAGGCATAGGCGGCGACCACCATACGTTCTACATCCATGCCATCGACATCATACTTGTAGTCGGTGAGCTGCAACTTAAGGTTCCAGCGATCATAGTTAAGCACCCCATGTACCGCCGCGGCAACCTGGTCACCATCGGTGCCGTTTTCTATCTCAAGCTGGCCCATTTGACCCGACACGCCTAGCTCAAGCTTAACCTCGTCAAATTGAAAGTTATGGCTGTAACGGGCATTGAAGGTGTTCTTCTCGCCGGCGGCATAGCCAGCGGTTGGCGCATCGTATATCCCCTCGCCCGCCAAGCGAACACCTACTACGTCATAGGCATATCTGTGGGTGCGATCCGACACGTAACCATCCAGGCCACCCTGCTCATCATTCTTGTAGAAGGCGAGATCCAGTCGATTACTGTCGCTCTTATAGGTGTAGTTCAGGCCCAGATCATAATCGTCTTCGAGACCCAGGTAGAAGTTAGAACTGAAGAAGTAGTTGTTCGAGGCATAGGTCAGGATACCGAACGGCACCTGAGTCACCCCTATCTTACCCTGCTGCTCCTCATCGAAGTTATAGCCGACCCAAGCATGATGGATCACATTCATATATTCGAACCAACGATACTGGGCAGAGAAGATAACGTCGTCCAGATTACCATTTACATCGATACGGAAGAGGTCGAAGTCGAAATCACCGCCGCGATCGGTATTGGCGTCCGAATAGTCCTCGTAGGAATATTGGAAACGGGCCGCGCCGCCAAACTTGATCGACTTATCCATCTCCTTCTCTTCGGGCGCCTGCTCTTTCTCGGCTTCTAACTGCTCGATACGCGCCTTGAGCGCCTTAAGCTCTTCATCCACTGTCGTGGCGCCAGCATTGGCACTCAGGGCCAGCGCGATACAACTAGCTGCAAGTGTATAGCGAATCATCATTCATCCTCTTTGATTTATTTAGTTTTCTGCTTTTAAGCTGCCATCAACATCATGAGTATAGAAACCAGAGCGCACTTAGGCCAAAAGCACCTCACCCGCTAATTCAAGCAGGTAGATGGTCACCATGGAAACCAGAGCCCTCATACGCTTAGCAAAATGAATAAACATCGAGCTAAAATAATTAGCACTCAAATCATGAAAGTTATTAGTATTATTATCGACGACAGCAAAGATGTGACCCAAATCGAACAAAAATGAGTTCGCTCTGAGCATTAGGTGAAAAAATTTAACACATTTCACCCAAAAACTACAGAAAATTGCGATACAGCAAGGATAAAGCATCGGTAAAAATGCGGAAAATTAGTTACAGATCAAATCAAAATAGGAGGTGACTGGAGGGGACGTAAGCATCTATCGCTAAGCTCTGCTTCAACCATTATCTAGGGAGTATGAGGTTTGTCCATCTAGCGGCATATAGCTCAAAGCGTATCAATCCTCCACGCCCTAGGCGGGCAAGACTATGGAGCTAAAGCCGTTTGAAATGACAGTTTAATACAGCACTTTGGAGCAGTACTTTGAAACAGTACTTTGAAAGAGCAGCTTGAAAAGACGAAAAAGCGCGGCCTCCTGCCGCGCGTGTTCACTTTAAGGAATTCCCCTTAGGGTCTCTCCTCACAAGGTTAGTAATGAGCAGAGGCTGAAAGGAGGAGGTCTCATTCCCTCAAGCATCACCAAGGAGGCGCAACTGCGATGGCAAACTGAAAACACCGCTGCCTCCGGCCGTCCCTGGCCCCATCGAATCACTTAGTCTTGGTGCAACAAACTAGTCTAGGGCTTCCAACTCCTTGTCCCCCTTAAGCGCCTTGGTCTGATATAGCCAGCGGTACAGGGTCGGCAACACCAGTAGCGTCAGCGCGGTAGAGCTAAACAGGCCGCCTATGATCACCACCGCCAGTGGCTTTTGGATCTCACTGCCCACACCGCTAGACAGGAGTATTGGGATCAGCCCCAGCGCCGAGGTCAGCGCCGTCATCAAAACGGGGCGCAGGCGGCCCACAGTGCCTTCATACACGCTGGTATAGAGGGCTTCTCCCGAGGCGCGCCTCTGGTTTATCGAGTCCACCAGCACCACACCATTGAGCACCGCCACCCCAAACAGGGTGATAAAGCCGATGGAGCTGGGTACAGACAGATAGGTGTCGCTGACATAGAGGGCCACCACACCACCGATCAGCGCCAGCGGCACGTTGGCCATGATCAGACCCACCTGCTTGATAGAGCCGAAGGAGAAGTAAAGCAGCAGGGCGATCAGCGCGATCGAGATAGGCACCACCAGCATCAGCTTCTGCTGAGCCCGCTGCTGGTTCTCATACTGACCGCCGACCACGACCGTATAGCCCGGCGGCAGGTCGGCCTGAGGCACTATGGCGTAGATATCCTTGACCACAGAGCCCATGTCGCGTCCCGACACGTTGGCCTGCACCACCACCCGTCGCTGCACGTCGTCGCGGCGGATATTGGGCGGCGCCATCTCGACCACCACATCGGCCACCTCGCCTAGGCGTACGGTCGCACCATTTACGCCGCTGAGCAGGAGATCTTCCAGCGCATCGGGCGCGCTGCGATATTGGCTGGCCAGACGCACATTGATGTCGTATCTGGCGTTGCCGTCGATCACCTGCCCGGCGCTGACACCGCCTATGCCCTGACTCACCAGGCTCATCACCTCATCGACGCTGATGCCGTAGCGGGCCAGCAGATCGCGCTTGGGACGCACCACCAGCTGGGCCTCACCGGAGACCTGCTCCAGGGAGACGTCGACCGCCCCCTCGATACCAGACACCAGTTCACTCAGCGCCTGCCCCTTGCTGGATAACACCTCGAGATCTGGGCCAAACAGCTTGATCGCCAGCTGCGCCTTCACCCCGGAAAGCAGCTCATCGACACGGGTGGCGATGGGCTGAGAGAAGGTAAACAGCAGGCCGGGGAAGACGCTCAGCTTCTCTTCCATCTTGCGCTGCAGCTCCAGACGCGTCTCGGCGTATTCCCACTGCTCGATCGGCTTAAGGCCGATATAGATCTCTATGTTGCTCACAGGCTCAGGATCGCCGCCCAGTTCTGGGGCGCCGATACGGCTCAAGGCATAGTCGACCTCGGGAAAGGTCATCAACATGGCCTCCAGCTTAGGGGCTACATCCAATGAGGTGGCCAGGCTGGCCGTCGGTGCCAGGGTCACCCTCAGGTTGATGGTGCCCTCCTCGAGCTCAGGCACAAACTCGGTACCGAGTCTCGGCAGCAGTGCCATGCTGAGCCCAAACAGCATGACCGCGGTCAGCACCACCAGCTTAGGACGCGCCAGCGTCGCGCTGAGCAGCCTGCGATAGATAGCCTCCACAGGCTTGAGTACCGGACTCTCCCTCAGGGTCACGCCACGCTTGAACAGATAGACAGCCAGGGCCGGCACGCCGATCAGGGCGACAAACAGCGCCGCCACCATGGCCAGGATGATGCTCACCGCCATGGGTTGGAACAGCTTGCCCTCTACCCCTTCCAGGGCAAACAAGGGAGCAAACACCACTATGATGATGGCGGTGGCGAAGAAGATGGGGCTGCACACCTCCTTGGCGGCCAGCATGACCCTCAGGGCGATGCCGCTGCGCTCTCCTTCTCCTAGGCCATCTTCCTCGCCGTGGTAGGGGTCACACTCGCCCGAGGCGCGGGCCTTGGCCTGATCGAAATGGCGTCTGTCCGGCTGGGTCAGATGCTTGAAGATATTCTCCACCATCACCACTGAGCCATCCACCAGCATGCCGATAGCCACCGCCAGCCCGCCGAGGGACATCAGGTTAGCCGACATGCCAAAGTAGGCCATCACCATCAAGGCCAGGCCGATGGAGACTGGGATAGAGAGCAGCACCAACAAAGTCGCGCGCAGGTTCACCAGGAAGAGCGCCAGGATCACCACGATAAACAGGAAGGCCATCAAGAGGGCATCGCGCACCGTCTCTACCGCCTTGTTCACCAGATCCGCCTGATCGTAGAACACCTCGAAGGAGACCCCCTTGGGCAGGGCCTGCTCTATCATGGCGGTGCGGGCCGAGATATCATCAATAGTCGCCTTGGTGTTAGCCCCCATACGCTTGAGCACAACACCTGCGACCACTTCGCCCAGCGACTGCGGCGTGCCGCTATCGTCGCGGCGGGTCATGGTCACCGCGCCCACACGGATCTCGGCGCCAAAGTCTACCTTGGCGATGTCGGCCACCCGCACTGGCGTGCCGCCCACCTCTGTGAGTGGGATCTGGGCGATCGCCGCCAGGCCAGCCTCACCTGCGGGTAACAGGCCGTAGCCGCGCACCACCAGCTGCTCCTGTCCCTGGTCCATAAACCAGCCACCGGCGTTGCGGTTGTTGCTCTCCAGCGCCTGGGTCACCTGGGCCATAGAGAGGCCATAGCTGCGCAGCTTATTGGGCTCAATCTGCACCTGATATTGACGCACCTCGCCCCCGAAGGAGAGCACGTCGGTCACCCCTCCTACCGGCATCATGATGAGTTTCACCAGATAATCGTTGAGGCTCCTTAGCTCGGCGGCATCTATGCCGGACTCGGGCGTCGCCCGCAAAATGTACTGATAGATCTGTCCCAAGCCTGATGTGTTGGGGCCTATCTCGGGCACCCCCACCCCGTCAGGGATCATCTCTCTGGCGGCCTGCAGCTGCTCAAACACCTGCTGACGGGCAAAGTAGATATCTGTGCCCTCGGCAAACACCACTGTCACTATGGAGAGACCGGTGCGCGATAAGGAGCGCACCTCGGTCACCGATGGCAGGGCGTACATGGCCGACTCAACCGGGTAGCTGATCAGCTTTTCCACCTCCTCGGCCGCCAGCCCCTCGGCGGCGGTGTTGACCGTCACCTGTACATTGGTGACATCGGGAAAGGCATCGAGATTGAGCTTAGGTAACATGGCGACGCTGGCTACCACACCACACAGCAGCGCCAGGGCCACCAGAAGCCGATTGCGTATCGCGCTATCGATAAGTTTCTGAAGCATAGGGGCTACCTCTTAGTGGTTGTGAATGTCGAAGCCTGACTTGGCCTGCTCTGACGCCAGGAAGAAGGCGCCCGAGACAACTACACGCATCTTGGGGCTCAGCCCCTGCACCAGGTTCATGCCGCGTTGGCGCTCACTCACCTCGACCTCGACGGCCTCGAAGCCATCCCCCTCTTCGACAAACACCTGCCAGTCGCCATCACCGCCGCGGGTCAGCGCCGCATCGGGCAAGATCACTCCATCCTGGTTGTTGTCGGCCAGATAGATCTCGGCAAACTGACCGGCGTGCAGCACGTGGCCCGGATTGGCGAAGGCCACCAAGATCTGCTCGGTGCGGGTGACGCTGTCGATCTCATGGGAGCGGCCGATCACCTCGGCCTCCAGGCTAAAGTCGCCCACCTTCACCAGCGCCTTACTGCCTACCTTGATCTGTTGAGACTGAGTCGGCGTCACCTGCGCCTCGACCCAGAGGTGAGACTCGTCGGTGAGCTGCATCAGGGCGGTGCCACCGGCAAATACCTGTCCGCGCATGGCCACATCCTGCTGCACCCTACCAGCAAGCGGTGCCAGCAGCCGATAGCTGCCTATGATTTCGGGATCCGATTCCAGCGCCTCGATCTGCGCCGGCGTCATCTTGAGGGCCTCGAGTATGGCGCGTTTGAGCTCTGCATCCACCTGCGCCTGCAGACGGCGGCTGGCACTCACCGCGCTCTGGCTCATGCGTTTAACCCGGCCCCACTCGGCCGCGGCATTGATGTAATCCGCCTGGGCTTGAGCCACGGCGGCCCCTCCCAAGGTCAACAGGGGCTGGCCCTTGGCGACCTCCTGTCCCGGCACCACATGACGCGCCAGCACCCGCACATCCAGCTGAGGTGCCAGGGTCACGGTACGCTCCCTGTCCACCACCAGGGTGGCCGTCGCGACCGCGGCCAGACTGAAGCCCTGACTGCTTACCTGCCCTACACGGATCCCCGCCAGCTGACGCTGCTCCTCGCTGAGCACTAGCTCGCCACCATGGGCCTCTTGGTCGCCATGATCCTCGCTCTGATTCCTAGCCTGCGCTAGTGTCGACTCTTGTGTCAGCGGCTTATTGTCCGGCTCGGCACTATGATCATGTCCCTCCGCGCCGAGGGCGACCCCGCCCATGGCCGTCATCGTCATCAGGGCGCCAAAGCCCATGGCCCGCATCAATGGGCTTAACTGTAGGAAACGTTTGTTATTTGATTGATTCTTCATACTTTTCACCTAAATTCTTTATCCGTTTTGCTAAAGCCTGCTCGCTAAAATCCGCTCGCTAGCTTTAGCGCCTTAGCGCGACTAAACGCCTTCGCGGCCGAGCTGACGCTGCAGGTATTCCTCCAGCTGACCGCTCTGCCCCATCCAGTCGAGCCAGCTGCGGTAGAGGGCGCTCTCGAGGGAGAGGCCCGCCAGATAGCTGTTTGCCAGCTGCCGCTGCCCCTGCAGATAGTCGCTGGTGCTGATGTCGCCCGCACGCCATTGCTGTGACAGGGCATCCTGCACACCGGCGCCAGAGGTAAGCACCAACTCACGCCACTCGCGGTAACGCTGCTGCAGCCTGGGCAGGCTTAGGTGAAAGAGTTTGGCGGCCTGAGTGAGGCTACGCTCACGGGCCAGATAATCTTGCTCGGCGATGGCGACCTGAGTTCCGGCCGCGGCCTTTGCCTGGCGATAATCGTTGCGGATCCGAATCGGGATCGACAGCCCCACTCCCAGCTTGTTCTCCTCGCCTTCACGCTCGGCGCTCAAACTGATACTGGGATCGGCGCTGGTATCTGCCGCCACCTGCTGGCTGGCAAGTTTGGCCATCATCACCTGCTGGTAGGCGCCGGCCAATGCGGGCAGCTCGGGGCCAACCTCGCCACTCGCCGCTGTGCCGAGGGCGCCGATAAACTCGGCGAAGGGCAACTCCAACTCGCCAAAGCGGCTGAGCACGCTGGCATCGGCGGCCAGCGAGGCCTGCTCTGCACTCGCGTGATCCGCGGCCTTACTGGCCAGATCCAGCTGCATCAGCTGCAGCTCGGCCCGTGACAGGACCCCCGCCTCCAACTGCTGCTTGGCGATGGCGACCTGCTGTTTGGCGCTCTCTAGCAAACGTCCCTGAAAGGCGAGTAATTTCGCCTGCTGCGCCTGCTCCACCAGCGCCATCAAGAGTTCTCCATAGAGCTGGCTGCGGGCCAGACGATTATCGGCCAGCAAGATCTCGGCCTCGAGCTGGGCAACACGTGTCGCCACCCCACGCTTGTCGCCCCAGTCTAGGGTCTGACTCACCTCCAGGGTATAGGTATCTTCGCTGGCATTTTGGTAGCTCACCCCCAGCTCGGGGTTATAGACGGGCCTGTCTGTGGCCTCAACCAAGAGCCTAGCCTGACGAACCTTGGCCTGCTGCGCCTGGATCTCAGGCAGTTGATTCACCTTGGCCATCAGGGGGGCGAGCCACCCCTGAAAACCTGTTTTATCTATCTGCGCCAGCAAGGGGGCCGGCGCAATTTCTCCCGCTTCTGAGTAAAGGGTTTCGGCGAACAGTGGCGCGCCCCATATGGCGCCCAATAATGCGGTGGCGATTAAGCTCTTTCTCATCGCAATTCCTAATCTTAAGGATCAGGCTTCTCTGCTGCCTGCCAAGGCATGGTTAACCATAGCTAGGCAGGCAAACGCACAGCATCGACCCGCGGCAAGATAATTCACCACGGCCCAAGTCTGGCAGTTAACAGAGAACGCCCGATAAAAAACGGTAACCCAACAGTGCCCGCGCCATACACAGGGCCTGAAAAGGCATTATTTTCAGAAGATTAAGAAAGTAAGATGGGTGGGCGATAAGCCGCTTGTTGCTCTGGTGGCAGGTAGTGCAATCTGGCGCTCGCGGGCTCATCGCTCACGGGCACAGAAGGGGTCAGGGCCAGCTGAGACACTAAGGTCACGTGACCGCCATGACACTGGCAGTCGAGGCAGAGATCGAAGGTCTGAGTCTCTGTCTTGCTGATCTGGTGTTGATGTGGCGTCTCTAGCTCGGGCTCATCGAAGGCGCACTGGCAATCGACACACTGAGCCAGGCTCACCACTTCGGCAGTAAACTGCAGATGGGGATGGGTTTCGCTCTCCTCTTCATGGCTGCCAAGATGCAACTGATGCGCGCCAAGATTCGCCCCTGCAAACTGCAGTGCGACTACGGCTATCATCATCAAGGCTAACTTGTGAACCAGTTGTCGAAAGAAGCGACTCAAGCAAACTCCAAAAGGGAAAAAGCGTAAAAAGGTCGAGTAATCAGACTCAAGGGGTGGCAAATAGTTCCACGGCTATCGCTAAATTAACAGGAGATTCGTCCCGTCATGCCAGCCAGATCACACTTGCCACCCGCTACGCCATTACTTGAATACGCAGTGCTTGGTGTAGTCGGCGGCTTCGTTGGCCGTCCAATCACCCTTAGGCTTATCTTCCATCTGCTTACACCACTTTTCGCTACCCACCTCGGGAGCACAACCAGAAAGCGATGCCATCAGAGCTAAGGCCAGTGCAGCAGACGTCAGAGAGAGTGAAGATTTTAACATGAAGAGATTCCTTAAGGATGTCAGATAGTAATATTACCAGTCCTGGAGCCTAAGACTCCTGATCGATCGGACAACTCAGTTTAGCGGTGATCCACTCGATAGCCTGGGGCTTATCCTCGAGAGCATACCACGCCACCTCCCCTTGCATAAAGGGGCCCATTAGGCGCACGGCGTTACCAAACCAATCGGGTCCACCCACCAGCACCAAGGCATCGAACCTGGGCAGTTGCAGCTCACCCACGCCCGAGAGCGACTGGCTCTCCCAGCCTTCCAGCAGCACGTCGGCCTCGATATAGAGGCACACCTTGCCCGAGGCCTGCTGATATTCCTCAATGATGGGGACTATCTTGTTGCAATAGTCCTGGGTCGACAATCGCCCGCTGGCAAATAAACTGATCACCCCATTGGTGATATCGGCGATTTGACATAACATACTCACACTCCGAGAAGGCGCCTAATTTGGCGACCATTTTGCATCATTTTGACTAGCCAATGATACAGGTCTAGATCAAATAAGCCGAACATGCCGACAAGCGAACTCAGATGATACGGATCTCTCAACGCGTCCAACTAGCCGATAATGAAGTGGAATGGCAATTCATCCGCTCCAGTGGCGCCGGTGGCCAGCACCTCAACAAGGTTTCCACCGCGGCCCAGCTGATCTTCGACATTCGCCGATCCTCCCTGCCGGAGTTCTATCAACAGCGCCTGCTGGCCAAGTCGGATCATCGCATCACGCAAAGTGGCAAGATCATCATCAAGTGCCAGGCCAGTCGCAGCCAAGACGCCAACCGTCAGACGGCGCTGGAACAGTTTATCGCCCTGGTGGCTAGCGTAGGTCACACCGCCAAGAAACGGGTCGCGACTAAACCTACCAAGGCCAGCCAACGCAGGCGAGTCGACGCTAAGAAACAGCGCGGCGCCACCAAGGCCCTCAGGCAGAAACAGTTCTAGCCAACAAGCAGGCAAAGCCAAGCTGAATTTTAGTAACGAGTAGCCAAAATCGCCGATAAGTGTGCTAAGTTGCAGGTATCTGACTTAAAAGACTGAATCCATAAGGTGTTGTGCATGAGCAAATCGGTGAAAATTCTCCTGGTAAACGGCCCCAACCTCAACCTGCTGGGTCGACGCGAGCCCGGCCACTATGGTCATCACACCCTGGCGCAGATCGTCGAGCAGCTTAAGCTGCTAGCTGGTGAGCAAGGCGCCAGCCTGGATCATATTCAGTCCAACGCCGAACATGAGCTGATCGACGCCATCCATCAGAGCGACGCCGACTTCATCATCATCAATCCGGCGGCCTTTACCCACACCAGCGTGGCCCTAAGAGACGCCCTGCTCGGCGTCGCCATCCCCTTCATCGAGGTGCACCTCTCTAACGTGCACGCCAGAGAGGCCTTCAGGCATCACTCCTACTTCTCCGACAAGGCGGTCGGCGTCATCTGCGGCCTGGGAGAACAAGGCTATCGCTATGCCCTGGACTCGGCCATCGCCCGCGTCAGAGCCGCTCAGGAGAAGTAGCCTGCCATGGATATTCGCAAGATAAAAAAACTGATCGAGCTGGTGCAGGCATCGGATATCACAGAGCTGGAGATCAAAGAAGGCGAGGAGTCGATTCGCCTCTGCCGCCAGGTGTCCTGCTCGCCGAAAACTCAAACCCCAGGCGTCACCCTCGCGAGCGAGACAGAGACTGAGACTGAGACTGAGACGCAAGCCAGTCAAACCGAATTTGAGGAGGAAACCCTGCTGCGCTCCCCCATGGTGGGCACCTTCTATCTCGCCCCCGCAGTCGATGCCGCGCCGCTGGTCAAGTTGGGTCAGCGGGTCGAACAGGGCGAACCCGTCTGCATCATAGAGGCGATGAAGATGATGAACCAAATTCAGGCGCCACACGCAGGCGTAGTGAAGGCGATCCTCTGCCAGAGCGGCGATGGCGTCCAGTTCGATCAGCCTCTAATGGTGATTGAATAGAGGCAGATTCCAGGAGGCTAAGGTGACAGCTTTGATGCGTCGATTCGACAAGGTCCTGGTCGCCAATCGCGGCGAAATTGCCCTGCGCATCATACGCGCCTGTCGCCAGCTGGGCATCAAGACGGTCGCCGTCTACTCCAGCGCCGACAAGGACAGTGATCACCTCAGGCTCGCCGATCAGCAGATCTGCATCGGCCCCGCCCCCGCCAAAGAGAGTTACCTCAAGATCGCCGCCATCCTAGGCGCCGCCGATCTCGCCAGGGTCGATGCTATCCATCCGGGTTATGGTTTTCTGGCGGAAAATGCCGACTTCGCCCAGCAAGTCACCGACAGCGGCTTTCACTTCATCGGCCCCAAGGCCGACACCATACGCCTGATGGGCGACAAGGTCAGCGCCATCGCCGCCATGAAGGCCGCAGGCGTGCCGACCGTGCCTGGCTCAGACGGTCTGTTAGGTGATGATGAGGCCCAGAGCCTAGAGATCGCGGCCCGGATAGGTTACCCGCTGATCATCAAGGCCACCGCTGGGGGCGGCGGCAAGGGGATGCGGGTCGTCGAGGATCAGGCCCAGCTGCTTGGGGCCATCGCACTCACCCGCCAGGAGGCCGAGGCCGCCTTCGGCAACGGCGGCGTCTATCTGGAGAAATACCTCACCCGGCCACGTCATATCGAGGTGCAGGTGCTCTGCGACCATCAGGGTCATTGCATCTCACTGGGCGAGCGTGACTGCTCGCTGCAAAGAGCCCAGCAGAAGGTGATCGAATCCGCTCCGGCGCCTGGGTTAACGCCCGAGCAGCGCCTGCAGATAAGTCAGAGCTGCATCAAGGCCTGTCAGGCCATAGGCTATCGCGGCGTCGGGACCCTGGAGTTTCTCTATCAGGATGGCGAGTTCTACTTCATGGAGATGAATACCCGCATTCAGGTGGAGCACACCATCACAGAGATGGTCACCGGAGTCGACCTGTTAGTGCAGCAGCTGCTTATTGCCCAGGGCGAGCCCCTCGCCTTACGAGAGTCGTTAATCCAGCCCAAGGGCCACGCCATTGAGTGCCGCATCAATGCCGAAGACCCCACCAGCTTCGCCCCCTCGCCCGGGCGAATAGACAGGCTGGTGGTGCCCGGCGGCCTGGGGGTGCGCTGGGAGTCCCACCTGTCCCCCGGCGCCAGTGTGCCGCCCCAATATGACGCCATGATCGCCAAGCTGATCGCTTGGGGGGATGACAGGCCAGAGGCGATCGCCCGCATGCGAACCGCCCTGGATGAACTGACTATCACAGGCATTAAGACCAATGTGCCGCTACTCAAGGCGTTGCTCGCCGACCCGCAAGTGCAGCGAGGCGAGACCTCGATTCACTACCTGGAAGATACCTTCTTGCCTGGAAAATAAGTGCCTGCAAGACTGCAAAACCCATTCCAGTCTCGACTAGGCCGCCAGGTACTTGTCGATATCCACCTCGTCGATCTGCTCCGCCGCCAGATAACGATTAGCGTACTCGAGATAGATGCCGCTTGAGAGGAACAGCTTAAACACCTCGCCGTCCACGTGGCTGTCCAGCACCATCTTATGCAGAATATCGATGGCGACGCTCAACGGCTTGGCCTTCTTGTAGGGCCTGTCGGCGGCGGTGAGCGCCTCGAAGATATCCGCCAGCACGAGTATGCGCTCGGGGATCGACAGGTCGTCACCACTGAGCTTTCTGGGGTAGCCAGTGCCGATCAGCGTCTCGTGATGGGTCGAGGCATAGCGAGGCACACGGGCTAGCTCCGGCGGGAATGGCAGGTTCTCCAGCATCTTGATGGTGCTGGTAATATGCTGATTGATCTTGAATCTGTCCTCGTCGGTCAGGGTACCGCGGGAGATACTCAGGTTATAGATCTCCCCCTGATTATAGAGCGCCTCGGGCACAGTCATCTTGATGCCAAACTTAGGATCGAACAGCTCGGGGCGATGGCGAGGAACCACATGCTCTGGCTTGTCGGCCAGCAGCTGCTCTGTCACCGGCAGGCTGATCTCCTTGGTAGACTCGGGATAGTTGAGCTCCTCCACCGGCGAGAGGCCGAGACGATCGTCGAAGTGACGCTGCCAGGTGATTTGCGACAGCGCCTTTAGCCTATCGATATCGGCTTGATCCATGAACTCGCCGCCCACGTTGGCCCCAGCGATGAAGGCAAAGTCTTCCCTCAGTTGCTCGCGGCGTTGGTTCAGCTCCTCTTTATGCACGGCAGCTAACTCGGGGCGCTCCAAGCACTGCTTGAGGTAGTTAATCTCGGCGTCGCGCCACAACACCTCGAAGCGCATGCGCACCTCGTGAATGCGGTTATAGATCAGCTCCAGCTTGCTGCCTTTGTCCACGATATGCTCTGGCGTGGTGATCTTGCCGCAGTCATGGAGCCAGGCCGCGATACGAAACTCCCTGTGTTCGTCGGCGTTATGGAAGCGAAACGCCTCGAAGGCAGGCAGATCCGATTTGGCTGCGTACTCGGCCAGCATGAGCCCCAACTCGGGCACCCGGTTACAGTGCCCTGCGGTATAGGGGGACTTGTCATCGATCGCCTGGGCGATCAGCTTGATGAAGGCGTCCATCAGCGCCTTGTGGTCTTGCTCGTGCTGGCGAATCGACTCGGCCATATCCACCAGGGAAACCGCCAGCTCGTCGATCTCCTTGATATAGGAGTCTACCTTAGTCACCTCGTCATAACGGCGAAACTTCACCTTGAGGTTCTCCAGCGCCAGCTGCTTGATCGGCGAGATGATGGGCGAGGCAAACACCCAGGAAAACGGCAGCGCCAGCAGCAGGCAGAGCCCAGTGATGGCTATCGACTGCTTCACCTTATCCAGGCTAGAAGCCAGCAACATCTCTTGGGGCACCAAGATGGCAAAAAACTCCTGTTCGGCGGCGCTACTACCAAGGGGAGAGACATAGACAAAGCAGGGCTCGCCGTTGAGCGAGATGGCGACTAGCTGTTTCTGCCGACCGGGATCGGCGGCGATATCGATCAACGCCTTGTAGGGCACTGTACCCTGCACGTTCGCAGGGGCCACCTGCTGGCCCTCGGCAAACCACTTGTTGCGTAGCGCCTGCACCTGTGCTGGGCTGATATGGGCAATGGCCTTGTCGATCAGCGCGACAAGGTCGGCGTTTTCCGGATGCATCACTATGCTCAACCCCGCCCGAATGTCGATGGGGGCGTAATCCAGATCCTCGTGAAACTGTAGGTCATTGATAAAATATTGCCGCGCCGTATAGTGCAGCACTATGCTGTTATCGATGGCCGCAAACACCCGCCCCTCTTTCACCGCCTGCAGTATTCCTCGGGTCGACGACACCTCGACCACCTCTATCTCGGGAAAATACTGGCGTATGATAGGGATGATCGACCAGCCCTTGGGAATGGCCACCCGCCTGCCCGCCAGCTCAGCCACATGCTTAATCGGCGCCTGGCCCGGCCCTGTCACGGCGGCGAAGGGCATGCTCAGAAACGGCTGACTAAAGACCCCAAGCGATTGATTGGCCTCGCTGCTCAGCACAGAGTGCAGCAGGTTGATCTCCCGCGCCTTGAACTTGTCGACAAATTCGGGCCAGGTGAAGCCATTGTTGTAGTTGATGGTTAGCCCCGTCATCTCGGCCACCAGATTAAGCACGTCTATGCTGTAGCCCATGGGGCGCCCGGCGACGGCAAAATCGATCGGCGGCCAGTCTGTCTCGTTGGAGGCGATGAGCGGTGGCGTATTGGCGACCAAGGCCTGCTCCTCAGGGGTCAGGGCTAGCGGCACAGGCGCGGGAAGCTCCGCCTGATTGACCTGCTGGTGATTAGAGGCCACCAGGGCGCCACTCTCTCGATAGACATAGACCTCACGCCCCGCTTTGGCATCCCCCCTACCCAATTGTGCCAGATAGTCATCCAGGCTCGACAGGGCAACATCTACCGCCAGCACGGCCTCGCTGCCTGGCAAACGGATCGAATAGGTGATGCCAGGGGCCTGTAGGTTCTGAAACAGATAGGGCTCTGTCTTAAACACCCTGTCCGGGCGGGCGTCGATAAACCAGGGGCGGATGCTGGCGTCGTAATCTGTCGGCTCCATCCGGCTCGCGCGCTGATTGAAGTCGGCATCTAAGTAATGAAAGGCGCGAATACGCCCCTCGCCCTTACCCTGAATACTGATGATCACCCAGCGATCTTCCAGTGAGGCCTTGAGCTGGCGTCTCACTATGGGGTGGGCATCGAGGTTTACCAACTCGAACAGGTCCCCGTCTGGACTGCCGAGATAGATGGCGTAGATAAACCTGGCTGAGCGCATCGCCTGGCTGAACACCTGCTTGGCCTCTTCGCTCAGTCCCATGGGGGTATAGAGCCCCTCGAAGTTAGCCACCAACTTAGTGGTGTTAATCGCCTGATTATCGAGTTGGTTCAGGTAGCTGCCCGTGCTGTCGGCGCTCTGATTGTAGAGCTGGAGACTGGCCTCCGTGGCCAAGCGCTGACCAAAATAGTATTGCAGGCCGATCGCCACCGAGGCCGTAAACAGAGTCGCAATAATGAAGATGCCCACCACGGTAAAACGTATGGTGAGGCGTTTGGGTTTCGCCAAGTGGAGGCCCAGCATGCGGTATCCTTATCCCATGAATGTCCTACTCACAGAGTATAGTAAGAGATCCGTATGCTCCACCTTATTGTTGGGTTAACATCCTAAAAATGCAGACATTAAGGACTTTTATTGCGCCAGGACTCGGGTAACTCCACCTGCTGCCACAGCTCCTGACACAGGCGTTCTCCCTCATGCCAGTTACCCTGCTTTAGCCAGGTGACCAGGGCATCCCCCACCTGAGGATAGGCGATAGGTTCGGGCTTAGGCGCCCGCAACCAGCGCTTAACCGCGGCGGGGTCGAGCCACTTCATGCTCTCGGCGGCGCCGAGCAGCTCAAGCGCCGCCACGTTGGAGAGCTGTTCGAACTGGCCATGAAGCGGCTTCACCAGCAGCTTCTTACCCAGGGTCAACGCCTCACTGGCCAGCTCGAAGCCGGCGCTGGCGATCACCCCACCGCACTGGGCCAGCTTGGCCTTGAAGCCGTCACGATTAAAGCCAGACCAGATAACATGCTCGGCGCAGCTCTGGGGCGCTGCCGAGCCATGAAACACATGGAAGCGATACTCGTCAAAGTCCCTGAGCAATGCGTTGATATCCTCGGGCGACTCGAACGGCAGATAGACCAAAATGTCGTGGGAGTTATAGCTCACCAGCTCGCTCACCTCCACGAAAGGCGGCAGCAGCGGGAAGCCAAAATGGTGCCAGTGGCAGCCCAGCGCCCGATCGACCGGCGCAAAGTAGTTGAGCAACATCTGGTTAAACCAACCGTTGCCCACCTTAGGCACATCGTATTGCAGTGCCGCCTGATGGCTCACCCCGATAGAGGGCACCCCCTGAAGCCGTGCCGCCCAGGCAGAGACAGGTTCGAAGTCGTTAAGCACTAGGTCATAGCCGCTGAGATCTAGGCCGCGCACATCTTTGACCAGGGCGCTCAGGGAGTTCTGCAGAGCCGTCTTGGCGATGCTGACACAGCCATTCTGAGTCGCAAAGGTTAACCCGGCCTGGGTGCGATACTCGCCGAAACACTGCATGTCGAAATAGCGTTGACTGTCACGACCGGAGAAGAAGAAATCGACATCGACCCGCTGATTTTTAAGGGCCGTCGCCATGACTCTGGCACGACTGAGATGGCCATTCCCTGTGCCTTGCACGCCGTAAAGAATACGCATGTTTGTGCTGACTCCTGCTAGTGATTTATTGCCCGACGAGTGGTAAAGCCAGGTAGCAACTCGCCACGCCCAGAAGGGCCCCCGCCAGAATGTCCAGCGGGTAATGCACGCCCAAGATGATACGCGAAACACCTATGATCGTCGCCCAGCCGAAGACCAGCCAGGCAAAAGCCGGATAACACCAAGCGATGGCACTGGCCATCACAAAGGCTGCCGCCGTGTGGCCCGAAGGCAGGCTGAATTTATCCGATGGCTCGAAGGTGAGCATCAGGCTATCGCCGCCGGGCAGAGGCTGATGACAGGGACGCGTACGCCGAATACTGTTCTTGAGCGCCAGATAGAGGGGCAGCTCTATGATGAAGGCGGCGAGCGCCAGGTTGAACAGTGTCTCTCCCCGCTCATCGAGCAGCAGCAAGAGCACACACAGATAGAGATAATAAGGCCCGTCGCCCGTGGCCGAGATAAGCCTGGCCTTAGGGTTTAGACGGTAAGCCACGCCACAGGCGTTGATCGCGGCAAAGACCTGGCGATCTAGCTTAGCTAAGGTCTGAAACATAAAAGGCTCCGGATCATTAAGGTATGATCAGGAGCCTAAAAACTCGCTATGACGCCTAGGTGACATCTAGCCTAAATATTTATGACAGGGATAAGCCTTATGCCTCGGCGGTATTGCCCACCTGAGACTTAGCGCGGAATAACTTCACTAAGTGATAGATATTGATACAGGCGACAAAGGCGTTCATGCCGGCCACAGGCCAGGCCGAGATATAGATCCCGTAGATCACAAACAGTGTACAGCCGGTAAAGTTAAGACATCTTAGCCAAACTATATCTTTCATCATCAAAGAGATAGCCACCATCACCGAGGCGGAATAGCCGATTAGTTCAATTGTGTTTGAAGCTTCCATAAGGCACCTTCTTAAGGCCCTCTGCCGTCCATAAGCTAACTGGGGGATCCGTGCCCCTAAAGCAAGTTAAAGTTAAGTTAATCGTTGACTACCTACATACTAACAAATTTAGCCCCAGCTTGTAATTAAAATACGTTATTTAATGACCTTGGTCATGTTTTTTGCACAATAAGAAAGCAATGAAAGAAAGATTACAACAACTTAGCCAAACGGCGCTATTATCACCAATAGCGTGAGTTATAACGCTTTTCTTTTTAAGAATCCCTTATATACTGGCTGGTAACAATATATTGCTGATTTATCCCAGTAAAATGCCTCTCTACAGGAGTATGACTTATGGAATACAACACCTCAGAACTTTGTGACACTTACATTGATGTGGTCGATGTTGTTGAGCCCATGTTCAGTAATTACGGTGGTTGTAGCTCTTTCGGCGGTTCAATTAGCACCATTAAATGCTTCGAAGACAATGGATTAATCGCTGAAGTACTGCAACAAGATGGCGAAGGCAAGGTATTGCTGGTCGACGGCGGCGGATCCCTGCGTCGTGCATTGGTCGATGCCAACATCGCCGAGATAGCCGTGGCAAATAACTGGGAAGGCATTATCGTTTATGGTTCGGTACGCGACGTCGACGCACTGGAAGATCTGGACATAGGTATTCAGGCGCTGGCCTCCATTCCCGTCGGTGCAGACGGACACGGCGTGGGCGAACTGGAGATCCCGGTTAACTTCGGCGGCGTCACCTTCCTACCAGCCGACCATATCTACGCCGACAACACAGGGATCATCCTGTCACCCGAGCCTCTAGATATCGATTAAGCTGATGCCCGAAATGGCATGATAATTTTGGCTTAGCCATCTAATCGTAAAAGGACGACCGAGAGTCGTCCTTTTTTGTGGCCTATCGATAGCCCCCCTTGCCTCTGCAATCACTTTTGCTAGTTATTGTTTCAACCGGGCTAGCTGCTTAAGGGCATGTTGATTGTTCGGCAAAAACTCGAGTACTTTTTCGTAATGAGCTATCGCTTCAGGTTTATTGCCAAGCGCTGCATAGGTTTCAGCTAGGCTATCATAGGCATTGGCATTGTCGGGAAACAGATGAACATTGAGCTTAAATATCTCTAATGCCTTTGCTAGTTCATTTTTAGCCACATAGCGATAGCCCAAAAGGTTAACTTCTTGCACATCAAACTGTGCACTTGCTTTCATTTTATCCGCTAAAGCAATGGCTTGGTTAAAGCCCTGTGTTTTCATTCCTTGGAAAAGTGTGAATAAGTCTTTTGACAATCCCCAACCATTTTCAGCTTTCATCTCAGGGTAATAAAAACCAGCAATTTCATCGATGAAGAATATCGGTAAGCTACCTAACTTATTGGTTAATACAATGATGGTTAAGTTATCTTCTGGATAAATCACCATTGAAGTGGCATCGCCACCACTGGCACTCACTGCCGGATGCTGTTCTCGCCCAATCGTTTGCCAGCCAAGGGCATAGCCATTTTCTAAATTACTAAAGCCTGCGGTCTTACCATTATTTAAACGAGTAGGTGTCCACAGCTCTTTAAGGTGTTCCTTATCGAGCAGTTTTTGCTGTTGCAGCGCTATCGCGTAATTAGCAAGCTCGGTCGCAGTTGCGCTCATACCCGCCGCGGTTCTAAAGAAGGGATCATAAGTAATTTGTACCGTCTGAAACTTTCCCTGATTGCCGGCAAAATAGGGACGAGCCTGATTGGGAACTATGGATTCAGTATGGGCAAAACCTGCCGCCAAGGTGATAGGCATATCTAGTTTAGCCAGCTGATTTTGCTGAATATAGTTGGCAAACGGCTGGCCCGATAACTTATCAATAATTTTACCGAGCAAGATGTAACCTGTTTGGTTGTATTCGAAACGGGTATTGGTTTCAGAACGCATGGGTAAGGTAAGTACTTCCTGCCACGCAGGTTCGGGTTGACCATTGGCAATTAAATCAACCCAATGACCATTTAATATTTTGGGTAGACCAGAGGTATGGCTTAGCACCTGGCGGATAGTTAGTGGTTGCCACGCTTTAGGCAAGTCATCTAAATGCTTTGAAAGCGGATCGTTGACCGATAACTTGTTCTCTGCGGCAAGTTGCATAATAGCAACGCCGGTAAAGGCTTTCGTCATCGAATAAATGGGAAAAGGGGTATGGTTTTTTACCGTGACTTGATCTTGCAAGTTTGACAGACCATAGCTGGCTTTTTTTATCAGCTTATTGTCTTTGACGACTGCCAGCTGTAATCCGGGAATATTGGCTGTGCGCATTTTCTCCAGCAGAAAATCGTCTATTTCATCGGCTTTTACCTGTGAGAGTCCACCGATCAGTAATAGTGTGCTTAATGAGACAACATGTAAACGTAGGCGAATGTTTTTCCTAAACATCAGAACAGGATTTCCTTAATTGTAATCGTTGAGATAAAACACCCTTTATAGCGCTTGATAAGTAGCAAAAGTATAAGGTGCAGGGTATGACACCCGAAGTGAGTTATCTAAATTAGCTTCGAGTGATAGTGCGCATAGTCTACCGATATTTACCCTAATGACAATTACTTAGGTATTGCACTGTCACCCGAGCCTCTAGATATCGATTAAGCTGATGCCCGAAATGGCATGAAGATTGTGGCTAGGCTGTTTAGGCCAGATAAGTTAGGTGTAATTTACTTTTAACCTCAAACTAGCTTGATGTTTAAAGGAGAGCTTTAAACCATAACTTCATGGTGTATCAATTGCCTGTGGCAAGTTTATGTGTAGGTACTGCCGAGGCACGCTGTAGTGGTCAACTAAAATTGGCCACGGTTTTATAAGTTTTCCAGTAAAGCCTTTCCGACTCATTCGGAGTGAGGCCGCCATTGTACTGATGCGGCCTGATTTGACTGTAGTATCTAATTATATAGCCAACCATGCTGTGCCAAGCTTCAGTTAAACTACGATAACCACAGCTCGGCACCCATTCTGTTTTCAAGCTTCTAAAGAAGCGCTCCATCGGACTATTATCCCAGCAATTACCTTTTCGAGATAAGCTTTGTTTAATTCGGTATCGCCACAGGGTTTGACGATATTTTCGACTCGTATAATGCGTGCCTTGATCGCTATGGAACATGACTCCTGTAGGCCTTCCTCGTGACTCATAAGCCATCTTTAATGCTTTGCTTGTTAGCTGACTGTCGGGTGAAAAGGATATAGCCCAACCAACAGGTTTTCGTGCAAACAAGTCGAGGACAACCGCTAGATAAGCCCAACGGCTTCCGGCACAGRCATAAGTGACGTCTCCGACCCAAACCTGGTTTGGTGCAGTAACAGCGAACTGCCTCTCCAAATGATTAGGGATCTCTACATGCTCTAGAGGTTGCTTCCTATACTTGTGCTTTGGTAATTGCCGACTTACCAAATCGAGTACCTTCATGATTTTAGTTGCTCGATATCGACTCAGGCTAATGCCAGCATTAGTGACGATACCTGCAATGGTTCGGGCTCCTGCTGAACCATTGCTACTTTTGGGGTGATCCCCAGCCTCTCTTGTATTAGCTGCCTTACCCACTTATCCATAGCAGATTTGCTCACATTCATAGCTTTAGCTGCTTCGACTACTGAGTAACCTTGGTCAACAACCAGCTGAGCTGCTTCAAGCTTGAATTCTGGGCTGAAAGTTCTTCTCGTACGCTTTGTCATAGTTCCACCTGTTGTGTACGAGGTGCATCTTAACACCTCTAATCAGGTGGCCTAATTCACTATGCCACTACAGATCGCTTGGTTGTGCAGTTGACGGAGAAGATTGGTGAAGATGCTCTGCCTGAGCTTTTTTATGATCTTCGATAATTGATGTCTTTGAACCGGAAGGGAGCAGTTGCGTTATGTGGCTGCTCCTTTTTTTCTTGTCTAAGGTTTTGTGGCGGCGGTTAATTCACGGGGTTTACATTCATATTCATTGGGGCGGATTACTGACAGTTGAGAGGGTAGACTTTCAATTATTGATTCGCTATTCAAAATGGAAAGATGTAAGATATTGTGCTTTTTAGAGCTAAAAAGCTTAAGATTATTTTTTGAAAAGTATTTGTAAATCAGTAGGTTATAGATGACATTTAGATATATTGGCTCTAAAGCTCGTTTTACAGAAGAAATTGTGAAGTATGTTGGAAAACCGACAAGCGATAGTGGTCGGTTTGTAGACGTGTTTTGTGGTACTGGGGCTGTTGCAGCAGAAGCACATAAGCTTGGGTGGAATGTTTGGATCAACGATCACTTGATCTCCGCAGTTACAATGGCTTCTGCTCGTATGATGAGCTTTAATCACGCTAAATTTCTGAATGTCGGTGGGTACTCTTCAGCAATAGAGACGTTAAATAATGTTCCAGGAATTAATGGTGTAATTTGGAGAGAATATAGTCCTGTATCTCTTAAATTGTGTGGAATTGAGAGGAAATACTTTACTGAGCATAATGCACAGAAAATAGATGGAATAAGAAAGGTTATCTCTGAATGGTATTCATCAGGAAAAATTGATGGCCTAGAATCAGAAGTTTTAATAGCTGACCTTATTAGTGCAGTTAATAGAGTAGCAAATATTGCTGGAACATATGGTTGTTTCTTATCTAAGTGGCAGAAACAAGCATTGTCAGAATTAAAATTGAAAGAGCGAGACTTGAATGATTCTGATAATATTGTTGAAACAACAAATCTAGATGCATTTGAATTAAACGTCACAGAAAATGACGTTGTGTATTTAGATCCTCCGTACACAAAAAGACAATATGCATCTTATTATCACATACTTGAGACTATAACAATTAATGATAATCCCACAGTTGAGGGTGTTAGTGGCCTGCGGCCATGGAAACATAAAGCGTCTGTGTTCTGTTATAAACGAAAAGCCTTAAGATCTTTGGTTGAATTGATAACAAAGTTGAAAAGTAAAAAAGTCATATTATCTTATAGTTGTGAAGGCCATGTTGACTTAAATGAATTAGTTACTGAGTTGGAGTTAACCGGAAGTGTTAAATTGATCCCTCTTGCATCAATTGGAAGGTACCGCCCTAATAAAGTAGCAAGTTCCAATGGTGATACAGTTACCGAATATTTGGTGGAATATAGTGGCGTTTCTGGTTTGTAAGTATGTCTAAATATATAACTTTAGAAGATAAGCTTTATAAAAGTATTAACAATCACCTGGATGGCCTGATTTCTAGTATAACGGAAGATTATAGGTTTGAAGCTAGGTTGCTTTATTTGGAGTGCGTTTCATCTATAGTGGGTGGTTATGATGTTAAAAAATTCCATAATATATTTGAAATAGATAGTATTTTAAGTTATGAGACTCTTCTTGATGGCGCTTGTGAGCTTGTAAAGCTAATAAAAAACATACCGGTACCTACAGCGCTAGTATTGTCTTCTTTGGCAACGCAGCCTTTACAAGCACACGAAAGGAAGTCATCTGGTGCTTACTATACAGATCATCGATTAGCTCTCCACATTGCAGAAGAGGGAAATAAACGTTGGGATAAGTTAAGACCGATAATCGATCCTGCATGTGGTACTGGAATATTGTTGGCGGCGATAACATACATTAACTGTGGAGATGATAAAAATAAGTCAGCAGAATTTATGGAGAACTATATAGTTGCTGCTGATATGTCTCTTAATGCTTTGAGGGGAGCGATGCTGTCATTGGCTTCGTTAACCGATGATTTAAATGCCTTGTTTGCAATGAGGCAAAATTGGGTCTGTGGTGATTCATTGTTCTATGATGAATGGAATGAAATTGCTACTGATGGGTTTGGGTTGGTGATTGCTAACCCTCCATGGGAAAAAGTAAAAACTATAAAGCATGAGTACTTAAATAGTATTGGTAATCTTGGTCATTATGGGAGAGAAATCTCAAATATAGATGACGAAAGTTATCAAAACATGAGATTAAAAACTAAAAGCTATGCTGAAAAACTAGCGATTTTATATCCTGAAGCTGATAGTGGTGAAATGGATTTATATATGGCTTTTACGGCATTAATACTTAGGTTGTTCGGTTCTAATGGAACTGCTTCCATTCTTATTCCTGGTGGGGTTATTAGATCGGAAGGAACATTAAAATTACGACGTAAAATTTTAGAATCTTCAGGCTTTATCAGTTTTACTGTTTTCGATAATAAGGCTAAATACTTTGCAATAGATAGTCGTGTGAAATTTGTAAACATGGTTTTTCAGGGGGGGGCGGAAAATAAAACAGACGAAATTGTTCTAAAACATGCCAAGTCTTTAGATGGAAGGGTATTTACAGATCTTGGTGTAATATTTGACTATGAGGTTTTAAAACAATATCGTCCGGACTTGTCGTTACCTGAGCTTAGAAATCAAGAAGAATACAATGTATTCAAAAAGATGTATGAAAATGGTGAAGAATGGCAGGGTAAGTGGAATGCAAAGTTCTATCGAGAAGTTGATATGACCCGAGATAAAGGGGTGTTTAAACGTTTTGATAAAAGCGGAATACCTCTAGTTGAGGGGAGAATGGTGCATCAATTTAGGCTTGGAGCTAAAGCTTATAGGTCTGGAACAGGTCGAAAGGCAGTCTGGGAAACGATTCAAATCGGAGAGTCTTCAATTCAACCGCAGTTTCGTATTCTTCCAGATGAGTTACCGAGTAAGTTAGAAGAAAGAGTGAGAGTTGCTCGAGCTGGTTTTTGTGATATTGCTGGTCAAACTAATGAACGAGCGATGATGGCAACTCTGATTCCTTCTGGTGTTGTATGTGGGAATAAAGTGCCTACAGTTAGCTTCTTTGGGGATGATGCTAACGAAAAAACTCTGTTGTGGTTGGGAATTGTTAACAGCTTTGCTTTCGATTGGTTATTGAGGCGTGTCTTGACAACCACGGTCAACTACTTTCTTTTACGCAGTATTCCTCTCGCCCCAATTGAAGTTAGCAGTGAAGTGGGCCAGAAAATTATTAATTCAGTCAGGAAATTAATTGACTTAGATCACAATGGTGCTGGGTATGATAATGCTATGAAAATGGCTGAAATCCGAACTTCTATAGAGTTGTTATGTTTTTCTGCCTATCAATTATCCTTCGATGACGTAGAGCTTATCTTTCACGATTTTCCACTGTTAGATCGCAGTCAACCTTGCTTGAAAGACGAAACTCGTTCCACGGTGACCAGGGACTTCATTCTGTTTCGGCTGTGTGAAACATATGGTTTGTCTGAAGATGTTCGGAACAAGTATAAATCTCGATTAGAAAATGCGCTAGCTAGAGGTGCGATTCCTTTTATACCTTCACAAGCTTCAGTTAGAGGTCAATCTGTCTAATGGTGCTATTCTCCCTGAATCTTTGTGGGCTCAAATGAGAGAAAATGACTTTTGTATTTGTGGACTTTATGTTCATGATATGACAGGATTATTTGGAGAGAATCTTTCTTTGGTCTATAGTTTCGAGCAGTTGACACAATATGGGGTCGTATTGCAACAGAAATGATGAGCTTGTCAAAAAAACTGAGCGCTTTTTAATGACTCTGCATTGCGACTTTAGCTATTTGGCTTAGATCGATAGAAAGTTGTTCCTATGTAGTCTAGCGGTTGACTGCTAGTAATGCTTTTGTTTTGTAATGAGGATTGAAAAGCTGTGACTACTTCATCTAACAACCAAGTTGCGCGCATTCTGTTTAAAGAGATTGTTCCTGGTGATTTACGAAAAATTCATGCACAGTCGAATGATACTCCTTCAGGAGGAGGTGCTCGAGATTTTCGTTTCGGAGCTTTTTCACGTCTTCAACCTGCCATAGCCAAAATGTTTCCATTCCTTGTACAAGAAGAACGGAGACGCGGTGGTCGTAGAGAAGTTATTGACGTATTCAAAGGACATTTTTGCTGGAATGATTCTCACGGCAATGTTCAGACTAAAGAGTCCTTTTTCGAACCACCGACCGATGCACGTCCTTCTGAGGGACGTATCGTTAGGGTTCATGAGTATGGATGTTTTGATACTAGTCTTATGCCTCATGGTGGTGTTGGAAACCGGGTACTTTTACTACTTATTCAGTTAAATGATAATTCAGTTTGGCCTTATTACGCCGAAGAAAGAACTCTTCGTGCTGCTGGTTACTGGGATCCTTTAGTCGCAGATGTATTGTTAGCTTGTCTAGATGCTCAGCGTCCAGTAGGTCATGCAGCAATTGGCTTTAAGGATTTCATTACAGGAGATTGCTACTGTAATGGTAAGTGATTTCTCTGACGAATGTTTAGAAACCCTTAAACTACTAGCACGTTCGAAAAACGTGCTAGTGTCTGGTGCTCCTGGAACAGGAAAATCTCGCCTGCTTGCCGAAGTAGCATTGGCCTTTGAAACTGGGCTTGGCGTATCTTCTTCTCACGGTACCCCAGCGTTAGAACGCTCCAATCCAATTCCAATTCCTCCTTCTCCAGGTAAAGTGATGGAGGGGGTTCCCGCTCCATATAAAACAAACCGTATGGTTTTTCGAACGGTGTTTCACCAAAACTCCAAGTATCGTGATTTTGTTTCTGGTGTTTTACCTTGTGTTAACAATGTCGAATCGGGTTCAGGTTTCTACATTGTTAAAGGGGTATTATACAGAGCAAGTGAGCACGCAAACTCCTCTAATAGCGCTTCACTTCTTATTATTGATGAAATTAATCGTGGACCAGCAGTTCAGGTTTTTGGTGGCTCTTTGGTTGCGATTGAGTCAGATAAACGTTTAGCCCCTGATGGAAGTAAATTAGTCGGAACTCAGTATTTTGAGTTACTCGATCCACTTTCAGGTGAGTTTATTGAGTATGCTTTACCGAGTGACCTGTATATATTGGCTGCAATGAACCAAGCTGATGCCTCAGTAGAACCTCTAGATGTTGCTTTCTTAAGACGTTGGGAACCTCTTAAATTAGAGCCTAATGAAAGAGCTTTAAGGGATTTTTATAACATAAAACGCGATGATTCATATGCATTACCGGCGGAGCCTAGCTCAATATCTGATGTCTTTGAAGCTTCGGTTCTTGCTTGGATATCTATTAATGAACAGGTTTCTCTTGGGCGTGGTTCTGAATTTAGAATCGGTCACGGTATATTGATGACTCACGAACTTCCCGAAGACTTGGACGTCTTTGAAGCGTTGGAATTTATATGTGTTGGTTGGACAAAGATATTTGCACATGTTGAAGAGGTTTTTTTCGGAGATATAAGAGGGTTAGCTTCAACTCTTAATGCAATCGATGGTCCCGAGTATAACCCTTTTGAATTAGTAGAAACCACTTTTGCGAGTGAGATTAGGTTTAAGCTTGAAGGGCCTAGTAGATTTGACGCTAGTATGATTTACGATGCGCTGCGAGCTTTCTCTAGAGATGAGTAAATGGGTAACTTTCGCGAAAGAATATCTTTAGTAGAGTATGGGTCTTCAAAAAATCTTACCAAAGAGATATCGAAGAAACTGGGAGTCGATAAATCAAACGTAGACTTGCTATTAAATAATGCGGGAAAGAGAATTGCCTCACTTTTAAACCTATCCGAAAATCCAATAATAAATGGGGAAAATGGTTATAGAGCAATTAAATTTGCCGGGTTAGTTAGGTTATCCCCTTCTTTGGAGCTTGAAGTTGCTCCAAAGTTTCTTGGTCTTGATGAAACGGATTCGACCTGGAGAGAAGACTTTTTTTATCTATCTTTTCTCTCTTCACATGGTCAATTGTTAGCTTTTGAAAAGCTGTCGTCTTCTGGTGGGGTTTCGAGGGGGCTGCCAACTCTCGTAGCTCATGCTTTGGTATGTATGTATGACGAGGTGAAACGCAGGCCTCTAAGAACTTATCGCAAAGTTTATTCGGAAGATTTTTTTCTGGATGGAGAGCCTGAACCCATTGATTTAATATTTCCATCCTCTGAGGGTTTCAAGCAAGAAGTTATTAGGTTTGATCGAGTTAATGAATGGAATTCGAATATATTAGCTGCTACTAACATTTTGCTCCCTCAAGTGCAAGACCCCGGTGTTATGGGGAGGTTGTTGCGTTTAAGAAGTGATTTATCTCCACAAAGAAACTTCAGTCATGTTAGTAGGAAAAAAGTACCACCGAGGCATCGTTCTTGGAACTCTATTCACGCTCTTTCGGTCGATATCCTTAATGGACTTGGCTTGCATTATAATCAAGGATTAGCTAGCGCTCCAGGTTACGTAATATCTACTTGGAGAGTTTGGGAAGATTTAGTAACTATTGCTGTTAGACTGGGTTTTGGTGCTCATTTTGTTTCATCTCAGAAGCAATTCTTATTAGGAAGAAGGGAAAGACTGGATAGTTACTCGAAAACTAAAATATCTGTTTACCCTGACTGCATAATTGAATCTAATGGGAAGCGCCCTAGAGTTATAGTGGATGCTAAGTATAAAGGTCATATTGAGAAGAGACGACTTCGAATTGATGAAAGTGATATCTATGAGGCTTTGGCTTTTTCTCGTGCTTCTAAATGTGGCAAGGTGGTGTTGATTTATCCAGCTGCTCCATGTGAAGATCAAATAATAACAGGGCGTTGTACTGTTTTTGAGAGAATAAACATCGATGATATTGAAGTTATTGGTGTTCAAGTTGAGGTGCGTTGTATATCTAAAGAAGGTGGGTTGAATCAATTTGCTTTGAATCTCTGTGAAGGCATATCAAGTATCATTGGTTAAAAATGTGTTTAACACCTGCAAACTAGATCCTAAGCCTTCCTCGGAGAGTGATAAATAAATCTAAAAAAATCCAAACACAGCTAGCCACTTCAAAGTGTTAGCAGTGAATTCAAAATCCGTTTCCTTCGGGAGTGACGGTTCAAGTCCGTCCTCGGGCACCATATCTCATATGACAAAGCCTTGACTTCGGTCGAGGCTTTGTTGTTTTGTAGTGGCATAGTGAATTAGGCCACCTGATTAGAGGTGTTAAGATGCACCTCGTACACAACAGGTGGAACTATGACAAAGCGTACGAGAAGAACTTTCAGCCCAGAATTCAAGCTTGAAGCAGCTCAGCTGGTTGTTGACCAAGGTTACTCAGTAGTCGAAGCAGCTAAAGCTATGAATGTGAGCAAATCTGCTATGGATAAGTGGGTAAGGCAGCTAATACAAGAGAGGCTGGGGATCACCCCAAAAGCCGCGCCATTGACGCCAGAACAGATAGAGATCCGAGAGCTTAAAAAACGGATCGCCGAGCTAGAAGAGCACAACGAAATCATAAAAAGGCTACAGCTCTGTTGATGTCAGACTCATTGAAAAATTCTCGATAATTGAGAGACTCAAACAGAGCTACAGCATTTTAAAACNTGTAGTGGCATAGTGAATTAGGCCACCTGATTAGAGGTGTTAAGATGCACCTCGTACACAACAGGTGGAACTATGACAAAGCGTACGAGAAGAACTTTCAGCCCAGAATTCAAGCTTGAAGCAGCTCAGCTGGTTGTTGACCAAGGTTACTCAGTAGTCGAAGCAGCTAAAGCTATGAATGTGAGCAAATCTGCTATGGATAAGTGGGTAAGGCAGCTAATACAAGAGAGGCTGGGGATCACCCCAAAAGCCGCGCCATTGACGCCAGAACAGATAGAGATCCGAGAGCTTAAAAAACGGATCGCCGAGCTAGAAGAGCACAACGAAATCATAAAAAAGGCTACAGCTCTGTTGATGTCAGACTCATTGAAAAATTCTCGATAATTGAGAGACTCAAACAGAGCTACAGCATTTTAAAACTATGTCGCATATTCGACGTCCATCGCAGCAGTTACAAGTACAGGAAAACACGGCCAAAAGCCATTCCTGCGCCTGAAGCTCGAGTAAGAGCACTTGTTCAAGAGGCTCACAACGCTAGCAATGGTTCAGCAGGAGCCCGAACCATTGCAGGTATCGTCACTAATGCTGGCATTAGCCTGAGTCGATATCGAGCAACTAAAATCATGAAGGTACTCGATTTGGTAAGTCGGCAATTACCAAAGCACAAGTATAGGAAGCAACCTCTAGAGCATGTAGAGATCCCTAATCATTTGGAGAGGCAGTTCGCTGTTACTGCACCAAACCAGGTTTGGGTCGGAGACGTCACTTATGYCTGTGCCGGAAGCCGTTGGGCTTATCTAGCGGTTGTCCTCGACTTGTTTGCACGAAAACCTGTTGGTTGGGCTATATCCTTTTCACCCGACAGTCAGCTAACAAGCAAAGCATTAAAGATGGCTTATGAGTCACGAGGAAGGCCTACAGGAGTCATGTTCCATAGCGATCAAGGCACGCATTATACGAGTCGAAAATATCGTCAAACCCTGTGGCGATACCGAATTAAACAAAGCTTATCTCGAAAAGGTAATTGCTGGGATAATAGTCCGATGGAGCGCTTCTTTAGAAGCTTGAAAACAGAATGGGTGCCGAGCTGTGGTTATCGTAGTTTAACTGAAGCTTGGCACAGCATGGTTGGCTATATAATTAGATACTACAGTCAAATCAGGCCGCATCAGTACAATGGCGGC